>NZ_CP069806.1:0-3817546 GCF_016894325.1 Glutamicibacter protophormiae
GTGAGCAGCGACGAGACCAATAGCATTGGTAGCTCATGGCGCCAAGTAGTCCGGAAGATCGAGGACGACGACCGCGTTAAGGCCCGCCATCGGGCTTTCGTTTCTCTCGCCAAGCCACAGGGATTGATCGGGACTACCCTGCTGGTGGCTGTGCCCAATGATTTGACCCGCGACATGCTGCAGACCCAGCTTCGAGAGCCACTGGATGATGCGTTGCGCGCGGTATTCCAGGACGACATTCGCTGCGCTGTCAGTGTTGACCTGTCGTTGTCAGATGAATTGGAAGCCGAAGAACCTGAGGTTCCGGCCGCGCCGGCAGCACCACCGGCAGTAACTGAAGCGCCTGGTCCGCGCCCGCAGCCAGCACCGCAACCCACTCCCCCATCAAATTCGCAGGAATTCGGGCGCCTGAACCCGAAGTACATTTTCGATACTTTCGTCATCGGGTCCTCGAACCGTTTCGCGCATGCAGCCGCTGTTGCCGTCGCAGAGGCCCCTGCCAAGGCATACAACCCGTTGTTCATCTACGGTGATTCTGGCTTGGGCAAGACACACTTGCTGCATGCCATCGGCCACTACGCTCGCCACCTCTACAAAGGCATCCGCGTACGCTATGTGAATTCCGAGGAGTTCACTAACGACTTCATCAACTCCATCCGCGATGACGAAGGCGCCAGCTTCAAGCAGACCTATCGCAACGTCGACATTCTGTTGATCGACGATATTCAGTTTCTGGCAAACAAGGATGCCACCCAGGAAGAGTTCTTCCATACGTTCAACGCGCTGCACAACCACAACAAGCAGGTTGTGATCACTTCGGATCTTCCGCCCAAACAGCTTCAGGGTTTCGAAGACCGTATGCGTTCGCGTTTCGAATGGGGCCTGCTTACGGATATTCAGCCGCCGGAGCTAGAAACGCGTATTGCTATTCTGCGCAAGAAAGCCGATGCCGAGAATCTTTCCGCACCCAGCGATGTCATGGAGTACATCGCTTCGCGCATCTCCACCAATATCCGCGAGCTCGAAGGCGCCCTCATCCGTGTCACTGCCTTCGCCTCGCTGAACAATCAGCAGGTGGACCTGGCGCTAGCTGAAACCGTGCTCAAGGATTTGATTAGCGACGATGGCGCGCAGGAGATTACTCCGTCGACCATTATCAAGCAGACCGCCGAATACTTCGGGTTGACCATTGAAGAATTGAACAGCAAATCGCGTACCCGCACGCTGGTCACTGCACGTCAGATAGCCATGTACCTGCTGCGTGAATTGACTGAGATGTCTCTTCCGAAGATCGGCGCGGAACTTGGCGGACGCGACCATACCACCGTGATCCACGCAGACCGCAAAATCCGCGAATTGATGGCCGAGCGACGCGCGATCTTCAACCAGGTGACGGAACTGACAAACCGCATTAAACAGAGCCAGCGGGAGCACTAAAAAGCCGAAACCACAGGTGTGGATAAATCTGTGGAAGATCTGGTGATGATCTGCGGATAAGTACGTCTTTGCATGTGGACGTTAAAAATCATGGAACTGAGTTTCAACAAGGTCATGGAACTGAGTGTCACTTCCAAACACATGTTGTTCACATGCACAATCGGCCTCAGGTCTGGCGTTATGGCACTTATCCACAGTATCCACAGGGGTTATTAACACTTCTACCTTTAAGACTTATTCATCCAAATAACGAGTCCACTCCCTGACCAGGACTTCGAAACTGTGCAGAACCCTGAATTTTTGTTGTCTCTTCCACACTTTGGGTCCATCGCTGAGACAGCGTCGGATGGACGTGGCAAAATTATTTGCAGAGAACGTGCAACTACCTGATCTATGCTTAAGAACTTGGCGGGAAACTACCTTCTTGGCCTGGCTTAAGACTTATGGGTTTCGAAAGGCGGATTTTTCGTGAAGTTCAGCGTTGAAAAGGATGTTTTGGCAGACGCCGTATCTTGGACCGCCCGGTCCTTGGCGCAGCGACCACCTTCGCCTGTATTGGCTGGCATTCTGATCACTACCCACGAAGGCATAGTTCGCCTCGAGGGATTCGATTACGAAATTTCGTCCCACATCGAAATTCCTGCGGACATTTCCGAGCAGGGATCAATCCTGGTCTCAGGCAAGCTGTTAGCAGAAATCACCCGCTCGCTGCCAAATTCCACAGTCACCCTCGAAACCGAAGGGTCAAAGATTTCCTTGGCCTGCGGCCGTTCACGCTTCCATCTCGCAACGATGCCAGTCGATGAATACCCAACCCTGCCTGCATTGCCTGAAATTGCTGGCACCATCGATGGGCAGGCATTCGCAGAATCCGTTTCGCAGGTCATCGTCGCTGCATCGAAAGATGACACTCTCCCGGTACTGACCGGTATCAAGGTCGAGATCGAAAATGATCTCATCACCTTCCTCGCTACCGACCGTTACCGGCTGGCCATGCGTGAACTCAACTGGACTCCGAACCAATCAGAAATCTCTACGTCGTTCTTGATCAAGGCAAAAACACTCAGTGAAGTGGCCAAGACCCTCTCGAGCTCGGGTGAACTCAAACTTGCCATCAGCAAGAACGGCGAAATGATTGGTTTCGAGAGTGCGAACCGTCGCACCACTTCATTGCTGATCAATGGTGAATACCCGAAGATCCGTTCGTTGTTCCCCAGCGACACCCCAATCCATGCCACGGTTCGTACCAGTGAATTGATTGAAGCCGTGCGCCGCGTCTCTGTGGTGGCCGAGCGAAATACCCCGGTACGCATGGCATTCACGGATGGACAGCTGACCTTGGATGCCGGTACCGGCGAGGATGCCCAGGCGGAAGAAGCCATTGTTGCAGCCCTGCGCGGCGAAGACATCGTGGTGGCATTCAACCCGACATTCCTCTCCGAAGGCCTGAACTCCTTCAACACCGATTTCGTTCGTTTCTCCTTCACCAGCGCACCCAAACCGGCAATGTTGACCGGGCAGGAAAAGCTGGATGAGGAAGACCAGGACCAGTACCGCTATCTGGTCATGCCAGTTCGCCTGCCGAACTCCAACTAGCAATTTTTCGGTGGGTGGCAGCTGCCACCCACCGCTTCTTCGTGTCAGGATTCCGGTGTATATCTCGCAGCTTTCACTCACGAGCTTCCGCTCGTATGCGCAAGCCGACGTGCACCTTGTCCCGGGGATCAACGTCCTGGTGGGGCCTAACGGCGTGGGCAAGACCAACATCGTCGAATCCATTGGTTATCTGGCGAATCTTGCCTCCCATCGGGTCAGCAATGATGCGCCGCTATTAAATTTTGGTGCCGAACGCGCGTTGATCCGAGGCACGCTGCATCGAGGAAACCAGCAGACGCAGCTCGAAGTGGAGATCACCAGCGGAAAGATCAACCGAGCTCGCATCAATCGCGCGAATCCGGTGCGTGCCCGGGAAATCCTTGGCATGGTGCGCACCGTGCTCTTTGCGCCGGAGGACTTGGCCTTGATCAAGGGCGATCCCTCGAACCGCCGCCGGTTCCTCGATGAATTGCTGGTGACCCTGCGCCCTGTCGAAGCCGGGACCAAAAACGACTACGAACGCATTGTGAAGCAGCGCAACGCGCTGCTCAAGTCGATCCGCGGCAAGTCCAAGCCGACTACCTCGCAGGAAAACACGTTGCAGGCGTGGGACTTGCAGCTGGCAGCCTGCGGAGCGCGACTGATCCGCGGCAGGCTCAACGTCCTGTCGCTGCTGCGTCCCTACATGCAGGCCGCTTATGCGGATCTTGCCGACGGCGCGAAGGAAGCCAGCGCGGTATATCGTTCATCGCTCGAGGGAGAAGTGGATGATGCCAGCCTGCCGGCCCGGGATCTCGAGACCCTTGGACAGGAAGAAATCCAGGAATTGCTGCTGACCGCGATCGAAGCGAATCGTTCCCGCGAGCTGGATCGAGGCATTTCCCTGTTCGGCCCGCACCGTGACGACCTGGTCCTGACCCTTGGCGCGGCACCGGCTAAGGGCTACGCCTCGCACGGCGAAACCTGGTCCTTTGCGCTGTCGCTGCGTTTGGCGGCCTACCGCGTCTTCGGCGACGACGACCCCCGTCCGGGCTCCGGGCCGATCTTGATCCTGGACGATGTTTTCGCCGAGCTGGACGCAACCCGCCGCAACCGCCTGGCCCATATTGTCGCTGGAGCTGAACAGGTGCTGGTCACCGCCGCCGTGGTAGAAGACGTTCCCGAGGCTTTGAAGGGGCATTTCTTCCAGGTCTCCCCTGGGCAGGTTGTCGATGCCTAGCCAGAATTTCGACGACGAGCATCGCATGGATCCGGAAATCGACGCCGCCAGGGCGTTGCTCAATCGCATGCGCAAGCTCGCCGAGGAACGCGGCGATTCGCGTCTGGACGCGGCACGCTTGGCCAAGGTGCGCAAACGCCAGAACTCCCGCAATACGCCGGGCGCAGGCAAGAAAACGATAGACGACGATGCTCCCCGCGACCCGCGGTCCATCGGCGCCGTGGTGGCCAGAATGTCCAAATCACGCGGCTGGAGCACCCAAGTGGCCGTCGGATCGGTGCTCGGCCGCTGGAACGAGCTGGTCGGCGAGAACATCGCAAAGCATTGCCGTCCGGAGTCTTTCGAGGACACCGTGGTGGTGGTCCGCTGCGATTCCACGTCATGGGCCACGCAGCTGCGGCTGCTGAGCCACCAGCTGCTGAAGAAGTTCGACGCCGAGCTCGGTCCGGGCATCGTGACGGTCATCCGGGTGATTGGTCCGAACGCACCTTCGTGGCGCCACGGCTTGAGATCGGTGGCCGGTCGCGGCCCCCGGGACACCTACGGCTAGAAATGCTGGCATGGCATATGGCGCTCTAACGCACCTCCCGGCTGGATCCCCCCTCAGTTGATCACCCAAACTCGCTCAGATGGTCTATTCCGTGCCTTCTGCGGCTGATTTAGGCCACAGAATCCCCGATAATTTTGCTGTAGGCGGTAGAATTAGGGGTAGTGAATTGACTGTGCCGTGGGTGAACCCACGTCTACGTCGCTCCAGACCAAGATCGCTGGACGCGTCCGGGCTCGGACCGCGCATGGTGGTCGCGCGCCAAAATCGAGGAGTTCGTAGCACCCGTGTCTAACGAAAACGCTTCACCGCAGGAACCGGACAACATCCCAGTGCCTGCAGAATCGATGACTTCAAAAGTCGAGCACACTTACGGCGCCCAGGATATTACCGTCCTCGAAGGACTCGAAGCGGTACGCAAACGCCCGGGCATGTACATCGGTTCCACCGGCCCCCGCGGCCTGCACCACCTGGTTTATGAAGTCGTTGACAACTCTGTCGACGAGGCGCTGGCCGGATACTGCGACACCATCAACATCACCCTGCAGGCCGACGGCGGCGTGCGCTGCGAGGACAACGGCCGCGGCATCCCCGTGGACATCCACCCCACCGAGGGCAAGCCCACCGTCGAGGTCGTCATGACCATCCTGCACGCCGGCGGCAAGTTCGGCGGCGGCGGCTACGCCGTCTCCGGCGGCCTGCACGGCGTGGGCATCTCCGTGGTCAACGCGCTGTCCCGCAAGGTCGACACCGTGGTCCGCAGGCAGGGCCACGCCTGGCGCATCGGCTTCTCCAACGGCGGGTTCACCACCACCCCGCTGACCCAGGGCGAGGCCACCGAGCAGACCGGCACCACCCAGACGTTCTACCCGGACCCGGAAATCTTCGACACCGTCGAATTCGACTTCGAGACCCTGCGCGCCCGCTTCCAGCAGATGGCGTTCCTGAACAAGGGCCTGCGCATCACCCTCACCGACGAACGCGTTCCGGAGGCAGCTGAGCCGGAGGCCGAGGTCGAGGAGGAGATCGAGAACCAGGTCGTCAAGCCGCGCCGCGTCGACTACCTGTACAAGGACGGCCTGCTGGACTACGTCAAGCACCTGAACGCCGCCAAGAAGGTCGAGCTGGTCCACGACGAGGTCATCGCCTTCGAGTCCGAGGACTCCGCCCGCGGCATCAGCCTGGAAATCGCCATGCAGTGGACTACCGCCTACGCCGAGTCCGTGCACACCTATGCGAACACCATCAACACCCATGAGGGCGGCACCCACGAAGAGGGCTTCCGCGCCGCGCTGACCAGCCTGCTCAACCGCTATGCGCGGGATAACAAGATCCTGCGCGAAAAGGACGACAACCTCACCGGCGACGACGTGCGCGAAGGCCTGACCGCGGTGCTCTCCGTGAAGCTTTCCGAACCGCAGTTCGAAGGCCAGACCAAAACCAAGCTGGGCAACTCGATGGCCCGCGGCTTCGTGCAGGGCGTTGTCAATGACGAGCTCGGCGACTGGTTCGGCCGCAACCCGAACATCGCCAGGGACATCATCCGCAAGGCGCAGCTGGCCTCCCAGGCCCGCATGGCCGCGCGCAAGGCCCGCGACAACGCGCGCCGCAAGTCCCCCATGGAATCCTTCGGCATGCCGGGCAAGCTCTCGGACTGCTCCTCGAAGAACCCCATCGAGTGCGAAGTGTTCATCGTGGAGGGCGACTCCGCAGGCGGCTCGGCCAAGCGCGGACGCGACCCGCACACCCAGGCCATCCTGCCGCTGCGCGGCAAGATCCTGAACGTGGAGCGCGCCCGGCTGGACCGCGCGCTGGGCAACGCCGAAGTGCAGTCGATGATCACCGCCTTCGGCACCGGCATCGGCGAAGAGTTCGACATGTCCAAGCTGCGCTACCACAAGATCGTTTTGATGGCCGATGCGGACGTCGACGGCCAGCACATCACCACGCTGCTGCTGACCCTGATCTTCCGCTTCATGCGCCCGTTGATCGAGCAGGGCTACGTCTTCCTGGCCAGCCCTCCGCTGTACCGCATCAAGTGGTCCAACGCCCCGCACGACTATGTGTACACCGACAAGGAACGCGACGCGACCCTGGTCGCCGGCGCCGCTGCCAACAAGCGCCTGCCGAAGGAAAACGGCATCCAGCGCTACAAGGGCCTGGGCGAGATGGACTACTCCGAGCTGTGGGACACCACCATGGACCCGGATCGCCGCACGCTGCGCCAGGTCACCATGGACGACGCCGCCGCCGCGGACGAGATTTTCTCCGTCCTGATGGGCGAGGACGTAGAGTCCCGCCGCAACTTCATCCAGCAGAACGCCAAGGACGTCCGTTTCCTGGATATCTAGGCGATACCACCGCGGACCGTAGAACTTTTTTGATGTGTAAGGGAAGAAATTGAGCGACGAGCAGACTCCTGAGAACGAACCGCTGGACGGCGAGGTCGTAGCGCACGAAGGCGGGCGTATTGACCAGATCGACCTGCAGGCAGAAATGCAGCGGTCCTACCTGGACTACGCCATGGCCGTGATCGTCGGCCGCGCGCTGCCGGACGTGCGCGACGGCCTGAAGCCGGTGCACCGCCGCGTCATCTACGCGATGTTCGACGGCGGCTACCGCCCCGAGCGCGCGTACAACAAGTGCGCCCGCGTGGTCGGCGAGGTCATGGGCCAGTACCACCCGCACGGCGACACCGCGATCTACGATGCGCTGGTCCGCCTGATCCAGGACTGGGTCATGCGCTACCCGTTGGCCCTGGGCCAGGGCAACTTCGGCTCCCCGGGCAACGACGGCGCGGCCGCCCAGCGTTACACCGAAACCAAGATGGCCCAGCTGGCCATGGAAATGGTCCGCGACATCAACGAGGACACCGTTGATTTCCAGGACAACTACGACGGCAAGAACCAGGAACCCACGGTTCTGCCGGCTCGTTTCCCGAACCTTCTGGTCAACGGCTCTTCCGGCATTGCCGTGGGCATGGCCACCAACATCCCGCCGCACAACCTGCGCGAGGTCGCCGAGGGCGTGCAGTGGTACCTGCAGAACCCTGAGGTCTCCCGCGAGGAACTGCTGGCCGCGCTGATGCAGCGCGTGAAGGGCCCGGACTTCCCGACCGGCGCCATGATCCTGGGCACCAAGGGCATCTCCGACGCCTATCGCACCGGCCGCGGATCGATCACCATGCGCGCCGTGGTCAACGTGGAGGAAATCCAGGGCCGCACCTGCCTGGTGGTCACCGAACTGCCGTACATGGCCAACCCGGACAACCTCGCGGTGAAGATCGCCGAGCTCGTGCGCGACGGCAAGATCGCCGGCATCGCGGACATGCGCGACGAGACCTCCGGCCGCACCGGCCAGCGCCTGGTGATCGTGCTCAAGCGCGACGCCGTGGCCAAGGTGGTGCTGAACAACCTCTACAAGCACACCGAGCTGCAGTCCAACTTCTCCGCCAACATGCTGGCGATCGTGGACGGGGTGCCGCGCACCCTGCCGCTGGACGGCTTCATCCGTCACTGGGTCACCCACCAGATCGAAGTCATTGTCCGCCGCACGAAGTACCGCCTGCGCAAGGCGGAGGAAGAGGCGCACATCCTGCGCGGCCTGCTCAAGGCCCTGGACGCCTTGGACGAGGTCATCGCCTTGATCCGCCGCTCCTCGACCACCGAGGCGGCACGCGACGGGCTGATGGAGCTGCTGGACATCGACGAGGACCAGGCCCGCGCCATCCTCGACATGCAGCTGCGCCGCCTGGCCGCCCTGGAACGCCAGAAGATCCAGGACCGGCATGCCGAGCTCGAGCGCATGATCACCGAGTTCAAGGAGATCATCGCCGATCCGCAGCGCCAGCGCACCATCGTCTCGGAAGAACTGGCCGAGATCGTGGAGAAGCACGGCGACGACCGCCGCACCAAGATCCTCATGGGCTACGACGGCGACATGAGCGTCGAGGACCTGATCCCCGAAGAGGAAATGGTGGTCACCATCACCCGCGGCGGCTACGTCAAGCGCACGCGCATCGACAACTACCGCTCGCAGGCCCGCGGCGGCAAGGGAATCAAGGGCGCCAGCCTGCGTGGGGACGACGTGGTGGAGCACTTCTTCGTCACCTCCACGCATAACTGGCTGCTGTTCTTCACCAACCACGGCCGCGTCTACCGCACCAAGTGCTACGAACTGGCCGAGGCCGGCCGCGACGCCAAGGGCCAGCACGTGGCCAACGTGATGGCCTTCCAGCCGGACGAGCACATCGCCCAGGTGCTGGACCTGCGTACCTATCAGGACGCCCAGTACCTGATGCTGGCCACCCGCAACGGCCTGGTGAAGAAGACCCGGCTGGAAGACTACGACACCAACCGCACCGCCGGCGTGATCGCAATCAACCTGCGCGAGGACGACGAACTGGTCTCCGCCCAGCTGGTCAGCGAATCCGATGATGTGATGCTTGTCTCGCGCAAGGGCCAATCGGTGCGCTTCACCGCCACCGACACCGCGATGCGCCCGATGGGCCGCGCCACCAGCGGCGTGACCGGCATGAAGTTCCGCGAGGGCGACGAACTGCTCGCCGCCGACGTGGTCCGCGAAGGGTCCTACATGTTCACGGTGACCGACGAGGGCTATGCCAAGCGCACCACGGTCGACGAATACCGCGTGCAATCCCGTGGCGGCTTGGGTATTAAGGTGGCCAAGCTCAACGAGGAACGCGGCGAGCTGGTTGGCGCCATGATCGTTGATGAAACCGACGAGGTGCTGGTTGTCATGGGTTCGGGCAAGGTCGTCCGCTCCGCGGTTTCGCAGGTTCCTTCCAAGGGCCGAGACACCATGGGCGTGATCTTCGCGAAGCCAGACAAGAAGGATTCGATCATCGCGGTCGCCAAGAATACTGAAACCGAGCTTGAAGAGAACTCGGAGGAAGATACCGTAATCTTGGATCCGGAAAACATCACTAATGAGTCATCCGGCACGTCGGAAAGCACTTCCGAGTCCGCAGAAGATGACACCACTAACGGAGGTAACGCATGAGCACGCCCTCGACGCCACGCCCCAGCGGCAGTGCCCCGAAGAGCGCAGCGCCGCGACCTACCCAGGTAAAGCGACCTGCGGCAGCCGGCAGCCGCCCAGCACCGGGCCAGCGCCCGGCGGCCGGGCAGCAGCGTCCAGCCGGAGCTCCCCGTCCGGCGGCTCCACGCCCAACAGGCCAGCAGCGTCCCGCTGGAAACCAGGAGCGTCTGGTGCGCCCTGCGCCGAAGGCCAAGGTCCGCAAGGCCCGCCTGCTGGTTTCCAAGGTGGAACCATTTTCGGTCCTGAAAATCGCCTTCCTGCTCTCGGTGGCTTTCGGCGTCATCACCGTGGTGGCAGCGGTGGGTATCTGGGCCGTGCTGGATCTCAGTGGAACGTTCGATGCCTTCAACCAGCTGATGCGCGAGGCCATTGGCGCTGAAGACAGCTTCGACCTGCGCGATTCTATGTCCCTGGGCCAAGTGGCTTCGTACGCCACCATCCTCGCCGTGGTCAACGTGGTCGTGATTTCGGTGGTCGCCATGCTGGGATCGGTGTTGTACAACATCGCCTCCTCGCTGGTGGGCGGCGCCGGCGTGACCCTCACCGACGACTAGAATCACCCCAAGTCGAGCCCGGGATTAGTGCTGTGATGCACGACACCCGGGCTCGATTTGTATCTTCGCAGAAACCCCGGTAAAGTTTTATTTCGTTCCGAAGAGAACAAAAACAAAAGCAAGGGCGTATAGCTCAGGCGGTTAGAGCGCTTCGCTGATAACGAAGAGGTCCCAAGTTCAAGTCTTGGTACGCCCACCGAATCCTTGCTGGAGGGAAAGAGGAAGTAATGAAAAAGTTCCTGGTTCTCGCAACGATCGCAACTGCTGCCGCAGTGCTGATCAAGAAGGTAAAGGCTTCTTCGGAAACCAAGGATACCTGGCATCAGGTAGCCGATAAAGTTTCCTAACGCTTTTGGGGCCTTAGCTCAGTTGGTAGAGCGCCTGCTTTGCAAGCAGGATGTCAGGAGTTCGAATCTCCTAGGCTCCACAAAAGGGAAAATGGAAAGCGAAAGCTTTCCGTTTTTGCTTTAACCCGCACTGGCCGGTAAATTTATTTCTTGCCATTGGGGGCCTTAGCTCAGTTGGTAGAGCGCCTGCTTTGCAAGCAGGATGTCAGGAGTTCGAATCTCCTAGGCTCCACACGAGAAGACGACGGAAAGCGAAAGCTTTCCGTCGTTTGTTTGTTAACCCCGGTTTCCAGAGGTCGAGCTCCAATCAGAACCGGGCGCGATGCGCTGCCCGGTGCAACCGCACCGACCTGTAGTGCTCCAGCAACTCGTCACCGATCTTCTCCCAAGTCTTGCCTTGGACGCTGTCCATCGCCGCAGCAGCGAAAGCCTCACGTTTGCCGCCGTCGAAGACAAGGTCATTGACTCGATAGGCGAGATCGTCGAGCTGGCCTGGCTCGTACAACCACCCCGTTCGCGAGGAATCCACCAGATCCAACGGTCCTCCCCTGCCCACGGCAACTACTGGAACACGGCTGGCCATTGCCTCCTGGATGGTTTGGCAAAACGTCTCCGACTCCCCCGGATGCACGAAGACATCAAGGGAGGCCATGATTTCAGCCAGCCGGCTCCCGGACAGGAACCCGGTGAAATGAGCTTTTGGCATCAGCGTCCGCAGCTCGCGCTCCATCGGGCCCGAGCCCACGACCACCAAGCGTGCCCCAGGCAGCTCGCTAAGCGCTCGGAGGTCCCCTACCTGCTTGTCTGCCGAGAGGCGGCCTACATAGCCGATGAGACGCTCTCCGGAGGGTGCAACGGCTCTGCGGAAGGCTTCGCTTCTTCGACAGGGCGAGAACAGCGCAGTATCCACACCCCTTCGGAGCAATTTCAAGTTATTGATCCCGAGCCCGTCCAGCTGGGCCATGGAGAAGCTGCTGGGTGCCAGTGTCAGGTCTGCTGCAGTATGAATGGCCCTGACATGCTCCCAGAGCCTGTCAGCCAGCCAGGGGAACTTGTAGCGCGCCGCATAGGTAGGCACTTCTGTCTGGTACACCGCAACGGTCGGTAATCCAAGCTCGCCTGCTGCGCGCAGCGCGCTCCAGCCCAGGAGAAACGGGCTGGCAAGATGAACCAAGTCCACTTGCTCCCGGAGCAGGATCCTTCGCAGCTTCTGCGATGACGCAGTGGAAAGCCGCACCTCGGGATACTTTGGAAGCGGCACCGAAGGCACGGTGATGACGCGGAACCCGCGGTAGCGCTTCGGAACCGCCTTGCCGGTGAACTCATTGGCCAGCGAGCCTGCCGGGGCGATGACCACCGCCTCGTGCCCTCTGAGTGCCAGATGGTCAAGGGTCCGCAGGATTGAATTGGTGACCCCGTTGATGTGCGGAAGAAAGGATTCAGCGATGATTGCTACTTTCACACCTACAGCTTCGACCTTGTACATGGCCGTGATGTGAACTGGACTTGCAGGGGGCATGAACAGCAATGCTTCGCCTGAGCTGTCCGCAGTTGAAACCAAGCACTAATGATTGACAGGATGTCAGGGTGCTGAATGACGATGCGACGACACAGGATACCGGTGCTGGCCAGACGAAGACCGAAAGGGAGTCCCAGATTGCGGTGTTGCTCTTCCCCGCTCTGATCCTGCTCGGCGGCGTGTCCGGAGTTCTGGTTCCCCAGGTATTTTCCGGGTTGTCGTCATGGATCAACCCCTTGCTGATGGTCATCATGTTCTGCATGGGTCTGAGCCTCACCCTGCCCGACTTCGGGTTGGTCTTCAAAAATCCCCTCCCGGTGCTCGGCGGTGTTGCAGCCCAGTTCATGGTGATGCCGGCGATGGGTTGGCTGGTCGCCTGGGGCCTGAACCTGGATCCCGCGCTAGCTGCCGGGCTGATTCTGGTCGGTTGCGCGCCGGGAGGTACCGCTTCCAATGTGGTCGCCTACCTCGCAAGGGGAAATGTAGCGCTATCGGTGTCCATGACTTCGCTGTCCACCCTTGTCGCACCCGTATTCACCCCGCTGCTGGCATTCTGGCTCGCCGGACAGTATCTGCCGGTGGATGCCCGGTCCATGGCCGGAACGGTCTTCCAGGTCGTTTTGATACCGGTGGTGCTCGGTATCGTGCTTCGAATGCTGCTCAACAGCGTAGTGCTGGGGATCTTGGCGGCTTTGCCGTGGTTCTCGGTTGCAGCTATCACCATCGTGGTGACAATCATCGTGGCTGGAAGCTCGGAGGCGATCATGTCCGCCGGGTTATTGGTATTCCTGGCTGTTGCCCTGCACAATGGTCTCGGATTGCTTCTCGGATACGGAATTGGGAAACTACTGCGTGTGCCAGAAGAATCCCGCCGGACCATCGCCATCGAAGTCGGCATGCAGAATTCCGGTCTTGCAGGCGGACTGGCGAAGCAGTATTTCACTCCTGAGGCGGCGCTCCCGGCCGCGGTATTCTCCGTTTGGCATAACTTGTCAGGTGCTGTGATTTCTTCTCTCTGGAGGAGGAAGGATCGTGGAGAGTAATCTAATAAATGCGCTTTGACATATATGTATGCGTATTGATGAATATATTTTCTGGTACTGAACCGGGACCATCGCGGGCGTGAAGAGGCTGATTTAGAAGCCCTATCAACAGCGGGTAATCTTAGCCTGTGACATTTTTGCTTGCCGCGCTGGGCATTCTGGGGATTTCGGCCTCCGGCCCAATCATCGCCGCTTTTCCCCAAGTTCCCGTGCTTTCCATGGCCTTGTGGCGAAACGGCGCTGCCGCGGCTGTCCTGTCCGTTCCCGTGCTCAAGAAGAATCGGCAGTCCTATCGGCAGATCACTGGCCGCGAATGGTTCTTTACCAGTATCGCTGGCGTCGCCTTGGCACTGCACTTCGTCTGCTTCATGTACTCGATGCGCCTGACAAGCGTCGCCGCCGGTACCGCGCTAGTGTGCATCCAAGGCGTGTGGATCGCTCTCTTCCAAGCGTCGCGCGGGGTCCGCTACCGCAAACCGGTTTTCTTCGGCATGGGTATCGCCATCGTGGGCGTCGTGCTGATCACCGGCTTCGATGTGGGACAGGGGCGCGATGCCATCATTGGAGACCTGCTCGCCCTCGCAGGAGGTGTTCTGGCTGCCATTTACACGCTGGCCGGTGCCGCAGCGCGCAAGACCATGAGCACAGCAACCTACTCGTCCAGCTGCTACGGCATCACCGCGGTGATTCTGCTGGTACTTTGTCTCGCGGTTGGCCAGCCTGTCTGGGGATTCGACGCCACAGGGTGGCTTGGCATCATTCTGCTTACGGTGTGCGCCCAGCTCCTCGGGCACACTGCCATGAACCACCTGCTCAATGTGCTGGGCCCGCTGACAGTCTCCACGCTCATTCTGCTGGAGATTCCAGGCGCTGCGCTGCTTGCGGCTCTTGTACTGGGGCAGGTCGTCCCGGCAGCGACCTATCTGGGACTCGGGGTAATCCTCTTGGGGCTGGTCCTCGTGGTCAGGGGCCAAGTACCGCCAAAATCCGGGACATGAGCTGGTTACTGGTCTTCACTCAGGATTTCGCGAACTTCTTCCACCGTGGCTTCGCGCGATGAGACCGGCTGTTGTGGTTCGGCGCTGGAAGGCTCGTTTTCCCATGGGTCCTCAACCGGCTTGGAAGCCTTCCATGCGGCCACCAACAACGCAACGAGTCCGACAATTAGGCCTACGGCTAGTAGCTTTCCAGCACTGCTCTTCTTGCTCATCTTTACTCCTTTGGGTTCAACCCGTTGTCCAACAGGTACCTTCAGCCTAGGCATATGCCACTGCCGTAGCCAGCGTTAGGCCTCTGTGCATTGAAAATTGCCCGAAATTTTCACTGACCGCGTAGGCCGCTTTTAGCGGCTCGGGCTGTGCTCATGGAAGAATGAGAGCATGACCGCAAACGCAACGCACAAAGCTACGATTCACACCTCTTTGGGCGACATTGTTGTCGATCTTTTCGGCAACCACGCTCCGAAGACTGTCAGCAACTTCGTCGGCCTGTCGACCGGTGAGCAGGAGTGGGTTCACCCAGAATCCGGCGACAAGAAGACCAACACCCCGCTGTACAGCGGAACCATTTTCCACCGCATCATCGCGGACTTCATGATCCAGGGCGGCGACCCACTGGGCCAGGGTTTTGGCGGCCCCGGCTACCAGTTCGATGATGAGATCCACCCGGAACTGAACTTCAACGAGCCTTACAAGCTGGCCATGGCCAACGCAGGCATCCGCATGGGCCGCGGCACCAACGGTTCGCAGTTCTTTATCACCACCGTTCCAACTACCTGGTTGCAGGGCAAGCACACCATCTTCGGTGAAGTTACCGAAGCTGAGTCCCGCAAGATTGTCGACGCCCTGAACGCAGTCGCCACCGATGGCCGCGACAAGCCTCTGGAAGACGTAGTTATCAAATCGGTCGACATCGAGGCTCTGTAACCTCTTCGTCCCGCAATTTGAAGGCTCCGGCGATTCCCTTAGTGGAGTCGACGGGGCCTTCGATGTTTAATCACCACTGATCCATCCAACGCTAGGTAGAAAACTAAATGTCCTACGGGCAAGTGAATCCTCAAGGTCAATCACAGCCGACCTGCTATCGGCATCCAGAGACGGTCTCTTATGTCTCGTGCAACCGCTGCGGCCGTCCTGTCTGCCCGCAGTGCCAAGTTCCAGCTCCTGTCGGTGTTCAGTGTGTTGAATGCGTCAGGCAGGCGAATAAGAATGTTCCGATGCAGAAGACGCAGTTCGGAGGCCGCGCTCGTGCCGGTGCTCCCCTGGTCACGATGATTTTCATCGGATTGAATGTGTTCGTCTATCTGTTGCAGTGGATTATTCCGGGCTTTACGAGGGAATTGGTGCTGATCCCGGCGATCGCAGCGTACGAGCCATGGCGCCTGATCAGCAGTGCATTCGCGCACTCCACCGGATCGTTCCTGCACATCCTCATGAACATGTACGGGGTGTATATTTTTGGCACGCTTCTCGAACCGCGACTTGGTAGGCTCCGATTTACTTGGCTTTACCTTCTCAGCGCCTTGGGTGGCTCATTGGGAGTCATGCTCCTGAGCCCGGTCACAACGGCAACGCTGGGAGCTTCGGGTGCCTTGGCAGGACTCTTCCTGGCCACATTCGTCGTTCTGCGCGGAAACAAGCAGGCGCTGCGCCAAATGGCGATCATTCTGGCGCTGAACGTCGTCCTCGGCTTCGTCGTTTCCGGGATCTCATGGCAGGCCCATCTTGGCGGCGCCGTGGCCGGCATAGTCGCCGCTTCCTGCATCATGTTGATTCCTCGAAGTAATCCACAGCGTTCGAAAATTCAGCTCTCACTCCTGGGCGCACTGAGTGCGGCAATGTTGATTTTGACCTATCTTGCAGTCGAAGCCGCTAAATGGCCTCTGGCCTGATTCGAAAACACGTCAGCAAAGATATCCACACTGCTTATCCACACTGTTAATAACTTACAGCCATGTAACTCTGCGGCGGCAAAGTTATTAACAGCCCGGAATGACCGCATTCTCAGGGAATAAGCCATCCGAAGAGTAGATACTCACACCTTTCTCCCCAGTTGTGGATAACTTTTAAACACGGCTGTAGATAGTGCATTTACGAACTGGAAACCTGTTAATAACCAGCGCTTCGAATCTTTAAACGAAGAGGGCAACACCCGCCCAGGATGCGCCAAAAGTGATGTTTCCACAAGCAGGATCCACAGTGTTAATAACTTTTGTACACACCTAATTTGTTGCACAAAAACCATTTGACAAGGCATTTTGATTCAAAAAGCCCACTAATGCCCAAGTTGTCCCCAGCTGTGGATAAAGTTGTGAACAAGTTGTGGTTGAAGGTAATCCACAAGACCTGTGGATACCTGTGGATATCCGCAGGTTAACTGGTGAAAAGTGGCGCCAGGAGCATGGTGGCGAAAGCCAGCATGAAGATGCAGATGAGCCCATCCAGTACTCGCCAAGCTGAGGGTTTAGCAAAGAATCGCGACAGGAAACGCGACGCATAGCCAAGTGCGCTAAACCAGAGCACGCTGGCCAGCATCGCTCCAACGGCAAATGCACCGGATTCTTCTCCTTGGGATGCCCCGATGGAGCCGAGCAGGAGCACCGTGTCGATGTAGACATGGGGATTAAGCCAAGTCAGCATGAGTGCAGTCCCTGCAATAGACCACGCAGTGGTTGGCGATGGCGTGCTCGATGACTCCATGCCTGACGGGGCGATCGTGCGCCGCAACGCAAAAAATGCATAGGAGACCAGGAAGATCGCTCCCCCGATGCGGGCGATCGTCAGGATCCACGGAGCCTGCTCCACAACGATGCCTATGCCGGTAACCCCAGCGAAGATGAGCACCACATCCGACAATGCGCAAAGGGTCACTGTCAACAGAACGCGTTCTCGACGGATTCCCTGTCGTAGAACGAACGCATTCTGCGCCCCGATGGCGACGATGAGTGACAGTCCTGTTGAGAACCCGAGAAAAAGGGAGGCGGTGATCATGGAATGACAGTACGAAAAGCGACAAGATAATGTCTAACTTAAGTATCTACATCTGCATTAGGGTAGCTAATGTGAAATTCGATGTGGAACACCTTCAGACCCTGCTTGCAGTTGTGGACGCTGGAAGCTTCGATGATGCGTCCATTGACTTGGGGATTACTCCGTCAGCCGTGAGCCAGCGGATCAAGGCGCTGGAGAACAGGTTGGGGGC
Source organism: Glutamicibacter protophormiae (assembly GCF_016894325.1). Classification (NCBI taxonomy): domain Bacteria; kingdom Bacillati; phylum Actinomycetota; class Actinomycetes; order Micrococcales; family Micrococcaceae; genus Glutamicibacter; species Glutamicibacter protophormiae. The sequence goes on from NZ_CP069806.1 coordinate 17,524, forward strand.
CGTGCTGGTAGTGCGCAGCAGGCCTGTCATTCCTACAGACCAGGGAATCAAGGTATTGCGATATGCGCGGCAGATTGCGGCGTTGAGTGCGGAATTCTCCTACGAAATTACCCAAACCGGCCACCAACGAGTTGCCGTGGGCGTGAACGCTGATTCGCTCTCGACTTGGTTCACCCCGGTTTTCGAAGAACTGGCCCGGTGGGACAACGTTTCAATCGAAATCATGCGCATGGATGAGAGCCGATCGCTGGACATGCTGCGCAGCGGGCGGGTCAGTGCGGTGGTGACAAACAGCTCGGCCGCAGCCCAAGGCTGTTCGGTGCGCAGGTTGGGGGCGTTGCGCTATCGGGCGGTGTGCAGTCCAAGGATGGCCCGCGAATATTTTGCCAACGCAGGCGCTGACGGTTTCCTGATGGCGCCCATGATGATTTTCGACAGGGAAGACCGATTGCAGCATCACCTGCTGGAGCAGTTGGGGCTGGACCCGGCTCAGCGGAAGGGAGCCATGCATACGGTTCCGGATTCATGGCAGTTTTTGCATGCGATCCAGGCAGGAATGGGCTGGGGGATGGTCCCCGACCAACAGCTGGCGCAAGTTGAAGGGCTCGTAGAACTCGATGAGCTGTGGTTCATCGACGTACCGCTGTATTTCCAGCGCTGGGCAGTAGATTCTGAAATTCTCGGACGTTTGGAATCCACACTGCTGAAGGTAGCCAGCGACGGCGGTCTGAATTTGCTAACGTGAGTGCCAAGCGGGCAGTTCGGTCCGCGCCCGGACGAGGGAGCCGTACCCGGAATCAGGACAAGACGGCCAGAGAAGGAATCTGGTTATGTATTGGCTTGTCTTGATTGTTTCCGGCCTCTTTGAGGCCGTCTGGGCGACCGCTTTGGGGCTTAGCGACGGCCTGTCGAAGCTGATACCCACGATCGTTTTCTTTTCGGCGCTGCTGCTCTCCATGGGCGGTTTGGCCTATGCAATGAAAGAAATCCCCACCGGTACCGCCTACGCGGTATGGGTGGGGATTGGCGCATCGCTGACGGTGGTCTATTCCATGGCCACGGGGCAAGAGCCAGTGACACTCTTGAAGATGGTATTCATCCTCGGCCTTGTCGGATGCGTGATCGGCCTGAAGGCCGTAAGCCATTGAGGACTGCTATTTCCAGCCGGTGGTCATGAAGAAACCAACCATGGCGATGCCGAAGCCGATGACGATGTTCCAGCCGCCGATATTCGGGATCGGGAACAGGGTCTGGGACAGGTAGTACACCATGATCCACACCAGACCCAGAAGCATCAGACCGAACATCACCGGCTTGTACCAAACCGGCATCGGCTTATCCACGGCGTGGGTTCCCTGGCTCTCCTGGGACCGTGGCTTGTTCTTGCGTCGTGGCTTTGACTCCGGCACTCGAATGCTCCCTTGGCTTCTTCCGCATAATGTAGTAAATGTGGGAGACGATTGGGTCTTCCCGGTACGCTAGGTGCAGGAGAACGTTCGCATTGTTCCGGTTTTCCTGCGTAGCTTCCATACTAACGGTAATGTGTCCTGCCCAGAGAGTCGGGATATCTCCTCGCGAGAGAGCTTCCGCCCTTCCGCCGCCCGCCCCGTACCAAGGAGCAAGATCGACGTGAACCGTGCAGCAACTGCACCAGGCCGCCGAACAAGCCGTCCGCGACAGTCCCTGGGCGGCCGAATCGCCGGCTTTTTCGGCGAACTGCTGATCACCCTCGGCATCGTGCTCATGCTGTACGTCGCGTGGGAATTGTGGTGGACGAATATCGACTCCGCCCAGGCCCAGCAGGAGGTCACGAACAACCTGGTTGAAAACCTTGGCGATGTGGTTATCCCGGAGACCAATGACGACGACAAGGACTTCGGCCCGGCCCCGGTGGCCAAAATCGGGGCGGGGGAGACCTTCGGCATCATGTACTTCCCGACCTGGGGAGCAGACGGAACCTACCACCCGGTTACCAACGGCGTGGGAGACGACGTCATCAACAGCTTGGGCATCGGGCACTACCCGAACACGCAGCTGCCCGGCGAAAAGGGCAACTTTGCCGTGGCAGCGCACCGCCAGACACATGGCCAGGTGTTCTGGGACATCGACAAACTCCACGAGGGGGACAAGATCTATCTTCAGACCAAGGACGGCTATTACACCTACACCTGGTCCAAGACGGAAATCGTGAATCCCTCCGACGGGGAGGTCCTTCTTCCCGTACCGCACCAATGGGGTGTCGAACCGACAGACTCCATTCTCACCATGACCACCTGCCACCCGAAGTACACGACGCGCCAGCGCATGATCGCGTACTCGGAGCTGACCAATTGGCGCCCGCTTGATGCCGGACCGCCATCGGCAATTCGCGACCTTGTTGCCAAGGCAACGAGCTAGGGGAGAAAGAATGTACGCCTGGATTTTCCGAAACCTGCCCGGTCCTTTGTGGCTTCGTATTATTGAAGCATTGATTCTCATTGCAGCTGTCGTGCTATTACTGATGATGTACGTCTTCCCATGGCTGAATGAGTACATCAGCCCGTTCACCGACTCGACGATTGGCCAAAGCACCCAGTGAGCAGCATCAAGATCCTCGTGATCGACAACTATGACAGTTTCGTCTACACCTTGGTAGGATACCTGCAGGAGCTGGGCGCGCAGACAACCGTCTACCGCAATGACGATCTCTCCTTCGCTCAGGCGGCCGAATTGGCCGCCGAGCATGACGGGGTATTGATTTCCCCCGGCCCCGGAGACCCGGCTGGCGCCGGAGTGAGCATTGAGCTGATCAAATGGTGCGGCGAGCAGGCTAAGCCGATGCTCGGGGTCTGCCTGGGCCATCAGTCGCTGGCAGAAGCCTACGGCGGCGTCGTGACCCACGCCGAGGAACTGATGCACGGCAAGACTTCGCTGGTCTCCCACGAACGGCATCCGATCTTCGCCCGGGTTGCCAATCCGTTCACCGCAACCCGCTACCACTCGTTGGCCGCAGTGCGCGAGAGCATCCCCGACGAGCTGGAAATTATTGCCCAGACCGAAGGCGGAGTCATCATGGGGCTGGCACACCGCACCGCACCGCTGTGGGGCCTGCAGTTCCACCCGGAATCGGTGCTGACCGAGCAGGGTTACCAGATGCTCGGCAACTGGCTGGAATTCGTCGGCCTGCCTGGGGCGGCCGAGAAAGCATCTACGCTTAGCCCGTTGTTCAGCGGCGAGTAAGCAACAGATAAAATACATCGCGTCGGACCACATGGTCCGGCGCGATGCGTTTTAAAGGCGGTTATTCGGTCTTGGGGCCGGTGGTGGGCCGGGTGCGATCTCGTCCGTTATTCGACGAATTGCCGTTGTTTCCGTTATTTCCACTGTTTCCCTGGTCCTCATTGTCATCCGATGCGGAAGGAGGATCCTGCGGGTCTTCGCTGTCCGTCGCACTCGGCGTCGGGGTAGGCGTCGGCGACGGCTTCGGCTTGGCCACCGAGATCTTGACCAGACTGCCCTGCGCGACATCGGCTCCGGCTACCGGATCCTGCGCGAAGAGCGTGCCGGGTTCGTGGTCATCGGTTTCCACGTCCACGAACTGGACCTTGAGCTGGAATTCATCGGCAGTCAGGGCCTTCGTGGCCTCGTCCTGGGACATGTTGGTCGCGGCGGGCACCGTGACCTGCCCGGTGGACAGGATGAGGTCGACCTTGGAACCGGCCTTGACCTTCGAACCCAGCTCAGGGCTGGTGCCGATGACCCAATCGGTCGGGATGGTGGCCGAGTTCTCGCGGCTGACCTCGCCGACTTCGAGTCCGGCCTGGCGCAGCGCATCACGCGCCGCGGTTTCCGACTGGTTTTCCAGGTTTTTCGGGATCGTGCGCTGTTCCGAGCCATCGGAAATATACAGATCCACCGTCGATTCCTTGGCGATCTCCTGGCCGGTGACCGGGTCGGTGCGGGTCGCGTTCCCCTCGTCGACGTCGTCGCTGTATTCGTGTTTTACGCTCACGTTGAAGGTCGCGTTGCGCAGCAGGCTGGTGGCATCCTCCTCGGACAGGTTCAGCACGCTCGGTACCGCGACCGGGGCCTTGCGCTCTTGGTCGGCCTGGATGGAACGGATCACCAGGAAGCTGGCGATGCCCACGGCGAACAGCGCGATGATGGTCAGCAGCACGATCAGGCCGCGGTTTGACTTGTGCCCAGGCTGGTCGTTGGCCCGCGACTCGGCCCGCGATGCGAAGACCGGGTGCTCATTGGTCAGCGGAGCCGGTTCGGCCGCGTACAGCGTCTCGGTGGAGTCATGGGTGCCGTAGATCGGCATGGTGTAGGTGGGCACCGTGGACTCGTGGAATTCCACGCCGCGGGACGCATCCTCCAAGGCGTCGGCAAAGGCGCCGGCGGATTGGAAGCGTTCGTCGCGGTCCTTGGACAGCACTTTGAGCACGATCGGATCGTAGATCGGGTTGATGTCCGGGTTGGCCTCGCTGGGAGGAACTGGGGCTTCGCCGACGTGCTGGTAGGCCACCGACACCGGCGAATCGCCGGTGAAGGGAGGTTTGCGGGTGAGCAGCTCGTAGAACAGGCAGCCGGCCGAGTAGATGTCGGTCCGGTAGTCGACCTGCTCGCCACGCGCCTGCTCGGGGGAGAAGTACTGCGCGGTGCCGACCACCGCGGCGGTCTGGGTCATCGTGGCCGAGTTGTCCAGTGCCTGGGCGATGCCGAAATCCATCAGCTTCACGTGGCCCGACTCGGTGACCATGACGTTGGCCGGCTTGATGTCGCGGTGCACCACGTTCTTCGAATGCGAGTGGTCCAGCGCGTCGCAGACGCCGCGGATCAGCTCGACCGCATGGTACTCATCGACGTCTCCGTCGATGATGACCTGCTTCAGGGTGCGGCCGGTGACGTATTCCATGACCATGAAGGGCAGCGCCTCCGCGGACTGGCCGGTCGCCGGCAGCAGCCCGGTGTCGTAGACCGCGACGATGTTCGGGTGGCTGAGCCCGGCCACGGCCTTGGCCTCGCGCCGGAATCGGTTCACGACCATCGGATTGCCCGCGGTGTCCTGGCGCAGCACCTTGACCGCGACCTGGCGCGCCAATACATGGTCGGTGGCTAGGTAGACGTCGGCCATGCCGCCGCGGCCGATCAGCGACTCGATCTCGTAGCGCTCGTTGATCAGGCGCGGCAGTCCCGCAGGCAGCGCTTCAAATTCGCTCATTACTCGCCGCCTGGCGCCTCATCCTGCGCAGCGCCGGTGGAGGTGGCGGACTGCGTTGGAGTCGGGGTAGGGGTCGGGGTCGGGGTCGAAACCGGCTCCGGGCCCTTGGAAACCGTCAGGCTCACACTGGTCCCCGGGGCGACCTCGCTCTTGGCGGGGACGCTCTGGGAGAGCACGGTGCCGGCCACGGAATCGTCGAATGCTTCCGAGCCCTTGACCGCGGCCAGGCCGGCGGACTGCAGCAGCTGCTGCGCGGCGCTGAAGCTCATGCCGGAGACCGCGGGAACGTTCACGGTCTGCGAGGCCATGGCGTAGACGACCTTGATGGTCGAACCGGCCTCGACGCTGCCGGACGGGCTCACGGAGAGCACGGTGTTCGGAGACGCTTCGGAGGTCTCCTGAGCGACGTCGTTCACCTTCAAACCCAGGGATTCGAGCTCGGCGATGACCGTGTCGATGTTCTTGCCCACCAGCGAGGAACTGACCTGGACGAATTCCTTCTGCGTTTTGCTCGGCGAAGGAGTGCTGGAACTCTGCGTGGGCGCAGTGGTTTCCGTGCTGGATTCCGTGCTCTCCGCGGTGGTTTCGCTGGTCTCGGTAGTCTGCGTATTTGTTGCCCCCGTCGGCTTGTCGCCGCCCGAATTGCCGGTGAAGGCGGGGATCAGCCAGGCGGCCAGGCCGATGAGCGCAGCGAGCGCGATGATCGCGACCAGCGGGATCAGCCACGGGCTGCGCTTGCGCTCCTGGTCCTCATGGTATTCCTGGACGTCGGCATCCTCGTCGTCGAAGCCATCATCCGCACCGGTGCCGGCGCTTGAAACGGTGAATTCGTCCTGCGCCGGGCCGACCGGGGCCACCACGGTCGGCATGGCGTTGGTCATCGCCGGCGCCGAATCCGCCGGGGAGAAGGCCTGGGTGGCGTCGTCCTCAAGGTTCAGCGCCTGGGTGGCGTCCTCGGCCACGCCGGCGGCCAGAATGCCGGGCACCGCCAGCGCGGCGGTGTTGGTGTCTCCGGCGCGCAGGGCGTCGGCCGCCTGGGCCAGCGCCGTGGCGTTTTCCGGGCGGTCCGCGGGGTTCTTGGCCAGCATCGACATGATCAGCTGGCGCACCGGGGCCGGAATGGTTTCCGGCAGCGGTGGCGGCGCATCGTTGACCTGTGCCAGGGCGATGGCGATCTGCGATTCGCCGGTAAACGGCCGGCGGCCGGCCAGGCATTCGTAGCCGATGACGCCCAGGGCGTAGATGTCCGAGCTGCCGGTGGCGTTCTGCCCGGTGGCCTGCTCCGGAGCCAGATACTGGGCGGTGCCCATGACCTGTCCGGTGGCGGTCAGCGGGACCTGGTCGGCCAGGCGGGCGATGCCGAAGTCGGTGATCTTCACGGTCCCCGAGGGCATGACCAGGATGTTGCCTGGCTTCACGTCGCGGTGCACCAGCCCGTGCTCGTGCGCGGCGGCCAGTGCCCGGGCGGTCTGGGCAATCAGCGACAGCGTACGGTCCACGTCGAGCTTGCGCTCGCGTTCGATGATGGTCGACAGCGGCGGGCCTGGAACAAGCTCCATGACCAGGTAGGCCGAGCCGTCCTCCTCGCCGTAGTCGAAGACGCCGGCGATGCCGGAGTGGTTCAGCAGCGCGGTGTGCCGGGCTTCGACACGGAAGCGGGTCAGGAACGACTCGTTGTTCGTGTATTCCTCTTTGAGGATCTTGATCGCCACAAGGCGCCCAAGGACCTGGTCCCGTGCTTTCCATACTTCGCCCATGCCGCCGATTGCAATGCGATCGGTCAACTTGTAACGCCCGCCCAAGGTGGTGCCGGTTATTGGCCTCACTTGTTGAACACCGCCTCTACCATCTTCTTCATGATTGCCCCGGCCGTGTTATGGCCAGTGTTGTAGTCTACTTGCTGGATTGTCACCGTGATGGCGACCTGCGGATCGTCCGCCGGCGCGAAGCCGGTGATCCAGGAGTTCACGATCGGCACGCCATTTTCGTTCCTGACCTGGGCCGTGCCGGTCTTGGCGCGGAGGTCGACACCCGGAACCGCCGCGTTCATGGCGGTGCCCGACTGCACCGGCCCCTTCATCAGGGACTTCAGGTCAGCCGCGACCTCGGGAGTCGTCGCCGTGGAGAACTTCTCCGGCTTCGGCTCCTCGATGACCCGCAGGTCCGGCGCGGTGACCTTCTTGACCATGTTCGGCTTCATGATGACCCCGTCGTTCGCGATGGCCATGGCGGCCATGTTCATCTGCAGCGGGGTGACCTTGTTGTTGTACTGGCCGATGGCCATCTGCGCCAGCTGCGCGGCGGTGATGTCCTTGGTCGGGAACTGGCTCGGGGTGACCGACTGCGGGATGTCCAGCTGCTGGCCGAAGCCGAAGCGCTCGGTCACGTCCGCGAACTTCTCAATCCCCAGCTTCTGGCTGATCTCCATGTACGGGGTGTTGCAGCTCTGCGCGAAGATGAACTCCAAGGTCGCCTCGGAACGGCGTCCGCAGATGCCCTCGTAGAAGTTGTTCATCTTGTCCTTGGATCCCGGGTAGTTCACCGACGCGGGGTTCTTGATCACGGTGTTCATGTCGTAATCGTCGGACTCGAGCGCGGCGACCGTGCTGAGGATCTTGAACGAGGACCCGGGGGAGACCAGGTCGCCGATCGCCGGGTTGACGTAGGGACTCAACCCGTCGATCTCGCTGATCTTCTTCATGTTCTTCGCAGCCTCGGAGGTCGAATGGACCGCCAGGTCGTTGGTGTCGAAGGTCGGCTTGGAGACCATGCTCAGGATTTCGCCGGTCTTCGGGTCGGTGACCACCACGCTGGCGCGCAGGCCGTCAGGGATCGCATCATAGGCGGCCTGCTGCAGCTTGCCGTCGATGGTCAGCTCCACCGAGGCACCCTCGGCCTTCTGGCCGGTGAACATGCCGGCAAGACGGTCGAAGAGCAGATCGGAACTCGAGCCGGTCAGCCAGTCGTTGAGTTCCGACTCCAGCTGGGTGGTGCCGTTGGCCAGCGAGTAGTAGCCGGTCAAATGCGCATACAGCTCGGGGTCGGTGTACTTGCGCTGGAAGTTGAACTGGCCATCGTCGGTTTCCACGGATTCGGCGATCGGCTTGCCGTCCACCAGGATCGCGCCGCGCGGAAGATCGAACTCGCGGAACAGCTGCCGCTTGTTCAGGGCATTGTCGTTGAGGGTTTCGGCGTTGAAGAACTGGATGTAGCTCAACGCACCGAGGCAGATGACGAACATCGCCGTCAGGGCCACCCATACGTGCTTGATTGCCTGATTCACTGATTGGTCACCGCCTTCCGGTCCTTGAGCCTGCTGGTGGTGTGAGTTGCGATTTCATCGGTAGGTCCTACGGAGCCGCTCATGGGGCGGCGTGCATTGTGTGAGATGAGCAGGAGCAGGGCGATGATGATCCAGTTGGCCAGCAGCGAGGAGCCGCCGGCGGCCATGAACGGAGTAGCCAGGCCGGTCAGCGGAATGAGCCGGGTGACGCCGCCGATGATGACGACGCACTGCAGCCCCAGGGTGAAGGCCAGGCCGCTGGCCAGCAGCTTGCCGAAGGTGTCGCGGGCGCCCAGCGCGGCGCGCAGGCCGCGCGAGACCAGCAGCATGAACAGCAGGATGATCGCGGTGACGCCGATCAGGCCGATCTCCTCGCCGAAGGAGGCGATGATCATGTCCGAATTGGCCAGCGGGACGCGGTACGGTGAACCGCCGCCGAGACCCGTGCCGAACAGGCCGCCGTCGGCCATGCCGAACAGGCCCTCGACGATCTGCGCGCTGCCGCCCCGGGCCTGGTAGATCTCCGGGTCGAAGGCGTTGAGCCAGACGTTGACGCGGCGTTCGACGTGGCCCATGGTCAGCGCGGCGAAGACGCCGCCGACGGCCACCATCAGCAGGCCGATGATCACCCAGGAGATACGGGCCGTGGCCACGTAGATCATCAGGATGAACAAGCCGAAGAACAGGATTGCCGAGCCGAGGTCCCGCTGCACCACCAGCACGCCGATGGACAGCAGCCAGGCGATGATCATCGGAGCCATGTCGCGCATGCGCGGAAGCTGCAGCGGGCCGAACTTGCGGCCCGCCATCAGGATCAGGTCGCGGTTCGAAGAAAGGTACCCGGCGAAGAAGATCGACAGGGTGATCTTCGCCAGCTCGCCGGGCTGCAGCGAGAACGGGCCGACATGGATCCAGATGCGCGCGCCGTTGATCGTGGCGCCCAGACCCGGAATCAGCGGAAGCAGCAGCAGGACGATGGATGCCAGCAGGGCGATATATGTGAAGCGCCGCAGGACGCGGTGGTCCTTCACGGCCCAGAGCACCAGGGCGGCAACCAGGATGGCGATGGCCGTCCACATCAGCTGCCGGCTGGACTGGGATGTGCCCTTGGCGAGGTCAATGCGGTGGATCATCGCCAGGCCCAGGGAGTTCAGCGCCACGGTGATCGGAAGTATTACCGGATCGGCATACTTGGCGAAAATGCGCAGGAGCACGTGGATGACCAGGGCCAAGGCGCCCATGATCCCCATCTGGATCAGGAAATTCTTGCTGTCGTTGTCCTCGGTAGCGCTGCCGACCAGGAAGAAGGCGGCACCGCCCACGCATAGGGCCAGAAGCAGCAGCAGGAGCTCGAGATTGCGCCGAGGCACCGGTGCGGTTTGCACTTCGGTCATTGCATGATCTCCTGACAGTAGGCCGGCAGCGGCGATTGCGTTGATTGGTTGTTCGAGCTGCCCGGAACCTGCACCGGGCAATTCTGCTTCGCGGTGACCAGCAGCTCCTGGATGATGGACTGGGCATGTTCCCGGCTGTCGGCCGGAATGGTGGATTCAACGCGCTGGCGCGAGTACTCGGGCAGGGCCTCGAGCGGGACCGAGCTGACGGTGTCGATTTCCGAGAGGGAAATCGGGCCGAGCTCCTGGGGCACGCCCTTGTAAATGGCGACCTTTCCGTCCACCGGGCCGACGAAGTACTGGGTCTGCGTCCACATGTAACCCCAAGCGCCGAGGATGACCACCAGCACGGCGGTCAGGGTCAGCAGGATCGGCATCAGCCAGCGGCGATGCGGAAGGGATTCTTCGATGGGATCCAGTACGCCCCGGGCGGCGGGGGAACGGTGCGTGAGCAATGCCGCGGCGCGGCGTTCTCCGGTGTGCTGGGTGACAACCGGGATCTGCCCGGTCTGCGTGGCCAGCTGCGCGGAGCCCACCAGCAGATGCGGGCGTTGGGAGATCTCGTGGCGCAGCAGCGAGGCGCTGGCTTCGACGTCGCCCTCCGCGGCGATGGCCAGCTGGCCGGTATCCGGAGCCGGTTCAAGCCTTGCCGGTTCATCGCTGCCGGGAGCCTGGTCTTCCACGACCTCGAACATCACCACGGTGACGTTGTCCGGAGCGCCGTTCTTCAGCGTGATGGCGACCAGGTCGTTGACGGCTTGGTCCATGTCGGGGGTTGAACGGATGATCTCTTCGATGACCGGAACGGCCACCGCATCGGTCAGGCCGTCCGAGCAGAGCATCCAGCGTTCGCCCACGCTTGCCTCGAGCTGCTGGACGTCGAGCTCGGGGGAAGCATCCGAATCACCCAGCACGCGCAGGAGCACGTTCTTATGGGGGTGGATTTCCGCTTCCTCGCGGCTGATGCGCCCCTCGTCAACGAGGCGCTGGACGAAGGTGTGATCGGTGCTGATCTGCTCGAAGACACCATTTTTCAGGCGGTAGGCGCGTGAGTCGCCGATGTGCGCCATGTGCAGGGTCGTTCCGGACAGGAGCAGCGAGGTGACTGTGGTGCCCATCCCGGAAAGCTTGGGGTTGGCGCCGACCAGTTCGTTCAAGACGAGGTTGGCGGCCTGGATTTCATCGGGCAGTGCATTGCGTGGATCGGCAGTGACGGCGCGGTCCAGGTGCACCAGATCCAGCACGGTGGAGGCCGAGGCGACGTCGCCGCCTACATGGCCACCCATGCCGTCGGCCAGGACCGCGAGGTGCTCTCCGACATAGGCGGAGTCGTCATTTTTCTTGCGGATTCGTCCGACGTCGGACTTGGCGGCAAATTTAAGCTTCAAAGCCATAGGCTAAGCCTTCAATTCCAGGACAGTCTTCCCGATGCGGATACGCTGCCCCGGCTCAACTGCCTGGGCGCGGGTCAGCTGGCTGTCTCCTACGAAGGTTCCGTTGGTGGAACCGAGGTCTTCAATGAACCAGCGCGAGCCCTGCGGGAACAGGCGGGCATGGCGTCCCGAGGCGTAGTCGTCTTCCAGGACCACAGTGGCATCCTGGGCGCGGCCGAAGAGGATCGGCTGACCCTGCAGGGTGATGGTGCGCCCGGCCAGGGGACCCTCGAGGATCTGCAGTGAGCTTGCGGCCTTGCGGGTGGTCGGCTCCGGTTCTGCCAGCTCGGGGTTCTTCTTGAGGGCCCGAGCGCTGGGCTTTCCGGTGCGGGAACGCGAACCAATGGCCAGGTCGCGGCGCATCGACCCGACCACGCTGAGAACAAGCAGCCATATCAGGACAAGGAAGCCCAGACGGAGCAGGCTCAGAACGAGGTCATTCATGCATGGTCTCCGTTGTTCGTGGTAATCAGTCGGAAGACGATCTTCGTCTGTCCGATATTGATGATTGAACCGTCAAATATACGGGTTTCAGTGGAAATTTTCTTTCCATCGACGTAGGTTCCGTTGGTGGAACCGAGATCGGAAACGACATAGGTGTTCTGCCCTCGGGTTTCCACGCGCACGTGCTGGCGCGAAACTCCGGAGTCGTCCACCGGGATGTCGGTGCTGGCCGAGCGGCCGAGAACGATTGAGTGATGGTGCAACGCGAAGCGCTGGCCGTCGACTTCCAAAATCGCCTGCTTGGGGATGGAGGGGGCCGTCGGCTGCGGCTTCGGCCGACTGGTCGGGCGCGGCTGGGCGGTGGTCTTCGGTGCGGCGGAATCAGGGGGGACCGCAGCGGCGCCTGAGGGTTTGGGTGCGGGTTCGCGAACTGGTGCGGAGGCGGCCGGCTTGGAGCTGGCGTCCTTGATGGATCCGTTGATCTCCATTTCGCCGACCTTGAAGCTCGGATCGGAGACGAAGTGGATCATGATGTCGCTCTGCACCGAGTAGCCCTGGGTGCTTGCGTGTTCCGCAGTGACCTTGGCCAGCTCGTTGACTACGGATGAACCCCATCCCTTGGCGGTCTCGAAGTCCTTCTCGCTCAAGGAGACGACAAAGTCGTTCGGCGCCAGGCTGCGGCCCTCGCTGATTGGCAGGATGCCGCGATCCATCTCATTGCGCAGGGCCGTGGTCAGCTCCACGGGTTTGACCTCGCTGGTGCTGGTGCCTCGGAAGAAGCTGGTGACGACCTTTTCCAAGCCTCGTTCGACCTTGTCGAGAAAGCCCATTACTCGCGCTCCTTCCTACCTTTTTGGATGTCTGTTGAGTCCCGAGCCAAGTAGCCATTTCGGCCGGAACACGGAACTTCATTGTCGATCTTACTGTTTTCAGCTGTGCAATTGCCGGAAATTTGCTGGCGGACACATGGCGCAATAAGCCAACGATATAAGTGCCAAAAAGGTTGCAAATGTGTTGCTGACCACAAAGTACCGTTTCGATTAGGTGATCGGGAAAAGTGTGTGTAAGCTAATTCTTGTTGCCGACACAGTGGGCGGCAAAAAAGTGAATATGCGCGAGTGGCGGAATTGGTAGACGCGCTGGCTTCAGGTGCCAGTGATCGCAAGGTCGTGGGGGTTCAAGTCCCCCCTCGCGCACACGAATGAAATGGCCCCTGACCTGGGATTTTATCTCTCGGGTTGGGGGTCTTTCGCGTCGGGAGTGCTAGAAAAAGTGCTAAGCCTTGCCAGTCGGCGACTTGGGTCGGTGCGGTTCCGCATGGGAGAATCGCTTCATGCGCGCACCTCTTATTGCTGGACACACTCGATGACCGAGGCTGCGCCAACGGAACGCTTTGCTGGGCGCGCGTGGATTCTGCTCACCGTGCGTCTGGGTTCGATCCTCATCGTCACGGTCGTGTTGTGGGTCGTTCTCCGGGCCACCGCCGGGATCGAGTCGTTCCCGCCGAGTACGACATGGGCGACTCTGGGGCTTCTCCCCGTGAACGTGCTTTGCCTGTTGATCGTGCGCAAGTTTCACAGAGATAAGGGGGTCTCCCTCCGCGCTGCGCTGGGCATTCAGAAGGGTCGTATCGGGCGAGACGTGTTGTGGGGCCTGCTCTGGCTCTTCGTCCTGAACATCCCGTTCATGGCGGTGGTGGCTGGAACCGTGTTCGCCCTCTACGGGAGCGATGCGCCATCTGCGTTCGCCACGATCTTCTTCGATCCTGCGTCATCAGTGCGGATGGAACCGGTGGTTCTGCTCGTCATCTCGCTCGTGGCGGTGATCCCGTTCATGCTGATTAATGCGCCAACGGAGGAACTCGTCTTCCGCGGCTACGGCCTGGACGGGATCGCATCCCGATGGGGCGCTACTGTGGCGATCGTAGCCACGTCACTCCTGTTCGGCGCTCAGCACATTCTCTTCGCAGCCACCGTTCCCGGCATGCTCGTCTACTTCATCGCGTTTACGGTATGGGGCCTCTGCGCCGGGTTCATCGTGCGCAAGCAAGGACGCCTCCTCCCGGTGGTGATCGCTCACTGGATCGTGAACATCATGATGTCGTCTCCGGCGATCATCCTCCCGATCCTGCAACTCACAGGCGTTGTTCCGGTGTTCTGAACCCGACACGCGTTGCCGAGGTGGGCAGCGAAGCGGTCTACTGCCGAGCGCTGCATAGTTGGGGTGACGTGGGAGTTCAAGTCCCCCCTCGCGCACAGAATGGATAACCTCCGGGTCAAGATTTAGATCTTGAACCGGAGGTTATTTCTTTTCCGAAAGCATTGTATTTCGCGGCCCGCCGCCGTCGGAAAAACACGTTGTCGGGTCGCGGAGATCTCACTCGAATCAAACTACCCCGACCGCCGCGTGTCGGACATCAAGATCCCCGGCGCTGCCCGCCGGTGGTGCCGCCACCGCTCCAGCGCAACAACCGCATAGGCGATGGCAGTTATGGCTGCGGCAAAACCGGCGACGTATCCCACGACAGGTCCATAGCCGCCTTGCAGGTGTTGGTCGAGGAACGGGTACGGGTACCACCACGGGACTCCGGTGGCCGGGGCCGTCACGAACGGAGCGCGGATCAAGGTGTATCCGAGCCAGGCCAGCGGAAATATCAGCACCAAAGCCACCGATTTCCCGGGGAGCGTGCGGGGCCAGGGGCCGCAAAGCGCGTGGAGAAGCATGAAGGCCGGCCCCAACAGGTGCAAGACCTCGTTCGACTACGGCACGGTGGTTCCCTGATCCAGCGCGATGGACCTGAGTAGCAGGTTGTAGACCACGCCGGTGGCGATCATATAGGTCGTTGCGCAGGCTAGCAGGATGGCTAGCCAGGCGGCTTCCTGCGGCTTCGAGCGCGGTCTGGTCATCCACCATGCGGCAAGCAGCAGCACCACGGCGCAGAAGATATTGGACAGGATCGTGAAGTAGCTGAAGAAGTTGGCCATCGTGGTGGGCAAGTCCCGCCCGAGGCCTACGGTCCTTTCAATGGCCGCCCGGGCCTGGGCCGCGACCGCCGCGAGGATCAGCAGACCCATCGCGCCCTGCGCGGCGGCCCAGGCCTGCCGCGCAGCAGCTGTTGGTTCGGTCGCGCTCATGGGGCCATCCGCTCGATCCGGCCAAGGAGAAGTCATCTGATATTGCGGAGTTTACCAATTCGGGGACGTTCCGGTCACGTGCCCGGTGGCATAAAATCGGACTCGGAAAACCAATGAAGGGACAGGTTGATGGGTGCCAAGGGTGAAGCATTTGAACTAACCGGGACGGTGCGCATGATCGCCGACCGACGAATCGTCGTCTTCGACCAGGAATCCAGTGATCGACTGCCCAGCCGTGGCCAGGTCGCGGTGGAGCTGGTCTTCGCCGGCAAAACGTCAACCGTCGTGCTCGACCCGGACGGGCGCAGGGGGCATTGGTTGTCCATCGACGGCAGCGGGCCGGTGGATATCGAGGCCGAAAGTGGTTCGTCCTTGACTTTTACCGCCCAACTCAGCGACTCCTGGCCGGAGACAGAGGTGCCGATGGATCTTTCCGCAGCGCTGAAGGGCACCCCGGAACTCGATGGGACCTGGGCAGGGCTGACGCCGATGGCACGCTGGGAATGGGTGCGCTGGGTCGGAGCGACCAAGAATCCGCAGACCCGGCAGCGCCGCGTGGAAGTCAGCATCTCCAAGCTGCTGGACGGCAAGCGCCGCCCCTGCTGCTTCGACCTGTCTTCCTGCACCGACCCCGAGGTTGCCAAGAGCGGCAAGCTGATTGGCTAGGAAGGAACGTGCGGCACGACCCTGAACAGGTAGTAGCTGTCGATGTCCGGTTCGGGGTCGAAAATCAGCCCCAGCACGCCGCTGCTCATGACCACCATGCCCAGCACCACCAACAGAGCCACGACAGCCGTGGCAACGGTGAAGAACTTCGAAATCCGCACGCCTAGAGCCCTCCGTCGGCGGTCGTGGACCCGCGGACCACAAGGGAGCTCGGAAGCAGCGACTGCAGCGACTGCGGCGTCTGACCGTCGATCAGCTCGCGCAACTTGAGCGCGGCCTGCTGGCCGACCTCGGTGGCATGGAGCTGGACGCTGGTGATCGACGGGTTCGAGGTGGCCGAGTACGGCAGGTCGTCGAACCCGGCGACGGCCAGGCGGTGGGGGATCCGGATGCCCAGATGCCGCGCCGCGTGCAGCACGCCGAAGGCCTGGGTGTCGGTGGCGCAGGCCAGTGCGGTCACCCCGCTGGCCTCCCAAGCGGGCCAGTTGCGGCTGAATTCGTCGGAAGCCGAGCTGACGTCGATCATCGAGCTTGCCACATTGCCCGGCAGGACCTCGATGCCGTAGCGCTCGGCCGCTTCGAGGAACGCCTGGCGGCGAACCATCAGGGTGTCGGTGCCGGTGCTGCCGTCCAGATAGGCGGCCCTGGTGTGCCCCAAGCCGGAGAAATGGGCCACGACGGCCTCGGCGCCCTGCGCCACATCCATGTTCACCGCGGGAATCGAAGGGTCGATGCCAGGCGCGTCCAGTGCCACCAGCGGAAGCGGTCCGGCCAAGTCCTCGAGGAACGCCTTGGTCGGCGCGTGAACCAGCAGCCCCGCCGGGCGCAGGCCCAGCAGGCGCCGGGTCTCGGTCGCGCTGGGGGAGAGGCCGGCATCGGTCACCGACAGCAGCAGCTGGTAGTCGTTGCCCAGCACCGAACGCACGCCGGCGATCACCTTGGCGAAAAACGGGTTGGAGATATCGGGCGCCACCAGGATGACCAGCGAGCTGACACCCTTGGCCAGCGAGCTGCCGATGCCGTCCACAAAGTAGCCGAGCTCACGGATCGCCTCTCGGACGCGTTCCTCGTTGTGCTTTGATACGCGGCCGGCGGATTTGCCGTTGGCTACCAGCGACACGGTGGCTGTCGACACCCCGGCGTGCTCGGCGACCATTGCAGCGGTCACGCGGCGCGGCGGCTGCTTGCCCGCAGTTTTTTCCCCAATGTTCATGGATCCATACTAGTGCGGATTCTGTGCTGCGACGGGCAATAGTTAAGCGTTTGACGATCATCGTCGTTGCCGGGAGAATCAAGGAAGAACCCGTAATCCATGCCGACGGCTCCCGCCCGGCGCCCAAAGGACAGCACACCATGACTCATGAGGCACCTGCCCCTCGCAAGATCATCCTCGACTGCGATCCCGGCCATGACGATGCTGTCGCGATGCTTCTGGCCCACGGCAGCCCGCTGATCGACCTGCTGGCGGTCACCACCGTGGCGGGCAACCAGACCCTGGACAAGGTCACCGCCAATGCGCTCGCAGTGGGAACCATCGCCGGAATCACCGGCGTCCCGTTCGCGGCCGGCTGCGCCCGCCCCCTGGTGCGCGACATTGAAACTGCGGGCGACGTGCACGGGGACTCGGGCATGGATGGCCCCTCCCAGCCCGAACCGAACATCGAACTCGATCCGCGCCACGCCGTGGACCTGATCATCGACACGATCATGGCCCACGAGCCCGGCGAAGTCACCCTGGTGCCCACCGGGGCCCTGACCAATATCGCACTGGCCGTGCGCAAGGAACCGCGCATCGTCCAGCGCGTGCGCGAAGTGGTGCTCATGGGCGGCGGCTACCACGTCGGCAACTGGAGCGCCGTGGCGGAGTTCAACATCAAGATCGACCCGGAGGCCGCGCATATCGTTTTCAACGAGCAGTGGCCAGTGGTCATGGTGGGCCTGGACCTGACCCACCAGGCGCTGGCCACCGAGCAGGTGGTCGAGCGCATCGAGCAGATCGGGACCGGTCCGGCCCGCTTCGTACGCGAGCTGATGGATTTCTTCGCCCAGGCCTACCGCGACAACCAAGGGTTCGACGCGCCTCCGGTGCACGACCCGTGCGCCGTGGCCTATGTGATCGACCCCAACGTCGTGCGGACCGTCAAGGCCCCGGTCGGCGTGGAGCTGCGCGGCGATCTCACCCTGGGCATGACCGTCGTGGATTTCCGCGCCCCGGCGGCAGACGACTGCCATACCTCCGTGGCGGTCGACCTGGACCACGCCGGATTCTGGAATCTGGTCATCGACGCGCTCGAGCGCATCGGGGATGTCGAGCTTCCGCAGCCCGCCTCCCGCTGACGCTGCGGGGGCTTTGCGCGGCCAATCGGCGGAGCCTATCAGTAACAGCCGACACACTGGTGATTCACTGATATGTGACTAGGGTCAATGCAATTTCTGCCATCCGTTTCATAGACTGATTTCAAAGCGATATTCATTGAAACGAAGGTTGTGAGATGGCAGTCCGAACCCCGCACCAAAACGTAGCATTTGAATCCTTCGGCACCCAGGCGCATGGATACCTTGCCCTTCCAAAATCCGGCAAGGGCCCCGGGGTCATCGTCATCCAGGAATGGTGGGGCCTGACCGGCCACATTCGCGACGTTGCAGACCGCCTGGCCGCCCGGGGCTTCGTGGCGCTGGCTCCGGACCTCTTCGGCGGAAGCATCACCCACGACGGCGAGGAAGCCGGGCGCATGATGTCCGAGCTTCCGGAGGAAAAGGGCGCCGAACTGCTGGCCGGCGCAGTCGACTTCCTGCTGTCCAGCGACAACGTCACGAGCGAAAAGCTTGGAGCCATCGGTTTCTGCATGGGCGGCGGGTTCGTCCTGCAACTGGCGGCGCAGCAGGGCGAGAAGATCGCGGCGGCCGTGCCGTTCTACGGCGTCGGCCAGGGAGTGCCCAACGACTTCAGCGGCGTGAGCGCCGCGGTCCAGGGCCACTACGCGAACTTCGACGACTTCTACCCGGTCGACCAGGCGCATGAACAGGAACAGCAGATCCGCCGCGAATCCGGGGCGGAAGTCACCTACTTCTACTACGACGGCAAACACGCCTTCCACAACGACGAAAATCCGGCCGGAAACTATGATCCGGCCCTGGCCGGCGCCGCCTGGGAGCGCGCCGTGGATTTCTTGCAGGAAAAAGTCGCCTAGAACCCATAAAGTGGTATCCATCACAGCAAGCAGCATCACTACATAAGAGGAGAAAATATGTCTGAGACCATTATTGTCGGCGTTGACGGTTCCGAAACTGCGCAGCGCGCCGCGCGCCGCGCCGCCAACCTGGCCGTCAAGCTGGACGCCGAACTGGTCGTCGTCACCGCGCACGCATCGGACAATACCGAGGTCGTCTCCATCGGATCCGACACCTGGATCCTGGATGACGCCGAGCAGGCCCGCAAGCTGGCCCAGCGCGTCGCCAACGACGTCCAGAGCGCGGTTCCGGGCGTGAACATCACCGCGGCGGCAGGCCACGGCAAGCCGGGCGACGTCCTGATCTCCGAGGCCGAGGGCCGCAATGCGTCGATGATCGTCGTCGGCAACGTGGGCATGAAGGGTCTGGGCCGCGTGCTCGGCTCCGTCGCCTCCTCGGTGGCCCACTCGGCTCCATGCGATGTGCTGGTCGTCAAGACCGACAAGTAAGCAGCAGACTTCACCCGCTGGCGGGCTCCGGAGCATTCCGGAGCCCGCCAGCGGCGCTTAACCGCAATGCCGTGGGTGAAAGACAGTAGGCTTTAAACCGTGCAAAAACTTCGAGTTTCCTACGTTGCAGGCGTCACCCCGGGCAAGTGGATGGACCGTTTCGTCGAACGCTACCCGGATGTCCAACTCGTGGCCGCGCGCCACGACGACGGCGACATCCTCCAATTGCTGGCCGAGGATGCGGCGGACGCGGTGTTCGTGCGCTACCGCGGGGACTCGCCCAAGGACGCAACCCGCCACGTCATCCCGCTGTACGAGGAGCTGGAAGTGGTCTGCGCGGCCAAGGACCACGACGTGGAGTACTACGAGGAGTCCATCCCGGCGTCGGTCGTGGAATCCTTCCCGCAGCTGGATTTGGCCGACTACCCCGAGGGCGTCGGCGGCATTCCCACCGCCATGGAAGTGGTCGCCTCCGGCGCCCAGGTGGCCCGCGTGCCGCAGAGCATCGCCCGGCTCTTCCACCGCAAGGACGTCATCTACCGCCTCATCGAAGACGGCAACCCGACCCGGATCGGCATCGCCTGGCCTGCGGCGATGGAAAACACGACCCTGGTGGATGAATTCATCGGCATCGTGCGCGGACGCAGCGCCAGCTCCTCGCGCCAGGCCTCGGTGCGCCAGGACGAGCAGCAGGCGAAGCAGGCCAACGACAAACTGAAGGCCAAAGCCAAGGCCAAGGCGCAGGAAGCCGCCAAGAAGGCAAAACAGCAGGCCAAGAGCAAAGCCCGCGCTGCAGGTTCCAAGCCGCGCAAGCGCCGATAGACACCGGCGCAATCTCCTAGGACGTGATCCGCAACTCATGAGAGAGTTTGGGTATGAAGCAATTCGATACCCTCACCCTGTCCGTCCAGGACCATGCCCTGATCCTCACCATCGACCAGCCCAAGAGCCTGAACGCGCTGGCCCGCGAGGTGGTCAACGACCTCGAGGCATTCCTCGACTGGTTTGAAACCACCGGCTACGAGTACCGCGGGCTGGTCGTCACCGGCGCGGGGGAGAAGTCCTTCGTCGCCGGCGCGAATATCGTGCAGATGAATTCCATGGACGAGGCGACCTTCCTGGCCTACGCCCGCCAGATGCACGTGGTCACCGAGCGCTTCGAATCCCTGCAGGTTCCGGTCATCGCCGCGGTCAACGGATTCGCTCTGGGCGGCGGCTGCGAACTCGCGCTGGCCTGCGACTTCATCTACGCGTCCGAGCGCGCAAGCTTCGGCCAGCCGGAAGTCAACCTGGGCCTGGTCCCGGGTTTCGGCGGCTCGGTGCGCCTGCCGCAGCGCGTGGGACGCGCCATGGCCCGCGAATTGATCTTCACCGGACGGCGCATCAAGGCCGACGAGGCGCTGCGCATCGGCCTGGCCAACCGCGTCACCGCACCGGAGGAACTGCTTCCCGCCGCCGTGGCGACCATTGCGGAAATTGCCGCGGTGTCGCCGACCGCAGTGGCCATCGCCAAGCGCGCCATGGTGCAGATGGACGGGTTGGACACCCATGATGCCCTGGCCAAGGAAGCCGACGCGTTCATGAGCGCCTTCCACACCGAGGACTCGGTGGAAGGCCGGGCCGCCTTCGTCGAAAAGCGCACGGCGGAATTCCCGGGCAAATAGCCATGCACTACGGCGCCCATCCCGACCAGTGGCTCGAGTACTACGAGCCCGAGGCCGTCACCGCCCGCGGGGCCGTGATGGTCATCCACGGCGGGTACTGGCGCGAAAAATACACCGCCAGCCTGGGCGCACCGCTGGCCGCGGACCTGGCCGCCCGCGGTATTCCGGCCTACAACCTGGAATACCGCCGCGGCCCGGGCAGTGCCGCGCGGATGCTGGCCGACGCCAAGCTGGCCGTGGGGCTCATCAAGGAATCCGGCCCCATCACGGTCATCGGGCATTCGGCCGGCGGGCAGCTGGGCTGCGTGCTCGCCGCCCATGACGAACGCATCACGCAGGTCATCAGCCAGGCCGGGTTGCTGGACCTGGGCCTGGCCCAGGCCCTGGGGCTCAGCGACGGGGCGGTGGACGAGCTGCTCGGCCCGCTGCCGCGCGCCTCCTACGACCCGGTGGAACTATGGCCGATGCGCGCCCGTGTCATAATCGTTCATGGACGGGACGACGAAGACGTACCGGTGAAAATCGCGCGGCGCGCTGCCCAGCGGGCCGCGGCCCTGGGGCAGGAGCACACCTTCTCGCTCTTCGAGGGCGACCACTACACCTGGATCGACCCGCACAGCAGCCAATGGGCCGCCTGCATCCGGGCGTTGTCCCCGGCGCACTATTAAAAGGAGCAACATGAACCCGACCGTCATCGGCGAAGCCCTCGTCGATGTTCTGGCCTCAGGCATCGCCCCGGCCCAGGAATTCGTGGGCGGATCTCCGCTGAACGTGGCGGTTTCCCTGGCCCGGCTGGGCTACCCGGGCACCCTGATTTCCCGCTGGGGCGACGACGAGAACGGTCGCAAGATCGAGTCCTACCTGGCCGGCAACGACGTGCGCTACATCGGCGGCAAGGACAGCGAGCCGACCGTGCTGGCCCATGGCATCCTGGACCCGGCCGGCGGCGCCAGCTTCACCTTCAACGCCTACTGGCAGATGCCGAAAATCGGCCCCGAGCTGCCGCAGGACACCGAGCTGGTGCACACCGGCTCCATCGCCACGCTCTTCAGCCCCGACGAGCTGCTGCCGCTGCTCCGCGCGGCCCGCGCCCACGCGACCATCAGCTACGACCCGAACCTGCGCCCCTCGCTGGTCTCCAGCCACGCGCAGACCGTCACCCAGGTGGAGCAGTTCGTTGGACAGGCCGACGTGGTCCGGGTCTCCGGCATCGACCTGAAATGGCTCTACCCCATGCGCTCGGTGCAGGACTCGGCCCGCGCTTGGCTGGCGCTGGGACCGGCGCTGATCGTGGCGACCTCCGGATCGCGCGGCTCCTGGGGCGTGGTGCGCGCCGGCGACACCGCCCATGAATCCCCGGCAGTGGAGGTTGCGGACACCGTGGGCGCCGGCGACACGTTCACCGCGGCGCTGCTGTGCTGGCTGGCCGAGCACGGCACCCTCGGCGCGGCCAACCGCGCCAAGCTGGCGGACCTGCAGGTCGAGCAGCTGGCCCAGGCGCTGGACTTCGCCTCCCGCGCCGCCTCGGTGACGGTGCAGCGCGCCGGGGCCAACCCGCCGCGCCGCGAGGAGCTGTAGGTGATCAAGCTGATTGCCTCGGACCTGGACGGAACCATCGTCAACCATGACGGTTCGATCAGCGACCGCACCCGGCAGGCGTTCCTCGCAGCCCGGGACGCGGGCATCCAGATCGTTTTCGTCACCGGACGCCCGTTCCGCTGGCTGACCCCGGTGATCGAATCCTTCGGCGAGATGGGAACCGTCATCTGCTCCAACGGAGCGCTGCTCTACGACCTGGAGCACGACCAGGTCATCTGGTCGCGCACGCTGCCGGTGGAAACCGCCCGGAAGGCCGCGCAGATCATCCTGGACCACGAACCCCACGCCGCCTTCGCGGCGGAAACCACCAAGGGGCTGCATCTGGGCGAGGGCTTCGCCGACCGCCACCACAATTTCGGCATCCAGGCTCCGCTGGACCTGTCCAGCGACACGATCGACGCCGAAGGCATCGTGAAATTCCTGGCGCGCTCACCGCGCATGCCGATGGACGACTTCTACGCCGCGGTCGCCCCGCAGCTGGACAGCCTGCTCTCCGTGACCCACTCCGCCTTCGACGTCTCGCTGCTGGAAATGGCCCACGTGGACATCCACAAGGCAACCACGCTGGACGAGTACTGCCGCCGGCTGGGCATCGGGGCGGAAGAAGTCATGGCCTTCGGCGACATGCCCAACGACATCGAGATGCTGCAGTTTGCCGGCCACGGCTACGCCATGGCGTCCGGGCACCCGCTCACGCTGGCCTCCGCCCGCTATGTCGCCCCGCCGCTGGCAGAGGACGGCGTCGCCCAGGTCATCGAGGCACTGCTGCCATGACCCGCGCCTTCACCCACCGGGGAGTGCGCACCGGGCTGGAGGAGAACACCCTCATCGCTTTCCAGCGGGCGGTGGACCTGGGTGTGGACCACCTCGAATCCGACGTGCATGCTTCCGCGGACGGCACGGTCTACCTGTTCCACGACGAGACCCTGGACCGGGTCACGACCGCGAGCGGACGCTTCAACGACTACTCGGATGCGCAGCTGGCGCAGGTCCGCGCCGGGGGCCAGCCGCTGTGCACCCTCGATATGCTGCTGGACGCCTTCCCGCACGCCCTGCTGAACCTGGACGTCAAGGACGAGCACGTCATCGGCCCGCTGGCCGAACTCATCGAACGGCGCCAGGCGCACGGCTCCATCGCCCTGGCCGCCTTCGACACCAGGCGCAGCGCCGCGGTCGCCGCGCTGCTTTCCAAGCCGGTCCGGCGCTCGCCGGGGCAGCGCGACATGGTGCTGATCTGGCTCTGCGCGCACCTCTTCGGACGTGTCCCGCACCGGCTGATCCGGGATTTCTGGGCCGTGCAGGTCCCGCTGAAGCAGGGAGTTATCCCGGTGGCCACACACCGCTTCGTGCGCGCCGTGCAGCGCGCCGGCGCGCAGGTGCACGTGTGGGTCGCCAATGACGAGCCGACCATGCGGCTGCTGGCCGCCCGCGGCGTGGACGCCATCATGAGCGACGATGCGGAGCTGCTGGTGAAGGTGCTCGGCGCGCAGGCCTAGGCCAGCGCGAGGGTATCCAGTACCAGTGCGGCGTTCTCCCTGAGCTGCTCGTCGCCGGCGTCCAGCAGCAGGCGCAGCCAGGTTTCGTGCTGCGCGAGCGGGGCCACCAGGCAGGCCGGGGCCACCAGGTCGTAGAGGTCGTCCGGGGTGCCGTAGGCGGAGAACTCGTTCAGGTAGGCCGCCAGCGCGCGCATGACCCGCTCATCCTCCACGCTGCAGTTCCAGGCCTCGGTCATCGCCGCCAGCGGCGCGGCCAGCGAGGAGAACGGGTGCGCCCAGTGGGCCGCGCCCAGGTTCAGGATGCGTCCATGCTCGCCGGGTTCGGCCGGGACCACCACCTGCGCCAGGTCGAAGCCGCCGTGCTCCAAGCTCAGCGGCACCGGGCCGGCATGCAGTGCCTGGGCCGCGCGGGAGAGCGCGTCCACGTTGGCGACCAGCGCATCGGCGCGGGCCGGGTCAAGGTACAGCGGGTGGGCGGGATCCAGCGAAACATGCAGCATCAGCGCCTGCTCGAACTGCTCGGGCAGGAACTGCGGATCCACCACGGTTACACCGGCATTGAAGAAGTCTTCCTCGTGGCCCATGAGCGCCACCTGGAAGGAGCCGAGCGAAGCCATCGCCAGTTCCCAGTTCTCCATCGAATTGCCCAGGTCGATCATGGTATGCCCGAAGTCCGGGCTGAGCATGTATCCGGCCATGCGGTCGATTGCCAACGGCATGACCACGCGGTCCGGCAGCAGTTCGCCGGCCTTCACGGTCGCGGCCGCCTCGGCGGCCAGCCCCGGGGCATTGGCGCTGAAGATCAGGTCGGCCGCGTCGGTTTGCACCAGCGCCGAGATCTGATGCAGGCTGGCAGGCCAAAAATCCGGGCCGCCAACCCGAGAAATCTTGTAGGCGCTGCACGCCTGGTCGATCCATTCGGCGGCAGCTTCACGCCAGTCATCGCTATTCCACACATCTATCCACTGAGCCACATTCTTAATCGTAGTATGCCGGGTCAAGTGCGCAATGAGTTGCTACGGTAGGAATCACGGCCAGTAATTTGCCCCTCTTTCGAAGGATTTCGATCGTGAACGCTTTTCGACCCAGCTACAGGCACCGTGATTACAAGGCCGTCCTCTTCGACCTGGATGGCGTCCTGACGCCGACGGCGCTGCTGCACCGCTCGGCCTGGCATGAACTTTTCAGCGGCTACCTCGCAGCCGAACACCCCGACCTGGCTCCCTACACCGAAGCGGACTATTTCCGCCTGCTCGATGGCCGCCCCCGCTACGACGGGGTTGCAGCGCTGCTCGGCTCGCGCGGCATCGACCTGCCCTGGGGAACCCCGGACGACGCGCCGGGCTACGGCAGCATCTGCGCCCTGGGCAACATGAAGAACAGCGTGTTCACCGCCGTGCTGGAGCGCGACGGCATCGAACCCTACGCCGGCTCCCTGGCCTACCTGCAGCAGGTGCTCGCCGCGGGCCTGGACGTCGCAGTGGTCTCCTCCTCGCGCAACGCCAAGGCCGTGCTGGCCGGATCCGGCCTCGGTGAACTGATCCCGGTGGTCATGGGCGGCACCGAGGCCGCCGCCCGCCAGCTGGCCGGAAAGCCCGAGCCGGACACCTTCCTGGCCGCCGCCCGCGACCTGGGCTGGCGCCCGGAGGAATGCGTGGTCGTCGAGGACGCCTCCAGCGGGGTCTGCGCGGCCCGGAACGGCGGCTTCATGGTGGTCGGCGTGGCCCGCGAGGACAACGAGGCCGACCTGATGGCCTCCGGCGCGCACTTCGTGGTCGGCGACCTGTCCGAACTGGTCTCGGAGGAGGCCGTCGACGCCTGGGAATACGATCCGTGGTCCATCTCCCGCGACGCCGGGCGCGACGAGAACGGCGCCCAGGACACCGTGTTCTCGCTGGGCAACGGCTTCCTGGGCTGCCGCTCCGCGCAGATCGGGCTGGGGGAGCAGGCCGGCGGGACCTTCATCAACGGGCTGCATGAGACCTGGCAGATCCGCCATGCGGAGGGCGCCTTCGGCCTGGCTGAAACCGGCCAGACCATGATCAGCGCCCCGGATTTCCGGACCCTGCGCGTGTTCATCAACGACGAGGCGCTGGAAATCGGCCGCACCGAGATGCTGCGCGACGACCTGCGCCTGGACTTCCGCGACGGCGCGCTGCTGGCCACCACGGTCTGGCGCACCGCGGAGGGCCACCGGGTCGCGGTCACCGCCCGCACCATGATCTCCTTTTCCGACCGGCACCTGGCCCTGCAGGATCTGCACGTGCGCCTGCTGGACGCCCCGGCCAACGTGATCGTGCAGTCCTCGCTGATCGGCTACCGATCCCAGCGCCCGGTGGCCTCGCCCGGGGAACTGGACGGCTCCGGCTCGGCCGCCGACCCGCGCCGTGCCGAGGAGGCCAGCGTGAACCCGCTGGTGCCGGCCGGCCACCGCCGCGACGGGGCCCGCATGGGCATCTCCTACGAGGTGGCGGGTTCCGGCATGTCGGTGGCGGCCATGGTGGAACACCAGGTCACCACCACCGGCGGCGGCTCGCCGCTGGTGGATCTCACCCGCACGGTGACCGAAGAGCGCGCCGAAGAGGTCGCCAATGCCCGGCTGGAGGCCGGCCAGGGGCTGCGTGTGGCAAAGTTCGCGGTCTTCCACTGCTCGCGCCGCCACCCGGCCGAGGAAATGCTGCAACGCGCGCACCGCGCGCTGAACCACCTGGTGCCGCGCGGCATCGATGCGCACTTCCGGGTCCAGCGCGACTTCATGGCCGCCTACTGGGAACGCAGCGATGTCACCGTGGACAGCAGCGACAAGGCGCTGCAGCGCAAGATCCGCTGGAACCTTTTCCAGCTGGCCCAGGCCTCGGCCCGCGCGGACGGCATGGGCATCAGCGCCAAGGGGGTCAGCGGCAACGGCTACTCCGGGCACTACTTCTGGGACACCGAGATCTACGTCCTGCCGTTCCTGACCTACACCAACCAGCAGTGGGCCCGGAACACGCTGCGCGCCCGCGTGGCCATGATCCCGGCGGCCAAGCGCCGTGCGCGGATCATGAACGAGGACGGCCTGCTTTTCCCGTGGCGCACCATCAATGGCGAGGAGGCCAGCGCCTACTACCCGGCGGGCACCGCGCAGTACCATATCAACGCGGATGTGGTGTATTCGCTCAACCGCTACGTCACCGCGGTGGAGGACGACGAGTTCCTGATCGCCGGGGGTGCCGAAATTCTGGTCGGCACCGCGCGCATGTGGTCCTCGCTGGGCTTCTGGCGCGGCGGCGGGGACAGCGAACGCTTCCATATCCACGGCGTCACCGGGCCTGACGAGTACACCGCCGTGGTCAACGACAACCTGTATACGAACGTCATGGCGCGCTTCAACCTGCGCCGCAGCGCGCAGCTGCTGGGAGAATTCGCGCAGCGCCATCCCAAACCTTATGCAGACCTGGCCAAACGCCTGAATCTGCAACCTGAAGAGCTTTCGAGTTGGGAACATGCCGCTTCATGCATACATATTCCGTACTCGGAACGGGTGGGAATCCATCCGCAGGACGAGCATTTCCTGAATCGCGAGGTGTGGGACCTGGAGAACACCGGAGCGGACAAGCGCCCGCTGCTGCTGCACTACCACCCGCTGGTGATCTACCGCTTCCAGGTCATCAAGCAGGCCGATACAGTGCTGGCGCTGTGGCTGCGTTCCAGCGATTTCACCGCGGAGCAGAAGCTCGCCGACTTCAATTACTACGACCCGCTGACCACTGGCGACTCGACGCTGTCCGCCACGGTGCAGTCGATCCTCGCCGCCGAGGTGGGTTACCGGGACCTTGCGTGGGAGTACTTCGAACATGCGCTGAACGTGGACCTGGAGAACCTGCACGGCAACACGGCCGACGGGGTGCACGTCGCCTCCACCGGTGGGGTCTGGGCCGCGCTGGTCTACGGTTTCGCCGGGCTGCGCGATGACGACGACAGGCTCTGCTTCGATCCCCGGCTTCCGGAGGAATGGAACTCCATGAGCTTCTCCCTGGCCTGGCACGGCACCAGCATCCGCATCACGCTGCGCCAGGACTCGGTCGACTTCACCCTGCGCGGCCCGCATTCGCGCCCGGTGTGGGTGCGCGGAGAGCAACTGGACCTGCCGGTGGATGAGACCGTCACGGTGAAGCTCGATGGCCAGGGGCCGCTGCTCGAGGGGCGCCCGACCCTGGAGCACGTGCTCTCGCTGCAGGCTGACGCCGGGGCCGAGGTGCCGATCAAGCCCTGGTGACGGTCCTAGGAATCCTGGCGCAGGTTGTTGCCCGCGGTTTCGCCGCCGTCGATGGCGATCGAGGAGCCGGAGACGAACCGTGACTCGTCGCTGGCCAGATACAGCACCAGGGAGCTGATCTCCTCGACCTGCGCCGCGCGCCCGGCCGGCACCTGGCCGAAGCCGCGCTGGAGCCCGGCGGTCAGCGGCGTCTGCACGCTGCCCGGGTGGATCGAGTTCACGCGGATGCCGTCCGGGCCGAAGTCCAGCGCCGAGGTCTTGGTCAGTCCCTGCACCGCCCACTTGGAGGCCGAATACGCGGCCCGGTTCTTGAATCCGGTCAGACCGGCGATCGACGAGATGTTGATGATGGACGAGGTGTCCTGCTTGCGCAGTTCGGGCACCGCCGCGCGCATGCCGTAGAAGGTCCCGTTCAGGTCGATGTCAAGGGTGCGGTGCCAGTCATCGAGGCTGGCGCTTTCCACCGAGCCGGGGGTGTAGATGCCCGCGTTGTTCACCAGCACGTCGAGGCGCCCGAAGGTTTCCACCGCGGTGCGCACCGCCAGTTCCCAGTCCTCCAGCTTGGTGACGTTCAGCGGCGCGAAGACCGCAGCCTGGTGTCCGGTCTGCTCGTTGATAGAGGCGGCAAGCTCGTGCCCGGCCTGCTCCTGCAGGTCGCCGATGACGACCCTCGCACCATGGCTTGCCAGCACCCGGGCGTGCGATGCCCCCATGCCCTGTGCGGCTCCCGAAATGAGGACTACTTTGCCGGCAGCGCGGCCGGTAGAAATCTGTGCATTCATGCGACTCAGGCTACGAGCCGGTGCGGCCCGCGGAACCCGATGTTCCGTTCAACGGTATATTCTGGAGCATCGCAGGCAGAGAGGCAGGTGCGTCATGGCGAACTCGCCATCCGGAGAATCGGTGATCCACCGCGTGGTGCGGATCCTGTCCGCCTTCGGCGAGGATTCCCCGGCCCTGGGCCTCCGGGAGCTCGCCCGCCTGGTCGACTTGCCGGTATCCACGGTCTACCGGCTGGTCGGCGAGCTGGAGCTGGAAGGGCTGCTGGTGCGCGACGCCGCCGGGCGGCTGCGCCACGGGCATCGGCTGTGGGAGCTGGCTTCACGCGGTTCCCGGGCCTCCTCTTTGCGCGAAGCCGCCCTACCGCCCATGGAAGACCTGATCAACCACGGGTTCAGCCATGTCTCGCTGGGTGTGCTGGAGGGCAGCGACGTGCTCTACATAGAGCGGCTGGCGGCGGATGACGCCACCGTGAACATCACCAAGATCGCCGGGCGGCTGCCGGTGCACGGTTGCTCTGCCGGCCTGGTTTTCATGGCCTACGCGCAGGAAGCGGTCCAGGAGATGTTCCTGTCCCGACGGCTGGAAAAGCTGACCGAAGACACCGTCACAGATCCGGAGAAGTTGCGTGCCATCCTGGCAGAGATCCGTGGCCGCGGTTACGTGAGCATGCGCGGCATCATCGTCCCGGAATCCAGCGGAATTTCGGTGCCAATCTTCACCGAGAAGAACCACGCGGTGGCTACCTTGTCGGCCATCGTGCCGCGCGGCGGGGAATCGCTGAACCTGATTGTTCCGCACCTGAAAATTGCCTCCAGCGCTATCACCCGCCGTCTGGGCTACGAACCCTCCGGGCGTGAAATCCAGCGCCGCAGCACGCCGTCAACCTTTTGAGTGTTTCATTCAATGGAGCAAGGTGCTCCGTTGAATGAAACACCCAGCACAACCCGTGGTGTGACCCATGTCATGATCGTCTGCATTCAAGCAATGCACCCGATCGAAGGGGATCACTTCCATGCGCATCCTGAATCCGCAGTCCCGGCAGCCGCTCTCCGGCTACGACGTCGTAGTCGTCGGCTCCGGTGCCGGAGCACTGACGACCGCGGCCACCGCCGCCAAGTCCGGCCGCTCGGTCATCGTCCTGGAAAAAAGCGCGCTGCTCGGCGGCACCTCGGCGGTTTCCGGGGGCATGCTCTGGGTGGTCGACAACCACCACGCCCGCGACGCGGGAATCGAGGATTCCAAGGAGGCGGGGCGCGAGTACGTGGAGGCGGTAGCCCGGGGACGCGGCCGCGCCGAACTCCTGGATGCAGCGCTGGACTACGGCGACGCCATGCTGCAATTCGCCGAAACCGAGCTCGGCGTGAAATTCATCTTCCTGGACAACTTCCCGGACTACCGCCAGGATCTTCCCGGCGCGGTGTCCGGAGGACGTACCGTCGAACCGGAGCTTTTCAACTTCCGCGAAGCGCTCGGAGAATTGGCCGCGCAGGTGCGCACCGACGGCCGCCATCCCTACACCATGCAGGAATACGAGGACTGGGGTGCATTTACCAAGTTCCCCTGGGATGAGCTGACCGCGCGACAGGAGTCGGGCATCGCCGCCAAGGGCCACGCGCTGATCTGCATGCTGCTCAAGGCCTGTCTGGACAACGGCGTCACGCTGGCCGTCGAGGCCGCCGTGGCCGGGCTGGAAACCAGCGGAGGAAGGGTATCCGGCGTTCGGATGCACGACGGAACCCGCATCGACGCCGCCCACGGCGTGATGCTGGGAACCGGCGGCTTCGAGTGGGACAAGCCGCTGGCCGACTCGCTGCTGGCCTCCCGCCTCTACACCATGTGCTCCCCGCCGTCGAACACCGGAGACGGGCTGAAGATGGCCCAGCGCATCGGTGCCATGACCCGCGGCACCCGCGAGGCCTGGTGGGCCCCGATGTCGGTCACCGGAACGCTGCGTGACGGAGAACCAGTGGGCTCCCTGCTGCGCTTCGAACGCCAGGGCCCGGGATCCATCATGGTCAACCGCCACGGGCAGCGCTTCGCCAACGAGGCGCAGAACTACAACGACCTGGCCCGCGTGCTGCAGTCCTGGGATTCGCCGAACAACCAGACGCTGAATACCCCGGCCCACGTCGTTTTCGACCAGTCGTACCTGCTGCGCTACGGAATCATGGAGCACCGTGCCGGAAAGCCGACCCCGGACTACCTGATCACGGCCGAGACCCTGGAGGAGTTGGCCGCGAAGATCGATGTTCCTGCCGGAAATCTGGTCGCCACCGTGGAGCGTTTCAACCAGCACGCGGTACACGGCGAGGATCCGGACTTCGGACGCGGTTCCTCGGCCTACGACCGCTACTGGGGCGATGCCGAGAACCAGTGGCCGAATCCCTCGCTGGGTCCGTTGCAGTGCGGACCGTACTACGCGATGGAAGTTCTCAACGGCGCCTTCGGAACCTGCGGCGGCATCGGCACCGACGGCCGCGGCCAGGTGCTGGACGTCGACGGGACCCCGATCGAAGGCCTGTACGCCGCCGGCAACACCGCCGAAAGCGCCTACGCCGCCGGGTATCCGGGCGCCGGAGCGACCCTCGGGCCGCTGATGACCCTGGCCTACCTGGCCGGGCGTGCGATCGCAGGTCAGCCGGCCGAGTACTCGGCACAGAACCTGAGCGCGGTGGCCCGATGATCCGCCACATCGTGATGTTCCGCTTCTCCGAGGGATTCACCCCGCAGATCCGCGAACGCTGGATCGCCGGCCTGGAAGCCATGAAGGGCAGCATTCCCGGCATGCTGAATCTGGTCCACGGGCCAGATGTCATGAAGACCGACCGCTCCTGGGACCACGTGATCGTCGCGGACTTCCACAGTGCCAGCGACATCGCCGTCTACAACACCCACCCGCTGCACGAAGCGATCAAGCCGCTGTCCCTGCCGAATGTGCTGCATCTGGCCTACGTCGATTTCGAGCTGGATTCCTCGCCTCTCCCATGCACAGCTAAGGACACACCATGAGCTCTTCACCCGACGTGGCGGCGCAGTCGCCCACCGAGCGCGGCGGATCCGTCCCGCGGCGCACCCCGGTCAAGGCCGCACTGGCCTCCTTCCTGGGCTCGACCCTGGAGTACTACGACTTCTTCATCTACGGCACCGCGGCCGCCCTGGTTTTCCCGCAGCTGTTCTTCCCGGCGGGCAACCCTGCTATCGCCACCATCGCGGCCTTCGCGACCTTTGGCGTCGCCTACGTCGCGCGTCCGCTGGGTGGACTGGTCATGGGGCACTTCGGCGACAGGCTGGGACGCAAGAACGTCCTGCTGTTCACGCTGGTGCTGATGGGCATGGCTTCGCTGGGCATCGGCCTGCTGCCGGCCTACGAGCAGATCGGGGTATGGGCCACGATCCTGCTGGTCATCGCCCGGCTGGCCCAGGGCTTCTCCGCCGGCGCCGAGTCGGCCGGGGCTTCCTCGCTGACCTTGGAACATTCCCCGGAGGGCCGCCGCGGCTTCTTCACCTCGTTTGTGATGACCGGGTACGCCTCCGGCATGGTGCTCTCCACGCTGGTGTTCATTCCGATCACCGCGCTGCCGCAAGAGCAGCTGATGAGCTGGGGCTGGCGCATCCCGTTCCTGCTTTCGGTGCTCGTGCTGGCGCTGGCGTTCTGGGTGCGGACCCGGCTGGATGAAACCCCGGCCTTCGAAGAACAGGTCGCCGAGGACGAGCCGCGCAAGCTCCCTTCGCGAGAAGTGCTGCGCTACCAGCGTTCGGATGTGCTGCGTGTGCTGCTGATGTCGGTCTTCTCGGTCATGCAGACCATCTTTACGGTTTTCGGCCTGTCCTACGCGGTGCAGCACGGCGGAATCGAGCGCACCTCGATCCTGACCGTCAATGCGGTGGCCATCGGCCTGTCGATGATCGTCATGCCGCTGTGCGGCAGGCTGTCCGACCGCATCGGGCGCCGCCCATTGATGCTGACCGCGATGATCGGCAGCACCGTAAGCCTCTACCTGTACTTCCTGGCATTGGGCACCGGGAACATCTGGCTGGTCTTCGGTGCCAGCTTCCTGTTCATGACGGTTTTCTACTCCGGATTCAACGGGGTTTGGCCCTCCTTCTTCGGCGAGCTTTTTGCCACCCCGGTGCGCTACACCGGCATGGCCATGGGCAACCAGCTGGGGCTGCTGGTCGCCGGCTTCGGCCCGATGATCGGCGGGTTGCTGCTTACGGAGGGCGAATTCGGATGGATTCCTGTCGCCGTCTTCGGCTCGATCTGCGCCCTGCTGGCCGCCGTTGCCGCCTTCTCAGCCCGCGAAACCGCCCACACGAACATTGCCGAGCTCGGCGAGCCCTATCTCCGGGCCGTCGGAGCCAAACGATAGGACCCACACATGAGTACCACCTACAACTGCGACCTGTTGATCGTCGGTTCAGGAGCGGCCGGCATGGCCGCCGCCATCCGCGCGGCCCACGACGGGCTGAAGGTAATCGTCGCGGAGAAATCCCCGCACTTCGGTGGCACCACCGCGCTGTCCGCTGGATGGTCCTGGGTTCCGGGCAACCGCAAGGGCGCTGCCTCCACTGGGGACACCCGCGCCGAAGCCGAGGAGTACCTCAAGGCGCTGGCCCCGGACACGTACAACGCCAAGGGCGTGGACAGTTTCCTGGATACCGTTCCCGAGGCCATCGACTTCTTCGAGAATCAGACCGACGTGGTCTTTTCCTACCCCGAGAAGGCGCCGGACTACCAGATGGACCTGCCCGGGGCGAAGCTGGGCGGCCGGGCGCTCCTCCCTTCCGATGCCGACGTACGCATGCTAGGGGAACGGCGCAAGGAAATTCAGCCGTACCTCAGCTCCTACACCGTCGTCGGGTACATGCCGCAGGTCGGGCCGGACCTGACCCAGTTCCTGCACGCCAACCAGTCCCCGAAGTCCTTTGCCTACGTGGCCGCCAAGCTGCTGAAAACCTGGAAGGACATCGCGCTGCACGGCCAGCCGATCAAGCGCACCAACGGTTCCGCGCTGATGGTCCGCATGGTCCGGTCCGCGCTGGATGCCGGGGTTCGGGTCTGGACCGGCACCCCGGTGCAGGAGCTGAGCACCAATGCCGAGGGTGCGGTGACCGGTGCAGTGCTCGGCGGCAAGCACGCGGGACTAGTCAACGCCAAGCTGGGTGTGGTCCTGGCCGGCGGCGGGTTCTCGGCCGATGACGAGCTGCGCCACCAGTACTTCGCCCACGACACCTTGGGCGGACAGCACTTCACCCCCACGCAGGGGCACGACGGCTCCTCGGCGCGCATGGCCCTGGCCGCCGGTGGGCGGATCAACGACGAGGTCTCCTCGGTGGCCTCCTGGGCTCCGGTCACGGTGTTCAAGCAACTGCGCGGCGGCGCGCAGCGGCTCTTCCCGCACCTGCGGCAGATCGGCCTGCCGGGCATGATCACCGTGGACCGGGACGGCAAGCGCTTCGGCAACGAGGCGCTGAGCTATCATGACTTCGGCCGCCAGATGCTGGACCACCACGCCACCGAGCAGGAGGTCTACGCCTGGATCATCGGCGACAAGCGGCTCATGGACAAGTACGGCATCGGTTACGCCAAGCCCTGGCCGGTGCCGCGCGGCTTCTTCCACCGCATAGGATTCCTGCATAAGGGCCGCAGCATCGCTGACCTCGCACAGAAGATCGGCGTGGACCCCCAGGGACTGGAGCGGACCATCGAGCGCTTCAACCGCGATGCGCTCGCCGGGAAAGACGGCGAATTCGGTCGAGGTTCCACCGCCTACAACCACTTCCGCGGCGACATGGAGCACAAGCCCAACCCGAATCTGGCCCCGCTGGCCAAGGGGCCGTTCTACGCGGCCAAGGTGCAGATGGGCGACATCGGTACGTTCGCCGGCATCGACGTGGACGACCGCTCGCGGGTCATCCGCGCCGATGGCAGTCGCATTGACGGGCTGTACTCGGTGGGCGCCGCCGCGGTCTCGGTCTTCGGCGGTGGCTACCCGGGCTACGGCTCGCATATCGGCCCGGCGCTGGTGTTCGGCTACCGGCTGGGGCGCGATATCCTGCAGCTGGCCAGCGACAACCGCGAGGTCCGCCAGCGGTGAGCGCAGGGACGGCAGTGGTCACCGGGGCGGCCACCGGCATCGGAGCCGCCACCGCGCGGCTGCTCGCCTCGCGCGGGTACTGCGTGGTCATCGGGGACATCGATGCCCGGGCCGAGGATGCCGCTGCCGGGATCCGGACCGAAGGACACCAGGCGCTGGCGGTCACCTGCGATGTCTCCGACGAGCAGTCCGTGGCAGGGCTCTTCGCGGCAGCCCGGGACCTCGGCCCGTTGCAGGTCTTGGTGGCCAACGCCGGCATCGCCGAAACCAAGGGGCCGCTGCACGAACTGGACCGTTCAGCCTGGGATCGGGTGCTGGACATCAACCTCGGAGGCACGGCGTTGAGCATGAAACATGCGCTGCGCTACATGGTTCCGGATGGCGCCGGTTCCATTGTGGCGGTCTCCTCGATCCTCGGGCTGGTCGGCCAGGCGAACTCCGCGGCGTATTCGGCGGCGAAGGCCGGGGTGGCGAACCTGGTGCGCTCGGCGGCCTTGACCTACGCCGCACAGGGGATCCGCGTCAATGCGGTGGCCCCGGGCTATGTGGACACCGAATTGCTCCGGCAGCTGCCGCCGGAAGTGCGCTCGCGGATGACGGCCCGCCAACCGTTGGGAAGGCTCGGCACCCCGCAGGAAGTCGCGAATGTCATCGGGTTCCTCGCCTCGCCGGAGGCAAGCCTGGTGACCGGCGCGGTTTGGGCCGTCGACGGCGGCTACACTGCGCGATAGCCAATAAAAAT
The DNA here is from genome assembly GCF_016894325.1 of Glutamicibacter protophormiae. Lineage (NCBI taxonomy): Bacteria > Bacillati > Actinomycetota > Actinomycetes > Micrococcales > Micrococcaceae > Glutamicibacter > Glutamicibacter protophormiae. Next base: position 53,401 of record NZ_CP069806.1, read on the forward strand.
CCAAGGAGGCGGGAACTGTTGTGGGTTCCCGCCTCCTTGCTTGCGCCATCCAGCCGGCGGCTACAGCGTCATGTCCTCCAGGGTGCGCCCCTTGGTCTCGCGGACCATGAAGGCAACGAAGACCAGGGAGAGCAGGGCGAAGAACGCGTAGATGCCGTAGGCCAGGGCCAGCCCGGCTTCGGCCAGCGCCGGGAAGGTCGTGGAGACCACGAAGTTGGCGATCCACTGGGCGGAAGCGGCCACGCCCAGGGCCAGCGCGCGAATGGAATTCGGGAAGATCTCGCCCAGCAGCACCCACACCGCCGGGCCCCAGGTGGCGCCGAAGCCGATCACGAACAGGTTCGCCGCGACCAGCGCGACCATGCCCCAGGAGCCGGGCAGCGACAGCGCCCCGTCAACGGTCACTGCCTGCGCGAACGCAAGGCTCATCGCGCCCAGCGACAACGTCATGAGCCCGGAGCCGATCATCAGCAGCAGCTTGCGGCCCAGTACATCGATCAGCAGCACGGCCACGATCGTGGCCAACACGTTGATGACCGAGGTGATCAGGGAGATGGTGAAGGAATCGGATTCGGTGAAGCCCACCGACTTCCACAGCGTGGTCGAGTAGTAGAAGATGACGTTGATGCCCACGAACTGCTGGAAGACCGAGAGCAGGATGCCCACCCATACCAGCGGGTGGAACCCGAAGCGGCCCAGCAGGTCCTTGAACTGCTGGCGGCGCTCGACGTGGACCGTGGCGCGGATTTCCTCGATCTTGTCCTCGGTCGGCTTGCCCGGCTCCAGTCCCATGTCGCGCGTCAGGACCGTGGCCGCTTCGACGTAGCGCCCGCGCTCCACCAGGTAGCGCGGGGATTCGGGCAGGCGCAGGGCCATCAGTCCGTAGATGACCGCGGGCACGGCCAGCGACAGGTACATCCAGCGCCAGGCCGCCAGCCCGAACAGGCCCACCGCGTCGGCCGAGCCCATCACGAACACCAGCAGCGCGCTGACCAGGAAGGCCACGAAGATGCCCAGCACGATGGCCATCTGCTGCATGGAGCCCAGTCGACCGCGGTGGCCTGCGGGGGAGATCTCCGCGATGTAGGCCGGGGCGATGACCGATGCGAAGCCCACGCCGATGCCGCCGACGATGCGCCAGATGATCAGGTCGACGGCGCTGAAGCACAGCCCGCAGCCGATGGCGGAGACCAGCAGCAGGCAGGCGGCGATCAGCATGGTGCGCACGCGTCCTACGCGCTCGGAGACCACGCCGGCCACCCAGGCACCCAGGGCTGCGCCGAGCAGCGCGCAGGACACGGTGAAGCCGACGGCCACCGCGTTGAGCGCGAACTCGTGCTCCACGGAGTCCACCGTGCCGTTCACGATCGAGGAGTCGTAGCCGAAGACGAAACCGCCCAACGCCGCCCCGAGGGCGATGAAAATCAGGCGTGCAGAGATCTTTCCGTCAGATGTGGTCGCAGTCATAGTTGCCCATCGTAGCGGAGTAATGGCTCCGCGTCACTTTTTGGAAGGCATCCTTACTATAAGTTTGGCCCGGCGGCTTAAATGGCCGCGGCGGCCGGCTTCCCCGTGGGGATGCCGGCCGCCGCAGCGCTGAAAAAGTGAAAACTAGGCGCTGGTCTGGGACAGGTCGTTCCCGCGCAGCTTCGCCGCGATGCTCATCAGGTGGAAGACCACCAGGGTGGCTATGGTTCCCAGCGCAATGCCGCCCAGCTGGAACTGCCCGAAAGTGATCTCGCTGGTCACCGCGATGGCGATGATCAGGCCGGTTCCCGCGGTCATCAGGTTGATCGGATTGCCGAAGTCCACCTTGGACTCGATCCACAGACGCGCGCCCACGATGCCGATCATGCCGTAGAGCACGATGCCCAGCCCGCCGATCACGCCTTCCGGGATGGTGCCGATCAGCGCACCCACCTTCGGCATGAAGGCCAGGGCCATCGCGGCGATCGCCGCGACCCAGTAGGCGGCCGTGGAGTACACGCGGGAGGCGGCCATGACGCCGATGTTCTCCGCGTAGGTGGTCGTGGCCGAGCCGCCGCCGAATCCCGCCACCATGCTGGCGGCGCCGTCGGCCATCAGCGCGCGGCCATTGAAGGCTGACAGGTCGCGGCCTGTCATCACGCCCACGGTGCGCACATGGCCGATGTTCTCCGCGATCAGCACGAAGACCGCCGGCAGGAACATCAGCGCGGTGTCCAGATGGAAGCTCGGGGTGTTGAAGACGGGCAGGCCGAGCCAGTCGGCATCGGCCAGCCCGGAGAAGTCCACCTGTCCCTGGGCCAGCGCGATCAGGTAGCCGACCACCAGGCCGACTAGGATCGACAACCGTCCCAGCAGCCCCTTGAACAGCACGGTGGCCAGCACCGTGGCGATCACTGTCAGGAAGGTGGTGGCCGGAAAGTCCTGCATCGGCTTGAGTGTGGCGCCGGCCAGATTCAGGCCGATCAGCGCCACGATGGTGCCCATGACCACCGGCGGCATCAGCGCGTGGATCCAGCCGGTGCCGGTCTTCTGCACCACCACGCCCACCAGGAACAGCAGCGCGCCGGTCATCACGATGCCGCCCAGCGCCGCGGACATGTCGTGGGCCTTGGTGGTGGCCACCACCGGGGCGATCAGCGCAAAGGAGGACCCCAGGTAGCTGGGCACCTTGTTCCGGGTGATCAGCAGGAACAGGATGGTCGCCACACCCGTGAAGAGCAGGGTCGTGGTGACCGGGAACCCGGTGATGGTCGGGACCAGGATACTGGAGCCGAACATCGCCAGGATGTGCTGCGTGCCGATGGAGATGGTCTGCGGCCAGTGCAGCCGCTCATCCGGGGCAACGACTTCACCGGGGGTGATCGTCTTGCCGTTGCCGTGAATGCTCCAACTCATGCAGTTCCTCCAGACTCTGCGGCCTTAACGCGTTTTAGGCCGTAGAGAATTCTACGCTCTCGGCATGGGCCTGCGCGAAAAAGGCCAGCTCATGTTCCGAAGACCGCAGGAATGCCTGGCGCATCCGTTCGCGCTGCCCGGCATCGGCCAGCATCCAGGCATCACGCACCATCTCGATGGCCTGCGCGGTGGATGCGTCGAATTCCTCCGAGGCGTAGGTCTGCAGCCAGTCGCCGTAGGGATGCCCCTCGTGGTTGGCCGCGGCCAGGCGCTTGCCGATGTCCTGGTACAGCCAGTAGCGCGGCAGGATCGCGGCGATCAGCTCCGGATAGCTGGTGTTGCACGAGGCCAGGTGGTTCACGTAGTTCAAGGTGGTGGCCGACGGATTCGCCAGCCCCTCCACCAGGCGGCTGCGGTGCAGCTGCAGCTCGCCCTCCAGGATCTCCCCGGCGCCCCTGGCCCAGAAACGCTGGGAATCCAGCTCCGGGGCCAGCGCGCTGGCCTGCGCGAGCACCTGCGCATAGCGCTGCAGGTACAGCGCGTCCTGCGCCAGGTAGTATTCGAACTTCTCGCGCTCCAGGGTGCCGTCGGCCAGCTGCACGATGAATGCCAACTCGTCGATGCCCGAGCGCAGCGGAGCGATGTCCTCCCACCAGGCGGCCATCGGATCCGCGGCACCGAAGAAGTCGACGAAGTGGTGCACCGGGCCGTGCCCGGAGCCCACCTGCAGCTGATCCGCGGCGCCGATGGCGCGGTCCAGGTACCCCTTGGCCTGCTCCAGCGCCGCGGCCCAGTCGCCGGTCGCGGCAAAACGGGTGGCCAGCGCGCTGGACAAGGTGCAGCCGGTGCCGTGGGTGTTCTTGGTGGCATGGCGCCGGGAGGTGAATTCTGCCAGCACCCCGGCGGCGGAGACCAGCGCGTCCGGGCATTGCGCCCCGGACAGGTGCCCGCCCTTGGCCAGCACCAGCACGTCGTGGGCCGCGGCCAGGCGCTGCGCCTGATCCAGGGCGCTCGACCAGTCCTGCGCGGCGGCAACGCCGAGCAGCGCGCCGAGCTCGGCGGTGTTCGGGGTGATGACCGTGGCGCGGGCCAGCAGCGGGTGCAGCGCGGCGGCGTCTTCCAGCAGGGCATCGCCGCTGGTCGCCACCATGACCGGATCCAGCACCACCGGGACGCTGACGGCATCCAGCCAGGCGGCCACCGCGTCGATGATCTCCTGGTTGGCGAGCATGCCGATCTTCACCGCGTCGATGCGTACATCCGCGCTGATCGCTTCGAGCTGCGCGGTGACGAAGTCCGCGCCGATGGCCTGCACGCCGCTGACCCCGAGGGTGTTCTGCGCGGTCAGCGCCGCGATCACTGCCATGCCGTAGCCGCCGTTGGCGGCGATGGTCTTCAGGTCAGCCTGGATGCCGGCGCCGCCGGACGGGTCGGAACCAGCAATGGAAAGGATGTTCACTTCGCCGCCTCCCATGCGGAGACCAGCTGGGCGCTGGCGGTGCGCGGATCAGCGGACTGGCAGACCGGCCGCACCACGGCCAGCCCGGCGCCGCCCCCGGCGCGGATGGCGGCGGCGTCGTCGGCGGTCACCGCTCCGATGGCCACGCACGGCAGCTCGGTCCACCCGGTGCGCTCCGCGAAGCCGTCCAGGCCCAGCGGGGTGGGGTGGTCCTTCTTGGTCGGGGTGGCGCGCACGGCACCCACCCCCAGGTAGTCGATGAACTCGGCATCGCGATTGGCCTGGGCGATCTGCTCCTCGGTGGAGGCGCTCAGCCCGATGATGCCCTCGCCGAGCAGCTGGCGGGCCAGATGCACCGGCACATCCTTCTGCCCGATGTGGATGCCGGTCACCGCGGCCCCCGCGGCGCGCGCGGCCAGGAACACGTCGATGCGGTCGTTGACCAGCAGCTCGGCCTTGCCTTCGGTCAGCTTCGCGGCGGCGAGCGTCAGCTCGAAGAACTCGCGCGCGCTTTCCTCCTTGGCGCGCAGCTGGATCCACTGGATTCCGCCGGCCACGGCTGCTTCGATCACCTCAAGGGTGCTGTGCGGGGTGCAGCTGTCGGTGTTGGCCACCAGGTAGGCTCCGAGTTCACGCATGGGTCGTCTCCTCACAGTTCAGGCTCTCAAGTGCGGCGGGCTCGACGGCCGCCAGGGAATCAAGGAAGGCCACGGCAAAGCTGCCCGGCCCGGAGCTGGCGGCCAGCGCCTTTTCGGCGGCCAGGCCGTAGTATCCGTGGGCCGCCACGGCGGCTTCGAACGGGTCCTCGTGCACCGCGAGCATGCCTGCGCATACCGCGCCCAGGGCGCAGCCGCCGCCGGTGATGCGGGTCAGGCCGATGCCGTTGGTGTGCACCAGCACGGTGCGCTGCGCGTCGATGACAGCATCCGCCTCGCCGGAGATCGCGACCACCGAACCGTATTTCACTGCCAGCTCGCGCCCGGCGGCGATGGCTTCCTGCACGCTGTCCAGCGAGTCCACACCTCGGCCGGAGGATTCCCAGCCGGCCAGCGCCATAATTTCCGAGGCGTTGCCGCGGATCAGCGTGGGGCGCCGGGCAACGATGCGCTGGGCGAATTCGGTGCGCACCGGCAGCGCACCGACGGCCACCGGGTCAAGCACCCAGGGGGTGCCTGCGGCGCTCGCCGACTCGACGGCTTCTTCCATGGCACGCAGCTGTTCGGTGGTGGGCGTGCCCAGATTGACCAGCATGGCCGAGGCGGCCGCGGCGAACGGCCCGGCTTCCCCGGGCAGGTCCGTCATGGCCGGGGCCGCGCCGGAAGCCAGCAGCACGTTGGCGGTGAAATTGGTAACCACGGTGTTCGTCAGGCAGAACACCAAGGGGGATTGTTCCCGGTAATTGCGGGCAACAATAGGCAGAGTCATGCGACATCCCTCCGCTAGCTTGACCTAGTTCAGGTTCAACGGGTCTCATCTCAGTCGGCTTCTCCGACACCCCGTGTCACTGATCCCGAGGGTACGCAGATAACCGCGCGAGGACAAATTCTTAACGAGCCCGGCGCTCCACCAGCGCCTTTATCGTCGCCGCGTCCACCCCCAGCTCCGCTGCCAGTTCCCAGACCCGGTCCACGGCCCGAATGAGGTCCTCGTCCAGCGGCTGCTGCCCGGGCAGCTGGTTGACCACGGTGCCCGCCCGGCGGCGCGAGGAGATCAGGCCTTCGGCCTCCAGTTCCTTGTAGGCGCGGGCCACGGTGCCCGCCGCCACCCCCAGATCGGTGGCCAGCGCACGCACCGTGGGCAGCTTGCTCCCGGCCGCCAGCTCTCCCAGCGATATCAGCGAGGCCACCTGGGCCCGGATCTGTTCGTAGGGCGGAAGCGCCGAGTCCAGGTCCACGGTGATCTGGGCGCTCATCGAAGCCCTGCGTCGCTGGTTTCCGGAAGCATCGAGCCCTGCGGGCGCGGCAGTGCCAGCACCGCCGGGGCGCAGAAGATCAGCAGCCCGAACAGGCCGAATCCTTCGAATAACCCGTATCCCATGAGCGGCATGGCGACGAGTGCTCCGGTGACCACACGCATCGAGCGGAATTCCAGCACCTGCCGATACCAGGTTTCCACCTCGCCTCCCACTTGCCACGGAAGCGCCACGGAACGGACCAGCAGGACGAATCCTGCATGCGCGGCGAGCAGCGCAGCGGCCAGCCCGACGATGATCCACCGGTTCGGTGGGACAAATCCCCACAGCAGCGCCAGCGGAGGAAAGAGCAGGAAGTACAGGCTGGCCGCCATCAGGAGTCCGGCGACAACGTAGGTCCATAGCGGCAGGCGAGCGGCGGGTTTGGGCAATCGCGCCACCGCTCGGGTCCAGAAGGCCATGTACGCCAGGTAGGCGGCGTTGACCAGTAGGTAGAACAGCGCCGCGCCCGCGAGGAGGAGCAGGATGGCGGTGGCGCGCTCGGCGGTTGGCATTTCCTGCGTCTCGGAGCTCGGCAGCATCGGCCATCCGACGGCGACCAGCAGGATGGCCGCCATGGCGCTCAGGTATTGCACCGCGAAAAGCTGCTCGCGTAGCCGGGCGAAGGCGCTGGAGGCGGCAGGCCGCAGGGATTCGAAGTTCACCGGTGGGCGCCAGAAGAACATGACGACGGCGATGGCAAGGACGGCGTAGTTGGCCGTCTGGTCCCATTGGCCCGCTACGTCGTTCATCCGCTCCCAATGATCGATGCCGGCGCCTTCGCCATCCATGAACTTGTCGGCGTCGTCGTAGATCCACCGCGCTTTGAAGTGCAGGGCTTCGCCACCGGCGCCGGCCAGGAGCACCGTCACCGTGCGGTAGAGGCGATTGAGCCACGTGATGCGCAGCAGCAGGTTGTCGTGTTCGCTGATGCCGTCCAGGGGCTTGCGCCGGAGGATGACCATGGTGGCGGCGAAGGCCGCAACAAGCAGGAGTGCCAGGCTCAGCCCCAGATAGGGAAGGACCTCCGCGGCCGAACGCAGTCCATCCTGGGCATCTGCGGTCACGATGTACTCATGAGCGTCTTCTTCTGTAATTTCCGGCGTGGGGGCGAGGCCCGTGACGTCGCGGACGCTGTACATCGCGAGCAAGCCGGCGGCGAAGACGGCCAGCATGACTGACGCCAGGGATTTGGGAATCAGGCCGGACAGGGTCCGGGGCTTCAGCGAGGCGGTGCGCTGCGGCTTGAGCTTGTGCGGCCAGGTGAACTGCCCCGCGATGTAGATGAATGCCACCCAGATCGCGGGCGTCGCGGCGGCTCCGATGGCCTCGGGCGTGCTCAGCCGCGTTTCCCCCTCGGGCGGGACCGCCGCGAGGGTATCGAACCAGCTGGCCGAGGTGCTGGCGAAAAATCCGATGAGAGCGCACCAGAAGGCGTGCTGCCGCGCCAGAGCCAGGCGGTTTCCGTCCTGCTTGGACGCAAGATTGCGCAGGATCAGGTAGATGATCAACGCCGCAAATGCGAAGCTGCCGAACTGTGAAGTCAACGAATTACTCATGGGTTCCGCCTTTCCGGATTCAATGTATCAATCAATTGATACAAAAGAAAAATGGTGGCAATCAGGTCAACCCCAGCCCGTTGACGTAGTCTCGATTCATGGGCCTGTTTACTTCCACTCCGCTGCCCGATCCCGTCGGCGACTTCGCGCCGCCCGTGGACGAGCATCCTTCGAAAATCGCCGCCACGCTCGCCAGCCTGCGCCACTCGGCCGATTCCCGCATTACCCACCCGCGCCGCTTCCGCGTCCAGCAGCTGCGCGCGCTGGAGAAGATGCTCGACGAGCATTTGGACGACTTCCTGTCCGCGCTGAACGAGGACCTGGGCAAGGGCGCCACCGAGGCGAAGTTCTCCGAGGTGGACGTGGTCCGCGCCGAAATCGACTTTGCGCTGCGCCATCTGGCCGAATGGATGGACCACACCAACGTCAAGGTGCCGCTCGCACTGCAGCCGGCCATGGCCAAGGTCGAGCCACGTCCGCTGGGCGTAGTGCTGATCATCGGCCCGTGGAACTACCCGCTGCAGCTCATGCTGGCCCCGCTGGTCGCCGCCATCGCCGCCGGCAATGCCGCGGTGCTCAAGCCTTCGGAGATTGCCCCGGCGAGCTCCGGGGCGTTGGCCAAGTTCCTGCCGCTCTACCTGGACAACCGCGTATACGCAGTCATCGAAGGCGGCGTTGACACCGCCACCGAACTGCTGGCTGCGCGCTGGGACCACATTTTCTTCACCGGCGGCGAGAAGGTCGCCAAGGTGGTCGCCGCCGCGGCCGCCAAGCACCTGACTCCGACCACCCTGGAGCTGGGCGGCAAGTCCCCGGCCGTGGTGGACAACCAGCTGCCGGCCGTCGCCAAACGGCTGGCCTACGCCAAGTTCATGAACGCGGGCCAGACCTGCGTGGCGCCGGACTACGTGCTGGCCATCGGCGACTCGGCGCCGCTGATCGAGCGCCTGGGCCAGACCATCCACAGCTTCTACGGCAAGGACCCGCTGACGCACCCCGACTTCGGCCGCATCGCCAGCCACCGCCATTTCCAGCGCTTGCTGGACATGTTCGAACAGGGCGAGGTGGTGCACGGCGGACAGTACGACGAGACGACCCTGCGCATCGCGCCGACCATCATGCGCAACGTCGACCTCGACGGAACGCTGATGCAAGAGGAAATCTTCGGTCCCATTTTGCCGGTGATCGAGGTGGCCACCTTCGAAGAGGCGCTGGAATTCATCGCCGCTCGGCCTGCTCCGCTGGCGGCCTACCTGATGAGCGAAAGCCCGCGGCTGCAGTCGATTTTCTCCGACCGGGTGCGCGCCGGCGCCATCGTGCACAATGCCCCGTTGGCCCAGATGATCATTCCGTCCCTGCCCTTCGGCGGGGTTGGTCCCAGCGGAATGGGCTCCTACCACGGCAAGCACGGCTTCGACCGGCTTTCGCAAATACGCTCGGAACTGAGCAAAACTACGGTGGTAGATACCCTGAGCGCAATTTATCCTCCGTACTCATGGGCTAAGCGAAAGATTATTGATCGCTTACTGTAGCGCGGTTCATAGCGTTTGAGCTCGCCGTGGTGCTTGGATTGAAAGGTTGGATTTTTCTATGCACCAGGAGCTGTAACGCATGAGTGAGCCCGCACCGTCCCACGACGGTCTAAAGCGTGGTCTCAAGGCCCGCCACCTGCAGATGATTGCAATTGGCGGATCGATCGGAACCGGATTGTTCGTCGCCTCCGGAGGCGCGATCGCCGAAGCAGGGCCCGGGGGAGCGCTGATCGCCTACGGGTTGATCGGGCTCATGGTCCTGCTGCTGATGCAGTCGCTGGGGGAGATGAGCGCGCGCCTACCGGTCGCCGGCTCCTTCCAGACCTACGCCACGGTGTTCGTCAACCGCCACTTCGGCTTCGCGATCGGCTGGAACTACTGGTTCAACTGGGCCATCACCGTCGCCGCGGAATTGGTTGCCGCGGGCATCATCATGTCCTACTGGTTCCCCGATTCACCGAGCTGGATCTGGGCGGCGATCTTCCTTGCGCTGCTCACCGGGCTGAACGCGCTGTCCGCCAAGGCCTTCGGCGAAGGTGAATACTGGCTGGCAATGATCAAGGTCATCACCGTCATCGTGTTCCTGATCTGCGGCGTCGCGATGATCTTCGGGATCATCGGCGGCAGCTCCCCGGGCTTCAGCAACTGGACGGATGGCGAGGCGCCGATCGTCGGCGGCTGGCTGTCCATCGTCTCGGTCTTCATGATCGCCGGCTTCTCCTTCCAGGGCACCGAGCTGGTCGGCGTGGCCGCCGGCGAGGCGGAGAACCCCAAGCGCGACATCCCGCGCGCCATCAAGGCGATCTTCTGGCGCATCATGCTGTTCTACATCGGCGCGATCTTCGTCATCGGCATGCTGATCCCGTACCTGGATCCCTCGCTGCTCTCCTCCGAGGCCTCCGACATCGCGACCTCGCCGTTCACCCTGGTCTTCGAGCGTGCGGGCATTGCCTTCGCCGCGGCCCTGATGAACGCCGTGATCCTCTCCGCCATCCTGTCCGCCGGCAACTCAGGGCTATATGCTTCAGCGCGCATGCTGTACTCGATGGCGCTGGACGGCAAGGCCCCGAAGATCTTCGCCCGGCTGAACCGCAACGGCGTGCCGATGCCGGCGATGCTGCTGACCGCCTCGGTGGGCCTGTTCGGCTTCCTCACCGCGATCATCGGCCAGGGCGCTGCCTACACCTGGCTGCTGAACGTCTCCGGCTTGTCCGGGTTCATCGCCTGGATCGGCATTGCGGTCTGCCACTACCAGTTCCGCAAGCAATACATCGCCAGTGGCCAGGACCTGGCCAAGCTGCCCTACAAGGCGCCGCTGTTCCCGCTGGGTCCCATCTTGGCCTTCGCGATCCTCATCGTGGTCATCGCCGGCCAGAACTACCAGGCGGTAGTCGAAGGCAACCTGCTGCAGGTGGTTTCCTCCTACATCGGCCTGCCGATCTTCCTGCTGCTCTGGCTGGGCCATTGGCTGGCCACCCGCAAGCAGCCAGCCGTGAAGATCGACCCGTGGACCGCCGAGCTGCACTAGGCGTTCAGCGCCGCATCCACGATCACCCGGGCCTCTGCCAGCACCTGCTGCAGATGTTCGGGTGATTTCGTTGATTCCGCGTAGATCTTGTAGATGTCCTCGGTGCCCGAGGGGCGCGCGGCAAACCAGGCATGCTCGCTGGAGACCTTCAAACCGCCGATCGCGAAGCCCGAGGCTTCCGTGGCCTTGGCGGTGATCGGGTCGCCGGCCAGCTCGGTGGCCTCGACCATGCCCGGGTTCAGCCTGCCCAGCACGGCTTTCTGCTCGCGGCCGGCCGGGGCGTCGAAGCGGTCGTAGAAGCTGCCGCCGTGGCGGGCGAGAAGCTCTGCGTGGATCTGGCTGGGACTCTTGCCGGTCACCGCGCGGATCTCGCTGGCCAGCAGGGCCAGCATGATGCCGTCCTTGTCGGTGCTGAAGGCGCGGCCGGCGAAGTCCAGGAAGCTGGCGCCGGCCGATTCCTCGCCGCAGAAGCCCACCTGGCCAGAGGCCAGCGGCGCCACGAAGTACTTGAAGCCCACCGGGACCTCCAGCAGCTCGCGCCCGTGGGCGGCGACCACGCGGTCGATCAGCACCGAGGAGACCAGCGTCTTGCCGACCTTCGCGTCGGCCGGCCACTGCGGGCGGTGGGTGAGCAGGTAGTCGATGGCCACGGCCAGGAAGTGGTTCGGGTTCATCAGCCCGGCATCCGGGGTGACGATGCCGTGGCGGTCGGCGTCCGCGTCGTTGCCCGTGGAGATGTCGTATTTGCCGCGGTTGGCCACCAGCGAGGCCATGGCATGGGCCGAGGAGCAGTCCATGCGGATCTTGCCGTCCTTGTCCAGCGTCATGAAGCCGAAGCGCGGGTCCACGGACTCGTTCACGACGCTCAGGTTCAACCCGTAGCGCCGGCCGATCTCGCCCCAGTAGTGCGCCGAGGCGCCGCCCAGCGGATCCGCGCCGATCGAGATGCCGGAGTCGGCGATGGCCTTGAAGTCGATGACCTGCGCCAGATCGGCGATGTACAGCTCGCGGAAGTCGAAGGGCATGGCGCTGGGGGCGCCGCGCTTGATTCCGTCGCTGGCCAGCAGCTCGTTCGCGCGGGCGGCGATGGGCCCGGTGATCTCCGATTCGGCCGGGCCGCCGTGCGGCGGGTTGTACTTGATGCCGCCGTCGGCCGGGGGATTATGCGAGGGGGTGATGATCAGGCCGTCGGCCTGTTCGCCGCCGCGCGCGTTGTGCACCAGGATGGCGTGGCTCAGCGCCGGGGTGGGGGTCAGGCCGTCCTCGGCCAGCACCCGGATCCCGTTGCCGGCCAGGACCTCCAACGCGGTGCGGTAGGCCGGCTCGGAGAGCGCGTGGCTGTCCTTTCCGACGTACATCGGGCCGGTGATGCCGGCGGCGGTACGGTAATCGACGACGGCCTGGGTGATCGCGGCGATGTGCGCCTCGTTGAAGGTGCCGTTCAGCGAGGTGCCGCGGTGGCCGGAGGTTCCGAAGACAACCGCCTGGTCCGGGTTCGCGCTGGAAGGCACGATCCGTGTGTAGGCGTCGAGCACCGCCTGAAGATCGATCAGGTCGGTTTCCTGCGCCGGCTGGCCGGCTCGTTCGTGTGCCACTGCGTATGTCTCCTAGTTGGTACGTTGTCCGCGAAGTCGTAGACAATGGATAGTCATGAGCTACTACCCATATCCGCAAAACCCCTACCAGCGCCCGCCGGAATCGACCGGGCTGTCGGTGGCCTCGCTGGTGCTCGGCATCCTCTCGATGCTGGGCTTCGCCATAATCATTCTAGTTCCGCTGGCCGGAGTCATCACCGGACACCTCGGCTATCGGCGCGAACCGAACTCCCGCGCGCTGTCGCTGGCCGGGCTGATCACCTCCTGGATTGCCCTGGTGCTCGCGGCACTGCTCTACGCGTTCCTGATCTGGGTGATCTTCTGGGTACCGGAAACATTCTACGAGTACTCGGACTACGTCTACGAGGACCTGAACTACTCCTAGACCCGGTGGCTGCGGCGTGCTAGCTTAACGATAATCGTTGTTAACGACTATCGATGGGTTAATCATGACTGCGTTCTTTGCCCCGCTGCTGGTGATCTTCCTGCCCGCGGCGGCCCTCGGGGTCGTCTACGTGCTGCGCCGCAAAGCCTCCGGCATCAGCGGAGTCGTCGCCTTCACCCGGATCGCCGCCTGGATCGGCGTGGCACTGGTGGGCGGTTCCATGCTCGTCGGCACCGTGACGGCGATCGCGAACGGCGAATCGACCGTCCAGGCGCCGGTCGAACCGTACTGGCCTGAATTTCCCGCGGTCAGCGACGTGACGCCGGACCACGGCGATGCCGTGCGCAGCGAAATCACCACGGTGACGGTGACCGCCACGAATCTGGGTGTCGCAACTCGAGGCTTCCTCGCCGCGGGCTCGCTGGTCACCGGGCTGGCCACGATCGCGGTGCTGGCTGCGGTCATCGCGCTGTGCAGCAAGCTGCTGGCGGGCAAGCCGTTCAGCGATTCGCTGCTCCGCGCCGGAAGGCTTGCCGCCTGCGCCCTGGCCTTCGGAACGCTGATCGGCCAGACGCTCACCGGCATCGGCACCTACCGGGCGGGCGAGGAAACGTTGCGGGTGGACGGCTACGCCAGCACGGGAGACCAGGTATTCTCCGGATCCTCCCCGTGGCCGGACCCGACCTTCTCCATCAACTACGAATTCGCGCCGCTCTTCATGGCCCTGGCCATCCTGGTGGTGGTGGAACTGGTCAACGCCGGCATGAAGATGGCGCGGCAGAACGAGCGGCTGCGCGCCGAGACCGAAGGGCTGATCTGATCCGTGGAACTGCGCGCTGTGCACTGCAGGCTGACCGAATTGCTGGCTGAACGCAAGATGACCGTGGTCCAGCTCAGCGAACTGGTCGATGTCTCGGTGGTGAACCTGTCGGTGCTGAAAAACGACCGGGCCAGAGCCATCCGCTTCAGCACCCTGGTGGCCATCTGCCAGGCCCTGGACTGCGAGATCGGCGAGCTGCTGGTCCTCCATTAAACAGCTGCGGCGCGGATCCCCTTGGGGATCCGCACCGCAGCTGCTTAGGCGATCGGGGCTTTAGTGCACCGAACCCATGAGCTTCTTCAGCGCCGGGGTGGCCGCCAGCATGGCGATGCCCAGGACGACGGCGGTGCCGCCCATGGCGATGAAGTAGGCAACCTCGTTGCCAGGGGTGTAGAAGCCGGCGAGCACACCCGACAGCGTGGTGCCCAGGGAGATCGACAGGAAGAACAGCGCGATCATCTGGGTGCCGAAGGCGGCAGGAGCCAGCTTGGTGGTCACGGCCTGGCCGGTCGGGGAGAGCAGCAGCTCGGCGATGGTGCACAGCAGCAGGATGCCGATCATGGCCGGCAATGGCGTCATCTCCAGCGAGTTCAGCGGGATGAAGCACAGGAAGGCCGCGCCCACCACGACCAGCGAAAGGCCGAACTTGGTGCTGGTGCGCGGCTGGCGCTTGTCCAGCTTGGTCCACATGGCGGCGAACACGCCGGCCAGCAGCACGATGAAGACCGGGTTGATCGACTGGACCCAGCTGGCCGGCATCTCCCAGCCGAACAGGTGGCGGTCCAAGCGCTCGGCCGAGTAGGCAGCGATGAAGGTGAACTGCTGCTGGAACAGCGCCCAGAAGGCGGCCGAGGCGATGTAGAACGGGATGAACGCATAGACGTTCTTGCGCTCGCGAGCGGTGACGCGCGGGCTGCGCAGGATCAGCACGAAGTACACGACGCTGGCGGCGATCACCACGTAGGCGATGGTGGAGGCCAGGTTCTCCGGGGTGACGATCTTGGTGGCAAAGACGGCGATGATCGCCACGATGACGGCCAGGAAGATGACCACGTAGCGGGTGCGCTCGTTCTTCGGCAGCGGGTTCGGGACCTGGCGCACCGAGTCCGGCAGGTTCTTGCGGCCGAACGAGTAGATCAGCAGGCCGGCGCCCATGCCCACGGCTGCGGCGCCGAAGCCCACGTGGAAGCCGAAGTTCTGGTGCAGCAGGCCGGTCAGCAGCGGGCCGACCAGGCCGCCGATGTTCACGCCCATGTAGAAGATGGAGAAGCCGGCGTCGGCCTTCGGGTCATCCTTGGAGTACAGCGAGCCGACCAGCGCGGTGGCATTGGCCTTTAGCCCGCCGGAGCCGACGGCCACCAGCACCAGGCCGATGGCCAGGCCGGTCACGTCCGGCAGGAATGCCAGGGCCAGGTGGCCGGCCATGATGACCAGCGCGGAGACGAACAGCACGCGCTCCGAGCCCCACAGGCGGTCGGCGATCCAGGCGCCGAGGATGGTGCTCAGGTAGACGGCGCCGCCGTAGGCGCCGACCAGCGACAGGGCCAGCCCCTGGTCCAGTCCGAGGCCGCCGTCGGCGACCGTGAAGTACATGTAGTAGGCCAGCAAAGCCTGCATGCCGTAGAAGGAGAAGCGCTCCCACATCTCGACGCTGAACAGGTTTGCGAGCGCGCCCGGGTGGCCAAGGAAGGTCTTGGCCGGGCGTTGGGTGCTCGGTGTTGCAGTAGACATACGTAATATTTTTCGCTTTTCGACAGGCGAGTACCTACTTCTGTCGGAAAGCTCACATTGAGATCTGCAACGCTAAAGCCAGCAGCATTCCCTCGTCCGAACGCGGGGAAATCAGCTGGATCCCCAGCGGGAGGCCGTCTTTGCTGGTGCCCACGGGTACGGTAACCGCGGCCGCCGAAGCCACGTTCACCATGGAGCTGTACGGGGAATACTGGCACTGCAACATATAATCGCGTTCCGCCGATCCTTGGGTATAGTGCCCCACCAGCGGCGGGATGCCCGACAGCGCCGGAGTGGCGATGACGTCGTACGCCGACCACTGCCGGATGAAGTCCGCAGCGATCTGCCGGACCCGGGTGGCCGCCCGCAGGCTTTCGCGCCGGCTGCGCTCCTGTGAACGGCGCCGGAAGTCCCGTGCCAGGGTTCCCAAGCGCGATTCGTCATCCAGCGGGATGTCCTTCAGCCCGTTGGTCCACACCGCGGTGAAAGCCTCCGGGTAGTCCTCCGCGTAGTCCAGCGTTGCCAGTTCCACCTGGTGCCGCCGTGCGAGCAGCTGCAGTCCCGCGGTGAACGACTGCTGCGCCTCAGCGGAGACCGCGATGTCGTAGGCGCTCTGGAACGGCGAGTGGGTGCTGTAGCCGATGCGCAGGTTGGCCAGCTCATCCGGGTAGCCGCCGCGCAGCAGCGGCAGGAAATAATCCGATCCGCGCATCGCGTCCATCAGCAGCGCCGCATCCAGTGCGTCGTGGGCCAGCGGCCCGGAGACCGTGAGCTTCGGGGCGCCGTAGCCGTCGCTGTAGCCCTCCAGCACGTCGCTGGGGATCCGGCCCAGCGATGGCTTGAGCCCGACCAGACCGCAGGCGGCCGCCGGGATGCGCACCGATCCGCCGCCGTCCGACCCCGGACCGACCGGGATCATGCCGGCCGCCACCGCGGCGGCTTGCCCGCCGGAGGAGCCGCCGGAGGAACGCAGCGGGTCGTGCGGGTTGCGCGAGGGCGCGGCGATCAGGTTCTCCGAATAGCTGCTCAGCCCGAACTCGGGCACCTGGGTCTTGCCCAGGACGATCACCCCTTCCGCGCGCAGCCGCGCCGCGAGCGCGGAGTCCCGGGTGGCCGTCGTCTGCCTGATCGCGGCCGATCCGTAGGTGGTGGGCATGCCGGCCACGTCGTTCAGGTCCTTGAAGGCCGTGGGCATCCCGTGCATCCGCCCCAGCTTGCTGCGGTGCTTCGCGAACGCCTCGTCGGCCCGGGCGGCGGCGTCCATGGCCGCCTCGGAGACGTGGATGAAGGCGCCCAGGGCCTGCTGCTGATCGATCTGCTGCAGGTAGTGTGCGGTGGCTTCGCGGCTGGAGATGTCTCCGTCGGCCAGCTGGTCGCGCAATGTCAGGGCGCTGAGAGGCAACATATCGGCTTTCGAGGCAGGAATGATTAGTCTTTAAAGCAAACACCCAATTGAAAAGGAATTCCAGCCATGAGCGATTTCGAGACTGTTTCGGTAACCGACGTACCCAAGGACGCATTCATCCTGGACGTGCGCGAAGACTTCGAGTGGGAAGCCGGGCACGCCGCAGGCGCCACCCACGTGGTGCTCGGCACCCTGCCGGAGCGTGTTTCCGAGCTGGACCCGGACGTGGACACCTACGTCATCTGCCGCACCGGAGGACGTTCGGCACAGGCCGCGGCCTGGCTGACCGGCTTGGGCTACACCGCCTTCAACATCGCCGGCGGATCCGACGCCTGGCTCGAGGCCAAGCTGCCAATGGAATCCGAGAATGGTCAGGAGCCGACCGTTCGATGAAATATGCCTATCTAGGCCCCTCGGGAACCTTCACCGAATCCGCGCTGCTCCAGGTTGACGGCGCCCGCGAGTCCGAACGCGTCCCCGCCGCCAACGTCAACGTCGCCCTGTCCATGGTGCGCGAGGGCGATGTCGACGCCGCCGTCGTGCCCATCGAGAACTCGGTGGAGGGCGGGGTTTCCGCGACGCTGGACTCCATCGCCACCGGCGATTCGCTGCAGATCGTGGCCGAGATCCTGGTGCCGATCACGTTCGTGCTCGCCGCGCGCGAGGGAATCACCGAGCTGGGCCAGATCAGGCAGGTGTCGACGCACGGGCACGCGTGGGCGCAGTGCCGGCTGTGGGCCGAGGCCAACATCCCGGCGGCGGTCTTCGCTCCGGCGGCCTCCACTGCCGCCGGCGCGCTGGGCCTGCAGGATCCCGAACAGCACCACGACGCCGCGATCTGCAGCCCGCTGGTGGCCCAGGAGCGCGGCCTGAACGTGCTGGTGCGCGGGGTGGAGGACAACGTCGGCGCGGTCACCCGGTTCATCCTGGTCACCCGCCCGGGAAGGATCCCGGCGCCCACCGGCGTGGACAAGTCAACGCTGATCATCCCGCTGGCCGAGGACCGGCCCGGTGCGCTGATGGGCATCCTTGAGCATTTCACCGCCCGCGGAGTGAACCTTTCGCGCATCGAGTCGCGCCCCACTGGCGAAGGCTTGGGGAAGTACTTCTTCTCGGTGGACATCGAGGGGCATATCGCGGAGGAACGGGTGGCGGCCGCCGTCTCCGGGCTGCATCGCCTGTGCCCTTCGCTGCGCTTCCTGGGGTCCTACCCAGCCGTGCAGGGTGAGAGCCCGCTGATCGAGGAGCACAATTCCAACGACGCCTTCATCCAGGCGCGCTCCTTCGTCGATTCCCTGCGCGCGCGGCTCTAGGGTGTGCGCAGGCGCAGCGAACCGGCGTTCACCGACACCTCGAGTTCGTTGACCTGGCCGGTGGGGTCGCCGTCGATCTGCGTATTCATGGGTTCGGCGCAGCGCAGGAAGACCCCGCTGGTCTGGTAGAAGCTCATGACCGGGATCTTGTTCTTCGCGCGGAACGCCGTCTTGAGCAGGATCCAAGTCCAGCCCGCGGCCGAGCGCGGGGAGAGCACCACGGCATCCAGCACGCCGTCGTCAATCCGTGCGTCCGGCACGAAGTCCAGTCCCTGCAGCTTGCCGACATTGGCGAACAGCACCGAGCGGACCTTGCGGGTCTGCCAGTTGGAGTCGTCGGAGAGCTTGAAATGCACTCGCTTGCGCCGCCCCGGCAACTGGCGCAGGCCCGCCTGCGAGTAGGCCAGCCAGCCGACCTTGGACTTCATTTCCTCATCGGTGTCGTCGAACAGGTCTGCGTCGGTGCCCACCCCGGCGATCACCAGGAACGCGTGGTCCGCGGTGGTGCCATCCAGCAGGTTCAGCTTCATGTGTCCCACGTCGATGGGCCGCACGGTGCCGCGCACTGCCACCAACGCGGCGGTATGCAGGTCCTCCAGCGGGACCTCCACATTGCGCGCCAGCAGGTTGCCGGTGCCCAGCGGGATGATTCCCAGCGTGGCGTCGGTGCCTTCGAGCACTTCGGCCGCCGCGCGGATGGTGCCGTCGCCGCCCGCGGCGACGACCGTGTCGCATCCCGCATCCAGTGCTTTGCGGGCCGCATCCTGTCCCGCATTGTCAGGGGTCGTATGGAAGACCAACGGTGCCTCCATGCCCGCTTCGGCGCAGACCCGGGCGACCGCCTGTTCCGCGTCGTCGCCTCCTGACTTGGAGGGATTAACAATTAGCGCGACCTTGCGCGGTTCGGTCTGCACGACCTCCTCGGCAGGCCTGCTCAGCGGCTTGCTTGACTGGGAAAGCTTGCGCACCGAGTACCAGCTGGTTGCCGCGGCGGCTGCGGCTGCGGCCGCCGCAGAGAAAATGATCGCCCTATTTGTCTGCATAGTGCTCTCATCGTACTCATGGTTGCTACGCTTAATGTGTGATCGACCTGAAAATGCTCACCGAGAATCCGGATTTGTACCGCGCCTCGCAACGCGCGCGCGGTGCCGACGAGTCGCTGATTGACCAGCTCATTGAAGCTGATGCGGCCCGTCGCGAGACCATCGCCACCTTCGAACGCCTGCGCGCAGAGCAGAATGCGTTCTCCAAGAAGGTTGGCCAAGCCAAGGGCGAGGAGCGTGCCGCGCTGCTGGCCGAGGTCAAGGAGCTGGCTGCTTCCGTGAAGTCGGCGCAGGCCGAGGCCGACGCCGCGGCAGCCACTTCCGTGGCGCTGCAGCGTTCCATCCCGAACCTGATCATCGACGGCATCCCCGCCGGTGGCGAGGACGACTTCACCGTGCTCAAGCACGTGGGCACCCCGCGCGACTTCGCGGCCGAGGGCTTCGAACCGCTGGACCACCTGCAGATCGCCGAAAAGCTCGACGCCATCGACATGGAACGCGGCGCCAAGGTTTCCGGCTCCCGCTTCTACTTCCTCAAGGGCATCGGCGCACGCCTTGAAATCGCCATGATGAACATGGCCCTGGACGTGGCCATGGAGCACGGCTTCATCCCGATGATCACCCCGACCCTGGTCCGCCCGGAAACCATGCAGGGCACCGGTTTCGACGTCGAGCACGACGACGAGATCTACAAGCTCGAGCGCGACGACCTGTACCTGGTCGGCACCTCCGAGGTGGCCCTGGCGGGTTACCACGCGAACGAGATCATGGATCTGTCCGATGGACCGATCCGCTACGCCGGCTGGTCCTCCTGCTACCGCCGCGAGGCTGGTTCGGCTGGCAAGGACACCCGCGGCATCATCCGCGTGCACCAGTTCAACAAGCTGGAGATGTTCATCTACACCAGCGTGGAGAACGCCGAGGCAGAGCACGAGAAGTTGCTGGCCATGGAAGAGGACATGCTCGGCCGCATGGAGCTGGCCTACCGCGTGATCGACACCGCCGCAGGCGACCTTGGCATGAGCGCGGCCCGCAAGTTCGACTGCGAGGCCTGGGTTCCGACGCAGGAAACCTTCCGTGAGCTGACCTCGACCTCCAACTGCACCACCTTCCAGGCGCGCCGCCTGAACATCCGCGAACGCGAGATCGTCGACGGCAAGCCCGGCAAGACCCGTGCGGTAGCCACCTTGAACGGCACGCTGGCCACCACCCGCTGGATCGTCGCCATCCTGGAAACCCACCAGAACGCAGACGGGACGGTAAACGTTCCGAAGGCACTGCAGCCGTACCTCGGCGGACTGGAAGTTCTCAAGTAGGACCTCGGTAAACCGGCCTTCGGGCCGGTTTACTTGTTTAAGGCGTACTGTACTTAACCCGATGTTCACCTGTGCTTGTGCCATGGATCATCGCAATATGTTGCGGGTAATGGTTCACTGGGGGCATGACAGTTTTAACTAGAACCGGCAACGATGACCGGTTGAACACACGAAAATTGATGATTTGCCTCGACGTTGACGGAACTATCGTCAACCACCGTGGCCAGATGAGCGAGCGCGTGCGCCGTTCCGCCCGCGAAGTCGTAGAGCGCGGCCACGAGGTCGTCATCTCCACCGGACGATCATTGGGCGCAGCCCTTCCGATCGTCCGCGAGCTGGGCATCGACCACGGCTATGTTGTCGCCAGCAACGGCGGAGTCCTGGCGAAAATCACCGGCGAAGACGTCGATGTCTTCCATCGAGAAGTCTTTGATCCCTCCCTGGCGCTGGCCGCCCTGTGGCGCTCGCTGCCCAATGCCAAATACGCGCTGGAGAATGAGCGCGGCGAATTCCTGTCCAGCGACGTTTTCACCGATGCCAGCTTCGGCGCCGAGTCCCAGGTCGTGGATTTCGAAGAGCTGGTCAACAGCAAGGCCGTACGTGTGGTCGTGTTTTCCACGGACGCGACGGCTGAAGATTTCGGCCATGCAGTGCAGGGGCTTGGACTCTCCGGCGTCACCTACTCGGTGGGCTGGACCGCTTGGCTGGACATCGCCGCTGAGGGAACCACCAAGGCCAGCGGCCTGGAGCGCCTGCGCGCGATCTTGAAATTCAACACCGCTGACACCCTTGCCGTGGGCGACGGGCGCAATGACATTGAGATGCTCCAGTGGGCAGGGCTCGGCGTAGCCATGGGCCAGGCTCCGGATGAGGTCAAGGACGTCGCGGATGCGATTACCGACGGTGTGGATGACGACGGTCTTGCGGTGGTTCTAGAGGAACTGCTGCAGCGATAGCCTACGGGTCGGGGTCCTCGGCCGGGTTCTCAAGCTCCTCACGCAGCAAGGTCTTCCCGCGCACCCATTTCGACTGGGTCAGCAAATCCGGGAACCGGCGGTGCCGGTACCCGGTCACCGGCGGCGCCACCGACTGGTAGTAGGCTCCGGTGCCCGGGTTGATGCGGATGGAGTGGGAGTACTCCCCGACGGGCACCTCGACCCAGTTCGGGGATTCCTTGGCCTTGTTGCACAGCGCGCAGCGCCCGTCCGCGTTCAGCACGTTGGTCGGCCCGCCCAGGTGGTGCTGGATGACGTGGTCGACTTCTTCGACCAGTCCGTCGCAGTACGGGGTGCGGCAGTGCTTGTCGCGGATCTTGATGAACTCCTTCAGGCGCGGCGGGAAGGCGCGGGCGGTGGAGTCCATGGCGATCAGCTCGGTGTCCCCGGGGGCGGTGTAGAGGCGCTGGATGTCGGGGAAGGACTCGATGCGCAGGGCCAGGTCGTCGTGTGCGTCGGGGTACTGGTGGAAGTAGTCCTCGTTGCGGATTTCCGCGCCGGCGATGAGTTCGCGGGCGTGCTGGGCGGGGAGGTAGCCGTAGCCTTCGAGCCAGGCCGGGGCGCGGTCGCCGAGGAACAGGGTCTTGTCGGTCATGACCAGCTTGATGTTGATGGCCAAGGGCAGGGTGGCGGGGTGCCCGGCGATGGGGTAGGCGGCGAACAGGTCGGCCTGGAGTTGGGTGCGGGTGCGCGGGTCGCCGTGCTGGCGCAGCTTGCGGGATTCCTGGCGCAGGTGCATTTGCAGGGCGGTGCCGGCGGCGAGGGGGAGTTTGCCGTTCACGCGGATGCAGTCGCGGTCCTTGGTGAAGCGGATGTACCGGTCGGTGCTGGCTTCCTTGATGCGGTAGGACTTGGTGTGGCTTTCGAACTGCAGGGTGTAGTGGGTGACGGTTTCGCTGATTTGTTTTGGTCCCATGGCTTCGAACATGTCCGGGGTGCTGCGGAAGTGGGTGTCGAAGGCGGTGCGGCGGGCGGCGTTGACGTCTTGCAGCGGGGTGAGGATGGCCATGACCTGGGGTTCGGTGAGTTCTCCGAGGGCGAAGCGCTGGGCGGTGAAGGGGGTGTCTTCGGCGAGGATGCGGGCGTTGGCCAGGTAGGAGCGGTAGCCGTGGGGGTCGCGTTTGCGGGCCATGGCCACGGTGCTGGCTGCGCCGCGGGTGAGGTCGTTGGGGTGGGTGCCGTTGTTTTCGTTGGTGCGGAAGACTTCTTTTTCCAGCTGGTGGGCGAGCATGGCTTTGAGGTAGTCGTAGCCGGAGGTCAGGGCGGTGAGTTCTTCGATGGCGGCGGCGCAGTCGGCGGTGCTGCCGCACTCCAGGATGTGGGTGAGCTTGGTGGTCAGGGCGGTGAGCACGTTGGTGCATTCGGTGTGGACCGGGGGTATGGGCGGCCGGTGGCGTTGTTGCATTGCTTCGTACATGTGTTAATTGTACGGCTGTTGGTAGAACATGTGTTCGAATTTGGTCTAAGCTTATCCTCAGGAAAAGCTAAAGATTATCCGCGAATTCCAGAAGCCGGGCAATGCCGGAGCGGGCTCCGAGTTCGTCGTTGTATCCCGAGCGGAGGATCGCCGCGGACACTGCCTGCGGGGTGATGCCCAATGTCTGGGCCACCGCCTTCTGCTGTCCGCGTACCCCGGGAGTTAGCAGGTCGACGACAGCCCATTCGGACTCGCTGCGGGTGCGGATGGACTGGCCGAGCAGGCGCAGCAGGCCTTCGAGTTCGGCGTCCAGTTCCGCGTTGCCGGTGGAGACGCAGATCGGTACGCGTTCCCCGCGGTGCTCCGCGGCATCGAGCGCGCCCTGGGCGCGTCGCAGGGCCCTGCCGTCGACCTGATCGGCCTCGGCGGGGACCGGTTCGTATAGCGCTCCGACCCCCAGCCCGACGTGGCAGAAATTCAGCCGGGCCGCACGCAGGACGGCGTCGACGGCGGCGTCGGCATCTGCCGGCACGCCCAGGAGCAGTTGGCCGCTGACGGCCATGAACGCGGCCTGCGTGGAAACTTGGGCCAGCTGGTGCCAAAGCGCCTCGCCTGCGGCGGCGACATCGGTGACCGAGCGGGGCCGGGGGCTGAGCGCAACGACAAACATGGCTTAAGTATTGCGTGCGTGGCTCGGTTTGTCGCGTATCCGAGTTTTATGGCGGAGGTCAGGTCCGCTGCGGCAGCCGCACGATGGTGTAGCGGAAGAACAGTTGGGTGGCCGGGCCGATGAGCAGCGCATAGGCTACGGTGCCCACGCCGACCGGGCCGCCCAGCAGCCAGCCCAATCCCAGCACCGACAGTTCAAGCACGGTGCGGATCAGCCGGATCGACAGTCCGGTGCGCAGGTGGAGCCCGGTCATCAGCCCGTCGCGGGGGCCGGCCCCGAAATGGCTGCCGATGTACAGTGCGCCGCCCAGCCCGTTGACCAGGATCGCGACGGCAACCACCAGAACCTGCCAGCCCAATCCATCGATGGCGGGGAAGAAGCGCAGGAAGAAGTCCAGCGCCAGACCCAGGTAGAGCGTATTGGCGACCGTGCCAAGGCCCGGCCACTGCTTGAGCGGAATCCACGCCAGCAGCACCAGGGCTCCGACCAGGATCACGATGGTGCCCAGGGACAGCGGCACGTGGTTCGCCAAGCCCAGATGCAGCACGTCCCAGGGGTCGACACCCAGCTGGGCGCGGATCAGCATCGCCATGGCCAGTGCATAGAGCGTGAGCCCGGCAAAGAGGTTGGCCAGGCGCAGCGGGAGGCGTCCGGCACTCAGCTGCTGGCGGGGAGTCAGGTTCGTGATGCTCATGTAGACAAGCTTCCGGTAAATTGGACTTGGAAAAAATAGCCAATTTTGAACTGGTGGATCCATGGGACGCATCACAGCCCCGACGCTGGCCCGAATGCTGGGGGAGCCGGACTCGTCCATGCCCGCCTACCGCTGGCTTTTCCTCGCGCTACGCTCGCTCATCGCCAACGGCAGGATCCTGCACGGGACCGCGCTGCCCAGTGAACGCGACGCCGTGCTTGCCCTGGGGCTGAGCCGCACCACGGTCTCCCGCGCCTATGCCGAGCTGCGCGACTGCGGCTACGCCAGCTCCCGCCGCGGCTCGGGCACCGTGGCCCAGCTTCCCGGCGGGCCGGTGGCGGGCGGCGCCGAACCGCTGCCGCTGGGCGGTTTCGGTCCGCTGCCCGGAAATCAGGCGGTCGACCTGACCTGCGCGGCGCCCAACGCGCCCGCCGGAATGCTAGGGCAGTTCGAGGCCGCGCTGCACGAGCTTCCGCGCTACGCGGCGGGCATGGGCTACTACCCCCTGGGCATCGAGCCGCTG
The DNA here is from genome assembly GCF_016894325.1 of Glutamicibacter protophormiae. Lineage (NCBI taxonomy): Bacteria > Bacillati > Actinomycetota > Actinomycetes > Micrococcales > Micrococcaceae > Glutamicibacter > Glutamicibacter protophormiae. Next base: position 78,220 of record NZ_CP069806.1, read on the forward strand.
CGCGTGGCGCTGGCGGACTACTACACCGGGCGCGGGCTGCCCACCGGGCCGGAGCAGATCATCGTGACCTCCGGGGCGCTGTCCTCCGTGGCCGCCGCCGGACGCGCGGTGCTCGGGCGCGGCCAGATCGTGCTGGCCGAAACCCCGACCTATCCGAACTCGCTGCTGGCGTTGAAGGCCCACGGGGCGCGGACCGCCGCGGTGCCCATCGGGCCGCAGGGCTCGGACCTGGACCAGATCGCCGCCGCGCTGGGCGAGGTGCGGCCCGCGGCCATGCTCTGCCTGCCGGATTTCCACAACCCGGTGGGCACGTTGCTGGACGACGCGGGACGCGAACGCTGGGCTGCCGAACTGGACCGGGCCGGCACCGTGGGCATCATCGATGAAACCTGTGCCGAGCTGTGGCTGGACGCGCGCCCGCAGGTGCTGCCGATGGCCGCCTTCTCCCCGAACCTGGTCACCGTGGGCAGCGCCAGCAAATCGCACTGGGGAGGGCTGCGCCTGGGCTGGCTGCGCGCCCCGCGCCACCTGGCCGCCGCGCTGGCCCGCGCCCGGATGAGCATGGATTTGGGCGCTCCGGTGCTCGAGCAGCTGGTGCTGGCCAGCCTGCTCTCTTCGGGGCAGACGCTGTCCGAGGCCACCCGCACCGCGCTGCGCGATAACCGCGACTGGATGATCGGGGAACTGGCCCGCATCCTGCCGGACTGGAAACCGAACCTGCCGGCCGGCGGGCTGAGCCTGTGGTGCCACCTGCCGCAGCCGCGTTCCACGGCCCTAGCCCGACGGCTCAAGGCGGTGCTGCTGGCACCCGGATCCACCTTCGCGGTCGAGGGGCACGGGCTGGAGCACTACCTGCGCCTGCCTTTCGCGCAGGACCGCGCCCAGCTGGAAGCGGCGCTGCCGGCCATCGCCGCGGCCTGGGCGCAAGTGGTTGTCTAGCTCATAGGTTTGCCACCACGAGTTCGACGGCAGCGCACAGTTGCCGAAGGTCCCCGTTCGCATCATGCGTGGCGGGGGATGCGAGCCGCGGATCGGTTTCCCGCCCCACTCCAGGCTCCCGTCCGTCCGGGCGCAACGCCGGGACATGGATGAACAACGCCGGAACCGGCTGCCCATAGGCCAGGTAGGCGACGTGGTTGCAGACAAAGCTTCCGGCGTCCTCGGAAACCTGCGCGGCGAACCCGGCTGCGGCCAGCAACGCGGTGATGCGCTGGGCATCGAGGCCCGATGGCAGCGACAACGGGCCGTCCGAGATGATCGCTTCGGCGCGGGGCTGGGCCCCGTCGTTGTCCGGGATCCGCGCATGGTCTTCGTTGACGGCCAATGCCTCCGGGGTGATCGCGGCGCGTCCGCCGGCCTCGCCCAGGCAAATCAGCGCATCGGGCCGGTGCTCTACGAGCAGCGCGCAGAGCGTTTCGCCCGAACGATCGAAGGAAACCGGCAGGATCGCAGTGGACAGCCGGCGCCCGGCGACATTGGCCGGAAGCGCCGAAACCACCGCGCCGCTGGCGTTGAAATCATCGGTTCCGAAGGGTTCGAAGCCGGTCACCAGAATGTGCATGGCACCCATTATGCCGAACTGTCGGTGGTGGCTGGTAGAGATTGAGTTGCTCTCCAGCCGGTTCAGGGAAGGTCCAATTTCATGATTATTGCCGTTTTTATCCTAGTCATACTAAATATACTTGCCACGGTATGTATTGCGCTGCTGTTGATTCGGCGTACCGGCGGCGTGGATGACCAGGTGATTCGGGAGGCCGTGCGATCCACCCACGGCGAGTTGCGCCAGGACCTGAGTGCCCAGCGCGGCGAACTGCGCCAAACCCTTGGGGAGGTGCGCACGGAAATCGATGCAAAGCTCGGCTCGATGGCCGACGGCAACGCCCGGCGCCACCTGCAGCTGCAGACGCTGATGCAGGAGCAGATGGACAAGCTGCGTGCCGGCAATGAGGCCAAGCTGGAGCAGATGCGAGAGACCGTGGATGAGAAGCTGCAGGGCACGCTGGAGAAACGCCTAGGGGAGAGCTTCGAGCTGGTGAGCAAGCGGCTGGAAATGGTCCAGCAGGGGCTGGGAGAAATGCAGTCGCTCGCCCAGGACGTCGGCGGGCTCAAGCGTGTGCTGACCAACGTGAAAAGCCGCGGCACCTGGGGCGAGGTCCAGCTGGAGCGCCAGCTGGAGGACATCCTCACCCGGGACCAGTACGAGCAGAACGTCACGATCGTGCCCGGAAGCCGGGAGGCCGTCGAATTCGCGGTCATCCTGCCCGGACGCGAAGCCGGCACCATCTACCTGCCCATCGATTCCAAACTGCCGCAGGAGGACTACGAACGGCTGCTCGACGCCCAGGAATCGGGCGACAAGGCGGCCGTTGAACAGGCTAGCCGGGCGTTGGACAAGGCCATCATCGAGCAGGCCAAGCTGATCTCCGGCAAGTACATCGCCCCGCCGCACAGCACAGACTTCGCCATCATGTACCTTCCCACCGAAGGCCTGTTCGCGGAGGTAGTGCGCCGCCCGGGGCTGGCCAGCAAGCTGCAGACCGAGCACCGCGTGCTGGTCACCGGGCCGACCACGCTGATGAGCCTGCTCAACTCGCTGCAGATGGGTTTCAGGACGCTGGCCATCGAAAAGCGCAGCAGCGAGGTGTGGCAGGTGCTGGCCGCCGCAAAGGACGAGTTCCGCAAGTACGGGGATGTCTGGGACAAGCTGGGCAAGCAGCTCTCGGCCGCGCAGAACACAGTGCAGGCCGCCGGAACCCGAACCCGCGCCGTGGAGCGGACCCTGCGGGATGTGGAAAGCAACCAGGTCACCGCGAGCTCCGAGGACGTGCTGCAAAGCCTGCTGCCCGAGGCCTAGCGGCCGCCGCCTTTGCGGTGGTCCGGGTGTTCCCGGGCGACCCGGTGGTTCACATGGCCGAAGATTAGGCCTTGAAGCGCTCGATGGAGCGAGCCAGCTCGGCTTCGGCGGCCTCGCGGCCCTCCCAGCCCTCAGCCTTGACCCACTTGCCTGGCTCCAGGTCCTTGTAGCGGGTGAAGAAGTGCTCGATCTCCTTGATCAGCCACTCGTCGATGTCCTCGAGCTCCTTGATGTGGTCAAAGCGCTTGTCCGAAGGAACGCACAGCAGCTTGGCATCTCCGCCGCCGTCGTCGGTCATGTTGAACACGCCGATCGGGCGGGCCTCAACCACGACGCCTGGGATCAGGTCGACGCCCGGGATGTACACCATGGCGTCCAGCGGATCGCCGTCTTCGCCCAGGGTGTCGTCGAAGTAGCCGTAGTGGGTTGGGTACTGCATTGAGGTGAACAGTACGCGGTCCAAACGCAGACGGTGGGTCTCGTGGTCGATCTCGTACTTGACGCGCGATCCGGTAGGGATCTCGATGGTCACGTCGTGGCTCATGAAAAGCACACTCCTAAACTAGTCTTAGGGTTATCCGCCCTTAAGCGTATCGCCCCCGGGCGCTGCCTTGATAAACCCGCGAAAGGAATGTCACCGCATGAACACCGCCGCCCGTCGTGTGATCACACTGGGCGCGGCCGTGGTTGCCGTGGTGGGCATGGTGCTGGCCATGCTGTTCGCACCTCGTTTTTTCACCGGTGAGCCCGAAGCTTTTTACACCCCTGCCAGTGCGCAGATTGCGGAAAATGCCCCAGTCACCGTGCGGGACCTGAACCCCGATGCTGCCATGCCGGACACGGCCGTGTTCACCGCCCAGCTGGACGCGATCTTGGCGGACCAGGGTGATGGAACGAAGTTCACCGCCCAGGTGGTGGATGTCGCGACCGGCACCGTGCTTTATGACAAGAATTCAACTGCCAACGGCACCCCTGCCTCCAGCCTGAAGGTGGTCACCGCCTTGGCGGCCGTGGATGTGCTGGGCGCCGACACCCAGCTGGGCACCAGCGTTTGGCTGGACGGGGAGACCCTGGTGCTGCGCGGCGGGGGAGACGTGCTGCTGGGCGACGGCGCCTCGGATCCGACGTCCACCAAGGGCTACGCGGGGCTCGGGACGCTGGCCGAAAAGACCGCCGCCGAGCTGGAAAAGCGCGGTGTGGACTCCGTGAAGCTGTGGCTCGACGACTCGCTGTTCGGCGCTGCGCAGTCCAACCCGGACTGGGACAAGTCCCTGTTCACCTCGAACAACATCGCGCCGGTCTACCCGCTGGCGCACTACGCGGGCCGCGCGGGCGAGAACCTCGCCTCCCCGTACCAGTCGGATTCGGCGCAACAGGCGCGCCAAGTATTCGGCGCCGCGCTGGGTTCCTCGATCAAGGTGGCGCAGGGCGGACGCGGAGCCTACGAAGGCGGCGAGCAGATCGCCGAGGTTCGCTCGGCCCCGCTGCGCGACGTGGTCAAGCACATGCTGCTGGTCTCGGACAACTACATCGCCGAAACCCTGGGCCGACTCGTAGCCCTGGCCGAAGGTCTTCCCCCGGAACAGGCGGGGCCCGCGGTGGCCAAGGCGGCGGGGGAACACGGTGCCCAGGGGGCGGCGCTGTCCGATGCCAGCGGGCTGGCCGCCGTCAACCAGATCTCGCCGGCGGCGCTGACCGCGGTGCTGCGCTCTGCAGCCACCAGCGGCAAGGCGGGGATGCGCGAGCTGATCTATTCGCTGCCCGTGGCCGGATACAACGGCACGCTGATGCAGCGTCTCGGCGCAGATGCGACCCTGGGGATGGTCCGCGCCAAAACCGGTTCGCTGACCGGGGTGGCCACGCTGACCGGCATGACGCTGACCGAGGACGGCAGGCTGCTGGCCTTCTCCATTTTCGCCAACCAGCCGGACGGCACGCTCGCACCGCACAAGCCAATCATCGACCAGGCAGTCACCGCCATCCGCGGCTGCGGCTGCCGGGCATAGTCAGGAGCACGCATGAAGCAATTCATTGACTGGGACGTCGCCGTCGGAACCGCCAGGACCCTGATGCCGGCCGGCCCCGCTATCGACGGGCGGCAAGCGGCGCGGATTGTCGAGGAGCTGCGCATCGCCGGAGGCCAGGGCCTGGTCGAGGCGGAGAAGATCTCCAAGTTGAGCTCCACCGCGCCTGCCCAGACGCTCGTGGTGGACCGCGCAGGCTGGGCGCAGGCGGTCAGCCAGAACTTCGCGGCGATGCTCCCGGAAGGAATCGATGCCCCGGGCGCGGTGCCGCTGGTGGCAGGGGCGGAGCTCGGCGCGGTGCTCGCGGTGCTCGGCACCCGCGTGCTGGGGCAGTTCGACCCCTTCGTCGGCCCCCGGCTGCTGCTCAACGCCCCGACCATCACCCAGCTGCGCGGCGAACTGAACCTGAACGCGAAGGACTTCTACCTGTGGATCGCCACCCATGAGCAGACCCACCGGTTGCAGTTCGAGCATGCGCCGTGGATTCCGGGGGTCATGAAGCAGACCCTTGCCGAGGTGTTCGAGCCGCTGCGCGGCACCACGCATTCGATCAACGACCTGGGATCCAGGCTCAAGGCCATGAAGTCGGAGGTCAGCGAGCTGACCAGCATCATGTCGGTGCTGGAGGGACACGCCATGGTGGTGATGAACGACGTGAAGTCCATCGGCACCATCAAGACCATCCGCCGCCGCTTCGAGGCGCGCGGGGAGAACCGTTCGGCGCTGGCCACGCTGGTCGGCAAGCTGCTGGGCATGGAAGCCAAGGCGCTGCAGTACAAGCGCGGGGCGAAGTTCGTGGGCCACCTGGTCGACGAGATCGGTTACGAAGGCTTCAACACGATCTTCAGCGAACGCGAGCTGTTCCCCAGCGCCGACGAGCTGGACCATCCCGAACGCTGGCTGGCCCGCACCCGATGAGCCGTCCCATCGACCGGGCGCGCACCGCGGTCGCCGCGATGGCGCCAGCGGGACTGAGCCTGGTTGCGGTCTCCGGAGGGGCAGACTCGCTGGCCCTGGCGGTCGCGGCCAGCCAGCTGCCGGGGGCCTTCGGCGCGGTGGTCGTGGACCACGGGCTGCAACCCGGCAGTGCCCAGGCAGCGGACCGGGCTGCGCAGCAGTGCCGTGAGCTCGGACTGGACCCGGTGCTGGTGCGGCGTGTGCGCACCCGTCCCGATGAGGCTTCGGCGCGCACCGCCCGCTACGAAGCCTTCGAACGCGCGCTGGAGTCCACCGGAGCGCAGCGCATCCTGCTCGGCCATACCCGCGACGACCAAGCCGAACAGGTGCTGCTGGGTCTGCTGCGCGGTTCGGGAATCCGGTCGCTGGCCGGCATGCCTGCGGTGCGCGGGGCCTACGCGCGCCCGCTGCTGGACCTGGCCCGGGAAGATACCGAGCAGATCTGCGCCGGCGCCGGGCTGGAGTACTGGGAAGACCCCAGCAATACGGATACCACCTACCGCCGCAACCTGGTGCGCGGCGAAATCATGCCCTACCTGCGGGAACATCTTGGCGGGCACATCCCGCAGGCGTTGGCGCGCACCGCACAGCTGGCCGCGGCGGATGCCGACGCACTGGACCTGTGGGCCGGCCGGGCCTGGGCCGAGCACGGAACAGACCTCAAGGCGCTGGCAGCCCTGCCGCCGGCCGTGGCGTCCCGCGTGCTGCGTCTGGCCGCCGCGGAAGCGGGCGCCAAAAACGTTGGCCGGGAGCGAACAGCGGCCCTGTGCGCTCTGGCCGGGGTCGGTACGGAAAAGTCCAAATCAGCCGGGCCCGTGCAGTTGGACGGGAAAATCAGTGCCTACCGCCGAAGCCCGGTGATTGTTTTCACCGACTCGCTCTAAGCAACCACCGGTGAAATGTGGCACTCTAGGTAGGTACCACACCTCTAGAATCAGGAGAACCCTCGTGGATTCCAATGCCGTCAAGGCCGATCTGACACATGTTCTGTACACCAAGGAAGAAATCCAGACCCGAGTCGAAGAACTGGCAGCACAGATCGACAAGGACTACCAGGGTCGCGACATCCTCGTCGTCGGGGTGCTGAAGGGCGCGGTCATGATCATGGCCGACCTGGTTCGTGCTCTTGAATCCCATGTGAGCATGGACTGGATGGCCGTTTCCTCCTATGGATCCGGAACCCAGTCCTCCGGCGTGGTGCGCATCCTGAAGGATCTGGACTCGGACCTCATGGGCAAGCACGTGCTCATCGTCGAGGACATCATCGATTCCGGCCTGACCCTGTCCTGGCTCAAGGCGAACCTGGAGTCGCGCGGCCCGGCCAGCGTCGAGATCTGCACGCTGCTGCGCAAGCCCGCAGCCGCCAAGGTCGAGATCGACGTGAAGTACGTCGGCATGGATATTCCCAACGAATTCGTCGTCGGGTACGGTCTGGACTACGCGGAGAAGTACCGCAACCTTGACTGCGTGGGCACCCTTGCCCCGCACATCTACGAGTAGGGAACTTTTCGCGCCGGCCGGGCGTTGAGAAGAATCGAAGGTGGCGTGCCCCGGACGCCATGACAGCGGGTGAGGGAGATGCGTAGGGCGCGGGACCCGGCGGATCAATGAAAACAAAGAAGCTATTTAACAGCTGGATCATCTGGGTTCTCGTGGGCGTCGTTGCAGTCGTCCTGTTCCTGCCGATGGTGTTCGGCAACAACACGGCGAAGATCGACACTTCGCAGGGACTGCATGAGCTGTCCAGCGGCAATGTGACCCAGGCGAAGATCTTCGACGGAGACCAGCGCGTGGATCTGACGCTGCGCAATGCGCTGACCGTCGACGGTGTTGAAAAGGGCACCAACGTCAGCTTCTTCTACTCCTCGGCCCGCGCCGTGCAGGTGGTCGACGCGATCAACGGCGCGAAGCTGGACAAGTTCACCGACCAGCCGGTGGAGAGCAATTGGCTGCTGTCGATGCTCGGCGTGATCGTGCCGTTCTTGCTGATCGCCGGCATCTTCTGGTTCATCCTCGCCCGCTCGCAGGGCGGCGGCTCCAAGGTCATGCAGTTCGGCAAGTCCAAGGCGAAGCTGATCACCAAGGACATGCCGCAGGTGACCTTCAAGGACGTCGCCGGCGCCGACGAGGCCGTGGAGGAACTCCACGAAATCAAGGAGTTCCTGCAGGAACCTGCGAAGTTCCAGGCCGTGGGCGCTAAGATCCCCAAGGGCGTGCTGCTCTACGGTCCTCCGGGCACCGGCAAGACCCTGCTCGCCAAGGCCGTGGCCGGCGAGGCCCAGGTGCCGTTCTACTCGATCTCCGGTTCTGACTTCGTGGAGATGTTTGTCGGCGTGGGCGCCTCGCGTGTGCGCGACCTGTTCGAACAGGCCAAGAACAACTCTCCGGCCATCATCTTCGTCGACGAGATCGACGCGGTGGGCCGCCACCGCGGCGCCGGCATCGGCGGCGGCAACGACGAGCGCGAACAGACCCTGAACCAGCTGCTGGTTGAGATGGACGGCTTCGACGCCACCACCAACGTCATCCTGATCGCCGCGACCAACCGTCCGGACGTGCTGGACCCGGCGCTGCTGCGCCCGGGCCGATTCGACCGCCAGATCCCGGTGGAGGCGCCGGATTTGAAGGGCCGCGAAGACATCCTGAAGGTGCACGTGAAGGGCAAGCCGATGGACGCGACGGTGGACCTGAACGCGGTGGCCAAGAAGACCCCGGGCTACACCGGCGCCGACCTGGCCAACGTGCTGAACGAAGCCGCGCTGCTCACCGCGCGCTCGAACGCGAACCTGATCGACGACCGCGCGCTGGACGAGGCCATCGACCGCGTCATGGCCGGCCCGCAGAAACGCACCCGCCTGATGGACGAGCACGAGCGCAAGGTCACCGCCTACCACGAGGGCGGCCACGCCCTGGTCGCCGCGGCGATGAACCAGACCGCACCGGTCACCAAGATCACCATCCTGCCGCGTGGCCGCGCCCTGGGCTACACCATGGTCGTGCCGGAGTCGGACAAGTACTCGGTGACCCGCAACGAGCTGCTGGACCAGATGGCCTACGCCATGGGCGGCCGCGTCGCCGAGGAGATCGTGTTCCACGATCCGTCCACCGGAGCCTCGAACGACATCGAGAAGGCCACCGCCACCGCGCGCAAGATGGTCACCGAATACGGCATGAGCGAGAAGGTCGGCGCCGTGCGCCTGGCCAGCTCCGCCGCGGAGCAGCAGATGGGCACCGGGGCGCGCGAGTACTCGGACGAGATGGCCCACCTGGTCGACGAAGAGGTGCGCCAGCTCATCGAGGGCGCGCACAACGACGCCTACTGGGCGCTGACCACCAACCGCCATGTGCTGGACCGGCTGGCCCTGGCCCTGCTGGAACGCGAGACGCTGAACCAGAAGGAGATCGCGGAGATCTTCACGGACCTGGTGAAGATCGACAAGCGCGTGGTGTGGCTGTCCAACGACGAGCGACCCGTGCACCCCGAAGGCCCGGTGTTAAGCCCCAAGGAGCGCGCCGCGCAGTCGACCGACTAGGATCGAAGCGTGACTGAAGAAAATCTGATCGACCAGCCGCGCATCGCGGCAGCCGTGCGCGAAATCCTGCTGGCCATTGGCGAGGACCCGGACCGCGACGGCCTGCAGGACACCCCCAAGCGGGTGGCCAAGGCCTACGCGGAATTCTTCGCCGGGCTGCACCAGGGCCCCGAGGAACACCTGTCCACCACCTTCGACATCGAGCACGACGAGATGGTGCTGGTGAAGGACATCGCGTTCTACTCGACCTGCGAGCACCACCTGGTGCCGTTCTACGGCCGCGCCCATATCGGGTACATCCCGGGCAAGGGCGGCAAGGTCACCGGCCTGTCCAAGCTGGCCCGGCTGGTGGAGGTCTTCGCCCGCCGCCCGCAGGTGCAGGAACGGCTGACCACGCAGATCGTGGACGCCCTGGTCGAGCACCTGAACCCCTCCGGCGCGATCGTCGTCGTCGAATGCGAGCACATGTGCATGTCGATGCGCGGCGTCCAGAAGCCGGGCGCGAAGACCGTCACCAGCGCGGTCCGCGGCCAGCTGCGCGAGACCGCCACCCGCGCCGAAGCAATGAGCCTGATTCTCGGAAGGTAACACCCTATGTCTCTTGGAGCAATCCCCGGCACCGGTCCGGCCACCAGCCCGCTGACCGTGATCCGCAAGATCAAGCAGAAAACGTTCGCCGACCTGCCTACCGACCGCACCCTGGTGATGGGCATCCTGAACGTCACCGAGGACTCCTTCTCCGATGGAGGCGTCTACCTGCAGCGCGAGGCCGCCATCGCGCAGGGCCTGAAGCTGCTCTACGCCGGCGCCGACATCATCGACGTGGGCGGGGAATCCACCCGTCCCGGCGCGGTTGCGGTCGACCCGGTTCTCGAGCAGGAGCGCATCCTGCCCGTCATCGAGGCGCTGGTCAAGGCCGGAGCCGTGGTCTCCGTGGACACCATGCACGTGGACACCGCCCGCGCGGCCATCGCCGCCGGCGCGCACCTGATCAACGACGTCTCCGGGCTGACTTACGAGGCCGGCATGCCGGAGCTGATCGCGCAAACCGGCGTGCCCTACGTGCTGATGCACCGCCGCGGCACCGCGCAGAACATGGTCACCAAGGCCGACTACCAGGACGCGGCCGCCGAGGTGCTGGCCGAGCTGCGTGCGCTGCGCGACGACTTCGTGGCCCGCGGCGTGGCGCCGGAGCAGATCATCCTGGATCCGGGACTGGGCTTCGCCAAGGACGCCGCGCACAACTGGGCCCTGCTCAAGAACCTCAAGGCCTTCGAGGACCTGGGCCACCGCGTGCTGGTCGGCACCAGCCGCAAGCGCTTCCTGGGCGAGGTGCTCGCCGAGGGCGGCGCCGCCCGCGAACCGCTGGGCCGCGACGCGGCGACCCTTGCCACCACCGTGCTGGCGGCCGCCGACGGCGCCTGGGCGGTGCGCGTGCACGACGTGCAGGGATCTCGCGACGCCCTGAAAGTCGTGAAGGCCCATGGATCGCATTAGCATTTCCGGGATTTCCGCGACCGGCTACCACGGCGTCTTCGATTTCGAGAAGCGCGACGGGCAAACGTTCGTCGTCGACGTGGTGCTGCACGTGGACATCTCCCGCGCGGCGGCCAGCGACAACGTGGCCGACACTGTGCACTACGGCGAGGTCAGCGAGCTGGTCGTCGCCCAGATCCAGGCCGGGCCCTGGGATTTGATCGAGAAGCTGGGCAGCGAGGTCGCCGCCGCGATCCTGGCCGCCTACCCGACCGTGGCCACGGTCGAGGTGGTGGTGCACAAGCCGCAGGCCCCGATCCCGGTGCCGTTCAGCGACGTGAGCATTTCGCTGACCCGGCACCAGTTGCAGCACACCGCGGTCATCGCGCTGGGCGCCAACCTGGGCGACCCGCAGGCCACGCTGGCCGCCGCCGTGGCGGAGCTCGGCGCAGAGCTGGAGATCCTGAAGACCTCCCCGCTGGCGGTCACCAAGCCCGTGGGCGGCCCGCCGGACCAGCCGGACTACACCAACCAGGTCATCGAGGTGCGCACGCAGCGCTCCCCGCATGAGCTGCTGGACCTGTGCCAGCGCATCGAGGCCGCGCACCACCGCACCCGCGAGGTGCGCTGGGAGGCGCGCACGCTGGACCTGGACCTGATCACCTACGACCACCTGGTGCTCGATGACCCGAGGCTGACGCTGCCGCATCCGCGCGCGGCCCTTCGCGGCTTCGTGCTGGCGCCGTGGAGCTGGATGGACCCGGACGCCGTGCTCGGAGGCCAGCTGGTTTCCCGGCTGGCGGCGCAGGCCGCTGACACCAAGGACATCATCCGGCTATGACCCGGCTGAAGGTTCTCTCGCTGGTGTGGTGCACCCTGCTCGGCGCGGTGCTGGGCTGGATCGCACTGCGCCTGTTCGTCGCGGCCGGGCGTTCAACCCCGGTGCTGGACTACACGGCGCTGTATTCGCTCGGGGCGGTGTGCGCGGTGGTGCTGTTCCTGGGGATCCGGGTCAAGCGCTCGACCCTGGGCAAGGCGCACTTCGACGCGATCGCCGCGGCCCGCACCCTGGTGCTGGCCCAGGCCGCGGCCTACGCCGGCGCGCTGATCACCGGATGGCACCTGCCGGCGTTGGTGAACCTGTGGGTGAACGCCGGCGCCTCGCCGAGCCTGACCCGCGCGATCGTGCTGGCCGGGGCGGGCCTGTTCATGGTGGTCATCGGGTATATTGTGCAGCACCTTTGCAAACTTCCCCCCGAAGATCCGGAGGACACCGCCGATGGAATCGCCGATGGAACGGTCACCGAATGACTTCCGGCCGGTCGCACCCGAATACTTCACCGTCAAGCTGATCGGCTGGGCGCTGAACACCGCGCTGTACCTGCTGGTCGCGCTGGCGCCGCTGGTCCTGCGGCTGTTCGGCGTGCAGACCCCGCTGTGGCTGGTCATTGCGCCGCCGCTGGCGGTGCTGCTCATCGCGCTGCCGGCGCTGCGCCTGCTGCGCCGCCGCGTGCGGGCGCTGGGCTACCTGGAACGCGAAGAAGACCTCGTGGTGCGCTCCGGGGTGATGTGGCGCAAGCAGCTGGTGATCCCCTACGGGCGGATGCAGTACGTGGAAGTCACCAGCGGACCGCTGGAACGCAAATACGGGCTGTGCAAGCTCACCTTGAACACCGCCTCCGGCTCCGCCACCGCCGTGATCCCCGGCCTTGCGGAGCACACCGGCCGGGACCTGAGGGAACGGCTGAGCGCCGCGGGCGAAGCGAAGATGTTATGACCGAGCAGTGGCAGCGGGTCCATCCGGCCAGCCCGTTCGTGCGCGGCTGGGTGGCCATCGTGGGTCTGGCCTACATCTATTGGCAGAACACCAACGACCTGACGCTGGCCGAGCGGCTCAGCGGCGAAAGGCTGCGCTGGACCGTGCTGATCGGTGCGGGCGCACTGCTGGTGGTGCTCGTCTTCTACGCCTTGTCCTGGTACTTCACCCGCTACAGGATCACCGGCACGCACGTGTACGTGAACTCCGGAATGGTCTTCCGCAGCCAGAAGCAGGCGCGCATCGACCGGGTGCAGGGCATCGAGGTGGCCCAGCCGCTGGTGGCCCGGCTCCTGGGGCTGGCCGAGCTGCACTTCGACGTGGCCGACGGCAGCCAATCCATGCTGCGCCTGTCCTTCCTGCGCAAGGCCGACGCGCAGCGGCTGCGAGCGCTGATCCTGGGCCGGGCGCAGGCCGCCCGGAACGGCCAGGCGCCGCTCGACGGGCAGGAGGCGGACTCGGTCCCGGACACCGCAGCATCCGCGGCGCAGGCTCCTGACCCCGACGTGCTGATGGCCAGGGTGCCCCACGGCCGGCTGCTCGCCTCGCTGTTCCTGCGTATGCCCACCATCATCGGCGTGCTCAGCGCGCTGGCTCTGGGCATCATGACGCTGAGCGGTGTCGGCGGCATGGCGGCCGGCCTGATCCCGGCGCTGCTGGGCTTCGGCGGCTGGTTCTACAAGGAACTGAACAACTCCTGGAATTTCAGCGCCGCCGCCACCGATACCGGGCTGCGCGTGAGCCGCGGCCTGGCGGACACCCGCCAGCAGTCCATCCCCGCCGGCCGCGTCCAGTCCATCCAGGTCAGTTCCCCGGCCCTGTGGCGGCTACTGGGCTGGTACCGGGTCGAGGTCAACGCGCTGGGCGTGGGGTCGCAGGAGGAAGCCCAGAACCTGCTGGTGCTGCCGGTCGGGGACTTCGACGCGGTGGCCCGGGTCATGGGCATCCTGCTCCCGGACCTCGGGGTGGAACGCCAGCGGGAGGTGCTGTTCACCGCGATCAACTCCGGCGGCGAGGAGCACGGATTCACGCTCTCCCCGCACCGGGCCAAACCGCTGTCCCCGGGCGCGTGGAAGAACCAGGGTTTCCTGGCCACGGACACCACGGTGATCTCGCGCTACGGCTGGCTCGGCCGGATCACCGCCTTCACCGCACACAACCGGGTGCAGGGCATCATGCTGCGCCAGGGCCCGCTGGAGCGCCGCCGCCAGCTGGCCGGGCTGCGCATCTACAGCGCCGGCGGCACGGTCACCGGCTACATACAGCAGGTTGATGCCCAAATCGCTGGTAAGTTCTTGGAGGAACAATCCCGCCGCATCGCCGGCAGGTAATACTCGTCGCGGAAGGTAGGACGTGGACGCACCACGCTTGGGAATCGGCATCATCTCCGCTGGCAAGGTCGGCACGGTGCTCGGGGCGGCGCTGGCCGCCAGCGGTCACCGAATCACCGGAATCCATGCGGTCTCGCAGGATTCGAAGGACCGCGCCGACGCGCTGCTGCCCGGGGTCGAGATCCTGGACCCGGCAGAGATCCTGCGGCGCAGCGAACTGGTGCTGTTCGCGGTGCCGGACGACGTGCTGGGAGAACTGGTGGCAGGGCTCGCCGCCGCAGGCCACTTCACCACCGGGCAGCTGATTGCCCATACCGCCGGACGCTACGGCACGGGAATCCTGCAGCCGGCGCTGGATGCCGGAGCCTTCGGGCTGGCCATCCACCCGGCCATGACCTTCACCGGCATGAGCATGGACTTGCAGCGGCTGACCGACTGCGTCTTCGCGGTGACGGCCGACGAGATCATGCTGCCGGTAGCCCAGGCGCTGGTCGTGGAGATGCGCGGGGAGCCGGTGGTCATCGCCGAGCACGACCGCGTCAGCTACCACGCGGCGCTGGCCCACGCGGCCAACCACCTGAACACCATCACCGCGCAGTCAGCGGACATGCTGCGCCGCATCGGGGTCGACGAACCGTCGAATACGCTGCGCGCCCTGATGTATGCGAGCCTGGACAACGCGTTGCGCTCGGGCGCCGGCGCGCTGACCGGCCCAGTGTCCCGGGGGGATGTAGGAACGGTGCAGGCGCACCTCGCCGCGCTGGAAGCGGACCCTGCAGAAACGAACGACAGCTATCGCAGCCTCTCCCGGGCCACCGCGTTGCGGGCGGCCGCCCGGGGCCTGATATCCCAGTCGACGCTCGAGGAACTGCTGCGAGTTCTAGAATAAGAGGGTGAAAACCCCAAGAATCGTCAAGACCCGCAGCGAATTGAAGGCAGCCATTGCGGAGGCGAACCCCGGGTCGCTGGGCTTCGTCCCGACCATGGGAGCCCTGCACGACGGGCACGCGTCGCTGTTCAAGGCCGCCCGCGAGGAAAACGAACTCGTTGTCATTTCGGTCTTCGTGAACGAGCTGCAGTTCAACGACACCTCCGACTATGCCAAGTATCCGCGCACCCTGGATGCCGACGTCCAGGTGGCCGCCGGCGCCGGTGTCGACATCGTGTTCGCGCCCGAAGCCCGGGAAATCTACCATGCAGGGCTGCCGCTGATCCGCCTGAACTCCGGCGCCCTGGGCGAAATGTACGAGGGCGCCTCCCGCCCGGGGCATTTCGACGGAATGCTGGCCGTGGTGGCCAAGCTCCTGCACCTGGCCGATCCGCGCCAGGGTGAATACCGCGCCTACTTCGGGCAGAAGGACGCCCAGCAGGTAGTGCTGATCCGCCGCATGGTCGCCGACCTGGACTATGCAGTCGAGCTCCGCTCGGTGCCGATCGTGCGCAGCGAGAAGGGTTTGGCGCTGTCCAGCCGCAATTCGCTGCTCAACGAGGAACAGCTCCAGGCCGCCCTGGTGCTGCACCGGGCGATTGCTTTGATCGCCGGCCGTGCTGAGCGCAACGAGCCGCTGAACCTGGACGATGCCATCGGCATGTTCCAGATGGAGCCGCTGGTGGAGCTCGACTACTTCGTGGTGGTCGATCCGGGCAACCTGCAGGAATTGGCATTCAATTGCCAGGACACCCCCTTCACCGGGGAAGGCCTGATCCTGGTCGCCGCCACCGTGGGCGGAGTGCGGTTGATCGACAACCAGCCGATCTAGGCGAAGCGCTGGGCGGCCTCCGCCAGAATCCTGCGGAAGCCGCCCAGCTCGGCGAGCACCTCGGCGCAGGTTTCCTCGCGCTGGACGAATTCAACGGTCTGGCCCGCATAAACCGGAGCCAGCGCCACATCCGCCTCGGCGCGGGCGCGCACCATGCGCTGGCGCAGGTCCTCGGTAGCTTCCAAGGAATCAAGGTCGGCGGCGTAACGCCTGCTGAAGTCATTGGCCAGGGCGCGGCCGCCGAATTCGGGAGCCCATGGCAGCTGCTGGGCGATGTCGAAGGCCCGCGTATAGACGGTGTCATCCAGCCCCGAGGCGCGCACCGCCGCTTTCAGGTTCTCGTGTCCGCTGGATTCCTTGGTAGACAGGAACCGGGTTCCGATCCATGCCGCGTCGGCGCCGGCGGCAAGCACTGCGGCGGTCCCAGCGGCGGTTCCGATGCCTCCTGCTGCAACTACGGGCTTCTGCCTCTGCGCGCAGGCCAGCTGCAGCAGCGGCAGCGTCCCGGATTCATTGCGTCCGTGGCCGCCGCCTTCGCCGCCTCGGGCGATGATGATGTCGATGTCATCCTGCATGGCACGATCCAGATCTGCGGCGTTGCCAACCTGCATGGCAGTCAGGACACCCGCTTCGTGGGCCAGGGCCGCGGCGCGGGTGACGTCGCCGAAGCTGATGGATACCAGGGCGGGGCCGTATTCGAGAAACGATTCGAGCGGCGACAGGTCAGCCTCCAGCGCCCAGCCCATGAAGCCGGCACCCCATGGTGTGTCGATTTCCGATACGAGGGATGCCTGCGTTTTGATCCACTCGGCAGTAGGGGTTGGAGAGACGCCGATCATCCCGACTGCACCGGCCGCGCTGACAGCGGCAGCCATGGCACCGCCCGCGGCACCTGCCATGGGGGCATTGAAGATTGGGTCACGGTATCCAAGTAGTTTCTGCAGGTCGCTCATACGCCCAGACTAGAACAGCGCAGGGAATGTGACCTAGAACGCGGCGCTACGATTTGAATCATCCCGAAAGGCCCTGTATAGTTTTTATCTGTTGCCGCAAGAGAAACAGCACGGAATACACGAGCTGTTTACGCGGTAGCCAATCACTTTTCACTTGAAGATTTCGACCGATTTTGATCGGATTACGGAATCTGGTAAGCTTGAAAAGTTGCTCCGGAGCGAAGCAGTTCGAACCTCAGGGTTCGGGGTGTGGTGTCGAGAGTGTTTGTTGTTTGAGAACTCAATAGTGTGCCAAGTTTGTTGATACCAAATTATTTTTTGTTTGGTGAATACGAAACATTTTGCTTGGGATGATGCACCCCCGTGTGTTGTTCCAAGTGTTTTTATTCGCCAGGATTTATACATCACGTGTGGCCCCGTCTTTTTCCGGTGGGGTTGTGGTGGCTTTTTGTTTTTTATGGAGAGTTTGATCCTGGCTCAGGATGAACGCTGGCGGCGTGCTTAACACATGCAAGTCGAACGATGAAGCCCAGCTTGCTGGGTGGATTAGTGGCGAACGGGTGAGTAACACGTGAGTAACCTGCCCCTGACTCTGGGATAAGCCCGGGAAACTGGGTCTAATACCGGATATGACCATGGGACGCATGTCTTGTGGTGGAAAGATTTATCGGTTGGGGATGGACTCGCGGCCTATCAGCTTGTTGGTGAGGTAATGGCTCACCAAGGCGACGACGGGTAGCCGGCCTGAGAGGGTGACCGGCCACACTGGGACTGAGACACGGCCCAGACTCCTACGGGAGGCAGCAGTGGGGAATATTGCACAATGGGCGCAAGCCTGATGCAGCGACGCCGCGTGAGGGATGACGGCCTTCGGGTTGTAAACCTCTTTCAGTAGGGAAGAAGCGAGAGTGACGGTACCTGCAGAAGAAGCGCCGGCTAACTACGTGCCAGCAGCCGCGGTAATACGTAGGGCGCAAGCGTTATCCGGATTTATTGGGCGTAAAGAGCTCGTAGGCGGTTTGTCGCGTCTGCCGTGAAAGTCCGAGGCTCAACCTCGGATCTGCGGTGGGTACGGGCAGACTAGAGTGATGTAGGGGAGACTGGAATTCCTGGTGTAGCGGTGAAATGCGCAGATATCAGGAGGAACACCGATGGCGAAGGCAGGTCTCTGGGCATTTACTGACGCTGAGGAGCGAAAGCATGGGGAGCGAACAGGATTAGATACCCTGGTAGTCCATGCCGTAAACGTTGGGCACTAGGTGTGGGGGACATTCCACGTTTTCCGCGCCGTAGCTAACGCATTAAGTGCCCCGCCTGGGGAGTACGGCCGCAAGGCTAAAACTCAAAGGAATTGACGGGGGCCCGCACAAGCGGCGGAGCATGCGGATTAATTCGATGCAACGCGAAGAACCTTACCAAGGCTTGACATGTTCCAGACCGCCTCAGAGATGGGGTTTCCCTTCGGGGCTGGTTCACAGGTGGTGCATGGTTGTCGTCAGCTCGTGTCGTGAGATGTTGGGTTAAGTCCCGCAACGAGCGCAACCCTCGTTCCATGTTGCCAGCGGGTTATGCCGGGGACTCATGGGAGACTGCCGGGGTCAACTCGGAGGAAGGTGGGGATGACGTCAAATCATCATGCCCCTTATGTCTTGGGCTTCACGCATGCTACAATGGCCGGTACAATGGGTTGCGATACTGTGAGGTGGAGCTAATCCCTAAAAGCCGGTCTCAGTTCGGATTGGGGTCTGCAACTCGACCCCATGAAGTCGGAGTCGCTAGTAATCGCAGATCAGCAACGCTGCGGTGAATACGTTCCCGGGCCTTGTACACACCGCCCGTCAAGTCACGAAAGTTGGTAACACCCGAAGCCGATGGCCTAACCACCTTGTGTGGGGGGAGTCGTCGAAGGTGGGACTGGCGATTGGGACTAAGTCGTAACAAGGTAGCCGTACCGGAAGGTGCGGCTGGATCACCTCCTTTCTAAGGAGCTAACCATTTTTTTGGTGCCCATGTCTGGACCCGAGTGTGGTTCGGGTGGGTTGCTCAAGGGTGGAATGTCAATGAACTCAACATCGGGAAACGGGTTTTCGAAAGGGCTGCCATGGTGGTGGTGTTTTCGGGGGTTCGGGTGTTGGCATGGTTTGTGTTGTGTGGTGTGTGTGGTTTAGTACGCAGTGCCGGCTCCTTTGGGGGTTGGTGGTGTTGGAAGGGCGCGCATGGTGTGTGATGCGAATGGGTATGTTTGGTGCACTGTTGGGTTTTGAGGCAACAAGCCTCCTGGCTGTCTTGCTCCTTGTGGGGTGGGGTGGTTGGGTGCTTGGTGTTTCGGTGTTTGTCCTGTGTCTGCTGCATGGTGTCCTGGTGGCTGGTCTTTTGGCTGGTTGGGGGTGTTGTGTGGGGGTGCGGGGTTGTTGTTTGGGAACTGTATAGTGAACGCGAGCATCTTGCAGACAAGATGAGTTGCATGTGCCTGTCCTGGGTGTGTGTGGTGTTTGAGTCTTGTTTGTAGTGATTTTGTTGATTGTTTTATAGCTCAATTTTGAGAACTTTGTTTTGTGTTGAAGTTTTTAAGGGCGCACGGTGGATGCCTTGGCATCAAGAGCCGATGAAGGACGTGGGAATCTGCGATAAGCCTGGTGGAGTCGATAACCGGACGTTGAGACCAGGATTTCCGAATGGGGAAACCCCGCACCATGTTATGTGGTGTGACCTGCAGCTGAATGTATAGGCTGTGTGGAGGGAACGCGGGGAAGTGAAACATCTCAGTACCCGCAGGAAGAGAAAACAATAGTGATTCCGTTAGTAGTGGCGAGCGAACGCGGATGGGGCTAAACCGGTTGGTGTGTGATAGCGGATAGGCGTTGCATCATCGGGGTTGTGGGGTCCACATGTACCAGTTCTATCTACGCTGGTGGGATGAGGTGCAGGCGTATAGGTGAATCGGTTGGAATGCCGGACCAGAGAGGGTGATAGTCCCGTAGGTGTAATGCGTGTCTGCCGTTCTTTGTGTGGATACCCGAGTAGCACGGGGCCCGTGAAACCTTGTGTGAATCTGCCAGGACCACCTGGTAAGCCTGAATACTACTTGATGACCGATAGTGAATCAGTACCGTGAGGGAATGGTGAAAAGTACCCCGGGAGGGGAGTGAAATAGTACCTGAAACCGTGCGCTTACAATCCGTTAGAGCCATGCCTTGTGTGTGGTGATGGCGTGCCTTTTGAAGAATGAGCCTGCGAGTTAGTGTTACGTCGCGAGGTTAACCCGTGGGGGGAAGCCGTAGCGAAAGCGAGTCTGAATAGGGCGAGTGAGTGGCGTGATCTAGACCCGAAGCGAAGTGATCTACCCATGGCCAGGTTGAAGCGTGTGTAAGAGCGCGTGGAGGACCGAACCCACTTCAGTTGAAAATGGAGGGGATGAGCTGTGGGTAGGGGTGAAAGGCCAATCAAACTTCGTGATAGCTGGTTCTCCCCGAAATGCATTTAGGTGCAGCGTTGCGTGTTTCTTGCTGGAGGTAGAGCTACTGGATAGGCGATGGGCCCTACAAGGTTACTGACCTTAGCCAAACTCCGAATGCCGGTAAGTGAGAGCGCAGCAGTGAGACTGTGGGGGATAAGCTTCATAGTCGAGAGGGAAACAGCCCAGAACGCCAACTAAGGCCCCTAAGCGTGTGCTAAGTGGGAAAGGATGTGGAGTTGCTGTGACAACCAGGAGGTTGGCTTAGAAGCAGCCACCCTTGAAAGAGTGCGTAATAGCTCACTGGTCAAGTGATTCCGCGCCGATAATGTAGCGGGGCTCAAGCACACCGCCGAAGTTGCGTCATTCAAATGTTTATCTGGCCTTCGGGTTGGGTGTTTGGATGGGTAGGGGAGCGTCGTGTGGACGGTGAAGTCGCGGTGTAAACCAGCGGTGGAGGCCACACGAGTGAGAATGCAGGCATGAGTAGCGAATGACGGGTGAGAAACCCGTCCGCCGAATGATCAAGGGTTCCAGGGTCAAGCTAATCTGCCCTGGGTTAGTCGGGACCTAAGGCGAGGCCGACAGGCGTAGTCGATGGATAACGGGTTGATATTCCCGTACCGGCGAAGGACCGCCCATACTGAGCGATGGATGCTAACCATGATGGATCATGGCTGTTGCGCCCTTCGGGGTGTTGGCTGTGTGATGTGGTGGGAACCGATGTTGTGAGGTCAGCGTATTAACAGGTGTGACGCAGGAAGGTAGCCGAGCCAGGCAATGGAATTGACCTGGTCCAAGGGTGTAGGAAGAACGGTAGGCAAATCCGCTGTTCATTGTTTCTGAGACCTGATAGGCGCCCCGTTTGTGGGGTGATTCGGTGATCCTATGCTGCCTAGAAAAGCATCGGCGCGAGGTCCCAGTCCGCCCGTACCCTAAACCGACACAGGTGATCAGGTAGAGAATACTAAGGCGATCGAGAGAATCATGGTTAAGGAACTCGGCAAAATGCCCCCGTAACTTCGGAAGAAGGGGGGCCTGCCCCGTGAAGAGGATTGACTCCTTGGAGGCGGGTGTGGGCCGCAGAGACCAGGGGGAAGCGACTGTTTACTAAAAACACAGGTCCGTGCGAAGTCGCAAGACGATGTATACGGACTGACTCCTGCCCGGTGCTGGAAGGTTAAGAGGACCGGTTAGCACACTTGTGTGCGAAGCTGAGAATTTAAGCCCCAGTAAACGGCGGTGGTAACTATAACCATCCTAAGGTAGCGAAATTCCTTGTCGGGTAAGTTCCGACCTGCACGAATGGAGTAACGACTTCCCCGCTGTCTCAACCATGAACTCGGCGAAATTGCAGTACGAGTAAAGATGCTCGTTACGCGCAGCAGGACGGAAAGACCCCGAGACCTTTACTATAGTTTGGTATTGGTGTTCGGTGCAGCTTGTGTAGGATAGGTGGGAGACTGTGAAGCTCGGACGCTAGTTCGGGTGGAGTCATCGTTGAAATACCACTCTGGCTGTACCGGTCACCTAACTTCGGACCATGATCTGGTTCAGGGACAGTGCCTGATGGGTAGTTTAACTGGGGCGGTTGCCTCCTAAAATGTAACGGAGGCGCCCAAAGGTTCCCTCAGCCTGGTTGGCAATCAGGTGTTGAGTGTAAGTGCACAAGGGAGCTTGACTGTGAGAGTGACAGCTCGAGCAGGGACGAAAGTCGGGACTAGTGATCCGGCGGCACCTCGTGGAAGGGCCGTCGCTCAACGGATAAAAGGTACCTCGGGGATAACAGGCTGATCTTGCCCAAGAGTCCATATCGACGGCATGGTTTGGCACCTCGATGTCGGCTCGTCGCATCCTGGGGCTGGAGTAGGTCCCAAGGGTTGGGCTGTTCGCCCATTAAAGCGGTACGCGAGCTGGGTTTAGAACGTCGTGAGACAGTTCGGTCCCTATCCGCTGCGCGCGTTGGAAATTTGAGAAGGGCTGTCCTTAGTACGAGAGGACCGGGACGGACGAACCTCTGGTGTGTCAGTTGTACTGCCAAGTGCATCGCTGATTAGCTACGTTTGGAAGGGATAACCGCTGAAAGCATCTAAGCGGGAAGCCTGCTTCGAGATGAGATTTCCATCCACCTTGTGTGGGTGAGGCCCCCAGCTAGATTACTGGGTTGATAGGCAGGATGTGGAAGCAAGGACCAAAGACTTGTGTAGCTGACCTGTACTAATAGGCCGATGACTTACAACACACTATAAGATGGTGTGTCGACAAAATTCATTTTTTTGCTGTTCGCGTTCACTATGCGGTTACGAGACAACAACCTCGAACCTGAAGAAGTTTTTTTGCAGGACGAGTGCTGGATCACCTGGTGGTTTGTGTGCTTCGTGATTGTTACGGCGGTCATAGCGTGGGGGAAACGCCCGGTCCCATACCGAACCCGGAAGCTAAGGCCCATTGCGCCGATGGTACTGCACTCGTGAGGGTGTGGGAGAGTAGGTCACCGCCGGACTTAACTTGAAGATGTGTGGTCCTGGACTTGTGTCTGGGGCCGCACGTGGTTAACGGGGAGGCTCCGGCACTGTGTGTCGGGGCTTTCGCTGTTTAACCGGGGTTGGTGTTGGGGTGGCGTGGGGGAGTGGTGGCTTCCCCCTTTTTTCCTGTTTAAAGGGCTGCCTGGTGGCGGCGGTGTGTTTTCTCGGCAGGATTGCCTGCTGGCCGGCATGGTGGCCTGGCGTGAGGGGGTGGGGGAGTCGTGGCTCCCCCTTTTTCTGTTTAAGCGGAATTTGGCCGCATAGTTGGCTCTCTCTGGTGTTCGGTATCGAGCTGGACTATGCCGAGGTCCATAGCGTCGAGGCCACGCGGATGGCGGGTCTATCATCGGTAGTAACTTGCCGGTCAGTCTGTTCTCTTCGCGCTGCTCTCTTCAGCAACACAAAATCGGCAAGATTCTGCCGAAGTGTTGGGTTATTGCGGTTATGATGAGTGGGACTGCTACTATCGGCGTTATTCTGCCGGTTTGGAGATTTTCATGAGTTCATTGTCGAAGATCGGCGCAGTGATTCAATCAGTGCGTAAGGAGAACGGCCTTACCCAGGAACAGCTTGCCGACCTAGCTGGAATTTCTGAACGAACACTGCGATCAATGGAAAGCGGGCAGGGCAACCCATCTTTTAGCGCCGTAGTTTCAACTGCGTCTGTATTGGGAATAAAGATCGTGGTGGAGAAGTGAACTACGAACTTCAGGATCTCAAACAGATACAAGAGGCGGATGTCTACCGTGAGGATGTAATTGCCGGGAAGTTGACTCGGCGTCAAGACGGGAGCGTGGTGTTCTCCTATACCGACTCGTACTTGGCTTCGGGCGCACCAAGCATTGCTTCGTCGTTGCCGACACTCGGAGGGCCTTACATCGGTGCAGGGGGCGCCCTCCCTTCCTTCTTCTCAGGGTTGCTTCCTGAAGGTCACAGGCTCACGGTACTGAAGAATGCCGGTAAGACGAGCCTGTCAGACGAACTGACACTTCTCATGATTGTGGGGGCGGATACCCCGGGTAACGTTAGCGTGGTTCCCTCCGGGACGGCTCTGACGCAGCCGCCGGCACTCGCAGAGTTTTTGGATCCAGCTGAACTGGACTTCACTGCCCTGGCCAGATCACTTGATCTGCATTCCATTCCTGGGGTTCAGGAAAAGATTAGCGCCACGATGCTCACCACGCCGATGTCATTGGCAGGAACTGCGTACCTGCTCAAAATGGATCCACGCGATCATCCACATCTCATTGCAAATGAAGCAGCTCATCTCTCCGCGGCGAGGCTTCTGAAACTTCCTGTTGTGAAAAGTCAGCTGGTCCATGATGCGCGTCAACTCGAAGGACTGCTTATTGAACGATTCGACAGGCTGAACAGAGCGGGTTCACCTGGATCGAAGAAGCTGGCGTTGGAAGACGCCATGCAGGTGCTGAATCTGCCACCGAGTGCGAAATACTCGGTATCCTCTGAAGCGGTATGCGAAGCCCTGGCTCAGCATTGCCACGCTCCACTTCTTGCTAAGAGGAATCTATACATTCAATTCCTTTTCGCATGGCTCAGCGGTAACGGTGACTTGCATGGAAAGAACGTATCCATGCTGGCCGACCATGACGGGCGCTTCTCGGTTGCACCAATTTACGATATTCCGTGCACCTTGATCTACGGGGACGATACATTGGCTCTTACGCTGGCAGGCAAGACAAAGAACCTCCGCCGTAAGCACTGGGAAGAGTTTGCGCGGACACTCGGCCTGACTGACAAAGCTGCGGCTTCCGCAAACCAGCTAGCGTTGAGAGCGGTCAACAATATCGACCTGAGCGCGCTTCCTTTCAGCGGATCTCCGCTACGCGGAACGCAAAGAGAACTGCGATTTCGACGCCTGGAAGTCAGCTGAAGCTATATTCGTACCTTGTCCAGCGAGATCCTCGGAAAAGTTTTCTCGGTACTTGTCCTATGGACTGAATCGCCAGCGAATTTGCAGCCCTGGGCGGACGTACAGCGAATCATGGTTGACCCTGCGGTTGGAGTGAATGACGGCTACTCGTTCCCCTGGCGTTCCTTGGACAAGTGGCGTCGGCGGAACCAAATGACCGCGCCGTGGTCAACGGTGGTTAGCAAGCGCACTTGTTGTTGGCCTGGAGGGCACATGCTCCTAATGCCACGGTGATGCCTAGCCGGGAAGTTCAGCATGCGTTGGCATTGGCCTCACCGTGCCGGTCCATACTTCCGCCCATACATGGCTGACGAAACCTGCATCATGGTCAAGCTGCTAGATCGCGGATGAACAAAGGGCATAGCTGCTTTGCCGGCTGAGCGTATCTGCACATGACGGTGGAGGAAATCTTCAGTCTGTTCCCTTGCGCGGGCCATGGAGATCTACCTATGGCAGTTACGAGACCTGGCTGGCCATTGAACTGTGGAACTCGTGCCGAACAGGCAGTAAAAGTTCATTAGGGTGTTTCGTCATTATGGGCAGAGCGGATCAGCAGGAGTACACGGGCCGGCATCGTACGATTTCTGCCATGATCGGCACCATTACTTATCAGAGACCCCGTGGACGTAAGCGGTTCGATAGAACGTTCGGGTCCCCCGTAGTAATGGGGGCAGATCATGCGGCGTGAGAGTCCTTTGGCGTCGATTTGAAACCGAAGTAACCAGATCATTCGTAACGAGTGGGCAGCCACGGAGGTTGTCGGCCTGTCAGAACACAGGAATCAACACAACCGGGGCCCTAAGCGAATCGGTCAATCATAGGATCGGCAAAGTTGCCAAGACGCAGAAGGGTTGAGTGTGCAGCATCGTGACTGAAGACTTCGGTACTCTTGGCGAATCGCCTGATCCAGTTTTGAGGCGGTGTTGAATGTTGCTCCAGTAGAACCGTTGGAACTAAGGATTCTGACGGTAGGCTTATTCTGCCTAGCGGGCTCTCGAATAAGTGGCGCCAGTTCAAAACTACGCGAACGGGAGCGAAGCCTGTAAGCCTGCGCCGGCGACGAGACTCCTCAAGTTCCAGAAGGGTGATTCCACGAGCATGAATTGCCCGGCGCAAGGTATGAATCCTGTCCACAATGTAGATCTGAACCCAAGAGCCGGTGGAGCCCGTTATTATTTCCGGTGCCCATGGGTTTCAAAAACTGAACGTTCCGCGGTATCCAGAAAGCGCTCCGTTTTATGTGGTCACGCTCACCGCTGCGCAGCACCCCTCCGATTTGCACCGCCCCGCCAACCCGTGTATAGTTTTTCCTTGTCGCCACGAGCCGGACGGAACAACAACCAACCGGAACAAGGCGGCGAAACCCCCGGAAAATCAAGGTTTTCCACACCATGTGTGGACAACTTGGAATTGAATGGGAATCAAAGAATACTGATTTGAATCACAAAGAATCGATTTGACTTTCAGAATTCAATGATTATAGAATATGAATATAACGCTGGACGATATCGCCTCCTTGAATGGGTGGCGGAGAACCGGTAAGTGTTTGTTGTTTGAGAACTCAATAGTGTGCCAAGTTTGTTGATACCAAATTATTTTTTGTTTGGTGAATACGAAACATTTTGCTTGGGATGATGCACCCCCGTGTGTTGTTCCAAGTGTTTTTATTCGCCAGGATTTATACATCACGTGTGGCCCCGTCTTTTTCCGGTGGGGTTGTGGTGGCTTTTTGTTTTTTATGGAGAGTTTGATCCTGGCTCAGGATGAACGCTGGCGGCGTGCTTAACACATGCAAGTCGAACGATGAAGCCCAGCTTGCTGGGTGGATTAGTGGCGAACGGGTGAGTAACACGTGAGTAACCTGCCCCTGACTCTGGGATAAGCCCGGGAAACTGGGTCTAATACCGGATATGACCATGGGACGCATGTCTTGTGGTGGAAAGATTTATCGGTTGGGGATGGACTCGCGGCCTATCAGCTTGTTGGTGAGGTAATGGCTCACCAAGGCGACGACGGGTAGCCGGCCTGAGAGGGTGACCGGCCACACTGGGACTGAGACACGGCCCAGACTCCTACGGGAGGCAGCAGTGGGGAATATTGCACAATGGGCGCAAGCCTGATGCAGCGACGCCGCGTGAGGGATGACGGCCTTCGGGTTGTAAACCTCTTTCAGTAGGGAAGAAGCGAGAGTGACGGTACCTGCAGAAGAAGCGCCGGCTAACTACGTGCCAGCAGCCGCGGTAATACGTAGGGCGCAAGCGTTATCCGGATTTATTGGGCGTAAAGAGCTCGTAGGCGGTTTGTCGCGTCTGCCGTGAAAGTCCGAGGCTCAACCTCGGATCTGCGGTGGGTACGGGCAGACTAGAGTGATGTAGGGGAGACTGGAATTCCTGGTGTAGCGGTGAAATGCGCAGATATCAGGAGGAACACCGATGGCGAAGGCAGGTCTCTGGGCATTTACTGACGCTGAGGAGCGAAAGCATGGGGAGCGAACAGGATTAGATACCCTGGTAGTCCATGCCGTAAACGTTGGGCACTAGGTGTGGGGGACATTCCACGTTTTCCGCGCCGTAGCTAACGCATTAAGTGCCCCGCCTGGGGAGTACGGCCGCAAGGCTAAAACTCAAAGGAATTGACGGGGGCCCGCACAAGCGGCGGAGCATGCGGATTAATTCGATGCAACGCGAAGAACCTTACCAAGGCTTGACATGTTCCAGACCGCCTCAGAGATGGGGTTTCCCTTCGGGGCTGGTTCACAGGTGGTGCATGGTTGTCGTCAGCTCGTGTCGTGAGATGTTGGGTTAAGTCCCGCAACGAGCGCAACCCTCGTTCCATGTTGCCAGCGGGTTATGCCGGGGACTCATGGGAGACTGCCGGGGTCAACTCGGAGGAAGGTGGGGATGACGTCAAATCATCATGCCCCTTATGTCTTGGGCTTCACGCATGCTACAATGGCCGGTACAATGGGTTGCGATACTGTGAGGTGGAGCTAATCCCTAAAAGCCGGTCTCAGTTCGGATTGGGGTCTGCAACTCGACCCCATGAAGTCGGAGTCGCTAGTAATCGCAGATCAGCAACGCTGCGGTGAATACGTTCCCGGGCCTTGTACACACCGCCCGTCAAGTCACGAAAGTTGGTAACACCCGAAGCCGATGGCCTAACCACCTTGTGTGGGGGGAGTCGTCGAAGGTGGGACTGGCGATTGGGACTAAGTCGTAACAAGGTAGCCGTACCGGAAGGTGCGGCTGGATCACCTCCTTTCTAAGGAGCTAACCATTTTTTTGGTGCCCATGTCTGGACCCGAGTGTGGTTCGGGTGGGTTGCTCAAGGGTGGAATGTCAATGAACTCAACATCGGGAAACGGGTTTTCGAAAGGGCTGCCATGGTGGTGGTGTTTTCGGGGGTTCGGGTGTTGGCATGGTTTGTGTTGTGTGGTGTGTGTGGTTTAGTACGCAGTGCCGGCTCCTTTGGGGGTTGGTGGTGTTGGAAGGGCGCGCATGGTGTGTGATGCGAATGGGTATGTTTGGTGCACTGTTGGGTTTTGAGGCAACAAGCCTCCTGGCTGTCTTGCTCCTTGTGGGGTGGGGTGGTTGGGTGCTTGGTGTTTCGGTGTTTGTCCTGTGTCTGCTGCATGGTGTCCTGGTGGCTGGTCTTTTGGCTGGTTGGGGGTGTTGTGTGGGGGTGCGGGGTTGTTGTTTGGGAACTGTATAGTGAACGCGAGCATCTTGCAGACAAGATGAGTTGCATGTGCCTGTCCTGGGTGTGTGTGGTGTTTGAGTCTTGTTTGTAGTGATTTTGTTGATTGTTTTATAGCTCAATTTTGAGAACTTTGTTTTGTGTTGAAGTTTTTAAGGGCGCACGGTGGATGCCTTGGCATCAAGAGCCGATGAAGGACGTGGGAATCTGCGATAAGCCTGGTGGAGTCGATAACCGGACGTTGAGACCAGGATTTCCGAATGGGGAAACCCCGCACCATGTTATGTGGTGTGACCTGCAGCTGAATGTATAGGCTGTGTGGAGGGAACGCGGGGAAGTGAAACATCTCAGTACCCGCAGGAAGAGAAAACAATAGTGATTCCGTTAGTAGTGGCGAGCGAACGCGGATGGGGCTAAACCGGTTGGTGTGTGATAGCGGATAGGCGTTGCATCATCGGGGTTGTGGGGTCCACATGTACCAGTTCTATCTACGCTGGTGGGATGAGGTGCAGGCGTATAGGTGAATCGGTTGGAATGCCGGACCAGAGAGGGTGATAGTCCCGTAGGTGTAATGCGTGTCTGCCGTTCTTTGTGTGGATACCCGAGTAGCACGGGGCCCGTGAAACCTTGTGTGAATCTGCCAGGACCACCTGGTAAGCCTGAATACTACTTGATGACCGATAGTGAATCAGTACCGTGAGGGAATGGTGAAAAGTACCCCGGGAGGGGAGTGAAATAGTACCTGAAACCGTGCGCTTACAATCCGTTAGAGCCATGCCTTGTGTGTGGTGATGGCGTGCCTTTTGAAGAATGAGCCTGCGAGTTAGTGTTACGTCGCGAGGTTAACCCGTGGGGGGAAGCCGTAGCGAAAGCGAGTCTGAATAGGGCGAGTGAGTGGCGTGATCTAGACCCGAAGCGAAGTGATCTACCCATGGCCAGGTTGAAGCGTGTGTAAGAGCGCGTGGAGGACCGAACCCACTTCAGTTGAAAATGGAGGGGATGAGCTGTGGGTAGGGGTGAAAGGCCAATCAAACTTCGTGATAGCTGGTTCTCCCCGAAATGCATTTAGGTGCAGCGTTGCGTGTTTCTTGCTGGAGGTAGAGCTACTGGATAGGCGATGGGCCCTACAAGGTTACTGACCTTAGCCAAACTCCGAATGCCGGTAAGTGAGAGCGCAGCAGTGAGACTGTGGGGGATAAGCTTCATAGTCGAGAGGGAAACAGCCCAGAACGCCAACTAAGGCCCCTAAGCGTGTGCTAAGTGGGAAAGGATGTGGAGTTGCTGTGACAACCAGGAGGTTGGCTTAGAAGCAGCCACCCTTGAAAGAGTGCGTAATAGCTCACTGGTCAAGTGATTCCGCGCCGATAATGTAGCGGGGCTCAAGCACACCGCCGAAGTTGCGTCATTCAAATGTTTATCTGGCCTTCGGGTTGGGTGTTTGGATGGGTAGGGGAGCGTCGTGTGGACGGTGAAGTCGCGGTGTAAACCAGCGGTGGAGGCCACACGAGTGAGAATGCAGGCATGAGTAGCGAATGACGGGTGAGAAACCCGTCCGCCGAATGATCAAGGGTTCCAGGGTCAAGCTAATCTGCCCTGGGTTAGTCGGGACCTAAGGCGAGGCCGACAGGCGTAGTCGATGGATAACGGGTTGATATTCCCGTACCGGCGAAGGACCGCCCATACTGAGCGATGGATGCTAACCATGATGGATCATGGCTGTTGCGCCCTTCGGGGTGTTGGCTGTGTGATGTGGTGGGAACCGATGTTGTGAGGTCAGCGTATTAACAGGTGTGACGCAGGAAGGTAGCCGAGCCAGGCAATGGAATTGACCTGGTCCAAGGGTGTAGGAAGAACGGTAGGCAAATCCGCTGTTCATTGTTTCTGAGACCTGATAGGCGCCCCGTTTGTGGGGTGATTCGGTGATCCTATGCTGCCTAGAAAAGCATCGGCGCGAGGTCCCAGTCCGCCCGTACCCTAAACCGACACAGGTGATCAGGTAGAGAATACTAAGGCGATCGAGAGAATCATGGTTAAGGAACTCGGCAAAATGCCCCCGTAACTTCGGAAGAAGGGGGGCCTGCCCCGTGAAGAGGATTGACTCCTTGGAGGCGGGTGTGGGCCGCAGAGACCAGGGGGAAGCGACTGTTTACTAAAAACACAGGTCCGTGCGAAGTCGCAAGACGATGTATACGGACTGACTCCTGCCCGGTGCTGGAAGGTTAAGAGGACCGGTTAGCACACTTGTGTGCGAAGCTGAGAATTTAAGCCCCAGTAAACGGCGGTGGTAACTATAACCATCCTAAGGTAGCGAAATTCCTTGTCGGGTAAGTTCCGACCTGCACGAATGGAGTAACGACTTCCCCGCTGTCTCAACCATGAACTCGGCGAAATTGCAGTACGAGTAAAGATGCTCGTTACGCGCAGCAGGACGGAAAGACCCCGAGACCTTTACTATAGTTTGGTATTGGTGTTCGGTGCAGCTTGTGTAGGATAGGTGGGAGACTGTGAAGCTCGGACGCTAGTTCGGGTGGAGTCATCGTTGAAATACCACTCTGGCTGTACCGGTCACCTAACTTCGGACCATGATCTGGTTCAGGGACAGTGCCTGATGGGTAGTTTAACTGGGGCGGTTGCCTCCTAAAATGTAACGGAGGCGCCCAAAGGTTCCCTCAGCCTGGTTGGCAATCAGGTGTTGAGTGTAAGTGCACAAGGGAGCTTGACTGTGAGAGTGACAGCTCGAGCAGGGACGAAAGTCGGGACTAGTGATCCGGCGGCACCTCGTGGAAGGGCCGTCGCTCAACGGATAAAAGGTACCTCGGGGATAACAGGCTGATCTTGCCCAAGAGTCCATATCGACGGCATGGTTTGGCACCTCGATGTCGGCTCGTCGCATCCTGGGGCTGGAGTAGGTCCCAAGGGTTGGGCTGTTCGCCCATTAAAGCGGTACGCGAGCTGGGTTTAGAACGTCGTGAGACAGTTCGGTCCCTATCCGCTGCGCGCGTTGGAAATTTGAGAAGGGCTGTCCTTAGTACGAGAGGACCGGGACGGACGAACCTCTGGTGTGTCAGTTGTACTGCCAAGTGCATCGCTGATTAGCTACGTTTGGAAGGGATAACCGCTGAAAGCATCTAAGCGGGAAGCCTGCTTCGAGATGAGATTTCCATCCACCTTGTGTGGGTGAGGCCCCCAGCTAGATTACTGGGTTGATAGGCAGGATGTGGAAGCAAGGACCAAAGACTTGTGTAGCTGACCTGTACTAATAGGCCGATGACTTACAACACACTATAAGATGGTGTGTCGACAAAATTCATTTTTTTGCTGTTCGCGTTCACTATGCGGTTACGAGACAACAACCTCGAACCTGAAGAAGTTTTTTTGCAGGACGAGTGCTGGATCACCTGGTGGTTTGTGTGCTTCGTGATTGTTACGGCGGTCATAGCGTGGGGGAAACGCCCGGTCCCATACCGAACCCGGAAGCTAAGGCCCATTGCGCCGATGGTACTGCACTCGTGAGGGTGTGGGAGAGTAGGTCACCGCCGGACTTAACTTGAAGATGTGTGGTCCTGGACTTGGTCCGGGGCCGCACGTGGTTAACGGGGAGGCCCTGGCACAGTGTGTCGGGGCCTTCGCCATTTAAAAGCTCAATTCCATGCTGGTTCATGCTGATAATTGACTTAGACAATGGAGTTCCGGACCAAGACCGATTTCCTGCTAAACGCCTTTTTGTCGCTAGTCTGTTTTTAAGCGCTCACCGCGAACTCACTTCTGCGGTTCAGCGACAGACATCGAGATGAATCGAGGACTCAGGTTTTGAGAACTTACATCGTAACTGGAGCAGGATCCGGAATCGGCATGGCAACCGCAGAACTTCTGCGCGAACGCGGCCAGAAAGTCATCGGCGTGGACCTACGCGGTGCGGAAATCACCGCGGATCTCTCCACCACTGAAGGCCGCAAGGCAGCGATCGAAGAGACCCTGCGCTTGAGTGAAGGCAAGATTGATGCAGTGATCGCAGCTGCGGGTATTTCTGCTCCCAAGGCGCTGACCGTTGCGGTCAACTTCTTCGGCGTTACCCAGTACCTCGAGGGACTGCTGCCTGCACTGTCGCAGTCCGAGGCCCCACGAGTAGCCGTGGTGTCGTCGATGGCATCGCTGCAGCCAAACTCGGTCGAGCTTGTCGACGCCTTGCTGTCGGGAGACGAAGAGGCCGCCCTGGCCATCGGCAAGTCCTTGGAAGAGCAGGGCCCGAAGACCGGCTACCTGAACTATCCTTCGTCCAAGCGCGCCCTGAGCCGCTGGGTCCGCCGCGAATGCATCACCCCTGCATGGGCAGGCGCCGGCATCCCGCTGAACGCCGTTGCACCAGGCACCGTGATCACCAACATGACCCGCGAGATGCTCTCGACCGCAGAAGGCCGTGCCGGCGTTGACGCCCACGTTCCGATGCCTCTGAACTACCACTCGGAAGCGATAGTCATCGCCAAGCTGCTGCTCTGGTTGACCAGCGAGGAAAACACCCACGTAACCGGCCAGACCATCTACATCGACGGCGGCGCTGATGCCTCGCTGCGCGGCGACGATATCTGGAGCTGAAGCCAGGCACGAGGAGCCTGCTGATGGCGGCGAAGCGTTCCAGCCTGCAAGGTTTCTGATGTAGCTGCTGCCCCGAACACCCTGGTGCTCGGGGCAGCAGGCATTTAAGCCGTGGGTGGATGACTTCCAGAGACTGATCCTATTCCGGAAGAACTGGCTACAGTGTGTAATAGATTTAGCCCGAACTTCTACGAAGGAGCAGCTCCTTGACTACCGAATTGCCTGATGTCCTGAAGTACCGTGACGACGCCATTCGCCCGCAAGACGACCTGTACCGCCATAGCAACGGCAAATGGTTCGAGACCGCGACCATCCCCAGCGACCAGGGCATTTACGGCTCCTTCATGGAACTGCGCGATGAGGCCGAAGCAGCTGTGCACGCGATCATCGAAGACGCGGTCGCGGCGCACGCCTCCGGCGCGCCGATCGACGCCGCCACCCGGCGGATCGCCCACCTCTACGGCTCTTTCATGAACGAGGAGGTCATCGAGGAACGCGGCGCGGATCCGGTGGCCAGCTACCTGGAATCCATCGCAAAGGTCCAGGACGTCCAGGGGCTGCTCGAGCTCTCCGGCTCCTTCTACCGCAAGGGCATCAGCGGCTTCGTCGACATCGGCGCGATGAGCGACGCCGGAGACCCGGACCGCAACCTGCTGACCTTCCTGCAGGCGGGACTTGGCCTGCCGGACGAATCCTACTACCGCGAAGAGCAGTTCGCGCAGACCGTCGAGGACTACCGCGGGCACCTGGCGCGCCTGCTCGGCCTGGGCGGCATCGAGGACGCCGAAGCCGCCGCGGCCTCAGTGGTGCAGCTGGAGACCGCTATCGCCTCCCACCATTGGGACCGGGTCAAGGTGCGCGATGCCCAGGCCCGCTACAACCTGCTGCCCGGTGCGGAGCTATTCGGTCTCATGCCGGGCCTGCGTAGCTGGCTGGGCGGCGCCGGCATCGAAGAGAAGTATTTCAGCGAGGTGGTGGTCTGGCAGCCGAGCTATATCGAGGCGCTCTCCGGGCTGCTGGAAGAGCATCCGCTGGAAGCCTGGAAGAACTGGCTGACCGTGCAGGTGCTGCGCTCGTTCGCGCCATACCTGTCCAGCGCCTTCGTGAACGAGAACTTCTCCTTCTACTCGGCCAAGCTCGGCGGCGTGGAGAAGCTCAAGGACCGCTGGAAGCGCGGGGTGGCCTTCACCGAGGGCGCCGTCGGCGAGGACCTGGGCCAGCTCTACGTGGCCGGGAACTTCCCTCCGGAGGCCAAGACCGCCATGGACGCGCTGGTGCAGCGCCTGATCGAGGCCTACCGCATCTCCATCAGCAACCTGCCGTGGATGGGCGCAGACACCGTGCAGAAGGCGCTGGACAAGCTTTCCAAGTTCCGCCCGAAGATCGGCTACCCGGACCAGTGGATCGACTACTCCTCGATCGAAACCGACGAGCTGGACGTGATCACCAACCGCGCGGCCGCCAACGAGTTCGAGTTCAGGCGCGAGCTGAAGAAGATCGATGACGGGGTGGACCGCGAACTGTGGTTCATGTACCCGCAGACCGTCAACGCCTACTACCACCCGCTGCTCAACGAGATCGCCTTCCCGGCCGCGATCCTGCGCCTGCCGTTCTTCGACGTGGACCGCGACATCGCCTCCAACTTCGGCGCCATCGGCGCGGTGATCGGCCACGAGATCGGGCACGGCTTCGACGACCAGGGCTCGCAGTACGACGGCAGCGGCCAGCTGACCAACTGGTGGACCGATGCCGACCGCGAAGCCTTCGAGAAACTGACCGGCAAGCTGGTCGAGCAGTACAACGCGCTGAGCCCGACCGAAGCGCCGGACCA
This sequence comes from Glutamicibacter protophormiae, assembly GCF_016894325.1. Taxonomy (NCBI): domain Bacteria; kingdom Bacillati; phylum Actinomycetota; class Actinomycetes; order Micrococcales; family Micrococcaceae; genus Glutamicibacter; species Glutamicibacter protophormiae. The sequence goes on from NZ_CP069806.1 coordinate 112,953, forward strand.
CCAGGTCAACGGCGCGCTGACGCTGGGAGAGAACATCGGCGACCTGGGCGGCCTGGGCATCGCCTACAAGGCCTACAAGCTCGAGCTCGCGGCCAACGGCATTGTCGAGGACGAAGTCATCGACGGAGTCACCGGCGACCAGCGCTTCTTCTACTCGTGGGCCGAGTGCTGGCGCACGCTGATCCGCCCGGAGACCGCGATCATCCGCGTGACCACCGATCCGCATGCTCCCGGGGAGTTCCGCTGCAACCAGGTGCCGAAGAACCTGGACGCATTCCACAAGGCCTTCGGGACCAAGCCGGGGGACGGCATGTGGCTCGACCCGGAAGAGCGCGTAGTGATCTGGTAGACCGATTCGGGGCGCGGAAGGCACAGGCCTTCCGCGCCCCGGCTGGTTAACCGGGGTGCGGGGTGTAAGTCTGGTCATGATCAGGCCAACAGCCCCGGAATCACACGTAGAATGGGATATTGTGACTTCCGAAAATAATTCCGCACAGGCCCCTGATCCGAACGACCAGCGTCAGGTCCGCACCGATAAGCGCAACCAGCTGCAGGCGCTTGGTGAGGAAGCCTACCCCGTTGGCGTTGCCCGCACCCATTCCCTGCAGGAGGTGCGCGAAAAGTACGCGCATCTGGAAGCGGGCGAAGAGACCGAGGACATCGTCGGCATTGCCGGGCGCATCGTCTTCATGCGCAACACCGGCAAGCTGTGCTTCGCCACCCTCCAGGAGGGTGGACCGCAGGGCGTCGGAGTCCGGCTGCAGGTCATGCTCTCGATGGCGAATGTCGGCGAAGAGCGCCTTGCCCAGTGGAAGTCGCTCGTCGACCTGGGCGACCACGTTTTCGTTTCCGGCAAGGTCATCTCCTCGCGCCGCGGCGAGCTGTCCATCATGGCCGACTCCTTCCAGATGGCGTCCAAGGCGCTGCGCCCGCTTCCGGTGCTGCACGCCGACCTGAACGAGGAAACCCGCGTCCGCCAGCGCTACGCCGACCTGATCGTGCGCAACGAAGCCCGCGAGATGGTCTACAAGCGGGCCGCCATTGTCCGCGCGGTGCGCAACACCCTGGAGAACCGCGACTACGTCGAGGTTGAAACTCCGATGCTGCAGCTGGTGCACGGCGGCGCCTCTGCTCGCCCGTTCAAGACCCACCTGAACGCGTTCGACCAGGAAATGACCCTGCGCATCGCCACCGAGCTGTACCTCAAGCGCTGCGTCGTGGGCGGAGTGGACCGCGTCTTCGAAGTGGGACGCATCTTCCGCAACGAGGGCGTCGACTCGACCCACTCGCCGGAGTTCACCACCCTCGAATGCTACGAGGCCTACGCAGACCAGTACGTCATGGCGGACCGCATCAAGGAGATCATCTTGAACGCGGCGGATGCCATCGGCGCCGGCCGTACCATCGAGACCGCCAAGGGCACCATCAACCTCGATGGCGAATGGCGCTGGCTGAGCGTCTACCCGGGTCTTTCCGAAGCCGTCGGCGTGGAGATCACCCCGGAAACCGAGGCCTCGGTGCTCCGCGAAATCGCGCAGAAGCACGAGGTGAAGTTCGACCCGGCCTGGGGCGCCCAGAAGCTGGTCATCGAGCTGTTCGGGGAGATCGTTGAACCGACCCTGATCGACCCCACCTTCGTCTGCGACTACCCGCCGCTGGCCCAGCCGCTGGCACGCCCGCACCGCTCCAAGCCAGGTGTCATCGAAGCCTGGGACCTGATCATCGGAGGCATGGAGCGCGGCACCGCGTTTTCCGAGCTGATCGACCCGGTCATCCAGCGCGAGCGCCTGACCGAGCAGTCGCTCATGGCAGCCGGCGGAGACCCGGAAGCCATGCAGCTGGATGAGGACTTCCTGCGTGCACTGGAATACGGCGCCCCTCCAATGGGAGGCATCGGCCTGGGCATCGACCGTCTGGTCATGCTGTTTACCGATGTAGGTATTCGCGAGACCATTTTGTTCCCACTTCTCAAGCCGGAGGCGTAATTACCATGCCATTTGTAGAGGCGTTCGTTCCCAGCATCGCGCTTGGCCTGCTTTTTTGGTACGTAATGAAAGCACTTACCAATGCGGATCGCAAAGAGCGGCAGGCAGAATCAGAAGCCGATGCACAATTTGAGAACCGCACCGAATCGGATACTCGTTCAACTCTCGAATAAGCTATTCCTGATAATTCCTTGTGAATTGACCTTCTAATTCGGAATGTTTCGTATTAATGTCTATACTTGAGCTACGAAATTGGAGTAACGCTTACTAGCCCTACTCAACGAAATTAGAGCCGGAGGGAATTCTCAAATGGCACGTCAGGTTCAAATTGCGCTGATTGACGATATTGATGGCAGCGAGGCAACAGAGTCTATTGCCTTCAGTATCGCCGGCCAGCATTTTGAGATCGATTTGAACGATGAGCACGCTGCGCAATTCCATGCGGCCCTGGAGCCTTATATTGAGGCAGCGCGCTCGTCGAAGCAAACCGCGGCAAGTGAAGCCCCGGCAATTCGTGCTTGGGCCAAGGAAAACAACATCAAGGTAAACGCCCGCGGGCGCCTTAACGCCGATGTTGTCGACGCCTACAATGCGGCAATGCGCAAGGGTGGTCGCAACCGCGCCAAGTAATTCGAGCGCTGGGAATAAGCCTCTATTTTAGGAAGCCCGTACTTTTTAAGTACGGGCTTCCTGTTTTAATCACTAACCGAAGATAATTTCTCTCGATATTTACTTGGTGTACAAATAAATGAAATTCTATCTACTTTCGGTAATCGCTTCGAACTGAATCGAGCGTGAAGTAGCGGTGCGGGTTATCCCCGTGGCGAACAAGGGAGAATTGCTGGCCGAGGGTGCGTAGCATCGAACTATTGGTAAGCAAGGAGTGTGCCGAAGATGTTTGAGAGATTTACCGACCGTGCCCGCCGAGTTGTCGTGCTCGCCCAGGAAGAGGCGCGCATGCTCAACCACAACTACATCGGCACCGAGCACCTGCTGCTCGGTCTAATCCACGAAGGCGACGGGGTGGCCGCCAAGGCGCTCGAGTCGCTGAATATTTCGCTGGGTGCCGTCCGCGAGCAGGTTCAGGAGATTATCGGCAAGGGCCAGCAGGCGCCTTCCGGTCACATCCCGTTCACTCCTCGCGCCAAGAAGGTTTTGGAGCTCTCGCTGCGCGAAGCGCTGCAGCTGGGACATAACTACATCGGGACCGAGCACATCCTGCTCGGCCTGATCCGCGAAGGCGAGGGCGTCGCTGCCCAGGTGCTGGTCAAGCTCGGCGCCGACCTCGGTCGCGTCCGCCAGCAGGTCATCCAGCTGCTCTCCGGATACCAGGGCGGCAAGGAAACCGCCTCGGCCGGCGTCAGCTCGGGCGGCCAGCAGGAAGGCGTGCCGGCAGGCTCGGCCGTGCTGGACCAGTTCGGCCGCAACCTGACCGCTGCTGCCCGCGAGGGCAAGCTGGACCCGGTCATCGGCCGTGAGCACGAGATGGAACGCGTCATGCAGGTTCTGTCCCGTCGCACCAAGAACAACCCGGTCCTGATTGGCGAGCCGGGTGTCGGCAAGACCGCGGTCGTCGAGGGCCTGGCCCAGTCGATCGTGCGAGGCGACGTCCCGGAGACCATCAAGGACAAGCAGCTGTACACGCTTGACCTCGGTTCGCTGGTGGCCGGCTCCCGCTACCGCGGCGACTTCGAGGAACGTCTGAAGAAGGTCCTGAAGGAAATCCGCACCCGCGGTGACATCATCCTCTTCATCGACGAAATCCACACCCTGGTCGGTGCCGGTGCCGCCGAAGGCGCCATCGACGCAGCCTCGATCCTCAAGCCGATGCTGGCCCGCGGCGAGCTGCAGACCATCGGTGCCACGACCTTGGACGAGTACCGCAAGAACATCGAGAAGGATGCCGCCCTCGAGCGCCGCTTCCAGCCGATTCAGGTCAAGGAGCCTTCCGTTGAGCTGACCACGCAGATCCTGCGTGGCCTGCGCGACCGCTACGAGGCGCACCACCGCGTGACCATCACCGACGGCGCGCTGCAGGCCGCCGCCCAGCTGGCACACCGCTACATCTCGGACCGCTTCCTTCCGGACAAGGCAGTCGACCTGATCGACGAGGCCGGCGCACGTCTGCGGATCCAGCGCATGACAGCTCCTCCTGCCTTGAAGGAGATGGACGAGGAAATTGCCACCGTCCGCCTCGAAAAGGAAGCGGCCATCGACGCACAGGACTTCGAGGGTGCGGCATCGCTGCGCGACAAGGAGTCCAAGCTCATCGAGGCCCGCAACGACAAGGAAAAGGCCTGGCGCAACGGCGACCTGGACGAAATTTCCGAAGTCACCGAGGAGCTCGTCGCCGAGGTTCTGGCCAACTCGACCGGCATCCCGGTAGTGAAGCTGACCGAGGAAGAGTCCACGCGCCTGCTGAACATGGAAGATGAACTGCACAAGCGCGTCATCGGCCAGGATTCGGCCATCAAGGCCATCTCCCAGGCGATCCGACGTACCCGTGCCGGCCTGAAGGATCCGAACCGCCCGGGCGGCTCGTTCATCTTCGCCGGTCCGACCGGCGTGGGCAAAACCGAGCTGGCCAAGGCGCTGGCGGAGTTCCTCTTCGGTGAGGAAGACGCGTTGATCACCTTGGACATGTCCGAGTACTCGGAGAAGCATACGGTTTCCCGACTGTTCGGCGCCCCTCCAGGCTACGTCGGCTACGAAGAGGGCGGTCAGCTGACCGAGAAGGTCCGCCGCCGTCCGTTCTCCGTGGTGCTGTTCGACGAGGTTGAGAAGGCCCACGCGGACCTGTTCAACTCGCTGTTGCAGATCTTGGAAGACGGCCGTTTGACCGACTCGCAGGGTCGCGTGGTGGACTTCAAGAACACCATCATCATCATGACCACGAACCTGGGTACCCGTGACATCTCCAAGGGCGTCATGACAGGTTTCCAGGCTTCGGGCGATACCCGAACCGGCTACGAGCGCATGCAGGCCAAGGTCCAGGAGGAGCTGCGCCAGCATTTCCGCCCTGAGTTCTTGAACCGCGTTGACGACATCGTCGTCTTCCCGCAGCTGAGCCAGGAAGAGATCGAAGAGATCGTCGACCTGTTCATCGGCCGTCTGCGCAAGCGCCTGGACGAGCGTGGCATGACCATCGAGCTGACCGCTGCGGCCCGCAGCCTGCTGGCACAGCGCGGCTACGACCCGGCCATGGGCGCCCGCCCGCTGCGCCGCACGATCCAGCGCGACATCGAGGACCAGCTTTCCGAGAAGATCCTCTTCGGCCAGATCGTTACCGGCCAGAAGATCACCGTGGACGTCGAAGGCGAAGGCGAGAACCGGAAGTTCAGCTTCCACGCCGAAGGCGGCACCGGCGAACTTGAAGGCGAACCGGCACCGGCCGCGCTGGAAAGCTAGACCAAGCACGAAACAACCCGCGGGGCGCGGACCTGGAGAAATCCAAGTCAGCGCCCCGCGGGCTGTTTAACGGTGATTGAGCCGTCGACATCGAGCCGGTAGGCTCAGGACATGTCTGCCGTCCGCAAATATTCTTTCCTGCTGATCGGGCCCGGTGCAGCGTTGCTGCTCTATGCCGGGTCCTATCTGCTGCTGCGGGCGGGACTTCCCGAACAGATCGTCCGTCATCTTGGGCCGGATGGAGCAGGCTACGGTTCGACACCCCTGGTGCTGGGTGTTGCTGCTTGCATAGCTGTGGCGGCTTTCGGCATCGGGGCGTGGACCTGCAACGACTTCACCGCGTTGGGGCACTGGTACGCGGGCCCCAAAGCGATTGTCGTGTGCTTCCTGGCCGCAGGCTACGGGGTCCTGGCCTTGGGGCTGGGCATGATGCTGGCCGCCAGCGTTCCCGGAACCCGGGACCACGGGGCAGACACGATCGGTTACAGCCTGCTTGCGCTGCTCCTGGGTTTCAGCGCCGCGGCCGCGGTGCTGAGCCGGAAGCTGCCCGAAGCGCAGCGGGAGACCCTGGGCTAGTTACCGACGGCCTTGCCGACCAGCGCGATGACCTGCGCCTCGAGCTGGTCGTCCAGCGCGGTGATGGCGTAGGCGGTGGGCCACAGCGTTCCGTGATCCAGCTGGGCCGCATCGTTGAAACCGAGAGTCAGGTAACGGGCCCCGAACTTCGCTGCGTCCTGGATGAAGCACAGGATCTGGCCGTCCAACGCGTAGGCGGGCATCCCGTACCAGGTCTTGGGCTCAAGCTGGGGCGCGGTTGTGGTGATGATGTGGTGCAGCCGCTGCGCAATTTCCTTGTCGCTGCCGGTGTAGGAGGCGATCTTTTCTTCGACGTCTTTGCGGGCCTGGGCCGCTTTTTCGGCCTTGGTCATGCGCTTCTTCGGTGCGCGGACTTCCGCTGCGCGCTCCTTCATCGCCGCCTTCTCGGCGGCGCTGAAACCTTCCTGATCCGTGGTGGTCATGATATTTGCTCCTCAGCTGCTTGGTTGATGCGGACCATGTTGCCGGATGGATCCCGGAACGCGCAGTCGCGGGGCCCCCATGGCTGCTTCATGGGTTCCTGAAGTACTTCGGCTCCGCTTGCCGACAAGGATTCGAACAGCGAATCGAGATCCGGCACGGTGAGAACCAGCCCGCCCATGGCGCCCTTGGCCACCAATTCTCCGAGCGCCTGCGCATCCTCGTCGGAGCGTCCCGCGCCGGGTGCGGAAAGCACGAGGTTCAGCCCGCCTTGGGCCGGGACGGACAGCGAGACCCAGCGGAACCCGGCGTTGGACACGTCGGAGACCACCTCCAGCCCCAAGCCGTCACGGTAGAAGGCCAGGGCTTCGTCTACATCCAGCACGGTGACCGGAACGAATTGAACTGAAATGTTTGTCATGATTTCAGACTAGGGGAGCTTGCCGCCGCCGCGCTTCTTCAAAACTGCTCAGAATCTTTCGGGCCGCAGAAGAACCTTGGCAATGCACGACGGGATCTGTTCGGTCTGCGAATGCTCGCGTGCACTGTAGGACGAAGGGGATTCGCCGACGACTTCGGTGAAGCGGGTGCTGAAGGATCCCAGCGACGTCCATCCCACCTGCATGCAGGCATCGGTGACACCGACCCCGGCACGCAGCAGATGCATGGCCCGTTCGATGCGGCGGGTCAGCAGATAGGAATGCGGAGTCTCGCCGTAGGCCCGCTTGAACTCGCGCGAAAAATGCGCGGGAGACATGAGTGCGCGTTGCGCCATCGCGGGCACATCCAGCGGTTCAGCATAGTGCCGGTCCATCAAATCCCTGGCGCGGCGCAGGTGGGCCAGTGTTTCCAGCATCTTGGCGTCCATGGGCTAGGAACTCCTGCGACGTCGGAACACCAGGAAAAGGCCGAGCAGGGTGCAACTGAGGTAGATGCAGACCACGGCGATCCAGCCGGCGGTGAAGCCGCCCGGCGAACTGATCAGCAGGCCCATGGCCAGTGGGCCGACGGTGAAACCGCCGAACTGCCCCGCCGAGACGATGCCGCTGGCGCTGCCCATCCGACTGATCGGGATGGCGCGCAGCAGCGCGGCCATCAACACCACCGAAACGCCCAGCGCCGAGGCACCGTGAAGCACCACCGCAAGCCACAGCAGGGTCGCCGAATGCGCCTGCTGGGCCATCAGGAAGCTGACGCCTCCGGCGGTGGCGAGGACCGCCAGAAGGAGCAGCAACTTCGGTGCGGGAACACCGCGCGACATCATCCTGCCCCAGCCCACGCGGGCGCTGACGCCTACCACCCCGGCCACCGCGGCGGTGAGGCCACCGGCAACCAGCGAGAAATCCAACTCGCGCACCGCAAAAAGGGGGATGTAGACGTTCGTTGCCTGAACGCCGATGCCGTTGATGAAACCGAAGAGAGTCAGCGCGAAAATGATGAAGCGGGTAGATGCGGTATCCGTGCCGGCCGCCGGCCCGGCACCTGAGCTGGGCTTCGCGGGCGCCGGAACCTGCAGCAGCGGAACCGCCGACACCACCCGGATGGCAAGGACGCCCAGCAGCGCAGCGACGAGGGCGCCGACCAGCGATGCGCCGTGCCAGCCGATGACTGCGGCGAGCATCGGGAAGCCCACGCTGCCGATCAGCTGCGACACCTGGACGCCGGACTGCTTGATGCCAGTCCATGCGATGCGTTGGTTCGTGGGCACCCGCTGGACGAGAATGCGGTTGGTGACCCCGTTGGGAAAGGACTGGGCGAAACCCGAGATGCCGGATGCGACCAGCAGGAAGACATACCCCGCTGGCAGCGCGGCAAGGCCCATGGCCAGCGCGGCCATGCCGAAGACCAGCAGGAGCAGCCTGATATCAGGCTGCCGGTCGGCGAACTTGCCGAAAGCCACGTTGCCGATGGCCGCGCAACCAAAGCACACGGTGGCGAGAAGCCCGAACTGGGTCTCGCTGATGCCCAGATCCCTGATAATCAGGTCGCTGGTGGCGCTGAGCCCGTAGTTCAGCAGCGGGGCGATGCCGACCGCTGCAAGGAGGATGGATAGCAGCCCCATTCCAGGGCGTGCTGTGCTCTGCGACATTTTCATCCTTCACTTCAGCTGGCAGTCGTCACCGAAACCAAGTTTGGCACAGGTCACGTGGCACGGTGCGCTCCATGACATATCGGACGTGAAGCTCGAATCCGTGTTCCTGCGGGCATAGGATTTAGAAGGTGAATACTTTTACCGTCCGTTCAGCGAAGACCAGCGATGTCCCTGCAATCCGGAACCTCGTGCGACCACTGGCCGAGGAGCGCATCCTGCTGGACAAGGAAGCGGTGACCTACTACGAGTCCATCCAGGAATTCGTGGTCGCTGAAGATGCGGACGGCAACGTGGTCGGCTGCGGCGGCCTGCACGTGATCTGGGAAGACATTGCAGAGATCCGTACCCTGGCCACTTCCAACGAACTGCGCGGCAAGGGCGTGGGGCACGTGCTGCTTACCGAGCTGCTCCAAAGGGCGCGCCAGGTCGGGGTGCACCGGGTGTTCTGCCTGACCTTCGAGGTGAAGTTCTTCGAGCGCCAGGGCTTCAGCGTGATGGCGGACCAGAGCGCCGTGGATCCCGCGGTGTACCAGGAGATCCTGCTGTCCCGCGACGAGGGCGTGGCCGAATTCCTGGACCTGGCGAGGGTCAAGCCGAATACGCTGGGCAACACCCGGATGATCATTTCCCTCTAGCTCAATCCTCCATGGTGTCGAATCGGGAGCGGAAGACCAGGAACAGCGCATAGGACAGCAGGCCCGCGCCGACGAGCACCAGCGCAAACGGGCCGAACTGCTGCTCGCCCAGCGCCTTCAACGCCCCGTCGATCCCCGTTGATTCCTCGGGATCGCCCTGCACGGTGGAAACGATGAACAGCAGCCCCACCGCTGCCAGCACCAGGCCCTTGGCCGGGTAGCCGACGACGCCCGAGGCCGTGATCGCCTTGCGCAGGGCCCGATGGCCGGAGGTCTGCAGGTCCTTCAGGAACCCGCGGGTCATTCCCCGGTAAACGAAGTAGCCGCCGACTCCGATCAGCACCAATCCCAGCGCGATCAACGCTCCCCGACCTGCGGCGGAACGCATCAGCATGGCGCTGAAGGAGCTGGTGGCCTGCCCGGAATCGCTCTGGTTGCCCATTGCGAATTGCAGAAATGCGCCGCTGAGCACGAGGAAAACTATCCCGGTGCCCGCGGATTTGAGCCTCCTGAGCGCTTTGGGCTGGGGGAGCGCTGCCTGCGCGAGGGACCAGAGGCCAAGCAGGGCAGCGCCGATCGCGCAGACCCACAGCAGCACTGTCCCCCAGGGCTGCGCAGCCAGTGTCTGCAACGCCCCGCTCTGGTCTGCTTCGGCGCTGCCGCCGCGGGCCAGCACCAGGGCAAGGAAACCGAGCGTCGCGTGCAGCACTGCATTGGCCAGGTAGCCGAGCCGTGCCGCGCGTTGGAACCATGGGTTCCGGGCCGTCTGGCGGGCCTTGCCGGCGGCGGAAGAAATATCCATGACCATAGCTTAGGGGCGCATCCACATTCTGGCAGCGGCTTTCGGCCATCGTTCAGGAGGGGAGCCTGACGCCTTCCGGGTCGGCGACTGCCAGGCCGTCCTTGAGCAATCCGGCCAGCGCCCGTTCGCGCTGTTCCAGCGGGGATTCCAGCTTGCCCAAGGCGACATACATCGCGTGGGTTTGCGTAGAAAGATCCGTCAGGAACGTCGTTTCCGGCACCGGGTCTTCGTGCTCGCGCAGGATCGCCATGATGGCTCCGCGCACCTGGCGGTCCGTCCCATGCCAGGCCTGCCCCTTGGGGGTGTAGTGCGGTTCCGGCCTGCCGGCGGCGATCCAGGCGCAGTCATCGAAGACCGGGCACAGCTCGCACTTGGGGCTGCGTGCTGTGCAGACCAGCGCGCCCAGCTCCATGACGGAAATGTTCCAGAGGTTCGCCTCCCGGCGGTCGGCCGGCTGCACCTCGCGGGCCCTGGCGAACTCGCTGGCGCGGGGGTTGGGCTCGGGCAGGGCCATGCCGCCAAATACCCTGGCCTGGACGCGGCGGATGTTCGTATCAACCACCACGGTGGGCTCGCCGAAGGCGAAGCAGGCGATGGCCGCTGCGGTGTAGTCGCCCACTCCGGGCAGCGCGCGAAGCTCGGCTTCGGTCTGCGGCACCTGGCCGTTGTATTCGGTGGTGATCTCCACCGCCGCAGCATGCAGCCGCTGGGCGCGGCGCGGATACCCGAGCCTGCCCCAGGCCTTCAACGCCTCGGACAGCGGTTCGGCGGCCAGATCTTCAGGAGTTGGCCAGCGTTCCATCCACTCTTCCCAGACCGGAAGCACCCGGACCACCGGAGTCTGCTGCAGCATGAATTCACTGACCATGACTTCCCACCCGGTGACCCCGGGGCGGCGCCATGGCAGGTCGCGTTGGTTGTTCAGGTACCAGTGATTGATCTTCTCGTGAATTTGCTGCACCCATCCACTCTAAGTCAGCTGATTCACGGTGCAGAACCGCTGGATATCACGCGGTGCGGCCATGCAATGAACTAGCCTTAAGCCATGAGCAACACATCCGGGGGCAAGCCATTGGCCCGCGTCTATCGGCGCCGGCGCATCACCGTGGCTGTTTTGGCTCTTGTGCTTGTCGGACTCATCGTCTGGGGCGTCACCGCTGTCGTCGGAATGTTCGGCGCAGACGAAGATCCGAAGGGGTCGAACCCGACCACTGCCGAAGCCTCGCCCAGTGCCTCCGAGCCCTCCGGGGAGACGGAATCCAACGCCTGCAAGGCCGGGGAAATCACCATTACCGCGTCCACCGACAAGCAGTCCTACGCCTCGGAAGAAGACCCGGTGCTTACCCTGGGAATTGAAAACACGTCCAAGCGCGACTGCGAGCTGAACGTCGGCACCAGCCAGCAGGAATTTCTGATTTCCAGCGGCTCGGACCGGATCTTTTCCACGGTCGACTGCCTGAGCAACGGCGAAGACGTCGTGCTGGGTTTCGCGGCCGGGCAGAAGGAAAGCGCGAAGTTCACCTGGAACCGCAACCGCTCCGCCCCGGGCTGCAAGGCGGTCAACGCCAAGCCGCTGCCGGGAACCTACAAGTTCACCGCGGCGATCGGGGAGTTGACCAGCGAGCCGGCGACGTTCGTGCTCAAGTAGCCGATTTTCGGCGCGGGCCTAGATGTAGCGGTCCAGCAGCGAGGATTCGGCCATGCGGGCCAGGCCTTCGCGGATCGAGCGGGCACGCTGTTCGCCTACGCCCTCGATCTCCATCAGCTGGCTGGTCGTGGCGGCCATGAGCAGCTGCAGGTTGTCGAAGGACGCGACCAGGCGTTCGCCGATGGCCTTGGGGACCGTGCGGATCTGCGACAGCAGGCGGTAGCCCTTCGGAGTGAGCGTATCCTCCTGGTCAGCGGTCGAATTCGGGAACAGGATCCTTGTCAGCGCCTCGGGTTCGATCAGCTGTGCATCGGAGATCTCGTGCAGCTTCTCCAACGCCGCCTCGATGTCCAATTCCTGCCCCTCGGCATGGGAGTAGTCGCGCAGCAGCAGCTGGTTGTCGATCTGGATGCCGGCCAGCAGTTCGGTGTGCTGGGAGGCCAGCAGGCGGCCGTCCGCGCCGAGCTCCAGCACGGAACGCGAAATCTCTTCGCTGGTGCGGCGCAGCATCTCGGTGCGCTGCAGCACCGCCAACACCTCGCGGACCGTGGCGGTGTCCTCGATTTCCGCGGCCGACAGCGCGCTGGTCACCTGGTCAAGCCGGTGGCGGTAGCGTTCAAGGGTGGCAATCGCCTGGTTGCCGCGGGCCAGCAGCCGTTCGGCCGGCTCGAGCACGTGGCGCTCGCCGGCGGCGTAAAGGGTGATGGTCTGCATGGACTGCGACACCGATATCACCGGGAATCCGGTTTGCGCGGCGACGCGTTCCGCGGTGCGGTGCCGGGTGCCCGATTCCTGGGTCTCGATGCTTGCGTCGGGCATCAGCTGCACCCCGGCCTGCAAGATCTGGCGGGCCGAGGCGTCCAGGATGATCGCGCCGTCCATCTTGGCCAGCTCGCGCAGGCGGGTGGGGGTGTAGTCCGTATTGATCCGGAAACCGCCCGAACAGATGGATTCGACCTCCTTGTCGTGCCCCAGCACGATCAGTGCGCCGGTGCGTCCGCGCTGGATGCGTTCCAGGCCTTGGGCCAGCTCGGTGCCCGGGGCGATCCGGGCCAGGGTGGAGAGAAGTTCGGGTGCGGGATGCGATTTCAACGTGCGTCCTTTCAACGGGCAGCAGCTCCCATTTTATCGTGCGGGCTTCTGCCTCTGGTTGAACGCGATATCCAGGGCCTGGGCAATGTTCTCCACCTGGAAAACGCGGATGCCGTCCGGGATGTTCTTCAGCGGCTCCGGCGTCGCCGGAGCCATGGCGAAGGAGAAGCCCAGACGCTGGGCCTCGGTGATGCGCCGCGCAATCTCCGGGACCTGGCGGACCTCTCCGGCAAGCCCCACCTCGCCGAAGGCGACGAAATCCTGCGGCAGTGGGAACTCGTTCAGCGAGGAGGCCAGCGCCAGCGCGCAGGACAGGTCCGCGGCCGGCTCGCTGATCTTCACCCCGCCGACGGTGGCGATGTAGGAGTCCATGGAGGAAAGGTCCATGTGGGCGCGGGCCTGCAGGACGGCGACCACCATCTGGGCGCGCGCGGCGTCCAGCCCGCTGGTAGCTCGGCGCGGCGCGGGCCCGCTGCCGCGTGAGAGCAGGGTCTGCACCTCGGCCACCAGCGGCCTTCGGCCTTCAAGCGTGACCGTGATGCAGGTACCCGGAACGGGGTTGCGGGTGCGGGTGACGAAGAGCTTGGAGGGGTCGGTCAGCGATTCAATGCCGTCCTCGTTCAGGTCGAAGCAGCCGACCTCGTCCGTTGCCCCGTAGCGGTTCTTCAGCGCACGAAGTATGCGCAGGCGGGAATGCTTCTCGCCGTCGAACTGGCACACCACGTCCACCAGGTGCTCCAGCAGGCGGGGGCCCGCCACCGAGCCTTCCTTGGTCACGTGCCCGACCATGATGGTGGTCATGCCGCGGGTCTTGGCCGCGTTGATGATGGAGGCCGCCACCTCGCGCACCTGCGAGACGCCGCCGGCCGCGCCGTCGACCTCTGCGGAGGAGAAGGTCTGCACCGAGTCGAGGATCAGCAGCTGCGGGTTGATCTCCTGGATCTGCCCCAGCGCCAGCGAGAGGTCGGTTTCGGCCGCCAGGTAGAGGTTGTCCGCGACGGCGTTGATGCGTTCGGCGCGCGATTTCACCTGCGCCGCGGATTCCTCGCCGGTCAGGTAGAGGACTTTCAGCCCGGTGTTGGCGGCCTTGGCGGCGACATCCAGCAGCAGCGTGGACTTGCCGACCCCGGGCTCCCCGGCCAGCAGGATGGCTGCGGCCGGCACGAGGCCGCCGCCCAGCACGCGGTCCAGCTCGGAGACCCCGCTGGGACGGAATGCGGCTTCGGAGCCGTCGATCTGCGCAATGGGCTTGGCCGGATGCGCGACCTTGGCCGCGGGGGCGGTGCGCGCGGAGACCACGCCGACCTCTTCCACGGTGCCCCAGGCCTGGCATTCGCCGCAGCGGCCCACCCATTTAACCGTGGTCCAGCCGCATTCGGAGCACTTGTAGCTCGCGGTGGATTTGCTGCGTGTGGAAGTTTTGGCCATGGCTTAATGCTAGCGACCCGCTAGGACAACTTGGGCAGCGCCCCGATGGCTGTCTCGTGGTCGAGTCCGGCCGCCTCCAGCAGATCCACCAGCATCGGGCGCAGCAGCAGCACCAGGCCTTCGCCCTGCAGGCCCTCGACGCCCAGCGCCCGCGGGTCGAGCTGCGCGGCGGCGGCCTCCAGCTGGCTGCGGGCGTTCTTCTCGAACTTGTGCTGCCCGGCCAGGTTAGGTTCGCGCACCGAATGCGCCAGCGCGTTGATGCCCTCGGAGATCTCGCGCAGCAACGGCGCCAGGTTGGCCGATCCTTCCGGGGTCAGCGCGCTGTTGCTCAGCACCGAGGAGAGCCTGCGGGCGAAGACGCGGGCGTTGCGGGCGGCCCAGTCGTAGTGGTTGAAGCGATCCGAAAGCCGGGCGAGCTCCTCCCGGTGGCGCCGGCCGGCAGGGGAGAGCATCGCGATTTCCTGGGCCGCCTTGAACGCTCCGGGCAGCTGGTCCAGATGCTTTTGGGTGGCTCTGGCCTTGATCAACGCATGGAACGCAGCCCTGCGGTCATCGTCGCGGATCGCCCAAGAGCATTCCAGCATCGCTTCGGACAGTTCCTTGAACAGCTCCGAGAGTGCGGCCACCGGGGTGCGGCGCGGATCCGAGGGCCACAGGATGATGATCAGCAGCGCCAGCACCGAACCGGTCAGCGCATCCAGGGACCTTGAGAAGGGCCCGTCCACGCTGATCGGAAGCAGCACCACCAGCGCAGACTGCATACCCAGCTGGGTGGAGAAGATCGGACCGGAATCCAGATAGCGGGCCACCACCAGGCTCAACGACATCACCACGGCCGCCTGCCAAATGCCTTGGCCGAGCCAGTGCATGAGCGTATCGCCCAGGGCCACGCCCAGGGTGCAGCCGAGCGCCACCTCGGCGGTGCGGCGTACGGTGGTCGCGCCGCCGAAACCCAGCGAGATCAGCGCGCTGGTCGCGGCGAAGATCGGCTGGGTGTGCCCCAGCAGCGTGTCGGCCACCCAGTAGGCGCCGACTGCGCCGAGGGTCATGCGGATGATCCGCGGCAGGGAGTTCCTTGCGCGGACCAGGCCAGCGGCATTGCGCCGGGCCAGGAAGTTCGTGAGGTCTCGGCGCTTGCTGCCGGAGGTGCGAGCGATGGCCATGAGCATAGTCTTTCATGAGCTGTGCAGGCTCCCGGGGCAGGGACACAGCAATCGCGGTGATCAGGATCACCGAAAGTTGCAGGGGTTGTTAACCTTTCGTTCACCTTCGCTGGGGGATCTGGTTACTTTGGCTCCTTAGCCTCATAAGTGAAGCAGGACAAATGTCCGCTCGAAGGTTCAGATTCTTATCTACCAACTCTTATGGGGAGTAACTCTCGTGAAGCTCAATCGTCTTGGCAGTGCAGCTGCTGTTCTTTCTGTCGCAGCTCTCGCACTGACCGCCTGCGGTTCCGACAACCCGACCGGCGCCGCCGGCGCATCGGCGTCGGGCGAAACCCCGGCGGCCAACGCCGCGGTTTCCGGCACCCTGACCGGCATCGGCGCTTCGAGCCAGAAGTCGGCCATGGAAGCCTGGATCACCGGCTTCAAGGCCGAAAACCCGCAGGCCAACGTCCAGTACTCGCCGGACGGCTCGGGTGCCGGCCGCAAGGCGTTCATGGCCGGCGGCGCGCAGTTCGCCGGTTCGGATGCCTACCTGAAACCCGAAGAAGCAGAAGAAGCCAAGCAGGTCTGCGGCCCGGACGGCGCCTTCAACGTCCCGGCCTACGTTTCCCCGATCGCGGTGGCCTTCAACCTGGACGGCGTCGACGAGCTGAACCTCGATGCCGGCACCATCGCCAAGATCTTCAAGAAGGAGATCACCACCTGGAACGATGAGGCCATCGCCAAGCAGAACCCGGAAGCCACTCTGCCGGACACCGCCATCACCGTGGTGCACCGCAATGACGAATCCGGCACCACCGAGAACTTCGTCGAGTACCTGAAGGCCGCCGCGGGCGACGTCTGGACCTACGAGGTCTCCGGCGACTGGCCATCGGACATCCAGTCGGAGAACGCCAAGGGCACCTCCGGCGTGGTCTCCACCACCGGCTCGACCGACGGCGCCATCACCTACGCCGACTTCTCCGCCGTGGGCGACCTGTCCACCGTGAACGTCAAGGTCGGCGACGAGTACACCAAGATTTCCGCCGAGGCCGCGGCCAAGGCCCTGGAAACCGCCACCCCGGTCGAGGGGGCCGCCGAGAACGACCTGGCCCTGGACCTGGAGCGCGACACCACCGAGGCCGGCACCTACCCGATCGTGCTGCTCTCGTACCACATCTTCTGCACCACCTACAAGGACCAGGCAACCGTCGACCTGGTGAAGGCCTTCGGCACCTACGCTGTCTCGACCGAGGGCCAGAAGACCGCTTCGGACTCGGCCGGCAACGCCCCGCTGTCGGCCAGCATGGAAGAGAAGGCAGCGGCTGCCATCGACTCCATCACCGTCGCCAAGTAGCACCCCGCCGGGAAACCGGCACCCGGCGCGGGCGGGCAACCGCCCGCGCCAAACCCCCTCCACCCCCGCAGCGCAAGCTGCAACACCCCTCCAATATCCGTAAAGGCTTTAGCCAATGACTACCAATGCTTTGACGAGCAAGTCATCGACTTCCGGCCGCGCCGGGGACAAGATCTTCTCAGGCGCCGCGCTCGGCGCCGGTGTACTGATCCTGATCACCCTGTTCGCGGTGGCGGTCTTCCTGCTCATCCAGGCCCTGCCGACGTTCATGGCCGATCCGGCCGATATTTCCGGCGGCGCCGGCTTCCTCTCCTACATCTGGCCGATCGTCGTCGGCACCGTCATCGCGGCGGCCATCGCGCTGCTGATCGCCACCCCCATCGGGCTGGGCGTGGCGCTGTTCATCTCGCACTTCGCCCCGCGCCGGATCGCCGGCCCGCTGGGCTACGTGATCGACCTGCTGGCCGCCATCCCGTCGGTCATCTACGGCGCCTGGGGCTACATGGTGCTGGCCCCGGCGCTGGTGCCCGGCTACGACTGGCTGGCCAGGAACCTGGGTTTCATCCCGATTTTCGAAGGCCCCGCCAGCCAGACCGGCAAGACCATGCTCACCGCCGGCATCGTGCTGGCCGTGATGGTGCTGCCGATCATCACCTCGCTGTCGCGCGAAATCTTCCTGCAGACCCCGAAACTGCATGAGGAAGCCGCCCTGGCGCTGGGCGCCACCCGCTGGGAAATGATCACCACCGCGGTGCTGCCCTTCGCCCGCCCCGGCATCATCTCCGCCACCATGCTCGGTCTGGGCCGCGCACTGGGCGAGACCATGGCCGTGGCCCTGGTCCTGTCCACCGGCAACCTCATCCCGTCGCTGATCAAGTCCGGCAACCAGACCATCGCCGCCGAGATCGCGCTGAACTTCCCCGAGGCCTTCGGGCTGCGCCTGGCCGAGCTCATCGCCGCCGGCCTGGTCCTGTTCCTGATCACCCTGGTCGTGAACATGATCGCCCGGGCAATCATCGCCCGCCATAAGGAATTCTCCGGAGCCAACTGATGAGTGCCATGACTACTTCCGAACGCAGAAATACCGCAACGCCGCCGACCGGCCCGAGCCGCAAGCGCAACTCGCTGGCCAAGGGCAAGCTGCCCAAGTGGGCCGTCCCGGCCGTCGCCGGCGGATCGATCATCCTGGGCGCCGCCGGCTCCACGCTGACCGGCTTCAACGTGGCGACCTTCGCCATCTACTCCGCGGTGATCTTCCTGGTCGCCGCCTCGGTGGCCACCACCGTGGTCGAGGGCAAGCGCCGCGGCAAGAACGCGACCTGGACCTACCTGATCTACGCGTCCTTCATCCTGGCGCTGATCCCGCTGGCTTCGGTGCTCTACACGGTGCTGGAAAAGGGCCTGCCGGGCATGAACATGCACTTCCTGTTCAGCTCGATGAACGGCATCACCGGGGCGGTCGACAACCAGACCGTTGAAAACGGCACCCCGGTGCTCGGCGGCGCCTACCACGCGCTGATGGGCACCTTGCTGATCACCCTGTGGGCCACCGTGATCTCGGTGCCGGTGGGCATGCTGACCGCCATCTACCTGGTCGAGTATGGCAAGAACGGCCCGCTGGCCCGCGCCATCACCTTCTTCGTCGACGTGATGACCGGCATCCCGTCCATCGTGGCCGGCCTGTTCGCGGCCGCGTTCTTCGGCCTGCTCCTGGGCCCGAACTCCCGCATGGGCATCGTCGCGGCGGTCGCCCTGAGCGTGCTGATGATCCCGACCGTGGTCCGCTCCACCGAGGAAATGCTCAAGATCGTCCCGAACGAGCTGCGCGAAGCCTCCTACGCGCTGGGCGTGCGCCGCTGGCGCACCATCCTGAAGGTGGTCATCCCGACCGCAATCTCCGGCATCGCCTCCGGCGTGACCCTGGCGATCGCCCGCGTCATCGGCGAAACCGCCCCGATCCTGGTCACCGCCGGCATCGCCAGCAACATCAACCTGAACGTGTTCGCCAACTGGATGTCCACGTTGCCCACGTTCATCTACTACCAGATCATGACGCCGACCAGCCCGACCAACGTCGACCCGTCGATCCAGCGCGCCTGGGCCGCGGCCCTGCTGCTGATCCTCATGGTCATGGCGCTGAACCTGGCCGCCCGGTTGATCGCCAAGCTCTTCGCTCCAAAGAAGGGCCGTTGAGCTAGCGCTCCGGCCTTCGAAACCCCAAGAATTTTCAAGGACAAACACCATGGCAAAACGCATCGACGTCAACGACCTGAACGTCTACTACTCCAAGTTCCGCGCGGTTGAAGGCGTGTCCATCAACATCGAGCCGAAGTCCGTCACCGCCTTCATCGGTCCGTCCGGCTGCGGCAAGTCCACCTTCCTGCGCACCCTGAACCGCATGCACGAGGTCATCCCCGGCGGCCGCGTCGAGGGCGAAGTCCTGCTGGACGGCGACGACCTGTACGGCCCGGGCGTGGACCCGGTGACCGTGCGCAGCCAGATCGGCATGGTCTTCCAGCGCCCGAACCCGTTCCCGACCATGTCCATCAAGGACAACGTGCTGGCCGGCGTGAAGCTGAACGGCAAGAAGATCTCCAGGTCCGACGCCGATGCGCTGGTGGAGAAGTCGCTGCGCGGCGCGAACCTGTGGAACGAGGTCAAGGACCGTCTGGACAAGCCGGGCTCGGGCCTCTCTGGCGGCCAGCAGCAGCGCCTGTGCATCGCCCGCACCATCGCGGTCAAGCCGGATGTGATCCTGATGGACGAACCGTGCTCGGCGCTGGACCCGATCTCGACCCTGGCCATCGAGGACCTGATCAACGAGCTGAAGAACGACTACACCGTGGTGATCGTGACCCACAATATGCAGCAGGCCGCCCGCGTCAGCGACAGGACCGCATTCTTCAACATTGCGGGCACCGGCAAGCCGGGCAAGCTCATCGAGTTCAACGACACCGCCACCATCTTCTCCAACCCGGAGCAGAAGGCTACCGAAGACTACGTCTCAGGACGCTTCGGATAAAGATTTCGTCTACCGCCTGCCGTCAGCAGGTTGGTAGGTGAACCGGAAGGGGGTCTTCCGGGGATCCTGGGGATCACCGCCAGCGGCGCACCGAAAGGTGCGCCGCTGGTTTTAAATCATCGGTGCTCAGCCGCGGGCCGCCGTGCTGGCTCCGGCCTGTCCGGCGACGGCGCGGGATGACCGGGCCAGCAGCACTGCGGCGGCCACAAGCCACGGCGGCAGGAGCACGTAGCACAGGAAGCCGCCCGGAGGGATGTGCAGCGCCCCCAGCAGCCCCAGGATCCCCAGCGCTGCGGTGGTGTAGGCGAACCACGAAGGCAGCAGGCCGGTGCGCCGGGCGCCGAGCCCCATGGCGATCAGCGCAGTGCTCAGCCCGGTGAGGGTCACGAACCAGCCGTGGACCTGCAGGTAGGCCAAGGCGCCCACGCCGGCCTGGTCGGCGCTCTCGGCGGCAACCAGCATCGACTGGTTTGCCCATGCCGTCACCGCCAGGCCCGACGCCGATAACAGCCAACCCGCATGGATGGCCGCCGCGTACCCCGATTTCGTGCCGGGATGGGCCAGGAATGCGGTACGGCATGCGCTGCCGAAGAAGATCAGCGACACGGCCATGAGAATCCACAGGCCCTGCAGGACGACGTTCTCCAGCCAGCTGTCCATGATGGGCCGCACCGCGGCGGTACTCTGCAACGAGCCGAGATCCACCGTGCCGATGAACATTTGCCCCACCCAGCATGCGGCAGCCAGATACGCTGCCCGGTAAAAGAACTTCGGGTTTTCCAAAGACATTTCCATCGCCTCCTTCGCGATAGGCAGAGCATGGCATCCGTCCCGTCCCCGGCGCATCGGCCTTGGTCCCGGGACGGCCGGGAACCTGTCCCGGGATCGGTATCGAATCACGGGGCCCGGAACTACAATGGGCGCATGTGGGGCGTAGCGGTAGCCGCCGTCATCCCCGTCATCCTCGGCATTGTGGTGTTGGTGCGCAGCCGGCAACGGTGGTGCGGTGTCCTGTTGGTGGCCCACGGGGCCAGTGCGATGCTGGTGCTCGGCCTCGAACCGGATGCCTCGGCTTCCCCTGCCGCTTCGGCAGGCGCCGGGAGCTGGGTTCTGCTGTATTTCTGGCTTGTCCTGCTGGCTTATCTGGCCCCGACCGGCCGCGCGGCCAGCCGGCGGTGGCGGCGCTGGATCGCCGCAGGCAGCGCGAGCGTCATCCTGTTTGCCGTGCTGGCCGGGCTCGACGCCGTCATCGAGGAGGGCCAGATCCAAGCTGTTCCGGAACCGGTGGCCGTCTCGGTCCAGGTGCTCTCGGTGCTCGTCTTCGCAGGCAGCGCCGCCTTCTTCCTAGGCGTGCTGCCCGCCGTCTTCCTGAGGCTGCGGCGGGCGCAGGGCAAGGAGCGCAGCCAGCTGCTGTGGCTGGTCTTCGGCTCGATGGGCATCCCGTTGGGCCTGCTGCTGCTCTGGGCCAACCACCTGTTCCTCGGGGCGGTGCAGTGGGTCGACCAGATGTGCGTCGGACTGGTCGTGATCGGGCTGCCGCTGTGCATGGCGGTCGCGGTCTTGCGCCATGAGCTGTTCGATATCCACGTGGTGCTCAGCCGGGCGCTGGCCTACGGAGTGCTGCTGCTCGCGGTGTATGCGGCCTATGCGGTGGTGCTCGCGCTGGCGGGTACGCTCAGCGGCGGCGGAGCCCTGGCAACGGTCCTGGTGCTGGCCGCCGTGGTGGCTGTCGGCAACCCGCTGTTCTCCAGGGTGCGCCGTGCAGCGGAGCGCTGGGCCTACGGCTACCGGGCCACGCCGGATGCCGCGCTGCGCGAGCTGTCGCGCAGGCTGGCGGGGGTCGCGGAATCGCGGATCGAGGCCGCCATCTGCGACGGCGTCTGCCAGCTGCTGCGGGTGCCTGAAGCCTGGTTCGAGCCGCTCGGGGAGCCTGCCGCGGCGGGAACCCACCGGGTTGAGCTGTCCTACCGCGGGCATCCCCTGGCGGCCTTGGCGATTCAGCTCCCGCAGGGAAGGAGGCTGTCGGCGGGTGATCACGCACTGCTCGCTGACCTGTGCGGATACGCCGCATTGGTGCTGCATGTGGAAAGGCTCAACGGGCAGCTGAGCGCCTCGCGCACGCGCATCATCACCGCCAGGGAGGAAGAACGCCGCCGGCTGCGCCATGATCTGCACGACGGGCTCGGCCCGACGCTGGCCGGACTCACCCTCAAGCTGCAAGCGGCCGAACGGAGGCTCGATGGCGCGCTGATCCGCGAAGCCCGCGACGATGCCGCCGAAGCGGTGGGCGAGATCCGACGGGTCGTGGAGGGGCTGCGCCCGCCGGCGCTGGACGAGGTCGGGCTGCTCGGAGCGGTTGAGCAGCAGGCGCTGCGCCTGTCCGGTGCCACGCGGGTGCGCGTGCTCGCCGGCGGCCTGCCCGCGCAGATCCCCGCCGCGGTGGAGGTCGCCGCCTATCGGATCGTGGTGGAAGCGGTCTCCAACGCGGTCGAGCATGCAGGCGCGGCGTCCTGCACGGTGGAAATCGCCGAATCCCCGGCGGGCTCGCTGTGCCTCACGATCAGCGACAACGGCACGGGATGGCCGCAGGGCACCCCCTGCGGCACCGGATGGGAAAGCATGAGCGAACGTGCTGCGGAAATCGGCGGAAGCTGCACGCGTCGGGAGGTCGAAACCGGCGGAACGCGCATCTGCGTTGCGCTGCCGCTGGGCATCGGTTCGGCGAAAGGTGCCGCGGATGATTCGCATTTTGCTTGCTGACGACCATCCGGTGTTCCGGCGAGGATTGGAATTGGTGCTTTCCGGCATCGCGGATTTCCAGGTCTGCGCCATCGCGGAGGACGGAGGGCAGGCCGTCGAACTGTCCGAACTGCACCGGCCCGATGTGGTGATCATGGATCTGCGGATGCCGGTGCTCGACGGCATCGCAGCCACCGGCCGCGTCGTTTCGCGCACCCCGCCTCCGGCGGTGCTGGT
The DNA here is from genome assembly GCF_016894325.1 of Glutamicibacter protophormiae. NCBI lineage: Bacteria > Bacillati > Actinomycetota > Actinomycetes > Micrococcales > Micrococcaceae > Glutamicibacter > Glutamicibacter protophormiae. The sequence continues at coordinate 135,560 of NZ_CP069806.1, forward strand.
GTTGAGCATGTTCGGCGACGAGGACCTCGTGCTGGCCGCGCTGCGGGCCGGCGCCCGCGGCTACCTGCTCAAGGGCGCCGGCGAAGTGCAAATTGAACGCGCGGTGCGCGCGGTAGCCGCCGGGGAGGCGATCTTCGACGCGCAGATCGCCTCGCGGGTGCTGGCGTATTTCGACCAGCCAACGGATCCCGCGCTGGCGGCGCTGCCGATGCTCACCGAACGCGAGCTCCAGGTGCTGCGGTTGATGGACAGGGACTTGGGGAATGCGGCAATTGCCGCGGAATTGGGTGTCGCGCTGAAAACAGTGCGGAACCACGTGTCGAATATCCTTGCCAAGCTTCAGGTGCGGGACCGGTACGGAGCCATGCAGCGTTTGCACGCCCGCGACCAGGAGCTGCGCTGAACGCAGGGCTGCCGCACTCCCGAATAAGTTTGTAAAGCTCCCTTGACTGTAAAGGAAACTTAACCATAAGGTGGTGTCACGAGAAAGGCCCGACAGGAGGAAAAACAATGCCTGAGACCCAGAAGTCGGCCTGGGGCCGCATGCGTTCGGGCGGTGGTGCCCGCAAGCTTGTTTTGCTGAGCCTTGGCGGGGGCCTGGCCGCCGCAGTCGGCCTTGCGGCTGCCGTCGCCGCAGCGGGGCCCTCGGAACGTTTCCTGGCGACACTTCTGGTCTTCGGATTCAGCTTCTGGATGCCGTTCGGCGCGCTGCTCTGGCTGCTGCTGGTCGACCGGGACACCCTGACAGGCGCCCCGAAGAATGTGGAAGACTCAGTTGAATTCCGCTGGAGCGAGCGTGCGGCGGCCGGGGTATTCCGGGATCTGCTGCTGGCCTTGGGTGTTGGTGCGGCCGTACTGAGCATTCTCCAGATCACGACGGGCCTGGCCTTTCAGTGGCCGTTGAGCCTGGTGCTCGCAGGTGTCCTGATCCTGGCGATGGCCGATTTCGGCATCCGGTTCCAGCTGGCCAAGAGGGCTGAAAGCTAGTGCAGAACTCATTGGCAGAACGCCGCAAGGCCAGGGGACTGTCACAGCAGGCGCTCGCCGACGAGCTCGGTGTTTCGCGCCAGAGCATCATCTCGCTGGAGAAGGGGCGGTACGATCCCTCGCTGCCGCTGGCGTTCAAGCTGGCAGCGGTGTTCGGGTGCGCTATCGAGGAATTGTTCACCCCGGACCCCGAATAGGCCGACCGGAGGCTAGAAGAGCGGGCTGATGGCCAGGGTGAGCACCGCGCCGCCGAAGACGCACACCACGGGCGTCAGCACCCAGTGCCAGGCCACCCTGGCGACATTGCGCCAGAAGACCGACTCGAAGGCCTGGTTCTTGCCGGCGCCCACGATGCCGCTGGTGACGGTCTGGGTGGTGGACAGGGGCAGGTGGAAGACCAGTGAGCCGATGAACAGCATGATGGCGGAAACGCCTTGGGCGATCATGCCGCGCATCGGGTCGAAGTTCACCAGGCGGCGCCCCAGCGTGTGGGTGATGCGCCAGCCGCCCAGCAGCACGCCGAAGGACAGGGCGACGCCGGCGGCCAGCTGGATGGCCCAGGTCACCGGCCCGGGATCCATGGCGTCCCCGGTGATCAGCACCAGCGCAATCAGGGCTCCGGTGCGCTGGCCGTCCTGCAGGCCCAGCCCGAGGGCCGAGGCGCAGGCGGTGACCGCTTGGCCGGCGCGCGATACCTCGTTCACGGTACGCGAGGTATTGTGCCGCACCAGCCACATCGCGGGGATCACCACCAGATAGGACAGCGTGTAGGCGATGACCGGGGAGATCAGCAACGGCAGCAGGACCGAGCCCACCAGCAGCGCCCAGGCGCCGGACATCGAGGCATCCCCCATGAACGCCGCGGCGCCGCTGGCGCCCACCAGGGCGGAGAGCAGCGAGTGCGTCGAGCTCATGGGCAAGCCGCGCCACCAGCAGTACAGGCCCCAGGCGCCTGCGGTCAGCAGGCCGCAGATCACCAGCTTCAGCCCGTCGATGCCGTCCGGCACGTTGAAGTTCAGGGCGTCGACCAGCGCGGTGCTCAAGCCGGAGGTGGCGATGGTGCCCAGGAAGGCGAAGAACGACGCCACCACGACGGCCACGACCGGGGTCAGCGCCCTGGTGCGCACCGCGGCCGCCACCGCAGTGGAAGCGTCCCTGAATCCGTTGAGCACGGCGTAGCCCAGGGTCAGGACCACCGCGACGGCAGTAAGGGACGAAATAACGGTCATGGGCCTTAGGACTCCTTGACCAGTACGCGGCCCAGGTGATCGGCGAACTGGCGCAGGGTGTTGGCGGTGAGCATCAGGTGGTCCGCCACACGCTGGTGGCGGTGGATCGTGCTGGCCTTGGAGAAGGTCGCGATTTCATCCACCCAGACCAGATGGGTCCGCGCCGCACGCTTGGAGGACTGCACCATCTGCAGCCAGTTGTCTTCCAGGTCGTCGAGGTTGTTCAGCCGCTGGACCGAGTCGGAGGCCAGGTCGGCCAGCTGCGAGATGAGCTCGAGCTGCTCCGAGGAGCGCTCCGAGAGCGGGGTGGAGCCGATGTTCATGATCAGCTCGCCGGTGCCGCGCAGCTGCTCCATGGTTTCGTGCAGCAGCCGCGAGAGCGTGTACATGTCCTCGCGGGGCAGCGGGCTGATGTAGCTGGTCCGCAGGTGGGTCAGTACCGCGTGGACCAGGTCCGAGGCCTCGGCCTCGGCCGTGGCCAAGTCGCGCAGCTGCTGCGGGCGCCCCTCCGGATTGCCGATCATCTCGGAGACGCTGGCGACCGAGCGTCGAATCGTTGCGGCAAGGTCGCGCAGCAGTTCAATGCCGCGCGAGGCTGAGGGAAAGATCTGGAACTTCACTTTGTACGGCGCACCATTCAACTAGGGCATGAGAGCAGGTACCAACGCAGAACAGTTTACGTCGTTGAAGTGAACACAAGAATAATGGTGGTGCCGGACCGGGAACGCCTCTCGGCGGAAGGCCGCTCTAGGCGGCAGAGTTTTGGAGCCCGGGGTTACCAGCAGCCCGGCACCGACTCCTAGTTTTCTCGCTTCAAGCGCTTGCTGTCAACCGCCTGCTCGAATGCGTGCCGTTTCTCACGTTATCGCCTCAGCGACTTCTCGATCCCGCTGATTCCCAGCAGGGCGCAGCAGAACCAGATCGCGCCGGCCGGGCCCATGCCCGCCGCAACGGTGCTCGCGATAATCGGCAAACCTACTTGTCCGAGTCGGTTTCCCATGAGGCGGACGGCCAGTGCGGCACCCCGGTCTGCCGGTTCCACCGAGGTGGAGATCATGGTCATCGTCAACGGCTGGCCCAGGCCCAGGAAGAATCCGCCGACCAGCATGGCGGTGCCCGAGATCCACAGCGACTCGATGAAGAACGGCGCGATGGCGATGGTGGCGGCCGCCAGATACAGGCTCGTCGTGAGCAGCGCCGGGCGGCTGAAGTGCGTGGAAAGCTGCGGGATCACCAGGCGCGAGGCCACCGAGGCGCAGCCGCGAATGGCCAAAAGCACACCAACTGCCACCGGTGTGACGTTATGTTGCTCGGCCACCAGCGGCAGGAAGGCCGTGAGGATGTCCAGCATGGACAGCAGCGTCAGGGCCGCGAACATGTGGGAAGTCATGCCGCGCACCCGCAGGATGGCCAGGGCGGAGGTCTTGGGCCGGTCCGCGGCTATGGGGGCGGTGTTCTTGGTGGTCGCCGGCTGCAGGTTGGCCAGCAGCAGCGGGGCCGCCAGCAGCGAACAGCCCGCGCCGATCCACAGGGACAGGCTGATGCTGGCGATGCGTTCGGGGGAATCGGCCGAGGTCCCCGTGCCCAGGATCAGGCCCGCGGCCAGCGGGCCGAGGAACTGGCCGGCCGAATACGCTGCGGTGAACCAGCCGAACCCCTTGTCCAGGTCCTTGTCCGGGAGGAACCGCGCGATGGAGGACTGCCCGCCGATGGTGAACATCAGGTGCCCCATGCCCAGCACGGCGCTTGCCGCGGCAACCAGCAGCGCGTTGGGGGACAGCGCGATGCCCGCCCCGCCCACCGCCAGCAGGCCGATGCCGCCCAGCATCAGGTAGCGGATTTGGCGCATGCGGGAGCTGAGCCTGCCCAGCGAAATCGCGGTGGCCAGGGGCAGCAGCGCGTAGGCGGCGGTGACCGCGCCGACGGTGACGGGACCGGAGTCCAGCGCGATGAGCTTGTAGGTGGTGACCGGGCGGATCAGGTTCAAGGCCGTCTGGGACAGCAGCGCGGTGGCGATCAGGGCCAGGAGCCAGCGCAGGGTGCCCGAGGATGCTGCCTTGTTGTTCGCGGTCACGCACCGGCCCTTCGCTTGAAGAATTCTGCCGTCCCAATCCTAAGGCCAAGGGGCGGCGGGGCCGTTTTTTGTTGCTAGTCCAGCGAGCCTTGGCGCCACATTCGGGCGCAGGTCTCCAGGTCCCGGGCGGTGTTGTCCAGCGAGCGCGCTCGCAGGGTCAGGTTGGTGCCGCGCTCGCTGCTGGCCGCGTCCGCGGCGTCGGCGTGCTCGGCCATTCCCAGGGCCAGGACCCTGCAGTAGGCGGCGGTGCGTTCGAGGGCGTGGGCGAAATCCCCGTTGAATGCCCCGGAGAGAATCGAGCTGGTCATCTTCTTCAGCTCCTCGGCGCTCGGCGGCTCGGCTGCGCCGGCGACGATGCGTTCGACTTCGGCGCGGTGGGCCCCGGCGGAGAACCGGGCCGCCATGACATCGGGCATGTTCAGGGTGGCGGTGCGGACCGCGTACAGGCGCCAGAGCGCGCCGGGCAGCGAATGCGCCGGAGCCTCGCTCCAGAGCTCGGCGAGCACCTCGATGCCTTCGTCCTCGGCGACGGCAATCAGCCGCCGGGTCACCTCGGGGTCGTTGTTGGCTAGTCCCTGCTGGACAAAGGCGCGCGCGGAAAGGTGGGCGGCCTCCGAAACCCGCGCGGGATCCGCCCCGCCTTCATAGGGCTCGAAGTCGATGGGGGCGAAGGGGCGGGGTTTGTGATGCCGGTACCCCGACTCGTGGGCGGTTTGCGATCCGGAACGTGCACCTCTCATGGCGACAAGGTTACTCCCTTCTCCTTGGCGTTTTCCGGCGCCTGTGATGTCGATCCAACTCGATTAAGGATGGGAGGGCACTTCGGGTATTATGGTTTCTGGCCGTAGGCCGTGCGCCTTTAGCTCAGCTGGTAGAGCACTGGACTTTTAATCCATTGGTCGCGGGTTCGATCCCCGCAGGGCGCACCAGCCAGGACCCCGCCGCCGCCGGATTTCACCGGAGGAGGCGGGGTTTCTTTCATTTCGGCAGCAGGCTATCCGTCGAGGCAGGCCGACAGCGCGCGGCGCACGATCGGCCCAAAATCGAGAGCCTCGTCCACGGTGATGCGGTGCAGAAGCGCGCCGTCGAGGGTTGCCATGAGGAATCTGGTGCAGTCCAGCGGGTCCTTCGCGCCTAGCGCGGCCAGGGTCGCGGTGGTCCAGTTCTCGAATGTTTTCCGGTTGTCCTTCAGCGGCGCGACGAGCTCCGGCGAATGGACCAGATCGATGAACAGCGCGTAGCGGGCCAGCGTCCGGGTGCTGAAAGGCCCGCTTTGCCTCTCAAGGAGGCGGGTGAAGGCGGCTTGGGCTGCCGCCCGGTCGAGCAGCGGCGTTGCCTGTCCGAAATCCTCGCGTTCCCGTTGGGCGAGGTGCGAAGTTACGCCTTCAACGAGTGCCTGGCGGGTGCGGAAGTAGTTTGACGTCGATCCGGCGGGAAGCTCCGCTGCGCGGTCAACGCGGGCATGGGTCAATGCCTTGAGGCCCAGCTCCCCGAGGATCTGCAGGGCCGCGTCGAGGGCCCGTTCACTGCGCGGCGGCCCCTGGGGGATCGAAGTGTCCATGCCCCCATTCTCCAGCACTATAAAATTAGTGACAAGCCACTATGAACGTAGTATTCTGTCTGCGTGGGGAATCTCCCCGAACACGGGAATGTCCTGCCTGCGGCGCGGCCGCAGCCGGCGGCATTCGGCGGCAAGAAACCCGGTGGGTGCCCTTGCGAAATTTCCGGCCAACCGGGCTCCCTCGTGAAGCCGCCCCGGCATGGCGGATGAGGAATAAGCCCAGGCTCCTTTGGCGATGCCCGCGGTGCCGGACCCCTGGCCCAGGCGCAGGGCGGCGGTCCGGTGAAGGAAGCCCGAAAATGTGCCGTGGTGGGATGAGAGATGACTACTGCAAACCAAACCTTGCCGGCAATGCCGGCAGTAGAGGGTGTCGAGCATGAATACGTGGAGGTCGCCGGCGGGCGCATGCACGTAGCTTCAAGGGGAACCGGTGATCCGATCCTCTTGCTGTCGGGGTTCGGGCAGTCGTGGTGGGAGTGGCGGGATATCATGCCTGCGCTGTCCGACGCCGGCTATCGGGCTATCGCTCCGGACCTGCGCGGAGAAGGGTGGACCCGGCTTCCTTTCCGGCAGATCGATCGAACGCGCCGGGCCGAAGACATCCTGGAGTTACTGGACCTGCTCGGCTTGGGAAAAGTGCGTGTGGTCAGCCACGACATGGGGTCCGTATCCGCATTCCAACTCGCTTTCGCGCACCCGGAGCGGATCGCCAGCCACGTGATGATTTCGGTTCCGCCGCCGCAGATGAGATTCCATGTCGGCATGGTTCCGGGCATGCGGCATCTGTGGCATCAGGAAGCGCTTTCGGTGCCCGGCGTGGGTTCCTGGCTCATGCGTTCGGGCAGGGTGCCCCGGCACTTCTTTTCCCCGGTATTTGTTCCCCGCCCGCTGGATCCTGCGGTCCTGGACCAGTACCTGGCACTGATGCAATACGAGGATTCCGCCCGCGCTGCCGTGCCCTTGTGCCGCCGCATGGTCCTGCCCGAGCTGGCGCGCATCGTTGGCGGCAGGTACCGGGCCGCACGCTTTGCCATGCCTACCCTGTTCATTTTCGGCACGGAGGATTCCGGATTCCCGCCCTCCGTCACCGGCAAGGCCTTCGCCGACACCACGCTGTACGGGCCGGATGTGCGGCTGGGGATGATCGAAGAGGCAGGGCACTTCGCGGTGGATGAGAAGCCCGCGGCGGTGGCGGACGCAGTCCTCGCGTTCTTCGCCTCCCTTGAGCCGGAAACGGCTGATGACAGGGACGAATAGTCAGAGCTGAAGTTCCAGGTCCTCGGCCGGCGCCGCCATGCAGGCGAGGATCTGGTGCTCTTCCACGCGGGCGCTGGGTTCCAGGGGATACCCGACGCTGCCACGGCGCAGCGTCAGCACGCATTCGCCGCAGGCGCCGGCCCGGCAGGAGCTTTTCGGGTTGAGCCCTTGGGCCTCCAGCGCTTCAAGCAGGGTGCCGTCCTGCGGCCGCCAGACGAATCCCGCAGTGCCGGAGGAGCATGAAATCCGCGCCGGGGCGTACTGTTCCAGCAGCTCACCCAGGTCCGCGGCGGGAGAGGCGAAGGTTTCCCGGTGGATGTTCTGCGGGATGATGCCGGCCAGCTGGCAGGCGTCGAGCGCCAGCTGCGTGAATCCTGCCGGGCCGCAGACCACCACGCTGTCGCAGGAGTCGATGGCTCGGGCCATCTGCGCCGCGGTTGGTCGGCCTTCCAGGGAATCGACGTGGCTGATCCGGGCGGGCAGTTCCAGGCTGCGGGCCAAGGCTGCGGCCCGGGTGAACAGCTCGCCGCCGGTCCCGCGCTCCACATGGAACAGGCGCAGCTCGCGCAGTTTCGGCGCCTGGTCCGCCCCGCGCAGCAGCCCCAGGGCCGGGGTGATGCCGATGCCGGCGGTGAGCAGCGCGGTGCTGCCGTGCAGCACGCGGCTTGCGGTCATGCTGCCGTGGGGGCCGGAGGCCAGCAGCCGGTCTCCGGGTTGCAGCCGGGCCATTGCCTGCGAGACGGTGCCGGCGGTGCGCACGGCGATGCTGATGACGTCCTGTCTTACCTCGGTGATGGTGTAGTTGCGCCACAGCGGGTCGGGCAGGTGCACACGCAGATGGGTGCCCGCCTCATCGTGGGCCGCGATCCAGCCGTGCGGGTCGCGCAGCGAAATTTCCACCGCGTCGCCGTCCAGCTGACGGCGTTCGACGACCTCCAGGTAGCGCGGTGTGCGCTTGGCCGGCACCAGTTCCAGCGCGGCCCGGTCGTTCGAATCGATGTGGATTTCCGCTCCGGCCTGCAGTGTCCCGGGGTCCAGGACCGTGCCGTAGATGCCGCAATGCAGGTGTCCGAAATGGCTTGCCAGCAGCCGCGGGCCGTTGACGTCCACCTGCGTGGTGCTGGGGTTGACCGAGGTCGCCGGACAGCGCTCGATGGACTTGGTGATGGCGATCCGGGCATCCCCAATGCGCAGGACCTTGCCGATCAGCTCGAACTCGCCGAAGGCCGGCACCCCGTCCAGCAGGATGTTCCCGCGGTAGCGCAGCGGATCCAGCTCCACTCCGGCGGCCCGCGAGAGCGCCTCGACGGTGCGGGGGTTGATCAGCGAGATCCCCGACAAGCGGGAATCGAACATCCCGTGGGAGGCCGCGACCAGGGTTCGAGCATGGCCTCCCTGCGCGGGGATGTGCGCAGCCATGTAGTCCGCCGCCGCCGAGCGCCCGCCGGCGTCGGAGGAGTCGAAGGTGAGGGGTGCCGCCCCCGCGGCCGCTGGAGCGGTCACGGTGATGAACGGGGGAGCGGAACTGACCAGCCATTGCTGCAGGCGCGTATCGTTTTTCAGGGCGGTGAACGAACCGCAGGACTGCCACTGCCCGTCCGCGACCGGGGTACTGCCGTTGCCCAGTGCGACGGCTCGGTCCCCGGCGAGCCCGCCGCCGGCGCTGACCGCTGCGGACGTAATTTCCTCGGCGGGAAGACCCTTGACGGGGAAACGGAACAGGCGCTCGATTCGCATAACAAGAGTCTAGTCGGCGCGGGAATTAGCGCGCAGGTTGAGGGCCCTAGATGTCGGCCAGGAACTTCTTGACGCGCTCCATGACCAGGGCGCGAGCCTGCGGGTCATGGGACGGCAGCGAGCTGTCGGTGAACAGGTGCTGGTCGCCGGGGTAGGTGAACAGCTCCGCGAGCCCCTCGCCCTGGTCGTTGACGAAGCGTTCGGCCGCATCCAGATCGCCCTCGCCGGCGAAGAAAGGATCGTTGTCCATGCCGTGGATCTGCACCGGCACGGCCGTCGGCCAGGGGCCGAAGCTCCATTCGGCGTCCAAGTCCACAAAGGACTCCAGCAGGACCACGCCGAGCGCCCCCGGACGCTGCTGTGCGCACTGCTGGGCCAGGGCCGCGCCCCAGGACGTGCCGATGTACACCAGTTCGTCGGGCAGGTTCTTGAACAGCTTGTCCACACGCTGCTGGATCTTGTCCTCGCCGACCTTGTTGGCCAGCAGGATGCCGGCTTCCAGGTCCCGGGGAAGCTTGCCCGCGAACAGATCCACGGGGTGCACGGTGTGGCCTTCGGCCCGCAGCTCGGCGGCCATTGCCTGGACTCCCGGGGTCAGGCCCTGGACATGGTGGAACAAAACAATGGTTGCCATGGGAAAACTCCTAGACTTGGCTCGCTTCGAGCCGGAATTCGGTGGTGCCGCAGTCCAGCGGGACTGCTGGGGTGCTCAGCGTTCGTCGACCAGGTTGTCGATGCGTCCCGGCAGGTGCTCGATCGCATGGTCCCAGCCGGGCATCTGGCTGTTGATTTCCACGCTGTAGCCCTCGGCCAGGTGGAACTCTGCGCAGGTCAGCTCCTCGGCTTCCGTCCCCGCGTCGTAGATGAAAGCTCGTCGGATATCCTCCCAGAGCAGGGTGGCGGACTGGTCGATGACCAAGCCGGCGTCGACGACTTCAACGGTGCGCTGCGGGTAGGACATGGTTGAACTGCTTTCGGTCCTGGGCGTTGTGCTTTGTTCAAGTCTACGCGGGGTTCCTGCATGAATCACGTCCCCGGGGCCTGTCCCCGGGCCAGTTTCCCGGCGGAATCAAGGCCGAGGGCGTAGTCAAGGCCGAGCCGTGCGAGGAAGTCCTGGTCGTGGCTGACTACCAGCAAGGCCCCGCGGTAGGCGTTCAGGGCTTCGGCCAGCTGGCGCACGCCGTCGATGTCCAGGTTGTTCGTGGGCTCGTCCAGGATCAGCAGCTGATTCACAGGAACCGCCGCCAGCAGGCAGGCCAGGTGGACCCGCAGCCGTTCGCCGCCGGAGAGGGCGCCGAGCGGGCGGTCTGCGCTTGCGCCGCGCAGCAGCAGCCGGGCCAGCAGGTTGCGGATGGTTCCGGAGGGGACGCCGGGAGCCGCGTGCTGCACGTTGTCCACGGCGCTGAGCCGCTCATCCAACCCGGTGAGCTGCTGCGGCAGGTAGCCCACGCGGTCCACGTGGAGGGTGCCGCAGATCCCGCCTGCAGGTTCGGACCCGAAGAGCAGGTGGCGCAGCAACGTGCTCTTGCCAGAGCCGTTGGGGCCGGTCAGCGCCACGCGCTCCGGCCCCTGCACCAGATGCCAACGCTCGCCGTCCTCCAGCTCCAGCACCCGTCGGCCGGCGGGCAGCCCGGGGTCGGGCAGTTCCAGGTTGATGTGCTCGACCTCCCGAATCCGGGCCCGCGCCAGGTCGACGTGCTGCTGCGCGGCGTCGATCTTCGCCTCGTGCTGGGCGCGGGTCTTGCCGGCGTTCGCCTCGGACTTCTGTTTCAGCGAGTTGGCCAGGATGCGCGGCATGTTACCGCCGAGCTGTTCCGCCCGGCCCTTGCGTTTGGCGCGGGCCAGCTTGGTCTCCGCCTCGGTCCGCTGCCGCTTTTCCACCTTCAGCGCCGACCCCGCGGATTTGGCCGCCTGCACCGCCGCCTGCTGCTCGGTCTCCAGCTGCTCCCGGTACAGGCTGTAGGGGCCGCCGAAGAAGCGCAGGTGCCCGTCGTGCAGTTCGACGGTGTGCTGCATCTGCTCCAGCAGCTGCAGGTCGTGGCTCACCACCACGAGTGTTCCGGGCCAGGAATGCAGCAGCCCGTACAACAGCTGCCGGGTCTGCCCGTCCAGGTTGTTTGTTGGCTCATCGAGCAGCGTGATCGGTTTGCGCGCAAGCCGCAGCCCGAGTACCGCCAGCAGCATGGTTTCACCGCCGGAAAGCTCGTCGACCCTTCGCGACAGCTCCAGACGGCCGAAACCCAGCGGGGTCAGCTCGGCCTGGACCCTGGCTTCCAGATCCCAGTCGGAGCCGACGGAATCGAAATCCGCCGGGTCGACGCTGCCTGTTTCGATGGCCTGCAGCGCACGGTAGGCCGGAGCGACACCCAGCAGGTCCGCGAGCGTTGCGTCTGATTGCAGGGTGATGTTCTGCGCCAGGTAGGCGACGTCGCCGTCCGCCGAAACCTGTCCGGAACTCGGGACGAGGCGTCCCGCGATCAGCTTGAGCAGGGTGGACTTTCCGCTCCCGTTGGCGCCGATCAAGCCGCTGGCGCCGGCAGGGAAGGTGCCCTCAAGCTGCGAGAGCACCTGGCCGCCGTCCGGCCAGGAGAAGCTGAGGGCGGTCAGGGTGATGGGCGGGGTCAAGGCCATGGTGGCTCCTGTGAAGTCTGAGGAGGCGACCGGAAAGAGGCGTCGTTGGATGGTTCGCGGCAGCACCTGCGGGGAACCGGGAAACGGAAATCTGCACCGGAAGCCGGGAATGAACGTGCGCCGCCAAATGGGGCGCGAGACTGTTCGAGGCTATGCGCAGATGAGATCCATGGTTTCGAGTGTAGCAGGGGCCCCGACCGTGCTCGAGGGACGAAAAAAATCGGGGCGTGCCTGGCGGCACGCCCCGATTCACAACTTGCTGTTCAGCTTACTTCCACGCGCGGTGCACCGCGACGATGCCGCCGGTCAGGTTGCGGTACTCGACATTCTTCCAGCCGACGTCGACGAACTTGCGCCCCAGTTTCTCCTGGTCCGGCCAGACGGCGATGGACTCTGCAAGGTAGGCGTACGCCGAAGGATTCGGCGAGACCATGTAGCCCAGGGCCGGGATGACGCGCGGCAGGAACTGCTGGTAGGCGACCTTGATCGGGGTCACCGTCGGGGTGGAGAACTCGGCGACAACAATGCGTCCACCGGGCTTGGTGACGCGGCGCAGCTCCGAGAGCGCCTTCTCGGTGTCCGAGATGTTGCGCAGACCGTAGGAGATGGTCACCGCATCGAAGGTGTTGTCCTCGAACGGCAGATCGTGGCCGTCGCCGTAGACGAATTCCAGCTCCGGGTAGCGCTTGCGGCCTTCGGCCAGCATGCCGTGGGACATGTCGCATGCGGTGACGCGGGCGCCTGCCTTGGCCAGCGGCACGGAAGAGGTTCCGGTGCCGGCGGCCAGGTCCAGGATGCGCTCGCCGGGCTTCGGGGCGATCGCCTCGGTGGTGATCTTGCGCCAGTAGTTCACAATGCCGCCGGTCATCAACGTGTTCAGCAAGTCATAGCGTGGAGCTAGGTTGTCGAACATTTCCTGAACCTGATCGGCCTTCTTATCCAGGCCTGCGCGCACATTGTGGGTACTCATGACACTAAGTGTTTCACATTTGCCCCGGCCCTTTTCGCGATTGTGGGGCGTATCGCTCAGAGCATTGATTCAAGGCGTGCGTAGCTGGCCTCCATTCCGTCGGTCATTCCGGTGGCCAGCACCATGTCGCGGGTTTGGGCGTCGGGGTAGGTGATGACCAGGCTGAGCAGGGTGCCGGACTGCACCGGGGTGAACGTCGTTTCATTGACGGTCGCAGGGTAATCGGTGTCGATCATCTGCTCGGTGAATGATTCGAAGCTGTGCGGGGTGCTGGCCAAGCAGACGCCGGCAAATCCGAAACCCTGGCCTTCGACGCCGGAATTCGGCTCCCACCAGTAGCGGTAGCTGTCTCCCACGTCCTTGGGCAGGAGGCATTCGGTCATCTGCCAGCCGTCGGGGCCCAGCAGCCAGCGCTTCATGAGCTGGGGATCATGGTGTGCGCGCCAGACCTGCTCCTGGGTGCCGCGGATGATGCGGCTGACGCGCACCTGGGTGTCGGAGAGCAGCTGGGCTTCGGTGGCGAAGGTCTGCGCGTAGTTGCGCAGGTCGATCAGCACCTGCTCGATCTGGCTCATGGCCGATCGCGTGCCGTCGATCATGCCCATGGCGACAACCTGCTCAAGCTCATCGACGGAATCGAAGTTGGCGGTGATGGTCAGCTTGGAACCGTCTTCGTGGGGGTCGAAGCTGAAGACGGTGCGGGTGGCTGGAAGATCTTCGTTCACGGATCCGTCAGCGTGGGCGAAACCATCGGTGACCTCGAAGAACTTGTGCTCGACCACTTCGTTCCAAATCCAGTATCCATGGAACTGCTCGCCTTCCGGCGAGGTCATGTAGTAGTTGCTCCGGCCGCCGACGGCGCCGTCGTGGCGTGTGAAGGTGGCCGGGTATTCAACCGGGCCCCAGAATTTCTCGATCTGGCGGGGGTCGAGGTAGGCGTCCCAGAGCCGGGAAACGGGGACCGGGAAGTTGGCGTGGACGGTGAGGGTCAGCGTTTCCGGATCCTTGAGTACGGAGGTGACAGGCATGGCGAAATCCTTAGTCGGCTTCATCTGCGAGGAAGTCATCAAGCCGGGCGATGCGCCGGAGCCAGATGTCCTCATAGGCGGTGAGTAGTTCCTGGACGTGTCGGATGGTGTCCGGCTGGCCGCGGACAATCCGCTCGCGGCCACGTGCGATCTTGGTAACCAAGCCCGCTGATTCAAGGGCGGCCACGTGCTTCTGCACTGCGGCAAACGACATGTCGTAGGCCGCGGCCAGGTCGCTCACGCGTGCTTCGGCGCTCAACGTCCGCCGCACGATGTCTCGTCGTGTGGCGTCTGCCAAGGCACGGAAGACCTTGTTCACCTGTTCATCGCTCAACTCATATACAACCATTTGGTTGTATATTACTCCCGCCGGCCACGCATTGGAAGGGTAGGGAAATAAAATATTCGAACCTAGGCGGCCTTGAAGTAATAGACAAGACATCTAATTAATCAGATGTAAAGTCTCCTTTTGATAGCGGTCGACCTGCGATGATGTTGCGGCCCGGTGTGCGGAGCCAGGAAATCATGGGGGTGCCAACAGGATGGTCACTACAAATCCCCATCCGCATGCCCTAGTGTGTAAGGTACGCATGGGAAAGTGACCTGCGTTACGCTGAACTTTTACAGGTATCTGGAGTCACGGTGGGCGAAACAGGCATGGACTGGTCGGCTGCGGCGAGCCAAGCGCGCAAGGCGCATGAGCTTTTGGGGTCGCATCTGGCTGATCTTGACGCGCTTCCATTGAGGAATGTCGTTCGGGAGTCCTGGCGGCGCTCCCTGTCGAATCCCGCGCAGTTCAGCCATCCCGCAATGCTCAGCGACGACAGCCTCCGCCTGGCCAGGGAGCGCAGCGAATTGCAGCGCATCTGGCCCGTTTTCGAAAAGCTCTTGGTGCCTGCCGCCAGCGATGCCAACCTGCTGGTCGCACTTGCGGACGCGCAGGGAACATTGCTCTGGGTGGCCGGCAACCACGGCGCCATGGACGGCGCGGAGAATGTGGGGTTCAGTGCGGGTGCGAACTGGGGCGAGTCCTCGGTGGGCACATCTGCTCCGGGGTTGGCGCTTGCGACGGGAAACGGCGTCCAGGTGTCCGGCGCCGAGCACCTCTACGAGCACGTGCACCATTTGAACTGTTCCGCAGTTCCGATTCGCAACCCGCGGACCGGCCGCATCATCGGCGCGGTCGACCTGACCGGAGGGGCCGACGCGATTGCCGTGCACTCCCTCCCGTTGCTCCAAGCGGCCGTAGCCGCCGCCGAAGGGCAGCTGCTGCTTCCGGCGCTTGCCGTGCAGCGCGCTGACGAGGATTTCCTCGATCTGTGCGCCAGCGATGGCCCACGGCTTTCGGGCAAGCCGATATCACTGCGCCATGCTGAAATCCTGACCGTGCTTGCCGCTCATCCGCGGGGACTGAACAGCGCCCAGCTCGTTGAAGAACTGTTCGAGCAGCCTGATGGGGCTTCCGAGGGGACCCTGCGCTCCGAGTTGGTCCGCCTGCGCAAGGCCTTGGCTGATTCTCCCGACCGTCGCATCGCGGCCCGGCCCTACCGGCTGGAGTGGGAGCTTCAAACGACCTTGACCCAGCTCTGGCGCGCCATGGAAGAGGGGGACCTGGAACGGGCGCTGCAGCTTTACCCCGCCGAGATCCTGGTGCGCTCCCAGGCCCCGGGCATTGCGGCGCTGCGTTACCGTGCGCAGATCGCCCTGCGGGAAATGGTCCTGGACCGCGGCACCGCGCAACAGCTGCTGCGCCTGGGGCGGCAAAGCGCGGACTCGCAACTGCTGATGGCCGCCCTGCGCGAGCTGCCGCTGGATTCCCCTGCACGCTCCCTGGTTGTCGCTGAGATCGAGGCGCTCGAAGCCTGATCGACCCCGTGACCGGGGCGCCGTGCTGTGCCCGCCAGGGGCTGGAAACGCGTTTCCCGGCGTTGCGGCGCAACGTTGCAACGCGGTGCAACCTTCTTGCAACCTTTAAGTGACTAGAGTCACATGACAAGACGGTGAGGCACTCAGCCGCCGGCACGAAGCGCAGAGACGAAGGAGTCACGCAGCCATGAGCATCTACGCAAACCCGAACACCGATGGGGCACTAGTCAACTTCAAGTCGCGGTACGAGAACTACATCGGCGGCCAGTGGGTTGCTCCGGCCAAGGGGATGTACTTCGAGAACATCACCCCGGTCACCGGCAAGTCCTTCTGCGAGGTCGCACGATCAACCGCAGAAGACGTCGAAACCGCACTGGATGCGGCGCACGCAGCGGCGCCTGCCTGGGGCAAGACCAGCCCCGCGGAACGCGCCCTGGTCCTGAACCGCATCGCGGACCGCATCGAGGAAAACCTCGAAATGCTGTCCGTTGCGGAAACCTGGGACAACGGCAAGGCCATCCGCGAATGCCTGAACGCCGACCTGCCCTTGGCGGTGGACCACTTCCGCTACTTCGCAGGCGCCATCCGCGCCCAGGAAGGCAGCCTCTCGCAGCTCGACGACAATACCACCGCCTACCACTTCCACGAGCCGCTGGGCGTCGTCGGACAAATCATCCCGTGGAACTTCCCGCTGCTGATGGCGGTCTGGAAGCTCGCCCCGGCGCTGGCCGCCGGCAACGCGATCGTCCTGAAGCCCGCAGAACAGACCCCGGTATCCATCCTGGTGCTGATGGAACTGATCGGCGACCTGCTTCCGGCCGGCGTGCTGAACGTCATCAACGGCTTCGGCGTCGAGTGCGGCAAGCCGCTGGCCTCGAACAAGCGCATCCGCAAGATCGCGTTCACCGGCGAGACCACCACCGGCCGCCTGATCATGCAGTACGCGTCGGAAAACCTCATCCCGGTCACCCTGGAGCTCGGCGGCAAGTCCCCCAACGTGTTCTTCGAAGACGTGGCGGCCAAGGACGACGCCTTCTACGACAAGGCCCAGGAAGGCTTCACGATGTTCGCGCTGAACCAGGGCGAGGTCTGCACCTGCCCGTCGCGCGCGCTGGTCCAGGAAAGCATCTACGGCGAATTCATGGAGAAGGTCGTGGCCCGCACCAAGGCCATCAAGCAGGGCAACCCGCTGGATACCGACACCATGATGGGCGCCCAGGCCTCCAACGACCAGCTGGAAAAGATCCTATCCTACATGGACATCGGCAAGGCCGAAGGCGCCAAGCTGCTCACCGGCGGCGGGCGCGCGGACCTGGGCGGAGAGCTGTCCGGAGGCTACTACGTGCAGCCGACCATCTTCGAAGGCACCAACAACATGCGCATCTTCCAGGAGGAGATCTTCGGCCCTGTCGTTTCGGTGGCGAAGTTCAAGGACTACGACGACGCGATGTCCATTGCCAACGACACGCTCTACGGGCTGGGCTCTGGTGTATGGAGCCGCAACGGCAACACCGCCTACCGCGCAGGCCGCGACATCCAGGCGGGCCGTGTCTGGGTCAACCAGTACCACGCCTACCCGGCGCACTCGGCTTTCGGCGGCTACAAGTCCTCGGGCATCGGCCGTGAAAACCACCTGATGATGCTGGACCACTACCAGCAGACCAAGAACCTGCTCGTCTCCTACTCGGAAGACAAGCTCGGCTTCTTCTAAACTGCGACACCCCAACGCAGTCCATCCCCCATCCCCTGTCACCATCCCAACGCACAACCGACAGTTTCACAGACCCCGAAGGCTCGGGGTCGGACCCGGAGCGCAAGCTGCTGGCCCGGCCCTGGTCTTCGAAATCAAAGCAAAGGACTTTTCCCATGAGCACCATGAAAGCTGCCATCGTTGAAGGTTTCGGCGAAGAACTCAAGGTAGAGGAAACTTCGATCCCGGAGCCGGGTCCGGGCCAGGCCCTGGTCAAGCTCATCGCCTCGGGCGTGTGCCACACCGACCTGCACGCCGCCGAAGGCGACTGGCCGGTCAAGCCGAAGCTTCCGCTGATTCCGGGCCACGAGGGCGTCGGCACCGTCGTCAAGGTCGGTGAAGGCGTCACCGAGATCAAGGAAGGCGACCTCGTCGGCAACGCCTGGCTGGCCAGCGCCTGCGGCCACTGCGAGTACTGCCGCACCGGATGGGAAACGCTGTGCGAATCCCAGACCAACGGCGGCTATTCGATGGACGGTTCCTTCGGCCAGTACATGCTGGTGGACGCGAAGTTTGCGGCCATCATCCCCGAAGGTTCGGATCCGCACGAAATCGCCCCGGTTCTGTGCGCCGGAGTGACCGTCTACAAGGGCCTGAAAATGACCGGCGTCCGCCCCGGCCAGTGGGTCGCGATCTCCGGCATCGGCGGTCTGGGCCACATTGCGGTGCAGTACGCAGTCGCCATGGGCATGAGGGTTGTCGCCATCGATGTGGCCGATGACAAGCTGGCGCTGGCCACCAAGCACGGAGCTGAACTCACGGTGAACGCCTTTGCGCAGGACCCAGCCGCGGTGATTCAGGAAAAGATCGGCGGCACCCACGGCGTGCTCGTGACCGCGGTCCACCCGGCAGCCTTCGGCCAGGCCATCGGCATGACCCGCCGCGGCGGAACCATCGTCTTCAACGGCCTGCCAGCCGGCGACTTCCCGGCCCCGATTTTCGACATCGTCCTCAAGGGCCTGACGATCCGCGGTTCGATCGTCGGCACCCGCCAGGACATGATCGAAGCACTGGACTTCTATGCGGCAGGAAAGATCAAGCCGACTTTCCACACCCGCCCGCTGGAAGACATCAACGCGGTCTTTGACGAGATGCGCCATGCGAAGATCGATGGCCGTGTCGTGATCGACTACACCAAGTAACCGAACACCCAACCCAACCCAACCGAATAACCCAACCTCCCCCAAATCCCTGTGGCCCGGCATGACATCGTCTGCCGGGCCACAGGGGCATGGACTCCCGGAGACGTTTGGAGGACACTGAGCTTAAAGCCAAGTCCAGTGATCCCAAAGACCAGAGGAGCGAGTCATGAGCACGATTACCGAAACCCGTGCGGCGATTGCCGGCGAGGAATTCTCCCGCGTTGCCTTCACTGATGAGTCCCTGGAACTTCTGCGCAAGCTGTGGGGCATCCACGGGCCGCTGATGTTCCACCAATCCGGCGGCTGCTGCGACGGCTCCTCGCCGATGTGCTATCCGGCCGGCGAGTTCCGCACCGGAGGATCCGACATCCTGTTAGGCGTTCTGTCCCTCGACGACGGCGCCGGCGGCAAGCTGGGTGACATCGATTTCTGGATGTCCAAGGAGCAATTCGAATACTGGAAACACACCAAGCTCACCGTCGACGTGGTGGTCGGCCGCGGTTCGGGTTTCTCCGTCGAGGCCCCCGAAGGCAAGCGATTTCTGATCCGCAGCGAGATCATCGAATTCCCCCAAAGCTGATCTTCTGACGTAAAAGCCCTGGCCGGATTCTCCCTCTTTTTGGGGAGCCAGCGAGGGCAATCAGCGGCGGGTCTGCGCCCGCGGTATGCTGGCCATCAACTGCATCAAGAAGTTGCGCCGGACCCATCGTCAGGTATCGGGATGCCCGGCTCCCGCCCGAGCGTCTGCGTTAAGCCGGCGCCGGCTTGAAGCGTGATAGCCGGTATTCCAGCTCTCCACAACGGCGGCAGCGGCTAGGCTGGCACGACGCAGCCCCACGGGCTGCGCCCCGCCCGTCCACGAGAGGTGCAACGAATGCCGAGCATCCCCTATCAATTCCGCTTCGATGCCGCCGCGGTGGAAGAACTCAGAACCCGCATCGCGCTGACGCGCTGGCCGCAGCGCTTCGCCGCGCACAACTGGGACTTCGGTGTTGACCAGGACTACCTGCGCGACGTGGTGGATTACTGGCGCGACGGCTTCGACTTCGAGGCCGCCCAGCGCCGGATCAACTCGGTCCCCAACTACCTGACGCCCATCGACGGGCTGCCAATCCACCACCTGCACTCCCGCTCGGCGCAGGAGGACGCCGTCCCGGTGCTGCTGCTCCACGGATGGCCTGGCTCAATCGTCGAGTTCCTCGAGGTCATTCCGAAGCTGTCCGCCCCGGAAACAGCGGAACTTGAATCATTCCACGTGGTGGCGCCGTCGCTGCAGGGATTCGGCGCGTCGCCCGGGATCGGGGAGCCGGGGATGACTCCGATCCGTATCGCTCATCGAATGGCTGCACTGATGCAGGAGCTGGGCTACGAGCAGTTCATCGTGCACGGGGGAGACTGGGGCACGCTGTTGGCCACGCACATTGCTGCGCTCTATCCGGAGCGGGTGCTGGGACTGCATGTGACGCTGACGCACCCGATCCCGCCGGCCGATGTGCCCGATGCGATGGCCCTGGTGCAGGAGCACGAACGGGAGTGGCTCAAGGACAACGAATTCAAGGCGTTGGACGGACGCGGCTACTTCGAGATCCAGAAAACCCGCCCGGAAACGCTGGGTTTCGCGTTGAACGATTCACCGGTGGGATGGTGCGCTTGGGTCCTGGACAAGTTCTACCAGTGGGCCGACTGCGAACGCGACGGCATCAGGGACGTGCGCAATGCGGTGAGCTGGGAGAAGTTCCTGACGAACCTGTCCGTGTACTGGTTCACCGACACGATTTCCTCGGCCATGCATTTCTACCGGGAACAGTATCTCGCGCTGCGGAACGGGACCGGGGCGGCCGGCAAGGTCGAGGTCCCCACCGGGGCGGGCATTTTCCCCCAGGAAATCCTCAAATCGCCCCGAGCGTGGTTTGAGCGGCGGTTCCCGCTGGTGCACTGGACCGAATATGCAGCCGGCGGACACTTCGGCGCGATGGAACAGCCCGAAATCTTCGCCAGCGACCTGAGGGCCTTCGCCCAGGCGGTTGCCAACCTGAGCCTGGTGGCCTTCGAGCAATCGAAGAGAAGTTGAGCGACGAAAATGCGGTTGAATCGGCCAGACGGCGGCGCGGGGCGCCGACACTACACTTGAAGCATGCGCCTGTGGTCACTTCACCCGTCTCTATTGGATTCCAAGGGCCTGGTGGCCTGCTGGCGCGAAAGCCTGCTGGCCCAGAAGGTGCTCGCAGGCCAGACCCAAGGGTATGCAAATCATCCGCAGCTGATCCGGCTGCGCAGGCAATCCGATCCGCTGGAGACCGTCGGCGGCTACCTCCAAGGCCTGCTCGTGGAGGCCCTGACGCGCGGCTACAACTTCGACGCGGCAAAAATCCTGCACCCTGCACTGCCCGAGCATGCAGGCTCGGTGCAGGTGAGCACCGGGCAGATCGGATTCGAGGCGGAGCATCTGCTGCGCAAGCTGCAGCAGCGCGACCCGTCGCGCGCGACTTACTTGAACTCGTTGGACACCGGGCAGATTCCCCTGCATCCCTTATTCACCGCGGTCCCGGGGCCCATTGAAGCCTGGGAGAAGGACGCGGCAGTACGTCATTGAAGATGCATAGAAAGTGAATGTTTGTTGCAATGAGCCACATGAGTCGAAGTGAGAACCTCCCCGAGGGCGGGGAAGAAGTAGAAATCCACCTGCGGTGGAGCGACCAAGACAGCCTGGGGCATGTGAACAACGCGCGCGTGGTAACGCTTGTGGAAGAAGCCAGGATCCGCTGGTCTGGACGCCACGGCCAGTCGGACCTCTTTCCCCACGGACTGGTGGTCGCCTCGATGAATCTGGACTACTTGCGACCGGTCTATTACACCTCCAGCGTCATGGTGCGGGTCGGCGTCCAGCGCATCGGCACCAAGTCCTTCGTGGTGCGGCATATCGGGTCCCAGGACGGAACCCCCGTGTTCGACGGCAGCAACGTCATGGTGGCGCTCTCCGAGGACAAGCTCACCCCGCGGGCGCTTAACGAAAACGAGCGCAGCTGGCTCAGCGAGCGGCTTTTCCAAACGAAGGAGGCCGCCCGATGAGCGGCCCCGTCGAACGGCACGTGCTTCTGCACGCCACGCAGGCGCCGGAGGACATCGCCCGGGCCGTGGCGGCGCTCGCGACGCTGGGCGAATCCCTGCCCGGTGCCCGGATCAGCGTGATTGTGAACGGCAAGGCGTTGGCTGGGGTGCGCAAGGATGCCGAGCCCATTGATCCAGCCAGTCGCGCACAGGTTTTCGCCTGCGAACTGGGCATGAGCCGCAACGGCATCACGGCCGAAGACCTGCAGGAGGGCTTGGGCACGGTGCCGTCGGCGGTAGTTGCCCTAGCCGCTGGCCAGCTGGACGGCGCCGCCTACATCCGGATCTGAGCCGCGGTCTGCGGTGGAAGCAGATCACGCCATGCCGGAAACCGGCATGGCGTGATCTTTTGGCGCGGTTCTAGAGCATTTCGGCGCGCAGCTGCGCGGCCGACTTGGGCGAGAGCAGCCCGGGGGCGACGTCGAAGACTGTCTGCGCGCCGGTGACGCCTGCCTGGTTCATCCGGTGCACGGCCCGGGCGTAGGCCACGAGCACGCTGGAGGTGAACTCCGGGTTGGAGCCCAGCGCCAACGAGTACTCGATGACCTGCTTCTGTTCCTCGCTGGTGTTGCCGGAGCGGATCACGAAGCCGCCGTGCGGCATGTCGGCGTGTTCGCGGGCCAGGGTCTCGGCGTCGATGAAGTTCACCGTGGTGTCGTACTGGTCGAAGTAGTGCTCCATGGTGACGATGGCTTCGCGCACGGCATCGGCGTCCGCACCGTCCTCGAGCACTACGAAGCATTCGCGCTGGTGCTTGTCGCGGGTGTCCAGCGTGGGGCGCAGGCCGGCGCGGACCTTGTCGATCGCCTCCTGGCTGGGAATCGTGTACTGCACGCCGGCGGCGACGCCCGGCACGCGGCGCACCGCGTCCGAGTGCCCCTGGCTCAGGCCGCGGCCCCAGAAGGTGTACGTTTCGCCGTCGGGCAGCAGCGCTTCTCCATAGACCCGGTTGATCGAGAACATCCCCGGGTCCCATCCGGCGGAGATCAGCGCGGTCTTGCCGGCGGCCTTCGCCGGGGCATCCACGGTCTCGAAGTATTCGGGGATGCGTGCGTGGGTGTCGAAACTGTCCACGGTGTTGTACAACGCGGCGTACTTCGGGCCCTGCTCCGGCAGGTCGGACTTGGATCCGCCGCACAGGATCAGTACGTCGATATCCCCGGTGTGCTGCTCCAGCTCGGTGATGGCAAAGCGCGGAGCCGGGCTGGCAAGCTGCAGGTCCTGCGGATCGCGGCGGGTATAGACGCCGACCAGCTCCATGTCAGGGTTCTTGGCAATCGCCGCCTGCACGCCACGGCCGAGGTTGCCGTAGCCGGCAATGCCAATACGAATTTTTGAAGTCATGGAGCTTGTTTTCCTTTGGGTTGCATCCGGGGATCTGCGGTGGCGCCCCGCGCGCCTGCGGGGCAACCGACCTGCAGCCCGCACGTGGTCAGTACTTCGGATTATTCCAAAGAACGCAGACGCAGGGTAACTGCGCGGCGACTGTGTCAAGGATTCGGCGGACCCGGAACCGCTTAAATGGAATCGGCCCCCGCGCCGACATCTTTGCTGGATGTCCGCACGGGGGCCGATTGCAGGGGCTAGCGGCCGAAGAGGCGGCTGAAGAAGCCGGCCTTCGGCTCGGCTTCGTGGCCCTGGCAGCGGTCCCTGGCGGGAACTCCGCGCATGACCGAGTCAACGTGCTGGCCGCAGCCGGCCCAGGTGGTCTTGCCGCATGTCTTGCATGAAACCTGTCGGCACATAGGATGCCTCCTTCTGGCTTGTTAGCCGTACTTTTAGGAAAGTGAAAGGAAGAGCTTTTCCAGCTCTTCGACGGTCAAGCCGTCTTCTGCTTCGGCGGTCTTTTCGGGATCGACCAGGCAGTGCTGCATGGCCGAGGACACGATGGCGAATCCGGCGCGATCCAGCGCGGTGGACACGGCAGACAGCTGGGTGACCACGTCGCGGCACTTGCCGTCGTTTTCGACCGAGTTGATCACGGCGTCAAGCTGGCCGCGGGCCCGCTTCAAGCGGTTCAGGATTCGCTTGCGTGTGGCGTCATCTGCGTTGCGCATGATGTGCTCCTATTCGAAAAGACCGTGGGGTGAACCCCCGGATTATGCCTGGGACTTGTCGGCAGCCGCCATTTCGGCGTGCACGGCGTCCATGTCCAAATTCTTCAGCGAGGTGATCAGTTCCTCCAAGCCGCGGGAGTCCAGTGCGCCGGGCTGGGAGTAAACCAGCACGCCATCCTTGAACGCCATCAGCGTTGGAATGGAGGTGATCTGCGCGGCGGCCGCCAAATTCTGCTGCGTCTCGGTGTTGACCTTGCCGAAAGTCACGTCCTCGTGCAGGCCGGCAGCGGTGTCGAAGACGGGTGCGAAGTTGCGGCACGGGCCGCACCAGGCTGCCCAGAAGTCGACCAGCAGCATGGGGGAGGACATGACGGTTTCAGCGAAGTTCGTCTCGGTCAATTCTAGCGGTTTCATGGATACTCCTTGGGTAGATGTGAGCTAGTCCGCAGCCGGGGCCAGCGGATCAGGGACCTTGCGCCAGGGGCATACGGCGGCCAATGCCGGGATCTTGGTGCAGAGCACCCAGACCAGTGCGGCGGCGACGGCGGCGACGGCAAGGATGAGGCCTGCCGGGTGCGGCAGCTCCTGGGCCAGGACGAAGACGCCCATGGCCAGGACGAAGAAGCCGAATCCGCGGCGCAGTTTCTTCTCCGGCACCTTGGAAGTCAGCCGTGCTCCGATCAGCGAGCCGATGATGGCCGCCGCGGTAATGAGCAAGGTCAGCGGCCAGTTGACGGCGGTGGAGTTCAGGTGCCCCAGCATTCCGGATGCCGAGTTCAGCGAGATGACCAGCAGGGAGGTGCCTACCGCGAGCTTCATCTGCAGGCCGGCCAGCAGCACCAGGGCCGGGACGATGAGGAATCCGCCGCCGGCTCCCACCAGGCCGGTGACCAGACCGACCACCAGGCCAACGGGAATGTACATCAGCAGGGACCGCCCCTTGGCCGCGGACTCGGAGCCCTTCTTCCGCCCGCGGATCATGTTCCTTGCGCTGGCCAGCATGATGACGGCGAAAGCCACCATCAGCACCGCTCCGGGAATGGCCGCGCTGGCCAGCCCGCCAAGGAACGCGCCGCTCATGCTCGCGGCCGCAAAGACCAGGCCGGGAACCCAGCGGACGTTGCGGGCCCGCGCATGCGGCAGCAGGCTGGCCAGCGAGGTCACGCCCACCACGAACAGCGAGGCGGTGATCGCTTCCTTGGCATCCATGCCCGCAACATAGGTGAGCAGTGGAACCATCAGGATGGAACCGCCGCCACCCAGCAGACCCAGGGTCAGGCCGACGACGACCGACAGTGCCAGGACCAGAATCAATAATGGTTCCACGTCGAGTCTCCTACTTGCTGTTCGGGTTCAGCAGCTGCCCGGCGTTGGGGATCTGGGCCAGGGGGTTGGCCTTGCCGGCGGTGCTGACCTGGTTCCACGGCATCTTGGACAGCATGCTGGCCATGGCGCAGGAGTTGCTGGCCGCCGAGTAGGTCAGGCCCGCTCCGATCGCCGCCGACAGGTAGCCGAGCTTCGGGTGGATCAGCTTCGAGGCGATGAAGCCCAGCAGCACCAGCGAGCCGGCGGTCATGCGGACCTGGCGGTCCATGGCCCAGCGCTGGGTGCCGCGCACCACGTTGCCGCCGGACTTCTCGTAGGCGGCGATGCCGCCGTCGAGCACGCTGCCGGCGTCGATCTGGATGTCGACCAGCTTCTGCTGCGCCTGGGAGGCGCGGGTGCCGGACTGGCAGACCAGCACGATCTGCTTGCCCAGCTTGCGGGTCACGTCGTGGGCGTGTTCAGCGACCAGGTCCAGCGGCAGGTTGTAGGAGCCCGGGATGTGCACGGATTCAAACTCCGCGGGGGTGCGCACATCCAGGACTGCTACGCCGGATTCATCGGAAGCCAGCAGCTTCTTCAGGGTCGGTGCGTCCATGACATCAATGGGGGTGCTCATGCTTGAGGGGGTGTCCTTCGTTGGGGGTGGGGTTAGGCGTTGGTCTTGTTCATGGCGGCATCCCAGCCGGCGTAGCTGCCGGCCAGTTCGACCACGTCGTACCCGGCGTCGCGCAGGGCGCTGGCAACGATCGAGTTGCGCAGGCCGCTCTGGCAGTAGGTGACGATCTTGCCGTCGGTCGGCAGCTCGTCCAGGGTCCACAGGGCGCGGCCGCCGGAGATGTGCTTCGCGTTCGGGATGGCTCCGGCGTTGAACTCGCCGCGGCCCCGGACGTCGAGCAGCAGCGCGTGCTCGAAGTTCTCCAGCTCGGCCGGTTCGATGCTCGGCGGGGTGAAGGCCGGCAGGCCTTCGAGGGTGGTGGCGTAGCCGGACACCGCGTCGATGCCCACGCGCATCAGGTGGTCGCGCATTTCCTGCGCGGCTTCCAGGTTCTCGGCGAACAGGATCAGCTGGCGGTTGTCGGCTTCCGGGTCGAAGGCCCAGGCGCCGAAGTTCGCCATCTTGGCGATGGCCGGGATGGCCAGGGCGCCGGCGACGGTGCCTTCGGCGACGGCCACGTGTCCGCGGGTGTCGACGAAGACTGCCTCATGGGCCGCGGTCTGCTCGATGATCTGCTCTGCGGTGAACTCGACCAGCTGCGGCAGGGTGCCCAGCACCTTGGCGCCGTCGCGGTTCTGGCGCTTCATGCGGGCGAAGTAGGCGTGCGCATCGGGCTGTCCGTCGAGCAGCTCGGCGATGAAGCCTTCCTCGTCGTTGGCGGCCAGGTAGCGGCCCCACCAGGCGAAGTTGCGCTCGTAGCCCACGGTGGTGGAAGGAACGGCGCCCAGTGCCTTGCCGCAGGCGCTGCCCGAGCCGTGGCCCGGGTAGACCTGGATGTGGTCCGGCAGTTCAAGGAAGACGTTCTTCAGCGAGGTGAACAGGTCCTTGGCTCCGGCGAAGCGGGTGTCCACGCCGCCGGCTGCCTCGTCCAGCAGGTCCGGGCGGCCCAGGTCGCCGGCGAAGATGAAGTCGCCGGAGAGCATGTAGCCCGGCTGGTCGCTGAAGGCGCCGTCGGTGACCAGGAACGAAAGGTGCTCCGGAGTGTGGCCCGGGGTGTGGCGGGCGGTCACGGTGATGTTGCCCAGCTTGATGGTGTCCTTGTCCATCAGGCGCTCGGCCTCGAAGCCGTACTGCCAGTCGGCTCCGCCTTCGCCCGAGACGTAGGTGGCCGCGCCGGTGGCGGCGGCCAGCTCGCGGGTGCCGGAGAGGTAGTCGGCGTGGATGTGGGTTTCGGTCACCGCGACGATGCGCATGCCGTGCTTGGCGGCCAGCGCCAGGTAGTCGGAGATGTCGCGACGGGCATCGACCACGATGGCCTCGCCCTTGGCCTGGCAGCCGATGAAGTAGCTGGCCTGCGCCAGGTCCTCGTCGTAGAAGCGTTCCAGAAGCATGGTGCGTCCTTTCGTTGGGGTGTCTGCATCTACCGTAACCCATACCCCCGGGGGTATGTCAAAAATAGGGGTGGGGGTATACGCGGAACCGGGATGCCGCGACGGCCGCCCGCCGGGCCCGGCGGGCGTCCAATGCTGGCAATCGCCTTGGAATCCCGGGGATTGCGACCGTCCACCCCGGACGGTGCGTAGCGTGAAGGGACGTTCAGCCGGCGGGTGCAAGCGCCGCCGGCATGCAGATCAAGGAGAGGACACGATGTTCAACCGCCATCCCACCGACCCGCCCATCAACCCCACCGACCCGACCGGGCCCATCGCGCCGCCCAGCGACCCGACGGCCCCGGACGGCCCGGTAATCGACCCCACCGGTCCGAGCGACCCGCCATTCGACCCGACCGCGCCGCCGATTCCGCCGGAGCCTGAAACCGCCCCGGAACGCCAGCGCAACGAAAGGTAGGAAATCATGGGAGAAAAGCACATTCCCGAAAAATTGCACCCGGCCCCGGAAGCGGACGCCGCGTCGAAGGACCATGTCTCTGACCCGAAGCACTCGGATGACACCGGGCATGATTGGAGCGACGAGGGAGGCGCCACCGAGGAAGGCTCTGCGGCGCCCAGCGATGCCGGTGCGCCCGACCGCGCCTAGTGGCGTGGGAAGAGTGCGAGCCAGCGGGTGATCCGCTGCTGGTCCGCGGGGCTGAACAACACCAGGCAGCGCAGGCCCTCGGCGGCGGGCTGCAGGACTGCGGCCTCGTCCCTCGCGGCGTGCGCCAGCGCATCGCCCGCCGGGGAATCCGCCCCGGCGTGGGCGCCAGTGGCCATGAACAGCGGGGTCGGCGAACTGTGCAGGGTTTCGAGGATCCCGAGCCTGCCGCCCAGGAAGGACTCCAGCTCATCGGCGCGGAAGTGCCCGGCGGTCCCGCTGACGGCCAGTTCCACCGCGGGAATCCGCCGTGCGCCGCGCCGTCCCACACCCAGCACCCGGGCGCGGAACTCTGCATGGTGCACTTGCAGAGGCTCCAAGCCATCCAGCCTGCGTTCCCAGTCGTCCCCGGTCCCGGGGGCAGTGGACTGCTTGCGTGCGAACAAGCCCATGGCGTCGATCCCGCTTTCGTCTAGGTGAGGGTATCCAGGTGCGCGGCGAGCTTGGCGCTCGCCGTCTGCAGGTGGTCGGCCAGTGCCTGGGCGGCCTCTTGCCGGGATCCGGCGGAGATCAGCTCGAGCAGGCGCGCATGCTCGGCGGCGATGTCCCGGGTGGATAGCAGCGTAGCATCCTGCACGTGCGTCATGCACAGCCGGATTTCGTCCGTGAGCTGCGCATAGATCGCGCTGGTTCGCGGCGAGCCCAGCGCCTGCACCAGGGCTGCGTGGAAACGCACGTCGGGTTCCACGATTTCTATGGGGGAGGCGTTGGACAGCGCGGTGATCTGGGCGTTCGCCTCCAGCGCGGCTTCGGGCACTTGGCCGGTGCCGGCCAGCAGGCGCACGGCTTCGGCCTCGATGATGGCCCGGGTCTGGTAGATGTCGCGGGCGTCCGCTGCGGAAAGCACCCGCACGCGTGCGCTTTGGTGCGCGTTGCGCGTGAGCAGTCCGCTGGCCACCAGGTTCTCCAGGGCGGCCTTGGCGGTGGGGCGGGCGACCTCGTAGTGCGCGGCCACATCGACCTCGCCCAGCGGGGTGCCGGGAGCCAGCTCGCCGCTGAAGATGCGTTCGCGCAGCGACTTGATGACGGCCTGCACTACCGAAACCACTCCTAGACGGGCAGCCACGTGCGTCCTTTCGGGAAGAAGTACATTTGACCTACCAAGTATCCCACGGCACGTATTACTATGGCATGTGTACTTGTAAGACAATTTCCCGCGACGGTAGGCCGCGCCTACGATCCATATAGGAGCGCACCATGGCATTGAGCACGCCAGCACTCGGCGAAACCACGGTTTCATCCAGCATCCTCGACCTGGTCGGCGAGCCCGGCCGGGTGATGACCCGATCCATCGACCGCGTGGCCTACGCCTCGGATGCATCGCACTACCTGTACACCCCGCAGGCGGTGGTGCTGGCCAAGGACGCCCGCGAGGTCTCCGAGCTGCTGGCCGCCGCGAACCGGAACCACCAGCCGGTGACCCTGCGCTCCGGCGGCACCTCACTGGCCGGGCAGGCCAGCGGCGACGGCCTGATGATCGACGTGCGCAAGAATTTCCGCGGCATCACCGTGCTGGATGGCGGCCAGCGTGTGCGCGTCCAGCCCGGTGCCACGATCCGCCAGGTCAACGCCCGGCTGGGGGTCTACGGCAGCAAGCTGGGCCCGGACCCGGCCAGCGAGGCGGCCTGCACCGTGGGCGGGGTGATCGCCAACAACTCCTCCGGAATGGCCTGCGGCACCGAGTTCAACACCTACCGCACCCTTGAATCGATGACCTTCGTGCTGCCCAGCGGCACCATGATCGACACCGCCGCCCCGGACGCCGACGCCCAGCTGGCCGCCGCCGAACCGCAGCTGGTGGCCACCCTGGAAAAGCTGCGCGACCGCGTGCGCTCCAACCCGGACTCCGTGGCGAAGATCGAGAAGCACTTCGCGCTGAAGAACACCATGGGCTACGGCATCAACGCGTTCCTGGACTTCGACTCCCCGGCGCAGCTGATGGCCCACCTGATCATCGGCTCCGAAGGCACGCTGGCCTTCGTGGCCGAGGCGGTGTTCCGCACCGTGCCGATCCGCAAGCTGGCCATCGCCACCCTGGCGGTCTTCGACAACCTGGATCTGGCCACCCGCGCCCTGCCCGAGCTGCTGGATTCGGGCGCCGCCACCCTGGAGCTCATGGACTCCACCTCGCTGCGCGTGGGCCAGTCGCTGCCCGGCGTGCCCGAAGCCATCATGGGCTTCGAGGTGGACCAGCAGGCGGCGCTGCTCATCGAATACCATGCAGACAGCGACGAGGAACTGCGCGGCCTGCAGGACGCCGGGCAGAAGCTGCTGGACACGGCCGCGCTGCGCGCCCCGGCGGTGCTCTCCCCGGATGCGAAGAACCGCCAGGCCGCCTGGAAATTCCGCAAGGGGCTGTACGCCTCCGTGGCCGGGGCCCGCGTCTCGGGCACCACCGCGCTGCTCGAGGACGTGGCGGTGCCGGTGCCGTCGCTGGCCGAAACCTGCGGCAGCCTGCAGGAGCTGTTCACCGAATACGGCTACGCGGATTCGGTGATCTTCGGCCACGCCAAGGACGGCAACATCCACTTCATGCTCACCGACCGCTTCGAGGGCGAGCAGGCGCTGACCCGCTACAACGGCTTCAACGACAAGATGGTGGAGCTGATCCTCTCCAAGGGCGGCAACCTGAAGGCGGAGCACGGCACCGGCCGCGCCATGGCCCCCTTCGTGCGCGCCCAGTACGGCGACGAGCTCTACGACGTGCACCTCCAGCTCAAGGCCGCCTGCGACCCGCGCCTGATGATGAACCCCGGGGTCATCATCGACGACGACCACGCCGCCCACATCCGCAACATCAAGCTGAACGCCACCATCGAGGTGGAGGCCGACCGCTGCGTGGAATGCGGCTACTGCGAACCGGTCTGCCCTTCCAAGGACCTGACCCTCACCCCGCGCCAGCGCATCGTGGTGCGCCGCGCCATCGCCAAGGCCGAGGCGGAAGGCAACCTGGAGCTGGCCGCGGAGCTGGAGAAGGACTACGAGTACAACGGCGTGCAGACCTGCGCCGTGGACGGCATGTGCGTCACCGCCTGCCCGGTGGGGATCAACACCGGCCTGCTGGTCAAGCGCCTGCGCCGCGAAGACGCGAACCCCGCCCTGGCCGCCGGGTTCAAGACCGCCGCCAAGGGCTGGGGCGCGGCCACCCGCGCCGGATCGCTGGCCCTGAGCGTGGCGGACAAGTTCCCCGTAGGACTGGTCCGCGGCGTCACCGACGCGGCGCGCAAGGTGATCAGCACCGATGTCATGCCGCGCTACGACGCGGAGCTGCCCGGCGGCGGCAAGGCCCGCAAGCCGCTGGCCGGCAACCTGGGCGCAGTAGGCGGCGAACCGCTGGCCATCTACCTTCCGGCCTGCGTGAACTCCATGTTCGGCCCGGCCGGCGACGGCGAGGGCGTCTCCGCGGCCTTCACCAAGCTGCTGCAGGCGGCCGGCGTTTCGGTCTATGTCCCGCAGGGCATCGAGTCGATGTGCTGCGGCACCCCGTGGACCTCCAAGGGCTACGCGGACGGGCACGACCTGATGGCGCAGCGGGTGCTCGACGAGGTCGCGGCGGCGCTGCCGGGGAAGAACCTGCCGGTCATCTCCGACGCCTCCAGCTGCACCGAGGGCTTCGCCCACACGCTGGAAGGGCACGGCTACACCGTGGTGGACCTGCTCGCCTTCACCTCGCAGCACCTGCTGGACAAGCTGCCCGAAGGCCGCAAGATCGCCTCGATGACCCTGCATCCGACCTGCTCCTCCACGCAGATGGGACTGAACCCGGACCTGGAGAAGCTGGCGCGGGCCGCCGCGGACACCGTGAACGTGCCGGTCAACTGGGGCTGCTGCGCCTACGCGGGCGACCGCGGCATGCTGCACCCGGAGCTGACCGCCTCCGCCACCGCCGCCGAGGCCGCCGAAGTGCGTGAGCTCGACGCCCAGGCCCATGCCTCCTGCAACCGCACCTGCGAGCTGGGCATGACGCGCGCAACCGGCAAGGACTACCGCCACGTCATCGAGCTGCTGGCGGACGCGGTCGCGCGCTAGGCGCTAGGCCTGGACCGGGACCTCGGCGGGGCCGGAGGCGAACATCGCATCCGGCCCCGCCGTTCGCTATTCTCCCGGGTGGAAGCGCCTGACCCGATGCAGGGTATTGACGTCGGTATGGCGCATTTCCGCGCCCAGTGCGGCCAGGCGCAGCAGCAGGTCCGAGGCATAGCTGAAGCTGCCGTCCTCGTGGAAGGTGAAGGAGCTGATGAACTCCTTGATCTCCGCCCGTTCCAACAGGTACTTGTTCTGCAGCACCCCGTAGCAGGGGTCTCCCGGGGTGGCATTGAAGTGCACGGTGGTGTCGCGCGGCCCGGCGGTGCTCCCGGCCAGAACCGCGATGACGCGGCCGAAGACCACGTTGCGCATCACCTGGCTGTTCTCGCGGTCCCAGAGCAGGAAGCCGATTTCGTCGTGGAACGGGTCCATGGCCTCCTCGCCCATGGCGCCAGGCGGTCATCGAGTAGTTCAGTCCCCACAAGGTCTGCCTGCCGTTTTCCTGGATCGGGATGGGCTTGAAGACCGCGCGCTCGTAGTAGCCGGTTTCGCTCGTTTCATCGGTCAGGTTGTGGTACGAAAGGTCGACTCCGGCATCCCCTTCCCATTCGCCGACCAGCGGCGTGAGCGGGCCGAGCTTCTGCGGTCCCTGGATGGTCGAGATGCTTGCCAATGCGGTCATGGCGGGGTACTCCGATCAGTGAGTGGTGGGGGTGCGCGGCGCGGCCGCCGTGCACAGGCCCAGCGCACGCCACCGGGTCTCAAGTTCCTGCATCCCCGGCACCCCGCGATTGAATTGATCAATTCCAATGTAGGCACAACTCTTGCGTTAAGCAAGAGTTGTCGAGGGCAAAAGTTTAGGTGTGCATGGCCATGAGGCGGGATGCCTGATGCGCGGGGGTTTACAGGGGCAGATGGGTGCTGTTCGGGCGGGGAATGCTGTGACCCGCCACGTGGTGCAGCTTCTCCAGGGCCGCGGCGCAGGCGGCCCGCTCTGCCGGCTCCAACAGGTCCAGAGCCGCCTTCAGGTTCTGGCGCCGGCGTTCGGTGACCTGCTGCACGACCTGGCGGCCCGCAGCCGTCAGCTCCAAGGTGACAACGCTGCGGTGCGCGGGGTCCGAACCCCGCGCCAGATGGCCGGAGGCGTGGAGCCTGTCCGCGAGCCGGGTGATGGATGAATTGCCCACGCCCAGGGCCTTGGCGCAGTCGCTGGACGTCGAGCGCCCCCCGCGCTGCAAGGTCAGCAGCAGGCGGAACTGGGGCAGGGATACCTCCAGCTGCTCCACGCTGCTCAGTGCGAGCCCCACAAGGTCCTGCGTGGCGGTTTCGAAGGCCGCGAGCTCCTGCTCCGAGGTCTGCGGCCGGTCCTGGGTTCCCATGAAAACCAGTTTGTCACAGGAGCATCGGCAGGCAGGGCGCGGCCGGTGGCGTGCGGCGCTGCCGGATCTCCTTGAAGCTTGCTTGAAGGAGTATCCGCGGGAAGTGGAAACTGGTTGAATGTGGGGCATGGCCGTCATTCTTGAAACAAAGATTCCCTTCCCCTCCGACGACGTCTTTGCGTGGCACGAGCGGCCCGGCGCGATGAATCGGCTGCTTCCTCCCTGGCAGCCGGTGCGCGCGCTGAGCCAGGCTCAGGACCTTCGCGACGGCAGCTCCGAGCTGGCGCTGCCTGCAGGACTGCGCTGGCATGCCAGGCATCTTTCCAGCGAGTACATCCCGGGCCGCGTGTTCGTGGACGAGCTGGCGCCCCAGGGGCTCGGCCAGGCGCCGCTGCGGCCGATCCACTGGCGGCACGAGCACCATATCCTGCCCGACGGGCCGCAGCAGTGCGTGCTGCGCGATGAAGTCACCACCAACATGCCGCAGAAATTGGTTCGGCGCATGCTCGCCTACCGGCACCGGCAGCTGGCCGAAGACCTGCAGGTGCACCAGCGCGCGGCGCAGCACGGCATGACGCCGCTGACCGTTGCGCTGACCGGTTCGCACGGGATGGTGGGAACCTCCCTGGGTGCTCTTCTCGAATCGGGTGGGCACCGGGTCATCCGCTTGGTTCGTTCGGCCCCCCAAGGTCCGAATGAACGCGTTTGGAATCCCGAGAACCCCGACGAATCCTGCCTGGATGGATGCGACGCAGTCGTCCATCTGGCCGGGGCGAGTATCGCCGGGCGATTCAATAACGAGCACCGTAGGAAAATCCGCGACAGCCGCATCGGGCCAACGCGCCGGCTGGCCCAGCTGGCCGCGCAGTCCGGCGTCGCGGTCTTCGTCAGCGCCTCGGCCATCGGCCTGTATGGCGCCGACGCCGGTGAAGAAGAGCTGGCCGAGGATGCCCCGCACGGCCGGGACTTCCTCGCGGAGGTTGTCCGCGACTGGGAGCAAGCGGCCCTAGCGGGGCCGGACACCGGCATGCGCCGCGTCCAGGTCCGCACCGGCTTGGTGCAAAGCCCCACCGGAGGGCTGTTGCGCCAGCTGCGTCCGCTTTACGAAGCCGGACTGGGCGGCAGGCTAGGCGACGGACAGCAGTGGCAGTCCTGGATCGGCCTCGATGACCTCGTGGACATCTACCACCGCGCCCTGTGGGACGGCGAGCTGCAGGGCCCGGTCAACGCGACCGCGCCCACCCCGGTGCGCAACAGCGAGTACTCGGCCGTGCTGGCCAAGGTGCTGCGCCGCCCGGAGATCTTCCCCGTCCCCGCCTTCGGGCCGCGGCTGCTGCTGGGCGATGAAGGCGCGCAACTGCTGGCGCTGGCCAGCCAGCGGGTCGTTCCCGCGAAGCTGTCCGCCCGCGGTCACACCTTCCGCTCCGCTGAACTTCCCGATGCGCTGGCCCACTGCTTGGGTAGGGAGCACTAGGCTCCCGCCCCGCTGCGGGCGGCCGCTGGTGCGCTGTCAGCCGCGGGGCTTTGCCGTATCGGCGACGAAATGTGCCACAAGCCCTCCTGGAATACATATGCGAGTTGTCGTATGCGCCGCAGGTGCTGAACGATGCAGCCGTTTGCGAGTCGGCTGACGGTTCAGGCGGCATGCGGCGCCCCAGGTCATAAAGTATCGCGCGCGTGCTGCAAAGATGGGCTGAAAACCGCGTTTCCGGACGATTCCGAACAACTCCGACGCTTCGGATACGATCTGACTAGTATCTTTATTTGGCGTGAACGAAGCGTCGAAGGCCATCGGCAGTTGCCGGTGAACCGGCAACTGTATGGAGGACGGCCATGTCGCACCACATGGAATCCCGAGGTGTTCCGACCGAAGCCTTCGATGCGATCGCCCGGGATCTCCAGGCGTTGCGGATCGAGGCCGGCGACGTTCCCTACGCGGAAATCGTCCGTCGAATCGGGAAGCTTCGAGAACGCGCCGGAGTGGGTGCGGCCGCCGCCAGGCCAGCCCGAACCACTGTGTACGACGCCTTCCGCCTGGGCCGGACCCGTATCAACGCGAAGCTTGTCGGGGAAATCGTGCAGGCCTTGGGCTGCTCGCCGGAGGAGGCGGAAACGTGGGAACGCCGGTGTCTTCAGGCCCGTCTCGACCAGTCCGCGGCCAAGCAGCGGGAGCCAGCCAACCCGCAGCCCGCGCCCACCGAGCCGCCCATCCAAATTGTCGCCGCCATCGGGCCGGCAGACATCGTGGCCAGCCGGCGGCGAATATATATACTCCTCGCAGCATGCTTGCTGATGAACTTGGCGGGCTTCTGGCTAGTGGATGCAGCAGGGCTCCGTCTTTATCTGGACATGGTCGGCACTGCATTGGCCGCCATCGCCTGCGGGCCGTGGGCCGGGGTGCTTGTCGGCCTGGCAACCAACGTCATTGGACTGTCGATTACCGATTCCTCGGCGGCGGCCTTCGGGCTGGTGAACATGACCGGCGCGCTGGTCTGGGGCTACGGCGCGAAGCTGATCAGGCGCAATTCCGCCCTACCTCAGTACGTCCTGCTCAACGTCGTGGTGGCTGTGGCTTGTTCGGTCGTGTCGAGCATCATTCTGGTTCTCCTTTTCGGGGGCATCACCGGCCACGCCTCCGAAACGACGATGCAGTCCATCCTGGCCAGCACCAGCTCGCTCGGGGTGGCCGTTTTCGAGTCCAACCTGATGTATTCACTGGTGGACAAGCTGCTGACCGGATTCATCGTGATTGCGCTGCTAGGCATGGTCAAGGATTGGATCCATGTTCCCGTCTACGGGCACGTTGCGGAGCATGCAATGGATTCCCTGGACCGCACCTACCGGTTGGCGAACGCCGGATTCGGGTCCGGGAGCAACCGCCGGGGAAGGGTCCTGGGATAGATTTTCCGGTTCGGTCCAGGGCACTGGAGAAACGGCGCCTAGCGCAACATCGCGGTTCTGCCCTATCATCATTGAGTCAGGAACCTCGATTAAGCGGATTCCGGCGCTCTCAAAAGGGGCGATACCCGTTGCCGAAATGCAACCGGTAGCGGCAGACATATATGGAATTTTCTTCAGCACCGTACTTTTGAAAAGAGTCCATGATGTCTAGCGTTTCTGCCGCCATCGCCCATGCCCTCAAGCCAATTGCACCGCAGATCTTCGGTCTGATGGGCAACGGCAACGCACACTTCCTCGACGCAGCAGTGCGCCAGGGCTTCACCTACACCGCGGTTCGCCACGAATCGGCCGCGGTAGCGGCTGCGGACGCATACTTCCGCATCTCCAACAAGCTCTCCATCGCCTCCACCACCTACGGTGCCGGTTACACGAACGCCGTGACCGCGTTGGCGGAAGCCGCCGCCGCGCGCACTCCGTTGCTTTTCGTTACCGGTGACGCGCCGACTTCGGGCTTGCGCGGCTGGGACGTGGATCAGGCGGCCATCGATGCCGCCGTGCGGGCCCCGCGCTACGTGGTGGACCGGTCGGCGCCGGGAGCCATCGCCCTGCAGGCCGCCGCGCATGCGCTGCGCGAACAATGTCCGGTGGTCTTGGCTATTCCCTACGACCTAGCCGCCATCGAGACTCCTGAAACCGAAATCCCGGACTTCGCCGCCCTCGGTTCCACGCCGCCCGCGCCGGAATTGAACTCCACCCAGCTTGAACAGGTCAGCGCGCTGCTGGCCGGAGCCCAGCGACCGCACATCCTCTATGGCCGCGGCGCCATCGATGCCGCACCGCTGGTCAAGGAGCTGGCAACCAAGATCGGCGCCACCACTTCGGGGACGCTGCTGGCCCGCGACCTGCTGGACTACCCCCACGATCTGGGCATCACCGGAGGCTTCGCCACCGAGCGGAATGCGGAAATCATTGCCCAGGCGGATGTCGTGCTGGCCCTCGGCGCATCGCTGAACCAGTTCACCATGCGCTTCGGGGACCTGGTCAATGAATCCGCCACCCTGATCCAGATCGATTTGGCCGCCGCCGCCACCAATCCGCGGGTGGACTACTTCGCCACCGCCGATATCAGCACCGCAGCCGGGCATCTGCTCCAGTCGCTGCCCGCGACCACTGCCTCGTGGGCCGCGGATCTGGACCTCGCCGCGCTGCGCACCCGTCCGCTCGGAGAAGCGAAGGCCGCCGATGGGCTGCTGGATCCGCGCCGTGTAGCCAGCGAGCTGGAGCGGATCCTGCCGGCGCACCGCGTTCTGGTGCAGGACGGCGGGCACTTCATCGGTTGGGGACCCATGTACTGGTCGACCAGCGGTGCCCGATCCCTGACTTGTGTTGGCACCGCCTACCAGTCCATCGGCCTGGGCATCGCTTCAATGGTTGGCGCCGCAGCGGCGGCCGACGGCCGGACCGTGGTGCTGGCCTCTGGCGACGGTGGCTTCCTCATGGGGCTGGCCGATCTGGAATCCATCGTGCGTACCGTCACGAGTGGTGTCATCGTCATTTACAACGATTCAGCCTACGGCGCCGAGGTGCACCAGTATGGATCGATCGGGCTGCATGAGGATCCGATGCTGATCCCGACCGTAGACTTCTCGGCCCTGGCCCAGGGCATGGGCGCCACCGGCATCAAGGTGGAAACCCTGGATGATTTGGGGAAAGTCAGTGAATGGGTGGAAGCCGGTGCGCAGGGCCTCTGCCTGGTGGACGCACGCATCTCGGCGCATGTCCGCGCCCCGTACATGGAGGAAGTGCTCGCGGCGAACCGCAAGGCCGCCGGCGCTGCAGCATCACAATCGGATTAAGATGCTGGTCAGGGCCGGCCTCTCGGCGTAGGGTTGCAGGGTGCACAAGTTTTTGGTTGGAACAGCGGGCCTGGGAATCGGAGCGTTGTTCATGCTCCCTGCAACCCCGGCATTCGCCGCACCTACCGGCCCGAATGACGGGGCCGGCGTGAGCGCACCCCTGCTTTCCGAAACTTCCCTGCGTGTGGCCACGATGGCAACGAACCTGAGCGGGGAAGAGCCCGGCGAGCTGTATCGGGACCTGCTGACCCGAACCGACACCGAAGCCCTGCGCGTGGCCGATGCAATCAGCGTTGCCAATCCCGACGTGATGGTGCTGACCGGCATGGACGCCGACCAGGATGCAGTGAACAGCTTCATCTCGGACTATCTGGAGAGTCCGGACGAAGAGCGTTCTGAAGCCGGCTACCCCTATTCGTATCTTGCCGTCGGTTCCAGCGGGGTGCAGAGCGGCGCGGACCTGGACTCAGACCGCATCGTCGGCGGCCCGGGCGATGCCTGGGGCCAGCGTGCATTCGCCGAGCAGGCCTCGACGGTGGTGCTGTCCAAGTATCCGATCAACCAGCCGGATGTCGTTTCGGTGTCCACGCTGAAGTGGGACGAGGTGGCAGGCAACAACCTCGGGAGCTCCGAGCTGAGCGGCGCCGTCGCGGCTTCCATTCCGGTCATGCACAACGGGCTGTGGGACATCCCCATCGAGTACCGTGGCGAACGCGTCCATATCCTGGCCGCCCAAACCGAACCTGCGCACAGCAGCTACGGCTTCGGCGCACTACGCCAGAAGGACGAATTGAAGGTTGTCGCCGACTACATTGCCGGCGAAGACTACGTCGTCGCAGACGACGGCGCCAAGGCCGAAGGCCTCGACGGGGACCGCATCGTGGTGACCGGCGCGCTGGCTCAGCGCACCGAATCCACCGCAGCCGCACTGGCCTTGGGCGCGGACCTCGGCCGGGATGACGCGTTGAACGATTCCGGGAACTTCGTCATCCCCAACCAGGGCTGGAACGTGCTGGGCCAGGGTCGCATCGGCGCGGAAGCTCCGGAAGACTTCCAGCTGCTGCCGGGCACGACACCGGAGGCTATCGAAACCTCGGACTTGATCTGGACCGACATCCAGTTCTAGGCGCCCAGCAGCTCGCGCAGATAGTCATTGACGAATAGCCCCTGCGGGTCGACCTGCTGTCGAACTGCCCGGAAATCCTGGAATCTCGGATACAGCTGCGCGAGGTCGGGCGCCCGCAGCGTGTGCTGCTTGCCCCAGTGCGGCCGCCCGCCGTGCGAACGAAGGATCGACTCCATCTCCGGGAAATACTGCGGGACGCGATCGCGGATATAGCGGTGCACCGCAATGTAAACGCTGTTTCGGCCGCTGGCCGTCCCCAGCCAGGTGTCGTCGCCGGCAGTGGTCCGGACCTCCAACGGGAAAACAACGGGTGCGGGCCGCGTCGTGAAGTAGCGGCGCAGTTCCGCAAATGCTGCGGCGAAGTTCTCCAGCGGCAGCGCGTACTCCATCTCGGTGAACTTCACCCGCCGCGGACTGATAAAGGTCTGGTTCCACGTCGCGGTGTAGCTGCGGTCTGAGAGGACCCGGCTGGCGAACCCGTTGAGCCGGGGAATCATTCGCGGCATGGCGGCGCCCACTGAACAGATGGCCTGGAGCCCGCCGTTGGACAGCAGCTCGTCGTTCACCCAGGCAGTGAGCTTGCCAGGCGCTTTCGCCGGCGTATCGCCTGGCAACCGCGTATTGGTTTTCACCTGGGCGTTGTCGGTGCCCGGGAACCAGAAGAACTCCAGATGGTCTTCCAGCGCCACCCTTTCGATAAAGCTTTCGGTCAGCGGTTCGATGGCTTCGATGGTCTCGGCGGCGTGCATCATGTAGTGCGGAACGCACCGCAGCCGCACGTGGGTGATGACACCCAATGCGCCCAATCCGACGCGGGCAGCCTGGAACAGTTCACTGTGCTCCGTGGCGCTGGCACGCACCTGCGTTCCGTCGGCCAGCATCAGCCGCAGTGCGGTGACCGCGCCGCTGAATCCGGTGAATTTCAGGCCGGTGCCGTGGGTTCCGGTGCTGATGGCGCCGGCGATGGACTGTCGGTCGATGTCGCCCATGTTCTCAAGCGCCAGTCCGAAGGGCTCCAGCAGGTCCGGAACCTGCCACAATCTGGTTCCGGCCCGGAACGTCACGTCATGCGTGAGCGCATCGACTTCCTCGATTCCCTGGAAACCGTCGAGATCGAGCAAGACGTCGTCGGTCTTCGCCAGCGGGGTGAATGAATGGCCGGCGCCCACGGTGCGCACGGTGTGCCCGGTCTGCGCCGCCGACTCGAGCAATCCGCCTAGCTGGTCCAGGGAAGCGACCGACTGGCGCACCGATGGGGCGGCAGTCACTGTGCCGGCGAAATTCTGGAAGGTGGTCACAGGAAGGCCTTCCCCTCGCCTCGATAGGTTGGCCATTGGTCACTGATCTTGTTCTTCGAGAAGACCGCGACCTTGTTGACCCGTTCTGCCGGTTCCCCGGATTTTGCATGGCGCAGCCATACCGTGTCTCCGATGTTCAGGCGGTGCGCGGTCGGGCCGGTCAGCGGCGTCTGCACCTCGCCGGCTCCTTCCAACGGCAGGTAGCGCAGCTTGCGCGGATGCTCGATGCTCGGCAACCGGTCTTTTCCGGCGGGACCGGATGCGGCCCAACCGCCGCCGAGGATCGTGACCGTCTGGTGATCCGGCCTTCGGACTACCGGGAAGCCCAGGAACATGGCAGGGGACGGAGAGAAGGAACGGAAGGAGTCGAACAAGGCCGGAGCGAAGAGCCCGGAGCCTGCGGCCAGCTCTGTCACCGCTGCTTCCTTGGTGGTCGTTTCAAATGAACCGGTGCCTCCTGCATTCACGAAGCGAAGGTCCGCGAGACCGCGCACGCGGCTCACGGCTTCGGCACGCCGCTCGGCAAGCTCGGCGGCGCTGCGTTTCCGAAGGGCTCGGGCGATCCAGGCCTTGGGAGCGAACCCTCCATCCGGTACCGAGGCGATCTGCGATTCGTAGGCCATGAGCCCGTCCAGCTCGAAACCCTTCCGGCGTTGGACTTCTTCAGCCAATGAAACCAGATCCGCCGGGTCGGTCAACGGCGATCGGGCAGCCCCGATGCGCAGTCCCGGGGTCGGGTAGTAGGCGGCATCAAGCTCAAGGGCGACCTTCAGCGGATGATGGTGCGGAACGATCCGGTCGATGAGATCCAGCTGCGCAACGGAGTCGACCATGACCGTGATCTCGGCGCGTGCCTGTTCGCTGGTTGCCCAACGGCTGATGGCTTCCGTATCGGCTTGGGGATAGGCCACGACCAGGTCTTTCATTCCATGGCTCGCCAGCCATAGCGCTTCGCTCAGGGTAAAGCACAGCACTCCGCTGAATCCGTCGGCAGCCAGCGCCCGTTCCAGGGCCTTGCGGATGCGCAGCGATTTGGATGCAACACGTATCGGCAGTCCTCCGGCTCGTTCGCGAAGGGCGATCACGTTCGCGTCGAAGGCATCCAGATCCAGCAATGCCACTGGGCGTTCGTTGATCCCTGCCTGTTTCAAGGCGTGGTTGTACCGTTTGGCCTGAGCATTCTTCATAAGCCAACTCTTCCATCGGTATTTGGGTGTTTCAAGGACTGGGCCGAACATGACCGGCTATTTGGGGATATTCAGGTGTTGGAACCACCCGGTTCCCGGAAACTTCAAGGTTTGGCTCGATATGCTGACAGCATCATGAGTAAAGATCCCATTTCGATGACGGTCATCGGCAACGATGGCAAACCGCGCACTGCAATCCAGGACGCAATCATGAAGGGTGTCGGCGTCCAGCGTCCGCTGGTTCTTGCCTACCTGAAACGGTTGCGACGAAAGCACCC
Source organism: Glutamicibacter protophormiae (assembly GCF_016894325.1). Lineage (NCBI taxonomy): Bacteria > Bacillati > Actinomycetota > Actinomycetes > Micrococcales > Micrococcaceae > Glutamicibacter > Glutamicibacter protophormiae. Next base: position 177,083 of record NZ_CP069806.1, read on the forward strand.
CGAGGCGACCGCGGCAGAACTTTCCAAGATTGCCGAAAGCGACTACTTGAAAATCGTGACGGGTTCGGGCGCCGCAGTGGGAGGCACGGCAGCCATCCCTGCGGTGGGCACCGGTGTCGCGCTGGGCCTGTCCGTGGCCGCCACCCTTGGATTTCTTGAAGCGTCCGCGCTTTATGCACAGACGCTTGCGGAGCTCCATGGCATTGCCATCGAAGATCCGGAACGTTCACGAGTACTCGTTATGGGTGTGCTGATGGGCGAGGAAGGCAGTGCGATGATCGCCGGCCTCACACGCCAGGCCGCTGGGCGCGGCGGCGGACCGGTCAAGGGCTGGGCCAAGGCCTTCGGTGCGAACAAGTCGACTAGCTTCTATACCTCGATCCAGAAGACGATGCAGAAGTCGTTCATGCGCAAGATCGTCGGCACGCAGGCCGCGAGCGTTGTCGGCCGAATCGTTCCCTTCGGGGTCGGCGCGGTCATCGGCGGAGCCGGCAACCGTTTCCTGGCCAAGCGTGTTGTTGAAACTGCAGCCATCGCTTTCGCAGGGATCCCCACCCTGACACCCGACCAGCTGGAGCTGGATGATCCCCGGATCATCGACGTCGAGGTTATCGAAGAGTAGTGAGAGCCATGGGCGGCACCGTAAATATAGAGTGACGGCGCGGATTCGACGTTTTTCAGGTTCCGGATGCGGCGGAATGGAATTTAATATTCCGGCGGTAACGGGGAGCCCTAGGAAAAACCGCATGTTCTCGGGCTTTAAGGCCTTAAATTTTCGGTAATGAACGTGGTTCTGTTTTATGTGGTCACGCTCACCGCTGCGCAGCACCCCTCCGATTTGCACCGCCCCGCCAACCCGTGTATAGTTTTTCCTTGTCGCCACGAGCCGGACGGAACAACAACCAACCGGAACAAGGCGGCGAAACCCCCGGAAAATCAAGGTTTTCCACACCATGTGTGGACAACTTGGAATTGAATGGGAATCAAAGAATACTGATTTGAATCACAAAGAATCGATTTGACTTTCAGAATTCAATGATTATAGAATATGAATATAACGCTGGACGATATCGCCTCCTTGAATGGGTGGCGGAGAACCGGTAAGTGTTTGTTGTTTGAGAACTCAATAGTGTGCCAAGTTTGTTGATACCAAATTATTTTTTGTTTGGTGAATACGAAACATTTTGCTTGGGATGATGCACCCCCGTGTGTTGTTCCAAGTGTTTTTATTCGCCAGGATTTATACATCACGTGTGGCCCCGTCTTTTTCCGGTGGGGTTGTGGTGGCTTTTTGTTTTTTATGGAGAGTTTGATCCTGGCTCAGGATGAACGCTGGCGGCGTGCTTAACACATGCAAGTCGAACGATGAAGCCCAGCTTGCTGGGTGGATTAGTGGCGAACGGGTGAGTAACACGTGAGTAACCTGCCCCTGACTCTGGGATAAGCCCGGGAAACTGGGTCTAATACCGGATATGACCATGGGACGCATGTCTTGTGGTGGAAAGATTTATCGGTTGGGGATGGACTCGCGGCCTATCAGCTTGTTGGTGAGGTAATGGCTCACCAAGGCGACGACGGGTAGCCGGCCTGAGAGGGTGACCGGCCACACTGGGACTGAGACACGGCCCAGACTCCTACGGGAGGCAGCAGTGGGGAATATTGCACAATGGGCGCAAGCCTGATGCAGCGACGCCGCGTGAGGGATGACGGCCTTCGGGTTGTAAACCTCTTTCAGTAGGGAAGAAGCGAGAGTGACGGTACCTGCAGAAGAAGCGCCGGCTAACTACGTGCCAGCAGCCGCGGTAATACGTAGGGCGCAAGCGTTATCCGGATTTATTGGGCGTAAAGAGCTCGTAGGCGGTTTGTCGCGTCTGCCGTGAAAGTCCGAGGCTCAACCTCGGATCTGCGGTGGGTACGGGCAGACTAGAGTGATGTAGGGGAGACTGGAATTCCTGGTGTAGCGGTGAAATGCGCAGATATCAGGAGGAACACCGATGGCGAAGGCAGGTCTCTGGGCATTTACTGACGCTGAGGAGCGAAAGCATGGGGAGCGAACAGGATTAGATACCCTGGTAGTCCATGCCGTAAACGTTGGGCACTAGGTGTGGGGGACATTCCACGTTTTCCGCGCCGTAGCTAACGCATTAAGTGCCCCGCCTGGGGAGTACGGCCGCAAGGCTAAAACTCAAAGGAATTGACGGGGGCCCGCACAAGCGGCGGAGCATGCGGATTAATTCGATGCAACGCGAAGAACCTTACCAAGGCTTGACATGTTCCAGACCGCCTCAGAGATGGGGTTTCCCTTCGGGGCTGGTTCACAGGTGGTGCATGGTTGTCGTCAGCTCGTGTCGTGAGATGTTGGGTTAAGTCCCGCAACGAGCGCAACCCTCGTTCCATGTTGCCAGCGGGTTATGCCGGGGACTCATGGGAGACTGCCGGGGTCAACTCGGAGGAAGGTGGGGATGACGTCAAATCATCATGCCCCTTATGTCTTGGGCTTCACGCATGCTACAATGGCCGGTACAATGGGTTGCGATACTGTGAGGTGGAGCTAATCCCTAAAAGCCGGTCTCAGTTCGGATTGGGGTCTGCAACTCGACCCCATGAAGTCGGAGTCGCTAGTAATCGCAGATCAGCAACGCTGCGGTGAATACGTTCCCGGGCCTTGTACACACCGCCCGTCAAGTCACGAAAGTTGGTAACACCCGAAGCCGATGGCCTAACCACCTTGTGTGGGGGGAGTCGTCGAAGGTGGGACTGGCGATTGGGACTAAGTCGTAACAAGGTAGCCGTACCGGAAGGTGCGGCTGGATCACCTCCTTTCTAAGGAGCTAACCATTTTTTTGGTGCCCATGTCTGGACCCGAGTGTGGTTCGGGTGGGTTGCTCAAGGGTGGAATGTCAATGAACTCAACATCGGGAAACGGGTTTTCGAAAGGGCTGCCATGGTGGTGGTGTTTTCGGGGGTTCGGGTGTTGGCATGGTTTGTGTTGTGTGGTGTGTGTGGTTTAGTACGCAGTGCCGGCTCCTTTGGGGGTTGGTGGTGTTGGAAGGGCGCGCATGGTGTGTGATGCGAATGGGTATGTTTGGTGCACTGTTGGGTTTTGAGGCAACAAGCCTCCTGGCTGTCTTGCTCCTTGTGGGGTGGGGTGGTTGGGTGCTTGGTGTTTCGGTGTTTGTCCTGTGTCTGCTGCATGGTGTCCTGGTGGCTGGTCTTTTGGCTGGTTGGGGGTGTTGTGTGGGGGTGCGGGGTTGTTGTTTGGGAACTGTATAGTGAACGCGAGCATCTTGCAGACAAGATGAGTTGCATGTGCCTGTCCTGGGTGTGTGTGGTGTTTGAGTCTTGTTTGTAGTGATTTTGTTGATTGTTTTATAGCTCAATTTTGAGAACTTTGTTTTGTGTTGAAGTTTTTAAGGGCGCACGGTGGATGCCTTGGCATCAAGAGCCGATGAAGGACGTGGGAATCTGCGATAAGCCTGGTGGAGTCGATAACCGGACGTTGAGACCAGGATTTCCGAATGGGGAAACCCCGCACCATGTTATGTGGTGTGACCTGCAGCTGAATGTATAGGCTGTGTGGAGGGAACGCGGGGAAGTGAAACATCTCAGTACCCGCAGGAAGAGAAAACAATAGTGATTCCGTTAGTAGTGGCGAGCGAACGCGGATGGGGCTAAACCGGTTGGTGTGTGATAGCGGATAGGCGTTGCATCATCGGGGTTGTGGGGTCCACATGTACCAGTTCTATCTACGCTGGTGGGATGAGGTGCAGGCGTATAGGTGAATCGGTTGGAATGCCGGACCAGAGAGGGTGATAGTCCCGTAGGTGTAATGCGTGTCTGCCGTTCTTTGTGTGGATACCCGAGTAGCACGGGGCCCGTGAAACCTTGTGTGAATCTGCCAGGACCACCTGGTAAGCCTGAATACTACTTGATGACCGATAGTGAATCAGTACCGTGAGGGAATGGTGAAAAGTACCCCGGGAGGGGAGTGAAATAGTACCTGAAACCGTGCGCTTACAATCCGTTAGAGCCATGCCTTGTGTGTGGTGATGGCGTGCCTTTTGAAGAATGAGCCTGCGAGTTAGTGTTACGTCGCGAGGTTAACCCGTGGGGGGAAGCCGTAGCGAAAGCGAGTCTGAATAGGGCGAGTGAGTGGCGTGATCTAGACCCGAAGCGAAGTGATCTACCCATGGCCAGGTTGAAGCGTGTGTAAGAGCGCGTGGAGGACCGAACCCACTTCAGTTGAAAATGGAGGGGATGAGCTGTGGGTAGGGGTGAAAGGCCAATCAAACTTCGTGATAGCTGGTTCTCCCCGAAATGCATTTAGGTGCAGCGTTGCGTGTTTCTTGCTGGAGGTAGAGCTACTGGATAGGCGATGGGCCCTACAAGGTTACTGACCTTAGCCAAACTCCGAATGCCGGTAAGTGAGAGCGCAGCAGTGAGACTGTGGGGGATAAGCTTCATAGTCGAGAGGGAAACAGCCCAGAACGCCAACTAAGGCCCCTAAGCGTGTGCTAAGTGGGAAAGGATGTGGAGTTGCTGTGACAACCAGGAGGTTGGCTTAGAAGCAGCCACCCTTGAAAGAGTGCGTAATAGCTCACTGGTCAAGTGATTCCGCGCCGATAATGTAGCGGGGCTCAAGCACACCGCCGAAGTTGCGTCATTCAAATGTTTATCTGGCCTTCGGGTTGGGTGTTTGGATGGGTAGGGGAGCGTCGTGTGGACGGTGAAGTCGCGGTGTAAACCAGCGGTGGAGGCCACACGAGTGAGAATGCAGGCATGAGTAGCGAATGACGGGTGAGAAACCCGTCCGCCGAATGATCAAGGGTTCCAGGGTCAAGCTAATCTGCCCTGGGTTAGTCGGGACCTAAGGCGAGGCCGACAGGCGTAGTCGATGGATAACGGGTTGATATTCCCGTACCGGCGAAGGACCGCCCATACTGAGCGATGGATGCTAACCATGATGGATCATGGCTGTTGCGCCCTTCGGGGTGTTGGCTGTGTGATGTGGTGGGAACCGATGTTGTGAGGTCAGCGTATTAACAGGTGTGACGCAGGAAGGTAGCCGAGCCAGGCAATGGAATTGACCTGGTCCAAGGGTGTAGGAAGAACGGTAGGCAAATCCGCTGTTCATTGTTTCTGAGACCTGATAGGCGCCCCGTTTGTGGGGTGATTCGGTGATCCTATGCTGCCTAGAAAAGCATCGGCGCGAGGTCCCAGTCCGCCCGTACCCTAAACCGACACAGGTGATCAGGTAGAGAATACTAAGGCGATCGAGAGAATCATGGTTAAGGAACTCGGCAAAATGCCCCCGTAACTTCGGAAGAAGGGGGGCCTGCCCCGTGAAGAGGATTGACTCCTTGGAGGCGGGTGTGGGCCGCAGAGACCAGGGGGAAGCGACTGTTTACTAAAAACACAGGTCCGTGCGAAGTCGCAAGACGATGTATACGGACTGACTCCTGCCCGGTGCTGGAAGGTTAAGAGGACCGGTTAGCACACTTGTGTGCGAAGCTGAGAATTTAAGCCCCAGTAAACGGCGGTGGTAACTATAACCATCCTAAGGTAGCGAAATTCCTTGTCGGGTAAGTTCCGACCTGCACGAATGGAGTAACGACTTCCCCGCTGTCTCAACCATGAACTCGGCGAAATTGCAGTACGAGTAAAGATGCTCGTTACGCGCAGCAGGACGGAAAGACCCCGAGACCTTTACTATAGTTTGGTATTGGTGTTCGGTGCAGCTTGTGTAGGATAGGTGGGAGACTGTGAAGCTCGGACGCTAGTTCGGGTGGAGTCATCGTTGAAATACCACTCTGGCTGTACCGGTCACCTAACTTCGGACCATGATCTGGTTCAGGGACAGTGCCTGATGGGTAGTTTAACTGGGGCGGTTGCCTCCTAAAATGTAACGGAGGCGCCCAAAGGTTCCCTCAGCCTGGTTGGCAATCAGGTGTTGAGTGTAAGTGCACAAGGGAGCTTGACTGTGAGAGTGACAGCTCGAGCAGGGACGAAAGTCGGGACTAGTGATCCGGCGGCACCTCGTGGAAGGGCCGTCGCTCAACGGATAAAAGGTACCTCGGGGATAACAGGCTGATCTTGCCCAAGAGTCCATATCGACGGCATGGTTTGGCACCTCGATGTCGGCTCGTCGCATCCTGGGGCTGGAGTAGGTCCCAAGGGTTGGGCTGTTCGCCCATTAAAGCGGTACGCGAGCTGGGTTTAGAACGTCGTGAGACAGTTCGGTCCCTATCCGCTGCGCGCGTTGGAAATTTGAGAAGGGCTGTCCTTAGTACGAGAGGACCGGGACGGACGAACCTCTGGTGTGTCAGTTGTACTGCCAAGTGCATCGCTGATTAGCTACGTTTGGAAGGGATAACCGCTGAAAGCATCTAAGCGGGAAGCCTGCTTCGAGATGAGATTTCCATCCACCTTGTGTGGGTGAGGCCCCCAGCTAGATTACTGGGTTGATAGGCAGGATGTGGAAGCAAGGACCAAAGACTTGTGTAGCTGACCTGTACTAATAGGCCGATGACTTACAACACACTATAAGATGGTGTGTCGACAAAATTCATTTTTTTGCTGTTCGCGTTCACTATGCGGTTACGAGACAACAACCTCGAACCTGAAGAAGTTTTTTTGCAGGACGAGTGCTGGATCACCTGGTGGTTTGTGTGCTTCGTGATTGTTACGGCGGTCATAGCGTGGGGGAAACGCCCGGTCCCATACCGAACCCGGAAGCTAAGGCCCATTGCGCCGATGGTACTGCACTCGTGAGGGTGTGGGAGAGTAGGTCACCGCCGGACTTAACTTGAAGATGTGTGGTCCTGGACTTGTGTCTGGGGCCGCACGTGGTTAACGGGGAGGCTCCGGCACTGTGTGTCGGGGCTTTCGCTGTTTAACGGGGTTGGTGTTGGGGTGGCGTGGGGGAGTGGTGGCTTCCCCTTTTTCCTGCTTTAAAAAGGGAATGAAGCAACATACCCGGAGTGGTTGGTGAGGGATGCGCTATACCGCGTAGCGTAGAGACCATGGACACGCTTTTCTACGCGCACCGGGGCAGCTCCCACAAGTTCTCCGAGAATACCCGTGCAGCCTATCTGCAGGCCATTGATGAGGGAGCGGATGGGATAGAGTGCGATGTCCACCTGACCCAGGACGGGATCGTCGTATGCCACCACGATCCGACCGTGGACCGTACTTCGGATGCAACGGGACTGGTTTCAGGGCTTACCCTGTCGCAGATGAAAGCCATGGACTTCACCGGTGTCATCCCGAGCCTGATTCCAGAAGACTACGGGCGGGAGAACGAGCAGCTGCTGAGCTTGGCTGAACTCTTCGAGATCCTCGAGGAACGGAGCCGACCCATTGGTTTGGCCATTGAGATCAAGCATCCCAGCCCGTTCGGACACCTGCTTGAAGACGGGGTGCTCAAGGTCCTGGCCGACAACCACTTCGATCCTTCGACCGGTACGGCGGGCAGCAAAAGCCAGATAGCCGTCACCCTCATGAGCTTTGAACCGGAGTCGCTCCGGTATCTGTCACGCACCGTGAACAAGGATCTGCTCTGCCAGCTGATTACCGAGGTGGATGCGTCGTGGGTGGATGAATTGGTTTCAACCGGCCAGATGGGGCGTGCGGCGGTGTACGAGGTGTTGTACCGCTCGGTGGCCGAAGGGATCGAGTTCATCGACCAAGGCGGCGTCGGAATCATCGGGCCCGGTGTCGCGTGGACGAGGGCCAACGAGAAGATCGTACGTGAATGGCTTGAACGCGGGCTGACGGCCAGGATCTGGACTGTTGACCGGCCCGCCGATGCCCAGTACCTGGTCAACCTCGGCGTAACCCAGCTGACGAGCAACCGGCCTACTGAACTACGCAGGGAATTGGAACAGAACTAGGAACCATGAGCACGGCAACAACGCAAGAAAATCTATATCTGCGAGACACCTACGTTTTTGAAGCGCAGGCGCAGGTTCTCGCTGCAGGCATCGACGATGACGGAGCATGGATCGCACTCAGCCCGAACATCTTCCACCCGAGAGGCGGCGGGCAGCCCGAAGACAACGGAACCGTGAACGGTCTCCCGGTCAAGGCAAGCCGCAACGAGGTCGGCCTGGTGATCCTCCATGGCATCCCGGCGCTGGAGCCCGGCGCCACAGTGCATAGTTCAATCGACAAGCAGCAGCGCCTGCTGAACGCTGCCCTGCACACCGCGGGCCATGTTGTGGGTTTTGCCGGGGAAGCCCGCGGCTGGCAGCACAAGGGCCATTCGCATTTCCCGGGGCAGTCGCGATTGGACTTCGACCCGGCCAGCGTTGACATGCCCCTGGCTGATGAAGAACAGCGCGCTGCGGCCAGGGCCTGGTTGCAGGAACGTGTGGACGAACTGCTGGCCGGGGGCGGAGCCATCGAATCCAGCATGGATGCCGACGGGCTGCGCACCGTGCACATCGAGGGCGTCAACGCCGAGCCATGCGGCGGCACCCATGTCAGCCACGTAAACCAGTTGGCAGGTGTGCTCATCAAGGAAGCCAAGGTCAAACGCGGCGTGTACAAGGTCAGGTACGATGCCCGGCATGCTGAGTAGCCGGCTCACCCCCGCGACGAAGATGGGCCTGTCCATCGCGATCGCGACGGGCCTCTACGGAATCTCCTTCGGCGCGCTGTCCATCGCCGCGGGGCTGAATCTCTGGCAGACCATTGCCTTGAGCGCACTGATGTTCACCGGAGGGTCGCAGTTCGCCTTCATCGGCGTGATCTCGGGCGGCGGTGCGGCGTCGGCCGCATTCTCCGCCGCGTCGCTGCTGGGCATCCGCAACGCCGTGTACGGCATGCAGATCAAGCAGGCGCTGCGGCCCCGGGGCCGGCATGTGCCATGGATGGCGCAGGTGACCATCGACGAGTCGACGGCAGTCAGCTTGGGGCAGGCGGACGCGGATGAGAAGCGCCGCGGGTTCTTCAGCGCCGGGGTCGGGGTGTACGTGCTGTGGAATTTCTTCACCATCGCCGGGGCACTGCTCGGAGAACGCATGGGCGATCCCGCGGCCTGGGGTCTGGACGGGGCCGCGGTGGCGGCGTTTATCGGCCTGCTGTGGCCGCGGCTGAAAGCCATGGAGCCGGTGCTCGTCGCGCTGGCCGCCGCGGTGGTCACCGCGATCGCGGTTCCGTTGACGAGCCCGGGATTGCCGATCCTCATTACCGCTTCCTGCGCCGCGGTCTATGCGTTGGCGACCGGACGCCGGAGCAAGCCGGCCACCGAGCACGGAGAGTTGCAGAACGTACGGGAGGACCGGGCATGAGCGAACTGAGCTGGTGGATCCTCGCAGCCTGCCTGACCGCCTATGCGATCAAGATCTGCGGCTACTTCGTTCCGCGCAAGGTCCTGGATTCGCCCACGATGTCCCATGTGGCAGCCACACTGACCATTGCGCTGCTGGCCTCGCTGGTCACCGTGAACGCGTTCACCTCGGGGCAGGAACTGGTCATTGACGCGCGCATCGGCGCGCTGGCCGCGGCCATCATCGCGCTGATTTTCAAGGCCCCGTATCTGGTGGTGGTGATTGCCGGCGCACTGGCCGCAATCCTGCTGCGTGCTACGGGATTGGCCGCCTGATACCCCGCGGCCTGGCCAGGGCGCGGCCGCGGGGCGCCGCACGGCCGGATCAATCCGGTGTGCGAGTGGTGCGCCAGTAGCTGTTGATGGCGATGCCCAGGGACACCAGCAGGCAGAGCCCGCCGAAAGCCGCGAACGCGCCGGACAAGCCGGCCAGCGCCGGGGTGATGGCCAGGGCGAAGGCTGCGATGGCCAGGAAAACCAGCAGCAGTATCGTGATCCGCTGCCTCCGCATGACCTGTTCTTCATGTGTCATTTCCTGCCCCTTCCCGGTAGTTCCCACCGCAAACTGTGAGGAGGAGTGGCTGTGCCAAAGGAAGTGACGCAGTCACCGCATCCTTCTTTCACCATAACAGCGAGTGCGGTTTACGGACAGGGCTCCCGAATCTCCCGGCGGCGGCGCAACACGTTAGGAGTTTCCCGTCCCCCGGTGGGACAGTGGACTCATGATCATGGCTTTCTCCGTTGCCCCCAGCACCGAGAACCCGAACGCCTCCGTGCGCGGGGCGGGCGCCGAGGCCGTGAAGATCATCCGGGAATTGGGCCGGCCCCACCGCACGAGCTCCATGTTCACCAACACACGACGCCTGGGACAGGGTAAGAATCTGACCCTGGCCGCAGGCCTCTGAGAAAGGATTCTCCCATGATTGTCGCATTCTCCGTCGCTCCCTCCGGCACCGGCAGCAACGCCGACGGCTCCGTGCACGATGCTGTCGCCGCGGCCGTGAAAGTCGTCCGCGACTCCGGCCTGCCCAACAGGACTTCGAGCATGTTCACTGAGCTTGAAGGCAGCTGGGACGAGGTCTTCGACGTCGTCAAGCGGGCCACCGAGGCCGTCGCGCCGTTCGGCTCGCGGATCTCGCTCGTGATCAAGGCTGACATCCGCCCCGGATACACCGGTGAGATCGACGGCAAGCTGGAGCGCCTGGAACGCGCCATCGACGAATTCGGGGCGTAGCCGGGGTGCCGGGCAATTGCCGGGCTTCGAGTAGCCCTGCCGCGGCTGTGCAAAGGCTAGGTTATTGGGGTGATCCCTGCACTTCCCGGAGTATCAGGAGTACCCTGAACTCGAAAGACCCTGTACCGGCTGCGCCGGAAAGCCGCCCGCCGATCACCAGCTGATCAACGAGGGGTTCCCGAGCGCGCCGAGGGCCGGCTCCTGCGCGGTTCGCCTCAACGGGTGGCCGGTTCGCGGGGGCGGTATGCTGCACCAGGCAGCCGGGAACGTGAGGAGAACCAGAGATCATGATCCACCATCTGGCAGACCGTGAGAGCCCTGCAGTCGACGACTACCTGAACGAGGCCCTCGGGCTGGAAGTTCCGGAGCTGGAAGCCGGGCGGGAGCATGCCCATAATGCCGGGTTGCCGCGCATCGAGGTGAGCACCGCGCAGGGCAAGTTCCTGCAGCTGCTGGTGGAAATCTCCGGCGCCGCGCGGGTCCTTGAGATCGGTACGCTCGGCGGCTACTCGACCAGCTGGCTGGCCCGGGGCGTCGGGCCGCGGGGCAAGGTGGTCTCCTGCGAATTCGAGCCGCTGCATGCATCCATTGCCCGCGAGAACCTTGAGCGTGCAGGGCTGTCGGACCGGGTCGAGATCAAGCTCGGCGCCGCCCAGGGAACGCTGGAGCGGCTGATCGGCTCCCGCGGTGCGCCGTTCGACCTGATTTTCATCGATGCCGACAAGCGGAACAACGTGGTGTACCTGGAGCGCGCCTTGAAGCTGTCCCGTTCTGGAACGGTGCTGGTGCTGGACAATGTCATCAGGGCAGGTCAGATCCTCGACGATCCGGCGCAGCACGGGCTGCAGGAAGCGGACTTGCGGGGAGTCCAGGAATCGTTGCGCTGGCTGCGGGAGGAACCGCGGGTCTCGGCCACGGCGCTGCAGACCGTCGGGTCCAAGGGCTGGGACGGCTTTGCGCTGGCCCGTGTGCTGTAGCCGCGGGGTCTAGCTGCGCGAGGACTCGCGGAAGCTCAGAAAGTAGTCGCCTTCCGCCTCGTCATCGGCGCTGGGTTCTTCGAAGGGCGGGGATTTCATGACCAGCAGGTACGCGGCCAATCCGCAGAGCAGGCCGACAACTGCGCCGGTCCAGCCGGCGTACTGGGTATCGCGCAGCAGCCCGCCGGCCGCCGGGCCGATGACCATGGGCACGACATAAAAATAGGACCCCGAGGAGGCAGGGCCCCAGAAACGCTCCAGCTTGGCCAGCGTGCTGAACCCGAGCACCAAAACCAGGCTACCCAGCAGGATGACCCAGAAACTGGGGGACAGGCTGACTATCAGGGTCAGGCTGGCGATTACGCCACCAGTCAACGCTGCGAACGACTGGTTCCGACGCACAGACTGGCCCCTTTCCCTCAATAGGTTGTAGATATTAGACCATCCTGTCAAAAACCGGCCGCGTCCGCAATCGTACTTAAGTAGGAGGGCGCGGTGCGTTCCGGGGCTGCGCCGCCGCCCTGCCGTAGTGTTGGTAGAGTGCCTGAACTGAAAGATTATCGAATCCGCCCGGCAACCGCCGCGGATGTGCGCCCGGCGTTGGAAATGAAGCTGGCTGCCTGGCGGCAGGCCTACAGCGGGTTGCGCGGGGATGAATTCTTCGCCTTCCACGAGGAACAGCTCGAGGGCCAGGTGGCCTGGTGGGAGCGCGGCCTGGCCAACGGCGCCGGGTTCTGCATTGCCGAGGACGTCGACGGGCGGATCATCGGGTTGGCCGGCGGAACCCCCGTCATCGACGAGGACCGGGATGCCGGCGTGGACATTGAGCTGGGCATGCTTTACATCCTGGCCGACTACTACGGATCCGGCCTGGGGGCGCACCTGCTCCAGGTGGTGCTGGGCCAGCGCCCGGCACTGGTCTGGGTGCTGCAGGGCAACGAGCGTGCCGTCGCCTTCTACCGCAAGCACGGCTTCGAGCTCGACGGGGTCAGCGAGGAGCTCACCGGGTCGTGGAACGGGCTGACCGAGCTGAGGATGGTGCGCCGCAATGGCTAAGGACGCCGCGCCGACGCTCACGGGAAGCTACCCGATCGACACCGGGCTGGCGGAGATCGAATCCGACCCCTACGGCGCCAACCGCTACATCCTGAAGGTCAACGGGGTGCCCTCCTCGCACGTGGACCTGGACGACCCCGGCTACCTGGACTTCGAGTACATGCGCTGGATGGAGCCGATTTTCCTCGAGGGCTACCCGCCGGAGGACTACGACGGCCGGGCCCGCAAGCTGCGGGTGCTTCATCTGGGCGGCGGGGGCTGCTCCATGGCCCGTTGGGTCGCCTCGCGCTACGAGAACGCCCGCCAGGTCGTGGTGGAGCTGGATGCCAAGCTGGCCGAGCTGGTGCGCACCAATTTCCAGGTGCCGCGCGCCCCGCTGGTGCGCCTTCGGGTGGGGGATGCCGTGCAGGTGCTGCCCACGCTGAGCGAGAACAGCCGCGACGTGGTCATCCGCGACGTGTTCGCCGGCAGCACCACCCCGCGCCAGCTGACCACCGTCGGCTACGCCCGCCACGCCCAGCGGGTGCTGGACGCGGGCGGGGTGTACATCCTGAACTGCGGCGACACCGCGGACCTGGCCGGGGCGCGAGCCGAGGCGGCGACGCTGCTGTCCGTGTTCAAGCACGTGGCGCTGATCGCCGATCCTCCCATGCTCAAGGGCCGGCGCTACGGGAACATCGTGTTCCTGGCCGGCGACGAGCCGCTGGCCCTGGGCCCTGCGTTTGAGCGCAGCCTGCGCACCGCGCCGCTGCCCGCGCAGCTGGTCTCCGGCGCTGCCGTCGCGCGCTTCGCCGGATCCGCCGCACCCATCGAGGACTAGGCCGCCGGCTGCCCTGCGCCGCGCCGGTAGCTTGAACCGTCGGCGGCGCGCAGCAGCAGGCCGTGGTCCACGAGGTAGCGTCGGATCAGCGCGGTGTCCGGGTGGAAGACCCGCAGCCGCTCGTTGACCTGGTCCTCGCGCAATTGCTCGTCCCCGCCGATGACTGCATCGCGCAGATAGGCCATGACCTGCATCCGGTCCGCCGGCTTGGCCGGCAGCGTGTGCAGCTTCGTCCCGTCGAAGAAGCGGTTGATGCCGCTGCGGTCGGCCTTGGCTGCGCCCGCGGCGGCCAGGGTGTCGCCCAGCAGCTGCTCGTTCAGCTCCCAGGCGCCGGTCTGCCCGCGGCGCAGCAAGCCGATCTGCTCCCAGCGGGCCAGGTCCTTGGAGCTGCGGGCCCCGGCTGCGCCGCGCTCCGGGTCCTGCCCGGTGAGCACCTGGCCCAGCAGCTCGCGCATCGCAGGGTTCTTCAGCCCCGCGGCCACCTGGATCCAGACTCCCGCCGTGGAGGCCCCCGGCGCCTTGTTGTGATCTGCCATACCCCCATGCTAGCGAAGCGGCGGGGATCTCCCGGGAACGGCAGCGGCCCGCCCCGAAGGAATCGGGACGGGCCGCGGCGGCGTGCTGAAGGGGTCCGCTTACTTGACCCCGGCCCAGGTCTCGATCAGGCCGATGCCGAAGAACAGCACGAACGCGGCGGCGACGACCCACATCAGCGGGTGGATCTCCCGGGCTCGGCCCTGGGTGGCGCGGATGAACACATAGGCGATGAAGCCGGCGCCGATGCCGTTGGCGATCGAGTAGGTGAACGGCATCAGGATGAAGGTCAGGAAGGCCGGCAGCGCAATGCCCCAGTCGTTCCAGTCGATCTTGGTGATCTGGCTGATCATCATGAAGCCGACGACCACGAGCGCCGGGGCGACGGCTTCGAACGGCACCAGGTAGATCAGCGGGCTGAGGAACATCGCCACGATCATCAGCAGGCCGGTGACCACCGAGGCCAGGCCGGTGCGCGCGCCCTCGCCGATGCCCGCGCCGGACTCGACGAAGATCTGCGCCGAGGAGCTCGAGGTGCCGCCGCCCACGATGGCGCCGGCGGCGTCGACCAGCAGGACCTTGTCCACGTTAGGGATCTGGCCGTCCTCGTCCATCACGTCGGCCTCGGCGGCCAGTCCCACCATGGTTCCCATGGCGTCGAAGAAGATCGACAGCAGGATCACGAAGGCCAGCAGCGATGCGGCGGTCGGGCCGATCTTGGCGAAGGCACCGAACAGGCTCACCTCGCCGATCAGCGACAGGTCGGGCAGGTGCCAATCAGGCAGGGAGGGGACCACCAGCGACCAGCCGTTGGCTTCGGACTCGCTGACATGGAAGACCGCTTCGAAGATGTTGGCGATGACGGCCGAGACCACGATGCCGATCAGGATCGCGCCCTTGACCTTGCGGACGACCAGTGCCATGGTCAGCAGCAGGCCGATGATGAAGACCAGGATCGGCCAGCCCATCAGCTGGCCGTCGAAGCCCAGGCCCACCGGGACGGTGGTGTGCGCGGCATCCGGGATGCGCTGCACGAAGCCCGCGTTGACCAAGCCGATCAGCGCGATGAACATGCCGATGCCCACCACGATCGCGGTCTTCAGGCCCGCGGGGACCGCGTTGAACACCGCGGTGCGGAACCCGGTGAGCACCAGCCCGAACATCACGATGCCGGCGATAACCACCAGGCCCATGACATCGGCCCAGGTCAATTCCGGGTTGGTGGTCACGGTGATGGCAACGAAGGCATTCACGCCGAGGCCCGTGGCCAGCGCGAACGGGTGTCGGGCCCAGATGCCCATGATGATGGTCAGGACGCCGGAGACGAGGGCGGTCACTGCGGCCACGCGCTGGATCCCCAGTTCGCCGCCGGAAGAATCGGCGCCGGAGAGGATCAGCGGGTTGAGCACAACGATGTAGCTCATGGCGAAGAACGTGGCGATGCCGCCGCGCAGTTCGGTGGAAAAGGTGGAGCGCCGCTCCGAGATCATGAAGTAGCGGTCAAGGCGTTCACGCATACTACTGGCAGGCGCTGTTTTCGTGGAGGAGGACATAGGAAAATTCTAGGTGCTTTCAGGCTCATTCCAATACCCAAATGGAATCTGAGTAGGCTGTGCGTGAAATCTTTAGATCCAACTCACACGATGGCGCACCAACGAAGTACATTGGGTGTAAGGGGCATCACGCCCAAGTGAAACGGTAAGTAGTTGAGGAGCGGGTCTGATGAGTGACGAAGCACCAGTCGCAGCCGAAAAAATCGAAGGTATCGTTGTCGGCGTCGATGGATCGCAGCAGAGCAAGTGCGCACTGCGCTGGGCCGAACGCGAAGCGGTGCGCCGCGGAAGCGTCCTGAATATCGTTTCGGCCTACACCATTCCGGTTTTCGCCGCCTCGTCCATGGACGCGGGCTACTCGACCCTCGATGACGACCTGATCCGCGGCGGCGCCGAAGACATCGTGCGCCAGGCCCGCAAGGAGCTGGAAAACAGCGAAGCCACCATCCGCACCTACATCGAATCCGGAGACCCGTCGGGTGTGCTGCTGGACTTGAGCAAGGATGCCGAGCTTGTGGTGGTCGGCACCCGCGGCCGCGGCGGATTCGTCGGCCGGCTGCTCGGCTCGGTCTCCTCGGCCCTGCCGGCGCACGCCAAGTGCCCGACCGTGGTGGTTCCGCTGGCGGTTGCCAAGGAACTGGAAGGCGACGCAGCAGCCGCTGCAGCCGCCGCGCGCAAGTCGATCGTGGTCGGTGTCGACGGTTCGGACCGCGCCCGCGCCGCGGTGCTGGCCGCCGCGGACGCCGCCATGGCCAGTGACCTGACCCTGCGCCTGATTTGCGCCGTCGCCCCGGTGGGTGCCGCGCTGGCCTGGATGCCTGCCACGGTGGACCAGGAAGCGGTGCTGGAGGACGTGCGCTACCAGATGAGCGTCGGTGTGGCCTGGTTGACCTCGCACTACCCGAACCTGAAGATCGAGACCGACGTGATCAGCGGCCCGCCGGTCGAGGTGCTGATCCGCGAATCCGAGCATGCAGTGCTGACCGTGACCGGCTCACGCGGCCGCGGCGGCTTCGCCGGCATGCTGCTGGGCTCGACCTCCCAGGGCGTGCTGCACCACTCCAAGGGTCCGGTCATGGTGGTTCCGGATTCGGACGATCCGCGTCTGGCGGACCGGAAGAACTTCGATACCCGCGCCGATGACTAGCATCTAGGCCGCGGCACCAACCCGACGTGCCCCCGGGGAGCAATCCCCCGGGGGCACGTTGCCGTTTGCATCGGAAAATAGCAGAACACCCGCAGGGATTCCCTGCGGGTGTTCTGCGAGGCCTGCTCCTAGTAGCGGGCGGCCTTCGAATGGAGGTTGTTCACCCAGCTGAGCGGGGTGACCGAGATGCCTGCATTCGGGTTGCGGGCATGGACCACCTGGCCGTTGCCGATGTAGATGGCCACGTGGTAGAACGAGGATCCGCCGTTGGAGGAGGAGAACACCAAGTCGCCCGGGCGCAGGTTGTTCAGCGATACGTACTGCGGGGCAGCGAAGAACTGCTGGGTCGAAGTGCGCGGCAGGCTGATGCCCGACTGTCCGAATGCCCTTTGGGAGAAGCTGGAGCAGTCGAAGGCGCTCGGGCCGTTGGCGCCGTACACATAATACTTGCTGTTGTCGCTGGCGGTCTTCATGGCCCACGAAATTGCGGCACCGTAGCTGCGTCCGCCGCCCTGCGGGGCAATATCCTGCTCCTGCTTGGGAGCTTCGGTCTTCTCCGGCTTCGGCTTCGGCTTTTGGGTGGCCTTGGGGGTTTCCTTGGGCTTTTGGGTGGCCTTGGGGGTTTCCTTGGGCTTTTGGGTGGCCTTGGGAGTTTCCTTGGGCTTCTGGGTGGCCTTGGGGGTTTCCTTCGGCTTCTGGGTAGCCTTGGGGGTTTCCTTCGGCTTCTGCGTGGCCTTAGGGGTCTCCTTCGGGGCCGGGGTTTCCTCAGCCTTTGGAGTTTCGGCAGGCGCCTGGGTCTCTTCGGCCTGCGGGGTTTCGGTCTTCTGTGGCTTCGGAGCGCTCTCCGGCTGCGGAGCCGCAGTCGGGGTGGCGGTATCCACGGTGTCCAGCGGCTGGGCCTCAGGCTTTGGCTTCACAGTTGGCTTGGCCGTCGACTGGTCGACTTCCAACTCCTGCGGCGCATCCACGGCCAGCGGCTGAATGGTTCCGGTCTGGCTTGGCTTGATGACCGGCGCGTCCTCGGCGCTGATGGTTTCCTGCAGCGCGGTTTCGCGTTCTGCCTCTTCTTGTTCCTCGACCTGCTTGCGGACCTCGGCTTCTTCCTGGTCCTTCAGACCGGCCAAGTTGCTGATCAGCTCGTCGCGCAGTTCCTGCTCGGGCTTGATGGAGGACTGGTAGGCGGCCAGAGTGCTGTTGGCGGTCGACGCGGAGGCATCGTAGTTCGCTGCGGCTTCATTCGCTGCGCTTTGCGCGGCATCTGCATAGGATTCCCAGGCGGAGACCAAGGCTTCTGCCTCGGTCGCCGAGTTGACGGACTGGACCTGCTGCTGGCTGAGGGTGTCAATCGTGGCGGCCTT
The DNA here is from genome assembly GCF_016894325.1 of Glutamicibacter protophormiae. Taxonomy (NCBI): domain Bacteria; kingdom Bacillati; phylum Actinomycetota; class Actinomycetes; order Micrococcales; family Micrococcaceae; genus Glutamicibacter; species Glutamicibacter protophormiae. The sequence continues at coordinate 195,093 of NZ_CP069806.1, forward strand.
GTAGAAAAGGTCGTTCGAGTCATCGCTGTTCAGCAGGATGCCGAGCGTGGAGTTCCCGGCGCCGTTGCGGTAGATGTCCGAAGCGATGGCACCCAGATCGGTCTGGCTCTGCTCGAGGTACTGCTTGGCGTACTCCAGCTGCTGGACGGCCTTCTCGGCGTCGGCGGTGCGCAGGTCGCGCTCCTCGCCTGCGGTCAGCAGCGACTCCTGGGCTTCTGCGGCGGCGGTCTCTGCCTGGAGCAGCTCGGCACGGCTGGAGGCGAGCGAGGCTTCCAGACGCGCGATCATCGCGTTCGTGGAGTCCTTATCCTTCTTGGCTTCCTCGATCTCTGCGGCGCTTGGCAGGCCGGAAGCCGAACGCTCGGCTGCGATCGATACCGTGGTCGAGAATGACGTAGTGGTTGCTGCTGAAGCGGGGGCTGCTCCGGCGAGGCAGGTGACTGCCAATGCAAGAGTGCTCGCTGCAACGCCGAGCGTGTGGCGATAAGCCATATCGTTCCTCACTAGATCCAAGAGATGACGTTGGGGCAGTTCCAAACCGTGATCATCCAACGTCGTTAGGTCACGATTTGGATAAGCCCCAAATAGCACACTATGCCAACATCGGTACCGTTCGCAACAGTAGTCACACCAGTCACTTGAATTACATTGATGGAATTCTGATCCTGAAAACCACTGTGATGTCGAGCGATATGAAGGAGTGGGTTGAGATTGCAGCCAGCGGAAGCCGACAAAGAACAGTACGCTTCTGTGCTTGTTCGCGATCAGTTCGTTCGTCTGGTGACGAATATGTAACGGTTAACGGCCTCCGATAGCGGGACCAGATTTTTTGCCCCTTAAAAAGAGGCGATGAAATTTGCCGCCACAGCAGATGCCGGAGGCTTGCTCGCGGTCGACTCGGAGGCGTACTGCCCAGTGGCTTGCGCATGCCAAGAGGACTTCGGTGTGAGCTCTGCCACCGCTAGTGATGCTGATGGCCGCAATCTCACCTTGATTTGTGACGCACATCTCAGAAAGAGTTTTTCGGGAAATACCCTCATGACCACCCTAATTCGTGCAGTCTGGCGTCGTCGATACCGAAGTGGTGGGCTACCTCGTGCATGACCGTAATCTTGATTTCCCGGACCACGTCCTCGCGGGTATTGCAGGCCCTGAGTGTGGGATTTTTGAAGATGGTAATGCGGTCGGGAAGTGCTCCGGCTTCCCATCCCTGGTCGCGCTCCGTGAGCGCAACACCGTCGTAAATCCCCAGAATCTCGGTGTTTTCCGGCTCTCCGGGGAGTGGTTCGTATTCGTCTTCAATGAAGAAAACCACGTTGTCCATCATGTCCAAGGCTTGCTGTGGAATCGCGTCAATCGCTTCCTGAACCAGGGCGTCGAACTCGTCGTCGGGCATCTGTAGATCCATGCTTCAAGCCTAGGTCTGAGAGCCGCTTTTGGAATGGCTCGGGAGGCCCCCGGTGCCGATTTTGCGAAAACAAAAAAGCCCACGTATAGTTATTGGAGTCCGCAGCGGAGACGAAAGAAACCGCAGCAGATATAGGCCCCCATCGTCTAGCGGCCTAGGACACTGCCCTTTCACGGCAGCGGCACGGGTTCGAATCCCGTTGGGGGTACAAACAACCACTTTGTGGTTGTCAGATGGAGAAATCCATTGGCTTGCGAAAGCAAGGCCCTGTAGCGCAGTTGGTTAGCGCGCCGCCCTGTCACGGCGGAGGTCGCGGGTTCAAGTCCCGTCAGGGTCGCTCAATTTACTAGAAATAGTAAATTAGGTGTCCAAGTTTGTGACGCCAGGCTCTGTAGCTCAGTTGGTAGAGCGTTCGACTGAAAATCGAAAGGTCACCGGATCGACGCCGGTCGGAGCCACGCAGGCCCTCGGGTAACCGAGGGTTTTACTGTGTGAATTGGGATTTTCCCAAAACACCAGGCCCTGTAGCGCAGTTGGTTAGCGCGCCGCCCTGTCACGGCGGAGGTCGCGGGTTCAAGTCCCGTCAGGGTCGCATTATCTGAAAGCTCCAGTTCGAAAGAACTGGAGCTTTTCTCTTTCCCGGAATTGGCCGCCGGTTCGACAAGGGGTGATCAGTTGGCTCGGCCCAGCTGGCGCGGTCCGATCCATCGATTGCTCAGGCGGCGATAGGCCGCGGCGGCCATGGTCATGTCACCGTCCTCCAGGGCTTGGATTCCATGCAACAGGTCGTTGACTGATTCGTCGGGCCAGACGATTTCCGCCAGCAGCCCGTAGTCCAGTTCGATCAGCGACTGCGGATCGAAGGATTCCAGCCAGCCGCCCAGTGAGCCCAGTTCCTCGAACAGCGGTGCCTGCGGAGCGTGGGTGGCCATGGCCTGCACCGCCCAAGCCAGGCGTTCGATGGCCTGCTCGAAGGGGACCAGCAGGCGTACGTTCCGCAACCGTTCCCCGACGTAGAGGACCTCGCACTCGTCGTCGTCGCGGAACAGGGAAAACCAGCTCAGCGGGATGCCCCAGGTGGAGGTCCGGGTGTGCAGATGGGTCAGGTCCGCAGCCAGCTTGTCCGTATCCACCCGCTGCCCGTTCGCGCGGCGGGCTGCCGGCGGGATCAACAGGTCGAAGACCTCGGCGCGCATGGCTTCCTCCGCCTGCTCCGCGGCCAGCAGGCTCCGAGCCTGGATCTGCGACGGGCAGTAGCGGGTGTGCTCGGCACCTTGGTAATCAAGGAACTTCACGGTGCGGAAGAGCTCCTGTTCGGTGTGCGGAAACGGGTCCGACACTCCGCGCAAGGTGCGCTCCCACAGCTGCTGGTTCTCCAGGGCGTCGATCTGATCCGCGGTGCGAGGCGGTGCGCCGATGATGAGGGACTGGGCCCAATCCTCGAAGGCAGACAGCGGTTCGTAGACGCGCAGGTGCGCGGTCGCCGCCGTGAGGTCGTAGAGGGGCCCAGTCATCTTCATTCCCCTAATCTATCCGTCCAGCTCCACGATTACCGGTGTATGGTCGCTCGCGCCCTTGCCCTTGCGCTCTTCGCGATCGATGCTGGCGCCGGTGACCCGTGCGGTGAGTGCCGGCGAGGTCAGCGAGAAATCGATGCGCATGCCTTCGCCCTTGGGGAAGCGCAGCTGGGTGTAGTCCCAGTAGGTGAACTCGCCCTCGGTGTGCGGGCGAACCACATCGGTGAAGCCGGCATCCTCGAAGGCCGCGAAGGCCGCGCGTTCGGGGGCCGAGACATGGGTCAGCTCGTTTTCCAGGAAGAAGTTGATGTCCCAGACATCCTCGTCCTTCGGGGCGATATTCCAGTCGCCCATAAGCGCGATCTGCGCCTGCGGATCGGCTTGCAGCCAGCCGGCCGCATCCTGCTTGAGGGCGTCGAGCCAGGTGAGCTTGTAACCCATGTGCTCGTCATCCAGGGCGCGGCCATTGGGAACGTAGAGGCTCCAGATGCGCACGCCGCCGCACGTGGCGCCGATGGCGCGCGGCTCCAGGATCGGGTTCTTGCCGCCCTTGCCGAATTCCGGCTGACCGGCGAAGCTGCGCTGCACGTTGTCCAGGCCGACGCGCGAGGCTATGGCCACGCCGTTCCACTGGTTCACGCCGCAATGCGCGACTTCGTAGTCGTTGTTCTCAAACAATTCCCAAGGGAAATTGTCGTCCTTGCATTTCGTTTCCTGGATGGCCAAGACATCCACGTCGGTGCGGCGCAGCCAGTCCTCAACACGGTCGGCTCGGGCACGCAGCGAATTTACATTCCAAGTCGCAATCTTCACTTCTTCAACCTATCAAGTTTGACCGAGCGAGCCACTTCAATTTACTTGGAAGTCCGAGTATATTCGTCTCTGAAGGTGACCCCAATCACGCAAAGGAGAGGCTCTTGTCTGAGATCCTGACGCAACGCCGCGGACATCTGGGGCTCATCACCCTGAACCGTCCGAAATCCCTGAACGCGCTGAATGCGGACATGTGCCACGTCATCATGGATGCGCTGCTGCAGTGGCGCGACGACCCGCAGATCGCGCAGGTGGCTATAGTCGGGGCGGGAGACCGGGCATTCTGCGCCGGCGGCGATATCGTCGCCATCTACCGGGACATCATGGAACGCAACGGATCCTCGGAAGAATTCTGGCGGGTCGAATACCAGCTCAACGTCTTGATCGATGAGTACCCCAAACCGTACATCGCGTTCATGGATGGCATCGTGCTGGGCGGAGGCATCGGCATCTCGGCCCACGGGAGCCACCGCATCGTGACCGAAGCGAGCCGCTGCGGCATGCCGGAAGTAGGCATTGGATTCTTCCCGGATGTCGGGGGCACCCATCTGCTGTCTCGGGCGCCGCGGGCGGCAGGACGCCTGGCGGCGTTGACTGGAATGAAGTTCGGCGCCGCGGACACCGTGGCGCTGGGACTTGCAGATACCTACGTGCCGCAAAAGGACCTTCCTGCCCTGCTTGAGGCGCTGCAGACCGAGCCGGTGGACCGCGCGGTATCGCGCTTCGCTGGAATCCCCGACAGCGGGTACCTGCTTGAAGAGTGGGTCCAGTCCTTCTCCGAGTCGAGCATTCCGGCGGTCGCGGCGGAACTGTCCGCATTCGAGAACCCGCGAGCCGCAGCGGCGCTGGCGGCCCTGGAAGCCGCCTGCCCGAGCTCGGTGCGGCTTGTCGAGGAGCTGCTGCGGGAAGCCGGCGTCGACCTGCGAGCCGACCTGATCCGCGAGTTCCGGGCGGCCGTGCATCGGCTCGACGACCCGGACTTCGCCGAAGGCATCCGTGCCGCGGTGATCGACAAGGATCGGAAACCGCGGTGGAACGAGCCGCTGGATAAGCTCAGCCCCGAACAGCGCACGGCCCGGCATTTCGGGCCGTTGGAGGGAGCCGAATTGGATTTCACCCTGATTGACCAGGGACTACGCGAAAAGAGTGGACGATGAGCAATCTGCCAGTTATTGGATTCCTGGGACTGGGGCACATGGGACTACCCATGGCCATCAACCTCCACCGGGCCGGCTACAAGCTCAAGGGCTTCGACGTCGTCCCCGCGGCGGTGCAGGCCGCGACGGAAGCCGGCATCGAAACGGTCGACAGCGGAGCCGATGCGGCGAAGGGCGTCGACATCGTGCTGACCATGTTCCCCTCGGGACAACATGTGCTGGACGCCTACCGAAGCTACCTGCTCGATACCGCGGCGCCGAATACGCTGTTCCTCGAATGCTCGACCATCGATGTCGCCCAAGCCCGGGAAGCGGCCGAGCTAGCTGTCGCCGCCGGGCATCGCAGCGCGGACGCGCCGGTTTCCGGCGGAGTGGTCGGAGCCGAAGCGGGGACCCTGACCTTCATGCTCGGCGCCGAAGCCGCGGACCTGGCGGAGATCACCGCAGTGCTGGAGCATATGGGCAAGCGTATCGTGCACTGCGGAGGCCACGGGTCGGGGCAGGCCGCGAAAATCTGCAACAACATGCTGCTGGGCATTTCCATGATCGGCGCGGCCGAGGCCTTTGTCCTGGGTGAACGACTGGGTCTGGAACACCAGGCGCTCTACGACGTCATTTCCACGGCCTCGGGCCAATGCTGGTCGGTGACCACCAACTGCCCGGTCCCCGGGCCGGTGCCGGCTTCGCCGGCGAACCGCGACTACCAGCCCGGCTTCGCCGCGGCGTTGATGGCCAAGGACCTGGGGCTGGCGTCCAGCGCGCTGGAGCATACCGACACCGACGCGCAAATGGGCGCCCTGGCCGCGGCGCTCTACCGCAAGTTCAGCGACGAGGGCAATGCCGGCACCGACTTCTCGGGAATCATCAACGCGGTGCGCGAAGGAACGTTATAGGAAGTCGCCCGAGGCCCTGCGGAAGCGCGAGAGGATCTGGAACAGCTCTCGCGCATCCGCGGCCGGCAGGCCGCTGTCGGCGAACAGCTGCTCGTTGAGATCGTCGCGGGCCGCGGCCAGGATATCCGCCCCCTCGGCCGTCAGCTCAAGCAGCCGGGTGCGGCCGTCGGTGGGATGCTGAATCCGGCGAACCAGGCCGGTGGCTTCCAACCGGTCCACGGAATTGGTCAGGCTTGTCGCGTGCACCTGCAGCAGGCGGCTGGCGTGGGTCATGGGCAGCGAACCCCGCTTGGAGAAGCCGAGCAGCGCGAGCACCTCGAAGCGCGCAAAGGTCAGGCCGTGCGGCCTGAGTATTGAATCCGCGCGCTGGAGAAAGATCGAGGCGGTGCGCATGACCGCGGTAATCGCGGCCATGGAGTCCGCCTCGGCATCCCAGCCGTGGGAAACCCACTGTTCGCGGGCCTGGGCAATCGGGTCGCGCGGCAAAGGTGACGACATTTTTCTACCCCCAAAAGAAGACCTAGTCCAACAATATACTTGGACATCCTATGGTTTGGAAGGAGATCCGGATGGACCTCATGACCGATATTTCGGCGCAGCTCAGCCAGTCCGACAGCGCGCGGCTGGCCCAGGTGAGGGAACTTGCCCAGGGCAAGATCCGCAGGCAATCCATCGACTACTGGAACCGCGAGGACTTCGCGCCCGCGCTGGTGGCCGAGCTCGGGGCCGCGGGTCTGGGAGCGGTGCAGCTTGAGGACTGCTCGCATCTGGCGCGCGGGTTGATCCACGCTGAACTGGCCCGCGCGGACATATCCCTCTCCTCGGTCGTCGGGATTCACAACGAGCTGGTTCTCGGAGTGATCAATGAACTGGGTTCCGAGGCCCAGCGCGAAATGTGGCTGCCGCGATTGGGCAAGCTTGAAGCCTTCGGAGCATTCGCCATGACGGAACCGGAGCATGGCTCCGACATTGCCGGCGGAATGTCCACCCGCGTACGCCGGGAGGGCGGTGAGTACATCCTTTCCGGACGCAAGCGCTGGATCGGCATGGGCACCATCGCCGACTTCGCGCTGGTTTGGGCCAGGGAGCCGGAATCCGGGGCGATCGGAGCCTACCTGGTGGAATCGGACAGGCCTGGATTCCACGCTTCCAAGATCGGGAACAAGATCGGCTTGCGCATCATGCAGAATGCGGATATCGAGCTGGATGATGTGCGCATCCCGGTGGAGAACAAGCTGCCAGGCGCCACGGGATTCGCCGCCGCAAACCACCTGCTCATGCAGTCCCGAGCATGGGTCGGCTGGCAGGCCGCGGGCGCGATGCTGGCGACCCTGGATGTCTGTACGGCTTACGCTGCCAGCCGGGAGCAGTTCGGCAAGCCGCTGGCATCTTTCCAACTCATCCAGCAGGCGCTTGCAGAAATCGCCGGCAATGCCAGTGCGTGCCTAGCCATGATGGGAAATATTGCGCGCAAGCAGGAAGCGGGAGAGCTGACCATGGCCGATGCCGCGCTGGCCAAGTCGACGGCGACCCGGTTGGCGCGGGACGCTGCGGCCAAGGGTCGCGCGCTTCTTGGCGGCAACGGAGTGTCTTCGGCGTATGAAATGGCCAAGATCTTCTGTGATGTTGAAATCCTCCATACCTACGAAGGCACCTATGAGATCAATTCGCTCATTGTGGGGCGCGCATTGACCGGAACGGGCGCCTTCGTCTGATTTCATTTGCCCCGTACGCTGTCTCCTCCCGTTTCGCAAAGATGCACACACCGCCGGCCCCCGCATACCCGGGGCCGGCGGTCGTTAAAACAAGAAACATGAAAGTACTTTCCGTTTCGGCAAGTACTTGTTAGTCTTTTGGTACATCGAAAGACGCGGAACAAGGGGAGCAAGATCATGAACAAGATGTCCAACGCCACGTACTCGATCATCATCGGCCTTGCAGGAGTGGTCTTCGCCGCACTTGCGCTCTTCGCCTACTTCAGCGGCCGCAACGCACTGATCTTCGTAGGAATGGGAATCTTTGTCGCCGTGACGATGACCATGACCTCGTTGAACGCACGGCAGCGCGCCGCCGCGCGTGCGGAGCGGAACCCGTCATGAGCGCCGAAAAGAATTTTGACCCGGAACAGCAGCTGGCAGCGCTGGCGCAGGCCCAAGCCAACATGGACCGTGCCGTTGGCTACGGCTCGAAGCTTCTGGGCTGGTACAGCATTATCGTTGCGCTGGTCATCGGTGCGCTGGCCTTCCTGCTGCAGCTGTATCCTCCACGGGCCAACATGGTCGGCTTCTCCGTGATTATCGGGCTCTACGTGGTGGCGATCGTTGCCGCCTCGCTGGCCTACCGCAAGCTCTACCGCTCATTGCCGGTCGGCTACTCGAAGCGCTACAACCGGGGGTTCATGCTGACCATCATCCTCTACGCGGCTTCGCTGGCGCTGATGCCGCTGGAGCTTGGCTCCTGGATCATTCTGGGGCTGGTCTGGCTTGCTGTCTCGGCCCCGCTGCTGATCGCAGGGATCGGCATGGTTCGGAAATGACGGCGCATGCCCGAAACCGGCTCAACGCGGATTTCTCCAACCCTGTCCGACTGTCCATTATGGGCTCGCTGAACACCGTTGAGGAGGCTGATTTCAAAACACTGAGGGATGCGCTGGGCATTTCGGATTCGGTGCTGTCGCGGCACCTCAGCGCGCTGGAAGACAAGGGCTATGTCAAGATCCGCAAGGGGTTCGTGGGAAAACGCCCTCGGACCTGGGCCAAGCTGAGCCCTGAGGGGCGTGCGGCGTTCACGGACCACGTGCAGGCGTTGAAGGAAATTACCGGACTGGCCTAGTTGTCTTCCTGCTGAGGTCCCATAATTGGCCCAATGCCGCGATGAGCAGCGGTACGGTTAGCACTGCCCAGAAAGGGTCGGCTGGGAATCCGGTCAGCAGGGCAGCAGCCGCGGCCAACACGGCGCCGCCGGCCAATGGCCGATGAACGGCTGTGGACTTGGCCGTGGGCGTGAAGAGGATGAAGCCCAGATTCGAGACGCATACTGCCCACAGGGCAAAGCTCAAGGGGTTTTCCGAGGCCCTGCCCGAGGACAGCAGATCCCATCCGGCGTATCCAATGTAAATGCCGAGGAAAATTTCCAGCACGTGCTGTCAGCGGGTAGTGGCCGGCCCGTGTGTGGATTCAGCGTTCATGGATGCGTCCTCGTTTGCCGTGGCGCGGTGCCATAGCGGCACCGTGGCCCCAGCCTAGTGCCCGAAGCCGGCGGAATCCATGAAACTATCGGCGGGGAAGACTTCTCCTAGGCTCTCCACCACTTGTCGAGGTTGGTGGCGGGAACAGTCCGCTTATGCCGCGAGAGGATGAAACGCCGTTCGATCGAAAGCGCGGCGGTCTCGTCAATCTCGCGGCCCTCGAGGTAGTCGTCGATCTGCGCGTAGGTCAGGCCCAGCTCGTCCTCGTCGGTGCGCTGCGGTTGGCCGTCCAGCAGATCTGCGGTGGGAGCCTTGGCCCAGAGCAGCTCGGGAGCGGCCAATTCTCGCAGCAACGCCTGGTTCTGCCGCTTGTTCAGCCCTGCCAGCGGCAGCAGGTCGGCGCCGCCGTCGCCGAACTTCGTGAAGAAGCCGGTCACGGACTCCGCCGCATGGTCGGTGCCGATGACCAGCATGCCGCGGTCCCCGGCCACCGCGTACTGGACGATCATGCGCATCCGGGCCTTGGCGTTGCCGCGGTTGAAATCGCTGATCGCCGGATGCCCGGCGTCGGCCAGGGCTTCATCCAGTCCCGCCACAGGCTTGGAGATATTTACTTCGAACTCCTGGTCGGCGGCAACGAAGTCCATGGCCGCTGCGGCATCCGCCGCATCGTGCTGGACTCCGTGGGGCAGGCGGACGGCGATGAATTCGGCAGCGCCGCCGGCTTCGCGCACTTCCTGGACGGCGAGCTGCGCCAGACGCCCGGCCAGCGTGGAGTCGATGCCGCCGGAAATTCCCAGGACGAAACCCTTGGCACCGGTCGCGGCGAGGTAGTCCTTCAGGAAGTCGACGCGGGAGCGTACTTCCTCGGCCGGATTGATGGACGCCTTGACGCCCAGCTCTTCAATGATCGCTGCTTGCAGTTCTCGCATGTAACCAATCCTAGGCATACCGGAGGCAGCTTGCCGGCGCGGCTGCGGAAGGTGCGGCGAAAGTTAACGTGTTCTCAACATTCGCCGCAACCGCTAGTTATCTTCGGAGTCCGGATCCCAGCCGAGGTTGCGAGCCATTTTCTCCAGCGTGGCGACCACAGCGGCGTATTCGGAGCCGTCGAGGTCCTGGCCGGACTGCGTCCGGATCTTTTCGATCAGTTCGCTGAGCTTCATCAGCGAGACATGGCCCCGGTCGGTGATGGAAAATTCGCCCTCTTCGTGCGAGATCCATCCCGACTCCACCAATTCCATGAGGTGCTCGGAGACCGACGTCGGTTCATCTGGCGACGCAAAGAACGGCGAAAGTCCGGCGGTCAGTTCCGGCTCGGTGGCGGGCTGCTGCTCCAGGAGATTGAGCACCTGCCATTGCCGGCGTGTCACACCGTGTTCTTCCAAGGTCGCAGCAAACTGCTCGTCAATCAGCGAATCCACCAATTTCAACCAGTAACCCAGGGGGCGTGTAGCGTTCATGGGATCAGCCTAGCGATGATGCCGACTAGAATCGAGAGTATGAGCGAAACCAGCGCCCGCGGGCGGCTAAAAGAACTGATTCAGGAATTTGCCATTGTTCGTGGCAAGGTCATCCTTTCTTCCGGCAAGGAAGCCGATTACTACATCGACCTTCGCCGGGTCACCCTGCAGCAGGAAGCTTCAGGTCTGGTCGGCCAGGTCATGCTTGATCTCCTGGATGAAGCCGGTCTGGAGTTCACCAACGTGGGCGGCCTGACCATGGGCGCCGACCCGGTGGGCACCGCCATCATGCATACCGCGCGCGAGAAGAACCGCGCCATCGATGCCTTCGTGGTGCGCAAGGCGCAGAAGTCCTACGGCATGGGCCGCCAGGTTGAAGGCCCGAGCGTCGAGGGCCGCAACGTCATCGTCCTGGAAGACACCTCCACCACCGGCGGCTCCGCGCTGACCGCGGTCGAGGGCGTCCGCAAGGCCGGCGGCAACGTCATCGCCGTGGCGGTCATCGTGGATCGCGACACCGGCGCCAAGGAGCGCATCGAGGAAGAGGCCGGCGTGCCTTACCTCTTCGCGTACGGCAAGGACGAGCTGGGTCTGTAGCCGGCGCGCTTTCCCATCGTTTTCGGCCGCGGGCCGGGCCGTCCCCTCGAGTCGGCCCGGCCCGCAGTGTTTTGCAAGCACGAAAGATGAGTCAACTAATGTTGACGCCGCTCCACGCGTCAACTAAAGTTGACGCATGGAACATGGAACAAAAACCGCCATCGATTCCGATGGCCACGGCGGCCCCCTGGCCCAGCTGCGACGCCTGACCGCCGAGCAGCGCGAACTGGCCCGGGCTCAGACGGCAGAGGTGCGCCGGGCACGAGCCGGCGGGTACTCATGGCAAGCGATCGCCTCGGCGCTGGAAATTTCAAAACAGGCGGCGCACAAGAAATACGGCCGGAACTAGCGGGATTCAAATGAGCGGAGAGCCGAATCTCCGGTGCGTACGAAGGCCTATGCCGTCCGCCGGCGCAGGGTCAGCGACCCCACCAGCAAGGCGCCGAGAATCCACCCGCCGATGACCAGAAGGCTGGCCCAGGTGCCGCTGTCCTCGGTGCCCGCAGCGACATCTCCCAGTGCGTCGATGGCATGCGACAGCGGCAGCCAGTCGCCGATGACCTCCAAGGCCCCCGGCAGTTGCCCGCGCCGCAGGATCAGACCGGAGAGCAGGAACTGCGGGAAGATCAGCAGCGGCATGAACTGTACGACCTGGAATTCGGTTCTGGCGAAGGCGCTGGCCATCAACCCCAGGCTGGTTCCGAGCAGGGCATCCAGCGCCGCCACGCTGAACAGCAGCAGCAGGCTTCCGGAGATCTCCAGTCCCAGCACCAAAATGGCGAAAGAGACCGCGATGACCGTCTGCAGCACCGCCACCAGGGTGAATGCCAGTGCGTATCCGAAGATGAATTCACCTTTGGCCAGCGGCATGCTGAGCAGCCGCTCCAAGGTGCCGCTGCGCCGTTCGCGCAACGTCGCAATGCTGGTCACCAAGAACATCACGACAAATGGGAACAGTGCGATCATCGCCGGGCCGATGTGCTGGAACACGTTGGTGTCAGTGAAGATCCAGGCCATCAAGCCGATCAATAGGCTGGGGACGACCAGCATCAACGCGATGGTGCGCGGATCGTGGCGAATCTGGCCAAGTACCCGAGCGGCGGTGGCCACGGTGCGTTTCATGATGGCTTTCCCTCCACGCGGGCACGGTGCCGTGCGGCGGACGGCCCGCTGGTCGGTGCAGAATCCAGACCGCCGGAGGCGATAAGCCTGAGGAATGCGTCTTCCGGGTCGCTGGCGCCGGTGCGCCTGAGCAGTTCGCCGGGGGAGATCTGGGCCAGCAGTTGTCCATTGCGAAGCAGCAGCATTTCATCGCAGCGCATGGCCTCGTCCATGACGTGGCTGGAAACCACCATGCAGATTCCCGACGCCGCCAGATCGGCGAACAGGGCCCACAATTCTGCACGGAGTACCGGATCCAGCCCGACCGTCGGCTCGTCGAGAATCACGATGTCGGGTGATCCGAGCAGTGCGATGGCCAGGGACACGCGATTGCGCTGGCCGCCAGACAGATCCAGCACAAGCCGCTTGGCCTGCTCCTGCAGGTCGGTGGCCTCGATGACGCGGGTGGCTTCGGCCTCGGGCCGGCCGAGGATCTTGGCGAAGTAGGCGACGTTTTGCTGTACCGTCAGGTCGTCGTAGACGCTGGCTGCCTGCGTCATGTAGCCCACCCTATGGCGCAGGGACTTGTGCCCGGCGGGCAGCCCCAGGACGGTGACCGTGCCGCCGGAGGTGATCTGGTTGCCCACGATGCTGCGCAGCAGTGTACTCTTGCCGCTGCCGCTGGGGCCCAGCAGCCCGATGATGCGGCCCGGGGCCAGCTCGCAGTCGATGTCCTGGAGCACCAGCGATTTGCCTCTCTTGACGCTCAGCTTCTGGACCTGGATGCATGCCTTCGTGTTCATCACACAATGAATTAGAGACCCCTGCCGTGGCAGGGTCAATGCTTGGCCATGAATTGCCCTCCGAGCGGCCCGGAAGGACGGCTCAACGATGCTTGACCCACAACCCCACGACCAGCACCAGGTAGATCAGCGCGATGAAGCCCAACAGCCGGTGCTCACCCCACACGACGGTGTTGCTCATGGAGCAGTGGAGCTCGGCGCCGGCGCCGAGGCATGAGCGCGCCGCGTAGTTCAGCGCAACCAGCAGCGTCAGCCCCAGATAGAGTCCCACGGCTATGAGAACGAACTTCCAGACCCGCCGCCGGGGGCGATAGTTCTCCATGACACCCAGTATCCGCCCGTGGCCCAGCGGTGCCTAGGTTGCTGGGAAGTCAAAGAAAAATGCCCCAGCATCCGGCAATGCGGCTGCTGGGGCAGGGAACTTCGGGCTACTTGGAAGCGGCCTTGGCATCGGCCGGCTTGGCCTCGGGCACGGCTCGGCCCTTGACGAGTTCGGCATGCAGGTTCGCAACCGACGGGTACTGCAGGTCCGGGCGGAACGGGAAGGTGTCCATGTCATCGCGCGCGGTGATTCCCGAGAAGACCAGCGCGGTGAGCAGGCCGGCTTCCATGCCCGCAACAATGTCGGTGTCCATGCGGTCGCCGATCATGGCGGTGGTTTCCGAGTGCGCGTCGATCCGGTTCAGTGCCGAGCGGAACATCATCGGATTGGGCTTGCCCACCACATACGGTTCGCGGTTCGTTGCCCGGGTGATCAATGCCGCAATGGCGCCGGTTGCCGGCATGATGCCCTCGGTGGAGGGGCCCGTGGCATCCGGGTTGGTGGCAATGAATTTTGCCCCGCGCTCAATCAGGCGGATCGCCTTGGTGATGGCCTCGAAAGAGTAGGTGCGCGTTTCGCCGAGCACCACGTAATCGGGGTTCTGGTCGGTCATGATGAACCCGGCGTCGTGCAGCGCCGTGGTCAGCCCCGCCTCGCCGATCACGAAGGTGCGTCCGCCCGGCCGCTGGCGGGCGAGGAACTCCGCGGTGGCCATGGCTGAGGTCCAGATGTTCTCCTCCGGCACGTCCAGGCCGGAGGCCAGCAGGCGGGCCCGCAGGTCGCGCGGAGTGTAGATGGAGTTGTTGGTCAGCACCAAAAAACGCAGGTTGTTTTCTCGCCAGTACTGCAGGAGCTCCGAGGCTCCCTTCAGCGCGTGGTTCTCGTGGACCAGGACGCCGTCCATGTCGGTCAGCCAGCATTCAATATCGTGGACGGTGCGTGCGGCACGGTTGCTGAGGGTCACGAGGTGTCATTCCTCCATTGGCAGTAGGTGGCGGGAGCTATCTGCGCTGAAAGTTTCCCCTGTAATTCAAAGCCTACACAGCATCCGCCGGCAGTGCAGTGAACGGCGGCACTCCCGCGACCTACTACCCTTAAAAGTGTGAGTCACGAAGCGAATGAAGCAACCGAGAATACCGCCGAGCACGTCATCGGTGTGGGGCCCTGGGAGGGCGAGCTGCCGCAGGACGAGAAATACGATCCGCAGCTGCTGGCAGAAGGCGATCGCCGCAATGTCGCGGACAAGTACCGCTACTGGAGCATGGATGCGATCATCGCCGACCTCGACGAGCGCCGCCATGATTTCCACATCGCCATCGAGAACTGGCAGCACGACATGAACATCGGCACCGTGGTCCGCTCCGCCAATGCCTTCCTGGCCAAGGAAGTCCACATCATCGGGCGCCGCCGCTGGAACCGCCGCGGAGCCATGGTCACCGACCGCTACCAGCATGTGCGCCACCACGCCACGGTCGAGGAATTCGTCGCCTGGGCCGAAGCCGAGGGGCTGACCATCCTGGGGATCGACATCTTCCCGGATTCGGTGCCGCTGGAAACCTACGACATCCCGCGCAACTGCGTCCTGGTGTTCGGACAGGAGGGGCCGGGACTCAGCCCGGAAGTCCACGCCGCGGCGAAGGATACGCTGTCCATCGAGCAGTTCGGCTCCACCCGGTCGATCAATGCCGCCTCGGCCGCAGGCATCGCCATGCATGCCTGGATCCGCCGCCACGTCTTCGGGCAAAAAGTAGGTTAACAAGGAATCTATTAATAGGCTCTTTAGTCGAGCATCTGGATTAGTTGCCATCGAGCCCCTAGGCTTGGAAGCGATATGAATTTGTGATCCGGGGGGATTAATCCGTGCGCCGACGTCATCAGGTGAACCATGACCTTCTTCTGCCCGGGCTTCCCCGACGCAAAAAACCGGTTGTGATCTGGGGGATATCGACTGCAGCGGCGCTGGCGCTGTCCAGCGCCGTGGCGATCCCCCTGGTGGCCCAGTCAGTCGATCCGCGCAACGGCGACATCCCTGTCGCCATCGACGCGCTATCCGACCCCGGGCTGTACAACAATCCGATCCTCGTTAGCCAGGACGCGCCGCTTCATGCGTTCGGCGGCTCCGGCAAGGAGCTGGCCATCGACGGACGCCCACTGGGCATGCTGGCCGGCGCCGACGAATCCTCGGTGGACGAGGATTCCGATTCGGATGAGAACTCCACGCTGCTCGCCGGCGAGGTGGGCCAGATCGGCGAGCTTCCCGGCGGCCTGCAGCTGATGCACCCGGTCACGACCCGCAGGATCTCCAGCCCCTACGGCTGGCGGTCGAATCCCACCGGCGCCGGCAACCAGATCCACATCGGCCAGGACTACCCGATCGCCTGCGGCTCCCCGGTCTATGCCGCCGAGGCGGGGACCGTGACGGTGTCCGGCTGGGCAGGGCACTCCGGGATGCGCGTGAGCATCGACCACGGCAGCAATGTGCAGACCGGCTACAGCCACAATTCAAAACTCATCGCAGCGGTGGGCCAGGAGGTCAAGCAGGGTGAACTGATCGCCTTGTCGGGTACCACCGGCAACTCCACTGGCTGCCACGTGCACTTCGAGGTGATCGTGGACGGCCGCTGGCATGACCCGCGCAACTACCTGCCGATCATCCCGGGCCAGGGCCAGGCGATGATCGATTCCTCGCGCCTGACCGTCAACGCCAACAGCGCGCCGAAGGGCGACGGCGGCAAGCCGCCGGTGCGCGACGAATCCGATCTCAGCTCAGATCCGGATGTCGTGGTGCCGAAGGACGATACCCCGGTGGTTCCCAAGCCGAAGCCCAGCGTCAAGCCCAAGCCTTCGCAGTCCCAGAAGCCTGCACCGTCCCCGAGCCAGACCGAGCGGCCGGGGTCCTCGGCTCCGGACTCCGAATCGCCAAGCTCCAAGCCGTCGTCGAGCACTTCGCCGTCCGCATCGGCGCCGGAGCCTTCCAGCGGATCGGCGAAGCCCACCGATGGCGTCGACGGTCCACCCGAAGTCCCGTCGACCGGACCTGCCCCGAGCAAGCCGGCACCTGCGCCCAGCGAGAAGCCGAGCGCGCCGACGCCCGGCCCGCAGGGCCCGTCCACGTCCGGTTCCGGGGCCGCCGAATCGAACTAGCCTTGCGGCGCAGCCCGGGCAGGGGCAGAAGTTGGCGTGTCACGAAGGGAGATTTAGGTCTCCCGGCCCCTGCAAACGGATAGGATGGACACGAACTGCCGTCGACGGCGACGCGTGAACCCCGCTAATCCTCACAGGAGTGAAGCATGCCTATCGCAACCCCCGATAAGTACAATGCAATGATCGATGCCGCCAAGGCTGGCGGCTACGCCTTCCCCGCGGTGAATGTCACCAGCTCGCAGACCCTGAATGCCGCCATCCGCGGTTTCGCCGAAGCCGAATCCGACGGCATCATCCAGGTTTCCACCGGCGGCGCCGCCTACTGGTCCGGCGCATCGGTCAAGGACATGGTCGTCGGCTCGCTGGGCTTCGCCGCCTTCGCCCGCCAGGTCGCCAAGAACTACGGCGTGAACATCGCGTTGCACACCGACCACTGCCCGGCCGACAAGCTGGAGGGCTTCGTGCTGCCGCTGCTTGCCGCCTCGGAGGCAGAGGTTGCCGCGGGCCGCGACCCATTCTTCAACTCGCACATGTGGGACGGCTCGGCCGAGACCCTGGAAGATAACCTGCGCATCGCCGCAGAACTGCTGCCGCGCACCGCGGCCGCAAAGCAGATCCTCGAAGTTGAGATCGGCGCCGTGGGCGGCGAAGAGGACGGCGTGGAGAACGCCATCAACGACAAGCTGTACTCCACCGTCGAGGACGCACTGGCCACCATCGACGCGCTGGGCGCCGGCGAAAAGGGCCGCTACATCACCGCCCTGACCTTCGGCAACGTGCACGGCGTGTACAAGCCGGGCAACGTGAAGCTGCGTCCGGAGCTGCTCAAGGACATCCAGGACAAGGTCGGCGCCAAGATCGGCAAGGCCAACCCGTTCGATCTGGTCTTCCACGGCGGCTCGGGCTCCTCCGACAAGGAAATCGCCGACGCGGTCTCCTACGGCGTCATCAAGATGAACATCGACACCGACACCCAGTACGCCTTCACCCGCCCGGTGGCCGGCCACATGTTCGCCAACTACGACGGCGTGCTGAAGGTCGACGGCGAGATCGGCAACAAGAAGACCTATGACCCGCGCGTCTGGGGCGCGAAGGCCGAGGAATCCATGGCCGCCCGCATCGTTGAGGCCGCCCGCCAGCTGGGCTCGGCAGGAAAGAGCCTGAAGTAACCATGGTTGGAGAGAATCTGCTGGGCATCCCGGCCACGCTGCTGCCGGAGGAAACCGAGGTGCTCGCCCGCCTGGAGGCCGGCGACGAAGCGGTGGACTTGGCCGCGAAGTTCCCGTCGTCCTCCCTGGTATGGGCGCTGCTTGCCGACGAGGCACATGGCGAGGGCCGCACCGTGGAGTCCTACGCGTTCGCCCGCGTGGGCTACCACCGCGGACTTGACTCGCTGCGCAAGGCCGGATGGCGCGGCCAGGGCCCGGTGCCGTGGAGCCACGAGCCGAACCGCGGCTTCCTGCGCTCGCTGTACGCGCTGGGCCGCGCGGCCGCAGCCATCGGCGAGGCCGAGGAGGTCGAGCGGATCGGGAAGTTCCTGAACGACTCGGATTCAAGCGCGCGGGCGGCCATCGAGGCCCAGTAGCCCGTCTGCAGCCAGCCGCATCACCGATGGCGGCCAGTTTCATGTTGATGAAGCTGGCCGCCATCGGCGCTTCCAGCAGCTTTGCTGAGTGCCGCCAAGCTCTTGACCAGTGTTGATGTTGCGGCCTATCGCGCCATCACCGGCGCTGCCGCGGGCGGCGGGGCGGGCGTTCTGGGCGCCAGATGAGAGGACGCTCATCTATTTCTCTTTCTTCTTTCATTTGCACTTTCTAGTCTCTGGTTAGTGAGAAATTTCCATGAAAGGGGAAAAGACCATGTTGTCATTCTGGATGGGATTGGCCGCCAACGTCGTTGGCATGACCGTGCTGGTGTACTTCGTCTACTTCCGCCGGCACTTCCGCCGCGATCTGGTCCTGGCCTACATTGCGTTGAGCATGGGCATCTTCGCGGTCACCATGCTGCTCTCCGGCTCGGGCGCCGGGGTTGGCCTGGGCATGGGCCTGTTCGGCATCCTGTCGATCATCCGCCTGCGCTCGGACACCCTGACCCAGGAAGAGGTGGCCTACTACTTCATCTCGTTGGCTATCGGACTGGTCAACGGCCTGCATCCGGACCCGGCCTGGTTCTCCCCGGCGGTGACCGCGGCCCTGGTTTTGGTCATGTTCCTCGCCGACCACCCCGGCTTCGCCCCGCGCACCCAGCGCCAGACAGTGACCCTGGAAAAGGCCTACCCGCGTTCCGAAGACCTGGCCCGGGCCCTGGAGGGGCTGCTGGGCGCCAAGATCCTGCGCACCGTGGTCATCGAGCTGGACATGGTCCGCGACCTGACCATTGTCGACGTGCGCTTCAAGGTCGACTCGATCCGCGGCGAGCGGGAAACCGGCGGTTCGTACCAGCTGGCCAATGCGCCCCGGCAGAATGCGCCGGTGGCCCAGGAGACGTGGTCCTGATGCAAGCGCTCGCAGGCAGCGCCCGGGCCGCGCTGGAAGAAGCGGTGGCCCATCGTGCATCGATCGGCCTGGAACAGGTCGTCGAGCAGGCCGCTTTGCAAACCCGAGTGGACCGCAAGTTCCTGCTCACTCCGGCGGAATTCACGGCACTGGCGCGGCGTCTGGGGGAGGACTTCAGGATCATGGAGATCGACGGGCTGCGCACCTTCCGCTACGAATCGGTCTACTTCGACACCCGGGATTTCGCCCAGTACCGCGCCCACCGCCAGGGCCGCCGGCGCCGCTACAAGGTGCGCAGCCGCATTTATGCCGACACCGGGCTGGCGATGTTCGAGGTCAAGACCAAGGGCCTGCGCGGCGCCACCGTGAAGCACCGCATCGAACAGGAACTCGACGACGCCGGGCGGCTGACCGATCGCTCGCTGGAATTCCTTGAAGCGGTGGTGGCCAGGGAATACGGCGAAGACGTGCCCGAATTGCTGCCGGTGCTGGACAGCTCCTACATCCGCGGCACCTTCGTGAACCCGCTGGATGGGGAACGGGTCACCTGCGACGTTGAGCTGGAATACGCCGACGGCCGGCAGCAGGTGCAGGGGCCGGACCTGGTGGTGGTGGAAACCAAATCCGCCAACGGGCGCGGATCCAGCGACCAGGCCCTGGCGGCGCTGGGCCTCCGTCCGGTGAGCATGAGCAAGTACTGCATCGGCGTCGCGCTGCTCAATCCGCAGCTTCCCGCCAACAAGTGGAGCCGGCTGCTGGAGCAGCGCTTCGGCTCGTTTCGGCATGCCAGCGGTCCGCGGACCCGCAGTGCAACCCCGGGCCGCCGACCCCCGGAAGGCCGCCGCTAGCGCGGCCGGCTTCTACGACTCGCGGGCCAGCCGGTAGCCGACGCCGCGCACCGTTTCAAAACGTTCGATGCCCAGCTTGTTGCGCAGGTAGCGCACGTACACGTCCACCACGTTGGAACCCGGGTCGAAGTCATAGCCCCAGACCCTGGAGAGCAGCTGCTCGCGGCTGAGCACCAGCCCGGGGTTGCGCAGGAAGGCCTCGGCCAGCGAGAACTCCCGGGCTGACAGGTCCACCTCGATGCCGTCGACCGTAACCAGGCGGCGCAGCAGATCCATTTCCAAGCTTCCATGCGAGAGCACCGAGGTCTCGGGGGACGAGTCCTCGGCGCGCAGCCGCAGGCGCACCCGGGCCAGCAATTCGTCGAAGTGGAAGGGCTTGGCCATGTAGTCGTCCGCGCCGTTCTGCAGCCCGGCCACGGTGTCGTCCACGCTGTTGCGGGCGGTCAGGATGATCACCGGGGCGTCGATGTGCGATTCGCGCATCCGGCGCAGCAGGCTGAACCCGTCCTCGTCCGGCAGCCCCAGATCCAGGATGATCAGCTCGAAGCTCCCGGACCGGGCCTGGGCGTAGCCCTCGCGCGCGGTGGCGCAGACCGTGGGGAGGAATCCGGCGGCCTTCAGCCCCTTGGCAATGAAGGAACTGATCCGTGGTTCGTCTTCGATGATCAGGATGAGGCTCATGCGCTGCGGGCTCCTTCGGCCAGTGGGATGTCGATGTAGAAGGTGGAACCGCTGCCGGGCACCGAGTCCACCCAGACGGATCCGCCGTGGGAATCGGCGATGGCCGAGACGATGTTCAGGCCCAGCCCGGAGCCCTTGGCCCGGTCGCTGTTCTGGCCGCGGCCGAAGCGTTCGAAGATCCGGTCAAGGTCTTCCTGGACGATCCCCGCCCCCGCGTCATGCACCCAGAGGCGCAGCACCGGCTCCTTGTCCTGTTCTTCGAGCAGGGCCGAACCCAAATCGATGCGCGAGCCCTCGTCGGAGAACTTCACGGCATTGGCCGCCAGCTGCAACATGGCTTGGGTGATGCGGGCCGGATCCAGGGTGACGTTGACTTCCTCGCGGTTGCCGATGCGCCAGTCGCGGTGCCCCAGCGCCCGCGCCTTGTCCAGGATCTCGTCCAGCAGCGTGCCCACGCTGGTCGGCTTGCTGGCCAGGAAGTCCGAGCGGTTGGCCCCGGCCAGGGTCATCAGGTCGTTGATCAGCAGGGACATGCGTTTGAGCTCGTCCAGCGCAATGTCCTTGGTCTGGGCGACGTCCTCCGAATCCCGGTCATCCATGAGTTCCAGGTGCCCGCGGATGATGGTCACCGGGGTGCGCAGCTCGTGGCCCACGTCGTCGAGCAGCTGGCGCTGGGAGTTCAGCGCGTCCTGAAGCCGGTCCAGCATGGCATTGATGGTGTCTGTCAGCTCGGCGAACTCGTCGTCGCCGGTGACCTCGATGCGCGAGGACAGGTCGGATTCGGAAATCTGGCGGGCGGTGTCGCGCAGCCGGCGGATGGGTTCGAGCATGCGCCCGACGATCAGGTAGGCGGCGCCTCCGGCCAGCAGCATCACCACCAGACCCACGCCGAAGAACACCATGAACTGCTTGTCGATGCGGTTGACCTCGGCCGTGTAGTCATAGGCCAGCACGAAGCGCGCAGGCTTCGGGTCGGAGGAGAGCTGGATTGGGACCACGATGGCGCGGTATTCGCTCAGCTCGGTCTCGAAGTTCTCGATGCGCACGTGCTGGTCCGCGGCGCTGGTCTTGGCCCAGTCGAGGAACGCGGGGTCCTCCTCCAGCCGCATTTCGACGGTGGCGGGCGCCGTCCACTGCAGCTGGTCTGCGCTCAGGCCCACCATGCCCTGGTAGCGGGCGGGCAGCGTGCGCTGCATTGCGGTGTAGAGCAAATCCTCCGCATGCATGAAGCCGTTGCCGGTCTGCGGGTCGATGCCGGTTTCCGCCAGCATCCGGAATTCCTCCACGGTGCGGGTCAGCGAATCATCAAGGCGGGCGTTGAGCTCATGGCGTTCGTAAACGTAGATGGCCGCGCCGGAGGCCGCCAGGGCGAAGCCGACCAGCAGGATCATTGAAGCGAGCACGCGGGCGCGGATGGAGACGCGGCGGCGCGGCGGCCCGCTAGTCGTCGTCATCATCGTCCCCGTCGTCGTCATCGTCGTTGGCCGGCGCCTTGGGCGGAAGCGGCTTGACCGGGCCCTGGGTGGGCTTGGGGGAGCTGGTCTTCGACGGCTTCGGCGTGGTGGAGGCTGAGGGGCTCCGGGTGGGCGACGCGCTGGCCGAGGCCTTGGGATCCTTGCTCTGCGTCGGCGTGGCCGACGGGTCGGCCGGCGTACCGGTGGGCTCGGGGAAACCGGTGCCCGCGCCGGGCGCCTCTGACTGGTGGACGACGATGCCCGGGCCAAGATCCCTCTGCGACGGCCCGGAGAGCAGCTGGGCCAGGGCCGCGATGCCCACTCCGATGACGGACAGGGCCGCGACTAGGCCGATCGCCCGAAGCGCTGTGCGTTTTCCCATGTCCTCATTCTCGCCAAGTCAGATGAGACGAACATGAGAAGACGGCTCATCGTGTCGTGCGCTTGCCAATGGAAGCAAGGCTCATGATACCGCCATCGGGAGTAAAAAGCATCAGGTCATCAAGGTCTTTAGGTTCCTTGTGGCACTCAGGCGGCCCGCTGCTGCGGCCCCCGGAGTTAAGCAGATGTTCACCCGGTGCCCACCTGCGCGCAGGCTAGCGCAGGTGTTCGAAGATGATATTCGTCTGCGTGGAGGAAAACGCCCGGTTCGATCCCAGGTGGCTTGCGACAAAGCCGCGCAGCTCGTCGATGGACCGGGTGGCGACCCGGATGAGAAGGTCCGGGGTGCCGCCGAGTACGAAGACGTCGCGGACCTGAGGCATGGCCGCCAGCGCCTTGGCCGCCGGGAGCATCCGGTCCCTGGCCTGCGGGGCGACGATCACGGATATCATCGCGTTGACCGTGACGCCGAGCAGCTTTTCGTTGATCTTGGCTTCGTAGCCTTCAATCACCCCGCGGGTGCGCAGCGTCTTGACGCGACCCAGGCAGGTCGACGGGGCCAGTCCCACCCGCTGGGCCAGCACGTTGTTGGCCAGGCGGGCATCCCGACCCAGTTCGCCGAGGATTGCCAGATCCACCTCGTCGACCTGAACGGAATTCGCCGCATCCGCCCCTGAAACCGCCCACATTGAATCCGGCACGGATCTTCCTCCTCATTATTTGCAAAAATTCGGAACCCAAGAAATTTTCCTGCTTCTGATTCTACGATGGAGGGACATCCATGGCATCCAGGAAGGGATTCACAGCGTGCAATCGGTACACACCCGCGAGGAATTGGCACAGCTCGATGCACAAGACCCGCTGCACCGGTTCAAGGGCCGCTTCTCGCTGCCCGAATCGGTCATCTACCTCGACGGCAACTCGCTCGGTGCGCTGCCCCACGGGGCGGCCGAACGCGCCGCCCAGGTTGTCACCGCCGAGTGGGGCCAGGGCCTGATCCGTTCCTGGAACGAGGCCGGCTGGTTCGAGCTTCCGCTGACCCTGGGCGACAAGCTGGGCCGCCTGCTGGGCGCGAACCCCCGCGAAACCGCCATCACGGACACCACCAGCCTGAACCTGTTCAAGGCGCTAGCTTCCGCGCTGCGCACCCAGAAGGCCGACGCCCCGCAGCGCCGGGTCATCATCACCGAGCGAGACAACTTCCCGACCGACATCTACATTGCCGAGGGGCTGGCAGACCTGGTCAACTCGCTGTCCCAGGAAACCGGCGTACCCTACGAGATCAAGCTTATCGACGACGAGGCATCGTTGCGCGCGGCCCTGGGCGAAGACACTGCCGTGCTGGCGCTGTCGCATGTCAACTACCGGACCGGCTCCATGTGGGACATGAAGGAGATCACCGCCGCCGCGCACCAGGCCGGCGCGCTGGTGGTCTGGGACCTGGCCCATGCCGCCGGGGCGGTCCCGGTGGACCTGAACGGCGCGGACGCGGACTACGCGGTGGGCTGCACCTACAAGTACCTCAATGGCGGGCCCGGATCCCCGGCCTTCATCTGGGTCAACGCCCGCCACCACGACCGTTTCTGGCAGCCGCTGTCCGGCTGGTGGTCCCACAACGCCCCGTTCGAGATGGCCGAGCACTACACCCCGGCTAACGACGTGCGCCGCTTCATGTGCGGCACCCAGCCGGTGACCTCGCTGGCCATGATCGAGGTCGGGCTGGATATCGCCCTGGAAGCGGACATGGACGCGGTGCGCGCCGCCTCACTGGAACTCACCGACCTGTTCATCGAGCTGGTCGAGACCCGCTGCGCCGACCACGGCCTGGAACTGGTCACCCCGCGCGAGCACGCCCAGCGCGGCAGCCACGTCAGCTTCCGCCACGAGCACGGCTACGAGATCATGGCAGCGTTGATTGCCCGCGGCGTCATCGGCGACTACCGCGAGCCGGAGGTCCTGCGTTTCGGCATCACCCCGCTCTACCTCTCGCGCACCGATATCTGGGACGCGGTCGAGATCCTGCGTGAGATTCTGCACACCGGCGACTGGCAGCGTGAAGAATACGCCGTGCGAAACGCCGTGACCTAGGCGCTATCCGCAAAAGCCCGGATCTTCGGCGAAGATCCGGGGCCAAGGCCCCCGAGTACGCTTAGACGCGGCGCGCACAGCTATCCGCGCGCCGCAGACGTACACAGCAGGGAGCATCGTTGGCACAGCAGCCGATTGGAACCAAGGGGCCCGGCCCCGGCCTGAAGAAATCGCTGACCCCTGCCCAGATGGCAATGATCGCCCTGGGCAGCGCCATCGGCACCGGACTGTTCGCCGGCAGCAAGCTCGCCATCGCGATGGCAGGCCCCTCGGTGATCCTCAGCTACGTGCTGGGCGGGGTGATCGCGCTGCTGGTCATGGGGGCGCTCGCCGAAATGACCGTGAAGCAGCCGGTGGCCGGCTCCTTCGGCGTCTACGCCGAACGCTACCTCGGCCGCTACGCCGGCTACCTGACCAAGTACATGTACTGGTCCGCGCTGATCTTCGCGGTCGGCACCGAAGTCAGCGCCATCGGCGAATACATGCAGTTCTGGTTTCCCGAGGTGCCCGGGGTGCTGTGGGTGCTGCTGTTCTCGGCCGCCCTGCTCGCGGTGAACTTCTCCAGCGTGAAGGTCTTCGGAACCACCGAGTACTGGTTCTCCGCGATCAAGGTCTTCGCGGTGATCGCGTTCATCGTCGTGGCCGCCTGGCTGGTGTTCCATGACCCGACGGACGGCTTCGGGGTTGCGAACTACACCGCGGAATCGGGCTTCTTCGCCAACGGCCTGTCGGGCACTTGGAGCGCGGTGATCGTGGCGATCTTCTCCTACATGGGCATCGAGGCCATCTCCATCGCCGCCGCCGAGGCGCGCAAGCCGCAGCTCGCGGTGCGCAAGGCCTTCAAGGTCTCCTTCCTGCGCCTGCTGCTGTTCTACGTGCTGACCATGGCGCTGATCCTGGCCATCGCGCCGACCAGCGAACTGGTTGCCGGCGGTTCACCCTTCGTCACCGTCATGGACCAGGTGGGGATCCCGTTTGCCGGCTCGGTGCTGAACTTCGTGCTGATCATCGCGGCGCTGTCGGCGATGAACGCCCAGCTCTACGCCGCGACCCGCATGCTGCACTCGCTGGCCGATGCCGGCCACGCCCCGAGGCTGGCGCACCGCACCAGCAGCAACGGCGCCCCGGTGCACGCCGTGTGGATGTCGGCCGGAGGCATTGGGGTGGCGGCGGTCGCGGTGGCGGTGCTCCCCGAGGAAGGCTTCGGCCTGATGATGTCCCTGGCGACCTTCGGCGCGCTGGCCACCTGGTTCATGATCCTGCTGACCCACGTCGGCTTCCGCCGCCAGGCCGCCCGCGAGTGCAGCCCGCTGGAATTCAAGCTGCCGGGTTACCCGGCGGCCTCCATTCTCGGCGCAGTACTGCTCGGCGGACTGCTGCTGACCACGCTGTTCGTCGAGGAATTCAAGTTCACTCTGGTCTTCGGCCTGCCGTTCGTGGTCGTGATGTCACTGCTGTACCGGCTGGTTTTCGCCCGCCGGCACCCGGCTCGGCTTCGCTGACTACGCGCGCAGCCGGAAGAAGGAGCTGCCCGCCACCACATGGGAGCCGGGGATCAGCGCGATCTTCAAATCCGGATTGAACTGGCCCTCGATTTGCGTTCCCGGAACCACCGCGGCACCCAGCGCCGACGGGTCGACAGGCTCGAGGACCCACTTGCGCGGTCCCGCGCCGATATGCAGCAGCCCGGTGCCGCCATCGAATTGCAGCCACGCGCTGATCCAGTCATTGGCGAAGCGGGGCAGGGGATCGGCCAGGTGCGGGCTTGCGGCTACGCCGAGGTATGTTTGGTTGCTCATGGGTGCACGCCTTTGCAGGTTGTTGTCCTTGCCCGAAGCGCCGGATGCGCGGCGGGCCGCTTCGTCATCCGAGCCACCCGCCGTGCAACTGTGTGGGGTTGGCGCCTGATCGGTCGGAGCCTTGCCGGAACCCGTGGGGTTCTGGCGATCAGATCTCGTGAAGCTGGTTCCATGCTATAAAAACGTTCCAGCGCGAGGGAAGCAGCGGCTGGGATCTGCTCGCCGCAGTGTCATAATCATTCGCAGGGCGACATGCAGCGTCATGGATGCCTCGTTTCCTGGCGCTAAAATCGTAGGTGGCCTGCCGTTGGCAGGCCGACGAATTCGACAAGGGGCGACTGTGGCCAAGCTGTATTTCCGATACGGGGCAATGAACTCGGGCAAATCGACGAGCTTGCTGCAGGCCGCCTTCAACTACGAGGAGCGCGGGCAGCGGATCCTGCTGGCTAAGCCAGGGGTGGATACCAAGGGAGAAAGCTCGATCGTTTCCCGGCTCGGGCTGAGCCGGGCGGTGGACCTGATCGTGGGGCCCGCGGACAAGGTCCGCGAGCAGTTCGCGGCGCAGGCCTCGGGCGACGACCCGGATGCGCTTGTCCCGCACATCGACGCGCCGCCGGTGGCCTGTCTGCTGGTGGACGAGGCCCAGTTCCTGAGCCGCGAACAGGTCGACGACCTGCTGCGCATTGCGGTGCTCGATGATGTTCCGGTGCTCGCCTACGGCATCCGCACGGATTTCCGCACGCGCGCATTCCCCGGCTCGGCCCGGCTGATGGAACTGGCGCACTCGCTGGAAGAGCTGAAGACCATTTGCCGCTGCGGGCGCAAGGCCATGTTCAATACCCGGCGCGTGGGCCAGGATGTGGTGTTCGACGGGGACCAGGTGGCCATCGACGGCGAGGACGTCTGGTACGAATCGCTGTGCGCCGCGTGCTATCTGGAGCTTTCCGGGGGAACGCTCGGTTAATCCTGCGCGGTGGCGCAGGCCGGGGAAAGCAGCCCGGCGACGGCCCGTTGCAGGCCCCAGTCGTAGCCGTCGCTTTCCTCCGAAGCCACATCCAGCTGGATGAGGTTCTGGCGGTAGGCGACAGAGCCCAGCACGTGGTTGAGCAGCAGCTGCTGCCCGAAGCGCGCCCGCTCGGCATCCAGCCCGGCCTGCTGCAGCAGGGAACGCAGGAGCAGCACCGGCTGAAGGTCCTTCACCTGCATGGCGCTGGCGACCTCGATGACCTCGGGACTGTCCTGGATGGGAAGCAGCGCCAGATAGAGCTTGCGCATCAATTGGAGCACCGCCTCGCCCGGCGAGGCGAAGTCCTCGGCCCGCACCGCGAGGGCGGGGGTGTTCAGCAGCTTCGCGGCGACCTGGGCCAGCAGCTCCTGCTTGTTCTTCACGTGCCAGTACAAGGCGCCGACCTGGACATCCAGCTCCTTGGCCAGGCGGCGCATCGACAAATCAGCCAATCCGAACTGTTGCAGGATGTCGACCGCGGTATCCACGACCGTTAACTGAGTCAATGCCATGCCTCAAGTCTAGACGTACGCCCCGGCCCGCGAGGTGGCGGCTAGGCAACCACGAGGTGGCGCCGCAGGATCCCACCCTCGCCCGCGGTCGGCCTCGCGTGCTGGCGGGCCAGCCGACGGATCAGCGGGCCCAGCTGGGAACCGGCGGTCTGCGAGTGCTCCGGGTGCCATTGCACCGCAGTGGCCTTGGCGGAATGGTGGACCACCGCTTCGATCACCTCGTCGTTGGACATGGCCGCGATCTGCAGCCCCGCCCCGAGGGAGTGGATGGACTGGTGGTGCGAGCAGCGGTGGACGTCCCTGGCCGACAAGTCCTCGGCCAGCTCATCGGCGACAAAACCCGCACGGGTCAGCGCAAACGGATCCCTTCCTTCGCCCCGGTGGCCCTGCGTGTTGTGCAGGTGCTGCACCAAGGTCCCTCCCAAGGCGACGTTGAGCAGTTGCATCCCGCGGCAGATGCCCAACAGGGGCGTATCGGTGGCCATCGCGTAGCGGATTGCGGCAATCTGGTTGCGGTCGGCCTGCGGCTCATGGGCTCCGGATCCCGGGTAGTCTTCCGGGCCGTTGTAGAGTTCCGGATCCACATCCTCGCCTCCCATGATGATGACTGCATCCGAACGATCGACGGCCTGCTGCACCTGTTCCAGTGACAGCTGCCGGGTCGCGACCAGTTCGGGCTCGTGTCCCTC
The DNA here is from genome assembly GCF_016894325.1 of Glutamicibacter protophormiae. NCBI lineage: Bacteria > Bacillati > Actinomycetota > Actinomycetes > Micrococcales > Micrococcaceae > Glutamicibacter > Glutamicibacter protophormiae. The sequence continues at coordinate 223,451 of NZ_CP069806.1, forward strand.
CGCGCGGATCTGCGCGGCGGTGTTGGCATTGAGCTCGTCCAGCTCCAGCTGGAATCCGGGGTTGTGCTCGCGAGTGTCGCGGATATGCAGGACGGCAATTTTCAACGGTTCCATGTCGGGCTCCATTTGGCCTTGGCCGCTCCCGGCAGATGCGTCGGGGCGGTAAATTCGCGGGGTGCCCTGCCAGTGTAGAAGCGCGCGATTTCGCGATTGCTTCTGGAGTGTTTCACCGGGATTTCAGAATATTCTTCAATAGTTTTCCGCTAATAATCGCGTGCTGGCGTGTATGAATGTGTTCTTGAAAATACTCCCGATGTGAATGCGCGGCAAAAAATATTTCGGGCTGCGACACGCAATTTACACAAATTTCACGACCTCGATATGTGGCTCAAATGATGAAACATTTTGTTTCTTCGCAGAAACAGAATTGAAAGCACCGCGGAATCTCCCGTCGATAGCTTGGACCTACTCGCACTCAAACTCTTCGAAAGGGGTCCCGTCATGGAAGCTGCTGACATGGCTTGGCTGCTGGCGGCATTCGCCATGGTCCTGCTGATGTTTCCCGGGCTGGCAATGCTGTACGGCGGCATGCTCAACGGACGCAATGTCTTGAACATGATGCTCATGGTGCTCAGCTCGCTGGCCGTGACCGGCGTCGTCTACGTCGTGGTCGGCCACGGGCTGGTGCTCGGCGACTCGGTCGGCGGCTTGGGGCTCATCGGCAACCCGCTGGACTTCTCGTTCTACACCGACTTCATGAGCGATGACGAGGCCGGGGGAACCTTCTGGGCGGCGTTCTACGTCTTGTTCGCCGCGATCTCCGCCGCCCTGGTGGCCTCGGGCGCCGCAGGCCGCATGAAATTCGGCTCCTGGCTGGTTTTCGTGGCGTTGTGGGTCCTGGTGGTCTACAGCCCGCTGGCGCACTGGGTCTTCGCCTTCGACAATCCGGAAGCCGGGACCGTGGGCGGTTGGATGCGCAACCAGCTGGGCTTCCATGACTTCGCCGGCGGCACCGCGGTGCACATGAACGCCGGCGCCGCGGGCCTGGCCCTGGCGGTGGTGCTGGGCCGCCGCAAGGCGCAGGCCGGACGTCCGCACAACCTCCCGTTGATGATGATCGGCGTGGGCCTGCTGGCCACCGGCTGGATGGGTTTCAACGGCGGCACGGCCGGCGGCGCGAATTTCCTGGCCCAGTACGTGGTGCTGACGACCTTGTTGTCGCTGTGCGGCGGCATGCTCGGCTTCATCGCCATCGAACGGATCCGCGACGGGCATGCCACCATGCTGGGCCTGGGAACCGGTGCGATTGCCGGCATGGTCGGCATCACCCCGGTGGCCGACGTGGTCGGCCCCGTCGGCGCCATCATGGTCGGCTTCCTTGCTGCGGCGGCCGCGGCCTGGGCCATCACCTGGAAACGCCGCCACCGCATCGACGACTCGCTGGATGTCTTCGCGGTGCACGGCATCGCGGGCATCACCGGTTCGCTGTTCGCCACGTTCTTCGCCAACCCGGCGGCTCCCGGCGGCATGGCGGGCATCGTCTTCGGCGGAGCGTTCTCCGAGCTGGGCAGCGAGCTGATCGCCATCGCGGTCACGCTGGGCTACAGCTTCTGCATGACCTTCGCGATCCTGTGGGTCATGAACAAGATCCGCCCGATCCGCGTGGACGAGGCGGACGAGGAAGCCGGACTTGACCGTTCGGTCCATGCCGAAACCGCCTACGACAGCCGTCCGTTCTAAGCCCCGCATCGAAAGGCAGGCAAATGAAACTCGTCACCGCAGTGATCAAGCCGATCCGGCTCGAAAGCGTGTGCGCCGCATTGGAGAAAGCCGGATTCACCGGGATGACCACCACCGAGGTGCAGGGCCGCGGCGTCCAGGGCGGGCGCACCGAATACTACCGGGGCCAGGAGTACTCGGTGAACTTCCGCACCAAGATCCGCCTGGAACTGCTCGTTCCGGACGCGAAGGTGGACAGCGCGCTGGGCGCCATTCTCGACGCAGCGCGTACCGGCCCGGACGGCGAAATCGGCGACGGCAAGGTCTGGGTCGCCTCGCTGGAGCAGATCATCCGCGTCCGCACCGGCGAAACCGGCGAAGCCGCCATCTAGAAATCCACCAACCACCAGCTTCCGCACGTCATTCACGAAAGGTCCACCAATGACCGCAATCAACTTCCGCTACCTCAGCGAACAGGACATGATCGCCGCCGGCGTCACCGATATCGCCCGCTGCACCGACGTCATGGAAGAGGCGCTGATCCTGCTGCGCAACGGCGATTACATGATGGCCGGGGAGCACGGCAACTCCCATGGAGCGATGATCACCTTCCCCGAGGTTCCGGTCCACGCCGGCATGCCGTGCGACGGCCCGGACCGCCGCTTCATGGCGATGCCCGCCTACCTCGGCGGCCGCTTCGGCACCACCGGCGTCAAGTGGTACGGCTCCAACACCGCCAACCGCGCCAAGGGCCTGCCGCGCTCCATCCACCTGTTCACCCTGAACGACACCGATACCGGGGCGCCGCTGGCCATCATGAGCGCCAACCTGCTCAGCGCCTACCGCACCGGTGCCGTGCCGGGCGTGGGCGTCAAGCACCTGGCCAGGGAAGACGCGAAGATCGCCGCCGTGGTGGGGCCGGGCGTGATCGCCAAGTCCGTCATCGACGCCACGCTGACCCTGCGCCCGGGCATCGACACCGTGCGCATCAAGGGGCGTTCGGCCGCCGGGGTGGAATCCTTCGCCGCGTACATCCGCGAGAACTTCCCGCAGGTGGCCAACGTCGTCGCGGCGGAAACCATCGAGGAGGCCATCGCGGACGCGGACATCGTCATGGCCACCACCAGCACCGACATCGAGGGTTCCGGGGCCTTCCCGTACTTCCCGGCCTCCGCCATCAAGCCCGGAGCGCTGTTCCTGCTGCCGGCCGCGGCCAGGTTCGACGACGACTTCGTGATCAACCAGGCCCGCCTGGTGCTCGATGCCCGGGGGCTGTACGACGCCTGGGCCGAGGAATACGACACCCAGGCCTACGAGCTGCTGGGCATCCCCGGCACGCACTTCCACGACCTGATGCGCGCAGGCAAGCTGCCCGAGTCCAAGCTGGAGGAAATCGCGGACGTGGCCACCGGCAAGATCCCCGCGCGCCGCAATGACGAGGAGATCATCCTCTACTCGGTCGGCGGCATGCCGATCGAGGACGTGGCGTGGGCGACCGACCTGTACCGTTCGGCGGAGCAGCAGGACCTCGGCCAGGTCCTGAACCTGTGGCAGACCCCGGTGCTCGCCTAACGGCACGCGGGTAAGAGACCCGGGCCTCGGACACGGGGCCCGCATGGATGTAGTTCCCCGGACGGCGGTGTGTGGCCCCCGTCCGGGGAACTGCTATTTAATGCCCGCGTCCCGCAGGGCGGCGGGTGGGGCCGGGGCCGGATGCGCCAGGCAGCCGATAGCATGGGGTCCTAGGGATGCACGGGGAGGTGCTTGTTGATGAGGCCAATGGCCGAAGTTCTGGTTTTCGCGGCATCCGGCGCGGGGATTCTTCTCCTGCCGGGCTACGCAGTGGGCTGGCCGCAGCTGGCCCTCGCGATGGTGTACTGGCTGGCGACGCGCAACGCGGCCCGGACCCAGCCGCGGCCGGTGGCGAGGATCTACCGCCGCAATACGCTGATCCTCTTCGCCGCATGCTTCGCTGCCCTGCTGGGGTTCACCACGGCCGCGGGGCTGCTGCTGCTCGTGCTCGGCCTGGTGGTCGCGGTACGTGCGCGAAACTACGGGCACCCGAATCCCGACCGGAACGACGTCCCGGTGCTGTTGAAGTCCTTCTGACCGCAGCGAGCCTCGGGTTCCCCCGGCAGCCGTGGCCGCGCGCGAAAGCCCGGGGCCTCAGCCGGAATTCTCCGGATGCGGCCCCGGGCGTGCACGGCGGCGCAGCGGCTGGCGCCCGGGCTCAGCCCAGCAGGCCCTGCAGCGCGTCGGCCAGTGCCAGCGCGCCGCGTTCGGCATCCGCGTCCTCGACATATTCCTCGGGGGAGTGGGAGATGCCGCTGGGATTGCGGACGAACAGCATCGCGCTGGGCACGTGCCCGGCGAGCACCCCCGCATCGTGGCCCGCTCCGGTGTCCAGCACGGGAGCATCGCCCAGCGACGCGCCCAGCTGGCCCGACAAGCGTGCGTCGAAGCCGACGGTCGGACTGAGCGATTCCTGCGAGAACTCGAAACCGCAGCCTTCCTCAGCGGCGATGAGCTGCGCGGCGCGGTGGATGTCCTGGACCACGGCTGCGGTGACCGCGTCGTCCGGATGCCGGACATCCAACCAGAAATCCACGCGCGAGGCAATGACATTGGTGCCGCCGGGAACTGGGTGCAGCCTTCCGACGGTGGCGCGGGCGTTGTCCTGGGCCCGGGCGATCTGCTGCACGGCGGCGATGGTCCGGCCGGCGGCGACCATGGGGTCGCGGCGGTCGCGCATGAGCGTGGTGCCGGCGTGGTTGCCCTGGCCGGCCATGGACAGCTTCCAGCGCCCGTGGCCCAGGATGGATCCGCCCACGGCCACCGGATGCTGCAGCTCTCCAAGCCCGAGCCCCTGTTCCACATGCAGTTCGACGAAGGCGCCGAGCTGCCCGAGCAGCGCCGGATCCGCTCCGATGCGCCGTGCGTCCAGCCCATTGTGCGCGGCGATTTCGGCGAAGGTGTTGCCGTCCGGATCGCGCAGGTTCAACGCCTTGTTCCGGTCGATGGCGCCGGTCAGCAGCCGGGAGCCCAAGCAGGCCACCCCGAAGCGGGAGCCTTCCTCCTCGGGAAAAACCGCCAAGACCAGCGGGCGGGTGCGCTCCAGGTTCCTGGAACGCAGGATGTCCACGGCGACCAGCGCGCTGGCTACCCCCAACGGGCCGTCGAAGGCGCCGCCTCCGGGGACGGAGTCAAGGTGGCTTCCGGTGGCCACGGCATCCGCACGGATCCCGGAGGGAAGGTCCCACCAGGCCCAGAGCGCGCCGTTGCCGTCCTGCTCCACGCTCAGCTGGCGGGCGGCGGCCTGCTCGGTGAACCAGCCGCGAAGGTCCAGCTCCGCAGTGGAATACACGGGCCGGGTGTAGCCGCCGCGCAGCCGGTCCCGCCCGATGTCGGCGATCTGCCCCATCAGCGAGGTGACGGTGGGTGCGTGGAGGGTGTTTCCGGTGACGGGATGCTGCATGAGAAAGCTCCTGCGGGTTCGGTCTAGGCCAAGGTCTTGGCGTGGGAGGACAGGCGGAAGAGCTCCGGTACCGTTCCGGTTCCGGTGGCCAGGTCTGCGGCCAGGTCCCCAAGCAGCGGGCCGAATTTCGCCCCGTGTCCCGAGCAGGGGGACATGATGGTGATGCCCTGGGTTTCGTCCATGATGAAATCCTCGGTGGGCGTGGACGTGAAGATGCAGGTGGTCTCCGCGTACGGGGTTGGATCCAGGCCGGGTAGATAGCGCTTGACGTAGTCGATGACGCGTTCCCTGTTGGCCGGATCGATGCGTCCGTCCTGCGCCGCGGCGCTGTCCATGCGGCGCCCGCCCATGTATTCGGCGACCTTCTGGCCGCGGAACCCGGCATCGCGTCCGCCGGGCAGGCCGTAGGACCTGAACGCGGGGTCCTTGTGGATATAGGTGGGCCAGGCCAGCCGGGCCTCGGGGTCCTGGTCGAGGTAGGGGAAGTGGTATGCGTTTTCCTGGTAGACGTCCATCGTCGGCACGCTGCCTGCGAAGCCCGCGGGCAGCGGCAGGTTGCCCAGCAGCCCGGGCAGCCATCCTCCGGCGGCCACGACGATCCGGGATCCGATATAGGATCGCCCGTCCGCGCTGTTGACCTGGTAGCCGCTGCCGGCCGGCTCAATGGATGCGACGGGCCAGTTGGTTTCGATCCGGGCGCCATGCGCCTTGGCCTGGGCGACCATGGCCAGCACCGACCGCTCGGCGTCGATGACGCCGGCACCCGGGTGCCAGAGCACCTCGGTGTCGAAGGCGATGCCTGCGAAGCGGGCGCGGGCGTCGGCGGCGCTGAGCAGTTCGTGCTCGACTCCTGCGGATTCCAGCACCGCTGCCAAATGGCGGGGGTTGCGCAACGCCCCGTAGTCGACCGAGCCGTGCGGGGAGATCAGTTGCTGCCCGCTGGCCAGCTCGAGTTCGTCCCAGGCGGTGCGCGCCTTGCAGACCAGGTCCGTGTAGAAGCTGTCCGGGTAGGCGTAGCGGAAGATGCGCGCCGAGCCATGCGAACTGGCGTCCGCGGCGGCGGGAACCGTGCGTTCAAGCAGGGCGACTTCGTGGCCGCGCTGCGCGAGCTTCCATGCGGCCGCGGCGCCGGTCAGGCCCGCTCCGATCACAATGTATTCGGCGGATGGCGCGGGGGTGGACTGGCTCATTGTGTGCTCCTGGGCGGCGGTGTGCGGTTGTTCCTCTTTTAGTAACCCATGAAAATCATTAGTCAGTCCAATACTATTTTCAGTCAAATTATTAGTTTTTATGTAACAATATTCTCGTGGAACTTCGACAGCTTCAATACTTTCTCGTAGTGGCCGAGCACCTGCACTTCGGGCGGGCCGCCGATGCGCTGCGGATGTCGCAGCCGCCTCTGACCGTTGCGATCAAGAAACTTGAACAGGAACTCGGGGTGCAGCTTTTCAGCCGCACCACGCGCAGTGTCGAGCTGACCCCTGCGGGGCGCGCCTACCGCGAGCGCATCAGCCCGCTGCTGGCGGATCTTGAGCGGGCCAACCATGAATTGACCGAGGTCGGACTTGGGCTGCGGGGCAGGATCGCCGTGGGTTTCGTCAGTTCGGCCAGCTATGCGGCGCTGCCCGGAGCCATTCGGCTGTTTCGCGAGCGGCGGCCCAACGTGGATCTCGCACTGCACCCGCTGACCACCAATGAGCAGATTGACCAACTGCTCGAAGGAAAGCTGGATCTGGGAATTCTGCGCGACCCGGGCCCGGTTCCCGGGCTGGTGCTCACCGAGGTCCATGCCGAGCCGCTGGTGGTGGTGCTGCAGGCGGGCCACCGCCTCGCGGGGCAGGCGGAGCTGGAGATTGAGCAGCTCTTGGGGGAGGGCTTCGTGCTCTTCCCCTACAAGCACATGAGCGGCTTCTTCGCCTTGGTGCATTCGCTGTTCGATGGTTTTGCCCCGCCGCGCATCGTGGAACGCGCCATCCACCAGGAGACCATTCTGGGGCTGGTGGCCGCGGGGCTCGGGGTGTCGATCCTGCCCGCTTCGGTGGCTCGTTTCCATATGCCGGGAGTGCTGTTCCGGCCGCTCGCCGGGGATCCGCGCAGCGCCCTCTACTCGGCAACAAGCACGGCCAATCCCGCGGCCGCCGTGTTCGGGCAGTGCCTGCAGGAAGCCGCCGGCGACGCCTAGACCGATCGGTCTAACTAGACTATTCTGTCTAATTAGACAGATTAGTCTAGTTGGAGGTTCACATGTCCCCGCGCCTCGATGCCCGGTCCAAGCTCCTGGATGCCGCAGCGCGTCTTTTCTACGCCCACGGCATTTCCGCCACCGGCATCGACGCCGTCATCGCAGAAGCAGGCGTGGCCAAGATGAGCCTCTACAACAATTTCGAATCCAAATCGGGTCTGGTCGCGGCCTACCTGCAGGCCCGCCACGAAGAATGGCTCGAACTTTATCGCGCCCGGCTCGATGCGTCCTCGGATCCGGTTGGCGGCGTGCTGGCCATCGTGGACGCCTACCTTGACCATGCCGAAGCCGGCTATGAGCACGGTTTCCGCGGCTGCGGGCTGCTGAACGCGGCCGCCGAGCTGCCGGCTGGAGACCCCGGTCGAGCCATCGTGGCCGGGCACAAGGCCCAAGTGGAAGACCTGCTCCGCGAGCATCTGGAATCGCTGACCGATTCCCGGCAGGCCGCCGCGCTCGCCGAACAGATCTCTTTCCTGCTTGAGGGCGCCATCTCCCGCGCCGGGCTGGAAGGCCACAGCGAGTTGCTGCATCGTGCCAAGTCGCTGATCACCAGCATGGTGCGTGCCCTGTGAAGGGCCTCGCCGGAGGAGGACAAAGCGCGGCGGTGCTGATGCTGCTGGCGGCTTCGGTGCTCTGGGGGACCACCGGCACCGCCGCGGCGCAGGCCCGCGACGTTTCGCCCCTGGCCATCGGGGCGGCCTCCCTCGGTATCGGCGGGCTGCTCCAAGCGGTGCTCGGCGCACGTTCCATGAGGGCAGCCCGAATCCCGTTGGTGATCAACCGACGCCTGGTCTTTCTCGGGGCCCTGGGCATCCTGGTTTATCCGCTGGCCTTCTATTCGTCCATGCATCTGGGCGGCGTTGCCCTGGGAACCGTGATTTCGCTGGGGACCGCTCCGCTGTTTTCTGGGCTTCTTGAGCGGTTCATCGACGGAATCAAGCTCACCTCCCGCTGGTATCTGGCGGCGGCGCTGGGAATCGCCGGCAGTACGCTGTTGGGATTCGCCAGGGCCGCGGGGGATGGCGGCACTGCCGGAACCGTCGCTGCCAGCTGTCTGCTGGGGCTTGCCGCCGGGGCCAGCTACGCGGTCTACTCCTGGGCCGCCGGACGGCTGATGGCCAACGGGATTCCACGGAAGGCAGCGGTGGGGTCGGTCTTCGGCCTGGGAGGTTTGCTGCTGATGCCGGTGCTGCTGGCCACCGGGGCGCCGCTGGTACAGGATCCGTTGAATTTCGCGGTCGCCGCCTATCTGGCTCTGGTCCCGATGTTCCTGGGCTACATCCTGTTCGGAATCGCCCTGTCCAGGGTGCCGGCCAGTACCGCAACCACCGTCACGCTCAGCGAACCTGCCGTTGCCGCGGCGCTCGCCGTGTTCCTGCTGGGCGAGCGCGTGGGCCTGATGGGGTGGGTGGGCATGGTGCTGATTGCCGCGGCGCTGGCCGTGCTGCTGCTTCGGCCACGTGCAATGGCGCGGTCACGGTGCCAGGCGGCGGCGCTGCTCAGTGCAGACTAGGTCTTGATGCAGCTTGCAGCAGCTCATTGCCGCACCTGATGAACTGCATGAACTTCGAAGCTCTGCCCACGGCTAAAGCCCGGCGGCGCCGGGACGCAAGAACCCGCATTCGTAGGCGAGGACCACTGCCTGCACGCGGTCGTGCAGGGCAAGTTTGGACAGGATTCGTGCAACGTGTGATTTCACCGTGGCCTCGCTGAGGAACAGCGCTGCGGCGATCTCCGAATTGGACTGACCTCGCGCGAGGTGGGAAAAGACGTCCAGTTCGCGCTCGCTCAAAGCCGCCAGCGCCTGCGGAGTTCCATGACCCGGCGCAGGAGATGCCACGTAGCGTTCGATGAGCCTCCGGGTCAGCGCCGGGGCCAGCACCGTCTCGCCGCGTACCACCGCGCGAATGGCTTGGATCAGCTGGTCACGCGGGGAATCCTTGAGCAGGAAGCCGCTGGCGCCGGCAACCAGCGCGGCGTAGACCAACTCGTCCAAATCGAACGTGGTCAGCATCAAGACGCGGCTGGAAGAGCCGGAAGCCGCTAGCCTGCGCGCTGCCTCAATCCCGTCCATGACGGGCATGCGCACATCCATGAGCACCACATCCGGATGGTGCTCGTGGACGAGCTGAAGGCATTCGCGCCCATTGGAGGCTTCGGCGACCACCTGGAGTTCGTCCTCCAGGTCCAAGATCAACTTGAATCCTTCGCGCACCAGTTCCTGGTCGTCGCAGAGCAGGACGGTGATCGATGACGGGTTCATGGGGTGCCCCGCTTCTGCCTTGCAGGAAGCGTCGCCGACACGGTGAAACCGCCCGCATCGGTGGGTCCTGCGAGCAGCGTGCCGCCTGCTGCGCTCACGCGCTCGCGGATGCCCAAGAGCCCGTTTCCGGTAGACAGCTCCTCGGTGATATTAAGTTCCCGCTTGCCGGACGGAGCGTCATTCTCGATCTGGATGCATACCTGATCCTCATCCCCATAGATGCGCAGCCGGCAGCGCGCCGTGCCCGCATGCTTGCGCACGTTCGTCAGCGCTTCCTGCACAATACGGAACACTGCAAGCTCGGTGCCCTGGGATACCGGTGCAATCCTTGAAATATCAACTTGCAGGTCAAGCCCTGATTCTCGCATCGTAGCAACCAGCTGTTCCAGATCATCCATTCCATGCGCGGGACTCAGCGCCCCGTCCGCCGGACCTGCTTCGGCGCTGCCTTCAGTACGCAGCACCCGAAGCAGCTGGCGCATGTCGCCTAGCGCCTCCCTGGCACTGCCGCGGATTGCCTTCATCGGCGGCACGGCGCGGGCCGGGTCCTTGAGCAATGCGGCCTCTGCCGCATCCGCCTGCACCGCAATCACGCTCAAACTATGGGCTACCACGTCGTGCAGCTCGCGGGCGATCCTGATCCTTTCCTGCGCCACCGCGATCCTAGCCAGGTCGTGGCGATGCTGTTCCGCGCGAATCGCCTGCTCCTTCCAGGAGTGGGTGCCGCGGCCGAATAGCCAGACGCCGCCGAAGACCAGCACATCGAAGGCGTAATCGGTTCCGCCTTCAAGCCATTCGCAGATGAACTGGCTCGCCAACACGATTGCAAGGCCGAACAGCGCATATCCCTCGCTGTGTTCAGCCGCGACCGTGTACACGCAGACGAGAAAGACAACCAGTGCCCACAACGTGGACGACGAATGGCCGGCCAGCAGGCTTTGCGCGACGGCGAGTATCGAGACCACCGCCGTCGCAGTCAGAGGCAGGCTGCGTCGCACCGCTATGACCGCGGTGCTCGTGACCGCAATGGGCAGTGTGGCAATCAGCGGTCTTTCCATGACCTGGCCGGTCAGCAATCCGCCTACCGCAAGGACCCCCAGCGCGAGGGCTAGCACCACGTCGTTGACCGGAAGAGACCAGATCAAGCGGCCGGACCAGGGAAGGCGCAGCGGATGCTTCATGAACGACATGGTACTCCTGCACCGGGTGCCCCTGACTCGCCATTCGGGATGATTGCCATAGGCCGAAAGGCGCAGTGAAAATGGCCGTCCGAACGATGCCCCAACGGCGTGCCCGAGTGCACGCTGGAGCCATGAAAACTACAACACGTTCACGCATTTGCGCATTCCTTCTGGTCTTCGGCGCAGTGGCATTCGCCGCCGCGGACCTGCTGCGACGACTGGTCGAGCCCGGAGGGAATCCGGACGCCCAAGCATTGACCCAGGCGGTGGCCCAGCACCCCGCCAGCTGGGAGACGGCGGGGCTGCTCAGCATCGTTGCCGGCATGTGCCTTGCCGTGAGTGCCTTGGCACTGGTTCCGCAGCATGGCGTTCGCGGCTCGCGGATCACCGTTTCCGGTGCCGTGATGATGTCGCTCGGGGCCATGGCCTCCATCGGCCATGCTGTCGCCTTTTATTCGCCGTACTCGTTGTTTGCTGCGGCACACACATCTGCCAGCCAGCTCGCCGCCATCGATGCGGCGTCGGAATCCTCGCTGCAGCTGCTGGTGCTCATCTATACGTTCATGGCGGGCATGACGATCGGACCGATAGTTCTGTTCATCGGGCTGCATCGTGCGCACCGAATTCCAGTCTGGTCGGTCGCCGCAGTCATCGTTTTCGTGGTTTGCGGCAGCACCGGAGGCATCCTTCCGGGAGCCATCGGGGCGGCGGCGGCCCTGGCCGCGTTCGTCCCGGTTGCCGGCACCCTGCTGCACGCCATGGCGGGGCATGCATCGCCACCGCTTGGAAGCAGTCCTCTCAAAGCCGCTTGATCCCGTCGTCCGCAACATGCGACAGGCTGGGAACGGCGGCACCGCGCAAAAAAGTCGTCACCAATTAGCTGGTGTCGAACTGCTACGGCAGTTCGACACCTTTCCGCGAGAGCATGCAGCGAACCGCCGCCCTTGGATTAGCCGCGTGCGTAGGGCTGCTGCAGCTCGGTGACCCAATCGGACTGGTCCGCCGGTTCGGATCGCACGTACAGTTCCCGGCAAGGTCCGCTGGGGGCCGAACCCCGGTCCAGGATTTCCTGATGCACCGCCTGCCAGCTTTCGTGGATGCGGTCCATGGAGCCCAGATGCACCCCGCACAGCGCGGCCGGCTCGGCCCCAAGCTCAACGATGTCGCATCCGGCCACTGCCGGCCCGGCATACTCGAAACCCGCCGTGACTTCCAGACCATCTTCGACCGAACGGTACCGGGCAACGGCCATGGAGTCGGGATTCTCGGGAAGCGCGGCCTCGACTTGGGCGAACATGCCGCCGATGACGCCCGCGATTTCGGGCTGGGACTGCACTGTGCGTGTCAGCGCGGCGAGCCGCAGCGCTGGCAGCGGCTTGTCGATGAGTTCAATCCGGGACATGTGGTGCTCCTGTTCGATGAGATCCAGCCGGCGTTGGACATCCGCCAGTCTGGTAGTCGCCAGTTCGTACTCGGCGGCGACATCCGACCTGCGGGCTTCCAGCAGGTCCTTGAGCCGTTCGAGGTCTGCTGCGCCTTCGAGCATCAGCGAGATTTCCGCCAGTCCGAACCCCAGCTGACGCAGGGCAACGATCCGGTGCAACCGGTGCAGTTGCGAGGGATCGTAGGATCGATAGCCGCTGGCCTGATCCACGTGGGCGGGGACCAGGAGGCCAGCGGTGTCCCAGTGCCGAAGCATCCGGTGGGTCACCTGGCCGATCTGCGCGAACTGCCCAATGGTCAACATGTCTACAGTTATCCCATCTGACACCGTGTCAGGGTCAAGGCCCTCCTGGGTTTTCGCGGTCACTTGGCGGAGACACTGAGCATCATGGCCTTCAGTGTGCGGTACTCCTGAGATTTCATGATTTGCTGCGCGGCTTCCATCGTCACGTGGTCGTCGTCGATCCCCAGGGCCTCGGGCAGATCGCCATCGGACTCGAAGATCGAATAGAGGTCGGCGATGGGCATGAAATAGGACAACGCAGGGTCCGTGCCGCGGTCCTCGGCCCGGTCTTTGGTGCTCAGGAACATGACGAACTTTTCGTCCTTGGAGTCATCGCCCGGTTCCGACTGGACGAATCTCTCGGCGACGAACACTGCGGGGGTGTGCAGCGTGGCCGGAACCTTCTCGGTGTCCAGGGTGGTGCGCTTGTAGGTTGCGCGGTCGCCATCGGTGTCCTTGGCTGAATTCGCCTCGAACGTGGCGATGGAGTGGCCCTTCTCGGTGACGATGTCCCAATCCTGATAGGGATTGTCCGGATCCGGGGCTGGATCGTCGCCGGAATCGTCCATGCGGATGGTCCAGTTGCCCGGGTATTTGAAGGAGATGCCGTGGGCGGTGAAGGTCTTCCAGTCGCTGGTGTCGACGTCTTCGGTCCCGGTTTCGGTGGCGCTGGGGCTCGGCGATGGCCGGGTTGCGGTTGCGCTCGCGGTAGTTGGAGCTGCCGGGGTGGATGATGCGGCCGTGGGGGTTTCGGACGCGGTGGGCGAATCGCCGGCCGGGGCGTCCGGGGAGCCCGAGGTGCAGGCGGCGAGCAGTGCCACCAGCGGAATGAGAGCCAGAAGGCGGGGCTGCGTTTTCATCGGTTGTCCTTGCGTTGTGTGCGGTCCAGACGGTGCGGTGCAAATGACTATTCGACGCCGTCTTTACATACTGCCGTAGCTTGAGGATTAATCAAGACTGTGGAGTGAATTGAAGCCCAACGTATACCGTTTTTCCGGGTTTCTCGACCCCCTTGAAAGCAACCCGCCACGCGCCGGGAGGCCTCCCGGCTCGCACTTCCGCTAGCGGTTCGGTAAACTTTGGTCGTAAGAGCCCCTAACTCTTGCGTTGCCCAGCTCGGGCAAGTGAGCAGAACAGGGGCATATTTTTTGCCCGGTACCGTGCCGGGCCGGCGCGAAGCACGCCGCAACCGCTGCTTTTTATGCAAGGGGGAGGATCCCATGCCAGCAATCGTGATCGTCGGAGCCCAGTGGGGCGATGAGGGTAAAGGAAAGGCCACCGACCTGCTCGGTGGCAAGGTCGACTATGTAGTGAAGCCCAACGGCGGCAACAACGCCGGGCACACGGTGGTCGTTAACGGTGAAAAGTACGAGCTCAAGCTCCTGCCGGCCGGCATTCTTTCCCCTAACACCAACCCGATTATCGGCAACGGCTGCGTGGTGAATCTGGAAGCCCTCTTCGCGGAAATCGAAGGCCTGCAATCCCGCGGCGCGGATACCTCGCGTCTGCGTGTCTCGGCGAACGCCCACCTGGTGGCTCCGTACCACCAGACCATGGACAAGGTGACCGAACGCTTCCTGGGCAAGCGCGCCATCGGCACCACCGGCCGCGGCATCGGCCCCGCCTACATGGACAAGGTCGGACGCCTGGGCATCCGCGTGCAGGACGTCTTCGACGAATCCATCCTGCGCCAGAAGGTCGAGGGCGCACTGCGCCAGAAGAACGAACTGCTGGTCAAGATCTACAACCGCCGCAGCGTCATCGTCGAGGACATCGTGCAGTACTTCCTGTCCTATGCCGACCGCCTGCGCCCGCTGGTCATCGACTCCACCTACGTGCTGAACAAGGCGCTGGACGAGGGCAAGGTTGTGCTCATGGAGGGCGGCCAGGCCACCTTCCTGGACGTCGACCACGGCACCTACCCGTTCGTGACCTCCTCGAACCCGACCGCCGGCGGCGCCTCGGTGGGCTCCGGCATCGGCCCGACCCGCATCACCCGCTCCATCGGCATCATCAAGGCCTACACCACCCGCGTGGGCGCAGGTCCGTTCCCGACCGAGCTGTTCGATGAAATGGGCGAGTACCTGCAGAAGACCGGCGGCGAATTCGGCGTGAACACCGGCCGTCCGCGCCGCTGCGGCTGGTACGACGCCGTGCTGGCCCGCCACGCCTCGCGCGTGAACGGCTTCACCGACTACTTCGTCACCAAGCTGGACGTGCTGACGAACATCGAGCAGATCCCGGTCTGCGTGGCCTACGACGTGGACGGCGTGCGCCACGACGAAATGCCGATGACCCAGACCGACTTCCACCATGCGAAGCCGATCTTCGAGTACTTCCCGGGCTGGACCGAGGACATCTCGGGTGCCAAGACCCTGGAGGACCTGCCGGAGAACGCCCGGAACTACATCCTGGCCCTGGAGAAGATCAGCGGTACCCGCATCTCCGCCATCGGCGTGGGTCCGGACCGCGACCAGACCATCGTGCGCCACGACCTGCTGAGCGACACGCTCTAAACAGGACGAAAGCATCGAGCCACCGGCCCCATGGGGCCGGTGGCTCGATGCTTTCGCGGTTAGTGAGCCGGCTAGCCGCGGCTTTCCGCCGCGACGCCCTCCTCCAGCGATTTGCCGGAGACCCGCAGGTTCCAGTGCGCGAGCACCCCGGAATCGGTGGGCCTGGAGGCCAGTGACACCACGATGAAGGTCAGCGCGGAGGCGATCAGGCCGAAGTAGATCGGCTCGTTCGCGTAGACGCCGTCGAACTTGTTCTCGGCCTGGATCTCCAGCACGATCATGGTGCCCAAGGTGACCAGCGTGCCGGCCGCCATGGAAGCGGCGGCCCCGAGGCCGTTGCCGCGCTTCCACAGCAGGCCGCCGATGATTGCGACCAGCAGGCCGCCGACCAGGATGTCGTAGGCGATGGTCAGCGCCGCGACCACGTCGTCCACCAGGATGGCCAGCGACACCGTCACCACGCCGAGCACCAGCACCCAGATGCGGTTCGCGCGCACGTCGTGCTCCGGGTTCTCGTTCGTGTTCACCTCGATGGCGCGCCCGAACCAGCCGGCAACGAACGGGGTGACGTCGGTGCGGGCCACCGTGGCCGCTGCGATCAGCGCGCCGGAGGCGGTGGACATCATGGCGGCCACGGCCGCGGCCATGACCAGGCCGCCCACGGCCACCGGCAGCAGCTGCGTGGCGACCTCGGCGTAGACGACGTCCTTGTTGGCGTCTGCCCCGGCGATGTCCGGCAGCGCCACCCGGGCTGCCATGCCGATCAGTGCTCCGGCGATGCCGTAGATGATGCAGTAGACGCCGGCGGTGGTGCCGCCCCAGCGGGCTACCTTCGGGGTCTTGGCGGTGAATACGCGCTGCCAGATGTCCTGCCCGATCAGCAGGCCCAGGGTGTAGACCACGAAGTACGTGATGATGGACTGCAGCCCGATGCCGGTGATGTCGAAGAACTCGGCGCCGATGCGCTCGCGGATGCCGTCCATGCCGCCGGCCGCATTCAGCGAGAACGGCAGCATCAGCGCGAAGATGCCAATGGTCTTGATGACGAATTGCACCTGGTCGGCCAGGGTAATGGACCACATGCCGCCGATGGTCGAATAGATGACCACGATGGCTCCGCCTACGGCGATCGCCACCCACTTCTCCCAGTCGAAGAGCACCACGAAGATCGTGGCATAGGCGCTGGTCGAGGTCGCGCACAGCATCAGCGTATAGGCCAGCATCACGATGCCGGAGGTATTCGTGGCGGACTTGCTGCCGTAGCGCAGGCTGAGCATCTGGGAAACGGTGAAGACCTTCAGCTTCTGCAGCGTCGGGGCGAACGCCAGGGACAACAGGATGACGCCGGCGCCGATCGCAGCGACAAGCCACATGCCGGAGATGCCCCACTTGTAGCCCAGCCCCACGCCGCCCACGGTGGATGCGCCGCCCAGGACCACGGCGGCCATGGTGCCGGTGTAGAGCACCGGACCCAGTCGGCGCCCTGCGACCAGGTAGTCGCTGCTGTTTTTGGTACGGGACTTGCCCCACCAGCCGAAGGCCAGCATGGCCGCGAGATAGACCGCGACAATCGTTCCGTTGATGAATTCCATGGAGAGCCTCACTGGAGGATTTGACTAGCCGGTGATGCCTGCCAGTAAACATTAGTTTTCTAATAGGATATTGATCCAAGGTGATCTGGTCAACACTTCCGCAGGGGCGGCGCCGGCAAAGCGAGCCGAATCGGAGTGACGAAGCACACTGTCCCACTCTTTGGAATTCTCTGGACAATATGAGCAGGCATATGCATGAACTCGCGCATCGTGTCATACTCGCGTAGCAATCGGTATTCATGATGTGCAATCGAACAGAATTTAGTACTGTTTTTCAACGACGCAACGTTGCATCGCACGGTCAAAGTGATCATTTAACTCGTAGTTGCGTCTGACGACCATGAAACAGAAAGACGCCCCTTGAACATGAGTGAAAACGGTCAAGCGCAGATGCGGAAATCTGCCGGACATGTAATTGTCGATACGCTCGCCGCGCACGGTGTTGAGCGCACCTATGTCGTTCCCGGGGAAAGCTACCTCGACGTGCTCGATGGGCTGCACAAATCCTCGATTGAGACGATCGTTTGCCGCCATGAAGGCGGGGCAACCTACATGGCCGAAGCCGACGGAAAGCTGCACCAGCGTCCGGGCATCGCCATGGTGACCCGCGGTCCCGGCGCAGCCAACGCGCATGTCGGCCTGCACACCGCATGGCAGGATTCCACCCCGCTGGTGCTGTTCGTCGGCCTGATCCCCTTCGAGCACCGCGAGAAGGAAGCCTTCCAGGAATTCGATCCAAAGGCCTGGTTCGGCACCGGCGCCAAGCGCGTGATGATCCTCGACCACGCCGAGCGCGCCAGCGAAATCGTTGCCGAGGCCATGTTCGCCGCCATGTCCGGCCGCCCCGGCCCCGTCGTGGTAGGACTGCCCGAAGACATCATCCAGCAGGAAATCTCCGCCGAACTGCACCCCGAGATCCCGGTGGCCACCGGCGGCATGACCGTCACCGACTGGAAGGCGCTGAACACCGCCCTCCAGGAATCCGAGAAGCCGCTGTTCGTTTTCGGCGGCAACGACTGGTCGCATGAGGGTGCAGCGGACTTCACCCGCTGGCTCGAGGAGCACGGCCTGCCGGCCGCGGCGGAATGGCGCTGCGAAGGAACCGTTCCGTTCACCTCGCCGTCCTACGTCGGACCGATCGGCTACGGGCGCCCCAAGCCGACCTACGACCTGCTGGAGGAAACCGACCTGCTGATCTTCGTGGGCACCGTGCCCGGCGATGTGATCACCGACGGGTTCAACGTCCGCCAGAACTGGGAAAAGAAGAACTTCATCGTCACCATCGACCCCGCGCTGCGCGGTCGTTCGGGCCCGGTCTCGCACCAGATCGTCGCCAAGCCTGATGTGTTCGTCCGCGATCTGCTGCTGATGGACCTGCCGGTCAAGGATTCGTGGAAGGAATGGACCTCGCGGATGCGCGGCGAGCAGGAAAAGTTCGCGCAGCTTCCTCCGGCCACCCCCTCCGCGGGGCAGGCCAAGATGGCGACCATGATGGCCAACCTGGTCCAGTCGCTGCCCGAGGACGCAATGGTGACCTTCGGCGCGGGCGAGCACACCAACTGGGCCCACCGCTACTTCCCGACCAACGGGTACGCCTCGATGATCTCGGCGCGCAACGGCTCCATGGGCTACTCGGTCCCCTCCGCCGTGGCGGCGTCCCTGAGCTACCCCGACCGCCGCGTGGTGACCATCGCCGGCGACGGCGAGTTCCTCATGAATGGGCAGGAGCTTGCCACCGCGGCGCAGTACGGCGCCACCCCGCTGGTGATCATCATGGATAACCAGCAATACGGAACCATCCGCACCCACCAGGAGCGCCAGTACCCGGAGCGTGTCTCCGGCACCCAGCTGCTCAACCCGGACTTCGCGCTCATGGCTCAGGCCTTCGGCGGATTCGGCGTGCGCGTGGAGCAGGATTCCGAGGTGCCGGCGGCGCTGGAAGCGGCGCTGAAGGCCATCGACGAGGACAAGAAGTTCGCGCTGATCCACCTGATCGTGGAGCAGGGCGTGAAGGCCTACTAGGGATGCCATTCCGTGCGGCACCACGTCGTGCGGAGGGGAATCCTTCGGTGCAGAAGGCAGATAATTCCAGCGGGTGCCGTTTTTAGGCATCCGCTGGATGCCTTAAGGGGCATTGCTCTGCTGTGCTGGATTTTACGGCAGGGAGAACGGGGCTTGTCGATCCGTTGGGCCGTGGACGACCCCCGGCGCCTGCCTGCGGAGCGGCGTTGAGCCGGACGCCGAGGAGCTGGGGCGGGCGACCGGAGCTTCCGGAACTGCCATCGCTGCCGGCCATCGGGCTGCCCTGGCGGCCGGTGCCGCGAGGCATGGATCACGATGGTCCGAGCCGTCTTGGCACAGGGAACGCGACAGCTTAAGATGAAGTGCTACCGAACTGCGCGAGCAGTTCACATCCCGAGCACGAGGTGGAAAACCAGATGGCACAAATGAGCGAGGAGCTCATTGAGCAGTGGGCGGATGCCACTGCCGAAATCTACAATGAGTCCCTGACCGGTATTAATCTGACCAGGTTGCCCGAGGCCGTGGCTCAGTACACTGATCTCTTCGCCCAGAGCGAGGACCTGACGTTCAACGAGGACGCCACCCCGACCGACTACTTCGAGCACCATCCGTTCGTGGCGATCACCGCGATCCTCAACAGTCCCGACGCGCTTGAGGTGCTGGACTCGGATGCGCAGGACGCCCTGGACGCCATGGCCGACTTCACCGAGGCCTGGTACACCTTCGACCTCGAGCAGGAGCCGGAACTCGGCATCTCCGAGGCCGACGACGAAGAAGACTGGTAAATCCTCCCGCCCGGCCGCCGCGCCGGGAGGAAAGGCCGCAGGCCGGTTCACGCAGCGCCGCGCGCGCCGCGCGAACCGGCCTGTGCCGTCTGCACGCAGGGCCCGCCGCTCCCGGCCCGGGCGGTTCCCGATGCCCGCCCCTTGGCAAGACGGGCGCTGGATGGGACGATGCCGGTATGAGCCAGTTCAGCGTGTTCGAGAGCACCGTGACCATCCATCTTCCGGTGCACCGCGTCTGGGAGCTGCTGACCGACTGGGCGGCGGCGCCCCTGTGGATGCACGGCATCGGATCCATGCATTCGGATGACCCCCAGCTGCGTGTGGGGACCACCCTGACCTACCGGGTCGCCGGGCACGAGCGCCGGTACGAGGTTCGCGATCTGATCGAGAACCGGCTGCTGGTGCTGCACACCTCGCAGAACCCGGATGGCCTGTCCTATCGCTACGACCTGAAGGACGACGCCGGATACACCGAGGTGGTGCTGCAGGTGGCGATCATCAACCCCGATTTGAGTGTCGAGGAGTGCGAGGAGCTGGCCGGGCACGTGCGCGAAAGCGAGGAGGACAAGCTGGACCAGCTGCGCATGTACGCCGAAACCGCTCCCTGACCCGGCTCAGTCCCCGGCGGCCGCCTGGTGCGCGCCGCGCTCGTAGGCCGCGCCGGGAACGAAGTCGCTGCCGGCGAAGAGCTGGTCGACCGTCACCAGGGTGTAGCCCTGCGCGGTGAGCTTCGCGACCAGATCCGGGACCGCCTCGACCGAGCTCTCGTGGATGTCGTGCATGAGGATGATCGACCCGGGCTTGACCTCATCGAGCGCGATCTTCACGGTCTTCACCGGATCGTGGTGCTTCCAGTCCAGGGTGTCCACGTCCCACAGCACCAGCGGGTAGGGGATCAGCCGGTCGTAGACCGCCCCGTGGCTGCCATAGGGCGGGCGCAGCACATCAGGGGTCTGCCCCGCGGCCTTCTCGATGGCCTCGTCGGTCCATTGGACCTCGTGCTCGATCTTCTCCTTGGTCAGCGTCGTGATATCCGCATGGTCCCAGGTGTGGTTGCCCAGCTCGTGGCCCTCGGCGACCATGCGCTTGACGGTGTCCGGGTACTTGCCCACGTTCTTGCCCACCATGAAGAAGGTGGCCGGGGCCTTGGCCTCCTGCAGCTCATCCAGCAGCCGGTCGGTGAACTCTCCCGGCCCGTCGTCGAAGGTGAGCGCCACGCACTTGGCGACGGCGCAGTCGACCGGAGCGGCGCTTTCCTCCGGAGGGGCGCTCGATGTTTCGGGCGTGGCGGGGCTGGAAGCGCATCCGGTGAGCAGCCCGAGACTCAGCAGCAGCGCGGCGCCGCGCAACAAGATGGTGGACGAAGACCTCATGCGTCCACCATCTCGCTTTTCGCGCCGCATCTGGGCGAAGCCACGCAGCCTGCGCCGAGTTTTCGGCAAAATACTAGCTGCTTTCCAGTTCGGCCACGGGGTCCGGGGAATCCAGCGGATTGGCCAGCTCGTCCTTGGCGAACTTCCCCGCCTTCCAGGCGATGATCCCGAAGATCGGGGAGATGACCCCCGCGAAGACGAAGATGGCCTGCAGGCTCAGCACCTGGCTCAACGGGCCGGCCACCGCCATGGACACCGGCATCAATGCCAGCGAGACGAAGAAGTCCAGGCTGGAAATCCTCCCCAGCAGGCGCTTCGGGACGCGCCGCTGCAGCAGCGTGCCCCAGATGACCATACCCGCCGCGTCGGTCAGGCCGAAGACCGCAAGGATCGCGAAGAGCAGCCAGGACGCGTCGACGTAGCCGACCAGGGTCAGCGGCAGCGTGCCCAGGCACCAGTACGCGGTCATCAGGCTCAGGTAGCGCCGGGGGAACCGCGAGGAGGCGATCAGCAGCGAGCCCGCCGCCGAGCCGATTCCGAAGAACGCCAACGCGTAGCCGAACAGCGTGGCGTCCCCGTGCAGCTGGTCGCCGACGATGAACGGCAGCAGCACCTCGAAGGGCCCGATGAAGGAGAACACCGAGACCGCCGAGAACAGCAGCGTCCAGCGCAGCCATCGGGTGCGCATCGTGTAGCCCACGCCCTGGCGCAGCTGCGCCAGGATGCCGGGGTGGCCCTGCTCGTCCTCCGGGGCAGCGGCGTCGTACTCCGGGCGCCGCCGGATGAACTGCAGCACTGCCAGCGCCGCCAGGTGGCACAGGGCCACCCCGAGGATCGCGTGGGCGGGGGAGACCAGGGCGACCAGGAAACCCGCGGCCATGGGCCCCAGTGCGGTCTGCACGACCGGGCGGACCGTTCCCTCCAGCCCGTTCGCGGCCAGCAGCTGCTCCCCGGGCAGCATCCTCGGCAGCAGCGCCGAATAGGCCGGGTAGAAGAAGGCCGCCCCGGCCCCGGAGAAGAAGCCGGTGACGGCCAGGTGCCACAGCTGCACCGCGCCGGTCAGCGACAGCGCCGCGGTGCCGGACATGACGACCAGGTGCAGCCCCTGGACGCGGATCACGATCTTCCGGCTGGAATAGCGGTCGGCGGCAATCCCGCCGACCAGCACCAGCGCCAGCAGTCCGACGCTGTTCACGGTGGCGACCACGGACAGTTCCATCGGCCCGCCGCCCAGCGCGCGCACCTGGTAGACCATGGCCACGGCCCACATGCCCGAGGCGAAGGTGGAGGCGACCATGGCGCCGGCCAGCAGCGCATAGTCCCGTTGTGAAAATGGCCTGACCAGACGCAGTATGGAAGTCGTCAAGGTGCTCACGACAATCTCCCGTCCCCAAGTGTGAGAACTCAATCATCAGGCCGATGATTGGGATTTGTCAATCACTATTTTCGGGGGTGCCGAGGCGGAAAACGGCGCCGGCGGCCCAGGGAGCACCCGGGGCCGCCGGCGCCGTGGCCAGCCGGTGGAACTACTCGGAGTCGTGGTCGGTTTCCAGGACCTTGGCCAGCTCGTCCAGGGCCGCCTCGGCGCCCTCGCCCTCGGCGCGCAGGATGACGGTGGTGCCGTATTCGGCGCCCAGTCCCATCAGCGAAAGGATGCTCGAGGCATCCAGTGCGTCCTCGGCCGGTTCGCCTTCCAGGGCGATGGTGACTTCTACCGGGGCCTCGGCCGCGGCCTCGGCGAAGATGGCTGCCGGGCGGGCATGCAGCCCCACGCGGCTTCCGATGACTGCTTGACGTTCTGCCATGGTGGCTCCTTTGTTTTTCAGATGGTGCAGGGATGCGGTTAAAGGCCGAAGCGGTCCAGCTCGGGCAGTTCGGCGCGGACGAGCCGGCGGGCTTCGGAAGCCGAATCGGCCTCCAGGGCCAGCGCGGCCAGGCGTTGGGCGGCGGGCAGGTCCACCGTGCGCAGCACCGCCGCGACCGGCGGCAGGGCCCGCTTGTTCATGGACAGCGTGTTCACGCCCAGGCCCACCAGCACCACCGCCAGGGCCGGGTCCGCCGCGGCTTCGCCGCACACGCCCACCGGCTTGCCGCCGGCGCCCAGGGCGCCCTCGGCGGTGGCCTTGACCAGGTGCAGGACCGCCGGCTGCCAGGGGTCGTTCAGTTCGGCCATGGCGCCGAGCTGGCGGTCGGCGGCCATGGTGTACTGGGTCAGGTCGTTGGTGCCCAGCGAAACGAAATCGCAGCGCGACAGGATCCCGCCGGCCAGCACCGCGGCGGAGGGAACCTCGATCATGGTGCCGCCGGTGGGCAGCCCCGCTGCGGACACCATGGCCGCGAAGGCGCCGGCCTCGGCCGGGGTGGAGATCATCGGCGCCATGGTCCAGACCTCGGCCTGGTGCTCAGCGGCCGCCTGCGCGATGGCCGCCAGCTGGCGGGCCAGCACGCCGGGGCTGGCTGCGTCGGTGCGGTAGCCGCGCACGCCCAGGGCGGGGTTCGGCTCGGTGGTATCGGTCAGGAACGGCAGCGGCTTGTCAGCCCCGGCGTCCAGCGTGCGGACCACGACCTTCTTGCCGGCGAAGGCTTCGAACACCGCCCCATAGGCTTGGACCTGTTCCTCATGCGTCGGCTCGGCATCGCGGCCCAGGAAGCAGAACTCGGTGCGCAGCAGGCCCACACCCTGGGCGCCGGCGGCCGC
The DNA here is from genome assembly GCF_016894325.1 of Glutamicibacter protophormiae. Classification (NCBI taxonomy): domain Bacteria; kingdom Bacillati; phylum Actinomycetota; class Actinomycetes; order Micrococcales; family Micrococcaceae; genus Glutamicibacter; species Glutamicibacter protophormiae. Next base: position 247,043 of record NZ_CP069806.1, read on the forward strand.
GGCGGCCTGCGCGTCCTTGCCCCCGCCCACATTGGCCAGCAGCGGGACCGGATGCCCGTCGGCCAGCACGCCGTAGCCGTCGAAGTCCGGCAGCGGTTCGCGGTTCGCGTAGGTGGCGGCCAGATGTTCCTGTTCCGCGCCCGGGTTGGTGGTCACGGTGCCGCTGATGCCGTCGGCGAAGACCTGCATGCCGTCGCGCAGCGCGGTGGTGCCGGTGGCGGCGACGATGGCCGGCAGGCCCAGCGAGCGGGCGATGATCGCGGTGTGCGACTGCGGGCCCCCGTCGGAGGTGACCAGGGCCAGCACCTTGGCCGGATCCAGGGTGGCGGTGTCGGCCGGGGCAAGGTCCACCGCGGCCAGCACGAACGGCTCTTGGGAGTCGGGGATGCCCGGGGCGGGGACCCCGCGCAGCTCGGCCACGATGCGGGCGCGCACATCCAGCACGTCGCCGGCGCGTTCGGCCATGTAGCCGCCCAGCGCGGCCAGCTGGGTCGCCACCGCATCGGCGGCCTCCCAGATGGCCGATTCGGCGCAGGTGCCGCCGGAGACCAGGGTGCTGGCGGACTTGAGCAGCGTGCGGTCGCTGGCCATCAGCGCGGTGGCCTTCAGCACCCCCTGGGCATCCCCGGTGGCGGTGGCCGCTCGGGCCTTGAGCTGCGCGGCGACGGACTGCGTGGCCGCGGTGAGGCGCTCGATTTCAGCCTGCGCGGTGCTTCCCTCCGGCAGCGGGGCGCCGTCGGACGGGGCCGCGATGGGATCGGGCATGCGCAGCACCGGTCCGATGACGCGCCCGGCGCTGACGCCTACGCCGTGGTAGGAAACCTGCTGCGTGCTCATGCTGCCACTCCTGCCGATTGCGCGGCTGCCGGCTGGGCCTGCGCGGACGGGGCCTTGCGGACGAACTTCTTCAGGACGATGACCAGCAGCGCTGAGATCACGGTACCAATTACGGTGGCCAACAGGAAGAACGGCCAGGTGTTGTTCATCGCGAAGAAGACGAAGATGCCGCCGTGCGGGGCCTGGCTGACCACGTTGAAGACCATGATCAGCGAGCCGGTCACGCCGGCGCCCACCATGGAGGCCGGGATGACGCGCAGCGGGTCGGCCGCGGCGAACGGGATGGCGCCCTCGGAGATGAAGGCGGCGCCCAGCAGCCAGGCGGCCTTGCCGTTTTCGCGTTCGGCCCCGCTGAACAGCTTAGGGGCGATCACGGTGGCCAGGGCCATGGCCAGCGGCGGCACCATGCCGGCGGCCATCACGGCGGCCATGATCATCAGCGGTGCGGGGTTCTCCACCAGGGAGCCGGCGCCCAGGCCGGCCACGGCGAAGGAGTAGGCGACCTTGTTGACCGGGCCGCCCAGGTCCACGGCCATCATGAGTCCCAGGATCAGGCCTAGGCCCGCGGCGGCCACGCCGGACATGCCCGACAGCCAGTCGTTCAGCGCTACGGTCAGGCGCGCGATCGGCCCGCCGAGCACCAGGAACATCAGGCCGGAAGCGATGATGGAGCCCAGCAGCGGCACGATGACCACCGGCATCAGCCCGCGCAGCCAGCGCGGGACCGGCCAGGAGTTGATCCAGCGGCAGGCCAGGCCGGCGATCACGCCGCCGACGATGCCGCCGATGAACCCGGCGCCCATGAAGCCGGCCACCGCGCCGGCGGTGAAGCCAGGGGCGATGCCCGGACGGTCCGCGTAGGCGTAGGCGATGTAGCCTGCCAGCGCCGGAACCAGGAAGCCCATGGACAGCGAGCCGATCTTGAAGGCCGCGGCGCCCAGATAGGCGGCCAGCCCGGCATCGGGCAGGTTCCACAGCGTGTTCTCGCCCAGGTAGGCGTCCGCCACGTCGGTGATGGCGTAGCCGCCGAGCAGGAAGCCCAGCGCGATCAGCAGGCCTCCGCCGGCGACGAAGGGGATCATGTAGGACACGCCGGTGAGCAACGCGCGCTTCAGCCCGCCGCCGAAGCTCTCCTTTTTCGACTCCGCGGTGTCCGCGGATTCCTGCGCGGAAGCGGCGGGCACCCGGCGGGCCTGGGGGTCGGTGGAGGCCGCCACCGCGTCGGTGAGCAGCTTGGCCGGCTCGTCCACGCCGCGCTTGACCGGCACCTGGATGACCGGCTTGCCGGCGAAGCGCCCGCGGTCGCGCACATCCACGTCAACGGCGAAGATCACCGCGTCGGCGTCCCTGATCAGCGCCGGATCCAGCGGGGTGGACCCGGAGGACCCCTGGGTTTCCACGGCGAAGTCGATGCCCAGCTCCTGCGCGGCCTGGGCCAGCGCATCGGCGGCCATGTAGGTGTGGGCGATGCCGGTCGGGCAGGCGGTGACCGCGACGACCTTCGGACGCTGGGTTGCGGCCGGCCCTGCGGCGGCCGGTTCATCGGCCGGTGCCGGTGCCGGTGCCGGGGCCGGGGCCGGGGCGGCCGGGGCGTCGGAGATGACCTCGGAGACCAGGTCCACGATCTCCTGGTTGCTTTGCGCCTCGCGCAGCGCGGCGGTGAAGCTCTTCTTGACCAGCGCGCGGGCCAGCCTGGACAGCAGTTTCAGGTGCTCCTTGTCCGCGCCTTCCGGGGCGGCGATGAAGAAGACGAGGTCCGCCGGGCCGTCCTTGGCGCCGAAGTCCACCGGGTCGGCCAGCCGGGCCATGGCCAGGGTCGGGGCGGTGACCGCGGCCGAACGGCAGTGCGGGATGGCGATGCCGCCGGGCACGCCGGTGGCGGTCTTCGCCTCGCGGGCCAGCGCGTGCTCGGCCAGTTCCGCGGCGTCGGTGACCCGGCCCTGTGCGGTGATCTGGTTGGCCAGATGCGTGATGACGTCGTGGGCGGTGGTGCCCAGGTGGACGTCCAGGGCGACGAGCCCGGGGGTGATCAGATCGCTCATGGTTGGGATCCTTGTCTTGGCGTGAGATCGGTGACGGCGACAGCGTCCGTGCGGAGGTCGTGGCGGGTGGGAATGGTCGAGCCGGGCAGCGAGGCCGCGGCCGTCCCGTAGGCGATGGCCAGGCGCAGCTTCTGCGCCGGGTCCGCCCCCGCCGTATCTGCCAGCAGATAGCCGGCCAACGATGAATCCCCGGCGCCCACGGTGCTGCGCACGGTGACGGGGTCGTGGATTCCGTGCCAGGCGCCGTCGGGGGTGGACAGCACCGCCCCGGCGGCGCCCAGCGTGGCGAGCACCGCCCCGGCCCCGCGTTCCAGCAGCGTGGCGCTGGTGCGGGCCGTGAGCTGCGGGGAGGCTTCCAGCTCTTCCTCGGTCAGCGTGGATCCGGCCAGTTCGGCCAGTTCCTCGCCGTTGGGCTTGAGCAGATCCGGCACGTGCTGCGGGCCGTGCGCGAACAGCTGGCGCAGCGGTGCGCCGGAGGTGTCCACCGCGATCTTCGGGCAGCTGCTGCCCAGGCGCTCGCGCAGCCGCGCGGTCAGCGTGGCGTAGTAGTCGTCCGGGACCCCGGGAGGCAGCGATCCGGCCAGCACCAGCCAGGTGGCCCGGGTGGCGGCCAGTTCCTGGATGATCAGCAGTTCCAGCTGGGCCAGGGTGGCGGCGCCGAGCACCGGGCCCGGTTCGTTGATCTTGGTGGTGGTGCCCTGGCGGTCAACCAGCGTGATGTTGGTGCGCAGCGGGGCCGCGATGGGCAGCGCGCGGTGCGGGAGCTGGTCGGCGGCCAGGGCCATGACCAGCGGATCGGCGGCATCCCCGGGCAGCAGGGCCAGGGACTGCCCGCCCGACGCCGTGATGGCCCGGGTGACGTTCACGCCCTTGCCGGCCGCTTGCAGGTGGCTGGATTCGGCGCGCTGCACGGCCCCGGGCACCAGCGCGGACCCCAGCTCGATGGTCTTGTCCAGCGCCGGGTTGCAGGTCAGGGTGACGATCATGCCACGATCACCTCGACGTCGGCGGCTTCCAGCGCCGCGGCCAGTTCGGCGCCCGGCAACCGGTCGGTGACCAGCGTGTCGATGGCGTCCAGCGCGGCGAAGCGGACCAGGGTTTCCTGGTCGAACTTCGATCCGTCGGCCAGCAGCACCACGCGGCGGGCACTGGCAACCAGGGAGCGCTTGACTGCCGCTTCCAGCGGGTCGGGGGTGCTCAGCCCGAAGCCGGCATCAAGCCCGTTGGTTCCGATGAAGGCGATGTCCGCGCGGTAGTTGGCGTATTCCTGGGCGGTGCGCGCGCCGCTGGCCGCGCCGGTGATGCCGCGGACGCGTCCGCCGATCAGCTCCAGGGCGATGTGCGGGCTCTGCACGAGCACCGAGGCGATGGGCAGCGCGTGGGTGATGACCAGCAGGCCGTTTCCGGTGTTGGTCTTGAGCATGCGCTCGGCCAGGATTTCGGTGCTGGTCCCGGCGTCCAGGATGACCGAGGCCTCGGAGACCGGGATCAGGCTGAGCGCGCGCTGGGCGATGCGGGCCTTGGCCTCGGCGTGGATTGCGGTGCGCACCACGTAGCTTTCCTCGCGGGTGCTGGCCTCGCTGGTGGCGACGGCGCCGCCGTGCACGCGGCGCAAGTGGTTCTCGGATTCGAGCTGCGCCAGGTCCCGGCGCACGGTTTCGCGGGTGATGTCGAAGCGGTCGGCGAGCTGCGCCACGGTGACTTTTCCATCGGCCGCGAGCTGCTCTGCGATCAGCCGGTGTCGTTCTTCGGCGAACATTTCTGCCTCCGCTGGGGTTCATGACCTGCAACACATGGATCTGTGTTTAGATGACTTTATGCCCGATTGTGTGGCCAGGTCAAGTGAAATGCGGGGGAATTTTTGGGTTTATCTGCGTTTCGGTGGGTTTGGTGTACTCAAACGGGCCTCGAGCGTCCCGGCGGCTGATTGCGTGCGTGCGGAGAAAGAGTGTGATTAGCGGATCTGGTTGCGGCTGGTGTAGGCGGTGGAGCTGTTGAAGTCCTGCCCGTCGAACAGCTCGTCGACGGTGACCGGGGTGTAGCCCTGCCGCTTGAGCTGCTTGACGAGCTCGGGCACGGCCTTGACGGTGCTCTCATGGATATCGTGCATCAGGATGATCGATCCGTCGCGCACTTCCTGCATGGCGATGCTCGCGACCTTGGCCGGGTCGCGGTGCTTCCAGTCCAGCGTGTCCACATCCCACAGCACCAGCGGGGCATCGATCAGCGCATCGACCTGGGTGTTGTGCGCGCCGTAGGGCGGACGCACCGTGTTGGGGTAAATTCCGCTGAGGTCCTTGATGATGGCCGCTGCCGTGTCGATCTCATGGGTGATCTGCGAGCTGCTCAGTGACGTGAGCGCCTTGTGGTCATGGGTATGGCTGCCCAGCTGGTGCCCCTCGACGACCATGCGGCGCAGGGTCTGCGGATACTTCTGGGCGTTCTGCCCCAGCAGGTAGAACGTCGCCGGGGTGTCCGCGGCGGCCAGATGGTCCAGCAGCCGCTCGGTGTGGCGGCCCGGTCCGTCGTCGAAGGTCAGCGCCACGCACTTGGCCTGGTCGCAGTCGACCTCGGGGCGAGGATGCAGCCGCAGCGGTCCTGCCGGGGCCACGACAGCGGGCACGTCGGGTGCGGCCTGCGCCAGCACTCCGGTCGAGCCGGAAATCCGCGGGCTTTGCTGTCCCGGAAGCAGCTTCTGCGCCGCCTGCTTGGCGAACCCGTCCTCGGCCGGGGCCTGCGCGGCGCAGGAAGCCAGCAGCAGTGCGGACGCGAGGGCAGGGAGCACCGCAAAGCGGCGGGAAAGGGAAGGCATGAGCCAACCTTCCCGCGCCGCGGCGGCGGTTTTCAAACTGGCGGACCGCACCCGCCGCAAACTCCACCGAATCGTTATCAAAACGGGGCAAAACCCCCGGGATTCCGGGTATTGGTGTGCCCCGGGTCTCAGTCGGGCGTGAGGCGCGCTACCCACGGATCCGCTGGGTCCCGCGGTTGAGCAGATACACCAGATAGATGCCGCCGATGCACACGGTGACCACACCCACCGGCAGCTGGATCGGGGCGAACAGCCGTTGGGCCAGCAGGTCTCCCAGCGCCAGCAGGAACGCCCCGGTCAGTGCCGTGGGGATCAGGTTCAGCGAGCCCCCGCCCACCAGGCGCCGCGTCAGCTGCGGGGCGACCAGCGCCACGAACGCAATCGGGCCGGCCAAGGCCGTCACCGCGGAAACCAGCAGGACCGCCAGCGTCACCAGCACCAGCTTGGTGCGTTCGACCTTCATGCCCAAAGCGCTGGCCAGGTCGTCTCCCATCTGCAGCATCTGCAGCGACTTCGAGCCGACCAGCACCGCGGCCAGGGACGCGAGCACGACAATGGATACCGGAATCACCCCGGCCCAGGTCACGCCGTTCAAGGTGCCGGCGCCCCACACGGCGGCGGCCATGGCCACGTCCAGTTCCGCGCGCAGCACCAGGTAGTGGTTGAACGAGGCGAGCACCGCGGAGACGCCGATGCCCACCAGGATCAGCCGGAAGCCGTGGGTGCCGTTGCGCCAGGCCAGCAGGTAGACCACGAAGGCGGTCAGCAGGCCGCCGGCCAGCGCACCCAGGCTGGTGGCGAGGAATCCGCCGCCGAGTACGGTCAGCATCACCAGCGCGCCGGTATAGGCGCCGGTGGAGAAGCCGATGATGTCCGGGGATCCCAGCGGGTTGCGGGTCAGCGTCTGGAAGACCGCGCCGGATACGGCAAGCCCGGCGCCGAACACCAGCGCGGCGGTTGCGCGCGGCATGCGCCATTGCCAGACGACGGTGGTCTCAAGCCCCTCGCCGCCGCCGAAGAGGATCGTCAGCACACGCCACGGGGTGATGGAATATTCGCCGCCGGAGACCGCAAACACGGTCGCCAGCAGGGCCGCGGCCCCCAGCGCCAGTCCGACAGAGCGGGAGCGGGTGGAGCGCTTGAGCGTCCGGGTCCTGTTTGCCGATGCGATGCTCACAGGGCCGCCGCCTTGGGGCTGCGGGCCAGCATGATCAGCAGCGGCGCCCCGATGAACGCGCAGACCACGCCGGCCTGCAGTTCGCCGGGAAGCATGACGCGGCCCAGCACGTCGGCAACCAGCAGGAGCATGGGCGCCAGCAGGCAGGTATAGGCCATGACCCAGCCCGTGCCGGATCCGGCCAGCCGGCGCGCGGCGTGCGGCGCCATCAGGCCGATGAAGCCGATGGCACCCACGGCGGCGGTGGCCGAGGCGGCCAGGACGGTGATGGTGACCAGCACCAGGATGCGGGTGTTGCGGACGTTGACACCCAGCGCGGTGGCCGCGTCGTCTCCCAGCGCCAGCCCGTCCAGCGATCGCGCGCAGAGCGCCGCGAGCAGGATTCCGACGGCAGTCAGCAGCGCCAGCGGAACGATGATGGAGGCATCCCTGCCCTGCAGGGAACCGATGGTCCAGGCGCGCAGCTGGTCGAAGGCCTGCGGGCGCACCAGCGACAAGGCGGTGCCGAGGCCGGTGAAAATCGCGCCGATGGCCACCCCTGAGAGCACCAGGCGCACCGGGTCCGAGGATCCTGCGCGGGGGCGGCCGATCAGGTAGACCAGAGCGGCGGTGAGCAGCGCGCCGAGGAAGGCGAAGGATACGTAGCCGGCAAAACCCGAAACCCCCAGGAACCCGACCGCGGTCACGATGGCCAGCGAGGCGCCGGCGTTGACGCCCAGGATGCCCGGTTCGGCCAGCGGGTTGCGGGTCAGCGATTGGGCCAGCAGCCCCGCCACACCCAGCCCGGCGCCGGCGAGGATCGCCAGCAGCGCGCGGGGCAAGCGCGAAGACAGGATGAGGCTGCGCTCAACGGATTCCGCGGGATCGGCCAGCGCCGAAAAGATTTGTTCCAGGCTCAGGGATTTTGAGCCGATGGTCAACGACGCAGCGGCCAGTGCGACCAGCAGGACCGCCAGCATTCCGAGAATCAACAAATGTTTGCTCGGTGACTTGCTGCGTTGCAAATCATCGGGTGGAGATAAGGTCTTCACGGTGGGGGGAGTCGCACTTTCACGCTGAGAACGGTGACTGGAACACCTTATCGCGAATGTTGCGGTAGATGATGCTTACCTATCATTCGACGCCAATGAATACGGTATATTGGCGTTGTGAATTTCTTGAATACTCGTACCTCGTGGGGCCGCACCATCCTCGGCGCCACCGCTGCACTCATGGTTGCAGTCACCGCCGGCTGCGGCGCGGCTACCAGCACCTCCGACTCCAACGCCGGCAACAAGGACGTGGCCGTGGGCGGCCAGAGCTTCACAACCGCGGATGCGGAAACCGCCAAGTTCGGTTCGGACGCCGAAGCCGGCCAGTTCCCCCGCACCGTGACCCACGCCAACGGCACCACCGAAATCCCGGCCAAGCCGCAGCGCGTGGTGGTGCTGGATACCGGCGAGCTGGATGCCGTGCTATCCCTGGGCATCACCCCGGTGGGCATCCCTTCCACCGAAGGCGCGAACTCCGTGCCGAGCTATCTGGCCGACGAGGTCAAGGATGCCAAAACCGTAGGCACCATCCAGGAGCTGAACCTGGAGGCCATCGCCGCGCTGAACCCGGATCTGATCATCGGCTCCCAGCTGCGCGCAGACAAGCTGTACAGCCAGCTCAACCAGATCGCCCCGACCGTCTTCTCCATCCGCCCGGGCTTCCCGTGGAAGGAGAACTTCCTGCTGGCCGGCGAGTCGCTGGGCGAGGAAACCAAGGCGGTTTCAGTGCTGAACGACTACCAGGCCAAGGCCACTGCGCTGAATGAGGACGTGGAGGGCGATCCGAAGATTTCCCTGCTGCGCTTCATGCCGGAGAAGATCCGCCTGTATGCCAACAAGTCGCTGATCGGCGTGATCCTGGCCGACGCCGGATTCTCCCGCCCGGAGAACCAGAACATCGACGACCTGGCCGCTGAAATCTCCGCGGAGAACCTGGCCGATGCCGATGCCGACTGGCTGTTCTACACCTCCTACGGAACGCCCGAGGCCACCGGCGAGAAGGCCGCGGTGGAAGGTCCGCTCTGGGGCCAGCTGCAGGCGGTCAAGGACGAACAGGCCATCCGCGTGAACGACGACGTCTGGTTCCTGGGCCTGGGCCCGACCGGCGCCAACCAGATCCTGGACGACCTGCGCGGCTACCTGGTCAAGTAGCGCCAAAGAAGACGAGCACAGCGGTGCCGCCCTTCATGCAGAAGGGCGGCACCGCTGTGTTCGTCCGGGGATTTCCTAGGCCAGCAGCTGGCGCTTGGAGGAAATCACGCCGGTGTTGAAACCGGCCAGGCGCAGCCCGCCGTGGAAGCGCGCATGCTCGATCTTCACGCAGCGGTCCATGACCACGTTCAAGCCCGCGGCCTCGGCGCGATGGGCCACCTCTTCATGCCAGGTGCCCAGCTGCAGCCACAGGGTCTTCGCCCCGACCGCCAGCGCCTCGTCCAGCACGCCGGGGATGTCGTCATGCTTGCGGAACACCTCGACCAGGTCCGGTGACTCGGGCAGGTCGGCCAGCGACTTGTACACCGGCTCGCCCAAGATCTCGTCCAGTACCGGGTTGATGAAGTACACCTTGTACTTCGAGGAGGACAGCAGGTAGGTGGCCACGAAGTAGCTGGCGCGCGAGGGCTTGTTCGAGGCGCCGACAATCGCGATGGTTTTGGTTTCGCGCAGGATGTTCAGGCGTTCTGCGGCGCCCGGGCCCTGCCAGGTGCGTTCAGCGGTGCTCATTAGTTGGCTCCCTTCGAAGCAACGGGAACGGCGCAGGATGCCCCGTCATAGGTCGGTGCCGCGAAATCGGACTCCAACGAGCCCTCCTGCGAGGCGGACAGCGCCTGGTCCAGGTCCCAGAGGATGTCCTCGACGTCCTCCAAGCCGACCGAGAGGCGGATCAGGTCCTCCGGAACGCCGGCGGCGAGCAGCTGTTCGCCGCTGAGCTGCTGGTGGGTGGTCGACGCCGGGTGCAGCACCAGGGTGCGGGCATCGCCGATGTTCGCCAGGTGGCTTGCCAGCTGCAGCGCGTCGATGAACTTGGCGCCGGCCTCGCGGCCGCCCTTGACGCCGAAGCTGAAGACCGAGCCGACGCCCATCGGCAGCAGCTTGGAGGCCTGCTCGTGCTGCGGGTGGGATTCAAGCCCCGCGTAGTTCACGTAGGTGACGCGTTCGTCGGCTTCCAGCCAGGCGGCGACCTGCTTGGCGTTGGCCAGGTGGTTGTCCATGCGCTGGGGCAGGGTCTCCAGTCCCTGCAGCAGCTGGAAGGCGGACTGCGCCGGCAGCGCCGGGCCGAAGTCGCGCAGCTGCTCGCTGCGCAGCTTGGTCAGGAAGCCGTATTCGCCGAAGTTGGCCCACCAGGAGACGTTGCCGTAGCTGGCCACCGGTTCGGTCATGGTCGGGAACTTGCCGTTGCCCCAGTTGAAGGTGCCGGACTCGATGACCACGCCGCCCAGGGTCGTGCCGTGCCCGCCGATGAACTTGGTGGCCGAATGGATCACGATGTCCGCGCCGTGCTCGATCGGGCGCAGGATGTACGGCGGGGTCAGCGTGGAGTCGACCACCAGCGGGATGTCGTGGCGGTGCGCCACGTCGGCCAGCCCGGCCACGTCCGCGATGTCGCCGGACGGGTTGGCCACGACCTCGGTGTAGACGGCCTTGGTGTTCTCCTGGATCGCGGCCTCGAAATCGGCCGGATCGTTGGAATCGATGAAGGTGGTGTCGATGCCGAAGCGGCGCAGCGAGACGTCCAGCTGCGTGATGGTACCGCCGTAGAGCTTGGCCGAGGCCACGATGTGGTCGCCGGCCTGGGCCAGCGCGGCGAAGGTGACGAACTCCGCGGCCATGCCGGAGCCGGTGGCTACCGCGCCGATGCCGCCTTCCAGCGAGGCCATGCGTTCCTCGAACGCGGCCACGGTGGGGTTGCCGATGCGCGAATAGATGTTGCCGTACTTCTGCAGTGCGAACAGGTTCGCCGCGTCGTCGGTGTCCTTGAAGACGAACGAAGTGCTCTGGTAGATCGGCACCGCGCGGGCGCCGTGCTCGGCATCGGGGGTGCCGCCGGCGTGCAGCGCGCGGGTGCGGAATCCAAACTTGTGGTCTGCCATGGTGGCTTCTGACTCCTTGTCGATACGTTTTTGACCTCCGCGCGGGGCACGGAAGCCATCGAGGCAGGAATCCCGGTTCAATGTCGCTTCAGCGCCGGGTAGGCGGAAAGCAGCTCCATCGTTTCTGGCGGTAGCACCGTATCCACCGGCTGTGGCAGGTTGCTGCGGCGTCATCGAACCAGATCTCTCGGCCGCTCGGGATGGTTGTAACAATCTTCGCAACATGACCGAAAATGACCCAACTATGAGTCGTAACGTTGCGTATTGCTTCCTTTGCCGGAGATTATTCGATACCTTTGCGCTGCGCTTATGCTCGAGTCATGGACACCGCGCTGGCACTGGTACGACATGGGCAAACCGACTGGAACCTGGCTGGCCGCCTGCAGGGCCGCACGGACATCGAGCTGAATGACACCGGGCGCCACCAGGCGCGCAGCCTTGGACGCTTCCTGAAGGGCAGGGGCTGGGACCTGCTGCTGGCCTCCCCGCTGGCCCGCGCGCAGGAGACCGCGGCGCTGATCGCCGAGCAGCTCGGGGCCGAGACCGGCCCGGCGGTGCACCCCCTGATTGAGCGGAGTTTCGGCCCGCTGGAGGGGCGCATCATGGCAGAGGTCAGCGACCTGGAAGCCGCCGAGGTGCAGCACGAGCTCGAAACCCACCGGCAGATCCTGGACCGGGCCCTGCCCGCGCTGCTGCAGCTGATGCAGGAACACGAGGGGCGCAGGATCATGATCGTCAGCCACGGGGCCACCATGCGCGTGATCCGCGATGCGCTCGCCGGCGGCAAGCAAGCCCAAGGCGTCGATAACGGCGAAGTGATTGACATCGACCTGGAGCGGCTGGAAGAAATCGCCGCAGAGCTCGATCCGGTGCGTCTGTAACCGGCTTCTCCAATCGCGCCTTGGCGCCGCGGAGCAAAAAAATTTTCGCTCCCGACCTCACAAACTTCGCCTGCGGTACGTTTACAAGGTGAGAGCCCGCAAGGGGAAGCAGCTGCCGGGAGAGCCATGCAGATACCGTTCGAACGGATCGTCCAAGACCATGGGCTGACCGTGTTGCGCGTGTGCCGCGCCCTGCTTGACGAGCATCGCGCCCAGGATGCGTGGTCGGAAACGTTCCTCTCCGCCCTCAAGGCCTATCCGGATCTTCCGGAGGATGCCAACGTGCAGGCATGGCTGGTGACCATCGCCCACCGCAAGGCCATCGACGAGCTGCGCAAGAACCATCCCGAGGTGTTGACCGAGATGCTGCCCGAGGCAGAAGCCGGCCGGGCGGGGCTGCCCGAAGCCAGGATCATGGATCGGGAACTGTGGCAGGCGCTCAATGCGCTGCCTCCGAAGCAGCGTTTCGTGCTCGCCTACCGGTACTTGGGCGGGTTGAGCTACGCGCAGATCGCACAGGTCCTTTCCGGTTCCGAAGCGGCCGCCCGCCGGGCGGGAAGCGACGGGATCAAGAACCTGCGTGCCCAATGGAAGCATGCACAGATGCTGGAGGAGTTGTCATGAGCGAACGGATTGCAGCCGTCCCCGCGACGCAGGACGAAGCGCGGATCCTGGCGGAACTGAACAAAAAATTTGTTCATGATGCCCGCAGCCAGCAGCTGATCGAAATCTCCTACCGCATTGTCGACAGCCCGATCGGCCGGCTGCTGCTGGCCTCCACCGAGGCCGGGCTGGTCCGGGTGGCCTTTGAAACCGAGGGACATGAGCGCATCCTCGAGGCGCTCGCGCACAAGGTGGGCCCGCGGATCCTGAAGGACGACCGGTCGCTCGACGACGCGGCCAGGCAGCTCGACCAGTACTTCTCCGGCACGCTGCAGGAGTTCAGCCTGCCGCTGGACCTGCGGCTTTCCACCGAGTTCCGCCGGCAGGTGCAGCTGGAGCTGGGCCACATCGCCTATGGGCAGACCCAGAGCTACGCCCAGGTGGCCGAGCACATCGGCAAGCCGAAGGCGGTGCGGGCCGTCGGCTCGGCGTGCGCCACGAACCCGCTGCCCATCGTGCTTCCCTGCCACCGCGTGCTGCGCACGGACGGCTCGCTAGGAGGCTATCTCGGGGGACTGGACATCAAGACCCGGCTGCTGAAGCTGGAGAACCCGGACTTCGACGGCGGCGAAGCCACCCTGTTCTGACAGCTTCAAATCGCAGACTTAACATTCTTTTGTTCGGTCGTTTAGCTAGATGCATAAGTCCTAATACACGTGACCTCAACAAAGCCTCCTGAACAGGACGGGAATCTCCACAATCCCGGGGCTTTCGAGCACGTCCTCTGAGGTGATCATTCCCGAGATCGGCGTGGACCTGAGCGTATTTCTCGTGCGGCGTACTTGGCAACGTGGGCGGAGGTCTGCCCGGGGTAGAACGAATCGGCCGGACGCAGTAAGTCTTCGCATACCAGAGGCGGGGAATCCTCTGTGAACGCTGCGCTGGGCACCGCAGCGCAGAGCGCGACCCGGCAGAAGAACACGTTCGTGGCCGCACGGATTCCACGACTCTACCTGCGCCGCGACGATAACCGGTTGATTCTGGAGGCCGTGCAGACGTTGGTGGAGCTGAACTGGGGGAAAGAGCATAATTGTGCGGGATCGCGGCCTGTCAGAAAAACCAATTGATTCGTACGGAAATGACGTGGGCCAGGATCCGCAGGATATTCATCCGTTTAACTGCCATTCGAGCGCTCCGGCCCATTCAACCGATTAAGCACTTGTGGAATGGTGCGAAGAACTTGATCAGTAATATTCAGCGCGATGATTTAGAACCGACGGTCGCAGCGTTCAAAGACCCTATCCGTGCAAAGGTGTTAGATTGCAGGATCTGAGTAGTTGGCGTTCGGAATTAGACAGTTAGCGTCAAGGATAGTAATATCACGTGAGAAAATTAAGTCTAAATGTTTGTCTAGGTGGATAAAAATGCTGGGTCAAAAGATTCGCGCAGCTGCACTGGTCGCTGTTCTCGTGGGAGGGGGAAGTTTGGTTGCTGCAGCTCCTGCTATGGCTGAAGGTTCCTGGTCTTCGTCAATCACGAATGCCCTAACTGGTTTTAAATCGCGGTCTTGGCAGGACAGCCACAAGGACAAAGCGGCTACCAAAACGGTGTTAAAAACTTGCTCTGAGACATGGGGAAGTTCGAAGCCCGTAGGAAGCGTAACGCTTAACTTATTCGATGAAAGGGGTCTTCTGCCTGACAAGAACATGGGATCTAGGACCAGCAATTGCGGCACTTTCAATTGGGGTGAAATGCAGAGACCAGATCGGTACCATTTTAAGCTTTCCAAGGTGGCTGGCCTCGACAGTGGAGTGAAGCTGACTGCGAAGTCGGTCAAGCAATACTTCTAATGAAGAATATCGAAATATCCGGCGTGGACTACGGCTATGCATCAGAATCGAAAATTTTTCAGAATCTAGATGTTTCGTTTCTTCCGGGAAGAACGGCTCTGTTGGGTCCAAATGGAGCTGGGAAATCTACGTTAATCTCCCTGATGGCTAGTGTGCTTTCGCCTTCTGCAGGGACTATTGAGATAACCCGTGCCAATGGAAACCGGATCACTTCCCGTCAGCTGCGAAAATTTCGTCGGCTCGTTGCTTGGTTGCCCCAAGATTTCTCCCCTGTAGCCGGTCTTAGCGTCATGGAACACGTTATGTACGCAGGGTGGTTAAAAGGGATGTCGCGTAGATTGGCTAAACACGAAGCTCCTTGGGCTGTCCATGCTGTCGGCTTAGATGAATTATCGGGTAAGAAGGCCACGGAACTATCGGGCGGGCAACAGAGACGTCTGGGATTAGCAGGTGCCTTAGTGCATCGAGCTGGGGTTGTTCTCCTTGATGAGCCCACGGCTGGTCTTGACCCTGGACAGCGCGATAGGTTTCGGCGGATCCTGGCCACGCTCAGTGATGAGCATGTAACCGTGGTTTCTACTCACCAGACGGAAGATATTGATGGTTCTTTCGACCACGTAGTAGTGCTTGTTGACGGGAGCATCAGATTTAATGGCTCCGTTAGTGAATTCATGAATGTAGCGCCAGCGAACATTACTGACCCTCGGGACCGAGTTCGCATAGCCTATGCAGCTTTCGTCGAAGGTGAGATCTGAGGATGCTTCCCGTTACTCGACGACCTGCGTGGTGGCTGCTCGCTCCGGCGATAGGTCTAGTTGTCCTGTATGTGCAACAGTATGTTCCGAGCCTGCAGATCATTGCCCAGCGTGAAGCGGCAGTTGCGGCTTCGGCGCTCCTGCTTATCTTTTCTGCGTCATTGGTCAGTACTACTGCCGCCCTAGAAGTTGGACGTGATCGAGCAAGCTGCGGGATGACTGAAGTATCGGTCCGTAGCAAAATCGAGGTTGTTGCCGCTCGACTATGGCCTTGTCTTGTTGCAGGAACGATCGTCCAGATGTCAGGAATCTTCGTGTTGCTGGACAAAGCTGGCTCAGCACCTGATCGATTCCCCGTTCTCATCACCGTGGGATTGCTGTGTGCGTTGCTCTTCCACGCTGGTATCGGAGTCTTTTTGGGTACGTGGTTACGGCCACGTTTCGCTGTTCCCTTTGCCCTGGCGCTTTCCTACCTTTGGCTTGGGTTTGCTTGGAGCTTCGATTTCGTACCAGTCCGGTATCTGGCGGGGCTTGCCTTGGAAGGGTGCTGCTCTCCAAGCGAGACTGTGGACATATCTGCGGTTGTTGCCTTGATCGTGTTCTCACTCGCGGGGTTTGTCGGGCTTGTTCTGATGGCAGGTGGCGTCGATAGTAGAAAACTGAGGCCTCGTGGGAACAGGAACTGGTTGCGTCTCGTAGCGGGTATTGCGACGCTTGGATTAGGTACTTCACTGGGTCTATTTGCGGCCCGTGATGTTGGGGTGAATCCAGTGGTAGCTAGGCCGCTCGCGGACGCGCAGTGTTCAAATAGTGTTCCTGAGGTCTGTCTCTTCTCTACTCAGTTGGCTAGGGGCGATACTCGGCACGTTTATGCAGACACGTTCACGGTGCTTGCTGCTAGGGGAATGCCGAAGGTAACCCAAGTCTTTTCGATTAGTGGAGATCATGAGCCGGTGTTGTCGGCGCAGGGCGTCGCCAATGTTGTTGCGGCACCAGGGCAATCGCGTTCGGCTGCGCTGGAATCGGCTGCTAGTACTTTCGCGGTGGCTGCTTCCAATACCGAGTGTGGTGACGATGTTTCCACGGATATTTATGGGTGGAGTGAAGTGCTCAAGGTTTGGAGTGTCCAGGCTGCGGCGTTACAAATCCTTGATTCAGAAGAACGTGAGGGTATTCCTGACACGAGCTTCTTAGAGTTGATTTCGGAGCCGGGAGAGACGGACTTTGCTCAGCAGTGGCAGGTACTCAGTGGATTTGACGAACAGTCGCAAAACGACTGGGCGGCGTCGACCTACCGTCAGCTGAGCCAGTGTCAGGTTCCAGCGCAGCTCGGTGTTGGTCCCCGGTGAAATGGGCGCTAAATACTCGACACTACTGGTTAATAGCATCCGTTGTAATTGTTGCTGGTGTGGTGGGAACGGTATCTGGCAATGTCGACCTTCCCATCCCGTTTTTGAGCGCCCTTTTGGGTACTTCAACGATGCCTGCACCGGTAATCCCTAGTTTAGTTGTCGCGATTGTTGCTGGTGGCTCGATTCAAAGCGCTGAAATGCTCTGGACATTCGCCTCTGTAAGAAACGTAGTTGCCCATTCGATGGCCTTGGCTGCAGCGGTAGTGCTTCTAGTGTTTGTAGTCTCCTTCACGACTGGAATCCTTGTTGGGGACAGTGCTGTGGCTGTGCTTTTGACCCGGGATGTTGCCGGGTTCTTGGTGCTTTGGTCTGTGTCGCGGGCGCTGGGGATTGAACGGTTTGCATCGCTTGTGCCGGTTGTTTATTTGTTGATTGCAGCTATTTTTGCACGTAACTCGTTGGGGCAAACGCGTGGTTGGGCTTGGATTTTGGATAGGGATCTGGGCAATTTGTGGGCGGTATACACAATTTTTCTGGGCACGTTGTTGACTCTTCTCTTTGTGCTTAGGAGACGTTCGTTGCTGGGCGGCGCCAAGGGACCCAAAGTCTAATTGCGAAGTCAAGAGAAGTTGAACTTACTGGTCTATCTCAGTTGTAACCCTGATTTTTTGGCCAACGGCTGCAACTTTGATGATTTAAGCGAGGTAGGGCGGGAACGATCGAATTTCGCGTATCGCAGGCTGGCTTGCACAGAGAACCGGTTTTCGTCGCGTCGACGATGTCGCTCGCGCTGGGCGATTTGCTCACTGATCGCTCACGTCGATTCGAGGTTTGAACCTTACCAATGACGGATCTGAGTCGAATTCGGCTTATTAGCAGGGGCAGTAACCCGTCAATGCATCTCGCTAGATTAAAGATAAAAGTCGGTGGCCGCCGCCTTCCCTCGGGAAGGCGGCGGCCACCGGTTTCTCAGCTAGAACCTAGCGCAAAAAAACTAGTTCTTGCGAGCCAGATCGAAGCGGTCCGAGTTCATGAACTTGGCCCATGCGTTGGCGAAGTCCTTGACGAACTTCTCCTTGGCGTCGTCCGAAGCGTAAACCTCGGCGAGGGCGCGCAGCTCGGAGTTGGAACCGAAGAGCAGGTCCACGCGGCTGCCGGTCCAGCGACCGTCTGCCGAGGTGTAGGTCTGCTTGTCCTCGGAAGCGGTCCACTGGATGCCCGGTGCCAACAGGTTCGTGAAGAAGTCGTTGGTCAGGGCGCCCGGGGTCTCGGTGAAGACACCCAGATCGGAACCGTCCCAGTTGTTGCCCAGTACGCGCAGGCCGCCGACCAGTACGGTCATTTCCGGTGCGGACAGGCCGAACAGGTTGGCCTTGTCCACCAGCAGGTACTCGGTAGGCAGCTTGATGAAGCCCGAGTCGTAGTTGCGGAAGCCGTCCGAAACCGGCTCGAGCCATGCAAACTGTTCGACGTCGGTCTGCTCCTGGGTGGCATCCACGCGACCCGGTGCGAAAGGAACCTCGATCTGCTGGCCGCCGGCCAGTGCAGCCTGCTCCACACCGACGTTGCCGGCCAGGACCACAACATCAGCGAAGGACGCCTTGATCTCGGAGGAAGCGTTGAAGGTCTCGACGATCTCTTCCAGCTTGGCGATGACCGGCTTGAGCTGCTCAGGCTGGTTGACGGTCCACGATACCTGTGGTTCCAGGCGGATGCGGCCGCCGTTGGCACCGCCGCGCTTGTCCGACGAGCGGAACGAGCCAGCTGCCTTCCACGCGGTGGAGATCAGCTGCTGAACCGACAGGCCCGACTCGTTGATCAGGGACTTCAGTGCTGCAACTTCCTTGGCGCCCAGGGTAACCTCTGGAGCGGCCGGCAGCGGATCCTGCCATGCCAGGTCCTCTGCAGGAACCTCTGGACCGAAGTAGCGGGACTTCGGGCCCATGTCGCGGTGGGTCAGCTTGAACCAGGCGCGTGCGTAGGCATCGGCGAACTCTTCCGGGTTCTCCTTGAAGCGCTTGGAGATCGGGCCGTAGATCGGGTCGAAGCGCAGGGCCAGGTCGCTGGTCAGCATGCGAGGTTCGCGGTGATCCAGGTTGTCATGGGCAGGCTGGACCAGGCCGGCGCCGCCGCCGTTGACCGGACGCCACTGCTTGGCGCCAGCAGCCGACTCGAACAGTTCCCACTCGTAAGCGAACAGGATGTGGAAGAACTCGTTGTCCCAACGGGTTGGGTGGTAGGTCCAGGTAACTTCCAGACCCGACGCGGTGTTGTCCGACGCGTTGCCGGTGCCGTAGCCGTTCTTCCAGCCCAGGCCCTGCTCCTCGAGGCCTGCGGCCTCCGGGTCCTCGCCGATGCGGTCAACGTTGTGTGCACCGTGGGTCTTGCCGAAGGTGTGGCCGCCGGCGATCAGCGCGACGGTCTCTTCATCGTTCATGCCCATGCGGCGGAAGGTTTCGCGCACGTCGATGGCCGAAGCCAGCGGATCGGGGTTGCCGTCCGGGCCCTCAGGGTTGACGTAGATCAAGCCCATCTGGACTGCTGCCAGCGGCGCTTCCAGATCGCGCTTGCCGGTGTAGCGGTCGTTGTCCAGCCAGACCTTTTCAGGACCCCAGTAGACATCCTCATCTGCTTCCCAGACGTCCTTGCGGCCGCCGGCGAAACCGAAGGTCTTGAAGCCCATGGACTCCATGGCCACGTTGCCGGCCAGGATCATGAGGTCGGCCCAAGAGATGGACTGTCCGTACTTCTGCTTCACTGGCCACAGCAGGCGGCGAGCCTTGTCCAGGCCCACGTTGTCTGGCCATGCGTTCAGCGGGGCGAAGCGCTGCTGACCGGCTCCGCCGCCACCGCGGCCGTCGTGCGAACGGTAGGTACCGGCCGAGTGCCATGCCATGCGGATGTACAGCGGACCGTAGTGACCGAAGTCGGCTGGCCACCAGTCCTGCATGGTGGTCATGTTCTCGATCAGGTCAGCCTTCAGGGCATCCATGTCGAGAGCTTCGAAGGCCTTGATGTAGTCAAAGTCTTCGTCCAACGGGTTCGAAACCTGCTGGTTCTTCGCCAGGATCTTCAGGTTCAGCTTGTTGGGCCACCACTCGGTGTTGGGGTTGCCCTGGGTTGGGTGCACAAGGCCGGCGCCAACTACTGGGCACTGACCTGCTGTCGTCTCAGACATATGCTCTTCCTTCCGGTTAAAGGGGTTTTTGGGGCAGCGTCCGCCGGGAGGTTTTCGGGCCAGCCGGCGGGGCTTGGGAACTAGGGGGTGCTTTTCAGCTGTTCAAGGCCTGGCAATCCGGGCAAATGCCCCAGTAGATCACTTCGGCTTCATCTATCTGGAAGCCGTGATCGTCCGAGGCATGCAAGCACGGAGACGCTCCGACCGAACAATCGACATCCGCCAGATGTCCGCACCGGCGGCACACCACGTGGTGGTGATTGTCGCCGACGCGGGTCTCATAGCGGGCAATGTGCCCCTGGGGCTGGATCTGACGCACTACACCCAAGCTCGTGAAGAGCTTGAGCGAGTCGTATACCGCCTGGTGGGACACATGCGGATGCTCCTCATGCACAGCCGAAATAATGGTTTCGGTGTCGGCATGGGGGTTTGCAGTCACCGCCGCGAGTACCGCAACGCGAGGTTGCGTCACCCGCATGGATGCCTCTTTCAGCACCTGCTCGATCCCTGCCTTTGATGTCATGTTTCAAGCATGCCTTCTTATTTTGAATGAGTCAAGATAAGAATCGGTGTGTTACGGGTAACTTTTTGCTGAACGCGCAATGAACGTTTGCAATCTGACTTTGAAGTGCATATATGCGAATCTGGTTATATTTATATCGTTGCGGCGCCCGTGCTGGTTCGCGGGCGGGGTGAGTTGCCCACCGCGCAGGCCTGGCGTGGCACCCCGGGCCAATCGTCCGAGGTGGCGGCATATTCAGATTCTCGATTAAAGCTAATGGCAGATTAATCGTGCCGTGAAATTGATGCCTAAATTCTTTGAATAATACTTCGCTTTATCGCCATCAAAAGAAGCGAAAATCCAGCCGGCGACGAAACTCACAGTCAGTTCCAGAAACCCCGGAACCACGGGAGATGCTGGTAGTCCTTCCGGGGAATTCGCGGGCATGGAGTTCCGTGAAGGTTGACCTTGCAGTGGATCTAACTAATGATGGAAAAGCCCGAATTACGGCCGTTTGAATCAAGATACGACAAAAATTTTCCGCCGAATTGCTTGTTTCGTACGTAGAGTATGGGAACGGGCACGCAAGCTTTCATCGTGTGCTGCGGGTCGATCTTGGATTCAGTGAACTGAAGCAATCAAAGCAATCCTCAACCGAATGCACTAGCCGGATGGCGTTCCCCGCATAGGGAGCTGGCGCCCGATAGTCAGGTGGCCGATGTGCTCGGCCCCTGCCTGGCTGGTGGGGAAAGAACGCAATGAAGCAGAGTGACCAATCAATAGAAGAGATCGTTGGAGAGCTGCACTCAGCTCGCCAGCGTAAGCCGAAGAAGTACATGCTTGAGGGCACCGACTACTGGGTGTTCGGGATTGCCGGAGCGCTTGCCCTTGCCTTCATTATCTGGGGTTTCGTCACACCCGATGGGCTGGGCACAGTGGCCGATGCCGCCTTGGATTGGGTCATCACCAATACCGGCTGGTTGTTCATCATCGCGGCCTCGGTCTTCGCCGTCTTCGTCATCGTCGTAGCGGCCAAGAATTTCGGGCGCATTCCGCTGGGCAAGGACGACGAGAAGCCGCAATTCAGCACGGTTTCATGGATTTCCATGATGTTCGCAACCGGCATGGGCATTGGCCTGGTGTTTTACGGCGTCGGTGAGCCGTTGTACTTCTACATGTCCCCTCCACCGGGGACGGTCGAGGGACAGACCGATGCAGCGCTGAGCACTGCCATGGGCACCACGCTGTTCCACTGGACCCTGTTCCCCTGGGCCATGTATGCGATCGTGGGACTCGGAATGGCCTACGGCAGCTTCCGCCTTGGGCGCCCGCAGCTCTTCTCCTCGATGTTCACCCCGATCTTCGGCGACCGGGCCATCCACGGATGGGGCGGCCGCGTCATCAATATCCTGGCCATCATCGCCACCCTGTTCGGCTCGGCCTGCTCTCTGGGCTTGGGCGCGCTGCAGATCGGCGGCGGCATCCAGGCCACCGGCATGATGGAAAAGGTCGGATCCGGCGTCCTGGTCGTGATCATCGCGATCCTCACGGCCTTGTTCGTGGCTTCGGCGATCTCCGGCATCGAGCGCGGCATCCAGTGGCTTTCGAACACCAACATGGTGCTGGCGGTCATCCTCGCCCTGATCGTCTTCATCGGCGGGCCGACCCTGTTCATCCTGAACGTCATCCCCAACGCCATCGGTTCCTTCATCGGAGACCTGCCGCAGATGTCATCCCGCACGGCGGCCTCGGGAGATGAAGCGGTTTCCTCATGGCTGTCCTCATGGACCGTGTTCTACTGGGCCTGGTGGGTTTCATGGACCCCATTCGTGGGCCTGTTTATCGCCCGCATCTCCCGTGGCCGCACCATCCGCCAGTTCGTCACCGGCGTGTTGCTGGTGCCTTCCACGGTGACCCTGCTGTGGTTCGCGATCTTCGGCGGCGGCGCCATCGGAATCCAGGAGCGCGCCGAGCGTGCAGGGGATACCTCGGCACAGCTGGCGCAGATCGTGGACGGCGCCCCGGACATCAACTTCGACTTGATCCTCTTCGACATGCTGGAACAGCTTCCGGTGGCCGGATGGGTCTCGGTGGTGCTGATGGTCTTGGCCGTGCTGCTGATCGCAATCTTCTTCGTTACCGGTGCGGACTCCGCATCCATCGTGATGGGCGCCCTGAGCGAAAAGGGTGCAGAGAACCCCACACGGAAATCGGTGGTTTTCTGGGGTGTTGCCACCGGCGCGGTGGCCGCGGTCATGCTGCTGGCGGGCGGCGACAACCCGGCCGAGGCGCTGAACGGCCTGAAGAACATCACCATTGTTACCGCGCTGCCGTTTGTCGTCGTCATGTTGCTGTTGTGTGTGGCCATTTGGAAGGACCTGAGCCGCGATCCGCTGATCCTGCGCAGCACCGTGGCGCGCCAGGTTCTGGAGAATTCGGTCTCGCGCGGCGTGGATCGCCATGAGGGCAGCGGATTCAGCCTGATGACCACCGAAATTCCGGTAGTCGAGGCGGCAAAGCTGGGCACCGAGCGCGGCGCGGTGGTGGAAGAGCGCGAAGTGTTGCTGGCCACCGAACCAGCTGAACCAACCGACTCAAAGGACCCGGCCGAGCCGAAGTCCCGGGGCCCGGAGAAATCCTGACATCGACGGATGGCCTGCCCCAGCAGGGCAGCCGGAACTGAACAAGCTGGCCGGGTCCGTGCATGATGCACGGGCCCGGCCAGCTTGTTAATCAGCGCGGTCGGCGGCTGCGGTCAGCCGCGGGCGCGGCAGATCTCGTTGATCTCCGGGATGCATGGCTCATTCTGCAGGCTTGTCGTGTCGCCCAGCGTGGTGCCCTCGAAGAGCTGGGTCAACAGGCGTCGCATGATCTTGCCCGAACGAGTCTTCGGGACGTCCGGCACCAGCACCACATCGCGCGGCTTGGCGATCGGGCCGATCTGCTCGGCCACGGTGGCGCGCAGCGCGGCGATGAATTCTGCCTGGCGTGCGGAGGTGGCCTCATCGGGATCCACCGCGATCAGCGACTTGTCCAGCGGGACCACGAACGCGGTGGCAGCATGCCCGGTCTTGGCATCCGGGGTCGGGCAGACCCCGGCTTCCACCACGCCGGCGTTGGTGACCAGCGCGGATTCGATCTCGATGGTGGACAGCCGGTGGCCGGAAATGTTGATCACATCGTCGGTGCGGCCCAGGATGTAGATGTCCCCGTCTTCATCGAAGCGGGCGCCGTCCCCGGCGAGGAACCATCCCTGTTCGACGTACTGCTGCCAGTAGCTGGTGTAGTAGCGCTGCGGGTTGCCCCACACGGTGCGGGCCATGGACGGTCCGGTCTCGGTAATGACGATGTTGCCCTGCTGGTTCGGCGGCACGGTGTTGCCTGAGGCATCCACGATGTCCACGCTCACCCCGGGCAGGGCGCGCGCGGCGCAGCCCGGCTTGAAGTGTGCGTCGGTGGGCAGCGGGGAGAGGATGGTGGCCCCGGACTCCGACTGCCACCAGGTGTCCACCATGGCGATGCCGTCGGCGGTGTCGCGGCCCACCTGGCTGCGCAGCCAGCGCCATGCCTCGGGGTTCACCGATTCTCCGACGGTGCCGCCGATCTTGATCGAGGACAGGTCGTAGTCCGCCGGGATGCCCTCCGGGAACCAGCCCATCAGCGAACGGACCAGGGTCGGAGCGGTGTAGTAGCTGGTCACCCGGTAGCGTTCGATGATCTCGAAGTGGCGTCCCGGGTGCGGGGCATTCGGTACGCCTTCGTAGATGACCTGGGTGACGCCGTTGGCCAGCGGACCGTACATCTCGTAGGTGTGCGCGGTGACCCAGGCCAGGTCCGCGGTGCACCAGTGCACGTCGTCGGCGCGCAGGGAGTGGTCCGGGTTGGCGAACAGCAGGTTGTAGCTATAGGCCGCCTGCGTCAGGTAGCCGCCGGTGGTGTGCACCAGGCCCTTGGGCTGCCCGGTGGTTCCTGAGGTGTACATGATGAACAGCGGGGTCTCGGAGTCGAAGAACTCCGGGGTGTGCTCGGTGGACTGGGTCTCGACGACCTCATGCCACCACACGTCGCGGCCTTCGGTCCACGCGATGTCATCGCCGGTGCGGCGGATGACCAGCACCTTTTCGATGCTGTTTTCGCCGGAGACTGCCTGGTCAGCGTTGTCCTTCACCGGCACGGAGGTGCCGCGGCGGAACTGCCCGTCGGTGGTGACCAGCAGCTTCGCCTTGGTGTCTTCCACTCGGAATTTCAGTGCCTCGGCCGAGAAACCGCCGAAGACCAGCGAGTGGATGGCGCCGATGCGGGCGCAGGCCAGGGTGATCACGATGGTTTCGATGAGCACCGGCAAATAGACGACCACCCGGTCGCCCTTGGTGATGCCCAATTCCAGCAGCGCGTTGGCGGCCTGCGAAATGCGTTCCTGCAGGTTCCTATAGGTGACCGCGATGCGGTCGCCCGGCTCGCCCTCGAAGTACAGGGCCACCTTCTCGCCGTTGCCCGCGGCGACATGTCGATCCGCGCAGTTCACCGCGGCATTCAGCGTCCCTCCCAGGTACCAGGAGATCTGCGGTCCGCGCTGGGCTTGGGGATCTGCCGGAATGATCTGGCTGGTGGTGTGCCAAGGGGTTTCCCAATCCAGAAGGTTTGCTGCCTCGTCCCAGAATTCGTGGCGGGCTTCCTTGGCTGCGGCTGCTGTAGTGGATGCCAATTCGGTGGTCATTGCAGTTTCCTTGGGTTGAAATACGAATTTCGGTGGTAGCGATCGGGGTGTGCAGAAGATCCGGTGGTTGGCCTAGGTCCAGCGCCGGATCGCCCAGCGTTCGGCGACCGACAACAGGGCGTCGGTGATTTTTCCGAAGACGGCGAGCAAGATGATGGTCAGAATCAGTCGGTCAAGGCGACCGTTGTTCTGCGAATCAGTCAACAAGAATCCGAGACCCATCGAAGCACCGAGCAATTCAGCCGCCACGAGGAATAGCCAAGCCTGGGCCAGGGCTAGTCGGAGTCCGGAGAAAATGGAGGGGACAACTGCCGGTAGCTGGACGGTGCGCAGCAGGTTCAAACCCTTGAAGCCGAAAGAACGGGCTGCTTCCACGAGTTGGGCGTCGACATGGCGCAAAGCCAGCGAGACGGTGGTGAAGACCGGGAAGAACGCCCCGATGATGATGAGAGTGACTTTGGAGTCTTCGCCCATTTTCATCCAGAGCACCAGCAACGGCACCCATGCCAGCGAGGGCACCGCACGCAGCGCGCCGATGCTCAGGCTCAGCAGGGCATCGGCGAGCTTGGACAGCCCTACCAGTGCACCGAAGAACAGCCCTAGGAGTGAACCGATCGCGAAGCCCAGCAGCACACGCTGGGTGGAGATTCCGATGTGTTTGCCCAGATCTCCGCCCTGGAACAGTTCCCCGGCCGCCGTGATGACGGCCCCCGGGGTGGGCAGCGACCAAGGCGCGACAATGCCGGTCACAGTGACGTACTGCCACACGGCAATAGTCACGATGGGGATAATCAAGGACAAAAGCCATTTGGGAGCCTGAAGGATCCTGGCGGCAAGTCCCGGCTTGTTCCTGTTGCCGGCCGTCAGGTCGCTGCGCTCAGCCTTTGGGCTCTGGGTTGGCGAGGACATGGGGATTACTCTCCGGAGATATTCTTGGCGTTGGCCTTGGTGGCGAACTGGTCGTCCACCAGGGTGGCTAGTGCTTTGTCAACGGTTTCCTGCTTGGATACATCGCCACTTGCAACGAGGGTTGGCGCGATATTGCCCAGGACCTTGGTGAAGGACTCGCCCGGCACCGTGCCGACATCCAGGTTGGAACGCTCAGTGATTACGGTCTGGGCAACTTCGGTGTCCAAGCCCGCAACTTCGGCGAGAATTTCTGCGGTTTCGTCCGGGTTTGCAACAGCCCACTCTCGGGCCTTTTCATACGAGTCGACAACCAACTGCGCCAGTTCCGGGCTTTCCTCGATGAAGTCGGCCCGTGCATTCAGTGCACCATAGGTGTTGTAATCGAGGTTGCGGTGGAACAGCTTGGCCCCATCTTGCTCGGCGGAAGCCATGATGGGATCAAGACCCGACCATGCGTCAACCGAGCCATTTGCCAGTGCGGTGCGACCGTCCGCGTGCTGGACATTCTGCAGCGTGATGTCCTTCTCGCTCAGCCCTGCTTCCTCCAATGTTTGCAGCAAGAAGAAGTATGGGTCGGTTCCCTTGGTAGCGGCAACAGACTTGCCCTTCAAATCTGCAGGAGTGGTGATCTTCGAATCCTTGTTGACCACCAATGCCGCCCATTCAGGCTGCGAGTAGAGCGAGATGGTCTTGATCGGCGAGCCGTTGGAGCGGGCCAGCAGTGCGGCGGATCCTGCGGTGGAGCCGACCTGAACTGCGTCTGCGCGCAGCGCTTCGTTGGCCTTGTTCGATCCGGCGGACTGGATCCATTCGACGGTGACTCCCTGCTCCTTGGCTGCCGCATCCAGCCATCCCTTTTCCTTGAGAACTAGGCTCAGCGGGTTGTAGGTGGCAAAGTCGATGGACAGCGTCTTGCCGTCGCCTGCGGCCGAAGCGTTTTCGCCGGCGCAGCCTGACAGTGCAACGGCGCCAACTGCCAAGGCTGCGAGAGACAATGCGGTGCGACGGGTGAAGTGGTTTGCGAGCATGAGAATTCCTTGATTTGTGCGTGCGAGTGCAGCGGCCGCGAAAGTGCAGCCGTTGAAGAGAAAGTGCGTCGGCGAAGCTGGCGCTAGTGGTTTGTGGCGTCTACGCCCAGAAGGCCAAGGAGCCTTGCCCGGTTGGCAACGAACTGCTCGTTGCTGTGGCTACGGGGGTGGGGAGCCTCCAGCCGGAGGTCTTCAATGACCGTTGCCGACTGCTGGTCGTTACGACGTCCAAGAACCACAACGCGATCGGCGAGAGTCAAAGCTTCGTCGACATCGTGGGTCACCATCAATACGGTCGTTGGGAACGATGCATGGATCGACAGCAGTAAGTCCTGCATTTTCAGGCGGGTCAGAGCATCTAAAGCGCCAAATGGTTCATCGAGCAGCAGCACGCCAGGGCGGCGTGCCAGCGCCCTGGCAAGGGAAACCCGCTGTGCCATGCCACCGGAAATCTCGCGTGGCCGCAGGTCGGCCGCGTGGCTCAGTCCGGTCAGCTCCAGAAGCTGGTCAATGAGTTCGTTGCCTTCCAGCCTGCTGGTTCCCGGAGCCAGTCCGAGCGAGATGTTCTCTCGCACCGAACGCCAGGGAAGCAATCGCGGTTCTTGGAATGCTACCGCGCAAAGTTCGTTGATGTCGTTGACTTCCCGGACGCCGGTGAAGACCGCGCCACTCGAAGGGTGATCCAGACCTGAAACCGAACGCAGGAGTGTTGACTTGCCGCAGCCGCTGGCACCGAGGATCGCCACGACTTGGCCTGCATCGATGTGCAGGTTGACGTCCGCGAGAACTGTGCGCTGTTCATTCTTTGTGGTGAACGTACGCGAGACATTTCGGAAGTCGACGGGCAGTGCGGTGGACGTGCTGGTGCTGTCGGCGGTCTGAGGCAGGGCGAAGGCAGTGGCCATGATCATCTCCATCGGTCCTGGCGGTAGCACCGGCCGGGAATCCTAGGATTCAACGGTGGTTGCTGCGGCGTCATAGAGCCAGATCTCTCGGCCGCTCGGGATGGTTACAGGTCTATTACATGCATTCGAACGATTTCATTGCAAATCCTGCGTAACATGAAAAATCTTCGATATGACCGCGCGAGC
The DNA here is from genome assembly GCF_016894325.1 of Glutamicibacter protophormiae. Taxonomy (NCBI): domain Bacteria; kingdom Bacillati; phylum Actinomycetota; class Actinomycetes; order Micrococcales; family Micrococcaceae; genus Glutamicibacter; species Glutamicibacter protophormiae. Next base: position 274,897 of record NZ_CP069806.1, read on the forward strand.
TGTGGGATATTTCGTTATTTATTTCATTGAATGACGGTTTGATCGATTTTTACCCTCCATGCTTGGGTCATCTTCGGCGGTTCACCGCATAGAGCACCCGTCGGGTTCTGCAACAGCAAGTCTTTCGGCGACAAAATATGACTTCGGGGCTTGGAATCGCCCGTTTGTTACGGCTACAAATGATTACGACCCATCCAGAGCGGCTGAGAGATCTGGCTCCACGACGCCGCAGCAACCACCTTTAGCCGGGACGGTGCTACCGCCAGGATCGATGGAAAGAATCGAGGACTTTTTTATGTCTTTTGGCGCACCCCAAAACAATCTCGAGGTGGACTTCAACACGCTGAGCACGCCGGGAGCCGGCAATGCGCTGGAGCTCGATGAATTCACCGAAGAGCGTCCGACCCGCCAGTTGCTCAAGGTGACTCCCGGTCCGGGAGCCGACGAAGACTACGAGCGCCTCGCCGCGATTTTCCGTCCGGTGTTCGCCCAGATTGCCGCCGGAGCCAAGGACCGGGACCGCAACCGCATCTTGCCCTTCGAGCAGGTGGGGTTGCTGAACCGCGAGCGTTTCGGGGCGTTGCGCCTTCCGGTCGCCAACGGCGGCCACGGTGCCAGACTCAGCGACGTCTTCCGCCTGCTGATCGAACTTTCCGAGGCGGATTCCCACATCGGGCAGCTCTGGCGTGCGCACATCGCCTTCGTCGAAGACGTGCTGCGCCTGCAGGACGAGCAGCTGAAGGCCAAGTGGTTTGCGCGCATCGCCGCCGGGCAGATTGTCGGCAACGCCTACACCGAAAACGGCGGGAACGCCCTGGGCGCTCTGAACACCAAGGCCAGCCAGGTCGACGGGCGCTGGGTGGTCAACGGCGAAAAATACTACTGTACCGGCACCATCTTCGCGGATTGGACCACCGTCGCGGTGGCCCACCCGGACCGCCCCGGCCGGCAGATTGCCGTGGTCTCGACCCAGCACAGCGGGGTGAAGATCCTTGACGACTGGGACGGCTTCGGCCAGGGGTTGACCGGCACGGGGACCACCGAGTTCCACCAGGTTCCGGTGGACAGCTTCATGCCGGAGGATCCCAACGACCCCGAGGCTTCGATTTTCCAGCTGGTGCTCATGGCGGTGCAAGCAGGCATCGGCCGCGCGGCGCTGAACGACATGCGCAGTTCCGTGCAGACGCGCACCCGCAGCTTCACCACCGGCACCGGCGTGCCGGTGCACCGCGAGCCGCAGGTGCTGCAGCTGGTGGGGGAGGTCTCCGCCGAAGTCTTCGCCGCGGATTCCGTGGTCATCGGCGCCGTGCTGGAGGTCGAAGCGGCGCTGGCCGATGCGCACCTGAATGCGGAGGAGCGTTTCGCGGTCTGCGAGCTGGCAGCCAACCGGGCGCAGGCCATCGTGCAGCCGCTGGTCATCAGCGCCACGAGCAAGCTGTTCGACGGGCTGGGCGCCTCGTCCACCCGCAGCAGCTGCAACATGGACCGGCACTGGCGCAATGCGCGCACCATCGCCACCCACAACCCGGCCATCTACAAGGCGCGCATCGTGGGGGACTACGAGATCAACGGGGTCCAGCCCCAGCGGCTCTCGGTCACCGGCGAGCTGTCCGCACCCACCCAGAACCACGCCGGCTAGCGGCCGCAGCGCCGCGCACCCGCCAGACTTCCACTTCTCAACCACTTCTCAACCACGAACAAGGGGCACATCCATGAGCGAGAACCAGCCTGCGAATCCGAAGCGCGAGATCCTTTTCAACGCCTTCGACATGAACTGCGTCGCGCACCAGTCTCCGGGCCTGTGGCGCCACCCGAAGGACAAGGCCGCCGACTACAAGACCATCGGCTACTGGACCCACCTGGCCAAGGTGCTGGAAAAGGGCAAGTTCGACGGGCTGTTCATCGCCGACGTGCTGGGCACCTACGACGTGTACAACGGCACCAACGAGTCCCCGCTGCGCACCGGTGCCCAGGCCCCGGTGAACGACCCGTTCCTGCTGGTCTCCGCCATGGCCGCGGTGACCGAGAACCTGGGCTTCGGCGTCACCGCCGGCACCGCCTACGAGCATCCGTACCCGTTCGCCCGCCGCCTGGCCACCCTGGACCACCTGACCAACGGCCGCGTGGGCTGGAACGTGGTCACCGGCTACCTGCCCTCGGCCGCCCGCAACATGGGCCAGGAAGACCAGATGGAGCACGACGAGCGCTACAACCACGCCGACGAGTACCTCGAAGTGGTCTACAAGCTGCTCGAAGGCTCGTGGGAAGACGACGCGGTGCAGGCCGACAAGGAAACCGGCGTCTACACCGACCCGGCCAAGGTGCACTCGATCAACCACGAAGGCAAGTACTTCAAGGTCCCGGGCATCGCGATCACCGAGCCGAGCACCCAGCGCACCCCGGTCATCTACCAGGCCGGCACCTCGCCGCGCGGCCTGAAGTTCGCCGCGCAGAATGCGGAAGCGGTCTTCGTGACCAGCCCGACCCGCGAAATGCTCAAGGACACCGTCACCAAGATCCGCGACCACGCCGAAGCCGCCGGCCGCGACCGCTACGACATCAAGATCTTCGCGATGCAGACCATCATCACCGCCGAGGACTCGGCCGCAGCCCAGGCCAAGTACGAGGACTACAAGTCCTACGCGGACATCGAGGGCGCGATGGTGCTGATCTCCGGCTGGATGGGCATCGACTTGTCCACCTTCAACCCGGACGAGGTCATCGGCGCCGACGTGAAGTCCAACGCCATCCAGTCCTCCGTGGCCACCTTCCAGAAGGCCAGCGGCGACGAGGGCAACCCGTGGACCGTACGCCAGCTGGCCGAGTGGGTCGGCGTGGGCGGCTTCGGCCCGATCACCGTGGGCTCCGGCGCCGAGGTGGCGCAGAAGTTGATCGACTGGGTGGACTACACCGACGTGGACGGCTTCAACCTGGCCTACGCCATCACCCCGGGCACCTTCGAGGACATCGTGGAGTACGTGGTGCCTGAGCTGCAGGCCCGCGGCGCGTACAAGACCGAATACGCCGACGGTTCGCTGCGCAACAAGCTGTTCGGCGCGGGCGACCACGTCAAGGACACCCACCGCGCGGCGCAGTTCAAGGTCTCCAACCGCCTGGCCACCCAGGTCTAGGACCAAAGCGCTACCGCAGCCAACCGGCCCCGCCGCCCTGGAAAGGGCGGCGGGGCCGGTCGGCAAGCCAACCTGCGGCGTGCCTGCGGGCGTGGTCAGTGGATCGGCACGCCCGCGCTGTCCACAACCCACCACACGTCGCTGACGGCCTGGCCCTTGGTGTCGCCGGGCTTGCTGTCCGAAACGTAGTAGTACATCGGCCAGCCGTTCAGCGTCAGCTGCGGCTTGCCGTCGGTGCCGGTGATGGTGCCCAGCTTCCCGGTGATGCCCTTGGCATCGCTCAGCGAGGCAGGCCCCGAGGGGACCGGGGGCCACAAGTCGAGGCAGCCGCCGGTGCAGGAGGAGGCGCCCGAGTTCTGCGTGTCCTCGTCGAACTGGTAGATGCTCATGCCCCGCTGGTCGGTGGCGATGCTGCCCAGCTCGGTCTGCCGCATTTCCAGGATTGCGCCGTTTTCCTTGAGATTCGGCACCGGGCTGCTGTTGGTGTTGGGCACCCCGTAGTTCGACGTGCCTGAAGTGTCCTGGGTGGAACCGTTCTGGCCGGAGCATCCGGTCAGAACCAGCGTTAATGCCGCGGTGAGGACCGCGGCTGTCGAAAATGCCTTGCCCATGATCGTGCTCCTTGTTCGTCCTGGTTCCTCCCGCAGCGCCGGGGCGGAAGGGTGGAAAACCGTACAAGGTGAGAACGAGACAGCGCCCTTCCGGGTTCAGCGTCCCCGGGAGTTTTTCTGTTCCAGCCTCCCGCTGCCGAAAAGCCGGGCCCGCGCCCAGTCCATGACGCGGACGGAGCGCGAGCCGCGGCCGGGCTACTTGGCCGGCTTCACCACCATGGCGGATCCGCCGCCGCGGCGGGTGGGTTCTGCCGCCGCGGTGAGCTTGCCGTTGGCATCGACTTCCACGGCGGCCACCGCACCGATTTCCGCCTGCGGGGTGAAGGAATCCCCGGCCGGGGTCAGTTTGTGCCCGAAGGCCTCCAGTGCGGAACCGTAGGCGGTGATGAACTCCGGTTCGGCGGTGACGGCCGCGGTGTTGCGCTGCGAGGCGCGCGGGGCGGCGATGGCCTGGCCGAGGTCCATGCCCAGGTCGATGCGGTTGACCAGGGTCTGCAGCACCGTGGTGATGATGGTCGAGCCGCCCGGGGATCCGATGGCCAGCGCCGGCTCGCCGTCGCGCAGCACGATGGTCGGAGCCATGGAGGAGCGCGGGCGCTTGCCCGGGTCGATGCGGTTTGGATCCTCGGGGTTGTACACCGTGGAGAAGTCGGTCAGCTCGTTGTTCAACAGGAACCCGCGCCCCGGCACCATCATGCCCGAGCCTCCGGTCTGCTCGATGGTCAGCGTGTAGGCGACCATGTTGCCCCAGCGGTCCACCACCGACAGGTGCGTGGTGGACACGTTTTCGGTGTCCTGCTCGTCAACCGGTACGCCGGTTTCCGCCGGGCACAGCCCGTCGAAGTTCTCGACGTCCCCGGGAGCCACCGGCTTGGCCGCCGCGCGTTCCGGGTCCAGCGCGCAGGCGCGTTCGGCGCCGAAGAGCTGGCTGGTCAAGGTCCTGGTCGGCACATCCACGAACGCCGGGTCGCCGACGAACTTGCCGCGGTCGGCATAGGCCAGCGCGGTGGCTTCCAGGTAGTGGTGCAGCGCGGACGGGGTCTGCATGGAGGACAGGTCGAACTGCTCCAGGATGTTCAGCGATTCGCCGATGGTGGTGCCGCCGCTGGAGGACGGGGCCATGCCGAAGACCTGAAGCCCGCGGTACTCGACCTTGGTCGGCGCCTGTTCGACCACGGCGTAGTCGGCCAGGTCCTGCGTGGTGATGAAGCCGGCCGGCACCGGCAGGTCGGTGTCCGCGCTCTTGGGCGGTGCGGTGACGGTGTCAGCGATCTCCTGCGCCAGCTTCCCCTGGTAGAAGGCCTTGGGCCCGTTCTTGGCCAGCAGCCGGTAGGTGGCCGCAAGGTCGTGGTTCTTGAAGATGCTGCCCACCTTCGGGGCGTCGCCGCCGGGCAGGTAGAGCTCGCTGGTGTCTTCGAACGCCTCGAAGCGCTTCTTGTTGTCCAGCGTCTGCTCGCGGAAGGTCTTGTCCACCACGAAACCGCGCGACGCGGTCTGGATGGCAGGCTGCAGCACCTTCTTCAGGTCCTGCGTGCCCCAGTTTTCCAGTGCCCGCTGCCACGTGGCCAGCGTACCGGGAACGCCGACCGAGACCCCGCTGGTGACCAGTTCCGGGGTGAAGTTGTAGGGCTTGTCGGTGGCCGGGTCGATGAACGCGTCGTGCGGCATGGCCGCCGGGGCGGTTTCGCGCCCGTCGATGGTGCTGACCTTTCCGGTCTTGGCGTTGTAGTACATGAAATACCCGCCGCCGCCGATGCCGGCGCTGTACGGTTCGGTGACGCCCAGGGCGGCCGCGGTGGCGACCGCGGCGTCCACGGCATTGCCGCCCTTGCGCAGGATCTCGATTCCCGCTGCGGAGGCCTGGGGATCCACGGAGGCGACGGCGCCTCCGCTGCCCTGGGCGACGGGGTCCTTCTCGGTCTGTCTGGGATCGGCGCTCGCCGGTACTGCGGATGCTGCTCCCAGTCCTAGGGCCAGTGCTGCGGCGCAGGCAATGGCCCGGATATGTGGTCGTGACATACCTGGATCTCCTCAGAAGATGGGTATGAAGTATGCGCCAATGTACGGGAGAAACATCTTTTTCGCACCGTGTGACACGCGCCACATTCCGATTTCGGCCGATTGTTAAGCCGGCCAAGGGCTTACGGCGTTACTTGATCGGGGTGCCGGCGGCGTCAAGCACCCACCAGACGTCCTTGACGCCTTGGCCCGCGGTGTCGCCGGCCTTCTTGTCGCCGGCGAAGTAGTACAGCGGCCATCCGTTGAGGGTCAGCTGGCTTTCGCCATTCACGCCGGTGATGGTTCCGGTCTTCCCGGTGACTCCGTCAACGGTGACGTCGGTTCCGCCCGGGACCGCCGGCCACTGGTCTTCGCAAGGACCGGAGCAAGCAGAGGAATCGGCACCCTTGGTGTCCGTGTCGAACTGGTACACCGTCATGCCCTTGCCGTCGACCACGATCTTGCCCAGCGAGGAGTCGGCGAGGGCCAGGGAGGTGGCCTGCATGCCGCTGCTCGGGCTGCTTTGCGCCGGTGCGGAGGAAACCGGGCTGGACTGGGCGCCGGCGGACGGCGATGCGGTGTCGGTGGATCCAGAGTCGCCCGCGCAGCCGGACAGGGCCAATGCCAGGGCCGCGACGGCTGAGGTTGCTGCGCACCAGGACTTCAGTGACGATTTCATGAGCTGTGCCTTTCTCGTGGTGTCCGCGTGAGCGGCTTGCCTGCTACACGAGGAGCAGCTCGTTCCGGTTCACTGCTGGAGCAAATTCTTGTCCATCGGCGACTGCAGGACCGTCAGTCCGGCCAGGGTCTTCACCGTTACTTCGGCGATCTGGTCCACCGGCAGCGAGGTGGCGGCCTGGAGGGTGATCTCCTTGCCGGGCACTGCCTTCCAGGTGGCGACCTGCATGGTGCCGCCCTGGGTGTCGGTCACCAGCAGCGCATAGGACCATGGGCCGTTGGCATCGCCGAATTCATAGCCTGCGGGATAGTCGCAGTCGATATTCAGCCGGGTTCCCCATGCCACCGATTCGAAGCCCACCTGTGCGCTCAGCGACTGCTCGGCAACCTGCTGCAGGGCAAGCACCGGACCGGGATCGGCCGGGCGCAGCAGGAACGGCAGCCCGATACCCAGGACCACGGCGACGGCTGCCGCGGCCAGGAGGATCATGCGGCCGCCGCGGCGCCGCCGTGCGGAGGCAGCGCGCCGGGCGGTCTTCTCGAACAGGTCCGCCGGGGGCTGCGGCACCAGGGCCGTCACTTCCTCCGGGTCGTGCGCGCGCGAGAGCAGTCCCGGCAGCGCGCTGAGCTCGGAGACGGAACCCTGGCAGCGCTCGCAGTTCTCCAGGTGCTCCTCGAACAGCCGGCGATCGACCGGCTCCAGCGCCCCGAGCACGTAGGCGGCATCCCATTGGGCGAACTTCTCATGCTCGCTCATCGTGTCACTCCCCGTTCCTGGAGGGCCAGTTTCAAGGCCCTCATCCCATAATGCAGCCGGGACTTCACTGTTCCGTCGGCTATGCCCAATTCCGCCGCGATCTGCTGCGTGCTGCAGGCGCCGTAGTACGCGAGCACCACCACCTGCCGGTGCGGTTCGCTCAGCGCCGCGAGCGCGTCATGAATGAGGATCTCGTCGAAAATCTGGTCTGCATGATCGGCGGACGCTTCCTCGGGCAGCCGTTCGATGCTGCGTTCATGCCGGGAGCGCGCGCTGCGGGACTGGTCGATCACCAGGTTCCGCGCCACCGTGAACATCCACCCGCGGACCTCCTCCACCGGCTCGTCGAGAATCCGCGGGGAATTCCACGCCTTGAGCAGAGTCTCCTGGACAATGTCCTCCGACTGGTACGAGTCCCTGGTCAGCGAGAAGACGTAGCGCCACAGCGGCTGAGCGTACCGTTCATGCAGCAGCCGCAGGGTGGCATCGTCGCTGGTAGTCACGCGCCCCTTTCGCGGCCAGGATTTTCGGACCTGATTCTCACTCATGCAAGTTACACGAGCCAGCCGGGTTTTTTGTTCAACCAGGGCCAAAGATCTTCGCGCAGGGCCGGTGTGCGCTCGCAGGGACGCCCGACTCGCGGTGCCGGCCCTGGCTGTTCAGGCTTAGCTGTCCAGGGCCTGCTTGATGGCCTTGCCCAGCGAGGTGGGTGCGCGGCCGATCAGCCGGGCGAGGTCCGAGCCGTGCACCTCAAGGGCGCCGTTGCGGATGCGCAAGTCGGTGTCCACCAAGATCTCGGCATAAACCTGGGGAATTCCGGACTGTTCGTAGATGCCTGCCAGGGTCTGCGGGTCCATGTCCCGGTAGGTGACCTCTTGCCCGGCGGCGGCGCCGAGCGCTCCGGCCAGCTGGCTGAGCGTGAAGGGCTTGTCTCCGCCGAGCTCGTAGATGGTTCCCCCGGCAACCTGCTCGTCCAGCAGGACGGCCGCTGCAGCCTCGGCGAAGTCCGCTCGGGTGGCTGCGCTGATTTTTCCCTCGCCCGCCGCGCCGAGGATGACCCCGCTGTTGAGGTAGCCCATGAGCTGGTCCGTGTAGTTCTCGGTGTACCAGCCGTTGCGCAGCAGGACATAGGGGATCCCGGATGCTGCCAGCAGGTCTTCGGTGGCCACATGTTCGGCGGCCAGTTTCAGCTGGCCGGTGCGCGCATTGGCGATGGATGTGTAGGCGATCAGCGACACATCAACACGCCGGGCGGCATTGACGACGTTCTCATGCTGCGGGATCCGGTGTCCGACATCGCTGCCGGAAATCAGCAGCAGCCGGTCGACGCCTTCGAGGGCCGCGACGAGCGTGTGCGCCGCGTTGTAGTCGGCGGCGCGGGTCTCCACGCCCTTGGCTGCCAGGGCTTCGAGCTTCTGAGGGGATCTGCCGAGCGCGACCAAGCTGTCCGCTGGGGCGCCCCGGGATAACAGTGCATCGATGACGAGGGTGCCGAGTTTTCCGGTGGCTCCGGCGACTGCGATCTTCATGGGGTTCCTCCGTTGGCTTCCGTGGACCCCAGCCTATTCGCAGAGGCCCGGGATCGTAAGGATTCAGCGGGTGAAGCGTTGTCGGTGTGGACCGCAGGGCCGCCCGAATCATGAAGACCTGCAGCCAGGGCCTGAATACAAGGAATTCCTTTCGATTCGATGGGCGTCGCCGCCAGCTGATATTGGCGTCCGGTATGCAAAGGGCGCAGCTGGTACGGAAAATTCTCCACCTGCATCAGCACTCGTCGAGCCAGAAAAACACTGGGGAGAACCGAGCCACTTGTGGTGCCGTTGCAGCAGGAGCTAAAACGGGCTCCCTGAAAGCTGGACTGCGGAATCAGGAGCAGGAGCCCAACCAGCCGTCGTCAAGTGTGCGCTTTGATCGGCGTCACATAACGCCACAAGGCAATTTGTTACGTCAAATATGGCGTGAAACTCGCGGGGTACCACTTTTTCCATGACTTCATGACGTATTCCTTACGTCACGCTTGGTCACATGCGATTCCGTGTTCGACACTGAAATTGTTCAAGAAATTGGACGCCACACCATCCAGAGCGACTGAGAGACCTGGCTCGTTGACGTCGCAGCAACCACCCGATAGCGGGATCGGTGCTAAGGCCAGGACCGATGGAGATTGCTAGATTTCGCAACGGTTCTTCAAGGGGAGTGCTCTGCCTTCCCTCGAATTCGCAACAACCGGATCGTTGAATATCAGGCGTAATCCTCGGCTCAAATACCGAGAGGAACTTACGAATATGCGTACTGCGCACCTGAGTTTGAAAGCGGCGGCACTTGTTGCCGTCCTGGGCCTGACCCTGACCGCATGCGGCGGAAATTCGACTACCGCAGCTCCGGCTGAAGGTGCTCCCGCTGCCGCCGGCGATCCGGTTGAAGGCGGTACCTTTACCTTTGCCGAAGTTACCCCGATTAACAACTGGCAGACGCAGGCGGCGCGCTTCTATGAGAAGGCAAACGTCCTGAACTCGGTCCTGGACCGCCTGACCTACTTCGATGCGGAGTCCGGCAAGCTCGTTGGATGGATCGCTGAGGACTTCAAAGCAAACAACGACCAGACTGAATTCACGTTCACCATTCGTGACGGGGTGACGTTCTCCGATGGATCCGCGCTGGACGCGGAAGCGGTCAAGCTCAACCTTGACGCGCTGGGCCTGGGCATCAAGGACGCGCAGGTCGCTCCGAACGTGGACTTCGGCGCCTATAAGTCGGCGGAGGTCCTCGGCAAGAACCAGGTGAAGGTGACGCTCAAACGTCCAGACGCCAACTTCCTGCGTGCCACCTCGTCCGTCGCAGCAGGCTTGGTTTCCCCGAAGACCTTGAAGCTGGATAACGCAGGACAGTCCGCTATCGCGAAGATCGTGGGCTCTGGCCCGTTCGTCTTCGAATCGGAAAAGCCGGACGAGGAAGTTGTCTTCACCAGCCGAGACGACTACGCGTGGGCACCCGAAACCGCAGAAAACCAGGGCGATGCCTATCTGGACAAACTGGTGATCAAGTACCTACCTGAGGTAGCCAGCCGCGCTGGCGCTGCGCAGTCCGGTCAGGTTGACCTTGTCCGCGGACTGCAGCCGGTGGACGAACAGGTGCTGGCAGCCAACGGGGGCCAAGTCTTCGCCGCGCAGGGTGTCGACCTGACCACCAACCAAGCTGCCGTGCGCATCGGTTCCGGCAAGCTGGAAGACGTCAAGGTTCGCCAGGCTCTCCAGATCGGTATCGATCGCCAGGCAATCAAGGACACCGTGCTGTCCGAGAGCTACGTGGTGGCCGGTTCGGTCCTGAACCACAAGGCCCCGGGCTTCGTCGACTTGTCGTCCGAAATCGCCTATAACCCGGAGAAATCCAAGCAGCTTCTGGAGGAAGCAGGCTGGAAGGTCGGTGCTGACGGAATCCGCGAAAAAGACGGCGAAAAGCTGGAAATCACGGTAGCCACGTCGAACAACTCGGTCGTCATCAAGCCCGCATTCGAGCTGATCGAGCAGCAGTGGCGCGATCTTGGCGTGAAGCTGGTCAACCGCGCAGCGGACAATACCTTCCTGGTCAATGCGCTCGTCGATGACAAGGTCGAGTTCTTCGGTACCCGCCAGTTCGCGCTCGGCGGCCTCGGCCCGGTCTATGCCCCGGCCAATAACACCCAGACCCTGAACGCCGACGAGGAACTCAACAAGCTCTTCGCCAAGGAACAGGCCGCGACCAGCGAAGAAGAGCACCTGGGGCTTGTCGAAGAAGAACAGCGTGCACTGGTGCTGGACAAGGCACTGGCCCTCGTACTGTGGGATGAAGTCCAGGTTTACGGTGCCAGCCAGTCCGCCCACGTCGAGTTCACTTCCGGTACCGCCCCGATCTTCCAGGGTGCCTGGAAGAGCGAAGGCTAGGAGCGCAAACCATGGGCGGATACATTGCCAAACGCGTTGGCCAGGCTCTGCTGGTGATCTGGCTTGCCTACACCGTGGTATTCATCGCAGTGCAGTCGCTTCCCAACGATCCCGTGACGATCTTCCTCAATTCGGACTCTGCGGCAGATCCGGCGACGATCGCGCAGATGAAGGAGTACTACGGCTATGACCAACCGGTTATTGTCCAGTACTTTTCCCAGCTGGTCGGATTGTTGCGCGGGGACTTGGGATACTCACTGTCCAGCGGTTCGGAAGTATCCGCCCGGATCGGCGAGGTTGTCGGTTCAACACTCGTGCTGGCAGGCTCGGCATTCGTGGTCGCGGTGGTCTTCGCTGTGGCGCTCACAGCTGCAGCCAGCCTGGCCCGCGGCCCGAGACTGCGCAATCTCCTGCTGAATCTTCCTCCGCTCATGGTGTCCATTCCGGTCTTCTGGCTGGGCCTGGTGCTGTTGCAACTGCTTGCAGTACAGCTCGGAATCATGTCGTTGTTCCCGGATGACTCGTTCCTCTCACTGGCGGTGCCGATCTTCGTGCTGGCCGTGCATCTGAGTGCACCCATTGCACAGGTGCTCATCAAGAGCGTTCAGGAAGTCGGTACCCAACCATTTGTGGATGTTCTGCGTGCCAAGGGCGCCAGCGAATCCTGGATCTTCTACCGCCACATGCTGAAGAACGCGGCGCCCGCCGCACTGTCCATCGCTGGAATCACCATTGGAACGCTGTTGGCCGGATCGGTGATTACCGAAACAGTCTTCGCCCGCGCAGGACTTGGACAGCTGATCCTGCAATCGGTCACCGTCCAGGACATTCCGCTGGTTCAGGGACTGGTCCTGCTGACCGCAGTCGTGTTCACCTCAGCCAACCTGCTGGTTGACCTCATCCATCCGAAGCTCGATCCGCGCATCATCACCGCCAGCTCCGGTTCGCCCCGCGCGCTTGCGGCCTAGGGAAGGAATAGTCAATGAGTCTCCTGGCAGACAACGTCGATACGGCGGTTGCGACCCTGGCCGCTTCCGAACAGCCGAACTCGCGGATCGCGAGTGCTTCGGCGGCCCGGCGCCGGCTGGCGCAGTGGTGGGTGCTTGTTCCGTTGGCCATCATGCTGTCGTGGGCTTTCCTCCCGGCGCTTTTCACCGGCCATGATCCGATCACCGGCGTCCCTGCAGACAAACTCCTGGCTCCGAGCGCCGAACACCTTTTCGGCACCGACCACCTGGGACGCGACGTCTTCTCCCGAGTCGTGTATGGAACACGGCAGACGCTGCTCACCGCTGGGCTCGCCTGCCTGATCGGCAGCATTGTCGGATCGATTCTCGGGTTGCTCGCCGGAACTGCGGGCAGGTTTGCCGACAGCGTGGCCATGCGCCTGGTGGATGTCATCCTGGCCGTCCCTGCCTTCCTGATCGCACTGATCCTGGTGACTGCGACCGAACCCGGCCCGCTGTCCCTGGGGCTCGGTGTTGGCATCGCCTCCATCGCCGCCTTCGCGCGACTGGTGCGTACCGAGGTGCTCCGTGTTCGTTCACGGGATTTCGTGCAGGCTGCGCTGATGAGCGGTGGCAAGTACTTCACCGTGCTCCGCCGCCACATCATTCCCCACGTGATCGGTCCGGTCCTCTCGCTGCTTGCAGTTGACCTTGGCGCGGCAATCCTGGCCATCTCCGGACTCGGTTTTCTTGGCTTCGGTTCGCCGCCGCCAACCCCGGAATGGGGCCTGCTGATCTCCGAAGGGCGGCAGTACCTATCGGTTGCCTGGTGGCTCACGACCCTGCCTGGCCTGGTCATCGTTGCTGCAGTGATGTTGATGGCCACCCTTGGCCGAACCATCAATAAAGCCTTCCGCTTCTAGCGCCGTACCCGGTTGAAAGGAGAAATCCATGAACGCCCCACAGAATACCGCCAGTCCGGTGATCCGGATTGAAGACCTCACGGTTCAGTACGCGCAGGGAACCATTGCCGCGGACAACATCAATCTCCAGATCCCGCGGGGGCAGATCGTTGCCATCGTTGGAGAATCCGGCTCCGGCAAGTCGACGCTGACCAAAGCCTTGATCGGTTTGCTGCCCCAAGGAACCGAATGCACCGGCAGCATTCGCTTTGGCGGTACCGAAGTGACCACGCTGAACGTGCACGAATGGCGCAAGATCCGCGGGGCCGGAATCGGGCTGGTGCCGCAGGATCCGGGTGCCTCACTGGACCCGGTGAAGACCATCGGTTCCCAGGTGGTCGAGGTTTTCAGGCTGCACCCTAGCCGTTCGGTTCCCAAGAAGCAGTGGCGCTCCAAAGCCATTGAACTGCTGGAAAGCGTGGGCATCGACCGTGCCGAGAGTCGATTGTCGCAGTACCCGCACGAGCTGTCCGGTGGACTGAAACAGCGTGTGCTGATCGCCATCGCGTTCGCCTTGAACCCGCAGCTGCTGATCGCGGACGAGCCGACCAGCGCACTGGATGTCACCGTGCAGCGGACGGTGCTGGAGATCTTTGTGTCGCTGGCTCGCAAAAACGAGACGACCGTGGTGTTCGTGACCCACGATCTAGCCGTAGCCACGGATATCGCCGACCGGGTACTAGTCATGAACTCAGGACGCATCCTCGAAGACCGCAGCGTCGAGGAACTGGTCTCAAAGAGCACCGACCCGTATACCAATGCCCTGCTGGACCAGGCCTACGCCACTGCGAACCAGCAGGAAGCGCGGAGCACCGACGAGCTGGCAATTTCGGTCACGAACCTGGGCAAGGTTTTCGGCAAGGGAAACGCCACCCATGCAGCGGTGTCTTCCGTATCCTTCGACGTCGCACGAGGAACAACATTCTCCTTGGTGGGGGAGTCCGGTTCGGGCAAGTCCACGACCGCGAAAATCATCATGGGCCTGCTCGAAGCTAGTCAAGGCAGCGCACGCGTCAATGGCAACGAGGTCACTGGCCTCGGCGGAAAACAGCGATACGCGCTGTGGCGCGAAGCCCAGCTGGTCTACCAGAACCCGGACTCGGCGTTGGACCCGCGGCAGCAGGTCGGATCGATCATTGCCGAGCCAATGCTCAACTACCGCCTGGGGGACGCGGCCTGGCGGCAGGCTCGCGTTGCCCAGCTCATGGAACAGGTGAATCTGGCAGCGGAACTTGCTTCCAAGCGGCCCGGAGAACTGTCGGGCGGCCAGCGGCAGCGGGTAGCCATTGCCCGGGCGCTGGCCAGCGGCGCAAAGATCCTGGTCCTCGACGAAGCACTCAGCGCCCTTGACGTCCTGACCCAGGAACAAATCCTGGAACTGCTCGACAGGCTGCAGCGCGAGGAAGGTCTCACCTACCTGTTCATCTCCCACGATCTGCACGTGGTTGAACGCATCAGCCACCAGGTTGGCGTGATGCGCGGCGGTGAGCTGGTCGAAGTCGGGCCCGTGGCGCAGGTCTTCTCCGCCCCGCAGCACGAGTACACCCGAACCCTGCTGGCCGCGAACCCCGGCCATGTGCTGCGCGAACTCGCGGATACGCGCCGTTGCTGAATTTCCAAGAACCACATATTCCACTGAATTCCGAAAGAGATACTATGAGCACCGACGCCCTGGAATCGACCCAGATCATTACCGCACCCTACGGCAGCGAAGCCGCCTACCAGCAGCTCTCCGCGCGATTCGCCGACGTCTTCGCCCGCATCGCCGAAGGGGCCCGGGAGCGCGAGCAAAACCGCGTCCTGCCGTTCGAACAGGTCCAGTGGCTGAAGGACGCCGGTTTCACCACGTTGCGCGTACCGGCAAGCCACGGCGGCAGTCCGGTCAACCACGAGCATCTTTTCCGCCTGCTCATCGAGCTGTCGGCCGCCGACTCCAACGTGTCCCACCTGCTGCGCAGCCACTTCTCGTTCGTGGAGACCATTGCCCTGCAGCCGCAGGAATTCCAGGACCGCTGGTTCCCGCGTGTGCTCGCCGGCGAGATCTTCGGCAACGCCGCCACCGAGCGCGGCGGCAACGCGCTGGGCAGCACCAACACCAAACTCATCAAGACCGGGTCCGGGTGGGTGCTGCGCGGCGAGAAGTACTACACCACCGGCTCGATCTTCGCTGACTGGGTAGTTGTCATGGCGAGCACCGACGGTGTTGAGGGACGCCAATACGCGGTGATCGACCGCCATGCCCGGGGCGTTCAGATCCTCGACGACTGGGACGGCTTCGGCCAGCCGCTGACCGGCACCGGCACCGCGATCTTCACCGACGTCGAGGTGGACGAGCAGAACATCATCCAGCGCAAGGTGGCCTCCACCCTGGAGCCCGCGTTCTTCCAGCTGTGCCTGCTTTCGGTGCTGGTCGGCATCGGCAAGGCCGCGCGCAACGAAGCCGCCCACATTGTGGCCACCCGCACCCGCACCTTCAACACCGGCTCCGGCGCTTTGTTCAAGGACGACCCGCAGATCCAGGAACTGGTCGGACGCCTTGCATCCAACGTCTTCGCCGCAGAATCGATCGTGGTCGCTGCCGCCCGTGATCTGGACGCAGCAGTGGACCCGAGCCTCGGACTGGACGAGGAAGCCGCCTTCGTCCGCGCCGAGCTCGCGGTCCAGCAGGCGCACGTGGCCACCCCGAAGCTGATCCTGGACGCCACCAGCGAACTCTTCGACGTCACCGGGGCTTCCGCGGTGTCCACCTCCAAGTCGCTGGACCGCTTCTGGCGCAACGCCCGCACCGTCGCGACCCACAACCCCGTCGCCTTCAAGGCCCGCTCGGTCGGCGACTACTTCATCAACGGAACCATCCCGACGGGGCTTCACTCCATCGGCGAAGCCAAGGGAGCCAAGTAGCCATGGGAACCTTTGAATCACGGCCGCGCTTCCTGCTTTCGGCTTTCCTGATGAATACCTCCAGCCACATCCTCGGCGGCATGTGGCGCCACCCTCAGGCCGAACAGCACCAGTTCAACGAGCTGGGGCTGTGGGTGGACCTGGCCAAGAAGCTGGAGGACGCCAAGTTCGACAGCATGTTCTTCGCCGACGTGGTGGGCCTGTACGGCGACCACGAAGGTGGCTGGGCCTCGCTGGTGCGCAAGGGGCTGCAGGTGCCGAGCCAGGATCCGCTGGTGCTGCTCTCCGCGCTGTCAGCCACCACCAGCGACATCGGACTGGCCATGACCAGCTCGGTGGTGCAGGCGCACCCGTTCCAGTTCGCCCGCCAGGCCTCCACGCTCGACCACCTGTCCAACGGCCGCGTGGCCTGGAACATCGTGACCAGCGTGCTGGAGAACGCGCACCGCAACTTCGGCGGCGACAGCCTGGTTGCGCACGACGACCGCTACGCCTGGGCTGAGGAGTATGTGGAAGCGGCCTACAAGCTCTGGGAAGGCTCCTGGGAGGACGGGGCGCTGCTGGCCGACAAGGAGTCGGGCATCTATGCGGACCCGTCCAAGGTCAACAAGATCAACCACCGAGGCCAGCTGTACTCGATCGACGGACCGCACCTGGCCCTGCCCAGCGCCCAGAGGACCCCGTTCCTGTTCCAGGCTGGATCCTCGCCGCGCGGATCCCAGTTCGCCGCCACGCATGCGGAAGCGACATTCCTGTTCGCTCCGCACCCGGAATACGTCGCCAAGAAGAATGCCCAGTTGATCGGCAATCTCGAAGCCGCCGGCCGCACCCGCGATGACATCAAGGTTTTTGCGGGGCTTTCCTTCGTGGTCGGTTCCACCGAAGCGGAGGCCAAGGCCCTGGAAGCCGAATATGACGAGTACCTGGACCTTGACGCCATCGTTGCCCATATTGGGGGAGGCATCGGTGTCGACCTCGGTGGGCTGGACCTGGACACTCCGCTGGGCGAGGTGAAGACCGAAGGTGCGCAGGGAGTGCTGGAAGCAGTGCTGGCCTCGACCCCGGGCCGCAACCCAACCCTGCGCGACCTGGCGAACTACCGCGCCAAGGCCCAGCAGATCGTCGGCACTCCGGAGCAGATCGTTGACGAGCTGGAGCGATGGCAGGACGCCGGGATCGATGGGCTGAATATCATGAACCACGTGCTGCCCGGATCCTACGACAACTTCATCGAGGGCGTCCTTCCGGAGCTGCGCCGCCGCGGCCTGGCTCAGAGCGAGTACGCACCGGGAAGCCTGCGCCAGAAGGTCTTCAACCGCGGCGACAAGCTCCCGGCGAACCATCCGGCGGCCCGGTACCGCGGCGCCTTCTCCGAATTCTCGGCTGCAAATTCCGAGGCCAGCCTGCAATATCAGGGCTAGGAACAAAGCTTGGCAGGTAGATCCAACTGGGAGGGGATCTACCTGCCATTTCCTTTTCCAAAGACTTTCGCAGAACACGGCGGTATCGTTGCGCATATGGGAACCAACCATGTAAATGATCCGGCAGTCATCCGGCGCCTGCTGACGCATCCCGGGCGGTGGGCTGTTGTCGGGCTGACCAACAATCCGCGACGGGTCGCACCCTCCGTTGCACGCTTTCTCAAGGACGCGTTGGGCATGGAAATTATTCCGGTATCGCTCACGGGGGAGTCAGTTTTCGGCGAGACCGGTTACGAGAAGCTGGAGGAAATCCCGGGAAAAATCGATGTCGTGAACTGCTTTGTCAACTCGCAAAAAGTTGGTGAGATCGTCGACCAGGCAATCGCAGTGGGTGCCCGCGCACTCTGGCTCCAACTAGGGGTGATAGACCAGAGAGCGGCGCAACGAGCAGAGGAAGCCGGCTTGGACGTAGTGATGGATGCCTGTCCGATGATTGAATACCCGGCACTCTGAAATGTGACGTTTTATTACGCGATACTTGTTGATTCAAGTACGTTATTTTCCAAGTACGCCTGTAGGCTGGCGGCAGAATCATACATTCGGGTGGCTGGGGAGCCGAAGAATACTTGGGGATTCGTCTTGACTTGGGGTTTGGACGATCAATTTGATGCGATCTGCGTGCATCATCGATGGTATTTGACGCGTTCCAGCGTCCCATCGAAATTGGGGAAATTCATTGATTGGCCAGCCTGTGGGGGATGGGTCTGCGCGTGCGAAAAAAGCGCGCCGGTCTGAAAAACGGGGGTCGCGCTGGGGTGCGATCCGCCAGAATCAAGCGATGCGAAGTATATGTTCCGCATCGTTGAGCGTTTTACTCGTTGCGTCTTCATTTGCCTTTTCCGCGCCCGCAATCGCTGCTTCCAGCGATTCTGCGACAGCCGGACCCACCGATGCGCAAGAAGCTCCGATGACAGCTGCCTCTGTCGAGGGGTTGCTACCTTCGGCGACTTCTGAGTCGGATGAACCATCTGAAAACGTGCTTGAGCAGGCTGAAGAAAATCCTGAACCCACCGAATCGCCAAGTCCGTCTGCAACCGCGACGGTTCCTGCAGCAAAGCCAACGCCTGAGGCTGAAGCTGATCGCACCAGTTCACCTTCACCCGTCGAGCAGAGCGAGAAAACCGAGACGGCAGACCAGCCAGCGTTGATAGCTTCGGGGCCGGACAGGGTTCCAGGCTCGTACGTCCATTGGGAAGTTGTTGACGAAAAAGGTAAGCCGGTTACGGGCACCACTTTTACCTTCGAACGCCTGGCAAACCGCAAATGGACTGGATCGAGAAACGTCAAGGATTGCGTATCCAGCAGCTGTTCTGTCATCGATCGGGATAGCGAAGCAGGTGAGTACCTCGTCAAATGGATCGACTCCGATGCTCCGGGTTTTAATCCATCCGGAAACACTGTCACCGCAGGCAGCCGTTACCGGGTTAAGCCAACGAACCCGCCCATGGGGTACGAATGGGTTTCCAGCACCGCCGCAGTGGACTCGAATTCGCTGACTTGGACGGGACAGGGCGAAAACCGGACGCTGGATTTCGGTACGTTCGTCGTCAGGAAGTCGTCGTTCGCGCCGGTCTGCGAGGCCGGTTATGTCTATGGTCTCAGCGGCACCGGGCAGATGCAGAGCGTGAGCCCGGAAGGGGTTGTCGGTAACCTTGGCAAACCTGCTGCATCCGTCAGCGATTTCAATGGTTTGGGCATTGGACCGGGCGGTTCGCCTGCTTTCGCCTACGAACGTTCAAATGGGGCGAAATCTGCGGCGGTATACCGCTTCGACTCCATTACGGGAACCTGGGCATCTACCGGTGCCAGCATCAATTCTCAGACGTCAAACCGTGATGTTCAGTTCGTCGCGGGAGCGGTCAACCTTGATACCGGACGCTACCTGATCGGAGGATACACTCCCGCGAACACCAGTCCACGGGTTTTCCGTATCTGGGAATACGATCCTGCGAAGAACACGGTGTCCTACAAGGGGCACATCGCCACCAACTCCGGGCTCACCGATGCCGCAAACGGCGACATGGCTTTCGACGCGAACGGCAACTTGTTTGTCGTCCGCGGTAGCGGAACCACCACCACCATCTACTCCGTCACCGCTGAAAACCTGGCCAATGCCACGACCGGGGGATTGATTCCATCCTCCGTGAGCAAGCAGGTTTCCACGATGGACAACGTCAATGGTGTTGCCTTCGATGCCGATGGCAAGGGATACCTGAGCTCCAGCAACACTGTGCGCAGCTATGACATGCCTGGATGGACCAACCCCAAGGACGTCTCCAAGTCCCTCAATAGCAGCGCGGATCTTGCTTCCTGCGGCTCGCCTCCGACCATCACCATCGAAAAGTTTGTTGAAGGCGGACGCGTTGCCCCGACCGACCAGTTCAACCTGACGCTGCGCCAAGGTGGAACGGCCGGCACGGAAATCGGTACCGCAACGACCACCGGCGACAAGGACGGACTGCAGGGCGAGCGTGTGGGCCCGCTGCCAACCGTTCGCAATGTTGAACTGCATTTCAGCGAATCCGCTGCGGGAACCACCAAACTGGCCGACTACGCCTCCAGCTACCGATGCCTGGTGGATGGGGAACAGAAGGTTCAGGGGAACGGAACGGCTGGCGTGATCACGATTCCTGCCAGCGGACAGGCTGTCGAATGCCGTTTCTACAACTCCCCGCTGATTGCTCAAGTCAACGTGCATAAGCAGATTACGGATTCCAAGGGAGAAAACCCGCTACCTGGGGCGAACTGGAAGGTCGGAGCAATGGCCAACGCCACCGCTGGAACCATCAAGTCTGCACCGACAGCATCCGAGCAGAACACCAACAATGCTGGAACTGCCACCTGGAAGTTCTCCTTCGGAGGCAAGAACGACAAGGCGAACCTCTCGGTCCAGGAACTGATGCAGGACGGCTATAAGTTCAAGGAAGGGATCTGCGAGGTAACCGCGCTTGACGGCACCGTCAAGAAGTCGGAGCTCAGCGGTGCGACTAGCAACCCGAACGTGGCAATTGTTCCGGGCGATGTCGTGGACTGCACCTTCGTGAACTCGCTGAAGCCGGCAAAGGTCACGGTGGGCAAGCAACTTCAGGACGTTGCTGGACAGAATCCAAAGCCAGCCGCGGGGTGGACCGTCGGGGCAACACTCGAGTCGGGCAGCGCCAACGGCGTCTCCATCAGCACGCCGGAGGTCGCGGTCACCGCGGCCAACGGCAAGGTTGAGAAGCCTTGGATCGTCGACTTCCCGACCAAGCCCGGCGCACGGGCCCAGGTGAAGGTGCACGAGACAATGCAGAACGGATACGACTTCGTCGGTGGCACTTGCCTGGTCACCGCAGACAACGGCACGACCCGCGAACAGCCGCTTAACGCGGTGAGCGGCGTGCTTACCGGGCTGGCGCCTGGTGAGTCTGTGGACTGCACGTTCACCAACAAGCCCAAGCCAGGTGTCATCACTTGGGAAAAGGTTGATGCCATGGGATCCGCGTTGCGTGGCTCGGAATGGGAGCTGACCGGCCCGGGAAGCAACAGCGAAGCCTCAATAATCACGGATTGTGTTGCCGCTGATGCAGGCAAATGCAGCGGTCCCGACAAAGATCCAAAGGCCGGAGGCTTCCAGCTCACCGGCCTGCACTGGGGAACTTACACACTGGTTGAAACCAAGGCACCGGCTGGTTTCGTCCTGGACGAAACGACCTACACAATCTCGGTGGGGGCTAAAGCTCCGGCTCGAATTGTGTGGGACCTCGGCCAGATCACCAACGAGCAACGAGAAGGACTGGACCTGCCGCTGACCGGCGGCACCGGAACCCAGACCTTCCTGTTGGGCGGAGGCGCGGTATTGCTGGCGGCTCTCGGGATTGTCGGATGGCGTCGCAAGACGACCGCACCCAAAAACTAACAAATTTTCACAGTTTTACTCATTTTCACTCGCAGCCGCTTGCTGGGGACGCAGCGGCGCAATAGAAAGGACACAGCTGAAATGGCTGAATTCAAGCACACTCGGGGGAAGCGTGTACTGACCGGTATGGGCGTAATGGCCTTGACCGCTGCAGGCCTGTTCGGGGGAGCCGGCGCCGCGATGGCTGACCAGGGTGGCTCTCTGGGCAACATCGACGATTCCCGCCCAGGATCCATCACGATCAACAAGCACAAGCACCAGAATGGCACCGACGCCACGCAGAAGCCGGACGGCAGCGGTGACAAGATCACCACGGACGGCATTGCCGGCGTTGAGTTCACCGCCTACCAGCTGACCGACGTGAACCTGGGCGAAACCAGCGA
Source organism: Glutamicibacter protophormiae (assembly GCF_016894325.1). Taxonomy (NCBI): domain Bacteria; kingdom Bacillati; phylum Actinomycetota; class Actinomycetes; order Micrococcales; family Micrococcaceae; genus Glutamicibacter; species Glutamicibacter protophormiae. The sequence continues at coordinate 296,564 of NZ_CP069806.1, forward strand.
CTGGGACAAGCTTGAGAACCTGAACCTTTCCAACGCCTGCACCTCGATCCCCGGCCACACCCTGGGTGCGCCAATTGTTGCGCCGTTGACCAACAGCTCGGGTGTCACCACCCTGACCGGGCTGAAGCTCGGCGCCTACGTCATCTGCGAGACCGCCGCTCCGGCCGAGGTTGTCGACCGTGCGCAGCCTTTCGTGGTCACCATCCCGACGCCGTTTGAGAACAGTTGGCTCTACGACGTCAACGTCTACCCGAAGAACGGTACGACCGGCATCACCAAGTCCATCGACCCGCAGTCCGACCTTGGCTTGGGCGGCGTCGTGAACTTCCCGGTGACCGTGGACGTACCGAAGACCAAGAGCGGGGAAATCATGACCCGCTTTGAAGTCACCGATACCTTCGACGCGCGACTGGGCCTGAACGGCACCGGCGTGGCCAGCGTCAAGATGGACGGCGCTGCCGTTGATCCGAGCTACTACTCGGTTACGAATGAGGGGCAGACCGTCAAGGTCACTTTCAACGAAGCCGGACGCCAGTGGCTGAAGACCCAGGGCGAGAAAAAGGTCGTCGTGACCTTCTCCGCCGTGGTCAAGGAAGTCGGAAAGATCGAAAACGACGCCGAAGCCTACATCAACACCCCGGGTCACGAAGGCAAGGTCGAATCGAACGACGTCACCACCAACTGGGGCGACCTGGTTGCACTGAAGACCGCCAAGGGAACCAACGCCGCACTGAAGGGTGCAGAGTTCGAGGTCTTCGCCGCCGAAGCGCCCTACGCCGACACCTGCGAAGGCGCCAAGGCCACGGGTGCGGCCCTGAGCGTCAACGGAAAATCCTCCTTCGTCAGCGGAGACAACGGCGTGTTGAGCATTGCCGGCCTGTACGTCAGCGACAGCGTGAACGAAACGAAGGACGCTGCCCAGCGTTGCTACGTGCTGAAGGAAACCAAGGCCCCGGCCGGTTTCGTCACCCCGGTGGGGGACAAGGCGTTCACGCCAGTGGCTGTGAAGATCGGTGCCAATGAGACCGGCATCTACGACGCAACCATCGTCAACAGCCAGCAGGACGTACCTGAACTGCCGCTGACCGGTGCCAACGGCCAGATCCTGATGGTCATCGGCGGCACTGCGGTGCTGCTGGTCGCCGGTGGAATGGTCATCGTGAGCCGCCGCCGGGCAGCCCGCGAAGAAACCAAGTAGCAGCCGCACCTGCGGTTCAGCTCCTGTGATGGCGGGCGGGCGACAGCTCGCCCGCCATCGCGGGTTTAAACTCCCACCCTTCGTCAGGACACATCATGCCCGATACCCCGAACCCCACCCCGGCGAGCACCGCCGTTCGCGCAGATCGCGAAGCCATGGCCGCCCGCCGCTGGCGTCCGGGGTTGCTGACGATCGCCAGTTCCCTGCTTGCAATCATCGGGCTGAGCGTTGTTATTTATCCTTCGGCTGCCAGCTGGCTGACCTCCTACAACCAGTCGCTGCTCATCGAGGAGATGGGCCAAAGCCTGGAACATGCCTCGCCTGGCGTCGACCAGCAGCTGGCCCTGGCCAAGGCCTACAACAATGCGCTGAGCTCCGGCGTGGTTCTCGACGCGAATGCCAATGTGCCGACCGGCAGCGGCATCACGTCCAATGCGGATTTGCGGTATGAAGACATGCTCAGCGCCGGAACCTCGGATGTCATGGCGCGCCTTCGGATCCCCGGAATCGATGTCGACCTGCCGATTTATCACGGAACCAGCGATGAAACGCTCTTGCGCGGCATCGGTCATCTGGAAGGCTCCAGCCTGCCGATCGGCGGCGCCGACACCCACTCGGTGCTCACCGCCCACCGCGGCCTCGCGCAGGCCGAGATGTTCACGAACCTGGACAAGGTCGGCGTCGGAGATCGTTTCACCGTCGAGGTGTTCGGCGAGGTGCTCACCTATGAAGTTCGCGAGACCAAGGTGGTCGACCCGGAAGACACCGACTCCCTGCACGCGGTATCCGGGGAAGATCTCGTCACTCTGGTGACCTGCACGCCGCTGGGGATCAACAGCCAGCGTATCCTCGTCACGGGAGAACGGGTCACGCCGACCCCCATCGAGGACACAGAAGCGGCTGGCGAAGACCCCAGGATCCCGGGATTCCCCTGGTGGGCTGTGATTTACGGTGGCGGGCTGCTGGCAATCGGGGCGTATTTCTGGCGATCCGGATACGGAGACGCCCGACGATCCGCGGCAGCCAAGGCACGCTGATACCGTAGAATCCGAGACGAAACCACAGGCGATCGAACGGGGTGGCCAGCATGGATGATGCAGACATGGAGCGCACGGAAAACATTTGGCGGTCCCTGTGCCTGCAGATGCCCAGTGCCTATGAAGACCATCCCTTCGGACCGGGGGCCACCGTCTTCAAGGTCGCTGGCCGGGATCGGGCCAACGGCAAGCTATTTGCGCTGCTCATGCACTTGCACGGTGAGCTCCTGCTGAACTTGAAATGCGAACCCGCGCTGGCCGACCAGCAACGCAGCGAACACCCGCAGATCACCCCGGGGTATCACATGAACAAGAAGCACTGGAATTCGGTGCGGGTGGGGCTGGACGAGCAAACCATGCGCGAGCTCATCGAGGATTCCTATGATCTGGTCGTCGACGGAATGCCGAACCGGGACAAGGACGTGATTCGCCGTACCTGGTGAACGTCGGCACGGCGCCATCGAAGGCATGGGATTTTGAAGGGGGCGGCTCTCCACCGTATTGGGGGTAGATGGAGAGCCTCACTGCTACACAAATAACTTGGGGGATTATTTGCGCCGCCCCGGCAGCGATGGATGATCGCAAGATTCATCCTAAATACAGTCTTGTCAGGTTGATTTTAGATTTCAATATGATCTCTGTCCTTGGGCTACCTAAGTTTTCCAACATCGCTACCTGCAATTGGCTCAAGAAGGCTATTTCCGGATGCAACACGTCAAGTCTTCAGTAGGATGGATTGCAGGTCAGGCGGTCGACCGAAGCGTGGGGGCGTTTCGGTTCAAGTCTTTCTGCCTAGGGGAAGGGAGTAAGTCGCCGCACGACCGCACTCTTGCGCCGTTCTGGATCTTCCGGCGGGATCTGACGAAACCGGTCACTGCAAGCGCCAGCGCCTGAGTGCACCGGCGCTTCGGATCCCGTGCCGAGGCAATGCGACAACGAGATCGAGCCACGGGCCCGTGGACTGCGGTTTCGCCAAAGGGATAAACAATACACCCGTTTTCCGTCTTGAACCGCCTAAGAATCAATAGACTAGAAGCATGTACTTCATCGTTGTTAAATATCAGGTAAAGCCGGAATTCACCGACAGCTTCATGGACCACGTTGCCGAATTCACCAAGGCCACCCGCGCCGAAGAAGGCAACCTGTGGTTCGACTGGTCGATCAGCGTCGAGGACCCCAACGAGTTCGTGCTCGTCGAGGCATTCCGCGATGACGAAGCCGCCGGGGCCCACGTCAATTCCGCGCATTTCGCAGCCGGGCTGGAGTCCATGCGCCCGCTGCTGGTATCCACCCCGAAGATCGTCTCCCGCAAGGTCGACGGCGAGGACTGGGACACCATGGGCGAACTGGTCATCGACTAATTCACTCATTAATCGTTGAAGGCGCGGACCCCGTTGGGGGTCCGCGCCTTCACTTTACGCAGCTGGCGCGGCGATCAGCCTAGTGGCTGTTCTTGTTCCCGAAGCGGCGTACCAGCAACAGGAGGATGCCCAGCAGGACGATGGCACCGGCCGCCATACCGATCCAGGATGCGCTGAATCCGGTCTGCGCCAGGTCGTCGCGGTCATTCTGATTGCCGTTGTCCGTCGGGGTGGCAGACGCGCTCGGCGTGGCGGAGCCGGTCGACTCGCCCGATGCGTCAGGAGTCTGCGTCGGCGACGGGCTGGCCGTGGGCGAAGCGCTTTCCGATGGAGTCGGGCTGGCCGACGGCTCCGTGGCCACCACGGTGAATATGGTGGAGATGCTTTCGCGTTGCACCAGCGAGATCAGCAACTCGTAGTCGCCGGCCTCGGTGCCCTCGGCAATCGGCAGGGTGAAGCTGGTGGTTCCCTGCGCGTCAGCCGCCGGAATGTCGGTGATCTCCAGCTCGCCGCCGAAGGACGATGCGGTGATCTGCGCGCCTTCCTCCAGCCCGGTAACGGTGACCTCGATGTCTTCGCCGGCTTCGGCTTCGGTCGTGGAAAGCTCGACCTTGGCCCAGTCGGTGCCGGCGATCATCGCGCGTCCCAGCGGCGCTGGATCGACGACGTCGTGCGACTTGAAGTAGTTCACGGTGGCGTCCAGATCGATCTGCCCGGAGTCGGCGTGGTTCGTGCCTTCGGCGAAGGCCGCGAAGTTGTCGCCGCCAGCGGCCAAGAACGCGTTGGCAACCACGTGGAAGGTGGCCTTCTCATCCAGCGGTTCGCCGTTGAAGGTGATGTCCTTGATGTGCTCCCCGCGCGGGGCCTTTTCGACGTAGGTGTAGGACAGGCCATCGGAGATGCCCAGCTGCAGCTTCGAGCGCTCGGAGCCGTTTGGCTGCCACTGCTGTTCCAGAGCTTCGCGGATCTGGGCGCCCGTCAGGTCGAAGGTCTTCAGCGTATTGGCGAATGGCTGAACGTCGGCGGCCGCCTTGTAGCTGACGGTGCCGTCCTTGCCGTACAGTAGGTCGGCGCGCAGGCCGCCGGCGTTCATGAACGCGATCTGCGCCTTGGCGCCGGCGAAGTCCTCATTCGAGGTGGCCCACAAGTGGATGTCCGCCACGGTATTGCCCAGCGTGGACTCCACGCCGCGATCCGATCCCGGTTCCTTGCCGCCGCGCAGGATGTCGGCTGAGATCTGACCGATCTTCTGGTTACCGACCTTCTCGGATTCCGTGATTGCGGTATCGACGATCTGCGTGACGGATTTGTTCGGGGTATAAACCCATTCGCCGGCATCGTCCTTGATGGCCAGCGGCAAGAGCTCGGTCGAGGAGCTGGCCACTTCACCGCTAGCCTCGTCGACCTCAAGTGAGATCTTGCCCAGGGTGGTGCCATACTGGTCCGCCTGGACGACCGGTCGTTCGGTACCCGTGGGACCTGCGATTTCGCAGTTGTACGGCTGGTGGGTATGCCCGGAAACAATGGCGTCCACCTGCTCGCTGGCACCGCGCACCAGCTCGCCGTAGGTGGTTTTCTCTGCGGCGATAGTGCCGCATGAGGTGTTTTCCGAGCCGTTGTGGGACAGCACGACAATGACTGATGCTTCGTCGTTGGTCGTATCGCCGTCGGAAAGCTGCTTGGCTACGCGGTTGACCGCTTCGAGCTCGTTGCCGAACGTAAGGTCTTTGATGCCCGTGGGGGTGACCAGCGACGGGACGTCCGCGGTGACCGTGCCGATGAAGCCGACGTTGACGCCGTTGACCTCGCGAATTGCATATTCCTTCAAAGCAGGCTCGCCGGTGGCCTTGTCATAGACATTGGCACCCAGGGCGAAGTCTGCGCCGTCTTGGCCGGAGGCCTTGGCATAGCTCTGGATGACTCGGCCTTTCAGGTCCTTGAAACCGCGGTCGAACTCGTGGTTGCCCACGGTTGACACGTCGAGACCGCCGGCGCCCAATGCTTCGATGGTTGGCGCGTCCTTCTGCGAGGCCGAAGCGAAGGTCGAAGCGCCGATGTTGTCGCCGGCCGACACAAAGAGCGTGTTCGGGTTCGCGGCCCTCAGCGTATCGACTGCGCCAGCCAAGATTGCCGCACCTGCGGAATCTCGATCTTGGGCAATGCGGCCGTGGAAGTCGTTGATGTCCAAGATATCCAGGGTGAATGTCCCCGGGGCGGCTGGTTCTGCTGCCGGGGCGGCCTGCGCGGCAACGCATCCGGAGGCAATCAAAACTGCAGTAGCCATGGAAGTCAGCGTTAAGTTTTTGATCTGCCTGAACGCAGGCATAGATCCTCCTCAGAGTTAAGCGTGTGACCTCTCTCATGTTTATCCCATGAAGATGAACCTGTCGATGCTTGAACGTAAATTTCACGTATAAAACAGATCTTTGTGGCATCGAGCGACGCCGTACCGGTAGTTGGCGTCGCTTAAAGCGCCGCATGCCCTGCCGGTGGGCAGGGCATGCGATGGGTGAACTTTAGTCCTTTTAGCGTTGGCGCTTGCGGCGTGGATCGCCAGCGGTTGCGGAGGACGAACCGACGATATCGCCGAGAAGCAGCATGGCCGCCGCAATGAACATCAGGGTTGAGGCGACCCAGCAGGTAGTTGCCATTGAGCGCTGGGAGTTGTCCAGCGCGAACACGAAAATGCAGACGCTGGCTAGCAGCAGTACTACGCCGAGCAACCGTGACTTCATTGTGCACCTTTGAACTGTCGATTTTCGCTAAATCATCGCGAAAACAATTCGCTATCAGCTGGAATAACATCAATCATGCCATAACTCCAGCTGTTTGAACATACGTCCAAGGTGGTAATTTACTGTGAAACGCTCAGTCTGAGGGTTGAGAGTAGCGGCCGGTAGGGGTTGCCTAGACGCAGGAAGCCAAGATCTTCTTGATAGCGTCGTGTTCCGCTTGGGTCATCCAAGCGCCGTACTTGGCCTTGACCTGGGTCTGCCGTGATACATATTCACAGCGGAAGTCCTTGTTTGGCGGTAGCCAAGTTGCCGCATCCTTGTCGCCCTTGGAAGCATTGGTGGGACCATCGGAAGCCAGCAGGTTTAGCGGGTCGTTGGCGAATTGGAGGCGCTCGTCTTTGCTCCATTTTTGGGCGCCCTTCTGCCAGGCATCCGACAGCGCAACGATGTGGTCGATCTGCACGGCCGAGCTCGTGGTCTGGCCTCGCTCGAAATTGATCGTCTTGCCGGTGTAAGGATCATCAAATGTTCCGCTCAGCACCACGCATTCGACCCGGGCCGGCTTGTACTCGACATTTTCCAGATCGCGAGCGAGGATATCGTTGCGTGCATCGCAGCCGTTGTTGTCGGTATCCTTCCATCCATTGCTGAACTGCTCGCGGGAATAGCCGGTTTTCGGGGCGCGGCCCTTGATTGCGATATCCTCCAACTGTTCCAGCGATTCGGAGTACTCCGCCTTCTGATCGGCGGACGGAGCCGCCGCCTGGGCACCATTCGTCCCGCTGAAATCCGTGGAAGTCAGTGCGGAGCATGAAGCCAGGCCCAGGGTGGACGCAATAAGGACAACGGATAGTGTGCGGCGCGGCAATCGCATGCGGTGGTACTTCTCCTTGACTAAGCGACAGGGACGGAATCCTCGGTCCCAGCAATCGACCTTATGCTCCAACACCGACGAAATCATGCTTCCTGTTTGGTGTCTGCTTGTGATTCTCTTCTCGGCGGCGGGTCGGCTGCGTTGGGAAAGTTATCAATTTGTCGCCGTAATCCAGTGTGACAAGTATTGTTTTCCTTCGATGGGCGAAATACGGTCGACATAATGCTGTATTTGAACGATTATTGGGATTTTCCTGTGAAGAAGATTTTGTTCCCGTTGCTCACCGGCGTGCTTCTGCTCAGCGCCTGTACGACGCCCGTATCCAAGCTTGAAACCGATGAACAGCAAGGTGGAGGAAACGGAACAGCATGGGATGCCGAGCAACAAGACCACGATGAAGATCCGTACGCGAAGTACTACCAAGAAGGCATTCCGATATTCTCGGAGCTGCAAACGCAGGTTCTGCGACCTGCGCCGATCTTCGGGGATCCGGATTCTCGTGAGAACGCCGATGAACTGCTGATGGGAACGGCCGGTTTCTTCCGCGTAACGACCTACACGGATGAAAACGGCCAGCCAGTATCTGTCAACGAATCGATGTCCATGGGCGCTGACGCGCAAGATGCGGGAACCTACGTTGTGGAATTCGGGTGTTGGGGAGTCGGACTCGCAACTTTGCAGGTATTTCTCGACAGCGAGGCTATGGATCCGGATGTCTTGCCTTCAAACGAGATCCCGTTGAACTGCGGTATCCCCGCGAAAACAACTGAAGGTGTGTTTGAAATTGACCGGGCCGCCCAGGGCTACACCATTTTAGTTTCTGGAGAACCTGAAACGGTCGGCTCTTTCGAGGTCAATCTGTACCGGAGAAATGACGGGTGACTGGATGAGGAAGATGATGCCTCTACTCGGTGCCGCGGTTCTGGCGCTCACGTCCTGCACGACTCCGGTCTCCGAATTGAGCCCGGTAGATCGCGAATTTTCCAACCTGGGATCGGACAACATTCAATACCGGCAGCCCATCGCGGAGCTGTCGTCGGAGGAGAAGCTCGAACAACAAGAGGCCGCGATGACCTTTCCCCCGCTGATGTATCTTGCAGTAGTCGGGTTGCATTCAACGGCCGGGAGCGAAGAAAGCATGGGTTTCTGGCAAGGAGAACTCGACCAACGTGGATATCACGGGCTGGTTGCCTGGGCCGCGGCGGGATTCAAGTACCAACAGGGCGGAACCCTGGCCCCGGACACAACATCTGTTGAGGTGGACTTGCCCGGGCCGTATTTGATCAAATATGCCTGCACCGGAACGGGCCAGGTCGACCTGACTGTCCGGGACGGGGCAACGACATTGCTGGAGCATTCCCACACGTGCACGAAACCCCACAACGTGGCCGAGTTCGAGATCGACCGGAAGCTAATCCAGAGCATGGTCATCGAGCAGGTTCCGCAACCTGAAACCCGAGCTAGCTACGAATACCAAGTGATCCAGTAGCATCCCGAAACTCCCGGAAGAGACTTGTGTTGGGTCGTCCGAGACGGCCTGTGGTACTAATGGGACATAGTGACACGGGGTGCCGCCGAGCGGCTGAGATAAAACCCGTCGAACCTGATCCAGTTAGCACTGGCGAAGGGAATGTCCTGGATACCTCGATGCCACGCATCCATCCCGGGGTCCCGTTCGCCTTGACACATCTTCAAGGAGTTCGAGCACCATGAACGCACGCACAGCAATCGACGCCGCAACGTCGGCAAACTCTTCCCTTCCTCTCAAGGACCAGCTGGTGCTGGTCACCGGCGGAGCGCGCGGACTGGGCGCCGCCATCAGCACCGCTTTTCTGAAGGCCGGGGCGCAGGTCGTGATCAATTACAACAGCTCCTTCCAGGCGGCCGAGGAACTGGCCGATGCCTTCCCCGGGCAGGCGCTGGTCTTGCAGGCCGACGTGCGCGACGCCGACGCGTTGAAGGCGCTGGTTGCCGCGGCGACCGAGCATTTCGGACGACCAGTCACCACCCTGGTCAACAACGCCCTGGTTGACTTCTCCTTCAACGGGGATGCCCGCTCCAAGGCGGACGAGCTGTCCGCCGAAGAACTCACCGCCCAGTTCACCGGCTCCGTGCTCGCACCCGTCGGTGCAATCCAGGCGGCGCTGCCGGGCATGCGCCAGGCCGGCTTCGGGCGCATCATCAACATCGGCACCAACCTGTTCCAGCACCCCGTGGTCCCGTACCACGACTACACCGCCGCCAAGGCGGCGCTGCTGTCGCTGACCCGCACCTTCGCCGACGACCTGGGCCCGGAGGGAATCAACGTCAACATGGTTTCCGGCGGCCTGCTGCGCACCACCGATGCCTCGGCGGCCACCCCGGCGGAGGTCTTCGACCTGATCGCCTCCGGCACCCCGCTGCGCCGGGTGACCTCCCCGGCCGAGCTCGCCGACGCGGTGCTGTTCTTCGCCTCGCCGCTTTCGCGCGGGGTGACCGGGCAGAACCTGATCGTCGACGGCGGACTGGTCAAGGGATGAGCCAGCCGGTGAAGCAGGCCCGTTTCAACCTGTTCATCTACGGCGCCGGACACCACCAGGCGGCCTGGCGTGCGCCGGACTCCCCGGCGGAGCGGCTGGGCGAGACTGCGTACTACGTCGAATTGGCGCAGGTGGCCGAACGGGGCCTGCTGGACGCGGTGTTCCTGGCCGACGGCCAGGCCGTTGCCCCGGAGGCCGCGGCGGCAGGTCCTACCTGGTTCTTCGAACCGTTTACGCTGCTGTCCGCGCTGAGCCAGCACACCAGCCGGATCGGCCTGGTCTGCACGGTGTCCTCCAGCTTCTACACCCCGTTCCATGCCGCCCGCATGCTGGCCAGCCTGGACCGGCTTTCCGGCGGCCGGGCCGGGGCCAATGTGGTCACCAGCATGTGGGACGCCGAGGCCCAGAACCACGGGCGCGAAACCCTGGGCGACCATGCCTACCGCTATGGCCGCGCGGATGAGTTCATCACGGTGCTGCGCCAGCTGTTCGGCTCCCACCCCGCTGCCGCGGTGCAGGCCGACCGCGAGGGGGTATTCACCGACCCGAATCAGCTCTCGCGCATTGACCATGCGGGCGAGCACTTCGGGGTGCGCGGGCCGCTGAACATTCCCGACGGGCCGCAGGGCGCCCCGGTCCTCTTCCAAGCCGGGGCCTCCGCCCAGGGGCGCGAGCTCGCGGCGGCCCATGCCGAGGCGATCTACGCGGTGGCCGCGGACCGGCAGATGGCGCTGGACTACGCGCAGGACGTGCGTTCCCGGGCCGCCGCGGCCGGGCGCGATCCGCAGGCCCTGGCCATCATGCCGGGGCTGGTCGCCTACGTGGGCCGCACCCTGGAGGAGGCCAAGGACAAGCAGCGCCGGCTCAACGACCTGCTGCCCATCGAACAGGCGCTGGCCCAGCTGGCGGTCTTCGTTCAGCAGGACACCCATGCCTGGGAACTGGATGCCCCGGTGCCGCCGTTGCCCTCCGCGGCGGAATTCACCGGCCCAGCCGGACGCTATGCGACGATCCTGCGGCTGATCGAGATCCACCAGCCGACGGTGCGCGAACTACTCGGGCTGCTGGCGGCCGGGGGCGGGCACTGCACCGTGGTGGGTACGCCGGAGATGATCGCGGACGAGATCGAGCTCTGGCTGGATACCGGGGCGGCTGACGGCTTCAACCTGATGCCGCCGAACCTGCCCGACGGCCTGGCCGATTTCGTCGAACTGGTGATCCCGGAGCTGCAGCGGCGCGGGCGGTTCCGCACCGCCTACGAGCACCGCACGCTGCGCGGCCATCTGGGTCTGCCCATGCCGGTCGCCGGGGGAGCGCTGGCCCAAGCCCGCTAGCAGCCGCCGAGATACGCCGACCGCCGTGTCCCTAGATGCTGGTCGCCGAGCCGGAATACAACCGAAGCGCATTGCGTTTCGGTGTATTCCGCCTCGGGCAGGAAACCGCAGGCACGGCGGTCAGCGCATCATCCGTCCTTCGCGCAGCGTCCAATAGGAGGAAATGTGGGTTGAGCGCTTCGACAAATTCCACTGCTCGCAGATGCGGCTGATCGCCTTGACGGTGCTTCGTTCCGCATGCGCCACAACACCCAGGCCACGGCTCGGAACGGTCAGCGTCTGGAACGCATCGGCCAGGACTTCGCTGCGTCCGGCCGGAACACCGTCGCGGGAAAGCCAGCGCAATTCAACCCCTTGAGGATGTTTCACGTCAAACATTCCTTGGTCGTCGGCGATTTCGAGCAACGCCACCCCCTGCGCGTGCTCCGGGAGCGCTTCGAGGATTTTGGAGATGGCGGGGATCCCGGCTTCATCCGCGGCCAGCACATAGTATTCGGCCCCCAGCTGGAGGGAAGTTTTGCTGCGTGCCGGGGAAATGACCAGCGCCGCCCCCGGCTCGACCGTTCCCGCCCAGTGCCCGACCGTTCCGGGGCCGCCGTGGACCACGAAGTCGATGGCCAGTTCGTCGACCACGTGGTCGATCCAGCGGATGGTGTAGGACTTCGAGCGAGGCATCATTTCGCGGGGCAGCCGCTGGCGCAGCTCTCGGAGGTCGTAGGGCGGAACCAGGCCCAGGGCCGGATCTGCCGCATAGACCTTGACGTATTCATCCAGGGCGCCATTGGATCGGTAACTGTCGAGGTTCGGGGCGCTGGCCACGATGCGCACCAGCTGGTCGCTGAGCTTCTGCACCCGGGTCACGGTCAGGACATGCTGGTCGATTTTGTGCCGAGGGGCTTCGACGTGGCTGACCGGCGGGGAGTAGCGGGCCAACGGTTCTTCGTAGGTTTCGGAATACGGCCGCGCCTCCTGCGCCGCGGCGGGTGCTGCCGGGGGCGCCGCGCCGGGAGCTGGGGGAGCGTAGCGCGTCGGGCTGAACGAGGTGCGCAGCGTCTTGTCCAGCACCTTGCGCGCGGCGGTGAGCGCCGCGGCGGCTCCGGCCCGTTCGGCGGCGGCCAGCAGTTCGCCGGTCTGCTGCTCGTCCAGCAGCGACCCGCTGGCGATGCTCTGGTACAGGTGCTCCTTGGCCGTTGCGTGCCCGGCCTGGGCTCCGGCCTTCTCGGCAATCCTGAGCACCTCAAGGGTCAGGCCCTCCTTTGCGGAGATGGACACCTGGGGGCCGTACTTGTTGTATTTGTGCTTCGACATGGTGTGCCTTCCCGCGCTGTTCGGGCTACTGCTCCTAGCCTGAGTATGAGCGAATCGGCCCGGACAGGCAAGGGCGGATCCCACTGACGCAGGAGTCCGGCGGCTGCCGGAAAACACCCGCATTGCGAAGCGGAATCCGATTCCGTCCGATATTCGATTCGGTCGACAATATGCAGGTCAGCTCACTAAAATTAGCCTCATGTCTGATACTTTGCCGCCATGCCCGAACTGTTCCAGCGAGTACACCTACCAGATGGATGCGCTGCTGGTCTGCCCTGAATGCGGCCATGAATGGAACGCGGTCTCCGAGTCCGAAGAAACCGCGGAAGCGGTGATCAAGGACGCCGTTGGAAACATCCTCCAGGACGGGGATACCGTCAGCATCACCAAAACCATGAAGGTCAAGGGCGCGCAGAGCGCGTTGAAGGCCGGAACAAAGGTGCGCAATATCCGTCTGGTGCAGGGCACCGGAGACCACGATATTGCCGCCAAGGTCGACGGGTTCGGCCAGATGGAACTGAAGTCCTCGATCGTGAAGAAGATCTAGACCGGGAAACCCCTGTCGCGGCACGGCCCGCCCCTTCGCTCGAAGGGGCGGGCCGTGCCGCGTGGTGCTGGTTCTTCCGGTGCTGGAGGCCTACTGGCCGGTCAGCGGGGCCGCCGGAGTGGCCAGGCCGATGAGCTCCGCCAGCCGCTCGCGGGTTTGGTTGGCGCCGAATGCCGGCTGCCCAGGCTGCAGCCGCACGCCCTCGGCCAACGGGCCGATCGGCAGCGGATCGAAGCCGAACGCCTCGATGATCCGGCCGGCCTGGTCCACATCCGCGGAACGGTCGCCGGCCAGCGCAATGGCCTTGCGCTGCGCGGCGCCGGCCGGCTGGGCCTCGTCCTCCAGGTCGTGGTAGCCCATGTGGTTGAAGGCCTTGACGAGCCGCGAGCCCGGCAGGAAGTCCTGGATCAGCACGGAAGTGGAAACCCCCGGGGTGTTCAGGTCCTCGCGGATCCCGTCGGTCTCCCACCAGTAGTTCATGGCGTCGATGACCAGCTTGCCCTCCAGCTGCGCGGCCGGGATGTTCCGGTACTTGCCCAGCGGCAGGGCGAGGATGACGATGTCGGCCTGGCCGGCGGCGGTGGCCGGATCCACGGCGACCGCGCCCGGGGTCAGCACCTCGATGGTCAGGGCGATGGCGCCCGGGTCGCCGGATCCGGCGATGAGCACCTTGTAGCCTGCCGCCAGCGCGCGGCGGGCGAGCACGGTGCCGATCTTGCCGGCGCCGAGGATGCCGATGGTCTGCTGCTCCATGTTCTCTGCCTCCTGGCTGGTTAGCTGTTGATCTTGGCGGGCTGCTCGGCGAGCATGTCGCGCACCATCGGGATGACCTTGGTGCCGTAGAGCTCCACGGCCCGCAGGCGGGCGCCGGCGTCCACTGCGCCGCCGGAATAAATCAGGTCGAAGCGTCCGATGTCCAGGCTCCGCAGGGTGGCGGCGATCTTGCGCGCCACGGTTTCCGGCGAGCCGATGTACAGCGACCCCTCCGCGGCCTCGTGCTCGAACTCGCTGCGGCTCATCGGGCTCCAGCCGCGCGAAGCGCCGATCCGGTCGCGCTGCTCCTTGTAGGCGTCGAACATCAGCTCGCGGGCCTGCTCGTCGGTGTCGGCCACGAAGCCGGGGGAGTGCAGGCCCACCGGCAGGGTCTCGTGGCCGAACTGGTCGTTGGCCCGGCGGTACAAATCGACGTACGGGGCGAAGCGCTCCGGGGAGCCGCCGATCACTGCGAGCATCATGCGGAAGCCGTAGTGGGCCGTGCGGATCACCGACTGCGGCGAGCCGCCCACGCCCACCCAGGTCTTCAGGCGCCCTGATTCGGTCTTCGGGAAGACCTCCACGTCCTGCAGCGCGGCCCGCTTGGTGCCGTTCCAGGTCACCGGCTTCTCGTTGAGCAACTCGTGGAACAGGTTGATCTTCTCCTCGAAGAGGACCTCGTAATCGGCCATGTCGTAGCCGAAGAGCGGGAAGGACTCGGTGAACGAACCGCGGCCCAGCATGACCTCGGCGCGCCCGTTGGACAGGGCGTCGACCGTGGCGAAGCGCTGGAAGACGCGCACCGGATCGTCGCTGGACAGCACCGTGACCCCGGAGCTGAGGCGGATGTTCTCGGTGGCGGTCGCGATTCCTGCCAGCACGGTTTCGGGGCTGGAGATGGCGTACTCCGGGCGGTGGTGCTCGCCCACGGCGATCACGTCCACGCCAGCCTGGTCTGCGACCACGGCTTCCTGCACCGTGGCGCGGATGGCCTGGGCCTGCGTTACCAGCTCGCCCGACGGGCCGCTGGGCACGTCGCCGAAGGTGTCGATGCCGAATTCGATGTTCTCGATGGCGTTCATCTGCAGTCCCCGTTTCCGAAATAAGTTGATGCCTCAATCATGCATCAAACTTGTTGACGTGTCAACTACAGTGGGCGTGCACGGCGCGCGGCGGCCCGGAAACGAGCAACGGCGGCCGGGGGAAAATGAGCCCGGGCGGCAACCGGCGCCTGCAACTGAGACAAGAATGCAATGCCTCTGTGCTGGAATGCCATTAACGGGCGCCACTACGGTTAAGGGACTGTTCGTGCAGGCCTAGCAAGGAGGAGATCATGCGACCTCAACGGATGTCCCGACTGCCGATAGCGCTCGGCCTCGGAATGCTTTTCCTGGCCACCGGTTGCAGCGGCGGTGATGGAGATGGCCCGAACAACAGCACCGCCCCTGCGGCGCAAACTCCCAGCTCCGCGGAATCGGATCAGGCGAGCCCGACCGGCAGTTCAGCACCCAGCGCTCCTAGCTCGGCCGCGGCAACGACGGCGGCGTTGACTCTGTTTTATGTTGCGGTGGGCGATGCCGGCCAGTCCGGGCCTGAAATCGGCTGTGGCGACTCGCTGGTCGCTACTCAGACCGGGCCGGAAGAATTCACGAACCAGGTCGAGGCCTCTATGGCGGCGCTGCTCGCCGACGACAACGAGGAACTCGGCGGCTCGGGGCTGCGCAACGCCTTGGCTGCTTCGGATTTGGAGTACGTCACGTCCTTGGTGGACGGGGATGTGGTGACCGTTGAGTTGGAAGGAACCGTCAGTTCCGGAGGTACCTGCGATGACCCGCGGATCATCGAGCAGCTCAAGTACACGGCGATGACCGCGGCTGGTACCGGGGAAGCCGAAATCTTGGTGGAGGGCGAAAAGATCGAAGAAGTGCTCAGCTCCAAGTAGCCGGTTGCGGCTGAGGAATGGCTCGGGGCCGCCCGAGCGTTCCTGGCGCTGTGGGGATTGCGGTTCCGCGGGAGGCGCCGGGCCAGGTTTACGGCGCCTTGCGACAGGTGCTGGACGCATCCGGTACGGGCTTGATGCCCAAAGCTACCGAGTGCCTGGCCCGCGTCTGGCCTCGCGTTCGTGCCCGGCAAGGAAAACGGCGGCCGCTCCCGTAGTGGGAGCGGCCGCCGTTGCGGGCAGTACGGTCGGGTTTAGCCGAAGTACTTGACCATGGTGCCTTCATGGGCTTCACGCAGCTCGTCCACCGAAACGGTGAACTCGCCCTGGACCTCCAGGGCGCCGGACTGCGCGTCGACGACGCCCAGGCGCGCCACGGTGACGCCGCGGGCGCTGGTCATGTCGTTGAAGCGGACCTCTTCACTGCGCGGCACGGCCACGATGGCGCGGGCCTGCGACTCGGAGAACAGCGCGGTGAACGAATCGATGCCGTCGCGGGCCTTGATCTCGTCCAGGGCCACACGGGCGCCGACGCCGTAGCGCAGCACCATTTCCGACAGCGCGGCGGCCAGGCCGCCCTCCGACAGGTCGTGGGCCGAGTCGATCATGCCGTCGCGGCTGGCGTTGATCAGGATCGCGCCCAGCGCCTTCTCCGCGGCCAGGTCGACCTTCGGCGGCAGGCCGCCCAAGTGGCCGCGCAGGTTGGCGAACTCGGAGCCGTCCAGCTCATCGGCGGTGGTGCCGATCAGGTAGATGGCCTGGCCGTCGGCCTCTTCTCGCCAGCCCGACGGGGTGCGGCGGGCGACGTCGTCCAGCTTGCCCAGGGTCGCAACCACCGGGGTCGGGTGGATGGCCTTGTCGCCGGTCTGGTTGTACAGCGAGACGTTGCCGCCGGTGACCGGGACGCCCAGTTCCATGCAGGCATCCGACAGGCCGCGGATGCCCTCGGCCAGCTGCCACATGACGTCCGGATCCTCGGGGGAGCCGTAGTTCAGGCAGTCGGAGACGGCCGCTGGAATGGCGCCGGAGGTGGCGACGTTGCGGTAGGACTCGGCCAGGGCCAGCTGGGCTCCGGCGTACGGGTCCAGGTAGGCGTAGCGGCCGTTGGCGTCGGTGGCGATGGCCACACCCAGGCCGGTTTCCTCGTCGATGCGGACCACGCCGGCGTCATCCGGGGCGGCCAGGGCGGTGTTGCCGCCCACGTAGCGGTCGTACTGGCGGGTGATCCAGGACTTGTCGCACATGTTCGGGCTGGCAATCAGCTCCAGCACGGCGGCCTTGAGCTGGTCGCCGGACTCGGGAAGGTTCTTCCCGGCGTCCGAGGCGCGGAAGGTATCGGCCTGCAGCGCATCCTGCCAGTCCGGGCGGGCGTACGGGCGGTCGTATTCCGGGCCGTCCACCGCAACGGTGCTCGGGTCCACGTCGACGATGACCTCGCCGTTCCAGGTGATGGTCAGGCGGTTGTCGTCGGTGACCTCGCCCAGCCAGGAGTACTCGACGTTCCACTTGGCCATGACGGCTTCGAAGGCTTCCACGTTGTCCGGGGAAACCACGGCCATCATGCGTTCCTGCGACTCGGACATCAGGATCTCGCCCGGGGTCAGGGTGGAGTCGCGCAGCAGCACGTTGGTCAGCTCGACGTTCATGCCGCCGTCGCCGTTGGCCGCCAGCTCGGAGGTGGCGCAGGAGATGCCCGCGGCGCCCAGATCCTGGATGCCCTCGACCAGCGAGGCCTTGAACAGCTCCAGGCAGCACTCAATGAGCACCTTCTCGGCGAACGGGTCGCCGACCTGCACTGCAGGGCGCTTGGAGGGCTTGGTGTCGTCGAAGGACTCCGAGGCCAGCACCGAGGCGCCGCCGATCCCGTCGCCGCCGGTGCGCGCACCGAAGAGCACGACCTTGTTGCCCACGCCGGAGGCGTTGGCCAGGCGCAGGTCCTCATGGCGCAGCGCGCCCACGGCCAGCGCGTTGACCAGCGGGTTGCCCTGGTAGATCGGGTCGAACACGGTTTCGCCGCCGATGTTCGGCAGGCCCAGCGAGTTGCCGTAGCCGCCGATGCCGGAGACCACGCCGTGCACCACGCGCTGCGAGTCCTCGTGGTCGATCGCGCCGAAGCGCAGCGGATCCATCACGGCGATCGGGCGGGCGCCCATCGAGATGATGTCGCGCACGATGCCGCCGATGCCGGTCGCGGCGCCCTGGTAGGGCTCCACGTAGGACGGGGAGTTGTGCGATTCGATCTTGAAGGTCACGGCCCAGCCGTCGCCCAGGTTGGTGACACCGGCGTTTTCGCCCATGCCGACCATCAGGTCCTTCTTCATCTCTTCGGTGACCTTCTGGCCGAACTGGCGCAGGTGGGTCTTGGTGGACTTGTAGGAGCAGTGCTCGGACCACATGACCGAGTACATCGCCAGCTCCGCCGCGGTCGGGCGGCGGCCCAGGATCTTGACGATCTCGGCGAATTCGTTGTCCTTCAGGCCCAGCTCGGCCCACGGCAGCTCGACGTCCGGGGTCGATGCCGCGTTATCGACGGTGTCGATGTTGAATGCTTGAGTCTGCTCGCTCACTTCTTGCCTCCGACGAGGTGGGTCAAAACACTGGTGAAGAACGTCAGGCCGTCGGTGCCGCGGGCATCCGGGCCGAATCCGGCCTCGATGGCGTGCTCCGGGTGCGGCATGAGGCCCACGACGTTGCCCGCCGCATTGCTGATGCCGGCGATCGAGCGGCGCGAGCCGTTCGGGTTCCAGCCCACGTAGGAGAATGCCACGCGGCCTTCGGCCTCGAGCATGTCCAGGGTCTTCTCGTCGGCCACGTACTGGCCGTCCTGGTTCTTCAGCACGATGGTGATCTCCTGGCCGGCGGTGTAGCCGTTGGTCCAGGCGGTCTGGTCGTTCTCCACGCGCAGCACCTGGTCGCGGCAGATGAACTTCAGGTGGTCGTTCTTGATCATCGAACCGGGCAGCAGGTGCGACTCGGTGAGGATCTGGAAGCCGTTGCAGATGCCCAGCACGGGTAGCTTGGCGTCCGAGTTCGCCGCGTCGATGATCTTGTCCATCATCGGGGCGAAGCGGGAGATCGCGCCTGCGCGCAGGTAGTCGCCGTAGGAGAAGCCGCCCGGGATCACCACGGCGTCGACGTCCTGCAGGTCGGTGTCTGCGTGCCACAGGGACACGGCCTGGGCGCCGGCGGCGCGCACTGCACGGGCTGCGTCGCGGTCGTCGAGGGTGCCAGGGAAGGTCACCACGCCGATGCGGGCGCCCGACAGTTCAGCGGTTGGCGTCGAGTAGTCGCCAATCAGAGGAAGTTCGGTGCTCATTAGTCCGCAACGACCTCGACGTTGACAACATCTTCGATGACCGGATTGGACAGCAGGGTCTCGGCGGCCTCGCGGGCCTGGGCCAGGATCTGCTCGGTCACCTCGCCGTCCACGGTGAGTTCAAAGCGCTTGCCCTGACGGACGGCCTCGAAGGAGTTGAAGCCCAGGCGGGGCAGTGCTCCCGCAATGGCCTTACCCTGGGGGTCAAGGATTTCTGGCTTGAGCATGACATCTACAACGATGCGGGGCATCCGGCGTATCTCCTGTGCGCGAAGGGGTTAAATGCCACACGGAGACGTGCCGTCTCACACCAAGGGGATTTGGCGCTCCGCGAGCTTGCCTACCCAGTCTAGCGGGAATGTGACGGGGAAAACCTGCCAGTGCGGGCCCAGAACTGTTTCTCCTAGTTATTAGCCATGTGATTTTAGGCTCATGAAGGGGTTTTCGGGTGCCCCGCGTAAGCTGGACGGATGGAATTCCACGCCTCCAGTCCCTGTCCCTGCCGTGCGCTCGATGCCGAGAAGCCCGCCTACTCGCGGTGCTGCCAGCCGTTCCACGAGCACCGCGCCTCGGGCGAGGTGCTGCCGGACACCGCCGAGCAGCTGATGCGCTCGCGCTACAGCGCCTTCGTGCTGGGGCTCGCCGGGTACCTGCTGCTCTCCTGGCATGAAACCACCCGCCCGGCGGATCTGCAGCTGGACGGGGAACTGCACTGGGAAGGGCTGCAGATCGTGAAGACCCGTTCCGGAGGAGCCCAGGCCTCGCGCGGGGTCGTGGAGTTCATCGCGCACTATGCCCAGGACGGACAGCGCGGAAGCCAGCATGAGGTCAGCACGTTCGTGCGCGAGAACGGGGCCTGGTTCTACCTGGACGCGCTCTAGTAGCGGCTGGCGGCGACGAGCGTGTTCAGCATCTGCGTCTGCTGGCGTTCCTTGGCCAGCTCGAAGGCGTCCGATCCGGTCTGGTCCTTCAGCGCCGGATTCGCGCCGTGGGTCACCAGCAGCCGGGCAATGGTGATGGAGTTCGTGCTTCCCTGGCCCAGCACGATGGTTTCGTGCAGCGCGGTCCAGCCCAGGTCGTTGACGTGGTCGACGGGAATATCGGTCTTGAGCAGCGCCCGCACGGAACCCACCTGCCCGTTTTCCGCGGCCACCGACAGTGCGGTGCCGCCGACCCGGTTGGTGGAGTGGGTGTCGGCGCCGTTGTCCAGGAACTCGGCCAGCGTGCCGACCATGCCCGAGGCGCTGGCCCGCAGGAACGGCGACTCCTGATAGTCGTCCTTGGCGTTCGGGTCCGAACCTGCATCCAGCAGCTGCTTGCAGATGGCGGCATTTCCCGCGATGACCGCGCGCATCAGCGGTGTGCGCCCGGAGGAATCCGCGGCGTCCAGGTCCGCTCCGCCCTTGACTGCCTTGCGCACCGCTTCCGGACTGCCGTCCTCGATCGCGCGATACAGCGCAGAGGTCGCCTTCGAGAAGCTGGCGCTGGTGGTGGGAAGGGCGCTGAGCGTCGCGCCGGCCGCCGCGCCGGAAGACAGCGGAGCAACGCTCGCCGTCGGGGGAGCCGGAGTCTTCGCGGCCTTGCTTCCAGGGGCAGCGGTGGGCTCGGCCGATGCGGTGTTTCCGGTGGATGGCTTCTTCGCTTCGTCCTGCGCCGCTGTCGCCTCCGGGCCTTGGTCGGTGGCGGCGGTGGTCTTCGCTGAGGGCGACGGGCTGGACTGGACGCTTTCGGCCTGCGGCGCCGCGGGCCCGCAGGCGGTGCAGGCGCCGATCGCGGCGGCCAGCGGAATAGCCATCAACACGATGCCACGACGGGTTGTGGTGAGTCCGGTACGAAGTGCCATCGTTCCTTTCGCGGTCCGCAAACCTCATTCGCCGCCGCAGCGCGGCGTTGAACACTGCTCGGTAACTGGTTGATCTGAAATTGAGCTTAGCCCTCGAAGCTGAAAATTTGCGGGCAATCCGCGTCGAGAACACTTGGCGTTCAACCCCAGGGTTCTTCGCTAAAATCGTAGGCACCATGGAATGCCTTTACTTCTCCGCCGATCGCTGCCGCTCCTGCACCCTGATGACGGTGCCCTACGAACTTCAGCTGCAATCGAAGGTGGAGCGCTGCCAGGAGCTGCTCTCCGACTTCGGGCAGCTGGCCTTCCTGCCCGCCCAGCCAAGCCCGGAACAGGGCTTCAGGAACAAGGCCAAGATGGTCATCTCCGGCACCACCGAGCATCCGACCATCGGCATCCTCGACGCCGATGGACACGGCGTCGACCTGCGAAATTGCGGCGTTATCGACCCCGCCCTGCGCGCCATGTTCCCGGTCGTCGAACGCTTCATCCACGAGCTGAAGCTGATCCCCTACGACGTCCCCCGGCGCAAGGGCGAACTGAAGCACGTGATCCTCACGCTCTCGGACACCGGGGCGATCATGGTCCGCTGGGTGCTGCGCACCAAGAAGCACTTCGTGGCCCTGCGCAACTCGCTGCCG
This sequence comes from Glutamicibacter protophormiae, assembly GCF_016894325.1. Taxonomy (NCBI): domain Bacteria; kingdom Bacillati; phylum Actinomycetota; class Actinomycetes; order Micrococcales; family Micrococcaceae; genus Glutamicibacter; species Glutamicibacter protophormiae. The sequence continues at coordinate 317,969 of NZ_CP069806.1, forward strand.
CAGTTCGTGGAGAAGATGCCGCCCGGCTCGGTGGTGTCGGTGAATTTCCTGCCCGAGCACAAGGCGGTGCTCGAAGGCTCGGAGGAGATCATCCTCACGCGCCGCACCACACTGCAGTTCGAGCTCAACGGCATCCCCATGCACCTGCGCCCGCAGGGTTTCTTCCAGACCAACACCCACATCGCTGCCGCGCTCTACCGCCAGGCCCGCCAGTGGATCGACGACGTGAACCCGGAAAGCCTCTGGGACCTGTACAGCGGCGTGGGCGGTTTCGCCCTGCACTGCGCCGGCGAAGGCCGCACGGTGCACGGCATCGAGACCAGCGCCGAGGCCGTCGAGGCGGCCAGCACCAGCGCAGCCAGCCTGGGGCTGGACGGCGTCCAATTCATCGTCGGCGACGCCACCGAGTACGCGCTGGGCGCCGGATGGGCGCCGGACGCGGTCATCGTCAATCCGCCGCGCCGCGGCATCTCCGCCGAGCTGGCCGCCTGGCTGAACGCCTCGGACGTGGAGCACCTGATTTACTCCAGCTGCAACGCGCAATCGCTGGCCCGCGACCTCAAGCGCCTGGACAAGTTCACCCCGCAGCTGGCCCGCGTCATGGACATGTTTCCGCAGACCGAGCACTTCGAGGTCATCGTCAAGCTGCAGCGCAGCGCGGCCTGAGGTCCGGCTAGCGGTCCAGGGTCGCGGTGCGCCGGTCCAGGCGCCCCATGATCTCGTCCACCAGATGCGGGTCGACGTTCGGTTCGCGCCGCGCCTTGAGCAGCTCGGCGCGGGCCGCCTGCAGCGCGATGCCCTGGATCGCGTCCGCCTTGGCGATCACGGCACGGATCTGCGTGTACTTCTCGTCGGTGATCGCATCGTGCGGATCCGGATCGGTGGCCAGGATGGTGTGCAGCGAGTTCATGCGCCGGCGCACCGCCTGCTGGTAGTTCTCCGGCAGCTCCTGCAGTTCCACGTTCTTCTTCAGCGCGGCGATGGCCACCGCCTCCGCCCGGCGGGCCAGCGCGCGCCGCGCCCGCTTGGTGTCCTGCTCGTTGCCGCGCAGCCTCAGCACGCGCATCAACGCCGGCAGGCTCAGCCCCGGAATGACCAGCGTCGTCAGCAGCACCGAGCACGCGGCGACCACCACGAAGTTGCGGCCCTCGATCGGGGCGCCGTCGGCGGTGACCTTGGGCAGCGCCAGCGCCAGCGCCAGCGTGGCCAGCCCGCGCATCCCGCACCAGGTGAGCACCAGCGTGTCCTTGGCCGCGGAGATCTTCGGGTTCTTGCGGTTGGGCAGGTAGTAGGAGGCGAACATCCACACGGCGCGCACGCCGATCACGACCACGCAGATCGCGATGATGCCCGGGATGAAGCCCAGCAGGTTGCTGCCCTCCTCCTGGATCACCGAGTTCATCTCGATGCCCATCAGGCCGAAGGCCAGGCCGGTGGCCAGCATCTCCAGCACCTCCCAGAAGGCGTGGCGGGTCAGGCGCTCCTGCGAGTCCTGCGGGCGGTCGCGGCGCACCATCTCCAGTGCGGTCACCACCACCGCGATCACGCCGGAGACATGCACTTCCTCTGCCATCATGTAGACCGCATAGGGCGCCACCAGGGTGGCCGCGCTGCGGGCCGCGAGGTTCGGAACGAAGCGGTTCAGCGCGCCGATCAGCCAGCCCATGGCCAGGCCCAGGACCACCGCGCCGGCCGCGCCCAGCAGGAACTGCGGAATGATGGACAGCCCGACCTCGGACTGGTTCACGGTGGCCTGCACCGCCAGCTGGAAGATCACGATGGCCATGGCGTCATTGAACAGGCCCTCGGTTTCCAGCAGCGAGGTCAGCCGCCGCGGCATCTTCACCTTGGTGGCGATCGCGTCCACCGCCACGGGGTCCGGCGGGGCGACCACCGCGCCGAGCGCCAGTGCCAGCGGCACCGAGGCGATCGGCGCGAAGGCCCAGGCCGCCGTCGCGACCAGTCCCGCAGTGACCACGACCAGGATCACCGCCAGCCGGATCAGCGCCTTCCAGCGGAACCTGAAGACCGACCAGCTGCTGCGCTGCGCCGTGGCGAACAGCAAGGGCGGCAGGAAGATCGGCAGGATCAGCTCCGGATCGATATGCATCTCCGGCATGAAGGGGAGGAAGCCCGCCAGGGTCGCGAAAACGAGCATCAAGATGGGGTAGGGGAGCTTGATCCGCTCACCAATGCCCACGATCAAGATCGTGGCGAACAACAATGCGATGACCAGCAGGAAAAACTCCATAGTCTTCCTATTCTAATTGCTTGACCCGCGGGATCGGGGATATTACCGGTTGCCGAGCGCCCCGTCGCCCAGCAGCGGCGCCGCGGCAGACCAGTCGTCGATGGCGCAGCCGTTGTGCCGGTCGAAGGACGCGCTCACCGCGCGGCCGGCCAGCATCCCGGTGACATCGGCGGTATCCGGACCGCCGTAGATCTCGGTGCAGACCCGGTTCTGGTCCGTCGACGGGGAGAGCGCCGAGGGGTCGGAGGCGAGCAGCACACAGGCCGCCTGCGCGGTGGGCAGCGTGCTGCCCTCGCCGACCTGTTCGCCCTGGCAGCGAAGCCGGTACTCATGGGACACCGTGGTGCCGTCATTGCGGACCACGATCTCCAGGTCCGTCGGGGAAGCCTCCGTTTTCGCCGGGGAACAGCCGGCCAGCGCCGTTCCGGCGGCGAGCGCCACGGCCGCAACCCGCAATCCGGAGACCCTGGCCGTCCGGCGTTTCAGCGTCTGCGCATCATCCATGGGCTCATTCTCCACGCCGGTCGCGGACTTTGCCAGAGCCGCGGCCGCGGGAATCCCGGGCTAACGCTACTCGGGCAGCACCAGCGCATTGGCCACGTCCAGCAGCCGGGCGCGCAGCACGTCGGCCCGCTGCGCGAACTCCTTCTGGAGGCGCACGTACTCGGCCTTGCCTTCGGTCGTTTCGATGCGGATCGGATCGTGGCCCCAGTCGTCCAAGTCATAGGGCGAGGCCTGCATGTCCATGGTGCGGATGTCCCACGCCAGCTCGAAGCAGTCCATCACCAGGTCGCTGGGCACCGCTGGTGTCAGCTTGTACGCCCATTTGTACAGGTCCATGTTCGCGTGCAGGCAGCCGGGCTGTTCCAGGTCGCGCTGGGTTTCGCGGGTGGGCTGCAGCTCGTTGAGCGGCGCGGCCTGCGGGGTGTAGAAGCGGAACGCGTCGAAGTGCGTGCAGCGGATCCGGTGGGACTCGACGACCTCGTCCGTGCCGGCGGGGCCCAACCGCAGCGGCAGGTACTCGTGGCGGATGCCGTTGGCCTCGGACTTGTACGCCATGGCCCACTCATGCAGGCCGAAGCAGGCGAAATTTCCCGGGCGCTGCGCGGTGCCGGAGAGGATGATGCGGGCGAACCTGATGGCCTCGGTGCGGGCCTGGCCGAAGGCCTCGGCGTCGAAGCCCCAGCCGGGTCCACCTTCGGTGTCCACCTGGCGGTAGAACTTCCAGTTCCCGCGTTGCGCGGCCTCGGGGCCGGAGAGCACTACGCCGATCCCGGGATGCCAGCGGTAGAGCTGGCCGGGTTTCTGCGTGTAGTAGGTGAACAGGAAATCCTCGATCGGGTGCTTGCGCCCCGTCATCCGCCGCGCCACGAAGGGTTCGCCGAAGGCGCGGGCGCGGCGCTCGTGCGCGGCCGCCCGGGCCGGCCAATCGGCCGGGGCGAGGACCTCAAGGGTTTGGGGCATGGCTCAATTATCCTGTCTCGCGCGCGGCAACTCCACCTTTGGTACTCCAGTTCACACCTGCGCGGCCGCCGGTTGATGCTGGCGGACAGGGCCCCCGGCGCGCATACTGCAAGGCAGGAAAATCGAAAACCCGGGAGGCCGCACGATGAACGAACCACTATGGGAGCCGCCGCTGGCGGGCACGGAGCAGCAGCACCTGTTCGGCATGCTGGACCGGCTGCGCGCGACCTTCCGCTACAAGGCCGACGGGTTGGGCATCGAGCAGCTGGATTTCCGGCTGGAATCCAGCGAGCTGAGCCTGGGCGGGCTGCTGCAGCACTTGGCCGCCGTCGAGGACGAGAAGTTCACCTGGCTGATCGCCCGGCGCAAGCCCGAAACGCTGCTGGCGCTGAGTGCGGAGGGGGTCGACCAGTTCCAGCTCATCGGCACCGACCCTGCGGCGGCCTACCGGAGGTACGACCAGGCGGTGGCCGCGAGCCGCCGCATCCAGAAAGGGCTGCTGCAACCCGGGGCGCTGGACCAGCCCAGTGCGCTGGAATTCGACGGCAGCCAGGCCAGCGTCCGACGGCTGGTGTGCGACCTCATCGAGGAGTACGGCCGTCATGCAGGCCACGCGGATCTGCTGCGCGAAGCGATCGACGGGCGCGTCGGGGAGGACCCGCCGCGGGACTACCTGCCGCCGTGGTATCCCCGGACCTGAGCATGCAAGAACTTCGGCCCGTGTCCCGCCGTAGGGGCGGAGCACGGGCCGAAGACGAGGGCGGAACGGGGGGACGGTCCGCTGGGCGCTTAGCCCATGGCGATCGCTCCGAACAGCACTCCGGAGACGAGCATGACCAGGCTGATCACCAGCGCACGCCACAGCACCTTCTTGTGGTGGTCGCCCAGGTCCACGCGGGCCAGGGACACCAGCAGCAGGATCGCCGGGACCAGCGGGGACTGCATGTGGACGGGCTGGCCGGTGATGGAAGCGCGGGCCATGTCCACCGCGGGGACTCCGAAGTGCGCGCCGGCCTCGGTGAGCACCGGCAGGATGCCGAAGTAGAACGCGTCGTTGCTCATGAAGAAGGTTGCCGGGATCGAGATCAGGCCGGTGATTACCGCCATGTACTGGCCCAGCGAATCCGGGATGATCGCCACCAGCCACTGGCTCATCGCGTCGACCATGCCGGTGCCGGAAAGCACGCCGGTGAGCACCGCGGCGCCGAGCACCATGGAGACCACCGCGATGATCTCGCTGGAGTGCGAGGAAATCATCTTCACCTGGTCTGAGACCTTCGGGAAGTTGACCACCAGCGCGATGGCGGTGCCGATCATGAACAGGTAGGACAGCGGCAGCACGTCGACAACCAGCAGCACCATGATGGCCACGGTCAGCGCCAGGTTGAAGAAGAACAGCTTCGGGCGCAGGGTCTCGCGGTTCGGGTCCAGCACGGTGCCGTCCAGCGTCGCGGCCTCGGTGCCGTCGCCCTTGGTGGCCACGGCTTCCAGCACGGCGATCGGGGAGCCGCCGGCCGACGCGCCGCCCGGAGTCCTGCGGCCCTTGCCGGAACCGCCTGCGCCGGCGGTGACATTGCCGCCGCCCAAGGAGGTGCCCCAGAGCTCGGGACGTTCGCGCTGCATGCGGCGGCGCTCGGTGATGCCCATCTGCCAGGCGAAGATGCCGATGACCACCAGGGCGATGCCCAGCGACGGGAGCATCGGGACGAACACGTCGGAGGCCTCGACACCCAGCGCCGCGGCGGCGCGGGCCGTCGGGCCGCCCCAGGGGACGATGTTCAAGGTGCCGTTGGTCAAGCCGGCCACGCAGGTGAGCACCACCGGGCTCAGGCCCAGCCGCTGGTAGATCGGCAGCAGCGCGGCAGTCACCACGATGAAGGTGGTGGAGCCGTCGCCGTCCAGCGAGATCACTGCGGTCAGCAGGGCGGTGCCCATGACGACCTTGGCCGGGTCGTTGCCGACCAGTTTCTGGATGCCCGCCACCAGGCGGTCGAAGAGCCCGACGTCGATCATCAGGCCGAAGTACATGATGGCGAACATCAGCAGCGCCGCGGTGCCGGACATGGACTTGATGGCGTCCATGATCATGTCGCCCAGGCCGAACCCGGCGCCGGCGAACAGGCCGAACGCGGTGGGGACGATGATCAGCGCCAGCAGCGGAGTCATGCGTTTGGTCATGATCAGCACCATGAAGGTGATGACCATGAGGAATCCGAGTGCAACAAGCATTGCCCCGACCTCCTTGGATCTGTGGTGCCACATCGGCGTGGCATCCGGTGGAATGAGGAATCACCTTCAAACTACGTGTCGGCGCTCACGTCGCGATGCTTGTGCTGATTACTGCCCCCTTTAGGTCATTGGAATCTTTTTGCTCATAAAACTCACCCGGGTGCGCTCCGGTGGATATGCTTGGTGCCATGCCTTCCTCCCGCACCGGAACCCGACACTTCGCCTCGCGCATCATGCGCTTGCAGTTCCTCGTGGTGGGTTTCCTGATCGTGCTGGTCACCGCGGGCACGCTCTATGCCAGCTACAACCAGGTGTTCAACCGGGCCGAGGACCGCTCGCTGACCATCGCGCGCTCGGTGGCAGTCATGCCTTCGGTGGTCCGGGAGGTCGAGCGCTACGCGGCCCAGGATCGGCTTGACGTCCCGGCCTTGCGGACCGGACCGCTGCAGCAGCTGGCCGAGGCCATCGTGGCTCGCGGCGAAGCCTATTTCGTGGTGGTGACCGAGGACCGCGGGCTGCGGCTGAGCCATCCCAACCCGGCGGAAATCGGGCGCAAGGTATCCACCGAGCCGGTGGCGCTGAGCGGCGTGGAGGATCTCTCGCGCGAGCACGGCACCCTGGGGGAATCGGTCCGCGCCAAGGTCCCGATATATTCCTCTTCCGGCATGGTTATAGGCGAGGTGTCGGTGGGCGTGACCACCGACTCGCTGACCGGGGCGCTGGCGCAGTCCTTCAGCTGGATCGTGCTGTTCGCCCTGCTGGCTGCCGTGCTGGCGGTGCTCGCCGGTCGCTACACGGTGCGCAAGCTCAAGCGGCAGACCCTGGGACTGGAACCCTCGGAGATCGCGCAGCTGGTCCGCGACCAGCAGGCGGTGCTCTACGGAGTGACCGAAGGCGTCATGGGCATCGGCGTGGACCACAGGATCACGGTGCGCAACAAGGCGGCCCGCCAGCTGCTGGGCCTGCCGCACCGCACCGAGCTGAAGGACGTCGTCGGGCGCCACTACGCGTCGGCCGGGCTGGATGCGGCCCTGGTGCGCGCCATCCGCGAGCACGCCAAGGCGCCGCTGCGGCTGAATGCCAACGGGAATTCGCTGATCGCCCGGGTCACCGACGTGAACCGCGACGGCGTGGACCTGGGGCAGGTGGTGCTGATCCACGACGTGACCACCGTGGAGGCACTGGGCACCAAGCTTGACGCGGTGCAGGACATGGCCGATGCGCTGCGCGCCCAGCGCCACGAATTCGCCAACCGCATGCATGCGGTGCTGGGGCTGATCAACCTGGGCAAGATCGAGCAGGCCGAACAGTACCTGCAGGAGGTCATGGAGACCGGGCCGAAGATCGCCCAGGTCCCCGGGCTTGAGGCGGTGCGCGACGCCTACCTGTCCGCCTTCATCTCCGCGAAGGCGGTGCGCGCCCACGAGCAGGGCATCGAGCTGCGCGTCTCGCCGCAGTCGATGCTCTTTGGCCAGATCGCCTCCGCCCATGACGCGCAGGACGCCACCGCGGTGCTCGGCAACCTGCTGGACAACGCCTTCACCGCGGCGCTGCGCGGCGTCGGAGACCCCTGGGTGGAGGTGGACCTGCTCTCCGAGGGAACCACCTTGCACCTGGCCGTGGCGGATTCCGGCCCTGGCATCGCCGCCGGCCTGGACATCTTCGCGCCCGCGGTCTCCACCGGCTCCGCGCAGGGCGAGGAGCACGGCGCCGGGGTGGGGCTGCCGCTGATCCGCCGGCTGGCCCAGTCGCGCAGCGGGGACGTCTGGGTGGCCGACCCCGGAGGCGCCGAGGGCGGAGCCGTGCTCGCCGCCCGGCTGCCCGCGGTACTCGCCGAAACGCAGGCCCCCGCCGAAAACCCACTACCGGAAGGACCTCGCCCATGAGCGGCAAAACCACGGGAAACTATCGGGTGCTGATCGTCGACGACGACTTCCGCGTCGGCGCCCTGCACGCGGACATGGTCAACGCGCTGCCCGGATTCCAGGCGCTGGAACCGGTGCAGGATCCGCGGGTGGTGCCCAAGGTGGTCGCCGCGCAGAAACCGGACCTGGTCCTGCTGGATTTGTACCTGCCGCATGTCAGCGGCCTGGAGCTGCTGCCAGCGCTGGGCGTGGACGCAATCATGATCTCCGCCGCGACCGAACCTGAGAACATCTCCCAGGCAATTTCGTGCGGGGCGCTGTCCTTCATCATCAAGCCCTTCGGCGCCAAGACGCTGTCCTCCAAGCTCAAGGGCTGGGCCCGCTACCGACGTCAGCTGGAGGGCGCGGGGCAGCTGGACCAGCAGGGCATCGACCGGCTCTACAAGACGCTGCAAGGGGCCGATGACGCGCCGGCCGCCGGTGCGAGCGCGGCGCCCACCGAGCAGGCGGTGCTGGCTTGCGTGAAGCAGTCGGCCCGGCCGATGAGCGTCGCCGAGGTGGCCGAGGCCGTGGGCGTCGCGCGGGCCACGGCGCAGCGCTACCTTGCGGCGCTGGTCGCGAACGAGGCGCTGGAGCTGCAGCTGGGCTACGGGACGCGCGGCCGCCCCGAGCACCGCTACCTCTCCCGCTAGGTGGCGTCCCAGAGACGGCGGTAGAAGTCGATCTTCCGCGCGTCGGGCTCGATGCCGTACCCGGCATAGACCTCGGCTTCGACCCCGGCCCCGAAATTCCATTCGGTGCTCCATGCGGCCACCGCCAGGTCGGCCCAGCGGTCGCCCACGCCCAGCTCGCCGAAATCCACGTGCCCGGTGACCTCGTACCCCGGTCCGACCAGGGTGTTCGGCGCGCAGGCATCCCCGTGGCAGACCACCAGGTCCTCCTCGGGCGCTTCGGCCAGGAATGCTGCGCGCAGTTCGTCCCCCAGCCATCCCGCACGGGTTTCCAGATCCCAGCGGAACGGGCAGCGCCCCACCGGCAGCGCTTCGTGCAGCCGGCGCAGCCCCCGGCCCAGTGCGCGGGCCGCCAGCCTCGGTTCGGCCTTGCCGAAATCGGACACCAGATTCCGGCCGGGAAGCGCGGCGGTGACCATGAGCTGGCCGTCGTCGAATTCCTCCAGCGACAGCACCCGCGGCACCGCCAGGTAGTCCGCGGCCCAGCGCAGCCTTTCGGCCTCGATGCGCAGATCGGGTTTATCGGCCGCGGCGCCACCGGCCTCGCCGGAAGCGACCGGGCGCGGGGACCACTTGGCGAAGCGCGGCGAAGGTCCTTCACCGAGCCGGTAGGTCACCCCGCCCTGGCCGTTGAGCCAGACTCCGTGGACCGGCTCGCCGCCGGCCGCCTGGAGCACGCGGGGCGGCACCGCCAGATCCGCGGGCGGGGGAGCTGCCAGGAAAAGGGGTTTGCTCATGCCCCAAGCATGACAGCGCCCCGGAGCGCGCCGCAAAGTCCGGGGTGTTAACGCCGCAGGCGGCCGGGCACCGAAGTGCCGGGCCGCCTGCGGATCAAGTGGAAGGTTCGCCTAGCGGCCGGTGCCGCCGTACACGGTGGCTTCCACCTCGGTGTCCAGGTTGAACGCGGTGTGGATGGCGCGGACCGCGTCGTTGAGCTTGTCAGCATCGGTCACCACGGAGATGCGGATCTCGGAGGTGGAGATCATGTCCACGTTCACGCCGGCCTGGTGCAGGGCCTCGAAGAAGGTGAAGGAGACGCCCGGGTTCGAGCGCATGCCGGCGCCGATCAGCGACAGCTTGCCGACCTCGTCGTTGTGCTCGATGTCCTCGAAGCCGATCTCGCCCTTGGCGGTGTTCAGCGCGTCCAGCACATGCTTGGTCTCGGTCATCGGCAGGGTGAAGGAGATGTCGGTCTTGCCCGAGCCGCGGGTCGAGATGTTCTGCACGATCATGTCGATGTTGGCCTGGGCCGCGGCGATCACGCCGAAGATCTGTGCTGCCTTGCCCGGGATGTCGGGGACGCCGATGACGGTGACCTTCGCCTCGGAATGGTCGTGGGCAACACCGGAGATGATTGGCTGTTCCAAGGGTTCTCCCTCTTGAATCTTGATCTTGTCGTTGGGGTCCGGGAGCACCCAGGTGCCCTCGTTGGTGCTGAAGGAGGAGCGCACATGCAGCGGCACTCCGAAGCGGCGCGCGTATTCCACGCAACGCAGGTGCAGGATCTTGGATCCGCTGGCCGCCATTTCCAGCATTTCCTCGCTGGTGATCTTCTCGATCTTGGTCGCGGACGGGACCACGCGCGGGTCGGCAGTGTAGATGCCGTCAACGTCGGTGTAGATCTCGCAGACGTCGGCGCCGAGCGCTGCGGCCAGCGCCACCGCGGTGGTGTCGGAGCCGCCGCGGCCCATCGTGGTGATGTTCTTGGATTCCTTGCTCATGCCCTGGAAGCCGGCGACGATGGCGATGAAGCCGCGGTCGATGGCGCGGCGCACGCGCTGCGGCGAGACCTCCATGATGCGGGCCTTGCCGTGGGTCGAGTCGGTGATCAGGCCGGCCTGGGAGCCGGTGAAGGAAGCGGCGCGTTCGCCGAACTGGTCGATCGCCATGGCCAGCAGGGACATGGAGATGCGTTCACCTGCGGACAGGAGCATGTCCATCTCGCGGGCGGGAGCCTCGTCGGTCAGCTGGCCGGCAAGGTCCAGCAGGTCGTCGGTGGTGTCGCCCATGGCGGAAACCACCACAACCACCTCGTGGCCCTGGTTCTTGGTGTCAATAATTCGGCGCGCGACGCGTTTGATGCCTTCGGCATCCGATACGGACGAACCGCCAAACTTTTGCACAATTAGGCCCATGGGCACTCACTCCACCTGTTGAAAGCTGTGGCTCGCGCGCCTCCCGAAGCGCCGCCGACACCGTGGTTGGCGGGTACAGGATCATGCCGCGCGAGACATCTACCAGATAAATATTGTGACAGCTTCGCTCGATCATGACCTACTTGTGACGTTAACGGTTGGTCATATTGCCTAGAGAGCGCCGGTGAATGTGCCTAATATCGCGCCTTATTCCTTGGTGCGAGCCAAAATTTGTCGCCAAAAGGACTTCCACTCCGACACCATCTCGGGACTCCCAGCCTTAGTAACATTTACGGCAACGGCGGCTTTTTCGCCCTTGAGACCAATGTCCACCTGGGTCTTGGTGCCGTCGCTGAAGCTCGCGCGCCAATAGCGCCAGCGTTCGCTGGAACTGATCGCGGGGTCCGCGGTCAGCGTCTGCCCGTTGAATTCCGCCAGGCAGGACACCGTCCGCAGCCAGCGCTCCAGGGCGCCGTCCAGCGTCGTCGGAAGCGTCGCGGTGGTCGATCCCTGGAATGTTCCATCCTGGGCCTGACCGGGAACGCGGCGGCCGATTTCCTGTTCGAAGGCTACCGCGACACCCTGGGCCCACCACTGGGGGTTCGCCAGGTCCCGGGGCATGAGCGCGGCGGCCAGCCGGGCAATCTGCTGGTGGGCCAGTTCGGCGGCCGAAGCCTCGTGCAGGGCCTTCGACCATTGGCTCCACGGCCGTCCGGTCGCATTGGCGATTGCCTCGGTGTTGCTGCTTCGTGTTGCCATGCTTGAAATCTAGCCTGAATGCACCGTGCCCTCCAGTTGGGGAAGTGCTATTTCTTGCGGTAGGCGCGCACGATGGAGCGCGCCAGTGCCAGGCCTTCGTTTTCCGGGACATCCAGTGTTCGGGCGAGCAGCTCCACCTGTTCCCCGTAGGGAAGGCAGCCTGCGTCGATCGCGTCAAGCATGCCGACCCATTCGCTCCAGGAGGTTCCCGTGGCGGCTTCGATTTTCGTTTGCGAATCCATAAAACGACGATAGCCGCGGACCCCGACAGTTTGTCGAAGTCCGCGGCAGCCTTGGCGGCGCACACAAGCTAGGGGCAGGCGATGTCCAGGTTCAGGCGGCCGATCAATGAAGTCAGCGCGCCGAGATCCTCATCGCTCCACTGCTCCATCCGCGCCCTGAGATCCATTCGCCAGCTGTGCAGCCACTCGCGCCACCGGGTCACCGCCAGATCGGTGGGCAGCAGCTGCGAGACCCGGCGGTCCTCCGGGTCCACTTCGCGGGTGACCAGGCCGAGTTCCTCGAGCTTGGCGACCATGCGCGAGAGCGCCGCCTTGTCGATCAGCAGCCGGTCGCAGATCTCGGACTGCGAGATGCGCTTGGAGCGCATGATCAGCCCGAGCACCGGCAGCGCGGCCGGGGTCAGCCGGTGCTCCATGCGCGCGGCGACCTCCCGCTTGGTGCGGGAAATCACCGCGACGAAGTCCAGCAGCTGCTGCTCGGCGGCCTCGTAGAGCTCGGCACGCTCGGTGCCCCTGGTTGCGGCGCCGTTGCTCGCGGTTTCCATGGCGTTCCCTACGCCCCGGCGGGGGAGCCGGGCTTCTTCTCGTTGTCGCCTTCATGGATGGCCGGGGCCTCGGTGAGCACGGTGCCTTCGGCGCGCTGCGCCTCGAGGCCTTCGGGGTTTTCCGCGACGGGAGCGGGAACCTGGGCCTGGCCCTCGCCTTCCTGATGGCGTTCAACGGCGGTCTGCGTGCGCAGCTTCTGGTTCGGCAGCAGGCACACTGCCACGACGGTGATCAGCGAGATCGGGGCGGCCACCGCGAACAGCGCCGCGACACCGTCGCCGTAGACGGATTCGAAGATCACGCGCACCGGCTCGGGCAGCGTGGAGATGGTCGGCAGGCTGCCGGAGGCCAGCTGCGCGGAGACCTCTGCGGCCTTGTCGCCCAGTGCGGCCATCGCCTTGGCCAGGTCCGACTGCCGGTCGGCGATCATGTTCGGAATGTTGATCGCCAGCAGGGCGCCGAGCCCGGCGGTGCCGGCGGTGCCGCCCAGGGTGCGGAAGAAGTTCACGGCCGAGGAAGCCACGCCGAGTTCCTTGACGGGAACGGCGTTCTGCACCACCAGGACCATGTTCTGCATGACCAGGCCGACGCCGGCGCCCAGGATGAACATGTACACGCCCACCAGGACGAAGTCGGTGTCGTAGTGGATGGTTCCCAGCAGGAAAAGGCCGATGACCTGCAGGATCGAGCCGGTGACCACGAAGGCCTTCCACTTGCCGAAGCGCGTGATCAGCGCGCCGGCAATGGTGGAGACGACCAGCAGGCCGGCCATCATCGGGAAGGTCATCAAGCCGGCCTGGGTGGCGGTCGCGCCGCGGGCCATGATCATGTACTGGCTGAGGAACACCGAGGTGCCGAACATCGAGACGCCGACGGCCAGCGAAGCGATGACCGCGAAGGTGAAGGTGCGGTTCTTGAACAGCTGCAGGTTCAGCAGCGGTTCGGGGGCCTTGAACTCGGTGAGCACGAACAGCGACAGCAGGACCACTGAACCGCCGGCCATCAGGTAGCTGGTGGAGGAGTTCCAGTCGAACTGCGAACCGCCCATGGACAGCCAGATCAGCAGCAGGGCTACACCCGAGGACAGCAGCATGATGCCCAGGTAGTCGATCGTGACCTTGCGCTTGGCGAAGGCCGGAAGATGCAGGGTGCGCTGGATCAGCAGGATCGCGACCACGGCGAACGGCAGCGCCACGAAGAAGTTCCAGCGCCAGTTGATGGTGTCGGTGATGAAACCGCCGATCAACGGTCCGCCTACGGTGCCCACGGCCATGACGGCGCCGAAAAGGCCCATGTACTTGCCGCGTTCACGCGGGGAGAGGATGTCGGCCATGACGATCTGGCTCAGGGCGCCCATGCCGCCGCCGGCCAAGCCCTGGACGACGCGCATGGCGATCAGGAATTCGGTGTTCTGCGCGAAGCCCGCGGCGGCCGAGGCCAGCACGAACATGGCCAGTGCCAGCTGCAGCAGCAGCTTGCGGTTGCCGAGGTCTGCGAGCTTTCCCCAGATCGGGGTGGAGATGGTGGTCGCCAGCAGCGTGGCGGTGACGACCCAGGTGAAGGCGGTCTGGCCGCCGTCCAGATCGGAAACGATCACTGGGAGGGAACTGGAAACGACGGTGCCAGCCAAGATGGAGACAAACATGCCCATCAGCAGCCCCGTCAGGGCCTGCATGATTTCGCGGTGGCTCATCTTGGGCTGTGCGACCGGTGCGGTTGCGGTCATTAGCGCTCCAAAGAAGAAAGGGAGAAGGTTGATTCCAGTCAACTATAAATGATTAGTTGACGATCATCAACCATGTGTGCGGTGCTCCACAAAAGGGCTGCGTCGGGAATAAAAAACACCCCGCCGGCAGCGCATTGCGCGCGGTCGGCGAGGTGGGATTCTGCGGATACTCCGTGATCAGCGGGTGGCGCTGCGGTGGTCGTCCATTTCCGGAACGACGAATCGCTGCTGGGTTTGCGCATCAACCGGATGGGCGGACGCCGAATCCCCGGCCTCGGGCTTGCCGCGTGCGGGGGCTTCGGTCCGGGGCTCGGGAGCCGGCAACTGCGGTGCAACCTGCGGGGCGGCCGCCCGTCCCGCAACCCGGCGTCCCTCGAAGGCACGCGCCAAGGTGACCTCGTCGGCGTACTCCAAATCGCCGCCCACCGGAAGCCCGGAGGCCAGGCGGGTGATCTTGATGCCCAGCGGAGCCAACGCGCGCACCAGATACACCGCGGTGGCCTCGCCCTCGAGATTCGGGTCGGTGGCCAGGATCAGCTCGGTGATCGAGTCGTCGGCCAGGCGGGTGACCAGCTCGCGGATGTGCAACTGCTCGGGGCCAACCCCGGCCAGCGGATTGATGGATCCGCCCAGCACGTGGTAGCGGCCGCCGAAGGCTCGGGTGCGCTCGATCGCCAGGACGTCCTTGGACTCCTCGACGATGCAGATCATCGAGCCGTCGCGCCGCTCATCGCGGCAGATTGCGCAGGTGTCCTGCTCCGAGATGTTGAAGCAGATCTCGCAGAACTTCACCTTCTCCTTGACCAGCTGGATCGAAGCGGCCAGGCGGGTCATGTCTTCGGCGTCGGCATCGAGGATGTGGAAAGCGATGCGCTGCGCCGATTTCGGGCCGATGCCAGGCAGCCGACCGAGCTCATCGATCAGTTCCTGTACAGCACCTTCGTACACGTGCGCCTTCTTTCGTCGCTTGCAGGATTATGTCTTGCGGGGCCCGAAGGCCAGCTGCGGGGAGCTCTGCGCACCCCGCCAACGTACACACTAGTGTCTCACTCCGACACTCCGTATGGCTGCCGGATCGGTCACAGGCTGCGCTTGATTTCCACGACGTTGCCATTCACGTCGCGCTGCTCGATGACCATGCCGCCGAGCAGCCGCTCGACCGCCGGGACGCCGATCAAGGCGGAGTCCTCCACCTCGATGTCGTCGTCGCTCGGGATGAACTCCGCAGGATCCTCCATCGGCGGCTCCGGAGGCAGCGGGATGCCTCCCCAACCGCTGGCGGACTGCACCGGCCCGGCGGCCGGAGCTGCGTCCTTGGCCTGGTTCATCAGCTGCTGGTAGCGGCTCATGCGCCCGGTGCCGGTGTTCGGCGCCGGGGCCGTCGGAACGCTCGCGGGCGGCGCGACGGGATCCGGGGCGCCCCAGGATGGCGCGGTTTCCCGGGCCGGGGCCTGCGGCTGCTGGACCGGCCGGGACTGCTGCGGCGCGCTGTGCGGTGCCGGGGCGACCGGCGCTGGTGCGGCCTGACGGACCGGAGCCTGCTGGATCGGCGCCTGCTGCTCAGGAGCATGGGGCGGCGCCTGCAACGGAGCCGGGGCCTGCGGTTCGGGGTCGCGGGCGATGGCCGCCGGCTCGAAGGACTCCGTCGTGCTGCCCGGGCGCAGCGGCGTCGAGGATACCGGGCGGTCGATCGTGAAGCCCGGGGGCTCGGCCTGGCGGGCGCTCATCCCGGCGGTCATGCGCGGACGCGGAGCCACCGGAGGGCCGTCGAAAGGACGCGGGGCGCTGCTGCGCTGCGGGGCCGGCTGGACTGGTTGCACCTGCGGAGCACGGTTCGGCTGCGCGGTCGGAGCCGCTGGCTGGGCCGGCGCTTGCGTCGGAGCCGGTGCCGCGTAGGGGTCGCCGAAGGCGCCGTCGTCCGGGAACGGCGGCTCGTCCATGTACGGCTCGTCGTAGGGCGGGGGCACGTCGTCGTAGCTGGACATGTAGCCGTTGTCGCGCGCGGGCGCGGAGGCCGGAGCCGCCGGGGCCGGGGCCTGGCGCGGCGCCGGGGCGGCAGCAGGCTCAGGCCGAGCCGGCGCAGGCTTCGCGGGGCGCGGACCTACCCCAGCGGTGTCAGCCTTGGTGAACTTGGTTGGTGCTGGGGTTGGCGCCGGGATCGGCCGGCGCTCACCTTTTGGGGAACCACCGCCTGCGGGGTTCGAGCCGCCTTCGGTGATGACAACCTCGATCGGCCCTCCGGCCACCTGCGAAAGCACACCGGTGAGCTTCTGCATCATATCCGGCCGGTTTCTCAGATTGACGATCGGGCCGGAATTGCTGAAGGCCAGCGTCAGCGTGCGGCCGTCGAATCCAGCCACCGATCCGTAGTTCGAGACCATGGAGTGCAGCACGCGCGAGCTGGACTGCAGCTGTTCCAGAATCTGGGGCCATGCCTGCTGGAACTTGGCGACCGGAGAACCTCCGCCGGCAGCGGCAGCTGGCTGGTTTCCCTGCGGCTGAGGCTGCTGAGGAGCCTGCTGTTGCTTCTGGTACTGGTTCTGCTGCTGGGCCGCCTGTGCCTGCTGGCGTTGCGCCGCTTCGCGCTCTGCAGCTTCCCGCTGGGCTTGCTCCCGCTGGGCTTGTTCGCGGGCGGCTTGTTCCTGAGCCGCGCGCTGGGCTGCTTCACGCTGGGCTTGCTCCCGCTGGGCCTGCTCGCGGGCGGCCTGTTCCTGAGCCGCGCGCTGCGCTGCTTCGTGCTGCGCCTGTTCGTAGGCGGCGCGCTGCTGAGCCTCGGAGTCCGGCTGGATTGGCGGGACCTGGGCTGCTTGCTGCTGCTGCTGGGGTTGCTGCGGTGCATGGCTCTGCTGCGCCGGGTTCTGCACCTGCTGCTGCGCCTGTTCGTAGGCGGCGCGCTGCTGGGCCTCGGAGTCCGGCTGGATTGGCGGAACCTGGGCTGCTTGCTGCTGCTGCTGGGGTTGCTGCGGCGCGTGGCTCTGCTGGGCGCGGTTTTCGGCCGCGCGGCGCGCGAACTCAGCCATCGCAGGGTTCTGCTTGACGTCGTCGATGGAGACGCCGGTCCCGAAGGACAGGTCCTCGCCGCTGGCCGGATCCGGCACCAGACTGAACGGTGCAACACCGTCGGGGCGCTCGGCGGGAACGCTCGGGCCAGGCTGGATTTCGGTGGTGACCGGGTTGCGGTCTTCCTTCGGCCCCCACGTGGCACCCCAATCGGCATCCGCTCCCGTGTTCAGCGAGGCTGCCGCTCCCGGGTCCAGCGGAGCGTTGATGTCATCCGCGGCCGGGGCAGGAGCCTGGGCCGCCTGCTGCACGGCGGGCTGCGGCTGGGCCGGTGCATGAGACGCCGGGGCTTCCTGCTGCGGCTGGGCCGGCTGGGCCGGCTGGGCATGCTGGACCTGCGGGGCCGGCGCAGGCTGTACCGGAGCCTGCTGCATGGCGGTTTGTTGAACTGGTGCTGGCTGGGCTTCGGCCTGGACCTCGGCCTGGACCTCGGCAGGAGCATCGGGAACGGGCTCTCCGTCGCGACGGGCCTTGGCCGCGGCCAGCGCCTGGCGCACGGCGGCGGCGCCCTGACGCGCGGCCCCCGGGTTCGGTGCCGAGCCCATCGCGATGGCGGCGGCCTCGGAATCGTCGCCATCCAGCGCGGGCAGCGCCCCACCGGTCATCGCATGGCGTTCCAAGCGGTCCAGCCGGGCGGCGAAGGAGCTGTCGGAATTCTGCGAACCGGGAAGCAGCAGGCGCGCCGCCAGCAGCTCCAGGTGCAGGCGCGGGGAGGTTGCGCCGGTCATGTCGGTCAGCGCCTGATTGGTGACATCGGCCCAGCGGGACAGTTCGCCGGCCCCGGCCAGTCCGGCCTGCAGGTGCAGTGCTTCGAGCTGGTCGGCGGGAACGCCGCGCAGGATCTTCTCCAGGCCCTCCGGCATTGCCTTGGCGATGACCAGGTCGCGGAAGCGCTCCAGCAGATCCTCGACGAAACGGCGCGGATCCAAACCGGTCTGGATGATGCGGTCGATCGCGCTGAACAGTCCAGCACCGTCGGATTCGTGCAGCGAGAGCACGACCTCGTCCAACAGCGTGGAGTGGGTGTAGCCCAGCAGCGCGATGGCGGTTTCGTAGTCCAGGATCCCCTCGCGCGCACCGGCCATGAGCTGGTCGAGCACCGACAGGGTATCTCGGACCGAGCCGGCGCCCGCGCGGATGACCAGTGGCAGCACGCCGTCGGCGACCGCGACGTTTTCGCGGTCGCAGAGCACCTTGAGGTATTCCAGCAGCGCTTCGGGCGGTACCAGGCGGAACGGGTAGTGGTGGGTGCGCGAACGAATGGTGCCGATGACCTTGTCTGGTTCGGTCGTCGCGAAGATGAACTTGATGTGCGCCGGCGGCTCTTCGACGATCTTCAGCAGCGCGTTGAAGCCTGCCGAGGTGACCATGTGGGCCTCGTCGATGATGAAGATCTTGTAACGGTCGCGGGCCGGGGCGAAGGTCGCGCGTTCGCGCAGGTCGCGGGCGTCTTCCACGCCGCCGTGGCTGGCCGCGTCGATTTCGATGACATCCAGGGATCCAGGGCCGCCGTTGGCCAGCTCTACGCAGCTCGGGCAGGTGCCGCACGGGATCGGGGTGGGGCCCTGCTCGCAGTTCAGGCAGCGTGCGAGGATGCGGGCCGAGGTGGTCTTGCCGCAACCGCGCGGGCCGGAGAACAGGTATGCGTGATTGACCCGGTTCTTCTCCAGAGCGGTCATCAGCGGAGCGGTCACGTGCTCCTGTCCGATGACATCGGCGAAGGTATCGGGACGATATCTGCGGTAAAGCGCTGTAGTCACGCCGGTTCCCTATCGGTTGCGCGATGCCGGGGGCATCAGCTGTTGGACAATGTTTTCAGGCTTCACGATCCACGGTTCGCGCGGAAGCGCGGCCGGGTCGAATGCCGCCAGGGCTGCCTGCAAATCCTGACCCGGCAAGCCCAATGACTCTAGCAAAAATGCGCGTACTTCGGCTGGACGCACACCTTGTTCGGTGATCTCTTCGAGCGTTACAGCGCCGTCGCGCTTGGCCAGCCGCTGGCCCTTCTCATTCAGCGCCAGCGGAACGTGCGCGTAGGTCGGAATGGTGTAGCCGAGCAACTGGGCGAGATACGCCTGGCGTGGGGCCGACGAGAGCAAGTCGTCGCCGCGGACTACTTGATCGATTCCGCTGGCGGCATCGTCGACGACGACCGCCAAGTTGTATGCGGGTGCTCCGTCATTGCGCACCAGCACGAAATCATCAACCGCGCCGGTGTAGCGGCCGGCGAGCTCGTCCTGAACAGAAAATTCGTTCACTTCGGCGCGCAGGCGCAACGCCGCCGGCCGGTGCAGCGCCTTTTCGGCACGTTCTCCGGCGGTGAGATTCCGGCAGGTGCCCGGGTAGGATCCTGGCGCAGCATGCGGAGCGCTGCCCGCTTCGGCAATATCCTTGCGGGAACAGAAGCATTCGTAGACAAGCCCCTGTGCTTTCAGTTCGTCCACAATGGTTCGGTACACAGGCAACCGGTCGGACTGGCGCACCAGTGTGCCATCGAAGCTCAAACCTAGAGCGTCGAGCTCGGCAAGCTGTTCGGCTTCGGATCCTGCGCGAACACGATCCAAGTCTTCGACGCGCAGGAGAAAATCGCGTCCAGTGGAACGGGCGAAAAGCCAAGCCAGGACTGCGGTGCGCAGATTACCGATGTGGAGGCGCCCTGACGGGCTAGGGGCGAAACGGCCAGCGCCCACTTGGACTCCATTCGGCTTGCGTAAAAAAGTAAAGACCCCTCATGCACCTGCCAGAGCCCATCTACCCTTGCTACCTTCCGGTCCTGGGGGAGTTCAACAGGATGACACCACACGAGGGGTCACCAAAAATACTACCCGAGGAAGGGGTGTGTATAAAAATCGTAAGGCGTGCGCTTGCTCTCACCAGTTGCCCGGAGTAGAAGTGAACGAAAATTTTGATCAGATTCCTCACGCGGTTCGTAACCCCAGCGGCCAACGGGTGGCATTTTGATGACGGGAGAGAAATCTGAGGCAAATTTTTGATCAGAAAATTGGCCAGATGAAGGTTGGTCAAGAGCGACTGGGAGGGTGAAATGCTCTAGCACTCGCGAGGCGCTGAAGGAAAAAATCTGGTCAAAATTTTTAGATCGGCACTGCCTGAGCCACCGTGTTCGCGCAGGACGGGCGAGCTGGCCGAAACAGTGAGGAAGGATTCTGAACAAAAAAATTGATCAGAAACACAACTCAGTCGGGCAGTGGATCTGCTGGCTTGGGACGAAGGCTGAGGCGAACTGAGCAAGAAATTTGATCAGAATTCGTCATGGCGCGGCAACGCTGACCGCTGTTGCTGCTTGAGCCGCAGATAGTCAGAGCCGTTGCGTATTGTGATTGGGGATTTTGTTGGTTAGCCAGGAACACATGGCGAACTAAGCCCTTCAACGTGGGTGCTCGTTTTTCCGGAGGAGCGTTTTTGTCGTCCTACTGGCTGTCGAAAGAACTGGAAGTCTGGATTCCTGATCAAAAAAATTGATCAGATTCACTTCACTGGGCAGTACCACTGCGGAGTCTAGCCAGCTGCAGCTTCCGGAGGGTCGTACCAGCCAAGTACTCTGCGAACGCGATCAGTCATCTCAACTTCGGGAAGGACTGGTGTTTGGCTCTTCTCGAAGTCGAAGTTCTGAACCGTTTTCACGCTTCCCGGAACTTCTAGGCAGACGATTCCATTCGGGGTGCGCCAGCTGACAGAGCCATCTGGACGATAGGTTACTTCCCAACCCAAAGCGTGCTTGAACAGCTGATGCCTTTTGCAAAGTAGCTCGGTGTTCGTACGCGATGTGTGGCCTCCCTGAGCCCAACCGTCGATATGGTCAGCCTCGGACTGTTCGGCCAGCCGATTGCAGCCTGGGAAACGACATTGAACGTCGCGGAAACGTAGAAGATCCTTGAGAGCCTTGCTTGGACGGTACTTTTCCCGGGCGACATCAATCGCGGCGCCGGTCCAGGGATCGGTTAGTACCTTGATGAACGAGGGCGCTTCCTGCGCGATCTTCAATGCAGTGCCAATGGGTATGGGGCCGTAACCTTCCAGCTCGGCAAGGGCTTTCTTGGGATCCGCCAACATTTCCAAGGCAGGAATCGTTACGGCAACGCGGGCTTTCAACGGAGTGCCATTGCTGTCCGGCCATCCATCGATCATTGCATCCCGGAAAATATCGGCTCGGCGTTGACGTTCGGTCCGTTCATCATCCTCATCCACATTCGTTACGGCGAACCAGTTGACGGTGTTGACCATGCTGAAAATATCTTCCGCAGGAAGATACACCTGCAAAGTGGCCATGCCATTTTCGTCCGCCCACCACGTCACGGAGCGGAGCTCACGGGCCTCCTTGTGCCGTTCGTCAAGGGGTTTCGGATGGAGCCGCTCTCGCATGCGGCGAGCTCGTTGAGAGATCGCTGAATCAGTTGCCGTCTTAGCCAGAGGGAGCAACACATGTTCCATCTGCTTGATGTCTTCAGGGTCCAAGTCTTGAGATTGCTTGACTATTTCTCTGGCTGCTTTGGTAGTGATCTCACCGTTGGCCAGGGCCGAAAGGGTATCGACGCATAGATTGCGAAGACCTTCCGCCGTAAACAGCTTGCCTTGAATGTGTGTTTCCGAATCACGCATGGCAATCGCTGCTTCGGCGATGAAAGAGGACCTGACCGTGATCTCGTCAGCCAAATTGACGCCGTAGTACTTGGCGGAAAGCTGCTGGGCTTGATCGTCACCTTGATCGAGCAGGGACTCTTGGACACCCCGGCTGGTAGCTTCGCGGGCGCACATTTCCAAGGTGTCTGCCATGAGGGATGCTTCGGCTGCATCCAGCATGCTTCGAAGCCGACCGATGATTTCAAGGCGTTTCATTCCGTCTGCTGGCGAATCCGCTGGCGGAAGGTTGTATAAATCCAAGGCTGTCGAAGCGAATTTATTGAAGAACTTATGCTGGTCGAGCTCCCCATCCCACACTCCTCCTGAGCCAAAATTCATTCGAAGGCCAGGAGGATACATTGGTAGACGATGAGCATCATCGTCGCTGTGAAATACCTCTCTTTTGCTCATGTTATTGAGTATCCTCCCTGCCACGGACAGTTTGGAGGAGCCGGTTTCAATGTGGGGAAAGCGCGAAAAAACGCCAAATCTAGAGGATTACGATGTTGAGTGGAGTGAGTTTTGCCGGCGCGCTGCCTTCGATTCGTGATTGAGCGGAAATTTAGATATGCTTGATTCTGCTCCACGGAGCAAAATGAGGAGGATTCGCCTAGCGGCCTATGGCGCACGCCTGGAACGCGTGTTGGGTTAACGCCCTCAGGGGTTCAAATCCCCTATCCTCCGCCATTGGAAAGCCCCCGAGAAATCGGGGGTTTTTTCGTTTAATTCCACTTGCATGTGATCTCAGGAATGCGGGGTTCCCCGAAGCGAACCAGCATGGTCTTGGACTGTCAGCTGGTTTACTGGAACAACCCCTCACCGGCATGCTGACCCGAGCCAAGTGAGTCATCTGCTGGTTTCCATGCGATCCATGATTCTGCCCTGGAATTCCGGGTCTGGACAGCATCCAGAATGAGCATTTTGCCCGATTTGCCGACAACTTCCAGTTTTGGCCGCATTGGCGGGAGATCGGCGTATCATCCGAGGCGAAGGTGGACATCCAAGGTCTGCCGGTGGAGTGGGAAGTCGTGGGCCATGTCCGTAGTCATCAGTGAGATTGCCGTTGATTGCCAAAATCCAATGCTCGTTGCCAAGTTCTGGTGTGAAGTTCTGGGTTTTGAAGTTCGAGAGGAAGCCGTTGGTCTGGTGACCATTGGGCGGTGCGGAGGCGGGCCAAACGAAGTGGTTATCTGTTTCGCGCAGGTGCCGGAGAAAAAGAGCATCAAGAACCGGTTGCATCTTGACCTTAGGCCGAAAGATACTTCGCAACAGGACGAGGTTGACCGAGTGCTGGCGCTGGGGGCGCAATACGCAGACGTCGGTCAGGACGATGACGAGGACTGGGTCGTTCTTTATGACCCGGAAGGTAACGAGTTCTGCGTGCTCTCCGGTAGCATTTAGTCCACGCAGCGGTCTGTAACGTTAGGCCGCCGCGATCGCCTTAACAGGGGATTGGGGAAAAACGTGGTTGGGGAAATAGCAAAGGTGGTCGTCATTGAGTATGACGAGGCCGTGCGTGGAAAGATGACAACACTGCTTCGGCAGATCGGGTTTGCCATACAAGAGGAGTCCAGCGGGCAACGGGGTGTTGCGCTGGCCCAGAGGGCAAAGCCGGATCTCGTTGTCGTCGGCTTTGGCCTGCCCGATATCGACGGGATCGAAACGATACGCCGTGTGAGCGCCAATCTTGATGCGTACGTGTTGGCCGTGATGGACATCAGCGAAGAGATTGAGGTGGTCTTGGCGTTCGATGCGGGAGCGGATGGGTGTTCTCCGAAGCCCCTGCGTGAACGTGAATTCCGTGCCAGAATAGATTCGTTCTCGCGCCGGCAGGCCCGGATCAATCAGATGATCAGCGACAGGCAGGGTTCTGCCGTGAAAGTGCTCAGCCACGGCGCACTGCGACTGGACTCTTCAACGTGGGAAGTTCATCTGGACGGTGTTCCCATTGTCTTGACGGCTACCGAATTCACCCTCCTCCATGTGTTGATGCAGGTTCCGGGCAGGGTGCGGAGCAAGAAAGAGCTTGCCCGAAGGGTCAGTCTCGACAACGACGATCTTGAGCATGGCTATGTTTCCGACTCGGACGTTCGAAGTATTGAGGTGCACATAGCTAACCTCCGACGCAAGCTAGGTGACTCTGCGCGTTCTTCACTGTGGATTGAGACAGTCAGAGGGGTTGGATACAGATTGGTAAATGACCCCGGTTCATACTAGTGATACCTGTAGCCTTTTAAAACTACTCTTTAGACTTTCATATGCTTGATGCAATCTTGAGCTAATTGATAACACAGCTTAAGTGTGATCTTGCACAATGAGTCCCATGGCCGAAGGGCCTAGCGGGAACTATGAAACTGAACGATGGCTGGGTTTTGGGGGAATAGCCAAATCGCCTTGGGGGAGGCGTCGGGTAAGACAGAAAGCTCGCGGAAAACGTGAAGACTTCGATGCGGTGGCGCAATACCCCGTCGAAGTCTTCACGTTTATTTTTGTTTATCCGAGCTCTTCTTGAGCCGCTAAGGCTAGGCTGTGGCCCTGTTCTGGACCAGCTGCGGGTAGTGGATCGCGGCAGTCTGCGGATGGGCGCGCAGCCAACCCTTGAGGACATTGGCCCCGTATGAGGCGAGCATCGGGTTGTGCGGATCGTCGGAGACGCCGCGGGCGTCTGCGGCCAGCTCAGCCGGCAGCTCGACCTTGTCGATGACCGCGTCCAAGCGCGGGGAGTAGAAGAATGGCACCGAGTAGCGGTCAACGTTGGCTGGCGGGGCAATCACTCGGTGGATAGTCGCCATCAGGTAGCCGTCGGTGGCGACTTCGAGCATTTCACCCAGGTTCACGACGAGTGCTCCGGGAGTCGGAGGAACCTCGATCCATGAATCCTGGCCGTAGGGCTGTACCTGCAGCCCGCCAACCTGGTCCTGCAGCAGCAGGGTGACGAAGCCGTAGTCCGCGTGCAGGCCGACGCCCTGGTTTCCTGCCTCCGGCACGATCCCGCCGCCCACGTAGTGCACCAGCTTGCCCATCCAGGCTGGAGCCCCTGAGAACGGCTCGTCGAAGTAGTCCTCGCCAAGGCCCAGGCCCACGGAAATCGCGGAGAGCAGTTCGTGCCCGGTGCGGTTCATCAGCTCGGCCCATTCCATGGCGCGTTCGCGCAGCTGGGGGAAGTCTTCGGGGAACTGGTTGCGGCCCTGCAGATTCAAGTACGGCTTGTCGGCCGGCACTACGGCCAGCGGCTCGCGGTCCGGACCGTAGTCGATCTGTTCACGGGAATCGGCGCGGCCGCGGGTGATCTCGGTGCCCAAGCGGGTGTAGCCGCGGAACTGGGCGCTGTTGCGGTTGTCGAGCGCGATCTTCTCGTCGACCGGCTTCGCGAAGAACTCGGCAACCGTGTCCAGCAGTTCCTGATCCTGGTTGGCGCGTGAGGCGTACCCGACGATCTGGAAGAAGCCGACGCGGTGGGCAGCGTCGAGCAGTGTGGCAACGAACTCGGGATTGAACGTGCCATCGGCATTCCGGGAAGTGGAGATATCAAGGACTGGGATCTCGGTTACTACGTTGTTCATAACCCTAGGGTGCACCCGTTCGGTGGATTGTTACTATCTAAAATTACGCACCGTTCCGCCACGTTTCCGCCGTCGTAACAATCCTTGCCAAGGCCTGTTTCCGAGCGCATAATTTGCGCTTGCGGGGCCCGGTGGATGGATCTGCCTGTGAAGCGGATGCTTGAGGTTCTCGATTCGGCAACGTCCCGTTAGACGTGGATAATGCCCGATTCGGCGCCTGGGCCGGCGAACGCGTCGCTGAATCAGGTAATTTGTTACGCGGTTCCCTATGCTTGAAAGGGTGATTTTCCGAGCCGTGGGCGATTCGCGTCCGTACCCCGAGCACGAGCTGTCCAGCCCCCGCGACTGGAGCGCCGTCCCGCCTTCGCAGGTCAAGCTCGACCAGCTGGTAACCACCAAGTCAACGCTTGATCTGGAGACGTTGCTCTCCGAGGATTCAACGTTTTTCGGCGACCTGTTCCCGCACGTCGTGCGCTACCGGAACGTGCTGTATCTGGAGGACGGGCTGCACCGGGCGCTGCGTTCGGCGCTGCACCACCGGTCGGTGATCCATGCCAGGGTCTTGGATCTCGACGCGGATTAGGTAAGCTGTCGCCACAAAGGGTAGCTGCCTGAAAGTGGGTGCGATGATGCACGAACGCGAGGATCCTGCGACGTTGCGCGGGGCCCACATCGTTGGCGAGCGCGAGCTGAGCTTCGTGTCCAGCGCCCAGGCCAAGCGCACTGCCCGCAGGCGCCAGAACGTCATCTTCTCGATCATGGCCATTGCTGTGCTCGTGGCGTTCATCGCCGCCACGCTGTCCTTCACCGGAGTGCTGAAGATCGGCGGCAGGCCCACGCCGGTGCAGGCCGACGAGCAGCCGGCCGAGCAGATCGCCAACCCGGCCTGCCCCACCTCCATTTTCAACTACCAGGACCCTGCGAGCTTCAAGGTGCGCGTGCTGAACACGACCACCATTTCGGGGCTGGCGGGCAGAACCGCCGAGACGCTGAAGAATCGTGGTTTCCAGATCTCGGCGACCACCTCGGGGCTGGACAGGTACGAGGACAAGGTCGCCGTGGTGCTGGCCGGGCCCCAGGGCTATGCGCAGGCGCTGACCATCCAGCGCCAGGTGCCCGGCTCCGAATTCGTCTACGACGAGATGATGTACGGCACCGAGGTGGACCTGGCGCTGGGCACCGGATTCGAGAACCTGGTCAAGGAGCGCAAGCTGAACACCGCCCCGGGCACGCTGGAGTGCATCGCGCAGCAGTAGCGGGCCGCCGGCCCGGCGGGTGCTAGTTGGCTCCGACGGTTTCGGCGTGGACCTGGGTCAGCGCGTTGGCGAAGACCTCGGCCGGCTGGGCGCCGGAAATTCCGTACTTGCCGTCGAGGATGAAGAACGGCACCCCGGTGACGCCGATCTGGCGCGCCTGGGCGATGTCAGCGTTGACCTCGTCGGCGTAGCTGCCGGCCTCCAGCGCGGAGCGCAGCGCGGCGGCATCCAGCCCGACCTCGGCGGCCAGCTGCAGCAGGGTGTCCACGCTGCCGGTGTCCAGGCCCTTCTCGAAGTGCGCGGAGAGCAGCGCTTCCTTCATTTCGCCGCCCAGCCCCTGCTGCTTGGCATGCTCCAGCACGCGCAGCGCGGTGAAGGAGTTGGCGACCACCAGCTTCCCGAAGTCGTAGTTCAAGCCCTCCTCGGCGGCCTGGGCGGTGACGTGCTGCAGCATGCCCTCAACCTGGGCCGGGTCCATGCCCTTGGCCTTGGCCAGGTAGTCCAGCTCGCTGCCGTCGTAGTGCTCGGGCAGGGTCGGGTCCAGCTGGTAGGCGTGCCAGTAGACGTCGACGTCCTGGGCCAGGCCTGAGGATTCCAGGCCCGATTCGAAGCGGCGCTTGCCGATGAAGCACCATGGGCAGGCGATGTCGGAGAAGATGTCCACGCGCAGGCGCTTGGCGTCGGCGGGATTCTGGGAAGCAGCGGTTTCACTCATGCCCGTTATAACGCGCCGCGGCGCGCGGGCATTCCTTCGGCAGGGCGTTGCCTGCGGCACGGGATAATGGCAGCAGGCGGGAAACCGCAGTCGGGAACGGAAAGGGCGGGGCGGCGTTCGGTGGCCAGAAATCTGGGATGGCGCGGAATTTTCTTCGCGGGGGCGATCACCGCGATGGCGGGGTTCGTCGACGGCGTGGGCTTCATCCACCTCGGCGGCTACTTCCTGTCCTTCATGTCCGGCAACTCGACGCGTTCCTCGGCCGCCCTGCTCACCGGCGACGCCGGCGGCTGGGCCATGGCCATGGGGTTCGTGGGCAGCTTCGTGGGCGGGGTGGTGCTGGCGACCGTGCTCACCGCGCGGGCCGCGCGCTACCGCCGGCCAATCGTGATGTACCTCAGCGGCGCGCTGCTGGTCACCGCCGCGCTGCTCGGTTCGCTGGGCACGCTGGGTTTCGGCGGGGCCTGCCTGTTGGCGGCCTCGATGGGCGCGGTCAACGTCTCCTACACGCGTTCGGGGGAGGTGTCGCTGGGGCTGACCTACATGACCGGCACGCTGGTCAAGCTCGGACAGCACCTGGGCGGCGCGATCCTGGGGCTGCTGACCGGCTCTGACCGCGGCGCGGGGCGGCTGCTGTGGGTCCGCTACGCGGTGCTGTGGGCGATGATCACGCTCGGCTCGCTGGCCGGGGTGTTCGCCTACCTGCACCTGGGCCTGTCCAGCCTGTGGATCGCGGCCGGAGGCATGCTGCTGTGGGCCACGCTGGCCCTGGCCTCGGAACGGCGCACCGCGCAGCAGCCGGAAAACCCCTTCGGGGTGCGCCGCGAGATCCGCTAGCCTGCCGGCGGCCGCCTAGCGGCCGGTGGAGACCGCTTCCGAATCGCGTTCGCGCCCGTCCGCCGAAGGGCCGCCGGAGGTGCCGCGCACCGCGAAGCGGTAGACCACGGCCAGGATGGCCAGCCATGCGGCGCCGGTGTACAGGGCCACGCGGGTCTCGGCGCTCAGCGCCAGCAGCACGACCACGAAGACCATGAACGCCAGCGCGATCCAGGCGGTGGTCGTCCCGCCGGGAACCGCGAACTCGCGCGGGCCCTGTGGCGCGGCCGCGGTGTCCTTCTTCTCGGCCCGGCGCATCGCCAGGTAGGAGGCGAGGATCATGATCCAGACCCACACGGTCGCGAAGGTGGCGATCGAGGCGATGATGGTGAACAGCTGCTCCGGCAGCAGCACGTTGAGCACCACGCCGACCAGCAGCACGATGGTCATGACGACCACTGTCATCCAGGGCACGCCGTTGGAGGAGACCTTCGCGAAGGACTTCGGGGCATGGCCCTCGGCCGACATCGCGAAGAGCATGCGCCCGGCGCCGAAGGTGTCCGCGTTGATAGCGGACACGGCTGCGGTGATCACCACGGCGTTGAGCACGTGGGCCGCGGCAGGGATGCCCAGCGCGTCGAAGATCTGCACGAACGGGCTCGCGCTGCCGTCGATCTGGCGCCAGTCGAAGAGCATCATGACCACTGCCAGCGAGGCCACGTAGAACAGCAGGATGCGCCACGGCACGGTGTTGATCGCGGCAGGCACCGAGCGCGCGGGGTCGTCCGCCTCGCCGGCGGTGATGCCGATGGTCTCGATGCCGCCGAAGGCGAACATCACCACGGCGAAGGACAGCAGCAGCCCGGCGAAACCGTGGGGGAACAGCGTTCCGGCGGCCATCAGGGTGTCGACGCCGGTCGCGGTCTGCGAGTCGGGGGCGTTGAAGCCGAAGATGATCAGCGCGATGCCGCCGCCGATCATCGCGATGATGGCGCTGACCTTGATGATCGCCAGCCAGAACTCGGTCTCGCCGAACACCTTGACCTTCATCAGGTTGATCGAGGCAATCAGCAGCACCACCGCCAGCACCCAGATCCAGGCGGCGACGTCGGGGAACCAGAAGCCCATGTAGACGCCGAAGGCGGTCACGTCGGCGATGGCCACGATGGCCATCTCGAAGGTGAACGTCCACCCGGTGATGAACCCGGCGAAGCGGCCCAGGTAGCGCGAGGCGTAGTGCGCGAACGACCCGGAGACCGGATGCTTCACCGCCATCTCGCCCAGGGCGCGCATGACGATGAAGACGGCGGCGCCGCCGATCATGTAGGCGAACAGCACGGCCGGGCCGGCGGCTTGGATGGCGGCGGACGAGCCGTAGAACAGGCCAGTTCCGATGGCCGAGCCCAGGGCCATGAAGCGGATGTGGCGGGCGGTGAGCCCGCGGGCGAGGGATGCCTTGATTTCGGTCACGGTGAACTGCTTGGATCCTCATTAGGGGGTTGGGGTGCACGTGCTCCGGTGCCGCGGAGGGCCGGCGCAACGTACCAAATCGTACGGGTTCCGGCAAGGAGATGGGGTGAAATTGTGTCTGGGCAAACCCGTGGGATTGCCCACACCCGCCGGGCGCGGGGCACGCGCCGGTGGAAGAATGGTGCGCATGAAGCTGGGATTCGTCCGCCACGGACAGACGCAATGGAACCTCGAAGGCCGCCTGCAGGGAAGCAGCAACATCCCGCTGAACGGCACGGGCCGCGCGCAGGCCGCCGACGCGGTGCAGGTGCTGGCCGGCGGGAACTGGGACGTGGTCGTCTCCTCCCCGCTGGACCGCGCGCGGCAGACCGCGCAGATCATCGCCGACGGGCTGGGCCTTGAGCTGGGCCCGAGCTACGAGCTGCTGGTCGAGCGCGACTACGCGCAGGGCGAGGGCATGATCGAGGCCGAGGCGCTGGAGCGCTGGCCAGGGAAGATCGGCGGCGGCATCGAGCCGCTGGAATCGGTGGTGGCCCGCGGGCGGCGCGCCATCGAGCAGATCATGGAGGATTTCCCCGGGAAGAACGTCGCGGTCGTCTGCCACGGCACGATCATCCGCTACACCCTCTCGGATTTCGCCGGCTACACGCTGGACACCATCCGCAACGGCTCGGTGGCGGTGCTCGGGCAGGACGAAGCCGGCCGGCTGCGCCTTGAACTGGTCAACGACCAGGTGCCCGCCGCCCGCTAGGACGTCGTCCCGCTAGGCGCCCGGCACCACGCGCTGCACGCTGGCGGTCAGCTGCGAGTCGTGCTGTCGGTTCTTGATCGCCGCCAGCCACGAGCCCAGGTCCAGGTAGGCCCGGGTGCGCACCGGCGGCGCGGAGAGGAAGACGTCGTGCAGCGCGTCGGCCAGCCGCACCAGGTGCAGCTCGCGGCCCAAATCGAGGCTGCGCTCGGCGATCTGCTGGACGTTCAGCGCGACGTCGGACTTCGACGCGGCGTCCTGCCAGCGCGGCAGCAGGTAGTCCTTGGCCGAGAGCATCACCAGCACCGGCATCGCCAGGTCCAGGCCCTTCTTGACCTTCGCCTGCGCGTCGAAGACCGCTGAGATGAACCCGGTGGTGATCTTGAAGCCGTTGACCGGGCGCCAGGCCAGGTCGTAGTCCCATTCGCCCTCGAACTGGCTGGAGACCGTGCGGGTGTAGAAGCCCGGGTCGATGCTGGGCAGGAAGCGGTGCGGGTTGCGCGCGCTGGAGGCCTGGAACAGCTTGGACAGGGCAGCGCGCCCCAGCTCGCTGGCCTGGAATTCCAGCCACGGGCTGTTCAGCGCCAGCGCCTCGATCTTGTGCGGGTTCGCGGCCGCGTACAGCGACGCGCTCAGCCCGCCGGTCGAATGCCCCAGCAGCACCACCCGGGTGCCGGGGTGCGCGCTGGTGATGATGCGCAGCGCCGCGTCGAACTCCTCGAAGTACTGCTCCAGGTTGTTGGTGAATCCCGGGGAGGTTTCGGCGGCCATATCACGCTGGGCATCCAGCGGGAGGTTGCGCCCGTAGTGGCGCAGGTCCAGGGCGTAGAAGTCGGCGCCGGCGTCGCTGAGGAACCGCGCCAGCTCGTGCTGGAAGAAGTAGTCGGACCAGCCGTGCACGTAGAGGATCGACAGCCCGCGCAGCGGCGGCGCCAACCGCGGGAGTCGGGAAGGCCGGCGGTGGCGGACCAGCGTGGCGGTGGATCCGTCGAGCAGCGGCAACGTGCGCCGGGTGAATCCCTCGCCCAGGACATCGGGCTCCCACAGGTCCTCGGCCGGGTTTTTAAACTGGAACGCCATGGCTTCAGCCTACCCAGTGGCCAGCGCTTTCAGGGCGCGAAAAACGGCATCCACCCGCGGGAATGGTTACCAACGGATGAATGCCGCAATTCGTGGCCGATTCTACGAGGACGACTTGGAAACGAATCGGCCGGGTCTATGGGGTGGCGCCTGCGCGGCTAGCCTGCCATTTCCAGTACTGGAACCGGCATGTCCAGGTAGCGCAGGTAGGCGTTGCGGGTCATGAAGGTCGGGAAGTCGTCGCGCAGTGCGCAGGCTTCGAAGATCTCCATGGCGGATTCGAAACGGTCTCCCTCGAAGCGCTCCATGCGGTCCATGGTCTCCTCGGCCAGCTCCTGCACCCAGCGGCGGGTGATGATCTCGCCCTTGTCGGTGATGGCCGACTGGTGGATCCACTGCCACAGCTGCGAGCGGGAGATCTCGGCGGTGGCCGAATCCTCCATCAGGTTGCGCAGCACCACGGCGCCGTTGCCGCGCAGCCACGACTCAATGTAGCGGATGCCGATCTCGATGTTGTCGCGGATGCCCTGCTCGGTGATCTTGCCTTCCAGCCCGGCCACGTCCAGCAGCGCGGTGGCGGAAACCTGAACGTCTTCGCGGGTGCGGCCGATCTGGTTGGGGTTGTCGCCCAGCACCTCGGTGTACACCTCGCGGGCCACTGCCACCAGGTCCGGGTGGGCTACCCACGAGCCGTCGAAGCCGTCGGCTGCCTCGCGGGCCTTGTCCTCGCGCACCTTGGCCAGGTTGATCTCGTTGATCGAGGCATCCTTGCGGCTTGGCACGAAGGTGCTCATGCCGCCGATGGCGGTGGCGCCGCGGCGGTGGCAGGCACGCACCAGCTGCTCGGTGTAGGCCCGCATGAACGGTGCGGTCATGGTCACCGAATCGCGGTCCGGGAACACGAAGCGCGGTCCGCGGGAACGGAAGTTCTTGATGATCGAGAAGATGTAGTCCCAGCGGCCGGCGTTCAGGCCCGAGGAGTGCTCACGCAGTTCGTAGAGGATTTCCTCCATCTCGAAGGCCGCGGTGATGCATTCGATGTGCACGGTGGCGCGGATGGTGCCGCGGTCGATGCCCATCATGTCCTGGGCCATGTTGAACACGTCGTTCCACAGGCGTGCCTCCAGGTGGTTCTCCAGCTTCGGCAGGTAGTAGTACGGGCCGCGGCCGGCTGCCATCAGGCGCTTGGCGTTGTGGAAGAAGTGCAGTCCGAAGTCGACCAGCGAAGCGGACATCGGCGCGCCGTTCACCCGCAGGTGCTTCTCCGGCTGGTGCAGTGCGCGGGGGCGGACCACGATGGTCGGCAGCTGCTTCAGGTCGTGGGTGTCCAGCTTGTACTCGCGGCCGTCCGGTGCGGTGAAGTCCAGCTCGTTGTCGAGCACGCGGATCAGGTTCACCTGGTTCTTGATCACGTTCTGCCAGGTCGGGGAGCAGGCGTCCTCCATGTCGGCCAGCCACACGTTGGCGCCGGAGTTCAGTGCGTTGATTGCTGCCTTGCGCTCGATCGGCCCGGTGATCTCCACGCGGCGGTCTTCCAGACCCGGAGCGATCGGGGCGACCTGCCATGAAGCGTCCTCGCGGATGTTCCGGGTTTCTTCCAGGAACTTCGGGTCGCGGCCGTTGGCGATGCGGGCCCGGTTGAGCTGGCGGCTCTGCATCAGCTCGGTGCGGCGGTTCTCGAAACCCTGGTGCAGTGCGGAGAGGAAGTCCAGTGCCTCGCTAGTGAGGATCTGTTCCTGGTAGCGCACTTCGGTGGCGGTGATGGTGATGTTGTTCAGGGTGATCGGGGTGTTCATGACAGCGTCCTTAAAGCTTAAAAATGGTGGTGGTGCCGGCTGACGTCATTGTCAGCCGGCACCATCGACCCGTTAGGGTCTAATGGAATTGGCCTTCTTCGGTGGAACCGACCAGCGCCAGGGTGGAGGCGTTGGGGTTCAGCGTGGTGGAGATGGCATCGAAGTAGCCGGTGCCGACTTCGCGCTGGTGCTTGGTGGCGGTGTAGCCGTCAACCTCGGCAGCGAATTCGCGCTCCTGCAGCTCGACGTAGGCGCTCATGCCGTCCTTCGCGTAGCCCTTGGCCAGATCGAACATCGAGTGGTTCAGTGCGTGGAAGCCGGCCAGGGTGATGAACTGGAAGCTGAAGCCCATGGCACCGAGCTCGCGCTGGAACTTTGCGATGGTTGCGTCGTCCAGGTGCTTCTTCCAGTTGAAGGAAGGGGAGCAGTTGTACGAGAGCATCTGGTCCGGGAAGTCCTTCTTGACTGCCTCGGCGAACTTGCGAGCCAGCTCCAGGTCCGGGGTGCCGGTCTCCATCCAGATCAGATCCGAATAAGGAGCATAGGCCTTGGCACGGGCGATGCATGGCTCGATGCCGTTGCGGACCTTGTAGAAGCCTTCCGGGGTGCGCTCGCCGGTGATGAATTCCTGGTCGCGCTCGTCGACGTCGGAGGTGATCAGGGTTGCCGCCTCGGCGTCGGTGCGGGCGATGACGACGGACGGGGTGCCGGCGACGTCAGCTGCCAGACGTGCTGCGTTCAGGGTACGGATGTGCTGCTGGGTCGGGATCAGGACCTTGCCGCCCAGGTGGCCGCACTTCTTCTCCGAGGCCAGCTGGTCTTCCCAGTGGACGCCCGAAGCGCCGGCGGTGATCATGGACTTCATCAGCTCGTAGGCGTTCAGCGGGCCGCCGAAGCCGGCCTCGGCGTCTGCGACGATCGGGACCATCCAGTCCTCGACGGTCTGGATGCCTTCGGAGAACTCGATCTGGTCTGCACGCTGCAGCGCGTTGTTGATGCGGCGGACAACCTGCGGAACCGAGTTCGCCGGGTACAGCGACTGGTCCGGGTAGGTCTGGCCCGAGAGGTTTGCATCGGCGGCAACCTGCCAGCCGGAAAGGTAGATGGCTCGCAGGCCGGCCTTGACCTGCTGGACTGCCTGGTTGCCCGTCAGTGCGCCCAGTGCGTTGGTGTAGCCGCCGGTCGGGGTTTCCTCGGTGAGCTGCTTCCAGAGCTTCTCGGAACCGCGCTTGGCCAGGGTGTGCTCTTCCTGGACCCGGCCCTGCAGCTTCACGACGTCTGCAGCGGAGTAATCGCGGGTGACGCCTTCCCATCGAGGGTTGGTTGCCCAGTCATTCTCCAGGGCTGCGACGCGGTTTTCGATCGAATTCTCGTTGGTAGTCATGTTGCTGGCTCCTTCGCACAAGCTCGGTGTTCGTTCGGACCGGTGAACCCTGCGGTTTCGATCCGGTGAACTTCTTCGTGACACCAACTATTCCCTGCCTGCAACCCCTCCAACAGAGGTTTTCCGGAATAAGATTCAACGTTTTTCTCTTCTGTGAAATTTGTGCACTTCTTTCATCGATTGTGATCCAAAGCTCGAAAAATGGTTATTTTCCCACGGAACCACACTGAAGAAGTTCCGAAATTCCTCGAAATTCTGGTGTAGCGGAGGTCACAGGTTGGCTCCCCCGCGTTGCGATCCAATTCTTGGCATGCAGGTGAATTGGGGGTTGCCGGGCGAATCTCATGGAAATTCACCGCGGCTGGCGTTCTGCGCTACTCGTCGCGGCGCGCAAAAGGCGCGAGATTGCCGGGGAAGGCCACGAGGTGCCCTGCAGGGTATCGGGCAAGTTCGAGGCGAGTTCGGCGTAGGTGAAAAAGTCGATTTCTTTCAAAACTAGGCTTTTCGGCCGTTGGCACGGCGGTGGGTTGGATAAAGGGCGCCTTACGGCGATGCACCGGGGTGCCGGCGCGTGCGTCGGAACACCGGCTCCGCCTGCGGGGGGAATGCTGGAGTCGTGCTTGAACTTCCTCAGTCCGGGGTTGCCCGGAGTGCCCCGAGGCAGCCGCTTCCCCTGCTGCTATCGGGCCTGCTGATTGAGGCGGCGTCGGCGCCGCGCGGCCGCGGGGGTGCGCAGGCGCAACGGCTGTGCGGCGATAAATTTTCCGATAATTCGTTAACTTGGTGACGACAAGGCGGTGATTTAGGGTCATATGCCGAATTTTGCTGGAAAAAATACAACTTCTTCCCCTATTCTGAGTGTGTGACTGCTACCACATGGAACCGGGATGCCCGTGCTGACGGAACGGGCGGCGCTGAGGCGAACGACGAGCTCGACGTCATCGCACTGGGACGACGCATCCGCTACCTCCGCAAGGAGAAAGGCCTGACGCTTGACGATGTCAGTGCGTTGGTCGAAACTGCGCCAAGCCATCTGTCTCTCGTGGAGAACGGCAAGCGCGAACCGAAGTTGTCGCTGCTGAAATCCCTGGCTTCCGCACTGGGCGTGAGCGTCGACGACCTGCTCGGGGCTGAGCCGCCGTCGCGACGGGCTGCGTTGGAAATCGCATTGGAACGTGCGCAGCGCGGACCGCTTTACGCATCCCTGGGTCTGCCGAAGGTCAGGATTTCCAGCCGCTTGTCCATGGATGTGCTTGAATCGTTGGTCGGACTGCAGCGCGAATTGGAGCACCGCCTCGACGAACAGGCGGCCACTCCGGAGGAAGCCCGCCGGGCCAATACGCAATTGCGCGAAGAAATGCGCCAGCGCAACAACTACTACAAGGAGATCGAGCAGGAAGCAGGACGGATCCTGAAAGCCGCCGGGCACAGCGGCGGCCCGCTGTCGCACCACCGTGCCGCGGACATTGCCGAATACCTGGGATTCAGCCTGCGGTATGTCAGCAACCTTCCCCATTCGACCCGTTCGGTCACCGACCTGAAGAACCGCCGGATCTACCTCACCCAAGCCTCCCGCGTGGACCACGATCCGCGGTCGGTGCTGCTGCAGGCATTGGGCCACTACGTGCTGGGGCACCAGACGCCGGTGGACTATGCGGATTTCCTCTCGCAGCGCGTGGCGACCAACTACTTTGCCGCGGCGCTGATGATGCCGGAAAAGGAGACCACCGATTTTCTTCAGCGGGCCAAGAAAAACAGGGAGATTGCCGTGGAGGACATCCGCGACGCATTCGCGGTTTCCTATGAGTCGGCCGCCCACCGCTTTACCAATTTGGCGACGGAGCACCTGGGGCTTACCTGCCACTTCCAGAAGGTCCACGAGTCCGGGATCCTGCATAAGGCATATGAAAACGACGGGGTGAACTTCCCGGCCGACCATACCGGAGCCATTGAGGGGCAGACTATCTGCCGCTATTGGACCAGCCGTGTGGTGTTCGACGTGGCGGACAAGTTCCGCTCCTTTGAACAGTTCACTGACACGATCAACGGGACCTACTGGTGCACGGCTCGTACGGAGCGCCACTCCTCGGGGATGTATTCCTTGTCCATCGGCGTGCCTTTCGAGCATGTGAAATGGTTCCGCGGACGCGACACCAAGGAACGCTGCCAGTCCAAGTGTCCGGATGAAAACTGCTGCCGCCGTCCGCCGGCGGAGCTGTCTTCCATGTGGTTCGGCAATGCCTGGCCTGCGACGCGCGCGAATACGCACCTGCTCGCGGCCATGCCAACCGGCGCGTTCCCCGGGGTAGACGAAACCGAGGTCTACAGGTTCTTGGAAGAGCAGGCCTGAACCGGGTCGTACGATTGCTGTCCGGCAAATGCCGCCGGAACGGCTGGGCTGCCGCATGCCCGCGATCCGTTCGATCGAACAAGGGATGATGCCCGGTGGCTGGATTTCCGCTGCCGGTCCACCGCCGCACTGCTGTCGATGCCGGGCCGAAAACCGGGAACGAGGCCGGCGCATCGAGCCGGACCCCGAACGATTTGCCTGAGTCTCGGCTAGCTGGGACTCAGGGCCGGGTGACGCGTGAGCGCCGCCGGGTAGCCGGCTAGGAAACGCAACTCAGCAGTAATCTGCCGAATCGATTGCGACCCGTCAATGATGCTCCAGCCGTTGTCCTTGGCCAGCCGCAGATATTCGAGCCTGCTGGACTGCAGGTATTCCAAGGTCTCGAAGTCGTCCTCGCGCGAGGCGATGCGGTTGTAGGCGACCTTCGCCTCGACATCCAGCACCACTACCAGCGACCGCTCTACCGACTTGTGGGCCAGCCACGGCATGAGCAGGCCCAGCGGCTGGCCGCGCACCCTGCGAAGGACCAGTTGGCAGTACAGGTGCCGGTCCATGACGGTCAGGCCATTCAAGCTGCGTGCCCGCAACGAGTTGACTGCCACATTGGCCGTGCGGATGACCGCCTCGATGAAGTCCTGGGTGAAGGTGGGAAAGTCGAGTCCCCAGGCTCTTGAACGCCGTGTCAGCCAGCGCCGTCCCGAAACGTTTGCCGCGAATCGCGCGGTGAATCCGTCGCGTTCCAGACTGCTGGCCAGCGCTTGGGCGGATGTGGTTTTTCCGGCGCCATCGGTCCCCACGATGACCAGGGTACGTCGAATGCTGCCGGCGAGGATTTCCCGGGAAGCATCCTGCGGTGGAACTGGAACCATGGTTCTCCTTGGGGTGTGCGTTACTGCTTCCAACGACCGGCGGTCGCGTAGCGCTCCGCATTTTTCCTGTGGGTTTCATGTGCGGTTCAGCTCGGCGGTTCCGCGGCTTGCGCATCTCCGCGGATCTGCCTGCGGGTGATTTCAGGGAATTTTCCGCAGTTCCGTCTCATCATGCGACGTGAGGGGCTCCGGGTTGTCGAAGGCATCTCCATGAGTCGCACCACGTTCTCGGTCAACGGTCGCGAATACATCCACCAGGGCGACCCTGTCGTCGTCATCTGCATCGACGGCAGCGAGCCTGCCTACCACGAGGAAGCAATCAATGCCGGTCGCATGCCTTGGCTCAAAGAGCAGATTGAAGGCCGCGGCACCTCCTGGGGCGCACACTGCGCCATTCCGACGCTCACCAACCCGAACAACATGTCCATTGCCACAGGTCATCCACCGGCAGTGCATGGCATCTGCGGCACTTACATCCTGGACCCGTCCACCGGCGAAGAGGTTCTGATGAGCGATCCGAAGTTTCAACCGCGATGCCCGGGGCCGCGGATGTCCGCGAAGAGATCTACCGCAACAGCCCTGAGCTGGTCGACATGGTCGCGAACGTGATGTTCACCCGGCGTCCGGACGGTACGCTGCTGCTGGGCGACAGCCATGTGTATGGGAATACGGTGGACCCGTTCCTCGACGAGTGGTGGACAGATCGCCTCGTTGGCGAGATCGGCAAGGTGCTGGGGGCTCCGCTGCAGATCACCCAGCGTTGGCAGGGAGTGTATGCGAGCAGCGCGCTGACGAGCCTGCTGGTTGAGGAACCGGACGAGCAGACCCGCGTGGTGACGGTCACCTCGGGCATCGGCATGACCATGTCCTTCGGCATCGCCGCCGAGAGCATCGACACCATCTGTCCCGAGAACGCCAGCGCAATCGCCGCCGGCTAAACGCCTATTGGGCAGGCAGGAGCCCGTGGCACTGCAGGACGGAACCTAGCTCCGATGGCCCAAGACGGAGCGGATGAAGCGGGTCGTGGCTTCGGCAAGGCCCGCTCCATCCTGCTCCGGAGTGCGCCCCGAGCGGGCCACCTTGAACGAGTGGTCTCCGCCTTCGAACCAGACCAGTTCGGTCTTCTCGTTCAGCCTGGATGCCACATCCGCCATGATCTGCGGATTTGCGAAGGGATCACGGGTGCCTTCGAGGAAAAGCATCGGAACCTGCAACGCGTACAGGTGCTCGTCGCGAAGTTTCTCCTCTTTCTTCGGGGCATGCAGCGGGTAGCCGAGGAAGACCAGGCCCGCGGCGTCCATTCCCTCGGATACGGCCACGGATGCCATGCGTCCGCCGAAGGACTTGCCGGCGGCGAAAATGGGAAGATCGCCGGCGAGGTTTTCCGCGGCCCAATCGCGCACGTGATTCCATGCGGAGACAGCCGTCGGCGCCTTGTCCGGGAACTTCTTGCCGGCATCCATGTACGGGAAGTTGAACCGCAAGACGCTGCAGCCCAATGCGGCGACCGCCTGCGCGTACCCTGACATGAACGGATGGTCCTTGCCTGCGCCCGAGCCGTGGGCCAGGAGCACCAGTGCGGCAGGGTGTTCGGCAGCGTCCAGCAGGGCGCTGATCGCGCCGGATTCGACGGGTATTGAAAGCTCCAAGCTCATGGAACCAGCGTAGACGGCTCAGCCTGCCGCGTTAGCCGCCACCAGTTCCGCCTTGCGGAGCAAGGGGTGCTTGGCAAGTTCCTCGCCCAGCGCGTCCATGATCGCCCGCGCGGAGTCGCCGTTGAAGACGAACACCGGTCCGTCGAAGCGGAAATAGACATCCTCGTGCCAGCCGATGGTGCCGTCGCCCAGCGCGCGGTGCAACGCCAGCACGGTGGCCTCCAGGTCCGCATCGGATTCCTCGGCCAGCCGGGTGCGCAGCAATACGTATTCGCTGGTGCCCAGGGCGGTGCGCTCGCCGTCCACTTCCATCCATGAACCGCGCGCCAGCCCGTTGGCCATCAGCCAGCTGCTGAAGGCGGCGACCAGCTTTTTCATATCCGGGCAGGAGACCTCGAACTGCACATCGCTGGACAGCGGTTCCTCGTGGTCCGAGATCGCGGTGCCCGAAGCGACCACGCGCGCGGTGCACTGCGGCCTGGCGGCGGCTACCTCCAGCAGGGCCTGTTCCTGCTGCTGGCGCAGGCGGACGGTCATCGGCTGCGCGAAATGCACATCGATGCGGTGGCTTGCCGGCTCCGCGGATTTCTTGGAGAAAAGACCCATGGAACTAGTCCCCGTGGGGATCCGACAAGCAGAAGACAATGCCGAACGGGTCGCGCAGCACGCTCCACCCGAAGTCCGGGTCGTCCGTGTGCTCCTCGACCAGGGTGGCCCCGGCCGCCAGCAGCTCAGCGACTTCCTTGGCCCGGTCGGTTTTGGCTTCAAGATCCAGGTGAACCCGGTTCTTGCCGGGGGTCACCTCGTCGACCTGCTGGAATCCAATCCTGGCAGGGAAGCCCGGAACCGAGATCATGGTGAAGCCTGGATACTGCCCCGCGTATTCGCCGTGCAGCACCAGCCGCCACCATGCGGACGCGGCCTGCTCGTCCAGGGTATCGAGAGTGATCATGCCGATGTTCGCCATGAGTACCAACCTACCGGGAGGTGCGGTTCTTGGGTAGGGCAGCGCACCGGCAATTCTCCGGGCGGACAAAAGGCGGCCTGCGGAACCATTGCTGGTTCCCGCAGGCCGCCCCGGGCGGCTGCTGGCGCGGAGGCTAGCTGCCGAAGAAGTCCATGACCTTTTCCTCGGCCGCCGGCGGAGCCTGAGGCGCAACCTGCTTGGCGACCTTCAACTTGCCGTCGGCGTAGTCCACGGCGATGGTGTCGCCGGCGGCGACCGCGTCGTTGATCAGCAGGTCGGCAATCGCGTCCTGCACCTTGCGCTGCACCAGGCGGCGCAGCGGGCGGGCACCGAACTCCGGATCGTAGCCCTCGTCGGCAAGCCAGGCCACCGCGGCGTCGCTGACATCCAGCGAGAGCTCCTGGTCGGCCAGGCGCTCGCCGGTTTCGGCCAGCACCAGCTTGACGATCTGGCCGATCTCCGACTGGCTCAGCTTGCTGAACAGGAGCACCTCGTCCAACCGGTTCAGGAACTCGGGGCGCATGAATTCGCGCACCTTGCCCATCACCTTGGCGCGGATCTCCTCGGCCTCGCTGGCCGCGTTGGCGGAGGTGAAACCGAAGTTGCCGGCCTTGTTGGCCAGGTATTCGCCGCCCAGGTTGCTGGTCATCAGGATCAGCGTGTTGGAGAAGTCCACGGTGCGTCCGGCCGAGTCGGTCAGCCGGCCGTCATCGAGCACCTGCAGCAGCACGTTGAACACGTCCGGGTGGGCCTTCTCGATTTCGTCGAGCAGGATCACCGAGTACGGGTTGCGGCGCACCTTCTCGGTCAGCTGGCCCGGCTGGTCGTGGCCGATGTAGCCCGGAGGGGCGCCGATCAGGCGCGCGACGGTGTGCTTCTCGCCGTATTCGCTCATGTCCACGCGGATCATCGCGTCGGCCGAGCCGAACAGATTGGTGGCCAGTGCCTTGGCCAGCTCGGTCTTGCCCACCCCGGTCGGGCCGAGGAACAGGAACGAGCCGATGGGGCGCTGGGCGGGGGACAGGCCGGTGCGGTTGCGGCGCACGGCGCGGGCCACCGCGGCCACGGCTTCGGACTGGCCGATCACCGAGGCGTGCAGCGACTCTTCCAGCGCGGACAGGCGGGCCTTGTCGTCCCCGGAGATCCGCGAGGTCGGGATGCCGGTGGAGCGGGCGATGACCTCGGAGATCTGGGCCTCGTCCACCACGCGGGTGATGCCGGCGTCGCCGGCCTCCTCCGCGGCGGCGATGCGCTCGGTCAGCGCGGTGATGTGGTCGCGCCAGGCGCTGGCGTCCTCGAAGCGCTCCTCGCCGACGGCCCGGGCCTTGTCGCGCTCGGCATCGACCAGCTCGGAGCGCAGCCCCTGGACGTCCTCGGTGTCGCCGGCCGCGATGGAACGGCGGGCACCGGCGATGTCGATCAGGTCGATCGCCTTGTCCGGCAGGCGGCGGTCGGTCAGGTAGCGGGCCGACAGGCTCACCGCGGCCTTCAGCGCCTCAGGGGTGTACTGCACCTGGTGGTGGTCCTCGTAGGATTCGCGCAGGCCCTCGAGGATCGCCAGCGCGACCTCCTGCGAGGGCTCCTCCACGGTGACCTTGCCGAAGCGGCGGGCCAGCGCGGAGTCCTTCTCCACCTTGCGGAACTCGTCCAGCGTGGTGGCTCCGACCAGGTGCAGTTCGCCGCGCGCCAGACGCGGCTTGAGAATGTTGGCCGCGTCCATGTTGCCGGACTCGCCCGAGCCGGCGCCGACCAGCAGGTGCATCTCGTCGATGAACACGATGGCCTGGCCCTCGGCATCGGCGACCTCTTCCAGCAGGCCGGTCAGGCGCTGCTCGAAGTCGCCGCGGTAGCGGGTGCCGGCGAGCATGCCGGGCAGGTCGATGGAGATCAGCTGGGCGCCGCGGATCTGCTCGGGGACCTCGTCGGCCACGATGGCACGGGCCAGCCCCTCGGCGATGGCGGTCTTGCCCACGCCGGCTTCGCCGATGAGCACCGGATTGTTCTTGGTGCGGCGGGCCAGGATCTCGATGACCTGGGCCAGCTCCTCGTCGCGGCCGATGACCGGGTCGATCTGGCCATCGGCGGCCAACGCGGTGAGGTCGGTGCCGTAGCGCTCCAGCATGGAGACTTCGGACTCCTCGGAATCCTGGTTTTGCCCGGACTGGGCGCGCTGGACCTGTTCCATGGCTGCCTGCTGCAGCGACTGGCCGGTGATCCCGTGCTGGGCCAGCAGGTTGCTGACCGGGGATTCCGGGTTGAAGACGAACGCAAGGAACAGGTGGTCTGGGTCGATGTAGGTCGAACCGTAGTTGCGGGCTACCTGGTAGGCGTCGAAGAGGCTGCGCTGGGCGGCCGAGGAAAGACGCGTCGGCTTCTCCTGCTGCTCCTGGCGCTGCGGGAGGTGGGCGATGGCGTCCTTGGCCAGGGACTCGATGTCCGTGCCCATGGTTTCGAGGTGCGACCGGATCGGTTCGGTGCGCAGCAGCGCGACGAGAAGGTGGAGCGAATCGATTTCGTCGTGGCCGTGCTCATGCGAAATCGACGCGGCGGTAGTGACTGCCTCATGGGTGCGTGCGGAAAGCAGGCGGGTGATATCGATCGGCCGGGCAGCCTGGGCGCGCGAGGAAAGGAACCGGGAGAGGAATTCCTCGAACGAGCCGTTGTCGGGAGAGCCGAAGAATGCTGGCAAGTGAGCCTCCTAGTAGAAACTTGAGCGGTCTATGCTCATGTTCAACGTAATTTAAGCAGATCTATTCCCGACACCCTCCGGAAACGTTCGCGAGGAGGCCCATCTCACCTTGGGCGAAGCCGACTACTGGTCGCGTGGAATCTCGATGAGGCCCATGCGCGTGGCCGTTACCAGCGCCTGGACACGGTCGCGCACTTCGAGCTTGGAAAAGATTTTGGCCATATGCGTTTTTACGGTGGCTTCTGAAATTTTCAATTTTCGGCTGATCTCGGTGTTATTAAGACCCTTCGCCAAGAGGTTCAGAATTTCCACCTCACGCGCAGTGAGGCCGAGATCTTCGATCAGATCGCGGACTTCCTGGCTGGTGTCCCGGTACGCCGATTGAATCGCGGAGACGAGGTCTGAAGAAACTGAGGGGGAAATAGCTGCGGTGCCATTGTGGACAGCATGTATTGCGCTGATGATCTCTGCCGGTTCAGTGTCTTTAACCAAGTAGCCGCCCGCGCCGGCGGCAA
This sequence comes from Glutamicibacter protophormiae, assembly GCF_016894325.1. Lineage (NCBI taxonomy): Bacteria > Bacillati > Actinomycetota > Actinomycetes > Micrococcales > Micrococcaceae > Glutamicibacter > Glutamicibacter protophormiae. The sequence continues at coordinate 361,488 of NZ_CP069806.1, forward strand.
GCACAGGCACGAGGTAGTCGTCGGATGAGAACGCCGTGATGGCAAGGATCGCAGGGCTGTTCCTTGCGGCCTTGATTTCCCGTGTAGCTTCGACTCCGTCCATCATGGGCATCTGCAAATCCATCAAAACAACGTCGACTTCATTGTCCCTGCAGAATTCGACAGCTTTTAATCCGTTATCTACAGATTGAAGCGTTACAATTCTCTGATCCGTTGCTAGGATTGTGCCCAAAGCATTCCGAATAAGGGGCTCGTCATCGACGATGAGCACTTTGATCTGTTCCATCAGTTTCCTTAGAAAGTCACTACAGGCCAGCTCCGGACTGCTCACTCGAACTATATAAGAATACTCAAACATGGGGTGTGTTATGAAGGCACTGAAGATGCTCGCAGTTGCGGCACTAGTACTCGCGCCGGTTACTGCAGTTGCAGCTCCGGCATCCGCTGCTACCGCTGGTAGCCAGATTGTTTCAAAGGGTGGCGCTGTCGCTACTCCGGCTGGTTGGGGCACCGACCTGTCGAACTGGTTCTGCAAGAACTACGGCCTGGCCTGCTAGCAACTTCTTCCGCTTGACTTCACCACCTAGCCAGTGAAGGATTCGGCGTATGAAATCAAGGCTTAAAGACACCCTGACCAAGCAGTTTGCTGGTCGGGGTGTCGTCGTTTGGGGCGGCGCTGCAGTGCTGCTGGCGATTTCGGCGACTGAGATCGTCACCATACTTCAAGATGGAATTATTGAAGCACCTGAGAGGGCGATCCGTGGAGCGCTAGCAGGCGTGGTTCTATGCGCGGCGCTGATTATAGGTCGTCGCTGGGTTGGCGCCTCATTAGGTATCTTTATTGCTTCAGCGTTCTTTTTCTTCGGGAATGGGCAACTCCTCGTATGGATGATGCTCTCGTCTGTAGCGTTCTCGGCATTGGCTGCAACTGCTTCATCCAAACATATTCGAGTCTGGTACCTGACGTTCTTCGTGGGTTGGATGGTGCAGTTCATTGCACGTGCCGGTGACGACGGGATCCTAATTCTCCTAGTGGCGCCCTTTGCAGCATTATCTTACGCGCTGACGCGGAGCATCTTCGTTTTGCGCGAACGGAATGCTAAGGCAGTTAAAGACATTGAAGAAGCTGACGATAGAGCGCAGCAAGCCATCGAGGCCGAACGTAAGAATATCGCTCGCGATCTCCACGACATCGTGGCCCACGACATCACTGTGGTCGCAATGCAATCCAAGGCCGCTAAATTTGCCAACGATGGCCAGATGGCTTTGGATGCCATTGATGTGATCGCGAAACTCAGTACGGAAACCCTGCACGACTTGCGCCTGATGCTCAACGTCCTGCGCACCGATGGAACCATGGCAGATCCGGCCGTGAGTGCTACCGACAAGCCCGCGGCGACGACTGTTTATGCAGTCCAGGGCGTCGAACTCTTTTCCCAGCGACTACGTGAGGCGAATTTTGTTGTGTCCTCGCACACCGAAGAAAAAATTTCCGATCTCCCTCGCTCGGCGCAGACTGCGCTGTATCGAGTCATGCAGGAGGCGACGACCAACGTCATCAAGCACGCCTTGCCGGGTGGCGAATGCTCGATCTCACTGACAGCTCACGGCAAGGAAGCAAGACTCAAAATCACTAATCAGATTGCGGATTCGACCATTGGCAAGCACTCCTTGCCACTAGGGGGCAGCGGACTCATTGGTATGGAGGATCGCATGAAGGCATTTGGTGGCAAGTTCAAAGCTTCGGAGCATAATGGTCGCTGGATTTTGACCGCCAGTATCCCGTTCTAGGCCTACCCTCCTACTAAAGTATGATTTCGCAATTCTTGCAGACGCGATAAGTTATAGATGTATCGGTGAAGACCGATCACCGGTTAGGTACTTGGTGGTGTTTTGCGAGTGGCACCACGAAGGACCAAGGGTGATTAGAAGGTACGTTGCGTTACTGAGCGGACGATCTTTCATCGGCGTTGTGCCCCCATCGCACGCCGTTGTTCGCAAGTGACGCAACGTACCTTTTATAATCTAAGGCTTATGCGCATTCTAGTGACAGTGTTCACAAAGCGGCAAGGGCTACGCGGAAATCTTTGTATTCTATTCTCCAAGGAACCGTGTACACCGTGAAAGCGAGCCCCATGACCATTCAAGCTGATTCCAGCATCTACGAAGCACTTTCCATTGATCCGGCTGCTGCCGATCAACTTTTCTTTGAGGCGCGCAGCGCAAATTCATTCAGCGAAGAGCCGGTATCAGACGAAACTCTCGATGCCATCTATGATGCGATGAAGATGGGCCCGACGCTGATGAACAACCAGCCGCTTCGCATTACCTGGGTTAAGTCGGACGAGGCGCGAAAGGCCATCGTCGGCACCATGTCGGGACCAAATGCGCAGAAGGCGCTGTCTGCTCCTGCGCTGGCTGTGTTGTCCTTCGACACCGAGTGGCACGAAGAATTCCCGAATTTCTTCCCGCATGCTCCCGAGCGCAAGGCCATGTTCGAAAATTCCGACGTGCGCACCGCAGTGGGAAACAACAATGCTTGGCTCCAGGCCGGATACTTCATCATGGCCGTGCGTGCCGTCGGCTTGGCTGCGGGCCCAATGGGCGGTTTCGACAAGGCTGCCGTTGACCAGATCATCAACGCGGACAACAACCACAAGTCCTTCCTTGTCGTGAATGTCGGCAAGCCGGGCGAGAACCCCTGGTTCGACCGCCTGCCGCGCCACGCAAGTGAGCTGGCGACCCGAAGCATCTAACGGATGGCCCGGCCAAAGAAGTAAAGGCATGGGGAGCGCGACGCATGCGTCGCGCTCCCCATGCCTTTAATTTTCCTGGCGAAGGGTCCTATTGGGCCTTGCCGCCCTCGGAACTTTCGGAATCCTGACCGCCGTCAAGCACATGGTCGGAAACCTTGGAGAGCGCACGTTCTAGGGCGGAACGCAGGACAACTGGCACGGTGATCTCGTCTTCGATGACCACCAGGCCTTCGCGCTGGAAGTTGCGCAGCAGGCTCTCGACCTGCGGGATGACAACCTCAAGGCTCGGGATCAGGTGGTGCTGTTCTTCCGGCAGGTCGTCGGTGGTTGGGACCTGCAGCGCGAACTCCGTCCGTGGAGGCGTGCTGGATGCTGCGTTGCTCAGCACCCCGGCAGTCATTTCCGCAATGGTCGACTGCCCCGGGGTCTCCAGCGTATTGATCAGCACGTGGGAGAACAGGACTTCCGCGACGAGTTCCTTGACCAGACGTGAGCCGGGACCGGTTGAGCCGAGCAGCGCCTGGGCCAAGGACTCGGTAGGCATAGCGTTCGGCGCCTGGTAGCGCAGCATGGCGGTGCCGATCAGCGCGTCCCAATAGGCCGAAAGGCGCGGGACCTCGGCGAGGCTGGAGACGGTAGTGCCGTCTTCCGGCTCCCAGAGAACTGATCCGACCGCCGCCGGTTCTGCGGCCTCGTCGACGGTGAGCATCAGACCCAGCACGGACGCCGCATCCTGCAGGGTCTGGCCGGTCAGCACACCGGATGGAGAGGTGGGTTTGCCTTCGCCGACCCAGCTGACCAGCTCGCGAGCCGCGTAGACGAACGGCATGGATTCCAGTGCGGCATTTGCCTCGTCGTCTTCGAGGAACGGCGCAATGATCGGGGAATCGCCAGCCATGCGTGAGAGGAACTCGAAGGTCTGCTTGAAGTCATCCACGCTGCCGCCGAAGTTGGCGGTGGTGCCCAGGAACGTCAGGTAGTGCTTGAGGATCGCGGCGCTGGCCTCGGCAACTTCCTTGCCCAGCGACGACAGATGGCCCAGCTGCTCGCCGAGAACTTCCGGGTCAAGCGTCTTCACGTCCACGGACTTGCGCAACTGGGCGTGCACGGTCAACAACGTGGTCAGCCCTTCCAGTGCTGCGCGCGTCTCGCTGGCAGGGCGGCCCTCTTCCTGGAAATGGCGGAAGAGCTGGGACTTGAAAGGCTGCAGATCCTGTCGGACCTCGGATTCGAAGGGAACCGAGCTTGCTCCTTCGCGGCGGGCCGGGTGACCCTGCGACTGCTTTTTCTTGGCTGGTTTGCGTGATGCCATAGGTTTGCTGAATTTCCTTAGCTTGGCAGGAAAGATGATTCCACTCCAGTCTACGCAGGCAATGAAATCCTCTACTCCCAACCGCTCCAATCAGTGGTGTTCCGGGGCGAATCTGCCCATTGTGGGGTAATTGACCGAAATAAATACGGTGTTCGACCAACTTGTCCGTATAAAACGCAGATCACAAGGTGGTGTGTCCGCGCTCACCGTGGATTCCTCAGGACTCGTTGATTTTCACCTTGTTTCACGCGAAAGTGAGTTGCGACGGCCCCGTGTGGAGGGGCTCTGAAAACCATAGGAGTGTGGATCATGGCTGCAGCAGTTCCTGATCATGTAGTAGTTGTCGGTGCAGGTTTCGTTGGTCTGTCGACCGCTTGGTACCTGCAGGAAGCTGGCGTCAAGGTCACCGTCGTGGACCGCGGCGGCGTGGCCTCCGGCTCATCGTGGGGCAACGCCGGCTGGCTGACCCCGGCGCTGACCCTGCCGATTGCCGAACCGTCGGTGTTCTCCAACGGCCTGAAGATGATGCTGGATCCGGCCTCGCCGCTCTACATTCCGTTGAAGGCCGATGGGAAGCTGCTGCGCTTCCTGCTCGGCTTCGCCTGGCACTCGACCCCGAAGAAGTGGGAAGAAGCCATGCGCATCTTCTCCGAGGTGGGCCACACCGGCCTGGACGCCTTCGACGAGATCGCCGAAGACACCTCCGCCGGGCCGGGCACCCGCGAGCTGACCAAGCCGGCCGACCCGTTCCTGACCGGCTTCGTCTCGATGAAGGACCGCGACGCGCTGCTGCATGAGTTCGAGATGATCCACAAGACCGGAGGGCATGTCGACTTCGACCTGCTGTCCGGCGACCAGCTGCGCGGCATCGAGCCGACCCTGTCGGACAACGTTGCCGCAGGCATCGCCATCAAGGGCCAGCGCTACCTGAACCCGCCGAAGTTCATGGATTCGCTGGCAGAGTCCGTCATCGCCCGCGGCGGCGACATCATCGGCGCCTTCAACGTGACCGACGTGCGCGACAACGGCGGCTCGGTCACCGTGATCGGTTCCGAGGGCCGCGCCATCACCGCAGACCACGTGGTGCTGGCAACCGGCGCGTGGATGACCGATCTGGCCGCCAAGTTCGGTGTCAAGGTGGTTGTCCAGGCAGGCCGCGGCTACTCGTTCACCGTCGAGCCGGAGCACATGCCGACCCACCCGATCTACTTCCCGTCCCAGCGCGTGGCCTGCACCCCGCTCGGCGACCGCTTCCGCGTGGCCGGCACCATGGAATTCCGCGACGTCAACCACAAGCTGGAGCCGAAGCGCATCGAGGCCATCGTTGCCGCGGCCGCCCCGGTCTACAAGGGCATCAACTGGGAGAACCGCAAGGAAGAGTGGGTTGGCGGCCGTCCGTGCACCGCCGACGGCCTGCCGCTGGTTGGCCAGACCTCCTCCTCGCGCGTCTCGGTAGGCGGCGGCCACGGCATGTGGGGCGTCGCCCTGGGCCCGCTGACCGGCAAGATCCTGGCTGCCCAGATCACCGGACAGGCCGCACCGGCCATTGCCCGCCACTTCAACCCGCTGCGCAAGGGTTTCTAGCCCGTTTCGGTCCACACCCGGAACGTGAAAAGGCGGACCGGCCTGAACGCACCCCTTGGGGGCGTCCAGGCCGGTCCGTTCACGTTTAACCGCTGTTCAGGGGTGGCGCGTGGATTCCCCGGCCAGCACCGATCGGTAGCCTTCGCGGTATCCGGGGAACGCCAGGGTGAAGCCGGTGGATAGCAGCTTGGAGTTCGCGATCCTGCGGTCCGCGGCGCGCCGGACGGAGGGTTCGGTGGCGGCTGGGGGAGTCGGCAGATCCAACTCCCCGGCCAGGAACGTGAAAACCTCCTCCAGCTGCGCCGGCTCATTGTCGGTCACCAGATACAGCTGTTCGGCGAGGTCGCCCAGGCCCGCCACGTGGACGATGGCCCCGGCCAGGTCGTCGCGGTGGATGCGGTTGGTCCAGTGGGACCCGAAGGGCAGCTGCGCGGTGCCGTTGCGCACCTGCGTGATCAGGTGGTTGCGCCCCGGGCCGTAGATCCCCGAGGCGCGCAGCACCGTCACCGGCAGCCCGGATTCAACCAGCACCTGCTCGGTGCGGGCCAGCACCACCGAGGTTTCGCGGTTGGGCTCGGCGGGCGTGGACTCGTCCACCCAGTCGCCGTTCTCTCCGCCGGAAACCGCCGTGGAGGAGACGTAGATGATGCGCTGGAGTTCCGGGGCCTGCTCCTTGAGCGCGGTGACCAGCTTGCGAGCCACCTGCAGGTAGGCGCGCTCGTAGCCCGGCACATCGCGGCTGGACGGCACCGGGGTGAGCACCACAATCCGGGTTTCCGGTTCGATCCGCGGCCATGGGCCCTCTGCTTGCAGGTCGACGTCCTGGCCGTGCAGCGTCTCGGGCAGCTTGGAGCTGTTCCGGCGCCATCCGGTCACCTCGTGGCCTAGGGCGGCGAAGCGCAGTCCGGCCTCGGTGGCCACGTCTCCGCAGCTGATCAGCAGAATTTTCACGGTACTCCTTGGCTGGAACGGTGCGGGCTCCGGAAGGCCTCGCACTTCCAGCGTAGGCGCAGCGCAGTGGCCGAGCCACTCCGGGCTTCACACAGGGTCGTCGGCAGGGCTCCGGCCAAACAAGGTACAATTCCAATTGTTCGAAAGTTTATGCGAATAAACTGTCCGTGGGATGGACCGAAGCGGGTGAGATAACGGTGGCAGATGCAGAACCGTTCGTGCCGGAAGGCGCCAGCCAGGGACCCGTTCAAGCGGTGTCCGCCATGGGTTTCCCTTCGCCTGCCCGCGACTATTTCGACGGCGGATTCGATTTGAACCGACTGCTGGTCAAGGACCGGGTGTCCACTTTCATCATGCGCGTGGGCGGCGGGTCCATGCAGTCCGCCGGAATCTACGACGGCGATGAGATCATCGTGGACCGCTCGATGCCGGTGCGCCACAACTCCGTAGTGGTCCTGACGCTCAACGGCCAGTTGCTGGTACGCCGCTGGCAGATCGACGGACAGCGGGTCGGCCTGCTGTGCGACGAATCCACGCTACCGGTGCTGCTCGCCGAAGGGGACGACGTGAGCGTCTTCGGAGTGGTCACGAGGTGCCTGCACCATGTCCGGTGACCACGTTGCGCTCGTCGACGTCAACAACTTCTACGTCTCCTGCGAGCGCGTTTTCGACCGTTCGCTGATGAACCGGCCAGTGGTCGTGCTCTCGAACAACGACGGCTGCGTGGTCGCCCGCTCCCAGGAAGCCAAGGACTTGGGCATTGGCACCGGCGAACCGTTCTTCAAGGTGCAGCGCTACATGCAAAGCCACAACCTCGCAGTGCGTTCGAGCAACTACGAACTCTACGGCGACATTTCCGCTCGGGTCATGAACCGTCGACTGTTGTGCGAAATGCAACTCGCAATCATTCTTTGACTCGGCAATAAGCGATCATTCTCATTTGCGAGGGCAGTTTTACCCAGTGTAGTTCAAGTCTTCTCGGTCGGCTATTGACCGTTGATGCATGCGCCCTTACATTGTTGTATGTGGTGCAACATTCAGATGATTTAATGCGGACTCTTCGCGCCGTGTCGGACTCGTCCAATGTGGCGTTTGTGACGCCGGAAGCGACGGTGTTTGAGGCCATGCTTGGTGGTTGGGAAAGCCAACAGCGCAGTCGGGGGCTGCGTTCCACGACTATTGCGACTCGGCGGCGTCTGATCCTGCGGTTGCAGGAGTTTTCTGGAAGGATGCCGTGGGAGTGGAATGCTCAAGATGTCGAAGAGTTTATTTCGGGGCCAGATCAACGGCTCAAGTCGCTTTCAACTATGCGGCACAATCACAATGCTATTAAGACGTTCTGTGCGTATTTGATTGATCCGAATTATGACTGGGTGGAGATTTGTGAAAACCAGTTTGGTAGCCACCCGGTACAGGTTTGTCTGCCCTGGAATACGGTGGCACATAAGGCTCAATATGAGGGGTCTGGAAAACGTCGTCCTCTGTCCTTCGACGAGGTTGAAACCCTATTTGACACGGCCGATGCCAAAGTCGAAGAACTCGCTGCGTCAGGGAAGAAGGGCGCGCTGGCCGCGCTTCGAGACTCTCAGATATTCAAAACAGCTTATGCTTTTGGGCTACGACGAAATGAGTTAGCCCAGTTGGATCTTGCGGATCTGCACTACAATCCCGAAGCTAAACAGTGGGGACGTTATGCGGCTTTGCATGTGCGATGGGGCAAGGCCGCCGGCGGCGGTGCACCTCGACGTCGTACTGTTTTGCTCGTGCCAGAATTCGATTGGTGGGTACCGGGTATGCGGCAGTGGGTTGAACAAGGCCGTGATCGGTTTGATCCAGGAGAACTCGATGCTATTTGGGTTACCGAGCGACGGACTCGCATCTCTGGGGGTTATCTTGATCGCCGATTTGCCGAGCTTCGTGCCGAAGCTGGGTTGCCGGAAGAGCTGACGTTGCACAGTCTGAGGCATTCGTATGTCACGCATTTGATTGAACATGGGTATGCTGACCGCTTCGTGCAGGAACAAGTGGGGCACCAGCACTCGTCTACCACCTCGATTTATACCTCCGTGAGTGGAGATTTCAAGAATAGAATTTTGGCCCAGGCGCTGCGAAAAATTACCGAGGAGGAGGGGTAGGAATGATTGAGCTGCATACTACGTGGAACCTTCGAGCCATTATGGCTTCGAAAGGGCTATTCCAAACGACTGATCTTCGCCCTTTATTGGCCGAGCGAGGCGTTGAGCTGTCGCGGGAGCAAGTGTATCGGTTGGTCACAACGCCACCTCGCCGCATTAGTCTGGAGGTGTTGTCTGCGCTGTGTGATGCGCTGGAGTGTTCTAAGGATGAGTTGATCGTGACGGAGCGGCGTGAAGTCGAAGCGCCGAAGACTGCTGTGGCTGAAGGTAGTAAAGCGCCTATTGGTGATCTGCGTCCGGTGCGGGCCAGGATTAGACGGCCTAAGTACTAACGAAAGCTCCTTATGGATACAGTGACACAAGACATTGTCTTGATTCTGGAGCCTTATGTCCCAGAAATTGCGCCGAGTGTTCTGGCCGCCATGATCGATTCTATTGCGCCGGTCCATCGGACGCGTCGGAGGCTGTTCATCGCGATCAGTAAACGGCCCGGGATTCTGACTGGTGAGGACCCGAACGTGCCCGTGACGGTTCAAGCCTTGACCGCTGCTCTCAGGGAGGCTGGGGCCGTGGCGATTGTGGTGCCGGGATGTGAGAGTTGTGGCCGAAAGATGCAGTTGCCGCATCGAGCTCCTCAAGGAGGTCGCCACTGTTCTCGATGCGAGAAAAATTATCGAGCGAGACCATGTGTTGGCTGCGGGCAACGGCGACCCATCCATAAAAACCTTGATGGACAGTACTTTTGCAGACCGTGTTGGAGGCTCGATCCACGCTCCTTTGGCGTATGCCATCGCTGTCAGGAGACAACCTCTGTTAAGAATGCTTTAGACGGAACGTTGGTCTGCAATCGCTGCTATGAGCGTCCCAAGGCTGATTGTTTCGGCTGTCAACGTCTTCAACCCATAGCCCTACACCTGCAAGGGAAGACGATCTGTCCCAATTGCTACTACGGGATGCGTTATCCTCGGCCTTGCCCAGGCTGTGGTGAACAGAAATTCCTCACCCACATTGTAAACGACCAACTGTGCTGTGCTTCGTGCGCAGGTCAACCCGAAGTTTTAGCATGTCCGGGATGCGGTTCAGTGAAGAACGTGCGCAAGTTCCACCTGTGCATCGAATGCCACCGCCCTGAAACAATCCGAACGATGCTGGCAGATGCCGACGGGGCTGTGCGGCCTGAGCTTCGACCGTTAGAAAAGTATTTATTGGAAGGGCCTGCGCGAGCTGACTCCCTCATGGGGTGGCAATACACCAACCGTGTCAGTGCTGCGGTGCTGCGAGAATTAGCCACCGGGCAGTTGCCCCTAGAATTCGAGGCAATCTTTACCCGATGCGGAGGAAAACAAGGGGCAACGTTCTTACTGAGCCTGCTCGTGACCTCCGGCGTGCTCCCAGACATCGATGTCAATGAGGAACGATACTACCTCTGGTTGACCTCGTGGCTCTCGGAACAGACCAACTCGACTCATCGGTTGTTGCTGCGCCGATACGCGCAATGGGGGCTCTCGACCAAACCCTGGGCAGGGTACGCGATACGACCTACCGATCCCAATAACCGGTTTCACCGGCTCCGATCTCGACTACAGACCTGTGCTGAATACCTTCAATTCGTCGAGGAGCAGGGATATACGACCTTGACCTTGCCCCAACGCGTGCTCGACGCCTACGTTGCTGGCTCAGCGAACCGGCATGATCACATAAGCCACTTCACGCGATGGCTGAAAGACAATGGACTTGCTACAGCTGTCTCATCATATCGTCCAAAAAGAGAACCCGTAAGTTCGATGCCTCCGGATGAACGCTGGGATCTAGCGCGCTGGTTGCTCCGAGATCAAACCCTAGAACCGCAAGACCGTGTCGCAGGACTATTTGTGTTGTTATACGGACAACCACTGACTCGTATTGTCGCCATTCCACGTACTGCGGTGCATTTCAGCAAGCAAGGCGTTTCCGTCACCCTCGCCGATGATCCTATTGAGCTGCCTGAACAACTCGGGCATGCTGTCACGCTGTTATACCAGAACCCACCCAGAACTCACCGGGATATAAATGACACATGGATATTCCCCGGAAGGTGGCCAGGTAGACACCTCACCGCAGGGGCCTTAGGAAGCCGGTTGAATCGATTGGGTATTCCGGTCAATCGTTCTCGAACGGCTGCACTCCTGGAACTTGCCGCTGAAATACCTGTGCCACTCTTATCGGATCTGCTCGGTATCTCCACCGTCTCAGCTGCAGCCTGGGCAACAGCAGCAAACCGCGACTGGTCAACATATCCTGCACTACGCACGAAGGCTTGCCCGGCAAGATATCCGCCACGGAACTGATACAATCCAGGGTATGGCAGGTTCCTCTGCGGCTGCAGCCGCCGTGACGAAGATGCTCCGCTAGCGGCGGAGCACGTAGTCCTTTAATCTTTAGATGCTTCGCCGCTCTACGGCCAGTCCGGAGCGGCGCTTAGTGCTGCCCGGAGTTCTTCTGAACGATGGAGCACGACTTGGTTCCCACTAATCTTTCTTCTCAATCTAAAACCACGGCGGTGCGGGCTTGGGTGACGCTCGCCTGTCTTTCCATGTTGCAATTCTTGATCGCGGTAGATGTGACCGTAGTGAACGTTGCCCTTCCGTCCATCGGTGCCGAGTTCGGTGCCAATGCTAGACAACTGACATGGGTTGTCGTCGGGTACACGATCACCGGTGGCGGTCTATTAATGCTTGGCGGCCGGCTCGGGGACCTACTCGGGCAGCGCCGGTTGTTAATGATCGGCACAACTGTGTTCGGCCTCGCTTCACTGCTGGCGGGACTTGCCCCGACGTATCCTATTCTTGTAACCGCGAGGCTGCTTCAAGGGGCAGGCGAAGCAATGGCTTTGCCAGCCGCAATGGCTGTGATTGTTCTCTTGTTCCCCGAAGGTCGTGGACGATCACGCGCGCTGAGCGTGTGGGCGGCAGTTGCTAGCTGCGGGCTGGTGCTTGGCTTCATTCTCTCCGGAGTCATCACTGAGTTTTTAGGGTGGCGCTGGATCTTCCTTGTATCGGTACCCTTTATCGTGTTCGTCCTCATCGCTTCGGGCATTCTCATCCCGGCAGACCAGCCAAGAAGGCGCATGAAACTCGACCTTCCTGGTTCGGTCCTGTTGACAGCTGCGCCACTTCTGTTGGTATTCGGGATCGTCGAAGCAGGAGAGACTGACGGAATCCCCCGTTGGGCGGCCGTGGTCGTGCTAATCGGAGCTGTGATAGCCGCCTATATGTTTGTTGTCGTTGAACGACGGGCCACGAATCCGCTGATACCCCTGGAGTTCTTCCGCAACCGAACGCGAGTGGGGGCCAATCTTGCGACTGCTCTGCTCAGCGGTGCTTTGTCCACATCGTTTTTGCTGTTCACTTTCTACCTACAGAACCGGCTGGGGCTCAGTCCGTTGACCACAGGACTGACGCTGGTGCCACTAGCGATCTCGCTTGTTGCTGCCGCAACCTTGGTACCTCGATTCCTCGGACGATGGGGCGCGCGATTTTGCGCCGTGACCGGCATCGGGTTTACGGCTCTCGGGATGGTGGCTATCGCCATCGTCACCTACGTAGAGGCTGCGGCTATTGCGATGATTCCAGCTATGGTTCTTATCGCCGTAGGGATGGGTTTTGGGCTAGTCGGACTTCAGTACGCGGCTGTTACTGGAGTGACCGAATCGGATGCCGGTACAGCTTCTGGAGTCCAGCGGGCGGCAGATCAGCTCGGCGGGTCAGCAGGCATCACCCTCTACATCGGTCTCGGCTTTTCTGGAGCTTCTTTCGGAATAGACCCATTTCTGCTCAGTAGTGCGTTTGCCATCATCGGGTTAATCGGGGCAGGACTGATAGCCATGCGGATATCCATGCCGCGTCATGGTGCTGAGGAATACGCCTAGCAACGAAACCATCCGAGTCAGCCCCGTGAAAAATGCTGGGCGCATCGTGACACCGTCTTCTCCGTCTTGGCACAGCGCAGTGATAGGCCCACGACGCGCCCAGCAGGGTATATCCTGCTGTAACGCAATCGACACGATTCAATAGTGAACAAATCGATATTCGCCAGTACCAGTAGAACTGCTTGGCCGTTTCGGCACCTGGCATGAGGTGTATTCCATTGACGAATCATTTGTGGGCCTCGAAGGCAGCCTGGAGCAGGTGCGCACTACCGCCGCGCAGATCCGCTCGTCCATCGACCGCCTGATCGGGGTGCCGGTGTGCGTCGGGGTGTCCTCGACCAAAACGCTGGCCAAGTTCGCCAATCACGTCGCCAAGCACAATATGAACCTCGGCGGGGTCTGCGTGCAGGAGCTCATGGACCCGGAAGTGCTCGGACGGATCAAGTCACTGGTGCCGGCCACGGATGTCTGGGGCGTCGGGCGCAAGACCGGGGCCAAGCTGGCAGGGATGGGCATCGAATCCATTGCGGATCTCGAAGCGGCCGATCCGCAGCTGATCCGGCGCAAGTTCTCGGTGGTCCTGCAGCGCACGGTGTACGAGCTCAACGGGCGGCGGTGCATCGGCCCTGTCGAGGAACGCAGCGACAAGGGGCAGGTCATGTTCACCCGATCCTTCTCCACCCCGGTGCGCACCCGTGAAGCCATGGAAGAAGTCATGTCCATCTACGCGCAGAAGGCCGCCGCGCGCCTTGCGAAGGAAGGCCGCTACGCCTCGCTGCTCACGGTGATGGCCGGGACCAGCCGCTTCGCCAAGGGCGAGGCATCCTTTCCCAGCACCCAGGTGCGGCTTCCCAAGCCCACCCGCGATCCGATCCTGCTCACGCGCCTCGCGGTGGCGGCCATGAACGGGCTGATGCAGACCGGGGTGGACTACGTCCGCGGCGGCGTCATCCTTTCCGGCCTGGGCGACACACCGGGAGAAGCGCAGCTGGACCTCTTCGGCCAGGGCGGGAACGATCCTCAGGACGAACGGGTGAATGTCTCGGGCGTGGTGCAGGACATCTCGGCGCGATTCGGCGCCAAGGCCATCGGGCTGGGCCGCGCCGGCATCGCGCAGGCTCCGTCCTGGTCGATGAAGCGTGAGCATATCTCCCAGCGCTACACCACCGAGTGGGACGAACTGCCGCTGGTGAGGGCATGACATTCCCGGCCCGCAAGCCAAGTTTCCTCGCAGGATCGAGTGGAAGAATGTTCCCATGACACCTCGTGCACGCCAGCTGGCTTCGCTGGGGATGCTCTCCGTCCTGGCCTTGAGCGGATGCAGCACCACGGTACCCGACAGCCAGGCCCCTTCCTCCAGTGCGTCCGCAACCCCTGCGCCGGCGCCTGGCAGCTCCGCGTCCTCAAGCCCGCAGCAGCCGTCCTCGCCGAGTGAACCTTCACGGGAAACTCCGGTGCCCACCACCCCGGGCGCCCAGCCCTCGATGCCCGGCGATGGATCCAGCGTGCGGGACGAAGCCGAAGCCCTGGCCGATGGGATGAGCGTGAAGGAGCAGGCCGCCAGCCTGCTGATGGCGGGTGTTCCGGCCTCCGGCGCCAGCGCGGCGCAGATCGCCGCGCTGCAGGAGCAGGGCATCTCGAATGTCTTCCTGCGAGGGCGCTCGCAGCTTTCGGTTTCGCAAACCGCGGCGCAGGTCCGGAAGATCACCGGCGCCCTGGAACGGAACGTCCCGGGCAAGCTTCCGGTCTGGGTGGCCACCGACCAGGAAGGCGGCTTCGTCCGCGTCCTGCAGGGGCCCGGGTTCACCGAACTTCCCACCGCAGTGAAACAGGGAGCCTGGTCCCAAGCCACGCTGAAATCCAGGATGTCTGCCGTGGGCGCCGAGCTGGCCGAGGCGGGAATCACCGTGAACCTGGCGCCCGTGGCCGATGTGGTTCCTTCCAGCATCGGCGCGGCCAATGATCCGATCGGCTACTTCGGCCGCGAGTACGCGAACAACTCCGCAGATGCCGCGCAGGATGTGCTGACGGTCAACCAAGCGCTGGCGGCCGAAGGCATCCAACCGGTGGTCAAGCACTTCCCGGGGCTGGGACGGGTCACTGCGAATACCGACACGTCACGCTCCGTCACCGACACCTCGACAGGCTCCGAATCCGAGCAGCTCGCGCCCTTCAAGGAGGCGATCGCGCAGGACCTGTCCTGGGTGATGGTTTCCAACGCCCGCTACACGCAGATCGATCAGAAGAACGACGCGCCATTTTCCTCCAAGGTGATCACCGGACTGCTGCGCGAAAAGCTGGGATATGAGGGACTGATCATCTCAGATGACCTGTGCGAGGCGAAACAGGTTTCGAACGTGGCGGTGGGGCAGCGAGCAGTGCGATTCATTGCGGCCGGCGGCACCGTCCCGCTGTGCGTGAATACCGCCGATGCAGTCACGATGGCCGCAGCGCTGGCCAGCGAAGCCGGGAAAGACAAGCAGTTCGCGGCCCAGGTTCGTGAGGCGGCGGTGAAGGTGCTGGAAGAGAAGCTGGACGGCGAATAGGCAGGCGGCGCCCCGGAGAAACGATTCTTAACAGGCGGCGGCCCGGACGACTTCCTACTCGCGAGGAAGCCGTCCGGGCCGGTCTAATTGCTGGGACGCTGGTTTTCAGCCGGTGGTCCTAGCGGATTTTGAGCACCTGGGCGCGTTCGCCCGACTCGTTGTGCAGGTGCAGCAGCAGCGCCTTGGCGTCCTTGGCCTTGCGGTCAACCGAGACTGGCAGGCGCGTGCCGTCCAGATCTGTGAACAAGGTGCCGGTGGCTCCGAAGTCGACCTTCGGAGCGGTCACGTTGAACTTGACCCATCCGGTCTGGTCAACGGGAACCATTGCGCCTTCCTCGTTGGTGTTGTACCAGGAGTAGCTTGCCACGCGGTAGGAAATGTCCGATGACTTCTCGGACAGTCCGAGTGCGGCCAGCGACACCGGCAGGATCGCCGTATTGGTGTCGAAGCTGTTGGTGTCCACGTCCCCCAGCACGCCGTTGACCGGCTGCAGGTCGACCTGCTTGAGAGTCTTCAGATCGTAGGTCGCGGCCAGATCAAGGTCGATCTCGTCGATTGCGGTGGTGAAGGTGACGAAGTCTGCCTTTCCATCATTGTTGGTGTCGATCTCGACATCGAGCTCTGTGCCGCCAGCCAGGTGGGCCCAGTTGGCGTAGGTCGAAATGCCCACGTTCAGCAGGCCGTCGGCAACACCGGTGCGCGGAGCGGTGCTCGAGGCGCCGACATGCTGCAGGTCCATCGATCGTGCGCCTGGAATGGCGTCGAGCGAGGACGGGCCGCGCTTGCTGCTGGCACCCAGTTCAAAGGCACCCATTAGCGAGAAGACCTGGCTCGGGCCTTGGCCTGCAATGACGTCATCACCCTTGAGCGAGAGCTCCAGGCCCGAATCGTGCTTGCCGTTCTTGACCTTCTTGACCTTGGCCGACATATCAGCGGCGAGCTTCGGAGCAGCCTGCACAGGGACGCGCAGGGTTGGCGCGGACTTGCTGGTCAGCTCCACGCGGCCGGTGGCGTCTGCCAGCCAAACGCGGTCGAGGCCCGACTGCTGGGCGTCCATGGTCGGATCCATGGTCTTGGCCCAACGCTTCGGATCAACCTGCAGCGTGACCTTCACCTTGGTGCTCTTGCCCGGTGCGACCGTTACCGACCGGCGGTCGAGGGTGTACGTAGCGCCCGGAATCTGGGTCGCAGGAACATACTTCACCGCGTAGGTCTGGGTCTTCTTGCTGGTGTTCTTCACCGTGATGTCACGGCTGCTCTTGTACTTCTTCTTGCCCTCGAGCTCGATAACGCCGAAGACGACGCTGGTCAGATCCGAGTCCTTGGAAGCGTAGGCATAAGCCGGAGTGGAGATGGCCTTGTCGGCCATGACACGGCCGGCACCCACACGGTTTGGCCCGTAGATATCGCCGTCGGCATCCTTGATGTCGGTGGCGGCGGTGTTCATCACGATGCTCTTGGCCTGGGCCGGAGTCAGATCCGTGTCCTCAAGCACCAGGGCTGCGATGCCGGCAACCAGCGGGGTTGCCATGGAAGTCCCGGACATGACGGCGACGCCGTTGCCGGTGCCCACGCCCACCGAACCGATCTGGGTACCCATTGCAGCGACATCAGGCTTCACGATGCCATTGGAGCCGTGCACGCCGCGCGATGAAGACGAATTCAAGGTATCGAGCACACCGGAAGGGCTGGAAGCTGCACCGGCGAAATCCGGAGACAGGGTGACCTTCAGCGTTCCGGCCTCGGCGGACGGGCGCAGTTTGGTGGCATTGTCCAGGGTGAGCTGGGCTCCGGGAATCGTCGTGTTGCCGGCGATGCCGGCGTCGAAGACATTGGCTTCGGAATCCAGCAGGACTCCGGTGGCACCGGCGGCTTCGGCATTGTTGAAACGGGCTGCGGAACCGCACGGGAATGCGCCGTTTTCGCTCCACTGCAGCCAGACCCACTTGCCGTTCAGCGAACCTGGGGCGAACGCGCTGCAACCGAAGGCATTGGACGACGGAGCCATGACAACTTCACCAGTCAGCTCGGCCGGGTCTGCGGCGGTGTAATTGAAGTTCGACGAGTACTGCCCGGCCACATCACCGGCGACATCTGCCGGCGCTTCGACGCGGATCTTGTCCATGGTGAGCGTCGAGCCGACGGAATTCGCCACGGTCAACGAGCTGCGGGAGTTGCCCGGCGAGCCGCCCACGTCGGTGACATCTCCGGCGTTGCCGGAGGCCACCACGGAGAGGATGCCGGCTTCAGACAGAGCATCGACGATGTCATTTTCCGGATCTTCGACCGGGGAATGGTCCGAACCGAGCGACATGTTCACCACATCGGCGCGGTCGGAGAAGTCTCCGTCGCCATTGGGATCCATTACGTAGTCCAGTGCTTGGCCCACCACTTCGGAGGATCCGGTGCAGCCGAAGACGCGGATGCCGATCAGCTGCGCCTCCGGGGCGGAACCAGGACCGACCTTCATGCCCATGACATCGTCAGCCTTGAGCGTGGAATAGTCGCCGGTGAAGGTGGTGCCGTCCGCGTTGACGCCGTAGCCTGCCGCTGTGCCCGCCACGTGGGACCCGTGCCCGGCGAACTCGCAGTCCAACGGGTTGGGATCCGGATTGGGGATCGGCTGGTAGTCATCGGCATCCGGGTCGGCGTTGTAGTTGTCTCCAACCAAATCCCAGCCGCCGATGAACTTCTTCGGGTCCAAAAGGCCTGAATCCGGAGCGGGAAGACCTTCCGATGCCTGTGCCTGTTTGTAGCCCTCCAGTGTTCCGGGGCCGCCGAAGCTGGCGTGGGTGTAGTCGATGCCGGTGTCCAGCACCGCGATCTTCACCCCCTCGCCGGTCTTATCCAGCGCCGTCCATGATTCCAGGGCGCCGGTGTCGATGACCGATCCGCGATTGGAAGGCTTCTTGGGAACGATGCCGCTGATCTTGGCGACATCCGTGCGCTCGGCCAGTGCCCGGAGCTCGTCTGCGTCGCCGGTCAGTGCCACGCCGCGCAGGGCATTGGATGTCGAATAGATGACTTCGGAATCCGCCTGGGCGGCAAGCTCCTTGCCCTTTTGCTTGACTTCAGAGCGGATCTTCTTGACCTTGGCCGCATCCTTGGACTTGCCGGACTTCTTGACCTCCTGGAAGGCTCCGTCTCCCTCCAGCTGGACGAAGACCGAGACTTCTCCGCTGGCCTTGGCAAGAGGTTTGGAAACCTTGAGGTTTGAAAGGGTATCGCTGCGGGTGATCGACAGTGAAGCCGCCTCATCGCCATCCGCAGGTTGTGGAATATTGACTGCGCTTGCCGGACCGCCGATGGTGACCGCCAATGCCAAAGCAGTGGCCGATCCCAGCAGCAGGCGCGGCAATTTGTCAGTGCGCCGTGTGACCATGATTCTCCTAGCCGAGCTGGACGGCGGAAATGCTCCCGATGCCGGGCGGCCGATACGACAAAGCGGTGCGTGCCATGATGATCGTCCAGGGGTAGACGTCCGCCGAAGCATCAAACCCCTAGTCTGGAATCTTAGGTGACTCACGTCATATATCAAGGCGATGCTGAATAAATATCGCTTACGCCCAGAAGCGGACTAATCCGCATTTCAGATTTAGTGCTCCGGAATTACAACGGAAAACCGCTAACAGGTCAACATGCGCGCGGAAAAAATTTTAGATTATTCCATTCCGGCTCAAGCGGTCTATTACGGAAAATGCCCCGGCGTGGAAGGCGACACCGGCGGAACAAGGCATGTTTCCTTGCTCCGCCGGAGGCTGGCTAGACGCGTTGGATGAAGCTGTTCACGCGTTCATCGAGCTGGATGATGCGCTGCGCAACGACAACCATTGGATCCGGGTTGATGGGATCCTTTGGCGGGGCGATGCGCACATTGGCGGAGCACTCGAAACGGGTGCAGAGCAGGGTGCCCAGCGTGTCCCCGTCGCGACCAGCTTGGCCCGAACGGCGGGTGGTGAACATTCCGACCGCGCACGGCAGGGTGACATCGCGGCACATCTCGCACATGGCCGCGCTGCCCGCTTTGCGCGCGCCGTCGGTGGCACGCAGCAACAAGCCGCGGGTTTCGCCGTCGGCGTTCGTGTAGATCATGTAGCCGCGCTGCGGCATCTTGGGATCGCGCCAACCGAGGTATTCCAGCGACTCCCAGTCGAGGCTGTTGAAGTTTTCCGGCAGGGTGAGTTTTTTGGCTTCCTGGCGGCTGGCGTTGATAAAGCTGGCACGGATGGTTTTTTCGGTCAATGGCTGCATGGTAATTCCTTGGGTATTCCGTCCGATGCCCGGCGGGAACTTCCGGACGGCGCGCAAAAGCGCTGAATGGTGGGGAGGAACAGGTCCCGTCTATGGCGGAAATGACGTAGGCGCAGCAAGGTAATGACTGTCAACGCAGGGGTTGAAGCTTAGCTACTTGCCGGTTGCCCCGTCCGCCGCAGGGACGAACGGGCAGAGCGTCAAAGTGGCGTGCATCGCCGACCGCCCTTTCCCGTGCCCAGGCACGCAACAAATTGAGATTCTTCAACCACTTTAGCAAGCCGCCTCTTTGCCGCAAAGAATACGTGGTCAGACGGTTAACGGCAGGAGCCGAGGGGAACGATGATTCCCCTCGGCTCCTGCAATTCTGCTGACGGGTCGGCCTAGCGGCGGCCGCCCTGCCACAGGGCGTCGAATGGGGTCTTGCCAGCGACGCGGTTGCGGATGCCTTCGGTAACGAAAGCCTTTGCGGTGCGTGCGGCTTCCAGCGGGGTCGCTCCCTTGGCCAGCTCGGAAGTCACGGCGGCGGCTAACGAGCATCCGGCGCCAGAAACGGCGACTTCGCCGATCTTCTTCTCGCGCAGGACTTCGAGGGTCTCGCCGTCGTAGAACACGTCTACTGCGTCTTCGCCGGCAATGCGTACGCCGCCCTTGGCCAGCACCGCGGCGCCGGAGATCTCGTGGATCTTCTTGGCTGCGGCCACCAGGTCCTCTTCAGAGGTGATGGTCAGGCCCGAGAGCTGCTCTGCTTCGAAATGGTTCGGGGTGACGAAAGTAGCCAGCGGCAACAGGTTGGACTTCAGCGCCTCGTCGGTGTCCAGTGCATGGCCCGGTTCCTGGCCCTTGCAGATCAGTACCGGATCGAGCAGGACGTTGTCCCACTTCTGCGACTTCAGCGCCGTGGCAACGGTGTCGATGGTGGCAGGCGATCCCATCATGCCCAGCTTCACGGTGCCGAGCTTGCCCTCGTAGCAGGTCTGGATCGCTTCGAGCTGGTCGGCGATGACCTGCTGATCCACCGGCACGAAGCGGTGGTTCCAGGAATCCTTGGGGTCGAAGGATACGATGCAAGTCAGCGCAACGATGCCGTAGGTTCCCAGTTCCTGGAAGGTCTTCAGGTCGGCCTGGGCGCCGGCGCCGCCGGTGGCTTCGGAACCTGCGATGGTCAGGGTGAGTGCAGGGCCGCTTGCAGTGTTTGTATTAGTCATAGTCCCATGAATGATTGTGTGTACTGGTGATTACTTTTAGCCCTGTTGCCAGAAGCTGAGGTCGGTGGCCTTGGACCAGCCTTCGGCCAACGTTCCCGCGTTTTCGCTGGACGCGACCAATAACAGCCATGGTATACCGTGGCCGTAGGCTGCTCCGGCAAAGTTTGCAAGAATCGCCCGGCGGGCGGTGTCGGGGTCTGTGGGCGCGTACAGGTCGGGATCCGTCAGCAGGCCGAAAGAGGGACCGTAGTGCATTCGTCCGCGGGCAACAGGGCGGTCGAAGTCGGTAACCTCGACAACGTCGTAGTCGTTCATCGGTGCTTCGAACAAGGCGGAGGTGTCGGGCAGCTTCACTACCTGCTCCACATCCTCGGGCTTGCCCGCCAGCAGCGACATTTTCGCGGTTTCCGTCCAGCCGGCGCTCTGCAGGCTTTCCGCGGTCCGCTCGTTGACGGGACCGAGGAAGACCAATCGCTGGGCATCGGCCGGCGCAGTCCAGGGCGCGTCCGGCCAGTATCCGAGGATCTCGACATCCTCGCCGTCATGGTTGACCGATCGAATCTCGCCGGGAGTTGGAAACGTGGCAATGCGATCCCGCAGGAGCGCGTAGGCCTCGGCCCAGACTGGCAATTCGCGTCGTGTTCCGCTCATGTTGTATTGCACTCCTTCGTGGCCAGAGTCGCCGGTTGTCACTTCTGACTTTACGCTCAAAATATGGCGGCACCAGAACGCGAACCGTGAACGGCCTGTGCGATGCGTGAACTCGGTGTCAGGAAGCCTTGGGGACCTTTGATCCGGTGGTCTGTCGGTCCTGATGATCCTGTACCGAACTTCCGGAGTCCATGAGCGCCAGAACATCTGCGAACAGTGAGCGCACGACGGGAAGTCGGCAGAGGACCGCGAACTTCGCGGCCACGGGCGCGGCGTTGTCCATGAGCAGCAGCGAACGCCGTTGGTTGGCCGACTGGTCGTAGGCCCAGACGGAAAACAGTTGCCGCGACAGAAGCGAGAGGAACTTCGGCAGATCACTGCGGATGCCCAGCGGTGGCAGCGGGCGCGCACCGGAAACGGCTTTTTCCCAGAGGGAGAATTCGACGGCCGAAAGTTCATTGTCCACCTGGTCTTGGGATAGCAGAACTTTGAGGAATGCCGGACCGAACTCGTGGTACGGCTGCATGACGCTCAAACCAGAGGTGAAAACTGCCCGGATATTGCTTTCAAGCGTGTTGCCTTCGTCGAGCGCGGAACGGCACCGCTCGAACTGCTCGGTACGCAGATTCAGCAGCAACCGGGCGACGATGTCTTCCTTGGAGGAGAAATAGTAATAGGCATGGGACAGTGAGACCCCAGCTCGTGCCGCTATGGCACGCATGCTGGATGCCTTGTACCCCTCGGCGGCAAAGCAGTCCAGCGCGGTTTGCAGGAGCTTGGCTTGGGTTTCCTGCCCCTTGAGCGTGCGCGGCTGAATGGTCATGGGTCGATTCTAACGAGCTTTTTGAACGCGTTCAAAAATGTCTCGAGTTCATGCGGAAGTAGGGGAGGCCCATCACCCTGCTCCTTCGTACCTCGATTGCATGTTCCAAAGAAGTTCAAGTGAGATGTCTCTTTCTTGAAACTTGAGTCCAAGAATCATTGTTACTATGAAGTAGGTCACTTAGCGGGTCATTCGGGCGCGTGGGATACTTGCTGGGTAAGTGCTAATACAGCGGGACAGCATGCCAAACGCCCAACGCCTCGCGAACCACGCACCGTGGCGAGGCAGCGTCGGGCAATGGCTCTCCTGGCGAACCACTTTGACAAGGAAAAAATCATGGGCGAATCCAACGCCAGAACCACTCTGCCCGCATCATCGAAAGCGGTTTTCGCTGCTGCGGGCTCACCGTACTTCTCCACCGTTCTGACCCTGATGGGCGCGGTGGTCATCCTCTCGAACATCGGCGCTTCCAAGGGAGTCACCCTGGGACCGCTCGTGACCGACGGCGGGTTCTTCCTGTTTCCGCTGGCCTACATCCTCGGCGACGTCATCTCCGAGGTATATGGGCTGAAAGCGGCGCGGCGATCGATCATCACCACCTTCGTGCTCGCATTCTTCGCCGTAGCCTGCTTCTGGATCATGATCCAGCTGCCCGCCGCCGACTTCTACGACGGCCAGGAAGCCCTTGAACGCACGCTCGGACCGATTTGGCAGATCGTCGTCGCCTCGGCCGCCGGTTTCCTGGTCGGCCAGCTAGCCAACTCGTGGGTGCTGGTCAAGCTCAAGGAGCGCACCGGCGAACGCGGGCTGGCCGCGCGCTTGATCGGGTCCAGCGGCGTCGGCGAACTGCTGGACACCATCATCTTCTGCGCCATCGCGGCTCCGGTCATCGGCATCGCCGACGCTCCCACGTTCATCAACTACGTGGTGGTCGGCTTCCTCTACAAGACCGCGGTGGAGATAATTTTCGTCCCGGTCACCTCGCTGGTGATCCGCTGGTTCAAGAAGCGCGAGCCGGGCTACGGGCAGCTGGCGGCCGGGCGAGGTTAATCCTCCAAGTCATCATTCCGAGCGACTCCCCGCCGTCGCCGCCCTCGATACGCTGGGCAGATGGCGACAGAATCAGAGCACCGGACGCACCTGGAAGCCCACGGACTGGTCATCGGCTATCCGGAACAGACGATCTGCGGCCCCATCGACCTGCGGATCGGCATCGGCGACGGGCTGGGAATCATCGGTTCCAACGGCAGCGGCAAATCCACCCTGCTGGCAACGCTGCTCGGACGGACCCCGGCCCAGTCCGGTGAAACGGTATTTCGGGGCCTGCCGCTGGACGAGGATTCGCTGGACTTCCGGCGGACCGTTGCCGTGCAGGTCAGCGACGGTGCATTCTTCGAAGAACTGAGCGTCGCCGAGCACCTGGAAATGGTGGCACGGGGGCACGGAGTGCCCGAATGGGAAGCGAAAGTCGAGAGCGAGCTGGAGTTCTTCGAGCTCACCGCGGTCGCCGACCACCTGCCCGGGGAACTCTCCTCGGGGCAGCGGCGCAAACTGCTGCTGGCCGCGACGCTGATCCGCCCGGCCGGGCTCCTGATCCTCGATGAGCCCGAGCAGCGGCTGGACTTGAGGATCCGGCAGAAGTTTTATGAACGGCTGGCAGGGCTGCGCCGCGACATGGTCAGCATCCTGGCGGTGACGCACGATCCGGCCATGCTGCGGCTTTGCCTGGATAGGGCGCTCCTGCTGGATGGCGACGCCGGGGAACACCTGGAGTCCGAAGACGGAGCGCAGTGGCTTGAGCGCTAGTCCAGATACCTCGACGGCCAGCGATTACGATCCGCGCGACATCCTTCGCCGCGTGCGCTCAGCGCGCAGTTTTTCCGAACGCTTCGACTCGTTCTCCGAGATTTACGTCTGGGCGCTCGCCGCCGTGGTGGCGCTGGCCTATCTGGCCAGCGCCCTCTACGGCGCGATCTTCGTGCTGCTGGGCGAAGGGGTGCCGCACCTTGAGCTGGCCAGCGCGCGCTGGAGCCTGGATGCGGTGGCATTGTTCCTGCTGCCGATGCTGCTGCTGTTGGTCTTCCGGCTCATGCTCTATCTCGGTCCCAACGCCGTGGGGCCCGAGCAGGCCGACTGGTGGCTACCGCTGCCGGTGGACCGCCGGGTGCTGCTGCGCCCGGCCTGGCGCAGGGCGCTGGGCCTGGGCAGCGCGGCCGGTGTTTTCCTCGGGCTGCTGTGGGTGCTCGCCCTCTTCGCACTGGCAGGTACCTGGTCCCCGGCGCTGCTGCTGTCGGTTCTGGGATTTTTCGCCCTGGCCGGGCTCGGTTCTGCGGCTGCGGCCGGGGCGCTTCAAGCAGCAGGGCGCCAGCACGCCGCCCAGAGATTTTGCT
Source organism: Glutamicibacter protophormiae (assembly GCF_016894325.1). Classification (NCBI taxonomy): domain Bacteria; kingdom Bacillati; phylum Actinomycetota; class Actinomycetes; order Micrococcales; family Micrococcaceae; genus Glutamicibacter; species Glutamicibacter protophormiae. The sequence continues at coordinate 386,002 of NZ_CP069806.1, forward strand.
CCGCGGGGCTGCGGGTGCTCGCCGCCGGTTATGTGCTGCTGTGGACGGCGCAACTGGTGGGGATGGGAACCGTCGACGCCCGGCTGGTGACCTTGGAACAAGCGCTGCTGGAGGTGGGGCCCTGGATGGTCCTGTGCTGTGGCGCGCTGGCCGTCGCCGTGCCATGCACTCTCCTGGCGTCGCGGCGGCTTGCGGGAGTATCCGGTGCCGCGCTGCGCGAGGGCGGGCTGCACCAGCAGCAGCTTGCCGGAGCCATCATGCAGGCCGATGCGCGTGGTGTGCATCTGGGCGCCGGACGCAAGCGGAACCGCGCCGGCGGCCGGCTTTTCCGCGCACTGCCGGTGTCCGTGGGGATTCTCGCCCTGCGCTGCGTGCGCGGGGGCTATTGGAAGCCTGTGCTGGGGTTCAGCACGGCGGCCCTGGTGCTGCTGCTCAGCGTCCGCACCGCTGCGAACCCGCTGGCATTGGCCGGGGTCCTGGCAATCTTGTTGGTCGTCCTGGGTACCAGTCTTGCCGAGTTGCTGCGACCCGCCGCCACCCAGCCGGAGCTCGGGCTGATGCTCGGGCTGGCCCGTAACCAGATGGAGCGGGCCATGACCGCCGTCGCGGCGGGCCTGTCGCTGCTGGTACTGGGCGTCTGGACTCTCGGGTTGTGGGGCATCGGGGCGCTGGCCCCAGTGGCCTGGTGGTCCTGGGCCGCGGCCGTGTTGCTCGCCGCGCTGGGCCTGGCCTCGGCGGCTTTGGCGCACGCGCGGCGAGCGGAGCGCGATTGGGAAGAAATCTTCGCCGGGGCCTCGAACGAGATGTCCATTGCGGCGGTGCTCATCCAGCAGGCCTGGACGCTGCTGCGCGCGGCGGCTTCCGGCGCTGCGCTGTATTTCCAGGTTCTGGCCCCGGCCGCCGCGGTTCCGTGGGGGATCTGGGCGGTGTGCCTGCTCGGCGCCGCCCCGGCGTTTAAAAAGCTCGCCGGATAGCGAACCTCGGATCCTTCCGAAGTTCGCTATCCGGCGGGTGGTTCGCTGCCCCTACTTGGCAGGCTGCGAGACCGGCTGGCCCTGCGGATCAGGCGCGCCGGCGTAGTAGCTGGCCAGCACCTGCTCCTTGAGCTGGAAGAACGATCCGTCCTCGATCGCCTGGCGGGCGGACTCGACCAGGCCCACGGTGAAGTGCTCATTGTGGATCGAGATCAGCGTGTGGCTGAGCAGCTCCTTGGCCTTGTACAGGTGGTGGATGTAGGCGCGGGAGAAGTTCTGGCAGGCGTAGCATTCGCAGCCGTCCACCAGCGGGGTGAAGTCGCGCTTGTAGCGCGCTCCGGACAGGTTGAAGCGGCCCCACGGGGTGTAGAACGCGGAGTTGCGTGCGACGCGGGTCGGGGAAACGCAGTCGAAGGTGTCCGCGCCGTTCTCGATCGCGGTGAAGATGTCGTCCGGCTCGGAAATGCCCAGCAGGTGCCGCGGCTTGTCCTCCGGCAGCTCCTCGGCGCACCAGCCGACAATGGTTCCCAGATTCTCCTTTTCCAGGGCGCCGCCGATGCCGAAGCCGTCGAAGGCCATGGCACCCAGATCCTGGCAGGCCTTGCGGCGCAGGTCTTCGTACTGCGCGCCCTGGATGACGCCGAACAGCGCCTGGTAGTCCTTGCCTTCGCGGGAATCGGTCAGCGAGAAGTGCTCGGCGATGCAGCGCTCTGCCCATCGGCGGGTGCGCTCCAGGGACTCGACCTGGTAGCCGCGCGAGTTCTGCAGCGTGGTCAGCTCGTCGAAGGCGAACATGATGTCCGCGCCGATCTGGTGCTGCACGCCCATGGAGATTTCAGGGGAGAAGCGGTGCTTGGTGCCGTCGAGGTGGGACTTGAACCAGACGCCGTCTTCGTCCACATTGGCCAGGCGTTCCTTGCCCGGAGCCACAGCATCATCCGGACCCGACTGGTCGACGGACTTCATGTCGATGACCTTCTTGAAGCCCGAACCCAGGCTCATGACCTGGAATCCGCCCGAATCGGTGAAGGTTGGACCTTCCCAGCCCATGAACTTGCCCAGGCCGCCGGCCTCATCGAGGATGTCCGCCCCCGGCTGCAGGTACAGGTGGTAGGCATTGGACAGCACTGCTTGGGCTCCGAGCTGCTTGACGTGCTCGGGGGTCAGCGCCTTGACCGTCGCCTTGGTGCCCACGGCGATGAACGCGGGGGTTTTCACCTCGCCATGCGGCGTGCGGATCACGCCGGTGCGTCCGAGCATCGGGGTTCCGTCGTCAGCGGTGAGCCGGGTCCCGACTGCAAAACCGAATTCTTGCTGGCGCGGATGTGGGGCACTGGGGTCAAAGTTCATATCGGGCACGTACCCAAGTTTGCCGTATTAAACAGCCGGTGAGTAAAACGACAGTGTGATTCGACCCCGAAACCCGGGCTTTCACATGGGAAAGAGCGAATAATGGAGGCTGTCTTGTTGTGTGCAACGCGACGGAAGGAAACTGTGCGCCTGGAGCAATTGAAAGAATCCGCGAAGTCACTGATCACCCTGGGCCCTGCCCGGAAGGATCACTGGATCGGCTTGCGCACCGCCGTCGGCGTTTTTGCTCCCTTGATCTTCCTGATGGCCATCGACCGCCTGGATCTGGTGGTGTTCGCGGTCTTCGGCGCCTTTGCCGGCGTCTACGGCCGGGTGGACGGATACTGGAACCGCCTGCGCATGCAGATCCGTTCGAGCATGCTGCTGTTCGGCGTCATCGCCACGGCGCTGGCCGCCTCCCACTTGTGGATCGCCCACGACCAGCCGGAGCTGAAGCAGTGGCAGATCGTCGGCGCCACCACGCTGGTGGCGGGCATCTGTTCGGTGCTCGCCGGGTTCTTGCGGCTGCGCCCGGCCGGCTCGCTGTTCCACATCTTCGCGTTCGCCGCGATTGCCTCCATTTCCAACCCGGTCCCGGCCTGGCAGGGCCTGCTGGTGGCGGTGCTGACCATGGCGCTGGCGCTGGTGATCGGTGCGGCCGGAGCATTGGGCCAGTGGTCGAGCCTGTGGCAGCGCACCCCGCTGCCGCCGCTGTCGGACAACGTCCGCTCCGCGATCTGGTGGGAAGGGCTGTTCTACATCCTGACCGCGGGCATCGCCGGGGCCCTGGCCAACATCGTGGGCAGCCGGCTGGAGGCCGGGCACAACTACTGGGCCATGGTGGCCGCGGTAGTGCCGCTGGTTGGACACACCACCAAGCTCAGGCTCCACCGCGGCGTCCATCGTGTGCTGGGAACCCTGGTCGGGCTGGTCCTCATGGCGCTGCTGATCGTGCTGAACCCGCCGCTGTGGCTGCTGCTGGCGCTGATCGGCTTCTTCCAGTTCATGGCCGAGATGCTGGTCATGCGCAACTACTTCATGGCGCAGATTTTCGTCACCCCGCTGGCGCTGGTGGGAGTGTCCGTGATGTCGGGACTCTCAACCGCGCTGCTCTACGACCGCATGGTGGAAACCGTGATCGGCTCCCTGGTCGGCATCTTCGGGGTGCTCCTTGGAAGCTGGTTTGGCGGAATCATGCGGCGCCGGGCCGGGATCGACCCGCCAAACCGGGTGAAGTAGCGTTAGATATTCACTCCGACATGGGCTAATGCCTGTCGGAGAATATTTTCGCGACCGCCGGCGAACTCGCCCTGGATGTCGCTGCTCAGCGCTTCGGCCGGGGTGAGCCAGGTCAGCTCCAGCGCGTCCTGGCGCGGTGAGGACTCGCCGCGCACCGGCACGATATAGCACATGGACACCGCATGCTGGCGGTCGTCGGTCAGGCCGGTTTCGCTGGGTGCGGGGAAGTACTCGGCCACCGTGAACGGCACCGGGGAGGCCGGAAGCTGCGGCAGCACCATGGTGCCCAGGTCCTTCTCGATATGCCGGATCAATGCGGCGCGGATCGTCTCGCGGTACATGACGCGCCCGGAGACGAAGGTGCGCAGCATGCGCCCGTCGTTGTCAGCGGTCAGCAGCAGGCCGACCTCGTTGACGTATCCCAGCGGGTCCAGGCGCACCGGAATGGCCTCGACGTACAGCATGGGGAGGCGCTGGCGGGCCTCGTAGAGATCTTCTTCAGAGAGCCATCCAGGGTAGGGATCAGGCGTACGCACGTTCATGGTTCCATCTTGGTACACAAACACCTCTCATGCCATGAATCTCTATCCGTGTTGCGCAACTCACCAATCTGTTGCGGGCGCACCCTAGCGCCTGGCGGGGGTGCTCTGTAAAATTGATTGGGCTATCCCAATCAGAATGATCCTGAGCCTGGGAACCGGCCGCCCTTTCCCACACTTCTCTTGGAAGCAGACCTGCTGTGTCACACGCTCCGGACCGTTTGAGCAAACAGAACTTCACGACGATCGCCGTGCTGATCGTCTCCAGCTTCGTTGTCATCCTGAACGAAACCATCATGAACGTGGCACTGCCCGTGCTGATGGAGGAATTCAACGTCACCGCCGATGCCATCCAGTGGCTCGCCACGATCTTCATGCTGACCATGGCCGTGGTCATCCCGACCACCGGCTTCCTGCTGCAGCGCCTGAGCACCCGCAAGGTCTTCGTGCTGGCCATCGGCCTGTTCACCCTGGGCACAGTGCTGGCCGCGGTGTCGCCCGGCTTCTCCGTGCTGCTGGTCGCCCGCGTCATCCAGGCCAGCGGCACCGCGATCATGATGCCGCTGCTGATGACCACGATCCTCGACCTGGTGCCGCCGGCTCGACGCGGCGTGCTGATGGGCAACGTGTCGATCGTGATCTCGGTGGCCCCGGCCATCGGCCCGACCCTGTCGGGCATCATCCTGCAGTACCTGTCCTGGCGGTTCATGTTCATCGTGATCATCCCGATCGCCGTGGCGGCGCTGCTGATCGGCACTCCGCGCCTGTCCAACGAACCGGGCGACAATTCCGCTCCGCTGTCCATCCCGTCGCTGATCCTGGCCGTGCCGGGCTTCGGCGGCCTGGTCTACGGCCTGAGCGGCCTGTCGTCCGGGGTCACCCCGCTGGGCATCGGAATCCTCGTGGTGTCGGTGCTGTGCCTGACCGCCTTCGTGCTGCTGCAGGTCAAGCTGCAGCAGGGGGACAAGGCCCTGCTGGACCTGCGCTCGCTGACCTACCGCGACTTCACGCTGTCGCTGGCGCTGATGATGTGCGCCATGATTTCGCTGTTCGGCGTGATCATCCTGCTGCCGCTGTTCTTCACCACGGTGCTGGGCATCGAGACGCTGACCACCGGCTTGATCATGCTGCCGGGCGGCCTGCTGATGGGCCTGCTGGCGCCGCTGGTCGGCAAGCTCTACGACAAGGTCGGAGCCCGTCCGCTGATCGTTCCGGGCTCGATCATCCTGCTGGTATCGCTGTTCGGCTATGCGCTGATCCTGAACGCCGCCACCCCGATCTGGCTGCTGGTGCTCATGCACCTGGTCATGAGCCTGGGCCTGGCGTTCATCTTCACCCCGGCGTTCACCACCGCGCTGAACCCGCTGCCGCACCACCTGCACTCCCACGGCTCCGCGCTGCTCTCCACCCTGCAGCAGCTGGCCGGCGCCATGGGCACCGCGCTGATCGTCGGCGTAGTGGCCGCCTCCACCGCCTCCAAGATCGCCGCGGGCACTGATGTCGTCACCGCGACGGTGGAGGGCTTCAAGCCCGGATTCCTGGTCGGCGCCGCATGCAGCATCGGCATCCTGGTCATCGGGTTCCTGCTGGGCGGCAAGAAGCAGGACGCCGAGCAGCCTTCGGAGCCAGCCCCGGCGGCAACCCGTTAGCCCGACCGGATTTCTTCCGGCATCGCCGCGCAGCCCGGCACCCCTGCGGTGCCGGGCTTTTGCGTGCCTGCAGGCTCCCGGGGACCGGGATCCGGTTCTTCACCTTTGCCAATGTGGGCGATAGGCTGACCGGAGATTCACGACTATAAAAGGGGTTTGCATGCAGCTGCAGGATTCGGTCGCACTGGTGACCGGCGGACTGTCCGGATTGGGGCGGGCCACGGCACTGAAACTGGCCGCGCAGGCCAAGCACGTGGTGGTGCTGGATCTGCCACGCGATGACGGGGACGAAACAGCCGCCGCGATCGGCGCGAACGTGCGCTACGCCCCGGCGGACGTCACCAGCCCCGACGACGTGGCAGACGTGATGGAACGCGTGCGCGAACTGGGCCAGCTGCGCGTGCTGGTCAACTGCGCCGGGGTCGCCACCCCGGGCAAGGTGTTGGGGCGCGAGGGCGTGCTGCCGCTGGAGAAGTTCGCCAAGGTGCTGGACATCAACGTCAACGGCACCTTCAACGTGATCCGCCTCGGCGCCGAGCTGATGGCGCACAGCGAATCGCTGGTCGATGCGCAGGGCACCGCCGAGCGCGGGGTCATCGTCAACACCGCTTCGGTGGCGGCCTTCGACGGGCAGATCGGGCAGCCGGCCTACGCCGCGTCCAAGGGCGCCGTCGCCGCGATGACGCTGCCGCTGGCCCGCGAGCTGGCGCAGCACCAGATCCGCGTCATGACCATCGCCCCGGGCATCTTCCAGACGCCGATGATGGCCGGGCTGCCGCAGGCGGCGCAGGATTCGCTCGGCGCGCAGGTGCCGCACCCTTCGCGGCTGGGACGCCCGGAGGAATACGCCGCGCTGGTGGAGCACATCGTGGCCAACCCGATGCTCAACGGGGAGACGATCCGGCTGGACGGCGCCATCCGCATGGCGCCGCGCTAAACCCGCAGCGCGGGCGGGCCGGACTTAGAAATCCAGCGTCCTGCCCGCCTGCACCCGGTGCTCTGCGTGGCTGACCTGGAAACGCCGGTTCTCTGCGCAGACGAACACCACCACCGCCAGGAACACCCACAGCATGCAGACCCACAGCGGGGTGGCGCCCCGCAGCCAGCCCTGGACGGCGGCCGCAGCCATGGCCAGGCCAAAACCGCTGGCGAACGCATGCCGTCCGCGTTCCGAATGGGCGAACACCGCCGCCGGCACCGCGGCGGCCACCGCGACGAGCGACACCGCCAGCGCATGGCCTTGCCCGTTCCAGCCGGCGGCGGCGAAGACCAGCTGCAGCGTGTAGACCAGGGCGAACCCGGCGAAGAAGCCCAGCGGCAGGTCCGTGGCGATGCGCTCCGCCCGGTTGCGGGCGGTATGCCGGTTCAGCTGGTGCACCCCGTACAGCGCGATCCCGGTGGCCGCGCCGGAGACGGACGCGGCGGTCCAGGGCAGGAAGCCGGACGCGAGCGTCAGCGCGCACGCCATCAGGGCCGCGGCGCTCAGCGCGTAGATGCCGGAGGCGCGCTGCCGGCGCGAGGACAGCTGGCCGGGCAGCGCGCTGAAGACCGCGCTGCCGATCAGCGTGATCCCGATGACCGGCCAGATCACCGCATGCACCAGCCCGGTATCCAGCAGGCTGGCCTGGCTGCGGCCGTCCATCCCGGTGCCGAAGGCCAGCGCGGTGGCCAGCAGCAGCATCCCGGACAGCGCGAACAGCCCGGCGCGGGCCTTGTCGAAGGGTTCCACCGCGGGGTTGGGCCGCAGGTCAGGGGGCGTGTAGGGCAGCTCGAAGGCGGGCCTGCGCGCGGATTCGGTGATGGCCCGCTGGGCGGAGCCCACCAGGGTGCGCAGCTGCCTATTGGGCTGTGGCTCGGCCATGGCATACCGTCCTTCGTCTGGCCCTTGCGTGGGTGTGCAACAGCCTAGGATAAATACGCCGACGTGAGAAGGGGCGCTATGCGGCCGGAGCTTCGCGCAGGCGCTGCGCGGAACTGAAGCTGCGCGGGGTCCCGGTGAGCGGATCGATGAAGGAAATGGTGTGCGCCAGCAGCTGCAGGGGCCGGTCGTAGTCATCCGGCGCCAGGTCCCACAGCCGCGGGTAGAAGGCGTCGTTGACGATGCCCAGGCCCAGCGAGGCCAGATGGATGCGCAGCTGGTGGGTCTTGCCCGAGTGCGGTTCCAGGTCCATCAGCGCCACCTCGGTGCCCGCGTGGAAGCCGGCACTGCGGCCGATGGCCTGGACATTGATCAGCGTCTGCGCGTTGGGTTCGCCGTCCTCGACGATCGAGCGCAGCTGGCCCTTGACCTTGGACATGCGGTTCTCATAGGTCATCGGCATGCCGGCCAGCAGGGCGCGCAGTTCTTCGGCGGTGCGCACCTGGTTGTGCTCCCCGTCGGCCTGCAGCACCACGCCGGTCTCCAGGCCCTCGCCGGGGGCCAGCGCCACCACCGCCTTGTAGCGCTTGGCGATCTCGCGGCGCTCGAAGAGCATCTGGTAGGCGCCGCGGGTTTCCGGGTTCACGGCGAAGAGGATCACCCCGGCGGTCGCCCGGTCCAGCCGGTGCATCGGCACCAGGTCGTCGATGCCGGTCTGGTTACGCAGCCTTACCAGCGCGGATTCCTGGATGAACTTGCCGCCCGGGGTGGTCGGCAGGAAATGCGGTTTGTCCACGACGAGCAGGTGCTCGTCCTGGTGCAGGATTCTCGTGTCGAAGGGGATCGGGGTCTCCACCGGCAGCGAGCGGTAGTACCAGATGAACTCGTGCTCGCCCATCGGGGTCTGCCGGTTCAGCGGCACCCCGCCCAGGCCCACGATCTCGCCCTCGTCAAAGCGGCGCAGGATGCCCTCGGGGTCCACGTGCCCGAAGCGTTCGAGCAGATACTGCGACACAGTGTCCCACGAACCAGTGCGCGGCAGGTGCAGACGGGTGGCGTTGACGCCGTTGCGGACGGGGAGGGGAGAAGCCATGGCCATGGCTCCCATTCTTTCACCTTTGCCGGAAGGCCGCTGTCCTCAGGTGTGCCGGGCGGGCTGGCAGGACGGACAGAAGTAGCAGTCGCGTTCCAGGCCCGAATCCTCGGCCGCGATTTTCAGCAGCAGGATTTTCTCGCCGCAGCGCAGGCAGGGCCTGCCGGCGCGCCCATACACCCAGTAGGGCTCGCGGGTCCGCGCCACCCCGGTGGTGACCCGGCGCGGACGGTCCTTGTTGACTTCCAGCAGGCGCTGCGACATCTCGATGACCTTCCCGAGGTTCACGACCTGTCCGATCGGCGTCAGCGGGTGCAGCCGGGTGAGGAACAGGACTTCGCAGCGGTAGACGTTGCCGACCCCCGCCATCAGCCGCTGGTCCAGCAGCGCCTCGCCGATCCCGCGGTGCGGGTGCGCCCGGAAATTCTCGATCGCCAGTGGCGCATCCCAGTCCGTGCCGAGCAGGTCCGGGCCCAGATGGCCGACCAGCTGCGTTTCCTCGGCGGTGGGCACGAGCTTGACCTGGGCGATGTCGAAGCCGACGGCGGTGACGCCGTCGAAGGAAAGCACAATCCGGGCGGTGTGCGCCGGCCGCCGGAAGCGTTCACCCTGCCCGTAGAGATCCCAGCGCCCCTCCATGAGCAGGTGCGAGTGCAGGGTCAGCGGCGGCTGGTTGAACTCCGGATCCGCCGCGGCAGGCGGTTGCAAGTGCATGAGCAGGTGCTTGCCCCGCGGGACCACCTCGGCCACCGCGTACCCGGCCAGGTCCACCGTGGACAGCGACGGGACCCGGAAGTCCGAGCGCAGGATGCTTTTCCCGGCCAGCGCGCGGTGCAGTCTTGCGGTGGCCCGGTAGACGGTATCGCCTTCCGGCATGATGGAGCTCCTTTGCTGTTGCCGGACGCCGGGGAAGGCACCGGGGTGTCCAGGCTACCGCCGGAAGCGGATGCCCTGCGGGGTCGAGTAGAAGCCGGCGCCCAGCAGCGCCGCGGCCGCCGGGTGTTCCTGCACCGGATCGCCGTTGACCGTGGCGATGGCGATCTTGTCCACCGTGGCCCGGCGCAGTGCCGTGACCAGCCGGGCCGCCAGCAGCGCCCAGGCCTCGCCGCTGGGCTCGCCGAAGGCCAGCACGGTGCGCCCGCCGCGTTCAAGGTACAGCACCAGTTCGCCATCCAGCATTCCCACGATGGCCCCTGCCTTGCGCCCGGGGCGGTGCCCGGTCTGCGTGGCCGGCCACGGCAGCGCTGCGCCGTAGGGGTTGGCCGGGTCGGTGGCGGCCAGCACCATGGCTTCGGGCTGGCGGCGCGGGCCATCGGGCAGCACGAAGCCGCGCAGCCGGTCGATGGTGTTGGAGGTGGAGAACTGCGCGGCGCCCAGCTTTTCGATGAAGTAGCCGCGGCGCGCGTGGCCTGCCTCCTCCAGCTTGGACAGCACCCGGTAGAGCTGACCGAAGCCCCCGGGCACCGCCTCGGCGGCCACCGAACCGCGGGTCAGCACCCCGTAGCGTTCAAGCATGATCTCCGCGGTGGCGTGCGCGGCGATGGTCGGATCCTGCACCGGCTCGGGCAAGCGGGCCCAGCGCGCGGAGCCCCGGGTGCTGCGCGTATGCACCCCGCCCTGTTCGCGGGCCATGCGCGTCAGCCCGGAGAGCCGGTTCAGCCTCGCGGCACGGGCCCGCGGGGCGGGCTTGGCGATCTTGTGCGCGGTGCTCCCGCCGGCCAGGTAGCCGCGCACCGGCGCCAGGGTGTCCGGGGAGATGAACCCGGCCCAGAACAGCTGCCAGCAGGCCTCGGTGATCTCCTGCTCGCCCGGCGGGCGCCCCTCGCCGGGATGGATGCGCGCGGCGATCTCCTGCACGAAGTACGCCCCGGTCGGGTCGAAGGATTCGAGCACCCTGCGGGCCAGCGCATCCAGCGGCGCGGGATCCGGGACCGGCAGGCTCAGCGGGGCATGCTCGGCGGTGTGCAGCGAGAGCCAGCCGTCCTTGCCTCCGGCCGCGCCGGCGCCGCAGATGAGCACGTCCCCGGCGCTGGTCAGCTCGTCCAGCCAGGCGCTCTGGTAGCCGGGCAGCCGGGCGGGCAGCACGAAGGACTCCAGCGCGGAGGCCGGGATCTCTGCCCCGGCCAGCTGCATCGCCGCCTCGTAGACCCCCTCGCTGCCCTCCAGCCGGGAGCCGACCTGCTGCCAGGCCGGCAGGAAGCGTGCGAAGGCCGGCTGGTCCACCGGCTCCACCTCGGCGCGCAGGGCCGCCAGCGAACGGGTGCGGATGGTGCGCAGCACCTGCACGTCGCAGTACTCGTCCCCGCCCACGCCTTCGGGGATCAGCTCCACCGGGCGGAAGGCGCCCAGCGCGAGCCGTCCGGCGGCTGTCATGGCATCCAGCACCGGGCGCAGCACCGCCACGCCCAGGCCCAGCGCCCCGGAGATCTCGGTGAGCGTGAACGGGACGTGGGTGCGGGCGTAGCGCGAAACCAGGTCCTCGATGGGCCCGGCGGCGGGCTCCAGGAAGGCGGCGGGGATGCCGGTGGGCAGCGGGGTGCCCAGCGCGTCGCGCAGCTTGGCGGCGTCCTCGATGCCCGCGTAGGCCAGCTGCCCGCCGAGGCGCAGGGCGAACGCGCGCCGGGTGGCGACCAGGGATTCGGCGTGCGCGCGGGCCGCCGCCTCGGCCAGCGGCGCCTGGTCATCGGCGGGGTCGCGCAGGCGCTGCGCCAGCTGCGCGGCGGTCAGCGGGCCCAGCAGGCGCAGCAGGTCCGCGGCCCCTTCCATGCCGCTCAGCCGCCGCTTCGGGTCCAGATGCTGCAATTGGGCGGCCAGCTGCGCGATGACCTGCGAATCAAGGATCTCGCGCACGTCGTTGCGGCCCAGCAGCTCGCCCAGCAGCACCGGGTCCAGGCTCAGCGCCGCGGCCCGGCGTTCGGCCAGCGGGGCGTCGGATTCGTAGAGGAACTGCGCCACGTAGCCGAAGAGCAGCGACTGCGCGAAGGGCGAGGGCAGCTGCGTGGTGACCTCCACCAGCCGGATGGCGCGCGAGGACACCCGGGAGAGGATCCCGGTGAGCGCCGGCAGGTCGTACACGTCGTTGAGGCATTCGCGCACGGTTTCCAGGATGATCGGGAAATCCGGGTAGTTGCGGGCCACATCCAGCAGCTGGCTGGCGCGCTGGCGCTGCTGCCACAAGGGGGTGCGCTTGGTCGGGTTGATGCGCGGCAGCAGCAGCGCGCGGGCCGCGCATTCGCGGAAGCGCGCAGCGAACAGCGCGGAGTTGGCCACCTGCCCGGTGACCACGTCCACGATCTCGTCGGCCTCGAAGGCGAACAGCTCCGCCCCGGGCGGCTCGTCGTCCATGGCCGGGATGCGCAGCACGATCCCGTCGTCGGCCGCCATCGCGGAGGCGTCCAGCCCCCAGCGTTCGCGCACCCGCGCGCCGACGGCCAGCGCCCACGGGGCGTGCACCGCCAGGCCGAAAGGCGAATGCAGGATGACCCGCCAGTCGCCCAGCTCGTCGTGGAAGCGCTCCACCACGAAGGTCTGGTGGTTGGGCACCTGCCCGGTGGCCTCGCGCTGCTCGCCCAGGTAGTTCAGCAGGTTCTGCGCGGCGAAGGGATCCAGCCCGCCGGCGCCCAGGACCGCGGCGGCCTCGGAACGATCGCGGGCCAGCAGGTCGGTGGTGAATTCGCCCAGCGCCGCGCCCAGCTCCACCGGGCGGCCCAGCCCGTCGCCGTGCCAGAAGGGCAGCTTGCCGGGCTGGCCGAAGGCCGGGGTGACCAGCACCCGGTCGTGGGTGATGTCCTCGATGCGCCAGCTCGTGGCGCCCAGCGCGAAGATATCGCCCACCCGGGATTCGTAGACCATCTCCTCGTCCAGCTCGCCCACGCGCTTGGGGGCCTTGTCGTCCTCGGACCCCGCCAGGAAGACGCCGAACAGCCCGCGGTCCGGGATGGTGCCGCCGGAGATCACCGCCAGCCGCTGGGCTCCGGGGCGGGCGGAGAGCACCCCGGCATCCCGGTCCCAGACAATGCGCGGCTTGAGCGTGGCGAACTCGTCCGAGGGATATTTGCCGGTCAGCATGTCCAGCGTGGCCAGGTACACGCTGCGCGGCAGCTGCTGGTACGGGGCTGCGCGCCGGACCGTGTCGAACCAGGCCTCCACTTCTAGGTCCTCCATGGCCACCGCCGCCAGGGTCTGCTGCGCCAGCACGTCCAGCGGGTTGGCAGGGATGGCCATCTTCTCGATTTTGCCGTCGCGCATGCGGGTGACGACCAGCGCGGTGGAGAGCAGGTCGGCGCGGTGCTTGGGGAAGAAGATGCCCTGGGAGACGGATCCGACCTGGTGCCCGGCGCGGCCCACGCGCTGCAGCCCGGAGGAGACGGAATTGGGGGATTCGACCTGGATCACCAGGTCGACCAGCCCCATGTCGATGCCCAGTTCCAGCGAGCTGGTGGCGACCACAGCGCGCAGCCGGCCGAGCTTCAGGTCCTCCTCGATCGCCGCGCGGGCGTCCTTGGACACCGAGCCGTGGTGGGCGCGGGCCAGCAGCGGCGCCTCGGGATCCGCAGCCGCGGTGGAGCCGGCCTGAGCCATCATCACCGCGGGGGAGGAGGACAGCGGGTTTTGAACCGCGAAGCCCTCGCGTTCGGCATAGATTTCATTCAGCCGGCCGGTCAGCCGTTCGGCCAGCCGCCGGGAGTTGGCGAAGATGATGGTCGAGTGGTTCGCCAGCACCAGGTCCACCAGCTGGTTCTCCACGTGCGGCCAGATGCTGGCCGCGGCGGCCGGCGAGGAACCGGGACCCAGGTCGTGGGCGGCCGCCGCGGAGGGCAGGTCGGTCATGTCCTGGACCGGAACCCGCACCTCAAGCTCCCACTGCTTGGTGGATTCCGGCCGCACGGTGTGCACCGGGGCGGATCCGGCCAGGAAGCGCGCGACCTCCTCGGGCGGCTCGACGGTGGCGGACAAGCCGATGCGCTGCGCCGGGGCGGCGAGCAGGGCATCCAGCCGTTCCAGCGACAGCGCCAGATGGGTGCCGCGTTTGGAGTTGGCGATCGCATGGATCTCGTCGATGACGACCGTATGCACCTGGGACAGCGTGGTGCGCGCCTTGCTGGTGAGCATGAGGTACAGCGACTCGGGGGTGGTGATCAGGATGTCCGGGGGATTGCGCAGCAGCTGTCGGCGCTCGGAAGCGGGGGTGTCGCCCGAGCGCACGCCCACCGAAACCGAGGGTTGGGAGAGCCCCAGCTCGTGGGCGGTGGCGCGGATGCCGGCCAGCGGGGAGCGCAGGTTGCGTTCCACGTCCACGCCCAGGGCCTTGAGCGGCGAAATATAGAGCACCTTGGTGCCGGTGCCCGCCGGATGGTCGCTGTCCTGGTCCATTCCGGGCAGGGCAGGGGCATCCAGTTCCGCGTGGTGCAGCCGGTCCAGCGCCCAGAGGAAAGCCGCCAAGGTCTTGCCGGAGCCGGTCGGGGCGATCACCAGCGTGTGGTTTCCCTCGGAGATGGATGTCCAGGCGCCGACCTGTGCGGTGGTCGGCTCGGTGAAGACGTCGGTGAACCACTTCCGGGTGGCCGCGCCGAAGCGGGTAAGGACATCGCTCATGGAATCGATCCTACGTTCTGGCACGGACAGCTGGACGGCTTATTCGCCCTCGGTGATTTTACGCAGCGCCGCCAGATGGCCCACATAGGCCCGGCGGCCTTCCTTGCTCAAGCAGAGGCGCACGTGGCTGCGGCCGAGCTTGGCGAAGCGTTCGACCTCCACATATCCGGCGTCGGTGAGCTGCTTGAGGTGCTTGCTGAGCACCGAATCGGTGATACCCAGGTTCTCGCGCAGGTGGGAAAACTCGGCCCACTGCACCGGAGCAAGGCTGGCACAGATGCGCAGCCGTATCGGGGCATGGATCAGCTCGTTGAAAATTGCTGGGTCAGGCACTGCGCTCTTGCCCGTCGTAAATGCGATTCGTGATCGATTCTCGTCGCATGATTGACAACGTTACCCAGAAAACTGCCAGAAGCGCAGCGAACTTGGCCGCGACGAGCGCGGGGCCTTCAGGGATCCAAAACTGGCTGATCTGAGCGGCAAGCATCAAACCCAGGACCGCGAGCATGTATTTCCCTGAATGCCGGAGCGGAATGCGCGACTTGGGACGTTGACGCCTTTCGACAAAGAACCAGAATCCCAGCGGCACGAAGAGCAGGAGCAACCAGTACCAGAGAACCTGGTCGACGACCCCGAACATCGAAAAGTTCACTGCGCACACCATGGACGCCAAGACCACGAAGTATCGCGGCGGTTCACTTTGCTCTGCGCTCGCGGTGGCTGTGTTGTGCGCGGCCGCCAGCATTGCCGCGGCCTCGGACTTTGAAGACTCGGTTTCTTCCAGGGACATCGAAGCTCCTTTCTATGCCAGTTGTTCTTGGCCTTCCCGAACGCGGTCCTCATCCAGAGCCGACTGCATGCGGGTGAACCCGACCCATAAGATACTGAAGGAAACGATCCACTTCGCACCGATTTCCCATCCGGTCTGGGCCGTCCAGAGAAGGAGGCACTGGATCAGCATCAACGAAGCCAAGAAATGCAGCCCATAGCGCCCGGAACCTTTGAGCGCGGTCCGGGGTTTGGCGCGTCTGCGTTGCCTGGCCCATTGCCAGAGCAGCAGCGGCACAAACAATGCGGAGATCCACAGTAGCGAGGTGCCTGAGGAACCATCTCTGAGGCTGACGAGCGTCGACATGATTGCGACAATACCCAGCCCGAAAATCATCGAGGATTCACTGGTTGCGAGCATCTTTTCTGAGTGCTGGACTGCATCTGACAAAGCCCTGGATGCTTCACTTGAGGGAACAAGTCGAGAATCTTCCGAACCCATCGAAACCTCACTTTCCATCATGGAAAGTCTTTCCCTCCGTTGCTGGAAAGTCAAGAGGATGTGGAAATTTAAATGTGGTGGTACTTTCCGCCTGCCAAGATGTCCTGCGCGCGGTACAGCTGCTCGGTGAGGATCAAGCGCACCAGTTGGTGCGGGAACACCAGCTTGGACAATGACCACGTGAAGTTCGCCCGCGCGTGGACGGTCGGGTCCACGCCGTAGGCGCCGCCGATGATGATCACGACATTGCGGGAGGAATCGATGGGCGTGCGCAGGGTATTGGCCAGCGCGGGGGAATCGACGTTCTTCCCGCGCTCGTCGAGCAGCACGACGAAGTCGCGGTCATCGATCTTGGCCAGGATGCGGGCCGACTCCTCGGTACGCGCCGCATCGTTTTCCCGCGAAGAGTGGGAGAGCAGCTGCCATGAGAGGTCGAAGGGTTTCTTCAACCGCTTCTCATAGCGGGAGATTCCCTCGTCCACCCATGACTCATGCTTCTTGCCGACGGCCAACACCTTGATTGTCATGGTTCCATTCTTCCGCATGGCCGACGGACAGCGAACGCAAGGGGTCTGTGGATACGATGGAGACCATGCGATCTTCATGGTTTTTCCGCCCAGGCCAGCGATCACGCGGCGTGCAGGCGTTGTGGATCGCCTTTGGGCTCATCGTGGCGCTGTTTTATTTCACCCGGCGGATGCTGGTCTCACTCAGGATCGGGGGCTGGTCCACGGACGTTGACCTGCCGGTTGAGCAATGGGTGCTGGCGCACCAGGACCCCGTGTGGCATTCGATTGCCTATGGGCTGTATCTCTGGGGGTCCACGCCCGGCATGACCCTGACCATGGTTGTCCTGACTGCCATCATTTGTTTCTGGTCGCGCAGCTGGTGGCCGTTGGCGACCGTGGCTTTTACCGCCCTGGGTTCGGTGCTGCTGACCATTGTGCTCAAATCGGCACTGCAGGTTGCCCGTCCGAACGGGGTTCCCGGGGGACCTGCGCCTCCGGACTCCTATTCATTCCCGAGCGGCCACACCCTCAACGCAGCGGCCTTGATCGGCATTGCTGCCTACTTGGCCATCGTCTACGGGTTGAGGCGCTACGCCTACCTGCTGGGTGGCATTGCGGTGCTCTTTGTCGCAGCCATGGGCGCATCTCGCATCTACATTTCCCACCATTGGCTATCCGATGTCTTGGTCGGGTTGCTGATCGGCGCAGGTTGGGCCGCTGTCGTGGCCGTACTGCACTACTTCTTCGTTCCATCGAAGAGGATTCGCTGATATTCATAGATCTTTGAACATCTCCATGCAGATGTGACATTAACTTCAAACATACTTCTGACATCGCGGGCCAAGAGTTTGGCCCGCGATGCGCTGTCTTGAGGCGGCTTGCTCGATGTTCCGCACCTTCATGGTTCCGAGACGGCGCCTTCATGCACGTCAGTCCGCGGATCCCCGGGATGCAATGTATTGTTCAACAATCCAATGGAGAATCGAGCCATGGGTTCGGGGGCCAACAGGCGTGCCCCCGCCTGTTCCAGCGACTGAGAATTTACCGCGCTTCTTTCTCATTCGGTGAGAATTCCGATTTGTCCTCATCGCGCGCATGACCGAACAATGGTTCATTGTGCCTGCTTCCGCCCGTTGGCTGAATCGCACCCAAGAAGTTGTTCGCGGCCGTCTCCGGCCTCTCGATGAAGGTGTCATGAACGTAAGGAAAGAGGCTGAATCGCAGACCGCACGGGTTTTGTGGATTCTCTCTGCATTGGCGAAGGTTCCGCAGGCAAGTGTGCGCGAATTGTCCACGGAAACGGGTATTCCGGTGAGCTCGGTGTACCGCCTGCTGGATCACCTGGTGTTCTCCGGATTCGTGCACAAGACCTCCTCCGGGCACTACGGCGCGGGAGCCGCAGCGGTGCAGCTTGCCGAACGCTACTGGGACTCCAGTCTGGACTCCGGAACCGTCACTCCCTACCTGCGCCAGCTGGCCCAGGACACCGGGGAGCTCGCCGCATTCATCGTGGCCCACGGGGCCGAATCGGTGTGTGTTGAATCGATTGATTCATCACAGCTGCTGCGGTGCAGCTACACGGTCGGAACCACCCAGCCGTTGACCCTCGGCGCCTCGGCGACGATGCTGCTGGCCTACATGTCGGCCGAGCAGCGGGCGGCGGTCCTCGACTTCCACGAGGTGGACGACGCGACCCGCCAATACGTCAACAGCGCCTGCGCCACGGCCCGAGCCTCCGGCTATGCGGTCAGCCTCTCCCAGGTCGAAGAGGGTGTCTGGACTGTCAGCGCTCCGGTGACCGACATCGATGGAGACGTGCAAGGGGTGGTGAGCCTGATGGCTCCGGCCCACCGCAGCCTGGAACGGCAAGCCGAACTGATCCAACAAACTTGCAAAACCGCACTGAGCCTGAGTGGAGGAATCAAATGACCTGGAAACAGGCAACCGGCTGGACCGGACGCAACGATGGACCTGGTCCGGAACATTCACGTTGGCACAACACCATCCAGACTTGGACCGACGGAGCCGAGCCCGGGGCCGTGCTGCTGGGCTTCGCCAGCGACGAAGGCGTACGCCGCAACAAGGGTCGGGTGGGTGCGCGCGACGGGGCGCAGGCCCTGCGCGCCGCGCTGTCCTCGATCGCGCTGCACGAACCGATCAGGCTTTACGACGCCGGCGACATCGAGGTTGACGGCGAGGATCTGGAAGCCGGCCAGGACGCGTTCGCGGATGTGCTGGCCCGGCTGCTGCGCGAGGGACACTTCACCGTGGGCCTCGGCGGTGGCCACGAAATCACCTTCGCCAGCTACGCCGGACTGGCCCGCGCCCTGGGCGAGGACTCCAGCTGGAGCCTGGGCATCATGAACATCGACGCGCACTTCGACCTGCGCGAGGCTCCGCTGCCGAGTTCCGGCACCGGTTTTGCGCAGATCGCCAAGGCCCAGGCCGCCGCCGGACGCCCCTTCCGCTACGCCGCCGTGGGCATCAGCGAGGCGGCCAACACCAAGGTGCTTTTCGACCGCGCCGCCGAGCTGGGTGTCGAGGTGCTGCTGGATACCGAATGCCATTGGGGCAACCTGCCGGCGGTGCACGAGTTCATCGCGAACTTCGCGGGCTCGGTGGACCACCTGTACCTGACCATCGACCTGGACGCGCTGCCCGCCAGCGTGGCCCCGGGCGTCAGCGCCCCAGCCGGCTTCGGCGTGAGCCTGGAAGTGGTCCGCGAGATCGTCCTGGCCGCCGCCCGCAGCGGCAAGCTCAAGCACGCGGACATTGCGGAGCTCAACCCTCTCTTTGACATCGATCAGCGCACTGCCCGCACCGGCGCACGCCTGCTCAATGACCTGATCTTGAACCGAGGTTAAGATATATGGAATTACAGTTGTCCTTGGTTCAGACCGCGGCCCTGGCGCTGATCCTGCTGGTCTTCGGCGAATTCGCGCGGCGCCGCGTGGCCTTCCTGGAGAAGTTCTGCATCCCCGCACCCGTCGTCGGCGGTTTCCTTTTCGCCCTGCTGGTGCTGGTCCTGCGCCAGACCGGGACCGTTGAAATCTCGCTTGACACCTCCTTGCAGACCCCGGCGATGATCGCGTTCTTCACCACCATCGGCCTGGCCGGTTCGCTGGCCACCATCAAGAAGGGCGGCAAGCTCCTTCTGGTCTACCTGGTGGCCTGCTGGACGCTGGCCTTCGCGCAGAACATCATCGGCATGGGCATGGCCAAGGTGCTGGGCGTGGATCCGATGCTGGGCATCATGGCCGGAGCGGTCAGCCTCGAAGGCGGCCACGGCGGCGCGGCGGCCTTCGGCCCGACCGCCGAGTCCCTGGGCGTGGAAGGCGCCACCACCGTGGCCATCGCCTCGGCGACCTTCGGCCTGGTGGCAGGCAGCCTGATCGGCGGCATGCTCGCCAGCTTCCTGATGCACCGCCACAAGATCCAGGTGCCTGCCAAGTCCCAGTCCCCGGCCGAAAAGGCCGTCGTGGGCTACGGGGTGAAGAAGCTTGCCGGCGGCGGCGGATTCGCCGGCGGCCCGGCCACCGGCGAGGATCTCGACGAGGCCATCAAGCAGCCGGGCGACGAGATCAGCAACTACTCATCGATCCTTTCCACCGCCACGGTCATCGGCATCATCATGGTGCTGGGCATGCTGCTGGGCGACTGGATCGCGCAGATGACCGGCTTCTCGCTGCCCGCCTACGTGGGCGCCATGATCGCCGCGGTGATCTTCCGCAACCTGAACGACAAGTTCAACTGGGTGAAGATCAACGACGACTCGGCCAACCTGATTTCCCAGCTGACCCTCGGCTTCTTCCTGACCCAGGCCATGATGAGCCTGAAGATCTGGGAACTGGCGAACCTCGCCGGTCCGCTGTCCATCATCCTGCTGGTGCAGCTGGTGTTCATCACCCTGTTCAGCGCGATCGTGGTCTTCCGCATCATGGGCAAGAACTACGACGCCGCCACCATGGTCGCCGGCTTCATGGGCCACGGCCTGGGCGCGACCCCCAACGCCCTGGCCAACATGGATTCCTTCAACGCCAAGTACGGCGTGCGCTCGGAGAAGGCGTTCCTGATCGTGCCGCTGGCCGGCGCGGTGCTCATCGACCTGGTGGCGCTGCCGTGGATCGTATGGTGCATGAACCTGGTGGCCTAGCCGTTTAGGCCGACCCTTCAAACGGCGGTGCTCCCGGAACATCGAGAAGGCGATGTCCCGTGAGCACTGCCGTTTCCGGGGCTTCCTAGTTCAGCACCCGCACCGGCTTGCCCTTCGCCCAGGCCCGGATGTCCGCGGCGGCGTCCTGGTAGAACATGGCGAACTGCTCCACCGTCACGTAGCCGATGTGCGGGGTGGCGATGACCCCGCGGGTTGCCGCCAAGCGGTCGCCTTCCGGCAGCGGCTCCACGTCGAAGACGTCCACCGCGGCCAGGTAGAGCTGCTCGTTCTCCAACGCATCAATGAGCGCATCGGTCTGCACGATGCTGCTGCGCGAGGTGTTCACGAAAATCGCGTCAGGCTTCATCCAGGCCAGCTGCTTGGAGCCCACCACCCCGGTGCTGCGCTCGGAGAGCTTCAGGTGGATGCTCAGCACGTCGCTGGTGGCGAACAGCTCGTGCTCGCTGACCTTGCGCACGCCGACTTCCGCGGCGCGCTCCGCGGTCAGGTTCTGGCTGTAGGCGATGACGTGCATGCCGAAGGCCAGCCCGATCTTCGCCACGCGCGAGCCGAGGTTGCCCAGGCCGTAGACGCCCAGTGTCTTGCCCGACAGCCCGATGCCCAGGGTGCTCTGCCACCTTGTGGGGTGCTCCAGGGGGCGCTGCGCGGAGAAGATTTCCACATCCAGGCGCCGGGCCGCCGCGAGGATCAGCGCCCAGGTATGCTCGGCGGCGTCGGTGGCGATGTATCCGGTGTGGCTGACGAGAATGCCGTGCTCCGCGGCCGCTTCGAGGTCGATGGAGCCGTTGCGCCGCCCGGTGGTCACCAGCAGCTTCAGGTTCGGCAGGGCCTGCAGCCGGGAGCGCGGAAACGGCGTGCGTTCGCGCATCGCGACGATGACGTCGAAGGGCTCAAGCGCGGCGAGCACCGCGGTGTCGTCATGCCCCAGGAATTCGGTGAAGACGCTCAGTTCGGCGTCCAGCTCCTGGGCCAAGGACTGGAAATCGGCGAGCGTGCGGGAGATGTCGTGGTAATCGTCGAGGACGGCAATTCGCATGGCTCAATACTAAGCACCACGGGCGCCGGGATACGAGAGTATTCCTCCGTATTTCCGCTGACCAGCGCGCAGTCTGGCAGACTGGGTGGAAACTTTCCGGGGAAGGGACCCTCCATGGACGTGAATCAGGCGCTGCTGGCCGGGCGGCGCGGGCGCAGGCTGCTGAGCGGCGTCGTGCTGTCCGGGAGCACTTCCCAGGCGCAGCGCCTGATGCGTGCGGTGTCCGACGCGTCCTATGAAGTGGCGCAGCAGCGCGGTGACGGGGTTGCTCGTTTCACCCTGGTCGCCGAAGAAACAATCGCCGAGGCGCAGGATTCCCCCGCAGAGGAAGCCGTGGCATCAATTGCCGAGATTGCGCAGATGATCCGCACCGTGCCCCTGCCCGAGGCGACACCCGAACTGCTTCGCTCCGCGCTGGCGGACAGCGTGGATTGGGCCATGTACTGGCAGCCGCCGGATGCCGAGGACACCCTGCTGGCGGATCCGCGGATCATCGAAGCACTGGAGCGGGTTGCCGAGCATGTCGCATCAACCGGCATCATCCAGGGCTGGATGGCCGCATCAACGCCAGAGAACCAGTGGATGATCACCTGGACGGGCGACGGCACCGAAGGCCAGTGGGAACCGGGGCTGGAACCCGCGCACTCCCAGCTGAAGGCCTGGAACCAAGAGCTCGTGGCGAAGGAGCGCTCCCGCAGGGGCGACCTGCGGGAAGGGGTGGACACGCTGGCCAGCGGGCGCTGGTGGTCGGATCCGCCGGGTGGGCTGTACCGGAGTTTCGGGACCTTCGACAACGGGGCGCCCATCGGCATGCTCTGCGTGGAAGACGGCATGGGTTGGAGCGCGGCGACGGTCCAGCGCCTGCAGGTCGAATGCCGCAAGCCGGTATTCCACATCACCGAGCCGGGCCACTGGGCACAGCTGTGCCGCCGGTACCCGCTGGAGGTCAGCGCCACGATGCGGCGCAACTGGTGTGAAACGACAGGGCGCGACGGGTTCTGGGTCCAGCCAGACTGGCAGGCTGTGGCCGGGGACTACGACGGGGTGCACCTGGGCATCGACGCCTATCTGGCTTGCGCGGGGGAGATCATCGAGGTGGACGCCGGGCGTGCCAGCCTCATTGCGGGGTGGAACCCCGATCAGACGTATTGGTTCACCGATGACGCGCTGCGCGTGGGGGAGAGCCTGGACTGGGAACTGGGTGATGAGGGCTTGCAGCACACCTGGGTGCGCAGCGAGCAGTCAGGCAAGAGCGCATAAGGAGCGGCGCCGTCCCGCGCGACAGCTTGCGGCTGTCTCTGCGCGGGACGGCGCCGCCGTGCTCAGGCGAACCCGGTGCTACCGTGGGTCCTCGTATTCGGCGAGCACCTTCTTGCCGATCTTGAAGGCGACGTTGGCCGCGGGCACCGAGCAGTAGATGGCGCTTTGGAGGAAAACTTCCTTGATCTCGTCCGGGGTCATGCCGTTGCGCAGGGCCGCGTGCACGTGCATTTCCAGCTCCTCCCAGTAGCCGCCGGCGATCATGGCGGTCAGCGTGATGGCGCTGCGTGTGGTGCGCGGCAGGCCGTCGCGGGTCCAGATGGTGCCCCACGCAAAGCGGGTGATCATTTCCTGGAATTCGTTGGTGAAGTCGTTCGAGGTGCTGCTGGCGCGGTCGACGTGCTCGTTGCCGAGCACGTCGCGGCGCACCGACATGCCGGCGTCGTAGGTGTCGCCGGGCAGGCGCTGGGAATCAGTCATGTAGCTGGGCCTTTGCTAGTTGGCGGTGAAGAAGTTGATCAGCTCGCGCGCGGTGGCCGCCGGATCCTCGGCCGGGGCCAGGTGGGCCACGGTGTCGATGATGGCGGCCGCGCCCTTCGGCGCGTGCTCGGCGATGAACTGGGCGTCGGCCGGCGGGCAGACCTGGTCGTGGGCGCCGTTCAGCCCCAGGATCGGATCGGTCATGGCCGCCAGCTGCTCACGCAGGTCGAATCCGGCCAGCGCGCCGCAGGCGTGGGCGTAGGAGAAGCGGTCCGCATCCTGCAGGTTGTGAAGCAAATTGGTGGAGGTCACCGCGTCCTTCTCGATGAAGCCCGGGGCGAACCAGCGCTGCGCGGAGCCGACCACCATGGTCGGGGTGCCGGCCGAAGCCACCAGCTCCGCACGTTCGGTCCAGGCCTCCGGGGTGCCGATCTTCGCCGCCGAGCACACCACGGACAGGCCCTTGAAGGCTCCGGGGTAGTCGTTGGCCAACTGGAGGGCGATGGCCCCTCCCACCGAGACGCCGGCGTAGTACAACGCCGTGTCCTGGCCGATGACCCCGTCGCCGCGCAGCGCGTCGACGGCGTTCATGACGCCCCGGGCCAGTTCGGCCATGGTGAACGGCTCGGTGGACGGCTTGCTTTCGCCGTGGCCGGGCAGGTCCCAGGCAATGAGCTGGAAGTTGTCCTTCAGGTAGGGGACAGCGGGTCCCCACAGGTGCAGCGAGGAGGTGCCCAGCGAGGGGCCCAGGACCAGCGTCGGCAGGGACGCGTCGAGGTGCAGCAGCGAGGGGGTTAGTTGTGGGACAGCCATGATTCCTTCCACAGGGCATAGTCGGCAAGAACGGTATGGGTGAAGCGTACGGCGCTGCCCAGATATCCGGCGGGGTCCAGCAGCCTGTCCAGCTGCGCGTCGGAGAGGTCCGCGTGGGAGATCTCCAGGCGCAGCAGCTGGCGCAGGCCGATGCCGTCGGTGAGCGAACGCAGCACAAGTTTCTGGATGGCGGGTTTGCCGCCGGCGATCACCGGGGCCAGCACGGTGGCGATGCGCTCGGAGAGCACCGCGTCCCCGCCCAGGGCGAGGTTGCGGGCCAGCGCCGGCTCGTTGACGACCATCCCGTTGGCCAGCACGTCGGCGTGCTCTGCGGCGCCCGCGGCCAGGCGCAGCAGTTCGCGCAGCGCAGGCCACTCGGCGTGCCAGCCGCCGTCCGGGCGTTCGTCCGCGGCGGTGCCCGCGGCGGTGAACAGGGTGGAGACCAGGCCCGGGGCGCCCAGCGCCGCGGTGCGCAGCAGCAGCGAATGCACGGGGTTCTGCTTCTGCGGCATGGCGGAGGACCCGCCCTTGCCGGCCTCGCGCGGTTCGGACAGTTCGCCGATTTCCGGACGGGAGGCGGTGAGCACGTCGGTGCCGAAGGTGCCCAGCGCGGCGATCACCGCGCCCAGCGCGGCGCCGGTCTGCAGCAGCGGCACGCGGTTGGTATGCCAGGGAACCTGCGGGTCGGCCAGCTGAAGCTCGGAGGCCAGCCGCGCGGCCAGCTGTGCGCTGTCCGCCGTGCTGTCGGAAGTCGACAGGAACTGCTCCAGCGAGGCCAGCGTGCCCACCGCGCCGCCCCATTGCAGCGGCAGCGCGGCGGCCACCTCCTCGAGCCGGCGGCCGGCGGCGACCAGTGCGGACAGCCAGGATGCGGCCTTCCAGCCGAAGGTGGTGGGCAGCGCATGCTGGGTCAGCGAGCGGGCGATGCACGGGGTCGTCTCGTGTTCGCGGGCCAGCGTCGCCAGCCCGGTGGCGGCCGAACGCAGGCGGTCGAGCAATGCCCCGGTGCCGCGGGCCAGCAGCAGCATCAGCGCGGTGTCGATGATGTCCTGGCTGGTGGCGCCGCGGTGCAGCGCCGCGCCGGAGCCTGCCGGGGCGCCGTCCTCGGCCAGCCGGGCGCGCATCATGCCCAGCAGCGGGATCAGCGCGTTCGCCCCGTCGGGGGTGCGCTGCGCCAGTTCGGCCAGGTCGTAGCGCTCCGCCCGGGCCACTGCGTCCACGGCGGCGGCCTGCGCCGGCGTGCACAACCCGGCGGCCGCCTGCACCCGCACCCAGGCGGCCTCGACATCCAGCATCGCCTGCACGAACGCCGCGTCATCGGCCAGCCGGGCACCGGCCCCGCCGGCCCAGACGGGGTTGAGCACCCCGTAGTCGGCATTAGTCATCGATCAACCTCACTTCGGCACTGCGGCCAAGGGTACTACGTAGGGCGCCCCGCCGGGGCGGGAAGCCGCGGTGCGCGGGCACCTGCAGCTTCCACCCTAGCGGGGCAGTTTCTCTTCTTGTCTTCAGCTTTCGCGCGGGTAGGACAGGAACACGGTTTCGTCCTCGCCCTGCAGGCGGATGTCGAAACGCAGCGAGCCGTCCTCCTCGCGGGCGGCGATCAGCGTCTTGCGGCGGTCCTCGGGCAGCGAGGCCAGCAGCGGGTCATTGGCCAGCGCTTCGGTGTCCTCCGGCAGGTAGATGCGGGTGAACAGGCGGTTGAGCAGGCCGCGGGCGAAGACGGTGAGCATGATGAACGGGGCCTTGCCCTCCTCGGTGGGGCCCGGGTTCACCGTGGTGAAGGTGTAGTGGCCCACGTTGTCCACCGGTACGCGGCCCCAGCCGGTGAAGGTGTAGCCGTCGCGGACCAGCGAACCGTCGGCCGAGGCCACGTTGCCGTGCTCGTCCGCCTGCCAGATTTCCAGCAGCGAGTCCGGGATGACCTCGCCGTTGCCGTCGTAGACCACGCCGTGCAGGCGCACCGCGGCAGGGTGGGCCTGGTTGACCAGTTCGCCGCCCTTCTCGAAGGGCAGCGCGTAGCCGTAGAACGGGCCGATGGTCTGTCCCGGGGTCGGGACGAGCTTCAGTTCAGGTGCCTGTGCCATTTAGTGGTCCCCCTCTTCGTCTTCCATCCAGGTGCGGTTGCTGCCGGTGAGCACGATGTCCCAGTTGTAGCCGGTGGCCCATTCGTGGCTCGTGATCGAGTGGTCGTAGGTCGCGACCAGGCGGTCTCGGGCCTTCTGGTCGGTGATCGCCTGGTAGATCGGGTCCAGGGCGAACAACGGATCGCCCGGGAAGTACATCTGGGTGATCATGCGCTGGGTGAAGTCGGTGCCGAACAGCGAGAAGTGGATGTGCGCCGGGCGCCAGGCGTTGTGGTGGTTCTTCCACGGGTACGGGGCCGGCTTGATGGTGGTGAAGGAGTATTCGCCGTTCGGTCCGGTGATCGCGCGGCCCACGCCGGTGAAGTTCGGGTCGATCGGGGCCGGGTGCTGGTCGCGCTTGTGCACGTAGCGGCCGGCGGCGTTGGCCTGCCAGACCTCGATCAGCTGGCCCGCCACCGGGCGGCCGTCGCCGTCCAGCACCCGGCCGGCCACGACGATGCGCTCGCCGATCGGTTCGCCGTTGTGCTGGATGGTCAGGTCCGATTCCAGGATGTGCACGTCGCGCTGGCCGAAGGCCGGGGAGTGCAGCTCGATGGTTTCCGGGTCGGTGTGGTGCAGGTTCTTGGTCGGGTGGCGCAGCAGCGAGGAACGGTAGGGCACGAAGTCGACCCGCGGCTGGGTTTCCTCCTTGGCCCCGGCCAGCACCTGCTGGCGGTAGGCCTCGTGGATGTCGCGGATTTCGGTGCTGATGTCCTCCTGCGACGCGGTGGACGCGGCGGGATCCAGGACATGGGCGTTCTCGAAGGACTCGTCCGGTGCGGTCTGGGTGCTCATCGGTGGGCTCCTTTCGGGTTTGGTGGGCGGTGTGGTTCTGGAATCGGGAGTTAGGAGTGCGGCCAGCCGGTGTAGGACTCGGCCAGGTACTGCTGCCCGTACCGCGAGGAGGTCACGGTATCGAGTTCTCCCAGGGCACGCTGGGCCATGAACGGATCGGCGTTCACCGGCGTGTGCAGCATGGAGGTCATCCAGTAGGAGAAGTTCTGGGCCTTCCAGACCCGCTTCAGGGCGAGGTCCGAGTAGCCTCCCAGCAGCTTGTCGCTGCCGGTGGAGAAGAACGAGTCGAGAGCTTCGAAAAGCACCTTCACATCGGCGAAGGCCAGGTTCAGGCCCTTGGCCCCGGTGGGCGGCACGGTGTGGCCGGCGTCGCCGATCAGGAACATGCGTCCGTGCGACAGCGGCTGGCGCACGAAGGAGCGGAAGCCCAGCACGGTCTTGTCGAAGATCGGCCCGGTCTTCAGCTCGAAGCCGTCCGGCCCGGCCACGCGCTGGTTCAGCTCGCTCCAGATGCGGTCCTCGCTCCAGTCGTCCACGTTCTCGTTCGGGTCGCACTGGAAGTACATGCGCTGCACGGTTTCGCTGCGCTGCGAGATCAGCGCGAAGCCGTGCGGGGAGTTCGCGTAGATCAGCTCCGGGGAGGACTTCGGGGCTTCGGTGAGGATCCCGAACCAGGCGAAGGGGTAGGTGACCTTGAAATCCTGCTTCACGGAATCCGGCATCTGGCGGCGGGCGAAGGAGCGCGAGCCGTCGGCGCCGACGATCACGTCCGCGTGCACCTCGAACAGCGTGCCCTCGGCGTCGGTGAAGCGGAACTTCGGGGTGCTGGTTTCCAGATCCAGGATCTCGGTGACCTCGCAGTTGAAGCGCACGTCGCCGTTGTCGCGTGCACGGGCCGCGGCCAGGTCCACGAACACCTCGTTCTGGGCGTACAGGGTGACGGTGGCGTCCACCAGCTCGCGGAAGTCCAGCGGGTGGGATTCGCCGTTGAAGCGCAGGTCGATGCCGGAGTGCTCGTCGCCGTGGGTCAGCACGCGGCCCTCGACGCCGGAATCGGTGAGCATGGAGACCGCCTGGGCCTCCAGGATGCCTGCGCGGTGGGTGTTGCGGATGGTTTCGTGGTCGCGCATCTCGATAACGATGTTCTCGATGCCGGACTTGGACAGCAGGTGGGAGAGCATCAAGCCGGCGGGGCCGCCGCCGATGATGCCGACCTTGGTTTTCAGAATACGGGCTGCCTGCGCCATGGGGTTCCTTTATGTGTACTGCCATGTGTTGTGGGAGATGACCGGCCTGCGCGGCCGCGTCGTCAACATGGACGCCGACGATGAATCTTCTACAGCATGACGGTGCCGTGCCTCACACTTCCCCTCCCTTCCCGATGAATGAGAAAAATGGGGTTTCCGCGCGGCTGGCAATCTGCAAGGCGCCGTGGTGGACCCGTTGGCAGCGGTGGTACTTTCGCTACAGTATGCCGGGCCTACCGCGCCGCTTCGCTGATGATTCTGAGGAGCACCAATGTCTGATCCAGAAAAAATGTCTGATCCGGGAAAGCAGCCGTTCACGAAGGGCGGGGAGGACAACGTCGTCATCGAGAGGGAATTGTTCGGGGTGAGCAGGAAGCCCCGGGAAGCGGGCCTCGACGAGCTCAAGGCCCCGATTTCCAGTGCGGAGCTCAGCCGGGGGCCGAAGGACCTGGGCGAGGATCCCGGGCCGAAGGTCAACTGGCGGGTCTTCGCCATCGCCGCTGCGGTCATCGTCGCCTTCTCCCTGTGGGCCATGTTCGCCCCGGGGCACGCGGCCTCCACGATGCACAGCATGGTGTCCTGGATCGCGGAGAACCTGGGCTGGTTCTACGTCATCACGGTCACCCTGGTGGTGGCCTTCGTGCTGTGGGTCGCCTTCTCCAAGGAGGGCAGCGTGCGCCTGGGGCCGGATCATTCGCGGCCCCAGTACAAGCTGGTGACCTGGGTGGCGATGCTCTTCGCGGCGGGCGTGGGCATCGACATGCTCTTCTACTCGGTCACCGGACCGATCACCCAGTACCTCGCCCCGCCGGCGGCCGACCCCGAGTCGGCGGCGGCAGCGCAGGACGCGGTGGTGTGGACGATGTTCCACTACGGCATCGCCGGCTGGTCCATGTATTCGCTGCTGGGCATGGCCATGGGCTACTTCGCCTACCGCTGGGGCATGCCGCTGTCCATCCGCGCGGTGCTCTATCCGCTGCTGGGCAAGCGCGTGCGCGGCGCGGCCGGAGACGTCATCGACATCTTCGCGCTGGTGGGAACCGTCTTCGGCGTGGCAACGTCGATGGGCATCGGCGTGGTGCTGCTGAACGTGGGCTTCTCGATGATCTTCGGGCTGCCCGAAGGGCTGGCGCTGCAGATCGCGCTGGTGCTGGTGGCGGTGCTGATGACCATCGTGGCGTGCACCTCCGGCATGGACAAGGGCATCAGGCTGATCTCCGAGCTGAACATGTGGGCGGCCGGTGCCATGGTGCTCTACATCCTGGTCACCGGCCATACCTCCTTCCTGCTCAACTCCTTCGTGGAGAACATCGGCCGGTTCATCGTCACCCTGCCCGAACGCACGCTGCAGACCTTCGCCTACCAGGACGGGGGAGCCGAATGGATGGGCAGCTGGACGCTGTTCTTCTGGGCCTTCTGGCTGGCCTGGGGCCCGTTCGTCGGATTGTTCCTGGCCCGGATTTCCCGAGGCCGCACGCTGCGCGAATTCGTGATCGCCGCGATCACCGCGCCGGTGCTGTGCGATTTCTTCATCGTCTGCACCTTCGGCAACTCGGCGCTCTGGGAGGTGTTCAACGGGAACCGCGGGTTCGCCGAACTGGCCATGGCGAACCCGGAGCAGGGCTGGTACGAGCTGCTCTCGAAATTCCCCGGAGCGCCCTTCCTGATCGGCCTGGCCACGCTGTCGGGCCTGCTGTTCTACCTGACCAGCGCCAACTCCGGGGCCATGGTGATGTCGAACTTCTCCTCCACCATCAAGGACCCGAGCCAGGACGGCGCCAAGTGGATGCGCATCTTCTGGGCGCTGGTCACCGCGCTTCTCACCATCGCCATGCTGATCGCCGGCGGGGTGACCACCATGGAATACGCGACCCTGATCTTCGCGCTGCCGGTGACCATCATCGCCTACCTGGTGATGGCCTCCTTCTTCAAGGTGCTGCGCATGGAACGCGCGGAACGCGAAGGCCAGGTGCTGCGCCGCCGCTCGACCGCGGCGGACGGCGGCACCGCCCCGGAGAAGACCTGGCGCCAACGGCTGGCCGGGCTGCGCGCCTACCCCTCGGACCGCGCGGTCGGCCAGTACGTGCGCGAGACCCTGCACCCCGCGCTGAAGGACGTGGCCGCGGAATTCACGCAGCTGGGCTACGACGCGCAGCTGTCCTCGCTGGCCGGCGCGGACAGCGGGATCACCGAGTACACGCTGCAGGTCAACATCGAGAGCCACCGCAGCTTCCAGTACCGCACCGCCGCGGTGCAGGCGCCGGTGCCGGCCTTCGGCGGCCGCGCCATGTCGCGCCAGATCGACGTGTACTACCGGCTGGAAGTCTTCACGCACACCGGCTCCGAGGGGTACGACCTGATGGGGCTGAGCCGCCAGCAGATCATCAACGACGTGCTGGACCGCTTCGAGTCGCACCTGGGATTCCTGCAGTACTCCAGCGAAAAGGACTACGCCTCGGTGCTCACCCCGCCGCCGCCTACCACCGGCACGATCCCGCTGGTGGACAACGAGGCGGCCGACGAGCCGGACGAGGGCGCCCCGGGCGATCCGCCGGAGGATCGAAGGTGACAGGATCCGGCCGGCTTAGGCATAACCTCCAGGCTGGCCTAAGCTGGCGGTAACCCGCCAACTGCCTGGCGGATTGGAAACTTGCCGCTCTACTGAATGGATGGTCATGGCACCGGGCACCGCACAGCGTATTGGAGTCCTGGGGCATGGGGCCATCGGTTCCCTGGTGGCCGCCGAGCTCGCGGCCGGCCGCGTGGCAGGGGGCGTGCTGGAAGGCGTCATCCTGCGCCGCGGGCAGGAGCTGCCCTACGCGCAGTTCTCGCTGGATGACGCGCTGGAACGCTGCGATCTGATCGTCGAATGCGCCGGCCAGCAGGCGGTGCGCGACCATGCGGCGGCGATCCTCGACGCCGGGGTCGACCTGCTGCTGATCTCTCTGGGCGCGCTGGCGGACCGGGGCCTCGCCGAGCGGCTGGCCCACGCCGGGCCCGGCCGCCTGTTCTGCAGCCCGGGCGCGGTGGGAGGCCTGGACCTGCTGGCCTCCGGCGCCCACATGGGTGCGTTCTCCGAGGTTCTCATCACCACCCGCAAACTCCCCTCAACGCTGGTCCAGCCGTGGATGGGTGCCGCCCGACGCGCAGGGCTGGAATCCGCCGCCGCGCCTGTCGAGGTCTTTGCCGGGCCGGCCCGGCAGGCGGCGCAGCAGTTCCCCAAGTCACTGAATGTCGCGGCGGCGGTGGCGCTGGCGGTCGGGAACTGGGACGTGGTTTCCGTGCGCCTGCTGGCCGACCCCCTGGCCGAGCTGACCGAGCATACGATCGAAGCCCGCGGCGCCAGCGGCGACTACTGCTTTTCCATCAAGAACCAGCCCTCGGCGCGCAATCCCCGCACCAGCGGCGTGGTGCCCTGGGCGGTGCTGCGCTCGCTCGAGGCCGCGCTCGGAGCGCGCGGCGGGCTGATCTAGCTCTCCGCCGCGTGGCCCAGCGCGCGGGAGATGCCTCGGGCCGCGGTGCGCAACGCCAGCGCGGCGGCGGGCAGCGTCGCGGAACCGCGCGGCACCACCACGGACAGCACCGCCAGCGCGTAGCCCTGCAGGTCCAGGATGGGCGCGGCCACGCCGGTGGTCTCCTCGTCGATGTAGCCGTCCATGGAGGCGAAGCCGTTGCGCCGGATCTCCGCCATTTCGGCGCGGAAGTTCGGGTGGGTGGCCAGCATCAGCTCGCGGTGGCGCTCAAGGAACCCGTGGATGGCCTCCGGCCGGGAGAAGGCCAGCAGCGCCATGCCCATGGAGGTGCGGTGCACCGGCATGCGCCCGGCCACGCTGGCCTGGTTGACCACCGATCCCGGGCGGGAGAGCCGCTCGATGATCAGCACCTCGTCCTCGTGCAGCATCGACAGCTGGGTGTTCTGCCCCAGCAGCTGGTTGATGTCCTCCATGAAGGGCAGGGCCGCCTTGCGCAGGTCCTGGGTGGCGGCGCTGCGGTTCGCCAGTTCCCACAGGCGCAGACCCAGGGTCACCTGGCCGTCCTTGCCGCGGGATAGCAGGCCGTGGGACACCATCTCGTCGAGCAGCCGGTACATGGTCGCCTTGGGAATCTGCGCGCGCCGGGCCAGCGCCAGCACGCTCATCGACGGCGTGTGCTGGTCGAACGCGTCGAGGATGCGGACCAATCGGTCCAGCATCGAATCCCCACTGGGCGAATTGGCCATGGAACCTACTCTAACTGCACGATCCGGCAGGCGGCCGGACGAAGAACGCCGGACCCCTGGAAGGGGATCCGGCGTTGCTCGATTCGAATGGGCGGGGTGCGCCGCTAGGAGCTCTTGGGCTTGGGGATCTGCGCGATGACCAGGACCGCGATCAGCGCCGCACCGCCGTAGAGGAAGAACGCGCCCGGGTAGGCGGTGCCGGCGGCGACCATCAGGCCGGTGACGTAG
Organism: Glutamicibacter protophormiae; assembly: GCF_016894325.1. Lineage (NCBI taxonomy): Bacteria > Bacillati > Actinomycetota > Actinomycetes > Micrococcales > Micrococcaceae > Glutamicibacter > Glutamicibacter protophormiae. Next base: position 418,456 of record NZ_CP069806.1, read on the forward strand.
GGGCCGATGATCGCGCCGAAGCGGCCGATGCCCGAGGCCAGGCCGATGCCGGTGGCCACCATGTCCCGCGGGTACACGTGGCCCGCGTAGACGTACATCAGGCACTGCGAGCTGAAGACGAAGACGCCGGTCACGAACAATACCGCGGTCAGCAGCGCCTGGCTGCCGAAGGGCACGGCCAGCAGGACCAGGAACACCGCGGAAGCGGCGAACCAGAGCAGCGAGACGAGCTTGATTCCCTTGGCATCGGCGGCGTAGGCGCTGATGATGAGTCCGGCGATCGCGCCGAGGTTCAGCACGAAGAGCATGGTCAGCGAGTCGGCCACCGGGTAGCCGGCCGCGCCCATGATCTTCGGCAGCCAGGCGTTCAAGCCGTAGACCAGCACCAGGCCCATGAAGGCCGCGATCCACAGGCCTATGGAGCTGCGCAGGTACTTGGGCTTGAGCACGTCCATGATGGAGGTGCGCTCGCCGGAAGGGGTGACGTCGCTTTCGGGCAGCTTGAACCACAGCAGCGCCAGCAGCACCAGGCCCAGCCCGCCGCCCAGATAGTAGAGGATCGACCAGTGGATTCCGGCGGCCTTGCCTGCCAGCGAGGCCAGCACCGCACCGAGGTGGTAGCCGACCATCGGCAGGTTGTTGGCCAGCGCGCGGCGTCCCACCGGAGCATTTTCCTGCATCAGCGCCAGCGCGACCGGCATGCATCCGCCCAGGCCGAGGCCTGCGATGAAGCGCACCAGCCCCATCAAGGTTGCCGAGGGCATGAGCGGGAAGACGAGGGTGAAGATCGAGAAGACGAGCACCGCGAGCAGCAGCGGACGACGCCGGCCGAAACGGTCGGCCAGCCGCCCCATGAAGGCCGCGCCCACACCCACGCCGATCAGCGAGAAGGTGTTGACCCAGTTCATTTGGTCGACGCTGAAGCCGCCGACCCCCGGATCGGTGAGCACGGGAATGGTCGCGCCCAGGGCGACGATGTCGTAGCCCTCGAAGACCACGATGAAGAAGCAGAGGGCGGCAATCCAGCCACCGAGTTTGACTGGTGTGGTGCCGGCGGGTGTCGTGGCCAAGGGGAGGTCCTTTCGAAAACTACTCGCGATGAATGGTGATCCTCATCATGACCTAGTGAGACTAGCACCTCATTCGTAAAACGCACAAATGTTCACCATGTGAACTTTTGGGGTGGATATTTCCGTGCCAGACCTTGAGGTTGCGGGCAAAGGGCTGGTAAAGTTCTTATTATGAACTTAAGTTCACACAGTGAACTTTTTGAGCGATGGAGCACCGACTGATGCAGCAGGCTTATCTATACGACGCAATCCGCACGCCCTTCGGCAAGATCGGTGGTGCGCTATCCGGGCACCGCCCCGACGACCTGGCCGCCCACGTGGTCCGCGAGCTGGTGGCCCGCTCGTCCGCGCTGGATCCGGCAACCATCGACGAGTCGATCTTCGGCAATGCCAACGGCGCCGGCGAGGAAAACCGCAACGTCGCCCGCATGGCCACCCTGCTGGCCGGCCTGCCCACCACCCTCCCCGGCACCACGATGAACCGGCTGTGCGGCTCCTCGCTGGACGCGGCCATCGCCGCCTCCCGCCAGGTCGCCACCGGGGACGCCGACCTGGTGCTGGTCGGCGGCGTCGAGTCGATGAGCCGCGCGCCCTGGGTGCTGCCCAAGACCGAGCGCCCCTTCCCGATGAGCAACCTCGAGCTGTCCAACACCACCCTGGGCTGGCGCCTGGTCAACCCGGCGATGCCGGGCGAATGGACCGTCTCGCTGGGCGAGGCCACCGAGCAGCTGCGCGAACGCCACCAGATCACCCGCGAGGACCAGGACGAATTCTCCGCCCGCTCGCACCAGCAGGCCGCCGCGGCCTGGGACGCGGGCAAGTACCAGGACCTGGTGGTCCCGGTGCCGCCGGCGAACAAGCGCGGGACGGAAACGAGCCGGGATGAGACCATCCGCGCGGACTCCACCGCGCAGACCCTGGCCGGGCTGCGCACCGTGTTCCGCACCGGCGAGAACGCCACCGTCACCGCCGGCAACGCCTCGCCGATGTCCGACGGCGCCTCGGCCGCCTTCATCGGTTCTGAGCGCGGCGGCCAGCTGCTGGGCGCCAAGCCCATCGCCCGTATCGTCTCCAACGGAGCCTTCGCGCTGGATCCGCAGTTCTTCGGCTTCGCCCCGGTTCAAGCCGCCAACAAGGCAGTCGCCAAGGCCGGACTGACCTGGAAGGACATCGCCGCGGTCGAGCTGAATGAGGCGTTTGCCGCCCAGTCGCTGGCCTGCGTGCGGGCCTGGGAGATCGACGAATCCATCGTCAACGCCTGGGGCGGCGCGATCGCCATCGGCCACCCGCTGGGGGCCTCGGGCCTGCGCATCCTGGGCACCCTGGCCCGCCGCCTGGCCGAATCTGGCCAGCGCTACGGGGTGGCCGCCATCTGCATCGGCGTGGGCCAGGGCCTTGCCGTGGTCCTGGAAAACACCAGCGCCTAACACCACCAGAGAATTCGGAGAACACCAGCAATGGCACCACGCATCGCCACCTCGGCGGCCGACGCGGTCGCGCAGATCACCGACGGCTCCACCGTCCTGATCGGCGGCTTCGGCAACGCCGGGCAGCCCATGGAACTGATCGACGCGCTCATGCAGTGCGGCGCCACCGACCTGACGGTGGTCAACAACAACGCCGGCCAGGCCGACGCCGGCCTGGCGCTGCTGATCAAGGAACGCCGGGTCAAGAAGATCATCTGCTCCTTCCCGCGCCAGTCCGACTCCTGGCACTTCGATGAGGCCTACCGTGCCGGGGAGATCGAGCTGGAGCTGGTCCCGCAGGGCAACCTGGCCGAGCGCATCCGCGCCGCCGGCGCCGGCATCGGCGGCTTCTTCACCCCGACCGGCTACGGCACGCTGCTGGCCGAGGGCAAGGAAACCCGCATCATCGACGGGCGCGGCTACGTGCTGGAATCGCCGATCCACGCGGATTTCGCGCTGATCAAGGCGCTGCGCGCGGACACGCACGGCAACCTGGTCTACCGCAAGACCGCACGCAACTTCGGCCCCATCATGGCCACCGCGGCCGCGCAGGCCATCGTCCAGGTGGACGAGGTCGTGCCGGTGGGCGGCATCGATCCGGAAAACGTGATCACCCCGGGAATCTACGTCGACACCGTGGTGGCGCTGGGAGGCAGCAACTAATGACTACGTACACGCCAGAGAAACTCACCCGCGATGAGATGGCGCAGCAGGTGGCCGCGGACATCCCGGCCGGCGCCTTCGTGAACCTGGGCATCGGCCAGCCGACCAATGTCTCGAACTTCCTCACCGCGGACCAGGGCGTCACCCTGCACACCGAGAACGGCATGCTGGGCATGGGCCCGGTCGCCACCGGCGAGGACATCGACGAGGACCTGATCAACGCCGGCAAGATCCCGGTCACCGAGCTGCCCGGCGCCAGCTTCTTCCACCACGCGGACTCCTTCGCGATGATGCGCGGCGGGCACCTGGACGTCTGCGTGCTCGGCGCCTTCCAGATCTCCGAAGCCGGGGACCTGGCCAACTGGCACACCGGCGCCGAGGGCGCCATCCCGGCGGTGGGCGGCGCCATGGACCTGGCCATCGGCGCCAAGCAGACCTGGGTCATGATGAGCCTGTTCACCAAGGCCGGCGAATCCAAGCTGGTCAAGGAGCTGAGCTATCCGGTCACCGGCCTGGGCTGCGTCTCACGGATCTACACCGAGTCTGCGGTGTTCGAGCTGCGCGATTCAAAAGTGTTCGTCCGCTCCACCCACGGCATCAGCTTCGAGGACCTCGCCTCCCGCATCCCGGTGGCGCTGGAGCGCGCCTAAGCGGATCGGCTCCTGCCCGACCAAGTAGATTAGTGGGGGCGCCCTGTGCGGGCGCCCCCACTGGTATTTTCGACGAATTTCAAAGGATGGCCGATGAGCGAGCAGAGCACGGGCACCGCACCGGTGCAGTCCCTGGCCCGCGGCCTGCAGGTAATCAGCAGCTTCGACGCGGAGCACCCCTCCATGACGCTGTCCGAGGTCGCCGCGCGCACCGGCCTCTCACGGGCCACCGCGCGGCGCTTCCTGCTCACCTTGCAGGAGCTGGGCTACGTCCGGTCGGACGGGAAGTACTTCGAGCTGACCCACAAGGTCCTGCAGCTGGGTTACGCCTACCTGTCCAGCGCCACGCTGCCGCAGCTGATCGAGCCGGTGCTCGAAAGCCTGTCCGCCGCCGTGGGCGAATCCGCTTCCGCCGCGGTGCTGGAAGGCAGCGAGATCATGTACGTGGCCCGCGTGCATACCCGCTCCATCATGCGGGTGGGCATCTCGGTGGGGACCCGGTTCCCGGCCATCCACACCTCCATGGGCCGCGTGCTGCTGGCACACGCCGGCGAAGCCACCATCGAGGCCGCGCTGGCCGGAATCCAAGGGCCGCTGGCCCCGAACACCATCACCGATCCGACCGCGCTGCGCGCCGAGCTGGCGCAGGTCCGCGCCCGGGGCTTCGCCGTGGTGGACCAGGAACTGTCGGTGGGGCTGCGCTCGGTGGCGGTGCCGGTGCACCGCCCGGACGGCACGGTGGCCGCTGCCATGAACGTGTCCATGAGCGTGGGCCCGGCCGGACCGGCCGAGGCCCTGGACGCCGCACAGGCCATCCTGCCGCGGCTGCAGGCCGCCGCGGCCCAGGTGGAACAGGCGCTGGCCGCCCGGAAATAGGAGTCGCACCATGTTCGAAGACACCCTGTGCAAGGTGGAGGCGGTCGGCCGCCAGCTGTGGGATTCGGTGTCCAGGGGCGGGGCCCTGCGCGGGCGGAAGTACCCCTGGCACCTGTGCCTGGTGGCGACGACCTTCTGGGTGGGGGAGATCTACGACCCCGCCGCCGCGGACGGCTCGCAGGTCATCAGCGCCTACGGCGGCTGGTGATACGAGCGCTTCGGCGGCTGCGACGGGGTGATCGAGGACGGCGTGTGCCAGACCGAACCGCGCACCGCGGAGAACGGCTTCTTCCCGACGTCCATGACCCCGAAGCAGAACCCGTTCTACCTGGACCTGCCCTTCGACGACGTGAACAACGACGCCGCGTTCGCGCAGCGCGGCCGGATCCCCTGGGCCGACGACCCGGGGTACGCCGGGAATCTGGAGAACCGGGAGTTCTCCTACATGAAGAACCGCTGGGTGCAGCTGCGCTACAAGGGCAGCACCTGCTACGCGCAGATCCAGGACGCCGGCCCGGCGGAATACGACGACGTCGACTACGTGTTCGGCGACGGGAACACCGGGCCGAAGAGCACCAGGTTCAACGGCGCCGGGATGGACGTCTCCCCGGCGGTGGTCGGCTGCCTGGGCTTCACCGAGCTGAACGGCACCCAGACCGGGGTGTCCTGGCGCTTCGTGGACGACGTGGACGTGCCCGACGGTCCGTGGAAAACCATCGTCACCGGCTCCGGCTACGACTGGAGCAGCGGCGGGCCCGCAGCAAAGTAGGCCCCGAGGAAAGCGTGCCCGTGCTCAGGCCGTCTCGGCCGGGGGCCTGCAGGCCAGCAGCTGCCGCACCAGCTGCTGCACGGTGCCGGCATCCAGGAAGCCGTCCTGGTGCCCGCGGGAAATATCCAGGTGGTAGCTGACCCCGTCGCCGGCCAGCAGCGCGAGCTTGGCCAGCACCGGATCGCCCAGCGCGTCGTTGAGCACCCGGTACCAGAGGTCCCGCCCGCGGCGCAGCGCCGCGGAGGCGTCCTCGTTGCCGCGCTGGGCCAGCCGGGTCGCGGCCACCACCATGCGCTCCAGCGGCGAGTCCTCCTCCATGGAGGAGGCGAAATAGTAGTGCACCGCCTGCGCGGGATCCGTGCCCATCGCCGCCACGTCCGCGTCGATCAGCTCGTTCAGGCGCCGGACCAGTTCGGTGTCCAGCGCCTGGCGCGAGCGGAAGTAGTGCAGCAGCCCCGCCTTGGACAGCCCGCTGCGCTTGGCTGTGGCATCGATCGTCGCCTCGCGGGCGCCGTGCTCGTAGAGCAGCGCCACATAGGCGTCGAGGATGATCTCCTGCTTGGTTGCGGTGCTCATGGGCGCGGCGTCTCCAGGGGCTTGGGGTGTGCAGTTTACTTTTCGACGATACCCCACGGCGAGCCGTAGCCCGCCGGTTCGGCCGCGGCCAGCAGGTCCAGGAACGGTGCTGCAGTGAAGGCCTCCGGGCCCAGGACGCCGGCGCCGGACCAGGTGCCGTTGGCCAGCAGCTCCAGGGCGATGACCGGGTTCACCGCGGTCTGCCAGACCACGGCCTGGGAGTTGTCGCGCGCCATGGTGTCCTCGTTGTCCGCCACGTGGTACAGGTAGCGCGAGCCGGTGCTGCCGTCCTTCAGCGTGCCGGTGACCAGCACGCCGGCGCAGGTCTTGCCCTTCATCAGCGGGCCCAGGGTGGCAGGGTCCGGCAGGCAGGCGGCGACGACGTCGCGCGGGGAGACCTGCACGCCGCGCACCGACACCGGGTCGGTGGAATCCAGGCCCAGCTTGTTCAGGGTCTTGAGCACCTCGATGAACTCGTTGCCCAGCCCGTACTTGAAGTCCACGCGCTGCGCATCCAGCCAGCGCGGCATCATGGTGACTTCCTCGTGCTCCACGTTCACGCATTCGACCTCGCCGATGCCTTCCGGGAATTCGAAGACGGTCGGCTCGGAGAACGGCGCGGTGGTGTACCAGCCGCCCTTGGCCTTGTCGAACAGCACCGGCGGATTCAGGCATTCCTCGATGGTGGTCCAGATGGAGAAGGACGGGGCGAACTCGTAGCCTTCCACGCTCAGGTTGGCGCCGTCGCGCACGCTGAGCTCCTCGATGTCCTCGAAGAGCTCGTCGGCCGCGTAGCGGGCCAGCACGTTGGACAGACCCGGCTCCACGCCGATGCCCACCAGGGCCAGCTGCCCGTCGCGTTCCCAGTGATCGGCCGCGGCGAACTGCTCGTCGCCCAGCATGACGTGGGTCCGGGTGAACGGCTGCTCCGGGTGGCGCTGCGACAGGCTCATGGCCATGTCCAGGTAGGTGGCCCCGGCGGTTTTGCAGGCGGTGAAGATCGGCATCACGAAGCGCGGATCCACGGCGTTGAGCACGTGGGTGGCCCCGGTGGAGCGGATCAGTTCCACGATGGAATCCTCGCTGGACGCGTCGACCTGGGCGGCGGCGTAGCGGGCGTCACCGATCGCCTCGATCAGCTGCTGCGGGCGGGCCGGGTCGTAGTCAGCGATGGTGAGCTTCTCGAAGAAGCTGCGGCGGGAGGCGATGCGGGCCGCGGCGGAGCCGACGCCGCCGGCTCCGATGATCAGGATCTGCATGGGAGGTTGTCCTTTGGGCTGGTAGCAGTATGGAAAGGGAAGATGGCTTGAGCGGTGTGCCGGGCGTCTAGTGCTCCGGAACCAGCACCGGGGTGTCGCGGTTCAGCGAGCGGCCGGCGAAGTAGTCGCGGGAGCCCGGGCGCAGCGCCCACAGCCCCATGACCACCAGGCCCAGGGCCAGCGAGCCGACACCCATCACGAAGGTGCCGCTGATGCCCAGGATGGTGGTGGTGCCGTACTCCGGGTCCAGCATGCTGATGGCCGAGTAGATGAACACCGCGGACATCATCAGCCCGCCGACCAGCGGCATGAGCAGCCGGAAGAACAGGTTGCGCACGGACTGCGTGAGCGTGGAACGGAAGTACCAGATGCAGGCGAAGGAGGTGATCGCGTAGTACAGGGCCACGGCCAGCGAGGTGCTCTCGATGGTGTCGGCCAGGATGTCCCCGGAGATGATGGTCATGCCCACGTAGAACACCAGCGAGGCGGAGCCGGTGAACAGCGTCGAGTACGCCGGGGTCTTGAAGGCCTGGTTGACCACGCCGAAGCGCTTGGGCAGCGCGCCGTAGACGCCCATGGACAGGGTGCCGCGGGCGGTGGGCAGGATGGTGGTCTGGCAGGTGGCCAGCGCGGAGACCGCCACGGCCAGCACCAGCAGCCAGCCCCAGGAGCCCATGGCGTCCAGGCGCAGCGCGAAGAACACGTCGTCGGCGCCGCCCGGGTTGCCCAGCCCCTTGCCGGTGTCGCCGATGCCGGCGAACATCATGGTCAGCACCGTGATGCCGATGTAGGTCACCAGCAGCATGGCGGTGGACAGCAGCGCGGCCAGGCCCGGGGTGGTGCGCGGGTTCTTGGTTTCCTCGGCCAGCGCCAGGCAGGTGTCCCAGCCCCAGTAGATGAAGATCGCGATCAGCACGCCCTGCACGAACCCGGCCGGGTTGTCGGTGGCGAACGGGTTGAACCAGTCCCAGGAGAACTGCAGTCCCAGCTCCGGCATGGTCTGGATCGCGAAGTACAAGCCGATGCAGAACGCGATGATCGCCGCGTACTGCAGCGCCATCAGCAGGTACTGGGTGATCGCCCCGGTCTCCACGTCGCGGTAGGAAATCCAGGTCATCGAGATGATGATCAGCGCGCCGAACGCGGTGACCAAAACCTTGGAATCGGCAATGGACCCGTCGCCGATGAGCAGCAGCAGGTACTTGGAGGCGACCTCGGTCTGGCTGGACATCACGATCACGCCGGCGACCATCACGGCCCAGCCTGCTATCCAGCCGGTTTTCGGACCGAAGGCCTTGGCCGCCCAGGTGAAGGCGGTGCCGCTGTCGGGGATCGCGGTGTTCAGCTCGCGGTAGGCGAAGGCGGTCAGGCACATCGGGATGAACGCGACGATCAGCGCTGCAGGGGTCTGCGCCCCGGCGGCCATGACGATGAAGCCCAGGGTCGCGGCCAGCGAGTACAGCGGCGCGGTGGAGGCCAGCCCGATGACGGTCGACTGCATCAGTCCGAGTTTTCCTGCCGCCAAGCCCTTGGAGGTCAGCTTCGGGGGACTGCTTGTCTGCTGCGTGGTGGTCATGCGGAAAGGTCCTCCCGGAAAGTGCGTCAAGACAGATATTCAACCAACCAACTGGTTGGTCTGCTACATCCTGCCAACTTCAAGGAAGTGAGTCAAGTTACACCCTGAGGTGACGCGCCGCACCACTGGGTGTGGGCGGGGTTACTTTTGAATGATTCAAAAAATTGACGGTGGGCGGGCCGGTACTGCGAGGATCCGGGCCGAGCCCGCCCGAAAGCGCGCCGGCGTTGGTTCGTGTTATCCGGTATAAAAATTTCCCCGATTCTCACCTGCGGTTAATTCCTCCGTGACTGCCTCGTCGCCGGGGTCCGGCACAGTGGTCGGCATCAATGAAACGTACGGGAGGAATAAACCCATGACCTTGCGACCCCTCGCACTCGGCGCCCTGGCCCTTAGCCTGACCGCCGGCATCGCGGTCCCTGCAGCGGCGGCCCCGGTGGGGAATACGGCGGACGAAACCACCCTCATCGGCCACCGCGGGGCCGCCGGCGTGGCTCCCGAAAACACCCTGTCCGCCATCAAGGCCGGCAGCCAGTCGGGCGCCGACTACATCGAGATCGATGTCCAGTTGAGCAAGGACGGCGTGCCGTTCATCTTCCACGACGACACCCCCAGCCGGACCACCAACGCCAAGGACGTGTTCCCTGGCCGGGACAACGACCCGATCACCTCATTCACCTGGGACGAGCTGCAGCAGCTCGACGCCGGTTCCTATTTCTCCGCGGCGTTCGCCGGCGAGAAGATCCCGCACTTCAACAGCGTGCCCGGAGCCCTGACCGGCACCACCGGCGTCTACATCGAAATCAAGTCCCCGGCGAAGTCCCCGGGGGTGGAGCAGCTGGTCGCCAATGCACTCGCCGAGGGCGAGGGCTGGTCGCGGCTGCTGGACCGGGACCGTATCGAGGTGCTCGGCTTCGACGCGGCCTCGAACCGAACCTTCGCCCAGCTGGCGCCCGAGGTGCCGCTGCAGCAGCTGGCCGGCAGCGTGCCGGACGCAGCGACCCTGGAAAACTACGCGCAGTTCGCCGACTCCTTCGGCACCAGCTACCGCACGCTGGACGCCGCCGGCGCGCAGCGCGTGAAGGATGCCGGGCTTCAGCTCGGGGTCTACACGGTGAACTCGACCGAGGCCGCCGAGCAGTCCCTGGACCTGGGCGTCGAGCGCATCACCGGCGACTTCCCGCAGCAGGTGGCGCGCCACCTGTCCGGGCGCAAGCCCTTCCCGTCCAATGACGGACTGGTGATCGCGGAATCGGTGAACGACGTGCCGGGCAACGACCTGCAGCCTCAGACCGGGGAACACGTGGTGCTGGAGAACACCGGGCACCGCACGCTGTCCCTGAATGGCTACCTGGTGCGCGATGCGGCCAACAACGTGATGCGCATTCCGTCCGGCTACCAGGTGGAGCCGGGGCAGCAGCTGCGCCTCTACCCGGGTCCGGGCACCAACAGCTCGCAGGCCGTCTACCTGGGCGGCGGCGTGGCGGTGCTCAACAACGGCGGCGATTCGCTGGCGCTGTGGAACTCCAAAGAACGGCTGATGGACACCTACGCCAACTAGGAGCGCTCGGAAAGCAGCAGGTCCCGGGCGGAAACCCGGGACCTGTCTGTCATTTAGTGGCGCGGACCGTGCCCGTCATCCGCGGCCCGGGAGCCGGAGCGCTGCGCGAGCAGGTGCTCGAGGATCGGCTCCAGCACGGCCAGCCCGTCCTTCACCCCGCCCGAGGAGCCCGGCAGCGTCACCACCAGCGTGTTGCCGGCGAATCCTGCCACCCCGCGGGTGATCACCGCCATGGGCGTGGAGCTTTCGCCTCGGCGGCGGACCGCCTCGATGATTCCCGGCAGCTGCACGTCCAGCAGCGGCGCGACCATTTCCGGGGTCTGGTCATCCGGGGACACCCCGGTGCCCCCGGTGGTCAGCACCACCGACGTGCTGGTGGCGATCTCCGCGTCCACCGCGAAGCGCACGGGCTGCCCGTCGGCGACCACCAGCGGGCCGGTCACCGTGAAGCCGCGCTCGGCCAACCAGCCGGCGAGCACCGGCCCGGTGGTGTCCGCGGCCCGTCCGGCGGCGGCGCTGGTGGAGGCCACGATGACCGAGGCGCGCCTATTCACCTGCATCACGGGTCCAGTCTCCGCTCTTGCCGCCGGACTTGGCCAGCACCTTCACCTCGGTGACCTCGGCGTGCTTGTCCACGGCCTTGACCATGTCATAGAGGGTCAGCGCGGCGACGCTGGCGGCGGTCAGCGCCTCCATCTCCACCCCGGTCACGCCCTTGGTGGTGACCTGCGCGGTGACGAGCACCGCGGACTCCTGCGCCTCGAAGTCCACCGACACCTTGGAGATCGGCAGCGGATGGCACAGCGGGATCAGTTCCCAGGTGCGCTTGGCGGCCATGATGCCGGCGATGCGCGCGGTGCCCAGCGCCTCGCCCTTGGGCAGGTTGCCGGTCATCAGCATCTGCACCACCTCCGGGCGGGTGGTGAACAGCGCCTGCGCGGTGGCCACACGCTTGGTCACGGCCTTGCCGCTGACGTCGACCATGTGGGCGCTGCCGTCCTCGCGCAGGTGGGTGAGTTTCTCAGACATTCATTCTCCAAACATCGATCATGGTTCCGGCGGCAAGGTGCTCGACGCCCACCGGGATGTGCACCAACGCGTCAGCGCGGGCCAGGTCGTGGACCAGGTGAGATCCCGGATCCAGCACCTGCACCGTGCCTCCGTCCAGCAGCGCCCGGCGGACCTGGTGCTTGCCCGCGGGGGAGCGCACTTCCCCGGCCAGCTCGAACTGCTCGGCGACCGGCTCGGGCAGTGCGGCCTGCCGGCGCAGCGCCGGGGCCAGGAACAGTTCCAGCGAGAGCAGCGCGCTGACCGGGTTGCCCGGGAAGCAGAGCACCGGGGTGCCGTCCAGCTGCGCGAAACCCTGCGGGCCGCCGGGCTGCAGTGACACGTGGTGGAAGCTGCCGCCGCGCGGGGCCAGTGCCTCGCGGACTACCTCGTAGGCGCCGGCGCTGATGCCGCCCACGGTGAGGATGAGATCCACCTGCCGGGCCTGCGCCTCCAGCGCGTGGCCCAGCGCCTGCGCGTCGTCGGGCAGCCGCAGGGTGTCCACCTGCGCGCCGTAGCCGCGCAGCGCAGCGGCGAGCATGGGCGAATTCGAATCCGGGATCCGTCCGGCTTCCGAGGTTCCGCCCATCAGCTCGTTGCCGGTGGTGCACACCAGCACCCGCAGCTTCCGGCGCACCGGTACCCCGCGCACGCCGCTGGCGGCCAGCGCGCCGATCAGCGTGGGGGTCAGCCGTGCCCCGGCGTCGGCGACCAGGGCGCCTGCCTGCAGGTCCTGCCCGGCGGGGCGGATGAAACGTCCGGGCTCGGACGGCGTGGTGAAAGTTGCAGTGCCCGTCGGAGTGCCTTCTCCGGGGCGCACCAGCTGCCCGAAGGCACCTTCCGTGGTGGCTTCCACGGGGATGACGGTGTCCGCCCCGGCGGGGATCACTGCGCCGGTCATCACCGGGGAGACGGTGCCGGGCAGCAGCTCGATCTGCCGGTCTCCGGCCGCGGCAGTGAAACCCAGCGGCAGGGCGACCGGGTGCTCGCCGCTCGCGTTGGACAGCTCCGCGCTGCGGGCGGCATAACCGTCCATCTGCGAATTGGTGAAGGCGGGAATGGGCAGGAGCGCGGACACCCCGGCGGCGGTCACCCGCCCAGGCAGATCCGCGGCGTCGACCTGCAGCGTTTCGCAGCCCAGCGCTGCGAGCACCGGGTCCAGCAGCGCGGCGATTTCCGCGCGGTGTTCCTCTAGGTTGCAGGCCATGGGTTATCCGCCGGCGAAGGGCGGCAACACGTCCACGGTCAGCTCGCCAACCGGGCCCAGCTCACCGTCGTCGCGCCTCACCACCCCGTTGATCAGGAAGCTTCCGGCACGCAGGACCTGGGCCATGGGATCGCCGTAGGCCGCGATGAGTTCGGCGCGCAGCTGGGCCAGGGATTCGGCACGCGGCCAGCTCTCCTGTTCGGTGCCCGCCGCGGCCGCCGCGGCGGCGAAGTAGCGTATCGTAATCTGCGACATGACTTCATGCTATCGCCTATCATCCGGCGCGGCCGGGCGCGTAGGATCCGACTATGAGTGATCGCGCGTTTGAGCCCCTGGTCGACCCGGCCCCTGCGCTGAACGACGAGCAGCTGGCCCGGGCCCAGCGCCAGCTTGCCCTGCCCGGATTCGGACCCGTTGCCCAGCGCCGCCTGGCCGCCGCCCGCGTGCTGGTGATCGGCGCCGGAGGACTGGGCAGCGCCAGCATCCCGTACTTGGTCGGCGCCGGGGTGGGCACCGTGGGCATCGTGGATGACGACGTCGTGGAGCTGTCCAACCTGCACCGCCAGATCACCCACACCACCGCGAACATCGGACTGCCCAAGACCGCCTCGCTGGCCGCCGCCGCGCAGGCGTTGGACCCGGGCGTGCAGATCATCGAACACAACCTGCGACTGACTTCCCAGAACGCACTGGAAATCTTCTCCGGCTACGACCTGGTGATCGACGGCAGCGACAACTTCCCGACCCGCTACCTGAGCAATGACGCAGCCCAGCTGACCGGCATCCCGCTGGTCTGGGGCTCCATCCTGCAGCACCACGGGCAGGTGTCCGTCGCCTGGCATGAGCATGGCCCGGGCTACCGAGATCTGTTCCCCGCCCCTCCAGCCCCGGGCACCGTGGCCGACTGCGCCACCGGAGGCGTGCTGCCGGGACTCTGCGGAACCATCGGCTCGCTGCTGGCTACCGAAGCGCTGAAGCTGATCACCGGAATCGGTTCGCCGCTGGTGGGCAGGGTGCTGGTCTACGACGCGCTGGGTGCAAGCACCCGCACCGTGGAGTACTCGCGGGATCCTGCCGCGACACCCGTGACCGGGCTGATCGACTACGAGTTGTTCTGCGCGGGCGGGCTGCAGGAACCGGCGCAGATGTCTCCCGCAGACCTGGTTGCGGCCCTTCACTCCCAGAACCCTCCGGTGCTTCTCGACGTGCGGAACCAGGACGAGCGCGACGAGCTGAGCATTCCCGGCTCGATCTTCCTGCCGCTGCACCAGCTGGAAGCTGCGGTGGATGCGGGGCAGGACTTGCCACAACTGCCCGAAGAACTGACCATATACTGTGCCAAGGGGCCGCGTGCCATCCGCGCCGCCCAGCTGTTGGCGCGTCGGGGCATCACGACCCGCTACGTGCCCGGGGGAGTGCCGGCGGTGGCCGCGCTTGCGCCCGAACTGACTGTCTCGAAAAGAGGAATGGATTGAGCTACGCGCTGATCACCGAGGACGTTATCGATGAAGCCGCCGTGCAGGCTGCCGTGCTCAGCGACACCGCAGGCGCCGTGGTCATGTTCCATGGCGTTATTCGCAACCATGACGGCGGCCAGGCGGTGAATTCCCTGGACTATTCGCACCATCCCGAAGCCCAGAAGTTCCTGGAGAGCATCATTGCCGAAGAAGAAGCGCGCACCGGCCTGAGGCTTGCGGCGGTGCACCGTGTCGGCCCGTTGGCCATCGGGGATGCCGCATTGGTCGCGGCCAGCGCCGCCTCGCACCGCAAGGAAGCATTCGACGCGATCGAGAATCTGGTAGAACGCATCAAGGCGGAGGTGCCGATTTGGAAGCGCCAGCACTTTACCTCCGGTTCTTCCGAGTGGGTCGGCCTGTAGGCGCTCCGTTAGCTGAGCAGCTCTTCGAAAAATCATGTACTTCACCTAGTTCGGGTGGTCGATTCAAGAAGGGCATAGCCCGCGCACGGTCGACATATGCAGGACGTACGCGTGGGCACGACATGTGGACACAGGTCAAGCCCACTTGGCACAATTGAAGCGTCGAAGGCAGTAGCTTTCGAAAGTAGGCCCGGCAGTCCTCCGGAGGTGTGACGAGCCGGGCTAGCGTATTTAACAGTTTTCCTTTGAAAGGATGAGTCCGACTGAGACGCCTTACAACTCATGAGTTGTAAGACATCTCGCTAGACGGATGATCGGTTGGTAGAGCTGGAACTTTCAGTTCAGATCTATTTCTCAGCTTCGCATCTCGTGGATTCAAGAAAACACCCGCCAAAGAGATGGTCTACGCGCGAGCCCCGGGACGTGTCGGTGGACGCACCTCGGTGATGATTGCGAAGCTGGCCGAAGCGGCGATAAAGACGCGCGTCGAAGGGAAGAATGTTGCGCACATCTCCAGGGTTCTTGGTGTCGAGCCTTCCGCATCTAGGATGTTGGTCCATATCGAAGATGAGCGCACAACGTCACCTTTCCATCCAACTTATGTTGCATGCATTGTGTTAGATCGTGGATGGGTTCATTAAATGTCCAGTTGGTGGCTGGACTTTTCCGATGAGCTGTATCTTCGGCATCTATGGTTGATATATGTCCCAAATCGAACGCGATCTTCCTGCTGACTATTCTGATGCTTTATTGACCTTGAAAGAGCTGATCCACGAGGCCCAGCATCGGGCGCAGCGGATGGTCAACACGGCCATGGTCGAACTGTATTGGAATATCGGGCGAATCATTCTTGATCGTCAGGCTGGTCAGCCTTGGGGGAGTAAGGTATTCGACAGTATCGCGCGGGATCTGCGAGTTGATTTCCTCATATGAAGGGGTTCTCGAGAACGAATCTCTACAACATGCGGGCGTTTGCCGAAGCGTGGGGTGTTGAGGATTCAATTGTCCAGTCGGTAACTGGACAATTGAGCTGGACTCACAACGTGGCGCTTCTGAATAAGATTAGTGACCGTGAATTGCGTCAGTGGTATGCGCACCGTGCTGTTCAGCATGGTTGGTCCGTGGCGGTTCTTGAGCACCAAATTCGTACTCGGTTACATACACGCGAAGGCGCGGCTCCTAACAATCTAGAATCTCGTTTACCCAGCCAGGGCAGCGACTTGGCGAAGGAGCTGGCCAAGGATCCCCTGATCTTTGATTTCTTGGGGCTCACAGAAGAGGCACAAGAGCATGCGATTGAAGAAGCCATGACGCTTCGTTTGTCGCAGACCTTAGCCGAATTTGGTGCTGGTTTCGCGTTCGTCGGTAGGCAATACCATCTCGATGTCGATGGCGATGATTTTTATGTTGATCTGTTGTTGTATCACGTGCCATCGGACCGTTATGTCGTCGTTGAGCTGAAGGCTGGGAAGTTCAAACCTGAGCATCTGGGGCAGTTGAATTTCTATGTCGCTGCGGTCAATGACATGTTGAGGCTTCCCCGTCAGGCTCCCACGGTGGGGATCTTAGTTTGTGGGTCCAAGAACGATCGGACTGTACGGTATGCCTTGGATGGTTCGACACAGCCGCTAGCGGTTTCTTCCTACACGTATGATGCGTTGCCTCAGGAGGAGAAAACGACTTTGCCGTCTCCTGAAGCGATTGCGGCCGCGTTGGAGGTCGAAAGAGATCTGGCAGGCGAATAGCATTGATGTTGCAGTGGATCCAGGTAATTGGTCGGATGGCATATTGATTGATATGACCTTCTGAGCAGAAATACGACGATGCCAAGCATATTGCGTGCAACGCCAACAGCCGGAAACCGGCGTCAACTAAGACATCTGTCTACGTTTCAGAACCCTGCAGTAGTCTTGCGGACCAACCATTCAGCAGCTCGCACAGTTCCGCAGGCTGCACGTCGCTGACTTGCGCATCGCATAGCGCCAGCCCGAACGCCACCCAGCGCAGGGCCGAGTCCTCGGTCCGCACCAAACAGCTGTGCTCATCAATCGGTTGAATCTCGAACCACCTGCCGACGCGCGATTCCAGTTCTTCCGCGCTGGCATGCACCCGGGCGCTGACGCGCAGGTTCCCGGCTCCGCGCAGCCCGGCACGGACGAACTGTGCCGCATCGCCGCCCGGGATTTCCCGGGGTGCGAAGCGCAGTGACCGGGGCTGCGCATTTTCCGCCCGATCGACCCGGAAGCTGCGCCAATCCGCACGGTCCAGGTCGTAGGCCACCAAATAGTAGCGGTTGCCCACGTTGACCAGTTTGGCCGGCTCCACCCGTCGCGAACTGGAATTGCCCCGGGCATCGCGGTAGTCGAAGGCAATACGTTCGCGGTCGCGGCATCCCTGGGCGAATACCACCAGCACCTGCGGATCCACCGGTTCCTGCGTTGAATGCTGTGAGTCCAGAGGGACGGTGCTCGCGGCCAGTGCCTGGACCTGCTGCCGCAGCTTGGCCGGGAGCACTGGAACCACCTTGGACAGTGCACGCAGCCCTGCCTCGGCCAGCGCATTCTCGCCTCCGCGGATGGTCGACTGCAGGCCGACGACCAGTGCCACCGCTTCCTCGTCGTCGAGCACCAGCGGAGGCAGCGCCGCACCGGCGGCCAGCTGGTAGCCGCCGCCCACACCGCGTTCGGCCTGCACCGGATAACCCAGCTCGCGCAGCTGGTCCACGTCGCGGCGCAGGGTGCGCAGCGAAACCTCCAGGCGCTGCGCCAGCTCCTCGCCGGACCAGTAGCGCCGGGTCTGCAACAGGGAGAGCAGGCGCAGGGAACGTTGGCTTGTACTCATAAAAAATATTCTGCCCCTATTTAGGACAGAAACTGGCACTTATGGCTCTTATCGTGGATTTATCAGCAGATCAAGAACGAGGAGCAAGACCATGAGCACCACCATGAAGGCCACCGAAACCACGCTCACCGGAGAGCGCGCCGACCTGAACCAGGCCCTGGCCAATGCCCGCCACTTCCTGCGCTTCACCGCCCAAAACCTGACCGACGAGCAGGCAGCAACCCGCACCACCGTCAGCGAGCTGACCCTCGGCGGACTGGTCAAGCACGTGCGCTCCGTGGAACAGGTGTGGCAGCAGTTCATGCTGCACGGCAAGAGCGCCATGGGCTGGGGCGATGCGGACTTCTTCGACATGCCGCCCGAGGCTATGGAGGCCATCGAGGCCGAGTTCAGCATGCAGCCCGGAGAAACGCTGCAGAGCTTGCTGGATTCCTACGCAGAGATCGCGGCCGCGACCGATGCGCTGCTGGCGGACATCGACCTGGACGCCAAGCATGAGCTGCCCAAGGCCCCGTGGTTCGTGGACACCCACTGGTCCGTGCGTCGCGCGCTGCTGCACATCATCGCGGAAACCACCCAGCACGCCGGGCATGCGGACATCATCCGCGAATCCCTGGACGGCCAGAAGACCATGGGGTAGCGGTATTACCCGCCGATATAGGACATCTCGATGCGTTTGCGGTTGCCCGGGGTGAGCGCGGCGCGCAGCTCCGAGTAGTTGTCGTCGCGCTTCCGCCAGCGCCCGGTCAGCGCCTCGGCCAGTTCCTGATCGTCGGCCCCGCCGCGCAGCAGCGCCCGCAGGTCGAACCCGGAGCCGGCGAACAGGCAGGTGTACAGCTGTCCCTCGGCGGAGACCCGGGCGCGCGAGCAGTTCCCGCAGAACGCGTTGGTCACGCTCGAGATCACGCCGATCTCCCCGGCTCCGTCGGCGTAGCGCCAGCGGTTCGCGGTTTCCCCGGGCTCGGTCTTGACCACCGGTTCCAGCGCCCAGCGTTCGTTGATGCGCGAGACGACCTCGCTGGAGGGGACCACCGCATCCAGCTTCCAGCCGTTGGTGGTGCCCACGTCCATGAACTCGATGAAGCGCAGGACCTGTCCTGTCCCGCGGAAGTGCTCGGCCAGCGTGAGGATCTCGTCGTCGTTGACCCCGCGCTTGAGCACGGTGTTGACCTTGACCGGGCCCAGGCCGGCGGACTCGGCCGCGTCGATGGCCTGCAGCACCCGGGAGACCGGGAAGTTCACGTCGTTGATCGCCTTGAAGCGCGCGTCGTCCAGCGAATCCAGCGAGATGGTCACGCGGCGCAGCCCTGCGTCCTTCAGCTGCTGGGCCATCACCGGCAGCGCCGAGCCATTGGTGGTCATCGCCAGGTCCACCGGCTTCCCGTCGGCGGTTTTCAGCTGGGACAGCATGCCCACCAGGTCGACGATGCCGCGGCGCAGCAGCGGCTCCCCGCCGGTCAGCCGCAGCTTGTGCACACCCAGGGACACCGCGACGCGGGCCAGGCGTTCGATCTCCTCGAAGCTGAGCAGCTCGGAGCGCTCGCGGAAGACGAAGTCCCGGCCGAAGATCTCCTTGGGCATGCAGTACACGCAGCGGAAGTTGCAGCGGTCGGTGACCGAGATCCGCAGGTCGTGCAGCGGCCGGCCCCGGGCATCCTTCAGCGCTGCCGCAGGTTGTGCGTTCATCTTCCCAGCGTAGCCCGTCGCGTGCGGTCATAGAACCCCGGCACGGCCTGTCCGGTTGTAGCATGGCAAGCAAGCAGGCATGCAGCCGCCCGCACCCAGCCAAGGAGCCCCATGCGCCGTTCGACACCCGCAGCACTTCGCACCCTCGCCCTGCTCGCCGCCGGAACGCTGGCCCTGGCCGGGTGCGCGGGCCAGCCGGGCGCGCAGGAGGGGGAAGCCGAGGGATCCGCGTCGCCCACCAGCACGCTGACCATCTCCGCGGCCGCCTCGCTGCAGCGCTCCTTCGATGAGATCGCGCAGGAATTCAGCGCCGAGCACCCGGAAACCGCCATCAAGGCCATCTCCTACGACGGCTCCTCCGCGCTGGCCACCCAGATCGTGGAGGGCGCCCCGGTGGACGTCTTCGCCTCCGCGGACGAGAAGAACATGGCAGTCGTGACCGATGCCGGGCTGGGCCAGGACCCTGTCATCTTCGCGACCAACACCCTGGTCATCGCGGTGCCGTCGGGCAACCCGGGCAAGGTTCAGTCCCTGGCGGACCTGGCCGGGGTGACCACGGTGCTGTGCGCCCCGCAGGTGCCGTGCGGCTCGGCCTCCGCCACGCTGCTGGAGAACCAGGGCGTGAGCGTGAAGGCCGCGAGCCAGGAGCAGAACGTCACCGCGGTGCTGCAGAAGGTCATCGCCGGGGAGGCCGACGCCGGCCTGGTCTACGCCACCGACGTCGCCGGGCAAGACAAGGTGGAATCCATCGTGCCGGCCGGCGCGGCCGAGGTCGTCAATTCCTACCCGATCACCGCGCTGGGCGAGCAGCCCGGGGCGCAGGACTTCGTGGACTTCGTGCTGGGCCCCAAGGGGCGGCAGATCCTGGAGGAGCACGGCTTCGGGGATGCCGCGGCGGGCGCCGATGGCTAGCGACACCGGCGTGCGCGCCCCGGGCTTCGCGGTCGCCCCGGCGCTGCTGGGCATCGCCCTGCTGGTCATGCCGCTGGTGGCGCTGGTGGCGCGGGCCAGCTGGGTCAGCTTCTGGCAGGACGTGACCAGCACCGAGGCGCTGGACGCGCTGTGGCTTTCGCTGCGCACCGGGGTCGCCGCGACCGCGGTGTGCGTGGTGCTGGGGGTTCCGCTGGCGGTGCTCATGGCGCGCAGCGCGCCGAAGCCGGCGCAGCTGCTGCGCGCGCTGGTGGCAGTGCCGCTGGTGCTGCCGCCGATGGTCGGCGGCGTGGCGCTGCTCTACCTTTTCGGGCGCACCAGCCCCGTCGGCCAGCTGATCGACTCCCTGTGGGGTGTCACGCTGCCCTTTTCCACCGCCGCGGTGGTGATCGCGCAGAGCTTCGTGGCCCTGCCCTTCCTGGTGCTCTCCGTGGAGGGCTCGCTGCGCTCCCTGGGCGCCGGGTACGAACAGGCCGCCGCAACCCTGGGCGCCGGGCGCTGGATGGTGCTCACCCGCATCACCCTGCCCATGGCCGCCCCGGGCCTGGTCGCCGGGGTGATCCTGTGCTTCGCCCGGGCCATCGGCGAATTCGGCGCGACTGCGCTGTTCGCCGGCAACGCGCCGGGCATCACCCAGACCATGCCGCTGGCCATCTACACCGCGTTCAACGGCGCCGGCGACGGGCGCGACGCCGCCGTGGCGCTGTCCCTGCTGCTGCTGGGCACCGCGGTGCTGGTGCTGGTCTGCGTGCGCGCCTGGCGGCCGGGGGCGCTGAAGTGATCGGCCCTGAAATGAACGGGGCGCTGAAATGACGCTGCTCGCACGACTGCAGGTCCGGCGCTCCGGCTTCACGGTGCGCGCCGAATTCACCGTCGAGTCCGGGGCGGTGCTGGCGCTGATGGGTCCCAGCGGCGCCGGCAAGTCCACGATCGTGCACGCGCTGGCCGGCATCCAGAAGCTGTCCGCCGGACGCATCGAGCTGGACGGCACGGTGCTGGCCGACGAACGCACCCACATGCCCCCGCACCGCCGGCAGATCGGCCTGCTGGGGCAGGACCCGCACCTGTTCCCGCACCTGGACGCGGCGAGGAACATCGCCTTCGGGGCGCGCGCCGGCGGCATGGACAAGGCCGCGGCCGCCAAGGAGGCCGCCCGCTGGCTGCACCGCCTGGGCCTGGAGGAGATTGCCGGGCAGCGCCCTGCGGCCCTGTCCGGGGGCCAGCGCCAGCGCATCGCCCTGGCCCGCGCGTTGGCCGCCGCGCCGCGGGTGCTGCTGATCGACGAGCCCTTCGCCTCGCTGGACGTGGAGGCCGCCGCGGACATGCGCCTGCTGGTGCGCGAGCAGCTGCGGCGCACCGGCATCAGCGCGGTCATCGTCTCCCACTCGGCCGCGGACACCACGGCGCTCGCCGATGAGCTGATGGTGCTCGAACGCGGGGAGCCCACCCACCACGGGCCGGTCGCGCAGGTTTTCGCGCACCCGGACACCCGGTTCATGCGCGCCGTCGTCGCTTCGCTGCCCGCCGAACCGCTGCCCGCCCCGCTTGAACCGTGCAAGGAGGCCGCCGATGGCGCCTGACAACTTTTCGGGTACCGGGCCCGTGAGCCCCGGGGAACACCTGCGCTCGGTGCTTCGGCTGGTCCGCCCGCTGGAGCCGGTGCGGCTCTCGCTGGCCGACCCGGCGAACTTCGCCGCGCTGCACGGCGCGGTGCTGGCGCAGGATGTCGCCGCCGCGCACCCGCTGCCTTTGTGGGAGAACTCCGCGATGGACGGCTATGCGGTGCGCTCCGCGGACACCGCCAACGCCCCGGTGGACCTTCAGGTGCTCGGCGTGGTGCCCGCCGGCAGCGGCGCGGACCCGGTGCTGGGCCCCGGGCAGACCGTGCGCATCATGACCGGCGCCCCGCTGCCCAGCAGCGCGGATGCGGTGGTCCGGGTGGAGGACACCAGCGGCTTCCACGAGACCACCGTGCGCATCAACGTGCCCGTCGCCCCGGGGCGCGATGTGCGCCGGGCGGGGGAGGACCGCGCCGCCGGCGCCCCGGTCGCGCTGGCCGGGGACCCGTTGACCGCCGCCCGGCTCTCCGCGCTGGCCGCCGCCGGGGCCGCATCCCTGCTGGTGCGCACCGCCCCGAAGATCGCGGTGCTGATCACCGGGGCGGAGCTGCGCACCCCGGGCAGCACGCTGTCCCGCGGGCAGATCCCGGAATCCAATTCGCTGCTGCTGGCCGGCCTGCTGGCCGAATCCGGCCTGCCAGCGGCCACCGTCGAGCACTGCCCGGACGACCCGGAGCTGGTCCGCGCGCGGCTGGATGCGCTGGGCGCAAGCCACGACGCGGTCATCTCCACCGGCGGGGTGGGCCCGGGCGAATACGACGTGATGCGCCAGGTGCTGGAGCGGGAGCCGGGGGTGCGCGCGGTGCGCGTGGCCATCCGCCCCGGCGCGCCGCAGTGCGTGGGCCGGCTGCGCGCCGGCGCGCTGGTGTTCGCGCTGCCCGGCAACCCGGTCAGCGCCGCGGTCGGCTTCGAGCTGTTCGTCCGCCCCGCCCTGCGCGCCCTGCAGCGCCATGCGAACCCGCGCCGCCCGGTGCTGCGCAGCACCGTGCTGCGCGGGTGGAAGTCCCCGCCGGGCCGGCTGCAGGTGCTGCCGGTGGTGTTCGACGAGCACGGCGGCTGCGCCCCGGCCGTGGACGCTGCCAGCATCTCCCACTCGGTCGGCGGCTTCGGCGCCGCTCAGGGCTACGCGCTGATCGGCCCGGACACCACGGCGGTCGTCCCGGGCGACACCGTCGACGTGCTCAGGCTGCAGCCATGAGCGCCGGGCAGTTCCAGGCGCTGGTGCTGGCCGGCGGTCGCGGCTCCCGGCTGGGCGGGGCCGACAAGGCCGGCCTGCTGCTGCGCGGGCGCCGCCTGGTGGACCGCGCGGTGGACGCCGCCCGCCGCGCCGGTGCCTCGCGCGTGGTGGTCATCGGCCCGGATTCCGCCGGCACTCTGGCCGACGCGGTGCTGCGCGAGGACCCGCCCTTCGGCGGACCGCTGGCAGCCATCGCCGCCGGCCTGCCCGAGCTCACCGCGCCGTGGACCATGGTGCTGGCCTGCGACCTGCAGCGCCCCGCCGCCGTTGCCTCGGCGCTGGCCGCCGCGCACGCCGCCGCCCTGGCGGAAGGTGCGGCCGGCGACGGCGTGCTGCTGCGCGATGCGGACGGCCGCATCCAATGGCTTGCCGGGATCTACCGCACTAAGGCCCTGCGCGCGGCCTGCGCCGCCTTGGGGGATGGGGTTGCCAACGCACCGGTGCGCCGGGTGCTGGGCGGTTTGGACCTGCAGCAACTGCCGGTGGACAACGACACCAGCAGCGACATCGATACCCCGCAGGCGCTGGAGCGCGCCCGCCAGAAGGAGAGGAACACCATGGGACAGTACCTGCCGCCCGAGGCCCTGGAGGCCTGGCTCACCGCCGCCGCCGCGGAACTTGAGCTCGACGATTCCGCCGTGGACATCGCCACCGTACTCGACGCCGCCAAGCACGTCGCGCACGAGGTCGCCCGCCCGGCCGCCCCGCTGAGCACCTTCCTGCTCGGCCTGGCCGTCGGCAGCGGCAAGGGCGACCTCGCCGGGCTCTCCGCCCAGCTTATCGAGCGCGCCCACCGTTGGGCCGACGAGCACCCGGACGAATAAGCCCACCTGCCGTTTGGCTTTTCTGTGGACGGCTGGCATTGGATGCCCTACGGCCCCGGGCTGCTTTTGCAGCACGGGGCCGTCGTGCGTTTGTCTTGGCCTGCTCGGTTACCCACACCCCGCAACCAACCACCCCCACACCCACCACCCCCCACCTACACTCTGCCCCAACTTTCGAACCACACCCCTAGCGCGCGGGACGCTTTCCAGTCAAAATACTTCTTCACAACCCCGCAAAAACGGCATATAACGAAAGTATGTTCGACTCATACGAAGTAGAGCAAGACTATTTCGAAGTCACCCCCTGGCAGGCAGGGACCTTCGAACAAAACCCCTGCCTGGACCCCTGGGACGCCACCTTCATCAACACCGCCCTGGCCTCCACCGACCCCGCCTTGCAACTACGGGTCCTGGAACAATGCGAACGGTTCAAGTCCTTCTACTCCTCCATCCAAGCCCGCGCCGCCGCCCGCCTGGACGCCCTGACCGGCACCACCCCCGAACACCACCCGCTCAGCATCGAACGCGGCACCGCCCACGCCATCGCCCTGGCCCGCCACCAAACACCCCAAGGCTCCCTGGTCTACCTGCGCCGCATCCGCAACCTCATCCCCGACATGCCCTACCTCTTCTCCCGCTTCGAACACGGCCACCTCGGCGAAGACATGATCCTGGCCATCATGACACCCCTGGACGACTCCACCACCGCCGAACGCACCGAATTCGACCGCTTCTACCAACAACACCCCGACCTCTTCGACGGCGCCAGCACCACCCAAGCCAAAGACACCGCCCAAAAAGCCGTCGACCTCATGCGCGAAACCCCACGCACCGAAGAACTCGAACACGCCACCGCCGAACGCTACCTACGCATCCGCAAAGGCAAGGACTGCATCCACATCAACGGCAAAGTCTCCCCCGAAATCGGCCTCGCCCTGGACGACTTCCTCACCCGCGAAGTCAACAAGGCCCTCGCCGCCGGAGACCCCCGCTCCCGCAGCCAACTACGCGCCGATCTATTCACCCGCGCCATCACCGGCCACCAGCTCGATGAACCCCTGCCGATCACCTTGCACGTCAACCTGGTCATGACCGACCGGGCCCTGTTCCTGCGCACCCCCGACACCGCCAGCCTGCCCGGCTACGGCAGCATCCCGGCCGAATACGCCCGCCAACTCATCGCCGACCTGCAAGCCACCGCCGGCACCACCCCACCCCAGCACATCCAGGAAAACTTCTCCGCCCGCGTGCACGCCTACCCGATGTTCCGCCGCCTGTTCATGGCCCCCAACTCCCAGGACCTGGTTACCATGGACTCCCGCGAACGCAGCTACCAAGGCCAACTACGCCACCTGATCCAACTGCGCGACCAGTTCTGCCGCACCCCCTACTGCACCAACAAACCAGAACACCTGGACCACGTACAACAAGCCGCCAAAGGCGGACGCACCAGCTTCAGCAACGGCGCCTTCAAATGCGCCAGCTGCAACCTCGCCAAGGAAGCCCCCGGCTGGGAAGAAGAGGTCGAATCCAGCGCCCCGCACCGCATCCGCATCCGCCCCACCTCCGGGGTCGAATACGTCTCCTCCAGCCCGCCGACCACCGGCATGGGCCGGCTGAACCGCATGCTCTACCACGGCGAACACCTCATCCCGCCAGTCCCGGTGAAATACCCGCCACCCGATCCCGACGGCATCACCATCTACTAACCCGCTGGCAGCATCACCAACCACGACCACACGGACCACACGGACCGCCGTGTTCTATGGGCAGGCCCCACCCCGCACCCAGGGGTGGAGCCTGCCCACCACCCACGCCCAAAGACATCGCGTCTCGGATTCACATGATGGGCAAGTGCCGCCGAACGAGGTAGTCGGCGCATGGCGTTGATTCATCCGTGATTCGCGGGGGAAGCAGCACCCGAAGAGAGATTCTCAAATCTATAGAATAAGTTGTAGCTGTGGCCTAGGCTGTAGCCATTTCGCCACTACGTCGCACCCTCGCCCTCATAATGATCCCGCTCGTCATCATGGCGATGTTGGGGGTGCTGCTGCTTGCCCAGGGAGATACCGCCAATGCCCGGGGCAGCTTCGCGCTCGGCGTGATCGCAGCGGCGGTCTGCGGCGCTTCCTCGGTCTACCAAGTCAAGGCCTGGAACCTCAAAACGCAGTCAGTGGTCCATTTTGGAATCATGCTGGTCACGGTGTTGCCCGCGATGTATCTCAGCGGCTGGTTCATCTTGGCCAATGCCATGGACTATCTGCAGGTACTCGGGATGTTCCTCATGGTCGGTGCGGTCTTGTGGCTTCTGTTCTATCTGATTTTCGGGGTACTCCAGCCCAAGCGCGCTTCGCAGCAGGCGCGCAACTGACTCACGGCGTGTTAATCAACCGTGCCGGTTCCACCAGAGAGGTGGAACCGGCACGATTTTCTGGCTCGGTTATCGCCTGCGCCGTCCGCGGTTGTCCGGAGGAGTAGTGATCGGATCCCAGCCGCGGCGTACCGGCCGTGCGCCTGCACCCCGGGACTCATCCCGCGAACGGTAGACGATGTACGGGCGGAACAGGTAGGGGATCGGTGCCGAGAATACGTGGACCAGCCGGGTGAACGGCCACAGTGCAAACAACAGCGACGCGGTGATCACGTGGAGCTGGAAGAAGATCGGCACCTGTTCCATCATTTCCGGATGGGGCTGGAAAATGATCATCTGCCGGATCCACGGGGAGATCGATTCGCGGTAGGAATAACCCGACCCGAAGACCTGGTACACCAGCGTCGCCAAGGTGCCGAAGAACAGCGCGGCCCCCAGGAACACATACATGACCTTGTCCATCGGGGTCGTCGCCAGGAAGACCGGCCCCACCGTGCGGCGCCGGTAGATCAGGATCGCCAAGCCAGCCAGCGTCAGGATGGCGGCCGCGGTGCCGAGCCATGTCGCTCCAAGGTGGTACATGTGCTCGTCGATGCCGATGGCGTATAGCCATTCGCGAGGGATCAGCAGGCCGACCACGTGGCCGGCGATCACCATCAGGATGCCCAGATGGAACATCGGCGACCCCCAGCGCAGCAGCCGGCTTTCGTAGGTCTGGCTGGACCGGGTAGTCCAGCCGAACTTGTCGAAGCGGTAGCGCCAGATGTGCCCGACGATGAAGACCACGGCGCAGGCGTAGGGCAGCACCACCCACAACAGAAGCGATCCGGTACTCACGGGTTCCCCCTAGGACTGAATGGTGGAAGGTTTCCAAGGAAAGACAGGCCCACGGTCTCCGTGGGAGGGCCCTCGCTGACCAGCGCCAGCACCCGTTCCCGGGTGGCGGCGTCGACCGGCGGCAGGGACAGCGTGATGGTGCGGACCAGTGGAGCCCAGAGGCTGTCCGTCGCTTCCAGCGCGGCGCGCAGCACCTCGATGCCCTCCACATGGGCCGTCAGCAGCACCTCGGCGATTTCGTCCTCGCTGCGGGCGGAGAATTCCAGCACCGCAGGCAGGTAGTCAGGCAGCTCCTCGGCGTCGAAGTCCCAGCCGGCGGCCCGGTAGGCCTCGATGAAGGTGACCAGTGCGGTGCCGCGCTTGCGGGTGTCCCCGGTGGCGAAGTAGCTCAGGTACAAGCTGCACTTGCGCTTCAAGTCGAAGGTGTCCACGTAGTCGCGCTGCAGCCGGCCGGCCCCGGCCTGCCGGGCGGCATCGATGAACCCGGCGAAGAGCCCGGCGATCTGCGGGGGGACCCGGACCAGATGGGACTCGAGCTCGTCGAGCCGGGCGAACCAGGCATCGTCCGGGTAGTCCAGCAGCAGCGAGGCCAGCATGTGCACCCGGGAGCGTTCGGCACGGCTCATCCGCACCGGATCCAGCCCCCCGGGCAACGGGCGGCGCGGGGTCGCCCGGTTGAACAGCCGCGGAATCATTTCTTCTCCTCGGGCGGGAACAAGCCGTCGGGTTTGCCGTTGCCGTCCCAGTTCAGCAGGTTGACGCGCCCCGGGCTGGACGGCCGGTCCGCGGTCTGCCGGTTCTTCAACGAGTGGAAGTTCTCCACCGCTACCGGGACCGAGGCACCGGAGGAGGAGCCGAACGGTCCGGCGCCTCCCATGCCCGGTCCGTCCTCGAAGTCCAGCGAGCAGCCCATTTCCTCCAGGTCGTGGGCCTGCTCGGCGTGGGCGGCCGGGATGACATAGCGTTCCTCGTATTTCGCGATGGCCAGCAGCCGGTACATCTCCTGGATCTGCGCACCGCTCATGCCCACCGCGTTCGCGATGGATTCATCGTGCACGTCATGCAGGGAGACGCCCCGCATGTAGGAACGCATGGCCGCCAGCTTGCGCAGCGACAGCTCCACCGGCGCCGGATCCCCGGCGGTGAACAGCTCGGCCAGGTAGCCGACCGGTATGCGCAGCTTGTCGATCGCGGCGAAGAGGTTGTTCGCGTCCTCGCCGTCGTTGCCGGTGTTGGTGACCACGTCCACCACCGGGGACAGCGGCGGGATGTACCAGACCATCGGCATGGTGCGGTACTCCGGGTGCAGCGGCAGCGCGACCTCGTAGTCGCGGATCAGCCGCCAGATGGGGCTGGCCTGCGCGGCGGCGATCCAGTCTTCTTCGATGCCCTCGGCTCGGGCGGCCTCGATGACCGCCGGGTCGTTCGGGTCCAGCAGCACGCTGCGCTGGGCGTCGAGCAGCTGGTGCTCGTCTTCCACGCTGGCGGCCGCGGCCACGGCGTCGGCGTCGTAGAGCACCAGGCCCAGGTAGCGAAGCCGGCCCACGCAGGTTTCAGCGCAGACCGTGGGCAGCCCGACCTCGATGCGCGGGTAGCACAGCGTGCACTTCTCGGCCTTGCCGGTGCGGTGGTTGAAGTAGACCTTCTTGTAGGGGCAGCCCGAGACGCACATGCGCCAGCCGCGGCAGGCGTCCTGGTCCACCAGCACGATCCCGTCCTCCGCGCGTTTGTACATCGCGCCCGAGGGGCAGGAGGCCACGCAGGAGGGGTTCAGGCAGTGCTCGCAGATGCGCGGCAGGTAGAACATGAAGGCCTTCTCGTACTCGGCCTTCACCTCTTCGCTCATCTTGGCCAACAGCGGGTCCTGGTCCATGGTCTCCAGCGAGCCGCCCAGGTTGTCGTCCCAGTTCGCGGACCAGGAGATCTTCATGTCCTTGCCGGTCAGCAGCGACTTCGGGGTGGCCACCGGGGTGTGCTCGCCGGCCGGCGAGTTCAGCAGCATGTCGTAGTCGTAGGTCCACGGCTCGTAGTAGTCCTGGATCCCGGGCAGCTTGGGGTTGGAGAAGATGCGCGAGAGCTTGTGCAGGCGCCCGCCGTTGCGCAGCTTCAGCCGGCCGCGCTTGTTCAGCGTCCAGCCGCCGCGCCACTTGCCCTGGTCCTCGTAGGTGCGCGGGTAGCCGACGCCGGGCCGGGTCTCCACGTTGTTGAACCACACGTACTCAACCCCGGACCGGTTGGTCCAGGCCTGCTTGCAGGTCACCGAGCAGGTGTGGCAGCCGATGCACTTGTCCAGGTTCATCACCATGGACATCTGGGCCATGACCTTCATCGGTACTGCACCTCCTGGTTGCGGCGGCGGATCGTGGTGACCTCGTCGCGCTGGTTTCCGGTGGGGCCGAGGTAGTTGAACGCCCAGGCCAGCTGCCCGTAGCCGCCGATCAGGTGGCTGGGCTTCATGAGGATGCGGGTCAGCGAGTTGTGGATGCCGCCGCGCTTGCCGCTGGTTTCAGCGATCGGCACATCCACCGTGCGGTCCTTCGCGTGGTACATGTACACCGTGCCCTCGGGCATGCGGTGCGAGACGATCGCGCGGGCGACCACCACGCCGTTGCGGTTGTAGGACTCGATCCACTCGTTGTCCCGCACCCCGATCTTCGCCGCGTCCTGCGGGGACATCCAGATGGTCGGCCCGCCGCGGGAGAGCGAGAGCATGAACAGGTTGTCCTGGTACTCGGAGTGGATGGACCACTTGGAGTGCGGGGTCAGGTAGCGCACCGCGACCTCCGCGTTGCCGGACTCGTGCGCCCCGACCTCGCCCAGCTGGGCGTCGCCGAACAGCCGGTGCATGTCCAGCGGCGGCCGGTAGATCGGCAGCGTCTCGCCCAGTTCCTGCATCCAGTCGTGGTCGAGGTAGAAGTGCATGCGCCCGGTGAGCGTGTGGAAGGGCTTGAGATGCTCGACATTGATCGCGAACGCGGTGTAGCGCCGCCCGCCGTGCTCCGAGCCGGACCACTCCGGGGAGGTGATGACGCTGCGCGGCTGGACCTGCACGTCCCTGAAGGAGATGCGCGAGCCCTCGTGCTCCTCGGAGAGGAACGCCATCTTCTGCCCGGTGTGCTCCTCCAGCTGCCGGAAGCCGGCCGTGGCCAGCCGCCCGTTGGAGGTGCCGGAGAAGGCCAGGATCATCTCGCAGGCCTTCTGGTCGGTGTCCAGCTTCACCGACCCGTCGCCCGTCGCTCCGTTCAGCCGGCGCAGCGCCTCGATCTCCGGGCCGACCTGGTACTTCACGCCCTTGGTGGCCATGCCGAGCTTTTCGGTCAGTGGTCCCAGGGAGCTCCAGCGCTCGTAGATGTTCGGGTAGTCGCGTTCCACCACTGTCAGCTTGGGCATGGTCAGCCCCGGCACCAGCGGCGCGCCCTGCGGGACCTGCCCCTTGACGGTGGCCATGGCATCCGGGGTATCGTGCTGCAACGGGGTCGCGACCAGGTCCTTGCGCTGGCCCAGGTGGGTCGCGGCGAACTGCCCGAAGCGCTTGGCCATCTGCCCGAACAGCTCGAAGTCGGTTTTGGTCTGCCAGGGCGGGGCGATCGCCGGGTTGAAGGAGTGGATGAACGGGTGCATGTCCGTGGAGGACAGGTCGTACTTCTCGTACCAGGTGGCGGCCGGCAAGACCAGGTCGGAGAACAGCGTGGTGCTGGTCATGCGGAAATCCGCGGTGGCCAGCAAATCCAGCTTGCCCTCCGGCGCCGTCTCGTGCCAGGCCATGTCCACCGGGCGCGAGCCCTGCGGGGTTTGCGGGGCGCGCACCGAGGCGTCGGTGCCCAGCAGGTGCTTGAGGAAGTACTCGTTGCCCTTGCCGGAGGAGCCCAGGATGTTCGCGCGCCAGATGAGCACCACCCGCGGGAAGTTCGCCGGGGAGTCCGGGTCCTCGCAGGCGAAGGCCAGCGAACCGTCGGTGAGCGAATCCACCACATGGGCCGCGGGGTCCTTGCCCGCCGCCTCGGCCTCGTCCACCAGATCCAGCGGGTTGCGGTTGAACGTCGGGTAGTCAGGCATCCAGCCGCGCTTGATCGATTCCACCAGGCAGTCCGCGGTGGTGCGCCCGTCGAACGTGCCGCGCGCCAGCGGGGAGGCCAGCGAGTTCGCCGGCAGCCCGTCGTAGCGCCACTGGTCGGTGGCCAGATACCAGAACGCCGTGCCGATGGTGTGCCGCGGCGGGCGGCTCCAGTCGCCGGCGGAGGCGTACTGCTGGTAGCCGGTGAGCGGACGGACCTTTTCCTGCCCGACGTAGTGCGCCCAGCCGCCGCCGTTCACGCCCTGGGTGCCGGTCATCATGGTCAGCGCCAGGAAGGTGCGGTAGATGGTGTCCGAATGGAACCAGTGGTTGGTGCCCGCGCCCATCAGGATCATCGAGCGGCCCCCGGACTTTTCGGCGGTATCCGCGAACTCGCGGGCGATGCGGATCGCCTGCTGCGGCGGCACCCCGGTATGCTCCTCCTGCCAGGCCGGCGTGCCCACGGTGGAGGCGTCCATGAAGTCCGTTGGCCAGTGTCCGGGCAGGGAATCGCGCCCCACGCCGTACTGGGCGAGCATCAGGTCGAATACGGTGGTCAATTGCTTGCCGGCGATGTGCACCACGGGCACCCCGCGGGAGACCACGCCGGATCCACCGGCGTGCTCCTGGCCGGCTTCGGGGGCCAGATCGAAGCGCGGCAGGCTGATTTCTGCGCTCTGCCCGTCCCAGCTGGCCAGGTCCATGACCGAGAGCATGGGGGTGATGTCTCCCAGATCCAGGTTCCACCGGCCCTTGTCCGCGGCGGAAAAACGGTGCCCCAGGGTGCCGCGCGGGACGCGGGCGGTGCCGCTCGCATCCAGCAGCGCGGGCTTGAACGCGGCATTCTCCTCGTCCTCCAGGCCCAGGTCCGCGGCGGTGAGGAACTTTCCGGGCACCGGGGTGCCGGTGGCCGCGTCGATCTCCACCAGGAACGGGGAATCGGTGAAGCGGCGCATGTAGTCCTCGAAGGGCGCGGTGCGCTTGTCGACGTAGTGCTCCTTGAGGATCACGTGCCCCATGGCCATGCCCAGGGCCCCGTCGGTGCCGGGCTGCAGCGCGACCCACTCGTCGGCGAACTTGGTGTTGTCGGTGTAGTCGGGGGAGACGGACACGACCTTCTGCCCGCGGTAGCGCGCCTCGGCCATGAAGTGGGCGTCCGGGGTGCGCGTGACCGGGACGTTCGAGCCCCACATGATCAGGTATTGCGCGTTCCACCAGTCGGCAGATTCGGGGACGTCGGTCTGGTCGCCGAACACCTGCGGGCTGGCCACCGGGAGGTCGGCGTACCAGTCGTAGAAGGAGAGCATGGTGCCGCCGATGAGGTTCAGGTACCTGGACCCGGCTCCGTGCGAGACCATGGACATCGCCGGGATCGGGGAGAAGCCGGCGATCCGGTCCGGACCATAGTTCTTGACCGAGTAGACCTGGGCCGCCGCGGCGATCTCCAGGGCTTCGTCCCAGGTGGTGCGGATCAGCCCGCCCTTGCCGCGGGCCCTCTTGTAGCTTGCTGCCTTGGCCGGATCCTCGACGATCGAGGCCCAGGCCTCCACCGGATCCGGGTGCGCGGCCTTGGCCTCGCGGTACAGCTTGGCCAGCACGTCGCGGATGTACGGGTAGCGGACCCGGGTGGGGGAGTAGGTGTACCAGCTGAACGCCGCGCCGCGCGGGCAGCCGCGGGGTTCGTACTCGGGGGAGTCGGGGCCGACGGAGGGGTAGTCGGTCTGCTGGGTTTCCCACGTGATGATGCCGTCCTTGACGTACACCTTCCAGGAGCAGGACCCGGTGCAGTTCACCCCGTGGGTGGACCGGACCACCTTGTCGTGCGACCATCGGTCGCGGTAGAAGACGTCTCCTTGGCGCCCTCCGGAAAGGAACATGGCTCGCAGGTCATCGCTGGTTTCGCCGCGGCGCAGAAATCTGCCCATGGAAAGCAGCGAATCGGCGAGAGGACCATCGGTGGCCGGTGGTGTGTGGTGTGGCCGGTCTGTCATTGCAGGGTCTCCCTAACTGTGACTCGTGCCACCAGCTTCGTCCTTAACCCTGAGAGTTTCAAGGGGGTCTTGCGAAAAGGTCCCGGAGCATTTAATGCCAGCCACTGGCGGGAAATTAATCTTCCGCTCTGGCGCGGGGGTGAAACAGCGTTTAGGGTGCACTGTAGAAGCTGTGTGAATAATCCTGATCTTTGCCCCGTGGAGGGTTGAAATGAGCACGAATTCCGCACCATCGACTTCGCCTGCGCACCCCGACCTGCGCGGGCAACTTCCCCAGGTTCTGCTGGCCACGCTGGCCAGCGCCGTCGGCTTCTGGGCGTGGATGCTGATCGCCCCGATCCAGAAGTATTACTCCGAAGGCATGGATCTTTCCGAGGGGCAGATCTCCCTCATGCTGGCTACTCCGGTGCTGGTCGGAGCGCTGGGGCGCATCGTCACCGGGGCGCTGACCGACCGCTTCGGGGCGCGCAAGATGTTCACCGTGGTGCTGCTGGCCTCGGTGCCGGCCGTGCTGCTTGTGGCGCTCGCCGGATCGATCGGAAGCTTTGCGCTGCTGATCGTGGCCGGAACGCTGCTGGGCGTGGCAGGAACCATCTTCGCGGTGGGCGTCCCGTTCTCCAGCGCCTGGTACGAGCCGAAGCGGCGCGGCTTCGCCAACGGCGTGTTCGGCATGGGCATGATCGGCACCGCGGTCTCCGCGTTTTTCACCCCGCGGCTGCTCAGCGGCATCGGCTACTTCGGCACCCACCTGTTCATCGCCGGGCTGCTGGTGGTCATGGCCGCGCTGGTGTGGTTCTTCCTGCGCGAGTCCCCGGCCTGGACGCCGAACGCCCAGCCGCTGGTCCCCAAGGTGACGGGAGCGCTGAAACTGCCGATCACCTGGCAGATGTCCTTCCTCTACGGCATCGTCTTCGGCGGCTTCGTGGCCTTCTCCACCTTCCTGCCCAAGTACCTGACCACCATCTACCCCGACCAGGTGGACCCGGTGGGCGCCGGCACGCGCACCGCGCTGTTCGCCGTGGCCGCGGTGGTCGCCCGGCCGATCGGCGGCGTGCTGGCGGACAAATTCGGGCCGAAGGTCATCGCGCTGGTCTCGTTGGCCGGCATCGTGTCGCTGGCCTACATCGTGGGCCAGCAGCCGGCCGAGGGCATCCTCACCGGAACCGTGTTCATCCTGATGGCTTCCGCCATGGGTCTGGGCATGGGTGCGGTGTTCGCATGGATCGGCCCGTCCACCCCGCCGGAGAAGGTCGGAGCGGTCTCCGGCGTGGTCGCGGCCGCCGGCGGCCTGGGCGGATACTTCCCGCCGCTGGCCATGGGCGCGACCTATCACGCGGAAACCAACTCCTACGCGTTGGGCCTGTGGCTGCTGGTGCTGGTCGGAACCTTCGCGCTGGTCGTCGCCGGCATGCTGCAGGGCGCCAGGGGCAAGGCGGCCACGTAGGCTGGAGGCATGGAAGAGCAAGCGGCGCTGTACAGCGAGCGAGGAACGGTCATCGGGCGGGCCCCGCGGTCCCGGGTCAGGGCGGAGAACCTGCGCCACGGCGCCACCGGGATCGTGGTGTTCAACCCGCAGGGCCGCATCTACGTCCACCAGCGGACCTGGAGCAAGGACCTGTACCCCGGATTGTTCGACTTCACCGCCGGCGGGGTCATCCAGGCCGGGGAGGACCCGTTTGAATCCGCCCGCCGGGAAGCAGGCGAGGAACTCGGGGTGCGCGGAGAGCTGGTCAGCCTGGGCGAGGCGGACTTCGCCGACGAGCATGCCAGATACCGCGCCTTCCGCTACTGGATGATCGCGAACGGCCCGCTGAAGCTCCAGGCGGAGGAGGTGCTGGGCGGGGAATGGTTGGAGGTTTCCGAGCTGATCGCGCAGGTCGCCGCCGAGCCCGGACGCTTCATGCCCGACGCCGTGGCGCTGTTCCTGCCGTGGCTTGCAACCCTGGATGCGCTGCCGCCGAACGCCGGACGGTAAAATCGTGAACCATGGCTATTGGCGCAACTATACGGACCTTTGACATCCAGCTCTCCGACATGGATCGCGGGGTCTACGAGGAGCTATCCCTGCGCGTGGCGCAGCACCCTTCGGAAACCGACGCCTATCTGGTCACCAGGGTGCTGGCCTACTGCCTGGAATTCGAGGAGGGCATCGCCTTCGCCGCGGCCGGGGTGTCCTCGGGGGAGGAACCTGCGGTGCTGGTCAAGGACCTTACCGGCCTGACCACCGCCTGGATCGAGGTCGGCGCGCCGGATGCGCAGCGGCTGCACACCGGCAGCAAGCTGGCCGACCGTGCGGCGGTCTACACCCACCGCGACCCGCAGCGGCTGCTGGCCTCCTGGAGCGGGAAAACCATCCACCGTGCGCAGGAGATCGTGGTGCGTTCCTTCGACTTGAAGTTCATCGACGCGACCGCGGCCGAGCTGACCCGTCGCAACATCATGTCCCTGTCGGTCACCGAGGGCCAGCTGTACCTGGAGCTCAACGGTGCCTCGCTGGAAACCCAGATGCAGGAGCACCAGATCATCTAGGCGATGCGTCGGAAGCGGGGGCCCTTGTAGTCCCCGCGCTCGACGAGATCGTCGAACATCTCCAGCGGCCGGGCCCAGAAGCTGTAGTCGCCGTAGAGGGTGCGGTAGAAGACCAGCTGCTCCTCGGTTTCGCTGTGCCGGCCTACGGCGAGCACCTCGTAGCGCCGGCCCTTGAAGTGCTCGTAGATTCCGGGTTCGATGCTCATACCTTCTATCGTGCCATGTTTCGAAAGCTGTGAGGTAGTTATCGGTTTTGACTTGCCTTTCTGAAGTGCAAACGTTTCTGGCGCGTCGAGGGCGAATGTGCAGCTGGAACGACAGAACGCCTCCCTCAAACCAGTGACCTTCGCTCGAAGGTGGCAAGGTACAAGACTGAAACGAGCCACGTATCAACGAGCCCGAGATCTAGCGTAGAAATTGCTGGAGCGAGTCCCGGCTACTGAAACTGGTGTTCCAACACTGAAGAAAGTAGATAGATCTTCAGAATTACTTCCTTCACTGGCAGCCGCAAAGGGAAGGCAGGGCTGCGCACCTCAAAGTTCAGTTCACATCATACAAGGAACCTTAAGCTGCAATACTATGAGGATCATTTTCGCGGGTCGTCATGCTATTTTGGGCGGCTGCTACCACGCCAGCGTCGGGAATCGCACGCTCGTCGCTCATCCTCAAGACGATGGCTGTGTGCACGGATAACGTACCCTCCCGACCATTGCCTTGCCAGGAAACTATGCGGCGGCTTCAGGGACAACGATCTAAAGGTAATTGGTGGAAACCCAAGGAGATCATGAGGTTCTTCCGATACAGGACGATGTCTTCAAATCTCTCGCTGCCAGCGCTCTTCAGAACGGATGATCGGTCTGGATGCAACCAGTTTGCCGCGTCGAGCACGGGTCGTTGGCTGCCGACATGGTGGACCCTTATCGACGTGGCGTTGCAAAAAAGATGGCGGTCGCAGTGATTGCTAGATGCGATTTGCCGAATGGAACGTTGTTATTAGACCGTTGAGGCGCATGTGGCGGTCCGGCAACAAAGCGGTCGAGCGCATGGAATCGAGACTTCACTGTAGCCGCCTTGAAGCGAAACGGACCATTTTTTCATGTGTGGAGGCGAAGGAGGCGAAGTGACTAACAAGGCCGAGCAGATGCCTCGTCTCTGTGAAATTCGGCAGAGCAGAGAGGCCAATTTCAGGTGTGAAGCCAGTTCTAGGCCGCGAGTAATAGATAACCGAATACTTGGCACCATAAAAGATAAATGAACCGTCCATTAGCACATGTAGCCGTGTGGAGCAGGTGCCAATGTGCTTGCTAGGGATACGTGGCTTCGTGACCGCACAGACGCCCGCGTGCGGACCACAGGCGAGGCGCGGGGCGGCTTCGAGCTTTAAAAATGGCAGCCCGTCAGCATATGGGGGATGCTGACGGGCTCTACTGGCAAACGATCGCACTTGGGGGACGCGATAGATTCGCCAAGCCAGTAGTTGAGTTCAGGATTAGCCGAACCCATCCAGTCTAGAACAGTTAGTTCGATTATCGAAATAATAATTCAAATTCGGCCTGTAAGGTTGCCTGGTTTATGCCGAATCGTCCCGGTTTGCCTATGCGTTTACAGGACATCGCAGATTAGATAAACAACGACCGTGTATTATTTAGGATAGGTTATGTGCTTGATCCTAGGTGGGGCCTTGGGTTTTCGGATCTGATATGGGGAATTGATGATCGGCGCATACCGTTTATCCAAGTCCCGTCGCTACAACAGGGGCGGGATTTGGCGATCCTTCAAGGCGAACTGGCGAATAGTGCGTCCAGAAGGACCCCTTTAAGAGAAAAACTGCGGGAACATGCCGTCCCGTTAAGTAGAACGGGGCCCTACCTCGAAAGGTAAGACCCCGTCCCGTTGTGCAGGTTATGCCCGTTTGCGCGTGATAAAGCCCCAAATAATGAGGACGATCAGCGAACCACCGATGGCCAGCAGCCACGTCGAGAGGTCCCAGAACTCGTTCACTCCGACACCGAATGCCGCGGAACCAATCCAGCCACCAATGACTGCGCCAACTACACCAAGCAGCAATGTGGCGATCCAGCCGCCACCCTGCTCACCTGGCTTGATCGCCTTAGCGATCGCACCGGCGATAAGGCCTAAAACAATCCAACCAATGAAACCCATGACTTCCTCCTAAAGGATCGAGTGACTTCGTTCAGCATCTGGACTGAGATGCACCTTGTGAACAATACAGTACTCGGAGGTAAGTTCGCGCGCAGGCAACGTCTCTGGCAGTGTAATTTCACATGATCCCCAACCTCGCAGGGGTAGTCTGCCGTGAGTCAGAAGTATTTAATTGTGTGATGTCTCGACACATGGGTAACAGTTCTGTATCACCACATCGGTAACACTTGATGTATCGAGACATCGGTAACAGTCACTCCACGTCAGGCATGTTCTGGAACTTCGCCTTCGCGTGCTGCAGGCTCAAATACGTCACCCCCTCGGGGAAGGGGAAACCGTATTTCGCGATCAGCTCGCCATCCATCGAGACCACCATCAACTCCGCCTGCTTCCAGAGGACCTCCACCTTCGTTGAGCGCAGCAGCTTGCCCAGATAGAGCTGGACGCCGGCCACCCGCAAGCACCGGTTCTTGTTCACCCTCATCAGCTGGCTACCGGCAGGTTCCATGCGCTCGGCCCGTAGCGTGGCGCTGAGCTTCACTGGTTCCGGGCTCGCCGCCGCGTCCTTGCCCGCGTCCGGGCCCGCGCCCTCCGGCAGGGCGGCGAAGGCAGCTGCTGCACTGGTGGGGGCAGGTGTGGTGCTCAGCTTCACCCACTCACCCGGCGCCAACGGCTCGGCCACCGCAGTGGCATCCCACGCCTCCTGCGGCGTGCACCGGTCCTCCAAGGACTGATGCCCGCGTTGGGTGTTGTACGCCTGGTCAAAGACATCGATCTGCGCTTGCAGCTCGGCCAGATTCTTGGCGAATGGCTGCTTCTTCAGCCACGTGAACAAGGTCGAATGGAACCGCTCGTTCTTCCCCTGCGTCGTGGGCTTGAACGGTTTACCGGTGATCGTGGCAACGCCCAGACTGTTGGCGTAGGCGACCAGCTCACTGGTCATGCCCCGACGAATCGGATTCAGCGCATCCCCGTTGTCGCTGAGCAACCGCTGCGGCATACCGCGGGCGGCGACGCCCGCCCGGAAGACCTTCACCGCGTCCGCGCCGTTCTCCGTCTTGGCGACCAAGGACGCCACGGCCAGGCGGGAGTGGTCGTCAATAAGCTGGAAGATCACGCATTTGCGTCCGCCTTCCAACACATACTCGGTGGCGTCCAACTGCCAGCAGGCGTTGGGCATCGGATAGCGGAACGACCGAAACGAGGACCGGGGGCGTTTCTGCGGGGCCGGGGTGATCAGACCGCGCTCGCGGAAGATCCTAGCCAACACGGCGACCGACGGGGCTTGCATGCCGAGCTTGAGCATCTTGTCGTGCACGCTGATCGGCCCGTGATCCCACCCGGAATCCTCCAAGGTCTTACGCATGGCCACGGCCTGATCCTTGAGTGTTTCACTAGTGGTATTCGGTGAGGATTTCGGCCGGCGGGAGCGCGGTTCCAACGCGGCGGCTTGCCCTTCGGTGCGGGCCCGTTTCAGGATGTGGTAGAAGGTTTTGCGGCTGATGTCGTGTTCGGTGCAGAACGCGGTGACAGCGCCTCTGGGTGCGTCCTCTGGCCATCGGGCGATGGCAAGGCGTATTGTCGGGTCGACTGGATCATTTTTCACGAATACCAGTCCACCAGCCCGCCCCTTTGGCCTTGTGCCGTGGGGCGGGCTGTGTGGTTTTGCCGGGGTTAAAGATCCGGGTGAAGTGTTACCACTTTAATCGTGGAAGTGTCACCGATGTCCTGATACAGAACTGTCACCGAAGTCCCGATAGAAAACAGGTTTTCTTTTACCCAAGGAGGGTACATGGCAGAGGTAACCGGGAATCTGAAGGACATAACGGGCGGACTCATGGATAGCCGTGAAGGCGTTGTGTGCTTCACACTGAACGCCGGAAACATCAGGGTCAGCAATGACAACGTCATCCCAGACAACACCCGCGAGGCGGTCCCCAACGCATCAGGTGAGTTCAGCATTAATCTGGAACCCACGGACCAGATGGTGATGGATGCCTGGTACACAATTTCCGTGCTCTGGATCCAGCAGCCAGACGGTGGTCATCGGAAGCCGGCCGCGATGACGAGCTACCTGGATCTGAAGATCCGTGTCCCATCCAGCGGCGGCCCGATCGGTGAATTGTGGGATCTGAGCGCTGGGGCTGGTGGCAAGCCGGGCCCGAATAACCGCGTCGTGTGGGTGTCACAGACACCGCCGTCGAAGCCGCGGCCGTTCATGTTGTGGCTGCAACAAGAACCCGGCGAAAGTCCTGATCCGTTTGACCCGAAGAACACCTCGAACCTTCACGAATGGAGGCCTTAAATGGCGTGGGTAGTGATCGCGAACCTCAAGGGTGTTCCTGGTGACG
Source organism: Glutamicibacter protophormiae (assembly GCF_016894325.1). Taxonomy (NCBI): domain Bacteria; kingdom Bacillati; phylum Actinomycetota; class Actinomycetes; order Micrococcales; family Micrococcaceae; genus Glutamicibacter; species Glutamicibacter protophormiae. Next base: position 458,488 of record NZ_CP069806.1, read on the forward strand.
CAGCGGCGCTAGAGCAGATCCAGCAGATCCTTGCCGAACTGGCTCGACTTGCCAAGCAGGACCAGAACAATCTGGTGGCTTTGAGCGACTGGGTCAGGGGCGTGGAGTCCCGGACTCCGGCCGGAATGAACGGCACCGACTACGCGTTGGCTTTTGCCGATGCCGAGTCGAATCTTGCCGGCGGTGCGCTGGCCACTGGGCGGTTCAACTTTGAGATGCCACCGCGAGTCCAGAAGATGCTGGGTGTTGTGGCGCAACCCGTACTCGCGCCGGGGTGGGCGTTTATTTACCCAGACTCGACCGGGCGCATTGCGTGGGGTGTCCGAACCGATGGCACGTTCGTTGCCCACAAATTCGACGGCGGAACCGGGTCCGGCGGGGATCCGGCCGGTATTGCGAACATTGTTGCTGGGATGTCCAGGTCTTTGCGGACGAAGATCGTGACCCCTGGTGATTCCCTGACCGACGGGTACTTCGGAGGTACCGGGGGCCAGCGGTCCGACGCCTGGCCAGCCAAACTGCAGGCCTTGCTCGGCAGTGGCGTGGAGGTCATCAACGCTGCCACGAGCGGGTACTGCGTGGATGAGGAAGCAATCAAAATTGGAGCACTCCCTCTTCCCTTGACGGTGGCCAGCGGTCAGATCCCTGCCTCCGGTCCGGTGGAGGTCACCACCGATGCGGTGATCGGGTGGCGTGAAGCGGGCGTGACCCGAACTTTTGCAGGGAGCTTGGCAGGAGTACCGGGGACTCTGACCCGCACCGAGTCCGATACCGTGTTCACGTTCACCCGCACCACGGCGGGGACGGCAGTCGCTGTTCCGCCTGGGACGGTGTTCGTTTCCAGCTTCGCTGGGTATGACGCGCACACGATGGTCTTGATGATCGGTTTCAACAACGTGGCCTACAACGTCAAGGGCGGAGATGCCACGGTTGCAGAGCATGTCCGCAATGGTATTCGACGCATCGTGAACTGGCATTCGCGCACCATCAAGCAAGTGCTGGTCCTGTCTGTAACCACCGCCGTGCCCTGGACCTCCGGTACCGCGAACTATTCCACGGTAGCCACGATCAATGGTTACCTCGCTGAGGACTGGCGCACCAAGTACTACGACTTACGCCGTTACCTAGTGGATCAGGCGATCTACGATCTGGGCCTCGTCCCGAATACCGCCGACACAGCAGCCATGGCGGCCGACACCCTGCCTCCGTCGATCATGGACCCCGGAGCCGGGGGCACCGGGGATGGCACGCATTATTCCAAAGCAACCGCGGCCCTTGTCGGCCAGCGAGTTTTCGACTACGTCACAACACGAGATTGGGTGAACCAATGACCAATGCACGAGCCCTCGTTTACCAGGGCGTCTTCTCCGATGCGGCGCAGCTGCCGAAAGCCAATCTATTCTATACCTCACCGTTACAGTACGCCTTGTATGACTGGTGCGCGGACGGGTTGGAACTTGGCCCGTTGGCGTCGTGGACGTCGCTGGTTGGCGACCTGACGTTGCCAGCGGATCAAGGCCTGCCGTCCGTGGTGGATTCCGGCGGGTCTCGGGCCGTCAGGTTCGACGGCAGTGATGATCGGATGCGCGTTCAGTTTTCCCGCGCCACCCCGCACACCATTGCTGTCGTGTACCGGCTGACGTCGGTCACACCGGGAGACAGCATCGTGCACGGATACAACGGGGCTTCGACCGGGTCGATTGTCGTCGGTGACCCGTTGAACACCATTGCTGGTTACGCAACGGGGCCGAATACCTGGCTGATCCCGAATCCGTATATTGCTCCGGACACGAATTGGCATGTGGCTTTGTTGTGCATCAACGGGTCCACTTCTACTCTGCGCGTGGATGGGCGCGAAGCCAACGGGCCGCTCCCATCTGGCACACGTGATGGGATCTCGTTGGGGTACTCGTCAGCCGCGGATGGGCATGCCGCGATCGAGTACAAGCGGGTCACGGTGTTTACTGGTGCGGCGACTGCGACACAGCGGGATTCGATTGTGAACACTCTTGCTGCACGCTATGCAATTGGTCAGTAAGGGCGGACAGATGCAATATCAGACCCCTGAGGCGTTTGATGCGTTCGTTTTTTGGAGGTGGGTGTGATGCCTACGCATGTTTTCAAACCGACTCGTAACCCGCCAAGTTGGTGGGACAGGTTGTTGGTTCACCCGTTGGATATGACGGTGGCTGTGGTCGCTGTCCTGTTCGGTGCGTTGGTGGTGTTGTCGTTATTTGTGCCGGAGTTCATTCCGTCGAAGAGCATGGACAAGATGCCGTGGCCGATTGTGATCCTCGTGTCGGGCTTCCTCGGCACAGGCGGGATCCTCTCACTGACCGGGTTGAACTGGTGGGGTGACAACGTGTCCACCGGCTGGGCTGTCGAACAGTTCGGTTGGTGGTTCACCGCAGGAGGATTCGCCACCTACGCACTCAGCGTCTCGTGGCATTACCCTGGCTCACTCTTCTCATGGGGTGTCCCACTCGCCCTCGGCATCGGCTCACTCATCCGAGCGATCTCCATCATCATGATCGAACGAAGCGTACGTGCCACCCTGAAGGAAGTGGAGGAACACAACCATGGGTGAAGCCTCAATCGTTGCAATCATCATTGCTGTGCTGGGGATAGCGGGCGGCGGCGGCTATTGGGGCTACAAGCAATTCAAACGTGAAGCACCCGTGAAGAAACGGGACGCTGATATTGCGGTGGCTGAAAAGTCGCAGCAGATGGCGCTTGCTGTAGCGGAAGAATCCAGGAAAGACGTTGAACGGTTACGCATGGACGTCACCTACGAGCGGGAAGAACGGCAGAAACTCTCCGGCCGTGTCGACTCGTTGGAGACACAGGTTCGTGAGCAGAACCGCACCATCCAACGCTTGCGGGAAGCAGTCCGGACGTTCAACGCAGCATGGGATGACCTTACGCACCGTTGGCAGCACTACCGGTCATCGGAGCACCCGCCAACGCGCCCAAACATCACCATCGAATGATCATTCAGGCGTATCCGTTGGCGAGAATTTCAGGAGCAGACAGATACGCCTGAAAATCGGCTCAGTTTGCTAGTGCAATCTCGCTATCTCCCCAGCGGTGCATTTTTCCGCAGTGTGGGCACTGAGTGCGGTTGTTTTCGAATGAGCCAGAGTTGAAGGAGCCCGCATCGCAAGCGACTCCAGTGGGAAAGAAATTGTCCGTTTCAGGACAGCGCACAACCACGTCGAATACTTCAGTAGAGGCCTTGTAAATCTGTTGTGCTTGCTTAGCTTTTTTGGCCTCGCGCAAGCGTTTTCCTTTGCCCAATTTTGGATTCCAATCTGTTTGTAGTGTTCACCTACTCTATCCGTCCACAAGCGGATTCAGGTTCCTAATTCGTGACATTAAGCCAACCAAGATCAAGCCATCCTTCGAGGTGGCTTTTCTTATGCCTAAAGGAGGCTATTCGCATGAGCGCTTTGCCAGCTGAGTTGAGTACTGGGATGGTGCATGGCCGGTTCATTGTCGCGCTGGTCGACGGCGATGACACGGACCATGAACCGGAGGTGATCCCAGCGACGGGCAGGGTGTCGTTCAAAGCGTCGGTCGGGTATGTTCCGGTTCCGGTGACTGCTGAAGGGCCTGTGACGGTAATGAAGGGCCCCATCGTCGGCGTGCTGGATGATGAGGGGTATTTGTCGACCCCGCACCCTACCACTGGTGAGCCGATGTACCGGGGCGTGAAGCTGTTGGCGACGGATGACCCGGACATGGCCGTCAAGGATTGGACGTGGACGGCTGATTATCGTTTCGATTCGGTGAACGCAACCACCATGACAATCCCCGCGCACAGCTTCGCCCTACCCGGTGGTGCGGTCGTGGACCTAACCACAATGGTGAAGGTCCCATCGTCACCGGGGTACGGTTTGCCGCAGGCTGAGGCGGCGGTGTTGCGCGCCGAGGCGGTGGCCCAGTCGGTACGGGACGACGCAGACGCAGGCCGGTTCGACGGGAAGCCGGGACTGTCCATCGTGAACCACGGAACCAACGCGAACACACCACGCCCCGATTCACCATGGGTTCTATGGCTCGGCACCGTACGCCCGACCAACATGCTCAACTACGACCTATGGGACAACTCGTGACCGGCCTACGCCTCGGTAACGGGCACCCCCTGCCTGGATTGGTCATGCTCGTTGGTGGGGCCGTGAAGCCAGTTCGCGAAGTGAAACCAAAGACGAACTACGCGCAAAATCCTAGCTTCGAAACAAACGAACTGAACTGGGTGAATGCTTCCGGTGGTGTGCGCGCCCAGATCACCACGAACCCCTATGTTGGGTCGAAGTGCTTGCAGGTGACTTTCGCGGCCGCCGGCACGTTCAAATACGTCGGGCAGAACACCATCATCGCACCAGGCAAAAGCTACATCAAGGCCTCGGTGGCGGTACGGCAGATCACCGGAGCCGGATTCGCAAAAATGCGGGTTGGTTACCGCGACCACCCAACCACCGGCGCGCTCACCTATGGGCCGCTATCAGCCAGCATTCCAATCGGTGAGGGCTGGAACGTCCTCACTATCGGGCACTCGATCCCAGCGACCACACAGCACCTCGTCGTGATCGTCTACGCAACAGACACGGCCGAGGGGAGCACGGTTGTCGCAGGGTCATCGTGGGCTATTGACGCGATGAACATCTCCCTCGGAACCACGGATGCCAACACCCCGGAACCAACCTATTTCGACGGCGACACCCCACCCGCCGGCGACTACACCTACTCGTGGGACGGTGCACCGGGAGCATCAACCAGCACCGCCAAACCATAAACCAACCAGCCCCGTCACAGTCCGTGTGGCGGGGCTTCGTCATACCTAGGAGTTTTCATGGGAAATATGGTTTCACCTTTTGAAGGGCGATTCACCCAGAATCACGGAGACAAGGGAGGCTACCCCGGGCACAAGGGCGTGGACATCGCCCCGCCGAAGCCCGGGCAGGTCGGCATGCCAGTCTACGCCGCGTTCGACGGCACCATCCGCGTACTGCACCGCACCGCCAAGCCCGGCAACAAGAACAGCACGTGGGCTAAGGGCCGCACCGGCAACGGCATGCTGGTCTCCAACCCGGACGGTGAAGGAAACGGCTACAACCACATGCGCCCACTGGACCATTTCAGCGTGGGGGACAAGGTCGTCGCGGGGCAGCTACTCGGCTACAACGACCGCTCCGGCAACCAGACCGGCCCGCACCTGCACTTCGAACTGTGGGCGGACTGGAGCAACTCTAACTCGGACTACGCGCCAGAGAAAGCCTTCGCCAAGTTCGGCATTGACGAAGGCTCGGCACCGGAACGTACCAGTATTGCCCCGGTAAAGCCTTCCGGCGGCGGTTCCAAGCCAGCAGCCAAGCCGTCAGTACCGGCGGACGTGGTGAAGAAGCTCAAGGCCATGGGCTACAAGAACCCCGACGCGGGCGACGTCGAGAAGTACCAGGCATGGCACGGACTCGTCCCAGACGGCAACTGGGGCGACCGCACAGAGGCGCAGTACCAGGAAGTCATCCGCGCCCAGAACGCCACCAAAAAAATGCTCGGCGTCCCTGACAACTGGGCCTCCGACGGCTACTGGGGTGCGACCTCGAAGAAGTGGGCCGGCTACACCTCCGGCCGCAACGGGTGGAACAACCCACACGGCTACCTCACCAAAAAGTACATCAACAACCTCAAGAAAGTGAAGGCCTGGTAATCATGGCAAAGCACATTGCAACCGGCGTCCCGACTCAGGTGGCGCACCCATGGCAAGCGACCGCCCGCACAGCTGTGGCGTACCTACTCGCAGCGATTGCGTTCCTTGCCGCTGCCCTGCCGATCCTGCAAGAGGTAATGGGCGACTACCTGCCTGAATCGTGGGTTGCGTGGCTCACGGCTGCGGTAGCGTTCCTCGTTGCCCTTGCCACTCTGATCACCCGACTCATGGCGCTGGCCAAGGCGCAGGGCTTCCTAGCGAAGATCGGTCTCGGCACCGGCGTCGAAAAAGAACCGTTGCCGACTGAAGTTGTGATCGCCTCAGACGGCACCATCGAATAAACAGAACCCGCCCCATCCTCGCATTGAGGGTGGGGCGGTTTTCTGCGTTTAAGTAGGCAGCCCGCCAGCACTTGGGGGACGCTGGCGGGCTCTACTGGCAATCGTTCACACTTGGGGGACGCGAACGATTCGCCTGGGCCAGTAGTTGTGTTCAGGGTTTATCCGAACTGAACAAATCGTATGTCACGAAATCGGATAAGAAAATCATATTGTGACTTGTGTCGATGGTGCTACCTGATTTTTCGCTGAACGGTACCTGCATGGGACGCAAGTGATGTTATTCAAGTGCCGATGCCCTAATGAACAGGTATCATTTAGGTAGGTTATGCGCTTGATCTGAGATGGGGACTTCGGGTTTTTAGGTCAGAAATTGGGGAATTGCTGATCCGCACATACCGTTCTTCCGAACCCCGCCACTGCACTAGTGGCGGGGTTCGATTCTATTTCGGGCACAATGAACTCATGACTGAACGGGATCCACGCTTCGAGCACATGCGCCACTACGAAACGCGGCGGCAACCCTACGTTCAGGTGACCGACTACGAACGCGGAAGATACCACGCACGGGTCATCGGCTGGATCCCCGGGCAAGTGTTCATCGAATACCCGAAACTGATAGTCGACTGCGTAACCACGGGGCAGCTCTAGTTCAAATGGGTTCCCACCGAGAGCGCGGCCAGCTAGTCCGGGATACTTGATTTCGCGGGCTTATCCGCGAGGTAGTATCGATTGGCAAGTCTTGTGGTGACTTCTTTGCGTGCGCTCATTGTCAGTCCCATGATGCTGAGCAGATACCCGTAGAGTCCCAGAATCAAGAGCTGTTGTGCCGGAGGTTTTCTTGTGACGCAACGTAGTATCCGTGCCGGAGGTTTTTTATGAGTCAACGCGAAGTCTTGATTCGTCGTTACATCGTGTGTATAGTTTTCGTCATTAGAAGCTTTCGGCACCCGTAATGAGGGATTGGCTGATAGCTGGGAAGCCCCGGTACGCCGGGGTTTTCTTTCTTAACGATAAGTTCACATACTATTTAAGAGTGACCACGACAACACCAAATGACATCAAGGTAGATGTTGCTCAGGAAGATTTACTGAGAAGAGTCCGATACCTCGTAGATTCGATGAGGATTGCTTCAGATGCCCGCTCTCATTTCGGGGTTTCGGCGGCGTCAAAGCTAATACCGACTGTGGCTATTAAAGAGTGTCTTGAAACCCTCGACTCGTATGCGGACGAACCCGACTACGGGCTTCTTTCCGTGACTCCATCATTCGTGCGCCTGAAGAGAGCAATTCATGGATCGGTCGCGACGAATCTTTCACAGCATGTAGCCATAAAAACGCTCTTGGACTATGCTGATGAGCTTGTTTCGAGGAATTCTGCGACCACCCGCGGTCCGCTCAAAGGATATCTATCGTCACATGCTGTGCAGATGGCTTCAGACTGTTCGCAAGCACTGTCCAAACTTAATGAGGATCAGCTTTATATTTCAGAAGTGAGCGCTTATGTCGAAGACGCAATCGAAGGATCGCCTTCTAACCGTTCGGCATTTAGAAAGCTCCAACGTTCATGCCATGAAGTTATCGCTCTCATTGCTTCTCAAGGGCGGACTCTCAATCTCTTCATAGATCAACTTGAGAAAAAATTAATCACTAGTGGCCATATTCCAAGACGAATTAAAGGTGTAAGCAATTGCCTTAAGCTGAAGGCAGAGAAGCACCAAGTTGCAGTAGTCGTGGATGGGACTTTCTCGACATATGGGCTTGAACGGCATGGATTCCGCTGGATCAAGCCTACGGGGAGAATCTCATGGCTGGAACCTGAATCTAAAGATGCGATCATTCCTCACCAGGCTAATTCCGATCTGATGCGCTTTTGCATGAGACACTGGAAAATTGATCAAGATTCCGAACCATTGGCTGAATGTGGCATTGAATCGCAGGTTCTGATCCTTAAGGTTGACGCTTGGGATAGAGAGCAAGCTCGCCACGAAGCGTTAGATAGGGCCGAAGCATTGGTTGACCTAATTAACGCAGAACATAGAGCAACTGGATACGGTGTCAAAAGAAAAGTAGCAGTATGGCTAGAAGGCCGCAAAAGAGTTGACCAGCTATCGTCTTTCGCGCCGAAAGTTCGGCTAACCCGACTGCTCGATATTTCGAGAAGTCCTAGTGTTGATAGGTCCTTACGGTTTGCAACTCGTGCTGCTAATGAGCGGGCTGGTTCCATGCAAACATTTTTCTCCTGGATCGCACTAGAGTATTTGGGTCGTGGCGGAAACCAAAAACCGCAAACCGTCATATCAGAGAATGTACCTTCTCTCATATCCATTGTTGCTCTCCGCCAGCTGATAACTGAAGCTTTACATCTTCTTCTTCGCGATTCTGGGCTCGATCAGCTTCCGCAGCCTATTGTTGAAGCAACCAAAGACTATAATTCAAGAGCTTCGAAGATTCAACTGGATCGAAATAAGCTCGGGCATTTGCTAATTTCAGACGTGAATAATTGTTCAAACCTCATGAAAGTTTGCAGCATTTCTAAAGAGAGCGCTGTTCAGGCGATCGAGGAATTGGAGGCTTATAAGAAAACGTTGTCAGAATATTCCAGATTGCGATTGACGACTATTCGTCAAATACTGTCTGAAAACTCGAAAATGAAAAACTATGTTCTAAGTATCGTCGTATCAGCCGATGAAACGATGCAGAGAATGAGGTTTGTGCGAAACCAAACCGCCCACACTGCGAGTTCCACAAGCACAGAGCACATGCTGCTTTCCAGCGCTGCTCTTTCGATTATGGATGCGGTTTTCGAAACAATACCTAAATTCTCGGGTAGGCCCGTTGATGGCCTAGATAAGGCAAGAACTACAAGGATTCAGTGGGAGCAGTCACTAGATTCCAGGACGGATTCTACCGAGCTATCTTTCAACCCTAATCTACCCACCATCGTTTGATGGCTTTGCCATCAAGCCATTGCTCACGTGTACGGTGAACGCTCGTAGGCAATTCGGGCCTAGATGCCCGCGGCATCGTGCCGCTCTTCGCGGGCTGATATGACATTCTTTGCTGGCTCTTCAGGATTCAGAGTGTAAACGTGGCCTGAACCCGCCGGTCTCCAATAACGACCGTGCGATATAGTGCGTCAGATTCTTGAACCCTAATGCGATACCTCGCAGATGCTCCAAACGTCCGTTGAGCGCTTCGGTAGGCCCATTCGAACTGCCGACATGGTCAAAGTACGCGAGGATATCCGTCTTCCTCCGACGCAGGGTCCCGCCGAGCTTCTTCAACTCCGGCAGCCCCTTGGGCACCTTCGTACCGATCTCGGCAATCAGTTGCTCCATAGCCCACCGCCCGATCTCGGGTTTCAGTTGCCGGTAGGCATCAACCATCTTCTGATACACGCTCCACACCAGTTGCACCGGCTCATACTCCGGGGCCTTGAACAGATCCTCCAGCTTGGTTTTCTGCTTCTCGGTGGCCAACGACAGCCCTGTGGTCAGTGTGCGCCGGCACTGATACAGCGGGTCGTCCTTGCGTCCTCGCCGCCCATGGTGCTCGCGCTGGACCCGTTGCCGGGTTTGATCCAGGGCTTCGGAGCCGAGTTTGACCACATGGAACGGATCCAGGACCTCTACTGCGTGGGGCAGCTCTTCGGCGGCAGCTGTTTTGAAGCCGGTGAACCCGTCCATCGCGACCACCTCAATGCCCTGCTTCCACTGCTCGTCGCGTTCGGCCAGCCAGGTCTTGAACACCGCTTTGGACCGGCCCTGAACCATGTCGAGCAGTCGCGCGGTGCCGGTGCCGTCGCGCACAGAGGTCAGGTCCACGATGACGGTGACGTATTTGTCGCCGGTGCGGGTGTGCCGCCAGACGTGCTCGTCCACGCCTAACACTTTGACTCCGTCAAACCGTGCAGGATCGCTGATGAGCAGCCGTTGGCCTTCGGCCAGCACCGCTTCGTTGGCGGTATTCCAGGTGACGCCGAGCCCTTCGGCAATTCTGGAAACTGACAGGTGCTGGGTGACGAGCCCGGCCAAAGCCCAGCGCAGCCCGGTCCTGCTGATTTTCTGTCGTGGCGCTACTGCTTGGCTCAGGTCTTCACGCCATACGCGTTGGCAGTGGCCACAGCGGTAGCGGCGGTGCCTGATGACCAGGACGGTGGGCCGCCAGCCGCAGGGTTGGTGGGCGAGTCTGCGAGTGACGGTATCGCGGGGAACTGCGGTGCCACCGCAGATGCGGCACCACGGGTCCGGGGTGGTGACGTGGCAGAGAATCTCGGCTTTCGCCGTGCTGAGGTGCTGCCCGATGGCGGTCAAGCCCAGCTGGTTCAGGCCTGCGAATGTCGTGAGGTCTGGTGCGGTGAAGGTAGGATTGAGCAACGTCGGGGTCTTTCGAAGAAGGTTGTGTAGGAACTTCCATTCTTCGCGAAGGCCTCGACTTTTTCGTGCTTTGGCGACATGCCCGGGATCCGGGGTGTTGGGTTTAGGCGGTTACACTCTGAATTCTGAAGCGCCTCTTTGCTTGGGTGACTATAGCGCAGCTAACTAACGGTCATTACCAGACTATTCTTCTAACCGAATAGCAAACCGCCCCGATCCTTTGTCGATTCGGGGCGGCAGAGGCAGCTATCGGCTACTCGGAGAATGTATCTCCGGTGCAACTAACACTGTCATTGCCGGACTGCTTGGCAACGCTCTTACCATTGATGATAATTTCGCAAGTCACCTTCTGCGACTTCGAGTAATCATCGCTGGTAACCATCAAAGTAGCTGCATCCCATCCTGTAACGGTGGATTCCTTTTCCCAGTTACCGCTAAACGCTTCGTTTGAGGTACCGCTGATAGCGCCGAACATTGCGGTCGCATCGCTTTCGGAAGTCGCCTTGTAAACGATGGTGGCTTCCTTGCTCATCTCAGCGTCAACACTGCTAACAAAGGCCGCGGTCGTAGCGGTGATGATGCCTGCAATAACGATGCTTACGACACCGAGAACAAGGCCAGCGATGGAAGTGCCTTTAGGGCGCATCTTGCGCGTAATGCCAATGATGCCAAATACAACAGCGAGTCCGCCTAGGAAGAAGGACACGATCCCGACCAGGGGGATGAATGAGAAGATCACAGCAACGATGCCGAGGACAAGGGCGGTGATGCCGAAACCGTTCCCCGTCTTGACTGGAATCGGGGCAGGGTGAGCTGGAGGTAAAGTCAATGAGACTCCTTGGGCGATGTGATGATGGTAGGTGCGTGTTTGCACCTAATAGCTGAGTTTATGCGGGGTATCTATAAATTTCTAATCGCCTAATTGTTCCTGGTTACCTGCGCCTCTCGTTGGGTCGGCATCGCAGTTCGAAACAGCTAATAAAGCGTTCCGAGTTAGCGTTGAGGGGCGGAACGGCGAATTCTATCTCCTGCTCTTGTTGGGGCGAGCTGGATATTGAAAGCTTCCTCGGGTGATGAGGATTCAGCCACGAACAGCCCTGGGGGATTCCGTGGGAAGATCTTCGAGCCACGCCAGCAAACGTTCCCCAGTCACCAGTGGTCTCGAATTTGGGTAGTGCGCTATCAGTGTTCCGGCACTAATATGCTTCCGCAGGGTGCTCTCGCTGCATCCTACGAGCATGGAGGCCTCAGTGAGCGTATAGGCAAGCGGACCAAGTTCATGACAGTCGCAACAACTGGACTTGGACACTAGAGGTCTTGACACGGTAGAACCTTTCATGGCGGTGATGCGCGATTATGTTCAGAGCGGGATTCTCTTAGTCTTTGCCGCTTGTACCGGTCGCGGGCGAAGTAACTCTTGGATCTTCCTTATGTCCTCTTCCGAATATCTAAAGCGCCGCCCGAGCCTCATGTGAGGCCATTCAAGGGTGCGGCTCTTTCGCCATACCGTTTCGAGTGAGCACCCGAATATTTCTGCGATATCTTCGGCACTGTACAGTTTCAAATTATTCCTTGGCCTGAGATGAGTTGAACTGTACAAACATACCCGTTCGGGTGGCATGTTAGGGCAAGAATTTTCGTGTCTCCACAAAGCAATGAACTAAGACTAACTTGGGTAGAAAATAGACAAATAAATGACTAACTAAGGCGGACTGTCTCGACAGTATTCGAGATAGGCGATGAGCTGCGAAGCTTCGACAATGGGGCGAGATGACGGGTACAGAGCGACGATGTAGTTGCCTCGGATAAGTTTCCGGATTGTCGTCCCACTTACCCCGATGGCAGCGCCAGCCTCATCTGCGGTATACGCAAGACGGCTCACCTTGTGGCACTCGCAGCAGGAGGGAGTACTGAAGTCTCGATCGTGTTTTGAAGCTCTGCGCAACAATTCTCGCTCTCTCAGCCAAGTATCGTCCCATGGAGAATCGGGTGAGTAAAGCGGAACGAACTCGTTGGCATAGAAATCGTTCCAACGATAAAGCTCTTCACGCAATATCACGGGTCTGCTAGTGGGATATTTGGCGCTCAGCAAGTCATGCCGGATATGGGCACGCAAAATACCGGCTGGCGCACCACACAGCGCTGCCGCGTCAGCGATATTGAGCGCGATCTTGTCAGTCCAGCGGCAAGGGCAACAGTGAGCCATATCGGGTCGTTTCGGCCGGACGCTTGGAACGAGCATTGGCCTCACCTTTCGTCAAAATGCTTCACGTGCGCTGATCGCTTCTTTCTCTAGGCAGTTGGATTGTTCATAGCCCGTCTCGTAGCGGAGGCATTCTCACGTTCTCAGCGAATGGATCAACTTCACCTGTCTCCATTTCTTCGAACGATACTTTGCGCGGAGGGTGCTTGATGTAATCCACGAGCTTGTCGAAGTCCTCCGCTGAGAAGACGATCCGACGGTTCGGGCCACGCGAATGAATGCCAGTTTCCCTGGCGGTACTGCGCACCCATGATTCTGTAAATGATGGGCCAAGGAGCTCAGCTACTTGCGAGGGCGTCATGAACACCGGCTCGAAATCCATATTTTGGTTCCTGTCGTCAGTGGCTTAGCTGCTAGTAGTAGGAACCTACATCAGTTGAGAGATCCGTGACTAGCTGATTCTTTTCAGCGCACGGCGCCACTCGGAGTCGTGCTCACGACTCCGACGCGGACGGTGATCGACAGCTGGCTTTGAAGTGATTAGGTTGAATTGTTCCCGAGTAAAGCGATAAGTTCGAGCAGAAATTTTCTGGCATTCCCATTGTCCGGAGTGGATCTTATTGAACACCATCTGCGTGGATATCTTCAGCTTTTCGGCGACTTCTTTCGGCGTAAAGAACTCTTCTCTCATGGGCACTATCCTCGTTCCTCAGGCAATGAATTGAACCACGCTTTCAGCTCGTCGGTTCCGATCACCGGTCGGCTCGATGGGTATCTGACCGCGATGTTGCCGAGGTTGATATGTGCTCGAAGCGTATCTTTTCCTATGCCGTAAGCTTCCGCAGCTTCTTGCAACGTGTAGGCCTTCTTATTGACGTGACAGGAGCAGCAGCTCAATTCTTGGCTCAAGGTCTCGCTCTCAATTCTTTGGATTGCAGAAAAGCCTTGGTTTTCGAGCCTACGATGATGCTCCGTCTATTCCAAAGAGTCTGCCGCACTTGCATCAGCATCGAATCTAAGATGGCCATAAGTGCCGATGGTTGTTGTGATCGACTCGTGCCCCAAACGATCTTGGATGGTCGGTAAGTCATTGCCAGCTTCAATGAGCATCGATGCGTGAGTGTGGCGTAAGTCGTGAGGTAATGGTCGTGCGTGAAGCCTCGGTTTTTTCCCGCCCTCTTTACTCATGAGTCCGTCCATGGCAGGCTTCCAAACGATCCGTGAGAAATAAGAGCTAGTGATCTGACCGCGAGTAGACGGTACCGTGAAAATCAGGTCGCCGTCAGCGATTCCTTCTAGCCATGGAGTGAACCGTTCAGCGGCTTTCTTGCCGATGGATACGCTGCGAGTGCCCTTGTTCGTCTTGGGGGCTCCCAACGGGGTTCCAACGTCTTTGCCAGCATGACGCTTCCAGGCCTCTCGCACGTCGATAAAGTATCGGCCACGAGTAAAGCGAATGTGCTCCGGGCGAAGCGCTGTGATTTCCCCGAAGCGCAAACCGGTATAAACCTTGAGATCGACCATCCGCTTGTAGGACTCTTCCGGCATGGAGTCAATGACGAGCTGGATTTCTTCGCGAGTCAAGAACACTGGCTCCCTGGTCCTTTTGACTGATTTAGGGGCGCGCACACCTTCGGCTACGTTTGTGGTGATACGAGGGTGATCGCGACGGAGTTCGGTCCGCAGGGAAGCGGAGAGGAGTGCGTGCACGTTCTTTTTGGTCTTAGGCGCACGTTCTAGTTCATCGAACCATGTGCGTACTTGGCTTGCAGTAAGCACGTCGACCGGTGTCTCACCGATGCTGGTTTTAGTGAAGTATATTTTGAGCATCCCGCGGTAGGTATGCAGCGTACCTGGTTCCACTTCGCCACCAAGGTTGTCCAGATGATATTCCACGGCTTCGCGCACGGTTGGAGCCGAAGACATGGAGCGGAGTTTTGCCTGCTCGGCGATCTTGAGACTATTGCCGTTCGCGTCCAGAAACCGTTTGAGGTCTTTCGCCTTGTCTTCGTCATTCTTGTATGTACGCTGTTGGAGGGTTCCGTCCGGTTCCCGCCAGATGACTCGATAACTGTAGCCGTGCTTTAGCTCTCGTCGTTGTACCGTCGCCACTTCTACCTCTATCTTGGGTGGTCCGATCCTTAAGGCAACAAATCCGGGATTTAAGGCAACAAGCCAATTTTAGATAAGAAAAAACCCCGGAATCACAAGGATCCCGGGGTTATTCTACGCGGTGACGGTGGGATTTGAACCCACGGTACGGGGTTACCGTACACAACATTTCGAGTGTTGCACCTTCGGCCGCTCGGACACGTCACCAGACCTGATAACTCTATAACGAACATCTGGCGAATGCCAAAACGAGGGGGCTCTCAACGGGCGCAAGTGGCCCGAAACACAGGTTCCCGGCTGCGCTTCAGCGCTTGGACCTGAAGAAATCGCGCAACAGGCCAGCGCATTCCTGCTCCCTGACGCGGGGATAGACCTCGACCCAGTGGTTCAGCCGCGGTTCGCGCACGATGTCGAACACCGAGCCGCAGGCCCCGGCCTTCTCGTCCCAGGCGCCGAACACCACCCGCGGGATGCGCGCGAGCACGATCGCCCCGGCGCACATGGCGCAGGGTTCCAGCGTGACCACCAGGGTGCAGTCCTCCAGGCGCCAGCCGTCGTCCTCGCCGCGCGCGGCCAGGGCTGACACCGCGTTGCGGATCGCGACGACCTCGGCGTGGGCGGTGGGGTCCTTCAGGGCTTCGCGCTCATTGCGGCCGGTGGACAGCAGCTTCCCGTCGGGGGAGATGACCACGGCGCCGATGGGGACGTCGTCGGTGGCCAGGGCAGCGCGTGCTTCGTCCAGCGCGAGCTCCATCCAGGCTTCGTGTTCACGGTTCATAGTGCTCCCACCATACGTGTTCGCAGGGCCGCGGCCGCGGCTGTGGGGTGGTTTTACTGTTCGCTTGGGCACATAATCCGGATTTCCGGCGGGGTTTTCCCCGGTTTTCCTCGATCAGGCAAAGGCCGGGCTGATAGATTTTGATGCATGCGCGTACAGGTAGTCGACCACCCGTTGGTGGCACACAAGGTCTCCGTTCTTCGTGACAAGAACACCCCGTCCTCGATTTTCCGCCAGCTGACCGATGAACTGGTCACCCTGCTGGCCTATGAGGCCACCCGCGAGGTGAAGACCGAGCAGGTCGAGGTCGTCACTCCGGTCGCCGTCACTACCGGTACCACCATCGCCAAGCCGACCCCGCTGGTCGTCCCGATCCTGCGCGCAGGCTTGGGCATGCTCGAAGGCATGACCCGCTTGGTGCCGACCGCGGAGGTCGGGTTCCTGGGCATGGCCCGCAACGAGGAAACCCTGGACATCATCACCTACGCCGACCGCGTGCCGAACGACCTGGCCGGACGCCAGGTGTTCGTGCTGGACCCGATGCTGGCCACCGGCGGCACCCTGGCCGAGGCCATCAAGTTCATCTTCGAGCGCGGCGCCAGCTCGGTCACCTGCATCTGCCTGATCGCCGCCCCGGAGGGCATCGAGCGCCTGAAGTCGATCCACGGCGGAGACGACCGCGTGCACGTGGTGCTGGCCTCGCTGGACGAGAAGCTGGACGAGAAGTCCTACATCATCCCGGGCCTGGGAGATGCCGGCGACCGCCTGTACGGCGTGACCCCGCCGATCGCCTAATTTTCCGGCTCCGGCGCAACTGAGCCGGGGCATGCAAAGGGGCTGCCCGCACCACTGGTGCGGGCAGCCCCTTTGCGTGTTGTCCGGTTCCCCTTCTGTTGGGGGTCTCCTGCCCCGCGCTAGACCGAGGCCTTGGGGGAGCGGCCCGTCGAGCCGGCGGGTTCCGCGTCCGCATCGATGAGCGGGAGCCTGACCTCGAAGACGGTGTCCCCGGGGACCGAGCGCACCGAGATGCTGCCGCCGTGGGCTTCCACGATGCTCTTGGCGATCGGCAGGCCCAAGCCCGTGGTGCCGTCCGAACCCGAGCGGGCCTTGTCCGCGCGGGTAAAGCGCTCGAAGACCGTGGGCAGGAAATCCGCGTCGATGCCTTCGCCGGTGTCGTGCACCAGCAGCACCGCCTCGTCGGTCTCCGGGTCCTGGCGGACCGTGGTGGTGACGGTGTTGCCCGGGCTGGTGTGCTTGCGGGCGTTGGCCAGCAGGTTGGTGATGACCCTGCGCAGCGAGGAAGAATCCGCGTAGACGAAGGTCTGCGGGTCCTCGCAGTCGAATTCCCAGATGTGGTCGTCCGCGGTGACCTTGAAGTCCTCGGTGATGTCCGCGGTGAGCAGCCCCAGATCCAGCTTGGTGCGGCGGAAGGAATTCTCCTCGTCCAGCCTGGCCAGCAGCAGCAGGTTCTCCACCAGGGAGCCCATGCGGTGGCTCTGCTGCAGCACACGCTCCACGGAGCGCTGCCCGTCGGGGGAGAAGTGCTCGGTCGCGGCGAGCAGCTCGGTGTAGCCGCGGATCGAGGACAGCGGGGTGCGCAGCTCGTGCGAGGCATCGGCGACGAACTGGCGCATCTGCGCCTGCGATTTCTCGCGGGCGGTCAGCGCGGTGGAGACGTTGTCGATCATCGCGTTCAGGGCGTAGCCCACGTTGCCGACCTCGGTGCCCGGGGTCGCATCCTTGTCGTCCACACGCTGGGTCAGCTCGACCTTGCCCGAGTCCAGGTCCGTGTCGGCCACCGAGGCGGCTACTCCGGCCACCCGCTTGAGGGGCGCAAGGGAGCGGCTGATCAGCCAGGAACCGGCCAGGCCCGCCCCGACGATCAGGATCATCGCGATGAACAGGGTCAGCCAGGCCATTTCGCGCAGCGCCATGTCGGTGTCGGACAGCGGCAGGCCGACCACCAGCACGGTATTGGTGCCGGCGTCCTTGACCGCCACCAGGTAGTAGTCGCCGACCGTCAGGTTCGCGCGGCGCGGATGGAAGTCGCCGGTGGTGTGCAGGTCGCTGACCGGCAGCTGCACCATCGGGATGGCGTCCTGCTGGCCCAGCTGCTTGAACTCGCCGGTTTTCTTGTCCAGCACGCCGCCGACGAAGACCAGCCGGTCGAAGCGCGCGGTGAGGGTGCCGGCCGACTGCCCGGGGGCCTCGATCCGGCCGTTGCCGGCCTCCTGCGAATAGTTCAGGGCGCGTTCGGTGGTCAGCTTGAGCTGGTCGCCCAGCTGGTCCATGAGCGTCTGGCGCATGCCGGCGTTGTAGAGCAGCCCGAGCAGCGCGGAGACTGCCGTGACGGACGTGAGAAGGATGATCATCAGCTTGCGCTGCAGCGCATGCGGCGAGCTCACCTTCGGGGTGGTGGCGAACATGCTCATGCAGCGGGCTTCAAAACGTATCCCACGCCGCGCACGGTGTGAATCATCGGTTCGGCGTCGACGTCGATCTTCTTGCGCAGGTAGGAAATGTACAGTTCGACGATGTTCGCCTGGCCGTCGAAGTCGTAGTGCCAGACATTGTCCAGGATCTGCGACTTGGACACCACGCGGCGCGCGTTGTTCATCAGGTAGGAGAGCAGGTCGAACTCGGTGGCGGTCAGCTGGATCTCGCGGCCGGCGCGCGAGACGTCGTGGGAGTCGAGATTCAGCACCAGGTCGCCGACCACCAGTTCGGCGGTGTCCGCGGTGGTGGCGCCGGAGCGCTCGACCAGTCGGTGCAGGCGGATTAGCACCTCTTCGAGGCTGAAGGGCTTGGCGACGTAGTCGTCGGCGCCGGCGCCGAGGCCCTCGATGCGGTCCTCGACGGCGTCCTTGGCGGTCAGGAAGAGCACCGGGACGTCGGGCAGGTGGGTGCGGACCTTGCGCAGCACCTCGGGACCGTCGAAGCCCGGCAGCATCCAGTCCAGGACCAGGACGTCGGGGGTGAAAGAACGTGCGGTGGCGACGGCTTCGGGGCCGTCGTGGGCCATGGTCGCTTCCCACCCGAGCATGCGGGTTCCCATGGCTACCAGTTCGGCGAGCGATGGCTCGTCGTCAACCACCAGGACCTTGATCGGCGTACCGTCCGGGTGGGTGAGTCGTGGGAGCTGGGCGGGAGAGAATCGGGAATCGTTCATGTTTAAGAGCATCCCCTATTGCCTTGGGCTGACTTTATGATTTACCTGTGCAGAAGCTATGTCCGCATGACGATTTTATGCGAGAAATTTGCAATCAGATAGCGCTTAATTTGGTCAAGGGTATGTAACGGCGAATGTTTGAAGCGTGAACATCGAATGTCAATGAATGAATATTCAGACCCTTGCATAGGGTGCGCATACTGCGCATTGATCCGAAAAATCCTGAACATATTGAGTAGTTAAGCGCTTAGATCGCCGTATTTTGCCTAAAGTGGCACACGTCACTTTCGGACACATCCGTCTCACATGGTGGACATGGGTGCTCATTGTTACTTGCAAGTTCCCAATGTTACGAGGAAACTAGAGGTGTGAGTAAGGCGCAGAGCAGAAATGGGAACCCCGGCGAGGCATCGCCGATGGCTTCCATTTGCTGTTGTCGAATGCTCGGCGTCAGCGGTACCGCATCGAATTCCTGAGTTATCGGGATTCGGTCCACGGACAGCCGCTGACGGGAAACCCAACTGCTGCTGGTGGACGAAGGCCGCTGGCAGCGCAAGCAAAACCCGAAGCATCAGCGCCAAATCACTTGGCCTTCGCACACATAGAGGAAAAGCAATATGTCGGCAGGATCCGGATACGTTCACGTTTCAATTCGCAATGCCCAGAACCGGGCAGCAGCGGCACAGCGCGCGGCCGCAGGAAGCTATGCCCCGGCAGGCTATCGCCCGCTGCGTGCAGTGTCCAACGTGCATGAAACCCGGGAACCAATGCATCAGCCGGCCGCCGCACCGGTCCAGTCGGCCGGAGCCCAGAGCACCGACACCTCGGCCCGCGGCTTCGTGCTGTACGTAGGCCTGGATGAGGCCGCAGCCCAGGCCCAGGGCACCTCGCTGGGCAAGCTGGCCACCCAGGTCCGCGCCTTCCTGGCCACCCTGTCGCCGCAGGCCCAGACGCACGCGGCCGTGGCTCTGGCACCGACCAGCGCCCAGGGCGAGCCGATCGACGTCGTGCGCCAGGCGCTGGGCGATCCGACGCTCTCCCGCCGCCCGCGCGCCGAAGCCCGCCCGAGCACCCCGCGCCCGTCCGGCGTGCTGATCGACCTTTCGCGCCGCGAGGTCTACCTGGACGGCGAGACCCTGAACCTGACCTTCAAGGAATTCGAGCTGCTGAACTTCCTGGTGGAGAACGGCACCCGCACCGTGGGCCGCGAGGAGCTGCTGGAAAACCTGTGGCGCAACGCCGACGAGGTGCCCAACGAGCGCACCATCGACGTGCACATCCGCCGCCTGCGTTCCAAGCTGGGCCGCCTGGCCAACACCGTGCGCACCGTGCGCGGCCAGGGCTACCGCTTCTACGAGCACCCCGAGGTCGTCGTCTGGGCGGCACCGGAATACTCCATCTAGTCTTCGGACGCGGCGCCCCGTCACGGGAGCCGCCAAAAGCGCGGCGGGCAAACCATTGGGTTTGCCCGCCGCGCTTGTCTTAAGCTGGGAAACATGAATGCTGCCCAAACCCGCCGACTGATCCTGATGCGCCATGCCAAGGCGGATTATCCGCTGGGCGTGCCCGACCACGAGCGCCCGCTGGCCTCCCGCGGGAACCGCGAAGCCCCCGCCGCCGGAGCCTGGCTTGTGGAGAACAACCTGATCCCCGACTACATCATGTGCTCGGACGCGCTGCGCACCCGGTCGACCTGCGCCTGGGTGCTTTCCGAGCTGGGGGAGAAGGGCCCGACCCCGTACGTCGACTCGCGGGTGTACTCCGCCCCGGTCTCCGCCTTGTGCTCGATCATCAACGAGGTGCCCGATACCGTGACCACGCTGCTGGTCATCGGGCACCAGCCGGTGCTGCAGGAGCTGGCGCTGCGCCTGGCCTCGGCCGACTCCGACGAGGAAGCCGTCTACGAGCTGGCGATGAACTACCCGACGCTGGGCACCACGGTGCTGGAGACCGCCCACCCCTATTCGCACTTGGATGCGCGCGACGCGAAGGTCACCCACTTCGCCGTTCCGCGCCCCTGAACCCCGGGGCATTGCGCGGGCGGGGGCCCTGCGGCCCAAGATGAGAAAACCCTCATGGGATTCTCCTGCCCATCTCATCGGATGTCCACGTTCGGTTAACCCCGGGCGACTTTACTGTAAATAGTCGAGCCGAACGGCCGGCCGCGGGGCGCAGGTTCCCCGTGGAAAGCGAGCAAGGAGAACCCGCCATGGGTATTGCACCAATCATCGAAGAGCACCCAACCCCGTCGGCGGCGCTGTCGAGCGTCCGCCAGGAGCTGGGCGCCCGCACCGTGGCCGCCATCCGCACCGCCTACACCACCCGCTTCGTCGGCGCGCAGCTGCAGCGCAACCCGGGCGACTTCCATCTTCTGGGCGGCGCCGCGCTGGCCCCTGCCGCCGGAGACGTGGTGGTGGCCCGCGTGACCGAGATCGGCCAGCACACCGCGCTGCAGTCCGCCGAGGGCCGCCGCCAGAAGCTGTTCATCGGCCAGCTGGTGCTCGTGGCCTACGGCGACCGCTACGCACCGGACCAGTTCCTGGCCCACGTCCCGCTGGATCTCGGCCCGTGCCAGCTGGTGGCCGGCGGCGGCGTGGCCAGCCGCGTGGAATCCATGCATGCCTCCATCGACGCGGCCACCGAGCTGGAGCCGCTGGGCCTGCTGGCCCACGACGGGCAGGTCGTGAACCTGGCCGACTTCGCCCCGCTGCAGGTGCACACCCCCTCGGCGGGCGCGAGCGCGCAGCCGGCCCGGACCGGCGTGCCGGTCATCGCGGTGCTCGGCACCTCGATGAACTCGGGCAAGTCCACCACCCTGGGCTGCCTGGTCAACGGGCTGACCAACGCGGGGCTGGACGTGGCCGCGGGCAAGGCCACCGGCACCGGTGCCGGCAACGACCCGAACCTCTTCAAGGATGCCGGCGCGGTGTCCGTCGCCGACTTCACCGACTTCGGCTACCCGACCACCTACATGGTCCGCTATGAGCAGGTGCGCGACCTGCTGGTGGCGATGATCCGCGAACAGGCAGCCACCGGCGCCGACGCGGTCGTCATCGAGATCGCCGACGGCCTGTTCCAGGGCGAGACCTCCCGGCTGCTGAACGACCCGGTGTTCTCCCTGCACGTGGACCGCGTGGTCTTCAGCGCCCAGGATGCGCTGGGCGCGTTGGCCGGCGAGCAGATCCTGCGCGCCGCCGGGCTGGACCTGGCCGCGGTCTCCGGGCGCCTGACCGCTTCCCCGCTGGCCGCTGAGGAGGCCCGCGCCAACCTGCGCACCCAGGTCATCGACACCTTCGAGCTGTGCGACCCGCAGGTCGCCACGGCGCTGCTGCCGCGCTCGTAGCCGCGGCACAGGGACTCATGGACAGGGACGCGGACATCCGGATGGGCGAGCGGGCGCGGCGCGGCAAGCTGCCGGCCCTGTGGGCCGCCGGGCGCCGGGCGGCGCTGGCGTGGCTGCTGGGCCTGGGGCTGGCCATGGGTGCGCTCACCGTGCTGCTGGCCTGGCTCACCGGGCGGCTGACCAGCGCGTTCACCGTCGCCGGGCTCTGGACGGTGCTGGGCCTGGCGCTGGCGTTCGGGCTGGGCAAGCTCGCCGAGCGGGTGCTGGCCGAGCAGCTGGGGCAGCACTATGTGGCGCAGCTGCGCGGGGGGCTGCTGAAGCAGTCGCTGACCGCCGACCGCGCCCCGGGGCTGGGCATCACCGTCGCCCGCTCCACCAACGACCTCTCCTCGGTGCGCAACTGGGTGATCCAGGGCGTCGTGCCGCTCATGGCCGGGATCCCGCTGCTGCTCTTCGCGCTGGCCGGGCTGTATCTCAGCGCGCCGCCGCTGGCGCTGGCGCTGCTGATCCCGCTGGTTCTCGAGCTGCTGCTGCTCGGGGCGCTGGCCCCGGGAGCCTACGGCGCGGCCCGCGTGCTGCGCCGGCGCCGCGGGGCACTGGCCTCGCGGATCGCCGAAACCCTGGGCGCGGCCACCGCCGTGCGGGCCGCCGGGGGTGTGGAGCGCGAGGTCGGCCGGCTGCAGGACACGGCCGCGGGCATGGCCGCCGCCGCGGTGCACCGCGCGCGCTTCGCCGGCGCCCTGCGCGCCAGCGCCCTGGCCGTGCCGCTGATGGGCAGCGTGCTGCTGGTGGGCGTGGCGTCCAGCGCGGCGCTGCCGGCCTCGGCCGTCACCAGCGGCCTGCTGCTGCTGGGCATCAGCAGCGCGGTGCTCGGCGAATTCGGGCGCATGGTCGAATACCGGCAGAACTACAAGGCCGCCCGCCGGATCCTGGCCCCGCTGCTGGCCCAGGTATCCGGCAGCGGCCCCGGCGCGGGTGAAGCGACCCGGCTGCCGGCCGGCGCCGTGGGCAACGCCCCCGACGTGGTGCGCCTGCAGCCGGCGCCCGGCCAGGATGGGAAGCGTTGGCCCACGCTGCTGGCCGGCCCGGGCGAGCGCATCGAGGTGGGCGGCGGACGGTCCGCGCAGCAGCTGCTGCACCGGCTGGCCACCACCGGGCTGGCCTCGGATCCCCCGCCCCACGGGGCCTGGGTGGGCGGTCGGAACCTCGGGCTGGTCCCCGAGCGGTCCCGGCGCCGGCTGCTGGGCGCGGCGCTGTCCGGGATGGCGCTGGAGCGCGGGCCGATCGCCCGGGCGTTGCGCTACCGGCGCCCGCAGGGAAGCCTGGACGAGGCGCTGCGGCTGGCGCAGCTGTTCGGGCTGGATGTCGACGAGCTGCCCGAGGCGGAGGCGACCATGCTGCGCCGCGGCGGCGAACCGCTGGACGACGCGCAGCGCGCCGGGCTGCTGCTGGCCCGGGCGCTGCTGGAGGAACCGGCGCTGCTGGTGCTGGACGGGCTGCCCGGGGCGCTCGCGCCGAGCGCGGCCCGCGAGGCCGGCAGGCTGCTGGCCGGCTATCCCGGGGTGCTGCTCTACCGCGGGACGCTGCCCGGGCTGCACCCCACCCGGCGCTGGGAGCCGCAGGAGCGGGGCTAGCCCGCGTCCCGGGACATGGCGCGCAGCCCGTGCACGGTGGCCATCACCGCCAGCGTATTGGTGTCCAGGTCCGTCGGCGCCGCGCTGCCCGACCGCTCGCGCGCGGTGAGCAGGGTGGCGCCGAACATCGCGCGGCCCGAGGCCTGCAGCAGCGGCTCGGGCACCTGCACCGCGCGGCGCAGCGCCGCGGTGATCAGGTCGGTGATGCGCTGCCGGAACTCCTGCACCTGCTCGCCCCACGGGCTTTCGCCGCGCTGCTGCTCGCTGACCCACAGCTGGGCGTAGGACGGGTACTCCTGCACGAAGCCGAAGGCGCGGCGCACCATCGCATCCAGCGCCGCCAGCGGATCCTCCGCTGCCGCATCCCGGCCCAGCTGGTCAAGCAGCTTCTGCGCGCCGAACTCCAGCAGCGCGCCGATCATCTTCTCCTTGGAGCCGAAGTTGTAGTAGACGGTCCCCTTGGACACCCCGGCGGCGCGGGCAATCTCCTCCACCGAGACGGCGTTGACCCCGCGCCGGCCCAGCAGCGCCATCGAGGCGGCGAAGAGCCGCTCCTTGGAATCGGTGGCGCGCACCCGCGGGCGGGCGTCGAACTGCCCGGTCATTCGCCCAGCTCCGGCTGCAGCGTCTTCAGCGTCCAGGTCTTGTGCAGGCGCACCGCCAGCAGGCTGCAGCCCAGGCCCAGCAGCGTGTAGCCGACCAGCACGCCGCCGATGGCGGAGAGCATGCCCAGATCCGCGCCGTACATCAGGTGGCGCATGCCCAGCACCACCGAGCTCATCGGCAGGATCTGGTGCAGCACGTGCAGCGGTGCGGGCAGGGTCTCCCACGGGAAGGTGCCGCCGGCGGTGACCAGCTGCAATACCATCAGCACCAGCACCACGAACTTGCCAGCGGTGCCCAGCAAGGCGTAGATGCCCTGGATCAGCGCGCTGAAGCACAGCGCCGCGAGCAGGAACAGCCCCCAGGTCAGCCACGGGTGGGCGGTGTTCAGGCCGAGCCCGAAGTGCACCACCGCGAACAGCAGGCTGGTCTGCAGCAGCGCCAGCCCCGCGAAGGGCAGCCAGCCGCCGATGGCGATCTTCCAGTCCACGCCGTTGGAGGCCAGCGCGCGGGTGGTGATCGGGCGGACCACCTGGGTCAGGATCAGCACGCCGATGAACGTCGCCAGGGTCATGAAGAACGGGGCCAGCCCCTCGCCGTAGGCATGCGCCTCGGCCTGCTTCTGCTGGGTCACGGCGACAGGGTCGCCGATCACGGTCGCCAGCTGGTCGCTGGTCCGCTCATCCGGGTCCGGGACCTGGCCCACGCCGTCCGCCAGGCCGTTGGACAGCTCGCCCGAGCCGTCCTCCAGCTGGGTGGTGCCCTCGGAGAGTTCGCCGACGCCGTCGGAGAGCTGCACCAGCCCGGAGTGCAGCGCCCCGGAGCCGTCCACCAGCGCCCCGGCGCCGGAATCCAGCTCGCCGGCCCCGGTGGCGGCGCGGGTGGCGCCGTCCAGCGCGTCGTGCTGGCCGCCGGCCAGGGTGGACGCGCCGGAAGCCAGGGTCTTGGCGCCGGCCGCCAGCTCGGAGCCGCCGTCGGCGGCCGTGGAGATGCCGTCCACCAGGGAGGGGACCGCGGCGTTGAGCTTGCCGGTGCCCGCCGAGAGGGTGCCCAGGCCCTGGGCCAGCGCGGCGTTGCCGTCGGCGACCTGCTTCGAGCCGTCGGCCAGCGTATCCAGGCTGGACTGCACGGCGCCCAGTTCGGCGCGGATCTTCGCTGCCTCGTCCTTCACGGACTGGCTCGCGGCCGAATCGTCCACGGCGGCGGAAACGTCCTTGCCGATCGTCGCTGCCTGCTCTTCGCTGAGCACCCCGGAGGCCACCAGCGTATCCAGGCGCTGGGACATGGTCTCTTCGACCTGGCCCAGGCGGTGCTTCGCGTCGGCCTGCAGCTGGTCGATCACCTCGACGGCCCCGTCGGCGGTGGCGGAGAGCTTGGCGTTGCCGTCGGCGACCTGCTTCGAACCGGCGGCCAGCTGGTCCGCGGCCTTCTTGGCGCTGTGCGCGCCGTCGTCCAGCTGCCGCACCGACTCCGGCAGCGCGGCGGTCTTGGACTCCAAGGTGTCCAGCCCGGCGGAGAGCTTCCCGGCGCCGGTGGAGAGCTTGGCGGCGCCGTCGGCGAGCGAGTCCGCGCCGTCGGCGAGCTTGCCCTGCCCGGCGGCCAGCGAGTCCAGGCCGGAGCTCAGCGAACTGGCGCCGTCCTTGAGCGCGAGCGTGCCGTCGGCCAGCTGGGAGCTGCCGTCCACCAATTTGGTAGTGCCGTCGGCCAGGGTGAGCACGCCGTCGCCCAGGGACAGGGTGCCCTCGTAGACTTGCTTGGCGCCGTCGGCTGCCTCGCCCATCGACTGGTGGATGTCCACGAAGCCGGCGATCATGGCGGAGGCGGTTTCGGTGCCGACCTCGTTGGCCACCGAGGTGCGCACCTCGCCGGCCAGGGTCTTGGCGAAGTTGCTGACCAT
Source organism: Glutamicibacter protophormiae (assembly GCF_016894325.1). Classification (NCBI taxonomy): domain Bacteria; kingdom Bacillati; phylum Actinomycetota; class Actinomycetes; order Micrococcales; family Micrococcaceae; genus Glutamicibacter; species Glutamicibacter protophormiae. The sequence continues at coordinate 484,653 of NZ_CP069806.1, forward strand.
GAAGTTGTTCGCGTCGTTGGTCAGCAGCTCGATGTCCGCCTGGGTGGCGTCCTTGAAGTCGCCCGGGGAGGTCAGCGCCGCGGAGAAGTCCTCCGGCAGGATCATCGCGAAGGCGTAGGTGCCGTCCGCGACCGCCTGCTCGGCCGCGTCGCGGGAATCCAGCTGCGCCCAGCTGAAGGTGCCGTCCTCCTCCAGCGACTCGACCACGGTGTCGCCGACCTGTTTCTTCTCGCCGTCGACGACGGCGCCGTCGTCCAGGTTGACCACGGCGGCGGTGACATTGTCCAGGTTGGACTGGGGGTCCCAGTTGGCGTAGAGGTAGAGCGCGCCGTACAGCAGCGGCACGCAGGTGATGGCAATGAGCGCGAGCTTGGGCAGCGTGCCGCGGCTCATGCGCTTGAGTTCGGAAAGCGCCAGACGCAGTGTCGTCATGGGTTAGTCCTTTGCTTGGCTGGGGTCGCTGGCCGGCTGCGGGGCCGGCGCGGGAGTGTCCTGTGGTTCCGGTTCGGCGGGCTCCGCCGGGATGTCCCCGGCGCCGACGGATTCCCCGGCCTCCGATGGCTCCCCGGCGGGCTCGCCGGGCTCGGGGTGCGGTGCTTCGGCGGTGGGCGCGGCCTGCTCGTCCTGCTCGTCCTGCTCGTCCTGCTCGTCCTGTTCGTCCGGGCTGTCCTGCTCGTCGGGTTCGGCCGGGGCCGGGTCGCCAGGGTCCTCGGAGGTTTCCTCCGGTTCGGCGTCCGGCGCCGGTTCAAGCTCTGGCTCCGGCTCGAATTCCGCGGCAGGTTCGGCCGCCCCGAGATAGGCCACCGGCCCGGCCCAGCTGTCGGGGACCCGGGCCACGGTGGCGATGACCGCGAACTCGCGGTCCGACAGGGCGAAGCGTTCCAGGGCTTCGAGCCACACCGCGTCGTCGCCCGGGTGCCGGTCGGGTGAATCCACGACCAGCAGCCTGGTCTGCGGATTTTCGGCGGCCAGCTGCGTGAGCATCTCGGTCAGGCGCACGGGGTCGACCGCATCGACCCAGTCGCCGGCGATATCGCTGTAGCCGTGCTCCGCCATCCACTTCTTGGGGTTCGGCTTGCGCCACGGCGGCGAGGGGATCAACGAGAGGTCCTCGCTGACCACGTCACGCACCTTCAGATGCGCCTCGGGATCGTTGATGTTCGGGGAATCGACCACCGCGCTGTGCTTGCGCAGGTGGGCCAGCCGGGCGCTGCCGCCCCAGGCCACGACGCCGCCGCCGGGTTTCATCCGGCCCGACAGCAGCAGCGCGAGCGCGGTGCGCGCGCCCTGCGGTTCTCCGGCCACAAGAAGCATTTCCCCGGGCGCGACGCGCAGGGAGGTGGGTGGAACCAGTTCGCTATGGCGTCCCTGGAATGAAATCGAGTCTGCAACAAGCACGTTAACGAGACTAATTGAACTGACCGGTCAGTTCAATTAGTACGAATATCTTTTGCGTCACCCTAGACGTAAAGCGCGTAATGCACTTGGATGATTCATGAGCTGTCACCGAGTGCGCCCGGGAAATTCACGGTGAATTCATGTGCGTCTGGTTAATTCGATGAAGAGCTCGCTGCGCGGCCGCCTGGCCGCGCTCGCCACACCGACGTTGGGAATCACATGCGCAAACGTACCAGCATGGCTCTTGCGGCCGCTGCTCTGGGCGCCAGCCTCGCGGCTGGCGGTATCGTGCCGGCCACGGCCGACGACTCCAGAATCACCTCGATCGAGCAAATCCAGGGAACCACCGACACCTCGCCCTTCGCGGGGAAAAAGGTGACGGTCCGGGGCGTGGTGACCGGGGCCTACGCCGACGGCGGCATCCGCGGCTTCTACCTGCAGACCGCCGGCAGCGGCGCGGAAATCTCGCCGCTGGGCAGCTCCGGCATCTTCGTCTACGCGCCGCGCCAGGTTTCCTCCGTCGCCGTGGGCGACCACGTGGAGGTCGCGGGCACGGTCTCCGAGTACTTCGGTCTGACGCAGATCAGCGCCTCCGGCGTGGCGCCGCTGGCCGAACCGGCAGAAGCCGTCAAGCCGCTGTCGACCCCGCTGCCGGCCTCGGACGCCGACCGCGAGCGCTTCGAATCCATGCTGGTCGACCCGCAGGGGCAGTTCACGGTGTCGGACAACTACTCGCTGAACCAGTACGGCGAGATCACCCTGGCGCAGGGAACCAGCAGCATCGTTCCCGGGGAGCGCACGCTGCGCCAGCCGACCGATGTCTTCGCGCCGGGCAGCGCCCAGGCGCTGCGGCTTGCCGAGGAGAACGAGCAGCGGGCCATCGTGCTGGACGACGGCGCGACGCTGAATTTCTCGACCGCCTCCAATACCTCGGTGCCGCTGCCGTACCTCGATGCGCAGCGCCGGGTCACGGTGGGCGCGGCCGCGGCCTTCACCGATCCGGTGATCATGGACTACCGCTACGACCTGTGGCGGCTGCAGCCGACCGGCCAGGTGACCGGTGCGCAGGATGCGGACATCCCGGTCAGCTTCGAGCAGATCGACAGCAGCAAGCCCCAGGACGTCGGGGGCAATGTCAGCGTCGGCAGCTTCAACGTGCTCAACTACTTCACGACCACCGGCGACAGCCTCGAAGGCTGCACCTACTACAACGACCGCCAGGGGGTTCCGGTGACGGTGCGCGGCGGCTGCGATGCCCGCGGCGCGGCCACCGAGGCGAGTTTCGAACGGCAGCAGGCCAAGATCGTCGCGGCGTTGAACAAGTTCGACGCCGACGTGGTGGTGCTCGAGGAGATCGAGAACTCGGCGCGCTTCGGCCAGGACCGGGACGCCGCGCTGGCGCACCTGGTGGACGAGCTGAATGCCGCGGCCGGGGAGAACCGGTGGAGCTATGCACCGAGCCCCGGCGCCGTCCCGGCCGACGAGGACGTGATCCGCACGGCGATGATCTACCAGCGCGACGCGGTGAAGCCGATCGGCAAGTCCCGGATCCTGGACGACCCTGCCTTCGACAACGCCCGCGACCCGATGGCGCAGGCCTTCCAGCGGGTGGGCGGCAACCAGAAGACCCGTTTCCTGGTGATCGCCAACCACTTCAAGTCCAAGGGATCGGATCCCAAGGACGGCTCGGCCAATGCTGACAAGGGGGACGGCCAGGGGGCGTGGAACGCCGCGCGCGTCGAACAGGCCACCGCGCTGGTGAAGTTCGCCGATTCGCTGAAGAAGACCTCGAACACCGACCAGATTCTGCTGGCCGGCGACTTCAACTCCTATTCTGCCGAGGATCCCATCAAGGTGCTGTCGCAGGCCGGGTATGTCGACCTGGGCGCGGCGGCGGATTCGCGCAGCTACCTGTTTGCCGGGCTGACCGGTTCGCTGGACCACGTCTTCGCCTCGCGGCCGCTGGCGAAGAAGGTGGCGGGCCAGGATATCTGGAACATCAACGCGACCGAATCCATCGGCTACGAGTACAGCCGCTACAACTACAACGTGACCCAGCTGGTCACCGGGAACCAGTACCGCTCTTCGGACCATGATCCGGTGCTGGTGGGCCTGCAGCTGGACAAGAAGTAGCCGGTTCCGGATGCCAGCGGGGCCCGGAACGGCGCAGGCGACATGCCGGCGCGGTTCCGGGCCCCTGCTGGCGGTTCTCCGGCGGCAGCGGAAATTGGGGGTTGACACTTTTCGTTTCCACGGGCAGTCTTAGTGCAGATGAATTGTGAGAGCGCTCACAGAGTGATGGGCGGGCGCTATCGTGACTCATGCTGTATTGAAAACTCCTCGGAGTTTATTTTTTTCCCCAAGTTTGAGAGCGCTCTCACGATTGAGCGGGACGCTCGAAAGTACACTCGCAAGCTCAGCACTCTGAACGGAGTCACCGTGGACATCTCTCGCACATCCCGCATCGCCAAAGCGGCCGCCGTCGCCGGAAGCCTGGCCCTGCTGGCCACCGGTTGCGGCGGCAGCAACAGCGCCGCCGACGAACAGCCGGCATCCGCCGACAACCCGGTCACCCTGACCGTCACCACCTTCGGGACCATGGGGCTTGATGCCCTGTATGCGAAGTACGAATCCCAGAACCCGGGCGTCAAGATCCAGGCAACCAACATCGATACCGGCGGCAACGCACTGACCGACTGGAAGACCAAGCAGGCCGCCGGCGCCGGCCTGCCCGACGTGCAGGCGGTCGAGGAGGGATGGCTCGGGCAGGTCATGGCCGTCTCCGATTCATTCGCCGACCTGCGCGACTACGGTGCGGGCGAGATCTCCAGCCAATGGGTGGACTGGAAGGTCCAGCAGGCCACCGATGACGAAGGCCGAATCATCGGCTACGGCACGGACATCGGCCCCATGGGCCTGTGCTACAGCGCAGACCTCTATAAGAAGGCCGGCCTGCCCAGCGAGCGCGACGCCGTCGCCGAACTCTTCGGAGGGGACAACGCCACCTGGGAGAAGTTCGTCGATGTCGGCAAGGACTATGTCAAGGCATCGGACGAGGCCTTCTACGATCAATCCGGATTCGTGTGGAACTCCATGGTCAACCAGCTCGGCGAGGGCTATTACAAGGCCGACGGAACCTTGAACATCGAAGGCAATACGCAGCTGCGCGAACGCTGGGACCTGCTGGCCGATGCGGCCTCCAACGGGCTGTCTTCCGGGCAGACCCAGTGGGACTGGGGCAAGGGCCAGGCGTTCATCGACGGTTCCTTCGCCACCATGCCGTGTCCGGGCTGGATGCTCGGAGTGGTCAAGGGGCAGATCGAGGGCGCCGGCGGCGATGCGGCCAGCGGCTGGGACTTCGCTGACGTCTTCCCCGGCGGCCCGGCGAACTGGGGCGGGACCTTCCTGACCGTGCCCACGACCTCGGAGCATCCGGCCGAGGCCGCCAAGCTCGCCCAGTGGTTGACCAGCGCTGAATCCCAGGCCGCCGCATTCGAGGAGGCCGGCGCCTTCCCGAGCAGCCTCGAAGCCCAGCAGTCCGAAGCGGTGACCGGCGCCAACGAGCTGACCAAGTTCTTCAACGACGCGCCTATCGGGACGATCCTGGCCAGCCGCGCCGAAGGAGTCAAGGCGCAGTTCAAGGGCCCGAACGACTCGGTCATCCAGGAGCAGGTCTTCGGCCCGGCAACCATCGCGCTGGATTCCGGAACCGATGGCCAGAGCGCGTGGAACGACGCCCTGTCGACCCTGAAAAACCTGGACATCAAGTAACGGCCGATGCAGCCGGGGCCCGGGTCCGCTGACCCGGGCCCCGCGGAAGAAGAGAACATTTTCATGAGCACCTTGACCAACAAGCCTCCCGGTTCCGGCACCGGACACCTCCGGCGGAAGGCGCGCCCCGCGAGCCCGACTCCGGAAAAGCTCCTAGAGGAGCGCCACTCCGGGCCGCAGCGGCGTCGCCACTTGTTCAGCCGGCTGGACTACAAGTACTCGCCGTACCTCTACATCTCGCCCTTTTTCATCCTCTTCGGACTCGTCGGGCTCTTCCCGCTGGTCTACACCTTCGTGGTCTCCATCAACGACTGGGATCTGCTGGGCGGGGCGGGGGACTGGGTGGGGCTGGAGAACTACGCCGCCGAGCTGTCCTCGCCGCTGTTCTGGAACTCCCTGTTCAACACGTTCAGCATCTTCCTGCTGTCGGCCATTCCGCAGCTGGTCATCGCGACATTCATCGCCGCGATGCTGGACCAGAACCTCCGCGCCAAGACCTTCTGGCGGATGAGCGTGCTGGTGCCCTATGTGGTGACCCCGGTGGCGGTCACCCTGATCTTCTCCAATGCCTTCGACGAGAAGTACGGCCTGATCAACAACCTGCTGCAGCTGGTCAACCTGGATCCCGTGGCCTGGAAGACCTCGGTGTTCCCGTCCCATCTGGCCATCGCCGCGATGGTGAACTGGCGCTGGACCGGATACAACGCGCTGATCCTGCTGGCCGCCATGCAGGCGGTTCCCCGGGAGCTGCACGAGTCGGCCGCGATTGACGGCGCGGGTATGCTGCGCAGGTTCTTCTCGATCACCCTGCCCGGCATCCGGCCCACCATGATCTTCGTGATCATCACGGCCACCATCGGCGGCCTGCAGATTTTCACCGAGCCCAAGCTGTTCAACGCCAGCAGCTCGGTGCCGGGCGGACCCGACCGCCAATACCAGACAACCGTGCTGTACCTGTGGGACCTGGCGTTCAACCGCGGGGACTTCGGCCGGGCCTCGGCCGTGGCCTGGATGCTGTTCCTGATCATCATCCTCATCGGCGTCGCCAACTTCCTGCTGTCCGGGAAGATCGCCTCCTCCGGAGAGAAGCGCGCAGGCCGCCGGCCCATGCGCCACGGCAGGAACGCCAAGAGGCCTGGCAAGCCTGCTGGCGGACAGGACATGACAGAAGCCCGGAGGAGAGACCATGGCTAACCCATCCCTTGCCGCGGCACCGCCGCGGCCGCGGCGCAAGCGTAAGCGAAGCTTCACGACCGAGCGCCGGCCCGGGTTCCTGGTCTACGGCATCCTGCTCGCCTTCTTCCTGGGCAGCACCTACCCGCTGTGGTATTCGCTGGTCATCGGGTCCTCGGACCCGGGGGTTTTCGCCTCGGCCTGGCCCCCGCTGCTGCCCGGCGGCCAGTTCTGGCACAACGTAGCCGAGGTGTTCAACACCGTCGACTTCTGGGCGGCGCTGGGCAACAGCCTGGTGGTGTCCTCGGTGATCACGCTGTCGGTCGTGTCCTTCTCCACCTTGGCCGGGTACGCCTTTGCCAAGCTCCGGTTCCGCGGCCGCGAGGGCCTGCTGGTCTTCGTGATCGCGACCCTGGCGGTGCCCACCCAGCTGGGCATCATCCCGCTGTTCATGATGATGAAGGAATTCGGCTGGACCGGATCCCTGGGCGCCATCATGATCCCTACCCTCGTCACCGCGTTCGGCGTCTTCTTCATGCGCCAGTACCTGGTGGACAACATTCCCGACGAATTGATCGAGGCGGCCCGCGTGGACGGGGCCAGCATGATCGGCACGTTCTGGCATGTGGGGGTGCCCGCGGCCCGCCCGGCCATGGCGATCCTGTCGCTGTTCACCTTCATGACAGCCTGGACCGACTACCTGTGGCCCATGCTGGTGGCCCCGCAGAACCCCACGCTGCAGGTGGCGTTGAGCCAGCTGCAATCCGCCCGCTACGTCGACTACACCATCGTGATGGCCGGGGCCCTGATGGCCACCATCCCGCTGCTGGTGCTGTTCGTCGTGGCCGGCAGGCAACTTGTTTCCGGAATCATGGCAGGAGCTGTAAAGGGCTAATGACTCGACACCCATCCCACTCGTTCGCGTGGCCCGAGACCTTCATCTGGGGTTCGGCCACCGCGGCAGCACAGATCGAGGGCGCCGCCCATTCCCACGGAAAGGAGGATTCCATCTGGGATGCCTTCGCCCGCATCCCCGGGGCCATCGCCGGCGGGGAGGACCTGGAAACCGCCGTGGACCACTACCACCGCTACCGCGAAGACGTCGCCCTGATGCGCGAGCTGCACCTGGACTCCTACCGGTTCTCCACCAGCTGGGCCCGGATCGTGCCGGGAGGACGGAGCGTCAACCCGCAGGGGCTGGACTTCTACTCGCGGCTGGTCGATGAGCTGCTGGAACACGGCATCCTGCCGTGGCTGACGCTGTACCACTGGGACCTGCCGCAGGCCCTGGAAGAGCGCGGCGGCTGGGCCAACCGCGACACCGCCTTCCGATTCCTGGACTATGCCGAGGCGGTCCATGCGAAGCTCGGGGACCGGGTCGCCCGCTGGACCACCTTCAACGAGCCCTTGTGCTCGTCGCTGATCGGCTACGCCGCAGGCGAGCACGCCCCGGGCCGGCAGGAGCCGGCCGCGGCGCTGGCCGCGGTGCACCACCAGCACCTGGCCCACGGGCTGGCCACCGCGCGGCTGCGCGACCTGGGAGCGGAGCACCTGGGGATCACCTTGAACCTGACCAACGCGGTGCCCGACAACCCCGCCGATCCGGTGGACCGGGAGGCCGCTCGCCGGATCGACGCCCTGTGGAACCGCATGTACCTGGACCCGATCCTGCGCGGGGGCTATCCGGCAGACCTGCTGGAAGATGTCGGGCACCTCGGGCTGAATGCGGTGATCCAGGACGGCGACGCGGCGCTGATCGCGCAGCCCATCGATTTCCTCGGGGTCAACCACTACCACGACGACAACGTGTCGGGGCATCCGCTGGCAGCCGGCGAACCGCAGGCCCTGGTTCCCACGAACTCGCCGAAAGCCTCCCCGTTCGTGGGCAGCGAGTACGTCACCTTTCCGACCCGCAACCTCCCGCGCACGGCCATGGGCTGGGAAGTGAATCCGCAGGGACTGCGCGTGCTGCTCAACCGGCTGCGGGACGACTATCCGAACCTGCCGCCGCTGTACATCACGGAAAACGGGGCGGCCTACGAGGACGCGGTCACCGCGCGGGGCACGGTGGAGGACCCGGAACGAGAGGAGTATATTTTCAGCCACCTGGACGCGGTGGCCGGGGCGCTCTCCGACGGGGTCGACGTACGGGGCTACTTCCTCTGGTCCCTGCTGGACAACTTCGAATGGGCCTGGGGCTACAACAAGCGGTTCGGCATCATCCACGTGGACTACCGGACGCAGCAGCGCACCATCAAGAACAGCGGCCGGGCCTATGCCGGGCTGATCGCCGCCAACCGTACAATGGCATGACGCCCGGGCCGGGGCGCGGACATCGATTCGTGCCCCGGCCCGCCCAACGCCTAGGATCGTCGAAGCCCCTGGAGTAAAGAGAACAAGCATGTCCGAACCACGCAAGCAGCAGCCGACGCTGGAGCTCGTCGCAGAACGCGCCGGCGTCTCCCGCGCCACGGTTTCCCGCGTCGTCAACGGCTCGGAGAAGGTCAAGCCCGAGGCGATGCGAGCGGTCGAGCAGGCGATCCGCGAACTGAACTACGTGCCCAACCGGGCGGCCCGTTCGCTGGCGCAGGGCCGGACCAACGCCATCGCGCTGGTGGTTCCCGAGAACACCGCGAAGTTCTTCGCCGATCCCTATTTCGCCAAGGTGGTCCAGGGCGCCGCGCAGTATCTGGCGGATACCGAGTTCATGCTGTCGCTGCTGCTGTCCACCGAATCCGATCCGGGGAAAACCACACGCTACCTGCGCGGCGGCAATGTTGACGGCGCGCTGGTACTGTCGCACCACGCAGCCGACCGTTCCTACGCGGACCTCGGCGGGCAGCTCCCGCTGGTGTTCGGCGGCCGGACCATGAGCACCGACCAGAGCGAAATCTACGTGGTCGATATCGACAACATCTCCGCCGCGAAGCAGGCCACCGAAGTGATCATCGAACGCGGCCGCCGGCGCATCGCCACCATCGCCGGCCCGCAGGACATGGGGGCGAGCCTCGATCGCCTGACCGGGTTCACCCAAGCGCTGGCGGAGGCGGGGCTCGAACCGGCGGCGGTGCTGGAAGGCGATTTCACTCCCGACAGCGGACGCGACCTGATGCGGCAGCTGGTCGATTCGGGCACGGACTTCGACGGGGTGTTCGTGGCCAGTGCCCAGATGGCCTTCGGAGCGTTGCAGGCGATGGCGGATGCAGGGCTCGGGGTTCCGCAGGATGTTTCCGTGACCACGGTGGACGATGACGCCTTCGCCCGCAATGCCACCCCGCCGCTGACCACGATTGCCCAGCATCCGGAGCGCCAGGGAGCGATCATGGCCGAGATCCTGATCAAGCGGATCAACGGCGAAAGCGTGCCCGAGTGGAGCATCATGGACACCGAGCTGATTCTGCGCGCATCGCATTAGCCGTCGGATATCCTGCCGCTCCGGCGGGAATACGGGGTACCGGTTAAAAAAGAATTCCCATTCTTTCGAATGGGAATCTATTGGTGCGCCCAAAGGGATTCGAACCCCTGACCTTCTGTTCCGTAGACAGACGCTCTATCCAGCTGAGCTATGGGCGCATATTTACTTGTTTGTCGCCTTGACGACTTGAATAACAATACACGAGATTCGACGGCGGCAAAAATTGAAAAGCCCAAAAGTGCCCGGTGTCACATTGATTCGGCTTCTTGTGCCGCGGCCTCCTGGCCGGACTCGTTTTCCAGGAGGCACTGGTAGAGGTTGTGGTCTTGCCATTCGCCTGCGATCTTCAGGTAGCGCGGCGCCATGCCGATCTGCTCGAAGCCGCATTTTCGCAGCACCGCTTGCGATGCGTGGTTGTGCAGCAGCGTGCCGGCCTCGATGCGGTGCAGGCCCAAGGTCGAGCCGGCGATCTGGCACATGGCGTGCACCGCAAAGGTTGCCAGGCCCCGACCTTGGTGCGCTGCGTCCATCCAGTATCCGAGGCTTGCGCTTTGGAATGGCCCGCGGACAACCCCGGAGAGGGTGAAGCGTCCGATGATGCGGCCCTCCGCAAAGAGCGCCGCCGGGTAGGCCAGCGCCGCCGCAAGGCTGTCGAGTTGGATGTCCAGGCCCCGCCGCTGTCCGGCCGGAGTGAAAAATTCTTCCGGGCGCTCGGGCTCCCAGGGGGCCAGGTGGGCCCGGTTGCGCAGGTAGGCGGCGGCCATTTCCCCGGCATCGCCAGCTTGGAGCAGGCGCAATGCTGCACCGTTGCCTGAAGTCACTGGAAAGTGCACGACACTCCTCGGGAAAGAAAAAAATTCCCACTCATTCGAGTGGGAATTTCAGTATGGTGCGCCCAAAGGGATTCGAACCCCTGACCTTCTGTTCCGTAGACAGACGCTCTATCCAGCTGAGCTATGGGCGCATATTCATTTGTTGTGATCCGCCGTGGCGAACCTCGAATAACTATACAGGTGGTTGCACGTGCGTACAAATCGAGAATTCGAATCCCTGGGAAATGGCAGATGAATGGTTTTATGAAGAAACCAAAAGGGTACCGGTCTACGTGACCTTCGTCACATTAACGCGGGGTGTTGAATTGGCAAACCCCCGGAATTCCGGGGATCTCAACTATTTCAGTTTAGTCCACCTCGAGTCGTGAGGTTTGAGTCACAGGGTTTCGGGAAGTGCCACCCCCTAGCCTTGTTTTATCGCTAGTTCAGCCCAATGGAGGGAATCGATAATGAGCACGAGCTCGGATCAGAACGTAATCGACGCAGCGCCCACTTCGCATGTGAAGCTGGCGGCTTGGGTCGAGGAAGTTGCCGCACTGACGAAGCCGGATCGTGTTTATTGGGTTGACGGATCAGCTGAAGAGAACGACCGCCTGTGCGCCGAGCTCGTTGAAGCCGGCACCCTGGTCAAGCTGACCGACCCGAACTTCCCCAACTCCTACGCCGCATTCTCCGATCCAAAGGACGTTGCCCGCGTAGAAGAGCGCACCTTCATCTGCTCCGAAAAGGAAGAAGATGCGGGCTTCACCAACAACTGGGAAGACCCGAAGGTTATGAAGGAGCGTCTGAACGGCCTGTTCGACGGCTCCATGCGCGGCCGCACCATGTACGTGATTCCTTTCGTCATGGGTCCGTTGGATGCAGAGCAGCCAGCCTACGGTGTAGAGCTCACCGACTCCGCCTACGTTGTCACCTCGATGCGCATCATGGCCAAGATCGGCAATGAAGTACTGCGCAAGATGGAAGCAGAGAACGCTTTCTTCGTTCCAGCGCTGCACTCGATCGGCGCTCCGCTTGAGCCGGGACAGGAAGACGTCGCCTGGCCGTGCAACGAAGACAAGTGGATCGTGCACTTCCCTGAAGAGCGCGCCATCATGTCCTACGGCTCCGGCTACGGCGGAAACGCCCTGCTGGGCAAGAAGTGCTACTCGCTGCGCATCGCGTCGGCCATGGCCCGCGACGAGGGCTGGCTTGCCGAGCACATGCTCATCCTGAAGCTGACCAGCCCGCAGAACAAGTCGTACCACATCGCGGCAGCCTTCCCGTCGGCCTGTGGCAAGACCAACCTGGCGCTGCTGGATCCGACCATCGACGGCTGGAAGACCGAGACCCTGGGCGATGACATCAACTGGATGCGCATCGGCAAGGACGGCGAACTGCGTGGCGTGAACCCGGAGTACGGCCTGTTCGGCGTGGCACCGGGCACCGGCTGGTCCACCAACCCGAACGCCATGCGCGCCATCACCAAGGGCAATTCCATCTTCACGAACGTCGCGCTGACCGACGAAGGCGGCGTGTGGTGGGAAGGCATGACCGACGAGGCTCCTGCGCACCTGGTCGACTGGCTGGGCAACGACTGGACTCCGGAGTCCGGCACCAAGGCCGCTCACCCGAACTCCCGCTTCTGCACCCCGATCGACCAGGTCGACATGCTGTCGCAGGACTACTACTCGCCTAACGGCGTGAAGATCGATGCGATCCTGTTCGGCGGCCGCCGCAAGACCACCATCCCGCTGGTGACCGAGGCCCGCAGCTGGACCAACGGCATCTTCATGGGTTCGACCCTGTCCTCCGAGACCACCGCGGCAGCGGCAGGCGCCGTGGGTCAGGTCCGCCGCGACCCGATGGCCATGCTGCCTTTCATCGGCTACAACGCCGGCGATTACCTCAACCACTGGGACCAGATCTCGGGCAAGCTCAACCCTGAGCAGATGCCGAAGATCTTCCTGGTCAACTGGTTCCGTCGCACCCCCGAGGGCGGCTTCGCCTGGCCTGGCTTCGGCGACAACTCGCGTGTCCTGAAGTGGGCCGTCGAGCGCATCGAAGGCACCGCAGACGCCAAGGAAACCGCCATCGGCTACGTGCCGACCGGCGAAGCCCTTGACCTGACCGGCCTGGAAGGCTTCACCCCGGCCGACGTGGAAACCGCCGTTGAGGTGAACACCGACGAATGGCTGACCGAGGTCGAGAGCATCGAAGAGTGGTACGCCAAGTTCGGAGAGGCTCTGCCGGCTTCGCTGCGCGCCGAGCTTGATGGCCTGAAGGCCCGCCTGAACGCCTAGGTATGACAAGAAAATCCCCGGCTGCCCGCCATCTGCCCTTCGGGGCGGAGAACGGGTTGCCGGGGATTTTTTGCGCCCGCCGGGGTCGCTAGCCCAATTTCGGCTGGTGGAAGCGGTCCGCGGTGTAGACCAGGGCGCCAACTGCCACCGTGGCAGAGACAAGCGCGGTGATCGAGAAGGCAACGGGGGAGTCCTCGCCGCTCAAGCCCACCAGCGGGGTGGCCACCGCGCCGATGAAGAACTGCGCGCAGCCCAGCAACGCGGAGCCGGACCCGGAAACTTCGCGGACTTCGGCCACGGCAAGCCCGGTGGTGTTTCCCATGGTGAAGCCCACCGAGGTCACCATGATGAAGATGACCGCGGCCAGAGCCAGGCTGCGCACCCCGAGCTGTGCCATGACAGCCATGGCGCAGCTGGACACGAGCAGGACGCCCAGCGCGATGCTGATGGTGCGGCGCAGCGGGACGCGGGTGGCGAGCCGGGCAGAGACCAGGCCGGCGGTGATCAAGCCGAGTGAATTGATGCCGAAGCACAGGGCGTATCCCTGCGGACTGAGCCCCATGACGTTTTGGTAGAGGAACGGGGAGGCCGAGACATAGGCCATCATGGCTCCGAAGGCGAAGGCGAACTGGACCATGTAGCCCACGAAGCGCGGCTTGGACAGGGCGATGCGCAGAGGCGCCAGGAAGTTTCCTGTCGAACGCTGGGGCTGCGGGTGGGTTTCCCGATAGATGCCGAAGGACCCCGCCGCCATCAGCAAGGCGATCAGGGAGATGAACCACAGCACCGTGCGGAAGCCTCCGAACTCGCCGAGTACCGAGCCGATCAACGGGGCCACGGCCGGTGCCACTCCGCCGAAGGTCATCAGCAGCGAGAAAATTCGGGCGGTCTGCATGCCCCGGGTGGTGTCCGCGACAATGGCCTTGGAAATCACCAGGCCGGCCGCGCCGCCCAGCCCCTGCAGGGCGCGGGCGATCGTCAGGGTCGTCAGCGTCGGCGCCACGGCGGCGACAATGGAAGCGATGACAAACAGCGCGGTGCCCCAGCGCAGCGGCTTGGCCCGGCCCAACCGGTCCGAGAGCGGGCCCCAGAAGATCTGGCCGAAGGCGATGCCCATCAAGAACGCCGTCAGCGTGAGCTGGATACCGGAGGCCGAGGTGGCGAATTCCCGGGTCATCGCCGGGAATGACGGCAGGTACATGTCGGTGGCCAGCGGGCCGGTGGTTCCGAGCAGGATCAGCAGGGCGAAAAGCGGCGGCGTCAGCCGAGAGCGTTCAGGGGCGTTGGGCATGTGCCAATTCTAGGGATCGTTGCAGATGAACCGGCAAAGATGACTGCGCAGCGCGGGACGAATGGCCCAAGGTCACAATCGGAGAACAGTTTTCACACGCCCGCGCAGGTGGGTGCAAAATCAACTAACTGTGAAAAGATGAAGTCATGGTTTTGGCACGATTGATTCTCGGGCTGCTGTGCTTGTCGCCGATGACCGGCTACGAGCTCAAGAAGCACTTTGATTCCTCTATTAACCACTTCTGGAATGCAGACAAGGCGCAGATTTACCGCACCTTGGCCCAGCTGGTGGACCAGGGGTACGCCACGGTGCGCACCGTCCCGCAATCGAACTACCCGGACCGGCAGGAACACCACATCACCGAGGCCGGCAGGGAAGTGCTGAACCAGTGGCTTTCCAGCGGGGCCGCCCGGTCCCCGGAGCGCGACCCGTTCATGGGGCAGGTCTTCTTCGCCGCGGAGCTGGAGCGGGATGGCATCGAGCAGCTGCTGATCGAACGCCGACAGGCTACCCAGTACGTGCTGGACGACTACCTTTCCCAGCGCGAGGGGATTGATATGCGTGCCGCCGCGGACCGCCGCAGCTTCCTCATGGCCGCGACCTTGGACCATGCAATCAGACAACAGGCCGCCGAGCTGGAATGGCTAGACGCAGTATTGGAGCATTTGCCATGACCTCTGCCAACGACCAGGGAAAGAACCAGACGCCCAAGCCGGCGCGGGATGCGACCGATTATCCCGAGATGCATCCCGCGCGCCGCAAGCCCGAGGACAGCGGCCCCGTGCAGACCCTGGTTTTCCTTCACGGGGGCAACGTGGGCAACTGGAGCTGGGATCCCCAGGTGCTGGCCTTCAGCGACTTCAACATCCTCACCCTGCACCTTCCCTCCTTCGGCGCCCGGTTCGAGGAAAAATGGGAAGGCCTGAACTCCGCGGCGGACGATGTCGCCGCGCTGATCGCGGACGAGGTGTCCGAAGGCGGCGTGCACTTGGTGGGCATGTCCCTGGGCGGAGTCATTGCCCTGCACGTGGCCGCGCGGCACCCGGAACTGGTTGATTCGGTGTTCGTCACCGGTGTGTCCGTCGCGCCGCCGGGAACCGCGGCGAAGGCGGTGCAGCGTATGCAGCTCAAGCTGATCGGCAGCGAGTGGTACTGGAAGTTCCAGGCCGGGGCCTACGGCATGGTGGACAATGAACGCGAGTTGTTCGCCGAGCACGGAGTCAAGCTCAAGCCGGAGAACATGCGTGCGGTCATGGGTGATCTTGACACCGGAGGGCTGCCGGCGGACCTGTCCGCATATTCCGGTCCGGTCCTGCTGCTGGCCGGCGCCAGTGAGCCGAAGTTCGTCCAGCGTTCCTTCCCGGCCATTGGCGAGGCCCTGCCGCAGGCGGCCATCCGCGTCGTGCCCGGCATGCACCACCAGTGGAACATCGAAAATCCGCTGCTGTTCAACTCGGTGCTGCGCCGCTGGATCACCGGACAGCAGCTGCACCAGGTGCTGCGCGAGCCGGTGGAGCCCAAGCTGCGCGGTGCCTCGTTCAAGCGCACCTCCACCCTGGAGGAAATCGACCCGCAGGATGCCGAAGATACCGCCGCCGATGCGGTTCCGGAAACGGTAGCCGAGGCCGGAAAGCCCGGTGCGGAAGCCAAGGCCAAGGGCTTCGCGGAGCGGCTGGATCCGCGCAAGCTGGACCCGAGAAAGCTCGACCTGAAGCACGCGCTGTCCAAGAAGCCCCCGGTGGCCAAGCGGCCCACCGACTCCGACGGCCCCGCCGCCGACTAGTTTTCCGGCAAACAGAACAGCCCGGACTGGACCCCCATATGGCCAGTCCGGGCTGTTCCGGTCTTAGTGGGCTTCGCGCCTTAGGCTGCGAGCCATACGTCCGGTCCGAAGACCTCGTAGTGGATGCGCTCGGCCGGAACACCGGCGGCCAGCGCCTGCGAGCGCACCGCGTGCATGAAAGGCAGCGGGCCGCAGAGGTAGACCTGGCTGTCGGCGGTCAGCGCCTCGGTGAGGTCCATGTAGCCGGCCTTGGCGTCCAGCCCCTCGGGCAGCTCGCCGCGCTCGAACCAGGTGCTGATCTTGGCGTTGGGCAGCTGGCCCAGCGATTCGAGCATCTGCTCGCGCAGCGGCCAGGAAGCGAATTCCTGGTCGGCGTGCAGCACGGTGATCTCGCGGGTGGAGCCCGCGGCGGCCAGGGTCTGCAGGGCCGCGGCGCTCGGGGTGCAGCCGATGCCGGCGGTGGCGATGACCAGCGGGGAGCCCTCGGTGTCGATGACCAGGTCGCCGTACGGGTTGGACAGCTCCACGACGTCCCCGACCTTCAGCGAGTTGTGCAGCACCGGGGTGAACTCGCCGTCCATGTCCAGCTTCACGGTGACGGTGCGGCGCGTGGTGGACTGGACGTCGTTGCTCAGGGTGAACTGGCGGACCTGGCGGATGCCGTCGGTCATCGGCATGCGCATGGAGACGAACTGCCCCGGCTTGGCGACGGTGGCGGCGGTGTCATCGGCTGGTTCGAAGCTGAAGCTGACCGAATCCGCGCCGGTCTCGGTGCGCTCGACGAGCTTCCAGTTGCTGTAGATGGTGGCATTGGCCTGCTGGGCGTAGAGGCCCTTTTCGATCTTGATCAGGGCCTGGGCCATCAGCCAGTACACCTCGGTCCAGGCGTCGGCGATTTCCGGGGTCAGCGCGTCGCCCAGGTCTTCGGCGATGGCTGCGAACAGGTGCTCATAGACGATTCCGTACTGCTCCTCGACGACGCCCAGCGAGGTGTGCTTGTGGGCGATGCGGGCCAGCATGGTCTCCGGGGTGGTTTCCGGGTTGTTCACCAGGTAGGTGGCGAAAACGGCGATGGAACCGGCCAGCGCCTGCTGCTGGGTTCCGTTCTTCTGGTTCGAGCGGGAGAACATGCCATCCAGCAGCTCCGGTCGGGCGGCGAACATGCGCTGGTAGAACTTCGGGGTGATGCTCGAAATTCGTTCTGCGATGATCGGCAGCGTTGCTTCAATGACCGGGCGGGACTGGGTGGACAGCATGGTGTATCTCCTCGGAGAGCGTCTGGTTTATCTTGCATTTGAAATGCAAGATTTATGCTTTAAGTTCTACGCGACGTAGAAACGAATTGCAAGTTGAGCTGCGCCACATCCGGAAAAGCAGGGTTTGACTGGTATTTTTGCGGCGAGGAAAAATTACGCGCTGCGTCGCACAGTGGGGAAGGGCAGCAAGGTGATGGCCGGCGAGGTCTCGCAGATCTCCTGCACGGTCAGCGGATCAAGGGCCGCGTAGAAGGCCTCGCGGGCCGCGCGCAGGGCGCCGCGCAGGCGGCAGCCGCCGGCCAGCGGGCAGTTGCCGCTCGCGTCGTGGTCGGTGCAGTCAACGACGTCTTCGCGCTTGTCCAGCGTGCGCAGCAGGGTGCCGACCGAGGTCTGCAGCCCGGTCTGGGTAATCGAGGCGCCGCCGTTGCGGCCGCGCACGACGTCCAGCACGCCCAGGGTGCGCAATTCCAGGACCGCCTTGGTGACGTGGTTATAGGGCACCGCAACCAGGTCCGCGATCTCTCGGCTGGTCAGCTGGCCCGCTCCGGGCGCGCCCAGCACCATGACGGTCCGCAGGCAGACATCGGCAAAGGCGCTGAGTTTCATGTTCTCCAGTCTACGACGACGCCCTCCGGCCGGTCAGCGGTGTAGCTCACTGTGCTGGGTGGCCGGAAGGCGTGGAAGTTGTCGCGGCAGGCGCCTCCCGTCGCGGGCGCGTGCTAGCGGGCGTTGGACCAGACGGCCTCCGCCGCTTCGGCGGCGGGATCCTCGAAGGTCCACTCGCCGCCCGGCTCGGCCGGCATCACGTAGGGCTGCACGATGGCCAGCGCGGCGCCGGCCTTGTGCTCGGCGACCACGTGGATGGCGTCCTGGTCGTTCTCCTGGAGCAGCACGTCGGAGGCGATGGCGATGGCCTCGAAGTGGGCTCCCTGCTGGCTGAGCACCTGAACCAGATCCGCGGCCATGGCCTCGGTGTCGATGTCGGCGTCCGGGTCCTCGGGGTCGTCGGTCGGCGGGACGGCAATCAGGCGCAGCTCGCCCTCGTCGGAACCGTCCTGCGGCTCCAGGCCGATGGCGAAGGGCAGGAAAACGCCCTGCTCTTCCAGCTGCTCGCGGGCCACGCCCAGCGCGGTGCTCAGCACCTTGTTCAGCGCGTCCTTGACGCCCTCGTCCAGTGATTCGAAGTTCATGGCTTTCCCCTAGTCGGTTGGCTGTTCTTGGCGCACGATCGCCAGTACGGCGTCGCGGATCGGTTCGATGACTTCTGCGCTCGCACCCTCGCCGTTGAAGCGCAGGTACGGTTCGGTGTTCGACGGGCGCAGGTTGATCCACCAGCTGCCGTCGGCGGCCGCGATGGTGGTGCCGTCCATGGTGAAGATCTCGACGGGCTGGCCCTCGAAGTGGGCCACGACCCGGGCGGTCGCCCCGGCCTTGTCCTGGACTTCGGAGTTGATCTCCCCGGTGGCGACGTAGGGCTCGTACTCGGCGCCCAGCTCGGAGAGCGGCAGCTCCTGCCCGCCCAGCGCGGCCAGCACGTGCATGGCGGCCAGCATGCCGGTGTCGGCATTGTAGAAGTCGCGGAAGTAGTAGTGCGCGGAGTGCTCGCCGCCGAAGGCCGCGCCCTGGGTGGCCATCTCCGCCTTGATGAAGGAGTGCCCCACGCGGGTCATCACCGGGGTGCCGCCGGCGCGGGTGACGAACTCAGGCACGGCCTTGGAGGTGATCAGGTTGTGGATGACCACCGGGCTTGCCTCGCCGGCCGCCTGCACGCGGGCGATCTCCCTCACGGCCACCAGCGCGGTGATCGCCGAGGGGGACAGCGGCAGGCCGCGCTCGTCGATGACGAAGCAGCGGTCCGCGTCCCCGTCGAAGGCCAGGCCCAGGTCCGCTCCGTGCTCCAGCACCGCGGCCTGCAGGTCCCTGAGGTTCTCCGGCTCCAGCGGGTTGGCCGGGTGGTTCGGGAAGGTGCCGTCCAGCTCGAAGTACAGCGGCACGATGTCCAGCGGCAGGCCCGGAAGCACCGCGTCGCCGAGCACCGCCGGGGTGGTCAGCCCGCCCATGCCGTTGCCGGCGTCCACCACGATCTTCAGCGGGCGGATGGCGGACAGGTCGACCAGGCTGCGCAGGTAGCCGGAGTAGTCGGCCAGCACGTCGCGGCGGGCGACAGAGCCCTGCGGGGCGTCCCCGGAGACCGGCAGCCCCTCGTCAAGGTACTGCTGGGCCAGGTCGCGGATCTCGAACAGCCCGGTGTCCGAGGAAATCGGCAGCGCGCCGGCCTTGGACATCTTGATGCCGTTGTACTGGGCCGGGTTGTGGCTCGCGGTGAAGACGACGCCGGCGGCATCCAGCTGGCCGGAGGCGAAGTAGAGTTCGTCGGTGGAGATCTGCCCCAGCATCACCACGTTGGCTCCACGGTAGGTCGCGCCGCGCGCGAAGGCCTCGGAGAACTCCGCGGAGGACGGGCGCATGTCGCCGCCCACCAGCACGGTGTCCCCGGACAACCCCAGGATGTCGACGAAGGCCGCGCCGATGGCCTCCACTGCTTCGGCGTTCAGCGACTGTCCGACGATGCCGCGCACGTCGTAGGCCTTGAAGCTCTGGCTCAGGTCAATTTCTTCACTCACAGGATTCAGCCTACCGGCTGGAGCGGCGCGCGGGCCGGTGGATGACGCCGTGGACCATGGGAAATGCCTTACATTCCAGGCGCGCGCCGGGCCGCGGATCCCCAGCGCGGGTGCGGTGCGGGCAATTCGTGGGTTGGAACTGAAATACTGGTGCCATGGATGCCTCACTGCACTCGGACCTGCTGACCTCCGCCACGGCCAAGCTGCGCGCCCTGGTGCGCAACCCGGACGCGCAGTTCCACGACGGCCAGTTCGAAGCGATCAGCGCGCTGGTCGCCCAGCGCCGCCGCGCCCTGGTGGTGCAGCGCACCGGCTGGGGCAAGTCCGCGGTGTACTTCATCGCCTCGCTGCTGCTGCGCGAGCAGGGCTACGGGCCGACGCTGATCGTCTCCCCGCTGTTGGCGCTGATGCGCGACCAGGTGGCCGCCGCCGAACGCGCCGGCGTGCGCGCCGCGGCCATCAACTCCGCGAATGTGCTGGAGTGGCGCGAAATCCTGGACAAGCTGCAGCGCGACGAGATCGACGTGCTGCTGGTTTCCCCGGAACGGCTGAACAACCCCTCCTTCCGCGAACAGCAGCTGCCGATGCTGCTGAACCGGCTGGGCCTGCTGGTGATCGACGAGGCGCACTGCATCTCCGACTGGGGGCACGACTTCCGCCCCGATTACCGCCGCATCCGCGACCTGATCAACCGGCTGCCGGCCGGGCTGCCGGTGCTGGCGACCACCGCGACGGCCAACTCCCGCGTGGTGGAGGACGTGGCCGAGCAGCTGGCCGGGGGAGCGGGCGACGTGTTCACCCTGCGCGGCACGCTGGCCCGCGACTCGCTGCGCCTGGGGGTGCTGCGCCTGCCCTCGCCGCGCATGCAGCTGGCCTGGCTGCTGAGCCACATCGAGGACTTCACCGGTTCGGGCATCATCTACACGCTGACGGTCTCCGCGGCGGAGGACATCGCCCGGATGCTGCGCGAAGCCGGCCACCAGGTGGCCGCCTACACCGGCCGCACCGATCTGGAAGAGCGCGAGCGGCTGGAACAGGCCTTGAAGGCCAACGAGGTCAAGGCCCTGATCGCCACCAGCGCGCTGGGCATGGGATTCGACAAGCCGGACCTGGGGTTCGTCATCCACATCGGCGCGCCCAGCTCGCCGGTGGCCTACTACCAGCAGGTCGGCCGCGCCGGCCGCGGCAGCATCAACGCCGACGTGCTGCTGCTGCCGGGCGCCGACGATGCGGAGATCTGGGAGTACTTCGCCACCAGCTCCATGCCTGACCAGGTGCGCGCCACCGCGGTGCTGGAGGCGCTGGGCCAGGCCGACGGCGCGATGAGCGTGCCGGCGCTGGAAAGCGCGGTGAACCTGCGCCGCTCGCCGCTGGAACTGCTGCTGAAGGTGCTGGCCGTGGACGGCGCCGTGGAACGCGTGGCCGGCGGCTGGATGCGCACCGACCTGCCCTGGTCCTATGATGCGGACCGCTACAAGCGCGTGGCCGCGAGCCGCGTGCACGAGCAGCGGCTCATGATCGACTATGAGAACACCCGCGGCTGCCGCATGGAGTTCCTGACTACGTCCCTGGACGATCCGCGCTCCGCGCCGTGCGGACGCTGCGACAACTGCGCCGGCGCCTGGTACGACGACCATATTCCCGAGGAATCCAAGGACAACGCGCAAAACGCGCTGGGCCGCGCCGGGGTGAGCATCGAGCCGCGCAAGCTCTACCCGTCGGGGCTGAACCGTCTGGGTCACACGCTCAAGGGCAAGATCCCGGAGGACGAGCAGGTCTCGATCGGCCGGGCGCTGGCCCGACTGACCGACCTGGGCTGGGGCAACAGGCTGCGCCAGCTCTTCGCCGATCCCGCCGACCACCCGATCGACAAGGCCATGTTCGAGGCCTGCATCAAGGTGCTGTCGGAATGGAATTGGGACCAGCGCCCGGTGGGGGTGGTGGCCATGCCGTCCTCAACCCGCCCGCAGCTGGTCACCTCTCTCGCCCAGCAGCTGGCCTCCGTGGGGCGCTTGAGGTACCTGGGCCAGCTGGAGTATCGCGGGATGCCGCCGCAGAACGGCCCGGGCGGGAACTCGGCCTTCCGCGTCGCGGCGGTGGCCGATGCCTTTGAGATCCCGGAGCCGCTGGAAGCGCTGCTGGCCGATGCGCCGGGCCCGGTCATGCTGGTTGACGACCTGACCGATTCGCGATGGTCGCTGGCCATGGCCGGCAGGGCTTTGCGCATCGCCGGGGCTCCCGGTGTTTTGCCTTTCACTTTGGGAATCGCTGGGTAAATGTTCAGTTAAACGAAGTACGCTGGATGTATGGATTTTTTCATCTGGCTCATCGTCGTCATCGCCGTGATTGGCCTGGGCTACCTCGGACTGCAGTCGCTTCGCAAGAAGAACTCCGCGGAAGTTGCCCAGGCGGTGACGCGTGAGGCCGCGCAGGCCGCCAACGCGAAATTGGACGATGCCTCGCGCAACGCCATCTATCGCAACCTTGCCAAGGGCGATGTCATGGGCGCGGTGCAGAACTACCGTGCGGTCACCGGAGACACGGTGAAGAACTGCGTTATCGCGGTGCGCAGCCTCGACAAGTATCCGCAGACCGCCCCTGCCAAGGAGCTTCCCGTCAGCGAGGAAGAAATCCAGGCGCTGCGCGAAAAGCTTGAAGCGCAGACCGCCATCGACGAGGGAACCCCGGCCGCGGATTCCAAGGACGCCGAAGTGCTGCCGGTGGCTGGCCCCGTGCCTTCCGAGGATTCCTGGGTGATCCCGCAGGAATGGCATGAACAGTTCGGCTCCGAGTCGGAGCCAAGCGCCACCCACTTCAAGATGGCGTTCGAAGTCGACGGCGAGAAGCGGGAATTCTCCAGCGAGCAGCTGCCTCCCAACGAATACGACCAGCTGTTCTCCATGCTGCGCGACTCGAACTTCTCCGGCGCGGCAAGCGTCCTGCACGGCTACACGGGGCTTCCGCTGGAAGACCTGGAACGGATGATCGCTTCCTCGCCGATGTCCGGAGACAACATCCAGGGCAATGTGGCGGACTTCCGTTTTGAGGGCCAGGGTCCCGACGGACCGGTGCACTTCGACGCGGCTGATCTTCCTGAATCCGAACGCGAAGCGCTGTTCGACGCGATCTCCGACAACGACCTGCAGGGCATGACGGACATCATCGCCCGCCATACCTCGCTGCCCGAAGATATCGTGCAGAACATGCTGCGCACCTTCGTCAAGCGCCAGGACTAGCGCCAGCCTCGCACTGCTGGGAGATCCATGAACGTCCGGGGCGCGCCATTGTGCCGGCGGACATGACTCATTAGTCTGTATTCCACATTTCTCTGCAACGAGTTGTGGAAGGGGGAGCGACCATGTCAGACGAGAAGGAGAACGGTTCCCAGCCGGGCGAGCCGAACGGCGACGACGCACTGCGCAATGAATTGCTCAATGCAGAAGCCGCCAAGAAGCTCAAGCAGGCCGAGGACCAGGTCAAGGAGACCGCCCACGACGTTGAACGCAATCTCAAATAGCTGGTGCTTCGCCAAAACCCCGGGTTTCAGCCCGGGGTTTTCGCGTAGTTGGCGGTGGTGCGCCGCAGGCCGGCGAGGTTGTGAAACCGCCGTGTGGCAAATCCCCTGAAGCGTTCCGAGCAGCTGATTTCTTCAAGCAAATAAGCTTTAAATGCACCTACCCAGCGTACGAGACCCGGCACTACCTAGTTTGCCTTTGGGAACTACCTAGTTTTAGCGATTTGGTCGATATTCCTTGCCTCGGCGCGAAATGAACGGTAATCTCAGAAGTGCGTTAAGCGGTTGACTGGACATTATGGGGATGCTTCTGGTTGCTGGAGCACTTGGTTGGGGGACCGGGTGTTCACCGTGTAGGCCCCGCGGGATTCTCAAGGATTCCGCGGGGCTTAACCATTTAAGTCGGAGAATGCCCTGGATGCGCCGAGGCGCCGCGCCTCCGAAGCCGGGCCAGGGCCTTCGGGCAGAAGCTAGTTAAAAGTAAAACCCCCTAGTCACCTAGGGGGTTTTCGGCGGACACGGGGGGATTTGAACCCCACCCCAAAATCGGCTCGGAATCCGATTCTAGCCCGGAATCATGCGGATATTCAAGCGTTGACCCGGTTTCAAGAACAGCACTAAACAGCACTTGGAAACACTCTGAAATGCTAGGCATCCCCCCAATGGGGGGAGGTTTTCGTGTCACGCGGTGGCCAACTGTCGGCATCTCGTTATAGGCTTGTCGCAACCTCTCATTCGAACATATTTTCGACTAAGTTAGGAACAGTAGTGCCTCAGAGCATCGACCAGACCAACGAGAAAAGCGCCACCGTTTTCACGATGACGCTTTCCCGCCTAACCGCAACTGATGTTGCAGCGCTTTCGCTAGTTACCGGACTCTGCCCCGGTGAACTCTTCGATAGCCTTTCGAAGCACTTCGCCAGGATCCAGATTTAGTTCCTTGCAGATTAGTGCGAAGAGCGGAGCCGGGATGTCGCGCTTGCCGTTGATGTATCGGCTAAGTGAAACCAGTTTGATTCCGGTTCGTTCTGCCAGTTCTTTGACTGGCATTCCAGTTCGACCGCCCGTGACGTCTTGAAGCTGCTGGGCAATCGACTGGGATAGTGGGTTATTTATGTCCATATGGACACTATAGCACCAATTTGGACGTGAGCGCGTCCAGATTGGTGCTTTTTCAATTTATGTCCAAATGGGCTTGCGTGCGTCCAAATGGACGTGTACAGTCATAACCATGAACAACGAAATCGCAGAAAAGATTGCCAACGCAATCAACCGCACAGACGGAGCAACCCGATCCAGCACTGCGCTCGCATCAGGCATCGCCCGCAACACGTTCACCCGCAAGATGAACGGAGGCGGCGTAGACTTCACGGCCTACGAAATCGCCCGCATCGCAATCGCACTCAACATCCACCCAGCAGAACTCCTACCAAAGGAGTTCAAGAGCAAGAACGCTCACAAGGACGCGGCATGACACGACGCACCGCATCCTACGCAACAACTGAAGACCTCGCCGCAGAGTACAACATCAAACCGATCACAGTACAGCGACGAGCAGCAGACGGAACCTGGCCAGCCGGCAAAGTAGGGAACCGATACAGGTTCTCCCCGGAGCAGCAGGAAGAAATCCGCCAGATAGTCCTCGGCAACCGGGGCGACAGGTTCGACAAGAACCGCATCGCGGAAGCACTCCGCAAAATCGCCTAATCAGGCATCACACCACCCTTTGTATTACTTCCCCTTGGGTTCGTCCCTTGGAGTAAGGACTAATTGTCATGCCCAAAATCAGTTTGGCTTTCATGGAGAACAAGGCTCGTGAAGCTGTCCCAGAGCTTCCCCGCAGCGCTTATAAGAAGCTAGGGAAGGTCGCCTACAAGAGGTTCCAGGCTTTCACGTACGAGCCGTCTGAGGCTGAGGTGCTGGAACTTTTCCGCACGATTGTTTACGCCGACCCTACCGGCGATACAGCGGTACGCCACCTAACCAACCCTGCCGAGTGCGACCACCACGCATCAGTAACCCGACGACTAGGAGCAGCAGCATGAGTAAGCACGTTGATATTGATCAGTTGGAACGCGATATGGGCGATGCGTCCAGTGAGTACGTGATGATTCATCACGACGAGCTGATGAACCTTATCCAGCGGGTCAGGTCTGGGGAGCAGTTCAAGCGCCGTATTGATGAGTTTGAGGAATGGTACCGGTCGGTGCCGTTTCATGGCGAAGGGTGGTCGGCGTGAATCCGTTGGAGATGCGTGTCATTGATATTCAGGCTGACCAGTTGGAAGCAGTGCTTGGGGGCCTGCTTCCTGCTGAGTGGCCTGTTGACGGCGACACCCCAGAACTACAGAACAAATAAGAAAAGGCCACTAGTTCGCAGCTAGTGGCCTTCCGTTTACCCCGAAAGGTAATCAAATGAATAACAACAGTGTACAGCCGTTTGAGTTTGACGGCGCGGAGGTTCGCACGATCCTGATTGACGATGAGCCATGGTTCGTCGCTTCGGACATCGCGAAGATCCTCGGATACCGCGACGCGTCAAACATGGCCCGACGTTTGGATGACGACGACAAGGGTACTCGCTCAGTGAGTACCCCCTCCGGTGAACAGCAGATGACGGTTATTACCGAACCTGGCCTTTACGTCGCGGTTCTCGGGTCGCGTGTTGAGGGCGCTAAGAAGTTCAAGCGTTGGGTGACTCGTGAAGTGTTGCCGGCTATTCGCAAGACGGGCTCTTATGGTGTGGCTAAGCCTGCTGAGCTGACTCGTTCGGATCTTGCCCGGATGGTGCTGGAAGCAGAGAACGAGAAGCTGGCACTGAGTTCCAAGCTTGAAGCAATCCAGCCTAAGGCGGATTACGTGGACACGTTCGTTGCTGACGAAGATCTGATTACGTTCCGCACGCTGGCTTCTGACCTTGGTGTTGGTGAGCGTGATCTGCGGGATGCGCTGATTTATTGCGGTTGGATCTACTCGCAGACTAAGTCGCGCTGGTCGAACACTAAAGAGAAGCTGGTGCCGGTCACCAGGTATTCGGCGATGGCGGACAAGAAGCACTACTTCCAAGCTGTCCTGAACCATGACGTGCCCCGTTTTGGTGGCGAGGTCATGCACACGTTGAAGGTTACTGCGCCGGGTGCTGGTGCTGTGACGAAGCTGGTCAACCGTCTGGCTACTCAGTATGGGTCGTTTGCTGACTCGATCATTCCGCTTGAAACCCGTTACAACGAACGAAAGGCGTCCTAATGCGTGTCCCTAGTTGGCTTGAGAAAGTTTGCCAGAAGGTCGTTGACAAGTATGACGATCAGAACGAGCTCAAGAGTCGTTCGCAGGCTTTCAGTGAGCTTGTGAAGACTGACCTTGAGTTGATGCATTTGAAGTTTGATTTGCATGCTCATGGGTTGCATCCGGATGACGTGACTGGTGAGACGTTGCGGGCGGCTTTGGTGGAGATGCGTGATTACTACGATGGTCGTCCGGTTAGTGCGCTTCGGGTGGTTTCGGAGCGTGATGGCCTTGGATGAGCCGATGTCTTTCCGTGACAACGTTTGTGTTGTTGTTGTCGGTGTTGTTTGTGCTGGCGGTTTCGTAGCCCTGATCAATGTGGTCGGGGCTTTACTCATGCTCACAGTAGGGAAAATCTGATGGAACTAAACGAACTACGCAAGACCGCCGAAGCACCCGGCGTCAGGCCCGGTCCGTGGCACGTGTACGACCGAGGGATCGGTTATGAAGTGCACGACGAGAACGACTACGAGCTAACCGGAGGGATGCGCGAGACGTTCGACAAGCCCGACGCCGAGTTCATTGCCACGTTTGACCCGCCGACCGTGCTGGCCCTCCTGTCCCGCCTCGAACAGGCTGAACAGGCCGTCGCAAGAGTGCGGGAGGTGGCAGCCGAGTATCGCCCATCCATCCCGGAAGAAGTCCTGCATGAAGTCATGAAGGACATCCTCCGCGCCCTGGATGGTGATGGGCGTGGCTGAGTTCGAGGAATTGAAGCGGTTGCCTTTCATTATCGACCAGCTAGAGGCGATCCAAGAACTGCACAGGCCGGTTTATGAGGGCGCTGAGGCTGTTGGTTGCTGGCGGTGCGACTGGGAGCAGGACGGCCAGTGGCCATGCAGAACCCGCCGGTTGGCTGACGACGCGCTCGGAGGTGGCCAGCATGGGTGAGTACCGATGGAAAGTCGCCTGCATCAATTGGAGCCAACCCGGCGTGCCGAAAGCTCTTGCATATCTGGTCGACAAAGACGGCTACTCAGTGTTCGGCAGAGTATTCCCCACCCACACCGAAGCCATCCGTTACGCCGACCATCACGCCCGCACCACCAAGAACGGAGACGCGTGATGACACGGCTTATTGAGACAGCTACGGGCGCGCAGATACTTCCGCCAGTGCAAGACCCCCGGAGGCTAACCAGCGCTTTGGAAGCCGCCCATGCTTCGTCTGACGCTGACCTACGCCATACCAGCAGCACACATATGGCAATCGCAAAAAGACTACACATCGAAAGAGATAACAATGAGTAACCTTCCTGGCAACCCGTTTGCGGAACGTGCTGAAAAGGCGGATTACCGGAGCCTCACGCCCGCCACTTTGGCGCTCGCGTACGAGCAGCGCCTGGCCACCCTCGCAACGCTGTTCAACACCCCCGACAACAGCGCGATCCCCGGAGTGGACTACGCCGAAGCCGCACGACAGCTTTCCGAGGGACTGGGAATGAGGGCAGAGAAGTGAGTGAACTGCATCCGGTCATCGCCGGTTACATCGACGGCCTGAAAACCTCCATCGATCGCCTGAGCCTCGACTATGAGGGAAACGAGTTCGCCAAGGGGTATCGGACGGCTCTCGATGACATTGCTGATTACGTCGATGAAGTTGAAGGCGGCCTGATCGAGAGCCGAGCAGTTGAAGCATCAGAATGCAGACGAACTAAGGAGACCCCCAATGCCTGATACCCCACTAAACCCGGACGGCGTACTGCACGCTATGGACACGCTCATGGCCGAGACTGACACTGACGAACGCGCAACCGAATGGGCGCACAAGGTCACTACTCGCGTGCTTGAGGGGTACTTCGCCGTCGCCCAGCCGGTAGCTCAGAAGCTTACCGATGCGGAGTGGCAGGCGTTCCAAGCTATCCCGGATCAGGGTTACTCGCACCGCGCATGGGTGGACGCACGTATCGCAGAACGCGTCGCCGTCGCCCAGCCGGAAGTGAACAGCGTGGAAGAACTCGACCAGTTGCCTCACGAGACAGTTATCCGAGACAGCAAAGATCTTGTTTTCGAGAGGATCGCACTTCCCGGCCAAGAACCTGAGTGGTGGAGCACAACAGAATTTCTCAACGAAACCGAAGTCTCCCTCCCAGCCCGTGTGCTGTACCGCCCGGAGGTGAAGCCATGACCACCCATAAGACCAGATCCTTTGAACGCCCTAAATTGCCTGTGTTCCAAGCGTCCTGCCCGTGTGGTTGGGTAGGCCGCGAATGGTCGTTTGAAGCACCAGTACGGGAAGAACAAACCGAACACAGGTGCGAACAATGAGCCGCTACCCACACCCCTACGAACAGCATTGCGAACCGGACGGTTCATGTGGATGCTGTGAACCTTTAGACCTCGAAAACTCGGGGTCATTTTTTATGCCCGAAAGCGACCAGGAGGCCGACTGTGGCGATCAAGATCTATGACCAGCTAGAGCAGGGCACGCCCGAATGGTTGGAGGCCCGTGCAGGCTTAGTTACCGCTTCCACTATCGGCCAGCTAATCACGAAAGCGAACAAGTCCACGCACGATTACGACTGCCCAAACTGCGGTGCCGGTAGTGGTCAGGCGTGCCAGTCGAAACCTAACAAGGATGGTGAAACCCGGGATCTGAAAACGACGCACAGTGAGCGTGTGGACGTGGCCAAGAATAATCCGGTCACTGAGCTTGTGGTTGCGTCTGGGGATACGGCTGATTCGTTGATGAAGAAGCTGATCGCTGAACGGTTGACCGGATACGTGGAACCGAGTGTCATGAACCGGGCAATGGAACGCGGTGTCATGGATGAACCTTATGCCCGCAACGAGTACGCCAAACAGCAGGGTGTCACCGTTGACGAGGTTGGGTTCATCGTCAATGACGACACCGGCTTCCGACTCGGCTACAGTCCAGACGGGCTCGTTGGGGAGCGCGGTTTGATTGAGATCAAGTCACGCACCCAGCAACGGCAGCTTGAGGTGTTCCTGCGGGATGAAGTCCCAGCCGAGAACATGGCGCAGTTGCAAACCGGCTTGTTCGTCACGGAACGATTCTGGATTGACTACGTGTCCTACTGCGGGGGCATGCCGCTATACATCAAACGCGTCTACCCAGACCCCGAATGGTTCACCGTCATCGCCAAAGCCCTCGGAGCCTTCGAATACGTCGCGCAAGAGATCACCAGCCGATACCTCGAAGCAACCGCCGGCAAACCAGCGGTGGAACGCATCGACCACTTCCAAGAAACGGAGTTCACGTTCTAATGGACATTTCAGCAGCACTCGTTGCCAAGAGTGACCAGCTCAACGCCTCAGACCTGACCGGCGCGCCCGTCGTAGCCACCATCAAGAATGTTCGACCAGGCGACCGAAACAAGCCCGTCATCATCGACCTAGCCGGCATGGACGGCAGGCCTTGGAAACCATCCAAGGGAATGTTGCGTGTGCTGTCTTACCGTTGGGGCACTGAAACCGATGCGTGGATTGGCCGGCTCGTGAAGCTCGTCAACAACCCCGAAGTGATTTATGCCGGCGAAAAGGTTGGCGGTGTTGAAGTCATCGCCATGTCGCACATTGACGCACCGTTCACCATCCCGGTTCGAATTAGTCAGAAGAAGGTCAAGCAGCATCACGTTGACTTGCTGGCTGAGCCGGTCACTGAGCCGTGGGTGGCGCAGTGGCAAGCGATCACCAACGCGTTGGCGCAGGCCGGCTATCAGGGGGATGGCCCGGCGATGCTGGCACATGCTGGGCAGATTGTTGGTGCTCAGTGGGATCATCCGCAGAAGATCAGCGCTGAGGACGCGCAGAAGATCCTCGCAACCGTACGAGAAGACAACAACGAAGAAGGTAAGTAAATGGCTGAGATCGTAGCAACTGGCAATCTGGCGGCTGACGCGGAACTGCGTACCACCCAGTCTGGACGTTCTGTGCTGAACTTCCGCATTGCCGATTCCAAGTCCCGCAAGAACGATCAGGGCGGTTGGGACAAGATTGCTGAGAACTGGTTCAACGTGGCGATCTGGGGTGAGCTGGCCGAGTTCTACGCTAACTTCCTGAAGAAGGGCACTCGCGTAAAGATCACTGGCGAGTTCTACCAGCGGGAGTACGACAAGAAGGACGGCTCAGGTAAGGGTGTTGCGTTGGAGGTTACGGCTTGGGGCGTGAACATCATCCCGAAGCGCGACAACAACGGCAATGGTGGTGGTTTCCAGGCTCCACCGCAGCAGGCACAGCCTCAGCAGGGTGGTGGTTGGAACGCACCCGCGAATGACCCGTGGAGCACTGGTGGGAACCCGGCGCAGGGCAACGGTGGCGGCTGGGGCAACCCACAGCCCGGCAACGACGAACCGCCATTCTAAGGAGTAATCATGAATATCACTAAGGACTTAACCAGAGCGAGCTACTACCGGGGAATCCACATCGAGGGGGTACCAGCGCAGCCGGTCGTCGGATACGCGCACGAAGGCAAGGAATATCTTCCAAGCCGCATCATCATCAAGTGGTCCGACACTAGCGATCCATATCAGGTGGAGGTATGCGGCCCCATTCTCAAAAAGGATGGTACTCATTCAAAGTTGGAAGCGCGTTGCCGATACGCCCTGAATGCCAAGAGTGAGTATAGGAGTATCCCGCCTGCACCGGATTGGTTGCGTGAGCTAATCAAGTAATCAACAAGTTTTCCACAAGCGCCAGTTTCTTATAACTCGGCGCTTTTTTCATGCACAAACACGGGGCTGGTTTCACATCTTGGGGGTGAGGAACCAGCCCCAAACAACAACCAAAGGACAACATCATGCAACCAACCAACAACGAGAAAATCCGGCCATGCCAAGCCTGCAAACGACCAACACGGCCCAACGGCTGGTCACCCGAAGAATACCCAGGAACCGTCACCTACGGCGGACACGGGCACTGCACCAGCTGCAGACGAGCACAGATAGACGCAGAAAAAGACAAAGCAGAACTTGACCGAACCGGTGTACGCCCAACAGTAGAGCAGAACAAGGCCTCGTTGCTCGCGTACTTCGCAGCACGCCGGCCGTACCGTATCGAACTTGGACAAACGAACTTCCCAGATCCTTTACTCACGCACCCGGCACCAAAATGTGGAACCCCCGCAGGCTACAAGAACCATGTGAAACGCAAAGAGAAGATCTGCGACCAGTGCAAGGAATCATTCGCTGAAAAACGGCCAACACGTCGCACACGCGAACTCAAACCGTGCGGAACCTATGCAGCATGGGCGCGTCACAAGCGTCGCGGTGAAGACATTGATTTGGCTTGCGAAGAAGCTTACCTACTTCACCGGAGCGAGCAGAACGCACGCCTCAGAGAGCGTAGGGCAGCCGCATGAACGAGTGCGATAAGTGCTGTCGTGGATCCGCACCGTACTTCATGTGCCGTCGAAGCATGGACTGTATTTGCCACAAGATCCGTGACGAACAAGCCCGGACAACCCCAAACAACCTCCCGTGGGCTGATCACACAGCCAACACAGCAATAGGAAGAACCAAATGAGCACATACAACGTAGGCGATCACGTGATTGTTGACTCGCATACCGGAGCCGAACGAGTCGCCTGCACCATCAGCGAAGTATTACTCGTAGACGAACCAATCCAAAAGGGCATCACACCCCTAGGCACTGGCCCACGTCTCCGATACCGGTCGGGCGCACGAATCATCCGACCCGAAGAAATCCACGGACCATGGCCAGCAACAATCAGCGCAAACACCGACAGTGCCGATCCAGATCCCGTGAACCACCCATCACACTACACAAGCGATCCCAGCGGTATTGAGTGCATCGAAATCACCAGGCACCGCAACTTCAACATCGGCAACGCCATCAAATACTTGTGGCGTGCCGGCATCAAAGACGACACCAAACAGATCGAAGACCTGAAAAAGGCCATCTGGTACATCACCGACGAAATCAACCGACTGGAGCAGAACAAATGACCACGTATCAGGTAGCAGTGAAGCGTGACCATGACGGTGCTGTTGTGGCGCTCATGGACGCATATCTGGCGTACGGGCAATACCCGAATCATGAGGAATCGTTCCTCATCAACACCATCGTCACCACCTACATCGGCGCACCACTATCCTGCGCGCAGATCACCGAAGCGTTGGCGACGTGCCATGACATCCACTACCGGCGCACCACGAAACCCAACCTCATGTACCACGGTGCGGAAGTCATGCCAGAAGACGAGCTCTACACCGACGCTCTAGCCGACTACGAACACGACAACGAAACCACCCTGTACCGAATCATCCAAGAAGCAACAAAGGAGTAAACCAGTGGCACGCAAGGATACGCGACTGTTCGCACGACTCGATCTGGACTACGCAGATCACCCCAAAATCATCGTGCTATCCGATGCCGCATTCAGGGCTCACATCGAGATGATCCTCTACGCCCGCAAGCACATGACAGACGGACGAATCCCTAAGCAAATCGCTAAGCGACTCGGTAGCGAGTCGCTTAGCGAACTCTTAGCGAACGACCCTGAAACACCATCACTCATCGAAAACGAGGACGGTTCCTACACTTTGCACGGCTACGCGGACATGAACGAAACGAAAGCAGAGATAACCGCTAGATCCCGCGCCAATGCTGAGAACGGACGGCGCGGAGGCATCGCAAAAAAGCGAAACGCTAAGCAAACCGCTAGCGAATCGCTAAGCGAACCGCCTAGCGAAAACGTAGCAGAGACAGAGACAGAGACAGAGACAGAGTTAAAAGATAAAGCGAAAGTCGCTGACGCGCCTGTTCGCCCGGAAATCTTGGAACTCCTCGACCACCTCGACCATCAGATAATCGCCAACGGAGCCCGCAAACCAAACCGCACCAAAACCAACCTTGATGCAATGCGCCTACTCGTAGACAGCGACAAGCGCACCGTGGAGGAAGTACATCAGGCGATCGACTGGGCCACCAGCAATAGCTTTTGGAAAACCCATATCCTCAACGCCAAGAAACTCCGAGAAAAGTTCGACACGATGCGCCTCCAAGCCAGCACACCGCAAAATGGCAGCCGACAGACTGAGCGAATGCGTTCAGGCTTCGACGCAATGGCCGGCTACAACCCAACCACTATCGACCCATGGGCAGGAAGAGAGCTAACACAATGACACCCGAAGAACTACGCGCCTGCGTAACCTTCGCCAACGGCATCGACCCACGAGTCCAAATGACCGCACCCAACGCCCAACTTTGGGGGCGCACCGTTGGGCACCGAGAAGCAGCCGAAGTAGTCGCAGCGATTCAGGTGTACTACGAGCGCCCACGCATCAACGGCAAAGAGCATCCGACGATTGACCCCGCATCGGTGCGGCGGATCATCAATGAGGAATACGAGCGCGAGGTTGCTCGGAAGCGTGCCTTGGAGCCACCGCGCAATAAGGTTCCCAATCCGATGAGCTGGAGACAACGCAACCCAGAGGAATGGGATCGACTCATGAGGCAAGGTGCTGAGGATCGATACCACGACCTCATCGCACGCGGAATCAAAGCGGACCCACCCAAGCACATGCAAGCCACTCTCAACGAGGGTGGCTTTACTCATGGAGGCGAGCAATGAGCATCGAGGGGCAACTCGACATCTTCGACCTGCTCGAAGCGCCACAACCAACGCGCCAGCTACCAACAGCACGCCGGCCACCTGAACCACCCGAACACAAAGCAATACGCGACCACATCATGCTCATGGGCGCACCAACCACCGTCCCAGCACCAACCCTTGACCCGCAATACCCAGTGCACTGCGTCTACTGCGGGCAAGAGCAAACAACCTGGATGCATCTCAGCGTCAACCATGGGCTGTTCGACGTTGGACGCGGTTGGACCTGCACCGCAATGGGTCTGACAGCAAATCACGTCACAGCCTATGCACGAATGATCAAAGCCCAACTGGCAGGCAATCAAGCCGGCCAATGCTGTTACAGCGCCGGCGACCTCCACGGCAAAGCGGTCCGCAAACCAACCATCATGCAGCTCGCAGACCACTTGCGTGAACGTATCGACAACGCCCGCAAAACGTGGGGCATCCGGGCAACCCAGTTCGATGAATGGCTAGGGCCCTACCTGCTCGATGAAGGTCTGTTGAAGTATTCGCTGAGCCCTGCGGAATACCCGTGGGAATTCGAAGGAGAGAAATGACCGAGATTTATGTGAAAGCGCCGTGTGATTTCATATCAGCGAATAAGCGCTACCACCACATGCCCAAAGCGAACCTGACGAAGCAATGGCGGCACGCTGGTTTCGTGGCAGCTCGCGGTATGGACCCCATGCCAACCCCTGTGCGGATTGTGGCGCATGTTTTCAAGCCGCGTCGTGGAAGGTTCGATCCTAACAATTTGGCGGATACGACGAAGGCTGTTGTTGACGGATTCGTTGAGGCTGGTCTGTTGGTCGATGACAGTTTCGATCATGTGCAAGGACCAGACCACAGGTACGGCGGGAAAGGCGAACCTGGCATCGTGTTCACGTTCGAACCGATGGAAGCCGTCTGGGAACGCCTACGCAACGCACTCTAGGCGCTTCGGAGTGCCAAGCGCCCAAATACTCATAACCCAAATTCTGAGCCCTTAGAAACGATTCTGAGGGCTTTACTCATACCCGAAAGGCAACACCATGACCGCACCAACCTTCCGAACCCACATGACCACCGAACTCATCAACCACATGGGAACCGAACAAACCATCGTCCAAACCGCCCGAGTCTCAACCCTCGGCACCAACACCCGAGACGCAGAAGCCCAAGGACTCATCCGCTTCCTCATGCGCGAAGGCCACGGAACCCCCTTCGAATCCTGCACACTCACTTTCCGCTTCGAAGTGCCCATCTTCGTATCCAGGCAAATCGTCAAGCACCGAATCAGCAGCATCAACGAAGAATCCGGCCGATACAAGGAACTCGAACCCATCTTCTACGTGCCCGATATTGACCGGAAAGTTGTGCAGGTCGGCAAAACCGGCGACTACAAATTCACCCCAAACCGGTTCAAAAATTGGGCAGGCCGACAGGTAATCAAACTCGCGTCACGCATCGGATGGATGGCATACCGAGTCATGCTCAAAATCGGCATCGCCAAGGAAGTTGCCCGCATGGTTCTCCCAGTGAACATCTACTCCACCATGTACGTCACCATGAACCTCCGCGCATGGCTGAACTTCGTGAAACTGCGCTCCACCATCGGCGAAGGACACCCACAACACGAAATCGCTTTGGTCGGAGATCAGGTAGCCGACAAACTCACCGAACTCTACCCAGTCGTGATGAACCAGTTCAAGGAAAGCCAGGCCATCGTATGACCCGCCGTCCGCAAGGCCACCCAGCACGCACCAACCGGGACGCGTTGCATGTGGAAGTCGAAAAACTCGCAACACGGATCACAAAGCTAGTTCCAGCTATCATCCGCGACCCACGGTTCGACCCAGAAGACGTCACCACAGCCAAAGCCGGATCCATCGCCATGCTCCACCTACTCGCAGTCATGGCCGACCGCCCAACCCCCGCCGAAATCTACGGCCACGGAAAACACGGATACGGAGACACCAAATGAACTTCACTTCCCGCACATACCGGGCAGCCATCAAACGGTCGATTCGCTGGGAAAGCTACTACCGCATGATGGCCAACCGCAGCAACAACATGAGCCTGTGGATCGCCTACCACAATCGACGATTCACCCAAATCGCCCACACCCGTCAGTTACAAGCCCGCAAACGAAAGGAACGGAAATGAGCTCCACGCTTGAGCACCGAAAATTGAACCTAAACGACACCGAAAGCGGCAACAACCCAGACATCTTCCACCTCTACTGCGCCGACCCAGACCGTGCCTTATGCGGTGAAGACCTATCCAAAGTGGAAGAAACCGATGGCTCCAACGAGCAAGATTGCGTCGTCTGCGAGGACCTCGATACCACCCACGAATGCGAAAGTTGCGGGCTGTAGAGATGATCTACCGCATTGAAGAGTCGCAGCACGGCACACACTGCCTCATGCTCGGCACCATGCTCATCGCACAAGCCACCGACCGCCAAGCACTCGAAAGAGTGCGAGCCGGCCTCGAACACCGCCACCCAGACAGGAAACAACCATGAGCCCCGCACTCGCAATCATCTGCTGCGTCGTAGCCACCGCCATCATCTTCACCGCACTACTCGCATACGCCTGCACCAAAGCCTCAACAAGGCCATACCCACGTAAACCCGAAAACAAGGATCTGACATGAGCGCCTGTTTTTGCCATAACCACATGGGCGGTCAGAAAGCCAAATATCGAACCAGAGACCAAGCACTAAAACAAGCCATATGGCACGCACGCAAAGGGCGAGGCGGCACATTCACCATCGTCACCTGCAAAACCGACCCAGCCATTTTCCATGTCATATCAAGCAGAGAGGCCAAAAAATGAACATCACCGCCAAAGAACTCTCAGGCCAACACATCGGCAAAACCGTGACACTCGAAGTTCGCAGATTCCCCCACATGGACTTCAGCCCAAAACGCGAACTCACCGGCATGATTACCAACATCGAACACGACAGCGAGCTAATCGAAGACCGCGCAATCTGCGAATCAACAAACCGCGTCGGAGCAATCCCTAACACAGTCCAAATCACCATCGACAACCGAGAAACGTTTCGATTCGAATACAACCGCATCATCACCATCCAGGAGGGGCAGTGAGCTTAGCTTCACTCGCACAACAGCTCTGCGAACCGCACCTAACCATGCACGCAGGACGCATCGGCAAAGCACAAGCACTACTCACCGAACTACGAGAACACATCTCACACGGCACACACGAAGGCGGAGGCAACGGAACCAAACAACGCATCCTCGTCAACGCCCAAGCACTCGACCTACTCAACACCATCACCACCGAAGCCCGCACCGCATACACCGACAGATACGGACAACCAGCACCAACACTCGAAACCTGCATCAACACCATCGGCAAAGGAGACCACCCACCAGACTGGCAACACTACTTCGAACAGCAATACCAACGCTTCATCACAAGCATCGAAGCAACCATGCGCCCAAAGAAACTTCGGCGACTCGATAACATCGTTTGCCCATCGTGTCAGCAGGCAACCTTCGGCAACGAACGCGAAACATGTTTGTACCTCGACTGCTACACAGGCCCAGACCGCGAACTACGACACCCAAGCGAATGGACAGTCACATGCCAAGCATGCCAAGCAACCTGGGCGCACAAAGACATGAAATGGCTCATTGTTGCACTGGCCCAATAATGTGTTAATCTGGTATCACTCCGGCAGAAGTGTCGGAATTTACAGGAGCAACCCACACGGGAAGCTCCTTTTTTTGTACCCAAAACAGGTACGACCCCCGGACGCTGGCCAAACCGGGCGAACAAGCCAGCACCACCAGTCGGACCGCCGCACTCTTACGGAACCGACAACCCCGCCCAGACCTGCGACCCCAAACGCAGCGTGGGCACGCGCTACCAGGCAAGACCTCGCCGGCTCACGACCGAGTAGCGCACGACCCTCACGGGTTGCCGGACCCCTTGACGCTCTGAACAAGGGAGTTCTGAACGGCGCACTGACGAGTGCACCAGAGCAGCACCACGCGCCCTGCCATGGTCATCCCATGGCCGCCTCTGGTGCACCAAACTTACACAACCCAACCAAGGGGGAGCGGTACGGCTGCCGACCGTACCAACGCCGCCCGCGTCAGAACCGGACAACTGACGCGGGTAGCAACAACAAAACTACATAGAATCCTCGGGTAGCTCCCGAGGCCAGAAAGCCCCTGACGTTCTCCTACGTCGGGGGCTTTCGTGTACCTAGGAGAAACAAATGGCGCGCACCGCAGAGCAACGCTTCTGGTCCAAAGTAGACAAGACCACCGAATGCTGGAACTGGACAGCATCCAAGGACGGTACCGGGTATGGAAAGTTCTGGTCGATAGACCGACTAACCCCAGCGCACCGATACTCCTTCACGCTCGCACACGGCACCATACCCGAGGGCCAACTCATCGACCACATCTGCCACAACAAAGCATGCGTCAAGCCAGCACACCTCCGACTAGCAGACGCCAAGCAGAACCAGCAACACCGCAGAGGTGCCCAAACCAACAACACTTCAAGCGGCATGCGCGGAGTCACCTGGCACAAAGGTGACAAGCGCTGGCAGGCGCAGCTTGCCCACGAGGGTAAGTACATCTACTGCGGTCAGTACCTGACCGTCGGCGAGGCGGAAGATGCAGTGAGGGCCAAACGCCGTGAGCTATTCACCCACAGCGACATGGACAGGCTGTGACGCTATGGCTTGGTCAACAAGTGACAGGCGCTTCCGCCTACCCCGCAACTGGTCAACCATCCGCAACGAAGTCAAACGCAGAGCCAACGGACAATGCCAAGCCGAACACCACCACCCACAATGCACAGGCAAAGGCACAGACGCTGATCACATTGTCCAAGGCGACAACCACACGCTAGACAACCTGCAATGGTTATCCGAACCATGCCACCGAGCCAAAACAGCTCAAGAGACACGCGAACGCAACAAACGCAACGCACAACTCAAACGCAGACCCCAAGAACAACACCCAGGAGCACTCCGATGACCAGCATTAAGCTACACAAAGACCTCGGCGGCAACACCAAGGGTGATACCATCGAAGTTACCCCAGCAACCGCCGCATACCTCATCAACACCGGCAACGCTGAAGCAGTTGAGAGCACCAAAGACACCCCAAAGCGCGGACGAAAGACGGCTACCAAAGCCGACACCCAGCAGGTGGGGGATGCCTCCCCTGAGCAATCTGACCAAACCGCTGGATAGCAATTCCGATTCTGCGTGCGCTTCTTCTGGCTTTTTTGGTCATTCTGACCAGTTCCTCAGGTTTCCTTGATCATAATGCTCAGTTCGGCTGATTGATGATTTTGACGCTCGCTTACTTCCCTTTATTCATGCGGAATAAGTGTGACACGTGCTAGAATTGAAGCATGGAATCACGGACTTGCCAGGGGTGCGGTCAGAGCATGAAGCTCTACCGGGAGGGCGCTAAAACGTGCTCGCCTAAGTGCCGCAAACGCGTCTCCCGCATGGCTAAATCGGGTGCTTTCCCTGCTGAAATGACTGAAAAGCTCCGTTGGATTCGCCGCACCGCGACTAAGCGGCCTGTTACCGTCTCCGGGCTTTCAGCTTCTTCAACCAACGCTGAAACGTGGTCTTCGTTCGCCGAGGCATCCGCTTCTACTGCTGGCGTGAGCATGGGTTATGTCCTGGGTGATGGTGTTGGTTGCATCGACTTGGATCACTGCATTACTGGCGGTGTTGTCGCTGATTGGGCACGCCGAATTCTTGACCAGTGCCCACCGACGTTCATTGAAGTTTCGCAGTCCGGCACGGGGCTTCACATCTTCGGACTTCTGCCGGAAGGGGCTGGCCGGAACATTCGCCGTAATGGTACTGCTGTTGAGTTCTACTCCACTGGCCGTTACATCGCCGTCACTGGCAACAAGTTTGAGGATTCGCCGTCTGTTCTGGCTGATCTTTCGGAGGTTGTTGCCTCCATCGTTTAGTGCCCCTTGGTGGGCGCGAGAGCGTCCCAGGAGGACATGATGAAGGTTTCTGCACCCCGTGGCCTGGAAGCTAAAGGCAAGCGGATCTGGAAGGAAGTCACCAAGAATTACGAGCTTCGCACTGACGAGCTGGATATTCTTGAGGATATTTGCCGGGAGTCTGATCTGATTGATCGGCTTGAGAAAGATCTGGAAGGCGCGGAACTCATGGTGCGCGGCTCTCAGGGGCAGGATGTGGCTAACCCACTAGTGTCTGAAGTTCGCCAGCATAGGGCCACTAAGAAGTCTTTGTGGGCTTCGTTGAAGCTTCCTGATGAGGGCAACGTTACTTCCATTGCTGGCAACCAGCAGCGCGATGCTGCTAATGCACGTTGGGCCATTCCTCATGGCCAGAGCGCGTAGCGCGGGTCCGGCTCTCATAACTTCTGCCGATACTGAGCTTGAGGAAATTAAGCGTTGGTATCGGCATTTTTTGGAGAATACTGCACCTCCTTCTGATCTTGAGTGGGAGCCGGTGCGAATTGGTCCGACGTGGCAGTGGGATAACGGTTGGGTGTTGCCTCAGGCTTCGCTTGGTTGGGATTTCATGGCGTGGTGCGGTCGCTGGTTGCGTGCGAAAAATGGTGGCCCTTGGAAGTTTACTGCTGAGCAGGCGCGCTTCCTGATCTGGTTCTTCGCGTTGGAATCGAATGGCGATTTCCTTTATCACTCAGCAGTTCTTCAGCGTTTGAAGGGCTGGGGCAAGGATCCTGTCGCGGCGACGTTGGCCATTGGCTCCTTGTGCGCTCCGACAGTGTTTGATCACTGGGAGGGAGACAGGCCTGTTGGCCGGGATAATCCGAATGCTTGGGTTCAGTTGTTGGCTGTTTCGCAGTTGCAGACGCAGAACACGATGAAGCTGTTTCCTTCTTTGGTTTCGCCCGAGGCGCGTCAGCGTTATGGGATCCAGATTGGTAAGCGCAACGTGTGGGCTATGGGTGATGAGCGGCAGATTGAGGCTGTCACGAACTCGGTGATGGCTATTGAGGGTGGTCGTCCGACGCTGATTGTTCGTAACGAGACGCAGAACTGGAACTCTTCTAACGGTGGCCATGACATGGCTGGTGCGATTGAGGGTAACGCTGCGAAGTCCGCGAAGGATTCGCCGGCACGCATCCTTGATATTTGCAACGCGTATCGTCCGGGAGAAGATTCGGTCGGGCAGCGTGCCCGCGAAGCATATGAGTCCACTGTGGGCGATGAGGCGCAGTTCAATGAGTTCGGTTTGATGTATGACTCGTTGGAGGCCCCTGAGAAGGCTCCGCTGACGTTGGATGCTGCGCCGGGTGTTGTCCGCGCTGTTCGTGGCGACGCGGTGTGGCTTGATGCTGAGGGGCGAATCAAAAAGTCCATCGCGAATCCGACGAACACGCCTTCTGAGTCGCGTCGTAAGTGGTACAACCAGATCACCGCTGCTGAGGATTCGTGGACTGAGCCTGCTGAGTGGGATCCTCTTGCTGATCCTGAAATGGTGATGGAGCCGGGCGAGGAAGTCACGTTGTTCTTGGACTGTTCGAAGTCTGATGATGCTACGGCATTGATGGGTTGCCGGCTGTCTGACGGGCATGTGTTCACTGTTCAGATGTGGCAGCGCCCTCCTGGTAAGCGCGGTGATGGTTGGTTGGCTCCGCGTGAGGAAGTGGACGCGAAGGTCACTGAGATGCATGACCGTTACCGGGTTGTGGGTTTCTTTGGGGACCCGTCGCACACTTTGGACGACGAGACGATGGACCGTTATTGGGATCCGTTGTTCACAGAGTGGGACATGCGTTATCGGCGTCAATACCGGGTGTGGGCTTCTGGGTCGGCCGGGTCGAAGTCGAAGCACTCTCATTCGTGCATGTTTGATATGTCGGCGCGGGATAACGCTAAGCAGTTCGCTAACGCTGTCGCGTACACGCTCGAAGAGATCAAGTCAGCGTCGTTCACTCATGACGGAGATGCTCGTTTGCGTCGGCATGTGCTGAATTCTCGTCGTTATCCGGTGCAGGGTTTCGTTTCCATTTCTAAGGACTCTCGCGAGTCGAAAAACAAGATCGATCTAGCTATTTGCATGGTTGGTGCGCGGATGGTTCGCCGGCTCGTGCTGACGCAACAGAAGAAGGGAGGCGGGCGCATATGGTGATGTCGAAAGAGGCTGTGAGGACGCTCGCGACGGAGGTTCTGCTTCCCGCGCAGTCTCAGGAACGTAACGAGCTGGACCGTATTGATGGTTGGTTGCGTTGGAAGCCTGAGGCTATTGATCTTCCGTCGTATGCTTCGACTGAGCATAAGGCGTTGCGTCAGTTGTCTGAGACTCCGTGGTTGTCGTTGGTGGTGACTACGGTGGCGCAGCAGCTGGTGTGTGAGTCGGTGCGTTCTACTGAGGTTGAGGATTCTTCGCCGATGTGGGGGCCGTGGCAGCGTAATCGTTTCTCGTCGCGTCAGCGTGCGATTCATCGTGCTGCGCTGGGGTATGGGTACGCCTATAACTTGGTGTTGCCTGGGGATACTGGTGCTGTGATGCGTGGTTATTCGCCGCGTGACATGTACTGCTCTTATCAGGATCCTGCGGTGGATGAGTACCCGTCGTATGCGGTGTGGAAGCGGGACAAGTTCGTTTACGTGTTGGACGAGGTTGCGAAATACACGCTGTTGCAGGGTGATCGTGGGCTTGAGTATGTCACTCACGATATTCACGACGTTGGTGTGACTCCTGCGGTCCGCTACTCGAACCAGATCGATCTAGAAGGCCGCACTCCTGGTGAGGTTGAGCCGTTCATTGATGTGGCTCGTCGTATCAATAAGACGGCCTATGATCGGATGTTGACGCAGCATTTCAACTCGTGGAAGGTTCGCACGGCGACGAACATTGATCGTCCAGCTGATCAGGCTGAGGCTGAGCGAGCGAAGATGATCTTGCGTCAGAATGACATTCTTGTTGGCGAAGGTGATACGCAGTTCGGTTCGTTGCCGGAAACCCCGTTGGATGGGTTCATCAACTCGCACAAGGCTGACATTGAGACGCTGGCTGCGGTTTCACAGACTCCCGCGCATGCTTTGACTGGGCAGATGATCAACTTGTCTGCGGATGCGATTACTGAAGCTCGCGCCATGCTTGATTTGAAAGCTGGTGAGCGGAAGCTCGGCTTCGGTGATTCTCATTGCCAGTCGTTGCGTCTGGCGGCGCACATTGAGGGTCGTGAGCGCGATGCTGCTGATTTCTCGCTAACGATTCAATGGGCTGATCTTGAGTCTCGTTCCATGTCTCAGGCGGCTGACGCGCTGGGCAAGATGGCCACGATGCTCGGGGTTCCAGTGGAGATGCTTTGGGACAAGATCCCGAACGTCACTGTTGATGAGGCGAAGATGTGGTTGCAGTACAAGAAGGACAACCCTTCTGCTGATGACCAGATCGCTTCGGCTCTACGCTCGCAGGCTGACAATGGCGCTAACGGCTGAGGGGGCGGCGCTGACGGCTTCTAACCAGCGTCAGCAGTTGGCGTTAGCTGTGCGTGCTGTTGGTGCGTCTAAGCCGATTTGGGAGCGCGTACTATCTTCGCAGTCGGTGTGGTTGGCGGCGCAACTGGAAATTCTGCGCCGATACCATTCGCAGTCTCAAGATCTTACTGAAGCGTATGTGGAGGCTTACCGCGAAGCTGAAGGGGTTGCGTCGGCTCCGATTGAACGTATCGCTTTCCCGTTGCAGGAGATGACTTCTGTTGCGTTGGTCGGCGGACCTTATGAGGTGAAGAACTTCATCGGTAAGGGCGCGTCGGCTGATGTGGCGATGGGCAATGGGTTCAATAAGTTCTCTGGCCTGTTGCGCCGTCAGGTGCTCTCTGGTGGGCGCATGATGATCGATGCCACCACAGCCGGGGACAGTAACGCGATTGGCTGGCGGAGAGTCACAGACGGTAACCCGTGCGCGTTTTGCGCGATGCTAGCTAGTCGCGGCCCGGTGTATAGGTCCGCTGAGAAAGCTTCGGCTGTTGCCGGCTCAGGCTTGCGGTATCACCGGCATTGCGGTTGCACAGCTGAGATCGTGTACGGCGAATGGAAACCTACCGACTTAGAGCAGAAGTTCATCGATTCCTACGATTCGGCAGCTCGTGAGGCGGAC
Organism: Glutamicibacter protophormiae; assembly: GCF_016894325.1. NCBI lineage: Bacteria > Bacillati > Actinomycetota > Actinomycetes > Micrococcales > Micrococcaceae > Glutamicibacter > Glutamicibacter protophormiae. Next base: position 528,960 of record NZ_CP069806.1, read on the forward strand.
CGTGAAGACGGTGTGCGCACGCAAGACACCGTGTTGTGGCGGATGCGCCGTGACGGGGAATTCCGTGACTCCGCTTCCATCCGAAACAAGTCTTCCGAATCCGAATAGGGTTCGGCTGTATCGCGCCCTTGGTGGTGCACCAAATTACTACTAGCCCCAGGAGGGCAACAATCATGTCTGAGCAGGTCAACGAGAATCCTGAAGCAACTGAGGTTGAGGATCCACAGGTTGAAGCCCCGGAGGCTGAGACTGAGGAAGAAACCGAAACTGAGGAAGACGGCGGCTTTGACTCGCAGCGAGCTTTGGCGAAGATCGCCAAGCTGAATAGCGAGAACAAGAATCTTCGCGCAGCCAAGAAAGCTGCTGAGGCGAAGAACGCCGAGAACGGCGATAAGGCGCAGCGTGCGGAGGCCCTGGAGGCTGAGAATCTGCGTTTGCGTGTTGCCGTGAAGCATGGTCTGCCTGAGTCGCTGGTGAAGCGTCTGAGCGGTTCCACTGAGGAAGAAATGCTTCAGGATGCCGAAGAACTGATGAAGTTGTTCGGTTCGAAGGCTCCGCCGTCGAATCAGCCGAAGCCGCGCCTGCGTGGTGGCGGTGATCCAACGGTTGAGCCGGATGGACTCGATGACCCAGACAAGTTCGCTGAAAAGATGTTCAAGCAGCGCTACTAAGCACCTCCCAAGACGGGCGGTGCTTTTCCATTTAAACCAATAGGAGGGCCAGGTAATGGCACATACTCTTTACACTCCAGAGCAGGCCGCGAAGGCTACCTTGTCCTCGCTGCGCTGGCTGACTAACCTGCCTCGCACCGTTCGTCAGGACTTCTCTCAGGAGTTCGTCGCTGGTCGTGGTCAGACCGTCAACGTGCTGGGTCCGATCAGCGCTGGTGATGCGCATGATTACACCCCGGCGAACCGTTCCGCTCGTGATGCGATTCAGTTCAACGACATCGAGCAGACTTGGTTCCCGGTCAAGCTGGATACCCAGATCTACAACGCTGTCCGCCTGCCGGATGACTGGGCAACTTTCACCCTGACTGATCTGACGAAGCAGGTTCTGATTCCTCAGGCCGAGTCCGTGGTGGACAAGCTGGCTGTACCGCTGGTCGCTCAGATGTCCGCAATCGTCACCGATGCGAAGATCCCTACCGTGGACCCTGATGGCTCGAACATCATGCAGGTGCTGATCAAGGCCCGCCAGGTGCTCAACGAGCGTCACATCCCATCCGATCAGCGTTTCTTCGCTGTCGGCGCGGACATTGAAGCTGCGATCCTGTCCCTGCCGCAGTTGCAGAAGGTCAACGAGTCTGGCACTTCGGAGGTCCTGCGCAACGCGACTATCGGTCGCCTGTTCGGGTTCACCATCGTTGCTGATCCAGCTCTGCCGGCTGATTTCGGTATCGCGTACCACCGTGACGCCTTTGCTCACGTGACCCGCCCATCGCGTCAGCCTGAGGGTGCTGCGAAGTCGGCTACCGTGGCGCAGGATGGTTACGCTCTGCGTTGGATCCAGCACTACAACCCGATCCAGCTCGAAGACCAGTCTGTGGTTGACACCTTCTACGGTGCGACCACTCTGGACAAGAACCGTGCTGTCTCGGTGTCGCTGACCGAAGTAACCCCGTAGCCATGGCTGCGCCGGTTGCATTAGCGACGGTGCAGGAACTCGCTGACTGGATTGGCGCGCCGATTGAAGCTAACACTGCTGAATATCGGCGCGCTGAACAGTGCTTGCGTATTGCTTCGGCTCTGGTTCGTACTGAGACGGGGCGAACGTGGCTAAACCCAGACGGTGAGCTTCTAACCGTTGATGAAAACGCTGCCATGGTCACCTTGTATTGTGCTGGCCGTGTGTTCGATAACCGTGAGGGCATGACCCGTGAAGGCATCGATGACTGGTCTGGTTCGTTCAAGGTTGATGAGGCTGGCGCTTATCTGACGGCCACTGAGAAGCGTATGTTGTCGCATCTTGGTGGTTCCACGTTTGGTGGTTTGAGCACTATCTCTACGACTCGTGGCGAGTGCCCGCCGAACACTGGTGGGTGGGTTCCTACTGATACGCCGAACGTGTTCTTCCCCTGGTATTAGGAGGCTTGATGCGTGCTGCGGTAGCTACTCGTCGGGGTCAACGTCGTGCTGAAATGTTGATGACTGACAGGGCGCGGGTCACTGAGGTTGTTGGGGAAGCTACTGACCCGGTGACTGGTGAGGTGACTGAGGTTGTTGAGGTTCGGTATGACGGGCCTTGCAAAATTAACTCAGATCAGGCGCAGGGCAATGAGCCTTCGGCGGGTGGGCACAAGTATCTTGTGGTCACTTATCAGGTTCATTTCCCTATCGGGTCAAACGCTAAAGCGGGGTTCGGTTCTGGCACTCAGGTGATGATTGCTGAGTCTCGCAACTCGGATTTGGTTGGTCGAGTATTGCGTCTGACAGAGCCGGATCTCAGGTCATTCAACACCGCTGACCGTTGGAATGCTGAGTTGGTGATCTCGTGAGCGGCGCAGACGAGTTGAGGAAGTTCGCTGCGGATCTTGGCAAGGTGGCCGGCAAAGCCGTTGATGATATTGAGCCTGTCATGAAAAAGGGTGCTCAAAACATCAAGGAAGACCTGCAAAGCCAAGTTGAGGGTACGTCTTGGCAAGGTCTTCGCAACGCGATTTCTTATGACCGTATCGGTGGCATTGGCTCCTTGGGCTACGAGATCGGACCCGACAAGGGTAGGCGTGGCGGTGGACTAGGAAACCTTTGGTATTTCGGTGGTTCTCGTGGCGGTGGCTACGGTGACCTCGAAGGCCCATTAGCTGCCGAGACTCCGAACCTTGAGCGTGAGCTTGGCAGGGTTGTGGATGGGTGGGGTGATGCGCTTGAGTAGTCATTCTGAGTTCATGGCTTTGCTTGCCACCTTGCCGAGCAAGGCGCCGGTTCATAAGGGAACTGTGCCGGCTAACCCTACTTTCCCGTATGTGTTGGTGACTCGCGTGATCCCGTATGCGTCTGAGCGGTCGTTGAATCGTACTGTTCATGCGCGCACGAATCGGTGGTTACTGACCATTGCGGGGTTGAACGATACGTCGGTGGGGATTATCGCTGAGCAGTGCCAGCAGGTGCTTGAGGGCGCTCGTGTGGGCGGGCAACGGTTGGAAGAGATTCCGAACCGGATCGGTATTGAACCTGACCTTGACGTGACCCTCACTGGTGGTGCGCATCCGTTGTTCACTAAGCAAGAGTGGCGTGTCATGTCCTAACTGTATAAACCATTTTTCGTAAGACCTCATGTTCGCATGGGGTCTTTTTTCATGCTCGAAAGGCGGTTCTGTCATGGCGTTTGTGCGCGTCAAAGACAAGGACACCGGTCATGAGTTCGACGTTCCAGAAACGGACTGGCGGATCAAGGCTGGAATTTTTACCCCTGTTCGTGAAGGTCGTGTCGTTCCGTATCCGATGCGTCCGAAATACTACGTCGCATCAAAAGGTGTGACTTCTAAGCCGTCGTCGGCGGCAGAAAAGAAGGAGGGCTCCAAGTGAGCGAAATTCCATCGACCCCGGCAGACGGTAATGTCTGCGTGCTCGTTGTGCCAGCTATTGCCGATCTGGAAGCTGTGCCTGTCGCATCGCTGACCGGTGCTGGTGTGGTTGACATTTCCTGCTACTTGACTGGTGATGGTTACAATCCGTCGTTGGATCAGCAGGTCATTGCTGATGAGCGCCTGTGCTCGACTGAGACTTTCGAGCAGCCGGGCCGTGCTCAGCGTGGGCTAGAAACCACGTACATTGACAACACGAATGCTCCGAACGAGGCGACCGATAACAAGGCCAAGGAAACCCTGGTGCCTTATTCGACTCATGTGATCGCGGTTCGTCGTGGCATTGCGTGGGATACTGCTCCGGCTGCTGATCAGACGTGGACTTTCTCGCCGATCAAGGCTGGCCTGCACAACGATCTGCCGCCTGAAGCTAACTCGGTGTTGAAGACCCAGCAGAAGCAGTTCATCACTGGTCGTACGGTGACTTCCAAGCTGGTGGCTTAGTTCTTCCTGTCCCGTGCCATCTTGACAGGGTGTGGCGCGGGGCAGGTTCTAAACCCTTGTTACCTGTCCCAATAGTTTTTAGGAGCCTACGTTGGCTGAGAAGAAGAAGTTTGAGATCAAGCGTCCGACCCGCACCGTCTCGGTCTGCTTGGATGGCGACCTGACTGCGGAGTACGAGAAGGTCTTGGCGGAGTTGCAGGAAGCTCGTCGGGCGAAGATCGCTGATGCTCGGCTGAATAGCCCGATCACTCGCTTAGAGACTCGTCAGGGCGAGCTGTACGCAGAGCAGGAAGAAAGCACGCTCGTGTTTACCCTGCGCGGGCTTCCACGCCATGTGTGGGATCAGCTGAAGACAGACAATCCTCCACGCAAAGACAACGATCTTGACGAGCAGTACGGCTTTGATTCCGAGAAGCTTTTCGACGCGGCGATGAAGGCCGAAGGTTGCGTCGTTGAAGTGACCCAGGGCGGAGAAGTTGTCGAGTTCACCACGGATAACTGGGATGAAATCAGTGGTGATCTGACCGATGGGCAGTGGGGCGATTTCGTTGAGGCGTTGTCGTTGCTGAACTCCGGCAAGCAGTTCGTCCCTTTTTCGCCAGCCGGATACAAGAAGATCCAGGCTTCCGCCGCGAAGTCGAAGTAGCCCGGCAGCTAGGGATCTCGCATCGGCGTTTTCTCGGCTGGGATGGTGAGGGTTCGGAGTGGTCTGAGGGCGAGCAGGATAAGATGCTCGCCCTCAAGATGTACGAGGACACGATGCTTTGCCCATTGTGTGGCGGGCCGAAATCTGAATGTTTGGATCCCGAAAATGAGATGGCATTCAAAGTGGATCCTCCGACTCGATGCCATAAGACGACGGCGATCATGCGGTACATGGAGGGCGATGGGCAGTGGGATAAGAGGCCGTATAACAGGGCCCTACTTATCGGCGCTCACCGTTGATTCCTTCGGCTTCTCACGGCCGAGCCCGATGCCGACGATGAATGTGATGAACCCGGCCAGCGCTACAACGACGCTGATGCTCATGAGGGTTTGGCCTTCACCGTATCCGCCTGCCAGAGCGAACGCGATTCCGAATACGAGCATCGCCAGTCCGGTGATGCGCGCATTGTGACCTTTTTTCGAGACGAATTTACTCATGCCTCCGATCCTATCGGGGGTTTCTGCTTTTAAGGAGCCTCCATGACTCGTACCGTCAAGCTTGAAGTCACCGCAGATGTAAAAGGCTTAGTGGCTGGCGCTCGCACTGGCGCTAAGGCACTGAATGATCTGGCTGCCGGCGCTAAGCGTTACGGCCCGGTCATGGATACCGAGGCGAAGAAGGCCCATGCGGCGTTCTTGTCTACTGGCAAAGCGGCACATCGTGCGGCAAATCAGCAGGGTTATTTGTATGACTCTACTGGCAAGTTGACTGATGCTTTCGGGCGGACGGTTTCGAAAACGCAAGCGGCAAAGCTTGGGTTGAAAGAGGTTAGCGATCAGGCTCGTTATGCGTCTGAGCACGCTGACAAGCTGGCTGAATCTTGGCAAACCGTTGGACAAGGGATGACCGTCGCTGGCGGGCTAATGGTTGCTGGCACTGGTTTGGCTGTGAAGAAGTTCGCGGACTTTGATAAGCAGATGTCGTCGGTTCAGGCGGCTACGCATGAGACTGAGCAGAACATGGGGTTGCTGCGTCAGGCCGCTATTGATGCTGGCGCTGATACGGCGTTCTCGGCTGTTGAGGCTGCGCAGGGCATCGAGGAGCTAGCCAAGGCTGGTGTGAGCGTTACCGATGTTCTCAACGGCGGTTTGAACGGTGCGCTGTCGTTGGCTGCTGCTGGCGAGCTTGAGGTTGGCAAGGCCGCTGAAATCGCTAGCTCGGCGATGACGCAGTTCAAGCTGTCCGGTGATCAAATCCCACACCTTGCTGACCTTCTGGCGGCTGGTGCTGGTAAGGCGCAGGGTGGCGTTGAAGACCTCGGCATGGCCCTGAATCAGTCGGGCCTTGTGGCTGCTTCTACTGGCCTGACCATTGAAGAAACCGTTGGTGGTCTGACTGCGTTCGCGTCTGCCGGCCTGTTGGGTTCCGATGCGGGTACGTCGTTCAAGACGATGTTGCAGCGCCTTACGCCGCAGTCGAAGGAAGCTCAGAAGCAGTTCGACGCGTTGGGTATTTCTGCGTATGACGCGAACGGTGAGTTCGTGGGCTTGGCTGACTTTGCTGGCCAGTTGCAGACGAAGATGGCTGGCCTGACCCCTGAAGCCAGGAATGCGGCAATGGGGATCATGTTCGGTTCCGATGCTGTGCGCGCTTCGACTGTGCTGTTCGAGCAGGGTGCTGAGGGTGTTCAGAAGTGGATCGATCAGGTCAACGATGCTGGTTATGCCGCTGATACTGCGGCGATCATGCAGAACAACCTTGCCGGCGATCTTGAGAAGCTGGGCGGCGCGTTCGATACCGTCTTCATCCAGTCCGGCGGCGCGGCGAACGATGCGTTGCGCGGTCTGGTGCAGACGGCTGAGAGCGTTGTCGACGCTATCGGCAGGATCCCAGCCCCGATCCTCGGCGCTGGGGCTGTCATTGGTGGCCTAGCGGGCACCGCCGCGCTGGTCGGCGGAGGGCTTATCACTGTCCTGCCGAAGATCCGCGATACCCGAGATGCACTGAATGACTTGTTCCCGGCTGGCAGTAAGGCTGAGGCTGGGCTGAGCAAGGCCAAGTCCGGCATGGCTAGCCTCGCCAAGGGTGCGACTGTCGCCGCGGGCATCTTGGCGGTTGGTGTGGGCATCGGCAAGCTCGCCGAAATGTCCTACACCGGCAACATCATCGAAGGCACCGGGCATGTCGCTGACGGGTTGCAGGACATCATTAGTCGCGGCCCCGAAGCTGCGACCGCTCTCGATCAGATGTTCAAGGGTCGAGATGGGGAAGGCCTAACCCAAAGCATCCAAGGCATTGATGATGCCATTTACGAGCTGTTCTCGGATGGTGCCGGGCAGAAGTTTGACCGATGGGGTCAGGGAATTGTTAACTCAATGACCGGGATCAAGGGCACGGTAAAGATCGCCGAGGAAGCTTTCGGCGGTATCGACGCCGAGCTGGCGAACTTAGTCAATTCTGGCAACGCTGATGGCGCTGCTCAGGCTATGAATGCGATTCAGGAAAAGCTTCAGTCTGCCGGTGTTGAAGCTGAGGAATCGGCCTACCTGTTCCCGCAGTACGCGGATGCTTTGAATCGGGTAGAGGCCGAATCGAAGGTTGCTGCTGCTGGTTCTGACGTGCTGGCTGGTGCTCTTGGCGGTGTAGGTGCTGAGGCCGAGGAAGTCGCGGCTTCACTGGACGATATTCTCGCTAGCTTGTTTGAACTTGGGCGGGAGACGCGGACAACGATTGAGGCTGAGGACGCTCTGACCACCTCGCTGTCGGCTTTGAATAAGTCGGTTGGTGAGAACGGTAAGAAGTTCGAGGGTAACTCGAAGGCCGCGATGGAGAACCGTGAAGCGCTGATCGGTGTTGCCGCGGACATGGAATCGCTGATCGATGCTCAGGCCCGTGGTGGCGCTTCTGCTGGTGAGATTCAGTCCACGATGCAGACGACGTATGACGCGATGATGAAAGCGACTGGCGGTTCTGAGGAACTTGTCCGGTCGCTGTTGTCTATCCCTCCGGGCGTGAATGTGAAGACGTGGATGGAGGAGACTGCACGGGAGATCGCTGAGGGTACTGCTGATGCGATTGAGGCGATTCCTGGTTATAAGAAGGTCGGCATTGCTGTCTCTGAGGATGGTACTGCTGGTCAGGTGCAGTCTCGTATCAATGAGGTGACGGGTAAGACTGAGTACATTTTCGTTACTGAGGATGGCACGGTCGCTCAGGTTCAGGCGGGTATTGCGAGCATCAACGGCAAGGACGTTCCTGTTTACGTCGGTGATGACGGGACCGTGTATAGCACACAGGGCAAGATCGACGGGATCAAGGGTAAAGATGTAACGATCTTTGCTGATGCCGAGACGCGTGACGCTATTTCGAAGTTGGATGCTGCGGCTCGTGATCGTTATTCAACGATTCATACGCGTGTGGTGACGACCAAGGAAACTCACGAGACTACTGGTCCTGGTGGTCGTGGTGGTATTACTCGTGCTTCGGGTGGTTCGGTGTTTGGTCCTGGTACTGAGACTTCGGATTCGATTCCGGCGTGGTTGTCTACGAATGAGCACGTACTTAGTGCGCGTGAGGTTCGTGGGCTGGGCGGTCACGGTTCAGTTGAACGGTTGCGTGCTATGGCTCGTAACGGTCAAGCGCCCGCGTTCGCTACTGGTGGTGCTGTCGGGCGGGCTGAGAAGAAGGTGGAGCGTCTTCAGCGTCAGTATTCCCGAATGCCCGGGGACAAGAAAAACCGTAACCGCAAGCTGGATCTCAAGGATGAACTGGACGCCGCGAAGAAGGAATTGAAAGCCGTCAAGGCTTCAACGAAAGCTTCGGAAAAAGCGGCCAAGGAAGCCAAGAAGAAGGCGGAGGAAGCTCGTAAGGCTGAGCGGGAACGACAGGGCCGACTTTCGGAGGCCCGGTTCGATCTGCGACGGGACTTGAAGCGCGGCGACATTACCGACTCGTTCACTAGCGGATCGGGCATGTCCGTGGTTGACCGTTTGTTTGAGCAGTCGTTCAACAAGGACCTGTCGAAGACTCAGCGTGGCCGCCTGCGGTCGCTCGCGTACAAGACAGAATCCGAATTGCTCCGCTTGGAGAAGCAGTCCGACAAGCTCGCGTCGTCGCTGGACAAGGCGACGAACAAGCGGGACGAACTGTTGTCAGTGAAGAACAACGTCGCTTCGACTGTGCGGGGCGGATTCTCGTTGCAGGACTCGTTGGACACGGTGAACGCGTCGTCGTTCAAGAAGACCACTGCGAAGTCGCTACTCGGCTCCGTGCAGGCTCGCGCCGGTCAGATGAAGGCGTTCGGGGTCAAGGTCGAGAAGCTTCGTAAGAAGGGCTACTCGGCAGCGATCATCGAAGAAGTCGTGTCCTACGGCATCGACGGCGGTACCGAACTCGCTGACATCCTCTTGTCCGCAACGGGGGCTGAGAAGAACGCGTTCAACTCGGCGTACAAGTCCATGGACAAGTACGCGGCAGACGCGGGTGAATCAGTCACCAACGCCATGTACAAGGGCGGTATCGACGCAGCTGAAGGCCTCGTGAAGGGTCTTGAATCCCAGCAGAAGAAGGTTGACGGGGCGTTCTACAAGCTCGGCAAATCAGCTGAGGGAGCGTTCAAGAAATCTCTTGGGATCAAGTCTCCCTCGCGGGTGATGAAAGCGGCGGGCATCAACGTGGGCGAAGGCGCGGAGCTGGGCATCTTGTCGAAGGTTGGCGACGTCCAGTCAGCGGCAGAAAAGCTCATGTCCCCGCCGGCTCTCACCGTTCCGCCGTCGTATGAGGTTTCCCGTTATGCGCAGGCTCAACAGCCTCGCACCACGGAAAACCATTACCATATCGACGCGAAACCGGGCCTTGCATACGAGTACGCGAAGGACGTAGCTAATCAGACCTCCACCCGGGTGGGGGACAAGATGGCCGCGTACGGAATCAACTAAATAGAGAGGGGGTGGTTGTGTGCTCGGCCTCGTGTACGCCACACCACCGCTACCGGTACCGGCGCCTTCCAATCCGTGGGAGTCCATGAAGATCACGTGGACAGACTACAAGGGTGACGCGTGGCAACTGTGTGGGCAGTCGGGCGTGAAGTTGCGTCCTGGTGTCCGCGGGTTCACGTTGCCGCCGATCACACACCACTCCCTTTCGTCGCCAGCCCTGCACGGGTCAACCTACCAGGGCTGGCGAGCGAGTGAACGGGAAGTGTTCTGGCCGATCACGGTCTTCAACGACACGTCCGCCGAAGCGTGGATCAAACATGACCGGGATTTCTGGGATGGCATGCACCCAGATCGTGAAGGTGTCTGGACGGTGGAAACCCCCGAGGGTAGCGTCCGCACCATGCGGTTGCGGGTGGTCTCCGATGGGGATCACAGCATGGAGTACATGCCGACCCTGTACGGCTGGCAACAGTACGAGGTGTACCTGACCGCGTACGACCCGTTCTGGTATGGCGAACCGGTCTCCCAATCGTGGGGCACTTCGGAGCCGGTGCAGTTCTTCAACGGGCCGGCCAAGGCTCCGGTCTTCAACATCATGTCCGCCGCCGCACTTGATTCGGCGACCATGACGAACGAGGGCAGTGTGGACGCGTGGCCGGTCTGGGAGATCGAGGGGCAAGTAACCTCGTTCGCGGTCGGGGTCGGTGGCCGGCAGGTCATCGGTAACTTTGTCATCCCCGAAGGACAACGCCTCTACATCGACTCTGACCCGACCAAGCGCGAGGTGCTGCTCGGCACCCCGCTTCCTGAGGGTGGTGTGGCCGATGACGCGGTGGACATGTACTCCCAGCTTGCGTCGTGGGACTTCGCGCCCATCCCGCCGGGGGAGTCCCGGCCGCTGGATCTGTCCCTGTCGGGGACGGGCACGGTGAAGGTCACGATCAACCCGCGCTATTTGAGGGCATGGTGAGCATGGACATTCCACGGATTTTCGTGCTGGACAAAAACTTCAAACGCCTCGGTGAAATCGGTGCACCAACCGAGATGACCGCGACCCCCCGGCACATGCTGGCCGGCACCGGGTCGATCACCCTTCCGGCCAGCCACCGCATGGCCGGGAAGCTCGTGGACGCTGACAACACGGTGGGGCCGCGGATCCTGATTGAGCACCGCGGGGCGGAATTACTCTCCGGCTGGGTCGGTTCCGTACGTGGTTTCGGACCCGCGCATTCGGCGCAGCTGACCGTGCAGGTGGACGGGTACTTCAACCTGCTCTACGACATCCTCGCTTGGCCCAACCCCACCGGTGGCATCGGCTCGCAAGGCGGAGACCAGGGTTTCTACCGGGCGACTGGGCCGGCGGAGACGGTGGCGAAGAACCTGATCGCCGCGAACTGCGCCCGCCTCGGCCTTCCAGTCGAGGTGGAACCGTCGATGGGTCGTGGGGCAACGATCACGATCGAAGCGCGGTTCACCTCTTTGGCGGACGTGTTGTTGGAGAAGCTGGAAGCCGCGGGCCTCGGCCTGCGCGTAGTCCAAGCTGCGGCAGGCTACCGGGTGGAGGCGTACGTGCCTACGGTGTGGGGGCGCACGCTGACGGAGACCTCCGGCTCGGTGATCGACTGGGCCTGGGCGAAGCACCCGGCCAAGGCCTCCCGTGTGCTGGTCGGCGGTTCCGGTGCCCGCGAGCTACGCGCCTTCCGGCAAGTCACCAACACGGCCATCGAGTCCGGTACCCGCCGGATCCGTGAGCACTACACCGACGGCCTGGAAACAACCGATAGCTCGGAGCTGGACAAGGCCGGGCAAGAATACCTTGCCGTCAACGGGCCAGCCCTCGGCCTGTCCGTGAGCCTGCAGGAATCCAAGCACCTCAAATACGGAGGCACTAAGGGCCTGCACGTCGGGGACAAGGTCTCCCTTGAAGTCGGGCCCGGGCTGGTCATCGAAGACGTGCTGCGGGAAGCACCACTGACATGGACCAAAGATCAAGGCGTGGTCATCAGTCAGCAGGTTGGCGACGAGAACCCCGACCCCACCTTGAAGATGGTGCAACGCATCGCCAACCTCGGCAAGCAACTTCGAACTTTGAAAGCAGGTAAGTAAATGGCTATCACTTCCGTGGGTTACGACGGCACCGTAGACGAAGCCCAGTGGGCGTCCATGGTCTCCAAAGTTGGAGGGTACGAATACGGCATCGACAAGGCTGGTGACTTCGCCGTCACCCAGTCCGCCGGCACCCGCATGATCAGCATCGCCGCAGGCCTTGCCTGGGGGCGCGGGGTCATGGATATTTCCGACGCGGCCGCAGTGATCCAGCTCGATGCGGTGACTACCGGCGCCAGGTACGATCTTGTCGCCATCCGGCGTTCGTGGGGTCCAGCGAACGGAGGCCCGTCAGAACTGGTCATCATCAAGGGAACCAGCGCCAAAGCAATTCCAGCCGGCCGTCTTGCCACTCCAGGCATTACCGATGACCAGCCAATCGCACTGGTGCGTGTGCAGGCTGGTTCGGCGAGCATCCCGGAGATCATCGACCTGCGCGTGTGGGGACGCAATGGAGGGCAGCTGTACGCGTTGCATGACATGGTGCGTTCATACCTGACTTCACTGGGCACGGAAGTTAATATCAACGGTGCACTGTGGCAGTATGTCCCGGCATCAAACGACACGGCCGCATGGCAGAAGTACGGGCAACGCGGGGACACCGGCATCGTCACGGTCACAACGGGGTTCGCATCAGGGTGGGGCGGTTCTGGCGCGGAAATCAAGTACTCGGTCCGCGACGGGCTATGTCAGCTGTACGCAAAGTTTTACCGCACCGGGGGCGAGCTTGAGGTGCCGGTGAACGGCAACATCCCGAACGTTCACGTGCTCACGCTGCCGGTCCCGGCCCGACCTCGGATGCTGTCCGGGGGCCATTCTGGGGCATCAGGTGTGGGGCTCGCAGCAGCTATCGGAACGACCGGAAATGTAGATCTCACGTGGGTGTCACCCAACGAGCGCATCCTCAAAGGTCGTGACTACTCCATTGCCGCGACCTACCACGTTTAGGAAACCAACCACACTTAAGGACCCCTCGTTCGGGGTCCTTCCTTAGTTTAAGGAGGAGGCACTGTGTCGTACCCATATCAGGGACTTTTCGCGATCGACCCGGGCAACCCGTCGAATGTTGCACTGAATGCTGATGTACTGATTTTTGACCCGAACGACCCAGCACGCACCCCGCTACCTTTGACGGATTCCGAGGGGCTTACCCTGCTGAATCCTTTGTCCACGAACGACAAGGGATTCATTGGAATGTTCTATGCTCCGCTGGACCAAATCGGCTGGTCTGCCGGTGAACTGGTCGGGCTGGAACAGTCTTTTACCGGGTTGCGTGACTTGGCCTTGGCCGCGTCGGACAGCTCGGCTGCGTCAGCGACGGAGGCAGGCATCTCCCGGCAGGAGGCCACCGAGGCGCGGGAAGCCGCCGAGCGGGCCGCGAACATGGTGGACATTCCAGCCGCCGACGCGGTCGCAGAAATGGTTAACACCCCAGGCTCGCTTCCACGTCAGGCAATGGACGAGAACTATGCTCGTCGTGGCGAACTGTTCGTGAACGTGCGTGACTTTGGGGCGGTAGGCGACGGAGTCACCGATGACTCGGCAGCGTTCAACGCGGCGATGGAAGCGGCCAGAGACAAGTCCTCGTTCGGCGGCTGTACCGTTACCGCACTTCCAGCCGGCGATTTCCGGGGCAAGCTTGTTCGCATTCACAGCGACACGACCGTGGACTTGAACTTTTCCACCTTCCGGCACACGGGCGGCTCGGGCTATATCATGTTCTGCTCCTACAGCGGCGGAGCAGCCGGCTATGGGTCAGGTGGTTCTGATATCACCTTGCGGAACATCAAATTCCAGGGTGATTTCTCCACGGGGCGCGGTTGCTCAAACGTGTTCCATCACGTGGACCGGCTTACCTTCGACCACGTGACCTTCACCGAGGCGTTGGGCACTAGCGGGCACCCTGCTGACATCATGGGCTGCCGGTCTGTGCGCATGTTCGACTGCGCAGGGTTCGGGCGGTATGAAGTGGCAGGGCGTGCCTACGTGGAAATGTTCCAGATCGATCACTCGGCACGCTCGAACGCTGGTGCCGAACTACCCGAAGCCGACACGGCGTGGGATGGCCTGCCGTGCTATGACGTGGTCATGGAGCGGTGCAAGTCTGAACCGCTGATTATCGGCTCCACCACGCATCTGGCTCCACGGCTGATCGGGTCGCATTCCCGGATCGCGAATCTGCTGCACGACAAGATCGTCCTGCGGGATATTTCCGTGACCGACACCGGCCCGACAGGATCGGATGGGAACTACCGTGGCGGGGTGCACTTCACCCACACCAAAGGCCTGCTGATCGACGGATACACATTCACCAACACCCGGCCTGAAGCCAGTGCGGCATTGGGTATCGAGTCCGTCGATACGACCTACCCGCTGTCCAGTGTCGCCTCGGCTTCGCCAGTCGCTGACACCGCGCTGGGATCGGTAGCCTGCGGGGATGTCGTCGTGAAGAACTTCCGAGCTTACGGGGCCAACCACGAGCTGGCCAGTTCACTGATCCTGGTTGCCGGCAAGGCAGGAGCCCCCGTGAAGAGCGTATCCATCGAGGGGCAGGCAGTCGGCTTCCATTCCGGGAGCACTACGGCACTTGACCAGGGCGCGACCATTGTCGACATGAACCGTGTGGAAAGCGCGGACATTCGCGTTAGTGGCGAGAAGGTGTCCCGTCTGGTGAACGTCACCAATTCGGGGGTGGTCACCGTGGAGATGCAAGGCAAGGAGATCATGCACTCAGCCATCCGCGCATCGAGCGTGGAAGTGCTGAACTTGCCGAAGGCGACGCTTGTGGAAACAGTGGTGGCAGGCTACCTGACGGCGGTGAACGTCCTTAACATCACGGCACAGATGGTGCGCACGAAGAACGTCCCAACCCCGCCGTACACCGGGGCATACAACATCACCGGGTGCACCAATGTCAAGACCAGCGGGAACACTGGAATCCGGGCGGTGGGTGGCGGTGTGAACACGTTCTTCAATTTCTACGGTGGCACCACGAAAGCCACCGCAGAGAACACTCAGGGCACCGGTTTTGTGAACGTGGTTTCGATCAACGCGAATTCCACGGTCACGGAAGTAGGGACACAGACCTATGCGACCTGATACGGGCAATATCCCTTGGGCGGCGGTAGGTGCGCCTGTTTTTTGGAGGTGGGTGTGATGCCTACGCATGTTTTCAAACCGACCCGGAACCCGCCAAGGCGGTGCTGAATGGATCAGATCCCTTGGGCGGCGATAGGTGCACTCACACCATCCGGGATGCTCATGCTGGCGGTGTGGTTGATCCTGACTGGTCGTATCGTGCCGAAGTCCACCTATGAGGTGATGGTGAAGGCGCGGGATGACTGGCAATCGACGGCGCAGAAGAAGCAGGAGATCATTCACACGTTGGCTGAGACGGTGCGGGAGCAGTCGGTGGTGTCTCAAACTGCGGCGAAGGTCATGACCGCGGTTCAGGAAGCGAACCAGGCTGGTGATACGCCGTGAGTCTCTGGAAGCGCCGGCAGCAAGTCGAAGCGGAAGCACGGGAAGCGATGGCCGCGAAAATCGAAGCCGACATCGAGTTATCTGCCGTCAAACAAACGCAACGCGAAGTGTCCAAACAATCGGAAACACTCCGCGAAATCAACCGCACCAACCACTTTTCAGAAGGCCTCACCAAGGCATTCCGAGGAAGGCCAGCATGACAATCCAACCACTCACGGGCATTCTCATGTCCATTGCCTTACTGGAAACGCTGATTGTGATGATCGGGTGGCACGGTTTGACGGGTGGCACGTGGACACGGTTTCCTGCTGGTCGGGTGCTCATGGGCTTGCTGGCGGTCATGTCGGCGATCCTCACCCTCGCGTCGTTCTCTGGGTTCTTCCCAGCGTTTCCCGGCAGGCCGTGGGTGTACATCGGCCTCTACACGTTGCTGATAGGTGTGCTCGGCTGGCTCGGCTGGACGATCTTCAGAGAGCAACAGAAACACAACAAGGACTAGCCGCACCGGCTGGTCCATATTTTTGCCCCGTCACAGTCCGTGTGGCGGGGCTTCGTCATACCTAGGAGCTGTCATGGCTATTTCTCGCAACGGCTGGGACGTGTACTCGTCCGGCTCAAATCAGAATCTCGTCAACTTCCCATGGATCACCGGCAAGGTTCGCGGCGGTGACCACTACGTAGTGTTGGACTACATCGCCAAACGATGGAACGATGAAGTTGAAACCATCCGCAAGGACTGGTCATGGGGCTACGCAAACCGTCCCGTACGTGGCGCATCGGTCATCTCCGAACACGCGACCGGAACCGCCGTGGACTTCAACGCGCCACTTCACCCGCTCGGCAAGAAAAACACCTTCAGTGCAGCGGATCAGGCGAAGATCCGGCAGATCATGAAGGACGTGTCCCATGCCGCCCGCTGGGGTGGTGAATGGTCGCGCCCTGATGATATGCACGTTGAGCTTACCGGCGGTAACACGCTGATTGGGCGTGTAGCTGACCAGATCCGGGCTGGTGAACTTCCTGGCCTTAGTGGCGATGTAAAGCCCGCAGGTAAGCCTTCCAAGCCCGCCACCAAGCCGAAGCCTTCGGTGGACAAGTCCGGCGCATGGCCCGAGAAACCGTTGAAAGTCACCGACAAGCACACCGCCGAATCGGACGCTGCATGGCGTGAACTCATGGCAGCCATCGGCTACAAGGACAAGGATCTCGGGAAGAACCTTCTCGCGTGGCTGTCCGAGCTGAAGGATCCACGTACCGGCAAGGGTTACTACGACCTGACCAAGTGGGTCAACGACGGTGTGGTGGGCTCCGAGGGCGTGAAAGCTCTACAGCGCAAGCTCTATGACACCAAGGGCGACGACGGCAAGCGCCTCTACAACGGCAAGGCAGACGGCAAACGCCAGGCAATGACCGTAAACGCCGAAATCGAATACCTCAACCTCAAACAGAACAGGGGAATCAAGTAATGGCAAATCGTACTGTAGGTCCAGTGACCGGTGCAGCAGCAGGAGCGGCCGCACTCACCACAATCATTTTCTGGATCCTCACCGGATTCGGCATCGATGCACCCGGCGAAGTGCAGGGCGCTGTAACCACCCTGCTCGTCATCATCGCCGGCTGGCTCGTGCCATCGAAGGAACCCGGCGACCACGTAGCCGAATAGTAGTAAATCCGCTCATCTCATACCACGAGGTGAGCGGATTTTCTGCGTTAACACGATAGAATAGAAAGATAAAGCCCCCGCAAGTGCTGGTAACACTTCGGAGGCGCGACCGAAGACTAAGAAGGAGTCTCGATATGGACAATGTTAGCACCCTCGAAATAAAAGGGTTCACTCCCTACGCTCAAATCCCACGATGGATCCTACGAGCAGGAGACAAGCTCTCACACGGCGCAGTCCGCCTCTACGGCGTGATCATGACCTACGCGGACAACTCCACCCGCGCCGCATTCCCAAGCCGGGAGAAGCTAGCCGAAGACCTCGGGGTGACACCTCGATCCATTAGCACCTACACCAAAGAGCTCGAAGACTTCAAGGCACTCGAAGTCACCCGCCGACGCAACAAGAAAACCGGCAACTTTTACGCAAACCACTACGTTCTAGTTTTCACCGAACCGGGTGCAGAAATTTGCACCCCGCCAGATGAAGCAGATGACCCTATAACTAGACCCACTACTAAACTAGATCCACCGTCTTTCACGTCCGAAGATGAATCTTCGAACGATATAAAAGAGTTGCACGCGCAAACAAGTTTGCCGCATGACACCAAAGGCTCAATCACTCCAAAGCAAAGATACGAGCTTAGGTCAGTGATCAAAGAAGTAGGCGTACAACTCAAGAACGGTAAGAAGTTCTACGACGACGACGTACAAGACACCTGGTGGACATTCATCGGCATGATGGAAGACGCATTCAAAGACGACTTCGACAACACCGGAATGGCAGACCTACTCCATAACGGAAAATGGACAGTCAGCGCCAAAGTAGCCGACCCCTACGAAGCCGGCAAAGAACTGAACAAGATCATCGCCACCAGCTACACCACGTAGACACAACTAGCGCGCCGCCAAATAAGTGATAGTAAGGAATTCCCTTACTATCACTTAGAAAACAAGTGATAGTAAGCAAAAGACCCCCACTCAAAACGAGTGGGGGTCTATTTGCCGTTAAGGCACAATAAGAGCATGGACACCTACGGAAACCCAGGCCCCTACCAAGACCCCAAAATCCGGGAATGGTGGGACAAACTCGAAGTAAACACAGACGACGAATAACAAACCCGCCCCGCACGCATTTGTGCGGGGCGGTTGTCTCAACTTAGAAGCTACTCAGTTTCACGCAACACATTGTGAATCAAACCAAAATCGCGCAACTCCCAAATACTCTCCGGAAGAACATTGTCATAATTGATCTTCCCAATAGTCTCCTTCGAATACTCAGCCTGCAAAACCTTCTGCCCCTCAGTCACCTGACCATAAGAATCCTGCATATCCATCCCACCCATAACCAGGACTTCTTCGTACTTGGCCGGCGCATGCTCACTCACAGCCCGCAAAATATCGATAGTGTCATTCTGAGCGCCACGCTGAATAAGACGCATGCTCATGTTGTCAGCAATCGGGAAATCAGCAGTGATCCGCCCGCCCTTCTGCGTCACCACAAGCCCCTCAACATCAGCCGCCTCAGCAATCAAACGCAACGGGTCATTCTTCGCAGCTTCCTCAGCAGCTCGCTTCTCATCTTCAGCCTTCTGCGCTTCCTCCGCTGCCTTGGCTTCCTCAGCGGCGCGCTTATCTTCCTCGGCCTTCTGAGAAGCCTGCGCCTCCTGGGCTTCCTGCTCAGACTTAGCCTTCTCAGCGTCGGCCTTAGACTGAGCCTCGGCGTTAGCGGCTTCTTCCTCAGCCTTAGCCGACTCCTTAGCGGCCGCTTCAGAAGCCTTCTCCGATGCCTTCGCCTGACGTTCAGCTTCCTGCTCAGCCCGGATCTCATCCATGCCCTCAGGGTCAGCAATGTTGATCGCAATACCAAGGATGATGAACCCTGCGATGATGCCACCGACCCAGACGAGGATCTTCTTCCAACTCATTTTCTTCTTCGGCTGGGCTGGCTGTTCAGACATAGGAATTCCTTCTCATGAATTGCGTGTGTGATTACTACCGAGTGTAGATGATCAGTGCGACAAGTTACGCTTCGATTGCCTCATCGATGATCGCTTCACCCTCAATCTCTTTCGGCTTCCCGGCGAGCGCGGTTTCCACCATTGCAGCAGCACGGAAGTGAGCATCTGGCACAAGGTGCCCATAGGTTTTCGTGGTGGTGGTGATCGACTCATGCCCTAACCGGTCTGCCAGCTCGAACAGGTTCATTCCTCCGGCTATCATCATGGATGCGTGCGAGTGGCGGATGTCGTGGATCCTTGGCCGGCGTTCGATCTTCAGCGGGTCAAGTTCATCCGCCTTGGCAAGTTTTATCGCTCCATACCAAGCGTCCAGCCATTGCCTGTGCTGCGGGAATACCGTGGTGTCCGGGGAGATGCTGAACACTCGCTGTCCCGCGCTGGTGGACTCTACGCGTTCACGGATAGCGGCGACCGTGGACGGTGCGAGAGCCACAGTTCTACGTGCTTTCTTTGTCTTGGGTGCGCCGATGCTCCAACCGTCTTCTACCTCCTGGAATGACTTTGTGATGCGCACAGACGGGATCTCAGCGTCCAGCTGGAAGTCTGACGGGGTGAGCGCAGTTGCTTCGCCCAGGCGCAGTCCTGAGCCGATCAGCAGGAGCCACATTGGTTTATGCCAGCGGGGCGTGTGGTCGATGATCTTGTTGATCTGTTCCATGGTTAGGAACATTGCCTTGTCTTCGGTCGCGTCATCCTTGGGCAGTAGCCGGCCGTTGCATGGATTGTCGGGGCGGAGGCGGCGGCGCACAGCGGAGTTCATCGCGGCATGGATGAATCCGTGGACGTTGGCGATGGTTTTCGGTGAGCAACCTTTTTTCAGCATGTACTTGATCCAGCGGATCATGTCGTCTTCGGTGACTTGATCGACTGGCAGGTGCGAGATGGGTTCGAAGTGGTTCTTGATGTAGCCCTTGTACCGTTTGATGGTGTAGTCGCGGACGTTGATCAGGCGCTCAATGTGGCCGCGTGCAACTTCCTCGAATGTGGGGGACTGGGAGGACTGGCGGAGTAATGCGCGCTCTGCCTGCTTGGTGTCTTCGCCTACTGCTTCGAGTAGTGCTTTCCATTTATCGGCTTCACCCTGAGTCTTGAATGACATGCGGGTTCTCTTGCCCTTGTCAGTCCATTCGACCCGGTAGCTGGTGATTTTGCCGTCTTTGTTTTTGCGTGGTTCGACGCTTGCCATGAATCGACTCTACCTATCCTTGGGGGGATTTTCGCCGATAATGGGGGGAAGCCCGGAAACTTAGTTGAGTTTCCGGGCTTCTCGTGGCGGACACGGGGGGATTTGAACCCCCGGTCGAGTTTAACCCCGACCCTTCATTAGCAGTGAAGTCCATTCGGCCGCTCTGGCACGTGTCCATCCGCTGTTTCCAGCAGAATTAAGCCTACCCGAAGATGGGCGCGTGTTCCAAAACGAGGCTCCTACCTGACTTGGCGCCACAGGAATTCGTAGCTGGTCGCCAGCATTTTTGCCGTGGACTCGTTGTCCGTCGACCCAGCATGGCCGCCACCGGATGGTTCGTGGTAACGCACATTCTCGATACCCAGATCCATCATCTTGGCCGCCATGACCCTGGCCTGCGACGGCCCCACGCGGTCATCCGAGGTCGTCGTCCAGATCAGCGACGCCGGGTAGTCGTCATTAGCGTGCGGCTGGTCGGAGAGCCGGTGCACCGGGGAGAAGGTTCGCAGGAACTTCCAATCCTCCGCGACCTCGGGATCGCCGTATTCGGCAATCCAGGAATGGCCGGCAGCCAGCTGGGTGTAGCGCTGCATGTCCAGCAACGGGACCCCGCAGGAGATCGCGCCGAACAGCTGCGGGTATCCGGTGATCATGTTGCCCATGAGCAGCCCGCCGTTCGAGCGTCCGGTAGCCGCCAGATGCGCCCGCTGGGTCACTCCGCGGGCCACCAGGTCCTCGGCGATGGCCGCGAAGTCCTCGTAAGCGCGGTGGCGATTTTCGCGCAGCGCAGCGCGGTGCCAGTCCGGGCCGTATTCTCCGCCGCCGCGGATGTTGGCCATGACGTAGACCGGTCGGCGGCCGGCCGCGGTGCTGCGGCTGAGCCAGCCGGCGCCCATGGCCGGTGCATAGCCGGGAGTCATGCTGTGCTGGAATCCGCCGTATCCGTCCATGAGCACCGGGTTCTTCCCGTCCAGCGGCATCTCCCGAGCAGATACCTGGAAATACGGCACCCTGGTGCCGTCGGCGGACCGGGTGAAATGCTGGGTGACTTCGAAGCCCGATGCGTCGAAACGTTCGGGCGAGGTCTTGACGACGCCCTGTCCGCCTGTCACGGTGCCGCGCAGCAGCGTGGTCGGGGTGGTGAAGCCGGTAACGGTCATCCAGTAATCGTCCGGGTGCTCGGCATCCTCGTCGTCCACTGCTGCCACCGAGACGCTGAGCATCGGGTCTTCCAGCGGGAGGGTCGACTGATCAAAATTCTTGATCAGATCGATGACGCGGACCTCTGCGGCCACGTCCTTCAAGACCGTCAGCAGCAGGAAGTTCGCGGTGAAGCTCAGCGACTGCAGCGAGGTTGCGGGATCCGGGGTGAACAGCAGCCGCTCCAGCGCACCGTCCTCCAGGAACGCATCCAGCTTGGCCAGCGCCAGCGAACCGGCGGGAATCACCTGGTCCTGGTGAGTCCAGTCGGTCTGCGGGGCCAGAAGCAGCCACTCGCGATGCAGGCTGACCTCCACATCGGTGGGCACATCGATGGTCCGATGCTCCGCGCCGTGCAGCACCCCGGTGCGCGAATTGTAGAAGTCGATGGCATCGGTGGTGATGATCCGCTCGAATCCCGGGGTGGAGTCGAAGTAGCCGAAGGCGGCCACGTGCCCCAGATCCACCTCGTAGACGACCTCGGCGGCTTCCAGATCCGCCCCGCGGGCAAGCCGGCGCAGGGTGCTGGCGTAGGTGGAGCGTGTAGTGTTCGCCTCGGTGGTGGCGGAGCCGACCAGCAGGGTGTCCGCATCGATCCACGAAACGTTGGTCTTGGCCACCGGCAGGTCGAATCCGTCCTCAGGGAAGCTGAGGGTTTCCAGATCGAACTCGCGTACCCGCACCTGGTCGCCGCCGTCGGGGCTGAGCCGGATCAGGGCGCGGCGATGCGGCTCGCCCTGCGCGGGGCGCAGCAGCTGCGAGCCGGCGAAGTGCCACTGCCTGCCTTCCTGCTCGGCGTAGGCGTCGAGGTCCAGCAGGGTCTCCCACCGTGGCGACTCGCTGAGGTAGGAATCCCAGGTGGTGCGGCGCCACAGGCCCAGGCGGTGTTCGGCGTCTCGCCAGAAGTTGTAGTAGTGGTTCCCGCGCTTGGTGACCATCGGGATGCGGTCCTGGGAATCCAGCACGGTCTTGATGCCGTGGACGGTGCCGTCGAACTCGGCATCGCACAATTCGGCGTCGGTTCGCTCGGTTTGCCGGCGGACCCAGTCCAGGGCGGCTTCGTCGTGGATTCCCTCCAGCCATGAGTAGGTGTCGGGCAGATGGGCGGCGGTGGCGGCGCGGTCAGTCATGCTCACAGTCTAAGGCGCGGTGCGGGGCGGCCGCCGGAGGGTAATACCCTAGGAGTGTGAGCACCTTGACGCAGAACCCCCGACCCGAGTTCAGCCTGGCCATCGTCGGAGCCGGGCCGCGCGGCACCAGTGTTGTCGAGCGCCTGGCGGCGCTGGCCCTGCGGCTTCCCGACGCGGCGGTGCGGGTGCGTGTGACAGTCTTCGATTCCTGCCGCCCGGGCTCGGGCCACGTCTGGGACCCCAGGCAGTCGGATCACTTCCTGATGAACACCCCGGCTTCTTTCCCCACGGTCGCCCCGGAACGGCGTGGTAGCGAGCCCGGGCTGAGCTTCCGCCAGTTCGTCGACGCCCAGGGAGACGGAAAACGGATGAGCGAAGCCCATGCTGCGCAGCTGCACGAAATCCAGGATGGCACCTATCCCGCCCGGGCGCTCTACGGTGAATACCTGGAGCACGTGTACGACAGCAGCGCAGCGGTGCTCGCCGCCCACCCGGGTTTCGAGATTTCCCATGTTCAGGCCGAGGTCGTTGCCGTGCGCCCCGAAGCGAACGGCTACCGCGTGGAATTCCGCCGCGGCCCGTTGGGACAGGGCGCGGCGGAAAGCCTGGAAGCCGACGGTGTGGTGCTGGCGCTGGGGCACCAGAGCGCGGAACTGAACCCGTGGCAGAAGCAGCTGCAGCGCTCGGCGGCCCAGTCCGGCGCCACCTACCTGCCGCCGAACGTCCCCGCAGACCTGGACTACTCGCAGTTCGCCGCCGGCCAGCCCGCGCTGGTCAGGGGGCTGGGGCTGAACTTCTTCGACGGCATGGCGGAGCTGACCGCCGGCCGCGGAGGCATCTTCCGTGAGGTCAGCGACGAGCCGGGCCTCCGGTTCGAGTACGTGGCCTCCGGGCGCGAACCCCAGCTGGTTGTCGCTTCGCGCCGCGGGACGCCGTACTGGGGCAAGCCTGTGGTGGACCAATTCATCCCGGAAGAGATCAGCCTGCACTACTTCGACGCGGGGGAGCTGATCGGCAAGCTGGCCGAGTCGCGCGCCGGAAACCCGGAGGCGGCGCTGGTCTTCTCCCGCCACATCTGGCCGAGACTGCACCGCGACATCCTGCTGGCCTATTACCGGCAGTGCGCCGTGAACTGCGACGGCCGCTGGGATGTCCCGGCCGTCGACTTCATCCGCTCGCTCGAAGCGATCCTGGACGCAGAGCACCACGAGGGCAGCCAGGTCTGGCTGGGCAAGCTGCGCGAATTCATCGCAGGCTTCCCGGAGATCGAATGGCTGGATGTGCCAGCCCTGGCCCGGCCCTTCGACGAGGTGGGCTTCGAATCCAGCGAGCAATTCCAGCAAGCGGTGCGCGACTACATGCAGGACAACGCCCGGCGCAGCGCCGGCGGACTGGAAGATCCGCTCTCCCGAGCCATCATGACCATGAACCTGGGCCGCATGGTCATCAAGGACCTGGTGGCCATGGGAATCCTTGACGAGCAGTCCCGCATCGAGGAGGTGCAGGCGCATTTCGAGCCGCTGGTCGAAGGACTGTCCTCCGGCCCGCCGCTGCAGCGCATCGAGCAGCTG
Source organism: Glutamicibacter protophormiae (assembly GCF_016894325.1). Lineage (NCBI taxonomy): Bacteria > Bacillati > Actinomycetota > Actinomycetes > Micrococcales > Micrococcaceae > Glutamicibacter > Glutamicibacter protophormiae. The sequence continues at coordinate 552,929 of NZ_CP069806.1, forward strand.
CTGGCGCTCTCGCGCGCCGGACTGGTGACCTTCGTCGGGCCGGAACCCGAGTTCGGTTTCGATGAGGTCAATGGCCAGTTCACCGCCTCGTCGCCGTGGGTGGACTCCGAGGTGCACACGGCGCGGACGCTGTGCGAGGCGATGATGCCGGCAAACCGGGTCCTGCAGAACGACACCCCGCTGATCACCCAGCTGTTGGCCGAGCATGTGGCCCGGGTGCACACCTGGAACAACGCCGAGGGCGAGGTGCTGCCGGGCAGCGGCTTCGACGTGGTGGGACAGCCCTACCGGCTGGTCAACAGCGAGGGGATGGCGCACCGGGGGATCTTCGTGTTGGGCCTGCAGCTCTCGTCGGTGCAATGGGGCACGGCCATTGCCGCCCAGGCCGGGAAGACCGAGAGTCCTGCAGCCAGAACCCTGCAGGACGCGCAGCATGTGGTCAACGAGGTCGCACGGCTCGTGGGGCTTCCCTACAATGAGCTGCAACTGGAGCATGGGGCACCCGCACACGAGATGCAGCCGTAGCGGTTGGGGGAACCGGCGGGCATGAAAAAACCTCCGGAACTCGGGAAACCGAGAACCGGAGGTTTCTACTCACGCGGATGGTATGGGATTTGAACCCATGAGACGGGGTTGCCGCCTACTGGTTTTCAAGACCAGCTCCTTCGGCCGCTCGGACAACCATCCAACCCGAAAAATTATACGGCATGAATAGCTAGGGACAGGAATTGGCAACGATGAAGGACGTTATGAAGGCCTATATTTACCGCGAAGCCGGAGGCCCGGAAGTGATCGAAGTCCAGCAGCGCGAAGCGCCTGCCGCGGGCCCCGGAGAGGTGCTGATCAAGACCGCGGCGTTCGGGCTCAACCGGGCCGATGTCCAGCAACGCCGGGGAGTCTACCCGCCGCCGCCCGGTGCCAGCGACATTCCCGGTCTGGAGGTTTCCGGAACCATTGCCGCACTGGGCGAGGGGGTCACCGGATGGAACCTCGGGGACAGGGTCGCCGCGCTGCTGGCCGGCGGCGGCTACGCCCAGTACGTCAACGTCGCCCAAGAGCTGCTGATCCGCATTCCGGAAGACCTTTCCTTCACCGACGCGGCAGCGCTTCCCGAAGTGGCCGCCACCGTAGTCTCCAACCTGTTCCTGGAAGGCGGGCTGCGCCAGGGGCAGAGCCTGCTGGTCCACGGCGGTGCCGGAGGCATCGGCTCCATGGCGATCCAGCTGGCCAAAGCCGCCGGTGCCACCGTCTACGTCACCGCCTCCTCGGCCGAGAAGCTGGAATACTGCGCGCGGCTGGGCGCGGACGCGGGAATCAACTATAAGGACGAGGACATCCTGGAACGCGTCAAGGAGCTGACCTCCGGCCGCGGGGTGGACCTGATCCTGGACGTCGTGGGCGCCAAATACCTGCAGCTGAACCTCAAGGCGCTCGCCGTCGGGGGCCGGCTGGTGGTGATCGGCCTCCAGCAGGGTGCCAAGGCGGAGCTGAATCTGGGACTGCTGCTGGCCAAGCGCGCCAGGATCATCGGCACCACGCTGCGGGCGCGGCCGCTACCTGAGAAATCCGAAATCATCCGGGAAACCGTACGGCGCGTGCTGCCACTGCTGTCGGCAGGCAAGCTCGAGCTGAACGTCTCCAAAACCTACGATTTCTCCGAACTGGCTAGGGCCCATGAGTATTTCGACTCCGGAGCGCATACCGGAAAAATTGTCATAAAAGTTTGATTTATCCCCATCGGATGGGCGTAGAGTGACAGGCGTATCCCCAATATCGTGACCTGCGGCATGGTCGCGGGTCACGTGCATCACTTGTCCCCATACGAGGAGGTTGCTCCGAGTGAGTACCCAGAACACCCTGCCGCCGGCCGGTGTGGACCCGGAGATCGCCGAACAGGAAGAGAAAAAGTGGACCCCGCTGCGCATCGCGGTATGGGTTGCCATTGCCCTGATCGGCGGCATCGCCTGGTCCATGCTGGCGTTCTCCCGCGGCGAGACCATTAACGCCATCTGGTTCGTCTTCGCCGCGGTGGCGACCTACCTGATCGCCTACCGCTTCTACTCGAAGTTCATCGAGCGCAAGATCGCCAAGCCCAACGACTTCCGCGCGACCCCGGCCGAAAGCATCAACAACGGGCGCGACTACGTGCCCACCGACCGGCGCGTGCTCTTCGGACACCACTTCGCCGCCATCGCCGGCGCCGGACCGCTGGTCGGCCCGATCCTGGCGGCCCAGATGGGCTACCTGCCGGGCACCATCTGGATCATCGTCGGCGTGGTGCTGGCCGGAGCGGTCCAAGACTACCTGGTCATGTTCTTCTCCATGCGCCGCGGAGGCCGTTCGCTGGGCCAGATGGCCCGCGAGGAACTTGGCCTGATCGGCGGCACCGCCGCATTGATCGCCACCCTGGCCATCATGATCATCATCACCGCCATCCTGGCGCTCGTGGTGGTCAACGCCCTGGGCGAATCCGCGTGGGGCGTCTACTCGGTCGGCCTGACCATCCCGATTGCGCTGTTCATGGGCGTCTATCTGCGCTTCATCCGACCGGGCAAGGTCTTGGAAGTGTCGATCATCGGCTTCGCACTGCTGATGTTCGCCATCATCTCCGGACGCTGGATCGCCGAGTCGCCCTGGGGCGCCGAGCTCTTCCATCTGGATCGCACCACCATCGCCTGGGCCATCATCATCTACGGCTTCATCGCCGCGGTGCTGCCGGTCTGGCTGCTGCTGGCCCCGCGCGACTACCTGTCGACCTTCATGAAGATCGGCGTGATCTTGCTGCTGGCCGTGGCGATCCTGGTGGTCCAGCCGCAGATCAGCGTCCCGGCCGTGTCCGAGTTCGCCTCGCGCAACGACGGACCGGTGGTGGCCGGGCATCTGTTCCCGTTCCTGTTCGTGACGATCGCCTGCGGCGCGCTCTCCGGCTTCCACGCCCTGATCTCCTCGGGCACCACCCCGAAGCTGGTCGAGAAGGAAAAGCAGACCCGCTTCCTGGGCTACGGCGGCATGCTGATGGAATCAATGGTGGCCATCATGGCGCTGGTCGCGGCGATCTCCATCGACCGCGGCGTGTACTTCGCGATGAACGCCTCCTCGGCGGCCACCGGCGGCACCGTGGAAACCGCGGTGGCCTTCGTGAACTCGCTGGGCCTGGCCGGGGTGAGCCTGGAACCGGGCACGCTGACCGAGCTGGCGAACAACGTCGGCGAGAACAGCGTGGTCTCGCGCACCGGCGGTGCGCCGACGCTGGCCGTGGGCATCGCCCACATCATGCACCAATGGTTCGGCGGCACCGCGATGATGGGCTTCTGGTACCACTTCGCGATCATGTTCGAGGCGCTGTTCATCCTGACCGCCGTTGACGCCGGTACCCGTGTGGCCCGCTTCATGCTGCAGGACACCATCGGCAACTTCATCCCGAAGTTCAAGGACAACTCGTGGCGCCCGGGCGTCTGGGTGTGTACCGCCATCATGGTGGCCGGCTGGGGATACATCCTGATCCTCGGCGTGACCGACCCGCTGGGCGGCATCAACACGTTCTTCCCGCTGTTCGGCATCTCCAACCAGCTGCTGGCCGCCATCGCGCTGGCGGTGGTCATGGCCATCATGGCCAAGCGCAACCAGTTCAAGTACCTGTGGGTGGTGGTGCTGCCGCTGGCCTTCGCCGTGGTGGTCACGTTCGTCGCCAGCTGGCAGAAGATCTTCTCCCCGGACGTGAAGGTCGGCTACTTCGCCAACCACTTCGCGTACAAGGACGCGCTGGCCGCCGGGGAGACCTCGCTGGGCTCGGCCAAGACCGTCGAAGCCATGGAAGCGGTGGTCCGCAATACCGGCGTCCAGGGCTGGCTGTCGGTGATCTTCCTGATCCTGACCGCCGTGGTCATCACCTCGGCGATTGTCGCCACGGTGAAGGCCAAGATCAACGGCGGAGGCGAGGACAACGAGGATCCGGTGGTCGAATCCAGGATGTACGCCCCGTCGGGACTGATTTCCAGCCCTGCCGAGAAGGAGCTGGCGGCGGCCTGGAAGCAGGTTGCCCCGGAGCACCGGATCCACCGGGGCGGTCACTAGCGATGGCCGGCCTGCGTGAACGCCTGGGCCAGGCGAAGCGGTTCGTCGACGGGGTGCTGGGAGCCGACAAGTACCAGCACTACCTGGAGCACCACGCGCGGACCCATCCGGGGCAGACCCCGATGACCGAGCGGGCGTTCTGGAAGGACTACTCCGACTGGCAGGACAAGAACCCGCAGGGACGCTGCTGCTGACGCGGCGCGGATACCCGCGGAGAACGGGCAACCACCCTGTGGTTGCCCGTTCTTCCGTTGCGGGCCGATGAAGTCCACTTCGATACTCCACGCGGCGGTACTGCCCGGTAGGCTTGGTACTGACTTGAAACGACGACCTGCAAAGTAGAGCGATGGCATTCTTCTCACGTTTGCGCGCACAGCGTGCGGCAAACCGCGAATTGGGCGAGGGCGTCTGGCGCCGCGCCCACGATCGCTTCACCCGCTCCCTGGACCGGATTTTCCAGGTGCTCGAAGGCATCAACGACGTCGAGATCTACAACCAGCTGGTGGCACCGGCCAACGAGATGGCCGAACTGCTGCCCGTGGTGCGCCAGCTGTGCACCGACGCCCAGCGGATCACCCCCAGCGACGACGAAGCCATTCCGCAGTCCACCGCCGGCGTGCACCGCTCGCTGACCAAGTCGGCCAACGACCTGGCGACCACCGCGCAGGTGATCGCCATGATGCGCATGCAGGCCGAAGCCGGTTCGCCGATCAACATCCTGTCGGTCGAGCACCGCGCGCAGATCGTGAAAGATGACGTCAACCAGGCTGCGCAGCTGCTGGCATCACTCAAGTAACGCCGCCTTACGAATTTCCTGAAAGCACCTGCGGGTGCGGCTTGGGATGCACTAGATTGGGTGCATGACCCAAACTGTTCCAGAACTGACATTCCACGACGGAAACACCATCGACCAGCTTGGCTACGGCGTGTGGCAGGTGCCGGACGCTGAAGCCGAGATCGTGGTCGGCAAGGCCATCGATGCGGGCTACCGCCACATCGACACCGCCAAGATCTACGGCAACGAAGAAGGCGTCGGCCGCGCCATTGCCTCGGCCGGCATTCCGCGCGAAGAGCTGTTCATCACCACCAAGGTATGGAACGCCGACCAGGGCTACGAGAACACCCTGGCCGCCGCCGATGCCTCCTTGCAGCGCCTCGGCCTGGACTATGTCGACCTGTACCTGATCCATTGGCTGCAGCCCAAGCGCGGCACCTATGTGGACACCTGGAAGGCCTTGATCCAGCTGCAGAAGGATGGCAAGGCCAAGTCCATCGGCGTCTGCAACTTCACCGTCGAGGCACTGGAAGAGCTCTACGCCGAGACCGGCGTGCGCCCGGTGATCAACCAGGTGGAGACCCACCCGTACTTCCCGCAGTCAGAACTGCGCGCCTACGAGGCGCAGCACGGCATCCTGCACGAGTCCTGGTCCCCGCTGGGCCAGGGCGGCGACCTCCTGACCGACCCGGTGCTGGTGAAGATCGCCGAGAAGCACAGTGCTTCCGTGGCGCAGGTGGTCATCGCCTGGCACCTGGCCCTGGGCAACGTGGTGATCCCGAAGTCCGTGACCGAGTCGCGCATCATCGAGAACTTCGCTTCGCTGGAGCTCACCCTGGACGACGAGGATCTGGCCGAGATCAACAGCCTGGACCGCGGGGCCGAAGGCCGCATCGCCGCCGACCCGGCCACCGCAGACTTCGCCTAGACCCTGATGCGGATGCGAAAAGGTCCTTGGTTTCAACTGAAACCAAGGACCTTTTCTTCACATGGAGCCCCCTGCCGGATTTGAACCGGCGACCTGCTCTTTACGAGGGAGCTGCTCTACCCCTGAGCTAAGGAGGCCTGCACCTGCAAGCAGGCACTGTGTAACTTTATCCAAGTAGAACTCGCAACGTCAAAACGACAGGCGAATTCGGGCCAATAATTAGCAGACGGTATCCGCTTCGGGGACCTTGCCGTCGATCAGGTAGCCGTCGACAGCATCGGTGATGCACTGGTTGGAGCGTCCGTAGGCGGTGTGGCCGTGGCCCTCGTAGGTCAGCAGGGTGGCGTTCTCCAGCTGCTCGGCCAGCGACTGCGACCAGGCGTAGGGGGTGGCCGGATCGCCGGTCGTGCCGACCACCAGGATCTCGTTGGACCCGGGGGCATCCAGCGACTCGGGCTGGCCGGTGGCCTTGTAGCTCCACTTGTCGCAGGTGATGTCTCCGTAGGCGAGGTACTTGCCGATCGTCGGGGAGGCCTCTTCAAGCGCCTTGGCCTCCGCGTCCATGGCCTGCTCGCTGGCGTCCATCGGGCGGTCCAGGCAGTTGATCGCGGTGAACGCATCGGATGAGTTGGACCCGTAGCTGCCGTCCTCTTGGCGGTCGGCGGACAGGTCGGAGAAGTACAGGATCTGATCCACGTCGCCCTGCATGGCCGCGGCCATGCCCTGGGTCAGGTACGGCCAGTTCATGTCGTCATACAGCGGGATGATGAAGCCGTTGATGAAGTCGATGATCGGCACGGAGCGCCCGTCCGAGGACTGCAGCGGCTGCTCTTCGAGGCGCGCGAAGAAGTCCTGCAGCTGGGTCTTCGCCTCGTCGAGATTTCCGGTGAACGGGCAGTTCTCGCCCTCCAAGCAGTTCTGCAGCCAGGCGTCGATCTCGCCCTCGAAGCCTTCGGCCTGGGCCAGGGTCAGCTGCTGCGCGGTGGCCAGCGGGTCCATGGCGCCGTCCAGCACGAACCGGCCGACCTTCTGCGGGAAGAGGTCGGCGTAGGTGGAGCCGAGGAAGGTGCCGTAGGAGTAGCCCAGGTAGTCCAGCTGCGTGTCGCCGAGCACGGCGCGGATGATGTCCATGTCCTTGGCCGCGGAGACGGTGTCCACGTGGCCCAGCAGGTCGCCGGTGTTCTGTGCGCAGTCCTTGGCATAGTCCTCGGTGCCGGCCTCGACCTCCTGGCGGTCCGCCGGGTCCCAGGCCTTGAGGTTCTCCTGACGGCTCTCGTCGATTTCCTCATCGGTCTGGCAGGTCACCGGGGTGCTCGCACCCACGCCGCGGGGATCGAAGCCGATGATGTTGTAGGCGCGCTGCAGGTCGTTGCTGAGCATCAGCTGCACCGAGTCGGTAACCAGGTCCAGCCCCGAACCGCCCGGGCCGCCGGGGTTGACCAGCAGGTTGCCCTGCGCGCCGTCGACGGCGCGGCGGTTCAGCGCCAGGGTGATGCTGTCTTCTTCCGGCGCGGAGTAATCCAGCGGGACCTTGATGTCCGCGCATTCGATGGTGCTGCCGCACTTCTCCCAATCGATCTGCTGGGTGTAGTACTTCTGAAGCGCCGGGACCTCGGTCTTCGCGGCGTCGGCGGCGGCGCCTGCGCCGTCCTCGCCGGAAGTCGGCGCGCAGGCGGTCAATGCCAGGGCGAGCGCGGCGGCCAAGGCTGTCAGGCGGTACATGGTGCGTCGTGCGGGCAAGATGGTGGTCTCCTTGGGGTGGAAGCGCCGTCCGGGCAGCGGGTGGGGAGGCTAGCGGCGGCCGGGGTTCTGCAGCAGCCGGGTCATGAGGGCCTCGAGCGCCATGAGCTGGTTGACGTTGGCGGCGATGCGCCGGCGGGCTTCGTCGATCGCGTCGATCTGCGACAGGGTCTTCTCGCGGCTCTGGTGCGCGGCGAAGGCATTGAGCTTTTCGCGCAGGTGCTCGTTGACCAGCTCGACCCGGGTATCCAGCTGCAGGCTGAGCACGTCGCGGAAGAAGGTGGTCAGATCGGTCAGGGTGCGGTCGATGGCGTCGAAGCTGGCGCGGCGGGCGAAGCGCTTGGCGTTCTCCTCCAGCTCGCGGAACTGCCCGCGCAGCCCGGCGGGGATGTTCTCCTCCTCGCCCAGCCCGTTGGCCTTGCGCAGCTCGGAGACCTTGTGCTGCAGGTCGGCGCCGGTGATGTGCTCGGCGCGTTCGGCGGAGAGCTTCGAGATCTCCGCGGCGGCCTCCATGGCCTGCGGCAGGGTGGTCACGCGCAGGGGCAGGGTGACGACCTTCTCACGCTGGATGCGGGCCTGCTCGTCGCGGGCCAGCAGGCGGGCCACGCCGATGTGCGACTGTGAGGCGCGGGCGGCGAAGCGCGCCAGTTCAGCATCCAGCCCGTCGCGGCGGACCAGCAGCTGGGCGACGTCCTCGGTGGAGGGGATGGACAGGTTCACCGCGCGGCAGCGCGAGCGGATGGTGACCAGCACGTCGGCCGGGGAAGGAGCGCACAGGATCCAGATCATGTTCGCCGGCGGTTCCTCGATGGCCTTGAGCATCACGTTGCCGCTGCGCTCCGACATGCGGTCGGCGTCTTCGATGATGATGATGCGCCACCGGGCCTGGGAGGCCTTGTCCTGGGCCTGGGTGATGATCTCCCGGACGTCGCGGACCTGGTACTCGAACTTCTCGGTTGAGATGAAGGCGACATCCGGGTGCTTGCCCGAAACGACGCTGACGCAGGTGGGGCAGGTGCCGCAGCCGGCGGGGGACGCGGTGCACTGCAGCGCCGCGGCAAAGGCGCGCGCGGCGGTGGTGCGTCCGGAACCCGGGGGACCGGTGAACAGCCAGGCATGGGTGGGTTCACCCTGGTCGACCTGCTCGGTCAGCGTGGTGATGACGCGCTGCTGCCCGGCCAGGTCAGCGAAGACCGGGCGGATCACAGCAGGCCCTCCAGATGCGCGGTGATCTGCTCCTGCAGCTGCTCGATGCCCTGGTTGGCATCGATCACCAGGTAGCGTTCGGGCGCCTGGGCGGCCAGGTCGGCGAAGGCGGAGCGGATGCGCTCGTGGAAGTCGTCCGGCTCGGATTCCAGCCGGTCCGATTCCTCGACGCCGCCGGTGCCGGCAATGCGCCGGGAACGGCCGTCGGCTGCGGAGATGTCCAGCAGGATGGTGGCATCCGGCTGCAGGCCTCCGGTGGCGAAGCTGTTGATGGAAGCCACCGCGTCCACGCCCAGTCCGCGTCCCACGCCCTGGTAGGCCAGGGAGGAATCGACAAAACGGTCGCAGACCACGTGGGTGCCGGCTTCCAGCGCCGGGACGATGACCTGCTGGACATGGGCCGCGCGGGCCGCCGCGTACATCAGGGCTTCGGTGCGCGCGTCGATCTCGCCGTGGCCGTGCTCCAGCACCAAGGTGCGCAGCTTCTCGCTGATCTGGGTGCCGCCGGGTTCGCGGGTGGTCAGCACGGTGGCGTTGCGCTCCTTGAGCCACTGGCTGGTGCGCTGGACCTGGGTGGACTTGCCGGCGCCGTCGCCGCCTTCGAAAACGATGAACAGACCGCGGGCAGGGGCAGACGAATCGATACTCACCCCACTAGCCTAACGAACCTCGCTGAGATCTCCCTTTGCGCCGTTCGCCTTGCCCATAGATTCCCGTTCCCGAGGACATGAAATGAAACGCATCCGGGAACACGGAAACCGCAGGCGTAATCTGGAGAATATGACCAACCCCGCAGAATCCGCCGCCCCTGCCGCCTCCTGGGATCCCAAGACCCTGATCGTTGCCGGGGGACGCCCGGCCCACGGGTTCGATGCCCCGGTCAACCACCCGGTGACCTTCACCTCCACCTACCATTCGCAGGGCATCGCCGCCGCGGGGGAAAAGGTCTATGCACGCTTCTCGAACCCCACCTGGGATCCCTTCGAGCAGGTGCTCGGCGGTCTGGAGCGTTCCACGCTGCCGGCGCTGGTGTTCTCCTCGGGCATGGCTGCGATCGCCGCGGCGCTGAGCCTGGTTCCCGAGGGCGGGACCATGGTGCTGCCGGCCCACTCCTACAACGGCACCCTCGGCCTGGCCAGGGAACTGGAAGCGGCCGGGCGCTTCACCCTGCGCCCGGTGGATGTCGCCGACACCGATCAGGTGCTCGCGGCCCTGCAGGGCGCGGATGTGCTGTGGCTGGAATCTCCCACGAACCCGATGCTGGAGGTCGCCGACCTGCCGGCGCTGCTGGCCGCCGCCAAGGCGCAGGACGTGCTGGGCATCGTGGACAACACCTTCGCCACCCCGCTGCTCCAGCGGCCGCTGGAATTGGGCGCGGATCTGGTGGTGCATTCGGTGACCAAATACCTTTCGGGGCATTCGGACGTCATCATGGGCGCGCTGGTCACCCGCGACGAAGCGCTGCGCACCCGTCTGCACGGCTACCGCACCCTGCATGGCGCGATCGCCTCGCCGATGGATGTCTTCCTGGCTTTGCGCGGGGTGCGCACCATGGCGGTTCGTCTGGAGCGGTCGCAGGCCAACAGCCAAATCCTCGCCGAACGCCTGGCGGCGCACCCGAAGGTCAGCGTGGTGCGTTATCCGGGCCTGGAGCAGGATCCCGGCCATGCACGGGCCAGCGAGCTGATGGACGGCTACGGTTCGGTCATCGCCTTTGAAGCCGGTGCCACGGCAGGGGACGCGGATGCGGTGGTCGCGGGCTTCAGCTTGATCACCGCCGCCACCTCGCTGGGCGGGGTTGAAACACTGGCCGAACGCCGCGCCCGCCACGCCTCGGAACCGGCCACGGTGCCGCCGAACCTGATCCGCCTTTCGGTGGGCATCGAGGACGTGGAAGACCTGTGGAACGACCTGTCCCGGGCGCTGGAAGGGATCTAGCCGAGGTCGGCAATCGGCCGCGTGGCATGCTGGGCGTGAAGCGCACGTCGCAGGTAAGGTGAAAACATGCAATTCATGAATCTTGCGGTCCTGATCGAGGCCTACATGCTGCGCGCCCTGGGGATCGCGATCCTGGTACTGGCGGTCTGGGCAGTGGTCGATTGCCTGCGCCACCCGGCAGACCGCTTCGCCCAGGAGGGCAAGCGCACCAAGGGCTTCTGGACCGCGCTGACCGTCGGCAGCGCCGTGGTTGCTGCGTTGTCGGTGCTCAGCTCGGGCAGCGGCGGATTCCTCCAGCTGATCGGCGCCTGCGTTGCCTGCGTCTACCTGGCCGATGTCAAGCCCGCGGTGAGCGGCAAGGGCGGCGGCTGGTACAACTACTAGCCTGGTTCGCCGGCGAAGTTTTCGACTCAACCCGGGTCGCAGCATGTAATACATGTCGCGGCCCGGGTTTTGCGTTCGCGGGTAACGTTCAGCAGGAGTTGCCCCGGGATTGGATAAGATGGAAAGCATGAGTCACACTTTGATCTTGCTTCGCCACGGACAGAGCGAATGGAACGAAAAGAACCTTTTCACCGGTTGGTACGACGTATCGCTGACCGAAAAGGGTCGCGCAGAGGCCGCCCGCGGCGGCCAGCTGCTGACCGAGGCAGGCTACAAGCCTGAGGTTCTGCACACTTCGCTGCTGACCCGCGCCATCGTCACCGCGAACCTGGCGCTGGAAGCCGCCGGCCGTTCGTGGATCCCGGTCAACCGCGACTGGCGCCTGAACGAGCGCCACTACGGTGCGCTGCAGGGCAAGGACAAGGCCCAGACCCTCGCCGAATTCGGCGAGGACCAGTTCATGCAGTGGCGCCGCAGCTACGACACCCCGCCTCCAGCGCTGGCCGACGACTCGGAGTTCAGCCAGATCGGCGACGAGCGCTACGCAGCCCTGGGTGATGACGCGCCACGCACCGAATGCCTCAAGGACGTACTCGACCGACTGCTGCCTTACTGGGAGAACAACATCAAGGCAGACCTGTCCGCTGGCAAGACCGTCATGGTGACCGCGCACGGCAACTCGCTGCGCGCCCTGGTCAAGCACCTGGACGGCATCAGCGACGAAGCCATCGCCGGCCTGAACATCCCGACCGGGATCCCGCTGGTCTATGAGCTGGACGACAATTTCCAGCCGATCACCGCGGGTGGAACCTACCTGGATCCAGAAGCCGCAGCCGACGCCATCAAGGCCGTCGCCAACCAGGGCCGCTAGCCAACCGGGCTTTTCGGCGGCACCGTCCACGCCATCTCGGATGAGATCGGCCGGCGGTGCCGCCGTTTCCGCTTAACGGCAGGTAGCCGTGAAGTCTCCGGCTGTGAGCGAAACCATGAGCAAGGATTGTCTTTTTGGTATTACTATGCTGTAATCTCCTATTTCGAATAGGCTCAATGGCTCACGTTAGGAATGCAATTCGTGGCAACTGATTACGACGAAGTCCGCCCGGACGTTGCCGAGGCGCGCAAGGCTTCTTTGGACGCGGTTAAGTCCGCTAACGCACCAGACGCCAAGTCCGTGGTGCGGGAGCTCGACGAGACCGATCACACCGACGGCATGGACCTGCCAGGTGCAGACCTGTCCAACGAGGAACTGACCGTGACGGTCATTCCGCAGAAGGACGACGAATTCATCTGTGGTTCGTGCTTCCTGATCCGCCACCGTTCACAGCTGGTACGTGAAGAAGGCAATGTAGGATTCTGCGTCGAGTGCGAAGGCTAAACCTTCCTTAGACGCCGTGCTCTGCGACTGTGCAGAACACATCGACCGTGGAGGCCAACCGTTGTGGTGGCCTCTGCAGTCGTTTAAACCGGGTTTCCAAGGCTGTGTCAGGTCCTTGCAGCCGGTTAAACCATGACGCCGCGGGCGCCGGGGATTTCTCCCCGGCGCCCGCGGCGTCAGTGCTGGCTTGCCGTACTTAGAGCTCGGATGGATCCCATTCGCCGGTCACCAGGTAGGTGACCTTGCGGGCCACGGAGACGCCGTGGTCGCCGAAGCGTTCCAGATAGCGGCTGGTCAGCGACACGTCGACGGTGGTCGGCGCGTTCGCGCTCCAGGACTCGTCAGCCACCTGGGTGAAGACGCTGGCGTGGAGGGCATCCAAGCGGTGGTTCAGCTCGATGATGTCACGGGCAATCTGCAGGTCGCGGGTGTCCAGCAGCTTGGCGACGGCTTGGGCGATCTGGATGTCGAGCTTGGCCATCTCGGAGAAGGTTCCGGTGATCTCCGACGGCAGCGCACGGCTCGGGAAACGCAGTCGGGTCAGCTGGGCCAAATGGCGGGCCAGGTCTCCCATGCGTTCCAGCGAGGCGCTCATGCGCAGCGAGCCGACGATCATACGCAGGTCCGAAGCCACCGGCCCCTGGAGCGCGAGCGTGTCGATGGCGCGCTCGTCCAGCTGGTTCTGCAGGAAGTCGATCTTCGCGTCCGCGGCGATCACCTCCTGGGCCAGTTCCACATCGGCGTTGGCCAGCGAATCCCACGCCCGGTCCATGGCGACCGCTACCTGGTTCGCCATCTCGATCAGCTCTTCACCGATCTGCTGCAGATCTGCCTGAAATACCTTGCGCACGTAATAATCCCTTTCAAGGTTCGGAAGGTGCTCACGCCCGCGTCAACATGGTTCTGTTTTCGGGCATGGCGGAGGGTCTGAGTCCAGAATGCCAGCGGGTGATTAACGATTATTCCCGGAAAGGTGAACGTTTGGTGAACAGCACGCAGAATCGGCCGTTTTCGCGTCATCTGCGGACAAAACTCCCGTGGATGAAAGATAGTCTAAGGATGTGAACGAAGTAATTTCGATCTTGATTGCCGCGGTGCTCGGTTTGGCGCTGGGTGTCGTGGGCATCCTGGCCTTCCGGTTCTCGCAGAGCCGCACCGCCCGGCTGCCCGAGGTCGACGAGCCAGTCCTGCCGGAAGGCGCCGCCGCGGTGCTGTCCGTGATCGGGCGCGCCTTCGTCATCCTCGACGACGTCGACGGGGTGGTCCGCGCCAACCCCGCCTCCTACGCCTACGGCTTGGTCCGCGGGCACACCCTGGTGCACGACGAGCTGCTGGCGCTGGTGCGCCAGGTGCGCGCCGATGGGGTCATCGCCGAAAGCCAGTATGAACTGCAGCGTGCGACCCTGGGTGCCGGGCAGCTGATCGTGCATGTGCGTGTGGCCCCGCTGGGGGACGAGTACATCCTGCTGCTGGCCGACGACCGCACCGAGATCACCCGCACCGAAGCGATGCGCAACGACTTCGTCGCCAACGTCTCCCACGAATTGAAGACCCCGGTCGGGGCGATCTCGCTGCTGGCCGAGGCCATCAGCGAAGCGGCCGACGACCCGCAGGCGGTGCTGCGCTTCTCCACCCGGATGGGCAAGGAATCGCGCCGCCTGGCCGCACTGGTGCAGGACATCATCGAGCTTTCCCGGCTGCAATCCAGCGACGCGATCACCCACGGACGCGAGTTCCAGCTCGCCCCGGTCATCGCCGAGGCGGTGGACCGCAACAAGCTGCTCGCGGAGGAAAAGGGGATCACCGTGTCGGTGGGCGGCGGCCTGACGGAGGACCTCCATGGCGACCCCGACCTGCTGATGACAGCGCTGCGCAACCTGATCGACAATGCGATCCGCTACTCCCCGCCGAACACCACCGTGGGCGTGGGCATCCGCCAGCGCGACGGCTACGCACAGATTTCCGTGACGGACCAAGGCCCGGGCATATCCGCGGAGGACCAGGAACGCGTGTTCGAGCGCTTCTACCGCGTGGACGGCGCCCGATCGCGCCAGACCGGCGGTACCGGGCTGGGACTGAGCATCGTCAAGCACGTGCTGGCCAACCACGGCGGCGAGGTGTCGCTCTGGTCCCAGCCGGGGCAGGGATCCACGTTCACACTCAGACTTCCCATGATGGATGAAGAACCGGCTGCAGCGCTTGAGCCGGCCACAGATATGAAGAAGAAACAAGCGGTTGCCGCTGCTGCGGAAGACCGCGAAGGAGGACGCCGATGACCCGCATCTTGATTGTCGAAGACGAAGAGTCGCTTTCGGACCCGCTGTCCTATCTGCTGGAGCGGGAGGGTTTCGAGGTCAGGGTTGCCGACGACGGGATTGTCGCGGTCAGCGAGTTCGAACGCCATGGCGCGGATCTCGTCCTCCTGGACTTGATGCTCCCGGGCCAGCCGGGCACCGAGGTGATCCGCCAGATCCGCCTGAACAGCCAGGTCCCGGTCATCATGCTCACTGCCAAGGACTCGGAGATCGACAAGGTGGTCGGCTTGGAGCTGGGCGCCGACGATTACGTCACCAAGCCGTACTCCTCGCGCGAGCTGCTGGCTCGCATCCGTGCGGTGCTGCGCCGCCAGGGCGAGAGCGAGGAGCTGGTCAGCAACGTCGTGACTGCCGGCCCGGTGCGCATGGACGTGGAGCGGCACATCGTGTCGGTCAACAACTCCGAGGTGGCCATGCCGCTGAAGGAGTTCGAGCTGCTGGAGATGCTGCTGCGTAATGCCGGACGCGTGCTGACCCGCGGCCAGCTGATCGACCGGGTTTGGGGCAGCGATTACGTGGGCGACACCAAGACCCTTGACGTGCACGTCAAGCGACTGCGCTCGAAGATCGAGGGAGACCCGGCGGCGCCCGAGCTGCTGGTCACCGTACGCGGGCTGGGTTACAAGTTCGTGGCCTAGCAACGGCCGTTGAGCCGGCGGCTGCTTCGCGCAGCCGCCGGCGGCAGACAGAAAACCCCGGCGGCGCCCACTGTACAGTGGGCGCCGCCGGGGTTTGCGTGTTCTGAAGCCTAGTGTCCGGATTCGGTCTTCGGGCTTGGAACCAGGTGCTCGGTGGTGGCTGCCTTGTAACCGCCCGGAACGAAGTCGCGGTATTCGGCTAAGGGTGCCGTCTACGACTGGAACCGAGAAGTCAACGGTCGTGCCGGACACGGTGAACTTGGTGTCGGCGTGCTTGCCGGCCATGATGCCCAGGTCGCTGATGACGGTCTTGTTCTTGTCATCTTCCAGCTTGGTCGTGCCCTCGGCGGCAACCTTTACGGTGACGGAGGAGGCGTTCCCTGCCTTGATCTCAAGGTTCAGGTCGGACTTGCCGTCGTTGACGACGGTGCCGATGAGGCGAGCGTCGGTGGCCTCGGTGTTGGTCACGAACATCAGGTTGCGAACCTCGGCGTCGGCAACGTTGACGTTGATTCCATCGCTGGCTGCGTAGTCGATATCGGTGGCCTGCTGGTTGATGGCGCCACAGCTGGTGACACCGAATGCTTAAGGGCAGCCACAGCGAGGGACGCGGCAATGCGGCGTCCAACGGTCATGCGTGCGGTGATCACGACACTAACTCCTCGGTGAGAATAATGAGATGCTTTGGTTCGCGGCCGCGTGAAACGGTCGGCACCTAAGGAGCAGTGCAGACAGCCTTATAGACCACGATTACCTCTAAGCCTAGCCGTTTTTTGGTCAAAGACGCGATTTAGCGACGTGCAACACACGCTTTTCGACAGCTTGTAGACAAGTTGCTCTTTTGGGAAAGGGGCAGGTGGGCAACGTGCATACTATTTTCATACCACGTTCCTACGGCGATTGGAAGAGGGAATTCCGCGTGATTTCGCGGTTATTTGGGGCACAGTGAAAACGGCGTCAGCACCAGACATGGTAGACTGGGAGGTGGGAAAGGGGTTTATCCACATGGTTTTTGAGGTTGGCGAGACTGTTGTCTACCCGCACCACGGCGCTGCAACGATCGAGGAGATCAAGCTGCGCAAGATCAAGGGCGAAGAGAAAATGTATCTCAAGCTTCGCGTAGCTCAGGGAGACCTGACTATCGAAGTTCCCGCCGACAAGATTGATCTAGTAGGCGTGCGAGACGTGGTAGATCCGGAGGGCTTGAACCATGTGTTCGACGTCCTTCGTGCTGAATTCACCGAAGAGCCGACCAACTGGTCGCGCCGTTACAAGGCGAACGTTGAGAAGCTTGCTTCCGGTGACGTCATCAAGGTGGCAGAGGTCGTTCGCGACCTGTGGCGCCGTGAGAACGACCGCGGCCTGTCGGCTGGCGAGAAGCGCATGCTGGCCAAGGCGCGTCAGGTCCTGATCAGCGAAATGGCGCTGGCCAAGGATCTCGACGAGACCAAGGCCGAGGGGCTGCTGGACGAGGTTCTGGCTTCCGCCTAGGAAGAATCTCCTGACAACACCGCGGGGCGCATTAAGCGCACCCGCGGTTTTGCATTTAAGCCTGTTTTCTATCGGGACTTCGGTGACAGTTCTGTATCAGGACATCGGTGACACTTCCACGATTAAAGTGGTAACACTTCACCCGGATCTTTAACCCCGGCAAAACCACACAGCCCGCCCCACGGCACAAGGCCAAAGGGGCGGGCTGGTGGACTGGTATTCGTGAAAAATGATCCAGTCGACCCGACAATACGCCTTGCCATCGCCCGATGGCCAGAGGACGCACCCAGAGGCGCTGTCACCGCGTTCTGCACCGAACACGACATCAGCCGCAAAACCTTCTACCACATCCTGAAACGGGCCCGCACCGAAGGGCAAGCCGCCGCGTTGGAACCGCGCTCCCGCCGGCCGAAATCCTCACCGAATACCACTAGTGAAACACTCAAGGATCAGGCCGTGGCCATGCGTAAGACCTTGGAGGATTCCGGGTGGGATCACGGGCCGATCAGCGTGCACGACAAGATGCTCAAGCTCGGCATGCAAGCCCCGTCGGTCGCCGTGTTGGCTAGGATCTTCCGCGAGCGCGGTCTGATCACCCCGGCCCCGCAGAAACGCCCCCGGTCCTCGTTTCGGTCGTTCCGCTATCCGATGCCCAACGCCTGCTGGCAGTTGGACGCCACCGAGTATGTGTTGGAAGGCGGACGCAAATGCGTGATCTTCCAGCTTATTGACGACCACTCCCGCCTGGCCGTGGCGTCCTTGGTCGCCAAGACGGAGAACGGCGCGGACGCGGTGAAGGTCTTCCGGGCGGGCGTCGCCGCCCGCGGTATGCCGCAGCGGTTGCTCAGCGACAACGGGGATGCGCTGAATCCGATTCGTCGGGGCATGACCAGTGAGCTGGTCGCCTACGCCAACAGTCTGGGCGTTGCCACGATCACCGGTAAACCGTTCAAGCCCACGACGCAGGGGAAGAACGAGCGGTTCCATTCGACCTTGTTCACGTGGCTGAAGAAGCAGCCATTCGCCAAGAATCTGGCCGAGCTGCAAGCGCAGATCGATGTCTTTGACCAGGCGTACAACACCCAACGCGGGCATCAGTCCTTGGAGGACCGGTGCACGCCGCAGGAGGCGTGGGATGCCACTGCGGTGGCCGAGCCGTTGGCGCCGGGTGAGTGGGTGAAGCTGAGCACCACACCTGCCCCCACCAGTGCAGCAGCTGCCTTCGCCGCCCTGCCGGAGGGCGCGGGCCCGGACGCGGGCAAGGACGCGGCGGCGAGCCCGGAACCAGTGAAGCTCAGCGCCACGCTACGGGCCGAGCGCATGGAACCTGCCGGTAGCCAGCTGATGAGGGTGAACAAGAACCGGTGCTTGCGGGTGGCCGGCGTCCAGCTCTATCTGGGCAAGCTGCTGCGCTCAACGAAGGTGGAGGTCCTCTGGAAGCAGGCGGAGTTGATGGTGGTCTCGATGGATGGCGAGCTGATCGCGAAATACGGTTTCCCCTTCCCCGAGGGGGTGACGTATTTGAGCCTGCAGCACGCGAAGGCGAAGTTCCAGAACATGCCTGACGTGGAGTGACTGTTACCGATGTCTCGATACATCAAGTGTTACCGATGTGGTGATACAGAACTGTTACCCATGTGTCGAGACATCACATTTTGCATTTAAGCCTGAACCGCCGGGGTCCGAAACCCGGCGCGATAAGCTGTGCTCTGTGAACCAAGTGAAACAGCGCAAAGCATCGGTGATCCTGGTGGCTGCGGGAATGGGGACCCGGCTGGGTGCGGGCATCCCCAAGGCCCTGGTCGAAATCGCCGGCAAGTCCCTGGCCGAACATGCGGTGGACCGCATCCTTCAAGTGCCCGGGATCCGGGAAGTCGTTGTGGTGACCCCGCCTGCCGACGAACGCCTTGCCGACGCGCTGCGCGGCCGCCCCGAATCGGTGCGCACCACCCCCGGTGGCGCGAGCCGCGCCGAATCCGTGCGCAACGGCTTGGCCCATGTCTGTGCCGACGCCGAGCTCATCCTCGTCCACGACGCCGCCCGTGCCTTCGCCCCCGCCTCGCTGTTCCAGCGGGTGCTGGATCAGCTGGACATGCCGGGCTGCGAGGCAGCGATCCCGGCGCTGGCCGTCACCGACACGATTTCGGTGGTCGCCCAGGATCCTGCCGGCGGCGAACTGGTCGTCCAGACCCCGGACCGCTCAACCCTGCGCGCGGTGCAGACCCCCCAGGGATTCAGCGCCGCTGCGCTGCGCGAAGCCCATGCGGGGCTCGGGTCATTGAGCGCGGAGCAGCTCGCAGCGGTCACCGACGACGCCTCGATCGTCCGCGCCGCCGGCGACGCGGTCCATGTGGTGGCCGGGGACGCCAGGGCGCTGAAGGTCACCCACCCCGACGATCTGGCGGCCGCCGAACAGCTGGCCGCGGCGACCACCGAAGTACCCCACCGAAATGAGCCACAGGACATGCTGCTGCCACGCGTCGGCACCGGAATCGACATCCATGCCGTGAGCACCGACCCGAAGCGCGAAATGTGGCTGGCTGGGCTGTATTTCCCGGAGGATGTCGGCCTGTCCGGGCACTCCGACGGCGACGCCGTGACCCATGCTGCCTGCGACGCGCTGTTCTCCGCCAGCGGCATCGGGGACCTGGGGACCCACTTCGGGGTCGACCGCCCCGAGTTCGCCGGGGCCAGCGGGGTCAGCCTGCTCGCCGAAGCCGCGCGCTTGGTCCGCGAGGCCGGATTTGAGATCGGTAACATCGCGGTGCAGTTCGTCGGGCGGCGCCCGCGCTTCGGCGCACGTCGCGAAGAAGCCAACCGCGTGCTCTCCGCGGCGGCCGGCGCACCGGTGAGCATTACCGCCACCACCAGCGACGGGCTGGGATACGAGGGCGCGGGAGAAGGCATCACCGCCTACGCCACCGCGCTGGTCTACGAACGCCCGTAGGCTCCGTCCCGGAACCGGGCGGAGCCGCGCCTCGCGCGGCGAGCTTCCCGCCCGGCACGCAAGCGGCAGGTTCTTCGGATAACCTTAAACCGTGAGCCTGCGATTCTATGACACCAAATCCGCGTCCGTACGGGACTTCCAGCCGCTGACCCCCGGTGAAGTGAAGCTGTACTATTGCGGTGCCACCGTGCAGGGCATGCCGCACGTGGGGCATGTGCGCAGCGCCATCGTCTTCGACGTGCTGGTGCGCTGGCTTGAATACCGCGGGTTCGCGGTCACCACGGTGCGCAACGTGACGGATATTGAAGACAAGATCCTGGAAAAGTCGGCGGCCTCCTTCGCCGAGGATTTCCAGGCCGACGAGTACTACACGCCGCGCGAACAATGGTTCGCGCTGGCCTACCGCTTCGAGCAGGAATTCGCCCGCGCCTACGAGACCCTGGGCGTGCGCCGCCCGACCTACGAACCCCGCGCCACCGGACACATCACCGAGATGCACGAGCTGATCGAGCTGCTGATCGAGCGCGGCCATGCCTACCCGGCGACCGACGGCTCCGGCGACGTCTACTTCGACGTGCGCTCCTACGCGCAGTACGGCGCGCTGACCCGGCAGAACATCGAGGACATGCAGGCGGCCACCGACGCGGATCCACGCGGCAAGCGCGACCCTCGGGACTTCGCCTTGTGGAAGGGCCACAAGGACACCGATCCGCTGACCGCGTCCTGGCCAAGCCCCTGGGGGCGCGGCCGACCGGGCTGGCATCTGGAATGCTCGGCCATGGCCACCAAGTACCTCGGCACCCACTTCGATATCCACGGCGGCGGACTGGACCTGCGCTTCCCGCACCACGAGAACGAGCTGGCGCAGTCCGCGGCGGCCGGCCACGGGTTCGCCAACTATTGGATGCACAACGGCATGGTCACCTACGAGGGTGAGAAGATGTCCAAGTCCGTCGGCAACACCATCTCCCCGCAGGAAATGCTGGAGCTGGCCGACGCCCGCGTGGTGCGCTACTTCCTGGGGCAGGCGCAGTACCGTTCCATGCTGGACTATCGTCCGGACTCCTTGACGGAGGCCGGCGCCGCGGTGGAGCGCATCGACACCTTCATCTCCAACGCCTGCTACCGGCTGGGGGACGCGGCAGGTGCGAGCACCGCCACGAGCGTTCCGGATGCCTTCGGCGCGGCAATGGACGACGACCTGAACGTGCCGATGGCGCTGGCCTCGCTGCATGAAACAGTCCGCCGCGGCAACGCCGCGCTGGATGCCCATGAGGATGGCGCGGTGGCCGAGGCGCTGGGCCAGGTGCTGGCGATGACCCGGGTGCTGGGTCTGGACGACGCCCGAGAAGACGCCGGGGCTGCAGCCTCTGCGGAGCTGCAGGTGCTTGACACGTTGATCCAGGCGCAGCTCACCGAACGCGCCGAAGCCCGCGCCGCCAAGGACTGGGCACGCTCGGATGCCATCCGCGATGCACTGGCCTCCGTCGGAATCACCGTGGTGGATTCCGCGGACGGCGCCCGCTGGACCCTCGAGAACTAAAACGACTTCAAATCAAAGGACAATCAGATGAGCAAGAAGGGCCCAACCAAGGGTAGTGGGGGCAAGGGACGTAGTTCCCTCAAGGGCAAGGGTCCGACCCCCAAGGCGGAAGACCGCCCGTACCACAAGGCCTACCGCAGCAAGCAGCTGGCCGAGCGTTCGGCTGCCAAGCGGACCGATAACAAGCGCACCGACCGCATCCGCGTCAACGCCGAGTACGTCACCGGACGCAACTCCGTGGTCGAAGCGCTGCGTGCCGGGATCCCGGCCAAGGCGCTGCACGTTGCCATCCGCATCGATGTGGACGACCGCGTCCGCGACTCCCTGAAGCTGGCCGCAGAGCAGGGCATTCCGCTGATGGAAGCGTCCAAGACCGAGCTCGACCGCATGACCGACGGCGCGATCCACCAGGGCCTGGCCCTGCAGATCCCTTCGTACGAGTACAAGGATGCAGTCCAGCTGGCGACCAAGGTGGTTAAGGACTACGACAAGGGCTACCGCACCGCGCAGCCGTTGCTGCTGGCCCTTGACGGCATCACCGATCCCCGCAACCTGGGTGCGATCGTTCGCTCGGCTTCCGCTTTCGGCGCCGACGGAGTGATCATCCCTGAACGCCGCAGCGTCGGCATGACAGCTTCGGCTTGGAAGACCAGCGCGGGCGCAGCTGTCCGCGTTCCGGTAGCCAAGTGCACGAACCTGACCAATGCCTTGAAGGAGATCAAGGCCGCGGGCATCTTCGTCATCGGCCTGGACGCAGGCGGTGACATGATGCTGCCGAACTTCGAACTGGCAACTGGTCCGTTGTGCATTGTTGTTGGCTCCGAGGGCAAGGGCTTGTCCCGACTGGTTCGCGAACACTGCGACGCGATCGTTTCGATCCCGATCAACTCGGCAATGGAATCACTGAACGCTTCGATGGCAGTGGGCATTTCGCTGTACGAGGTTTCGCGACTGCGAGCCGAAGAAGCGAAGTAGCTGCTTCACCGACCAATTAGGCTGTAATCCGCGTACGGAAGTGCGCAGATTGCAGCCTAATTGCATTAAGTGAGCCGCTTCATATACCCGATTTTCGGTGATATTTGCGAGTTCCGGGCTGTTTGCGATGGAGAATCCCCGGAATCCTGCGGAAAAAGTGACTTCCGTTTGGGAAACGGGCCGATTTTGCGTGGGGGCGGAAGGCGTGTAGAGTTTTATCTCGCGCCGCTGACACGGACCAGCCGGAAACGGCAGGGATGTGGACGCGAAGCGAACAAGCGTGAAACACGGAGTTGACACTGGTCAACGAGGTGGTAAGCTTGAAAAGTTGCTCCGGAGCGAAGCAGTTCGAACCTCAGGGTTCGGGTGTGGTGTCGAGAGTGTTTGTTGTTTGAGAACTCAATAGTGTGCCAAGTTTGTTGATACCAAATTATTTTTTGTTTGGTGAATACGAAACATTTTGCTTGGGATGATGCACCCCCGTGTGTTGTTCCAAGTGTTTTTATTCGCCAGGATTTATACATCACGTGTGGCCCCGTCTTTTTCCGGTGGGGTTGTGGTGGCTTTTTGTTTTTTATGGAGAGTTTGATCCTGGCTCAGGATGAACGCTGGCGGCGTGCTTAACACATGCAAGTCGAACGATGAAGCCCAGCTTGCTGGGTGGATTAGTGGCGAACGGGTGAGTAACACGTGAGTAACCTGCCCCTGACTCTGGGATAAGCCCGGGAAACTGGGTCTAATACCGGATATGACCATGGGACGCATGTCTTGTGGTGGAAAGATTTATCGGTTGGGGATGGACTCGCGGCCTATCAGCTTGTTGGTGAGGTAATGGCTCACCAAGGCGACGACGGGTAGCCGGCCTGAGAGGGTGACCGGCCACACTGGGACTGAGACACGGCCCAGACTCCTACGGGAGGCAGCAGTGGGGAATATTGCACAATGGGCGCAAGCCTGATGCAGCGACGCCGCGTGAGGGATGACGGCCTTCGGGTTGTAAACCTCTTTCAGTAGGGAAGAAGCGAGAGTGACGGTACCTGCAGAAGAAGCGCCGGCTAACTACGTGCCAGCAGCCGCGGTAATACGTAGGGCGCAAGCGTTATCCGGATTTATTGGGCGTAAAGAGCTCGTAGGCGGTTTGTCGCGTCTGCCGTGAAAGTCCGAGGCTCAACCTCGGATCTGCGGTGGGTACGGGCAGACTAGAGTGATGTAGGGGAGACTGGAATTCCTGGTGTAGCGGTGAAATGCGCAGATATCAGGAGGAACACCGATGGCGAAGGCAGGTCTCTGGGCATTTACTGACGCTGAGGAGCGAAAGCATGGGGAGCGAACAGGATTAGATACCCTGGTAGTCCATGCCGTAAACGTTGGGCACTAGGTGTGGGGGACATTCCACGTTTTCCGCGCCGTAGCTAACGCATTAAGTGCCCCGCCTGGGGAGTACGGCCGCAAGGCTAAAACTCAAAGGAATTGACGGGGGCCCGCACAAGCGGCGGAGCATGCGGATTAATTCGATGCAACGCGAAGAACCTTACCAAGGCTTGACATGTTCCAGACCGCCTCAGAGATGGGGTTTCCCTTCGGGGCTGGTTCACAGGTGGTGCATGGTTGTCGTCAGCTCGTGTCGTGAGATGTTGGGTTAAGTCCCGCAACGAGCGCAACCCTCGTTCCATGTTGCCAGCGGGTTATGCCGGGGACTCATGGGAGACTGCCGGGGTCAACTCGGAGGAAGGTGGGGATGACGTCAAATCATCATGCCCCTTATGTCTTGGGCTTCACGCATGCTACAATGGCCGGTACAATGGGTTGCGATACTGTGAGGTGGAGCTAATCCCTAAAAGCCGGTCTCAGTTCGGATTGGGGTCTGCAACTCGACCCCATGAAGTCGGAGTCGCTAGTAATCGCAGATCAGCAACGCTGCGGTGAATACGTTCCCGGGCCTTGTACACACCGCCCGTCAAGTCACGAAAGTTGGTAACACCCGAAGCCGATGGCCTAACCACCTTGTGTGGGGGGAGTCGTCGAAGGTGGGACTGGCGATTGGGACTAAGTCGTAACAAGGTAGCCGTACCGGAAGGTGCGGCTGGATCACCTCCTTTCTAAGGAGCTAACCATTTTTTTGGTGCCCATGTCTGGACCCGAGTGTGGTTCGGGTGGGTTGCTCAAGGGTGGAATGTCAATGAACTCAACATCGGGAAACGGGTTTTCGAAAGGGCTGCCATGGTGGTGGTGTTTTCGGGGGTTCGGGTGTTGGCATGGTTTGTGTTGTGTGGTGTGTGTGGTTTAGTACGCAGTGCCGGCTCCTTTGGGGGTTGGTGGTGTTGGAAGGGCGCGCATGGTGTGTGATGCGAATGGGTATGTTTGGTGCACTGTTGGGTTTTGAGGCAACAAGCCTCCTGGCTGTCTTGCTCCTTGTGGGGTGGGGTGGTTGGGTGCTTGGTGTTTCGGTGTTTGTCCTGTGTCTGCTGCATGGTGTCCTGGTGGCTGGTCTTTTGGCTGGTTGGGGGTGTTGTGTGGGGGTGCGGGGTTGTTGTTTGGGAACTGTATAGTGAACGCGAGCATCTTGCAGACAAGATGAGTTGCATGTGCCTGTCCTGGGTGTGTGTGGTGTTTGAGTCTTGTTTGTAGTGATTTTGTTGATTGTTTTATAGCTCAATTTTGAGAACTTTGTTTTGTGTTGAAGTTTTTAAGGGCGCACGGTGGATGCCTTGGCATCAAGAGCCGATGAAGGACGTGGGAATCTGCGATAAGCCTGGTGGAGTCGATAACCGGACGTTGAGACCAGGATTTCCGAATGGGGAAACCCCGCACCATGTTATGTGGTGTGACCTGCAGCTGAATGTATAGGCTGTGTGGAGGGAACGCGGGGAAGTGAAACATCTCAGTACCCGCAGGAAGAGAAAACAATAGTGATTCCGTTAGTAGTGGCGAGCGAACGCGGATGGGGCTAAACCGGTTGGTGTGTGATAGCGGATAGGCGTTGCATCATCGGGGTTGTGGGGTCCACATGTACCAGTTCTATCTACGCTGGTGGGATGAGGTGCAGGCGTATAGGTGAATCGGTTGGAATGCCGGACCAGAGAGGGTGATAGTCCCGTAGGTGTAATGCGTGTCTGCCGTTCTTTGTGTGGATACCCGAGTAGCACGGGGCCCGTGAAACCTTGTGTGAATCTGCCAGGACCACCTGGTAAGCCTGAATACTACTTGATGACCGATAGTGAATCAGTACCGTGAGGGAATGGTGAAAAGTACCCCGGGAGGGGAGTGAAATAGTACCTGAAACCGTGCGCTTACAATCCGTTAGAGCCATGCCTTGTGTGTGGTGATGGCGTGCCTTTTGAAGAATGAGCCTGCGAGTTAGTGTTACGTCGCGAGGTTAACCCGTGGGGGGAAGCCGTAGCGAAAGCGAGTCTGAATAGGGCGAGTGAGTGGCGTGATCTAGACCCGAAGCGAAGTGATCTACCCATGGCCAGGTTGAAGCGTGTGTAAGAGCGCGTGGAGGACCGAACCCACTTCAGTTGAAAATGGAGGGGATGAGCTGTGGGTAGGGGTGAAAGGCCAATCAAACTTCGTGATAGCTGGTTCTCCCCGAAATGCATTTAGGTGCAGCGTTGCGTGTTTCTTGCTGGAGGTAGAGCTACTGGATAGGCGATGGGCCCTACAAGGTTACTGACCTTAGCCAAACTCCGAATGCCGGTAAGTGAGAGCGCAGCAGTGAGACTGTGGGGGATAAGCTTCATAGTCGAGAGGGAAACAGCCCAGAACGCCAACTAAGGCCCCTAAGCGTGTGCTAAGTGGGAAAGGATGTGGAGTTGCTGTGACAACCAGGAGGTTGGCTTAGAAGCAGCCACCCTTGAAAGAGTGCGTAATAGCTCACTGGTCAAGTGATTCCGCGCCGATAATGTAGCGGGGCTCAAGCACACCGCCGAAGTTGCGTCATTCAAATGTTTATCTGGCCTTCGGGTTGGGTGTTTGGATGGGTAGGGGAGCGTCGTGTGGACGGTGAAGTCGCGGTGTAAACCAGCGGTGGAGGCCACACGAGTGAGAATGCAGGCATGAGTAGCGAATGACGGGTGAGAAACCCGTCCGCCGAATGATCAAGGGTTCCAGGGTCAAGCTAATCTGCCCTGGGTTAGTCGGGACCTAAGGCGAGGCCGACAGGCGTAGTCGATGGATAACGGGTTGATATTCCCGTACCGGCGAAGGACCGCCCATACTGAGCGATGGATGCTAACCATGATGGATCATGGCTGTTGCGCCCTTCGGGGTGTTGGCTGTGTGATGTGGTGGGAACCGATGTTGTGAGGTCAGCGTATTAACAGGTGTGACGCAGGAAGGTAGCCGAGCCAGGCAATGGAATTGACCTGGTCCAAGGGTGTAGGAAGAACGGTAGGCAAATCCGCTGTTCATTGTTTCTGAGACCTGATAGGCGCCCCGTTTGTGGGGTGATTCGGTGATCCTATGCTGCCTAGAAAAGCATCGGCGCGAGGTCCCAGTCCGCCCGTACCCTAAACCGACACAGGTGATCAGGTAGAGAATACTAAGGCGATCGAGAGAATCATGGTTAAGGAACTCGGCAAAATGCCCCCGTAACTTCGGAAGAAGGGGGGCCTGCCCCGTGAAGAGGATTGACTCCTTGGAGGCGGGTGTGGGCCGCAGAGACCAGGGGGAAGCGACTGTTTACTAAAAACACAGGTCCGTGCGAAGTCGCAAGACGATGTATACGGACTGACTCCTGCCCGGTGCTGGAAGGTTAAGAGGACCGGTTAGCACACTTGTGTGCGAAGCTGAGAATTTAAGCCCCAGTAAACGGCGGTGGTAACTATAACCATCCTAAGGTAGCGAAATTCCTTGTCGGGTAAGTTCCGACCTGCACGAATGGAGTAACGACTTCCCCGCTGTCTCAACCATGAACTCGGCGAAATTGCAGTACGAGTAAAGATGCTCGTTACGCGCAGCAGGACGGAAAGACCCCGAGACCTTTACTATAGTTTGGTATTGGTGTTCGGTGCAGCTTGTGTAGGATAGGTGGGAGACTGTGAAGCTCGGACGCTAGTTCGGGTGGAGTCATCGTTGAAATACCACTCTGGCTGTACCGGTCACCTAACTTCGGACCATGATCTGGTTCAGGGACAGTGCCTGATGGGTAGTTTAACTGGGGCGGTTGCCTCCTAAAATGTAACGGAGGCGCCCAAAGGTTCCCTCAGCCTGGTTGGCAATCAGGTGTTGAGTGTAAGTGCACAAGGGAGCTTGACTGTGAGAGTGACAGCTCGAGCAGGGACGAAAGTCGGGACTAGTGATCCGGCGGCACCTCGTGGAAGGGCCGTCGCTCAACGGATAAAAGGTACCTCGGGGATAACAGGCTGATCTTGCCCAAGAGTCCATATCGACGGCATGGTTTGGCACCTCGATGTCGGCTCGTCGCATCCTGGGGCTGGAGTAGGTCCCAAGGGTTGGGCTGTTCGCCCATTAAAGCGGTACGCGAGCTGGGTTTAGAACGTCGTGAGACAGTTCGGTCCCTATCCGCTGCGCGCGTTGGAAATTTGAGAAGGGCTGTCCTTAGTACGAGAGGACCGGGACGGACGAACCTCTGGTGTGTCAGTTGTACTGCCAAGTGCATCGCTGATTAGCTACGTTTGGAAGGGATAACCGCTGAAAGCATCTAAGCGGGAAGCCTGCTTCGAGATGAGATTTCCATCCACCTTGTGTGGGTGAGGCCCCCAGCTAGATTACTGGGTTGATAGGCAGGATGTGGAAGCAAGGACCAAAGACTTGTGTAGCTGACCTGTACTAATAGGCCGATGACTTACAACACACTATAAGATGGTGTGTCGACAAAATTCATTTTTTTGCTGTTCGCGTTCACTATGCGGTTACGAGACAACAACCTCGAACCTGAAGAAGTTTTTTTGCAGGACGAGTGCTGGATCACCTGGTGGTTTGTGTGCTTCGTGATTGTTACGGCGGTCATAGCGTGGGGGAAACGCCCGGTCCCATACCGAACCCGGAAGCTAAGGCCCATTGCGCCGATGGTACTGCACTCGTGAGGGTGTGGGAGAGTAGGTCACCGCCGGACTTAACTTGAAGTGGTGGAGGCTCCGACACAGTGTGTCGGGGCTTTCGCTGTTTAACCGGGGTTGGTGTTGGGGTGGCGTGGGGGAGTGGTGGCTCCCCTTTTTTCCTGTTTAAAAGGCTGCCTGGTGGCGGCGGTGTGTTTTCTCGGCAGGATTGCCTGCTGGCCGGCATCGTGGCCTGACGTGAGGGTGCGGGGAGTCGTGGCTCCCCCCCCCTTTTTTCTGTTTGAGCGCAATTTGGCCGCATAGTTGGGGCTAGTACGTGAATACTGAAACCGGTGCACCAAACCGCTTCCGGCATTCGGGCATAGGGCATCGCTCGTAAAGGCAGCAACTTTCACGATCGATGTTCCTGTATTTTGTTGCAGGGCGAGGGATAGTTAGGCCGCCGGTTCCAAACGGACGTCGTACCCCAAACGCTTCAATTCCTTCAGCGCCCGGATCTTCGCTCGCGACCGGTTCCGATTCCTGTAGTAATCGCCGCCGAGATCCTGGAACACCTCACCATTGGCCAACATGTGCCAGATCGCGGTGAGGATCGTATGCTCAATCGCCACCAAAGCCCGACTGCCCCACGGCGTAGATAGAGCCGTCGGTAACGCGCGGCCAGGAACGATTCCATCTGCTGGGTCGCGTTCAACGCTGCCGTGCCCAGCGTGGCTTTCAGATAGGAATCACCGCCCCAGGTATGCGAGGACTTGCTGCGCCCCGCCGACTCCTTCTGCCCCGGACAGACCCCGGCCCAGGAGGCCAGATGCGCTGCATCGGGAAAGACGCTCATGTCCACATCGATCTCGGTAACGATGACCTGCGCGATGGTATCAGAGAGCCCCGGGATCGTGGCGATCGCCGAGGCCGTTTCCTAAAAAGGGACCATCGTCTCCCTGATCTGAACTTCCAACGCATCAATCATCTCGGTCAGCCCGTCGGCTTGCTGCAGAAACAGCTGCATCATGAACGCATGATGGTCGGTGAAGCGTCCCTCCATCGCGTCAATGAGCTCGGGGATCTTGGACCGCACCCGGCGCAGCCATATTAGCCAGCACCTGAGGGTCGCGTTCGCCGGCAGCCAGCGCATCAAGCATGTGCCTAGCGGAAACACCGATCAAGGTAGAGGCGACCGCCGAGAGCTTGATGCCGGAGGATTCGAGTAACTTCTCGATCCGCTGGTAGACCTTGGTCCGGTCATGCACCATCGCCGAGCGAGTCCGGGTCAGGTCCCGCAGCTGGCGAATGGGTTCGGGCGGAATGAACGAACCGTGCAGCAGATCATGTGCTGCCAACTGCGCCAGCCAGGTCGAGTCATTCACGTCGGATTTCCTGCCCGGGATGTTCCGTGTTTGCTTCCCGTTGAGCAGCATCACCGGCAACTGGTCTTCCATCAGATAGTAAGACGGCTTCCAATAGTCGCTGGTCGCTTCCATCACCACCGTGGTGACCTGCCCGGATTGCAGGTAGTGGATCAGGGCCAGCACCTGGTTGGTGGTGGATCCGAACGTTCTGACTTGTGAGACTTAGCTGCTCCTGCGCTTGCCTGGCTTTCGCACGGCGACCTTGACGTCGCGTTTGGAGATGTCCATGCCAGCGGCGCGCTCGTGAATGATGTCCATGTCCCTTCCGCCTACTTCCCCTGAGGCCATGATGGCTGTATGGATGTTGGCGATCCGGCGGGTCAAGGAGTAATACTTGAAATCTAGTACTCGTGCTCGAAGCAACAGTCCACGGTTCTCGTGAAGACCCACACGTCAAGCTGTAGGTCGGGCTTGATAGCACCACAGACGAACCGACGTGTCTGGGTCGCCAACGCCCCAAGGATGCGCGCGTGAAGCTCCGAGTGCAAGAGTGTGCCAGACGTAAGAGGCACGGACATTCACTGTCCTTATCGGAGCGGGCGAAGCCCCCTGGGTAGCTATAGGGGACTTTCCGCTTGGCTTGTGACGTGGGGAAGAGCAGTGGGCTGAGATTACGGGCTGGTGGTGGGCAGTTCTTCATCGTTGCTTATAACGGCCCGTAGCTGCGCCGGATGTAGGGTCTGAACTATGAATTCGATTGGACAGGGAGGCACGCCCCTCATGCGACGCAACTCGAAATTATATAAAGAGCTAAAGGCAAGGTTTCCTGAAAATGTAGTTTCCCTTAGCGATTCCGTGCTCATGGAAAACTCAAGAGACTTTGGTCAACTCACGGGTGAGCCAAGGATGCCATTGGCCGTTGTGTTTCCGACGAAGGTCGAACAAGTCCAGGAACTAATGCGATTGGCGAATGAATTTCAGATCCCGGTGATCAGCCGGGGCGCTGGTACCGGTGTTTCTGGTGCGGTCCATGTCATTGATGACGCAATCATCCTGAATCTCAGCAAGATGAACAGGATCCTGGAGATCCGGCCCCAAGACGAAGTGGCGGTTGTTGAGCCGGGCGTGATTAATCATCATTTGAATCTCGCCGTATCTGAGTTTGGTTTGATGTACGCACCGGATCCGGCAAGTTACAAGATGTCCACTATCGGTGGAAACATCGCAACGAATGCAGGGGGACTGCGCTGCGCGAAGTATGGCGTCACTCGGGAATCGGTTCTTGGCTTAGACGTTGTCTTGGCAGACGGGAGCCTAATACATGTTGGAAAGAATACGTTCAAGGGTGTCGCCGGCTATGATCTGACAGCCTTGTTTACAGGTTCTGAAGGAACATTAGGCGTAATCGTTCGCGCTGTACTTCGACTTCGTTACCTGCCCGTTGACGAAAGAGATGTCGCGCTGATCTTCGAGGATCTGGAAGGGGCCGTCGACGGAGTCCAGCGGATAGCCAAGGCACGAATCCAGCCAGCGATTCTGGAGCTGATCGATCACGCGACGATGAAAGTCTTGGACGGACAGTACGGAACAGCTCATGCCGAGCGCGGTGGCGCAATGTTGCTTGTACGACTAGACGGTTACGGTGCAGAGAAAGAAGAAGCAGCGCTGCGCGAAGTGTTCAGGAACGGCTCAGTGCGGCTGAGCGCGCGTGACGATGAATCTGCAACAGCACTCATCGAAATGCGTCGAACCAGCCGAGGAGATACGAAAGACGATGCCTACCGAACTGGCGAAGATGTGGCTGTTCCCAAAAGCCATATGGTCGAGTACGTTCAACGCGTTCAGCAAGCAGCCATGCGAGAACAAGTTCAGCTGATGTCAACGCTAGCTGAAAATTGACCCCCTACCGCCAATCGAAAATTGACCCCTCCCCACCCAATTTCTTCTATGCCTGCTCAGCGTTGCTCAGCAGATCCCGACGGTTCTTCACCCGGTACGAATCACCAGACAACGACAACACCTCCGCATGATGAACCAAACGATCAATCATCGCCGAGGCAACAACATCATCACCAAAGACCTCACCCCACCGGCCAAAAGGCATATTCGAGGTCACCAGCACCGACCCCTGCTCATAGCGATGAGCAATCAGCTGAAACAGCAAATTCGCGGCCTCCGCATCAAACGGCAGGTAACCCACCTCGTCGATGATCAGCAACTTGTACCGCTTCAGGCGCCGCAGCTCATCGTTCAATTTCCCTGCCTGATGCGCTGCGGCCAGCCGTTGCACCCAGCCCGCAGCTGTCTCAAAAAGCGTCGGGTACCCCTGCTGGCAGGCTTTGACCCCCAGCGCGATGCCCAGATGGGTTTTCCCCACCCCGGGAGGCCCGAGCAGAATCACGTTCTCGGCCTTCGGGACGAACGTGGTCGTGGCCAGATGCGCCAGCACATCACGACGTAGCGAGGGCTGGAAATCACAGTTGAAATCCTCCACCGTCTTCATCGAGGGAAAATGCGCCCCGGCAATCCGCAACGCGGTGCCGCTGGCCTCCCGATCCGCGACCTGACGCTGGAGCACCGCGGCCAGATACTCCTCATGAGACCATCCCTCATCGCGCGCTTGATCGGCCAGCTGCTTCCACGTCCTGCGGATCGTGGGCATCTTGATGGCCCTGGCCAAATGCTCAATCGTTGCTTCCAAAGAACTCATTGCGGCTCTCCTAGAAAGTCCTGGCCGTCCAGGCCGAAGATTTTGTCGTAGTCGGATAGTTCGCGTGACTCAACCACCGGTTCGTTCACGTGGCTGGTGGTAGTACGGCGGATCTTGTTGAACGCCGAACGCAGCGTTGCAGCGACCTGCACATGGTCCGGGTCGGTAATGACCTGGTGCTTGGCCCAGCACCGCGGATGATCAGCCACCACCTGCTGATCGCAGACCCCGATGACCCGATCCATGGTGAGGGTGAAATCAACAAGCCGGCCAATCATCGAAGGGTCCACCGAGTAGTCATTGCGGTCCAGCCTCACGTAGTAGTCCCTGCTCAGCCGCACCCGATGGGTAAACCCGGTGGCCGGAGGCAGCGGCGGCAGGGCCGTCATCGCGGCCAGGTCCGTCGGGAGCCTGTCCAGGGGGCGGCCCTGGATTGAGCGGACCGTGCGCGCATTGGCTTTCGGCAGCCACCCGGACAGCTGCTGGTTGAAATCCTGCGGGGAGTTGAACTTCCTTCCCGGGAGGAAGGAGGTTTCAAAGAACTGGTTGTTGCGTTCTGTTTGCCCCTTGAACTCAGGATCCCGCGGCGGGGCCAGGAGGATCCTGGTCGCCAGCGTCCCGGCAAACGCCGCGGCGATTTCGGTGACTTTTCCCTTGCCGCCGATGGCTGACTCACGGTCCCAGATCAGTGTTTTGGGAACCGCGCCGGCCTTGTTGATCAAGCTCCACATTCCCGCAGTCAGGTCAGGGCCCTGCCGGCTGGGCAGCATCAGCGCGTCGAGCACCCTGGAATAGGACAGCGTCATCACCAACACCGGCAGCATCATCGACTGCCCGAACCCGACGGGAATACGCGGCTCGGGGAACCAAAGGTCCATTTGCGCCGCCTGACCTGGTTCGTGGACCAACCGGTCCGCGGGGTCCACGCTGGTGTATTCCGGTCGGATCAGTGCGACCCGGTTCTTCAGGGTGGAGATCGAATTCGTCCATCCGATCCGTTCGGCGATGACGGTTGCCGGCATGCGCGGGTATTCGCGCAGCAGCTTGCGGATCTCCGGTTCAAAATCATCGGCGATGGAACCACGCGCCGCCCGCTGGTATTTCGGCGGCTCGGTGGCTGCCAAGGCTGAGCGTACGGTATTGCGTGCGATGCCAAGGCGCCGCGAGATCTCTTTGATTGGCACGCCTTCTGCTCGATGCAGTCGACGGATCTCTGCCCACTGTTCCACATTGATCACTCCCTCAGAATGACTGTTGAATGGACCGGGTGGGGTCAATTTTCAAAAGTCGTTCAAGGGTCAGTATTCAGTTAGCGTTGACAGCTGAGGCTGATTTCCCATGCTGGTGACGGAAACTTGCATCCGACATTTTTTGTCGACTCCTCGGATGGGCCGAACCCGTTGGACCGACTGCATCGTGCCGTGCAACAGTCTGTTCGCATAGCCATCGAAATGGGTGGAACGATTACAGGCGAGCATGGTGTGGGACTCATCAAAAAAGACTGGCTCCCATGGGAACAGTCGGATCAGGTGATCGAGTTGCAGCA
Source organism: Glutamicibacter protophormiae (assembly GCF_016894325.1). NCBI lineage: Bacteria > Bacillati > Actinomycetota > Actinomycetes > Micrococcales > Micrococcaceae > Glutamicibacter > Glutamicibacter protophormiae. Next base: position 586,880 of record NZ_CP069806.1, read on the forward strand.
CAAGATCAAGGGGTTACTAGATCCAACTAACATTTTGAATCCGGGCAAAGCGATATAGACCGCGACAAGTGCGTCTATTACGCCAGATACGTGGGATAACGAACAAATTGAAGCCTCGATTATGCGTTCTGCGCTAACCGGGTGTAGAGTAAAAACGTTCTTGATTACGGGATATGGCGCAGTTTGGTAGCGCGCGTCGTTCGGGACGACGAGGTCGCAGGTTCAAATCCTGTTATCCCGACCAGAACGCAAGGAGGAATCTTCGGATTCCTCCTTGTTGTTTAACCGAAAGCGCTCAAATTGAGCTCAAACGGACAGCGAGTCCTAGATCACTATCGAAAAGCTGCTCAGGATGTGCGATATCCAGATTTACTGTGTATAGTTATATCTCGTGCTAAGGCATCCAAAAGATCATTACCTAGGTATTTGATTCTGGTGGAGACCAAGTCACATTGGGATATGGTGTAATTGGCAACACAACGGTTTCTGGTTCCGTCATTCTAGGTTCGAGTCCTGGTATCCCAGCGCTTCACCGAAGTAATTCGGTGAGCTGAAGGAAACTTCAGCATACGGCCCCATCGTATAGCGGCCTAGTACTCCGCCCTCTCACGGCGGCAACACGGGTTCGAATCCCGTTGGGGTCACAAATATAAACGCGGAACTTCGGTTCCGCGTTTTTTGTTTAACCAGATGATGTCTCGTCAGCCCATCGGCAATAAATGGTGTCTACCCCAGGCGTGTTCCCAAACCGTCCATCCGTAAAAACAATCTCCAGTAGATGTTTCTTGTCCAATTCCGCCGGATGAACTGTCCCTCCTGATCGCTGGTGCCGGTGCCATAAGGCTCCGGGCTGAACGGTTCGGCATCAACCTCTCATTACGCTGCGTTCCTCGCGGTGGGCGAGCAGCGCCCTGGCAACAAGAGCACGCCCATTGCCGGTCGAATGGCCGGACCACCCCCGATTCCAGCTGAACCGCTCACACGAGCGCCGGCGATGTTCACTGGGCATCCCGAGGTGATAGGAAATCATGGCCTTGAGGCAGGATTCCTCTGCTCCCTCGATCGTGTTCGACGTGGCGATGATCCCCAGGCTTTTCAGCTTTACCTTCAAATACGTGGGCAGATGATCGTGCTGTATGACAGCCTCCCTTGATTGCGGGGCGCTACGTAGCCAGCCGTGGAAGTACCAACATTTCGATTCTGCATGACTCCTCGGGGTATTCGCGTGAGTTTCAGATGAAACTAAGGACCGTCCTCCCAGCTGCCAATCAAGGGTTAAGCGCGAGGCCGGTGCGCATGTTGTGCTGGATATACACCGAATAGCGTTGGATCTTCCCCTGATGCCAATGAAGTTCATCGTTTTCATCAAGTCTGAGCGTCCGTCGGCTACCACGATCTTCGGCTAGTGGATATGCACCAGTAATGCGGTCCATGCCTCAGCTTTTTTCGTTCGCACCACTACCATCCAAAATGACGTGACCGTGGGTGATAGGGATCAGGACAAGCCAGTAAGACCAGCTATGGATGTACTTGAGTTGGAATGCCCTCGAATTGGTTCTTATAAAACTCCTCACCGATGTGGCGCAGGTTGTGGTGCACGTTCCCGCGACAGACGGTCTGGTGCCGGAATATCCGGCCGGCGTCTCCGCCGAATTCCGCTCGCGGTTGTTTGCTCAGAAGCCAGGCCACGCAGCGGATGATCCTGGATGCAGGTGACAGCATCTTTAAGCTTGAAAGTGATGCTCGCTTTGCAGTTCTTGCATCCCGAACATTGGGATCCTCAGAAAGCGGCGCCCTTCGTTTCATGCGGGAATGACGGATTACAAGTGTGGGGTTGCCCAGCAAACTTCATGCCATGGGATTCAGTACCCATACGAATCTTGATCAGGCCCGGCCCCCAAGGGCAGAGTCGGGTCTGGGACATGCTTTCTTGCCGATGCCTCCTATATCGCTGTAAGAGCTGAGAACTCAAGACTCCAAATTAGATTCAGGCCTATGAGGTCATAGGGCACGAACCCATTGGAGTCTAATGACGAATCCGGGTCTAGTAACTGACAAGTCGTATAGTGCTGGGCCGAGCAAATACCCTTGGCACGAATGCCCTAGGGGCACAAGGGGCGCTTGCGTGGGCCATTGGCTCACACCGGATAAACAGCTTCAGTCGTACTCTTGGCCCTCGGTTGTTTTACTATCCGGAATTGGACCACGTTGCTAGAGCTTGCGGAGCAACGTGTTCTCGAAGGCACGAGCCTCGTGTGGGACAGTTGCGACGCCTTCTTGCACAAACTGGTCGCAGAAAGATTCCTAGATTCATTTGGCTGGGCACCATCGGGTCAAACGGAGAACTGATTCGTGGAATCTTAAGCTCCCAAACGCCTTAGCGGTTTTCTCCGGAAAACTCAGCTGAATAATAAGTATTAGTGTGCTCGCTGCACACTCGGGCAACCTCCGCCGGTATCGGGACAGAACTCCACCTATTGCCTATTTGCGTTGGGCTGGGCAGCGCCATGGCAGCAGTATCTAGCAAGCTAGAAGCACAGTTGTCACGGAATGGAACTCGTGCTGCTGCGCCAATGGAATAGGCAACCTTGACCGGAAGCTGGAGCCAACAAGTACTCGCGTGGCGCGACATATACGCCAGCCTTCTCATGACTGTGGCGACAGTCACCCGAAAAAGTAGCCCGACGATTTGTAAGTGCCGAAAAAGGTGTGTATAGTTTTTATCTGTCGCCGAAACAAGGTTCAAGAAAATCTGAACCGAATTCGAAGCGAAAACCATCGAGATTCAAATAATCTAAAAGATTAGTTTTAGGATTTCGAAATAAATTACGCTGGACGATATCGCCTCCTTGAATGGGTGGCGGAGAACCGGTAAGTGTTTGTTGTTTGAGAACTCAATAGTGTGCCAAGTTTGTTGATACCAAATTATTTTTTGTTTGGTGAATACGAAACATTTTGCTTGGGATGATGCACCCCCGTGTGTTGTTCCGAGTGTTTTTATTCGCCAGGATTTATACATCACGTGTGGCCCCGTCTTTTTCCGGTGGGGTTGTGGTGGCTTTTTGTTTTTTATGGAGAGTTTGATCCTGGCTCAGGATGAACGCTGGCGGCGTGCTTAACACATGCAAGTCGAACGATGAAGCCCAGCTTGCTGGGTGGATTAGTGGCGAACGGGTGAGTAACACGTGAGTAACCTGCCCCTGACTCTGGGATAAGCCCGGGAAACTGGGTCTAATACCGGATATGACCATGGGACGCATGTCTTGTGGTGGAAAGATTTATCGGTTGGGGATGGACTCGCGGCCTATCAGCTTGTTGGTGAGGTAATGGCTCACCAAGGCGACGACGGGTAGCCGGCCTGAGAGGGTGACCGGCCACACTGGGACTGAGACACGGCCCAGACTCCTACGGGAGGCAGCAGTGGGGAATATTGCACAATGGGCGCAAGCCTGATGCAGCGACGCCGCGTGAGGGATGACGGCCTTCGGGTTGTAAACCTCTTTCAGTAGGGAAGAAGCGAGAGTGACGGTACCTGCAGAAGAAGCGCCGGCTAACTACGTGCCAGCAGCCGCGGTAATACGTAGGGCGCAAGCGTTATCCGGATTTATTGGGCGTAAAGAGCTCGTAGGCGGTTTGTCGCGTCTGCCGTGAAAGTCCGAGGCTCAACCTCGGATCTGCGGTGGGTACGGGCAGACTAGAGTGATGTAGGGGAGACTGGAATTCCTGGTGTAGCGGTGAAATGCGCAGATATCAGGAGGAACACCGATGGCGAAGGCAGGTCTCTGGGCATTTACTGACGCTGAGGAGCGAAAGCATGGGGAGCGAACAGGATTAGATACCCTGGTAGTCCATGCCGTAAACGTTGGGCACTAGGTGTGGGGGACATTCCACGTTTTCCGCGCCGTAGCTAACGCATTAAGTGCCCCGCCTGGGGAGTACGGCCGCAAGGCTAAAACTCAAAGGAATTGACGGGGGCCCGCACAAGCGGCGGAGCATGCGGATTAATTCGATGCAACGCGAAGAACCTTACCAAGGCTTGACATGTTCCAGACCGCCTCAGAGATGGGGTTTCCCTTCGGGGCTGGTTCACAGGTGGTGCATGGTTGTCGTCAGCTCGTGTCGTGAGATGTTGGGTTAAGTCCCGCAACGAGCGCAACCCTCGTTCCATGTTGCCAGCGGGTTATGCCGGGGACTCATGGGAGACTGCCGGGGTCAACTCGGAGGAAGGTGGGGATGACGTCAAATCATCATGCCCCTTATGTCTTGGGCTTCACGCATGCTACAATGGCCGGTACAATGGGTTGCGATACTGTGAGGTGGAGCTAATCCCTAAAAGCCGGTCTCAGTTCGGATTGGGGTCTGCAACTCGACCCCATGAAGTCGGAGTCGCTAGTAATCGCAGATCAGCAACGCTGCGGTGAATACGTTCCCGGGCCTTGTACACACCGCCCGTCAAGTCACGAAAGTTGGTAACACCCGAAGCCGATGGCCTAACCACCTTGTGTGGGGGGAGTCGTCGAAGGTGGGACTGGCGATTGGGACTAAGTCGTAACAAGGTAGCCGTACCGGAAGGTGCGGCTGGATCACCTCCTTTCTAAGGAGCTAACCATTTTTTTGGTGCCCATGTCTGGACCCGAGTGTGGTTCGGGTGGGTTGCTCAAGGGTGGAATGTCAATGAACTCAACATCGGGAAACGGGTTTTCGAAAGGGCTGCCATGGTGGTGGTGTTTTCGGGGGTTCGGGTGTTGGCATGGTTTGTGTTGTGTGGTGTGTGTGGTTTAGTACGCAGTGCCGGCTCCTTTGGGGGTTGGTGGTGTTGGAAGGGCGCGCATGGTGTGTGATGCGAATGGGTATGTTTGGTGCACTGTTGGGTTTTGAGGCAACAAGCCTCCTGGCTGTCTTGCTCCTTGTGGGGTGGGGTGGTTGGGTGCTTGGTGTTTCGGTGTTTGTCCTGTGTCTGCTGCATGGTGTCCTGGTGGCTGGTCTTTTGGCTGGTTGGGGGTGTTGTGTGGGGGTGCGGGGTTGTTGTTTGGGAACTGTATAGTGAACGCGAGCATCTTGCAGACAAGATGAGTTGCATGTGCCTGTCCTGGGTGTGTGTGGTGTTTGAGTCTTGTTTGTAGTGATTTTGTTGATTGTTTTATAGCTCAATTTTGAGAACTTTGTTTTGTGTTGAAGTTTTTAAGGGCGCACGGTGGATGCCTTGGCATCAAGAGCCGATGAAGGACGTGGGAATCTGCGATAAGCCTGGTGGAGTCGATAACCGGACGTTGAGACCAGGATTTCCGAATGGGGAAACCCCGCACCATGTTATGTGGTGTGACCTGCAGCTGAATGTATAGGCTGTGTGGAGGGAACGCGGGGAAGTGAAACATCTCAGTACCCGCAGGAAGAGAAAACAATAGTGATTCCGTTAGTAGTGGCGAGCGAACGCGGATGGGGCTAAACCGGTTGGTGTGTGATAGCGGATAGGCGTTGCATCATCGGGGTTGTGGGGTCCACATGTACCAGTTCTATCTACGCTGGTGGGATGAGGTGCAGGCGTATAGGTGAATCGGTTGGAATGCCGGACCAGAGAGGGTGATAGTCCCGTAGGTGTAATGCGTGTCTGCCGTTCTTTGTGTGGATACCCGAGTAGCACGGGGCCCGTGAAACCTTGTGTGAATCTGCCAGGACCACCTGGTAAGCCTGAATACTACTTGATGACCGATAGTGAATCAGTACCGTGAGGGAATGGTGAAAAGTACCCCGGGAGGGGAGTGAAATAGTACCTGAAACCGTGCGCTTACAATCCGTTAGAGCCATGCCTTGTGTGTGGTGATGGCGTGCCTTTTGAAGAATGAGCCTGCGAGTTAGTGTTACGTCGCGAGGTTAACCCGTGGGGGGAAGCCGTAGCGAAAGCGAGTCTGAATAGGGCGAGTGAGTGGCGTGATCTAGACCCGAAGCGAAGTGATCTACCCATGGCCAGGTTGAAGCGTGTGTAAGAGCGCGTGGAGGACCGAACCCACTTCAGTTGAAAATGGAGGGGATGAGCTGTGGGTAGGGGTGAAAGGCCAATCAAACTTCGTGATAGCTGGTTCTCCCCGAAATGCATTTAGGTGCAGCGTTGCGTGTTTCTTGCTGGAGGTAGAGCTACTGGATAGGCGATGGGCCCTACAAGGTTACTGACCTTAGCCAAACTCCGAATGCCGGTAAGTGAGAGCGCAGCAGTGAGACTGTGGGGGATAAGCTTCATAGTCGAGAGGGAAACAGCCCAGAACGCCAACTAAGGCCCCTAAGCGTGTGCTAAGTGGGAAAGGATGTGGAGTTGCTGTGACAACCAGGAGGTTGGCTTAGAAGCAGCCACCCTTGAAAGAGTGCGTAATAGCTCACTGGTCAAGTGATTCCGCGCCGATAATGTAGCGGGGCTCAAGCACACCGCCGAAGTTGCGTCATTCAAATGTTTATCTGGCCTTCGGGTTGGGTGTTTGGATGGGTAGGGGAGCGTCGTGTGGACGGTGAAGTCGCGGTGTAAACCAGCGGTGGAGGCCACACGAGTGAGAATGCAGGCATGAGTAGCGAATGACGGGTGAGAAACCCGTCCGCCGAATGATCAAGGGTTCCAGGGTCAAGCTAATCTGCCCTGGGTTAGTCGGGACCTAAGGCGAGGCCGACAGGCGTAGTCGATGGATAACGGGTTGATATTCCCGTACCGGCGAAGGACCGCCCATACTGAGCGATGGATGCTAACCATGATGGATCATGGCTGTTGCGCCCTTCGGGGTGTTGGCTGTGTGATGTGGTGGGAACCGATGTTGTGAGGTCAGCGTATTAACAGGTGTGACGCAGGAAGGTAGCCGAGCCAGGCAATGGAATTGACCTGGTCCAAGGGTGTAGGAAGAACGGTAGGCAAATCCGCTGTTCATTGTTTCTGAGACCTGATAGGCGCCCCGTTTGTGGGGTGATTCGGTGATCCTATGCTGCCTAGAAAAGCATCGGCGCGAGGTCCCAGTCCGCCCGTACCCTAAACCGACACAGGTGATCAGGTAGAGAATACTAAGGCGATCGAGAGAATCATGGTTAAGGAACTCGGCAAAATGCCCCCGTAACTTCGGAAGAAGGGGGGCCTGCCCCGTGAAGAGGATTGACTCCTTGGAGGCGGGTGTGGGCCGCAGAGACCAGGGGGAAGCGACTGTTTACTAAAAACACAGGTCCGTGCGAAGTCGCAAGACGATGTATACGGACTGACTCCTGCCCGGTGCTGGAAGGTTAAGAGGACCGGTTAGCACACTTGTGTGCGAAGCTGAGAATTTAAGCCCCAGTAAACGGCGGTGGTAACTATAACCATCCTAAGGTAGCGAAATTCCTTGTCGGGTAAGTTCCGACCTGCACGAATGGAGTAACGACTTCCCCGCTGTCTCAACCATGAACTCGGCGAAATTGCAGTACGAGTAAAGATGCTCGTTACGCGCAGCAGGACGGAAAGACCCCGAGACCTTTACTATAGTTTGGTATTGGTGTTCGGTGCAGCTTGTGTAGGATAGGTGGGAGACTGTGAAGCTCGGACGCTAGTTCGGGTGGAGTCATCGTTGAAATACCACTCTGGCTGTACCGGTCACCTAACTTCGGACCATGATCTGGTTCAGGGACAGTGCCTGATGGGTAGTTTAACTGGGGCGGTTGCCTCCTAAAATGTAACGGAGGCGCCCAAAGGTTCCCTCAGCCTGGTTGGCAATCAGGTGTTGAGTGTAAGTGCACAAGGGAGCTTGACTGTGAGAGTGACAGCTCGAGCAGGGACGAAAGTCGGGACTAGTGATCCGGCGGCACCTCGTGGAAGGGCCGTCGCTCAACGGATAAAAGGTACCTCGGGGATAACAGGCTGATCTTGCCCAAGAGTCCATATCGACGGCATGGTTTGGCACCTCGATGTCGGCTCGTCGCATCCTGGGGCTGGAGTAGGTCCCAAGGGTTGGGCTGTTCGCCCATTAAAGCGGTACGCGAGCTGGGTTTAGAACGTCGTGAGACAGTTCGGTCCCTATCCGCTGCGCGCGTTGGAAATTTGAGAAGGGCTGTCCTTAGTACGAGAGGACCGGGACGGACGAACCTCTGGTGTGTCAGTTGTACTGCCAAGTGCATCGCTGATTAGCTACGTTTGGAAGGGATAACCGCTGAAAGCATCTAAGCGGGAAGCCTGCTTCGAGATGAGATTTCCATCCACCTTGTGTGGGTGAGGCCCCCAGCTAGATTACTGGGTTGATAGGCAGGATGTGGAAGCAAGGACCAAAGACTTGTGTAGCTGACCTGTACTAATAGGCCGATGACTTACAACACACTATAAGATGGTGTGTCGACAAAATTCATTTTTTTGCTGTTCGCGTTCACTATGCGGTTACGAGACAACAACCTCGAACCTGAAGAAGTTTTTTTGCAGGACGAGTGCTGGATCACCTGGTGGTTTGTGTGCTTCGTGATTGTTACGGCGGTCATAGCGTGGGGGAAACGCCCGGTCCCATACCGAACCCGGAAGCTAAGGCCCATTGCGCCGATGGTACTGCACTCGTGAGGGTGTGGGAGAGTAGGTCACCGCCGGACTTAACTTGAAGTGGTGGAGGCTCCGACACAGTGTGTCGGGGCTTTCGCTGTTTAACCGGGGTTGGTGTTGGGGTGGCGTGGGGGAGTGGTGGCTCCCCTTTTTTCCTGTTTAAAAGGCTGCCTGGTGGCGGCGGTGTGTTTTCTCGGCAGGATTGCCTGCTGGCCGGCATCGTGGCCTGACGTGAGGGTGGGGGGTGCTGCCCCGGCGGCGTTTCGCTGTTGGCTGTCGCAGGGGACAACGAGGGCAAAAACAGGGTTATGGTCTCGCAATTCCAATTGCTGCATTCGTTCTCACCCGCAACGCGATGAACCGTTCTCGGTGCCATTTGTGGAAGACGAGCACCCTGGTTCATTCTTCAATGCCCACATACCCTGGCATGGTCGATCCAGGCGAGGCGCGAAGCCGCCTGTACCCGTTCAGATTGTGCTCAGGCCCAATCCGGAACTAGGAAGGTGGCCTGGGCTAGCCGACGCAGTGTAAGGGCCTGAGGCAGGCATCTGAAGCTTCCTGGGAATTTTTGGCCATGAAAGTATGTATGGCGAAGGCCACATGGCCGAGGGGGTCCCCTGATTGGCGTGGAGGCCGTTGATCCTGCTATAGTTATGGAGTTGTCGCAATCGCGGATGACACCGTAGTTTTCCCACGGCCAAGCTGTGCGGGTTAGAGTTACGGCGATCATAGCGTGGGGGAAACGCCCGGTCCCATACCGAACCCGGAAGCTAAGACCCACTGCGCCGATGGTACTGCACTCGGGAGGGTGTGGGAGAGTAGGTCATCGCCGGGCACAATGTGCCGAAGGCCCCGAGTTATCTCGGGGCCTTCGATGTTTAACAAAGCGTAGACGGCCTTGATGGGGCTTCAAGAGCCAGAGATGTCGCCAAAGACCAAGGGCTCGGATCCGTGCGGATCCGAGCCCTTGGTCGTACATCAATGCTTCTTTGGACTAGCCAAGTCGCAGACCCGTTGCTGTATCAAACAGGTGAACGTGCTGCAGCTTCGGAGCAATGTTCAGCCGCTGGCCGCGGGCCGGCGGGGTGCGGCCATCGACGCGGACAACGATGGTCTGCAGCTGGCCTGCCAGTTCGGCAGTGGCGTAGACGTAGGCATCGGCGCCAAGCTCTTCGACAACGTCGATGGTGATCTCCAGACCCTCGCCTTCGCCAACGAACTCGATGTCCTCAGGACGGATGCCCAGCGTGGTGCCGCCAACGGCGCCTGAAGCGCTCAAGACGATGTTGCCGAGCTCTATCTGGCCATTGGTTGCTTCCAGCTGCACAAGGTTCATGGCTGGCGATCCGATGAAGCCCGCGACGAAGACGTTGCGCGGACGGTCGTACAGTTCGCGAGGGGTGCCGACCTGCTGCAATTCGCCATCCTTGAGCACTGCGACGCGGTCGCCCATGGTCAGCGCCTCGACCTGGTCGTGGGTCACGTACACGGTGGTGACGCCCAGACGACGGGTCAATGAGGCGATCTGGGTGCGGGTCTGGACACGCAGCTTTGCATCGAGGTTCGACAGCGGCTCATCCATGAGGAAGACCTGGGGCGAGCGCACAATGGCACGACCCATGGCCACACGCTGGCGCTGGCCGCCAGACAGAGCCTTCGGCTTGCGGTCCAAGTACTGCTCAAGGTCGAGAAGCTGCGCGGCTTCCTTCACGCGTCGGGCACGTTCGACCTTGTCGACGCCGGCGATCTTCAGGGCGAAACCCATATTCTCGGCGACAGTCATGTGCGGGTACAGTGCGTAGTTCTGGAAGACCATGGCGATGTCGCGGTCCTTGGGCGGAACGTTGGTCACGTCCTTGTCGCCGATGAGGATACGGCCGGAGTTTACTTCCTCCAGGCCTGCAAGCATGCGCAGGGTGGTTGATTTGCCGCAACCCGAGGGGCCGACCAAAACCAGGAATTCGCCATCGGCGATTTCCAGGTCGATTCCGTCGACGGATGGCACAAGAGCGCCCGGGTAGATACGGGTGGCCTTTTCAAAGGTCACAGTTGCCATAACGACAATCCTTTCACGGGCAGGTACGTGCCCGACGATCCGAAGTGAAAGTGAATTGGGACACTGCTAGTCTCGCATGGAAATCAGACTTTTCAAAAGGTCCGGAACCTCGAACGGCGAATTGATACGCTGCGTCGCCGCGGTGGGTCCGCTGCCAACCTTGACCCCAAGGTCGTTTTCGGTCAACACCTTGAACCCGTTTTCGTCGGTGACATCATCGCCGACGAAGAGCACCGACTGGACATTCAAGGTGCGGCGCAGCCAGGCCAGCGCTTCGCCCTTGTGGACGTTAAGCACCGAGGCCTCAAGCACTGCCTTGCCCGACATCAACTTGACGCCTTTCAGCTCCTGCAAGGACTCCAGCGCTTCGGACATGGCCGTCTGCGCCGATTCCGGGCTGGCTTGGCGAACATGCAGGACAGTAGCCGAGGGCTTGAATTCCAGATTCACGTTCTCGTGCCTGTCGGCGATGGCCTGCAGACGGTCGGTCAGTATGCCGAGCAGCTGCGTCTGCTCTAGGCTGAGCGAGGCATCCGACCACCCGCCAGCGAACTGTTCGGGAACCAGCCGTTCAGCGCCGTGGGAACCGATACGGATGGCCGGCAGCGGCTCCGGATAGACCTCCGAAAGGGACTGCAGGTTGCGCCCAGAAATTACTGCGGTGAAAACGCCTGCCAGCTGTCCCAGCTGCTCCACCAATTCGGCGGATTCGGGCAACGGCCTGGCATCCTGCGGCCGGTCGACCAGCGGGGAGAGCGTTCCATCGAAATCGAGTGCAACCAGCACCCGGGGATGGCCGGCGAAATCCTGCAGCGCAGCGGACAATTGCTGTGAAAGAGGTGACACGTTCTGGGGGCATCCTTCGGGGGCGGTGGTTTCGCAAGTCTGCGGCGAGCTAGGCGCGGGCAACATTCTCCTTGGCCGGGGCGGACTTCGAGTTGATTTCCGCCAGCTCTGACAGGAACCGATCCGACCAGCCGGCCACGTCGAATTCCTTCAGATGGTGGTTCATGCGCTTCATGCGCTTTGCCTGTTCGGTTTCATCCATATTGACCGCTTCCATGATCTTGACCTTCATCCCGTCGATGTCATGGGGATTGACCAGTACGGATTGGGTCAGCTGGTCGGCGGCGCCGGTGAACTCGGAGAGCACCAGCACGCCTCGGCCGTCCTGATGGGCCGCCACGTATTCCTTGGCGACCAGATTCATGCCATCGCGCAAAGCCGTGACCAGCAGCACGTCGGCCGCCAGGTACAGGGAGATCATCTCGCGCAGGGGATAGGAATGGTGCAGGTAACGCAGCGTGGTGTGGCTAAGCGTGTCGTGCTGGCCGGTGATTTGCCCGACCATGAGTTCAACTTGGTCGCGTAGTTCGATGTACGTTCCGACATTTTCACGGCTTGGACTGGCCACCTGGATCAGGCACACTTCACCAGCCTGGAGCTGTTCGTCGGCCAGCAGCTCGCCGTAGGCCTTGAGCCGGTGCCGGATGCCCTTGGTGTAGTCCAGACGGTCCACGCCGAGCATGATGGTCTTCGGGTTGCCCAGTTCATGGCGGATCTGGGCGGCTCGGGCAATGATCTGCGGGTCCCGGGACAGCCTCTGGATCTGTTCGTAGTCGATGGAGATCGGGTGGGCATCTGCACGGCAGATATTCTGCAGGTCGTTCTCCAGGGAAGGGGTCGCCTCTCGGCCCTTGGTCTGGTAATCCGTGAATCGGCGCAGACAGCGCAGGAAATTGGAGGCATCGGTTTCACGTTGGAAGCCCACGAGGTCGGCGCCGGCAAGCCCCTGGAGGATCTGCTTGCGCCAAGGCAGCTGCGAGAACAGGCTCGCTGCAGGGAACGGGATGTGCAGGAAGAAGCCGATCTTCAGGTCGGGTCTTGCCAGTCGCAGCAGCCGCGGCACCAGCTGGAGCTGGTAATCATGTACCCACACCGTGGCATTGGGTGCCGCGATACGCAGAACTGCATCCGCGAAGCGCTGGTTGATCTTCTTGTAGCGGTCCCACCAGGTGCGGTGATACGACGGCGGGACGATGACGTCATGGTAGAGCGGCCAGAGAGTGGAGTTCGAGAAACCCTCGTAGTAAAGCTCCAGGTCGTCTTCGCTCAACGGCACCGGCACTAGGTGGATACCGTCCTTGTCGAAGCTGTCCAATTCTTCGTCGACTCCGCCGTGCCAGCCGACCCAAGCGCCCTCGGAAGCAGCCATGACCGGTTCCAGTGCGGTAACCAAACCGCCGGGCGAACGCCGGAATCCTTGGGTGCCGTCCGGATTAGTGACTCTGTCAACGGGCAGTCGGTTGGCGACCACCACAAAATCGGATGCGGTGCTGGCGCGATCCCCCTGAGTCGAGCTACTCACGATAAACCTCCTGGCCTAATCCTCAACCTGCAAACCAGTGGTTTTCGAAACCCGGGTCCTGAGCAAGTCTCTACCCTGCAAGTTTATTGCTGTATGCCTTGAGCCTAATGAAATATCGGGTGCAACGGAATTATCCCCAGCATTTACATCGATAGTGACGTAAACAACGTGCGGGGGTGGTCATGCAGAGTAACTGGGTGCCGAGTTGGAACGCGGCCTGACGTAGCCGAACATATTCCGTAGATTTTGGGGTCGCTTTGCCAACTGTTTGTGGAGCATATGTGCTGCCTGTGAACGTGTGTGATTATCCACGAACGAGGCAAATCGAGCGCCGACATTGGCTAAGCTTGACTGCAGATGACAGTTTTCCGCTGAGCAAGGAACCATTGAATTTATGTCTACGAATAATCCGCGGCCTTCGAAGGCTGAGCGCACGGCAAGTGCCCGCGAGAAGGCTTCGCAGATGCGCGCCGCACAGGAGTCGGCTGCCAAGCGCAAGTCGCTGTTCGTCAAGCTTGGCGTGCTCGGTGCAGTGATCCTCGTGATAGCCCTGGTCGTCACCCTGATCGTGCAGAACAACAATACGAAGGTTGCAGATTCCGGAGCTGTTCCTGCCGGCGGCAACGCCGCCGGCGGCATCGTGGTCACTTCGCCGACTACGCTGGGAGAGCGGACCGTCGAGAACATCGACGTGACGGCCCTTGAAGTTCCTGCACAGCTGCCCGCCACCCCAGAACCCCGCGATCTGACCGTGGGCAAGAAGGGCGAGCCGGTCAACATCACCATGTACGCCGACGTGAACTGCGTGCACTGCGCGGACTTTGAAGCCACCTATGGGCCCCAGCTCAATGAGTGGCTGGCGGCAGGGGATGTCAGCATCGAGTACCGTACCGTGGGCTACCTGGACGGGGGCTCGCCGACCAACTTCTCCTCACGCGGGGCCAACGCGCTGGCCTGTGTCGCCAACGACAACCCGGCAGCCTACATGCCGTTCGTGACCGCGATCTGGGGCCACTACGAGCAGGGCGAAATGAAGAACGCCCAGCTGTCCGAGATGGCGATTGCCGCCGGCGCCAGCAAGAAGGTCACCGAATGCATCGACGAGGGCACTTTCCGCCCGTTCGTCCAGTACACGACCGACGTGGCCAAATATGACGGCGTGAGCGGAACCCCGACCCTGGTGGTCCAGGGCAAGGTCCTGGATCTGGCCAAGGACGATTTCCCGACCGTGGTGAACGCTGCCATCGAGGCGAACAAGAAGTAAATCCGCCCGGGTAAGCGGAGAGCAGGTGCGGATCGGGTAGAATTCCATATTGATCTCGCACCACGACCGGAGGGGAGAAAGCCAGCGACGGCTTTCCCCCTTCCGGCATTTAAAGCGGTGACGCGCTCAATTCGCACAGTGGCCGGGTTCTCCGATATTCTTATGCGGTACGCCCCCTTAGCTCAGCTGGCCAGAGCGTCTGTCTTGTAAACTGAAGGTCACCGGTTCGAATCCGGTAGGGGGCTCGAATAAATCCTCGGAGCGCTGCATAAGTGCAGAATTCCGGGGATTTTTTGCTGACTGCGGCTTTCCTGGGCACCCTGCGCCGGACCGAACACGGCAAACGTGCCTAACCACTCGCTGGAAGTTGGATGAAATCGTCCGTGGACCGGGCCCCGCTCGCTAAAATTGGGGCAACGGTATTTTCCGGCGCGCGGAACTGCGCGACCGGACACCACAATTTCAAGGAGACCAATCATGGCCGGTGGCCTAGTAGCCCTGCTGGATGACGTTGCCGCGCTGGTCAAGGTCACGGCCGCGTCGCTGGACGACATTGCCCTGGGTGCGGCCAAGGCCAGCACCAAGGCCATGGGTGTGGTGATCGACGATGCCGCGGTCACCCCGCAGTACGTCGCCGGAATTTCTCCCAAGCGCGAGCTGCCGATCATCTGGAAGATCGCGGTCGGCTCGATCCGCAACAAGCTGTTGTTCATCCTGCCGGCCATCTTGCTGCTGTCCGCATTCCTGCCTTGGACGCTCACCCCGATCCTCATGGTCGGCGGCGCCTACCTGGTGTTCGAGGGCGCGGAAAAGATCCTCGAAGCCATAGGGCTGATCGGCCACCACGGCGTCGCCGAAGAAGGCAAGGCCCGCGACGAGAAGGTCATCATCGGCTCGGCAACGCGCACCGACTTCGTGCTCTCGGCCGAGATCATGGTGATCTCGCTCAATGAGGTGGCCCATGAGCCGTTCCTGACCCGGGCACTGATCCTGGTGGCCGTGGCGGTGCTGATGACCGTGCTGGTGTACGGCGCGGTGGGCCTGATCGTCAAGATGGACGATATCGGCCTGGTGCTGGCGCAGAAGCAGCGCCAGTTCTCGCAGAAACTCGGCCGAGGCCTGGTCAAGGGCATGCCAATCGTGATGTCGGTACTGGGCAAGGTCGGCGTTGTCGCGATGCTCTGGGTCGGCGGGCACCTGTTGCTGACCGGCACGGACGAACTGGGGTGGCACGCACCCTACGGCTTCGTGCACCACGTCGAGGTGCTGGTCCACGACGCCACCGGTGCCGCCGGAGGCGTGCTGGGCTGGCTCGTGAATACCGCCTTCTCCTGCTTGGCCGGGTTGATCATCGGCTCGGTGCTGACGGCTGTCATCCTCGGGATCAAGAAGCTGCTGGGCAAGAACAAGGCGGTCGCCGCGCACTAGGAAGGGCCCCCGCACGGTTGCGTAGAATAAGTGGATCGCCCCTGGAGGCCAAGCTCCCCGGCCCGGCCATTCTGTCCGGATGCCATGGAAAGATCGATGTGTGTTGAGTAGAGAAACGACCAAGCAGGACCCTGCAGGGCGCCACGCCCGCGGTGCGTACTTCACCCCGGAACCCGTAGCACGCTTCATGGCCCAGTGGGCGTTGGGCGAGCACGGGCACCGGGTGCTTGAGCCTTCCTGCGGCGAGGCGCAGTTCCTCGCCGCCGCGCACTACATCGTGGACGACGGCCGGGGCTCGGTGGAGCTGTTCGGCATCGAGCTGCACGAGCCATCGGTGCAGGCAGCCCGTGCGGTGCTCGACCGGCAGGGCGCCGCCGCGCAGATCACCCACGCGAATTTCTTCCACGTCGCCGGGACCCATGACATGGACGCGGTCATCGGCAACCCGCCCTACGTACGCTACCAGCTGCACCGCGGCGAGGACCGGCGGCTCTCCCGCGCCGCCGCCCGCGAGGCCGGCGTCGAACTCAACGAGCTGGCCAGCATCTGGGCCGCCTTCGTCGTGCACGCCACCAGCTTCCTGGCTCCGGGCGCACGCATGGCCCTGGTGCTGCCGGCCGAGCTGATGTTTGTGAACTATGCGGCACCGGTGCGCCGGATGCTGCTCGAACGCTTCGAGCGGGTGCACCTGGCGGTCTTCGAAGAACGCCTGTTCGCCGACGCGCAGGAGGAAGTGGTGCTGCTGCTGGCCGAAGGCTACGGCCAGGGCTCCAGCACCGCGCTGCGCCTGCACCAGTTCCGCAACGCCGCGGACCTCGACCGGCTGGGCGACGGCATCGAGCACACCCCGGCCAGCACCTCGGAACGCTGGACCGGATCGCTGGTCGGCCTCGAGGCGCAGGGCGTGTTGGACCAGGCGCTGGCCTCTGGCAGTTTCGCGCCGCTGCAGAGCTGGGGCGAGACCTCGCTGGGCGCGGTGACCGGCAACAACAAATGGTTCACGCTGTCCCCGGCCCAGGTGAGCGAGCTCGGCCTGGCCCCCGAGGACCTGGTGCGCATCTCGCCCCCGGGGTCCCGGCACCTGCGCGGCCTGGAGCTGGATACCGAGCAGTGGGAGCGGCTCGGCGACCACGGCAGCGCCACCTACCTCTTCCGGCCTGCCGCGCAGCCCTCTGCTGCCGGGCACCGGATGGTGGACGCCGGCCAGGTCCTCGCGGTGGACAGCGCCTACAAGTGCAGGGTGCGCAGCCCCTGGTGGCGGGTGCCGCTGCTGTCAGTGCCGGATCTGTTCATGACCTACATGAACGCCGACACCCCGCGGCTGACCGCCAACGAGGCCGCGGTGCACCACATCAACTCCATCCACGGCGTCTACCTGGGCGCCGACGTGCGCGAACTCGGGCGCGAGCTGCTGCCGCTGGCCTCGCTGAATACGCTGAGCATGCTCGGAGCGGAAATGGTGGGACGCTCCTACGGCGGCGGAATCCTCAAGCTCGAGCCGCGGGAAGCGGACCGGTTGCCGGTGCCCGCAGCGCCCGCCGTCGCAGCCCATGCCCCGGCGCTGCGCGCTGTCAAGGACCAGGTGCGCGAGCACCTGGCCCACGGCCGCAAGGCCGAAGCCACCGCGCTGGTCGACGGGATTGTCCTGGAACAGCTGCTGGGCCTGAACCCCGGGGCGATCGCCGCGGTGCACCAGGCCCGCGCCGACATGTTGGATCGCCGGAAGGCACGAAGTAAGACGGTGAAAAACTAGACGTGGCAAACCCTGCGATTGAAAAGACCCTCGCTTTTGCGGAGTTCGACACCACGCTGATGTCCGCCGCCAAGGACTCGCCCTGGATCCGCAACGGCGCGGTGACCGAGGACTTCAATCCCTCCTACGACGTGCTCGAACGCCTGCTGAGCATCCCTGTGCGCTCCAAAGCAGCCACCCGCTCCGGGCGCTTCGCCCAGGGCGTGGACACCTGGCTGGCCCACGAACTGCGCCGCGCAGGATTCGACGCCGACCTGGTCTGGCCGCGCACCGAGGCGCCGCGCGTGCTCTCCAAAGACATTCTGGAGCTGCTGCGCCGGCTGCCCGAACGCCTCTCCGAGGAAGTGCACGAGGCCATCATGGCGGGCAAGGCGGGAAGCACCGATGCGCGGATCCTTGGCCGGGCCTACATGAAGCAGACCGACGTGGTGATGACCCACTGGTCCACCGGGCCGGAACTGCTGCTGAGCACCAAGGCGATGACCTCGTCCTTCGGCAAGAACCTGTCCAACCGCTACGAGGAAGCCTACGGGGACGCCGCGAACCTGCGCGCCCGCTATCCGCTGGCCGCCGTCGGGTTCTTCTTCGTCCAGCGCGCCACGATCCTGGACAGCGAACCTGCGGCATTCCGGCGCACGGTGGACATGATCCGCAAGCTGCGCGATTTCGGCGACGGCTTCGGCTATAGCGCCACCGGGCTGCTGCTCGTGGACTGGGATGACGAGGCAGAGAACCCGCAGGTCAAGTGCGTGCACTCGCCGGTACCTTCGGATATCGCCGCGCCGCAGTTCCTCAACGCGATGGTGGACGAAGTCCTGAAGGTCACCCCGATCGACCTGCATGAGGCCGCCCGCGCTCGCCGAGCCGGAGAAGTGGTCCCGCTGCCCGGCCACGAAGCGGTGGACGAACAGCAGGACGCGCTCTTCTAGTACGCCGGATCGACGCTGGTGGTTCCCAGCCAGTCGTTCTCCGGCGCCTCCACGCCCAGCCCCGGGAACTGCGGGTCGGCATCTTCGGCTTCCGGGCCGATATGCAGCGTGGGCACCAGCGAGGGAAGCTGTCCCAGCTCAGCGCCTAGTTCCATGGCCAGCGACGGCGCCGGCTGGGCCTGCACCGCCTGTTCCAGCGCCGACTGCAGCGATACCGGTGCGGGGGAGTCCGCGGCTGGCAGCTCAACCAGGGCGATATCCGGTACGGCGGGCACGGACTGGGGCAGTCCGGCGGCCCAGTCGCATGCGGCGTCGGTGGCCCGGTAGATGAACTTGGTCTGCCCGTCCTGCTCGAAGGTGCGCTCGCGCTCCCACAGCTCGGAACGTTCGTAGTACGCCCACGAGGCGGGGTTCGCCGAATCGATGATGGTGATCGGCGTGCCTCCGGCGTGCAAAGCGAATTCGAGGCGCAGTGCAGCGACATGTTGGCGGATGCCCATGCGACGGTAGTCCGGGCGCACCGCCATGGATCCGAGCTCGAGCGCGTCCATGGCGCTGGTCGGGGCAATGATCGAATCGTGCACCACCCCGGCGGCGACCAGGAGCGCGCCGTCGCGGACGGTCACGATTGCGCGGGCGCGGTCCATTTTCTGGTGCCAGCGGTCATCGACCAGGGTGTACAGGCCAGCCAATTCAGCACGTTGGGCCTCATTTGGAGACAGGCGTGACAAGGCAAAAGTCAGGTTTTCAAACACTGGGGTACGGTCCTAAAAAAGCTAAGAACGAACGAAAAAGTGGCTTTGCTTCCCGGAGAAAAATCCGTTCGGCGGTTTCGTTGGCCTTGAGGGGACCGTTGCCGGCGGCTTCCGGCAGCTTCCTTGTAGGGCCCAGTTTGAGCTCGATGAGCTAGAAAAATTATGCGGTCTGAAAGTGCACTTTGACAAGTTGAAACGACGGCTCTGAAGTGAACTCTAAATAAACGAATTGCCACCGTTTTTCAGGGCTTGTCACCGGTCGTTTTGAAGATTTTTTGGTTCCCGGACCGCATGGTGTTCCAGGGTGCCGAAGCGGCCCGGGACGGGGCCGTTTCGGCACGATTTGGAACGGAGGTCGGAATACGGCTAGGATTATCTAGGTGCTGAACCGGAAACGGACAGCGCAGATGGATCTTTAGCTCAGTTGGTTAGAGCGTTCGCCTCACACGCGAAAGGTCGCTGGTTCGAGTCCAGTAAGATCCACCAGCAAAAAGCCACCGCAGAAATGCGGTGGCTTTTTTCGTATCAGGGTGCCTGCTAGTTTTCCTGGCTTGCGCTGAGCAGCTCATGGATCCTCGGCTTGACCTCGGTTCCCAGCATCTCAATGCTCTTCATGAGGTGTTCATGGGGCAGCGATCCGGCGGAGTACTTGATGTCGATGCGGGACAGTCCGAGGGTGGTGACCGCCTTGGCCATCTTGCGCGCCACCGTCTCCGGGCTGCCGGCCATCATGGCGCCCTGCGGACCCATCGCCGCCTGCAGCTGGATTCGGCTGGCGGGACCCCAGCCGCGCTCGGCTCCCAGCCGGTTCATGCTGCGCTGGTAGTGCGGCCAGAGCAGTTCCAGGGCTTCTTCATCGGTGTCGGCCACGAGCCCGTGGAAGTGGGCTCCGACCGGCTGCTCGGGTTCGCTGAACTCCTTCAGGGCCCGGTGGTACAGGTCCACCAGCGGCTCGAAGGCTGCGGGCTGGCCGCCGATGATGGCCAGGAACAGCGGCAGGCCGTGGCGTGCGGCGCGGATAACGGACTGCGGACTGCCTCCCACGCCGACCCAGGTGGTCAGCGGCTTGCCTTCAAGCAACGGGTAGACCTGCTGGCCGCGCAATGCGGCGCGGTGGCGCCCGGACCACGACACCGGATCCCCGTGGCGCAACTTGGCCATCAGGGCCAGTTTCTCTTCGAAGAGTTCCTCGTAGTCTTCGAGGTCGAGCCCGAACAACGGAAAGGACTCGATGAATGAGCCGCGCCCTGCAATGATTTCCGCGCGGCCGCTGGACAGCGCGTCCAGGGTGGCGAAGCGTTCGTAGACGCGGACCGGATCGTCGCTGGAGAGCACGGTGACCGCGGTGCCGAGCTTGATATTCTGCGTTGTCGCCGCCAGTGCCGCGAGCACCGTCTCGGGGGAGGAGACCGAGAAGTCGTCGCGGTGGTGCTCCCCGATTCCGAAGAAGTCCAATCCGACCTCTTCGGCCTTCTGCCCCTCGGCCAGCACATTGCGGATCACCTGCGCGTGGGTCAGCGGGATGCCGTTGGCGTCCTCGGTGATATCCCCGAAGGTCTCGGCCCCGACCTGCGGAAGGTGCACGGTGGTGTTCATGGGTTCGGCCTCTCGATTTGTTGCATGCATTTGCATCTACTTTTCCACTGTGCGTAACCTGTCTGGCTGCAGAAGTATTCCCTTGGCTGCGGCTCGCCCGAATGTGTTCGGCGATACGCCGTGATTTGGCGGATTCCCCAGCAACTTCCAGAACTCGGGTTGTATCGTGATTTACATGCAACATCGAACGTTTCGGGAGGGTGATCCGTGGCGCAGCTGAACAACGACCAGTGGTCCGGAATTCCACGGGGTGCAGGGGACGATCCAGATCCTGTTGTCGGCGCATTGCCGAAGATCAGCACCAGCGAAATCAAGATGGGGCAGCTTGCCGAACCCGGGCATCATGAGGAGCCGACGGCCTCGGAACTACCGCTGAACACCGCGGTCAGCGCCAGCGTCGCCGCGGCCCCTGCCTCGGATCCCGAATCGCGCACCGGCCGGGTGCACACCACGGATGAAGGCATCACCCTGGTGCCGACGCGGGCGAACCCGGTGGCCCGCAGCCTGCTGGCCAAGATGTGGATCTCCACTGCCCCTCCGACCCAGGCGCTGAACATCGTGGACCGCCTGCAGGGCACCCCCTACGCAAACCCCAAGGTCAACAAGGACCAGGACGCCTCGGCCCGCCGCACGCTGGAATTCGCGCTGGACCTGGGCGAGACGCTGATCCGCTACGGGGCCGGTGCGTTGGAAGTGGAGACCAGCATCATCGCGGTCACTGCGGCGCTGGGGCTGAGCTACCTGGACGTGGATATCACCAACCAGTCGCTGCACTTGAACTACAGCCCGCCGGACGCCGAGAGCTATTCGATCCTGCGTGTGGTGCGTTCCTCCACGGCGAACTACGCCGGACTGGTCCTGGTGCACCAGCTGGTTTCCGACATCATCGCAGGAGGTGTCTCGCGCAGCGAGTCCGCCAAGCGGCTCAAGTCGATCCTGAACAGGCCCAAGCCATTCCCGCGATGGATCGTGGCCAGCGGCAACGCGGTATTCGCCGCGGCCTTCGTGCTGTTCATCGGCGGCTCGTGGCTCGGTGCGCTGGTGGCCATGGGTTCATCCTCGATCGTCTCGCAGATCGGGCGCTACGGCGCCCGGTGGCGCGTGCCGGCCTTCTTCACCATCGCCGCCTCCACGTTCGTGGTCACCGGCATCGCCCTGGTGAGCTATGAGCTGCATGCGCCCATCGATCCGGCGCTGGTGGTATCCGGCGGAATCCTGCTGCTGCTGCCCTCCGGACGGTTCGTCTCCGCCCTGCAGGACGCGATCAACGGATTCCCGGTGACCTCCGTGGGCCGCCTGTTCTCCGCGGGGCTGACCTATACGGCCATCGTCTCCGGCATTTCCACGGCGCTGGTGATTTCCTCGGTGCTGGGCTGGGACAGCGTGGACGTGCACCAGATCGTCAAGACCGAATACCCGGCGTGGCTGCTGGTGGTCCTGGTGGCGGTGGCGATCATCGCCGGCGCCGTCACGGAGCAGAGTTCGGTGAAGCTGCTGCTGCCCACCGCCGGCATCGCCGTCGGCGGCTACCTGGTCCAGCTGTTGTGCGAGTACATCGGGCTGGGCGCGCGGGCTACCCCGGCCGTGGTGGCCACGGTCATCGGCTTCGCGGCGCGCTTCGCGGCGGACAAGCTGCATTCCCCGCAGCTGGTCATCGCGGCCCCGGCGGTCATGTTCCTGCTGCCCGGCCTGATGATCTTCCGGGCCATGTACGCCATCGTGTTCGATGCCAGCGACATGTCCAGCGGCCTGGTGGAGATGTTCAACGCCTTCGCGATCATGCTCTCCATCGCCGGCGGCGTGGTCTTCGGCGACACCCTGTGCCGCCCGCTGACGTCCAGCGCGCGACGCGAGCGGCGGCGGATCCGCCGCCGCTAGGCGCGGCTACAACGCAGGAAGAGACCAGTCGATCGGCGGTTGTCCGGAGTCGGACAGCCGCCGATTGATTTCCGAGAAGGGCCGGGAACCGAAGAACCCGCGGGAGGCGGACAACGGCGACGGATGGGCGCTGGCCAGCTGCGGCATCCGGTCCATCAGCCCGGCCAGCTTCTGCGCGTGCCTGCCCCAGAGCAGGGCGACGGGCGGGTTATCACGCTGGTTCAACGCTGCGATGACCGCTTCGACCACGGCGGACCAGCCCAGCCGCTGGTGCGCCCCGGCATTTCCCGCCTGGACCGACAGCGACTGGTTCAACAGCAGGACTCCCCGTTCATGCCAGGCGCTGAGGTCCGGATGCGCCGCCGGGGCGATGCCCAAGTCGTCGTTCAGCTCCTTGTAGATATTGGCCAGCGAGCGGGGCAGCGGGCGCACCGAAGCCTGGGCGGCGAAGGCCAGGCCGTTGGCGTGGCCCGGCGTCGGATACGGATCCTGGCCGATGAGCACGACGCGCACCTGCGATAGCGGAATGCGAAGTGCGCGCAACATCACGTGCGGCTCCGGCAGGATCTGCTCTCCGGCGGCGCTGCGCCCGGCCAGTTCAACGGCGATCGCCCGGAGCCTGTCATCAAGCGGCTGCAGCACCGGGACCCAGTCCTGTGCGATGAATCCGCGCTCCGCCATGGACTGGGCGCCGTGGTGGAAGGGGAAATCCCCGGGCTCGTAGCGGGGGATCGGCGCCGGTTCCGGGTCGCCGAAGAGGGATGGCTGCAGGTTGTCCATGGCATCCATTCTGCCGGTATTCTGGCGTGGCTGTTCCGGCAGGCGCGGCGCAGCACAGGCGAGTTGGTTAGAATATCGGTGGTATGTCCGCCAATGGTGGAGCAAAACGCAGGGCCGAGACCGGACTTTGCCGGGTGAAGGAAAGAGGTGTGGACGCATGGCCGAGGGGGAAGTACTGGTGGATTTCGTAATGAATCCCGACTCCGAGCTCGACGAGCGTTCCCAGCAGATCCTGAACATGGAAAAGTTGTGGTGGAAGTATGCCGGCGCCAAGGAACAGGCGATTACCAAACAGTTCTCCATGTCGCCGACGAATTATTATCAGCTGCTGAACCAGCTGATTGAGACGGACGCGGCGTTGGCTTACGACCCAATGCTGGTCAAACGCCTGCGTAGACTTCGTTCTACCAGACGTCGTGTGAGCGGTACCGCCGGCTCCGGACGCTAGTTTCCGGGAACCAGCCGCGACCAGTCAGACCTCGAGCAAGGACAAGAATGACCAACTACCCACGTGACGAATTCGATCGCGTTCCGGAGTTCAACACCCGTGTGGGATCGCACCACGCCAACGGGTGGGCGCAGTCTGCCGCCTCCACGAGGACCGGTGGGAAACTTCGTTGGGTAGTCATTGCAGCCGTTCTTGTTGTCCTGGTAGGCGCGTTCGCCTACTTCTTCGGCCCCGGAGGGCTGAAGCCGATCGTCGGATCCGCCCCCAACACCACCGCAACCGGCACCGCCAGCCCGAGCGAGGACGCCGCCGCCAGCCCGAGCGAAACCGAGAGCGCCACCCCGTCAGCATCCAGCACCATCGACGACGACGACGTGCTGTTCGGCCAGCTGATCGGCGTCTACAACGGCGCCAGCATCGCAGGCATCGCTTCGGCCGGCCAGGAGGCCCTGGCCGACGCCGGATTCACGAACATCACCGCAAGCAACTGGACCCGCCCGGCCGAGACCTCCACCGTGTACTACACCTCGGAGGCCTATCGCACCACGGCCGAAAAAGCCGCTGAAGCGCTGAATATCGACGAGGTTCTGCAGACCCAGAACATTCCCAACCGGGTGACCGTGGTGATGGGCGCGGACGACACCCTCGAAGTACGATAACTCCGCAGTATCCAATTGCTTCGCTGTGAGCCGATCGGCTTGCACTCGCAGGGCGAGAGTGCCAATATTTGTATTAGCACTCATGCGTTGCGACTGCTAACGCCGATCGGCTTTTCGCGTTTTATCCGCGGCCGGTCCGGCACCATGCACCGCTTCGCACGGAGCGTGAAGAATACCTCAGATAGCGAGAGCTGACGCGGCTGCCGGCCCGATGCCCAGTCGTTGCACTCGTCCGTCGCGGGCGCTGTCTGTCGGTTGCATTTTCGCAAAATCGTCCCGAAAGGACCGAAAGCCACTATGGCCAAGATGATTGCATTTGACGAGGAAGCACGCCGCGGACTTGAGCGCGGCCTGAACACCCTTGCAGACGCCGTAAAGGTGACCCTGGGCCCACGCGGTCGCAACGTAGTTCTGGAAAAGAAGTGGGGTGCCCCGACGATCACCAACGATGGCGTGTCCATCGCCAAGGAGATCGAGCTCGAGGATCCATACGAGAAGATCGGCGCAGAGCTGGTCAAGGAAGTTGCCAAGAAGACTGACGACGTCGCAGGCGACGGCACCACCACCGCAACCGTTCTCGCCCAGGCCCTGGTGAAGGAAGGCCTGCGCAACGTTGCCGCCGGCGCCGACCCGATCGCACTGCGCCGCGGCATCGACAAGGCCGTAGAGGCCGTCACCGCCGAGCTGTTCGCCGCCGCCAAGAAGATCGAGTCCAAGGAGCAGATCGCTGCCACCGCTTCGATCTCCGCAGGCGACACCGAGATCGGCGGCCTGATCGCCGAGGCTCTCGACAAGGTCGGCGAGCAGGGCGTCATCACCGTCGAGGAGTCCAACACCTTCGGCCTTGAGCTGGAGCTGGCCGAGGGCATGCGCTTCGACAAGGGCTACATCTCCGCATACTTCGTCACCGACGCAGAGCGCCAGGAGACCGTGCTGGAGGACCCGTACATCCTCATCGTGAACTCCAAGATCTCCTCGGTCAAGGACATGGTCACCCTGTTGGAGAAGGTCATGCAGTCGAACAAGTCGCTGCTGATCATCGCCGAAGACGTCGAGGGCGAAGCTCTGGCCACCCTGATCCTGAACAAGATCCGCGGCCTGTTCAAGTCCGTTGCCGTCAAGGCTCCGGGCTTCGGCGACCGCCGCAAGGCCATGCTGACCGACATCGCCATCCTGACCGGCGGCCAGGTTGTTTCCGAGGAAATCGGCCTGTCCCTGGACAACGTTGGCCTGGAGGTTCTGGGTACCGCCCGCAAGGTCGTTATCACCAAGGATGAGACCACCATCGTTGAAGGCGGCGGCGAAGCCGACGCCATCGAAGGCCGCAAGGCCCAGATCGCCGCCGAGATCAAGAACACCGACTCGGACTACGACCGCGAGAAGCTGCAGGAGCGCCACGCAAAGCTCTCCGGCGGCGTCGCCGTGCTGAAGGCCGGCGCAGCCACCGAGGTGGAGCTCAAGGAGCGCAAGCACCGCATCGAAGATGCCGTGCGCAACGCCAAGGC
Organism: Glutamicibacter protophormiae; assembly: GCF_016894325.1. Classification (NCBI taxonomy): domain Bacteria; kingdom Bacillati; phylum Actinomycetota; class Actinomycetes; order Micrococcales; family Micrococcaceae; genus Glutamicibacter; species Glutamicibacter protophormiae. The sequence continues at coordinate 612,820 of NZ_CP069806.1, forward strand.
CGCAGTTGAAGAGGGCATCGTCGCCGGCGGCGGCGTGGCCCTGATCCAGGCTGGCGCAGCTGCCTTCGCGAAGCTGTCGCTGGAAGGCGACGAGGCTACCGGTGCGAACATCGTTCGCGTCGGCATCGAAGCCCCGCTGAAGCAGATCGCGCTGAACGCCGGCATGGAGCCAGGCGTTGTCGCCGACAAGGTCAAGGGCCTGCCTGCCGGCCACGGTCTGAACGCCGCCACCGGCCAGTACGTCGACCTGCTGGAAGCTGGCGTGAACGACCCGGTGAAGGTGACCCGTTCGGCTCTGCAGAACGCTGCCTCGATCGCAGGCCTGTTCCTGACCACCGAAGCCGTTGTCGCCGACAAGCCAGCTCCTGCTGGCGCCGCACCAGCCGGTGACGACATGGGTGGCATGGGCGGAATGGGCGGCTTCTAAGCTTCCCGCCCGGCTCGGCAGTACGCCGAGACCATCTGGTGCCTGTGGCCCGTTTCCTTTGCCGAAAACGGGCCACAGGCCTTTAACCGCTGAAATCTATTCGCCGAGCCAGAGGCGCAGAACGGAGATTTCAGCGCCGACATTGTCGCGCGCCGCGGTTTCCCAGCGGTCGATGCCGCGCGCGGTGCTGTAGATGTTGTCCTTTTCCAGCAGCGAACCCAGCACCTTGATCCGTCCGGCGGCCAGGGCAGGCCGCGGGAAATGCGCGTATTCCTGGTAGATCGCCTGGGCGTAGCGCTGGTAGGCCGGGTGCGGGCGGGCCAGCACCTCGAGATCCGCGTCGCACAAAATCCGGCCCAGACGATCGTGGTCGCCGGGGGAATGCCCCGCCGTGAGCAGCACCAGCTCGCTGACCTTGGACACTGCACCGGGGCTCAGCAGCCCGTAGAGGCGCTCTCGGGCAAGGATCGCCGACTTGGCTTCGTCATCCGACGCACCCTCGTACACCGCGTCATGGAACCAAGCGGCAAGCTGCAGCAGCATCCGTTCCTCGCCGTCGGTCTGGTCCTTGGCCAGCCAGTCCAACGCCTCCAGCACGGACAGCAGGTGAACCCGGTCGTGGTATCTGCGGTGCGACTGGGACCAGCGTTCCAGCAGCTCCCGCCCCAGTTGGGGCTCGGTGGGCAGAGTACGAGCCCATCGCCGAGCCAGTACCGGCCCCAGCTTCTCCGGGCGGTACTTGGCAGGGATGCGCAGCCCGGAGGCGATCAGCGCCCGCACCAGGCTGCCGGCTGAAACCTCGCGCGCGCCGCCTTGCACCAGCTCGGAATAGCGTGCTTGCGGAACGTCGTAGTGGTCCTTGTCGAATGCGCGCTCGGGCAGCTGATGCGCACGGGCGAAGGCGTGCAGTTCATCCAGCGTCGCATCGGAAACCAGATGCGAAAAGAGCGTTCCATGGGCAGGCCATGACGGTGGGTCGATCAGGATGCTCATGCGTTCTAGCCTACGTGCTCGAATCCGTTGCGAATCACCGCGGGGAGTCCGGAATGCCGTTATTCAAACTCTTGTTGTAAGACACGATGAATTACTTGGCGGCGGTCACTTCTTCGGATAGGTTGTACCTTAATCATTCAGCACTTTCACAGGCCAGAAATCTATCGTCACTGAAGCGGAACGCCCCGGCATCCCGCGGTCTGCCTGTGACTTCTTTGGGGAATCGAGACACTATGTCGCCTAAGGTCAATACCACCCTGCTTTCGGCAGCGGTCATTTCGGGACTTCTCGTCTCCGCCGCACCGGCACAGGCCACCGAAACCACGGACGCTTCGGTCCAGAGCATCACCGTTGAGCAGCCGGAAACCCAGACTGCGCCGGCAGTGCCGGCGACCCCTGTGGTCCCAGTAGCGCAGCCTGCTGTCGAAACTGTCGTTGAGACTGCGCCGCCAGTTGTTGAAGCGCCGGCTGGCATCGTCGAAGATGTTGCCGCGGAAGCACCAGCAGAGCAGGCCGTGGTTCAGGAGCCGCAGGCTCCAGCCGAGGACAGCGCCGAGGAAATTGCTCCGGCTGCACCGCTGGAGGAGACTGCTACGACCGAACCAGTTGAGGAATCGACCGTTGTGCAGGATCCGGCAACGGGCACCGAGACCGATGCAACCCAGCCAGAGGACGAGACCTCCGCTGCAACTGAGGAAACGGCCGAGATTGGTGACAGCGAGGGCACCGAACGTGACAACGCTCCCTTGGCTTCCTTCCTCGAATCCGCGGCTGTCCAGCAGCTGTCGGACGAGTTCGGAGATCTGGATTCAGATATGTCCGATGAGGAACAGGCTTTCTGGGAAAAGGTTGATGCGTTGCTGCCTGAGGGCAGCGAAGACTGGGATGACGCCCAGTGGGATGCTTACTATGAAACTGAAGATGGACAGCTCCTGCTGCAGCTGATCGAGGAAGAATTCGGTGCAGAAGATCCGGAGATGTCCGATGAGGACCTGCAGTTCCTCGAAGAGATGATGAATCGTCTTCCTGCAGGGGCTGAAGACTGGACCGACGCTCAGTGGGGAGAATTCTTCGCCACTGAAGACGGCCAGGAGTACTTGGTGTTCGTGCTCACCTACCTTCTGGACGGCGTGACCAGTGAAGCGGAGCTTGAAGAGCTCTTGGAATCAATCTGGGCCGAGTTCCCCGGCGATGAGCAGTGGCTCGAAGATTTCCTGGCTTTTTACTTCGGTGAAGATGGCACCGAGCCCGAGGGCGAGAAGCCGGAAGTGAAGCCCGAAGCAAAACCGGAGGCCAAGCCGTCCGAGAAGCCTGTAGAAATCAAGCCGGCCGGTACCGTTGACAAGAAGCCGGAGAACACCGGCTCCGAAGCTGCCAAGGGCGATGCGAAGCCGCAGGCTTCTGAGAATGAACTGGCTGAAACCGGTTTCAGCGGTGCTCTGCTGGCGGCTGCCGGCGCAGGCCTGTTGCTGATGCTGGCCGGAGCCGCCATGGTTCTCCGCCGCCGCAAGGCCTGATTCTGGTAGCCAACGCTTAGACACCGGCCGCTGGACGTCTTCCCAGAAGATGTTCCAGCGGCCGGTGTCTTTTTGCATTAACGCTGATTTTGCTGGGACGTGCCGCTCAGTAGCGGAACAGCGAGGTGTTGACCTGTTCGACTTCCTCATACTGCGCCGAGGCATGATGCAGAGCTGTGGCGATGTTGCCCAAGGCTTCTTCGATGCGCAGGTGGGTGCTTCGCCATTCGGCCACAATAGACTGGAATGACGTGGCCGCCGACCCCTGCCAGGTGCCCTGCAGTTGGTCCAAATTCATCTGCATCGTGGCGACTTCCGACCGGAGGCGGTCGATGGTGCCCATGACCGCTTGGGACTTGGCCTGCATTTCGCCGGTGTTGGTGGAGAACGTACTCATGATTCCTGCTCGCCTTTCATCGGATCTCGATGACCTAACGATAGGAATCACGCCGCAGCAACAGAACCAGCCGACGCCCGGTTGTGGACAACCGGGCTATGCCTTGCCGTGGTCCGGTTCGAACTCGAAGTCGTCATCGTCACGCGGCTCCGGCATCGGAACGTAGGGCAACGAGATGGCCATGGTTGCGCCGCCGCCTTCGGTTTCACTCAGGGACACGGAGCCACCGTGCTGTTGGACAATGGCCGCGACAATCGCCAGCCCGAGGCCGGAGCCGCCGGTTTCCCGCTGGCGCGAGGCATCAGAACGGTAGAAGCGCTCGAAGATCCGTTTTGCATCGTCTTCAGGAATGCCATGGCCATGGTCGCGGACCTCAAGCACTGCGTCGAGGGCTCCGGCCACCAGCGACCTCACCCCCACTGCGATCTCTATCGGGGTGCCTTCGGGGGTGTATCGCAGCGCATTGGTCAGCAGGTTGGCAATGACCTGCCGGATACGGGCGTCGTCCCCGACGGTGCTTGCGGGGCTGGGCTGGTTGCTGGAGAGTCCCACCAAGGTGACTTTGCGGTCCGGGGCACGGACCCGGGTATCCTCCACGATGTCCTGTCCAAGGACCAGCAGATCGACGGGCTGCTTCTCCATCGGCCGTTGCTCATCGAGACGGGCCAGCATCAGCAGGTCCTCGACGAGCTGCGCCATGCGTTTGGATTCGCTTTCGATGCGACCCATGGCCGAATCGAGGGCTTCGGGGTTCGCCAGCCCGCCGTGGCGGTAGAACTCCGAGTAGCCCTGAATGGTGACCAGCGGAGTGCGCAGCTCATGGGAAGCATCCTGGATGAAACGGCGCATTTTCTGCTCGGAAGCCTCGCGGTCCTTGAATGCCTTCTCGATCTGCGCAAGCATCGAGTTCAGCGAGCGTGAGAGCCTGCCGACTTCCGTCTCCGCAGGATAGTCGGTCACACGCTGGGTGAGGTCACCGGCGGCGATCATGGACGCGGTGCGCTCGACTTTCGTCAGCGGCTTCAGCGACCGTGTGGTGAGCGCATAAGCGATCATGGACATGACCAAGGCCGCGAGCAAGCCGGTGGACAGCACCAGTACCGCAGCCTGCTGGGCAGTGTTGTTCACGGTGTTCAGCGGGATTGCCAGAAACAGGTTCAGGCTGCTGCTTTTGAGCGGAATGACCATGGTGCGCCACCCGGCCGAGTTCGACTGGATTCCGGGGATGGTTACTGGCTTGTTCGGGGTCTCCAGCAGCTTGTCAATGTTGGCTATATTCAGCAACGGAGAATCCAAGGCGGTGCTCGGCGACACTCGGGATCGTGGCATGATGTAGACGATTTTCCCGTCTTCATCGCGGATATCGGCGTAGGAACTGTTCAGCCCCAGCAGCGTCGGGTCGAAGTCCTTAAAGCCGTCGGGATTCCCCGGATTATCCACCGAATACAGGTAGGCCTTGTTCAGCCCGAGTCCCATGGTCGGTCCGGCGGCGACGAGCTGGTCATCGATCTGATTGGTCATCGAGATCCGCAGCGTATGGGCCGAGCCCACAGCCGTGGCTACGATGGCCAGAATCATCAGCCCGAACATCACTGTCACCAGCTTGGTGCGCAGCGTGGTGCGCCGCCAGAGGGAACGAATCGACTTCATATGATGACTTTACAAGTCCCTTGTTCGTGGGCGGGCGCCGTTATCGGCGATCCGGGGTGCGCATCAGGTAGCCGACGCCGCGCTTGGTCTGGATCAGAGCAGGCCACTCAGGGCGGTCGACCTTGCGGCGCAAGTAAGAGATGTAGGACTCGACGATCGATGCGTCGCCGTTGAAGTCGTATTCCCACACGTGGTCCAGGATCTGCGACTTGGAAAGCACGCGGTTCGGATTCATCATCAGATAGCGCAGGAGCTTGAATTCGGTCGGTGAGAGGTCGATGATCTCGCCGGCTCGACGGACCTCGTGGGCATCGTCGTCCAGTTCAAGGTCGGCTACGACGATGGTGGCATTCTCCTCCTCGCCCGACGAAGTGCGGCGCAGGACTGCGCGGATGCGAGCTACGACCTCATCCAGGCTGAAAGGCTTGGTGACGTAGTCGTCGCCGCCTACGGTCAGGCCTGTGACCTTGTCCGAGGTGTCGTCGCGTGCGGTGAGGAACAGAACCGGGAAATGGCGGCCGGCAGCGCGCAGCTTGCGGGTGATGGTGAATCCATCCATGTCCGGCAACATCACGTCGAGCACCGCCAGGTTCGGCTCTTCGGCTTCAACCGCTGCCAGGGCGTCGCGGCCGTTGGCTGCGGAAACAACTTCGAATCCTGCGAAGCGCAGGGAAGTGGACAGCAACTCGCGGATATTCGGTTCGTCATCGACAACGAGAAGTTTTGCCTCTGGGGTTTTTGCACTCATGAACCCCAGTGTGCCTAAGAAGTCTGGGAGCTGCCTGTATGAAAGCTGGGGCGGAAAACTAGTTGCTGCGACGCCGAATGATGTTGCCGATGACCACCGCAATGCCCAGCAGGAAGGCTACCGGAAGGCCCCAGACTCCCAGCACCATCAGGAATGGAGGGATGCTGATTTCCTGGAAATAGAGCACCAGCGTCGCGGCCAACGCCAAGGTGGAAACAGCGGCAACGCCAATGGCTAGACGAGAAACTACGGACAGGGCGACGGATAAGGTGCTCACTCTTTCTACTTTACCGTTGCCGTCCAGAAGGAGGAGCCCGCGAGTCGAACAGCGCCCAAGATGATTTTGTGTCGGGATGAATGACATAATCAAAGTTAAACGACTTGATTCGTCTCCGTACGTTGAGCACCCGGGAAAAGAAATATCATTGCCCTGCGAAAGCTCCGCGGAAGCGAACACATGGAAACGCATGGCGCTGAGCAGGCCTCGGCCATGTAGCTACGCACGAGAAACGAACGAGGTATTACAACATGCCTACCGGCAAGGTTAAGTGGTACGAGAAGTCCAAGGGCTTCGGCTTCATTACCGCAGAAGACGGCAAAGAGATCTACGTCAACGCAGCGGCTCTGCCGGACGGCATGCATGAGCTGCGCCCGGGAACCCGGCTTGAATTCGGTGTCGCGGAAGGCCGTCGAGGCCCGCAGGCCCTGAGCCTTCGGGTGCTGGAAGCCGCCCCGTCGGTGGCGCGCGCCAAGCGCAAGAAACCCGAAGCTGAGGCCGTCGTCATCGAGGACCTGATCAAATTGCTGGACAGCGTTTCGAATACCTTGCGCAATGGGCGCTATCCTGAACATGCATACGGCAAAAAGGTAGCTACCGTGCTCCGCGCAGTAGCCGACGATCTGGACGCATAAATAATGGCCCGTAAACCCAAGCTGGACACCATCCTCGCTGAAGCGGTCGATACCGCGCGGCTATCCCTGGTCGAAATCGCCGGGGAATCCGAAATTGGCGAACACCTCGGCGTCACGGCCGAGGGTGAGCGACTTGTCACCCATAGATTTATCTCCCACAAAAAGGGATACCAGGGCTGGACATGGTTCGCGACGCTCGCTCGGGTGCCACGGGCCAAGGCCAAGGATCTGACTGTGTGCGAGGTCGGGATCATCGCCGGCGAGGATTCGCTGCTGGCTCCCGCATGGGTTCCGTGGGCCGATCGCTTGGCCAAGGAAGAGATTGAAGCAGCGCAGGCTGAGCAGGGAACCGCTGAGGGCGAGCAGCCTTCCGAGGGGGAGCCAGCGTCCGCAGCGGGAGATGACCAGAGCTCGGGGCAGCCGCAGGAAAAACTCGAAGGCGAAGACGACTCCACTTCTGCACAGGACGATCTCGGTGCTGACGAGGAATCGGACAGCGAGGACGAGGATGCGGCGCAGGCACTAAAGTCGCCGGCACGACGCCAAGTTCGCCGCCGACGCACTGCCCAGCGCACTGCTGCTCGACGCCGAGCAGCGCAGCGCAACCGTGCACGCAAGGACGGCTAGCACTCAAGCAACCACATGAGTAGGGGGCTCGGACCAAAATGGTCCGAGCCCCCTACTTATGTGGTTTCGTGCTTCGCGCGGGCTACAGCTGCTCGATGACGTAATCGATGCAGTTCAGCAGAGCCTGCACATCGCTGGGATCAATCGCGACGAAGGTCGCGATGCGCAGCTGGTTGCGGCCGAGCTTGCGGTAAGGCTCCACATCGACCACGCCGTTGGCGCGCAGCGCCTTGGCGATGGCGGTGGCATCGATCTTGTCGTCGAAATCGACGGTGGAGATGACGTTGGAGCGGTGTTCTGGATTTGCTACGTACATCGAAGCGATGTCGGAGGCTTCGGCCCAAGCCTGGACCTTTGCCGCGGACTCTGCGGTGCGCTTGGCGGCCCAAGCGAGTCCACCATTGGAATTGATCCACTTAATCTGGGAATCCAGCATCACCAGCGTGGTCAGCGCGGGGGTGTTGTAGGTCTGGTTCTTCAGCGAGTTGTCCAGGGCGGTCTTCAGATTCAGGAAATCCGGGATCCAGCGGTCGGTTGCGGCGATTTCCTCGATGCGCGCGATGGCCGCCGGGGAGACGAACGCGATCCACAGGCCGCCGTCGGCTGCGAAGTTCTTCTGCGGGGCGAAGTAGTAGACGTCGGTTTCAGCCAGGTCCACGGCCAGTCCGCCAGCACCGCTGGTGGCGTCGATGACCATCAGCGCATCATCGTTGGCGCCCGCTACGCGCTTGATCGGGGCTGCAGCGCCGGTGGAAGTCTCGTTGTGAGGCCAGGCGTAGACATCGACATCGGCTTCGGCCGATGGAACTGGAACGCTGCCCGGTTCGCTGGTGATGATGGTCGAGGCAGCCAGGAACGGCGCCTTGTCGGTCGCCTTGGCGAACTTGGAGCCGAATTCACCGAACGACAGGTGCTGTGCCTTGTTGCGAACCAGCGAGAAAGCGGCCGCATCCCAGAAGGCGGTGGCGCCGCCGACGCCCAGCAATACTTCGTATCCTGCTGGTGCGTTGAACATTTCTTTCAGTCCGTTTTGGACCGATGCAACGAGGTTCTTCACCGGAGCCTGACGGTGCGAGGTGCCGAGGAGGGAATCCGCTGCCTCAACAATCGCCTGGACTTGCTCTGCGCGAACCTTGGACGGACCGGCTCCGAAGCGGCCGTCGGCTGGCAAGAGATTCTGTGGAATAGTGATGTCCGTGCTCATCGTGCTCCTCGATATAGCTATAGATTGAAGGGCTGAAGACCCAGCGCTCCGCAGTGCGGAATAAGGTGGGTGGATTCAGGCGTTTCAGTACTATCTTCGCAAAGAATGAGCGTTTCAGAGAAAAACCGGACAGAGGGTTACGACATCCTGAGCGTCCGGCTCCGTAACGATTATGTCCAGCGCACCCAGTAGAGTGTGTAGTGACGTCTCATTATTTTTATGAACTTATTGTTGTGACTTCCAGGAGCGGCTGACGTGTCTGACCTTATCGATACAACCGAGATGTACCTGCGTACCATTCTTGAACTTCAAGAAGAGGAAATCGTGGCCTTGCGCGCCCGAATCGCAGAGCGTCTGGGCCATTCCGGTCCAACTGTGTCGCAGACCGTAGCCCGGATGGAACGCGACGGCCTCGTAGTAGTGTCGACCGACCGCCATCTTGCCTTGACCCAGAAAGGCCATGAGCTGGCTACGAGTGTCATGCGGAAGCACCGCCTTGCTGAACGACTGCTGGCAGACATGATCGGGCTGGACTGGGAGTACGTCCACGAAGAAGCCTGCCGCTGGGAGCATGTCATGAGCGAGCGCGTCGAGCGCCGCCTCTACGACCTTCTGGGCAAGCCGACGGTTTCGCCGTACGGCAATCCAATCCCGGGGCTGGAAGTCCTCGGTGGGCCGAAGGTGAGTGAAATCTCATCCGAGGTTCAGAACCTTGACCAGGCTCTTTTGGAAGGCGTAGAAGGCCCGCTGGCTATCGAGCGCCTCGCAGAACCGATCCAGACCGATCCGATTCTGCTGGGGCAGCTGAACGAAGGCGGGATCCGCCCTGGGGCGATTGTCACCCTTGAACGTGCCGAAGACTACATCGTCGTGCGAGTGCAGGGTGTGGAAGGCGCTTTGGAGCTTCCCGTAGAGGTCAGCAGCCATGTATTCGTCAAGGCCGACAGAAGATAACGAAATTGTAACTTTCCCGTTTGACGGGTAACGTTAATGCACGGTGCGTGGGGTTTATCCCGCACCGGCCCATGTATTGCGCGAACGCCTAGTATTGCCCTGCGCGCAGGTGGGAAGTCAGTTCAAAGGGCAATAGCGGGGGACCCACTTTCCGACGTTTACGTCTAGGGGTGAAGTCCTGCCAAAAGCAGGCCGGTTCATTCTCAGGAACCGAATCCGACAGCTAACTTCGTAGGCGCTACATGAGAGGAATGTTTTGGTAGAAACCAAGACGACCGGCCGTCGCGCCGCCGTTGTTGAGCTGGACGTGATTGGCGAAATTACTGCTGCCGCTACCGAGCGCGCTGGCGGACGCCGCGCATCTCGTGCGAGCGAATCAGTTGCAGCCATCGCGCCCGCAGCGCCCGTGCACGCCAACTATGTAGGCCGCCGTTTCGAAGAACGCTCACGCTACGGCATCGCCCCTACCCGCCAGATGCTGGTGCTGGAAGAAGCGGGCAGCAATGTCATTGCACTGCCTGGTGCGATCGCTGTCGAGCCGGAATCCGCAGAGATCTCGAGCAACGTTGAATTCATCTCGAAGCTGGATACGGGTTCCAAAAAGCCATCGCGACTTGGATTTAGCCACAAGGTTGCCGCAGTTGCCGCCGTCTCAGGCCTGGCCCTTGCCGCTGTTGCTCCGCAGTTCTCGGGCTCGTCCAGCGATGACGTGAACATGGCAGTTGCCTCCGAGCGCACCGCAACCTCCGCAGTAGTGGACGTAACCGCACCGGGGTCGGCCGGCCTGGACGTCGAGCGTGCAGCTTTGACTTCAGAGCTGAACCCCAATGTGGCGGGTGAAGAGAAGCTGTCTGAGGTCATGGCGGCTTCCGGCGGCAAGGTGACCGCCATCAAGTCGACTTCCGGTCTGCTTGACCGTCCAGTGAAGTCGAACCGCATCACCTCGCCTTTCGGACACCGCAACAACCCGACCGGCGCTGGCACCATGATCCATGGTGGTACAGATTACGGTGTGGCCTGCGGCACTGAGGTTTATGCCTCCGCATCCGGCACCGTAACAGTCGCAGGATGGGCCGGCCACTCGGGCAACCGGGTCATGGTGGACCACGGTGACGGTCTGGAGACCGGCTACAGCCACAACACGAAGGTTCTGGTCAACGTCGGAGACAAGGTCAAGCGCGGCGACTTGATCGCGCTGAGCGGCACCACCGGCAACTCCACTGGCTGCCATGTGCACTTCGACGTCATCATCGACGGACAGTTCAAAGACCCTGCCGGCTGGTTGTAACGATCTCCGTCACCATTCCGTGACCTAAACGTGACATTTGGAAAATCATCCTATAGGCTTATAGGCGTGCCAGGGGGGATCCTCTGAGCAACATTGCGTGAGAACCGAGCACTGCCAACACGCAATGTGCACTTATAAACAACTCGTACGGCAGTGGCGGGGGAACCAATATCGGGTAGTTAGTTTGAACTAACAACCCTAGGGGTGAAGTGGAAGAGAAGGAAACTTCGAATCCACCGAGGTAACTCCACTTCGAACCCGACAGCTTACCTCGTAGGTATCAAGGAGAGGCTTTAACAAGTGACCAAGCGTCAAACTCACGGACGTCGCCGCGCCGATGTGCCACGTACCAATTCTCTGGAAGCGATCTCGCAGGCTGTTGCATCAAATGCCGGCTCTGTAGGTCGTCAGGCAGCTGTCGTAGCTGCAGCTTCCGGTCTGATCATCACCCTGGGTGTACCTGGCCAGGCCACTGCCCCACGCGACGTTTCCGCAGCTCCGGTTGATACGATCAACCCAGAGCGCGTGGCAGTCAAGGCTGTCAGCGTTGCCGCTGACAAGAAGTCTTCGGTGGATATCGAGCGAGCCAGCTTCACTGCTGATGAGAAGCCGGAACCGGTCGTCATCGCAGTAGCCAATGAAGTTTCCGCGACTTCTTCGAACGCGTCGGCTCCAACGACCCGCTCGAACGCGTCGGCTCCAACGACCCGCTCGAACGCCTCGGCTCCAACCACCCGTGCGAATCAGTCGTCTTCCAGCAGCTCCTCGGATGACTTCGCTCCGGTGACCCGCCAGAACGTCAACAGCCAGTCGAGCTCCACCCAGTCGACCAGCACCAAGAAGAAGGCCAAGAGCACCTCTTCGGTCAACACGTCGAACCTCTCCGGCATTGCGGCTACCGCTGCTAAGTACGTCGGTGTTCCATACGTATGGGGCGGCAACGGCCCTTCGGGCTGGGATTGCTCCGGCTTCGTGAAGTACGTTTACGCACAGCACGGCATCAACATCGCCCGCGGCACCTCGGCAATTCTGGGTTCCGGCCAGTTCAAGCGCACCAGCAACCCTAAGCCGGGCGACCTGGTGTTCCAGAACGGTGGCGGCCACGTTGGCATCTACCTGGGCGGCGGTCAGATGATCGGTGCACAGAACCCAACCGTGGACACTATGATCCACTCGGTGAGCCGTAACCCACTGTACGGTTACTACACCCTGGCTCGCTAAGCCTAAAGCTTTCCATAGGCCGTCGAACGTGAAATACGTTCGGCGGCCTATTGCTTTAAGCAGGATGAACATCTTGGCCTTCATAGATGAACTCCGCAGAATATCTGTCTTGAACCCTCACGTAGCAGCGGGTTGATCCCTTAGGCTTGCGATAGAGCCTTTCCACAGGGAACGCGAGCCCCACCAATGCCAGATGGCGGCTATCGGTTCAAGAAGGAAGTACTGCAAGATGCGAACACTGGTTTTGAATGCCGGCTACGAGCCCCTGGCCGTGGTGACTTTCCGCCGAGCCCTTTTACTGGTTATGGCGGAGAAAGCCACCATCGTCCTGCAGGATGACTCGTCGCCCGTGCGCAGTGCTCATGGCGAGTTACCGCGGCCAACGGTCATCGTCTTGAAGCGCTATGTACGACGCCCCTACAGGGACATGAATCATGTCACCCGTAGGGGCGTTCTCCGTAGGGACGGCTTTACCTGCGCCTACTGCGGCAAGTCAGCCAACACCATCGACCACGTCATTCCCCGCAGCAGGGGCGGCCAGAATACGTGGGAGAACCTGGTGGCGGCCTGTCTGGCCTGCAATAGCCGCAAGGCCGACAAGATGCTTGCCCAGCTCGGCTGGCAGCTTCGTGTCACCCCGCATCGCCCACGCTACGGAGGGCATCTGGTCTCGGGGCTCAACCACATCGATGACTCGTGGGATGCCTACCTCCAAGCCGGCTGATCCCTTGCCCTCGGAGTCAAGAGTCCTCGACTAGATGAGTAATTCCAAGGGGTCAGTGATCATACGCAACCAGCGAACGACGCACCGCCAGCCCTAACGATTCGTTGTGCCAGATCGCTGCGGTCAACGCCAAGAGGCGCTGAACCACCCGCGCAGCCACCCCGCTGGGAACCCGGCCACCATGCCGCTCCAAGTCAAGCTGCGCTTTCAACGTCTGGTTGACCGACTCGATGATCTGGCGCAACGGCTTGAAAAACCGTGCACCAGCCCGGGGTGCCTCGCCGACGCGCGCCGGGTGTAGCAGTTCGATCCCCGACTCATCCAGGATCCGCTCGAACTCCCGGCCGAAATAGTTCTTATCCCCGATCAGCACCTGCCGGTGCCCGTCGGCCTGCACCCGATTCATCACCTCGTCATCGGAAAGGATATCCAGCAGGGTCTGTCGTTCATCGGCTTTGGCCCCGGTCAGCGCGAACCCGACCGGCAGCCCGTGCACCGTGCACACCAGATGCAACCGCAGCCCCCAGAAGTACCGTGAATGCGAAGCGCAGTACCCGTACTCGGCCCACCCGGCCAGCCCCGAACGCTTGACCGTTTCCCTGGAGCGGGCGCATTCGACCGGGGTGGAGTCCACCAGCCACACATCGTCGCAGCCCACGTCAGTGCGCTGGGCCAGCACGCCGATGAGCCATTTCATGCACTGCCCCAGCTTGCGCAGGCGCTTGTTATAGCCTGATTGGCCAGGCAGGTAGGGGAAAAGGTTGCGGTGTTGTTCGGTGGCGTAACGCAGCCATCTGGCTTCGGAGACGAAGCCTTGCAGGCCTTGCATCAGGGCCAGGGTGATCAGTTCGGCGTCGCTGATTTTCGGGCTGATTCCGATTCGTGGACGGTAGGGAAGATGTTCTGGGTGACTCTTCAAAATGTCGTCGATGACGACATAGAATGCAGTAGCAAGGGAGTCCAGATCGGTGTCCACCATGACCTCCGGGTCGTGAATGTGGGTTAAGTACGCCGATCATGGACCCCCCTGCTTTGTTCAGGGGTGCGTCACGCCGTGGTGGGATCCCTTGGAATTACTCATCTAGGCTCCGGCGCGGGCAATCGCGGATGGCAGCACGTGCTCGCGCAACAGCGGCGCGAGATCGCCGCGCAGCAGCGCCTTCTTCGGGTCGATCCAAAGGAGTTCTTCAAGCTCGGCCAATGGTTCGAGCTTGCCACTGAGGTGTCCCGAGAAAAGATGTGCGTGGATCGAGGTGGAGGCCTCATTGGCGGCGGGACCGTGCCACTCGCCGCGGTACTCTAGTGCATCCGGCGCGAAGTCGACACCGAGCTCTTCCTTAATTTCTCTAATGACAGTTTGTAAAGGCGACTCGCCTTTCTCGGGTTTGCCGCCGGGTTGCATGAACTTGCTGGTTCCGCGTTTGCGGACCAGCAAGATTTCTCCTTGGTTGTTGATTAAACAAGCAGCTGATATCGTCAATTTTTTCTGCATGAATTCACAATATCGCGTGTGCGAAGCCGTCGCAGGTGGTAACGTGCTTAAGTGGATCTCCAACGTTTTTAGTTGTTGTTCGCCGTGGTCTTATTACTCGCAATTTTTTGACCGAGTTGGTGGTGACAGGTGAAGGCCGAGGAATGGAAAGATCGATCCATCAAATTTATAGATCTATGGAGCATTAATGCGACGGGGTACCAACCTAGGGCGCTTGGGAGACTTCAACCAAGCCGTAATTCTTGAATCCATCCGTAGGGCACCGGATGGAATCAGCCGCGTTGAACTGGCAAGTTCGACGGGTCTGTCACCGCAGACCATTTCAAATGTCGTGCGTCGTCTGCTTGACGACGGCATCGTGCGCGAAGACCGCACCATCGTTTCCGGCCCGGGCAAGCCACGCACCGTGCTCGAGCTGGAAGGAAACCGCTTGGTTTCGATTGGTATCCACCTGGATCCCAGCGTGCTCACCTTCGTGGCCATGAACCTGCGCGGCGAAGTCCTGCGCGAGCGCAGAATTGAGGTTCCTAACCTCGAAGTGGCTTCTGAGACAGTGCAACAGATGGCGACTACTGTCAAGGAGCTCATCGCCGAGATCCGTGTTCCGAAGAAGCATATCGTCGGAGTTGGCATTGCTGTGCCTGGGCCGGTCAACGTCGAAGAAGGCGTGGTCATCAATCCACCGCTGCTCGACGGCTGGGCCGACGTTGAACTCGTTAATCCGCTGCGCAAGCTTCTGCGCCTGCAGGTCATCATCGAGAAAGACACGATTGCCTCCGCAGTTGGGGAACTGTGGCAGTCGAAGGAAGAAAAGACCGACGACTTCGTTTTCGTCTACTGCGGTCACGGCTTCGGTGCCGGCATCGTCATCGATGGCGATGTCCACCACGGTTCGAGCAACAACGCCGGCGAAATCGGGCATTACTCCACCGGGCACAAGTCCGTGCTCTGCGAAGAGTGCGGCGCCGATGACTGCCTCGCTTCAGGGACCTCCTACGAGTTCATCGCTGCGAAGGCCAAGGAACGCGGTCTGGATCTGCCAGCTTACGAAGTCCTCGGCCCCGAGCAGCGCGCAGAAGGCATGAACCGCCTCACCGAGCTGGCGCTCGAAGGCAATGCAGTAGCCAAGGAACTGGTCACTGAGAGCATGGTCATGGCAGCCGAAGTCGCCGGCCAGTTGGCCAACGCGCTGGATGTGCGCGAGGTCGTCTTCGGGGGGCCGCAATGGGACAAGGTCAGCGAGCTCGTCGGTGAAGACGTCGATGCAGCGGTCAAGCGCCGTTTCGGCTTGCGTACGGTGCACGACATCGACACCCGCACTTCCACGCTGGGTGCCAACGTTGGAGCCGTCGGCGGCGCCTGCGTCGTCATGGACGCATCGCTGTCACCCAAGGCCACCGCCTTGCTGTTGCGTTAGCCGTTATTCGGCCCCACGCTATCATTGGGTGCGTTCCATATGGGACGCACCCTTTTGCGTGTTCGGGCGCGATGCCGAGCCAGAAGCGAGGGATCTGGCGCAGCAGACGAGTAAGGGCGCTTCCGCACATGAACCTCGTGTGGAAGCGCCCTTGATATCTCGGTGCCCCTGGCCGGAATCGAACCGACGGCCTACCCTTTAGGAGAGGGTCGCTCTATCCTACTGAGCTACAGAGGCTGGGCGTGAAAACACCATCAAGACTATCCTACTAGGAACTTGCCGGGGGAATCACACGGCCGCGTCAGGAGCTCTGGTCGCGGATCTCGGCCATTTTACGTCTCAGTGAACGGTTGGCCCTGGACAAGCCAAGCCCCAGGATCAGCCCGGCGGTTATGAACAGCAGCGCCCACCGAATAGTGGTGAGGA
The DNA here is from genome assembly GCF_016894325.1 of Glutamicibacter protophormiae. Taxonomy (NCBI): domain Bacteria; kingdom Bacillati; phylum Actinomycetota; class Actinomycetes; order Micrococcales; family Micrococcaceae; genus Glutamicibacter; species Glutamicibacter protophormiae. The sequence continues at coordinate 628,817 of NZ_CP069806.1, forward strand.
TCGACGCGAGCATGACGGCTCCGGCAGTCACCTCATCGGCGGAGAACAAGGCATCGATGGCGAAATTCTCCACTATATCGGCCACGGCGAAGCCCAGCGGGGCGCACCAAGCCAGCAGTCGGGTCTGGCGACGCGGAATCCAACGGATGAATAACAGCATGCTCATCGCGGCGGTGAACAGGGGGAATAGTATGCCTGCAGTTTTGTGAACATAGTTCAGCTGTCCTCGGGCATCCTCGTCCATGACGCTGCGCAGCGCTTCAATATCCTCCACCGTGTAGCCGAAGACCCGCTGGTCCGGCATAGACAATCCGTTGCTGAGGTCAGACATCTGGCTCAACGCCATCCCGTGGAGATAGATAAACAGAAAAAGACTGATGACCAATCCGGCAGAGATCAGCAGCATGGGATTGGATTTGTTCTCGTGGGAAGTGCTTTGAACGTTATGTTTGTTCAGCTTCCGGTCCAGAGCCTCACCCTGCTGCTCGACGAACTGGGAGGGTTTGCGGTATTCCTTGGACTTCCTGACCTTCTTTGCCATACCTTCCATTATGCCCGGTAGGCTGTGTCCCGGTTCGCTCGACCGGCATCCCGATACTGTCCAATGCGCCACGTAGACTGGCTACACCATGGATTTCCTTTTTGATGACTTCGCTCCTGAACCCACACCTCAGGCTTTGCCAACCGCGGACGAACTTCTTGTAGGCATGAACCCGCAGCAGGAAGAGGCCGTGCGCTACGCAGGGGGCCCGCTGCTGATCATCGCCGGTGCCGGCTCGGGCAAGACCCGCGTTTTGACCCATCGCATCGCGTATCTGTTGGCCACGGGGCGCTCCCGGCCGCACGAAATCCTGGCCATTACCTTTACCAACAAGGCCGCGGCCGAAATGCGCGAACGTGCCGCCGAGCTCATTGGCGAGGACCAAGCGAAAAAGATGTGGATCTCCACGTTCCACTCGTCGTGCGTGCGCATCCTCCGCCGCGAGGCCGCCACCATCGGCTTGAAGTCGAACTTCTCGATCTACGACTCGGCAGACTCGCTGCGCCTGATCACCCTTGTTTCCAAGGGATTGGACATTGATCCGAAGCGCTTCACTCCCAAGGCCATCGCGCACAAGATCTCTTCGCTCAAGAACGAACTGATTGACGACGAGGACTACTCGGCGACCATCAACACGAATGATCCGTTCGCCCGGGCCGTTTCCGAGGTCTACCGCGGGTACACCCAGCGGTTGCGCGCAGCCAATGCGCTGGACTTCGACGACCTGATCGGCCAGGTCGTGTACATGTTCCGGGCGTTCCCGGCTGTGGCGGACAACTACCGCCGCCGGTTCCGCCATGTGCTGATCGACGAATACCAGGATACAAACCACGCCCAGTACTCGCTGGTTCGCGAACTCACCGGCCCCGACGGAAAGACCCCTCCGGGAGAACTGACCGTGGTCGGCGACTCCGACCAGTCCATCTACGCCTTCCGCGGCGCCGATATCCGGAACATCATCGAATTCGAGAAGGACTACCCGAACGCGGCGACGATCAAGCTGGAGCAGAACTACCGTTCCACGCAAAACATCCTGACCGCTGCCAACGAGGTTATCAAGCTCAACCCGGACCGCAATGACAAGCGGCTGTGGACCGCCAGCGGCGACGGCGAACAGATCGTGGGCTACGTGGGGGAGTCGGAGTCCGACGAGGCCCGGTGGATCGCCGAGGAGATCCTGCGGCTGAATGACGACGAAGATGTGCGCCCCGGCGACATAGCCATCTTCTATCGCACCAATGCCCAGTCGCGCGCGCTCGAAGAGCAGCTGATGCGCGTCGACCTGAAATACCGGGTGGTCGGTGGGACCCGGTTCTACGACCGCAAGGAAATCAAGGACGCATTGGCCTACCTGCGCGCCCTGGTGAATCCGGAGGACGACATCAATGTCCGGCGCATCCTCAATGAACCCAAGCGCGGCATCGGGGATCGTGCAGAGGGCGCGGTCGCCGCGTTGGCGGAACGCGAGCGCATCTCCTTCATGGAGGCGCTGCGCCGCTCGGACGAGGCTCCGGGGCTGGGTACCCGCGGCATCAAGATGACTGCGGCATTCGTGGCGCTCATGGACGACCTCCAGACGGTGGCCGAAGGCTCGGGCCCGGCCGAGGCGCTGGAGGCAGTGCTGGAACAGACCGGGTACTTGGAGACCCTTCGGTCCTCCAGCGACCCGCAGGACGAGTCCAGGGTCGAGAACCTCGCAGAATTGGTCGCCGTGGTACGCGACTACGTGAACGACGAACCCGAGGGCGGTCTGGCCGGCTTCCTGGAGCGGGTCGCGCTGGTGGCCGACGCGGACCAGATCCCCGAAGCCCCGAGCGACGAGGAGGGCGCCGCCATGGCGGCGCGCGAAGGCATGGTGACGTTGATGACCCTGCATACGGCCAAGGGGCTGGAATTCCCCGTGGTGTTCCTGACCGGCATGGAGCACGGCGTCTTCCCTCATCAGCGATCCATGACAGATGAAAAGGAACTGGCCGAAGAGCGACGCCTGGCATATGTCGGGCTGACCCGTGCCCGCGAGCGTCTCTACCTGACGCGCGCCGAGCAGCGCAGCCTCTGGGGGCAGGCGCAGTACAACCCGGCCAGCCAATTCCTGGAAGAGGTCCCAGCCCAGCTGATCGACTGGAAACGCGAGGGATCCTCCTTCGGCTCGGGGCTGTCCTTCGGGTCGGGAGCGGTCAACTTCGCCACGAGCCGCTACGAGCGAGGCAGCCACTGGGGGTCGGGTTCGTCGATGGCGAACACTCCGGCTCGCGGGCACAACGCCGCGCCAGTTGCAAAGCAGCGAGTGGTCCAGAACAAGGAAATCGTCATCCCGGAGGTCGGGCAGTCGGTCAAGCATTCGAGTTTTGGCTTGGGTACTGTCATCGCGTTGGAGGGCGCCGGGGATAAAACCGTGGCGAAAGTCCAATTTCCGGACTCCGAGAAACGGCTCCTGCTTCGTTACGCTCCCCTCGAAATCGTCGAATAGTCAATCCAATATGCCTGTTGGCTTGGTCACAGTGATAACCAATCGTTGAATCCTGCGGAAGCTCTACAACTTGTAAAAGTGGGCAGATCGGGCAACTAAGGATAGTCTGAGAAATGCGCACGGCCTATGGCGCCATTTCGGCGCTTATTTGGTTGCGGTGCGCTCTCTTTGGGTACGGCACGGACGCAGGTCCGTGACTGTGCCGCGAGTCAGCATGAACTTCGAACGAAGGACACAAACCCGTGGACCTGTATGAGTACCAGGCGCGCGATCTATTCGAGGCACACGGCGTTCCCGTGCTTGCCGGTATCGTCGCTTACACCCCTGAAGAAGCCAAAGCCGCAGCTGAGAAAATCGGCGGCGTCGTAGTCGTTAAGGCTCAGGTCAAGGTCGGCGGCCGCGGCAAGGCTGGCGGCGTTAAGGTTGCCAAGACCGCAGACGAGGCTTTCGAGCACGCATCGAACATTCTCGGTATGGACATCAAGGGCCACACCGTGAACAAGGTCATGATCGCACAGGGTGCGGACATCGCCGAGGAATTCTACTTCTCCGTGCTGCTGGACCGTGCAAACCGCAACTACTTGGCCATGTGCTCCGTAGAGGGCGGCATGGAGATCGAGCAGCTGGCCGAGGAGCGCCCGGAGGCGCTGGCTCGCGTTGCCGTTGATCCGCTGGTCGGCATCGACGCCGAAAAGGCCGCCGAGATCGTCGCAGCCGCCGGTTTCGCCGAGGAGCTGCGTGGCAAGGTCGAAGAGACCCTGCAGAAGCTGTGGGTCGTCTTCAAGGAAGAGGATGCAACCCTCGTTGAGGTCAACCCGCTGGTGAAGACCGGCGCAGGCGACATCGTCGCACTGGACGGCAAGGTCTCCCTGGACGACAACGCTTCCGAGGTCCGCCACCCGGCTCACGAAGAGCTCGAGGACAAGGGCGCAGCCGATCCGCTGGAGGCCAAGGCCAAGGCCGCGGGCCTGAACTACGTCAAGCTGGACGGCGAAGTGGGCATCATCGGCAACGGTGCAGGCCTGGTCATGTCGACCCTGGACGTTGTCGCCTACGCTGGCGAGAACCACGGCGGCGTGAAGCCGGCGAACTTCCTGGACATCGGCGGCGGCGCCTCGGCTGAGGTCATGGCTTCGGGCCTGGACGTCATCCTGAACGACCCGCAGGTCAAGTCCGTGTTCGTCAACGTCTTCGGCGGCATCACCGCATGCGACGCCGTGGCAAACGGCATCGTCGGCGCGCTGAACACCCTGGGTGACGCAGCGAACAAGCCGCTGGTCGTCCGCCTGGACGGCAACAACGTTGAAGAAGGCCGCGCCATCCTGGCCGAAGCCAACCACCCACTGGTGACCCTGGCAGCAACCATGGACGAGGGCGCCGACAAGGCCGCCGAGCTCGCCAACGCAGCGAAGTAAGAGGGATTAGCGAACAATGAGCATTTACCTGAACAAGGACTCCAAGGTCATCGTCCAGGGCATCACCGGCGGCGAAGGCACCAAGCACACCGCCCTGATGCTGAAGGCTGGCACGAACATCGTGGGCGGCGTGAACGCCCGCAAGGCCGGCACCACCGTGACCCACGGCGAGCAGGAAATCAAGGTGTACGGCACCGTGGCCGAGGCCAAGGCCGAGACCGGCGCAGACGTCTCGATCGTCTTCGTTCCGCCGAAGTTCACCAAGGACGCCGTCGTCGAGGCCATCGAAGCCGAGGTCGGCCTCGTTGTGGTCATCACCGAAGGCGTGCCGGTCCAGGACTCCGCCGAATTCTGGGCCCTGGCCCAGTCGAAGGTCGATGCTGACGGCAACCAGATCACCCGCATCATCGGCCCTAACTGCCCGGGCATCATCACCCCTGGCGAGGCGCTGGTCGGCATCACCCCGAACAACATCACCGGCAAGGGCCCGATCGGCTTGGTCTCCAAGTCCGGCACCCTGACCTACCAGATGATGTTCGAACTGCGCGACCTGGGCTTCTCCACCGCCATCGGCATCGGCGGCGACCCGGTCATCGGCACCACCCACATCGACGCCCTGGCTGCGTTCGAGGCGGATCCGGAGACCAAGGCCATCGTCATGATCGGCGAGATCGGCGGCGACGCCGAGGAGCGCGCAGCCGAGTACATCAAGGCGAACGTCACCAAGCCTGTTGTGGGCTACGTGGCAGGCTTCACTGCCCCTGAGGGCAAGACCATGGGCCACGCGGGCGCCATCGTTTCCGGCTCGGCTGGCACCGCCCAGGCCAAGAAGGAAGCACTGGAAGCTGCCGGCGTGAAGGTGGGCAAGACTCCTTCGGAGACCGCCGTGCTGCTGCGCGAAGTTTTCGCAGCCCTCTAAGCGAGGTTTCAAACCCGGTGTGACCGGGTGAGAGCGCAATGGCCGCCTGTGCCACGGGATTACCGTGGCTCGGGCGGCCATTTTTCGTCTCCACGGCGTTGTGGCTACGAATCAGAAGATTTGGGAAACAGCCCCAAGCCGGCTCTGGGATGCTGGCCCGGGGTATTGCAGTGCTCGGGGCGCCTAGCCCCGCAGGCCGGTTGCGGCCTCGGTGTCCACCCTCAGGAACGAGGATCCAATGACCGCGAAGGCTCCCGGAATCAACAGCATCCGGTGCTTCGGGTTATAGAAGATCTCATCCAGCGGAGAAGCGAGGACTTTCCGGATTTTTTCCAGAAGCCGGTCGTTCTCCAAGAGCAGGCGCTCCTGCTCGGTTTCAATCACCACACGATCTGCTTCCGTCGTCACCGAAGCGTTCATCCAGTCATCTTTCGGTGTACTCAGAGTCTCCGATTTGATCAGGGACACGGTTATGACCGCCTTCATCTTGCGCTGCCCCCTGGAGAAGACCTCCACGGGGGTGCCCGACTCGTGCGTCCGGTGTGGCGTAACGCACATGAGGTGGCATATTGAATATATCGTGTCTTGCTGGTAAGCGCCTGCTAAACCACGAAGAGTTAATCAACCTGTTACTCGAGCAGTCCCCGGATGTCCTGCGCGGTCAGCGCCTTGGAGAAGCCGTCGGCCTCGTCCATGACGGTGTTGATCAGCTTCCGCTTGGAATCCTGCAGGGCCACGACCTTCTCTTCGATGGTTCCCTTGGAGATCATGCGGTAGACCATCACCTGGCGCGTCTGGCCGATGCGGTGGGTGCGGTCGATCGCCTGGGCCTCCACCGCGGGGTTCCACCACGGGTCAAGCAGGAAGCAGTAGTCCGCCTCGGTCAGGTTCAGCCCGAATCCGCCGGCCTTCAGCGAAATCAGGAATAGCGGGGCCTCGCCCTCCTTGAACTGCTGGATGACCTCCGCGCGGTTGCGGGTGCTGCCGTCAAGGTAGACGAACTTGATTCCGCGCGCGGTCAGCTTCTCGGCCAGCACCTTCAAATACGAGGTGAACTGGCTGAACACCAGCGCTCGGTGCCCTTCGTTGAGCACATCGTCGAGTTGGTCGAAGAGCGCTTCGAGCTTGGAGCCGGGTATCCCCGCCAGTTCCGGATCGACCAGCGAAGGCTCCAGCGCGAGCATGCGCAGGTGCGTGAGCGACTGGAAGATGGTGAAGCGGTTCTTGTCCAGGTCCTCGACCAGGTGCAGGATCTTCTGGCGTTCGCGGTTCAGGTGCGTGTCGTAGACGTGCTGGTGCTCGTCGGACAGACGTACCAGCACCTGCTGCTCCTGCTTGGCCGGCAGGTCCAGCACCACGGATTCCTTGGTGCGGCGCAGCATGAACGGCTTCACGCGGCGCTGCAGCAGGGCCAGCGTCTCCTTGTCGCCCAGCACCTCGATGGGGCGGGCGAACTGGCGGTTGAATCGGCTGATGTTCACGAACAGCGACGGGGAGGTCAGCGACAGCAGCGCACCGAGCTCGGAGAGGTTGTTCTCCATCGGGGTGCCGGTCACCGCCAGCTTGAAGTTGGTCTGCAGGTTCACCGCGGTGCGGTGGGCCTTGGTTGAACGGTTCTTCACGAACTGGGCCTCGTCAAGGATCAGCCCGGCGAAGCGCTGGGATTCGTAGATCTCGTCGTTCAGGCGCAGCAGCGTATAGGTCGTGAGCACCACGTCGTGCCCCTCGGCCAGCTCACGCAGCTGCCGGGCGTCGCCCAGCGTGGAATCGATGCTGATGACCCGCAGGCTCGGCGCGAAGCGGCGGACCTCCATTTCCCAGTTGGAGACCACGGAGCTCGGGGCGACGACCAGGAATGGTGCGCGCACCCGCTGGGCCGGCGGCAAATCGGCGCAGGCCTCGGGGTCTTCCCACAGCTTGTGGGCGTGCAGCACCAGGGCGATGGTCTGCAGGGTCTTGCCCAGGCCCATGTCATCGGCCAGGATGCCGCCGAAGCCGCCCTGGTAGAGGCGGGCCAGCCAGCGGAAGCCGTCGACCTGGTAGGGGCGCAAGGTGGCCTGCAGGGTGTCCGGTACGGCGGCCTGACCGCCTTCGGCGACCCGGAGCAGCGAGCGCATGCGGCCGATGAACAGATCCGCCCCGTCGATGCCCTCGGCCAGCTCGTCCAGTTCCTCGAACAGCGAGATCTGGAATACCGAGAGCTTCAGGTCGGCGTCCTTCGGCTTGTCGTTCAGCGACTGGGCCTCGTCCACCAGCTCCTTGAGCTTGGCGAAGATCGGCTGGTCCAGGGAGAACCAGGAATTGTCCGGCAGCTTCAGTTTCATGGCGCCGTTGGTCATGGCCTTCACGATGTCAGCGAACGGCACCTCGTGGGAGCCGACGGAGATCAGCAGGCCCAAGTCCAGCCAGTCGTTGCGTTCGTGGTCCACGGCGTTGATCTTGAGCTTGGGCAGCTCGCGCAGCTGGCGGTACACCGGACGCGGCCCGGTTTCCTCCAGCTTGAGCGTGTTCAGCGCCTCCAGGGCGGGGACCAGCTCGGAAACGAAGGTGATCATCTGCTCGCCCGAGTAGAACTTGGGGGACAAGTCCGGATTGCCGGCGCCCATGACCCGTTCGAAGACCTCGTTGACCGCTGCACGCAGGAAGCCCTCGGCATGGGCGTCGTGGGGCTTGTGCTCGTCGTCCACCCCCGGGTAGCTGATGGAGAAGTCCAGGGTCGCCGATTCCTTGGAACCCTCCGCGGTCTGCTCCACCTTGTAGTCGACCTTGGCGCGGACGAACGGCGGCTTCAGCTCGGGGAAGACCAGGGCCTCGGAGGTGCTGCGCACGCCAAAGGTCCGGGCCATGCGCGGGTACTCCGTATCGAAGAACAACTGGTGGTCCTCCGCCGGCACCTGGAGGCGCTGGTGCGAGTCGTACCAGTTCAGCTGCTTGTCGGAGAGGCGGTCCAGGCTCGGGGCGATCAGGATCTGCTCCGGGTCGTCGAGCTGGATGTAGAATCCGTGGTTGCCGATGGTTCCGGCAGGGCTGTAGTCCTCCAGCGCCAGGTCCTGGCCCGCGGTGTGCAGCACGCCGTGCACCTGCAGGTTCTCCCGCTCGTCGAGCCCTGCGACCAGTTCGGTCCATGACTGCCCGGCGACCAGGACCGACAGGTCGTTGCGGGTGCCGATCAGCTCGATGCCCAGCTCGTGGGCTTCGTCCAGCAACGGCCAGAGCAGGTTCGAGGAGTACTCGTCCAGGAACAGCCAGTCTTCGTCGGTCTTGAAATTCGTTTGGGTGTTGCTGCGGGACATCGCCGCGAACCGGCAGAACCAGTGGTGCTGCGCGCGCAGCAGGTTCCAGCCGAAGGTCTTGAAGCCGATGGTGGTCCAGCGCAGCTGGCCGCGGACCCAGCGTCCTTCGGAATTGCGCACCATGGGGCGCACGCCCAGGCGGAAGCGGCGGTTGCGGTGGGTGGCATGCGGGAGCTTGCTGACCGGCAGCCATTGCTGCTGCTGGGTGGTGTTCTTCGCGTCGAAGAGCAGGAACTGCAGCGCCATCGGCACCACCGGGTCGTGGGGGGAGCCGACCAGACCGTCGCTGGGGAGCGGCTCGCGTTCGGCATACCAGGTGTCGGCCTGCTTGGACCAGGTGGTGACAACCTTCTCTTCCAGCTTGGTTGCCGCCTTGGCCAGCCCGGAGAGCTTGTTGGAGGTCAGCACCAGGGCGGCGATGTGCGGGCAGATGCCCCGGGTGTCGCAGCTGCATTCGCCCGAGTCGATTTCCCATCCGGAGGCGCCGCGGCGCAGCTGGATCATGGGAGAAAAGTCCTCGCCGCCGGCGAACACGGTGCCTTCGATCTGCCCCGATGACTCCTCGAATTCAACATCGACCACGGCATTGGCTTCGTCGGCGAGTTTCTTGCCGTGGAAGAAGGGAACGTTGCCCAGGAACGCCAGCAGATGCCGTGCGTCGATGGTCGGTGGAACAGCATTAGTCATCCGCTTATCGTTTCACGTTCTGGCCCGTCGTGAAAGTTGAGAGCCCCCTACTGTGAATAATCCCTAACTGTCACGTAGCGTGGAGCCATGTCCCAAGTCTGGCCGTATCTTCCGGCGCGAGCCGTGAACATCACTTCACTGGCAGAATTTGACAGGTTGGCGGCCGAAGCGCTGGGCTTCCAGCGCTCCCGCGGCCGCAGCTGGCGTGTGCACCGGGTGGATCTGCGCGAACGCGATACGGTGCTCGCGGCGCTGGACCTGGCCGAGGCGCTGTTCATCGACTGCCAGTTCAGCGAGGCCGGCCGCGGCCTGGTGCAGCGCACCGGCGGCCTGTGCATGGACTCGGGCGAGCAGCTGCCCTTCCGCACCAGCGGCCGAGGCCTGTACACCCCCGAGGAGCTGTACGAGGGAATCCGAAGCCAGACCTATGACCACGTGCCCGACGCGTTGATCTACACCTATTCGCAGCAGCACGGCCCGCGCCGGTCGCTCACCGACGACCAGGCGATGGCCGCAACGCTGCACGACCACCATGTGGGGCAGGCATTGATCGCCGAGGTCTACGACGGCGCCTTCAAGGACACCCCGATCATCGGGGTCATGGGCGGGCATGCACTGAGCCGCGACACCGAACGGTATGCGCAGGCGCTGGACCTGGGGGCGCAGCTGACCCGCGCCGGATACGCGGTGGCCACCGGCGGGGGACCGGGAGCCATGGAAGCGGCGAACGCCGGGGCGTGGCTGGCCGACTACGGGCCGGCGGAGGTCTCCACGGCCCTGCAGATGCTGGCCGCCGAGCCGGATGCGATCCGCCGGCGCACCGGCTGGGCGCGCACCGCGCTCGCCGTGAAGGCCCGCTTCCCCTCGGAACGCACGTCGCTGGGGGTGCCGACCTGGTTCTTCGGGCACGAGCCGCCGAACTTGTTCGCCACGCACATCGCCAAGTTCTTCGCCAATTCGACCCGCGAAGCGCTGCTGCTGGAGCAGTCCAACGGCGGGATCGTGGTGCTGCCTGGATCCGCCGGCACGGTGCAGGAGATCTTCCAGGACGCCTGCGAGAACTACTACGCCACCGGGGCCAGGGTGGTGCCGCTGGTGCTGGTCGGCCGCGAGCACTGGACCCGCACCTTGCCGGCCTGGCAGCTGCTCAAGGCGCTGGCCGCCGAGCAGACCATGGAGGACAAGATCGCGCTGGTCGATTCGGTGGACGAGGCAGTGGAATTCATCGGCGGCATGCAGTCGCTGCGCCGGCGCACCAGGTTTTGAGAACGGAAGCGGCCGCCTCCTGATGGATCAGGCGACGGCCGGGGGACTGGCTGACGGGGCCAGCGGGGCTCAGGCGACGTTGGTGCCGAACAGCAGGCCCAGGCAGTAGGTGACGGCGGCGGCGCCCCAGCCGATGGCCAGCTGGCGCAGGCCGCGCTTCATCGGCGAAGCCCCGGACAACAGCCCGACGATGCCGCCGGTGATCATCAGCGCGGCGCCGACCAGCAGCACCGAGGTGATGATCGCGGCCAGGCCCGACATGCCGAAGATGTACGGCAGGATCGGAATGACCGCGCCGGAGGCGAACAGGCAGAAGGAAGTCGCCGCGGCGCCGGTGGCCGAGCCCAGTTCCTCGTGCTCGTTCTCCAGTTCTTCGGCCCGGGCTTCCGGGTTCAGCGAGAAGGACGGGTTGCAGTCGCAGGTGAACAGGCCCATGCGTTCGGCGGCGCGGTGCTCGGCGTCCTCGTCGGTCATGCCGCGGGCCTTGTAGATGAGCACCAGTTCGTTGGCGTCCAGATCCAGGTCCGGAGCGGCGGTCAACGTCACCTGGGTGGGGCGCGAGGCGGTGAGCAGCTCGCGCTGGGAGCGCACCGAGACGTATTCGCCCGCGGCCATGGACAGCGCACCGGCCAGCAGGCCGGCAATGCCGGAGAACAGCACCAGCCCGGAGGAAACGCCGGTCGCACCGATGCCCATAACCAGGGCCAGGTTGGAAACCAGGCCGTCGTTGGCGCCGAAGACTGCGGCGCGGAAGTTGCCCGACAGCCGCGCGCGGCCGGCGGTGGCCAAGGCGCGGACGACTTCCTCATGGACCTGCTCGTCGGCGGCCATCTGCGGGGAGGCATCGGCATCGGTCGCATAGGGGGTGCTGCTTTCGGCCCGCTGGGCCAGCGCCAGCACAAACACCGAGCCGAAGCTCAGCGCCAGGAAACGCAGGAAGCTGCGGCGCAGCGAGGGCCGTACCGGGCGGGCATGCTCGCCGAGCTTGGTGCGCCAGTATTCCTCGTGGCGTTCCTCGGCCGCGGCCAGGCCCAGCAGGATCTGCTTTTCCTGTCCGGTCTTCCTTCGGGCCAGCGCGCGGTAGATCGCGCCTTCGGCGACCTCGTCCGCAACGTACTTGCGCCAGCGGCGGATCTGGGCGGGGGTGGGCTGCGTCGCGGGGTGTTGCGGCATCACGAGGATGACTCTCCTACGGCTTGGGATTTCTCAACGAAACCCGGGGTTCTGTTCAGCCTCTCACTCTAGCCAGTGCGATGGTGCCGGGGAATTTGGCAAGCCTAAAAGCGCACCTGCGCCCGTCCGGCTGTCCGGCGGCCGCCACGAACACCACCAGCTCCCCAGCTCGGGGATCGAACACCGGGCGCCGGGAGGAGCGGGAGACCAGCCGTTCAAGATGCGCGGGATCGGCGATATAGCGGGTGTGCCAGCGGCCCTGCACCGTGAACTGCACCTGGCCGGTTTGCAGATCGATAATGGGGAGGACGGAAAATGCCATGGCAGGGACAACTCTCGCTGAGCTCTTGCCCGTGCATCGGTTGATGCCCGGACCGCTTCTTCATCCGAACCACCCATGAACCTGGGGTTGGTGCGCGGCCAGTCGGAGCTTGGCGCCGCGTCTCGTGAAGCAACACTGTCGATGCTACCTTCGCGCGATTAAGCAGTGAAGTTCCGTTCCGTAATATGACCGCCGGGCAACGCCCTAGCCGCTGCCGCGCTTCGAGTCGGCGGCCTGCTGCAGCCGGTCCCGCTGCTCCTGCCATTGCCGGGCCGTGTAGTCCGGCAGGTTCGGGGCTTCGGGGCGCAGCCCGACCTGCCCGTCCAGCAGTTCGCGCACGATGTCCAGATGGCCTGCATGGCGCGAGGTCTCGGCGATCATGTGCACCATCAGGCGCTCAAGGGTGGTCTGCCGGTGGCGGACCCACCAGGGGACTTCGGCCGGGGAAGCGAGCTCGAGCTTGTCGAACCCTGCGTCGGCGAACTCGATGGCCCGCTGGTAGAGGTCGATGACCTGCTGTGCGGAGAAATCTGCCGGAGGGATGAAATCCGCCTGCGGGTCATCGAGCTCCAACATCTTCCGCGCGTAGGGGTCGTCTACCGGTCGGTTGAGGCACAACCCGAAATAGCCGTACTCGGTGATGGCCAGGTGGTGCACGACCCCCAGGATGTGGGTGCCGGTGGCGGTCATGGGCCGGCGGGCCAGTTCCTCGGTGAGCTGCCCGCTTTTGAAGATCACCGCCTGGCGCGCATCGTTCAGGTATTCCCGCAGCCGGGCGGCGGTGCTGTTCGGGGTGGAGTCCATGGATCGAGTGTAGGCGCGGGCCCCGGCCGGCGGATACCGGATCCAGCCAACGGGAAGCCTGCCCGAAAGGTGTCATAATCTTCCGTTCAGGCTGGACGGATGTTGCGTATTGGTAAACTGGGGCGCGCAACGGCCGGCAGGAGAACGCGCCCGCAGTCGCTGCCCATCCTCCGAGAGAACAGGTTCAGGTGCCCCACTGATGAAAGCTCTGCCCGTTGAACCCTCAGGCTCATCAATCAACATCGGTGCACGACTGCGCGGCATCCGCCAGCAGCAGCGCATGACGATCGACCAGGTCGCCGAGCTGTCCGGGCTGACCAAGGGTTTTCTTTCCCGCGTCGAACGGGATTTGACCAGCCCGTCGGTCTCCACGCTGCTCAAGCTCTGCGAGGTGCTGGGTATCGAGGTCGGAACCCTGTTCGAGGTCCCCGACACCACCTTGGTGCGCCTGGGCGAGGCGCCGAGGATTTCGCTGGGCGGCTCGGGGATCACCGAGCAGCTGGTCACCCCGCGCGGCGAAAAGCGCGTCCAGGTCATTCGCGCCGAGGTGGAACCGCGCGGCAGGGGAGAGGCTGAGCTGTATTCGGTGGACTGCGAACTCGAAGTGCTGCACGTGGCCTCCGGGGTGTTCACGCTGGTGCTTCCCGAGCAGCGGGTCGAGCTCGCCGCGGGGGACACCATGACGTTCCCGGGGCGCGAACCGCACAGCTGGGAAAACCCCGGGGACGAACCCGCCGTGGTGCTCTGGACCCTGATTCTCTGAGCAGCGGCCACGCCCCGAGCGCGGCGCGGCTGCCCGGGCGGCGCACGCCGGGAGGAGGGCCCGCGTTCACGTCTGGCCAATGCACCGCGTATTCTTGGAATAGTGCCTGTCAACGCAGGCGGGCTAGTGAAAACGGGAAGGAGCGCAATGGCGACTGGTAAATCCACCGGAAGCTCGGAGACCACGCCGCACGAATTGCGCTCCATCAGCTGGTGGGCTTCGGCCTTGGCCGGCATCCTGGTCGGCTCGACCCTGGCGTGGCTGCGAACCCAGCGCAACTTCTTTTTCCTCGGCGCCGCCATCCTCGCGGTCGTCATCATCGTGCTGACCGTGCGCACGGTCCGCCGCCGGGCGCGGCACCCGCAGATGATGGAAGCAAAGACCTCCTGGGCCTACAACATCTGGGCGCTGGTCCTGATCATCTTGGCCGGGCCGGTGCAGCTGGTCTACGTTCCCGACGACATCAGCGAGCTGACCATCAAGTCGCTCATCCTTTCGGTCGGATTCTGCCTGGGAATTCACGAAGTCGACCGGGCGCTGGTCAAGGGCGCCGGATCCAAGCAAAAGGCCTAATCAGAGGTTCGTCGCCGGCTAGCCGCCCAGATTCTTTTTAGATCTTTCGACCTCCACTTTGGTTCTTTTATCCAAAGAATTCTCCCCACCTCTTTCGTAGTGTGATCCACATCATCATCTTGAAAGGGGTTGGCATGACGCGAGCAGCGGCGAACCAACAAGGCACTGAGCAGGGACTCAAAAAGGTTCTCGGCAAGTGGGATGCATTGGCCATCGGCGTTGGAGCCATGATCGGCTTCGGCTGGGTAGTGCTCACCGGTGACTGGATCACCACCGCCGGCCCGATCGGCGCCTCGCTGGCCATGCTGGTCGGCGGCGGCATCATGGCCGTGGTCGGCCTGACCTACGCCGAGCTCGTCGCGGCAATGCCCAAGGCCGGCGGAGAGCACAACTACCTGCTGCGCGCCATGGGAGCCCGCTGGTCCTTCGCCGGATCCTGGGCCATCGTCGGCGGCTACATCACCATCGTCGCCTTCGAAGCGGTCGCGCTGCCCAAATCGGTGCAGTACATCTTCCCCAACCTCTCGCAGATCAAGCTCTGGGACATCGCCGGCTCCGAGGTCTACCTGACCTGGGCCTTGGTGGGCGTGCTGGGTGCCGTGGTGATCACCTGGATCAATATCCGCGGCATCAAGACCGCCGGCGTGGTGCAGACCTTCGTGGTGATCTTCCTGTTCATCATCGGCGCAATGCTGCTCACCGGGTCCTTCGCCGGCGGCGAAACCCGCAACATGGAACCGTTCTTCGAGAACGGGCTGGCCGGATTCTTCGGCGTCATGATCGTTGTTCCGTTCATGTTCGTCGGCTTCGACGTCATCCCGCAGTCCGCCGAGGAATGCGACATCCCGCCGCGCAAGATCGGCAAGTACGTGATCATCTCCGTGCTGATCGCCACCGCCTGGTACGTGATGGTGGTGCTGGCAACCTCCTCCGGCCTGGGCCCGGCCGCGCTCGCCGGTTCCGACCTGGCCACCGCCGACGCCATGGGCGCGCTGTTCAACTCCGAGGTCATGGCCAAGATCCTGATCGCCGGCGGCATCGCGGGCATCCTGACCTCCTGGAACTCGCTGCTGATGGGCGCCTCGCGGCTGATGTACGCGATGGCCCAGTCCGGGATGCTGCCGCGCTGGTTCGCCCAGCTGCATCCGAAGTACCGCACCCCGCATCATGCGCTGCTGTTCATCGGCGGGCTGTCGATCCTGGCGCCGTTCTTCGGCACCGCGATGCTGGGCTGGCTGGTCGACTCCGGCTCGCCGTCCATCGTGATGGCCTACCTGCTGGTCGGCGTAGCCTTCCTCATCCTGCGCCGCCGCGAACCGCAGATGCCGCGCCCGCTGCGCATCGGCGGCAAGGGCAACTTCGGCCAGGTCATCGGCGTCCTGTCGGTGCTCTTCTGCGCCGGCCTGATCTCCCTGTACCTGCCGGGCATGCCGGCGGCGATCACCTGGCAGCCGTGGGCGCTGTTCGGAGCCTGGTGGCTGCTGGGAATGTTCTTCCTGTTCCGGGTGCCCCGCGGGGTCCAGCCCGGTGAGCATGCCGAGGAAGAGCTGCTGCACCTGATCAGCATCCGCCAGCAATCCAAGCTGGGTGCCGTCGGGCCCGACGACGTGGCCGCGACCTCCCGCCGGGGCCGCCGCCGGCAGGCGACCAACGCGAAACGCTAGAAACCAACAGGCAAGCCCCGACCGCAAGGTCGGGGCTTGCCTGCGTCCCGGGGCCCGGCGGCCGGCCTATCCCTTGTTGCGGCGCAGGGCAAGCCAGAGCGAGGCCGAGACGTCCGGGTCGTCCAGATCGATGCCCAGCAGGTCCCCGGCCACGGTGATGCGGTGGCGCAGCGAATTGCGGTGGATGCCCAGCGCCCGCGAGGCATCTTCCCAATGCCCGCGATGCCGCAGGTACTGGGTGACGGCCGAAAGCAGATCGGCCCGGGTGTACGCTGCCAGCGCCTCCACCCAGGTCTGCGCGCTGGCATCGAAGTCCGCCCCGGCATCGGACAGCTCCCCGGCCGGGGCCCCGGACAGGTTCTGGCGCAGCGCCGGAAGGTTGGCCGGCAGCTCGGCCAGCGTGAGCGGGGCCGAGAGCACCGCGCGCAGGTTCCGGGCGGTGTCCCCGGCGCTGGGCTCCGGGTCCTGCCCCGGAGCGGCGGCGGAGGTCTTGCCCAGCTGCGCCTCGTCCAGCAGCAGGTAGAGCACCCCGTCGTCCGTGAAGCGCAGCTGGCAGCGTGCGGCCGCCTCGGCCACCGGCGGCAACGCGGCGCCTGCTGGCAGCGCACCCAGCGCCTGGATCACGGTGCGGACCTCGGTCTCCCCATCCAGGGACAGCGCCAAAACCCTGACGCGGGAGGGAAGCTCGTCCATTCCGGCTTCCTCCGCGACCAGCCGGGCGGATTCCGGCTGCCCGTGCAGCAATAGCTTGGCGGTGGCTGTGCCCAGGGCCGCATTCGTGCTGACCATCAGCTCGCGCTGGCGGGCGCGCAGCGACAGCAGCATGCACACCGTCATGATGATCTGCCGGTCGGCCTTGGTCAGCGTGCGCCCGGAGCCGACGCCGAGGAATCCGTGGATCCGGGTCCCGGCCAAGATCGGGTACAGCACCACGGCCTGGCCGTTGATCCCGAAGGTGGACGCCGAGGGCATGCCGGTGCGCGGGAAGCGCAGCGACTCCTGGCGCAGCATCGGCACGAAACCCTGGGCGGAGGCCGGGTAGACCGTGGCCGGCTGCGGGTCGTCCGGGAGGAAGGCGGCCCAGCCGCCCAGCGCCTGCGCCAGCCCGCGCACCACCGCGTTGATGGCATCGGAGCGGATCGCCGCCCGCGCCAGCGCGGTCTGGGTGCCCAGCGAGCTCATCAGGTTCACCGTGTCGTCCCTGGCCGACAGCCGCCAATAAGCCCGCGACACGCTTTGGAAGGGCGCCCCGTCCGGGACGATGCCCAGTTCCACCCCGGTCTGCCGGCAGGCATCGATCACATGCTGCGGAACCTCATCCAGCCACGGGCCGAGACCCAGGCCCAGCGCCCGGACTTCCTTGTCCCGCAGCCGCTGCATGTAGGCCAGCGAAGCGGTGGCCGAATGGCCGAAGGGCATGCCGGTGGTCAGCAGCAGTTCGCCGCCCTCAAGATAGGTGGTGGGATCCTCCAGCTCGGAAATGTGCACACCGGTGACCGGTGAGGCGCTGAAAGTGGGCGAATCGGCGGGGAAGAACTCGTCGCCAAGCTCAGCCCCCAACTGCAACAGAGTGATCATGGGTAAATTATCCAATCTTTAACTGCTCTTTGGACGTAGGAACTAATGACGCGTGTCACATGGATTTCTATCGTTGGAAGCATGACCGAAACTCTTGCGGCGCGCGACGCCGAAACGCTGACCCAGACCCGCCACCTGGCTACCGCCATCCCGGGGCCGCGCTCCATCCAGCTCCACGAAGAACGTGTGCAGCAGGTGAGCAGCGGCCTGGGCATCACCCTGCCGGTCTTCGTCTCCCGTGCCGACGGCGGCATCATCGAGGACGTCGACGGCAACCGCCTGATCGACTTCGCCTCCGGCATCGCCGTGACCTCGCTGGGCGCCTCCAACCGCCGCGTGGCGCAGCGCGTGGCCAGGCAGCTGGAAGCCTTCACCCACACCTGCTTCATGGTCACCGAATACGAATCCTTCACCAAGGTCTGCGACTGGCTGAACCGCAACACCCCGGGCGACTTCGACAAGCGCACCGCGCTGTTCTCCACCGGCGCCGAAGCCGTGGAGAACGCGGTCAAGATCGCCCGCGCCGCCACCGGCCGCGCCAACGTGCTGGTCTTCGACGAGGCCTACCACGGCCGCTCGCTGCTGACCATGGGCATGACCGCCAAGGTCAACCCCTACAAGCTGAACTTCGGCCCGATGCCGGAGCATGTCATCCGCGCCGCGTCGGCCAACCCGCTGCGTCCCGCCGTCGACGGCGGCGTCGAGGCCGCGCTGGCTTCCGTCGAGGCCACGCTCGTGGAGCACGACCCGGCCAGCTTCGCCGCCATGGTGATTGAGCCGATCCAGGGCGAGGGCGGCTTCATCGTCCCGATGGCCGGCTTCATCCCGGGCCTGCGCCAGCTGGCCGACAAGTACGGCATCGTGCTGGTCATCGACGAGATCCAGGCGGGCATGGGCCGCACCGGCACGCTGTTCGCCTCGGAGCACGAAGGAGTTGCCGGCGATCTGATCCTCACCGCCAAGGCGCTGGCCAATGGCGTGCCGCTGTCCGCGGTCACCGGGCGCACCGAGCTGCTCAACGCCCCGCATGCAGGCGGCCTGGGCGGCACCTACGCGGGCAACCCGCTGGCCTGCGAGGCGGCGCTGGCGGTCTTCGAGCAGTTCGAGGACGGCAGCTTGCTGGAGAACGCCCGGCTGATCGAGCGAGTGGCCCGCGAGGTGCTGGAACCGCTGCTGGAATCCACCGATGTGGTGGCCCAGGTCCGCGGCCGCGGCGCCATGCTGGCCGTGGAGTTCGCGGACCGCGGCACCCTGGCTCCGCGCCCGGAGCTCGCCGCCGCCGTTTCCAAGGCCTGCCACGCCCGGGGTGTGCTGACCCTGACCTGCGGCACCCATGGGAATGTGCTGCGCCTGCTGCCTCCGCTGGTCATCGGCGAGGCGCTGCTGCGCGACGGGCTTGAGGTGCTCGCGCAGAACATCATCGAGCTGGCCGGCTAACTGCCTGCCGCTGTTGCGGACCGGTTCCGCCGCCCCGATCGGGGCGGGGGAGCCGGTCCCTTTGTTTTGCGCCGGGCGGGTTCGGGAATTCCCGGCTCCGCGGCGGCCCGCATCTTGTCGTGGCGCAGATCGCAAAATAGCATAATAGGAAACTGAAGTTTCGTATTAGACAACTAGTTGCGGACTGGTCCGGGTTGTCGGAAGGATGCTCCCATGAAGGAAATCAGGATTGAAGAGAACGGCAACCTGGGCCCCATCAACGCGGCCCAGATTCCGCGTTATGCAGGCTTCGGCACCTACGCCCGCCTGCCCCGCCTGGACCAGGTGCAGCAGGCCGATATCAAGATCGTCGGCGTGCCCTTCGACACCGGGGTGTCCTACCGTCCCGGCGCCCGCTTCGGCGCCAACCACGTGCGCGAATCCTCGCGCCTGATCCGCCCCTACAACCCGGCCACCGACTCCTCGCCGTTCGCGCAGAGCCAGGTCGCCGACGCGGGGGACATGGCGGTGAACCCGTTCAACATCCACGAGGCCATCGAGACCATCGAGCACGAAGCCCTGGAGCTGACCGCCGACGGCGCCACCCTGGTGACCCTGGGCGGCGACCACACCATCGCGCTGCCGCTGCTGCGCGCGGCCGCCCGGCGCGCCGGCGCCCCGGTGGCGATGCTGCACTTCGACGCGCACCTGGACACCTGGGATACCTACTTCGGCGCCGAATACACCCACGGAACCCCCTTCCGCCGCGCGGTGGAGGAAGGCATCCTCGATACCGAGGCCATCTGCCACGTCGGCACCCGCGGCCCGCTGTACGGCAAGAAGGACTTGGAGGACGACAAGCGCTTCGGCTTCGGCATCGTGACCAGCTCGGATGTCTACTACCAGGGAGTGCGCGAGATCGTGGACAAGCTGCGCGTGCGCATCGGCAACCGCCCGCTGTACATCTCGGTGGACATCGACGTGCTGGATCCGGCCCACGCCCCGGGCACCGGCACCCCGGAAGCCGGCGGCATCACCAGCCGCGAACTGCTGGAAATCCTGCGCGGGCTGCGCGGGCTGAACATCGTCGGCGCGGACATCGTGGAGGTCTCCCCGGCCTACGACCACGCGGAGATGACCGGCGTGGCCGCGAGCCACGTCACCTACGACCTGATTTCCCTGATCAGCGACTTCCGCAGCCGTGAAGGGGTGAATGCCCGATGACCGGCATGCAGGACGCGGCGCAGGGCACCGTGAAGCGCGCCGCGCAGCGCAACGGCGGCGACCTGGTCATCGAGACCCTCACCGCGCTGGGCGCCAAAACCGTCTTCGGCATCCCCGGGCAGCACGCCCTGGGCCTGTTCGACGCGCTGTCCCGCTCCACGCTGCAGTTCATCTCCTCGCGGGTGGAGAACAACTCCGCCTTTGCGGCCGACGGCTACTCGCGGGCCACCGATGAAGTCGGGGTGCTCTTCCTGTCCACCGGCCCCGGAGCGCTGACTTCCCTGGCCGGGCTGCAGGAAGCCTATGCCACCGGCGTGCCGATGGTCGTGATCGCCAGCCAGATCCCGCTGGATGGACTGGGTGCGCGCCGCAAGGGCATGCTGCACCAGCTCGACGACCAAAAGGCCTCCGCCGCGAATGTCACCAAGTTCCAGCAGACCGTCCACCACGCCTCAGGCATCCCCTCGGCCATCCAGGATGCCTGGGCCCGGGCCGTGACCGTGCCCATGGGCCCGGTGTGGGTCGAAGTGCCGCAGGACGTGCTGCTGGCCCCGGTGATGGTACCGCCGGTGCAGGACGCCCTGGCCGAGGCCTATGACCACCCGCCGCGCGTGGAGCTGATCCGCGAAGCCGTGCGCTGGCTGTCCGAGGCCAAGCGCCCGGTGATCGTGGCCGGCGGCGGCGTGCGCCGCGCCAAGGCGCAGGCCCAGCTGCTGGACGCGGCCCGGACGCTGCAGGCCCCGGTGCTGTGCACCCCCGGCGGCAACGGCGCCTTCCCCTGGGAGCACGAGCTCTCGCTGCAGTCCTGGGTGGAAGACCGCTATGTTTCCGAGGTCCTGGAAGACGCCGACGTGCTGGTGGTCATCGGCTCCTCGCTGGGCGAGGTGTCCAGCAACTACTTCACCCTGGCCCCGCGCGGCCGGCTGATCCAGATCGACGCGGAACCGCGGGTGCTGGAATCCAACACCCCGGCCCTGGGCATCCGCGCGGATGCCGGGGCGGCGCTGGATTTCCTGAACGCGCAGCTGCACCGGGAAGGCTTCACCGCCCGCGCCGACTGGCACGGACGCGGCCCGCAAGAGGTGGTGGCCGAGACCCTGGGCAAGGTCGCGGCGCGGCTCGACGCCCAGGACCTGGGCCTGGAACGCCGCTTCATGGCGGACATCCGCGAGGCGGTCCCGGCGGCCATGCAGACCTTCTGGGACATGACGATTTCCGCCTACTGGGGCTGGAGCTGCTGGGACTCCCGCGAGGGCCAGTTCCACTCGGCGCAGGGCGCCGGCGGGCTGGGTTTCGGTTTCCCTGCGGCCATCGGCGGGGCCATCGGCCTGGGCGAGCGGGTGCTGGCGGTCAGCGGCGACGGCTCGGCCATGTACTCCATCGCGGAGCTGGCCACCGCCAAGCAGCACGAGGCCCCGGTGACCTGGCTGATCGTGGATGACGGCGGCTACGGCATCCTGCGCGAATACATGGAAGGGGCCTTCGGCAAGGCCACCGCCACGGAGCTGGCCCGTCCGGACTTCGTCGCGCTGGCCCGCTCCTTCGGCATCCCCGCCCGCGAGGTGCAGCCGCAGGACGTCGGGCAGGCGCTGCGCGAATCCTTCGCGGCGCAGGGCCCGAACGTCGTGGTGGTCAAGACGCTGCTGAAGATGTTCGCCCCGACCCACTTCTAGGTCGCCGGCGCAGCCAGGGGGCGGCACCCGTACGGGTGCCGCCCCTAATGGCAGCGTTGTTGCTGGTGTTCTAGTACTGATGCTCAGTGCGTGAAATGGTAGACGATGCCGAACATCATCGTTGAGAAGCCCAAGCTGACGCCTATGAGCAGTGGCACCCAGTCCTGCGTTTGAGTCTGGGTTGCCAACATCACTGCGAAAGTACCGAAGAGAATCATCACTCCGATCCCTCCCAGGATCACCCCTCCGCCTCCGTGATGACGCACGGCGGAGTGTGCGTTCCGGTGGAATAGTGGTTCCATACTCGTATCCTACGACCGGGAATCTCGAATTCCGAGGGGTTGGCCCAAGATCTTTGGAATTGTCAGATTATATTGCGGACCGGGCGCTGCGCCGCGCGTGCATCCGCTGCGCAGCCAGCGACAGCGATGGGTAGTCGGCCCCCGGTCCCTGGGCGATGAATCCCGGGCAGAGGTGGTCGGCGGCGAACTGCGTTCCATAGCCGAGCCCCGTGTAGCTGCCGCCGGCCATGCGCACCAGATGCGCCCCGGCGGCCACATCCCATACCTTGGTGTCGAACCCGATGGTCGCATCGCACCAGCCGGCCGCCACGTGCGCCAGCGCCAGCGCGGCGGACACCTTGCGACGCACCGTCGCGAAATCGTGGATCCACCCGCCCAGCAGTTCGAGGGCCAGCGGGCCGTCGGCCACCAGCGATTCGGCGCCGGGGTAGTCGGTCATCAGGTTCGCACGGGCCTGCTCCGGACGCGCGGCCGGGCTGAGGATGTGCCCGTTGAGGTAGGCATGGGCCAGGTCGGCGCTGAATTCGTCCCCGGAGACCGGGTCGATGACGGCCGCGGCGACCAACCGGTCGTCGATGGCGGCGGCGATGGAAACGCAGAAGAAGGCGATGCCGTGCACGAAATTGCTGGTGCCGTCGATCGGATCCACGATCCACTGCACGGTGCCCGGGGCGGCGGAGCCAGCCTCCGCCTCGACCTGCTCCTCGCCCAGTACCCAGGAACCGGGAACCGCGGCGCGCAGCGAGCGGGTGATCAGCTCCTGGCTCTGCCGGTCGATCGTGGTGACCAGGTCGTGGGTGTTGGTTTTTTCCTCCGCCCTCACGCCGCCGCGGAAGGCTCCGCGCAGCAGTTCGGCTGCCTGCCGTCCGGCAGACAAGGCGGCGCTTCGCAGGGTCGCGGCGGTGGATTCCAGATGCGCTTCGGAAAGATCAATCACGACTCCAGCCTATCGGGAGTGAGACCCGCAAAACGTTGACCTAGGCAACTATCTCAACTTACAGTTGAGTGGAACCCTAAAGATAGGCAGGCGATATATTGTGCAGTGGCCAGTAAATGAGGCTCCAACCGAGCTGCTGGGACGCCTGCTGGACGAGCTGGCCCGAACCTCGCGGCTGCTGCGCTCCTTCTCGCACCTGGACCAGACCGATCCCGAAGTCTCCAACGCCTCGCACCACGTGCTCAAGACCCTGGACATGCGCCAGCCGACGCACGCGGCCGACCTGGCCAGCCACCTGGGCATCGGCACCGCGGCGATGAGCCGGCATCTGGCCGAGCTGGAGCAGGCGGGACTGGTGGACAAGCGGCCCAGCGACCTCGACGCCCGCCGCCAGGTCCTGTGGGTCACCGAGGCCGGCAGCGACCGGCTCGAAGCCAGGGCGCAGCTGCGCATCGAACGCCTGCGGCCGCTGCTGCCCGACTGGGACGTCGACCGGCTGGCCCTGGTCGCCGACGCGCTGGGCGAACTGAACAACTCGATGATCCAGGGCATCCACGAGCATCGCGAGCTGCAGGCCGAAGAACCACGAACCGACCCCGATGACTAATCCGCCCCAGGGCGCCGCGACGCCGACCGACCTGACCGAGACGGCCGCCGACACCCCTCAGATGACGCAGCGCGAGGTGCTGCGCTCCATCGCCGGCGTGCTGGCCTCGTTCTTCGCGGCGATGCTCGCCGCCACCATCGTCGCCATCGCGCTGCCCACCATCATGGACAAGCTCGGCGGATCGCAGACCGACTTCAACTGGGTGCTGTCCACCACCCTGCTGGCCAATGCGGCCACCACCCCGATCTGGGGCAAGATGGCGGACCTGTTCAACAAGAAGAAATTGCTGCAGGTCGGCATCCTGATTTTCATTCTCGGGTCGTTCCTGGCCGGGATGGCGTGGTCCATTCCGGTGCTGCTGGCCGCCCGCGTGGTCCAGGGGATCGGCATGGGCGGGCTGACCGCCATGGGCATGGCGGTGATCGGCACGGTCATCGCCCCGCGCGAACGCGGGCGCTACTCCGGGTACTTCGGCGCCGTCATGGCGGTGTCCACCGCGGCCGGGCCGCTGCTGGGCGGGTTCATCGTCGACTCGCCGCTGGGCTGGCGCTGGTGCTTCTTCTTCGGCATCCCGATCAGCGTGCTGTCCCTGATCCTGATCCAGAAAACCCTCCACCTGAACCACCAGAAACGCACTGTGCGCATCGACTGGGGCGGCGCGCTGCTGCTGACCGTGGCGGTCTCGACGCTGCTGATCTGGGTGTCCTATGTGGGCAAGGACGAGTACTTCGCCTTCAACTCCTGGCAGACCTACACCATGCTCGGCGCGGTCGCGGTGCTGACCGCGGCGCTGCTGCTGGTTGAATCCCGCGTCGTGGAACCGATCATTCCGCTGAAGATCATCGCCACCCGCACCACCTCGCTGGCGATCCTCGCCTCCGTCTCGATCGGCGTGGGCATGTTCGGCAGCGGCGCATTCATCGGGCAGTACTTCCAGATTGCCCGGGAAGCCACCCCCACCCAAGCCGGGCTGATGACGCTGCCGATGATCGCGGGAAACTACTTCGGCTCGGTGTTCTCCGGCCAGATGATCACCCGCTACGGGCGGTGGAAGGTCTACCTGGTCATCGGTTCGCTGCTGAACGTCGCCGGGTTGGGGCTGCTGGGTTTCATGCACCACGACACCGAGTACTGGATCCTGGCCATCGGCATGTTCCTGAACGGCGTGGGCATGGGTTTCATGCTGCAGAACCTGGTGCTCGCGGTGCAGAACACCGTGAAGGTCACCGACATCGGCGCTGCCAGCTCCTCGGTGGCATTCTTCCGTTCGGTGGGCGGTTCCGCCGGCGTCGCCTTCCTCGGCGCCATGCTCGCCGCCCAGGTTGCCACCCTGGTGTCGGAGGGGCTGGAGCGGCTGGGCGTGAACACCTCGAAGGGCGGTGCCGGCGGCTCGCTGAACTTGTCGGGCATGCCGCCGGCGGTGCGCGGGGTCGTCGAATCGGCCTACGGCGAAGCAACGGGGCTGGTGTTCCTGGTCTCGGCCGCGGTCGCCGCCGTCGCCTTCATCTGCATCCTGTGCATCAAGGAAGTGCCGTTGCGCAAGACGATCTAGGATCCGCGCCGGGACGGTCCTGTGCCGGCGCCAGTCGCGGAACCCCTTCCGGAGCGGGCGGGGCCGCCCGGGAGAAGGAACTGCCGTGCCCCACCCAACCTTTCCAGGTTTCCGCCGGATCGGCGCCGCCGCGCTGGCGGCGGCGCTGTCCCTGGCCGCCCTTCCGCCGGCGCAGGCCGTCGAGCCGCCGCAGGGATGCAGCGGGCGCGCGGATCCCGGCAGCTGCCGGACGGTCGTCGGGTGGGCCGCTGCGCAGCTCGGGGACGTGCCCGGGGACGAAGCCGAGCTCGGGGCTTCGAACGGGATGCTGTCCACGTACGTGGACTTCGCCAACCACCCCGGATTCCCGGCGGATTATGCGGCCGAAGCCGCGCGGCGTGACGCGGCCCTGCTGATCGCCTGGGAGCCCTACGACTGGGAGAACCGCAGCGTGGACCAGCCGGACTACCGCCCGGCGGCCATCGCCGACGGACGCTACGACACCTATCTGGTCTCCTGGCTGCGGCAGGCCCAGGAGCATGCGGCGGACCAGCCGGTCCTGGTGCGTTTCGCCCCGGAGATGAACGACGCCATCCGACCCTGGTCGGTCGGGGTGAACGGCGGGAATACCGCCGCCGACTACGTCCGGATGTTCCGGCACGTGTACGAGCTCAAGGAGCGCTGGGCGCCGGATGCGGCCATGGTCTGGAACCCGTTGGTAGCGGGCTCGACCCCCGACGGGACGCCGGTCGACTTCGCCTCGGTCTACCCGGGCGCGGACTACGTGGATGTGCTGGCGTTGGATGGTTTCAACTGGGCCGACGCCAACGACCCCGCCGTCAATTGCAACTGGCAGTCCTATGACGACGTCTTCGGCGCACCGGTGGCGCAGCTCAAGGAGCTGGCCGGCGGCAAACCGTGGGGCATCGCGGAAGTCGCCTCGGCTTCGCGCGGCGAATCATTCTTCACCGGCTCGGGCGAGTGCGCCGAGGCCTGGGGCTCCTGGGTCTTCCACTGGCCGCAGAGCCCGCCGTTCTACGCCGAGGCCGAGGACTGGATCACCCAGGCCGGCTGGGTGGAAACCATGATGCTCCAGGCGCACGCGGACGGCGCGTTGTTCGTCAACCTGTTCAACATGGACAAGGAAACCGACTGGCGGCTTGAATCAACGCCGGCCGGAACCGAAGTGCTGGTCCGGATGGATGCCACCGGTTCCTTCAGCTTCGGGCACGAGGGCAGCTCCCAGCTGATTCACGACGCCCTGCGCGCCGAAGCTGCCGCCCCGTAGCAGGTGTCCGCAGGCCGTGCGGCGGCAAAGCACCGATCTTTTGTGCATTCTTCACAAGAACTTGGGCAGAACGGCCTAAGCCCGTGACGGTGCGCACACCTAGGGTAGAGAAGGACGAAATCAACGAGCAGGGGAGCATCATGACCGGACTTCGACCATTGGACGGAATCGTCGTCGCAGACTTTTCCCGGGTTCTCGCCGGACCACTGAGCACCATGACGCTCGCCGACCTGGGCGCGCGGGTCATCAAGGTCGAACGCCCGGAATCCGGGGACGACACCCGCAGCTGGGGTCCTCCCTTCTCCGCGACCGGCGCCACCTACTTCGAGTCGGTCAACCGCAACAAGCAGTCCATCGCACTGGACCTGCGCAACGAGCAGGACCGCGAGGTCGCCCGCGAGCTGGTCTCCAAGGCGGACGTGCTGGTGGAGAACTTCATCACCGGCGGCATGGACAAGATGGGTCTGGGCTATGCGGAGCTTTCAGAGCTGAACCCTTCGCTGATCTACGCCTCGATCACCGGCTTCGGGTCGGCGGGCGGATCCAAGATCCCCGGGTACGACTTCATCGTGCAGGCCCTGGGCGGGCTGATGTCCATCACCGGCGAACCGGACGCGGACCCGATGAAGGCCGGCGTGGCGCTGGTGGACGTGCTCACCGCCAAGGACGCCACCATCGCGATCCTGGCCGCGCTGCAGAACCGGCAGAAGACCGGACGCGGCGCCCACATCGAGGTGAACCTGCTCTCCAGCCTGCAGGGCGCGCTGGCCAACCAGGGCCAGGCATACCTGGGCGCCGGCAAGATCGCCGGGCGCATGGGCAACGCCCACCCGTCCATCGTTCCGTACCAGCTGCTTGACTGCCAGGACGGCTCGGTGGCCGTGGCCTGCGGCAACGACGGCCAGTTCGTCAAGCTGTGCGCCGAGCTGGGGGTTCCCGAGCTGAGCGGCGACCCGAAGTTTTCCACCAACACCCAGCGCGTGGCGCACCGCGAGGAGCTCATCCCGCTGCTGGAGCAGGCGCTGCGCGCCGACACCGGCGCCAACTGGCAGCGCCGCCTGACCGAGGTCGGCGTGCCCGCCGGCAAGGTCGCGAACATCGCCGAAGGCCTGGACTACGCCGCCTCGCTGGGCCTGGAGCCCACCATCGAGGTGCTGGACGAGCAGGGCACCGCAGTTGGCGAACAGGTCCGGCATCCGGCGACCTGGACCCCTGCGCTGGATACCCCGCGCCAGGCCCCGCCGAAGCTCGGCGAGCACAACGACGTGGTGCGCGGATGGCTGGGGGCCGCCGCCGCCGTCTAGGACCTGTTCCTAGAATCCGTGCGTTTCGGCGTGCCGCAGGGCAAGCCACAGGTGCGCTGAAACGTCCGGGTCGTCAACATCCACGCCGATCAGCGAATTCACCAGCTGCATGCGGTAGCGCAGCGTGTTGCGGTGCAGCCCCAATTCCCGGGCCGCTTCCTCCCAGGTGCCGCGGTGGCGCAGGTAGCTGGTGACCGTGGCCACGAGATCCGCCCTGGCGTATTCGTGCAGCGCCTTGACCCAGTTGGACGCCTTGGACTCGTCGCTGGAGCCCAGATGCGTCAGCATGCCCTTCGGCGCCCGCGCAATGGCGGCGCGCAGGGCCTGGAAGATCGCTGGGATCTGCGTGCCCTGGATTTCCGCGGAGAGCACCGCCGCCGTTTCCGGTTCCCGGGCCGGGTGCTCGGGGGAGAAGCCCAGCACCTGGAACTCGGTGCCCTCCAGGTCGTCGAAGGGACGCTCGGTCAGCGGGGCCACCAGTGCCGCGTCAAGCAGGGCGATCAGCGAGTTCTCGTGCTCGAACACGAAGGGCGTGGCCTTCAGCGCCGGTCCCAGGTCGTAGGGCTCCGGACCCAGCAGCCCCCGGACCGACTCGGCGGCGAAAGACACCGGGATGCTGCCCTGCGCGCGCAGCCCCAGCAGCCTGAGCGTCGAGGGGACATCGGGCAGCCCTGAATCCTCGGCCAGCATCCTGGCCGCCTCCAGCTGGCCGCGCACCGCGAGCTTGGCCACCGCGCTGCCCAGCACCGCAGTGGATTCGGCCTGTTGCTCGCGCTGGCGCGAGCGCATGGCCAGCAGCACGCAGACCGTCGTGATGACCTGCCGGTCCGCCGGGGTCAACCGCCGGCCCGGACCGAGCGCGAGCACCCCGTAGACCTGCGCATTGACCAGGACCGGATAGAGCACTACCGGCTGGTTCAGGATTTCGAAGGTCGCAGTGCTGGGCGCTTCGAGCTTGTCGATGCGGTGGGTTTCCCTGCGCACCTTGGGCATGAACTGCTCCGCGGACGGCGGCCAGACCGTTTCTCCCTCGCCGAAGCGCGGCACATAGGCCGCCCAGCCGCCCAGCGACTGCGCCAGCCCGCGCACCACCGCGGGAACCGCGTCCGGGCGCATGGCCGCGCGGGCCATGGCCGTCTGGGTGCCGAGCGAATCCATCAAATCCGCGTTGCTGCTGCGCATGGCCAGATTCCAGTAGGCGCGCGAGATGTTCTGGAATGGCACCTGGTCCGGAATCACCACCACCTCCAGGTTTGCCTCCGCGCAGGCCGCGGCCAGGGCCGGCGGGATCGCGGTCAGCGAAGGCCCCAGGCCGATTCCGAGAACCTTGATGGATTTCTCCTGCAGCCGCTGGATGTAGGCGGCCGGGTCGACCTGGCCGCGGGCGAAAATCATGCCGGTGGTCAGCAGCAGCTCGCCGCCGGAAAGATACGGGGTCGGATCCTCCAGCTCGGAGACGTGGACGCCGGCAATCGGGATGGCGCTGTAATGGCCCGAAGGACCCGGTTCCAGGTCCGTCGCCAGGGCAGTGCCGAGCTGAAGAAGGGTGATCATAGAAAAAGTATCCGATGAAACGCAGTCTCTTGTACAGAATGTCTAAGGCGCGAATCACAAAAGTTCCGTAATTTCTTAGGTAAGCAGTTCAACAGCGTGTGACGAAGTCCCGTCTAACGGGACCGTGGCGCACCGAATCCCACGTTTCAACACCTCTTTCAAGGAGACCACCATGGCACTGGCAGAACGCGTTTTGGACCCGGCAGACCTGATCAACTTCGATGCGCTGCTGACTAGCGAAGAGCTCGCCCTGCGCGACTCGGTTCGCGGCTTCGTCAATGAGAACATCAAGCCGAACATCGCCCGCTGGTACGAGGACGCGGTCTTCCCGCTGGAGATCGTGCCGGAAATGGCCAAGCTCGGCCTGCTGGGCATGCACCTGGACGGCTACGGCTGCGCCGGACGCTCGGCCGTGGAGTACGGCCTGGCCGGCGCCGAGCTGGAAGCCGGCGACTCGGGCCTGCGCACCTTCGTCTCGGTGCAGGGTTCGCTGGCCATGAGCGCCATCTACAAGCACGGCTCCGAGGAGCAGAAGCAGGAATGGCTGCCGCAGATGGCCGCCGGCGAGGCCATCGGCTGCTTCGGGTTGACCGAACCGACCGCAGGCTCCGACCCGTCCAGCATGAAGACCTTCGCCCGCCGCGACGGCGACGACTGGGTGCTCAACGGCTCCAAGCGCTGGATCGGCCTGGCCAACGTCGCCAAGGTCGCCGTCATCTGGGCGCAGACCGACGAGGGCATCCGCGGTTTCGTGGTCCCGACCAGCACCCCGGGCTACAAGGCCACCCCGATCGAGCCGAAGCTGTCCATGCGCGCCTCGATCCAGTGCGAAATCGAGCTGGTCGACGTGCGCCTTCCCGGCTCGGCCGTGCTGCCTGAGGTCAAGGGCCTGAAGGGCCCGTTCTCCTGCCTGAATGAAGCCCGCTACGGCATCATCTGGGGCTCCATGGGCGCCGCCCGCGACGCCTTCGAGGTGGCGCTGAAGTACTCGCAGGAGCGGCTGCAGTTCGACAAGCCGCTGGCCGGCTACCAGCTGACCCAGCAGAAGCTGGTGGACATGGCCCTGGAAATCAACAAGGGCTTCCTGCTGGCGCTGCACATCGGGCGCCAGAAGGACGCCGGGACCCTGGACCTGCACCAGATCTCCGTGGGCAAGCTGAACAACTGCCGCGAGGCCATCGAGATCTGCCGCGAGGCGCGCACCATCCTGGGCGGCAACGGCATCACCCTGGACTACTCGCCGCTGCGCCATGCCAACAACCTGGAATCCGTGCGCACCTACGAGGGCACCGACGAAGTCCACACCCTGATCCTGGGCAACAAGCTGACCGGCGTCCCGGCCTTCCGCTAAACCGGACGAACCGCACGAGAGAAGGCATACTTCGATGACCCTATCGACCTCCGCAAACCTGCTCGCCCAGCTCGACCAGTACATCAACGGTGTCTGGGTGCAGGGCGAGGGCGGCACCATCACCACGCAGAGCGCCTCGGACTCCACCCGGGTCCTGGCCTCCGGCAATGCCGCCAGCGCGGACCAGATCGACCAGGCGTTCCAGGCCGCCGAGTCGGCGCGCAAGTCCTGGGCGGCCACGCCGATGGCCGCCCGCGGGGCGATCCTCGTCAAGGCCGCCGCCTACCTGCAGGAGAACTCCGCCGGCTTCGGCGAGCAGCTCTCCGCCGAGGAAGGCAAAACCAGGGCCGAAGGCGTGGGAGAGGTGCTGCGCGCCGCGCAGATCCTCACCTACTACGCCGCCGAGGCCGAGCGCGCCGCCGGCACCGTCTACCAGTCCCCGCGTGCCGGGGAGCAGATCATGGTCACCCACAAGCCGCTGGGCGTCATCGGCGTGATCACGCCGTTCAACTTCCCGATCGCCATCCCGGCCTGGAAGATCGCCCCGGCGCTGGTCTTCGGCAACACCGTGGTCTTCAAGCCGGCCAGCCTGGTGCCGCTGCTGGCGGTGCGCCTGGTGGAGGCCCTGGCCCACGCCGGCCTGCCGGCAGGCGTGCTGAACCTGGTCATCGGGCCGGGCTCGCTGGGCGACGCGATCATGGAGCACGAGCACCTGGACGGACTGAGCTTCACGGGATCCACCGGGGTGGGCCGGCGGCTGTGCGCCGCCGGCGCGTCCCGCGGCATCCCGGTGCAGGCGGAAATGGGCGGCAAGAACGCCTCCGTGGTGCTGGCTGACGCGGACCTGGACCTGGCCAGCGAGCAGGTGCTGTTCGGCGCCTTCCGCTCCACGGGCCAGAAGTGCACCGCCACCAGCCGGCTGATCCTGGACGAGTCGATCGCCGACGAGTTCCTGGCCAAGCTCTCCGGCCGCCTTGATTCCTGGGTGACCGGCGATCCGCTGGATCCCTCGGTGCACATGGGGCCGCTGGTGGACACCAAGGCCGCGGTCTCGGTGCGCGCCGGGGTGGACAAGGCGATCGCCGAAGGCGCCACCGTGGCCTACGCCGGGACGGCGCCGAACGGCGGAAGCTTCATGGCGCCGACCATCCTGGAACTGCCTGCCGGGCAGGCCGGGCGCGCGAACACCGCCTGGCGCGAGGAATTCTTCGCCCCGGTGCTGTCCGTGGTGCGCGTGAACGGCACCGAGGAGGCCTTCGAAGCCGCCGAGGACTCGGAGTTCGGCCTGAGCCTGGCGCTGTTCACCCGCGACCTGTCTGTGGCGCTGGCCGCGCAACAGACTCTCGATGTGGGGATTTTGCATGTAAATTCGGAATCAGCGGGTGCCGACCCGCACGTTCCGTTCGGCGGTGCCAAGGCCTCAGGCTACGGTCCCAAGGAACAGGGCGCCGCCGCGCGCGAGTTCTACACGCACACCACGACGGTGTATCTGCGCGGCTAGTGAAGCAGCAATACCCGAGCAGAGAATAGAGGAATCAATGACGATCGAACGCATTCTGGTAATTGGCGCAGGAACCATGGGACGGCAAATCGCCATGAGTTGTGCGCTGGGAGGCTATGCGACCATCCTGCAGGACATTTCCGAGCAGGCTCTGGCCGCCGCCCGCACGGAGCTGGAGGGCTGGGCCGCCTCCCGCGTGGCCAAGGGCAAGCTGAGCCAGGATGAGGCCGATCGGGCGCTGGGCCTGCTGACCCAGTCGACCGACCTCGCCAGCTCCGCCGCGCAGGCGGATCTGGTCATCGAGGCAGCGGTGGAGCGCTTGGACATCAAGGAGCAGATTTTCGCCCAGCTAGGCCAGGCCGCACCGGCCCACGCCATCCTGGCGACCAACTCCTCGACCCTGCCGTCCTCGCGCATCGCCGCGGCCAGCGGACGCCCGGAACTGGTGTGCAACATGCACTTCTTCAACCCTGCCCTGGTCATGAAGTGCGTGGAGGTCGTGCGCAACGAGCAGACCAGCGACGCCACCGTGCAGGCGGTCACCGAGGTCGCCAAGCGCCTGGCCAAGCAGCCGGTGCTGGTGAACAAGGAGATTCCGGGCTTCATCGCCAATCGCATGATGGGCGCCATCAACCGCGAGGCGCTGGACCTGGCGGCGGCCGGAGTGGCGAGCATCGAGGATATCGACACCACCGCCCGCACCGCGCTGGGCCACCCGATGGGCCCGTTCGAGCTGATGGACCTGGTGGGCCTGGACGTGGTGGACTTCATCGCCAAGGCCACGTTCGACGAGACCGGGCGCCAGGAGGACAAGCCCCACGCCCTGATCGTGGAGAAGGTCCAGGCCGGCAAGCTGGGCCGCAAGAGCGGCGAGGGCTTCTACCCGTACAACGGCTGAGCCGTTCGCCGTTTCGGGCAGACACAGGACCCGCAGCACCAACCGGTGCTGCGGGTCCCGCGCTTTAACGGCTTCTGGAGCCTACTGGCCGACCTCGGGCTGCTCGCCGAGCTGGAAATGGCGACCGGAGATCGAGCGGACGTGGATGCGGATCCAGAAGTCCTTCTGCGTCGGAACCCAGGGGCTCACGCCGCTTTCGCGGGCTTCCTGGATGTCGGCCTCGTGCTCGAGCACCTCGGCGGTGCCGTGCACCACGACGGACCATGCCTCGTCGGCGAGGATTCCGTCGGCTTCGAAGGCCACCTTGTCGTTGATGGTCATGGAAGCGAGCTTGTTGCCCGGTGCGGTGCGCAGGAAGAGCTTGCCCTTGTGAACCCCGTAGTTGACCGGGACGATATCGACATCACCTGCGACGGAGGTGGCAACGCGACCGTGCGAGGTATGGGCCAGAAGTTCCCAGGACTGCTCCTCGTTCAGGACGAGGACCGGATGGTTGTTGTCGTGGTCGTATTTCATACTCTGATCTTTCTACGTAAAGTAGAAAACTGCAAGGTCTGCGACACATTGTGATTGGTCAGGGCTGCCGACGGAAGCCGTGAAAGACTTGGAGCATGAGTCACGCTGCAAGCGACGGAGTTGCGCGCCATGTCGCCTCCCGGTTCGAGGACGGCTACCACCGCTGGAGGGTCCGCAACGCGGAACGCAAGGGCTTGGGTCCGGTCATCCTGCCCTACCTCGGTTACGGCTACGCCAGCAGCGCCGGCGGCTGGATCCGCGTGCTCGCGCGGGTTGTGCTCGCCAAGCCCGGCGCCTTCGAAGACGGGCACCACCAGGCGCAGGTCATCGCCGACGGCATCCGCGGTTTCCGGAATTTCATGTCCCCGATCCTGCCGGGCGGCAAGGTCTCCATCGAGGTGGCGGGCCGGCGCTTCGAAGTGCAGGCGGACCGCGGCGGGGTTATCGACGCGAAACTCGCGGTGGACCTGGAACCCGGGTGGCACGAGGTCGCGCTGCGCGCTCACGACGGCGATGACGCGAGCGCGAAAATCCTGGTCATCAGCGAGGACCAGCGCTTTGGCGTGATCAGCGACGTGGACGACACCGTGGTGGTCACCGCGCTGCCGCGCCCGCTGCTGGCCGCCTGGAACTCCTTTGTGCTCTCCGAGCATGCGCGCGTGGCAACCCCGGGCATGGCGGTGATGATGCAGCACATCCTCAAACAGCATCCGCACAGCCCCACCATCTACCTGTCCACCGGCGCGTGGAATGTCGCGCAGACGCTGCAGCGCTTCATGTCGCGCAACCTCTACCCGCGCGGGCCGCTGCTGCTGACCGACTGGGGACCGACCGACCGGGCCTGGTTCCGCAGCGGCCAGCAGCACAAGGTTGACCAGCTGCGCCGGCTGGCCGAGGAATTCCCCCATATCGCCTGGGTGCTGATCGGGGATGACGGCCAGCACGACCCGGCGATCTACGCCGAGTTCGCCCGCCGCTATCCGGAACATGTGCGGGCCATTGTGATCCGCCAGCTCACCCCGTCCGAAGCGGTGCTGGCCGGCGGCCGCTCCCAGGAGCTGTGGCGGACCACTCCGGGGATCCCTTGGGTCTACGAGCCCGACGGCGCACGGATCCTCCAGGGGCTGGCCCGGCTGGGGCTGGTCGATGTTGATACCGAATTCCAGGAGGATGAATCATGAGCGGTGCACCGCTGCGAGTACAAGTTCCCATGCGCTGGGGCGACATGGATGCCTATGGCCACGTGAACAACGTGAACCTGATCAGGCTCATGGAAGAGGCGCGCATCGCCGGGTTCGGCGTGCCGGGAGGCACCGGGGCGCCGGGCATGGAACCGAAGGCCGACATCTTCTCCGCGGTGCCCGCGGGGGTGCAGATCCTGGTGGTCGAGCACCGGGTGCGGTATGCGCGGCCGCTGGAATACCGCAACGTCCCGGTGAACGTGGATTTGTGGGTCGCCAACATCAAGCCGGCCAGCTTCGAGATCTGCTATGAATTCCGCGATCCCGTCGAGGACTACCTCTGCGTCAAGGCCGCCACCACCCTGGCCTATTTCGATCCGGCGGTCGGCCGCGTCCAGCGCTTGAGCGAAGCCGAGCGCCGGGGGCTGGCGGTATTCGAAGGGGCTCCGACCTTCGCAAAGTAGGGAGCCCGGCTTGGGTGAATTAGGATTGAGTTATCTAGTCTTATTCAGATAGGAAGTGCTACCGTGGCCAATCCCCAAGCCGAACGCCCGCAGGGTGGCGGGCGCGCAGCCCGTCCGCAGACCGTACTGCAGGTCATGCAGCGCGAGCAGATTGCTCCGCACCTGGTACGCCTGACCCTCGGCGGCCCGGGCTTCGAGACCTTCGTCGACAAGCCGGTGACCGACCGCTACATCAAGTTCCTGTTCGCCAAGCCGGAGCTCGGCCTGACTCCTCCCTATGACATGGAGGAGCTGCGCGGGAAGCTGGAGATGCAGGACCTTCCGGTGCGGCGCACCTACACCGTGCGCAACAGCGACGCGGAGGCGGGGACCATCCAGGTGGATTTTGTGGTCCACGGCGATGAGGGGTTGGCCGGCCCATGGGCCCGCGATGCCCGGATCGGCGACACCGTCTGCTTCTCCGGACCCGGCGGCCTGTACTACCCGAAGGAAGAATTCGACTTCCACTTCCTGGTCGGCGACGAGACCGCCATCCCGGCCATCGCCGCCGCGCTGGAATCCATGTCCGAGCATATGCGCGGCGTTGCGATCATCGAGGTTTCCGCCGCCGAGGACGAGATGGAGCTCCAGGCTCCGGCCGGCGTGGAGATCCGCTGGGTCCACCGCAACGGAGCCTTCACGCCCGAGAACACCAAGCTGGAGTCCGTAGTGCGCGACTACCCGTGGCCCGAAGGCAGGGTGCAGGTCTTCTCCCATGGGGAGCGCGAAGTGACCAAGAAGCTGCGCGGCTACTTCTACAATGAGCGCGGCGTGGACCGCCGCGACATGTCGCTCTCCGCCTACTGGGCCTTCGGCCGCGCGGAAGACGACTTCCAGGCCGAGAAGCGCAGCCCGGTCGGCCAGATCTTCGAGGAAGCCCCGTTGCAAAGAAGTTAGAGCTACCTAAGTTAATTTTTATTAAATTAGCATCTTAGGGTTGACGTTATTACCTGCCGTCGGGTTATGCTTATTCCAGAGCTTCTCCCGTGTGTGGTCGGGAGAAGCTGCAAACTTGACCGATGCGAATCGGCTTGTTCACCGCGAGCCAGGAAATGCTCATCCTGCTCTGGTGGTCGGCTTAGCCGGCTTGAAATAAGGGGAATAGGGAAGCGGTTGACCTGCTCAGTCAGCCGAGTCGCAGAAAAATGAGACCTGCCGGGATCGCACACCCTGGCAGGTCTCATTTTTTATGCCGTTGCGGCCGACGCCGCGCGGCGCCCGGTCTGATCGGCCCGGCCTCCTCGGCGGAGGAAAGCCTACTGGGGCCAGATCCCGGAGCTGCCGCGGCGATGGGATCCGAGCAAGTGGGTATCGACCATGCCTACGGCCTCCATGAGGGCGAACATGGTGGTCGGCCCCACGAACTTGAAGCCGCGCTTCTTTAATTCCTTGGCCAGCTGCTTGGACTCTTCGCTCTGCGTGGGAATCTCCGACATGGTGCGCGGTCTGGGGGTTTGCCCCGGCTGGTGCGACCAGATGAGCTGCGCCAGCCCGCCCTCGTCGCGCAGGGCAAGGGTCGCCTGCGCGTTGGCGATCGTGGCGCGGATCTTCAAGCGGTTGCGCACGATACGGGGATCCTCGATGAGCCGCTCGAAATCCGTTTCGGAAAACAGGGCGACCTTTTCCGGGTCGAACTGCGCGAAGGCGTCGCGGAACGCCTCGCGCTTGGACAGGATGATCGCCCAGGATAAGCCCGACTGGAAGCACTCCAGGCTCAGCCGCTCGAAGAGCCCGGTCTCGTCGGTGATCGGCATGCCCCATTCGGTGTCGTAGTACCGGCGCAGCATCTCATTGCTCGAAGCCCACAGCGGCCGGGCCAGCCCGTCATCGCCAATGATCAGGTCGTTGCTCATTCCTCCATCTTGCCATTGGCGGATGACGCCAGGATCAAGCGAGCCTGTTGTACGCTGACCGGAAATGCTATCATCGCCATATGGCGATAATAGAGTCACAGATCGATGCAACGGAAGAGGCCCAGCAGCGCCTGCAGCTCGCGGCGCTGTTCCATGCCTTGGCCGACCCCACGCGGCTGCTGATCCTGGAACACCTGAAGACC
Source organism: Glutamicibacter protophormiae (assembly GCF_016894325.1). Classification (NCBI taxonomy): domain Bacteria; kingdom Bacillati; phylum Actinomycetota; class Actinomycetes; order Micrococcales; family Micrococcaceae; genus Glutamicibacter; species Glutamicibacter protophormiae. Next base: position 666,127 of record NZ_CP069806.1, read on the forward strand.
GGCGAGCACAAGGTCAAGGACCTCACCGAGCATCTGGGCCTGGCCCAGAGCACCGTCAGCGCGCACCTTTCCTGCCTGAAGGACAGCGACCTGGTCAGCGTCCGCAGCCAGGGCCGCGCGAGCCTGTACTCCCTGAACCACGCCCAGGACCTGGCCGCAGTGCAGGACCAGGCCCTGCGCCTGGGCCGGGCGGCCAACCAGAACCACCGATGGCATGAAGGCCATCCGATCGCGGACGGCGAGGCGTAGCAGCATGGGCCACGACCATTCGCACGACCATTCGGAGACCAACCGGACCCGGCTGGCCTGGGCGCTGGGAATCACCGCCAGCATCCTGGTCGCCGAGGTCATCGGCGCGATCACGACCAATTCGCTGGCGCTGCTGGTGGACGCCGCGCACATGCTCACCGACACCGCTGGCCTGCTGATGGCCCTGACGGCGGCGAACCTGATCATGCGCAAGCCCACCACGAAACGGACCTGGGGCTTCCGCCGGGCCGAGGTGCTCTCCGCCACCCTGCAGTCCGCCTTGCTGCTGGCCGTGGGCATCTACGCGGCGGTGGACGCCATCCAGCGGCTCTTCGACCCGCCCGAGGTCCAGCCCACCGGCCTGCTGGTCTTCGGCATCATCGGCCTGGCCGGGAACATCGCCTCGATGCTGATCATCGCCGGGGGACGCGGCCACAACCTGAACATGCGCGCGGCCTTCCTGGAAGTCGTCAACGACGCCCTGGGCTCCGTTGCCGTGATCGTGGCCGCCGTGGTCATCGCGCTGACCGGCTGGATGCGCGCGGACTCCGTGGCGGCCCTGCTCATCAGCGCGCTGATCGTGCCCCGCGCCGTCGCCCTGCTGAAGGAAACCACCCACATCCTGCTGGAATCCACCCCGCGAGGCTTGGACCTGAACGCCGTGCGCACCCACCTGGAGGGGCAAGCGGGCGTGTTGGCGGTGCACGACCTGCACGCCAGCCAGATCGCATCCAACCTTCCGGTGCTCACCGCGCACGTGGTGGTCAAGGACGAGATGTTCGACGCGGATGCGGCCGGGGGACTGCTGCGCAATCTGCAGCAGTGCGTGGCCGCGCATTTCGAGGTCAGCATCGAGCACTCGACCTTCCAGATCGAGCCGGAATCGCACCAGCGCACCGAGCACCACCCGGACTGCTGAACGGCCCGGCAAGACCGGCCTGTCGGCCGATACGGGTTTCTCTTGGGGTTTTATAGTCTTGGAACATGACATCTGAAACTCTGCCCCTTACCGAATACGCGGTCTCAGCCCGAGGTCTGACCAAGAGCTACGGACACGACAGCACCCGCGTGGAAGCGCTGCGGACAGTAGACGTCGCCTTTGCCCGTTCCCGTTTCACCGCCATCATGGGCCCCTCGGGTTCCGGCAAGTCCACCCTGATGCACTGCCTGGCCGGACTGGACACCGCGGACGCCGGGGAGATCATCATCGGCGGCCGCGACCTGATGACCCTGAACGACGACGAACTGACCATGATGCGCCGCGAACAGATCGGCTTCGTGTTCCAGTCCTTCAACCTGGTCCCGACCATCAACGCCAAGGACAACATCCTGCTGCCGCTGTCGCTGGCCGGCAAGAGCCACGACCGCGAATGGTTCAACACCGTCATCGACGCGCTGGGCCTGCGCGACCGCCTGAGCCACAAACCGCACGAGCTCTCCGGCGGACAGCAGCAGCGCGTCGCCGTGGCGCGCGCACTGCTCACCCGTCCCGAGGTCGTGTTCGGCGACGAGCCCACCGGAAACCTGGACTCCCGCACCGGCGCCGAGGTGCTCTCGCTGATGCGCACCTCGACCCGCGAAATGGGGCAGACCATCATCATGGTCACCCACGACCCGGCCGCCGCCTCCTACGCGGACACCGTGCTGCTGATGAAGGACGGCAGCATCGTGGGCCAGCTGGAAAACCCGACCGTCGCCACCGTGACCGAGGCCCTGGCCTCGCTGGCGGAGTAGTCCATGCTGCACGTAGCCCTCGCCAACATCAAGACCTATGCACGGCGCTATATCGCCGTGATCCTCGCGGTCGCCATCGGCACCGCCTTCCTCGCGGCCACCCTGGCCGTGAACACCTCGACCCGCGCCACCTTGAAGAACTCGCTGGGCGACACCTACAAGAACGCGGACCTGGTCGCCTTCCAGGACTGGGAACTGGTGCCCGAGGACGATCCCGACTTCGAGTACACCGAACTGGCCATGGAACAGGTCGAGGACATCCGCAAGCTCCCGGAGATCTCCACCGCCTACGGCACCGCCTACGAAACCGGTGAACTGCACACCGCGGACGACGGCTATGGCGTGCTGCTCCAGCCGGTGTCCGCCGAGCAGAACCTGGGCGGCATGGAGCTGCTCGAAGGCCGTGCCCCGCTGAACGCCGACGAGGTCATCCTCGACGACGAGCACGCCGATCGCATGAAGGTCTCGGTGGGGGACACCGTCGGCCTGACCACCTCCGAGTCCACCAAGGACATGAAGGTGGTGGGCATCCAGCGCACCAGCACCGATCCGCAGCTCTCCGGCTACGCCATGGTGGGCCTGCCGGAATCCGTCTGGACGAAGATCGCCGGCGATTCCGGTTCCTTCCAGAACATCGTGATCGATGCCAAGGACTCCCTCCCGGCCGCCCAGCAGGCGCTGGCCGTGTACTTCGCCGAGCACCAGATGAGGGACGTCTCGGTACTGACCGCCGATGAAAAGGTCATCAAGGACGTCGCCATGCTGACGGACGGCACCGACCAGCTCACCGTGGTGCTGCTGGTGTTCGCCCTGGTCGCCCTGGTGGTCACCGGCCTGGTCGTGGTGAACACCTTCAACGTGGTGATCGCCCAGCGCACCCGCGAACTGGCGCTGCTGCGCACCCTGGGCGCCAAGCGCAAGCAGATCCGCAGCTCCGTGCTCATCGAGGCCCTGGTCATCGGCATCGTCGCCTCGGCGATCGGCGTGGCCCTGGCCGTCGCGCTGATGGCAGGCCTGATCCAGCTGCTGCACGTGATGGTGCCGAGCCTGTCCTACGCCACGCTGGCGCTGGATGCCAAGGGTCTGGTGATCCCGGTGGTCGTGGGCATCGCAATGACCGTCATCGCCGCGAGCCTGCCGGCCCGCCGCGCCATGAAGCTCGCCCCGCTGGCGGCCCTGCGTCCCTTCGACGCGGCGAGCGTGAAAAACCGCGCCGGCAAGCTGCGCATCGTCATCGGGATCTTGCTGGCCCTGGCCGGCGCCGGGCTGCTGGCCTGGGGCGCGATCGACGGTTCGCTGCCCATCGCCTTCCTCGGCGGCCTGCTCTCCTTCCCGGGCATCCTGATGCTCGCCTCGCTGTTCGTCCCGGCCAGCGTCTTCGGCATCGGCAAGCTGGTGGCCGGACGTTCGGTGGCCGGCAAGCTCGCCGCCTTGAACGCGGTGCGCAACCCTGGCCGCACCACCGCCACCGCCACGGCCCTGCTGATCGGCGTCACCCTGGTCTCCATGATCATGGTCGGCGGCCAGACCGCCAAGGCCAGCCTGAACAACTCCATTGCCGGCGAGTTCCCCGTGGACCTGACCCTCTCGCTGTATGAGCGCCAGGTCGACGACGCGAAGACCCAGGAACTGGCCCGCGAGCTGGCCTCCTTGGACGGCATCGAGGAAACCTCGACCTTCGTGGCCGGCACCGCGGAAATCAAGGGCCGGGAGGGCGAAGCCCCGGTACAGCTGATGGGCGTCGATCCGCAGGGCTTCTCCAAGACCGTGCTGGACCAGAGCATCGTGCCGGCGGACGGGCAGATCATCCGCTTCAACACCGGCACAGAAGAACAGCCCAAGAAGCTGACCGTCGGTGGCAGGGAACTGGACGTCAAGGTGTCCTCCGCGGCGCTGTACCAGGACCTGGTCACCAAGGACACCTTGGAATCGTTGAAGCTGGCCGACTCGGAGAACGAGTACGGCGGCGTGCTGATCAAGGCGGCCCCCGACCTGTCCAACGCCGACATCACCGCCCTGGTGGAGCAGATCGCCGATGTGGCCAACGTCGAGTCGTACATGATCGACGGCGGCGTGGTGCAGAACGCCATGTTCTCCCAGGTGATCGACGTGCTGCTGGCCATCGTGTCAGCCTTGCTGGCCGTGGCGGTGCTGATCGCGCTGATCGGCGTGGCCAACACGCTCAGCCTCTCGGTGCTCGAACGCACCCGCGAGAACTCGCTGCTGCGGGCCCTGGGCCTGAAGAAGAAGCAGCTGCGGGCCATGCTGGCCCAGGAAGCCGTGCTGATCGGCGGCGTGGCGGCCCTGCTGGGACTGGTGCTCGGCGTGGTCTACGGACTGCTTGGCGCCCACGCCACGCTCTCCGCGATCGGCGAGATGTCCTACGAGATCCCGTGGCTGCAGCTGGCCCTGGTGCTGGTGGTCAGCATCGTGGCCGCGCTGCTGGCCTCGGTGACCCCGGGACGCCGTGCCGCGAAGCTCTCCCCGGTCCAGGGGCTGGCTACCGAGTAGCCCGGCGCTTCGCGACAGGAAGGCAGACGCCCGGGTTCGATGACTTCACGTCATCGGACCCGGGCGTTGCTCGCATACCGTTGGTTCTATGAACATCGAGCTGATGCGTTTTCGCGTGAAACCAGGCAAAACCGAACGAGTCGACCAATGGCTGCAGTTCCTGAACTCCAATATGCCAGCGGTTCTGGAAACCCTGGAGGGGGAGCGGATGTACGTCGAGACGATTTTCAGCGAGACGCTGGACGGGGCGCAATACCTGTACTGGTACAGCATCCAGGGCCGCGGCGGCACCGAGGTCCGCGACTCGGCGCACTGGATCGATGCGAAGCACCTGGAGTACTGGGACGAATGCATCGATCCCGAGTTCACCCCGCAGACGCTGGCCACGCGGGTGAGCATGATCCCGCAGCGCATCCTGGAACAGATGCAGTAGCCGCGCCGAAGGCAGGCAAGAGCCCGCAGGACGCTCCGCCGGATGCGTGGCGGAGCGTCCTGCGGGCCATGCATGGCGCCGCGCAGCTAGCGCAGCGTGATGGTGGTGGCCATGGCCGGGGAACGGCCGGTGGTGACGAAGCCCGAGACGCTGGATCCCGGGTGCTTGATGATGTCGGTGATGGAGCCCAGATGGCGGCTCAAATCGATCTTGTCCTCCGGGGCCGCCAGCACCAGATGGAAACCGAACTCCTGCAGCGCGCGGATGCCCGCCGCGGCATATTCGGAGTTGGCCTGGATGAACGCCTCGTCGATCATCACCGTGCCGAAGGACGTGAACCCGGCGGTGGCGAACCCCAGCTGGTAGGCCAGCGCGGCGCCCATGATGAACGAGGTGAAGCGCTGCCCCTCGCCGCCGGAGAGGGTGCCCGGCTCCAGCCCGGTCTCCACCTCGCCGTTCGGCTTGTGCTCATTGCAGCTGATGAGAACGTGCTGGCGCACGTCCAGCACCGTGGAACGCCATGCCGACAGGCCTGGATCGCTCAGCGCCGAGACCAGTGCCTCCAGCGCCCGGTAGGAGCTGGCCAGCGTGCCCTCGTCCTTGGTGGTGTAGGCGTCCTGCAGCGCGTTCTTCAGGTCCTTGCGGAAAGCGGCGGCCTCCACCGGGATGGAGCTTTCCACCTCCAGACGCAGCAGCGAGCCGTGCTCGAAGGCCACCTCGCCGAGGATCTGGTTCAGCGGCTTGATGCGCTCGGAAATCATCCGGCGCTCCTCGTCCAGCAGCTGCAGCAGGTCGCTGAAGCGCTCGTAGGAGCGGTTGGCGAAGTATTCGCGGAACTGCGCCTCGTGGTGCGGCAGGCCGTCGGCGACGATCTGCTCATGCAGCCGGGCATAGTGCTCCGCGGCCTCCGGGGAGGTGCCGTGGGTCTGCGCGTGGGAGCCGCCGAATTCGCGGGCAAAACGGCGGAAGGTCTCGCTCAGCGCCCCGCCGAGTTCCTGGCGCCGCGCGGTCAGCTCGCTCAGCTGGCCCGCCAGCTGCAGCTTGACCTCGGCGAAGGCGCTGGAGATCTCCTCGGAGGCGGGGCAGCTGCCGGTGCCGACCGTTTCCAGCAACCCGCCGAGCAGCTCATGGCCGCGCAGCGCCGCCGGGACCCGCTCCAGCCAGTCGCCGCTGTCCTCGGGGCCGGCGGCCAGGACCTTTTCGGCCCGCTCGATCTGCAGGCCCAGTTCGCCGACGCGGGAGCGGACCAGCGCCAGGTCCCCGACCAGCTGCTCGACCTCGGCCTTGGCGGCCTCGATCTGCGTGCGGACCCGGGAGGAATCGCCGGAAAGCGCCAGCGCGTCGCCCAGCTTCTGCTCGCTGCGGCGCAGGGCTTCCAGCGCGGGGGCGGCATCCAGCTGCGCGAAGCTGCGTTCGTCGTTGATCAGCGCACCGAGCAGCTGCGCCTTGGCCAGCACCTTGGTTTTGGCCGCGCTGCGGTCATCCGCGGCGTTCTTGGCGTCCTGCACCTTGATCTCAAGGCGCGCGGCCTTGGACTGCAGCTCGGAGATCTTCGCTTCGTTGGTGAAGCCCAGCAGGTACTCGGACGCCGGCAGGGTGCGGGTGTCGCGCTCGAAGATGCCGGTGCCGGTCTTGATGGTGCCGGACGGGGTGATGGCCTTGGGGTGGATGTGCATGGCCGCGTCGTTCTCCACGCAGGCCAGCGGGTAGTCAGCAGTGATCTTGGCGCGCAGCCAGGCGCCGGCCTCGCCCGGGGCGAAGTCCAGCTTGGTGACCAGGTCCGCCGGTCCGGCTTCCGCCTCGCGCGGGGCCAGCGAGATGTCCGCCCAGCGCACCCGGCCCAGCCCGTCGAGCTTGTCGATGGCGTGGGTGACCTGGGCCAGGAACTCGCCGGGCACCAGGATCGTGCGGGCCACCGAATGCAGCGCCTTTTCCGCGGCCAGGCGCCACATGGCGCAGTCGGCGGAGACGTCCATCAGCTCGCCGGCGAAGGGCAGCTGCTCCTCGCGCAGCGAGCAGGCCGAGGCGATGGCGCGCCGGGCCGCGACCGAGCGGTCGTCGATGTTGGTGCTGCGGCGCTGGTAGGAGCGGATCTGCTCGGCCAGGGTGTCGGCGCGCTTGCGCAGGTTGACCAGCGAGGCCATGGCCTCGTATTCCACGGTCTGCGCGTCCTTGGTGATGGAGTCCAGCTGCTGCAGGGTGCGGGCTGCATTGGCGCGCAGCTCGTCCAGCCCGGTGGCGCTGAATTCGAAGGCCAGCCCGGCCTGGTCGGCCTGCTCCTGCAGGGCGCGCAGCACGCGTTCCTTCTCGCTCAGCGCCTTGCGGGCGGAGTCCGCCTCGCGCTCCAGCAGCATCAACGAGGCAGATCCGGCCGCATCGTGCGCGGCCTCCAGCGACTGCAGCTGGTCATCGAGCTTGGCCTTGCGTTCGCCCAGCGCGGCCTGCTTGGCCGTGAGCTCCGCATGCTCGGCGCGGTGCGCCGCCAGGTCGTTGCGCAGCACCAGCTGGCGCACCTGCGTTTCGAGCTGCGCCAGCTCGGTCTCCAGCAGCTGGCGGGTGCCATCGATCTGCCCGGCCAGCGACCGGTAGGCGCGGTCCTGCTCCGGCACGGCGGCCAGCACGTCGCGCTGGGCGCGGGCGGTGTCCAGCTGCCGGTAGATGCCGCGCAGGTGGGCGAAGTCCTCCACCGCGGCGGCGGCGGCCTTGAGCGTGGCAGGCTCCTCCAGCACCTCGTGGCGGAAGAACTGGTTCACCCCCTTGGCCAGGCCCTTGCCGTTCTGCAGGGTGCGCAGCAGGGCGAAGGCCTTGTCGCTTTCCACACCCAGCCGGCGGCGCAGCCGGTCGATGAACGCCTTGTGGGTGTCGAAGGCTTCGGTCGGGGCCAGCGCCTTGGACAGCGAGGAGACCGTGAAGCGGCGCGGGCCGTGGTTCTCCAGCTGCGCGATGTCCAGCGCGCCCTCGCACAAGAGGTAGTGCTTGGACACCTGGCCTTCCAGCCCGGCATCCGGCAGGTCGAAGACCGCGCCGGCGCTGACGGTGTTGCCCATGCCGTCCTGGTAGCTGAGCAGCACGGCGCTCCAGGTGGCCCCGGGGCGCTGGAACACGGTGCCGGCGCTGGTCTTGAACTTGCGTCCGCGCATGTACGAATAGGTGGTGCGGCGGTCCTCGCGGGTGGCCGCGTCGTTGGCGGACTCGTTCAGCCGCGGGCTGGCGAAGAACACGTGGCCCATGGCGTCGAAGAGCGTGGACTTGCCCACGCCGGGGTGGCCGGTGACCAGCGTTCCGGCGCGGTCCACCGCCAGGTCGTGCAGCCCGTGGAAGGTTCCCCAGTTCACCAGCTGGACACGCGAGAGCCGGTGCTGGCCGGGGTTGATCTCGCCGCCCAGCGGCAGCGTCATTTCAATGCTCATCGGCTACTCCTGCACCAGTGCGTCGGTCTGTTCGGATGCGTCGGCCTCGTCGGGCTCCGCCCCGGAGAGGTTCAGCACGCTCTCATTGGCGTCGATGGCCGCGATGTAGCGCGGGATGTCCTGGATGGAGGACAGCGGCAGGGCCATGGCCAGCGCCGGGGAAATGCGGAATTCGTCGGACAGCTCGGTATTGGTCAGCAGCCGCAGCGAGCCCAGTCGGGCGATGGCCGCGTCGCAGGACTCGGCGAAGCGCTTGTCGTCGCGGTCGGCGGCGGCGCGGTGCTCGGCCAGGATCTCGTGCATGCCGGCGCGGGATATCACCGCGTCGGCCCCGGTACCGGACTGCTGCTCCAGCAGCAGGCGCAGGCGCAGCGCCAGCAGGGTCTCGTCGCGCTTGAGCGGGCGGCGCGGGGCGATCGGCGCGGTGTGCGCCTGCTCGATGTCCACCGGGGCCAGCATGGCGATCTTGCGGTCCATGTCCAGGCTCAGCGCCAGGAAGATTTCCGAGAAGTACGCGGTGAGCGTGTCCTGCGAATCCAGCAGCAGCTGCCAGGCCGCGGCGTCCATGGAGCCGTCCAGGTACGGGCCGCGCAGCAGCCGCACCAGCAGCTGGCGCAGCGGGAGCGGGAAGCTGCCGGCGTCCCCGTCGAACAGGGGATCGGTGATCGGTGCGGCATATGAGTCGGTGTAGGTCATAGCGGCTCCTTCGTGAAGCTCAGGGCGGGCAGGTAGGCGGTGCGCGGGGAACCGTCGAGCTGGGCGAATTCAATGCACAGAAGTTCGCCCTCGTGCAGGGTTTCGCCGTTGGTGCGCCCGATTTCGATCAGCGCGCGGATGGTGTTCAGGTGCTGGTGCTCGGCCGGCAGCGCGGCGAACATCTCATCCAGCGGCACCGGGGCGTCCGGGGCGCCGCGCAGCCGTTGCGCGATGGCGCTGCGCAGCGCGGGCATGTCCGCCTCCGGGGTGCTGGGGGTGCGCACGATGTCCTCGGCGCTGAACTCCGGCGCGTGGGCCAGCGGCGGCGGGGCCACGTGCTCGGACGGGTCGTAGATGCCCAGCCCGTGCAGGGTGACGAACTGCGGGGCGAACAGTTCCAGCGGGGCCAGCCCGCTGCGCGGCTTCAGGGCCGCGGACTTGCTGATCGCGGCCTCCGCCTCGCGCACTGCCCGGCGCAGCAGCTCGGCCTGCTTGTAGTCCTCGGACTGCACGAAGGCGTGCAGGGATTCGGAGAGCTTGCCGTAGGAGGTGTGCACCTCGGCGGCCTGGCGGCGCAGCTCGCGCAGCAGGTTGGTGAGGATCTGGCGTTCGGGGGTGTCCAGGTCGTCCACGAAGTCGCGCTCCAGCACCTCGGCCAGCGCCGCACGGAAACGCTGTTGGGCATCGGGGGAGTTCAGGAACTCGGTGAAGCCGCGGAAGGTCTCGCCCTCGGCGGTCGAACGCAGCTGCCGGTCGGCTTCCAGCACCTGGCCCACCGCCACGCCCTTGGCGGTGGAGGCATCGAGGATTCCCTCGCGCAGCGAATGCAGCATCTCCTGCACGCCGTCGCGCATGCGGCGGAAGTCCGCCGGGAGGCTCGCGGCCAGATCCAGCACGGAGCGCGCCGCGGACAGCGCGGTGGTGCGCGAAAGCACCGCCGGATCGGTGCCGGCGCGCAGCTGGTCGATCTGCGCCTGGCGCAGGGCGATCTGGGATTCCAGCGCGCGGATGCGGGCCTCGGGATCCGGGTCGGTCTCGTGGGCCAGGGACTCCAGCGAGGACAGCAGGGTATTCAGGCGCGAGGAGTTCAGATGCGAGTCGTCGGTGGAGAAATCCGCCAGGAAACGCAGGGTGCGCAGGGTCTGGGCGCTGGGTTCGTAGACGAAGCGCCCGTCGATCAGCGGCCGGGCCAGCAGTCCCTGCTTGACCCATGCTTCGGCGAAGTCCTGGGCACTGTAGGACTGCGGGATCTGCTCGTCGCCGCGGCGGGCGGTTTTCAGGAAGGAATCCAGCGAGGCGTGGAAAAGTTCCAGGGCGATGCGCGGGCGGTCGGCGGTGAACTCCGCGCGGATGAAGGCGACCGCCCAGGGCTGGGCCGTTAAGAGCCGGTACGCCGCCGAGCTTCTGAACTGCTGGGACTGAATCCACAGGCTATTCGCGCGGTGCGAGGGCTGCATGAATTTCCTTGATCTTCTCGACGCCTAACCTCCTAATTCTAGGGCATCGGACTGCGCGCCAAGTGTGCGCTTCCTGCGCGGCGGATTCCAGTTCTGTATCGATTGGAGTAATGAACCGGCATTCGGTGTTCTTGGGCGGGCGGCCTGTGTAGTGTCGGAAGCAGACGATGACAACGCCGTATCTGCTGGTTTTCGGCGCGTTTCGGGCATGGAGGTCGAAGATGATGAAGTTCGCACGGTTGCTGGCAGCGGGGATCCTGGTGGCGGCGCTCGCCGGATGCAGTAGTGAGCAACCCAACCCGCAGGACGCGGGGAACGGACCCTCCGCCACCCCGGATGCCTCGGCCCAGGCGGCCCAGGAGCGGGCCCGCGTGGCCGAGGCGAAGGCGGAGGTCAATCGGCTGGCCGACGGCTACGACTACTCCGCCGCCATCAAGCTGGCCTCCGAGGATTCCAGCGAAGAGCTGCAGAAGCTGGTCCCGGGGCTGGAAGAGGAAAAGTCCCAGACCGTCGCCTGGGAGAGGCCGGATGCGATCCCGCACCTGTTCTTCCACTCGCTGGTCATCGACACGGACCGCGCCTTCGACGGGGACGGGGAAGCCCAGGGCTACAAGGACTACATGGTGACCCAAAAGGAGTTCACCGCGATCATCAAGGAGCTCTACGCCAGGGACTTCGTGCTGGTGAACCCGGCGGACTTCGCCGCCCCGGACAAGAAGGGGAACATGGCCTATCGCAAGATCATGCTTCCCAAGGGCAAGCAGCCGCTGGTGCTGTCGGTGGACGACGTGAGCTACTACGAGTACATGGACGGCGACGGCTTTGCGAGCAAGCTGCTGGTGGACGACGACGGCAAGGTCCGCAACGAATACACCGATGCCAAGGGCGCCACGCATGTGGGCGCCTACGACGTGACCACCATGCTCGACGACTTCATCGAGGAGCACCCCGACTTCTCCTACCGCAACGCCCGCGGCATCGTGGCCATGACCGGGTACAACGGCGAGTTCGGCTACCGCACCTCGGCCAGCCAGTACCCGGATAACAAGAACCTGGAAAAGGACCAGAAGGGCGCGACCGCGCTCACGGACGCCATGAAGGAGGAAGGCTGGGTCTTCGCCTCGCACTCCTGGGGCCACATCTCCACCGGCACCGTGGACATGGCGCGCTTCAAGCGCGACATGAAGCTGTGGAAGGAAGAAGTCGAGCCGATCGTGGGCAAGACCGAGCACCTGATCTACCCGTTCGGCTCGGACATCGCCCGCACCGCCAAGTACTCCGGAAGCCGCTACGAATACCTCAAGGACCAGGGATTCAAGTACTTCTACGGCGTGGACGGCACCATCCGCGCGTGGATGCAGCAGACCGACGACTACCAGCGCCAGATGCGCATCAACATCGACGGGCTGCAGTTCGCCAAGGAGCTGCGCGGGGACCGGCCGGTGCTCTCCGAGTTCTTCGACGTCCAGAAGGTCATCGATCCGGCGCGCTGAGCGCGCACCGGATCGGCCGGGCGGAGGATTCCGCCCGGCTACAGCCCCATGAAGGCGCCCAGCTGGGACAGGGCGGCCGGGCTGGACGGCAGGTAGTCGGTCAGCCGGTCGCTGCGCACGATGACCGCCTTCCACTGGCCCCGGGAAATCGCCACGTTGATGCGGTTGCGGTTGAGCAGGAAGTCGATGCCGCGGGCCGCGTCATCCGCGCTGGAACAGGCCAAGGTCACCAGCACCACCGGGGCTTCCTGCCCCTGGAACTTGTCCACGGTGCCGACCCGCACCTCTGCGAGCCCCTCGGATTCCAGGACCTCGCGCACCATGTTGACCTGCGCGTTGTAGGCCGCGACCACCAGGATGTCTTCGGCGGCCAGCCTGCGGGCGGCGGCATCCTGCGCCGGGGTCCACTCCAACCCCAGGTGTTCGCGCACCAGCCGGACGATTTCCCCGGCTTCCTCCGCGCTGCTGACCGTGTTGCCGCGGTGCTCCACCAGCCGGGTTTCCACCCCGGCGGCGCTGCCGGCCAGGCTGCGCTGCCCGGCGGCCTGCGCGGAGAACAGCTGGTGGTCGTAGCTCAACGCGGACACCTTGGCGCACAGGGCCGGGTGCATGCGCCACGAGGCGGCCAGGAAGTAGCCCAGCTCCCCGGGCAGCACCGGCCGGCCGTTGGACAGCCAGCCGAGTGCCGACTCGTCCACCGGCTGCGGATGCGACCCCTGGGTCACCTGCGGCAGCTGCTGCGGATCCCCGAGCAGCAGCAGGTTGCGGGCCGCCCTGGACACCGCCAGGGTGTTGGCCAGCGAAAACTGCCCGGCTTCGTCGATGACCAGCAGGTCCAGGCTGCCCGCGGACACCTTGGAACCGGTCATTGTCCAGGCGGTGCCGCCGATCAGCGCGCCGCCCGAACCCGACAGCACGCTGGACAGGTCCTCCTTGGTGGTGCCGTGCCATGGCACCGGGTTCTTGTGCTTGACCTCCTTGGCCACGGCCTCCGGGTCCACGCCGGCGGCGATGGCCTTGTGCAGCACGTTCTCCACCACCGCATGGGACTGCGCCACGACGCCGACCTTCCAGCCGGCCTCCACCAGTTCGCGGATCACATGGGAGGCGACAAAGGTCTTGCCCGTGCCCGGAGGCCCCTGCACCGCCAAATAGGAGTTGTCCAGGTCGCGCAGCGTCTGCGCCACCGCCTGGTAGACCTGTGCGCTGCCGTCCACCACGACCGGCTGGACCGGCGCTTCCAGCGTCTTCAGGCGCGGCGGGATGCGACGCAGGATGTCGATGCCCGGCTGTTGCGGCAGCACCGGCACCGTGGCTCCCACCTGGATGGCGATGTGCGCCAGGGACTCGTCGATGCTCTTGGTGGCTATGGGTTTGTCAGGGGTGAGCGCGACCGGGAAGGCCCCGTATTCGGGAACCTTGCCGCTGGTCTTCTCAGCGATGGTGATCCAGCCGTCGCCGACCTCCACCACCGTTGCATTGAACGCGCCGCCGCGCAGCGCCTCGGAGTCGACCTCCATGCCCTCGGGCAGGGGAGCTGCGAACATGGCGAACACCCCGGAGCCGGGGGAGAGCAGCGAACCTTCGGCCAGGGTGCCGTGCAGCTTGGAAATACGCGTCACGGTCCGCGCGCGCGGCGTGGGCTTGTGCCAGTCTTCGAGTACCTGCGCCGAATCCACCATGAAGACCCCGCGCACGTCCGACCACTGGTCCATGGGCTTGCTGAGCCGGTCGAAGTGGTCCCACCAGTACTGCTTCTTCTCGCGCCGGTTGTAGCCGGTCGCGGCGGCGACCATCGCAATGGCGCGGTCGTCGGCGCCGAGCGCTTCCCCCTCGGGCAGCGCTGCCAGGTAGTCCTGCAGGCGGAGCTCCTCGGGGGAGGGCTCGTACTCCTCGACGGCCTCTGGCACGGCGGATTCCGGAAGCAGCGTGTGCGGCTGGAAATCGCCGACGGACAGCAGCCAGTCCCGCAGGCGCAGGGTCGACAGGCAGTCGTACTCGTTGTAGTCCGCAATCGACTCCAGGACGTGCCGCGCCTTCGCGTCGTCTCCGGCATCGCGGGCCGCCATGTACTGGGCGTAGGCGACCACGGAGGCGCCGGCATCGGTGACATCCCCCGAACGCAGGTGCTCGCCCATGTACAGCGGCTCGAGCTTCTTGATCGAGTAGGAGCGGGTGGAAACGACCAGCGAATTGCGCACGGTGTCGTACAGGTCGATCAGCAGGTTCTCGCGCAGCCACTGGTCCACTTCGTCTTCCCCGGCGATATGCACCTGGGAGAGCTTGCGCAGGGCGCTCTTCTCATAGGCCGCGTAGTGGTAGATCTTCATGTTCGGGAAGCGGCGGCGGCGTGCCTCGACGTACTCGATGAATTCCAGGAAGGCCTGGCGCTCGCCGGCCCTGCTGTGGGCCCAGAAAGGGCGGAACACCGGTTCTCCGGTGTCGTTCTCGATCACGCCGAACAGGTACTCCAGGCCCCAGGAGTCATCCAGCGGCTCCTGGTAGAGCGGGTCGCCTTCGAAGTCGAAGAAGATGTCGCCCTGGTCCGGGTTGGGAAGCTTGGTGATGGTCTGCGAGGACTTCACCCGGTAGGAGACGCCCTGGATGGACTGCGCCAAGGGGTCGAGGCCGACCTGCATCCTTGCCTGTTCCACTGCGCGTCCCAGCGCGGTATTCCACTCCGGTTCCAGCGCGGCGAGCTGGTCGATGGTGGAGATGCCCTGGCGGCGGAGCTTTTCGCGCTGCGTCATGGACATCCCTGCAACCAGCAGGACGTCCCGGGTCTGTTCAACCTGCTCGGCGCACAGGGCGCACCGTCCGCACAGGCGCAGCCGGTCAGAATCCCAGGCCACCGGTGCGTCGGAAGCGGTATGCGTGTGCACGTTGGCCAGGAAGCGCTCGCGCTGCGCGCGGAAGACCGGCAGGATCTCGTCGATGCGATGGGTTGAACGGGTGCCGTCGCCCAGCACCAGGGTCGTATGGCGGTTGACCTCGATGCCTTCGGCGATCATCTGGTCCGCGTAGGCCGCGACCTGGAGCAGGGCGCTCACGCGGGCATGGCGGGCCAGCTTCGTATCCCAGACCGCCCAGGACCCGTCGTCCTGGCGGACCAGGAAGTCGGCAAAGCCCACGAAGGACCCGTCGAAAAAGGTCGCCTGGAAAATCACGTCGGCGCCGCTGCGCAGCACGGCCATTGTCTGTTCGTGGGCCCGGCGCAGGGATTCCTCGGTCATCTGCGGCCGGTCGGTGAACTGCTTGACCCCGGTGCCGGTCTGCGGATCGTATTCGCCGTAGGTCCGCACCAGCTGCTCCAGGACCCGATGCTCATGCTCGTCACCGAGCAGGGCGGTGCGGTGCAGCATTTCGTCGGTGACGGCCTCCGGCTTCTCGCGGCGCTTGAGCGCGACGTCCAGCACGAAGAGCGACTGGTACTGGCAATCGACGGCGATCGACAGGTCGCTGGCCGAGAATACGAATTTGTTGTTCAAAAAGAACACGGGGCCGGTGCCTTTCGCCGACTGGATATGTATCTAGTCAACGTAGCACCCGGCCCCGACAAAAGGATTATTGCGGTTCTTACTGGTCAGCGGCCTTCTTCTTGCCGCCGAGAAGCAATGAGAGCACGCCGACGCCTGCGGTGACCGCGTTGACCGCAGGCCATGCGCCCATCTTCTTGGCCAGCGGGTGGGACGCACCGAAGCCCCCGAGGTAGGCCGAGAGCAGGGTGACGGCCCTGGCGGTTCCTGCATCCTTCTTCCAGACCAGGAATGCGCCCACGCCTGCGGCACCCAGGACCACTGCCGCCAGCGGCCGCTTCTTGGTCGCGCGACCGGTGGCGTAGCCGCCAGCCAAACCGGTGACTGCCAGTGCAGTTGATGCCAAACGGGACACGATGAACCTCCAGTTAGAAATATTCACTTGCTGCACCAATCTTATGGTTGGCAGCTGTGACTTTTCATAGAACTTGGACGGGCTCGTGTCGTGCTGCGCGGCTCGCCGTCAGGGGCTTGGAAGAATGGAGGCGGACACGGGCCAGGGCTCGTGCAGCCCGAGCGGAAGAGCGGCAAATGAACCTGAACATCGGCGAAGCATGGGCTCGCCTGGCCGAACCGGTTGCGGTCGACCTGCTGGCGTGGCAGTGGCTTGCCTTGGCCGCCGTGGCGGGGCTGCTGGTCTTTCCGCGACGCATTTGGCGCATCACCGGGCTGTATTCGACGCTCGTCCACGAGATGGGGCACATCGTCGCCGCGATGCTCACCGGGCGGTTCGTCATGGGGCTGCGACTGGGATGGGACCATTCCGGCGAGGTCGTCAGCCGGGGCCGGGGAAAATTCTCGGTGATTTTCTCGGGCCTCTTCGGTTATCCGGCGCCGTTGTGGGTTTCTGCCGTGATGCTGTGGGCGATTTCCGGGGGCTATGCCGGCCGCGCCTTGGGTGTTTATGCGCTGTTCTTCCTGCTGGCCCTGTTCTTCGCGCGGAATTGGCCGGCGGTGGTGGTTTGCCTGATCACCTCGGCGGTGGCGCTGGCCGTGGTGTTCTTCGCCCCGGCAGGCACCTATGTTTATCTGTCCCTGCTGGTGGCCGGGTTCCTGCTGCTGGCAGGAGTGAAGGACTTCATCAAGGTCCTCGGGGTGCACACCTGGAGGCGGCGTGATCTGGGGCAGTCAGATGCCTACTTGATTGCCCAGGCGACAGGCACCTTCGCCACCCTGTGGCTTGCGGTGATGCTGGTCTTGGGGGCGGCGGCGCTCCTGTGGGCGGTGAACAGCCTAGTCAGTCTTTTCTGAGGCCTGGTTCTGCAGTGATTTTTTGGTTGCCCACCGGGAGGCGGCCCAGGCTGCGGCGGCGACCAGGACGATGGGTGCGAGTTTGGCCTTGCGCTTGGTTTTTCCTTCCGGGTCCACTCCCATGTCCTGTAGCGGATCACCGCCGTGCTGGATGCGGATTTCCTGGGCCTGGACCAGATCGCGGTAGTTGGACAGGGATTTTTTGGCCACCAGCGTTGAGTCGCGCAGCGGCAGCTGGACCTCTTCGGCCGATGGCATGCCCGTGCGCAGCTGCCTGAGCCGGATGAATTCGATGTCGACCAGGGCGCCGAGGATCAAGGCGATATTGCTGACCCAGCAGGCGATGATCAGCACGATCACGCCGCCGATGGCGCCGTAGGTGGCCGAGTAGTTGGCGAAATTGCTCAGGTAGATGCTGAAGCCGGCCATGGAAAGTCCGAGGATGATCATCGCTGTGATGGTGCCCGGCGAGAACCACTGGAACCGCGGGCGCTTTACATTGGGGGTGTAGTAGTACAGCAGCGCGAGCACCAGCAGGAAAACCACCAGCAGCGCCGGAGGCTTGGCCAGGTTGAAGATGGTGACGAAGCTGTCGCCCAGCCCGAAGACGTTCCCCAGCGCTTGCGCGACGGAGCCCGAGGCAACCAGCAAAACCATGGTGATGACCGCCAGGATCATGATCAGCAGGGTGATCAGGAACATCTGCGGACGGCGTTTCCACTGGGGCCGTCCTTCCACTGCCCCGTACAACCGGTTCATCGACCGGCCAAAAGCCCCGACATAGGCGGAGGTACTCCACAAGGCGCCGAGGGAACCGGCGATGATCGCCAGCGTTGTTCCGGCGGCGTGCTCTGCCAGGGTGTCGAGCAATTGTTCTGCGGTCTCCAACAGCTGTTTTGATTCACCGCTCAGCGTTTCGCCGTTGGGGGCCAATGCAAGGTGCAGCACTTCCAGCATCCACTCGGTGCCGCTTTCGCTGGTCCCCGTCAGCGTCAGCAGGGAGATCAGCGCCAGCAGTCCGGGGAACATGGCGAGCACCATGTAGAAGGAGAGGGAAGCGCCGCCGTCAAGGCCATCGTTCCTGAAGAACTCGCGCACTGCCCTCGGATAGCAGCGGTAGGCTTCCCGCAGCTTGTCCTTCGCTGGCTTTTTCATCATGGGCATGAGCTTCCTCTGCTGCCCAATGCCGGGCTCCGGGCTTTGCATCTTAGGCTTCAGACTACAGAAGATCGATTCCGTTCGTGCTAAAACCGCGTCTGACCGCAGAACTATCGTCAGATGGGATGGAGAAGGGCACGAGCCGCCGGCTGGATTCGTGGTGCACTGTGGATCCGACATATCGTGTGTAGAAGACACCCGGCTCCCTTCGCTTCTTGGAAGGAATAGCTCAGTCGAAATGAATGGTTCCATATCACATCTGCAGGTTGGGAATCCATTTCGAAACCATAACGGTCTGTGCTCCTCGGGGCCCGTTTTCCGGCTGCACAGGGAAGTTTTCTTAAAGTTTTTTTCCGGCGTTGACATGACGTTATGTTCTCTCTGAGAATTCACTGAGTTGCCAAGGGCCCGGGGAGGTGCGCTATCGTCTTTCATAACGTTTCGATAACACTCGCGGTGTTATGGGGAAACAGGTACTGCCGGAACTTCCGAACCGCTCGTCAGGGCAGTGCTTAATCAATGTCGAAATGCGACGCTGAGCGGTGCACAAGGATGGTCTTGGACGACCTGAGTGTGGGAAGAGCACTGGAGAATCATGATCCAGCAGAAGACCAAGAAGATCATCCGCCGCGGCGGAGCCACCATCGCGGCTTTCGCAGTAGCTGGCGGCGCCATGGTTGCTACCACCGCACCTGCCTCAGCGGCAAGCACCTGGGACAAACTGGCCCAGTGCGAGTCCGGCGGCAACTGGAACATCAACACCGGCAACGGCTACTCCGGCGGCCTGCAGTTCTCGCCGTCGACCTGGAAGGCCTACGGCGGCAAGGGCTCGGCCCACAACGCATCGAAGGCCGAGCAGATCCGCGTGGCCACTAAGGTCCAGCAGGGCCAGGGCTGGGGCGCATGGCCGGCATGTACCGCGAAGCTGGGCATCAACGGCTCGCCTAAGGGCACCGCCTCCAAGCAGTCGACCGCGACCGCCAAGAAGTCGAGCACCCAGAGCTCGCAGAAGGCCAAGTCGTACAAGTCGACCTCGAACAACTACGAGCGCACGGCTTCGCGCAGCGCAGCTCCGACCCAGTCGTACAAGTCGGTCAAGTCGACCAAGTCGGTGGCACCGGCAACGTCGGGCAAGCGCGTCGCGGCAGCTCCTGCTCCGGTGAGCTTCAACATCAATGTCACCGACTCGGGCAAGAACTACACCGTGAAGTCCGGCGACACCCTGGCAAAGATTGCCAAGAAGCTGGATATCAAGGACTGGCGCGGACTGTTCGTGCTGAACAACGACCAGCTGAGCAACCCGGACCTGATCATGGTCGGGCAGACCCTGAACGTTCCAACGAAGTAATTTCGCAGAACGTTTCACGAGTCCCACGATTGGCCTGCGGCCGATCGTGGGACTCGTGGTTTAACCCCTCTGCATCCCTTGCGGAGGCATACCCGTTTTGTACCTATATATAGAGGTATAAAAGTGGCGTAGGGTGGCGCCATGAACAGCGATTCCGTCGACCGGCCGCCGGAGGCGCAATGGGACATCCTGGGCGCGGGATTCCATGAATCCGGGCTGCTTGAAAGACACGCACCGAAGTACTGCGATTCCGGCACCTGGTGGGGCGGCGTTCTGGACGTGGAAGGGCTGGCGCGCCACAGCGCGGGACTGGTCGGCCAATCCGTTGCCAAACTGACCGCCGGACGATGCCGGCTGCGCAGCACGCCGGCCCAATTGGCGGCCGGCTTCGAATCCTTCCGGCACCTGCGGGTTGCCGGACGCAAGGTGCAGGCCTTTGCTCCGCTGTCCGGATTCTTCCCGACCGCCGACGGGTGGATTCGAACCCACGCAAACTATCCGCACCACGAGCGCGCGCTGCTGGATGCGATGAGGGCGCGCACCCCCGAACAGCTGCCCGGCCTGCTGGCGCAGGCGGGATCCCTCGAAGCCCAGGAACGCATCGTGTCCGCCGGGGGCGTCGCCGCAGCGGTGCGCAGCCGGCGGCAATGGCTGCAGTCGCCTGAAGGGCAAGCGGCCGCTGCAGGGCCCTGGGCGCAGTTCGAGCTGCATGGAATCCGCGAGGCGGGCGCTTGGCAGTTCCGGCCGGAGGCCAAGCTGCCCCTGGCGGGGCTGAAAATCCTGGACTTCACCCGGGTCATCGCCGGCCCCACCGCCTCGCGGACGCTGGCCGCGCTGGGCGCCCAGGTGCTGCGCGTCGACGGACCGCGGCATGCGGAACTTCCCGACCAGCACATCGACACCGGCTTCGGGAAACGCAGCACGAGACTGGATCTTGCCGCGGTACGGGGCCTCGCCGCGGCCCACGGGCTGCTCGCGCAGGCCGACGCGGTGATCCTCGGGTACCGTCCCGGGGCCTTGGACGCGCTGGGCCTGTCCGCCGAGCTTCTGCGCGAGCGCTACCCGCAGCTGGTCATTGCCCAGCTGTGCGCCTGGGGATTCGCCGGGCAGTGGGCCTCGCGCCGCGGGTTCGACAGCATCGTCCAGGCGGCCACCGGCATTGCGGACGCGTACCGGTCTCCGGAGGGGAATCCCGGGGCGCTGCCGGTTCAGGGGCTGGATTATGCCGCGGGTTACGGCATCGCGGCCGCGGTGATCGCCCTGCTCCGTGCACGTCGAGAGCTGCATTCGACCGGAACCGTGCGGATTTCGCTGGCCAGGACCGCCCAGGCCCTGTTTGAATTCGGCGGGCCGAGCGCCCCGGAGCTGGCGCTGGGTATCCCGCGGGTCTCCCGCCGCACCAGCGGCTACGGCATGCTCGACTATGCGCTGCCGCCCTTCGAGCTCAACGGGGTGCAGCTGGACTACCCGCACTCGCCGACGCGCTACGGCGCGGACGAGCCGGTGTGGACCTAGCCGCCGAGCAGATCCCTGGCGAATTGCCGTGCCGCGGGTTCGTAGGTTCGTGAGAGGGCGAGGAAGCGTTCGCGGCTCAGCCGGCCGGGCCAGGTGCCGGGCAGCATGGAATCCGGCAAGCCCGGGTCGAGGTAGGGCAGCGCCCGCCAGGCGTCGACCAGGGCCACGTAGCCGCGATAGGCTGCTGCCGGCGACTCGGGCGCGGCGTCCAACGCGGCGGTGCTTGCCAGGAACGTTGAGTGCATGGATTCCAGCCGGCCCAGATCCCACCATTGCCGGGCCGCCTGCGCGGCGCCCTCCGGGAAGTCCGGGGTCTGCGTGGTGAAGACGGTGGCATAGGACCGGACTTCCAGCGCACCGAGGACCTGGAGCACTTCCTCGCGCAGGTAGGCGGGGAAGATCCACAGCCCGGCGGAAACCAGGCCGCCGCCGAGCTGGAGGAAATGCTTGCGCACCTGGTGCCGCAGCGGCCTCATGGTCTCCGGCAGCGAGTAGGCCACCAGGCACCACAGCTCCTGGTCCGCCATCTGGCGGGGTGTGAAGATCCGCCGGTCGCCGCGGGCGAACATCGCCTGCGCCTCGGCGGTGACCTGCAGGCTGGAAGCCCCGGCGGCCTCCAGCACGCCGCGGTCAGCCAGTCGCGAGATCGCCGTCTGCGCGGTCGGGGCCGAGACGCCGGCGGCCGTGGCCAGGGCGAGGATCCTGGTGCGGGCTACCGGAGCGTGCTCATGGCGGAGGTACAAGCCCGCGATGGTCCGGATGATGGAGGCGGCGCTGCCGGTGCGCGCCTCGAAGTCATCCAGGGTAAAGGCGACGAGCTGCGTGCTAGCTGCCAATTTCGGTGCGCACCGCGAACAGTTCGGGGAAGAACGTCAGGTCCAGGGCCCGCTTGAGGAAGTCGACGCCGGATGAGCCGCCGGTGCCGCGCTTGAATCCGATGGTGCGCTGCACCACGCGCAAATGGCGGAAGCGCCAGGCCTGGAAATTGTCCTCGACGTCCACCAGATCCTCGCAGGCCTGGTACAGGCTCCACAGGGTGTCCTCGGATTCGTAGATGTCCTTGAAGACCGGGATCAGCGATTCCTGGAACGTCCACGGCTTGGTGACGTCGCGTTCGAGGACCTCTGCCGGGATGTCGTAGCCGTGGCGGGCCAATGCGGCCAGGAACACGTCGTAGAGGGTCGGCTCGTTCAGCAGGTTGCTGAGCAGCTCGTGCGCCTTGGGGTCCGCCTCATGAACCTTGAGCATTCCGGCATGCTTGTTGCCGAGGATGAACTCCACCGCACGGTACTGGAAGGACTGGAAGCCCGAGGAGGAACCGAGGAAGCCGCGGAACTGCGCGTATTCGCGCGGGGTGAGTGTTGCCAGCACGGACCACTGCTCGGTCAGCGTCTTCTGGATGTGCTTGACGCGGGCCAGGCACTTCAGGGCCTTGCCGATGTCGTCCGTGCCCAGCAGGCGGCGCGCCTCGACGAGCTCGTGGAGCATGAGCTTGAGCCACAGTTCGGAGGTCTGGTGCTGGATGATGAACAGCATTTCGTCGTGGTGCTCCGGCACGCTGACCGGATGCTGTGCGGAGAGGATGCGCTCCAGGTCGAGGTAGCTGCCGTAGGACATCGTGTTGTGGAAGTCGGTGCGGACCCCTGACTCGATGTCGCGCTGATTCGTTCCATGCTGGTCTTTGCTCATGGAGCCAAGCGTATCAATATCGTTCCGCTCGTCACAATAGTGAAATTACAGGCTGGCGCGGACTGCTCGGCAAGCCTCGCCGGCCGCGGGAATAGAAGTCGGGCGCCCGGGGTTCTTACATGCGTACGCATCTAAATCTCGGGAAGGCGTGGGCATGAGCAAGTCCGTTGTGGTGATCAGTGGTGGGCTGGGAAGCCCGTCGAGTTCCTCGCTGCTGGGGCGCCAGCTGGGCGAATCCATCGCCGGGCAGCTGGCGCTCGCCGGCGTGCAGGCCGATCTGACCACTGTCGAGCTGCGCGAGCATGCCAGCGACATCACCAACAACATGCTCAGCGGGTTCGCCGCGCCGTCCCTGCAGCGGGTTATTGACGCGGTGGTCGGCGCCGACGTGCTGGTGGCCGTGACCCCGGTCTTCACCGCATCGGTCTCGGGTTTGTTCAAGTCCTTCCTGGACATCCTGGACCCCAAGTCGCTCAGCGGGAAGCCGGTGGTGCTCGCGGCCACCGCAGGCACCCAGCGGCACCAGCTGGCCATCGACTACGCCATGCGGCCGATCTTCGCCTACCTGCGTGCGCAGATCATGCCCACCACGGTCTTCGCCGCCTCGGAGGACTTCGGCGGCCACGGCATTTCCGGCACGCTGTCCGACCGGGCGCAGCGTGTGGCCCGCGAGGTGGCCGCAGCCTTGGCTGCGGCCGAAGGCGAGCTGGGGCCCGATACCGGCCTGGGCGATACCCGGTCCATCGCTCCTTCGGTCAGCGAGACCGCCGACCCCAACGACGAGATGACCTCCCTGCCCTTCGAGGCGCTGCTGGCCAACGTCCGCGCCGGGGCCAATTAGGCACGCCCCGCCGCCGGCAGCTCCCGCCGGTTCGCGAGCCGGGAGCCCGGACGGCGGGAATTTCCCTGCCCGCAGGCGGAGCATCCGGGTTCGTCGAGGGCAGGGAAAAATGTTAGTACGATGTGCCATGCCTGCTGAACCTCGATACCATCAAAGACTGTGGGCCGAGCCGCGACGCGACGGCGTTCTGCGGCGCCCGCACAGCTTTGAACTACCAGTGAAAGGTGTAGCAGTCGATGCTATCCGAGGAAACAATCACGGCAATCGCCGATGAACTGGTCCAAGCCGGAGTCACGCGTACCCCGGTGCCCCGCCTGACTGCGCGCTACCCGGACATGACGGTTGAGGACTCCTACCGGGTGCAGAACCTGTGGCGCCAGCGCTCCGAGGCCAACGGCCGCGTGCTGGCCGGCCGGAAGATCGGGCTGACCTCCCGCGCCATGCAGATGGCCACCGGCATCACCGAACCGGACTACGGCATCATCTTCGACGACATGGTCCTTGACTCCGGGTGCACCGTGAAGTGGGACCAGTACACGCATCCGCGCATCGAAATGGAACTGGCGTTCAAGCTCAAGAAGGACATCCAGGGTCCGAACGCGAACATCTTCGACGTGCTGGAAGCCACCGAATACGTCATCCCCGCCCTGGAGATCCTCGATTCGCGCATCGAGATGGAAGGCCGCACCATCGTGGACACCATCTCCGACAACGCGGCGATGGGCGCCATGGTCATCGGCGGCAACCCGGTGCGCCCGGAAGCCGTGGACCTGCGCTGGGTCTCGGGCATCCTGTTCAAGAACCAGACCGTGGAGGAAACCGGCGTCGCCGCCGGCGTACTGAACCACCCGGCCGCCGGCGTGTACTGGCTGGCCAACAAGATCGCCGCCCACGGCGACAAGCTCAACGCCGGCGAGATCATCCTGGCCGGATCCTTCACCCGTCCGATGTGGGTCTACGAAAACGACACCGTCTTCGCCGACTACGGACCGCTGGGAACCGTGACATGCCATTTCGAGTAGAACCCGATCCCTCGCTGAAGGACGCGCTCAAGGACGCCGACCATGCCCTGTCAGGGGTGTGGGTCTGCTCGGGGTCGCCGCTGGTGGCCGAGATCTGCGCCGGCGCAGGCTTCGACTGGCTGTTCATCGACGGCGAGCATTCGCCCAATGACCTGGGCAGCATCCTGGCCCAGCTGCAGGCGGTACGCGGCTACCCGGTGGTTCCCGTGGTGCGCCCGCCGGTCAACGATCCGGTGATCATCAAGCAGTTCCTCGATCTGGGAGTGCAGTCGCTGATCATCCCGATGATCAACGACGCGCAGCAGGCGGCCAACGCGGTCGCCGCCTGCCACTACCCGCCGCTGGGCGTGCGCGGCGTCGGCTCGGCCCTGGCCCGCTCGGCCCGCTGGAACCGCATCCCCGACTACCTGAACCGCGCGGCTGAGACCATCACCGTCTTGGTGCAGATCGAATCGGCCGAAGCGGTGGAGAACGTCGAGGAGATCGTGGCCACCGAAGGCCTGGACGGCGTCTTCATCGGCCCGTCGGACCTTGCGGCCTCCATGGGCGTGATCGGCCAGCAGAACCACCCCGAGGTGGTCGCCGGCGTGATGAAGTCCATCGCCGCGGCCCGCGCCGCCGGCAAGTACGCGGGCGTGAACGCCTTCGATGCGGCCACCGCGCGCAAGTACATCGAAGCCGGAGCCCAGTATGTGGGCGTCGGCGCGGATGTGGCGTTGCTGGCCCGCTCCACCGAGGCGCTGGCCGCCAGCTACCGCGCCGACGCCTCGGGAGAAACTCCGGACAGCTACTAGCCCGGGCGATCTGCAGTACCTCCGGTGCCATCATTGCGCGTCGATCATGATCGGTCGGCGCCGATGGTGGCACCATGGAAGATGATGAGCCGCGAAAAGAAACCCATGAAGGCCGTGATGTTGCGCCTGCGCAACGGCTGGCCGATGCCCCTTGCCCTGCAGGGGGTTTTCGAAATGCTGCAATCGGTCGTGTTCTGCCTGGCGCTGATTGCGCTGCCGCTGGTCGCTGTCTACTTCAGCGGCGGCTTCCTGGAGGACTCGTTCGAGGTGATCCTGCAGTTCGCCGGGTTCGTCTGGCTGCTCATCCACGGGGTGCCCATCGAGGTCTTCAACGTGGGGCCGGAAACCGACCCTAGCTCGATGACCGGCTGGCTGACGCTGATGCCGCTGGGGCTGAGCCTGCTGCCCTTCCTCTTCTGCCTGCGCGCCGGACGGCGCATCGCCCGCGCTTCCTACACCGACCAGCTGTGGCAGGGACTGCTGGGCGCCGTGGTGGCCTACGGGGCCATCGGCACCGGCGTGGGCTTCCTGGTGGCCAACGACTACGGCCGGGGCAACATCCTGGCCGCCACCTTCATCCCGCTGGTGATCGCCTCGCTAGGCCTGCTCATCGGCGCGCGCCGCGAAGCGGGATCCTGGGGGCGGCTGTTCGGCATGGACACCGCCGCCTACCTGCACAGCATCTCCCCGCACCGACGCTGGGCCGGTTCCTACGTCTGGCATGTGGTCGTCTCGGGGTTCATGGGCTACGTGGCCGCCGTGGGCATCTCCGGCGTCCTGCTGACCATCACCCTGGGACTGCACTGGACCGAGGTGGCCAACGTCTACCAGGAACTGCGCCCCGGGCCCATCGGCTCCGCCGCGCTGACCCTGCTGCAGCTGGCGCTGATCCCCAACGCGGTGTTCTGGGTGCTGTCCTGGATCAGCGGCGGCGGGTTCAGCCTGGGTGCCGGCAGCACGCTGTCCACGCTCGAAACCACCGTGGGCCCGCTGCCCTCGATTCCGATGCTGGCAGCGCTGCCTTCCGGGGAGCCGAGCAACCAATGGCTCTACCTGCTGATCCCGGTGCTCGCCGGCATCCTGGCCGGCTGGTACTTCCTGCGGGTGGGGGAGAACCACCTGGAAGACTGGTTTGCCCGCCGCATCCCGTTCAACGCGCTGGCCCTGGGCGCTTCCACGGCCTGCCTGGCCGTGTTCACCGGTGTCGTGGCCGGGCTGCTCTCGCTGGGCGGATCCTGGTTGTCTTCCGGCTCGCTGGCCATCGGCCGGCTGACCGAGCTGGGTCCGCATGCCTGGGTGACCGCCGGGGCGCTGGCCCTGCAGATCGGCCTGGGCACGGCCATCGGCTACCTGATCGCCCCGCTGTTCGAAACGGACCCGGTGCTCGAAGGCTAGCGCGGACGGCGCGCCCGCTCAGGCGTCCAGGTCCCACAGGTGGTGCACCACGTCATGCCAGGCGTACTGGTTCAGCGTTTCCACCGTGAACGGGGCACCATTTGAGCGTATACCCCTGCGGGAATACTTCTCCGGGTTGATGCTCTCCAGCTTGGCGGCATAGGCTTCGGCCGCCGTGCGCAGCTTCTGCGCCGCCTGTCCGGCGCCCAGCGCGTTGTACTTGCCCTGCTCCGCCACGGCGTCCTGGTCCCAATTGGGGAAGCCCGGATCGGTTTGCTCCAGCATCAAATCCAGGCGGCCCTCCATGACCGCCAGCATCTCGGCCACGTGCACCACGTATTCCTGGTCGCTCCAGCGGGCGGCGTTGCGGCGGGTCGCGGCCCCGGGACGCTCGAGCACCTTTTCATAGCGCGCCACGACCCCGGGCAGCCGCGCGGCCGTCTCCTGCACGGACATGCCGCGCACATCGACGCCGCATTCGGGGCAGGTTTCGCGCAGGACGACGGTCCAGTCCTTGCCGTCCGGGATGATCTGGCTCATGTCCGCTCCTTGGTCGACCGGCGTGGCGGCCCGGCGCCGCCGCGTCTCCGGGGTTCCAGTGTAGGCCCGGGCGCCGGGCGGCGGCGGGGCTGAGCTGCATGTGACGAATTACGACCGCTGGAGCCGGAAGCCAAGGTCGGCGGGCGCCGCCGGCCAACCGTAGAATGGAAGCTATGCGTATTGTGGTTTTGGTGTCCGGCACCGGTTCGAATCTCCAGGCAGTCATCGACGCGGTCGCGGCGGGCGACCTGCCGAATGTCGAAATCGCGGCGGTGGGTGCGGACAAGCACGGCACCTACGGGGTGCAGCGTTCGGCGGAGGCGGGCATCGAGACCTTCGTGGTGAACTTCAAGGACTTCGCCGACCGCGGCGATTGGAACCACGCGCTGACCGAGAAATGCCAGTCCTACGCTCCTGATTACGTGGTCTCCTCCGGGTTCATGCGCATCGTCGGCGAGGAATTCATCAACGCCTTCGACGGCACCTACATCAACACCCACCCGGCGCTGCTGCCGTCCTTCCCGGGCGCCCACGGCGTGCGCGACGCGTTGGCCTACGGAGTGAAGGTCACCGGCTGCACCGTGCACATCGCGGATGCCGGCGTGGACACCGGCCCGATCCTGCGCCAGGAGGCCGTGGCCATCGAAGAGACGGACACCGAGGAAACCCTGCACGAACGCATCAAGGTGGTCGAACGCCGCCTGCTCATCGCCACCCTGGCGGACCTGGCAGCCAACTAGCGGGCCACCGGCCCAGCAGCATCGAGACTGAGATGACCGAAGATACTTCATCGCCCGCATCGGCCGGCGACACCGAACCATTCACCGCCGAGGAACTGGCCACCGCGTTGAAGGTCCTGTCCGTGGTGCACACGCTGGACTCCGAGGACGAGCGGCACGTCGCCGTGCGCCGTGCGACCAGCAACATGTTCAAGGCCGCCAAACGCCACCGCAAGTCGCAGAAGCGCGCTGAAATCAGCGCCGCGGACCGGGCGCTGATCGAGCGGACCGCCACCGGCTCGCCGCAGCGGCTGGACGACGAGACCTTGGGCCTGGACCTGAGCACCCCGACCCAGGGGGACAGCGCCGGAGAATTCCGCAAGCCGCGCGGCTGCTACATCTGCAAGCAGCGCTACACCACGGTGGACGCCTTCCACCACTACCTGTGCCCTGACTGCGCCGCCGCCGGCCGCGAACGCCGCGACGCCCGTGCCGACCTGTCCGGCAAGCGGGCGCTGCTCACCGGCGGCCGGGCGAAGATCGGCATGCACATTGCGCTGCGCCTGCTGCGCGACGGCGCCCACACCACCATCACCACCCGCTTCCCCAAGGACGCGGCCCGGCGCTTCGCGGCGCTTGAAGACAGCGCCGACTGGCTGCACCGGCTGCGGATCGTGGGCATCGACCTGCGCGACCCAGCCCAGGTGATCTCGCTGGCCGACCGCGTCGCCGCCGAAGGCCCGCTGGACATCCTGATCAACAACGCCGCGCAGACCGTGCGCCGCACCGCCAACTCCTACCAGCACCTGATTGAATCCGAGCAGCAGCCGCTGGCCGGGGAGCTGGCCTTCGGGCAGGGCGGGCCGGAGTTGTGGGGCGAGGCCAACCCGCCGGCCGAGCACCCCCGTGCGCTGGCCAGCGCCTTTAGGCTGGAGGACTCGGCGCTGCTGGCCCCGAGCACGGTGGGCGGCTACGACGCCGAGCAGCTCGCGGACCTGGCCATGACCGCCGGCTCCGCCTCGCTGGAGCGCATCGCCGCGGGCACCGCCATCGACGCCGGCGGGCTGGTGCCGGATGTGGTCACGGAGAATTCCTGGACGCAGATCCTGGGCGACGTGGACGCGCTGGAAATGCTCGAAGTGCAGCTGTGCAACGTCACCGCGCCGTTCCTGCTGGCCTCCCGGCTGCGCCCGGCGCTGGCCGCCTCCGAGGCGCGGCGCAAGTACATCGTGAACGTCTCCGCCATGGAAGGGCAGTTCTCCCGCCGCTACAAGGGCGCCGGCCACCCTCACACGAACATGGCGAAGGCGTCGCTGAACATGCTCACGCGCACCAGCGCGGAGGAGATGCTGGCTACCGACCGGATCCTGATGTCCGCGGTGGACACCGGCTGGATCACCGACGAGCGTCCGCATGATTCCAAGGTGCGCATGGTCGCCGAGGGCTGGCACGCCCCGCTGGATTTGATCGACGGCGCCGCCCGCGTCTACCAGCCCATCATTGACGGCGAGCGCGGCATCGACCTCTACGGCTGCTTCCTCAAGGATTACGAACCGTCCCCGTGGTGACGGGGCGGTCAACCAGCAATACCCGTGATGGCGGGGCAGTTCGAGATGAACTGCCCCGCCATCGCGGGTTAATGGGACCTAGCTGCTGGGCTAGGCAAGGCCGATGGATCAGGCAAGGGTGAAGCGCAGCGTGCGCACCTCGAAGGCCCCGAGCTTGAGCTGAACAGAATTTTCGTTCACTTCCACCGGCTCCAGCGGATCCTCCACTCGTCGAAAGCCTCGAAGTGAGTCCCCGCTATCTGGCCGGCACCGAGCGCGGAGAGCGGAACCTCACCCTTGATTCTGTGGACGTGCTCGCGGGGCAGTTGGGCGTCGACTCGCTGATGCTTCTCAGCTCTGTCGAAAGTAAATATTCCGCGAGTGATTTAACGCGGGATTCGCCCTTGTGCATTCCGGCTCTTTCGCGCTATTTCATTGTCGCGCTTCGGCAGCGCAGACCTGTGTTCATCGTTGTACGCGGTCAGAGATGGTCAGAGATGGGAGGACGCGCCTGTCAAGACGGGACTTCCTCGTCGTTGTCGGAACCCTATACTGGACGCATGCAGAGTTCATTCGATGCTGTGCGCGAGGCGCTTGGCGAATCGGCGGGCCCCGACCTGACGTCGGCGATCGACGCCCTTTCACCGGACCGGGTCGATGCGCTGGCGGAGACGATTCTCTCCGTGCCGAGGTCCGGAGCGCTGCCGAAACGCCCTGTCACCGAGATCTGGCCGCTGATCCCTCTGCGCTCGTCGTTGTTCTTCGACCATCTCAACAACGAGTCGCCAGCGAGCGGGTATGCGCCGTCGGGCATCCGGCTCTCCGCGGCGACCGACCCCCGGGCGAGCGGGACCGGGGAGTTCTCGACGGGGATTATGCGAGCGCTCCTGTACAGCCACGGGCTCGCGATCGAGGACCCTCTGAGTCATGCCGCCGAGATGCACCTGAGCCAGCACCGGGAGCTCCGCGAGGTGACCCGCGCGAGCATATCCGCGGCGGCTGCATCGCTGTCCGAGATCGCGCAGCTCCTTGACCATGATGTTGTCAACGTCTTCTACACCGGTGGCGATGAGCTGGGGGCCGCCGGCGAGCTGGGAGACAGCATCCTGACCACGCTCGACGCCGATGCCTCACCGTACACGGTCGCTGATGCGTGGGACGAGTTCGAGGTCGAGTTCGTCTCCGGCCTGTCACCCGCCCTGCAGACGCTGTGGAAAGACATACGCGGCGGCAATCGCGCACCCGACCTCTCCTACGTGCAGCGCGCCGTTGACGAGGGCGACGCCGCTCTGGCCGAGACGTTCATCGATGTAGTACGGATCCTTAACCCGAGGAACATCGTCGAGAATGCGATCGCGGGGACCGCGTCGACGCTAGCCCTCATCCGGATGCTCGGTGGATCCTCTGACGTGCTGTGCGCCACGCCGCTGATGGGCCGTCTGCTGTTCATCGGCGCTCCCGACCCTGCCGAGCAGCTCAGAATGCACGAGGTTGCTCGCACTGAGGTTCCGAACATTGACGTCCTCAGCCCTGCAGACCTAGTGACGATTCGTCGATCGAGCGACTCGCTCGCGACGTGGCGCAAGGACCTGGCCGAGGCGCTGGACTACGCCGACCGGAACCGGCGCGCAGGCATCGACTCGCGCACCATCCAGACCGGCGTCGAGGAGAAGCTCGCGGATGCCCGTGAGTCGTTGCGCCGTGAAGCGAAGAAATCGAGGGTCTGGGGTGGGCAGAACACGATCAGCTTCATCGCAGGTGGACTCGGTGGGGCCGGCGGTGCGGCGATCGGCGGGCCGCCCAGCGCGGTAGCGGCCGGGGCGGCCTCCGGCGTGATCGCCGCCTTCATACAAGCGGCTGCGCAGCGACGCAGCGTGCCGGGCTTCCTCGACCGACATTACGTGGCCTTCGCCAAGGCGCGCTGACTCTCTCCCCCCCACGCCTTAAACATCGGATGACCTACCGGGGGCACGGTTCTGTCCTCCCGAACCCGGCAATCGAGACCGTTCTGAGCGGGACCGGCCGGACTCCAGATACGCCGGGGAACCAAAATCACCTGCTCTTGCCGACTCCCTCAAAAACGATTGATTGAAGCCGCGTCACGATTTGATGCAATGGTGGTGTCTCGGTCTGTACCCCCGTGATTCCGGTGGTGAGAGGTAGGTTTTCCTCTCGAAGAGGAGCCGATAACCATCACAGAGCACTGACCTCCCGGCGCGGGCAGTACCCTGCCGGCCAGCTAGCTGCCAGAGATCCTGCCGCCGCTGAACCACCTGCAGGCGCTGGAGGCGACCGCGGTGCATTCGATCACCTACGGTGCGCAGGAGCCGATTACGGCCCTCCGCCGCGAACCGGAGTTCATTGCCCCGCACCACACCGCGTCGCTGACCGTGCTGATCGGCAGCGGCACCCGGAAGATGCTGCCGGGGGCGATCACCCGAGCCCACCACGGGGTGCTGTTTCTTGAAGGACTACGAACCTTCGCCCTGGTGATGCCGGGCCCCGGGACGCGGCAAGCCTACCGCAGCGTGAAGCGCAGGGTGCGCACCTCGAAAGCCCCGAGCTTGAGCTGAACAGAATTTTTGTTCACTTCCACCGGCTCCAACGGATCCTCCAGCAGGCTGGCCGTGGCGGCCGAGGCCACCGGGCGGTTGATGCCCAGCGTGCCGGAGGCGCGGCGTCCCAGCGACTCGTACACGCGCACCACCAGGTCGCCGGAGCGGTCGGCGGCCAGCTTCACGCTGGAGACCACCAGGCCCTCGCCGGAGATCGCCGCCAGCGGCTCGACCTCGCGGGCGCCGGAGCGCACGGTCTGTGCGCTGTTCAGCAGCGCGCCGGCTTCGGTGGCGCTGGCGATGTCTGCGCCGATGACCAGCCCGTAGCGGTGGGTCTGCAGCCCCTGGTCGGTCTGCGGATCCGGGAAGCGCGGGGCGCGCAGCAGCGAGAGGCGCACGGTGGTGGTGACCCGGGCGTCCTCGGCGTCGCGGGTGACGTCGAAGCCGTAGATCGAGTCGTTGACCAGCGCGGCGCCGAAGCCCGGCTCCTGCGCCAGCACGAAGCGGTGCATCGAGGTTTCGAACTTCGCCGCTTCCCAGCTGGTGTTCACGTGGGTGACGCGCTGGTGGTAGCCGAACTGGGTTTCGGCGATGGTCTGCTCCGCGCGGATATCCAGCGGGAAGGCGACCTTGAGGAACTTCTCCGCCTCGTGCCAGTCGGTGCTCTGGGAGATCTGCACGGTGCGCTCCCCGGGAGCCAGCGACAGTTCCTGGACCAGCGTCGAGTTGGAGAAGCTGCGGGTCACCGTCACCGTGGCAGTGCCTCCGGATTCGGAGAGCTGGATGCTGTCCGCCGCGCGCAGGTCGGTGACCTGGTTGCGGTAGTACTTGTCCACGTCCCAGGCGTCCCACATGTTCGGGAAGTCCTGGTGCAGTTGCAGCAGGTTGGCTTCCTTGCCCTCGGCAATGGTTTCGCGGCCGGTGGCCAGGTCCACGGCGGAGGTGATCAGGCCGTCTGAGTTGATGACCACGCGCACCAGCTCGTTGCCCAGCACGTAGCCGCCGTCCAGTGCCTCGGCGCGCACCAGCTGCGCAGTGGCGGGCTCCAGCTCGCGGGCCGCGCCGAAGGCCACCCCATGGCGGGTGTAGGCGGCCGCGTTGAACTCCAGCTGCAGGCCGCCGGTCCCGGACAGCACCTGCTGGGCGCGGGCGATCAAGGCCTGCGCCTGCGTGATGACCTCGGCGTAGCGGGCCACCACTTCGCGGTGCACCCAGGCGATCGAGGTGCCCGGCAGGATGTCGTGGAACTGGTGCAGCAGCACCGTCTCCCACAGCTCGTCGAGCTGCTCGTACGGGTAGGGCTCGCCGGCGTAGACGGCCGCGGTGGATGCCCACAGCTCGGCTTCGACCAGCAGCTGCTCGGTGCGGCGGTTGCCCTGCTTGGTCTGGTGCTGGCTGGTCAGGGTGGCGCGGTGCAGCTCCAGGTAGAGCTCGCCCACCCACACCGGCGGGTTGGGCAGCTCGGCCTTGGCCCGGTCGAAGAAGTCATTGGGATGCTCCCAGGCCACCGTGGCGCTGCCTTCCAGGTTGGCCAGGCGCTTAGCCTTGCCGGTCATCTCCCGGGTGGTGCCGCCGCCGCCGTCGCCCCAGCCCACCGGGGCGATTGAATTGTTCGTGACCCGCGCTTCGCGGAACTGGCGGGCGGCCTTGGCCACTTCCTCGCCCGAGAGCTGGGAATTGTAGGTGTCCATGGACGGGAAGTGGCTGAACATGCGCGACCCGTCGATGCCCTCCCAGTCGAAGGTGTGGTGCGGGAACTTGTTCTGCTGGTTCCAAGAGATCTTCTGGGTGAAAAACCACTCGAAGCCTGCGCGGCGCATCAGCTGCGGCAGCGCGGGGGAGTAGCCAAAGGAGTCGGGCAGCCAGACGCCCTTGGAAGTGATGCCGAATTCCTTGCGGAAGAAGTTCTGTCCGTAGAGGAACTGGCGCACCAGGGATTCGCCCGAAGGCATGACGGTGTCGGATTCCACCCACATGCCGCCCAGCGGCAGGAAGCGGCCCTCGGCCACCTGGCGTTTGACCCGGTCCCAGACCTCGGGGCGGTGGGTTTTCAGCCACTTGTACTGCTGGGCGCTGGACATGCCGTAGAGGAATTCCTCCTCGGTCTCCAGCAGCTCCACCATGGAGGAGCAGGTGCGCGAGACCTTGCGGATGGTTTCGCGCAGCGGCCACAGCCAGGCCGAATCGATATGCGAGTGCCCGATGGCCGAGATCTTGTGGGCGCTGTGCTCGGCCGGGGCGGCGAGCACCGCGGCCAGCTGGTCGCGGGCGTCCTGCGCGGTTTCGGTGATGCGCTGCAGGTCCAGCACGTCCAGGGCGTTGTCCATGGCTTGCAGGATCTGGAAGCGGCGCGGGCCGTCGGCCAGCTGCTCCTGCAGGTCGAAGAGCACCTCCAGATCCAGCGCCAAATCGTGCACCACCGGTTCGAAGACCGCCAACTCCAGGCGGCGCAGCGTGTACAGCCGGCGCGAAGAGGACGTGAGGATGTCGCCCTGCTCGGTGGGCAGGAACGGATGGTAGTCCAGCAGCACCGGGTTGGAGGCCGCTTCCATGTACAGGTCGACCACCTCGCCGCCGGCGGCGGACTCGGCGACCGGCACCCACTGGTTGCGCGGGTTCAGCGCCTTGACGGTGATGCCGTCCGGTCGGTAGATCAGTCCCTCGCACTGGAAGCCTG
Organism: Glutamicibacter protophormiae; assembly: GCF_016894325.1. Taxonomy (NCBI): domain Bacteria; kingdom Bacillati; phylum Actinomycetota; class Actinomycetes; order Micrococcales; family Micrococcaceae; genus Glutamicibacter; species Glutamicibacter protophormiae. Next base: position 700,697 of record NZ_CP069806.1, read on the forward strand.
TCATGTTGATATCGAAGCCCAAATCGATGACTGCCTCGACCCGGCGCCCGGCCCAGGCGGCAGGAACCTCGCCCTGCAGGTGGAACCAGGTGGTGCCCCAGGCGGCGCCCCACGGGGTGCCGACCGCGACCGGGGTGTAGTCCAAAGCCAAGCCTTCGGCCGGGGCCACCGGCTCACCGGGCAGTTCGTGCCACGACACCTGCAGCGGAACGCTCTCCGAGTAGATGGCCGGACGAATTCGTTCGTCTAGTACGCGCTTGACTCGTCCGATGGTCAGCGAAGTGTCGTCGTGCATGAAGACCTTTCAAGGATGGGACCTGCTTCGGTACAGCTCACTGGCCACACTACCGAAAAAACCGGGACGCGAGCTGGTGCGACTCCCAGCTGCCACGGGTCCGTGCCGACAACCTGCGGCAGGTGGCGGAGGGGGAGCCCGGGCCTCCCTCGGCGTGCGAGCCGCACCCGGTCCATGGCCCTGGGCCGCCGGTGCACGGCTCGTTGGCGAGGAGCCCGGGAACTTTCTGCGGTCCGGAAAGTTCGAAGTGGGGCCGGCGAAGCAAGCGCATTTCCAGCGTGGATTCGGCAGAATTCCAGCGGATACTCAAGGTCGGGAACTACGATGGATGCCTTGCAGAATGGAATGAACGCTTCCACTTCGTCAGATCTTCCCTCAACGACTACCGTTAGATCGTTACGGGGCAGGAAGGTTGCCCCGGACACCCCGAAAACTGTGAAAGGTGGGGAAACGCATGCGCTCAGATGCATTACGACGGCGTAAGCAAATTCTCCGCACGTCTCGTGAACTCTTTGCAACCCACGGCGCAAATGTCGCCATGGAATCGATTGCCGAGGCCAGCCACGTCGGCATCGGCACGCTGTACCGGAACTTTGCAGCACGCCCCGAACTGGTCGAGGAAGTCACCCTGGACATGCTCCAGGATGTCCAGCAGGCAGCCGAGCACGCCGCCGAGGGCTTGTCGCAGGGCGAGACCCGGGCTTGGCAGGAATTTTTGGATGCACTGATTGAGCTGAACCTCGGTGCGCTCAGCGAATCGCTGAGCCTGCAGCTCCCGCAGACCATTAGCGACCGGATCCTGCAGCCGCAGCGGGCCGCCGCGCAGGCGGTGAGCCGGGCGCTGGAATTGGCCCAGGCCGCCAATCTGGTCCGCCAGGACCTCACCGGCCATGAGCTGATCACCGGCATCGGCCTGGCGACGCGGCCGCTGCCGCGCGCCTTCGCCAGCGCCGCCCCCGGCATTGGCCCGCGGCTGACCCGCATCATGCTTGACGGCATGCTGCCGAACCCCGCGAAGGGAAATCCCTAGCCGGGATTTCTAGCCCAGTTCCCGTCCCCGTGTTTCCGGCGCGAACTTCGCCATGAACAGCACCGCGAGTACCACCAGCACGGTGGCACCGGCGAACAGCCAGGACAAGCCCACCACCGGCCAGAGCGCCGCGAACAACAACGGGCCGAAACCGGCCGCGAAGCGCGACATGGTCGACGCCCAGCCGAATCCGCTGGCCCGCAGCTCGGTCGGATACAGCTCCGAGACGTAGGCGTAGAGCACCGGGACCGCGACCTGGACCACCACGCCGAATACCAGGATCCAGCCCACGGCGGTGGCCGGCACATCCAAGCTCTGCGCCACCACGATCAGCACGAGGCCGGAGAGCGGACCGAAGATGCCCAGCAGCCACTTGCGCCCGACCTTCTCCACCAGCAGCGCGGCGATCACCACCCCGATCAGGCCCATCAGCGCCATCACCGCCGTGGCGAAGAAGGATGCCGACTGCGCCATGCCGGCTTCGGTCAGGATGGTCGGAAGCCAGGTCAAAGCGAGGTAGTAGACCAGCAGGATGGTTACGAAGAGCAGCCAGCTGGTGGCCGTCAGCTTCCACGAATAGCGCCACAGCGAAGCTGCCTGCTCCCACCAGCGCGGAGCCTTGGGCAGCGCGGCCTGCTCGATCACGTAGTCGCGCGGTGCGGCCCCGGTGCGCGCCACCAGCTGGTCGATCACCGCACGCGCCTCGGTTTCACGGCCCTTGGCCGCCAGGAACAGCGGGGACTCCGGGATGGAGCGGCGCACCACGTACACCATGAAGGCCGGCAGGATCATCACCACGAGGATCAGCCGCCAGTTGTCGGAGGTCGCCATGACCCAGCCGGAGACGAAGAAGGACAGTGCGGCGCCGATCGGCCACCAGCCGTCCATCGCGGTCAGCACCCGGCCGCGGTACTTGGCCGGGGTGAATTCGCCCACCAGCGCGTAGTCCACGGGGATGCAGCCGCCCAGGCCCACGCCGGCCAGGAAGCGGAAGGCCACGAAGAAGCCGAAGTTCGGGGACAGGGCGCCCAGCACGGTGAACAGGGCGAACATCAGCAGCGTCAGGCTGAAGGCGTTCTTGCGTCCGTAGCGGTCGGCGATGCCGCCCCAGAGGAACGCGCCGAGGGCCATGCCCACCAGGTTGGAGGTGCCCAGCAGGGCGGCGGTGGGACGGTCCAGGCCCCATTCCTGGGCGACCAGCGGGATCAGGGCGCCGTTGAGCGTCACATCCCAGGCGTCGAACATGAAGCCGAGTCCGCCGATGATGAAGATGGTTCCCTGGACCTTCCACTTGAAGGGAAGCTCCTGCACCACATGGGTGCCGGAGGGGAGGGTGGCTGTGGACACGGTGGTGTACCTTTCGCGCGGTGCAGATGATGCGGCTTCTACCGCGTCGAAGCTTAGCCGAAATTCCCGCGCGGCGCGTAGCCGCTGTACGCCTCTTTGCGGGAGCCGTCAAGGCCTTTTGAAAGTGCAGGCAAGAGAGTAATCTCTGGACATGGGAGTAGATTGGACCGCTCTCGAAGAGGCGATACGGGTTGCAGCCCTTCGACACGCGGCTGAAGTAATTGAGGCACACCCGGAGCAGACCTTCTATGCCGTTGCCCTGCACGGGGTGAGCACCGAAGAGAGCGAATCCATCGCCATGCCGCTGCTGGCGCTGAACTCGCTGCAGGCGCTGGCCCGCGACCGGGCCGCCGAGTCGCGCGAACAGCTGGTCGAACGCGGCGAAGACGTGGACGAGCCGGACGACTACGAGGACCGTCCCGACGCAGACGAGCACAACACCCTGGAACCGGAACCGCTGGTTGTCGACGAGGATTCCCTGGTGATCTCCGACTCGGAACACGACGAGGAATCCGAAGACGATGACGACTCCGACGACGGCGAGGACCTGGACGAGGTGCTTGCCTCCATCGAAGCCGACCTGGACGAGGACGACTCGGAAAGCTTCTACTCGGACAAGTGGGAGCCCAGCGACTGGCACTGGTCCTCCATCGACCTGTGCGAGGAACCGGCGGCCGGCATCTGGTCCGAAGCGCTGACCGACCAGGCCTCCCGCGAGGGCTGGGAACCGACCATCAAGCGCTACTATCACTGCCTCGTGGCGGCGGCGCACTCGCTGCGCGACGAGCTGAACGCCAAGACCTCGGTGGATCTGGTGACCTACGTGGCCGATGAGGACCATGCGGAGAAGCTGCTGCGCCTGTGCCTGACCGACCAGCAGCTGGCCACGCATTTCCCGCAGCTGGGGAACCTGGTCCAGGGGCACTGACACGAACTGAAGGGAAACCGGCAGATTTCGCTAGAATAGGGGCGGCGGCCTTTTCGCCGCCCGCCCCATTCATTCTCACCGCCGGGAGAAAATTTTCGTGAGTAAGACCGTCTTGGACAAAGTCGCTATCCGCCGCGCATTGATTTCCGTCTACGACAAGACCGGCTTGGAGGAACTGGCCGCTGGACTTCACAACGCAGGCGTCCAGCTGATTTCCACCGGCTCCACCGCCAAGAAGATCGCTGCCGCAGGCATCCCAGTGACCGAGGTCGAGCAGGTGACCGGATCGCCGGAAATGCTCGACGGCCGCGTCAAGACCCTGCACCCCATCATCCACGGCGGCATCCTGGCTGACCGCCGCGTGCCCGAGCACATGGACACCCTGGCCGAGCGCAGCATCGGCCAGATCGACCTGGTCGTGGTGAACCTGTACCCGTTCGTGCAGACCGTCGCCTCCGGCGCGGCGCAGGACGAGGTTGTCGAGCAGATCGACATCGGAGGCCCGGCCATGGTCCGCTCCGCCGCGAAGAACCACGCCGCAGTGTCGATCGTGGTCGATCCTTCCTTCTACCCGCAGGTCATCGAGGCCGCAGCCGCAGGCGGCTTCGAGCTGAAGACCCGCCAGCGCCTGGCCGCCAAGGCCTATGCGCACACCGCCGCCTACGACACCGCGGTCGCCACCTGGACCGCCAGCCAGTTCCTCGACGAAGACGGCGACGGCGTCATCGACTGGCCCGCCTACTCCGGCGTCGCCCTGCAGCGCGCCGCCGTGCTGCGCTACGGCGAGAACCCGCACCAGCAGGCCGCCCTCTACGTGGACGAGGCAGCCCCGGCCGGCATCGCCCAGGCAGACCAGCTGCACGGCAAGCCGATGAGCTACAACAACTACGTGGACGCCGACGCGGCGCTGCGCGCGGCCTTCGACTTCGACAAGCCAGCCGTGGCGGTCATCAAGCACGCCAACCCGTGCGGCGTGGCCGTGGCCTCCGACGACGCCGCAGACCCGATCGCCGACGCGCACCGCAAGGCGCACGCCACCGACCCGGTCTCGGCCTTCGGCGGCGTCATCGCAGCCAACCGCACCGTCACCAAGGGCATGGCCGAAACCGTGAAGGGCATCTTCACCGAGGTCGTCATCGCACCGGACTTCGAGCCGGAGGCCGTCGAGATCCTCTCGGCCAAGAAGAACATCCGCCTGCTGGCCCTGCCGGACGGCTATGCCCGCAACTCCAACGAGCTGCGCCAGGTCTCCGGCGGCATGCTGGTCCAGGCCGGCGACAAGATCGACGCCGACGGCGATGATCCGGCCAACTGGACCCTGGCCGCCGGCGAAGCCGCCGACGCCGCCACCCTGGCCGATCTGGCCTTCGCCTGGCGCTCGGTGCGCGCCGCGAAGTCCAACGCCATCCTGCTGGCCAAGGGCGGCGCCGCAGTGGGCATCGGCATGGGCCAGGTCAACCGCCTGGACTCATGCAAGCTGGCCGTGGAGCGTGCCAACACCCTGGGCGTGAAGATCGAATCCGGCGCGGACGCAGCCGGCGGTGCCGAGAACGCCGATACCGCGGCTTCCGAGCAGCGCGCCGTGGGCGCAGTCGCGGCTTCGGATGCGTTCTTCCCGTTCGCCGACGGCCTGCAGATCCTGATCGACGCCGGCGTCAAGGCAGTTGTCCAGCCGGGCGGTTCGGTGCGCGATGAGGAAGTCATCGCCGCCGCGAATGAAGCAGGCATCACCATGTACTTCACCGGTGCACGCCACTTCTTCCACTAGGAACTAGCCACGCCGTTTCGGGCCGTGCAGCCAGCGCTTGCCGCGCTGGCTGCACGGCCCGCGGTACTTAATCCTGCTGCCGGGCGGCTGACGAGCCGCCATCCAAGCACCTCCCAGGCAGGGGCGAAAACGACCATTAATCCAGCCTGCGCGGGCCTGGAGAATGCGTGGGGAACTCCCGAGAATCGGTGCGTCACGCGGTCAAAAAGCATCTTTTTTCTGCGCTTGGCGAATCCCTGTTTGGCCCCGGGATCATGGGGCAGGATCGAGGTCAGACCCGGCGGGTTCGCGCTGGAATGGGGTCAAAAACCGCGGAATCTCAAGGTTTTTATAGTAAACTTGATGGCTATGGATTCTGATACGTCACGTCCACACCCGCCAGCTGCGGGGTCCAAAGCCATTGACAAGGGAAGTGAAAAAGACCAAAAACCGGTCCGGGGACACAAGGGCGAACGCGTACTCAACGCCCTGCGCCATGCCAAGGAACCCTCCTTCGGCATCCACCCGGGACTGATCCCCGGCATCAGCGTCGAAGACACCAACGCCACGTTCCCCACCCGCCGCGGGGTGTTCATTTCAGCACTCGTTGCAGTCCTCGCGGTACTGCTCTGGGCCATCATCGCCCCAACCAACCTGAACGAGGTCGGCGTGGGCATGCAGGAGTGGGTCGTCACCCACTTCGGCTGGCTGTTCAACGTCATCGTCCTGGGCATTGTGCTGTTCATGCTGGTGGTCGGCTACGGCCCCACCGGCAAGATCCGCCTCGGCGCGGATGACAGCAGCCCCGAATATTCCACCACCTCGTGGATTTCCATGCTGTTCGCCGCGGGCCTGGGCATCGGCCTGATCTTCTACGGGCCGCTGGAACCACTGAGCCACTTCACCGCGCCGCCGCCATCCACCGATGCGCAGGCAGGCACCAACGAGGCAGTGCTCCCGGCCATGACCGATTCCTTCCTCCACCAGGCGACCTTCGCCTGGTGCATCTACGCATTGGTCGGCGGCGCCCTGGCCTACGTCTCCTATCGTCGTGGACGCCTGCCGCTGATCTCATCACTCTTCGAGCCGGTGTTCCCGGACGGCAATAACCGTCTGCTGGGCAAGATCATCGACGTCTTTGCCGTGCTGGTGACGCTGTTCGGCACTGCGACCTCGCTGGGCATCGGTGCGCTGCAGATCCGCACGGGTACGAGCATCGTCACCGGGATGGAACTGGGCAACGGGTTCGTGGTCGTGGCGATCAGCCTGCTGACGGTGGTCTTCACCATTTCGGCCGTGGCCGGCATCAAGAAGGGCATTCGCCTGCTCTCCAACACGAATATGGCCCTGGTGATCTTCATGGCGATCTTCGTGCTGGTCGCCGGTCCGACCATGTACATTCTGGATCTGCTGCCGGCCGCCGTGATCTCCTTCTTCGACAACCTGCCGCAGATGCTCACCGTCTTCGCCAGCGAGGGCACCGTCGAGAAGGAATATCTGACCGCTTACACCACCTTGTACTGGGCCTGGTGGATTTCTTGGTCGCCGTTCGTCGGCATGTTCATCGCCAAGATTTCCAAGGGCCGGTCGCTGCGCCAGTTCGTCACCGTGGTGATGCTGGTTCCTTCGGCGATCTCCATGACCTGGTTCACCGTGTTCGGCGGTTCCGCGATCTGGATGAACCTCAACGGCCAGGAAATCGAGATCCAGGGTTCGGGCGAAAACGTCATGTTCGACTTGTTGGCCAACCTGCCGATGAGCCCGGTGATGTGGATTGTCGCCCTGCTGGCGATCTTGGTGTTCTTCGTGACCGCCGCGGATTCCGCCTCCAACGTCATGGGTTCCATGTCGCAGTCCGGACGCCCGGTGCCGTCCAAGCCGGTCACCATCGTCTGGGCCGTGGCTCTGGGCCTGATCTCCATGTTCCTGCTGCTGGCGGGCGGGCGCAATGCGCTCTCCGGGCTGCAGTCGATCATGGTCACCTGCGCCTTGCCGTTCGCGATCATCCTGATCGGCGTCATGATTTCCTGGGGCATCGAGTTGCGCAACGACCCGCTGATGATCCGCCGTCGCTATGCGCTGGAAGCCATCAAGGGCGGTGTCCGCCAGGGCATCGACGAGCACGGCGACGACTTTGTCTTCGGCATCTCCCAGGTTCCGGAGGAACTCGGCGCCGGTGCCGACTTCGACAGTGAGGACCCGGCTCTCACCGAGTGGTACACCGACAATGCTCCGGAATTCACCGGCGAGCAGCCACAGGTCGAGGTCGGCGACCCGAAGCCTGCACAGCTGACCGGGAAGGACGTCCAGCCGAGTATTGAGAAGTCCACGGACGACGACGCTTCGGAGCCGGTCAAGAACTGATCAATTTTTTTGATCAGAATTTGAAAGTCCACCGGTCCTCGGCACCTGCCGAGGACCGGTGGACTTCGTGCATCCGGGCATTAAACGGGGTCTCCATGGCATACGAGCAGTGCGTGCCATCGGATCACAAGCTATGACGCTATCTGCGCTGTTGGGACTAGGTTTTGGCGCCAAGGACGCGAGCTGATGCGCTGACCCTGCGTCCCTTGCAGCCGCTGCCCGAAATATGTCCTCCATGTAAATTGTTCAACAACTACTTGCCCAGATTGTTCAACAACCTGTATTGTCTTGTGCGTTACATTAGTTCTGTGACAGCAGTCACCGCTACCGCAACGGATGAAACCATGTCTACTCAAGATTCGAAGCCCCAGGCTAGTTCGAAGGCCCGGCGCACAGCGCTGCTGGGCGCCATGTTCCTCATGGCTACCAGCGCCATCGGCCCGGGTTTCATCACCCAGACCACTGAATTCACCGTGCAAATCGGTGCGGCGTTCGCCTTCGCGATCGTCGTATCGATTCTCGTGGACATCGCGGTGCAGCTGAACGTCTGGCGCGTGATCGGCGTCAGCGGCCTGCGCGCCCAGGAGCTGGGCAACAAGGTGCTTCCCGGTGTGGGCTGGCTGCTGGCCGCCTTGGTCTTCGTGGGCGGCATGGTGTTCAACATCGGCAACATCGCCGGCACCGGCTTGGGCTTGAACGCGATGCTGGGCGTGGATGCGAAGGTCGGCGGCGCAATTTCCGCGGTGATCGCCATTTTGGTCTTCCTGTCCAAGAAAGCTGGCATGGCCCTGGACCGAATCGTGGTCTTGCTCGGTGCGATCATGATCCTGCTGATGCTCTATGTCGCCATCGTGGCCGCACCTCCGGTCGGCGACGCCCTGCGCAACGTGGTGCTTCCCGAGCAGGTCGACTTCCTGATCATCACCACCCTCATCGGCGGCACCGTGGGCGGCTACATCACCTATGCCGGTGCGCACCGCATGCTGGACTCCGGCACTGCAGGCGTGGAGCATGTCAAGGAAATTTCCAAGACTTCGGTGCTTGCCATCATCGTCACGGGTGTCATGCGAGTCCTGCTCTTCCTGGCAATCCTCGGCGTCGTGGCCGGCGGTGTGGCATTGACCAGCGACAACAAGGCCGCTGAAGCATTCGGCGCCGCCGCTGGCGACATCGGGCTGCGCTCCTTCGGCATCATCCTGTGGGCCGCCGCGCTGACCAGCGTGATCGGCGCCGCCTACACCTCGGTCTCATTCGTTACCAAGAGCACCACCCCTGAACGCACCCGCAACCTGATCACCGTTGCCTTTATCGCCGTCTGCGCGGTGATCTACCTTCTGCTGGGCAAGGCCCCGGCCACGTTGCTGATCTTCGCCGGCGCCTTCAACGGCCTGATCCTGCCGGTCGGACTGGCCGTGCTGCTTTGGGTGGCGTGGCGCCGCCGGGATCTGCTGGGTGGCTACAAGTACCCCAAGTTCCTGCTGGTCATCGGCGCCCTGGCATGGCTTTTGACGGTCTTCCTCGGCTACAACTCCCTGGCAGGGCTCTCGGCCCTGTGGAATGCATAAGGCGGATTTCCCATGGCAAATGTTCGCGATCTGACCCTGGCCGAGCGAGCGGCCCTGAGTCCCGGCGAAGCGCGCGAATACTTCCGCCAGGGGCAGGTAATCCCCACCGCCGGCATCAGCGCAGGGTATGCGCAGGCGAACCTGATCATCGTGCCGCAGGCGCTGGCCTTCGACGTGCTGCTCTTCGCCCAGCGAAACCCCAAGTCCTGCCCGATCCTCGGGGTCCTGGAAGCGGGGCAGGTGTCCAATGAGCTGCTGGCTGGCGGAGACATCCGCACTGACGTGCCCCAGTATGTGGTTTATGAGAATGGCGAAAAGATCGCCGAGCCAACGGATCTGGCCGAGTACTGGCGCGAGGATCTGGTGACCTTCATCGTCGGGTGCTCCTTCACCTTCGAGGCGGCGCTCATCGAAGCCGGCATCTCGGTGGCCCATATCGACCAGAACGTCAATGTGCCCATGTACAAGACGACCGTCCGCAGCGCCTCCGCAGGGTCCATGTCCGGACCCATGGTGGTGTCCATGCGGCCGATTCCGGCTTCGCAAGTGGCCGACGCCGTGCGCATCACCTCCCGCTACCCTGCGGTGCACGGGGCACCGGTGCATATCGGCAACCCTCAGGAGCTGGGCATCATGGATCTTGGCAAACCGGACTTCGGCGACGCGGTGCAGATTCCGGAAGGCAGCATCCCGGTGTTCTGGGCCTGCGGCGTCACCCCGCAGGCAGCGGTCATGGAATCGCGCCCGGCCCTGGCCATCGGCCACGCCCCCGGGCACATGCTGATCACGGACGTGAAGGATTCCTTCTACCAAGTGCCATAGGTGCCAGACGTGCAGCAACGCCGCAGGCGGCGCATCCCTGAGGGGTGCGCCGCCTGCGGTGTTTTTATCAGCTGCCGGTCAGTCCATCGTCGCTGCTACGCGCTGGGCTGCGCGCAGCTTGTCGGCTACTTCGATGGCATCGTTGCTCGGCGCATCGGACTTGGCGTCCGGCCGGGCGATGAACAGGTAGAGGGCCCCGGTTCCGGCCACTATGCCCAGCCCGATCAGCACGATCCAGTCGGCCAGGAAGTCGCCGCTGGAACCGGGGACCGACAACAGGACCATGGCGAAGATGCCGTAGGCCAGGGCGAGGATGTTGACCAGCAGGCCGGCGGCACCCAGGGAGAACGGCCCGGCAGGCTTCCATCCGCGCAGGCGCTGGCGCAGCGCCGCCAGCACCACGGACTGGAACGACACGTAGACGCCCAAGATGGCGAAGCTGGTGATCTGGGTCAGCAGCGTCTCCGGCCCGAAGTAGATGAATACGCACAGCAACAGGGGGATGGAGCAGGCTACCAGCAGGGCGTTGGACGGTACCTTGTTGCGTGCGGAGACCTTGGAGAGCCAGCGGTGGCCCGGCAGCATGCCGTCGCGGGCGAAGGAATAGATCAACCGCGAGGCGGCGGCCTGCAGCGAAAGCACGCAGGACAGGAATGCGGTCAGTGCGACCACCAGGAAGATCTTCGAACCCACGGTGCCCAGGGCGGCCTCAAGGATGGCCGGGATGGGGTCCACGTCTTCGCCATTGACGATTTCCTGGAGGTTCGGTGCCGCCAGCACGTAGCCGGTGAAAGAGATGAGCGCGGACACGCCGCCGACCAGAATGGTCATCATCATGGCCTTGGGGATGCGCCGGGCGGGGTTGCTGACTTCCTCGGCCACGTCGCCGCAGGCCTCGAAGCCGTAGAAGAGGAACAGGCCGGCCAGCGCCGCGCCCATGAACGCCACGCCGTAGCTCCCGTCGCCCTCAACCCCCATGGTGTCGAAGAAGACGCTGAATGGCTGCTCGCGCTTGAAAACCAGCAGGTAGAAGCCGACGGCGATGACGCCGATCAGCTCGGCGGCCAAGCCGATGCGGGCAATGCGGGCCAGCATCTTGGTGCCGGAGAAGTTCAGCAGCAGGGCGATGAGCAGCATGGCCGTGGCGAACCAGAAGGTGGTGACCTCGGTCAGTTCGACATTGAAGGTGCTGGCCACGAACCCGGAGCCGAACTGGGCCACCGAGGTGATGGTGACGATCATGGCCCAGATGTAGATCCAGGCGGCCATCCAGGCATAACGCTTGCCCCAGAGCCTGCGGGTCCACGGGTAGATTCCGCCGTGGATCGGGTACTGCGAAACCACCTCGCCGAAGACCAGCGAGACCAGGAACTGCCCGGCGGCCACGATGAGGATCCAGAAGACCGATGGCGGCCCGCCGGTGGCCATGGCCAGGGCGAAGAGCGAGTAGACGCCCACCAGCGGAGATAGATAGGTGAAGCCCAGGGCGAAGTTGGCCCAGAGGGACATGGAGCGGTCAAAGGACTGTTCATAGCCGAGGACGGCCAGATGGTTCCCGTCTTGGAGATCGTGTTGCGAATTCATGGAATCCTCGTTGCGAGCGTACGCAAAAGCTGCGTGTGAAGTGTGACACACCGAGAATAACACTTAAAGATTCTATATAGAAGGTTTAATTTTGGCTGCGTACCACCAGCAGGCTTGTGCCGGTCACCTTCTCCGATTTTTCAAGGGAATCCGGGGCAATCAAGGCGCCCAGCCCGTGCCGCGGATCCGAGGAAGTAATCACCCGGCCGTGCGCGGAGACCAGCGCGGCCGGGCGGTCCAGCCGCAGCAGCAGACGCTGGAGCGCCGGCTCGATGTCCCTGACCCGAAGATCCAAACCGACAATGCCTTCGGAGCTGCCGGTGACCGGAATGGTCAGCGTCAGCACGTAGTCGCAGATGCACAGGTGGTCGACGAACGGGCCGGTGATGTGCCGGCGCCCCGAGGCGTGGGGAGCCGAATACCATTCCAGGCTGCGGTAGTCGCGGACATAGTCCGCGTACTCGCGCTGCTCCAACTGCAGCCGATTGATTTCGGAACCGGCGGCGAACAGCGGATTGTCCCGCATGGGTGCGAGCCACCATTCGAAGCGCATCTGCCCGGCGCTGTCGCCAATGTATCCGGCGCCGACGATGCCGTTGGCGTGATCCAGAAGCCACGGCCGCACCAGATCCTGGACGGCGCTGCCCAATTGCTCGGCAGGAAGCTGCGCGATCCGGGTGTGGAGCGCATCCAAACGCTCGAAATATCGCTCGAACCATGCTCCAAGCTCGGCTGCGACGACCATCAAGCCACCTCCAGTTCTTGTTTGCGGCTGATCAGCCAGGTTGACAGCAGCGTGAAGGATTCCTGGCATGCCGCGCGGCCCGGCGCCGCATCGCGTGATGCCAGGGCATGCACCATGGCGCGGTCCAGTGCTGCGATCCGTCCGGCGAGCGCTTCATCGCGCAGGCCCAGCCACATGAGCTGCCCGTACTGGGCCTGGAATCCGATCTGCTCGCGCACCAGCCGCGGGGACTGGGACAGCACGCACAGTTCCAGCAGGAATCCGCCATGGTCGCGGGCGGCGCTGGCAGGGGTCGAGAAATCCGCGCGGTCGAGCCAATCCTCCAAGGATTGCGCTTCAGCCGCCGTGCAGATCTGGGTGGCCCGGTCGAGCGCACCGCTGGTGATGACGTCGAGGTAGACCGCGGCATCGAGCAATTCGGTGCGCGAGATGCCGCGCAGCCTGGAGGTCATCAACTGCTGGGAGGCATCGGGGGCTTCGGCGCGGACGAAGGAACCGCCTTCACGGCCGCGACGGGTTTCCAGCAGACCTTCCTTGCGCATGTCCGCCAACGCTTCACGTGCCGTCACCACGGCAACACCGAACTTCTTGGCCAGATCCGATTCGGTGGGCAGGCGCTCGCCGGGTGCAAGTACACCCAGCAAGATGGCATCCGTGAGCCGCTGTGCGACCTGTGCGGTGCGGGTGTCGGCGCTCAATGGCGCGAAAACAGCCGTGCGGGAACCCTTGGCTGGTGGCGTCTTGTCCGCCATCAGGCCCCCCGGCGCCCGGGGCGGAAGACGCAGCGGCACCGACTGGTCTGCATCTTGAATGCTGTACGCATCTGTCGACCTCTCTGGGGCTTGGGTTGATCTGCTGTCGTTTTCCCTGCAAGGCAATGCGATCAGCTCAGGATTGATCATATCGACAAGCTCCGGGGGACGGATGGCTAGCTGCGTCGTTGGACGGCGGGGTGCCGGCATGGAAGTGCCGTCATGAATCCGCCATGGCCCTGTGAATCATGACACACTGGCGTGAATGGCGGCCAGCAGGCCGCCCATCATCAACTTGAACGTGTGAAAGAAACAGCGGTCCATGGCGCAAAAGGCAAAATATTGGTTCCCCGCAGCATTGAGCCTGCTTCTGGTGGGATGGGGAGCCAACCAGTACGTTGCCCTGCTGGTGCATTACCGGCAGGAGCACGGCTTCTCGGAAGTGCTGGTGACCTCCCTGCTGGGCATCTACGTGCTGGGACTGGTTCCGGCCCTGCTGCTCGGCGGGCGTGCCTCTGACCTGCGTGGACGAAAACGGCTCACCATGGTCGCGGTGCTGATCTCCATTGCCGCAAGCCTTGCCCTGATGCTCTCCCACCTCGGTCCCTTGCCGCTGTTCGCCGGCAGGCTGCTGGCCGGCACCGCAACCGGCCTGGGCATGGCGGCCGCAACGAGTTGGGTCAAGGAGCTCTCCCAGGCGCCGTGGGATCCAACGTCGGCGGCCGGATCCGGTGCCCGACGCGCCTCGCTGCTGACCTCCACCGGTTTCTGCCTGGGCCCGGTGGCCGGGGGATTGCTGGTGTCGTGGGCGCCGATGCCGGATATTCTTCCGTACGCGACGCATATCCTGTTGTGCCTGCCGGTCCTGTTCCTGCTGCGCCGGCTCCCCGAGACCAGGCAGCGCCAGATCCCGAAGGCCAAGGCTCCGGGAGATCAGGCCCGGCGTGTACCGGGTGGCGCCGTGCAGCAGACCGGTGGCAAGCGGTTTTGGGCGGTCATCGCCCCTGCCGCACCGTGGGTGTTCGCCGCGGCGACCATGGGCTTCGTGGTGATTCCTCAAATGGTTCCCGCCATGGGCGCAGAAGCCCGCCATGCTTACACCACCGTGGCGGTGGCCTTGACCATGGGATGCGGTGTGCTGGTCCAGCCGCTGGGGCGGAGGGTCGACACCGTCAACAGCGCCCGCACCCTGCTGCTGGGCGTCGGCGTGGTGTTGGGCGGCATGCTGGCCATCATCGCGGCGATCCTGCTCAACAGCCCGGCGGCCGGGCTGGCCGCGTCGGTGCTGCTCGGCTGCGGCAACGGGTTGCTGATGGTCGGCGGACTGCTGGAACTGCAACGTGCCGCCGGGCCTGACGAGCTTGGACTGCTCACCGGGTTCTTCTATACCTTTGCCTACGCAGGGTTCCTGGCGCCCACGGTGATCGCGCTGGTGGCCCAGTGGGTCGGCAGCTTGTGGATCATGGGCGCCGTGGTGGTCCTGTGTTCGCTGTCCCTGGCCATTGTGGCCGTGAACTCGCGCAAGCACCTGCCCTGTACGCTGGAGCGCATCGGCTCCGGGGCTGCACTCGCGGCCCGGGACGGAAGCTGAACCGAATCGGTCCCGGCAGGCCTAGCTGCCGTCCGCGGCCATCCGATCCTTCAAATGGGCCAGCAGCTCGGTTTCGGCGGTATCCAGATAGCCGCGCAAGGCCTGTGCGGCCTGGTCGCGCTCGCCGGCCCGCAACAAGTCCACCAGGGAAGCGTTGAGCTCGACATAGTGCGAGTGGAAGTCCGGCGCATCGCTCATGGCATGGAAGACCAGTCGCATCTGGGCCAGCACCCGGGTCATGAGCTCCTGCAGCTGGGCGCTGCCGCTGGCGCGCACGACCTCCTCGTGGAAGCGCTGGTTCGCGTCCGCCATCGCCTCGATCTTTCCGGAGGCCAGGGCGGCGCGGGCGCGCTTGACGATCCGTTCAAGGCCCGGCACGTTCAGTTTCGGTCCCCACTGCAGCGCCGCGGGCTCGATCATGCGGCGCACCGCGTAGATTTCTCTGACGTCGTCCATGCCGGGGGAAGCGACGAACACCCCGCGGTTGGGGATGCGGGTGAGGATCAGTTCGTTACCGAGGACGGTGAATGCTTCGCGCAGCGTATTGCGCGAGACGCCCAGTGCCTGGGCCAGGGCCTGCTCGGAAAGTTTGCTCCCCGGGCGAAGCCGCCCCTCGGCAATCCTGGTGCGCAGCACCGAGGCAACCCAGGCGCCGGTATGGGCGTGGGTCGCCTCCTCGTCCAGCGGGAGAGCGCGGAGCAATTCATTCATGGGCATGCAACCAATCTAATTCACCCAGCCGGACGCGGTGCAAAGCGTTAAGCGATGCTCCCCATGACCTCGCCGCGGGAAATCATGGCGCCGGGGGCCTGCCCGCCCCGGGTGAAGGTCCCGGAGGCGTGCGCGGTGACATTGGATTCCATCTTCATGGCTTCCAGCACGGCGATGGTGTCGCCGGCGGCGACCACGGCGCCGTCCTCGGCTACCCACTTGACCAGGTTCCCGTTCATCGGGGCGGCCAGGGTGGCGGCGCTGGCGGAGGACTCGACGCTGTCCGCGGCGGCTTCCATGGCTGCACCGTGCCCGCCGTGGCGGATGGAATCCACCAGCGAGGCCGGCAGGCCGATGTTCATGGCCTTGCCCTCGATTTCGATGGTGAGGGTCTCGCGTTCGGCACCTGGCTGGGCGGCGGCGATTTCCGGGCTGGATGCCAGGTCCTCGGCGAATTCCGTCTCGATCCACGTGGTGTAGACGCCGTAGGTATCGTCCCGGGTGAACTCGGCGTTGCGCACCACAGCACGGTGGAAGGGCAGCACCGAGGGCACGCCGGTGATGGTCATTTCATCCAGTGCCTGCTTCGCGCGGCGCAGCGCCTGGGCGCGGGTGGCGCCGGTGACGATCAGCTTGGCCATCAGGGAGTCGTAGTAGGAGGGGACCACCGAGTTGGTGCGCACGCCCGAATCCACGCGGATGCCCGAACCGGTCGGCGCCTCGAACCCGGTGATGCGTCCGGGGCCGGGCAGGAAGCCGCGCGCCGGGTCCTCGGCGTTGATGCGGAACTCGAAGCTGTGCCCGGTGGGCTCCGGGTCCTCGGTGAAGGACAGCGGCTGCCCGGCCGCGATGCGCAGCTGCTCGGCCACCAGGTCCACGCCGGTGGTTTCCTCGGTGATCGGGTGCTCCACCTGCAGGCGGGTGTTGACCTCCAGGAAGGAGATCAGCCCGTCCGGGGCCACCAGGTATTCAACGGTTCCGGCGCCCACGTAGCCTGCCTCCAAGCAGATGGCCTTGGCCGAGGAATGGATCGATGCGCGCTGCTCATCGGTGAGGAACGGGGCCGGAGCCTCCTCGACGAGCTTCTGGTGGCGGCGCTGCAGCGAGCAGTCGCGGGTGCCCACCACCACGGCATTGCCGTGGCTGTCGGCCAGCACCTGCGCCTCGACGTGGCGCGGCTTGTCCAGGAAGCGTTCGACGAAGCACTCGCCGCGGCCGAAGGCCGCGGTCGCCTCGCGCACCGCCGAATCGTAGGAGGCCTCGATGTCCTGAAGCGCGCGGACCACCTTGATGCCGCGTCCGCCGCCGCCGAAGGCCGCCTTGATGGCCACCGGCAGGCCGAACTGCTGCGCGAAGGCGCGCACCTGCGCCGCGTCGGCCACCGGGCCGTCGGTGCCCGGCACCAGCGGGGCACCGGCGCGCACCGCGATCTCGCGGGCGGTGACCTTGTTGCCCAGGGCGCGGATGGCTTGCGGGGACGGGCCGATCCAGGTCATGCCGGCGTCGATGACGGCCTGGGCGAAGTCGGCGTTTTCGGCCAGGAAACCGTAGCCCGGGTGCACCGCGTCGGCGCCGGCGCGGGTGCCGATCTCGATGATCTTCTCGATGTCCAGGTAAGTGTCGGCGCTCTGCGAGCCGTTCAGCGCGTAGGCCTCGTCGGCGCGGCGCACGTGCAGGGCGTCGGCGTCCGGGTCCGAGTAGACCGCCACGGAGACCAGCTGGGCATCGGTGCAGGCGCGGGCAATGCGGACGGCGATTTCGCCGCGGTTGGCGATCAGTACTTTTTTCATGCGCGGGGTTCCTTCACGGTGGTGCGGGTTCCGGGGTGGGGCGTCAGTTTGAAGCGGATCAAGGCGCCCGGGGGCAGCTGGGCGGCGGCCGAAAGGTCCTCATCGAGCACCGCGGCGATCACCGGGTAGCCGCCTGTGACCGGGTGGTCGGCCAGGAAGAGCACTGGCAAGCCGGAGGGCGGGACCTGCAGCGAGCCGAGGGCCACGCCTTCGGACGCCAGTTCGCCCTCGCGCACCCGCTGCAGCGGTTGGGCGTTCTCCTCGCCCAGCGCCAGCCTGATGCCCACGCGGTTCGAATCCGCGGAAGCCTTCCAGAGCTGGCCGGTCAGCCGTGCCAGCCCCGGTGCGTCGAACCAGTCGTCGCGCGGGCCCGGGATGATGCGCAGCGTGAAGACGCCGTGCTCATCGGGCACCGGCAGCGGCGAGGGTTCGGGGTTGCCGACCACCTGCAGGCCGTCGAGCCGGCCGACCGGGAGCAGCTGCCCGGCGCGCAGCGGTGCGGGGCCGATCCCCGACATCGAATCGGTGGAGCGGGAGCCGAGCACCTGCGGGATGTCCAAGCCGCCACGCACGCCCAGGTAGCTGCGCAGTCCGGCGCCGGCACCTGACAGGGTGAGCGTCTCGCCGTCGAGCAGCGCGAAGGGGGTGTCCATGGGGATCTGCCGGGCCTCGTGGAAGTCGTCGCCCGGAACCGGGGTGATGTCCAGGATGGCGGCGGCGCCGGAGACCGCGAGCACCGCATCGCCGCGGGCGCGCAGGGTGAGCGTGCCCATGAGGTTTTCGATGACGGCGGCGCCGGGGCGGTTGCCGACCAGGCGGTTGGCCTGGGCCGCGGAGATGGCATCGGCCCATCCGGCGGTGCTGACCCCCAGATCGCCCAGGCCCGGACGGCCCGCGTCCTGGATCAGCGATTGCAGGCCCGGATCCAGGATTTCCAGCATGCCGGAGGACTGCCCCGGGGCCGCGGTGTCCCGGGCGGGCACGGGGTCAGCAGGTGTCGACACGGTCAGCGCGGTGCGGCTGGGGATGAACTGCACCCGGTCCTGCGGACGGATCAGCGCGGGGTTTTCGCGCTGGAGGTCCCACAGCACCGCGTCGGTGTGGCCGATCAGCTGCCAGCCGCCGGGGGACCGGCGCGGATAGACGGCGGAGTACTCCCCGGCCAGGGCCACCGCACCGGCGGGGACCGCCTTGCGCGGGGTGGCGCGGCGCGGCACGTTCAGCAGCTGGTTATCGCCCAGCAGGTAGGCGAAACCCGGGGCGAAGCCGCCGAAGGCCGCCCGCCAGGTCTGCCCGGAGTGGGCGTTGACCACCGCCTCGGTGCTCAGCGAGGTCAGCCGGGCCACCTCGGCCAGGTCTTCGCCGTCGTAGTGCACGGGGATCTTGACCAGGGAACCGGCGGCGGCCGCGGCCACGTCGAGCTCCAGGGTGCGCACGGTGTTGGCGATGGCTTGCGCGTTGGCCAGGCAGTCGGCCTTGATGAACACGGTGCCCGCGGCGGCCAGCACATCGACCTGTCCGGGCAGCGGGCTGGTGCGCAGCAGGGCCGACAATCCCAGTACGGAATCCAGATCCGGGAGCTCAACCAGCACCGAACGGCTGCCGGCCAGCCGGACGTCGCGCAGGCTCATGCAAAACTCTTAATGGTCACGCCGGCGGATTCCAGGCCTGCGCGGACCGCGGCCGCCATGGCCACCGCTCCGGCGGTGTCGCCGTGCAGGCAGATGCTGTCGGCGGGCATGGCGATGATGCTGCCGTCCACGGCCACCAGGGTGCCCTCGGTCGCCAGGCGGATCATGTTCGCGGTGACGGCCGCCGGGTCGTGCAGCACCGCGTTGGCCTCGCGGCGGGAGACCAGGGTGCCGTCCGGGGTGTAGTTGCGGTCGGCGAAGGCCTCGGCGACCCCGCGCAGGCCTGCCTTCTCGGCCTTGGCCAGGGCCACGGAACCGGGCAGCAGCAGTACCGGCAGGTCTTCGCCGAAGGCCTTGATGGCATCGACCACGGCTTGGGCGTGCACCTCATGGTGCACGATCGTGTTGTAGAGCGCGCCATGCGGCTTCACGTATTTGATCTCGCTTCCGGCCGAGCGCGCCAGCGCATGCAGGGCGCCTAGCTGGTAGAGCACGTCGTCGGCCAGTTCGCTGGCCGAGCAGTCCACGAAGCGGCGGCCGAAGCCTGCCAGATCCCGGTAGCCCACGTGCGCACCGATGGTCACCCCGGCGGCTGCGGCGTCCTTGCAGGTCTGGCGGATGGTGCTGGGGTCTCCGGCGTGGAAGCCGCAGGCGACGTTCGCGGAGGAAACGGAGGCGAAGATCGCGGCGTCATCGCCCATCGTCCAGTTGCCGAAGGACTCGCCGACATCGGAGTTCAGGTCTATGAATGGCATTGTGATCCCCGTCTCGAAAAAATGTGCTGATTACAGAATGCACCAAAATCAAGGATTGTTCAACAATCTTTCCTCGGGTTGCGCTGGGAGCGACAGTCTGGAAGGACCATGGGAATCGGCAGACTTCATGGAAACGCCCTGCCCGAGCCCATAGCGTGGCAATCACCTTGCTGTCCGCCGCATCGCGGAGCGCCGCGCGGGGCAGCCGAAGGCATTCCGCACGAATTCCAGGACGAAGGAGCATGCAATGACCAATGAATCAGCACATCCAACCGAGTCTCGAAAGAATCGGGAGGGCAAAGCCCCCAGCCAAAGCGCAGAGCACCTGACCACCAGCCAGGGCTCTCCGCTGAGCGACACCGACCACTCGCTCAAGGTGGGCGAGCGGGGGCCGATCCTGCTGCAGGACCACCACCTGCGTGAAAAGATCATGCACTTCGACCACGAGCGCATCCCGGAACGCGTGGTGCATGCCCGCGGCGCCGGGGCGCATGGGACATTCACCAGCTACGGCAACGCCGGGGACTTCTGCGCCGCCGACTTCCTGAAGCCCGGAAAACAGACCGAGGTGTTCGTCCGCTTCTCCACCGTGGCCGGATCACGCGGATCCATGGACACCGCCCGCGACACCCGCGGCTTCGCCACCAAGTTCTACACCGACGAAGGCGTCTTCGACCTGGTCGGCAACAACATCCCGGTGTTCTTCATCCAGGACGGCATGAAGTTCCCTGACGTCGTCCACGCGGTGAAGCCCGAGCCTGATCGCGAGATCCCGCAGGCGCAGTCGGCGCACAACACCTTCTGGGACTTCGTGTCCCTGCATACCCCGGCGCAGGCCCATACCCTGTGGAACATGAGCGACCGCGGCATCCCGCGCTCCTATCGCATGATGGAGGGCTTCGGCGTACACACGTTCCGTCTTATCGACCCGGAGGGCAAGCCCTCGTTGGTGAAGTTCCATTGGAAACCGAAGCTCGGGGTCCACTCGCTGACGTGGGAAGAAGCGCAGCTTGCCGGTGGTGCGGACCCGGATTTCCACCGTCGCGACCTGGCCGACGCGATCGAGGCCGGCGCCTTCCCGGAGTGGGAGCTGGGGGTCCAGCTCTTCGAGGACGACGGCACCGCCACCTTCCAGGGCATCGATCTGCTGGACCCGACGAAGTTCGTGCCGGAGGAATTGGCCCCGGTGCAGCTGATCGGCAAGATGGTGCTGGACCGCAATCCATCCAACTACTTTGCCGAAACCGAGCAGGTGGCTTTCCACCCCGGCCACCTGGTGCCGGGCATCGACATCACCGACGACCCGCTGCTGCAGGCCCGGTTGTTCTCCTACCTCGATACCCAGCTGACCCGGCTGGGTGGGCCGAACTTCTCTCAGATCCCGGTCAACCAGCCCAAGAACCCGGTCAACGACATGTTCCGCGACGGGTTCCACCAGCACAACATCCACGAGGGGGTAGCTCCCTATCAGCCCAATTCCCTGGATGGCGGCTGCCCGTTCATGGCGGACCTCGCCGAGGGCCAGAGCTTCCCGGCGTTGGAATACCCGCAGGAAACCTCTGGAGCCAAGAAGCGCAGCGAACCGGTCAGCTTCTCGGACCACTATTCCCAGGCCCGGCTGTTCTACCGCAGCCTCAGCGCGCAGGAACGCGAGCACATCAAGCAGGCTTACAGCTTTGAGCTGGGCAAGTGCACCGATGCAGCGATCCGCGAACGCCAGGTGCAGTGCCTGGCGGAAATCGACGGCGACCTGGCGGCGTCGGTGGCCACCGCGCTGGGCTTGGAAGCCCCGGCCGCCCAATTGGACGTCGAGGACCTGCCAACCAGCTCGGCGCTGTCCCAGATCGGTTCCAGCTGGCCGGTGGACGGCCGGCAGATCGGAATCGTCGTGGGCTTGCGGGGTTATCCGCAGGACCGCGCGCTCGCCGAAGCGATCAGTGCCAAGGGCATGACGCCGCTGATCGTCGCCCCGCACGCCGGGGCCACCGACTCGGGCTTGGAGATCGACCGGACGTATTTCACCACGCGGTCCATCGAATTCGACGCGCTGGTGCTGGCCGGGGCGCTGCCTCCGGTCGGGGATGCCCGGGTGCCGCTGGATACCAAGGCCGGGGCAGACGTCTCCGACTCCCCGGCGGCCGACCCCCGCGTGGTCCTGCTGGTCCAGGAGGCGTACCGGCAGAGCAAGCCGATCCTGTGCCTGGATGAAGCGTCCTTCGGGGCGCTGAGCGCCGCAGGCATCGCGGGCGAAGCCCCCGGCGTGGAACTGGTCGATGCCCAGGCGCTTGCCGGCACCTTGGCGGAGCTGGTCGCCGCGCACCGGGTCTGGGGCAGGTTCCCTGCCGAGGGGTAGCCTCGGCGCTGGCAACGGCAATGGGCCGGCAGGTACATGAGGTACCTGCCGGCCCATTGCCGTTGCGCAAGAGACTAGTCTTCGGAACCCTTGGTGGAATCCTTCTTGTCCTCGTCCTGCCCGGGGTGGGCGAAGGGGATCGGGGACGACGTCGGCGAGTCCGGCACGGTGGTGTTTTTTCCGTGCGGATCAGGGGTCTTGTCTGGAGCGACGGTTTCGTCGTGGTTGCTGCCCATGTTCTCTCCCTTTGCTTCGGTACTGTGCCGATCTCACAAGCTGTTCGGCATCCGCCGGGACCGGCAGATGCCCCCACCCTAGCGAGCGGCATGGATGGCGCATCGGAACCTTGAAGCAGGCTGGGAAACCGCAGGCCGTCGTCGGGGAAAAACCGTGGACGGCTATCGTGCCGGCTGCGCCGCGCCCCGCCCGATGAACAGCGTCAGGACCACTGCCAGGGTGGCCAGTGCGGCGCCGATGATGAACGCGATGTGCGCCCCGCCGAACAGCGCCTGGGCCGCGCCGGATCCGGAGGCCAGCTGCGCCTTGGACAGCAGCGTCAGAACCGTCACGAAAATCGTTGTGCCGATGGCGCCGCCCAGCTGCTGGCCGGTATTGAAAATGGCCGAGCCGTGGCCGAACAGGCGCGGATCCACCGAGGCCATGGCGGAGGACATCAGCCCGGTCATGAGCAGCGCAAAACCGATCGAGAACACGATATGCGCGGTCATGAACAGCCACAACGGGCTGTCGACGCGCACCGACACATACAGCCACTGGCCTGCTGCCAGCAGCACCGCGCCGGGAATCAGCACCGGGCGCGGCCCGTGGCGGTCGTAGATGCGGCCGAAGATCGGCGCGGCCACGGCCTGCACCAGCCCGCCGGGAAGCAGCATGATGCCGATGGTCAGCGAATCCAGGCCCTGACCGGATTCAAGCAGGATCGGCACGATCATCAGCGAACCGAGCAGGGTGCCGAAGGCGATCATGATCAGCACGATGGCCAAGCGGAAGGTCCGCGAGGCAAAAGGCGACAGGTTCAGCAGCTCGCGGCCGCTGGCTGCCAGGGCGCGCTGGCGGCGGATGAACACAACCAGCGATGCCGCTCCCGCAACGAAGCAGGCAATGGTCGTCGCAGGGTTCTGCGCCGCGTGCTCAATGCTGGAGATTCCGTAGACCAGCAGGCCGAAGGCCAAGGCCGACAGCAGCACCGAGGCGGCATCGACGCGGATCTTCCTGGCGGACGAGGGAACCTTGAGGAAGACCGCGCCCAGCGCCAGCACCAGCACGGCGATGGGCAGCATCATGACGAAGATGTAGTGCCATCCCCATGCGTGCACGACCGCGCCGGCGACCGTCGGGCCGATGGCCGGTCCCACGCCGATGACAATGGAATTCAGCCCCATGATGGTGCCGCGCCGCTGCGGCGGCACCAATGTCAGCGTGGTGGTCATCAGCAACGGCAGGACGATGGCCGTGCCCAGGGCCTGGACGATGCGCGCGGCAAGCAGCATGGCGAAGCTCGCAGCGAGCGCCGCGGCCGCCGTGCCCAGGATGAAGCTGATGACTGCGACCAGGAACAGCGAGCGGTGGTTGAAGCGCTGGAGCAGGAATCCCGTGGTGGGGATGACCACCGAAAGCGTCAGCAGGAAACCGGTAGTGAGCCACTGGCCGGTGGCCGCGGAAATCTGCAGGTCCGACATGATCCCCGGCAACGCCACGGTCAGCACCGTTTCGTTGAGGATCATCATGAAGGCAGCCAGCGCCAATGCGGTGATGACGCCGGTGATCTGCCGGGTGGACAGCGACGGCGCGGCGGGAGGCGCGGCGATGTCGATCGGAGGGTGTTCGGTGGGCACGGGGGACCTCGTTCTCGGATGATTGAAGTGAAACTCTGTCATACTCTGCCACATTTTTACGATAAATCTGTCATACTGTGACAGAAAGCAAGCGGTACTTGCCGGGATAGCATGGCAGCAGAGGACTTGAACGCTAGGAGTGCACGGTGGGAATCCGCGATGAACGCAAGGCAGCGACGCTGCGGGGCATCCGGGCCGCGGCCCTCGACCTGCTGGAGGAGCAGGGGTTCGACGCGGTGACCGCGGGGCGGATTGCGCGGCGCGTGGGCATCTCCGAGCGGACCATATTCCGCTACGTCCCCTCCTTGGAGGCCGCCATGCTTCCGGCCGAAGGCGAGTTCTCGCAGGCCATCATGGCCTGTGAAATTCCCTCGGGGGCCGATGGCGCGGGTGTGCTGCGCGTCCTGCTCGGCGCATGCCGCGAGATCCTGCTGCATGAGGTCGGGGGCAACGAATTCCGCCGTGTCTCCCGCCTGATGGCTGTCGAGCCGAGGCTGCTGCTGGTCGCCACCAGGCAGGAGCAGGAGCTGGTGGCAGCGGTGACCGAGTACCTGGTGGGCCGCGGGCTGCTGCCGCGCATGGAGGCGCTGCTGGTTGGCGAAACGCTGGCCACCGCATGGCGCGTGACCTGGCAGTGCTTCGGAGCCGAAGAGCGCGCCGGGCGGCCGGCGGATCCATTGGAGCTGTTCGACAGGGTCGTGGCCTCGCTGGCGGCGCTGGTGGGGGAGCCATCCGAATAGCGAATAACGCGCTTGAGTTATCGGTGATTAACTTAAATGTGACGAACTGCTCGTAGGCCGTCCAGCCCGGCAATTGGGCGAATATTCGGGCTCTTTCGGCGAATTTCTCGGGACCGGAAAGTGTGGCGCGAGGCAAAATCGGGTAGATTTGGAACGTTGAGTTCAGGGCGGATAACCCCGCTTCCGCACGACGTTCAGGGAGAAGCCACACCTATGGCCAAGATTATTTACACCCACACCGACGAAGCGCCGATGCTGGCGACCCACTCGTTCCTGCCGATCGTGGAGGCCTTCGCCTCGACCGCCGGTGTGGAGCTGGAGACCCGCGACATCTCGCTGGCCGGCCGCATCATCGCCACCTTCCCGGACTACCTCACCGAAGAGCAGCGCATCGGCGACGCCCTGGCCGAGCTTGGCGACCTGGCCAAGACCCCGGAAGCGAACATCATCAAGCTCCCGAACATCTCCGCGTCGATCCCGCAGCTGAAGGCCGCCGTCGCCGAACTGCAGGCCGCCGGCTACGCCCTGCCGGACTACCCGGACAACCCTTCCTCCGACGAGGAGACCGACGTCCGCGCCCGCTACGACAAGATCAAGGGCTCCGCCGTGAACCCGGTGCTGCGCGAGGGCAACTCCGACCGCCGCGCACCGCTGTCGGTCAAGAACTACGCCCGCAAGTACCCGCACTCCATGGGCGCCTGGGCCTCGGACTCGAAGACCAACGTCGCCACCATGGGCGCCGACGACTTCGCCTCCAACGAGAAGTCCATCGTCATCGACAAGGACAAGTCGATCTCCATCCGCTTCGTCGGCGAAGACGGCGAAGTCAAGGTCCTGAAGAAGCCTTTCAAGGTGCTCAAGGACGAAGTCATCGACGGCACCGTCATGCACGTTGCCGCACTGCAGGACTTCCTGAAGGCCTCCGTAGCCCGTGCCAAGGAAGAAGGCGTCCTCTTCTCGGCGCACCTGAAGGCCACCATGATGAAGGTCTCCGACCCGATCATCTTCGGCCAGGTCGTCAAGGCCTACTTCTCCGAACTGTTCGACACCTACGGCGACGAGCTGGCAGCAGCCGGCCTGAACCCGAACAACGGCTTGGCCGCCATTCTGAACGGCCTGGACGAGCTCTCCGACGACGTGCGCGCCGGCGTGGAGAAGCTGATCGCCAAGGGCCTGGAAGAGGGCCCGGCCGTTGCCATGGTCGATTCCGACAAGGGCATCACCAACCTGCACGTCCCATCGGACGTCATCGTCGACGCCTCCATGCCGGCCATGATCCGCCTGGGCGGCAAGATGTGGGACGCCAAGGGCGACACCGCAGACACCCTGGCCGTGCTGCCGGACTCCTCCTACGCCGGCGTCTACCAGGCCGTGATCGAGGACTGCCGTGCCAACGGCGCCTACGACCCGACCACCATGGGCACCGTGCCGAACGTCGGCCTGATGGCCCAGAAGGCCGAAGAATACGGCTCCCACGACAAGACCTTCGAACTGGCCGCCAACGGACATGTGCAGATCGTCGACGAGAACGACACCGTGCTCATCGAGCACCAGGTCTTCGCCGGCGACATCTGGCGCGCCTGCCAGACCAAGGACATCGCCATCCGCGACTGGGTGAAGCTGGCCGTGAACCGCGCCCGCGCCTCCCAGACCCCGATCGTGTTCTGGCTGGACGAGCACCGCGCCCACGACGCCGTGCTGATCGGCAAGGTCAACGAGTACCTCAAGGAGCACGACACCGAGGGCCTGACCATCGAGATCCTGTCCCCGATCGAGGCCACCAAGTACTCGATCGAGCGCATCCGCAAGGGCGAGGACACCATCTCGGTCACCGGCAACGTGCTGCGCGACTACCTGACCGACCTGTTCCCGATCCTGGAACTGGGCACCTCGGCCAAGATGCTGTCCATCGTGCCGCTGCTGGCTGGCGGCGGACTGTTCGAGACCGGAGCCGGCGGCTCCGCACCGAAGCACGTCCAGCAGCTGGTCAACGAGAACCACCTGCGCTGGGACTCGCTGGGCGAATTCATGGCGCTGGGCGCCTCCTTCGAGCACCTGGCAGTCACCACCGACAACGCCCGCGCTCAGGTCCTGGCAGACACCCTGGATGCCGCCACCGGCACCTTCCTGCTGGAAGACAAGTCGCCGAAGCGCAAGGTCGGCGAGCTGGACAACCGCGGCAGCCACTTCTACCTGGCCAAGTTCTGGGCCGAGGAACTGGCCAAGCAGGACAAGGACACCGAGCTGGCATCGGCCTTCGCCGACGTCGCCAAGGCACTGGGCGAGAACGAGGAAGCCATTGTGGCCGAACTCGCCGAGGTCCAGGGCAAGCCGGTCGACCTGGCAGGCTACTACCGCCCGAGCGAGGAAAAGACCTCCGCAGTCATGCGTCCAAGCGCCACCTTGAACAAGGCCCTTGAACTGCTGACCAACGCAGTCTCCAAGTAACGCTCACCGGTTGCGCGCCGCACGGCACCATCCCTTCGGGGATGGTGCCGTGCGGCATTTAACCGCCGGCTTCCCCCGGGAACATCGAGCCACCTGCAACTGGCTGCAGACCGGCCGGGGAACCTGAAAACGGCTGGCCGCGAAGTGTTTTCGGCAGACTCCCAGGTTTTGCGGTGCAACTCACACAGCGCAGGAAATTTCCTTGTGGGCACTGGGTATTTTCGAAGTCCCACGAGGTAACCAACAGGTGAAAACCGCCTGTCTCTTTGGCTCTTCCCAGAGTGTGAAACTAAAATCGGTGTGTTAGGCGTTTTTTCGCGCTCACCGAACTCAGGAGAAGTATGGCTCTACGTGAAAATCCAGTGGTAGTCCGTGCCCTGCGTTTCCTCGGCGTCGGTGGGTTCTGCTTCATCGTGACCTTGGCCGTGAACTACGGCTTGAAGTACACCGTGATGGAAGACCACCCGACCACTGCTTTCCTGATCGCCAACACCGTGGCGACCGTGGTGTCCTACGTGCTCTCGCGCCAGTACACCTTCCAGGATCGCAATGATGCGCACCGCAAGCGCATCCAGGTCATCGGCTTCTTCGCGGTCTCCGCGATGGGCATCGTGATCAACTCGGCTCCGCTGTACATTTCGCGTTGGGTCTTCGGCCTGCACTACCCGAACGTCTCCTTCCTGTTCCAGGAAGCCGCCGACTTCATCTCCGGACCGATCATCGGTACCGCGCTGGCGATGGTCTTCCGCTGGTGGGCCTTGCACAAGTTCGTCTTCCCGGATGCTTCCAAGAAGGAGCAGAAGGTCGAGCTGGCCGCCTAGCCCGCATGCCGCTTCACGGGATCGCCTCCCGCAAGCTCTTGGACACACAGAAACAGCCGCCTTCGGAAAGATGGAACTTTCCGAAGGCGGCTGTTTCTATGCGTGCGGAGCTGGGAGCCGTTGCTGCCGCAACGGCAGTCCCGTTCCCAGCCGTTGGGCAGCAGCTGGGAACGGGGCTGCGCGGATGCTGCTCTAGAGTCCCCGGCCGGCTTCCCACAAATTGTCTGCGGTGCCGGTGAGCAGCGCGTTCAGCGATACCGCTTGGGCATCGGTGAACGAGGCGATGTAGTCCACGATGGCGCGCGCCTGCCCCAGGCGCTGCACTTCGTCCGGGCCCGCCTGGAGGAACAGATGCGGGCTGCCTTCGCGCAGCTGCCGGTATTCCTCCGTGGTGGCCTCCACCGAGTCCAGCAGGCGGCGCGGGGCGCGGCCTGCATCGTCGGGGTCGTTGAGCCAGCCATGGAAGCCTTCGGCTAGCGAGCGGATGATGCGGGTCTGCCCGCGCTGGTACACGGCCAGATCCGGGCGTTCGAGCACGAAACGGGAATGCACGAACTTCAATACGATGACGTCATGCCAGGCCGCGTCGCCGAGCCTGACGTGGCCGCTGCGCACGGTCGGGGTGCGTTCCACGGACACCGACTCCTGCAGCCGGTCGATCCAGCGCCGGGTGAAGGCGGTGACCGCCCGGTCCGCTTCCAGGCCGCCGTCATAGGGCACCGCGAGCAGGCCTTCGACCAGGTCGTGCCCGACCCTTTCCACGGATTCACGGAAGGCATCTGCTTCAGCGATCCATGGATCCTTGGCGCGGGTGCGCCGCCAGGTCAGTTCCAGGGCATGGCCCGGGCGGCGCGCATCCAGCTCGGACTGCTTCAAGCTGTTCAGCTGCGTGGAATGCTCCAGCCAGGCGCGCAGCTCGGCGGAGACGCTGGTGTACTGCAGCACCCCTGCACGGTAGAAGTCGTCGAGGTCGTGCACCGCGTAGGCGATGTCGTCCGCGATATCCATGACCGAGCTTTCCACGGTCTGCTGGTATTTGGCGATGCCCGGGAAGACCGAGAGCACGTCCCGCATTTCGTCGGCATCCACGTCATAGGCGGAGAACTTCACGGCACCGGCCGCGGGATCGATGCCCACGCCGCGCGGCAGCAGCTCCGGAGCCAGCGGGGCCAGGGCGCGCCACTCGTTGCGGGTCCACGGGTACTTCAGCACCGCTGCGCGCACGGCCCGGGTGAGGTTCATGCCGCGCGCGGTCGCGTCGCAGCTATCCAGCGCGGTGAGGATGCGGAAGGTCTGCGCATTGCCCTCGAAACCGTCCGGAAGCCGGAGCACGCTGCGGGCCACCCGGTCCAGTTCCTGCTCGCCCAAATGGCCGAACGGCGGGTGGCCGAGGTCGTGCGCCGCCGCGGCGGCCTGCACGACCACCGGGTCGCAGCCACCCAACTCGCTGACTAGTCTTCTAGTTGCTTCGTCAGCTGTCCGCAGCCTGATGGCGATGGAGCGGGCCACCGCGGACACCTTGAGCGAGTGGGTCAGCCGGTTGTGCACCAGCGTGCCGGAGCCCGCCTGCGGGATCACCTGGGTGACCGAAGACAGACGCGAAAAATAGGGGGAGAAGCGGATCCGCTCGATGTCGACGCGGAATTCGTCTTCGTTGGCTACGCGCGGCTCGGCGATGGCTCGGTCGCGGCCGCCACTCTGGTGTGTTTTTTCCCTGATATCCATCGTAGGATCCAGCCTAGATGACACCGGGCAGGGAAGAATGTTTTGCTGTTGGTTGCGTGTCTGCACACGGCTGCGGGGCCGTCCCCGAAGGGACGGCCCCCCCAAAAGGACGAGCTTACGCTCGGCTGGCAAAATGTTCATGGACGCCTACTGCGACCACGAGATCCTGCCAAGCCATGCCTGTGCCCTTGAAGACGTTCGGCCGCTGGGTGCTGCGCGCGACCTCGCCCCTGACAAGTTGGCTGACCGTTGAGAAGCCGTCGCGGCCCAACGTGCCGTCGGCGATGGCCTGGATGACGTCGCCCGCTTCGCGCAGGGCGGTCGCCGGGTCTTCGACAATGACAACGGAGCGGCCCATGAGATCGGCATCCAGCTCCCGTGCTCCTGGCTCGTGGGATCCCATCGCCACCACGCAGGCACCCGGCTGGACCAGGGCGCCGTCGAAAAGCGGTTCCCTGGCGCTCGTGGCGCAGACGACGATCTGGGCTTGGGCCACCTCAGCGGGCGCCGCCGCCCGCGCCTGCAATCCGAACTGCTTGGTCCGCTGGACCAGGTCCTCGATTCGCTGCTCGTTGCGGGCCGAGACCAGCACCTGGCTGATAGGACGGATACGAGACATCGCTTCGATATGGCCCCAGGCCTGTGGGCCAGTGCCGAAGACCATGAGTGTGCACGGCCCGGCTGGGGCCAGATGATCGGCTGCCACAGCGGACATGGCGGGCGTGCGAAGCTCGGTGAGCATGGCGCCTTCCAGCAGCGCCTGGGTGGACAGCGTCTTGGAATCCATGAGCAGGTAGGTTGCCTGGATGCGGGGCAGGCCGTGCTCCGGGTTCTCAGGCGCCACGGAAACGACCTTGATCCCTGACCAGTCGCCGATGGTGGCCGGCATCAACAGCAGCTCTCCAGAACCGGCCGGCTTGCTGGTTCGGTCGGGATCCGAAGCCGGATCGAATCCGCCTGCCAGGGCATTCTCGATCAGGCGCCGGGCATCATCCGGACTGACTGCTTCGCGGACCTGCTCCGTGGAGTACCAGATCGGTGCGGTACTTGCAGTGGTTTGCATTGGTTCTCACTTCGTTCTTCAGGGGTTGCGGTCTTGCTAGTTTGCGGCGGGGTGGCCAGCCGGGCTGGCTGTTTGCGGCGCGGGGGTCGCTGCTTCGGGCCGGGGTTCGTAGCTGCGCGGTTGTTCCTTGCGCAAGCGCGCAACGACATACCCCACGCCAGCTCCGATCAGGGCTGGGATGATCCAGCCTCCGCCCTGGAGGAACATCGGAATGAATCCCAGGGCGCTGTCGATCTGCTCGACGAAGAATCCGGTGGATTTCACGGCGTCGAAGACCGCGATGATTCCGGCTCCGATCATTGCTCCGACGTAGACGGACTGGTATCCCGAGAAAAGCCGGTTGCACAAGACCAGCAGGATGAGCGTGATGGCTAGCGGGTAGAGGAACATGAGCAGCGGAATCGCGGTTTCCAGGACGATTTCCAGTCCGAAGTTGGTGAAAAGCAGTCCTGCCGCGCCGAAGATGTATACCCACACGCGGTAGGAAATCGATGGCATCGTATTTCCGAAGTATTCGGAGACCGAAGACAGGCAGGCGATATTGGTAGTGACGCCGGTCAGGAAGACGATCACGCCCATGGCAACAACGCCGGCGGTGCCCAGCAGGTAGCGCGAGGACTCGGCAAGCACTGCTCCGCCGTTGTCCAGGTACCCAATGGCTTCCACGCTGGAGGCGCCGATCCATGCCATGGAGATGTGCAGCAACGACAGGCCGATGACGGTGATGATGCCAGCCTTGATGAACACCTTGGTGATTTCACTCGGCTTGGTGACTCCCACGGCCCGGATCGACTGGATGAACACGCCGCCGAACACCAGTGCAGCCAAGGCGTCCATGGTGAAGTAGCCTTCGGTAAATCCCTTGAGGAAGGCTCCGGACAGGTATGGCTCCACGGGATCCTGCGGGGTTCCCATCGGGGTGAAGAATGACTTACCGATAATGAGCAGCAGTAGAACCGAAAAAACAGGGGTGATGAGCTTTCCCAGCCGATTCACGAGCTTGCCGGTGTCCAGCGACAGGTAGATTGTCAGCGCGGTGAATGCGGTGGAGAAGGCCAGCAGGATAATACGGCTTGCATCAGGGGAAATATCCAGGTGCGGCTTGATGGCGATTTCATAGACCACCGAGCCGGTGCGTGGAATGACATACAGCGGGCCCAGTGCAAGGAACATCAAGGCGCAGAACCCGCGGGAGAACCATGGATGCACGCGATCGGACAGCGGTTCCACACGCCCGCCAGCCCGGGCGAGGACGATGATGGCCAGCAGTACGAGTCCAACACCTGTCAGCAGGAATCCAGCCATGGGGACGACTGATGACCGCCCAGCTTGCTGCCCGACAAGGGGCGCGAAAATGATGTTGCCTGCGCCGAGGAACATGGCGAGGAGCATTAGTCCGATAGTTAATGTCTGCAGCGGAGAAATCTTGGTGTTCATATGTGTGTTTCCTTCGAGACTGATCTTGTGATCAGCTCTGCCAAAATGCGCGGGGCAGGCTGTGATCCACATCAAGTGTTGTGTTATATATTACACAACACTTGATATATGCCAAGAGGGTTAGAAAAAGGCCGGAACGGCAAGCGTTCCGGCCCGAGTGATGCAGTTAGCTACCCGAAGGTTCCGGGCGGTCAGCCCAGATGCCGCGACTGTGCGCCAAATGCTTGGTCATAAGTGCAGCGGCGCATTCGCCGTCGTGGGCGGTGATGGCTTCGAGGATTTCCAAGTGCTCGACCGCGGACTCGGTTAGATCGCCGTGGTCTGCAAGCTTCTGCAGCCCTTGCATTCGCGCCTGGTCACGCAGCTGCTCGACGGTGTTCACTAAGCGTCGGTTTCCGAGCGTTTCAAGCAGGGCCTTGTGGAACAGGCGGTCGCTTTCCAGGAAGGCGCGGACGTCACCCGATTTGGCGGCAGAAATGATGTCCTCGGCGAGGAGGCGGAACGGTTCGGGCTCGCGATCCCCGAATTTTTCCGCAACTTCGCGCATCGCCGGAACTTCGAGCATGGTGCGAATCTTGAAGATTTCATCTAGATCTTGATCGGTTAGCTGGGGTACGCGGAAACCCTTGTTTCGAATGACTTCGACGATACCCAAGTTGGCCAGATCCATGACTGCTTCTCGGACAGGGGTGATGGAGACTCCCAGTTCCGCTGCGACCTTAACGACGCTTTCCACCTTCCCGGGTGCAATCTCGCCCATCACGATAGAGGTGCGAATCGCATTCCGCGCCTGCTCTCTAAGGCTGACGGCTCGGAGGGGCGTGTGGTTGCTTGTAGTCATACTACTTGTTTATCACGTTCGTTTGACGCGGGAATCATCCGCATACCCTGCGATGCGTGAACCGCTGAAAAACTTAAATATCGGATCAATAATGTGTAAGGTATAACACAATACAAAATTCATGGAGTGGGTATCCGGATGCCGAGGCATGCCATCTCACGCATGGAGCGTAGCAACTTGAGGAGCACCTTCATGAGCCTTGATCGGGCGGACGTCGCAATTGTCGGTGGCGGAATTATAGGATCCGGCTTGGCGAGTGCGCTCAGCAGGGAAGGGCTTGATGTCGTAGTCATCGATCCGCATCCCGGGCTGGGTTCCTCACTGGGAAATGCCGGACTGGTGGTCCCGAGCTACTCCACGCCGATGTCGACCCCCGGAAACCTCTGGGAAGGCCTGAAATCCCTCGGCGGCGACCACGCACCGGTGACTTTCTCTCGTCCGCTCGGCATCGAGACGTTAAAGTTCCTTGCAAGTTTCGCCTCCGCTTCCCGTCCTGGGCGCGTTAAGCGGGATACCGCAAAATTGCTTTCGATGGCGACCCGAAGCCTTCAGCGTTATCACGAACTCCAGGACAGCGGTCTCGATCTGGGGCTCACGGTTCAAGGCTGGTTGTGGTTGTCGACCGCCCAGGGGAACCGCGATGCACTGCACGGAGATTCCGAGCGAATGCAAAGAGCCGGAGCGAAATGCGAAGTTGTTGGCCGTGCCCAGGCAGACGAGCTCCAGCCTGGCTTGGGCAACGAAGTCTCTGGAGGGATCTGGTTCCCCGATGAAGCGTTCCTTGACCCGGAGGCCGCATCTCGCCGCTGGCTGCAAGATGCTATGGACCACGGAGCCAGGCTCATTCGTGCGCAAGTGACGGGATACGGGAAGCACGGCGAACGAATCACGGATCTCGTGACCGACGTAGGTGATATCCGCGCCAAGCAGGTAGTGCTGGCCACCGGTGCCGACAGCCGTGCCGCGGGCAGGCTGCTGGATATCAAGGTGCCGGTCGAACCGGGCTATGGCTGGTCGGTCACATTGGCGGATCCGGAAAACCAGCTGCATCGCGCGCTGATGGGAATTGAGGATCACGTGGTGATCAGCCCCATGCCTGGCCGCGTTCGTATTACCGGAGGCATGAGGTTTGGCGCGGCTTCGGGGTCGGCTCCCGCTGACCGCGATATTGACAAGCTACGCAAGCACGCGGCGGCAGTCGTTCCGGCGCTCGCAGATTTGGAAGAGCTGACACGGTGGCTGGGCGCGCGCCCGATGACCGCAAGCGGCGTGCCGATCATTGAACGCCGCGGGTTCGACAACCTGGTTGTTGCTGCCGGTCACGGCCCGTTGGGCGTTACCCTTGCGCCGATTACCGTGGATCTGGTCAAGAAATTGGTCACCGCCGGGTTGAGCATGGCGCGCCCCCGCTAGTTCCTGTCGGTCACGATGTTGAAGGGCTTCTTGCCGACGAAGATCCCGCGGACCTGTGCGATGGCCAGCTCGCTGACCAGCTTGAGGAATTCTCCGGTGTCGCCGGCCATATGAGGGGTGACCACGCAATTCGGTGCGGTCCACAGCGGGTGACCGGATGGCAGGGGTTCCGGATCTGTGACATCCAACGCCGCCCGGAGACGCCCCTTGTCCAGCTCCTGCAGCAGCGCCTCGGTGTCGACGATGGGGCCGCGGCCTATATTGACCAGCAGCGCGCCGTCGCCCAGACGTGCAAGGAAGTTTGCATTGACTAGTTTTTCGGTTCGGACGGTATGGGGCAAAGTCACGATGACGATGTCTGCCAGGGGAAGCAGCTGTTCGATTTCGCTGATGCCGTGGACGACCGTGCCATCGTCCAGGGTTCTGGCCTTCGACGCCACTGTGATGACCTGTGCAGGTTTGAACGCGGCAAGACGCTCGGCAACGGCACTGCCGACTCCTCCAGCTCCCAGCAGCAGGACTGTCGAACCGTGCAGTGAGGACGTCCAGATGCGTTCCCAGCGCTGTTCACGCTGTTGTTCCAGGGCCTTGGGCAGCTCACGCAGGCTGGCTAGGATCAAGGCAAGGCAGTGCTCCGCTGTGGCGTCTTCCACCGCGCCGCGGGAGTTGGTCAGTGTGGCTTGCTGCGGCAGATGCTCCAGCACCCACTCGTAGCCTATGGACAAGAGGTGCACGTGCTGCAGGCCCTTGATCCGTGCGACGCGGGTCCGGCGCTCGGTGTTCGATGGGCGCTCGGTGACCAGCACCTCGGCTTCCGGTGCATCCTCGGGATCGTCGTTGATATGCCAGAGGATCGGTTCAATCCCGGGAATCTGCAACGCGTCGACGAGTCGCTGCCAGGGGACGAGAACACGCAGGGTCACGGTGCTTCCAATCTTCGGTCGGTATCTGGCTATTGTGTCCCGTTGCCTTGCGGCGGGACAAACCGGGGGGTGCCCCTATGTATTTTGTCAAGCAGCATCCACCACCGGAGCATCGTGAAGTGACCCGTCCCGGATCATCGCGAACAACACTGTCAGCCTGCGATGGGCCAACGCGATGAGCGCCTGGTTATGGCGTTTTCCCTGGGCCCGTTTCCGGTCATAATAGGCGCGGCTGGCAGGGTCGAAACGGATGGACGCGAAGGCCGAAAGGAACAACGCTCGCTTCAATCTCTTGTTGCCTGAATGGCTGACGCGTTCGGACTTGATCGAGGTGCCCGACTGGCGGGTGACGG
Source organism: Glutamicibacter protophormiae (assembly GCF_016894325.1). Taxonomy (NCBI): domain Bacteria; kingdom Bacillati; phylum Actinomycetota; class Actinomycetes; order Micrococcales; family Micrococcaceae; genus Glutamicibacter; species Glutamicibacter protophormiae. The sequence goes on from NZ_CP069806.1 coordinate 736,327, forward strand.
GCGCCAACCCAGCATAGGAAGCCAAGGCGGCGGCACTATCAAAGGTCTTGCCGGAGGGCTGAAGCAATGCAGATCGCAGTGGTCCTGACCGCAACCCCCGGGCATGGACGTCAGGACCGGGCAAAGAGGGTGGGCCTCCACCATGGCTTCAAGATGCGTGGCCACGTCCGCCCGCTGGGCATGCAGGGCGATCAGCTGCCGGGCCAGGTGGGGAACGACCAGCCCGGCGGCCGCGGTGCCAACCACGACCACTGTCTGCTCATCCACGGCGTCCAGGATGGCGCCGGCCCAGGCGGTGTGCCGGCGGGCTCCGTGCTTTGTCAGTTTCGCGTCGATCCGTGCTTTGCCGGCATGCCGCAACTGGGCTGGGGTGGGCCAGGCGGCGAGGACTTCGAGCACCGCATCATGCTCCAGCCACGGACCCACCACCCGCTCCAGGCAGGGATGGATCTGGGTGAACAGCCCGCGGATCCGGTTGCTGGTCTGGGTGATCTGGCGGGAGAGATCCAGGTCGAAGCCGGTGAGCATGCCCAGGGCTGCTTCTTCCTCGTCCGAGACCTGCAGGCTGCGCAGCGTATGCGGCATGGTGCGGGCCGCGTCGGCGATGATGAACGCGTCCTTTTCGTCGGTTTTGGCCGTGCCCGGATACATGTCCGCGATCCGTCGCATGGTCAGCCCGGGCAGATAGGCCACGGTGATACTCAGGTGCTGGGCCACCGCTACGGCCAGGGCACCGATGGTGGCTGGCTGGTCCACGACCACCAGGACGGTGCCGTGGGCGCTGAGATCCTGGTAGACCTTGGTGAGCTTTGCTTCGTCGTTGGGCAGGGTTTTATTCCAGATGGTGGTGCCCTCCACCGTCACGGCGCAGCCCCAGTGGTCGGTTTTTCCGACGTCGAGCCCGAGGAAAATATCGATTTCCGTGGTGTTCATGACCGGTGCTCCTTTGAACCGATTAATTGTTCAAGGTCGACCAACCGTCGGTAGCAAAGCCTTACACCCACGTTACGACTGGCGTCCAGTGTTCCTGGCGCCGTGCCCCTGATTAGCAAGCACCTCGCTGCCATCCAATCCCGGTGGCAACACCCCGGACTATTGGATATGCAGGGGCAAGACACCATGCCGGGATTGGCCGGCCGACAGCTCCCATCATCCTCGGGTGAGGGAGCTATCAACAAGGTAACGGGCCGAATTGGCGGCGCAATGAATTATTTGTCGCTATTCATCGGTGCAGAAATGATCCAGCCGATAGAATCTGGCCATGACCCAAACTTCAGAGCGTACTGGCAAAAAGGCCACGGCAGGTTCCACAGCGACGATGGTTGTCGGCTGGACACTGGTATTGATCGGCTTGGGCATATTCGTGCTGGGTGAACCGGTGGGCGGCGGATTGCTGGTGGTATCCGGGGCCGTGCTTCATGCGGGAGCGATGATTGCCGAGTCCGTCAGACGCTAGGCCCTTAAACAGTTCAGGCCCCGGGGCAATATCCCGGAGCCTGAAATGTAGGAAAGAGGTCTAGAGGTTAGTAGAGCTTATTGGCACCACCATCTGCCATGAGAGTCTGGCCGGTGACGTACTTGGCGTCATCCGAAAGCAGGAATGCGACAACAGGTGCGACGTCGGTCTCGGGATCGCCGAAGCGGCCCAGCGGAACCTTGGTCAGAGACTGTTCGTACAGGTCTGGGAAGGCCTGGCTCCAGGCCTTGACGCCGTCGGTCAGCGCCATTGGCGACACCACGTTGACGCGGATGTTGTTGGCCGCCCATTCGTTGGCGGTCACGCGGGACAGGCCGCGGATGGCTTCCTTGGCCGAGGCATAAGCGGCCTGGGTCGGCTGGCCCACCATGGCCGAGCCGGAGCCGAAGTTCACAATTGAACCGCCGTTGTCCTTCAGATGCGGGTAGGCGGCGAGCATGAACTGGCGGGTGGCCAGGAATCCGGTGTTGAACGAGAGATCCCAGGCAGCCTGGTCTAGGTCGGTGAATGGGGCCTGGCGGGAAGCGTGGGCGTTGTTGACCAGACCGTTCAGTCCGCCGAAGTTCTCCACGGCTGCGGCAACGGCTGCATCTGCGGTTTCCTGCTTGCTGACGTCGCCGGCGATGAAGGCCAGCGAGTCGCCGGCTTCTTCCTTGAGCTTGGCTCCTGCTTCGGCGTTGAGGTCCACTGCGACGACCTTGGCCCCGCGGCGGAGCAGGACGCGGCTGATGGCCCCGCCGATGCCGGACGCGCCACCCGTAACAATGATGACCTTGCCATCAAGCTGCATTCTGAACTCCCTTCGAAAATCATGGCGATCCGAGGTAACTCATCTCGGGTCGGTGGGGGCAACCCCCTGAATAACTCAGAGTCTACTCGCTATATTCGACAGCTCGTAGAAAAGGTCACCTAAGTCAATCGTTCAGCTGACGGCGGAGTAAAACCCTTGTCTGATCAAGGGGTTTCGCGATTCATTCCAGAGGCGAATCGCTCCAACCTGTTGCTTCTGGTTTCCTCGGTTCTGGCAATCATCAGTTGATGCATGATGCGGTACCTCGGCTGCGATTTCAATGAGGCGAAATTCTGGGATCAGCAAGAGCCCGATGACTAGAACGGTCCTTTGTTTTCCCTCACAGATTTCCTCATGGTCTACGCAAATGAAACGGGTGTGGAGAACACTTAAAGGATTCTTCATGAAGCCGAGTCAAGCCGCCAATAGACCATGCGGAAATACTTGGACATCGTTATTCAGCGCGCGTCACTCGGACTTTTCGCCCAATTGCGCAATAAAACGTGCGATGCGCGCAGCTCTGGTCTTCTCGGTCTTGGCAATCATCAGCTGATGCAGGATGTGATAGCGCGGCTGGGATTTCAGCGCTTCGAAGGCGGCTTTGGCAGAGGGCTGCGCATCCAAGGCGCGTTGCAGGTCTTCGGGAACCTGAGCCGTCGCTTGCCCTTGGTAGGCGCGGTTCCACCTGCCGTCCGCCTTCGCCTTGTCGATCTCTAGCTGTCCGCGTGGGCGCATCCTGCCCTGCTCGATCAGCGCTGCCACGAATTGCGTGTTTTTCTCCGACCAGACTGACGCCTTGCGGCGGGGAGTGTAGCGCTGCAGGAATGTTACTTCGTCGCGGCTGCGGCGCTGCCCGTCGATCCATCCGCTGCACAATGCTTCCTGCAGCGCGTCGGCAACCATCAGGGATGTTGGTTCGGTGGTGCCCTTTTTGGCTACGAGCAGCCAGACCCCGTCGCTGGTTTCTTCGTTTTCATCAAGCCAAGCACGCCATGCAGCAACGTCGTCGAGGATCAGCGGGTTGTCATAGTCCATGGCAACTATTGTGAAGTGAATCGTTCCCGATGGAAACAGCGGGGCTGAAAGCAAAATGAACTGTCAGGAAGTTTGTGTAAGCTCCTAGTCACCTCGAGCGGGCTCCGCGAGCTGGATTGGGCCAGCAGCAGCTCATCAGCCTCATGCACTGTGCTCGGGAACAGCAGACCGGTGCGTTCTTCCACTTCGGTGACAGTTACTCGGTAGACCCGGAACTCATCCAACGCCATCAGCACTCGTAGCCGGCCCAGGTCCTGGGTGAGGAGGAACACTCGGGCGGTGAGCTGCCCTGCCTGTTCGAAGAGGATGATCTTCCAGTATTCGATAGGGAGCTGGTACCCCCGGTAGTGCTGGTCTTCGTCTCGTAGGACGGGGCCGGCGAAGACGCTGCTGCGAAGGTCATCGATCTCCACGTCCTCGTAGAGGGCATTTTCCAGCAGGCCCCAGATGCCGGCTTGTCGGGATTGGTTGAAATCCTCCATCTGCGGGGTGATGTTGGTGAAGTGGAAAGAATCCTTGTTCGCTTGGTGCGCTTCGGTGTCTGGTCCCCAGGTGAGGTCTGCGCGACGGGCGAGGTGGCCACGGTCCAGCCGGTTGTTCGCGTAGAGGTTGTTGCCTGCTTGGTATTCCGGAAATTTTCAAGTCAAGTGAGACCAAAGGGTGCTAAGCAGCGAGCATCTCTTCACCTTCCTCCTGCGTCACCGGTTCGTTGATCCACGCGGCCTCAGGCATCTGTAATTTCTTCGGCATGCGACGCTGACCGAACCGTTCGGGATGCGCATCCCACGCTTGCTGCAACGCCACCAGCCGCTGGTCCTCAACATGCCCGGTCATCCCGAAATGCACGTCCGCAGGCGTATGGAACCCGATCCCCGAATGGCGGTGATGACCGTTGTACGCCTTCACGAACCGGTCCATGAAATCCCTGGCATCAGCCAGCGAACCGAAACGCTCGGGGAACACCGGAAGGTACTTCAACGTTTTGAACCAGGCCTCTGAGTAGGGATCATCATTGCTGACCTTCGGCCGCGAATGCGATTTGAGCACATCCAAATCTGCCAGCAATGCGGCGACCGGCTTCGAGGTCATCGACGTCCCCCGGTCGGCGTGCACCACCTTGGGGATCTGGTCGGTGGCGAATACCTGCGCGATGAACTCACGCGCCAGTTCTCCTGATTCACGGGCATGGACCTGGCAACCGACGATGTAGCGCGAATAGATATCGATCATCACGTACGCATCAAAGTAGGTGCCCTTGGCCGGGCCGGCTAATTTCGTGATGTCCCACGTGAACACCTCTCCAGGCTGGTACGCCACCAGCTCCGGGACCTTTCGGGCTGGATGCCGGGCCTGCCGGCAGCGTTCGGCCACTTGCTTCTCACGGCGCAGCAGCCGATACATGGTGGATACCGAACACACATACGTCCCCTCAGACAGCAAGGTGGCGTAGATCTGCTCGGGTGCCTGATCGATGAACCGCTCGCTGTTCAGCGTCTCCAAGATCAGGGCTTCCTCCTGCGCGGTGAGCTTGTTCGCCGGCGCCGGACGCGGTGCTGCAGCAACCGGCCGCGGAGCCCGGGCAGCTTGCTGGCGACGGTGCATCGTGGCCCGGCTGACCCCGGACAGGGCGCTGGCCAGCCGGGTGGGCACCCCGACGCCGAGCAGCTGCTGGTAGGTGTCGGTGAGCAGGCCGCGGACGTCTACTTGGAATCCGCGCTCTTTTCAGATTTGTTCCAAGAGCGCGTGCGCTTTTCCCATGATTTCCAGGGCGGTCTGCGTGGTGGCCAGCTTCTGCTCGCTGGTGGCTAGCTGCTTTTTCAGTCGGGCGATTTCGGCTTGTTCCTTGCTCAGCTTGCCCTTCGTGGCACCGGCGCTGCCGGTGCTGGCGGTGGTGTTCCCGTCGAGGATTCCCGCGTCGCGCAGCCTGCGCCACTCCACGATCTGCGAGGAGTACAGGGCGTTGGCGCGCAGGTATCCACGTCCCTCGCTGGTTTGGATGGCTTGTTCGTAACCGTGCAGGTAGGCGAGCTTCTGGGCCGGGGTGATGGTGCGGCGCTGCGGTTGGTCCGGGCGGGGCTGGGTGGAATCCATGGTCCCATTCTCCGGCATGGTTCCGCTGCTTGCATGGATGGAGGTGATGCTCATGGTGGAGGTTAGTCCTGTTCTCGCCCTGTCTGGGGAGGGTGGTTTGCTATGAATCGGTGGTCTCACTCAACCCTGACAGACAGGGGTCCTCGGGCTTGAAGTGACTTGAACAAGACCAGTCCATTCTCGCCGGAGACATCAGTCCAGTCACTTGCCTTGGCTTGATAAAAGGTTGACCGCACCCGCACGACGCGTGTCTCGTTAGAGATTTGCCTGACAAGAACCCATTTCCAGACCGATGTCATCCTAATCGACATTGCCCCGAAAGAAGGTTCAAGATTATGGCCATCGTCGCAGAAGCATATGACTTCGTCATCGGCATTGATACGCACGCGCGTACCCACACTTATGCGATCGTCAACACGGTTACCGGAGCCAGAACTGGCTGCGAAGCTTTTCCCGTCACAGACAACGGCATGAACCGGGCGATTGCCTGGATCCACCGCAATTCCCATGGAAACATCTTGGCAGCTGTCGAGGGAACCAATTCCTACGGCTCAAACATCCGTCGCCTATTGACCGATGAGAATATCAGCGTGACGGAGGCGAAGCCGCCGCGCAAGAAGGCCCGAAACGGCATCGGCAAAACTGACCAAATCGATGCTATTGCGGCAGCCATGAGCGTTCTCGGCCAAGACATCGACCAGCTGCTGCACCCCCGAAACGACGGTGCTCGCGTAGCTATCAGCGTGCTGCTCGCAGCTCGCCGGCGCGTAGAACAGCAAAGCACTGCCAACCGCAACGCACTGAACGCGCTGGTGCGTCAGATTGATTTGGGAATCGACGCACGTAAGGCATTGTCGGATAAACAAGTACTCGAAATCGGCAACTGGCGAATTCGAGAAAGTGACACCGTCGAACAGCGGATAGCCCGTGGTGAAGCGGTGGAACTGGCCCGGGCGATCCAGCGATCTCAGCACCCAATGAAGGAGATTAGGAAAGAGCTTTCAGTCTTGGACGAGCAGCTGGCGCCAGACTTTTCAAAGTCAGGTTGGAATGGGTCCAATCACCGTAGCAATAATTTTGGCGGCCTATTCACACCCAGGTAGGGTCCGTTCTGAATCTGCGTTTGCCGCGCTTGCAGGCGTCTCATCATTGGAAGCATCGTCTGGAAATACCAAAAGACACCGACTAAATCGCGGTGGTGACCGACAACTGAATATGGCGTTGGACATCATCATCAAAACCCGGATGAGATTCGACGAAGCAACGAAGGCCTACGTTGAACGAAGAACAACTGAAGGACGCACTTATCGGGAAATCAAGCGTTGTCTGAAGCGGTATCTCGCACGGTCTATTTACCGGCAGTTGGAGAAGATTATGGCTTGACATGAACCATAAAAGGGTCATGACAACTCACATCCGCACCAACCTGGACAAGGACACCATGGACGCCGATATGGCGGTGCGCACCTACAAGCCGTTGGCGAACGTGGAGAAAATCTTCAAAACCCTGAAAACCAGGGACCTGGGCATCCGTCCGATCCGCCACTACACCGAAGACCGCACCAGGGCGCACGTGTTCCTCTGCATGCTCGCCGCGCACCTGACCTGGCACCTGCGTACCGCCCTGGCCGAACTGACCTACACCGATGAAGCCAAGCCCACCGGTGGGGATCCGGTGGCGAAGGCCGAACGCTCACCGGGAGCGGCCCGGAAGGCCAGCACCCGCACCCAGGCCAACGGGGAGTCGGCCTACGGCTTCCAGGAGTTGCTCACGCACCTGGCGACCCGCACCCGCAACACTGTTAGCGTCGCCGGGGTTGAAGAGACCTTCGAGCTGTTGGCCCTGCCCACCACCACCCAGCACCGGGTCCTGGAATTGATCGGCCAGCACCTGGAGCGGTTGAAAAGCACGGCGGCGTAGCCAGACACGAGAAAGGAGAAAACGCTGGGATCAGCGTGATTCCGCGGATCCCAGCGTTTTCCTTATCGTAACTTCAGGTTAGTGTATCGCTCGAAACCAGACGGCGAACGTTTTCGAACCATTCAAAGCAGGATAAGCCTTCATAGGGTTTAGTAGATTCCTCCGACTTCGCGGAATAGTTGTTCCATGCTCTCTTTGGACGTTGATTCAGCGAGACGTAGTTCCAGCCTGTCATCACTCTGTCCGGAAAGCTGAATTGCTAATAGTTCATCTGCCGAATCTTTGATGACAATTGAAGCTCGACGGAAGTCTGCATCATGTTCCCGCACATATCGTGCGAGAGCAGACCATTTGGGAGCGGCGTCTGCCAAGGAGTGATTGTGTGGGTCAACGAGGTCCACAGCTACACCGCCTTCCCCATCGTCGTGGAAAAAGATGAAGTCAGGGTAGAGAGCTTTGGATGCGTCTGAGTCCAGGTAGTGCACAGAGAGCGAATGGCCGCCTCCAGTAGGATTCCTGTACCACCCGAGAAGTGTGTCTGAGGCCTGCTCGGCAGTGATTACGCTTTGTTCCCAGCCGGTGAACTTGTCAGGGAACAGATTGGTTTCTGGCAACGTATAAAGATGGCCAGGATAAAGAGGCAATGACTCAATTTCCCCGGTTTCCTTATTGAGAACCTGGGTTTTCTGTGAGATAGTTGGGGGCATTTTTAGATGGGTGGCCACCGCGGACCCGATAGGTGCGAAAATGCTCTCAAAATCTTGGCGCTGAGTGGGATTTAAACGAGCTACCGCCCCGGCGGTGTTTCTTCGCCAAGATTCCACACGTGCGCTGCACCCAATTTCCAAGGCCTCTTTCGCTTCGGTAGAGCGGGCGAGAGCCACGGTGCGGACAATTATTTCGTCCCATTCAAGATCGCCGGCGATTACCAGTGAGGTGCTGTACCAGGCTGCTGCTGCATCGGGAAGTCGGCGCTTGGCTTCGTCCATGAGTTGTCGCAGATTCTTTTGGCTGGTGGCAGCGGTCCGCGCTACCGTGCCGGTTTCAGCTCCGCTGTGTTGGTCGAAAGTTGCCATTTCAAAGGACACCTCGAGCAACGAGGCTGCAGTTCTATCTATAGCGACTTTGTTTTGGCGGTAGACCGAATCCAGAGTTTCTACGACAGCATTGCGGGATTCTTCGGTGTAGCTCAAACCACCTGGGTGCTCGAAATCAGCGTTATCGAGCAGGGTCCCCAGACGAACTAGACGGTTAACGTTCGAGCTGAACCGGCGGACTGGTTTTTGCTCACGGGTCAGTCCGTTGAGAGCCTCCCAGACTGTTTGTGGGATCTCCGGATTCCGCTCCATCCGCTGAGGATTGATCTGGATCGGGATATCGATGTCGGCCGAATCCATGAAGGATTTCACCACCATCGCCACTTCAGTCTTATTGAAATGGGGAAGATACAGATCGACAGCGTTCAGATCATCGAATTCGGGCTCTTCAATTTTCTTTGCCAGGGGGTTGCGGACCATCCGCCCGATGAGCTGCGCGATCTGCGTATGTTCCTGAGCCGTGCGCAAAGAAACCATGACTTCCGCACGTGGGCAATCCCATCCTGTGGTGAGGGATTGTTTGAAGATGACCGCCCGCAAATTCCCTGATTGGGAGATTGATGTCGGGGCAATGTACTGGATTACTCGTGGCATATCCACACCGCTGAGCTTGGTGGTGGTATGGATCGGAGCATGTTCACCAAAGGAGTGCGCGACAGAGTCTGCATCATTAAATGATTCGGAAGCATCGGTCAGGGTTTGGACAATTTCCCCGATTTTCGCATCATTGATCAGGTCAGGAACTTGGATTGCTAATAGAGGCACCGGATCAGCTGAAGAACCAGTAGTGCGTGCCCATTGTTGCCATTGTCGGTCAGACCGGTCCAGATCAGCGACAGCTTGGCGAATCAGGGTGTCATCGCTGGGCTGGTCATCGACTGCATAGCTGACATTAATACGTTCTTTAATGAGTCCTGACGCGCGCACTTTCTGCACATCAGCTGTGACCTGCACCAAAGATCTCCCAGCGGCACCCCGCATAGCGTCTTCGAACTTCTTCGGGGTAGCTGAGAGTCCTATAACGATGGGCACCGGAGGATTGATGATGGTGCGGGACAAATTGCTTCCGCTTGGCACTTCGATAGTGGCTCCATCGAGGATGCGACGCAGAATGGTTGGTCTGGTCTTTTCGGTCGCTCCTCGATGAGCTTCATCGACCAAAACAATAAAGCTGTTGCCACGCTGTTTGATGGTATTGCCGATGGTTTCCCATAGTGAGTAGCGACGAGCGTCCCCGGTTTGAATATGCCTTTTTGCGCCGGTCCCAAGTTTCTGAACGTTCAGGAAGTAGACCAATCCTGGGGTGAATTCGGCCTGGTCAAAGTCGGATTCAACAGTGCGCAGCATGTTCATGTTGATCCGGTCTGAAGACGCTAGGATCTTCTTCCGTGACTGCTCGTTGAGTTCGGCATCATCGGTCAGCCACAAGACGGTCGTTTCTGGGCGTGGTTCGGTTGTCTGGGTACCGAAGAAGAGACCTTCGAGCACTGCCGAAGCGATCACGGTTTTACCGGCCCCGGTGGGGGCGCTGATACCGATTGCGGTTTTGCGTCCTGGATTGGCTTGGTGCCGTTGGGTAGCGAAACCGAGCTCGGTGAGGGTTTCGTCAGCTACTTCTGTTTGGTAGTCTGCCAGGGTGAATTTCACGAGTCGCTCCGGTTGATCTGGAAGGCGTCAAGGTAGGAACCGTAGATCGGTTCCACGGTGATGTCTTCACTGAATGCTTCTCCGGCGAGGTCACCTTGCTCGGGGGAGTCAGTGATGATGAAGACATGCGTGACGCTGTTTTGTTCGGTCGAGAGTATTTCGGCGAGTTCTGATGCTTTCCCGGCATCGAACAGGACGGCCATGGATGAGTTCTCGTTCCAGGCGTAAGCGTCTCGGTTATTGATGGGGTGCACGATAGGTCCGATGGCTCCTGATTTGAGCCAGAACAGGGGTGCGAGTCGTTCATACTCTAGGCCTGCATGAACGGGTCCTTCATCGAGGTAGGCAAGTTCTAGGAACTCGACGTTGGCTGGCAGGCCGTCAGAGTAAGTTGATCCGTCTGGGCGAAGCCCTGTCACGATGATTTCGATTCGCGGTTTGGTTACGTGGTGGAATACACCTTTGGCTTCGTATTCCGCAGAACCGGGCGGATTTCCGTTTTTGCGAAGAGCTGCATCGTCCCTAGCCGAGAGCTCGTTGTTGGTGACCAAGATGCATTGGCGGGTGCCTTGGTCCTCGGCGTTGAGCCGAACCACGGCCTCGGCAGTGGTTCCAGAACCACCGAAGAAATCGAGGATTACGGAATCTTTGGGGGCAATAAGTCGGATCCACCGCATGAGGACGTTTACATCTTTAGGGTTGGGGAAGCGTTTGTCACCAAAAATTTCACGTAAATAGCCATTGGTCGCTTTCCTATCGCATGAGAAGACAGACATAACTACTTGGCTGTCAAGTTCATCCAAAAACCTAATGCCACGAGGAATCATCGTCTCGTCAGAGCCAAAGAAAACGCGACCCTTCTTAATTTCCTCCTGCATACGAGCGGGATCTTTATAGAGCCATCCACGTACTGGCATTTTTACCGGTTTTTTTGTGGTCGGGTGCAACACTTCGTATTCTCCGCCCCCGCCGCCTGGCCAAGTCAGATCACCGTAAGTGTGTATTGGTCGCCCAGTTTGCGAATCGAGACGATCATAACGGTTGACTGCATCAGTAGAGGCCCCAATATTCTTCTGACCTTTTAGCCATGCCTTCCATTCAACATTCGCAGATTCTGCGTCACCATTGTTGCGGTTCCAAATAGCTTTACTTTGTGTCAAAGCTTCGTCAACGCCGGCTTTTTTCTCACGCCAACGAACCCCTAGTTCATTCAAGGCTGACTCGCTCTTAGCGTAAACAAGCATATAGTCCGCGCCGTTAGAGATGTAGCGCGAGTCGTTCTTACGGCCTCCCTGCCACACGACATCTGAGATGAAGTTTTGATCTCCAAAAATCTGGTCCATTAACATACGTAGCCGATGATGCTCTTCATCGCCGATTGCCACGATGATGACCCCGGTAGGTTTGAGAATCTTTTTAGCTAGTACCAGCCGACGTTCCAAGAAGCTCAGCCATTTCGAATGGCGGAAATTATCCTGTTCAGATACATAGTGGTCGTTATACTGCCAGGTTTTGTTGCCAGTGTTGTACGGCGGATCAATGTAGATCAGATCTACTGACTCGGGGTTGGTGTAGCCCAGCATTTCCAGTGCATGAAAGTTCTCACCATTGATTACCGCGTGAGTGGGGTCAGCATCGGCCCCGGAGCGAATGGATCCTACGGTTTTCAAACCTGGGAAGACTACCTCGCCAAATTGCTTTGCTGCAGTGACGTTATCTAGCTTCTCTTCGATTATGTTGCCATGCTCGTCCTTCAACATCACAGATTTCCCAGAGATAGCGTGGACTTTGAAGAACGCTCCATCGGTTTCGCGCACAGCAGTATGGCCACGCCGCACTTTCAACTGAGGCATCCGGATGCCCTCCGGCGAATGGCGTTCGAATACGAGCCCAAATTTTTTGGTGGTTCGTTCGAACTCGGCTTTCAACTTTGCTCGGAGGTTTTCGTCCGTGACCTCATTCAAGTAGACCTCGAACATACTTTTGGACATGAAAACCCCTAGAAAATACCGCACGGAAGGACATCTACTTATTTCTATCAGGAAAAGGTCTCCACCCCCCTCAAGGACTCCTTGTCTAGGACGAACATCTCGCACGATTCTCGTCGCGGTTGGCAACATGCCTTATTCGTGTCTGGCTTTGAAGACGCTTTAGGATTGCTGAAAGACGCATTCAGATTCTGTGGAAGGGTGAGCAATGATTGACTGGTCGCACTATATGCCGGCGGTCATCGGTCTCTTGGGTGTCGTGGTGGGAGGGGTACTCACATTTGGGATGCAGGCTCGTGAGAGACGCCTGAATCGATTAGCAACTATCAGAACTGAAGTTGCCGAAGTAGTCATCTTGTCTACAGCTATCCAAGAAGGTTTACAGACGATTCATATGCCAGCTGTCGAGTACAAACTTTCTAAAGAACAGATCGAGTCGGTCATTCCTCAAGTCACTGGGGAGTGGCTCAGCGCGCGATCGAAACTTATACGGCTTAGCCATACAGCGGATAAGGCTACTAAGCAGGCTGCAGATCAACTTTTACTTTCGCTCAAGACCGCAACGAACTATCTTGATCCTCATAGTAGACCAGGGCTGAAAACTGATTTCGAATGCGCAGATGATGTCTTACATGATCTTGAGTCTTGTGCTAATGCATTGAGCGACGTATCTCAAGCATTACCGATACGGCGGCACATGGTCCTAAAGAAACATCAGAAGATAAGGGAATTGGAGAGCCGCTAAGGAAAGTAGCCGCCAATATCTCGGGTTGCCCAAGCCTAAGAGCGATTAGAGCATTTCAAGGCCGATCATGTCCAGATGATCTAGGACTATATAGAGGATTCTGTGTCTTTGATTCTGCGGTATAAGGTCACTCGGGACATCCCCAGGTCTTTGGCGATTGGGGTCGCCGGTTCGCCGGCCTGGCTGAGTTTTGCGGCGGTGCGGATTTGGGAGTCGGTGAAGGCGGGGCGCCGGCCGCCGATGTCCCCGCCGGTGGTGTGGCGTTTGGCCAGGGAGTCGGCGATCCGTTCACGTTTGATCTCGAGCTCCATCTGCGCGAGGGCTGCCATGACGGTGAAAACCATGGCCCCCATAGGCGTATGCGTGTCTACATCCCCGCCACCCAAGTTCAGTACCCGTAGCCCAATGCTACGCTCGCGTAGCTCTTCTGCCAGTTCGAGCATTTTCTGGGTGGAGCGCCCGAGCCGATCTAGGGTTGTAATCACCAAGGTATCGTTCGGGTGCAAGGATTCGATCGCCTTATCGAGGCCGGGCCGTTTCGCCAGTGCTCCGGACATCCCATGGTCAACATAAAGGTCATCGCGCCGGACACCCGCTACGAGCAGGTCTTGCATTTGCCGGTCGGCGTCTTGGGCCTTGGTTGAAACGCGGGCGTAGCCGATCAGTTTGGTCATGGATCTTTTGAAAGCGTCTCGTAACTAATGGTGTTGACATCATGTCTATGACATCAGCTGCGACACATAGTTGCGAGAATTTCGGATCATTGAGTTTCCGAACATTTTTCATCAGCGGAGTGGGGTGCGGTGAGACGTCTTGCAACCTATAGGTTGCAAGACGTCTCACCGAGCTGTGGAAGTCCTAGTTGCGAAGTTAAGGAGAAGCCTAAGAGCGGATAACTTCTTCAACTCCTGGATGAAGAACAGGGTTGCCGAAGATATGAGTAAAGATACTTCTCAGTTCTTCAATTACGCTCTCTGAATCATCGCCATGAATAGTTTTAAGGTGTTCAACGGAAGTCGTTCTATCACAAAATTCTATAGCCGTTGCAACCTTATCTTTGCCGACATGTGTCCCACAGTAATCTTCTAAATCGCCTCGTTGTAGGACATATACCTTCTCATTCGCAAGCGCTGAAATCACTTCATTGCGCATGGAAGAAATGCTCGAAGGTTGTTGATCTGCGAGCAGCTCCATCGTCGCATCCCCATCACCCGCTTTGAAAAGCTCAGCAAGTGTTTTTTCAAGACTCTCCGCAATTTCTGCCGTAGGCTCGCTGCGGAAGGAAGCGAGATGGTTTTGCGCATCATGCCAAAGCTCACGTGGCTTGCGTTTGCCGCAGATATTCTTCACCTTCTCGCTATTCGGATTGTTAGGTTTCGGAACCTGTTGTCCGATTGAATCCATCATTTTTGAATGAGCAACTTTAATGTGTGGTGTATCAGTTAGTTGGTTAAACCCACGTGCCAGTGCGTCGAGGTCTGTAATGACGTGTATCGGTATCTCGAAAATTTCAAAGAATTTACGATATCGCGCTATATTTCCTTTACCGTCAATCTTGACGAACATGATGTTGTGATCGATGGCATCCCAGGCTGTATTGAGCAACTTAGCCAAATGTGGATATGTAAAGGTATCGCTGTCTCCTTCTACGAGGACGACTTGTTTCGCGAAGAAGGCAGCTTCATTGTTTTCGTGCTGTACCAATTGATACGCATCTCGAGGTCCCAGCGTGAGATCTACAGAGCGGGCCGATACACCATCGGCCGTTTTTTGGAGTCGTGTAAACCCTTTAGCCCAGCGCTTTCATCATGTAGCCAAAGACCGCTGAGACTCAGGATTTTCCGGGGTTCAGCGGTCATTTTGCATTTCGGGCATGCTGAAGCGGGCTTGGTGCGCCAGCCTCCGGGCGTCGAGGTCCACCTCCCCGAAACAAATTGACAGTCCTCCATCTCGCCGCGGTCAAAGAACAACTTCTGGTTCAGGCTGCGAGCTGCCCTTGACGCCACCGCTGATGCAACGCCCGGCAGGCATCAGCAATGAGCATGATCAACCCGGTTTCCGTGGCACTCTCGGGGAGCAGCAACCGTGCTTGCCTGCCACTGCTGACCAGTTTCCCGGCGATGCTGAACAGCCGATACCGCCACCGTTTCAGATCCCAGATTCCTGCCTCGTGCCCCGCAGGCAGGGCCACCAGTTGCATCCAGGCCAGCAGGTTCACAGCCAACGCGGCCAGCAGCGCCCAGGCCTGATTCGCAGCGAAATCCCAGTAGGGCAACTTATTCAAGCCCGCATGCTTCAGGGATTTGATGCGGTTCTCGCACCGCCCGCGCGCCCGATGCCGGCGGTCCAACTCCGGAATCACGTAATACGGAGAATTCGTCAAAAACGCGGTGATCCGGTTCCCGTCAGTATCAAACAACGTGGCTTTCGCTCCGGAATGCAAAGGTTCGGCCCGGACATAGACTCTCGTATTGGGAGGGTAGTCCTTCAGCTTCAGCACGGCGGTGGCATCCACCACCCACACATCCGGCAACTGCTTGCCTTGCTGGTCAGTGGCTGGTTCCCAGTACTTCTTCTCGCTAATCCACCCGATTTCCCGTTCCTTGATAACGGGCATCGAATACGAGGTACTGAACTGGATTCCCAGCGATTCGAGGTGGTTCAGGAACTCCCGCGAGGCGCCGGCACTATCGGTGCGCACCAGGATCCGTTCACCATGCAGTGTTCCGTCCTCCTGGTAGAGATCATCAGGCAATACTGCCAGGGCCTGCGAGAGGACCTCGATATGATCTTTAGCCGAGTTCGCGCCCTTGTTACCCGGACGCAGCAGCACGGCGAGAACCTCGCCGGTGCCGCAGCCATGGCCGTAATCCACGCTGGCAACCATCGGCGCAAAGCCATACCCGCCTTTGTAATTTCCTGCAGCGCCTTGTTTATCTGAGTGGACTTGGACCAAGGTGGCATCGATGTCGATGATCAACGGCTTGAGGCGGGTGGCGCGTTTGGCGGGATTACGCTTGCCCGCCGCGTCCCAAAGCTTGGTGCGCAAGATTTTGCTCATCGTCTGGTACCCGTAGGCGAAGGCCAGGGCATGGTTTTGATCCGTCCCATGAACCGGCTGACGGTAGCTTCGGAGGCGACGGGCCCGAACACGCCTGCGCTGGTGCGCAGGATGTCGGTATCGCAGGCCTGCTCGCCGCCGGCGGCAAGCATGAGCGTCAGGTCAGCGAGGAGCTTGCCCGGCCGATGCCTCGCGGCGGTTGGCACGAACTGGGAAAATCGGTCTTCGCATAGCGCCCGGAAGTTCAGAGCGTTAAGCAGGCTGCCGAGAGTGGACAGTCCGGCGTGGGCGACCAAGTGCTGGCCGGTGAGTTCAACTCGTGGCGCGGGGTAAGTCAGGGTAGAATTGATCATCGAAAAGGTGATCCTTGATTTTGGTGGATTAGAAGCTTAGACACTCCTATTGTCCCAAGTCCGGGTCACTTTTTCGTTTTAATGACTGTTAATGACGTGCCCGCCATGAAACCACTGGGTTAGTGTCAGGTCTAAAGAATCCGGGAGAATGCGTCGTGACCAGTACCTGGTGCTCGTTTGAGAAAGACCCCAAAGCAGCCATCAACTGGCGTTGTGCCTTGGGGTGCAGATATAGTTCCGGCTCTTCGAAGAGTAAGACATACGAGGGCTTGGGAGCGGTCCCCCTGGAATCTTCGTTGAGACCGCTAGATCGGATGCTTGCGTATGCCCGCAGAAGGGCGAAGAGGACAGTTCGTTTCAGACCGTCACCCTTACTCGAAATATCTCCATCATGACCGTCATGAACGCGTAACTCAGCACCAGATAGAAGCATCGTCAATGTCGGAGAAGGAATATTCATCGTGAGAGAGACACCAGGGAAACTTGCTTGAACAAATCCCTCGATTGTCGATTCGATCTGCTTCACAGCATCCAACCGAAGGTCGCTTTCATTACCGTCTTCGTCAAAAACCCTGCTGAGCTTCTTATGAACATCCTTGAACTTTTCATTGATGTCTTCGAATTGACTCGATACCTCTTCAAAGAGCAGATCAAGCAACTTACTAAAGGCTGAAGTTCCAGTAGATTTTGCTTCGATCGATGCGTCTTTTACGGCTTCTATGTAAATGACGGAAGGGAGTAATGGGCGCACTCCTTGTGCAATCCCAGTGGGGAACGCTGCGGGCGCATAAATTGTTTCATCGACTGGGAGCTGCTCAACAAATTTACCCCAACTGTTTTTCACGTCCTGTTGCGTAGGAGAATCATCAAGATACTCGTCTAATCCTGGGATCAGGTCTACTGCAGCTTGTCGGAGAGTAGCGCCTCGTTTGGATTTGATGGCCGCTTCGAGAGTTTCGGAACTCCAATCCGTGTTGCGTGGAGAAGGTTTGAGGAATTTCGATTCTGGTTTCCCTTCATTCTCCTGCGTGCGAACGATTGTGAGACTTTCGCTCCTGACCATTTCTGTGACGCGTTCTCGGTGTGCGGGACTTACGCGTTTCAAGTCTTCAGCGCAGATTCCTTCAAATTGTAGAGTCACTGTGACTGGCAATTCTGGATTGCGAAAGTCATCAGTACTGAGCTTTTTTTCTTCAAGGACGAAACGAATAGCATGGAGAACTGTTGATTTTCCAGCATTGTTCTCACCGATAAAACAACCCAACTGCGGAAGGGGAATCTCTGTCTTCGAATGAGCGCGGTAGTTTTCTATCTTGATATGACTTAGATGCAAGTGATGCTCCTGGGGAAAAATTGCGCAAACTCGCGACTTCGACAAGAGTACGTCGTTGTGACTAACTTGAGCTGAGAATATCAAGATTATTGGTGGTCGAGGTAGATTGATGCTTATTAGATAAGTGGATAATTCAGCAGAGAGCGTTTTCTACTTCGAGAGATATTTCCTCAGGGCGCGATAAATCATGCTGCGGCTAACGCCCAGAACTTCACCGATCTGCGCCACAGTCATGTCGCGCTGTTCAAAGAGTCTTCTTGCGGTGCGCAGTGTGTCAGGCGAGAGAGGTGTGGGCCGTCCGCCGGCGTTGGTACGTTCGGGGACGGGGTCTCGTTCCAACTCCTCGAGGGAGGCGATGATACTGAATACGAGTCTTCCGCCCGAAGAGCTGGTGTCGACGTTCTCTTGCAGGGACTCGAACTCGGAAAATCTGTTGAGTTCTCAACCGTCGAGGATTCTCGCTCACCCCGGCAGATAGGTGTGTCATAAACGACCGTTTTTGATGTCCCGCCAAAGGAACGCTTTGCGGGACACCGCAGCCCGTTCCTTCCCACCGCTGTCCATCGTGGTGTGTTCTAGCATTGGCAAGCTCTCAGACGGACGCCACCACGGCATCCACTTGCTGGTGGGGATCGCGGTGTTCTGAACCGTCCCGGAAATCATGCCGTTAGTTATTTAGCGGCATTATTTTTGCGACGGTTCATACGCAAGATCTCCGCAGACACGAGGATTTTCTAGGACAGTGTTAGGGGATACTGATTGCGCTATTTGGTCATCCCGCTGTCGATGACGGAATGATCTCCCAGGTGGCGTCACGTTTAGTTGTGGAAGTCCAACGCATCGCCGGCCTCTCGCGGTGCTTGATTGCGGGCAAAGTGGGATTTGAGGGCGCAGGCAATGAACACCGTAGGTTCTCTTGCCTGAATATGTTTGACGATTTCGCAGCACAGCAATGCGCGTACGCGATCAAACACAGATTCGGCGCTGCTCAGTTATGTTCAAATCTGTGCCTGGGAGAAGCAGCCGATGCCGCTGATTGCGCTCAGTTGCGTTTCCTCTACGTCCCACATATATAGAAAATGCACGATGAAGCATTGGCCAATGAAGAGCACTGCAGACGATGAAGAGAATCGAGACACTGATAACAATTGCAACGGCAGCTGCGCGCTCACCGACGTCACCGACGACTTGGTCAGCGCCACCGGGCCCTGTCCTGCATCGGTGGTAATCAGCACGATGCCGCCGGAGTGCCCGCGGAAGAGCGCCTTGAAGTCTTCCGCGGGGGCAGCGACGGCTCCGCCACTGCGATTTTAGACGCGGGCGCCGACAAGCTCCTCGCGCAGTACAGCTGCCCCGGCGCTCAGCGCGCTGAGCTTGGCCAGCGCCACGTCGCGGGGGAATGGCGCCATGCCGCAGTTGGTGCTCGGAATGAGTTTGTCGGCATCCACGTATTCCAGCGCCTTGCGCAGGGTTTCCGCCACCTCGTCAGGGGTTTCGACCTGCTGGTTCGCCACGTCGATGGCGCCGAGCATGACACGCTTGCCGCGCGCCAGCTCCACGACCTCCAGCGGGACGTTCGAGTGGTGGGATTCGAGCGAAATCGTGTCGATCGAGGAACGCTGCAGCAGCGGGAACGACTTCTCGTAGTGGCGCCACTGGGTGCCCAGGGTCGCCTTCCAGTCATTGTTCGCCTTGATGCCGTAGCCGAAGCAAATATGCGCCACGGTCTCCGCCTTCAGGCCCTCGCAGGCGCGCTCCAGCGCTGCCACGCCCCAGTCAGCGACCTCGTCGAAGAACACGTTGAAGGCCGGCTCATCGAACTGGATGACATCCACCCCAGCGGCTTCCAGCTCCTTGGCCTCCTGGTTCAGGATCGCCGCGAACTCCCAAGCCAGCTTCTCGCGGCTGCCGTAGTAGCCGTCGTGCAGGGTGTCCACCATGGTCATCGGGCCGGGCAGGGTCCACTTGATCTGGCGGTCGGTCAGGGTGCGCAGGAACTTCGCATCCTGCACGAATACGGGGGCCTTGCGCTCCACTGCGCCGACCACGCTGGGCACGCTGGCCTCATAGCGGTCGCGGATCAGCACGGTCTGCTTGTTCTCGAAGTCAACACCTGACAGGTGCTCGATGAAGGTGGTGACGAAGTGCTGGCGGGTCTGCTCGCCGTCGGAAATGATGTCGATGCCGCGCCGGGTCTGCTCCAGCACCGCGGCGCGCATCGCGTCCTGCTTGCCCTCGGCCAGCGCCGCCCCTTCAAGCTTCCACGGCGACCACAGGGTCTCGGTTTCCGAGAGCCACGCAGGCTTGGGCAGGGAGCCGACAATGGAAGTTGGAAGCAGGGTGTTGGTCATAACTGGTCCTTTGAATTCGTGAGGTGTTCTGGGGCGCTTAGGCGGCGGGCACGGCGTAGCCGGCGGCCCACTCTTCGAGCAGTGCGCGGTTCGGGGTGATGAAGTGTTCTTCGGTGTACTTGCCCTGGCTCGCGCCCAGGCGGGTGCGTTCCTCGCGGTCGTAGGAGACCAGCGTGCGGGAGAAGTCCTGCACCTCCAGGCTCGGGCGGTAGACCGCCGGGGCCGGGGAGTTCGCATTGTAGATCTCCGGGCGGTAGATCTTCTGGAAGGTCTCCATGGTGGCAATCGTGCTGGCCAGCTGCAGGTTGGTGTAGTCGTTCAGCAGGTCGCCGCGGAAGTAGAAGGCCAGCGGTGCGACGGAGCCGGCGGGCATGAAGTATCGCACTCGCAGGCCCATCTTCGCGAAGTACTCATCGGTCAGCGAGTAGTCGTCCTGCTGGTATTCCAGGCCCAGCACCGGGTGGCTGTTGCCGGTGCGGCGGTAGGTCTTGGAGGTGGAGACGCTGATGCAGATCACCGGCAGCTGCTCGAAGCGCTGGCGGTAGGCCTGTGAATCCAGGAAATGCTGGAAGAGCCGGCCGTGCAGCTTCCCGAAGTCCTCCGGGACCACCGGCTTGCCCGAGGAGTCGGCCGTTGCCGGCAGCAGGACGCTGAAGTCGTAGTCACGCACGTAGGAGGAGAAGTTGTTGCCCACGATGCCGTGGGTGCTCGTCCCGGTGTACCGGTCCAGGATGCTGGTGCTCAGCACCTCCAGCAGCGGGAAGTCCTGCGCCCCCTGTGCCGAGTCGAAGTGCACGTTGGCGGAGATGATTTCCAGCTGGAGCGCGAAGCGCTCGCCGTCCGGATTGTCCCAGTGCATCAGGGAATTCAGGCGCCGGTCGATCATCGTCAGCGCGTTTCCCAGGTTCTCCCGGCGGTTCTCGCCGCGGGCCAGGTTTGCGAAGTTCGTGGTGATGCGCGAACTCTCGGCTGGAGTGTAGTCCTGGTTGAAGTCGGTGCTGGAAATGCTG
The DNA here is from genome assembly GCF_016894325.1 of Glutamicibacter protophormiae. Lineage (NCBI taxonomy): Bacteria > Bacillati > Actinomycetota > Actinomycetes > Micrococcales > Micrococcaceae > Glutamicibacter > Glutamicibacter protophormiae. The sequence continues at coordinate 757,226 of NZ_CP069806.1, forward strand.
AAGGTCAATGCGTCTGCCATGGCGGCCAATCTGTTGCTCATGGGCCTGGACAGGCCTGAATCAAGTGGATGCCTCAATCATGCAGGGCCTTTTTCGATATCGGGTAACTGGGGCTAACTATGGATTGATATAGACTCAGCCTATGGTTCAAAAGGCAAGCGGCCTGACGCTGCAACAGCTTCGCTACTTCACCGCGGTCGCAACCGAGGGATCGATCTCCGCGGCCGCCGACCTGCTCTACGTGGCCCAGCCGAGCATGTCCTCGGCGATGAAGGAGCTCGAATCCCGCCTAGGACGCACGCTGCTGGTGCGCTCGGCCAAGGGCGTGACGCTCACCGTCGAGGGTGCTGAATTCCTGGGCTACGCCCGCCAGGTGCTCGAACAGGTGCAGCTGCTGGAGCATCGCTACCTGGGCCGCCCGCCCTCCCGCCGCCTGCTGGGGATCTCGACCCAGCACTACTCGTTTTCCGTGGATGCGTTCGTGCGCATGGTCCAGGCCAGCGGGGCCGAAGAGTACGAGTTCTCGCTGCGCGAGACCCGCACCGAAGAGATCATCGAGGACGTGCGCACGCTGCGCAGCGAGATCGGGATCCTCTACCGCAACGACTTCAACGCAAAGGTGATCGACAAGCTGCTGCGCGAATCCCGGCTGGTGTTCCACCCGCTGTTCCTCGCCGATCCGCACATCTTCATCTCGCGCAGCAACCCGCTGGCATCCCGCCGGCGGGCAACCCTTGCCGATCTCGAAGACCTGCCGCGGCTGACCTTCGACCAGGGCGCGAACAACTCCTTCTACTTCGCGGAGGAGATCCTCTCCACGCTGTCCAGCAAGCGCGAGATCAGGGTTTCGGACCGCGCGACCATCTTCAATCTCATGATCGGCCTGGGCGGGTACACGATCTCCACCGGCATCATCAGCGACGAGCTGGATCCCTCGATCGTCGCGATCCCGCTGGATATCGACGAGCGCATCGAGATCGGCTGGATCGACCATGCAGCGATCCCGCTGACCGAGCAGGCCCGGCGCTACCTGGAAGAAGTGCGCACGGTCGTCGCGGAATTCGGAGTCCACCTGCTCGGCTGACACCGTCACACTGCGTCATCGTTTCGCCGCGCAGGACACATTGCGCGGCGAATATCCCCGGGATTCTGCGGTTTTTGGCCTGAGCGCCGCGTCATACAAGGTCCGGGCACCCTGTGTAACGATGACGAGCACGCGACATATGACGGGCCACTGCCTTGTGTGAAGCGCAGCCCCCGGCGCCGTTTGCGCCGTCCGGGACCCATGTCCAACCATGGAACTACACACCCCATCAAGAGCGACCGAGAGATCTGGCTCGTCGACGTCGCAGCAACCATCGGGAAACCGAAAGGTGCTAATGCCAGGAACGATGGAGCAGCCCCGGACTGCGTCTCTTGACGCTGCGCTGTGCCTCGTACCGTGATGGACAGGCCGCCGGCCTGCCGTCCCCGGTACCTCGCACCGTGTTCGGTGCCCTCTCTCGTGGATTCGACAACGAGAAGGAGCCAGCCATGGCACAGCCACACACCGGGCCGTCGACGACGGCCATCCACGCCGGGTACACCCCCAGCGGCGACTACCGACCGCTGGCCGTGCCGCTGTATTCCTCCGCGGCCTACGAGTTCCCCTCGCATGCCGAGGCGGTGGAGAAGTTCGCGCTGCGCCAGACGGGCTTCACCTACTCGCGCACCGGGAACCCCACGGTGGCAGTGTTCGAGCAGCGCGCCGCGGCCCTGGAAGCCGGGGCCCATGCGGTGGCCACGGCCACTGGCCAGGCGGCCGTGGCGCTGGCGCTGCTGGCCCTGACCCAGGGCCCCAAGCACATCATCGCCTCCAGCCAGCTCTATGGGGGCACCGTGGACCTGCTCACCGATTCCTTCAACGACTTCGGCATCCGGGTCAGCTTCGTGGACCCGGAGGACCCGGAAGCTTGGGAAGCGGCCATTGAACCGGACACCCGAGCCTTCTTCCTGGAGTCGGTCACCAATCCGCTGTCCACGCTGCCGGACCTGCCGACGCTCAGCGAGATCGCGCACCGCCACAACATCCCGGTGGTCGTGGACAACACCCTGGCCACCCCGGCCAATTTCCGTCCGCTGCTGCACGGCGCGGACATCGTGGTGCACTCGGCCACCAAGGCGCTGGCCGGCCACGGCCAGGTGCTCGGCGGCGTGGTGGTGGACTCCGGGACCTTCGACTTCTCCGACCCGGAACGCTGGGCGCAGATCGCCGCCCCGCGCGCCCGCTACGCCGGCACCTCGCTGCTGGAGCGCTACGGGGCCGGAGCCTATTCCATGCTGGTGCGCTCCAAGTTCCTGCATGATCTGGGACCCACGCTGTCGGCCGCCAGCGCCCACGGCATCCTGACCGGAATCGAGACGCTGTCGGTGCGCACCGCCGCGGCGCAGCAGAACCTGCTGCTACTGGCCAACTTCCTGCAGGCCCACCCGGCGGTGGCGGCGGTGCACCACCCCAGCCGTCCCGGGCACCCGCATCACGAACGCGCCAAGCGCTTCTTCCCGCGCGGCACCGGCAGCGTGCTTGCGGTTCAGCTGCACGACGAGGCCCTGGTTTCCGCGTTCATCGACAGCCTGGAGGTGATCGTGCTGGCCGCCAACATCGGCGACACCCGCACCATGATCGCGCACCCGGCCACCATGACCCATTGCCGGCTTTCCGAAGCGCAGCTGGCCGACGCGGGCCTGAACCGCGCGGTGCTGCGCCTGTCGGTGGGTCTGGAAGACCCCGCAGATTTGATCCGCGACCTGGACCGCGCACTGAGCGCGGCCCAGGCCGCCACCCGAGAGGAGAGCTTCGCATGAGCGGCTTCAACACGCTGGCGGTGCACGCCGGCCAGGAAAAGGACCCGCACACCGGTGCGGTGATCCCTCCGATCTACCAGACCAGCACCTTCATCCAGGACGGCATCAACGTGCTGCGCGCCGGCCACGAGTACTCCCGCGGCTCCAACCCGACCCGCAACGGATTCGAAGCCCAGCTCACCGCGCTGGAAGGCGGAGCCGCCGGCTTCTCCTTCGCTTCCGGAATCGCGGCGGAAGATGCGCTGCTGCGGGCGCTGCTGGCCCCGGGGGACCATATCGTCTTGGGGGCGGACGGTTACGGAGGAACGAACCGTCTGATCACCCGGCTGCACCACAAGTGGGGCATCACCGCCAGCGCGGTGGACATCACCAACCTGGATGCGGTGCGTGCCGCACTGCGCCCGAACACCGCGCTGCTCTGGGTGGAGACCCCGTCCAACCCGCTGCTGGGCATCGCCGACCTGGCCGGCTGGGCCGCCATCGCCGCCGAGCACGGCGCCCTGCTGGTCGTGGACAACACCTTCGCCACCCCGTACCTGCAGCGGCCGCTGGACTTCGGAGCGCACGCGGTGGTGCACTCGACCACCAAGTACATTGGGGGGCACTCCGACGTTCTCGGCGGCGCGGTCATCGTGGCAGACCACCTGCACCGCGGCCAATCGCTGGCCGAAGCCGTCGGCTACCAGCAGTTCGCCGGGGGAGCGGTCTCCGGTCCGCAGGATTCCTACCTGGCCGCCCGCGGGCTGAAGACCCTGGGCCTGCGCATGGAACGCCACTGCGCCACCGCATCCACCCTGGCCGGCTGGCTCGATGACCGCACCGAGGTTGCCCGCGTCTACTATCCCGGGCTGGAAAGCCACCCGGGCCACGAGCTGGCCAAGCGCCAGCAGCGCGGTTTCGGCGGCATCCTCTCGCTGCAGCTGGCCGACGAGTCCGCGGCCCGCGCCTTCGCCGAGTCCATGGAATACTTCCAGCTCTCGGTGTCCCTGGGCGGGGTGGAATCCCTGATCTGCTATCCGCGCGAAATGACCCACGCTTCGCTGATCGGCACACCGCTGGAGATCCCGGCCAACCTGGTCCGCCTCTCGGTGGGCATCGAGGAGCCCGAGGACCTGATTGCCGATCTGGAACGCGGGCTGGCCGCGGCCGCGAAGGCTTCCGAGACCGACAGCATCCAGCACCGCAGCCTGGCTACCGCCTGAGCTTTCTTCGCAAGAAGCACGCGGGCCCTCCTCATTCGAAGGCCCGCGCGGGCGTTTAACGTCGGTGTCACTCAGCGATTCGCACCTGCGGCGTACGTCAGGCAGGGAATACTGGGTTCTGGAAGTGAAGATCTCCGGTCACCGTGATCGGTGGTCCAGAATGAAGACTGCATCCCGGGGAGCCAAACGTGTCGCAAATTCCAATGAAAGCATTCGGCATCGTGGGCGTAGTGGCCATGCTTGGTTTGAACATCTCGGTGCTGGCCTTCTTTGTTCTGTGGAAGATTGCCGACAGCACCGCAATCGGCCACATGGAATCGTAATCCAGTGTGGACCCGGGCCAGATGCTTCCGAATTCCGAAATGATGTGGTTGGCAGCGCACGGTTCCGTGCTGATGCTAGTGGTGTTGGACGTGCTTATTGTTGCAGGGCTGGTCAAGATGGCAGGTGCCCCGCAGCGTGCCGCCAGTAGGAACCAGAACGCCTATTCGGCAAGCGACCGTCTGGTTTAGCAAAGCAATTGGGTTGGCGCCGCATTCCAATCGGTAGTATCCAGATCAGCTAACGGAAATTCAACGTCTTGTACATGACATGACACGGCCACCACAGTATTGGCCGGAATTCCTAGCAACGAACAGGAGCTGGACGCGCTACCCATGGGCGCCAAGCTGATCACTGATCGGAAAACTCTTTGAGGCCCGCGCAGCTGTGCTCTGCGAAGCGCTAGGCCTCCCGGCTGGGGACTACCGCTCGATTTCTTGCTAATGGCGGGATGGATGAGCTGACACCGAAGCGATGAAGTGCTTGGCGCAGGCATTCGCCATTGACCTGGGAGCCTGTCAGAACGTTAGTGTAAGGCACTAGTCAAGTTCCTTTATCAGAGCTCATGATACTTACTTCGAATACGGTTCAATCCGGTCCCGATTCGCCAGCTCAAACTGCTGCAACGATTGCTTTCTTCCGTTCGTGCCGGCCCCTTCCAACAGAATACGATCTGGCGCCGGCCCATGGGATCCGACCCTTCTTCTGTGCATTCAGGAACGTAGGATTAATTCCGGCGTGTGAGTTGCTGCCAGAACTGGTGGGCGGGTGGTATTCACCCGGTTTCTTCCTGTATGGCTGTTGTAGATGATTGACCGTGGGGTGTCTTGTCGGTTCAGGGTGGACCGTTGTTGAGATGTCATTTAGAGTTCGAATCAAATAGCAGGTGAGTTGGGTTTATGGGGGATCACATGGGGAAAGATTCGGAAGGCCGGGTCCCGGACGCTAAACCAGATCATGAAAATCCTGCATTCTGGCGACGCTGGGTGAGGAGTTTGAAGAAGTGGGGGCCCCTCCTCTGGTTTCATAAGCGGTTGAAGAAGTTACATGAGCAGTTGGAACAGTCCCCCCTTTTAGTGGCCTCTCTATGGGCCATTACCGGCGCACTAGTAGCATTCGGAGTGCTTTGGATCTTAATTGGTTTCGTCATGCATGGGTTTTGGACCTGGGGGTTGGGCCCCGGGGACACGACGAGGGCCGATGCTGTTCGTACCGTACTGACGATGATTGCTGGTGTTGGCGGCATCATTTACCTGACGATTGCGTACCGACGCCAGCGGGGTGTTGAGGCATCTGACTTCATGAATCGGTTGGAGAACGCGGCGAGACAATTGGGATCCTCTGACCCGATGGTGCAGTATGCGGGAATCTATGCCTTGGAAGCGCTGGCTGATGAAAATGCGACTGAGCGCAAACAACTATGCGTGGATGTGCTGTGCGCGTACTTACGGCTACCCTATCAGGGTAACGGACGTCCGACCTTGTTGAAAGAGGTTGTGGAAAAGCATGCTTGGACAGATGGGCGGCGCAACGTTGAGGAAATCCGAACTCACCAGCTTCGACCGGCCGACAAGGAGGTGCGCCTAACGATCATACGAACGATTAGTAGGCATCTTCAGGATGACGCATCTAAAACGTGGTCAGGGTTGGACTTAGATTTTACTGGTGCGGTTATCGATGGTGGAGATTTCTCTGGAGCCGTATTCTCTGGCGGAAAGGTGTCCTTCAGCGGTGCGAAGTTCTCTGGTGGGAAGGTGTCCTTCAGCGGTGCGAAGTTCTCTGGCGGGCAGGTGAACTTCGACGGTGCCGAGTTCCTTGGCGGGAAAGTGACCTTTTTCGGAGCGCAGTTCTCCGATGGGGAAGTGACCTTTTTCGGGGTGCGGTTCTCCGGTGGGGAAGTGTCATTCAGCGAAGTGCAGTTCTGTGGTGGGGAAGTGTCTTTCGGACGGGCAAAGTTCTTCGGCGGGAAGGTATCCTTCGGATATGCGGAGTTTTCTGGCGGGAAGGTGACCCTCAACGGTGCGGAATTCTTTGGCGGGAAGGTGTCCTTCGGGCGTGCGCGGTTCTCTGAAGAGGCGGAGGTGTCCTTCGGACGTGCGAAATTCTCTGGTGGGGAAGTGCCCTTCAGCGGTGCGAAGTTTATTGGTGGAGAAGTATCCTTCTTCGGTGCGAAGTTCTCTGACGGGGACGTGGACTTATCCGACGCGAAGTTCTCCGGTGGTCATGTGGACTTCAGGAAGCCTGCTGCATGGGATGCACCGCCGCGTGTTCCATGGGATGACGGGCAACCGCCGGTTAATGTGCTTCCGGACCAGTGGCCTCCAACTGTGTGGATTCCAAAGGAGTAGTTTCCAGTCATAGAATTCGACGACTGTCGATCTTGTGGCTCACCGCAACTTGTTGACACATGATATAGCTCATGCTTCCATTGCGAGCGCGATCTCATGCTTTTCAGCGCTTTCCTGATGGCAGCGGAACGTCTGCTCAATCTCGATAACATGGAGTGGTTCGAGCGGACTAGTGCTCGAAGAGCAGGAAGATGCTAAAGGTTGCCGCCCAGCTGTAATTGGGCGGTTGAAGTTAGATTGCACATCTATTCAGTGCCAGCTACTTCCGGAACAACCTATGCTGAAGGTCTTGGCTCAGGCTGACCATTTTTTAGCTCTGCTGCAACCACTGCCAAACTACTGTGCGGAAAGATGTTCCGCTATTCCCGCATAGGTACGATTCGGCCGAAGCCAGTGGTAAACACAACCCGGACCCGTTGTCCGGCAATCGGCGCTGGTGAAGGCTGGAGTCTTCGGCCCACCTGATCTGAACGAACCGCAAAAGTCGGGCGCGACTTTGCTTCCCCTCGGGATAGTGGATGGTGAAGGGTGGGAACATGATCGGAATTCTGAATCGGCTCATGGAGCAGATCGAACAGCACCTTGAAGTCGAGATCGATTTCGACGAGTTGCTGGCGGGCTCGGGTACCACCGTGTACCACGTTCGCCGCATGTTCTCTTCGCTGGCAGGAATGCCGCTGTCCGAGTACGTGCGCCGTCGGCGCATGACGGTGGCGGCTGCGGACCTGCTGGAAGGCCAGGATCTGCTGGGCCTTGCCGTGCGCTATGGCTACGGTTCGGCAGAGGCCTTCGGCCGGGCGTTCCGTGCGGTGCACGGTGCCGGTCCGGGCGAAGTCCGCCGCGATGGCGGCCCCCTTCGAAGCCAACCAATACTCAGGTTCAGCCTGACCGTCGAAGGGAGCGTCCCCATGGATGCCCGAATTGTTGAACGCCCGGAATTCAAGCTGGTGGGCCACTCGGCCCGTGTGCAATTGATCCACGAAGGGGCCAACCCGCAGATCCAGGCCCATATCGCCTCGTTGCCAGTCAGCGAGCATGCCCGGCTCAAGGAGTTGGGCAACAACGAGCCGGCAGGCCTGCTCCAGGTCAGCGCGGATGTGGATGCAGACTACCGGGAGGGCTCCGAGCTCACGTACCTGCACGGTGTCGCGATGCTGGATGGGACCGTGCCGGAAGACCTGGACACCATCACTGTTCCCGCCGGGACCTGGGCGGTGTTCCGCACCTCCGGTCCGTATCCGGTGGCACTGCAGAACGTCTGGGCTTCCACCGCAACGCAGTGGTTCCCGTCGAATCCGTGGCTGCTGCGCGAGGGACCGTCCATGGTGGCGGTGCTTGAGCGGTCCGAGGACTTCAGCACCGCCACCTGCGAGCTGTGGCTGCCCGTGGAACGCGGGTAGGGCAGCAGGCCCGCCGCGGATCAGGAATTGGCGACCAGATGCTTGGCAGCCAGGCCCAGATAGGTGTCAGCGTTCTTCTTCAGTCCGGCGACCTCTTCCTCGGTCAGTTCGCGGCGCACCTTGGCCGGGACTCCGGCCACCAGCGAGCGCGGCGGAACCTGGGTGCCTTCAAGCACCAGGGCGCCGGCGGCTACCAGCGACTGCTCGCCGATGACCGAGCCGTTCATGATGGTGGCGCTCATGCCCACCAGGCAGCCGTCTCCCACGCTGGCACCGTGGACCACGGCGCTGTGCCCGACGGACACCCCGGCGCCCACGGTGCAGGGGAATCCGGTGTCGGCATGCAGCACCACGTTGTCCTGCAGGTTGCTGCCTTCGCCCACGCGGATCGGTGCGGAGTCGCCGCGCACGGAGACCCCGTAGAACGCGCTGGAACGATCGCCCAGCACCACGTCGCCGCTCAGGGTGGCGGTAGGTGCGGTGAAAACGTCCTGGCCGACCTGCGGGGTCTTGCCGTCAATGGTAATAATGTGAGTCATGACACCACTGTAACGGCGGGGTGTTCGGACCTGCGAGTTTTACGAGAAGACGATGGTGCGCTGTCCGTCCAGCATGACGCGGTGCTCCGCGTGCCACTGCACGGCACGGGTCAGCGTGCGGCCTTCGACGCTGCGGCCCAGGGCCACCAGCTGCTCCGGGGTGCGCGCGTGGCTCACCTGGGTGACTTCCTGGTCGATGATCGGACCCTCGTCCAGATCCGAGGTGACGTAGTGGGCGGTGGCGCCGATCAGCTTCACGCCGCGCGCGTAGGCCTGGTGGTAGGGTTTGGCGCCCTTGAAAGACGGCAGGAACGAATGGTGGATGTTGATGACCCGCCCCTCCATGCGTTGGCACAGCGAATCGGAGAGGATCTGCATGTAGCGGGCGAGCACCACCAGTTCGATGTCGTAGTCGTCCACCAGCTTCAGCAGTTCGGCCTCGGCCTGCGACTTGTTGGCGGCCGTGACCGGAAGGTGCACGAAATCCACGCCGTAGAACTCGGCCATGGACTTCAATTCCAGGTGGTTGGAGACGATGACCGGGACGTCGATGGCCAGGGTGCCGGCGCGCTGGGCGAACAGCAGGTCGTTCAGCGCATGCCCGGCCTTGGAGCACATGATCAGCGTTCGGGTCCGTACTGCGGTGTCGTCCACGCGCAGCGACATGTGGAAGTCGTCGCGGATGGGAGCCAGCGCCGCGCGAACCTGCACCAGGGACTGCTCGGTCGCCACCTCGATGCGCATGAAGAAGGTTCCGGACTCGGGGGACTCGTACTGCTGGGATTCGGTGATGTTGCAACCGGCACCCAGCAGACCTCCGGAAATGGCATGGACGATGCCGGGACGATCTACGCAGGACAGGGTAACGGTGAACTTGTTCATGCATTGAGGTTAACCGTCTAACGCCCTGCGTGCACATTCGCCGCAAACAGTTACGCCGGAACGGCCGCCAGGAACTTGCTCGCTGCCACCGCGGCCTTGCGCCCGGCGCGGGTAGCGCCCAGCGTGGAGGCCGAGGCGCCGTAGCCGACGAAGTACAGGCCCGGAAGCTCAACCGCGCTGACCGAATCCTCGGCGATCAGGATGCCGCCGGCTTGCGTGTGCAGATGCAATGGACGCAGGTGGTCGTGCGCATGGCGGAATCCGGTGGCCCAGAGGATGGCGTCGATGGGCTCGGTGCTGCCGTCCTCGAAATGCACGCTGTGCGGGCCGAGGAAGTCGATCTTTCCGCGGGAAACCAGCGCACCGGAGTCGATGGCCGCCTGCATCACCGGGTTCAGCATCAGCCCGGTGGCGCCCACCACGGATGTCGGCGGCAGGCCCGCGCGGGTGCGCTCGTTGACCTCGCGCTCCACCTGGATGCCCCAGTCGGCGCTCGGCGTGCGCCAGTCCGGCTCGGAGCGGGTTGACCACAGGGTGTCCACGCCGGCAGCGCGCAGCTGCACGATGAACTGGGTGGCGCTCGCGCCGCCGCCCACCACCAGCACCCGCTGGCCGGCGAACTGCTCAGGGCCGATGAAGCCATTGGTGTGCACCTGCGGGCCGTCGAATCGGCCCGGGTAGCTTGGCCAGTTGGGGTTGGTCCAGGTACCGGTCGGGTTGATGATGCTGCGCGCCTGCAGCGTGCTTCCATCAGAGAGCTCGACGGTGAAGATACCGTCCTGGCGGGTGACCGCGCGGACCTCGGCGTGGTGGCGCACCGGCAGGTTCTTCTCCCGCTCGTAGGCTCCGTAGTATTCGGAGACCACCTCGGAGGCCGGACGGGTCGGGTCCTGGTCATCGAAGGGGAACTCGGGCAGCGATGCCACCGCGTGGGTTGCGCCCAGGGTCAGCGTGCGCCAGCGGTGCTGCCAGGCGCCGCCCGGGCCCGGATTGGCATCCAGCACCACGTAGTCCTCCCAGGGCGCCAGCCCCCGGCGCTGCAGGTGGAATGCGGCGGCCAGTCCCGCTTGCCCCGCGCCGATCACGATGTTCTGGTATTGCATGGCTGCCTCCTTACCCCTGATAACCGGTTCCGCGGTGCCTCCATTCCACGTGAGGCGGTTGTCACACCGGTGCCCGGCGTGCAGTTCGCTAGAATTAACCGCGTGACTGGCGTTTGGTGGACTACCACCGGGGAGCTAATCGTGGGAGCCGCGCGCCTGGGTTCGCACACCATCTGCCTTGGCAACAGGGCCCCTACGGAAGGATGAGCGTGAGCGCACGCATTCTCGACGGCAAGGCCACCGCGGCCACGATTAAGCAGGAACTGACCGAGCGCGTCGCCAAGCTGAAGGCAGCCGGCCACAGCACCGGACTGGGCACCATCCTGGTGGGCAACGACCCGGGCTCGGCCTGGTACGTGGGCGGCAAGCACAAGGACTGCGCCGAGGTGGGCATCGAATCCATCCGCGTGGACCTGCCGGAGGAAACCACCCAGGACGAACTGCTGGCCAAGGTGCGCGAGCTGAACGAGAACCCTGACTGCACCGGCTACATCGTGCAGCTGCCGCTGCCCAAGCACATCGACCAGGATGTCATCCTGGAAGCCATGGACCCGGCCAAGGACGCCGACGGCCTGCACCCGATGAACCTGGGCCGCCTGGTCGCCAACGTGAACCGCCCGATGACCTCCCCGCTGCCCTGCACCCCGCTGGGCTGCGTGGAGCTGCTGGCCCGCCACGACATCGAATTGAACGGCAAGCACGTGCTGGTCGTCGGCCGCGGCGTGACCATCGGCCGCCCGGTGGGCCTGCTGCTCACCCGCCGCGACGTGAACGCCACCGTCACCCTGGCGCACACCGGCACCGCCAACCTGGACGAGCTGCTGGCCCAGGCCGACGTGGTGATCGCCGCCGCCGGCTCCGCCCACATGATCAAGACCGCCAAGCCGGGCGCCATCCTGCTGGACGTGGGAGTTTCCCGCGTGGACGGCAAGGTCACCGGAGACATCGACCCGGCCCTGTACGAGGTTGCCAGCTGGATCTCCCCGAACCCGGGCGGCGTGGGCCCGATGACCCGCGCGATGCTGCTGAACAACGTGGTGGAAGCCGCGGAGCGCAACGCCGCGAAGTAGACGCGAAGAGAACCAACGGCCGACGGGCCGCCAGTGAATTGCTGGCGGGCCGTCGGCCGTTTAATGGGTGTTTGGCATCCTCGCGGGGCAAGGCGCCGGGAACCGCCGCCGCCTGCCCGCGCGGGTTGGGCAGCTGTCCGCCGCTGACCTAGCATGGGATGAGCAGGACCCAAATACACAGGTGAGGCAGGGATATGGCGGAGCAGGGCAACGTCGGGGACATCACGCAACAGGCGCAGCCGGATGTGCGCATCTGCTTTGTCGGCGATTCGTTCGTAGCCGGTGTCGGCGATGAGGAGCATCTGGGCTGGGCTGGACGACTGGCGGCGCACGCGCATCGACGGGGGTCCGCGCTGACCTCCTACAACCTGGGCATCCGCCGCGACACCAGCGCCGACATCCTGCGCCGCATCCAGGCGGAATGCGCTGCGCGGCTTCCTTCCGGGTGCCATGCCGGGATCGTGCTCTCGTTCGGCGTCAACGACACCATGCTCGAATCGGGCAGCTGCCGGGTCCGCGCCGAGGACTCGGTGTCGCATCTGCGCGAGCTGCTGGTTCGGCTTGGCCGCCAGGGTTGGCCGGTACTGGTGGCGGGCCCGCCGGCGGTCGCAGACCCGGCGCACAACAAACGGATCGCGGTCCTGGATGCCCTGCTGGAGGCTGAATGCTCCCGCCATGCGGTTCCCTACGCGAGCGTCGTGCACCAGATGCAAGGCCATGAAACCTGGCGCCGCGAGGTGCGCGAGGGCGACGGAGCCCACCCGGGGGCGGGAGGCTATGCCGCGTTGGCGGCGCTGCTGCAACCCGCCTGGGACCGCTGGCTTGCAGCAGTGCGGGCCGGCAGCACCGGGCTCTAGCTGTACTTCGCAGAGATGTTGGTTGGACTCCTGCGACGATACGATCTGAAGTGATGGAATGACCAAGGCCTCCTGAGGTGGAGTGGAGCTGTCTTAGAAACCGCTTCACACACAGGAGACCTTCATGCCCCGCGCTAACGCTTAACTGGCCCCGAAAGCACGTTTGCGACTGGCCCGGCTCATCCTCGAGGACGGATGGAGCGTCGCTGGCCGCGGCCGCTGCCGGCAGCAGCATTCGCCCGGAAGCGCCGAGGGGGTGCTGCGCGAACGCTACGCCCGCGGCGAGATCGACGAGACCGAATACCGCCAAGCGGCTGGAAATCCCGCGCACCAGGACGACGTAGACCACGCAAAAACCCGTTCCATGGGATCAACAGATCCTCCGGAACGGGTTTTTCGCTGTGCTAAAGGCGCTTGGAGGCTAGTGCGAAGCCTTCTGCGACTGGCCCTCGACGGTGCGCTTGTCGAAGACCAGGGCGCCGACTTCCTGCTCCGCCTGGTTGCGGAAGGACAGGTCGATGTCGGCCCGGTCGCGGATCATGGACACCGCGATGAAGCCGAGCGTCACAACCACCAGCAGGTAGATGGCCACGGCGGTGGTACCGCCGGTTGCCTGGACCAGCGCCTGGGCGATGGTCGGGGCGAAGGCGCCGCCGAGAATCGCGCCGATGGCGTAGGAGATCGAGACGCCGGAGAAGCGGACCGAAGCCGGGAAGAGCTCGGAATACAGGGCCGCCTGCGGGCCGTAGGTCAGGCCCAGGCCGATCGAGAACAGGCCGAAGGCCAGGTAGAGCATGGCCAGCGAGCCGGAGTTGACCAACGCGAAGACCGGGAACAGCGACGCGGCCAGGACCACGAAGCCGATCTGGTAGGTGCGCACGCGTCCGACCTTGTCCGCCATGTAGCCGGCGATGAGGGTCATGACCAGCCACACGGCTGCGCCGAAGGCCACGGCGACGAGCACATCGGTGCGCTCCAGACCTATCGGTCCGTCCGGGTTGGTGGTGTAGGCCTGGAAGAACCCGCCGGTGGTCATGTAGCCCGCGGCGTTGTTGCCGGCGAAGACCAGCGCGGCGATGATGACCAGCGGCCAATGCTTCTTGAACAGCACCACGATCGGCACCTTGGTCTGGGCCTTGTGCTCGGCGATCTCCTCGAAGACCGGGGACTCGTCCACTGCGCGGCGGACGAAGTAGCCGATGGCGATCAGGATGATCGAGACCAGGAACGGCACACGCCAGCCCCATTCGACAAATGCCTCACCGGGGGAGATGACGCCGGTCATCAGCGCCATCATGCCGCTGGCCAGCAGCATGCCCAGCGGCACGCCGACCTGCGGGTAGGAGCCCGAACGGCCGCGCTTGCCCTCTTCGGCATGCTCGACGGCCATCAGCACCGCGCCGCCCCACTCGCCGCCGGCGGAGATGCCCTGGATGATGCGCAGCAGCAGCAACAGGACCGGGGCCCACAGTCCTGCGGTCTCATAGGTCGGCAGCACGCCGATCAGCGTGGTGGCCGCACCCATCAGGGACAGGGTCAGCACCAGCATGGCGCGGCGGCCGATCTTGTCGCCGTAGTGTCCGGCCAGGAAGGCGCCCAGCGGACGGAAGAGGAAGGACAAGCCGACCGAGGCGAAGGAGATCAGCAGCGCGATCTCCTTGCCGGCAGGCTCGAAGAACAGCTGGCTGAACACCAGGCCGGCAGCGGTGGCGTAGATGAAGAAGTCGTACCATTCGACGGTGGTACCGATGACTGTGGCGAACGCGACGCGCCGTTGGTTTGCGTTCATGAAGGGGCAGCTCCTTGGAGAGGTGAATCACTTCAGTGTGACACCCCACATAGGTAAGGTAAACTTCAATTGTCTGTAGAACTTCTGAAGGCTAGCTTATGTACTCCATGCGGCATCTTGAAATCATGGCTGAACTGCCCGACCATAAAACCCTCGGATCCGCGGCCGACGAACTGCGTATTTCCGAGTCAGCGCTGTCTCAGGCGATCACGGCGATCGAGAAGCTGGCCGGAGAAACACTGTGCTTGCGGCGCAAGGCGCACGGGTTCTCGCTGACTGCCTCAGGGGTGCATTTCGCGTCCCTGGCCCGCAAAATTGTTGCTGAAGTCGGTGAATTGGCCGCCACTTTTCCGCAGCAGGAGGGCGTGCTGCGCGGCCCGGTGCGCTTTGGCTGTTTCGCCTCGCTGTCGCCCCACCTGATCCCGGCGACCATGCAGGGATTCGAGCACCCGCAAGTGGAGCTCTCGGTCCAAGTGGGTACGCATGAGTCGCTGCTTCCGGGGCTGCGCCATGCGGATTTGGATGTCGCGTTCGTGTACGACCTGGGCTTGCCGCCGGATATGGACAAGCAGCTGATCTACGATACCCAGATGCAGGTGGTGCTGCATCCGGAGCACCCGCTGGCGGGGCTGCAGCGGCCACTGGAGCTGGCCGACCTGGTGGACGAGCCGCTGGTGATGTACGAGTCGGATCCGTCCACCGAATACGTGCTGCAGCTGTTCGCCGCGCAGGACCTGAACCCGCACATCATCGCCGAGGTGCCGCAGATGATCCTGGTCTCCGCCATGGTCGGGCGCGGCCTGGGCTACGGCCTGATGATGCTCCGACCGAACAATGCCGAAATGTCTCTGGAGGGCAGGCCCTTGGCCTTCCGCGAATTGCACGTGCCGGAGCTGCCGAGCTCGCTGACCTCCACCAGTTCGGTCGTGGCGATCACCCCGCGCGGGGTCAAGGTGCCGGCCCGGGTGCAGGCGCTGATCGAGCACTGCCGCGAAGCCATGGCAGATTCCTGGTAGCCCTATCCAAGCACCGGCGGCTGCCGCATAATGGGGCGCAGGAGGCATCATGATTGGCACATGGCAGGCATTGGTGATCGACTGCGAGGACCCGGACTCGCTGGCGGCGTTCTACGAGCAGCTGCTGGGCATGGTCCGCATCGACAACGACCCGGACTGGGTGAGCATCGGCGATGCCCCCGATCGCCCGGCCGTCGCATTCCAGGCCGTCAGCCCCTATGTAGCGCCCGAATGGCCGGGCCATGTGCATCCGCAGCAGATGCACCTGGATGTCCGGGTCAAGGACCTGGACCTGGCCGAGGAACTGGTGCTGAATCTCGGCGCCCGGAGCACCGGGGAAGGCGCCAAGACCTTCCGCGTCTACCTCGACCCGCAAGAGCACCCCTTCTGCCTGGTGAGCTGGTAGCGGAAGGCTTGCCGCAGGCTAGCTAGCCTGCCGCGCCATAGGCGATCCTGGCCGCCTGCAGCCGGGTGCTCACCCCGAGCTTGGACAGCACCGCAGAGACGTGCGTTTTCACGGTGCTCTCTCCGATGCCCAGGCGCTGCGCCAGCTGCGGGTTGCTCAGCCCCTCGCCGATTCCCTCAAGCACCTCGCGCTCCCTCGCCGTGAGCCCTTCGGGCAGCACCGTTGGCGGCGCCGAGGCCAGCGCCCTTTCCATGACCCGGGCGGTGACCTGTGGATCCAGCACGGACTGGCCGTGGCCTGCCGCGCGCACCGCGTCGATGATCGCCTGCGGCTCGGCGGTCTTGAGCAGGAAGCCGTGGGCGCCTGCCTGCAATGCGCCGAAGAGGTAGTCGTCGTCATCGAAGGTGGTCACCACGATCACCCTGGCCTGCCCGGAAATCTGCGCGGTGGCCGCGATGCCGTCCATGACCGGCATACGCAGGTCCATCAGCACCACGTCGGGCTCCAGCGCGCGGACCATGGAAACCGCCGCGGCGCCGTCCGCCGCCTCCCCGACAACCTCAAGGTCCTCGGCCGCCTGCAGCACCAGGCGGATGCCCAGGCGCACTGTCGAATGGTCGTCAACAAGCAGGATCTTCATGGATTTCATCCTCGGGCTGTACGGCGGTGGGCAGGACGACCTGCACCTTGAACTCGGGTGTGGTGCTCACATCCATGCTTCCCCCCACGGCCTGGGCGCGGGTGCGGATGCTCATCAGCCCGATACCGCTGCCGAAGCCGTGCCCGGCCTGCAGGGCAACCGGGTTGCTGGCATAAATCTGCACGCGGTCGGGCAGCTGCTGAAGGCGCAGGCGCAGCACGCTGCCCGGGGCATGCTTGGCGTGGTTGACCAGCAGCTCGCGCACCGTGCGGTGCCCGGCGGTGTGCACGGCGGCCGGGATGCCCTCGGGGTGCGGGACCGAATACTCCAGCTCGACCTCTTCGGGGGCCTGCGCGACCAGCTGCGGCACATCGGTCAGCCGCGCCGCCAGCGCGGGAGTTCCCGCATGCAGCATGCGCACCATCTCGCTCATTTCCTCCAGCCCGGTCACGCTTTCGCGGCGGATGGCGGCCAGCGGCTCATTGCCCGGCGCAGTGGCCAGCGCCGCCCCGGAGAGCAGGGCGATGGAGGACAGCCGGGCGGAGAGCACATCATGCATCTCGCGGGCCAGCGCGGTGCGCTCAGAGATCCGGGCCGCGTGGTGCTCGGCGCTCAGCCGCTCCGCCCGCGCCTCGGCGGCGGCGGCCAGCGCCGCGGAACGCTCGGCCTGCGAGTGAGCCAAATCCTGGGCGGTGCGCACGTTCTGCGCCCACAGCATCGGGGTGAAAAGGATGAACCCGGTCAGGAACAGGCTCAGCACCACCTGCTGTTCGGCCTGCGTGGCATCCCAGGCGAGCAGGGCCATCACCAGCGCAACCAGGCACATGAGGGCAAAAGATATCCGGCGCAGCCGCATCCCGCCGAGCAGGAAGACGCTGAACACCGCTTCGAACACCATGAAATACCCGGCTATGCTGCCCAGCGCCAGCAGCCCCAGGCCGGACACGGCCATCACCAGCACGGCGGGCAGCAGCCAGCGCCGGCGCAGCAGGATAGCGCCCAGCCCCAGCAGCAGCGCCGGGAGCCAAAGCCAGCCCGGCAGTCCGGCCAGCGGCGGGTTCACCACGCCGAAGGCATGCAGCACCGCGGCAAGGAGCAGGTACATCCCGGCGGTCTCCGGCTCGTTCTGGCCGCTGCCGAGACGCCGGATCAGCGTCGTCATGTTTCCAGCATGCCCCATCCGCAGTCCCGCAGGGCATCCGTCTTAAGGGGGAGATCGATCCGTCCTTTGCCCGATACCGTTGCGCCGCCGCCGGGAACAGGCTTGAATCATGGACATCTTCACGAATGCCGCGCCCGTCTCTCTGGTGGTGCTTGCGCTGATCGACGCCACCAGCATCGGCACCCTGGTCATCCCCATCTGGCTGCTGCTGCGCCGCGACTACCGCCGGTCGATTCCCCGGGTGCTGCTTTACCTCGGACTGCTGGCAGGCTTCTACTGGGTGATCGGGCTGGTGCTGCGTTCGGGCTTCGCGCTGGCGTCCTCCCGGATGTCCTGGGACATCCCCGTGCTGCGGCTGCTGGGGCTGGCGGTGGGTGCGGGAATGATCATCTGGGCGCTGAGCTACCGCACCGATGCGCAGAAGCTCGCCGCGGCGCGCAAGGCAGGGACCGCAGGCGGTGTGCCGGCCGATGACGGGCCGGGGCAGGGCGCCGGAACGGGCCAGCCGCAGGTTTCCGGAGCGCTGCGCCGCAGGTTGGGCACCGCGCTGGATACCCGCACCGGGGTCGTGGTGCTGGCCCTGCTGGCAGGGCTGCTGGAACTGCCCACCATGCTTCCCTACCTTGGTGCCATGGGGGTGCTCCAGGGCACCGGGTGGAGCGCCGGGGCGCAGGCGCTGGTGCTGGCCGGGTACTGCCTGGTGATGATCGCACCGGCCTTGGTGCTGGTGGGTGTGCGCAGGGCGGCAGGGGACCGCATCGAGCGATGGCTGCAGGCGGCGGGGCGAAAACTTGGCCGCTATGCTCAGGAGACGCTGGGCTGGGTGGTCGGCATCGCAGGGTATTTGATGATCAGGTTCAGCCTGGACGGGGTGCAGCTGCGCGAGCTGGTTGGCAGCGTGCTGGGCTAGCAACGCTGTGGGCGAAAGGACACCGGTGCAATTGGCCTGCACCGGGGGATGATGCGAGAATTGAACGTATGGAACCTCTAGGCAGCAGCGCGAAGCAGGGTCGGAAAATCACCCTCAACGCATCGACCCTGGCAATGTCGGTCATGGTCATCGTCCTTCTGGTGGCGGTCGTCTTCGCCGCCAATTCAAACGAGATCGTCGGCTGGTTTGTCGTCGTTATCTCTGCCGGCTGGCTGCTGCTCGCCGGGTTCATGATGTTCGGACTCAAGCGCGGTGCGCAGAAGATCAACGAGTCGCTGCGCGAGGCCACCGCTGCAGCCACCCCGCGCGCCCAAGCGGGCACCGTCGTGGTCGACGAGGCTACCAGCCAGCGCGACATGAAGCTGGATCACTCCTTCAAGATCGTCCAGGTGCAGGCCCGGGTTATTGCCGAGCAGCGCGAGCTGAAGACCCCGGAGTCGGAGGAAATGATCGACCGCGCACTGGACACCATCCAGATGACCGCGAGCAATGCCCGCGACATGATCAAACCGGCCAAGCCGCTGGATGGCGAAATCATCGGTTAATTTCAAACTTTTCGAGACGGCTTCGGCCGTCTCGATGCTTTTAAGGGCCACAGAATGCTGATCCCCGTTGCCTATGTCATTTTCCGGCGCGAGAACCAGGTCCTGCTGCAGCAGCGCCGCGGCACCGGGTTCATGGACGGGTATTGGGCGGCCGGCGCCGCCGGGCATGTAGAGCCCGGCGAATCCGTGCACCAGGCCGCCTGCCGCGAGGCCTTCGAAGAACTGGGACTGCGGATCGAGCCGGGAGACCTGGAACCGCTGACCGTGCTGCACCGCGCCCCGAACCGTGTCGACTTCTTTTTCCAGTGCACCTCCTGGGAGGGCCAGCCGCGGCGGATGGAGCCGGGCAAGGCCGCCAGCCTGCGCTGGTTCGGCGTGGATGAGCTGCCCACGCCCGCGGTGCCGCATGAACTGCATGTCCTGGCGCAGCTGCGCGCCGGCCTGCCGCCGTTCGGTTCGCTCGGCGATTTCACGCCACCGGCCGGGCTTGGATGACCGGTGCGCCAGGAGCTTGCGGCTTCCGCGGGATAATCCAACCGGCCCCTGGATTATGGGCATGGACGTGAGCGTAGAAGGAAACCGGGAAGAGCCGCAGTTTGAGGTGCTGGTCGAAGTCATCGGCATCCTGCGGCAGGCAGACTCGCGACCCGGCCTGACCGCCACCCTCCGGATTGAAAACTCCGAGGACGGGGAGATCCAGCTGCACGCCATCGAAGCGAGAGTCGACGGCCGCTCATACGTTGCCGAGCAGACGGCCGGGCCGGGGAGAGGGCGGGTTTCCTGTCATCCGGATACCGGACGTGTCCTGAGTGAAATCCACGGCGAAGATCCCATCTCGCGCGACGGACAATGGCGGATACCCGTTGCGGCGCCGGAACTGGCGATGTTCCGTCCGATGGATTTGTCGATGTGGGGCGGGGGAGGATGATACCCACCGGCTGGTGGGGGCCGCACGCGTCGCGGACGGATACGTCCTCGACGTGGCAATGATCGACCACGATGGCAGCTTGGCGCAGCCGCAGCAGCTGGTGATCTGCAAGCGGCACGGCATCGTGGAATCGATGACATGGAACTACCGCCGGTATCCGGCCACCGGGTGCGAAGCCGCCGGGATCTGGGATTGAACCGTGGACCGGTCGACCGGAAAATCTCCGGGCCGCCCTCAATCGCCGCCCTTGGTGTTTCCTTGCGGGGCGCGAGTCGATCAGCGCGTAATCAGCACGCGAATTTTGTAAGCTGGAAGGGTGATACCAACCAGCGTGGAAATTCTGAGCAAGAAGGCCGGCGCCCTGCGCGTGGCTTCGGTCAACGTCAACGGCATTCGCGCCGCCTACCGCAAGAACATGGCAGATTGGGTTGCCGCCCGCGACGTCGACATCCTGTGCCTGCAGGAAGTGCGCGCACCGGACAAGGTGCTGCGCGAACTGATCGGCGACGGTTGGCACATCCTGCATGCAGAAGCCAAGGACAAGGGACGGGCCGGCGTCGCAGTGCTCTCCCGGGTGGAGCCGGTGGCAGTGCGCGAAAACATCGGCGACGAGTACTTCGCAGACTCCGGACGCTGGGTTGAAGCTGACTTCGAGGTCAATGGCGAAACCTTCACCGTGGTCTCCTGCTACGTGCACTCGGGCGAACTGGGCACCGTCAAGCAGGATGACAAGTACCGTTTCCTGCAGCGCATGACCGACTACCTCCCGGCCCTGGCCGCGGAAAAGGACCATGTGCTGGTGGTGGGCGACCTGAACGTCGTGCACACCGAGAAGGACATCAAGAACTGGAAGCCGAACCACAACAAGCGCGCCGGCGTGATGGATGAGGAGATTGCCTACTTCGACGGCTTCTTCTCCTCGGTCGGGTACAAGGACGTGGCCCGCGAGCTGGCCGGCGACGCCCAGGGACCCTATACCTGGTGGTCCTACCGCGGGCAGGCATTCGACAATGACGCCGGTTGGCGTATCGACTACCATATGGCTACCCCGTCGCTGGCGGACAAGGCCATCAAGTCCCATGTTGACCGGGCCTCAGGCTACGATCTGCGCTTCTCCGACCACGCGCCGTTGGTCGTCGACTACCAGTTTTAAGGATTTTTCATGACTAAGCCCCGCGTTCTCTCGGGCATGCAGCCTTCGGGCGACTCCCTGCACCTCGGCAACTACCTGGGCGCACTGGTCAACTGGGTCAAGACCCAGGACGACCACGACGCCTTCTTCTTCATCCCGGACATGCACGCGATCACCGTGAGCCAGGATCCGGCGGAGCTGCGCGCCCGCACGCGCAAGACCGCCGCGCAGTTCATCGCCGGCGGCATCGATTTGGACAAGTCCACCCTGTTCGTCCAGTCGCAGGTGCCTGAGCATGCGCAGCTGGCCTGGGTGCTGAACTGCATCACCGGTTTCGGCGAGGCCAGCCGCATGACCCAGTTCAAGGACAAGTCCTCCAAGGGCGGCGCGGATGCCGCCAGCGTCGGGCTGTTCACCTACCCGATCCTGATGGCCGCGGACATCCTGCTCTACCAGCCTGAGGGTGTTCCGGTGGGCGATGACCAGCGCCAGCATGTGGAGCTGGCCCGCGACCTGGCCAAGCGCTTCAACCACCGTTTCGGCGAAACCTTCACCGTGCCCGAGGCATTCATCCCGAAGGAGGGCGCACGCATCTACGACCTGCAGAACCCGACCTCGAAGATGTCCAAGTCCGCCGAGTCCCCGGCAGGCCTGATCAACGTGCTCGACGAGCCGAAGCTGATCGCCAAGCGCATCAAGTCCGCGGTGACCGACGCCGGGTCCGTGGTGGCCTACGACAAGGCAGAGAAGCCAGGGGTGTCGAACCTGCTGGACATCCTTGCCGCGGTCACCGGCAAGCATGTGCCCCAGTTGGTCGCCGAGTTCGAGGGCAAGATGTACGGGCACCTGAAGGTGGCAGTGGCCGAGGCCGTGGTGGAGCGGCTAACACCGATCCGCACCCGCACCCTGGAGCTGCTGGACGACCCCGCAGAGCTGGACCGGCTGCTGCTGGCCGGTGCCGCCAAGGCTCGCGAAGTGGCCTCCAAGACCGTGTCCGATGTCTACCAGAAGGTCGGCTTCCTGCCGCCGCTGGGTGTCTGACATGGATAACCTTGAACCCCGGTTCACGTTGGGCGTGGTGATCCCGGTGCCGCTGCCGCAGCGGGAGACGCTGCGCGCGTGGCGCCGGGAGTTCGGGGGAGCCGACACCGAGGTGATCGCTCCGCATATCACGCTGGTGTCAGGGTCCTACCTGAACACCTGGGAGAAGGCCGCGGCGCAGGTGCGCCAGGTGGCGCGCGAAACCGAGAGCTTCACCGTGCAGCTGGGCGCGGCCCGCACCTTCCGACCGGCCAGCGAGGTGGTCTACCTGCCGCTGCTGGCCGGGGCGGAGGAATGCTGGGCACTGCACCGCGCGCTGCTCTCCGACGCGCTACGCCACGAGTCCGGCTTCGCGTACCATCCGCACCTGACCATCGCGCAGAATGCTCCCGCTGAAAAGCTCGACGAGGCGCAGGCAGCGCTGCACGAGATCGACCTGTCGTTCACGGTGGAATCGATCCAGCTCTTCGACACCCGCGGTGGCCAGTGGAGCCTGAGCGAGGAAATCAAGCTGGGCTGAGCCTGAGGCCCCGGATGCAATAGGAAAACGCCAGCCCGAAAGGCTGGCGTTTTCCTATTCGCCCCGGCCGCGAGGCATCAACTGTGGTTAGGCGGTTTGAGCGGCTTTGCCAGCTTGGCTCAATGCTTGGGACCGGAGAATCTCGAATTCGTCGGCGTTGATGGTTCCGGCATCAAACAGGGCCTTGGCCTTGGCAATCTCGTCACTTGGGCTGACCTGTGCAACGGTGCGGATGTAGTCCTCAACGGCATTGGCATTGCCAACGGCAGCCTTGTGGCTTCGCTCGGCCATGCCCTGGCCACGAGCGATCAGGTAGACCAGCGAAGTGAGGATTGGGATGAAGAGCAACAGCACGAGCCATAGTGCTTTCCACCAGCCGTTCAGCTCGCGGTCACGGAAGAGGTCGGTAACGATCGAGAACAGGGCGATCAGATAAGCGACGAAAACAAAGGCTGAAACAATTACCCAGATGATGTTCCAGAGTGAATTCCAGAATTCCATGACTTAGTCCTTAGAAGTTAGACACCTGATAGACCTGAAGATTCGATGATCGAAATTTCAGCAATAACCTTTCTCTCTTCAAGAATTGCTCCCCCTGCAAGGAAAAGCAATGAATTTTTGAACTGTCGCCGAAAATTCATCAATTGGTGATGAGGTGGCTGCGACTGGGGATGGAGCTATTTTTGTCCTCTTGATGCATCGCGCTGGGCGATTCGCTTTTTCAAGAAAATGAGCGGCAGCAGCCAGCTGCCCAGCGTCGTGGCCGCCCAGACAATCAAGGCCGCCAGAATCCAGGTGGTGAATCCATCAATCGTCAGACCACCAGGGAACAGGCTTGCGACAAAGAGCGCAGCCAAGGTGGAAATTAGACCGAAACCGCCAATAGCCGCCGGAACATAACGATTAGTCATTCGGAAGATGAACGGACCGAGCAGTGATTGGGCAAAGGCGAAAACCAGTACCGCTATCAGGAATCCTTGAGGGGCTAGATGGAAATCATCGAGAAGCCACGTGCCTACCAACAGTCCCAGCGCCGCTGTGGCAACATAGATTGCCGCGCGAATCAGAAAAATGATCATCAGAACTACTCCTAGGTCGGTAAAGTTTTTATCGAGGAATCTAACGGAAGCAGCACCGCTTCACTTTCATGATCGCCGCCAGACTTCGGCAAAAGCAATGGCTTCGTGAAAGGACTCTCCGACGCGTTCCCGAGCCAAGAAAATGTGATCGCGTCCCAAGGCCTCGACAGCCCCGGTCGTCACGAATTGCTCGAAGGCCCGTTTGCTGAGCCCAGACAAGAGCAGGGTTCCGCCGGCCTCGGAGAGTTTTGTCGCGTAGGACTCCATGACCCGGATAAAGGTGCTGCCCATAAAGACCCCCACCTACTCGATTTGCCCGGCACGCACCATGTGACGCATGAAGCGGCATTCGGGGACGCTTGCTCACATAATGGTGGGAGGTGCCGCGAAGCGACCATGGCGCCGGAGAGGTAGGACATGGACGTTCGTCAATTAAGGTATTTCCTGGCAGTGGCAGATCACGAGGGGTTCGGCCGCGCCGCCGAGCACCTGCTCATCGCGCAGCCCTCCCTGTCCCAGACGATCAAGAGCCTTGAACAGGAAATCGGGTTGCCGCTTTTCCACCGGGTTGGCCGCCGCGTGGTGCTTAGCGACGCTGGCAAGGAACTGCTCGGTCCCGCCCGGCTGGTGGTCCGGGACCTGGATGCCGCGCGCTCGGCCATGGCAGAGCTCAAGGGAGTCCACCGCGGGCGGCTGGAGCTGGCGGCCATGCCGTCGCCGGCCATCGAGCCGCTGACCACCCTGATCGCCCAGTACACCCAGCTGCATCCGCAGATTTCCGTCAGCACTGCCGCCGCATTCACCGTCGACGAGGTGGTCAGCTCGGTGCGCTCCGGAAGCAGCGAGATCGGCCTGCTCGGCGCGGACCGGCCCATCATGGCACCCGGGGTCGACGTGGTGCAGCTTGAGCGCCAGCCGCTGGTGCTGATCATCAATCCGCTGGCGGACAGCTTCGGACCGGGCGAAACGCTTCAGGGATGCGACCTCGGCGGCGAAAGCATCATCATTTCGCAGCGCGGCTCGCTCATGCGCTCGCTGGTCGACGGCCTGGTGGCCCGCGGAGTGGACCTGCGCATTGTTGCCGAAGTTGCCCACCGCACCTCGATCCTCCCGCTGGTGCTCGCAGGAGTCGGACACGCCATCCTGCCGATATCCTGGGCCCCGCTGGCGCGCCGCTCCGGGCTGCGGGTGGCTCTGCTGGAGCCGGTCACGCAGCTGCATGTGGCAATCATCAGCCGGAAGGACTACCTAACTCCGGCGGCCCAGTCCTTCCTCCGGCTGGCACAGGAGTATTCGGAAACCCAATCTGGCCAGCATCTATAGGGCGCGCCTATTCGGCGTATGCATATTCGGTCTTAGACGCGATGTCATGGGCCCGGTCTAATTGATACCAAGTTCGCACGTGATGTAGACCACTTAGACCAAGGAGAGAACCATGGACCAGACCCGAGTATTCAAGATCGCTTCCATTCCTGCGGATGGTGTCGGAAAGGAAGTTGTCGCCGCCGGCCGCAAGGTGCTTCAGGCAGTCGCCGCGCAATCCAACGGCAAGTTCGCCTTCGACTGGACCGAGTTCGACTGGGGCTGCGAGTACTACGCCAAGCACGGGGTCATGATGGCACCGGACGGCCTGGAAACGCTGAAAGACTTCGACTCGATCTACTTCGGCGCGGTCGGCTGGGAGAATGTTCCAGATCATGTCAGCCTCTGGGGCCTGCGCCTGAACATTACGCAGAACTTCGACCAGTGGGCCAACATCCGCCCGGTCAAGTTCCTGCCCGGCGTCACCTCGCCGCTGCGCAAGGCCGATAACACCGAGCTGGACTGGATCGTGGTGCGCGAGAACAGCGAAGGCGAGTATGCCGGACTGGGCGGGCGCAGCCTGTCGGGGCGCGGGCCGGGTAACGAGATCGCCCTGCAGACCGCGCTGTTCAGCGAGAAGGGCTGCGAGCGGATCATCCGGTTCGCCTTCGAACTGGCCCGCACCCGCACGGTGAAAAAGGTCTCCTCGGTCACCAAGTCCAACGCGCAGCAGTACGGCATGGTGCTGTGGGACGAGACCTTCGAACGCGTGGCATTGGAATTCCCGGACGTGCGCACCGAAAGCGTACTGGTTGACGCGATGAGCGCGAAGTTCATCCTCAATCCCGAGGACCTGTCGGTGGTCGTCGCCTCGAACCTGAACGCCGACATCTTCTCGGATCTGGGATCCGCCCTGGCCGGCAGCCTGGGGTTGGCCGCCAGCGCCAACCTGAACCCCGAGCGCCGCTTCCCGTCCATGTTCGAACCGGTGCACGGAACGGCCCCGGACATCGCCGGGCAGGGGATCTGCAATCCGATCGGTGCGATCGCCAGCGCCGCGCTGATGCTGGATCACTTCGGGCTTCAAGCCGAAGCACGCCAGGTTCAGGCGGCCATCGAGTCCGCCACCGCGGCCGGGCAGCTGACCCGCGACATCGGCGGCACCGCGGATACTCAGACGGCCACCGACGCCATCGTGGCCGCGCTGAGCAGCACCCTGGCGGCCGTCTAGGCCCAGCAGCGCGCCCCGGAGGGGGGGCGCGCCACCCGGCCGCAAAGATGTATCGCGGCTCCCTGAATTTTTCCAAGCCCCGCTCCCGCGCACGCTGAGATCCACGGAGCAAGGCTTATTCCAACACTGAGGTAGGAATCATGGGCAAGACCATGCAGAGCGAAAGCATCCAGCCGGCCCGCCGGCCCTGGTACCGGCAGCTGTACTTCTGGGTTCTGGTCGCCATCGTCGCCGGCATCATCCTCGGCTGGCTGGCACCGGAAACCGGCCAGTCCATGCAGCCAATCGGCACCACATTCGTGGAAGCGATGAAGATGCTGATCGGACCGATCGTCTTCCTGACCATCGTCGGGGGCATCGCCAGCGTTGCCGACCTGAAAAAAGTCGGTGCCACCGGGCTCAAGGCCCTGGGCTATTTCCAGATCGGCACGATCTGCGCCATGCTGCTGGGCCTGGTGGCGATCAACATCTTCCGCCTGGGCGACGGCGTGAACGCGGATGCCAGCAAGCTCGAAGCCACCGGCCAGGCCGCGGAATTCATCGACAAGGGCGAGAACCAGCAATGGTGGGAATTCCTGACGCACATCATTCCCGGCTCCGTGGCCTCGCCGTTTGTCGAGGGCGACATCCTGCAGATCATCTTCATGGCAGTGGTGTTCGGCATCGCGATTAATGCCGTGGGCAAGATCGGCGGCCCGGTGCTTGATATGGTCCAGCGACTGACCACCGTGATCTTCAAGGTCCTGAATTTCATCATGAAGGCGGCACCGCTGGGCGCCTTCGGCGCCATGGCCTTTGCGGTGGGCAAATACGGGGTGGAAACGCTGTCCAGCCTGGGCTGGCTGATCCTGCTGTTCTACGGCACCTCCATCATCTTCGTGGTCTTCTTCCTCGGCGGGATCATGGCGTTCCTCGGGCTGAACATCTTCAAGATGCTCAAGCACTTCCGCGAGGAGCTGCTGCTGATCCTGGGCACGTCCACGGCCGAACCGGCACTTCCCGGGCTGATGAAGAAACTCGAGCATGCAGGGGTGAAGAAGGAAACGGTGGGGCTGGTGGTTCCGACCGGTTACAGCTTCAACCTTGACGGGGCGGCCATCTACCTCTCGCTGGCGGCCGTGTATATCGCCCAGGCTACGAACACCGATCTGAGTATCGGCCAGCAGATCGGCATGCTTGCCGTCATGCTGCTGACCTCCAAGGGTGCGGCGGGTGTTGCCGGGGGCGGATTCATTGCACTGACCGCAACCCTGAGCACTTTGGGCACCATCCCGGCAGCCGGCATCATGCTGATCTTCGGCATTGACAAGTTCATGTCCGAATGCCGTGCGCTGGTGAACTTCTGCGGCAATGCCGTCGCCACCTTGTTCATCGCCTGGTGGGACAAGTCCCTTGACGTCGAACGAGTACGCAAGGTGTTCAATGGGGAAGAAGTCCCTGCCCAGGAAGCAATGCAAGCTTCCCCGGATGCCGCACAAGATGACGTGGTCCAGGAACTGGGCGACAGTCAGGGCGAAGAAATGCTCGACGTCCCGGCTGCTGAGCTCAGCGGCGTTGCAAGATAGCACCTAGAACACAGCAGGTCCCCGCGAAATTCCTCGCGGGGATCTGCTGTGTTCTAGGCTGGTGCCCCAGAAAGCGAAACCTACTTGGCGCGCACGTTGGCTTCGATCTTCGCTCCGGTGTCGGCGTCGATGTTCTTCCAGTACTGGATCGCGTTGGACAGCACCGGCTCGATCACGCCGTCCAGCGCCCCGGTGACGGTGTCCACCAGCTCGGCGCGCTGGGCATCGTCCATCACCTCGCGGACCAGGATGCCGGGCTGGACGAAGTCCCCGTCGTCCTTGCGCAGCGTGTAGGCCTCGCGGACCAGCTCGCCGTCGGACTCGAAGGAATTCTCCGCCGGACCGGTTTCATCGCTCCATGGATCCCCGAAGGAGTTCGGCGCGTAGACGCTGCGATTCCCGGTGTGCTCGTAGGTCATGTTCCCTTCGAAGTTGTAGGAGTGCACCGGGCACTTGGGTTTGTTGACGGGCAGCTGCTGGAAGTTGGTGCCGATGCGGTAGCGTTGCGCGTCCGCGTACGCGAAATTTCGTCCCAGCAGCATCTTGTCCGGGCTCATCCCCATGCCCGGGACCATGTTTCCGGGGGAGAAGGCGGCCTGCTCGATCTGTGCAAAGAAGTTCTCCGGGTTCCGGTTCAGCGTCATGGTGCCGACCTTGATGCGCGGGTAATCCTTCTTGGACCAGACCTTGGTCAAATCGAAGGGGTTGAAGCGGTAGGTCTTGGCTTCCTCGTAGGGCATGATCTGCACGTACAGGTCCCACTGGGGGAAATTGCCGTCCTTGATGGCTTCGAACAGGTCGCGGCGGTGGAAGTCAGCGTCCGATCCGGCCAGTTCCTCGGCCTGCGCCCCGCGCATGGTCTCGAACTTCTCGGACTGCTTGTTCAGGAAGTGGTACTTAACCCAGAATTTCTCTCCGGCGGCATTGACCCACATGTAGGTGTGCGATCCGTAGCCGTTCATTTCGCGCCAGGTCTTCGGCAGGCCGCGCTGGCCCATGATGTAGGTGACCTGGTGGGCTGATTCCGGGTTCTGCGTCCAGAAGTCCCACTGCATGGTGCCATCGCGCAGCCCGGAATCGGGCAGCCGCTTCTGCGAGCGGATGAAGTGCGGGAACTTCATCGGGTCGCGCACGAAGAACACCGGGGTGTTGTTGCCGACCAGGTCGAAGTTGCCCTCGGTGGTGTAGAACTTCATCGAGAAGCCGCGCACATCGCGCCAGGTGTCGGGGGAGCCGAGCTCTCCGGCGACGGTGGAGAAACGCATCAGTGTTTCGGTTTTCACCCCGGGCTGGAACAGGGCGGCCTTGGTGTACGCCGAGACGTCCTCGGTGGTTTCGAATTCGCCGAAGGCTCCCGCGCCCTTGGCGTGCGGGCGGCGTTCGGGCACATTCATCCGGTTGAAGTGCTGCAGGGTCTCGACCAGATGGTGGTCGTGCAGCACGATGGGGCCGTTGGCTCCCACCGTCAGCGAGTTGCGGTCGCTGGCTGCCGGGATTCCTGCTTGAGTTGTCGAGGCGGATTCTTCACTGGCCATGATTGCTCCTCAGCTTGGTAAGGCATTGGGAAAAGGGCGAGTACTGCCCATCATGCCACGGGTTGCGCGGGAGTTGAAGGGATGCAAAAAGGAACAAACCGGTAACGGTTCGGGCCTTTCCAGCGCTCGACTAGACGGTGCGCGAGAGGATTGCCTGCTTGACCTCGGCGATAGCCTTGGTCACCTGGATGCCGCGTGGGCACGCTTCGGTGCAGTTGAAGGTGGTGCGGCAGCGCCACACGCCTTCCTTGTCGTTCAGGATCTCCAGGCGCATATCGCCTGCATCATCGCGCGAGTCGAAGATGAAGCGGTGCGCGTTGACGATTGCTGCCGGGCCGAAGTACTGGCCATCGGTCCAGAACACCGGGCAGGAAGAGGTACAGGCGGCGCAGAGGATGCACTTGGTGGTGTCATCAAAGCGCTCGCGGTCCTCGACCGACTGGTAGCGTTCCTTGGTCGGCTCGTGGCCCTTGGAGATCAGGAATGGCATGATCTCCCGGTAGGACTGGAAGAACGGTTCCATGTCCACGATCAGGTCCTTCTCCAGCGGAAGACCCTTGATTGCCTCAACGGTGATCGGCTTGGAGGTGTCCAGGTCCTTCAGCAGGGTCTTGCAGGCCAGGCGGTTGCGGCCGTTGATGCGCATGGCATCCGAACCGCAAATGCCGTGGGCGCAGGAGCGGCGGAACGACAGCGAACCGTCGTGGTCCCACTTGACCTTGTGCAGGGCGTCCAGCACTCGGTCGGTGCCGTACATGGTCAGCTTGAAGTCTTCCCAGTAGGCCTCTGCTGTGGTCTCCGGCAGGTAGCGGCGAACGCGCAGGGTGATGTTGAAGGTAGGGATCTCTCCGCCGCCACCAACACCGGCCTTCAACTCAATCTTTGATGGTGGTTCTGGCAGTTCGGTGCTCATTAGTACTTACGCTCCATTGGCTGGTAACGGGTGAAGACGACCGGCTTGGTTTCCATGCGGATGCCGGCGATGCCCTCGGTAGTAGCGTTGTGGTCGCGGTAGGACATCGAGTGGACCATGAAGTTCTCATCGTCGCGGTTCGGGAAGTCCTCGCGGTAGTGACCACCACGTGATTCCTTGCGGTGCAGCGCTGCGGTGGTCATGACCTCCGCCAGATCCAGCAGGAAGCCCAGTTCCACGGCTTCGAGCAGGTCCAGGTTGAAGCGCTTGCCCTTGTCCTGGATGGACACGTTCTTGTAGCGATCGCGCAGGCTCTCGATGACCTCCAGCGCGCTCTTCAGGGACGTCTCATCGCGGAACACCTGGACGTTGGCGTCCATGGTTTCCTGCAGGGCCTTGCGCAGCTCGGCCACGTTCTCGGTGCCCTTGGAGTTCAGCAGGCCGTCCAGCTGGGCGGTGACCAGGGCTTCCGGGTTCTCCGGAAGCTCCACGAACTCGGCGTCAGCAGCGTACTTGGCGGCGGCGATGCCGGCGCGGCGGCCGAAGACGTTGATGTCCAGCAGCGAGTTGGTGCCCAGGCGGTTTGCACCGTGGACCGAAACGCAAGCTACTTCGCCGGCCGCGTACAGGCCCGGGATGGTGGTGTTGTTGTCCTGCAGGACCTCGGTCTCGACGTTGGTCGGCACGCCGCCCATGGCGTAGTGCGCGGTCGGGTACACCGGTACCGGATCGGTGAACGGCTCCACACCCAGGTAGGTGCGGGCGAATTCGGTGATGTCCGGCAGCTTGGACTCGATGTGCTCTGGCTCCAGGTGGGTCAGGTCCAGCAGCACGTAGTCCTTGTTAGGACCGCAGCCGCGGCCTTCGCGTACCTCGTTGGCCATGGCGCGGGCCACGATGTCACGTGGGGCCAGGTCCTTGATGGTTGGTGCGTAGCGCTCCATGAAGCGTTCGCCATCCGAGTTGCGAAGGATTGCGCCTTCGCCGCGGGCGCCTTCGGTGAGCAGAATGCCCAAGCCGGCAAGGCCCGTCGGGTGGAACTGGAAGAACTCCATGTCCTCCAGCGGGAGGCCCGAGCGGAAGGCGATGCCCATGCCGTCACCGGTCAGGGTGTGGGCGTTGGAGGTGGTCTTGAAGACCTTGCCCGCGCCGCCGGATGCGAAGATCACGGACTTGGCCTGGAAAACGTGCAGTTCGCCGGTGGCCAGGTCGTAGGAGACTACGCCGGCAACACGCTTCTGCATGTAGGCGGTGCCGTCTTCGCGGAAGGCTTCCTCTTCAACCATCAGCAGGTCCAGCACGTAGTACTCGTTGTAGAACTCGACGTTGTGCTTGACGCAGTTTTGGTACAGGGTCTGCAGGATCATGTGGCCGGTGCGGTCTGCTGCGTAGCAGGCGCGGCGCACGGCGGCCTTGCCATGGTCGCGAGTGTGGCCGCCGAAGCGGCGCTGGTCAATCTTGCCCTCTGGGGTTCGGTTGAACGGCAGACCCATCTTTTCCAGATCCAGCACGGCGTTGATGGCTTCCTTCGCCATGACCTCTGCTGCATCCTGGTCGACGATGTAGTCGCCGCCCTTGATGGTGTCGAAGGTGTGCCACTCCCAGTTGTCTTCCTCGACGTTGGCCAGTGCGGCGCACATGCCGCCCTGGGCCGCACCGGTGTGCGAGCGAGTTGGGTAAAGCTTAGTTAGCACTGCGGTGCGTGCACGCTGACCGGATTCGATCGCTGCACGCATACCTGCACCGCCGGCACCGACGATGACTACGTCGTACTGATGTACCTGCATTCTTGATGCTCTCTTTTCTACAAAATCTGTCTGGCTAAAAGTCTGGCTCTAAAACGGGAGTTTTAGGGTTTTAGCACTGTGGCAGGGTGCTGCCGGCCACGCATGGGTCGAAGGTGAAGATCACCAGGGTGCCGAGCACGACGATGAAGATCGTTGCGACGTACAGGATGCCCTTGAGCCATGCTCGGGTCGAGTGCTTCTCTGCGTAGTCGTTGATGATGGTGCGCACGCCGTTGGTGCCGTGCAGCATGGCCAGCCACAGCATGGCCAGATCCCAGAACTGCCAGATCGGGTCGGCCCATTTGCCGGCGACGAAACCGAAGGAGATGGCGTTGATGCCATCGCCGACGATCAGGTTGGAGATCAGGTGGCCGAAGATCAGGACGATCAGTACCACGCCGGAAAGGCGCATGAACAGCCATGCGAGCATTTCGAAGCTGCTGCGGGACTTCGGGCCGCGCTTGTACTTCGGATCGATGCGCTGGCTGCGGGGAGCAGGAATGGTGACGCTCATGGCTTAGTGTCCTCCAAATGCGAGGGAGAGATGGCGGATGGCGAAGCCTGCGAAGACGACAACCCACAGGATCATGACGCCCCAGAGCATCTGGCGCTGGTACTTGGTGCCCTGCTTCCAGAAGTCAACGAGGATCAGGCGCAGACCGTTGAATGCGTGGAAGAGAATGGCGGCGACCAAGCCGGTCTCGCCCAGAGCCATCCACGGGGTCTGGTAGGTGCTGATCACTGCGTTGTATGCATTGGCATCCACGCGCACGAGGGCGGTATCAAGCACGTGAACGAGTAGATAAAGAAAAATTACGACACCGGTGACTCGGTGTCCCACCCAGGACCACATGCCTTCATGGCCGCGGTATAGGGTGCCTGACGAAGTCTTCGACACTGAACTAACCTCCAAGGCTCGCAACGGCGCATGTGTATATTGCACACAATGAGATTTGACGCACTTGTGCGAGCGTTCCTTGTGCGAGTCTAAACCACTTGCCGGGTCTCAATCTATTTCGTGTCTTGTTCCTGTGAGTATGTTCACCGAATAGTGCCGTCTATGCGGTAAAAGGCTTCGATGCCCCAATATTAGGTCATGGGCGACTTGCCTATTTCGCCCATCGATATCGTTCTCAATACCGGTATTTCCCGGAGAATGAATTAGTCTGGAAGGCGTGAATGCTGACCTTTTAGCCCGATTCCACGGCGTGATTCCCGCCGGCGGCGTCGGTACTCGACTGTGGCCCCTTTCCCGTGCATCGGCTCCCAAGTTCTTGCACGATCTGACCGGATCGGGTTCGACCCTGATCCGCGCCACGTACGACCGCCTGGTGCCGTTGGCCGGCGACCGGATCATGGTGGTCACCGGACGCGCCCACCGAGGTGCCGTCGTCGCCCAGCTGCCCGAGCTGTGCGACGAGAATCTGGTCCTGGAACCGGAGCCGCGCGACTCGGCCGCCGCCATCGGCCTGGCCGCCGCGATCCTGTCGCTGCGCGACCCGGAGATCATCATGGGTTCCTTCGCTGCGGACCAAGTCATCGAGCCTGTTGAGGTTTTCCAGGCGGCCCTGAGCGAAGCAATCCACACCGCCGCCAGCGGCAAGATCGTGACCATCGGCATCCATCCGACCCATCCGTCGACCGGCTTCGGATACATCAAGACCGGCGATCCGCTGGACGTGGCCAATGCCCCGAGCGCACGCGGTGTGGTCGAATTCGTGGAGAAGCCGGATGAGGACACCGCGCGCCGCTACCTGGCCAGCGGCGGCTTCCTGTGGAACGCCGGCATGTTCGTGGCCCCGGTGGGCCTGATGCTCAAGCACCTGCAGGCCAATGAGCCGCAGCTGCACGATGGCCTGATGCGCATTGCGCTGGCCTGGGAAACCGACGCGCGCGACGAGGTCATGGCCGAGGTCTGGCCGGACCTGCCGAAGATCGCCATCGACTACGCGGTGGCGGAACCGGCCGCCGCGGCCGGCGACGTGGCGGTCATTCCCGGCGTGTTCAACTGGGACGATGTGGGGGACTTCGCCGCCATCGGACGCCTTAACAAGGCCAGTGCGGCTGAAGGCATCATCAATCTCGGTGATAAGGAAGTGCGTGTCTACGCGGACAGCGCGACCGGTGTGGTCTATTCGGACCGCCCGCGCGTGGTGGCCCTGGTCGGCATCCAGGACGTCGTGGTGGTCGACACCGCCGATGCGCTGCTGGTGACCACCAAGGACCACGCGCAAAAGGTCAAGCAGACCGTCGAGCAGCTCAAGGCCGACGGCGCGACCGAAGTGCTCTAAAACTGACCGCGCGCCGGCCTCCCGTTGACCGGGACGGCCGGCGCGTGTCCAGTTTCACGATTAGCGTCCGCAACCCGGACGTGACCACACCGAAGGCAATTGGCGAAGACCGCTCTGGCCTGTGCTTTTACTGTGCGCGACCCGGGCGGATCCTTGGCTGGTTGGTATGTTGGAAGTCATGACTACGGCCAACAATGAGTCCGATTCATCCGATGCCGACACGGCGCAAAACCCCGGAACGCCACGTACCCGGATCAACAAAGTGGTATTTTTCGGCTCGGCATCACTGGTGCTGGGCATTGCTCTTTGGGCCATCATCGACCGCGATTCAGCGGATCTGGCCATCTCCACCGCCGTCGACTGGATCGGCAGAAACTTCGGCTGGTACTACACCCTGATCATCGTCTCGGTGCTGCTGTTCGTGATCGCGGTAGCGGCCTCGAAGGTCGGCAAGACGCGGCTGGGCCCGGACCATGCGCGTCCATCCTTCAACATGTTCACCTGGGCGGCGATGCTTTTCGCCGCCGGCATCGGCATCGACCTGATGTTCTTTTCCGTCTCCGAACCGATCAGCCAGTACCTGGCCCCGCCGGCCGGGGACGGCTCGACCGTGGAGGCCGCACGCCAGGCCATGGTCTGGACGCTCTTCCACTACGGCCTGCTTGGCTGGGGGCTGTACGCGCTGATCGGCATGGCCCTGGGCTACTTCTCCTACCGCCGCAACCTGCCGCTGTCCATCCGCTCGGCCTTGTACCCGCTGCTGGGCAAGCGCACGTCGGGGTGGATGGGGCACACCGTGGACATCGCGGCCATGCTCGGCACCATCTTTGGCATTGCCACCTCGCTGGGCATCGGCGTGGCCCAGCTGAACTACGGCCTGCACTTCATGTTCGGTATCCCGGAAAACCGCAGCTGGCAGATCATCTTGATCGTCATCGCCGTGGTGATGGCCACGATCTCGGTGCTCACCGGAGTCGAAAAGGGCATCCGCCGGCTCTCCGAGCTCAACGTGCTGCTCTGCATCGGCCTGATGCTCTTCATCCTGGTCACCGGGGGCACGGCCTACCTGATGGACGGCATCATCACCAACGTGGGCGACAGCATCGCCCGGTTCCCGTCCATGGCCTTGGACACCTTCGCCTATGACCGGCCTGAAGCCTGGCTGAACGGGTGGACGCTGTTCTTCTGGGCCTGGTGGATCGCCTGGGCGCCGTTCGTCGGCCTGTTCCTGGCCCGCATTTCCCGCGGCCGGACCATCCGCCAGTTCGTCACCGGCGTGCTGGTGGTTCCCTTCGCATTCATCCTGCTGTGGATCTCCATCTTCGGCAACAGCGCACTGCAGCTGGTCCGTTCGGGCAACGAGGCGTTCGGCGAGATCGCCATGAACACCCCGGAACGTGCCTTCTACAGCCTGTTGGAACAGTTCCCGGCCGCGCCGTTCACCGCCGCGGTCGCCACCTTCACCGGCCTGCTCTTCTACGTGACCAGCGCCGACTCGGGTGCCCTGGTCATGGCCAACTTCACTTCCCACCTCAAGGACCCGCAGGCCGACGGCTCCAAGCCGGTGCGCCTGTTCTGGTCGCTTGCTACCGGCCTGCTGACCATGGGCATGCTTTTCGTGGACGGCGTGCCCACGCTGCAGGGCGCCACCGTGATCATGGGGCTGCCGTTCTCGTTCGTGCTGCTGCTGATCATGCTGGGCCTGTTCAAGTCCCTGCGCATGGAATCCGCGCTGGCCAGCAGCTACCAGAACACCATGCACGAGGCGCTGGCCAGCCGTCTGGGCTCGGTGAGCGACCGGCGCAACTGGAAACAGCGGCTAGCCCGTTCGATGACCTAT
Organism: Glutamicibacter protophormiae; assembly: GCF_016894325.1. NCBI lineage: Bacteria > Bacillati > Actinomycetota > Actinomycetes > Micrococcales > Micrococcaceae > Glutamicibacter > Glutamicibacter protophormiae. Next base: position 793,445 of record NZ_CP069806.1, read on the forward strand.
CCGGGACTGAAAGCCACGCGGCGCTACCTGGACGAGGTGGCGCGGACCGCGCTGGAGGAAGTGGCCGAAGAATTCCGCAGCCGCGGAGCGGACGTGGAGGTCACCACGGAGTCCGTGCCGAACCTGCAGCTTCCTTCGCTGGACCTGCTGGTGGCCACGGGAGCCGAGCGGCCGTTCAAATACCAGGTCTACCCGGTGCAGCTGCCGGTGCCCCGGTATGCGCGCTCGGCCCCTGCCAACGACGTCTACTACCGCATCGAGGTCTTCTCCCAGGAAGGCAGCCACGGGTACGACCTGATGGGCCTGACCAAGGAACAGGTCATCGGCGACATCCTTGACCAGTACGAGGCGCACCTAGGCTACCTCGATGGGCAGCTGCAGGCCGACGCGCCCAGCCAGGTCAATGCCGAAGCCGTGATGACTACCCGCTGGGAATCGGACTTCGAATCCAGCCCGCGAGAAGATGCCTAGAGTGACAGCGCGGCGGCTGGCGGATGGTGCCGCCCGCCGCTGCGCCGTGTCCCTTGTTTCGCGGTTGACGGCCACATTACGGATAAACTGTCTTCCTTAGGCTCAAGACGCGTAGTCTCGAAAGGTGTCTTCAGTGAGTGAATTAGGAAATCTAGGGTCGGTCAAGGACTGGACCGAGTCCTTAACGCCCGAGTTGATCGAGTTCCGCCGCGAACTGCATCGCAACCCCGAACTTTCCTTCGCTGAATTCCAAACCACCGAACGCATCCTGGAAGCGCTGCGCGCCGCCGGGCTGAACCCGGTGAAGATGGAACGCACCGGAGCCTACGTGGACGTCGGAGAGGGGCCCATCCGCCTCGCACTGCGCGCTGACATCGACGCGCTGCCCGTGCTCGAGGAAACCGAACTGGACTACGCTTCCACCATCGAGGGCATCGCCCATGCCTGCGGGCACGATATCCATACCACCGTGATGCTGGGAACCGCGATCGCGCTGGGCCGCATCCAGCAGGCCGGACTCCTGGCGGGCCGGATCCGCGTCATTTTCCAACCCGCCGAGGAAAAGCTTCCCGGGGGAGCTGTCTCGGTCATCGAGCAGGGGATCCTCGATGAAGTTCCGCGCATCCTTGCCCTGCACTGCGAGCCGCGCATCGATGCCGGCAAGATCGGCACGCGCATCGGCGCGATCACCTCTGCCAGCGACACCATCCGCATCGAGGTCAACGGCCGCGGAGGGCACACCTCGCGACCGCACCTGACCGAAGACATCGTCTTCGCCATGAGCCAGATCGCCACGCAGGTCCCCGCGGTGCTCGGCCGCAAGGTCGATGTGCGCTCGGCCGTATCGGTCGTCTGGGGACAGATCCACGCCGGAAGCGCCCCCAACGCCATTCCAGCCACCGGCTACCTGGCCGGGACCATGCGCTGCCTTGACGGCGACGTCTGGTACGAAGCCGGGCAGCTGCTTGATGCCGCGGTGCGGCAAATCGCCGCCCCGTACGGCGTGGAAATCAAGCTGCAGCACACCCGCGGCGTGCCTCCGGTGGTCAACGCCCCGGCCGAAACCGCGCTGATCGAATCCGCGGCCCGCCAGGAGTTCGGGACGGACTCCATCGAGCTGACCCCGCAGTCCATGGGCGGGGAGGATTTCGCCTGGATGACCCAGAAGGTCTCCGGTGCCATGCTGCGCCTGGGCACCCGCACCCCGGGCGGAAAGATCTTCGACCTGCACCGCGGAGATTACGTGCCTGATGAGAGGTGCATTGGGGTGGGCGTGCGGATCATGTGCGCGGCCGCGTTGCAGGCAATCGACGAGGCGAATGGCATCCGCGCTAATTAACCGCGCAATTCGCCAATAATTTTTTCGAGTCCACTAGTCACGCCGTGAATTGGCCAACTGACTTGGGTGTTGACGTTAAGCGCTTGCCGTTTGACGGTGCGGAATTCGGCAAATTGCAATGTTTGCCGTCTTTACCAGTTACATATCTCCGATAGGCTATGGAGACGATGGGAACGTTCGCTCCTCAGGGCGCGTGCGGTGGGCATCGGCAACGGCGCCCTGCGTGGGAAGAAAGGCCTCACGGCTCCCGGTTATCTCGCATAACTTTTTGGAGGATTAGATGCGCATCGTATCGCGCAAGACCGGCATGGCCGCGGCCATGATCGGCATTTCTGCTTTGGCATTGACCGCCTGTGGCGCGGCCCCGGAAGAGGCGGCCCCCAAGGCTGGAAACCCAGACTACACCGGTTGCATCGTCTCGGACTCCGGCGGATTCGACGACCAGTCCTTCAACGAGTCCTCCTACCGCGGCCTGAAGAATGCCGAGAAGGACCTCGGCATCCAGATGCGCGATGCGGAGTCGAAGTCCAACGCCGACTTCGCCACCAACCTGCAGGGCATGATGAACAACGGCTGCGATCTGACCGTGACCATCGGCTTCCTGCTCGGCGATGCCACCAAGAAGGCCGCCGCTGAGAACCCTGACAAGCACTTCGCGATCGTCGACTTCCAGTACGACGAGCCGATCAAGAACATCAAGCCGATGATCTACGACACGGCCCAGGCCGCCTACCTGGCAGGCTACGCCGCCGCCGCTTCCTCGGAGACCGGCACCGTCGCCACCTTCGGCGGCATCAAGATCCCAACCGTCACCATCTTCATGGACGGCTTCGCCGACGGCGTGGCCAAGTTCAACGAGGACAAGGGCAAGGACGTCAAGCTGCTGGGCTGGAACAAGGAAAAGCAGGACGGCACCTTCACCGGCGACTTCGAAAAGCAGGACAAGGGCAAGCAGGTCACCAGCAACTTCATCGACAGCGGCGCTGACGTGATCATGCCGGTGGCCGGGCCGGTGGGCAAGGGCGCAGGCGCCGCAGTCATGGACGCCAACAAGGGCGGCAAGGACGCCAAGCTGGTATGGGTTGACTCCGACGGCTACCTAACCGCTCCTGACTACAAGGACGTCATGCTGACCTCCGTGATCAAGACCATGGACAAGGCCGTTGAGGACCTGGTCACCGCCGACTCCAAGGGCGAGTTCGACTCGACTCCATACGTCGGAACCCTGGAAAACACGGGCGTGGCCTTGGCACCGTTCCACGATTTCGACTCGAAGGTCTCCGACGAGACCAAGTCCGAGATCGAGGCGCTGAAGGCGCAGATCATCTCCGGCGACCTGAAGGTCGAATCCCCATCGAGCCCCAAGTAAGGGTCTCGAACCAATAACGTCACAGAGCGCGTCACCGCTCGCCGCAGCAGCGGTGAACGGAGACGCGCTCTAAGACTGCCCACTGCAACACACACCGAACAATGAAGATGGTGGAATCGTGAAACTCGAACTACGGGGAATCTCGAAAGCCTTCGGTTCTTTCTACGCCAACAAGGACATCGACCTGGTCGTCGATGATGCCGAAATCCACTGTCTGCTCGGTGAGAACGGCGCGGGAAAGTCGACACTGATGAACGTCCTCTACGGGCTGTACCAGCCGACCGAGGGACAGATCCTGCTGGATGGAAAACCAGTGGCATTCAATGGCCCCGGCGACGCCATGGCCGCCGGCATCGGCATGGTGCACCAGCACTTCATGCTTATCCCGGTTTTCACCGTGGCAGAGAACATCGCCCTGGGCGCCGAGGCGACCAAGGGCCCGGGCGTGCTGGACCTGCAGGTCACCCGCAAGAAGATCCGTGAGATCTCCGACCGCTACGGCTTCGACGTGGATCCGGACGCATTGGTCGAGGACCTGCCGGTCGGCGTGCAGCAGCGCGTGGAGATCATCAAGGCGCTGGTCCGCGAGGCCAAGGTGCTGATCCTCGACGAGCCCACCGCGGTGCTCACCCCGCAGGAAACCGACGAGCTGCTGGAAATCATGCGCCAGCTCAAGGCCAATGGCACCTCGATCGTGTTCATCTCGCACAAGCTGCGCGAGGTGCGCGCGGTCTCCGACGTCATCACCGTGATCCGCCGCGGCCGGGTCATCGACTCGGTCGGCGCCGAAACCAGCACCACCGAACTGGCCAACCTCATGGTTGGCCGCGCGGTGGAACTGAACCTCAACAAGGAACCTGCCACCCCGGGAGCCGCCCGCTTCCAGGTGCGCGGCCTGAGCGTGGTCAACGACCTGGGCGCCACCAGCCTGGACTCCGTGAGCTTCGACATCCACGAGGGCGAGATCCTCGCCGTCGCGGGGGTGCAGGGCAACGGCCAGACCGAGCTGACCGAGGCGATCCTGGGCACCCAGCCGGTGGCCGCCGGATCGATCTCGCTGGACGGCATCGAACTGGTCGGCAAGTCAGTCAAGCAGGTGCTGCGCGCCGGGGTCGGCTTCGTCCCCGAAGACCGCTCGGTCCACGGCCTGGTCTCGGAGTTCACCATCGAGGAGAACCTGATCCTGGACCTCTACGACCGCCCGCCGTTCGCCCGGGGCATCTCGATGAACCTGGACGTCATGCGCAAGAACGCGGCCGCGCAGATCTCGGACTTCGACGTGCGCACCGACAACCAGCTGAATCCGGCTTCCAGCCTCTCCGGAGGCAACCAGCAGAAGGTCGTCATGGCCCGAGAACTGTCCCGCGACCTGAAGCTGTTCATCGCCTCCCAGCCCACGCGCGGCGTGGACGTGGGCTCCATCGAGTTCCTGCACCGGCGCATCGTCGCCGAACGCGACAAGGGGACCCCGGTGATGATCGTGTCCACCGAGCTGGACGAGGTCATGGAGCTGGCCGACCGCATCGCCGTGCTCTACAAGGGCCGGGTCAACGGCATCGTGCCGGGCAACACCTCCCGCGAGGTGCTGGGCCTGATGATGGCCGGCGTCAGCGCCGAGGAGGCCTTCGCCCAGGCCGACTTCGCCACCTCCGCCAACGAGCCGGTGGAAGCCCAGCCGGTACCGCTGGAGTCCACCGAACACACCGACACCCAGGAAGGAGAAGCACAGTGAGCGAGACCAAGGCACCTGTGGTTCCCGACCCCAAGAAACCGGGCAACGACCTGTTCAAGTCCATCACGCAGGGACCCGGCCTGGTCTCGGTGCTGGGCGTCATCGTGGCGCTGGTGATCGGCGGCCTGCTGATTGCCGTCACCGATGAGAAGGTCGGGGAAACGGCAGCCTACCTGTTCGCCCGGCCCTCGGACTTCTTCTCCGCACTGTGGAGCGCAGGCACCGAAAGCTATGTGGCGCTGTTCAACGGCTCCATCTACAACTCCTCGCAGGGCTTCGCCCCGCTGCTGGAAACCCTGACGGTCTCCACCCCGCTGATCTGCGCGGGCCTGGGCGTGGCCCTGGCCTTCCGCGCCGGCATGTTCAACATCGGCGCCCAGGGCCAGCTGATCATCGGCGCCACCATGGCCGCCTACGTCGGCTTCGCCTGGCACCTGCCGGTGGTGGTGCACCTGCTGCTGGTGATCGTCTTCGGCCTGCTCGGCGGCGCCCTGTGGGGCGGGCTGGTCGGCCTGCTCAAGGCCCGCACCGGCGCCCACGAAGTGATCCTGACGATCATGTTCAACTACGTGGCGCTGTACCTGCTGGACTTCCTGATGAACACCGAGGCGTTCCGCCGCCCGGGCGAGACCAACCCGATCTCCCCGATCCTGGACGCCAACGCGGTCTTCCCGGCCCTGCCGGGCTCCCGGCTGCACCTGGGCTTCCTGATGGCCGTCGTGCTGACCATGGGCGTGGCCTGGCTGCTGAACCGCTCCACCATCGGCTTCGAGTTCCGCGCCGTGGGGCACAACCCGCATGCGGCGCAGACCGCGGGCGTGAACGTGGCCCGCTCCACGATCCTGGCCATGGCCTTCGCCGGCGCGCTGGCCGGCGCGGCCGGTGTAGCGCAGGTGGCGGGCACCGAGAAGGTGCTCACCGCCGGCGTGGCCGGTTCCCTGGGCTTCGACGCGATCACCGTGGCGTTGCTGGGGCGCTCCACCCCGTGGGGCACCTTCTTCGCCGGCCTGCTCTTCGGCGCCTTCCGCGCCGGGGCGGTCAACATGCAGATCACCACGGGCACCCCGATCGACATCGTGCTGGTCGTCCAGTCGCTGATCGTGCTGTTCATCGCGGCTCCGCCGCTGGTCAAGGCGATCTTCGGACTGAACCGCAAGAAGAAGCGCGCGAGCGCTACCGAATCGACCAAGGCAGGTGCCAAGTGACCACCACGGTTCCCTCGAAGTCAGCGATCTCGGTGCTTCCGAGCAAGAAGACCCCGATCATCTTCAGCGTGCTGGCAGTGATCGTGCTGGTCAGCTTCGGCCTGCTGGGCAACTCGCAGACCGCCAGCTTCTCGCTTTCCTCTGCCGGCGACGCGTTCTCCCTGCCCGACCTGGTGTTCCCGGGCCGCGCCTCGAACATCGTCATCGGCGTGCTGCTGGCGGCCCTGGCCGCCTACTCCTGGATGCTGCGTTCCAAGGGCCGGGTGCTTCCGGTCTGGAGCGTTGCGGTGGGCGCGGTGCTGTTCGTGCTCGCGTTCCTGATCTGGGTCGTCTCCGGCGCCAACATCAACTCCATCTCGCTGGCCAGCCTGCTGGCCGGCGGCGTGGTGCTGGCAGTGCCGCTGGTCTTCGGCTCCCTGTCCGGCGTGCTGTCCGAACGCTCCGGCGTGGTCAACATCGCCATCGAGGGCCAGCTGCTGGGCGGCGCGTTCACCGCGGCCATCGTGGCCTCGGTGACGCAGAACGCCTTCGCGGGCCTGATCGCCGCCGGCCTGGCCGGCGCGGTGGTTTCCCTGGTGCTGGCGCTGTTCTCCATCAAGTACCTGGTCAACCAGATCATCGTCGGCGTGGTGCTGAACGTGCTGGTCTCGGGCATCACCGGCTTCCTGTTCACCACCGTGATGCAGGAAGACCCTCAGCTGTACAACTCGCCGGTGCACCTGCCGACCATCGCGATCCCGGGGCTCTCCGCCATTCCGGTGATCGGCCCGATCCTGTTCAAGCAGTCGGTCATCGGCTACCTGATGTACCTGGCCGTGTTCCTTGTCTGGTTCGGCCTGTACAAGACCCGCTGGGGCCTGCGCGTGCGCGCCGTGGGCGAGCACCCGAAGGCCGCCGACACCCTGGGCATCAAGGTCAACCGCACCCGCTTCTGGAACGTGACCCTGGGCGGCATCGTCGCCGGCATCGGCGGCTCGTTCTTCACCCTGGTCGCCATCGACTCCTTCACCAAGGAAATCTCCGGCGGCCGCGGCTTCATCGCGCTGGCCGCGGTGATCTTCGGACGCTGGAACCCGATCGGAGCGTTCGCCGCGGCGCTGCTCTTCGGCTTCGCGGACAACCTGCAGGTGATGCTCACGATCATCGGCACCCCGGTGCCGAGCCAGTTCATGGCCATGATGCCGTACCTGGTGACGATCTTCGCCGTGGCAGGACTGGTGGGGCGCTCGCGCGGCCCGGCCGCCGTCGGCGATCCCTATGTGAAGGAATGACCCGTTCCCATGACTAACACCACCGCGCCGTGGTCGCAGCTTGAAGCTGCGGCCGCGGCCGCGTTGTCCAAGGCCTACGCACCCTACTCGAACTTCCGGGTCGGCGCCGCGGCGCTGACCGGCGACGGGCGGCTGGTCTCCGGCTGCAACATCGAAAACGCCGCCTACGGGGTGACCCTGTGCGCCGAATGCTCCATGCTCGGCGAACTGTTCGCCACCGGCGGCGGCACGCTGGACTACTTCGTGTGCTTCGGGCAGCTCAAGGACGGCGAGCTGGAACTGATCACCCCGTGCGGCCGTTGCCGCCAGCTGCTCTTCGAGCACCGCGGGCCCGACCTGCGGATCAAGACGGCGTCCGGGATCGTGGGCATGGACCAGCTGCTTCCGGACGCCTTCGGACCGCACAACATCATCGACTGACCAGAGAACAGAACGGGAGGCCCCTCCATGGCTGCCGAACAATTCAGCGCCGTCGAAGTCATCCGCACCAAGCGTGACGGCGGCGAGCTGAGCAACGAAATGATCGACTGGACCATCGACGCGTACACCCGCGGCGTGATCGCCGAGGAGCAGATGGCCGCGCTGAACATGGCCATCTACTTCCAGGGCATGCACCGCGCGGAGATCTCCCGCTGGACCAACGCCATGATCAATACCGGCGAACGCATGGACTTCTCCGCCCTGGCAGACCCGTCCGGGCGCAGCCTGCCCACCACCGACAAGCATTCCACCGGCGGCGTGGGGGACAAGATCACCTTGCCGCTGGCACCGCTGGTGGCCAGCTTCGGGGTAGCTGTCCCGCAGCTCTCGGGCCGCGGCCTGGGCCACACCGGCGGCACCCTGGACAAGCTCGAAGCGATCCCGGGCTGGCGCGCGGAGCTGTCCAACGAGGAGCTTTTCGCCCAGCTTTCCACCGTCGGCGCGGTCATCTGCGCCGCCGGCGCCGGATTGGCCCCGGCGGACAAGAAGCTCTACGCGCTGCGCGACGTCACCGCAACCGTTGAAGCGATCCCGCTGATCGCCTCCTCGATCATGAGCAAGAAGATCGCCGAGGGCACCGGCGCCCTGGTGCTGGACGTCAAGGTGGGTTCCGGGGCGTTCATGAAAACCGAGGCGATGGCCCGCGAGCTGGCCGAAACCATGGTGAACCTGGGCGCCGATGCCGGGGTGAACACCGTGGCGCTGCTGACCAACATGGACACCCCGCTGGGGTTGACCGCTGGCAACGCCATCGAGGTTCAGGAATCCGTCGAGGTGCTCGCCGGCGGCGGCCCGGAGGACGTGGTCGAGCTGACCGTGGCCCTGGCCACCGAAATGCTGGCCGGGGCGGGCATCAGCGGCGTGGATGTGCGGGCGGCGCTGAACGACGGCCGCGCCATGGACAAATGGCGCGCCATGATTTCAGCGCAGGGCGGCGACCCGGATGCGAAGCTGCCGGTGGCCCGCGAATCGCACACCGTGCTGGCTCCGGCCGAAGGCGTGCTGCTGAAGCTGGACGCCATGGACATCGGCTTGGCCGCGTGGACCCTGGGCGCCGGGCGTGCCCGCAAGGAAGACGCTGTGCAGGCCGGCGCCGGCGTGCGCCTGCACGTCAAGCCCGGTGCGCTGGTGCGCCGCGGGGAACCGATCGCCACGCTGCTGACCGATACCCCGGAGAAGATGGAACGCGCCATCGAACTGGTGCAGCGCGCCATCCTGATCGGCTCGGACTCCGACCGCCCTGACATGCGCCTGATCCTGGACCGCATCTGCGCGAACTAGCCCGGCGTTTAACCCGGAAGGGCTCCCGGACGCGGGAACTCGCGCAAGCCGCCGGGCGTTAAAAACTTCACCTCATCCCCCGGAGGGAGAACCGCGCGGTGCGAAACACGACCTTGGTAGGGTGCGAAGCGGTGCGATTCTGGTGGAGAATGGATTAAGAGCGCGGATTTCAGCCGCCGCGTGCTGCAAGGAAGCGATATACCCGCCGATGGAATTGGTCAACGAAGCGATCATGCATGCGGCCACCGCATGGTGGATTCTGCCGCTGCTGTTCGCCTTCTGCCTCATTGACGGGGTGTTCCCCGTCGTCCCCTCCGAGACCTTCCTGGTGTCGCTGGCCGCCGTGGGCATCAGCACCGGAAGCCCCAACCTGCTGCTGATCTTCGTGATCGGGGTGTCCGGGGCGATCATCGGGGACCAGATCACCTTCCGCATCGGCCGGGGCATCGGCTACCGGCAGTACGGGTGGATGCGCAAGGGCAGGGTCAAGAAGATCCTGGACTTCGCGACCCGCAAGCTGGAAACCTCCGGCGCGCTGCTGATCTTCACCGCCCGCTACATTCCGCTGGGGCGCGTTGCGGTGAACATGACCGCCGGGGCCACCGGATTCTCCTACCACCGGTTCACCTTCTTCGATGTCATCGGCTGCATCACCTGGGGCGCCTACTCCGTGGGCATCGGCGCGCTGGCCGGAAACTGGCTCTCGGAGTACAAGCTGCTGGGCATCGCGGTCTCCGTGGTCATCGCCGTGGTGCTCGGCTACATCATCGACCGGATCGTCAGCAGGGTGCTGGAACGGGTCCACCGCCGCAAGCTGCGCCAGTTGGCGCAGAAGCGCGGGGGGACGCTGGGATCAGCGATCCACACCGCGCCTCCGGGCGAGCAGCAGGAGATTTAACCTCCCGGGCCGGCGCCCGTCAACAAGATGTGTCCAGAACTTCAGCCGTGGTGGCTATCAGTCAGCCGGAAATGCGACTAGGCTCAAGGGTGTGACTGAAGAAATGATTCAAGCTGCCTACGATCCCGAGTTCGACTTCCGGGATCTGCCAAAAGTTTCTCTGCACGACCACCTCGACGGTGGTCTGCGCCCGTCGACAATTATCGAGCTCGCCGCTGAAGTTGGCCACGAACTGCCCGAGACCGATGCCGAAGCTTTGGGCAATTGGTTCCGTGAATCGGCCGACTCCGGGTCGCTGCCGCGCTACCTGGAAACATTCGAGCACACCCTTGCCGTGATGCAGAGCCGCGAGGCCCTGATCCGCGTGGCCCGCGAGTTCGTTGAAGACCTGGCCGAGGACGGCGTGATCTACGGCGAAGTCCGCTACGCCCCGGAACAGCACCTGCGCCAGGGCCTGAGCCTGGACGACGTCGTCGACGCCGTGCAGGAAGGCCTGGACCAGGCCTGCGAAGAACTGAACAGCGAAGGCCACCCGATGCAGGTCGGCCAGTTGCTGATCGCGATGCGCCATGCGGACAACGGCGTGGAAATCGCCAAGCTGGCGCTGCGCCACCGCGGCCACGGCGTGGTCGGCTTCGACATCGCCGGCGCTGAGGACGGTTTCCCGCCTTCGCGCATGAAGGAAGCCTTCGACCTGCTGGCCGAGAACCTGTTCCCGACCACCGTGCACGCCGGCGAAGCCGCCGGGCTGGACTCCATCAAGGACGCCATCCTGGTGGGCCGCGCCCAGCGCCTGGGCCACGGCGTGCGTGTGGCCGAGGACATCGAGATCGAGTTCGGCGGCGTGGACGAGGACGGCGAGGAACTCGGCGAGGATACCGGCCTGGTCTCGCTGGGCCCGGTGGCCAACTGGGTTCGCGAACGCGGGATCCCGCTGGAAATCTGCCCTTCATCCAACCTGCAGACCGGGGCCACCGCCGAATTCGGCGAGGGCATCGAATCGCACCCGATCGACCTGCTGGTGCAGACCGGGTTCAACGTCACGATCTCCCCGGACAACCGGCTGATGTCCGGCACCACCCTGTCGGACGAGTTCGAGCTGCTGGTCGAGGCCTTCGACTACGACCTCGAAGACCTGCTGGACCTGACGCTGAACGCGGCCGAGGCGGCCTTCGTGCCGCTGGAGATGCGCGAACTGCTCGTCGAGTACATCAACGACTTCTACGACCACCTGCTGGACGGCGACGACGAGGATGACGAAGACTTCGAGGACGAGGACTACGAGGAGAACTAACCTCGACCGTCCTTGAGCACGACACCACAAAGGCAGCCTGCCCGGAAAATTCCGGGCAGGCTGCCTTTTTGGTGTCTAGAACGGGTACTTCTTGGGTGTGCTCTGCACACCCACCCAATGGTCGGTGGTGAATTCCTCAATGGCCCACTCGCCATTGAAACGGCCCAGGCCCGAGTTCTTCTCGCCGCCGAACATCACATGCGGCTCGTCGTTCACCGGGATGTCGTTGATGTGCGTCATCCCGGCCTTGATCCCGCGGGCGAAGCGCACGCCCTTCTCGATGTCGCGGGTGAACACCGCGCTGGACAGCCCGTACCGGGTGTCGTTGGCCAACTCGAGCGCATGCTCTTCGCTGTCCGCCTTGGCGATGCCCACGACGGGTCCGAAGATCTCCTCGCGGAACAGCTCCATCTGCGGGGTCACGTCCGCAAAGACATGCGGCGGGATGACGCGCCCCTGGATCGCCCCGGAGAGCACCTCGCGGGCTCCCTCGGTCCGGGCCCGCTCGATCTTGGCGGTGACCGAGGCCAACTGGGCGTCGTTGATGACCGGGCCGATCAGGTTCTTGCGCTCGGCGGCATCGCCGAAGCCCAGGGTGGAGACCAGCTGCGCATATTTCTGAACGAATTCCTCGTAGACCGGCTCCTGGACGATGATCCGGTTGATCGCCATGCAGATCTGGCCCTGGTGCAGGAACTTGCCCAGCGCCGCGGCCTTCACCGCTTCATCCAGGTCCGCGTTCTGAAGCACCACGAAGGGCGCGTTGCCGCCCAGTTCCAGGGCCACGCGCTTCATGTGCTCACCGGACACTGCGAGCTTTCCGACATTCTGCCCCACCTCGGTGGACCCGGTGAAGGACACCAGCGAGGGCGTCGGGTGGGCGACGAAGTAGTCGCCGATTTCCGAGCCGGAACCAACCAGCACGTTCAGTGCTCCGGCCGGTGCTCCGGCTTCCTCGAAGGCCTTGGCCAGGATCAGGGCGCCGGACAGCGGGGTGTCGGACGCGGGCTTGAGCACCACCGCGTTGCCCAGCGCCAGGGCCGGAGCCACCGAGCGGGCAGAAAGCAGCATGGGGAAGTTCCACGGGCTGATGACCGCGACCACTCCCAGCGGTTCGCGGTAGACCCGGTTTTCCTTGCCGGGGAAATTCGAAGGCATGATCTTTCCGAATACGCGCGACGGGAAGGTCGCCGCTTCGCGGATCGCGGCGATGGTGCCGCTGAGCTCGATGTTGGCCTTCAGCTGCGCGGAACCGGACTCGGCGCTGAGCAGGGCCAAGATGTCCTTGTAGTTGGCCTGGAGGTAGGCGGCGGCCTTCTCCAGCACCGCGGTGCGGGCCGCGGGAGGCATCGCCGCCCATGCGGGCTGGGCTTCGGAAGCGGCCAGGTAGGCGGCGTCCACGTCTGCGGTGGAGGCCTGGCGGATCTCGGCCAGCACCGTGTCGTCAAAGGGATTGGCAGTGGTCAGCGAGGAAGAGGACGTCCCCTCGATCCACTGGCCGTTGATGAACAACGCTGAGGGCAGCTTCTGGAGGAAGGCTGGGCGTTCGGTTTCCTGCACGGTCATGGCGACTCCTTTGGCGCGGGGGTTTCGGCTTAACGCAATGCTAGCCCGAATGTAATGCTCGTTACAGGCGCAGGAGCTCCGGCCCGTCGCGGGCCATGCTGGCGGGGATAGGATGAATGCATGCCCAGCGAGACGACTTCCATGGACCATCTGATTCAGACCGTGCGCACCCTGCGCGAGAACTGCGCATGGACCAGGGCGCTGACCCACGAGTCGTTGCGCACCTACCTGATCGAGGAATGCTACGAGGCCCTGGACGCCATCGGGGCGGCGGATGCCCCGGCGCTCAAGGAGGAACTGGGTGACGTGCTGTTCCAGATCCTGCTGCACGCGCTCATCGCCGAGGAGCAGGAAAACTTCACGCTGGAGGAGGTCGCCGCCACCCTGGACGCCAAGCTGCTGCGCCGGAATCGTCATGTTTTCGACGCCGCGGGGAGAATCCGCGAGCACGTCATCGACGACGTCGATGAAATCATCAGGGTCTGGGATGCGGCCAAGCAGGCCGAGCGCGAAGGAGCCCCGCAGGAGCGCCGCAACGCCGGGCTGCCGGCCGGCCTGCCCGCGCTCACGCTCGCGCAGAAGCTGCTGGACCGCCATACCAGGGCGGATTCCCGGGCCGCCGGGGAGCACCGGATCAGCGCCGCAGTACGCGACCACGTGGTCGATGCAGACAGCCTCGCCGCCGAGCTGATGGCGCTCACTGCACGCGCCGAAGAACTGGGACTGGACGCGGAATCGGTACTCCGCGACCGGTTGCAGCACAGCTACGGCGCGAAGCCGGACGCAACATCGTCGCCCGAATCCGGTTCAAAGCGCTAGGCTAGAGACAGGCAACGGCGCCAACGGTCACTCAGCGACCGCTGGCTGGCCAGCCCTTAGACCACCCCTTTCTACAAGGAGTCCATACTCATGGCATTGATTGACGCCATCCACGCGCGCGAAATCCTTGATTCCCGCGGCAATCCGACCGTTGAGGTCGAGGTACTGCTCACCGACGGTTCGCACGGCCGCGCCGCCGTTCCATCAGGTGCCTCCACCGGCCAGTTCGAGGCCGTAGAACGCCGCGACGGTGACAAGAGCCGCTACCTGGGCAAGGGTGTACTGGGCGCAGTCGAGTCCGTCATCGAGGAAATCGCTGACGAGCTGGAGGGCCTTGACGCTACCGACCAGCGCGCCATCGACCAGGCCATGCTTGACCTGGACGGCACCAGCAACAAGTCCAAGCTCGGCGCCAACGCCATCCTGGGCGTCTCGCTGGCAGTGGCCAATGCCGCCGCAGTGAGCGCGAACCTGCCGCTGTTCAAGTACCTGGGCGGCCCGAACGGCCACGTCCTGCCGGTTCCGCTGATGAACATCCTCAACGGCGGCTCCCACGCCGACTCCGACGTGGACATCCAGGAATTCATGATCGCCCCGCTGGGCGCCGAGTCCTTCTCCGAGGGCCTGCGCTGGGGCGTCGAGGTCTACCACAACCTCAAGGACGTCCTGAAGGAAAAGAACCTGTCCACCGGCCTGGGCGACGAGGGCGGCTTCGCACCGAACCTGCCGAGCAACCGTGCGGCACTGGAACTGATCACCGAGGCCATCAAGCGCGCCGGGTACACCCCGGGCGAGGACATCGCCCTGGCCCTGGACGTTGCCTCCTCCGAGTTCTACGAAAACGGCGCCTACCAGTTCGAAGGCGAAGCCCGTTCCGCAGAGCAGATGAGCGACTACTACGCAGCCCTGGTCGCCGACTTCCCGCTGGTCTCCATCGAGGATCCGCTGGACGAGAACGACTGGGACGGCTGGAAGACCCTGACCGACGCCATTGGCGACAAGGTGCAGCTGGTGGGCGACGACCTGTTCGTCACCAACCCGGAGCGCCTGGCCGACGGCATCGAAAAGGGCACCGCCAACTCGCTGCTGGTGAAGGTCAACCAGATCGGCACCCTGACCGAGACTCTGGACGCCATCACCATGGCCCAGCGTGCCGGCTACACCACCATCACTTCGCACCGCTCCGGCGAGACCGAAGACGTGACCATCGCAGACATCTGCGTGGCCACCAACGCAGGTCAGATCAAGACCGGTGCTCCGGCCCGCTCCGAGCGCGTGGCCAAGTACAACCAGCTGCTGCGCATCGAGGAAGACCTCGGCGCCTCGGCTGTTTACGCTGGCAAGAGCGCGTTCCCGCGTTTCAACAGCTAATCACCAGCAAAAGCGAATAAGCTCGTCGGTAGTGGATACCGGCGGGCTTTTCGTTATTTAATGGAGATATCGTGGATTTTCCGCGAATGTACCGCTTGCAGAACACCATGGGGAATGGGGGAATATGGCCCAGCGACCACCGCGCATGCCACGAAGGAACACCCCTAGCCCGGGACAGGACAAGCCGCTGGAATTCCCGGAGAACGCCAACCGCGCCTCCGCCGACCCGGCGCCGGCCCATGAGGCCGAGCCGGCCACCGACTCGCTGCATATCGTGCGGGATCCCGAATCCCCGGCATCCCAGCCCAAGGTCCGCAAGCTGCCCAGCGTCCCGCAAACCCATTCCAAGCCAGCTGCTTCCGCGGCAGGCTCCGGAAGGACCGGCGGCCCCAAACCGCCAAACTCCAAGCCCGCAGGCGGCGCAACGGCGGCGCAGGCAGGCCGCCGGGCCAAACCCGAAGAACCGGGCACCCCGGTGCCGCAGCGCGCCGCCCACGCCGAAGGCTCCAAGCGCCCGCTGCGCGAACGCGCCAAGGAAAAGCAGAACGAACGGCGCCGCGAAGACCGGGCCAAGTTCTCCATGGCAGTGCGCCGCAAGCCGGGGGAGAAGCCCGCGCCGCAGGCCCCGGTCCAGCAGGGTGAACCGGTGGCCGCCCACCGCTTCTCTGGACGCATTGCCGCGCTGATCGTGGTCTTCGCCTTCTTCGCGGTCATGCTGGTCCCCACGGTGAACTACTACCGCACCCAAATGGCCCAGATCAACGAGCTGCGCGCCTCCATCGCCGCGATGGAAGCCCAGCGCGACGAGCTGAAAGCCGAGATCGCCCGCTGGGACGACCCGCTGTACATCAAGCAGCAGGCCCGTGAACGGATAAACTTGGTGATGCCCGGTGAGAAGCTCTACATGGTTGTTGGCGAGAAGCCAGCGGACGAGAGCGCCGAATCCGGCAACGGCAGCACCTACGAGGTGCGCCAGGAACTGCCCTGGGTCGATGCGCTCATCGACTCCATTACCCGTTCCGCAACAGACTGACCGACGACGCAAAGAGACGAAACGTGACTGAACAGCCCATCCGCGAAGCCCTGGACGCCGCCGGACGAGTACCCAGCGAGCAGGACCTGGACACCCTCAGCCGCCAGCTGAACCGTCCGGTGCGGGATGTGGTGGAAATCGGTGCACGCTGCGTGTGCGGCAACCCGCTGGTCGCCACCACCGCGCCGCGGTTGTCCTCGGGCATCCCGTTCCCGACGACCTACTACCTGACCCACCCGGTGATCACCGCCGCCGTGTCCCGGCTGGAAGCCGCCGGGCTGATGAACGAGATGAACGAGCGCCTGGCCGCTGAGGCGCCGCTGGCCTCCGCCTACGCCGCGGCCCACGACTCCTACCTGGCCAACCGCGACGCCATTGGCGAGCGTTCGGGCACCGGAGCCGTGCCGGAGATCTCCGGTGTTTCGGCCGGCGGCATGCCAACGCGCGTGAAGTGCCTGCACGTCCTGGTGGGCCATGCGCTGGCCGCCGGCGAGGGCGTGAACCCGCTGGGCGACGAGGCGCTGCAGGCCATCGCCGAATGGTGGACCAAGGACAAGTGCTTCTGCGTGGGCGCCTGGGACACCGAGGGCCAGGCCCCGAGCCAGGACCGCTCGCGCCATGTGAAGACCCAGGAAAAGGTCGACCCCGCCATCAAGCGCGCCGAACGCGCCGCGAAGCGCGCGGCCCGCGAGGCCGCGCAGAACTCCGGGGAGCAGAAGTAATGCGCGTCGCCGGAATCGACTGCGGCACCAACTCCATCCGCCTGCTGATCGCCGATGTCGAGGCGGATGGCAGCGAGCTGCGCGACGTGCTGCGCACCATGCGCGTGGTGCGCCTGGGCCAGGGCGTGGACGCCACCGGCGCCTTCGCCCCCGAAGCCCTGGAACGCACCTTCGCGGCGGTCAAGGAATACAAGAAGCTGTGCGACGAGCACCAGGTCCAGGCCATCCGCTTCGCCGCCACCTCCGCCGCCCGCGACGCGTCGAACCGCGAGCTGTTCACCAGCAAGATCACCTCGATCCTCGGTGTCGCGCCGGAAATCATCAGCGGCGAGGAGGAAGCCGAGCTGTCCTTCACCGGTGCCGCCTCGGTCCGCGCCGGCAAGCCCGGGCAGGTGCTGGTCATCGACCTGGGCGGCGGCTCCACCGAGTTCGTCCTGGGCGGCGAGAACGGCCCGGTCGCGGCCAAGAGCCTGGACATGGGCTGCGTGCGCGTCACCGAGCGCTTCCACATCGACGGGCTGCGTTCGCGCCAGAGCCTGGAATTCCTCGACGCCACCCTGCAGCGCTTGGACGGCGCGGTGGATGTGAGCCAGGTGGACGCGGTCATCATGGTCGCCGGCACCTGCACCACCCTCACCGCGCAGGCGCTGGGGCTGAAGCAGTACGATTCCGCGGCCATCCACGGCGCCGAGCTGAGCTTCGCCCAGATGCGCCAGGCCACCGCCTCGATGCTCTCCTACACCCGCGAACAGCGCCAGGCGCTGGGCTTCATGCACCCGGGACGCGTGGACGTCATCCAGGCCGGAGCGGTCATCGTCGAGCGCATCCTGGACTACCTGGAACGCGCCAGCGGACACCGCGAGATGGTCCTGGTCGCCTCGGAGCACGACATCCTCGACGGCATCGCGGCTTCCGCCGCGCAGCGCGCTTAATTACACCCCAGGCAAGACAGGGCAGGAGATGACCTTGAAAGCACCAGCACGTTCCGGCCGCCCGGCCGGCGTACGCACCGCCGTTTCGGCCCTGCTCGCGTCCCTGCTGGCCTTCGCGTTCCTGCTGCCCAGCCCCGCGGCGCAGGCCGATGACATGCGCAACGCCGAATACTGGCTGAAGTCGCTGGGCATCACCGAGGCGCAGAAGGAAACCAAGGGCGAGGGCGTGAAAGTCGCCGTCATCGACACCGGCATCGACACCGGCCACCGGGACCTGAAGGGCGCCGTTGTGGGCGGCGCCGACATGTCCGGGGCCGGGGGAGCCAAAGGCGAGAAGCCCATCGGCGTCATGAGCGAGCACGGCACCCTGGTGGCGACCCTGCTGGCCGGACGCGGCAACAACCAAGGGGAAATCGACCGGGTCACCTCCGAGAACCAGCGGCTGAAGTCGGCCTGGGAACAGGCCAAGAAGACCGCCGAGGAAGAGGACAAGGACGTCCCGGAGGAACCCGAATACGAAAAGGTCCCCGCGCTGTCCGGCGGCAAGGACGGGGTGCTCGGCGTGGCGCCCAAGGCAGAGCTGCTGTCCGTGTCGCTGTGGATGGGGGACGGCAACCCCTCCGGCATCTCCGTGGAGCAGCAGATCCCCAGGGCGGTGAAGTACGCGGTGGACTCCGGCGCGAAGGTCATCAACATGTCCCTGGGCTCCACCAGCCCCGCCTGGCCCGAAAGCTGGGACGAAGCCTTCAAGTACGCCGAGGAACGCGACGTGGTCGTCGTGGCCGCAGCGGGCAACCGCTCCGGCGGCATGAACCAGGTGGGCGCGCCGGCGACCATCCCGGGCGTGCTGACCGTGGCCGGCGTCGATGAGAACGACAAGGCTTCGCAGGATTCATCCACGGAAGGCATCTCCATCGGCGTGGCCGCCCCGGCCGAGAAGCTGGTCGGCGGGCTGCCGGACAACGGCTACGCGCGCTGGTCCGGAACCTCCGGCGCCGCGCCGATCGTCGCGGGCGTGGCGGCGCTGATCCGCTCCAAGTACCCGGACATGCCGGCCGAGCAGGTCATCAACCGCATCCTGAAGACCGCCAGGGACACCGGAGCGGCCGGGGTCGACAACCTCTACGGCTACGGCATCATCGATGCGAACGCCGCGGTGAATGCGGATGTCCCGGTGGCGACCGAGAATCCGCTGGGCACCATTGCCGAATGGATCCGGGTGCACCGCCGCAATACCGATGGCGCCTCGGATGCTCCGGACCCGGGCGTCTCCAACGAGAAGTCGGACCTGAAGCAGGTGGCCGCCCCGGAACCGATCGCCCCGGACACCTCGACGCCGGTGCTGCAACCGGTGCTGGTGATCGGCGGATCGCTGATCCTGCTGCTGGTGCTGGTCATCGGCGGGGTGCAGGTCAGCGCCAGGGCAAGGAAGCAGGCGCTGTCCGCACGGGTGGCCTCGGCCAAGCTGAGCGACCTGCGGGTCGGGAAGTCCAATGAAGGCCGCGACCTGTTCGACGACATCCCCGAAGACGAGAAGTAGATGATGACCCGGTGTCCGCAAGGACACCGGGTCATTTTCCTTCGTCCGCCGGTTCCCGGGCGGCATCGACGGGCAGCACGCACGAAGCGGGTGAAGCGGGCAGGGCGCCAAACGGCGCCGCTAGTTCGCCGGTGATCTTCGGGTGCCTGGGGAGGGCGGCGATCCAGAGGACGAGCCCGACCACCATCGCGGCAACTGCCAGCCCCAGCAGCGCGAGGTCGCTTTCGGTGGCGGGGCAGCCGGCGGAACTGTCATCGATCTCCGGGCAGCTGCGCCATGGCTGGAGGAACATGACGATGCCGCCAACAGCTCCCAGCAATGCCAGCAGGGCCGCGAGGGACAGCAGGAACGGTCGGAAAGCACTCATGTCCCAACCATCGCATCCCCGGCGCGCCGTGGCCGGGGAAGAACGCCACCGTGTCCCGTCCGCGATCCTGCGGACGCGGCGCTTTCGAGCCGTGAATCCGGCGTGAAAAACATGGAAACCGCACCCTGATCAGCCGGGTGCATGGCGAATGCCCCGCACCCGGGACCGATGGGTGGCGGATACGTGATTAAACATACCCATTAAGTTAGTGAATATTTTCACTAACTCCGAAAATCCGCGTAGAATCGACAGTATGTCGATCATCGAAAGCTCCCAGAAGCGTCCTCGCATTCTCGTCGTTGGCGGTGGCTATGTTGGCCTGTACGTTGCGATGAATCTGCAGAAAAAGGTTAAGTCCCACGGCGGCATCGTCACCGTGGTCGACCCGAACCCATACATGACCTACCAGCCGTTCCTGCCGGAAGTTGCAGGCGGCCAGATTGAACCACGCCACGTTGTGGTCTCCCACCGTCAGCACCTGAAGCACTCCGAGCTGATCAACGGCCGCGTGCTGAGCATCGACCACGCCAGCAAGAAGGCAGTCATTGCTCCGGTCAACGGCGAAGAGTACGAAATTGAATACACCGATGTCGTGATGTCCGCTGGCGCGGTCACCCGCACCTTCCCGATCACCGGTCTGGCCGAGCAGGGCATCGGCCTGAAGACCATCGAAGAGGCCATCGCGTTGCGCAACAAGGTTGCCGAGCGCATCGAGTCCGCTTCGAACATGACCGATCCGGCAGAGCGCAAGCGCGCCCTGACCTTCGTGGTGGTCGGCGGCGGCTTCGCCGGCATCGAGACCATCGCCGAGCTCGAGGACATGGCCCGCCACCTGGTCAGCCTGAACGACCGCGTGCAGCAGAGCGAAGTCCGCTTCGTGCTGGTTGAGGCCATGGGCCGCATCATGCCGGAAGTCACCGCCGAACAGGCCGAATGGGTTGTCGAGCACCTGCGCAGCCGCGGTGTCGAGGTCCTGCTGAACACCTCGCTGGCCGATGCCACCGACGGCTACCTGCAGCTGATCAACATGGCCGACAAGTCCCCGGCCGACGCCTTCTACTCTGACACCCTGATCTGGTGCGCCGGCGTCATGGCCAACCCGATGGTCCGCTCCACCGATTTCCCGATCGAGCAGCGCGGCCGCATCGAGACCCGCACCGACCTGCGCATCAAGGATGCGAACGGCGATGCGCTGGATGGCGCGTGGGCAGCCGGCGACGTATCGGCAGTCAAGGACGTCACCGGCGGCCTGCCGGACGGCACCTGCGTGCCCAACGCCCAGCACGCCGTGCGCCAGGCCAAGCTGCTGGCGAAGAACCTGTATGCAGCCCGCTACGGCGTTGGCCGCATCAAGGAATACAAGCACAAGAACCTCGGCGCCGTGGCAGGCTTCGGCAAGAACAAGGGGGTTGCCAAGGTCGTGGGCATCAAGCTCAAGGGCTGGCCGGCATGGATGGCCCACCGCGGCTACCACGGCATGGCCATGCCGACCTTCGAGCGCAAGTTCCGCGTGCTCGGCGACTGGATGGTTGCCTGGTTCTTCACCCGCGACGCGCTGCAGCTGAACAACCTCGACGCGCCGCGCACCGCCTTCGAGGAAACTGCCAAGCCGAAGAAGTAGCACTTCACGGCCGATGATCGAATCACGGGTTGGGGATCGCCATGGGCGGTCCCCAACCTGTGTGCTGGGCAATTTCTTTTTTCCCGAATCGATCGCGTAGGATTTTAGAGTCCTGCCCCTATGGTGGAATTGGCATACACGGCTGACTTAAAATCAGCTGCCGCAAGGCTTGTGGGTTCGAGTCCCACTGGGGGCACCACATCTGAAAGCTCCGGACTTCCCGCAAGGGCGGCCGGAGCTTTAGTGCACTGCTGCACTGCTGTCCCTGCTGTTCACCGGCGCTACACCGGGATTTTCGCTGACGGAGTAGAAAATTCAGGTCGTCAAGAGGGGAAATCATCCCTTTGACTGAGCAGATTCACAGCATTTATCAATACTGTTAAGAGCAGTAACATTTAGCACTGCCGTGCCTACTGACCACACAACCTACGGGGGAATAATCTTGAGCGGCAACCCAATCTTTGGTTCGAAGAACCAGGCCGACGCATGGGCCACCAAGCCCGGTGCTCCGGTTGGATTCCGTGACACCGCCAATTTGAGCGCCGACCAGCTGGACAGCATGTACCAGCAGCCGGCCGCCACCAGCGCCGACATGGGTCGCATGACCATCGGCGACACCATCAACAAAACCGTGTTCACCCTCGGTCTGGTGGTGATCGGTGCCGCCATCGGCTGGGCCGTCCCGGCCCTGATGCTCCCCGGTGCGCTGGTCGGTTTCGTCCTCGGCCTGGTCAACGCCTTCAAGAAGAAGCCTTCCCCGGCGCTGATCCTCCTTTACGCGGCGGCAGAAGGCCTGTTCCTCGGCGGCCTGTCGCAGTTCCTTGACGGAATGTACCCGGGCGTTGCCATCCAGGCTGTTGTGGCGACCTTCGCAGTGGCCGGCGTAACCTTAGCCCTGTACCGCTCGGGCAAGTACCGCATGACCCCGAAGCTGAACAAGATGTTCATGGTCGCCATGATCGGCATGGTTGTCTTCTCGCTGCTGAACATGGTGCTCATGCTCACCGGCGTGGTCGACGGCATGTTCGGCCTGCGCAGCGCCGGCGGCGGCGCGCTGGGCCTGATCATCGGCGTCCTGGCGATCCTGTTGGCCACTTACTCGCTGGTTTCGGACTTCACCATGATCGAGGAGCTGTCCAAGCAGGGCGCCCCGGCCATCATGGCCTGGCGCGGTGCCTTCGGCCTGACCGTGACCCTGGTCTGGCTCTACACCGAGATTCTGCGCATTCTGGTTATCTTGCGCGGCGACGACTAGCCATATTGAATTAGATTCCAAGGACCAGTGCCCATATCGGGTACTGGTCCTTGTTTTTTGTCACAATCTCGACATGGAATCCGCCGGGGCGCAGTCCGCGCGGTAGCGTAGGGACATGAAGAGTAATCGGTTAGAGCGTCTGCGCCGTCTGCGAGGCAACCTGCCGACCCTGAAACCAGAGGCCCCCGCCGCGGTTCCGGCCGAGCAGCTGGACCTGCATACGGCCGAGGATCTGCCCTACGGGGTGCGCCTGGCCGCGAGCTGGGCCTGGCGCTTGCTGATCATTGTCGCGGCGCTGGGTGTCGTCTTCTGGATGCTGTCCAAGGTCTCGCTGCTGCTGATCTCCGTCATGGTCGCCGCGCTGCTGACCAGCCTGCTTTCGCCGGTCGTCAAGATCCTGCACGCCAAGCTCGCGGTGCCCCACGGCCTGGCCGTGGGCATTACGCTGATCGGATTTCTGGCCCTGGTCGCGGCGGGCCTGTCCGTTGCTGGCCAGCGGCTGAGCGTCGGCTTCGCCGACCTGTGGACACAGGCCCTGACCGGCATCCAGCAGATCCAGGACTGGCTGTTCAACGGCCCCCTGCAACTGACCAACGACGACCTGCAGACGGTGCTGGACGACGCGCTGACCGAGCTGCGCGGCAATG
The DNA here is from genome assembly GCF_016894325.1 of Glutamicibacter protophormiae. Lineage (NCBI taxonomy): Bacteria > Bacillati > Actinomycetota > Actinomycetes > Micrococcales > Micrococcaceae > Glutamicibacter > Glutamicibacter protophormiae. The sequence goes on from NZ_CP069806.1 coordinate 816,658, forward strand.
CCAGCAACATCCTCAGCGAAGCCATCAGCTGGGGCTCGGCACTGGGCCAGATCCTCACCGGCGTCCTGCTCACGCTCTTCTGCCTGATCTTCCTGCTGCTGGACGGGCGCCGTGTCGGGTTGTTCCTGATCAACCTGCTGCCGCGCCGTGCCAGGCCTGCCATGGACGGGGCGCTGACCCGGGGCTGGTCCTCGCTGGTGCGTTACGTGCGCGTGCAGATGCTGGTGGCACTGATCGATGCGCTGGGCATCGGTTTCGGCGCGTTTTTCCTGGGTGTCCCGCTGGCCCTGCCGCTGGGTGTGCTGGTTTTCATCGGCTCGTTCATCCCGGTGGTCGGCGCGCTGCTGACCGGAGCGCTGGCCGTGCTGCTGGCGCTGGTCTCCAACGGCTGGCTCAACGCCCTGATCATGCTGGCCATCGTGCTGCTGGTGCAGCAGGCCGAATCGCACATCCTGCAGCCGTTGATCATGGGCAAGGCCGTCAGCCTGCACCCGCTGGCAGTGGTGCTGTCGGTGGCCGGAGGCACCATGCTGGCTGGCATCGCCGGCGCGCTGTTCGCCGTGCCGCTGCTGGCGGTGCTGAACACCGTGGTCAAATACCTTTCGCGGCGAGGCTGGGAAGACGACCCGTTCGTCGCCGAAACCTACGGCACGGATCTGGCCGGCGCCAGAGCCCCTGCCGCCGAGCCGGAGGCTCCGGCCATCGCGACTCCTTCATCCAAATCATCACCTGCGCCGACACCCCGGCTTACCGACCATCCCGAGGACTAGAATCATGAGCACTGAAACCAAATTGCCGGTCAGCCTGGCGGATATCGAAGAAGCAGCGAAGGTCCTCAAGCCGGTCATCGCGCTGACCCCCGTGGAGCACTCCCGCGTACTGTCCCAGCACCTGGGCAGCGAGGTCTACCTCAAGTGCGAGAACATGCAGCGCGCTGGCTCCTTCAAGGTCCGCGGAGCCTACGTGCGCATGGCCAAGCTCAGCGAGGAGGAGAAGGCCCGCGGCGTTGTGGCCGCCTCGGCCGGCAACCACGCCCAGGGCGTCGCGCAGGCCGCCAGCCACCTGGGCATCAAGGCCCGCATCTACATGCCGCTGGGCGTGGCGCTGCCCAAGCTCACCGCGACCCGCGACCACGGCGCGGAGGTGGTGCTGTTCGGCGACACGGTGGACCAGGCGCTGGCCGAAGCGCAGCGCTACGCGGATGAAACCGGCGCCGTGTTCGTGCACCCCTTCGACCACCCGGACATCATCGCCGGACAGGGCACCATCGGGCTGGAGCTGCTGGAGCAGCTGCCGGAGGTGGACACCGTGCTCATGGGCGTGGGCGGCGGCGGGCTGCTGGCCGGAGTGGCCATCGCGCTGAAGGAACGCGCCCGCGAGCTGGGCCGCGAGATCCGCGTGGTGGGTGTGCAGGCGGAGAACGCCGCGGCCTACCCGCCGTCGCTGGCAGCGGACGCCCTGGTCCCGCTGGACACCGTGCACACCATCGCAGACGGCATCGCCGTGGGCAAGCCGGGCCAGCTGCCCTTCGCGATCATCAAGGAATTGGTGGACGACGTGGTCACCGTTTCCGAGGACGCACTGGCCCGCGCCCTGGTGGTGCTGCTGGAGCGCAACAAGCTGGTGGTCGAACCGGCCGGCGCGGTGGGCGTCGCGGCCCTGCTGGAGAACAAGCTGGAAGAGCACGGCATCAACCCTGGCACCACCGCGGTGATCCTCTCGGGCGGCAACATCGACCCGCTGCTGATGCTCAAGGTCATCCAGCGCGGCCTGTCCGCCGCCGGACGCTTCCTGACCATCCGGATGATGCTGCCGGACCGTCCCGGCGCCCTGGCGCAGATCTCCCGCATCATCGCCGAATCGGATGCCAACGTGACCCGGCTGGACCACACCCGCATCGGCGGCTCGCTGTCCATGGGCGACGTGGCGATCACCATCGATTTGGAAACCAAGGGGCACGAACATTCCAGGATGGTGCTGAACAACCTGCGGGCCGAAGGTTTCGACCCCCACATCACCAACACCGCCGGCGGCTCCGTCGCCTAGCCGGAACCCGAAAAACCGCTGGCCGCCCCCGAAAAGGGGCGGCCAGCGGCTTTTGGTCTTGCCTGAGCTGTTGCTAGGCGGAGAACGGCTTGGCGGAGAGGATCTCCACCTTGATGTCGCGGCCGTTCGGTGCGGCGTAGGTCAGCTTGTCGCCCACCTTGGCGCCGTGCACTGCCACGCCGATGGGGGACTGCTCGGAGTAGACCTCCAGGTCGGTGTCGCCGGCCACCTCGCGCGAGCCGAACAGGAAGGTGGTCTCGTCGCCGGCGATGTTGGCCACGACCAGCATGCCCGGTTCGACAACGCCGTCATCGGCTGGAGCCTCGCCGACGTGCGCGCGGCGCAGCAGGTCCTTCAAGTACAGGATGCGCGCTTCGGCCTTGCCCTGCTCTTCGCGGGCTGCGTGGTATCCACCGTTTTCCTTCAGATCGCCCTCGGAGCGGGCCTGCTCGATACGGGCAACGATCTCGGCACGACCCGGGCCGGAGAGGAAGGTCAGTTCATTATTGAGCCGATCGTAGGCTTCCTGAGTCAGCCAAACGATGGGTTCGTTGCTGTTGGTGCTCACGGTTGTACTTCCTTTGGTCAGTCGGGACCTCGCCGCACCTTCCTCAGGAAAGTGGAAAGCCACCGGTACGGTGGCCTCGACGAAGTCGGATTCGGTACGTTCGGCGGATGCCGCATTCCTACAGATGCAAGCAAAGACCCCGCCAGCAACATGCTCCGGTTCGTTCATTATTCCGGTCATGCGCCGATGCGGGGCGAAACGTATCTTTTCATCGATAGTAGTCGCCAAACCTGAATAAACCCAATAGTTTCAGCTATCAGGAAAGTCAACGGGGAAAATATCAGCCTTTGAAGTCCTGCGGGACGACGGAGCATTCTTCAATCCCCGCGGTCACCGCCAGGTTGTCGGTATGCAGGTCCACGGTGAGCGTCTGGCTCACCACGCCGGTCTGTTCCCCCGGATCCATCACGATCGTCTTGAAACCGACGATGGCTTTGGTCTTGTTCATGGCGCGCACATCGCACTGCACCCGGTCCTTGGCGTTGTATTCCACGGCAATCGTTGCCTGGGCCATGGTGGGCGACTCGATGTCGAAACGAACGTCCTGGTAGGAGAGCGCGTCGTAATTCGCCGACGCGAAATAGCCGGCGCCGGCGATTCCAACAACCAGGGCCGCACCGATCAGGATGTTGCGGTTCCTTTTCGACAGGTGGCGTTTCTTGGGGTTGTTGTAGCGAGCCGTTAAGCTTGGATCAGACATTGCGCGCCTTGCTCCACTCTCTTGCCTTGGCGGCGGCCCGGTAATCGAGGGCCTGCCTTTCGTTGGGTCCTGGAGGTTAAGTCTACCGTTGACTAGCCCTGGGGAATAACGAGAGGTCGGACAATGGTTGAGGTAGAGGGTGGGTGCCAAAGTCCCGCGCGAATGTACAAAAGTGCCGAAGGAAGTTGACCAGTGGAGAACCACGTGATGAAAAAGATCGCCCCTTCCCAGGGCCTGCGCCTCATGGCGATCCATGCGCATCCTGACGACGAATCATCCAAGGGCGCCGCCACCATGGCGGCCTACATCGATGCCGGCGCCGAAGTCATGGTCGTCAGCTGCACCGGCGGTGAACGCGGAGACATCCTCAACGCGGCGGCCGGGGAACTAGCCCACGCGCACCGCGACCTGCCCGGCGTGCGCCGCACCGAGATGGCCGAAGCCGCCGCGGTTCTTGGCATCAAGCACCGCTGGCTCGGATATGTCGACTCGGGTCTTCCCGAGGGCGACCCGCTGCCCGAGCTTCCCTTCGGGGCGTTTGCCCTGCAGCCGGTGGAGACCGCCGCCGCGGGCGTCATCAAGCTGATCCGCGAATTCCGTCCGCATGTCATCGTCACCTATGACGAAAACGGCGGCTACCCGCACCCGGACCACATCCAGTGCCACAAGGTTTCCTCCTTCGCCTTCGAGCACGCCGGAAACCCGGAAATGTACCCGGAACTGGGCGACCCGTGGCAGGTCGGCAAGCTGTACTACGACCGCGCGTTCTCCCCGGAGCGCTTCCGCACCCTGCACTACGCGATGATCGAGGCGGGCTACGAGTCGCCCTATACCGAACGCGTGGCCCAGTGGGAAGCCGACGAGGACAACCAGATGTTCAAGTGGGTTTCGCCACACACCACGACCACCCAGGTCCTGTGCGCCGACTACTTCTCCCTGCGCGATCAGGCCCTGCTGGCCCACCGAACCCAGATCGACCCCGAGGGTTTCTTCTTCGCCGTTCCGGAACACGTCTATGCTGAAAGCTGGCCGTGGGAGGACTACACCTTGATTTCCTCCAAGGTGGCCACCGAACTGCCGGAGTCCGACCTGTTCGCCGGACTAAGATAGTTCCTAATAACTTCCAGCTGTAGAAATGAGTTGTCTGTACACCGTGAATGCGATCTACGCGTCCGTGATCCTGGCATCGACCCGCAATACCTTTGGCACGGAGAAGGCCAGCGACTACGGACCGGGTTTCCTCGGCTTCGTCTTCACCGCAGTGATGGTTGTTGCCGGCATCTTCCTGATGCGTGACATGGTCCGCCGTGTGCGCCGTGTGCGCTACCAATCAGAGGCCGAACTGCGCCAGCAGCAGATGATGGAAGACGGCGAAAAGCGCAAGCTTGAGGAGCCTGACGAGCCGATCGACCCGAAGACCAGCGAAGAGAAGTAGTCCGTGCTAGCTTGAAGTCGTGGCTCAGCGACTTTCAGGCTCTTCGAGCCAGTACCTCAGGCAACATGCACACCAGCTAGTGGACTGGTTCCCGTACGGGGACCAGGCCTTTGAACAGGCGCGCCTGCGCGACGTTCCGGTGATGCTCTCCATCGGGTATTCGGCATGCCACTGGTGCCATGTCATGAGCCATGAGTCTTTTGACGATCCCGCCATCGCGCAGCTGCTCAACGAGCATTTCGTCGCCATCAAGGTGGACCGGGAGGAACACCCGCTGGTGGACGACACCTACATGATGGCCACCCAGGCGCTCACCGGCGCCGGCGGCTGGCCTATGACCATCTTCGCCCTGCCCGACGGGCGCACCTTCCACGCCGGAACCTATTATCCGGCTGCGCCCCGCGGCAAGACCCCCTCCTTCACCCAGGTGCTCAACGCCGTCAGCGAAGCCTGGGAATCCAAGCGCGAAGGCCTGACCGAGCAGGCCGACATGCTCGCCGGACATCTGGCCGAGCTCGGCAGCAGGCAGGGCGCGCTGCTGTCCCTGCATTCGGCGCTGCCGGCGCAGCAGGCCCAAGAAGCCGCCATAGCCCACTGGGTCTCCGCCACCCGCCCCGAGGGCGGCACCACCCCTGCACCGAAATTTCCGCCGACCTGGGCGTTGAAAACCCTGTGGCGCTCGGTGCCCGCCGGCGGGAGCCACGGCGACGAAGTCTTCAACGCCGCGGCCACCACACTGGAAGCGATGCTGCGCGGCGGCCTGCAGGACCACCTGGGCGGCGGTTTCGCGCGCTACTGCGTGGATGAGCAGTGGTCGGTGCCGCACTTCGAGAAGATGCTCTACGACAACGCCGGGCTGCTCTCGCTGTGCGCCCGCAGCGCAGTGCTCGCCGGGGAATACGCGCGCAGCGCCACCGGCGCCCAGCAGCAGCGCGCCGAAGCGCTGGCCGCCGCGGCCCGGTCGGCGGCCCTGGACACCGCCGGCTTCCTGCGCCGTGAAATGCGCGTCGCCGCGCACGGTGCCGGTCACCAGGCCCTGGCCAGCTCGCTCGACGCCGATTCGCCGCGCGGGGGACAAAGCATCGAAGGAGCCTATTACACGTTCTCCCGGGCGGAGCTGAACGCCGCCCTGGACGAGCTCGACGCCCTGCCGCCGAACCTGCTCCGGCTCGCCGAGGTCGCAGAGGACCCCGGGCATTACTGCCTGTCGCTCGCCCGATTCCCCAACGCTGGCGAAGAGCGCCTGTGGGAGCGGCTGAAGCAGGAACTGGGCCTGGTCCGGGCCCAGCGCCAGCGGCCCGGGCGGGATGACAAGGTCATCGCCGGATGGAACGGGCTGGCCATCGAGGCCTTGTGCGAGGCCGGCGCGCTGCTGGATGCACCCGAGCTGCTGGAAACGGCCGAGGACGCCGCTGAAGCGGTGTGGCAGGCGCACTGGGACCCCGAAACACGCCGCCTGGCCCGGGTCAGCTTCGACGGGAAGGCCGAGCACTCCAACGAGGGGACCTTGCAGGACTACGCGGCGCTGGCCCTGGGGCTGCTGGCATTGGACAGCGTGCGGGAGCCGGGGCGCTGGGCCTCGCGCGCCGATGCACTGCTCGAACGCGCGGCCGACTTCATCGATCCGGAAACCGGCGTGCCGCGCGACGCGGTGCAGCTGGATGCGCGGCTGAGCGCCCAGCGTGTTGCCGGCGCGGCGACCGTGCTCGACGATGCGATTCCGGCCGCCGGTGCGTTGTACGCCATGGCCCTGGCCCGCCGAGCGGTCTCGGCCATGGCCGACGGCACCTGGAACGAAGCCCAAGCCGCGGGCCTTGAGCGGGCGCGCGGGCTGACGGCTCATGCGCTTGCGCTGGCGACCGAGGTCCCTACCCAGGTCGCCACCGCGTTGGAAGTCCAGGCAGTGCTCAACTCGCCGGTGCAGTATGTGACGGTGGGCGGGGGCCAGCCGGAGCAGCTGGCACGGCTGCGCCGGCTGTGCCGATCGCTGGGTCTTGAAGTAGGCGCGGCGAAGGACACGGCGGACCCGGCGGGGATGCTGCGCATCCAAGGATGCCGTGAGGAGTTGTGCCAGGCGCCGGTGGACTCCTTGGAGCGCTTTGTGCAAACCCTGTACAAGCACTGAAACACCGGTTCTGCCATGCCAGATGAAGGGATCGGGCGGGCGGACACGGTAGATTTGGAATCTAGGGTTTTTAATTTTCAAGGAAAGGCAGGGCGCGGTGCAGCTTCCCAACCTCGCGTACCGTTTCTACGAACGGCGCCTGGCGAAGTCGCTTCCTGCCGACAAGCTGCCGCACCACATCGGCGTGATGGTGGACGGCAACCGCCGCTGGGCCAAGTTGGCCGGAACGCCGACGGTTGCAGGCCACCAGGCCGGCGCGGACAAGATCCTGGAGTTCCTGGATTGGTGCGAAGAGCTGAACATCAAGGTCGTCACCCTCTACATGCTCTCCACCGACAACCTCAACCGCGAGCCGGGTGAACTGCGTGATCTGCTCGAGGTCATCGGATCCACGCTGGACCGGCTGGGGGAGACCAACCGGGTCAAGGTCCAGCAGGTCGGCGCCCGGGACCTGCTGCCGGCAGAGCTGGCCCAGAAGCTGGCGGCGCTGGAAGCCTCGACGGCTAACCGCACCGGAGTGCACGTGAACGTGGCCATCGGTTACGGAGGACGCCGCGAAATCCTGGACGCCATCAAGTCGCTGCTGCGCGATGCCGCCAAGGACGGGCGCACCCTCGAACAGGTCACCGACGAGCTGAGCACCGACGGCATCGAGTCCTACCTGTACACCAAGGGCCAGCCGGACCCGGATTTGGTCATCCGCACCAGCGGGGAGCAGCGCCTGAGCGGCTTTTTGACCTGGCAGAGCGCCTACTCCGAGTTCTACTTCTGCGAGGCCCTGTGGCCCGACTTCCGGCGGGTCGACTTCCTGCGCGCCCTGCGCGACTTCGCGGACCGCCAGCGCCGCTTCGGCACCTAGGAATTTCCGCCGGAGGCCAACGTTCGTGAAAACGTTGCCTACTCTTAACCCTTCCCCGTATTCATTGGCCTGTCTTTGGGGCTATCGTGAGCACTAAGGCAGGGGCATACAGCCCCCGCTGAGCGAAGGGTTTCTCACTAGATGACCACAGCAGCGTTCGCCGGTTTCACCACCGGAATCGCCTCTGGACATCCGGTGCCGGGAGTCCCCACACATGCGTGGGGCATGCTCCCCACGCCGGATCCGAGAACAGGTGCGCTGCCATGACCCGAAATGCCGACGAGACTGTCCGGACCTACGTGATCGATACGTCGGTCCTGCTCTCCGACCCGAGGGCGATGTTCCGCTTCGAGGAGCACCATGTGGTGATCCCGTTGACCGTGATCACCGAGCTGGAGAACAAACGCAAGGACCCCGAACTCGGGTACTTCGCCCGCCAGGCCCTGCGGCTGCTGGACGACCTGATTGCCAGCCACGGCGGGCTCTCCCGCGCGGTACCGGTCTCCGACAGCGGAGGCACGCTGCGCATCGAGCTGAACAACATCGCCGCCGAAGTGCTTCCGGTGGGCATGCGCGGGGGAGACAACGACACCCGCATCCTCGCCGTGGCCAAGCACCTGCTGGATGAGGGCCAGGATGTCGCCCTGGTGACCAAGGACCTGCCGATGCGCATCAAGGCCTCGGCCATCGGCATCCATGCGGAGGTCTACCGCAGCGAGCTGATCACCACCACCGGCTGGAGCGGGATCCAGCAGCTGGAACTGGGCGAGGACACCATGGCCTCGCTCTATGAACGCGAACAGCTGGCCAACCTGCCGGAGATCGCCGATGCCCCGGTCAACACGGGTTTCGTGATCACCTCGCCGCGCGGCAGCGCCCTGGGGCGCAAGACGGATGCCACCACGTTGAAGCTGGTGCGCGGCGACCAGCAGGCCTTCGGGCTGCACGGCCGCAGCGCCGAGCAGCGCATCGCCCTGGACCTGCTCATGGACCCCGGGGTGGGCATCGTTTCGCTCGGCGGCAACGCCGGCACCGGAAAGTCCGCCCTGGCGCTGTGCGCCGGCATGGAGGCGGTCATGGAGCGCAGGGAGCACCGGAAGATCACCGTGTTCCGCCCGCTGTATGCGGTCGGCGGGCAGGAGCTGGGCTACCTGCCCGGCTCCGAAGGCGAGAAGATGGGACCCTGGGCCCAGGCGGTCTTCGACACCCTCGGCTCCATCGTGTCCAAGAACGTCATCGACGAGGTGGTGGACCGCGGCATGCTGGAAGTGCTGCCGCTGACCCACATCCGCGGCCGTTCGCTGCATGACTCGTTCGTGATCGTGGACGAGGCGCAGTCCCTGGAGCGCAATGTGCTGCTCACCGTGCTCTCGCGCATCGGGCAGAATTCCAAGGTGGTGCTGACCCACGACGTGGCCCAGCGCGACAACCTGCATGTGGGACGCCACGACGGGGTGGCCGCCGTGGTGGAGCAGCTCAAGGGGCATTCGCTGTTCGGGCACGTGACGCTGACCCGGTCGGAGCGTTCGGCCATCGCCGCGCTGGTCACCGAGATGCTGGACGGCCCCTACCTGGGTTAGCCGTTGCCGGCGTCGCCGCGCAGCTCCCACGGGATCGGTGCCCTGACATCGGTCAGCGTGGGGGCCGGCGCGGTGAACAGCGAGTCGATGTAGTACTCGTTGTGCGCCAGCACCTGCAGGCTGATCTCGGGCGCCGGGCTGCCGGGATCCAGCACGCGGCGGTGCACACAGATCCCGGTGTCCGCATCCAGCATGAGCAGCGTCCGGGTCTCCGGCGGAACCAGCGCGAAGTCAGCAAGGCACGGGCGGTAGCTGTAGCCGGCCGACAGCACCGCGGCCAGCACTCTGCGTCCGGCGAACTCTGTCTCGGCCAGCTCGTGGATGTATGTCGGATGGTCGAAGGCCAGGTCCAGCGAGGCAGGTTCAGCACCGGCAACTTCGAACGGGTCGAGCATCGTGGACAGGAATTCCAAGGGCAGCAGGTCGCCGAACCCGGCGATCTGCGGGCGGCGCAGCACCAGCCGGTCGCTGGTGAAGACCGGGGAGGTCAGGCCCGCCGGCAGCTGCCAGGACGAGGCCGAGGCGGCGGCCACGTAGTCGCGCCCGCGGTCGGCGGTGAACTGCTCGCGCTGGTAGACCAGCCGTCCGGACTCATCGAAGGCCGCCACGGCCTCGCGCTGCCGGATGATCATCTCCACACGGCCTTCCATACCGCGGGCGGGGTCCTGGAATGCCGGGGGCACCGCGAAGGAGAAGCGCACGGAGGTGCTCAGCCAGGGGGCCGAACGGGCCAGGGCACGGAAACGCCGTCGGGCTGCCGAATCGGGCAGCGGATGCCCGGGGAAAAGCTGCGGTGCTGCTGGCTGGGTCATGACTCCAGTCTAGGAGCAGGAACGGTGAATAGCACCGGTTGTGCACATTCCCTCCGGCGCCCGCCGACAGGCTCGGCGACCGCGCCTATGCTGGAAGCATGTTGGAGCGCAACCCGGTGCAGATCCTGGCCGTCGCCCAGGAATCGTGGGCGGCGGCGCTGCTGGTCGCCGCGCTACTCGCCTGCTTTGCCTGCTTCGGGTATGCGCTGTCCGCCGCGGACATCGCCGGGCACCGGCTGCCGAACCGGCTGATAGCCAGATGGCTGCTGGCTTCCGTGATCATCCTCTCGCTGCTGGGGGCGGTCCGCATGGACTTCTGGCCGGTGCTGCGGGCGCTGTTCGGAATGGCGCTGCTGTGCGGAGGGTACCTGCTGGTCTCGCTGGTTTCCTCCGGCGCCATGGGCATGGGGGACGTGAAGCTCTCCTCCGTGCTCGGGCTGAACCTGGCCTATTTTTCCATGGCCTCGCTGTTCCTTGCCACGCTGCTGGCATTCGTCATGGCAACGCTGTTCGTGCTGCTGGGGACGATCCTGCGCCGGCTGACGCTGAAATCAGCGGTGCCCTTCGGCCCGTTCATGATCATCGGCGCGCTGATTGCACTCTTTGTGGCACGATAGGTTCATGCCCACGCCTGAGTTCATCACGAATCTAAGAACCCATATCGGACACGAAATGTTGTGGCTTTCCGGGGTGAAGGTCGTGGTCCTCGACGGGGATCGGGTGCTGCTGGTGCGCCGTGCAGACAACGGCAAATGGACGCTTCCGGCCGGAATCATCGAACCCGGGGAAGAAGCCTCGCACACCGCTGCCCGCGAGGTGCTGGAGGAGACCGGGGTGGACTGCGAAATCACCGACCTGCTGGGCGTCGGCGTCACTGCGCCCACCGTCTACCCCAACGGGGACCATGCGCAGTACCTGGACATCGTCTTCAAGGCCGCGCACCGCTCCGGGCAGGCGGTCCGCGGAGATGACGAAAACCTCGAGGTCGGCTACTTCGACCTCGACGACCGCCCGCAGTTGCCGCCGCTGCACGAGCGAGCCATCGGCTGGGCGCTGAACCCGCGCCCGGGCGGATACTTCGCCGCCTGAGAACCCCTCCGCACCGTGTCCCGGCCCGGTCATGGCAACAATGCCCCGCACCATTGGTGCGGCGCATTGTTGCAGGGAGGAAGCGGGCTACGGGTTTCGCGGATCCCCGGGAACTGCGGGATCCTCGACCAGCACCGCATCGGGATCCGGCGCGGCCTGGGTTGCGGACTGCGCCGGGGCGGCGGTCCGGGAGCGCTGGGCCGCTTCGATGGCTTCTGCCTCCGCTCCGCCGACCGCCTCTCCGCGGGCCACCATGCCTGCCTGGTCTGACAGCGGGACCTGCTTGAGGAACAAGGCCAAGCCGAAGGCCACAACCAGGAAAGGAATCAGGTACCAGAACACCGGAGCCAGCGAGTCCGCGTACGCGGTCACAATGCCGTCGCGCAGCGGCTGCGGCAGCGTCGAGAGGGTTGCCGGATCCAGCGTGGCGGTTGCCTGCCCGGCATCGGCCGCGTTGGCGCCAGCACCGGAGAAGACCTCCATGAGCTTCTCGGACAGCCGGTTGGTGAACATCGCGCCGAAGATCGCGACGCCCAGCGAGGCGCCGACCTCGCGGAAGTAGTTGTTGGTGGAGGTGGCTACGCCGACCATCTCCGGGTTCACCGCGTTCTGGACCACCAGCACGACAACCTGCATGATCAGGCCCATGCCTGCTCCCAGGAAGAACAGGTAGGTGCAGATCAGCCACAGCGGGGTGTCCGCGGTGAGCGTGGTGAAGCAGAGCATTGCGGCGGCGGTGACCACCGTGCCGATGATCGGGAACGCCTTGTACCGGCCGGACTTGGTGATCGCGAGGCCGGAATAGATCGAGGTTCCCATCATGCCGACCATCATCGGGAGCATCAGCAGGCCGGAAACGGCCGCCGAGGTGCCCGAGGACATCTGCAGGAAGGTCGGTACGAAGGCAATGGCGGAGAACATGCCGATGCCCAAGGTAAATCCGATGGCCGTGGCATTGATGAAGACCTTGTTCTTGAACAGGCCCAGGGGAATGATCGGATCTTCCGCCTTGGCCTCGGTCACCACGAACAACAGCGCCGCGGCCAGCAGGCCCGCGCCCCACGCCCAGGTTTCCGGAGCGGACCAGCCGTAGTTTGCGGATCCGCCGAAGTCGGTGAAGAAGATCAGGCAGGTCGTGGCGATGGACAGCAGCACGACGCCGAGCACGTCGATCTTCTTTTCTGCCTTCTTGTTCGGCAGCGTGAGGGCGAACCAGGCGATCAGGAAGGCGCCGATGCCGATGGGGATGTTGATGTAGAACGCCCACTGCCAGGTCAGGTGGTCGACGAAGAACCCGCCCAGCAGCGGCCCGGCCACCGCGGACAAACCGAAGATGCCGCCCAGCGGCCCCATGTACTTGCCGCGTTCGGACGCCGGGACGATGTCCGCGATGATGGCCTGCGAAAGGATCATCAGGCCGCCGCCGCCCAGCCCCTGCATGGCGCGGAAGACCACGAAGGTCCAGAAACCGGTGGAGAACGCTGCCCCGACCGAGGCCAGGGTGAACAGCGCGATGGCGATCAGGAACAGGTTGCGCCGGCCCAGCACGTCGCCGAACTTGCCGTAGATCGGCATGACGATGGTCGTGGCCAGCAGGTAGGAGGTGGTGATCCAGGCCTGGTGCTCCACGCCGCCGAGCTGGCCCACGATGGTGGGCATGGCGGTGGAGACGATGGTCTGGTCCAGCGAGGAAAGCATCATGCCGGCGATCAATGCCGAGAAGATGATCCAGATGCGCCGCTGGGTCAGCACCAGCGGTGCGTCGCCCGGCGGCTTGCCGTGGGAAGTGGTGGTGGTCATGGTTTTCCTTGCAGGAGTTTTCAGGCTACGGGTGTGTGCGGGTCAGCGGTTGGCTCAGCACGTCTTGGGCGGCGGCCATGTAGTCCAGGAATTCTTCGCTCAGCGAGCGCTCGCCGGAACCCTGTACGAAGCGGTCGACGGATTTCATGGCGGCAAGGCGCAGGGTGTGGACCAGCACGACGAGTCCCGGATGATCGGGGTCCACGCCTTCGCGTTCGGCCATCAGGCCCAGGAACTCTGCCTCCTTTTCCGGGCCGATCTGCATCATGCGCTGCAGCAGCTCGGGCTCGCGGTGGACGACGGAGAAGAATCCGTGGGTGCCGACAATGGCCTGCTCGTCGTGGGTCAGCTGTTCCAGCGCCAGCGCGACCAGGTCGGCAAGGAGCGTGGGAGACAGCCCGGTGATCCCTGCGGGACGGGCCGCCATGAAGCGTTCCATGGCGCCTTCGGGCACCTCGTCGGCGCCATGGCCGAACACGGCGTCCAGCTTGGTGGGGAAGTAGTTGAAGAAGGTGCGTCGCGAGATCCCGACCTGTTCGCACAGCTGTTCCACGGTGAAACCGTTGTAGCCGTGCTCCGCGGTCAGCGTGCGGGCCTGCCGGGTGATGGACAACCGGGTTTTTTGCATGCGGGAGCTGAGGTGGGCGCCCTTGGCGGGTTCGGCGGAAACCTCGTTTGCACTGTTGTTCATAAAGTGCAGTTTTGCATTTTAACTTCCATGGTGCAAATAAAGTGTCGTGGTGCACAACGGCTTCGACAACTGCCGCAGCTGCGACATAGGCTCGCCCCATGACAACCGTTGTGCTTCGCCCGCCGACCGCCGCGCTGTTCGACTCCTGGCTTCAGAGCTGGGACGAGTGGGGAACTGCCGACCAGGACGGCGCCGGCGTCTTCTTCGCGCAGAAGTTCGGCTGGGATCTGCGTTCGCCGCAGGGATTCGCGCGGTGGGTGCAGCTGCTCAACGAGATGGGCATGCCGGGCGCGGTGCCGCCGGAGGGCTTCGCCCCGCAAAGCACGCTGTGGCTTGAGCGCGCCGGCGAGTACCTCGGGGCGGTGAGCCTGCGCCACACGCTGATGAACGACTTCCTGGAGAAAATCGGTGGGCACATCGGCTACGGAATCCGTCCCGGGGCCCGCGGGCAAGGGTTGGCCAAGCTCGCGCTTGCGGGGGCGCTGGACCTAGCCCGGGAGCTGGGCCTGCACCGCGTGCTGGTCACCTGCAACGACTCGAATATCGCCTCAGCGAAGACCATCGAGGCCTGCGGCGGCGAACTGGAGCGCATTGTGCCGCGGGAGGACATCGCCGAGTCCTTCGGCGCGGTCGAGGACCTGCGCCGCTACTGGATCAGGCTTTAGCCGCGGATTCTCGGTCTAGCCAGCCGGAAGCACCTGGCCCAGCACGCGCAGGGTATTGCCGCCCATGATGGCCTGGATCTCCGCCTCCGAGCGGCCGCGGTTCATCAGCTCCTGGGTGACCAGCGCGATCTGGCTGGCGTCCCAGGCGACCTCGGTCGCCCCGTCGAAGTCGCTGCCCAGCGCCGCGCTGTCCAGGCCTCCCACCAGGATCACATGCTCGATGGCATCCACGACTGCCTGAACGTCCAGCCGGCAGATGGCCGCGTCCCAATAGCCGATGCCGATGACCCCGCCGGTGGCGGCCACTGCGCGGATCTGCGCATCGCTCAGGTTGCGGTTCACCTGGCAGGTGGCCTGCACTCCGCCGTGGCTGAAGACCACCGGCCGGGTGGCCATGGCCAGTACCTCGTCGATGCTCTGGTTGCTGGCGTGGGCCAGGTCGACGACGATTCCCAGCTCCTCCATGCGGGCGACCGCCTCGCGTCCCAGATCGGTGAGCCCGCCCTTGGCTTCACCGTGCATGGAGCCGGCCGCCTCGTTGTCGAAGAAGTGCGTCAGTCCCGCCATGCGCATGCCGTCGGCGAAGAGCACGTCCAGGTTGTTGATGTCGCCTTCCAGATTCTGCAGCCCCTCGACCGAGAACAGCGCCCCGGTGACGTTGGCGCCCCGGGCGCGCTGGGCCAGCAGGTCCTCGAGCTCGGCCTTGGAAGTGATGGTGCGCAGTGCACCGTCGGAGCGCCGCGCGGCGTCGCGCAGTTTCTTGGCATGGAAGCGCGAGCGCTCGAACGGCGAGAACCAGGTCTTCGGCGGCTGCAGCTGGGCGATGCTCAGCAGCGTGATGTTGTCCGAATCCGCGCTGTTCGACTCGTAGTTCTGGCCCACCGGGGACTTTGACACGGAGGAGAAGACCTGCAGCGCCACGTTGCCTTCCTGCAGCCGGGGCAGGTCCACATGCCCGCGGGTGGAGCGTTTGAGCAGGGACCGGTCCCACATGAGGGTATCGGCGTGCATATCCACGACCTGCAGCCTGCCATGCGCGGCCTTCGCCTCATCGCCGAGCTGAGGCAGCTGCGTGTCGGCCAGCTCGTTGCGGCTGCGCTCCACGATCCCCGGCGCGAAGATGAAGAACGCGGCCAAGGCGAGGACCAGCAGCAACCCTAGGCCCAGCGCCAGGCGCTTGAACGGCGTGCGTGTGGTGCGGCTCATGGTGTTGAGGCTAGCAAAGTTCCGCCGGTTTGCGGAGGCTATGTCTCGGGAACGAACCACGCCCGCGCATGCCGGAAGCGCACCGCGTGCCCCTTGATCCCGAACGGGCGCAGATCGATCTTGTCGACCACTCCGACCGACGGGGCCGAGGCGGGATACGGGGTGCCCTCCTCTTCGTTCCGTCCAACTTCGACGGCGCTTTCGGCATCGTCAAGTATTTCCACGGTGCCCGTCGTCGACGACGTGCCCGGATAACCCGGGAACGCACCGCCGCAATACCCAATCAAGAGTGGGGAACCGCTGGAGGCGGAGTCCACGTGCGGCAGTGGGGAGAGCTCATCCCAGAGCCACAGGGAACCAGCCAGGCTGGCGAAATCCCGCGGCTCGAGCAGATTGATCGCGTCGATGCCATGGATGGGGCAGTGGTTGCTGGCGGACACCTCAGAGCTGGACCGGATGTCCTGCTCATCCTCCGGGAACATCTGCACCAGTTCGGCCACGCAGATGCACCTGTATTCGGTGGTGTCGCGGGCGGTGTTGATCTGCCCGCCCGCCCGCTCGCCATCCAGCCACGAGAGCTCAACGGGGCCCGCTCCGAACGGCAGATGCCACGCATAGCGGCCGACCAGTCCACGGGCGCAGCAGCGCAACGCGACGCGCAGCAGCAGCACCACCGACAGCGCGGCGGCCAGCAATGCCGGAGCAGCCCAGAGGTCGGACTCGGAAGCTTGCTCAAGCTCTATGGCGGTGCGCCCCTGTTCCTCGGCGAAGATTTGCAGCGTCCACCACCACAGCCCGGCCGCGAGCAGCCCTGCGCCCAAGGCCCACAGGCCTTCGGCAACGGTGCCCAGCAGCAGCTTGGTGCGCGAGCTGCGCTCCGGGATCAGCTCGGAGCCCGGCGGAAGTGAACGGGCCAGGCTGCGCACCTGCAGCGTCTGCCGCAGCAGGAACAGGAAATCGACGAGCAGCCAGAACCCGGCAAGCAGCGTCCCGGCCCACCAGAACGGAGCTTCGGGCGAGGAATCCAGGGTATGGGCCGTGGCAGCCAAACCGAGCAGCAACGGGGACAGGCCCATATTGAACCGGTGCAGGTACCACCCTCCGAGGCTGAAGAAGACCATCAGCCCGATGCTGGCCAGGCCCAGCACGTCCAGCAGGCGGTAGCCGCCCGCCCAGGCATCGCCTTCCAGATCGGCCCAATGACGGAAGCCGAGGAAGATGCCTGCCGTGGTGAGCAACGCCAGCAGCCAGGAAATGCGGTGGGCGACCGGTCGGGGCAAGCGCCGGGGAATTTCTGCCCACTGCGCCTCGGACGGTGAGATTTCGCGGTAGCCGTGCGCGCCGGCAGGTGTTGTCATTCCTAGATTCTGGCTTGCCGGCCGCTGAAGTCCAAAAGCTGTGGCGCCTGGGCGTCACGGACCTCCTGGCGGCATGCAAAAGCCCGGCGCAGGCGGGTGCCTGCGCCGGGCTGGAAGAAGGAACCGCTAGTGCTTGCCCACCATGGTGGAGACATCCAGCAGCGAATCCAGCTGCTCTTCGGTGACCTCGCCGCGCTCGACGAAGCCCAGCGCCACGGTGGCCTCGCGGACGGTCAGCCCGTCGGCCACGGCCTTCTTGGCGATCTTGGCCGCGTTCTCGTAGCCGATCAGCTTGTTCAGCGGGGTGACGATGGACGGGGAGGCCTCGGCCAGGAACCGCGCGCGCTCCACATTGGCGGTGATCCCGTCGATCATCTTTTCCGCCATGACGGTGGAGACGTTGGCCAGCAGGCGGATGGATTCCAGCAGGTTGGAGGCCATGACCGGGATGCCCACGTTCAGCTCGAAGGCTCCGTTGGTACCGGCCCAGGCGATGGTGGTGTCGTTGCCGATGACCTGCGCGGCGACCTGGATGGCTGCCTCGGAGATCACCGGGTTGACCTTGCCCGGCATGATCGAGGAACCCGGCTGCAGATCCGGGATGGCGATTTCGCCCAGGCCGGTGTTCGGTCCCGAGCCCATCCAGCGCAGGTCGTTGGCGATCTTCATCTGGGAGATCGCGATGGAGCGCAACGCGGCCGAGGCCTCGACCAGGCCGTCGCGGTTGGCCTGTGCCTCGAAGTGGTTGCG
The DNA here is from genome assembly GCF_016894325.1 of Glutamicibacter protophormiae. NCBI lineage: Bacteria > Bacillati > Actinomycetota > Actinomycetes > Micrococcales > Micrococcaceae > Glutamicibacter > Glutamicibacter protophormiae. The sequence continues at coordinate 834,342 of NZ_CP069806.1, forward strand.
GGCCTCGGTGACCGGCAGGCCGGTGTCGCCGCGCAGGAATTCGATGACCTTTTCCGGGAAGCCGTCCGGGGTGTTGATGCCGGTGCCCACGGCGGTGCCGCCCAGGGGAACCTCGGCCACGCGCGGCAGCGCCGCCTGGACGCGTTCGATGCCGTAGCGCATCTGGGCTGCGTACCCGCCGAATTCCTGGCCCAGGGTGACCGGGGTGGCATCCATCAGGTGGGTGCGGCCGGACTTGACCACGTCGGTGAACTCCGCGGCCTTCGCCTCAAGGGAAGAAGCCAGGGTATCCAAGGCGGGCACCAGGTCGTTGGCCAGTGCGGCGGTCGCCGCCACGTGCACGGAGGTCGGGAAGACGTCGTTGGAGGACTGCGAGGCGTTCACGTGGTCGTTCGGGTGGACCTCGGTGTCGCTGCCGGAGGCCTTCAAAGCGCGGGTGGCCAATTCGGCAATGACCTCGTTGGCGTTCATGTTCGAGCTGGTGCCGGAACCGGTCTGGAAGACGTCGATGGGGAAGTGGGCGTCATACTGCCCGCTGGCCACGAGGTCGGCCGCCGCGATGATCGCCTCGGCGCGTTCGGCGTCGAGCACGCCCAGGGCGCGGTTTGCGTGGGCTGCGGCCTTCTTGACCTGGGCCAAGGCCCTGATATGGGCCGGCTCCAGGGTCTTTCCCGAGATGGGGAAGTTCTCCACGGCGCGCTGGGTTTGCGCGCGGTACAGGGCTTGTGCCGGAACCCGGACTTCGCCCATGGTGTCATGTTCGATGCGGAAATCGTCACTGTTGATCATAGGGTCAGATTACGCCTCAAGCGTCCGCGAAGGACAGGCTTTGGCGAAAACATCACAACCAACAGTGACGATGTCCAGATCAGGGAATTTCCCCTGTCAGGAGATGGTTTAGGCTGCGGTCCCGGAGCGCTTAGGCGACATCCAGGCCGAGGCTGGAAACCAGCTGCGCCTTGCCGTCGTCCAGGTGGTAGGCCACGCCGGCCACGGCGGTGCGGCCCTCGGTGATGGCCTTGGACAGGACGGTGGACAGTTCCACCAGGCGCTCGGTGGTCTGCTTGACGTGCTCCACCACGGTGCCGTTGACATCGGTGACGCCCTGGCGCTCGGCGGCCTGGACCGACGGGGCGATGTGCTCCACCAGGTCGCGCACGAAGCCCTTGGGCATGACGCCGCTGTTGCGGCTGTTGATGGCTTCGGTGACGGCACCGCACGAGTTGTGGCCCAGGATGACGATCAATGGGACGTTGAGCTCATCCACAGCGAATTCGAGGGAGCCGATGCTGGCCAGGTCGATGACGTGGCCGGCGGTGCGCACCACGAACATGTCGCCCAGTCCGACGTCGAAGATGATTTCCGCGGCCAGTCGGGAGTCCGAGCAGCCGAAAATCACGGCAAAGGGTTCCTGGCCGGCGACCAGGGACTGGCGGCGGGCGCTGTCCTGGTTCGGGTGCTGGGTCTCGTCGTTCACGAACCGCAGGTTGCCGTCGCGGAGCTTCGCCCACGCTTCGTTCGGGGTCATTGAATGCTGTGTGGTTTCAAGAGGCATGATTTGGATTCTATCCGGTGCAGTGTTCGGATATCGAATAAATGACGCGCCTCGACGTCAAAAGCGAAAAATCTATTTGACGTCCTGGGAAGCCAAACGGGCCATCTCGACCAGTTCTTCCTCGCCGGTGTCGCTGGACAGCACGAAGGTCGTGTCCTTGCCTTCGGAAATCAGATAGGTCTTGGCATCCTTGGTGCGCACTTCCCACTGCACCCCGTCGATCTCCTTGGTGCCGGTGGGCAGTGCCGAATCGGTGATCAGCGCGACCCACGTCGGATTGGAATCCACGGCCTGGCGCACCCAGACGAACTTGCTGTCCTCGATCACCACGCCGAATTCCCAGTAGGGCACACCCTGGGCGGTGTTGGCCTGCCAGCGGGCGAAGTTCGCATACTCGTCGTCGGCAAGCTCCGGGGCGAAGAGCTCGGTGCCCGCCATTTCCGAGGCGCCCTGGGCGGTGGCCTGCAGGTCGACGGTGGACTCGAAGGCCTTTTCGTCAGGGGTCGGGTTCAGCAGGTAGAGCGGGATGAATACCGCAATGCAGAACGCGACGGAGATGATCATTCCCTTGAGGGTCTGGTTGGCGCGCTTGGCCTGCTTCTCCGTCAGCTGCGGCTTGTACGGAAGATCCTCAAAGGTCGCCTTGGGGTCGTTCAGGTCGCGGCGGGTCGGCTCATCGCTGATGACGGGGACCGCCCCGGCTTCGCTCGCGGGCGTGTTGTTCTCGGTATTCTCGGGCTGCACGCTATCCATTCTCCCCGAAGTTTCTGTGGAATTCGAACTGCAGTGCCCTAGCCCACGTTGCAGTGTGCGCAGGATAGCTGCGACACAACATGCGTCGCCGAAAGCAAAGAGGATAGAATGGGTCTGTTTGCATAGGCGCAATGACTACGACTCAGTGATGGGATCTTTCGTGACCGAAAAGAACAACTACGCCCACCTATCTTCGCGACTGTCGGTAACCGACGCGGAGCCGGACCGCAACCTGGCATTGGAACTTGTCCGTGCCACGGAGGCGGCTGCCATTGCCTCCTCGCCATGGGTTGGGTTCGGTGACAAGAATGCCGCAGACGGTGCCGCAGTGGACGCGATGCGCGGCCTGCTGTCCACCGTGAACTTCAACGGCGTCGTGGTGATCGGCGAAGGCGAAAAAGACGAAGCTCCAATGCTCTTCAACGGCGAGCAGGTCGGCAACGGCACCGGTGCCGAGTGCGACGTGGCCGTTGACCCGATCGACGGCACCCGCCTGACCGCGCTGGGCCTGAACAACGCCCTGTCCGTGCTGGCAGTGGCCGACCGCGGAACGATGTTCGACCCGTCCGCCGTCTTCTACATGGAAAAGCTGGTGACCGGCCCGGAGGCCGCCGAGCTGGTTGACCTGCGTCTGCCGGTAAAGCAGAACCTGCACCTGATCGCCAAGGCCAAGGGCAAGAAGATCAGCCAGGTCACCGTGACCGTGCTGGACCGCCCGCGCCATGCCGGCCTGATCGAGGAAATCCGCCAGGCAGGCGCCCGCACCAAGCTGATCATGGACGGCGACGTGGCCGGAGCCATCGCCGCCACCCGCGAGGGCACCGGCGTGGACGCGCTGATGGGCATCGGCGGAACCCCGGAAGGCATCGTGACCGCCTGCGCGATCAAGTCGCTGGGCGGCGTGATCCAGGGCCGCCTGTGGCCAACCGACGACGATGAGAAGCAGAAGGCCATTGACGCGGGCCACGAGCTGGGCCGCGTGCTGACCACCAACGACCTGGTCACCTCGGACAACTGCTACTTTGCTGCCACCGGCATCACCGATGGCGACCTGCTGCGCGGCGTTCGCTACAAGAACGGCCGCATCTCCACCCAGTCGATCGTGATGCGTTCCAAGTCCGGAACCATCCGCTTCGTCGAGGGCGAGCACAAGCAGGACAAGTGGGACGCCTACACCCGCTAAGCCGCAGCCGGTCGAAGACCAGCTGACCTGTAACGCATCGAGCCGCAGCCTTCCTCGGAAGGCTGCGGCTCGATGCGTTTCGCTTATTGGCGGCCGGGCGGTCCCGGGCCTAGATGCGCTGGGCGCTGGCCGCGAACAGCCGCCCGGATCCCGGTGACAGGCAGGCGGCGGTCGCGGGAAGTTCCGCGGCGGACAGGAACACCGATTCGCCCCGGCGCAGCAACTGTTCGCCCTGCGTCCCGCGGATCGCGAACTCGCCCTCGGTGCACAGCAGGATGCCGGCACCGTGCAGGGCCAGCGGCTGCGGGAGCGAATCCCCGGCGCCGCTGATGACCTGGAGCTGGAATTCATCGAATTCCGGCTGGTACAGCAGGCTGGAGCCGCTCAGGGCCTGCGGGGTGAGCAACGGGGGAGCCGACGCCTGCGCGATGGTCACGTCCAGCAGCTCCGGGACATCGATGTGCTTGCTGGTCAGCCCGCCGCGCAGCACGTTGTCGGAGTTGGCCATGACCTCGATGCCCAGCCCGCGCAGGTACGCGTGGACGTTGCCTGCGGCCAGGCTGATGGCCTGACCGGGGGCCAGGAAGACCAGGTTCAGCAGCAGCGCCACCAAGACTCCCGCGTCTCCCGGGTAGATCCCGTTGATGTTCACCAGCTCCGCGAAATGCTCGCGCCCGCCAAGCGACGGATCGGCCTGGATGGCTGAGCAGATCTGCTGCACCACCGCGGAGATCCCGCCGGGACGGGTCAGCACGAACTCCAGGGCCGCGGCCAGCGGTTCCTCGCCGCGCAGCAGGCCGGCCAGCTCGGCGACCGCGGCCCGTGCCTCGTCGGGCAGCGCACCGCCCAGCAGCTCCAGGTCCGCGAGGATTTCCTCGGGACGGCGGAACCCCGACAGCGCGGTGAACTCGGTCAGCGCATAGAGCATCTCCGGCTTGTGGTTGTCGTCCCGGTAGTTCCGGTCGGCGGCATCCAGCGCCTTGCCCGCGGCGTTCTCCAGGGCGAAGCGCTCCCTGGCTTGCTGCAGGGTCGGATGCACCTGGATGGACAGCGGCTGGGCCGCGGAGAGCACCTTGAACAGGAACGGCAGCCTGCCGTAGCGTTCGGCGACATCCGCACCCAGCGTGGCCGCAGGGTCGCCGGCAATGAGCGCGTCCAGCCCCTGCCCGTTGCCCGCCAACCGGCTCGGGCATCCCGGGTGGGCGCCGAGCCAGAGCTCTGCCTGCGGGCCCTTCGTATCTTCCAGCCCCAACAAGTCGGAGATCTGGCTGTCAGATCCCCAGTGGTAGTCCCTAATCGTGTTGTTCAGTTCGAACACGTCTTGTAGCCTTCGCCTTTCACAAACGGATGTGGATTGCCAGTCGGTCGGGGGGTCTTAACCGTTTACGGCACCGAGCATTCGTCGTTGTTTGCTGCAATCTGGGCGATGCGGGTCGTGTAACCCATCAGCTCCAGCTGCACCAGGTATTCCTCGGTGATCGGGCTGCCGTCAGGCTGCGTGAATTCTTCCTGTTCGCCGTTGGACAGCTTCGGCGCGTTGTTCACGTCCGTGGCGTCCTCGGGAGCCTCGGACTGCTCCGGAGCCTGCGACGCCTCGGTGGTCTTCTTGGTCTCTTCGGTCTTCGCGGTTTCCTCGGTCTTCTTCTTTTCCTTCTTCGGGGCGTTCTGCTTGTCGATGATCGACTGGATGCGCTCGTGGATCTGGTCGAACTTCGGGTAGGTGGAGAACGAACGCGGGAAGTCAGGGGCGCCCAGGGTCAGGCGGGCGAATGGGCTGGAGGACACCTTCTCCGCCACCGACACGAACGAGGCGAGCTGGCTGGCCGGGATGTCGGTTTCCACCAGCTGTTCGCCAGCAGACATGATGCCGGTGAAGTTGGTCAGAATGGTCTGCGGGGTGAACTGCTTGATGATCGCCTGCTGCAGGCACTGCTGGCGCTTGATGCGGTGATAGTCGTCGGTGAAGTCGCGCGAGCGGGCGAACCACAGCGCCTGCTTGCCGTTGAACGTCTGGACTCCCGGAGCGAACCAGTGGGTGCGCAGGTTGGTGCCTTCCCATTTCTTGCCGTTGTACGGCACCCAGCCGCCCGAATCGATGGTGACTCCGCCCAAGGCGTCGACGAACTGGGAGAAGCCGGCCATGTCGACCATTACGTAGCCCTGGACTTCGAGGCCGGTGGTGCCCTCCAGCGCATCCATGGCCGCTTGGGCGCCGACGTTCTTTACCGAATCGGGGAACAGGTCCGCGTGGTTGTCCACGGCATCGCGGTAGATGGCGTTGAACAGGCATTCGTTGCCGCAGTTGTAGCCGTCGGGCCAGACCTGCTTCATGGGGGAGTCATCCGCAAAGCGGGCGCCCTGGAAGTTGCGCGGCATGGAAATCATCAGGGTCTTGCCCGTCTTCGCGTCAACCGACATCAGCGCCACCGAGTCGGTGCGGACACCTTCGCGGTTGTCGCCCGAGTCCGCGCCGAACACCGCGATGTTGTAGCGTCCATCGACCGGGTCGAAGGCAGGTCCTTCCTCGAAGACCTTTTCAATGGTCTGGCGTCCGGTGTTGACCAGCGAGGCGCCGTAGATGAACAGGCCGCTGGTGGCGACCACGGCGGCCAGGGTGAAGACCGAGACGATCACGCGCATGCCCGGGGCCAGGAACTTCGGCTTGATGATCACCAACGTGTTGATGAACATGATCAGCCAGAGCACGGCCAGGGTGCCCAGCACGACCACCAGCACCATCTGGAAGTTCGGGTGGGCCACCCAGCTGAGGATGACGGACCTGTTGATGAAGTACAGGGCCACCAGGCCGATGACGCCCAGCCAGCACAGCATGGTGATCGACACCGCGACGCGTCCCAGCTTGCGGTTGCCCGCAATCAGCTGGGCGCTGCCCGGAAAGAAAATGGTCAGGATGACCAGGATCAGGGCGCGCTTGCTGCGCTGCGGCGAGCTGATGCTCTCCGGATTGCGCAACGGATTTGGAGCGCGGTGACTGGCAGTACCCATGTACTTATATGACTTTCCCTAGGAGGCGAAATTCTCGTTCGCGACTTCTTCACGGAGCGATGCACCCTTTGCATGGGCGGAATCACGCAGAGATTCAGCGAACTGAAGCAACTTTACCTGTAACGACTCAGCCAGCTCGTCGGTTCCCGACGCGAGCATGCGCACGGCGAGCAGTCCTGCGTTGCGTGCGCCGCCGATGGAAACAGTTGCCACAGGGACCCCAGCCGGCATCTGCACGATGGACAGCAGGGAATCCATTCCATCCAGCTTAGCCAGCGGAACTGGTACTCCGATGACAGGCAGCGGTGTAACTGATGCAAGCATGCCCGGCAGGTGGGCGGCGCCGCCGGCGCCGGCGATGATCACGCGCAGGCCGCGTTCATGGGCCTTCTTCCCGTAATCGATCATTTCGGTCGGCATGCGGTGCGCCGACACGACGTCCGCTTCGAAGGGGATGCCGAATTCGGCCAGGGCCTGGGCAGCCAGGCGCATTACCGGCCAATCCGAGTCGGAACCCATTACGAGGCCGACAAGTGGTGCTTCAGTCATTGCGAGATATTCCTTGGGTCTGGTGGTCAAACGCCGCCGCCTCCCTGACGGGGAAGCGGCAGCGCTCTAGGTAACAGGCTAGGCGGTGGCGGGCACGCCATCGCGGATCAACGCGGCCACGAGGTCGGCGCGTTGGCGAAGTTCATCTACGCTTTGCCCGGCGTTTGCCACGACGTTCACATGGCCGATCTTGCGGCCCGGGCGGACGGACTTGCCGTAGGCATGCACCTTGACCTCCGGGGCGGCGGCCAGCGCCGCGGCGAAGGCGGAGTACAGGTCCTGGTTGGCGCCGCCCAGGTAGTTCTTCATGACGGTGACACCCAGTTCGCGGGTTTCGCCCAGCGGCAGGTCGAGCACCGCGCGCAGGTGCTGCTCGAACTGGCTGGTGACCGAACCGTTCATGGTCCAGTGGCCGGTGTTGTGCGGGCGCATGGCCAGCTCGTTGATCACGAAGCCGGCGCCAACGCCGGGGGTCTCGAACAGCTCGGCCGCCATGACGCCGGTGACGCCGAACTCCTCGGCGATGCGCAGCGCGGCGTTGGCCGCGGTGCGGGCGGTGTCCTCGGAGATGTCCTGGGCCGGGGCGATGACTTCGTCGCAGACGCCGTCGACCTGGATGGTGTGGACTACCGGCCAGGCCTTGGCCTGTCCGGAGGGGGTGCGGGCCACCATGGCGGACAGCTCGCGGGAGAAATCGACCTTGTCCTCGGCCAGCAGCGGGCCGTTCTCGAACCAGTCCGCCGAGTCGCGTGCTTGGCCGGCGTCGTCCAGAATGCGCACGCCCTTGCCGTCGTAGCCGCCGCGCGGGGTCTTCAGCACGATCGGCCAGCCGATTTCGTTGCCGAAGGCGACCAGCTCGTCGACCGAGCCGACCTTGGCCCAGGCCGGGTTGGGCAGTCCGAGCTTTTCAATGGCTTCGCGCATGACCAGCTTGTCCTGGGCATGGATCAGTGCGGCCGGGCGCGGCTGGATGTTGACACCCTCATTGATCAAGGTGGTCAAAAATTCGTTGGGGACGTGCTCGTGGTCGAAGGTCACCACGTCCTTGCCCTTGGCGAACTCGCGCAGGGTTTCGAGGTCCTTGTAGTCGCCGACCGGTGCATCCGGAACGCTGCGTGCGGCCGAGACGTCCGGGCCTTCGGCCAGGACGTGAAGTTCAAAACCAAGGTTCAGGGCCTCAGGGGCCATCATTCGGGCTAGCTGCCCGCCACCAATTACACCAATTTTTGGAAAGCTCACCCTACTAGATTAGCGAACCGACGGTGGATGCCTTGTATGGCGGAAGTCGGATGACTCTCATTCCCCTGCTAATTAACAGGAATTCTGGCTAAAATGGCGGGATGCCGTCTCTGCGCTGACCGCCGAAGACGACAGTTAATACATACCGTGCGGGGCAGATCGCCCCCGGGGACACCGGGCAGCCAGTGCCGCGAGGACTCTGGCCGCGCCGCGGTGAAGGGCTGGAGGAAAATGTTCGAGCGCATCAGACTGAAAATCACCGGACTCATTTCGCTGCTGTGGCGCGAAGTGGCCAAATTCGGTGTGGTCGGCGGCGTCGCGTTCATCATCGACTCCGGCATCTATGTCTGGCTGCTCCATGGCCCCATGAGCGATTCACAGGTGAAGGCGAAGATCATCGCCGGCGTGGTCGCCACGCTCTTTTCCTGGCTGGCAAACCGCTTCTGGACCTTCCGCCACCGCCGCCAGGCCAATGTGGTGCGCGAACTGGTGATGTTCCTGATCATGAACGCGATCGGCCTGGGTATCGCGGCCGCCTGCGTCTGGGTGACGAAATACTGGATCGGCCTGACGGATCCGACGAGCCTGTTCATGGCCGGTTCGGTGGTGGGCCTGGTGCTCGGTACGATCTTCCGTTTCTTCGCCTACCGTTTCTGGGTCTTCGGCGCCGAGATGGACCAGGAAGAGAACTTCGCCCACGACCACGACCTGCTGGCCGCGCCCAAGCACCAGGTGCAGGGCGGCGCGCAGCAGGCTTCCGGTGCCGGACGATCCGCTGATTCGGATCCCGCGGACACCGGAAGTGTTCCCACGGTGGTCAATTAGCCGGACGGATCAGGCCTCGGGGGCGTAGTCGGACGTGATGCGCTCGCCTTCGCGCAGCCGGTCGGTAGCTTCCACCCCGTCCTCCAGCAGCACTATGGCGTCGCCCGCAGCCCACTGGGCGATGGCGTAGGGAAGGAATTCCAGGACCGGAAGGCCGGCCCGAGCCAGGATGGTGCCCTTGGCTTCCGCGGGGGTGGCGAACAGAGTTTCCAGAGCGGTGTTGTTCCCGCCGATGGCAATCGCGGTCGCCGCTCCGGAGACGGACGACGGGAAGAACTGGTCCCCAAAGGAGCGCACCGAGGCATTGAAGTCCTCGGCGACAGGACCCAGGTCCCCGCCGAAGGACAGCGCAAGCGCCGCCGGGTCGACGGCGAGGATCTCCGAGGATGCGGGAATGCTTGTGTCGGTAGGGCTGGCGGTGATCCAGAGGACGGCGTCGGAGGCGCGCTCATGCGAAGGCGCAGCCAGCGTCGCTCCATGGTGCAGCGCCGCCAAGGCCAGCACCAGCGACTTCCAGTGGGTCGGCAGGTCAAGCACGACAATCTGGTTTTCTTCGAGGTCGAAGGACTCGGCCAGCAGGTTGGCGCTTTTCGCCACCCAGTTGTCGAACACCCGGCCCGATAATTCAATACGTTCTGAGTTGGCTCCGTACCAGGTGAGCCATGGCGAGGCTGAGGCCCGATGCGGTGCCAGTAGGTTTTCCACGAAAGTGCCGGAAATCAAGTTGAGACTCACCTGTACCTTTATTTTTCTTAACTGAGAATTCGCCGGGAATTCGGGCAAGTTGCGACTCGCCCGGTTGATCTGCCCGTTTGAACGGCGTGTTGTGCCGAGAGTTTGCTGGGAAGTGTTCTTAGAATACCTTCCCCGCTTGACTCAGGCTTAGTTACAAAGATGTAATTAGATGGTGAGTTCGGCTCGCACCATCATTTTCCATATTTCGATGGAATAAATGAAGCCGAATGGATCGGGCGCTAGGATGGCCCGATCTTCTCAAACCAACGTGAAAGGTCTACATCACCATGGCGAAGCTGGAGCAGGGGTACTCCGAATTCTCGACCTCGGCTGTTGCGTCCGCCCAATACGGGCTGGAAGACGCACCGTCGGATTGGTTTGTCGATCCGCAAGCCGGAGAGTTCGCACGCCTTGCCGTCGCGGCCGACCTGGAATCTGCTGCCGATAATTTCCTGAAGGACAACGACACCGCGGAAACCGTCGAGGAGATTCCATCCGCAGGGTCGTGGGCCCCGGAGCTGGATGAAGACGACGAAACCCGCGAAGCGATCAAGGCCGTATGGCTGGGCGTCGGCGGGGAAGTGGATGAAGGCGAACTTGGATGGCAGGCCCGCGCACTGTGCGCGCAGACTGATCCCGAGGCTTTCTTCCCCGAAAAGGGCGGCTCAACCCGCGATGCTAAAAGAGTTTGCGGAGCATGTGTTGTACGTTCGGAATGTTTGGAATACGCGTTGAGCAATGACGAGCGCTTCGGCATTTGGGGAGGGCTCTCGGAGCGCGAACGCCGCCGTCTACGGAAACGAGCAATCTAATTCGCCCGCCAATTCATGTCACCGCCATCGTTGCTACGCACGATGGCGCTGACTTTTTACCACGCACTTTAGCCGCGCTGAGAAACCAGTCCCGGCCCATTGAACGCTTCATCGGTGTCGATGCATCATCCACCGACGGCTCGCTGGACGTCTTGAAGGCCAACCTGCCGTCGAACGCGGCGTTGATCGTCGCAGACGAAGGCTCGCTCGGACTGTCCTTGGACACCGCGGTGGCAGAGCTGCCGGAAGCCCGCGCGGACCGCGACGAATGGCTGTGGATCATCCATGACGACTCGATGCCGGCTCCCGACGCGTTGGAATTCCTGACCCGCACGGTTGAAGCCTCCGAATCGGTCACCATTGCCGGCTGCAAGCTCCTGGACATCGACAACCCCCGCCACCTGGTGGAGGTGGGCCTGAGCGTGGATCGCAAGGCGCAGCGCCTGACCATGATCGACATCGACGAAGTCGACCAGGGCCAGTACGACGCGCGCAGCGACTACTTCGCCGTGTCCTCCGCAGGAATGTTCATCCGGCGCGACGTGTTCGAGCAGCTCGGCGGCTTCGACCTGGCACTGCCGGGCCGCGGCGACGACGTCGACATCTGCTGGCGCAACCGGTTGGCCGGACACCGCGTGATCGTGGTGCCCGAAGCGAAGATCTACCACCAGGTGGAGATCGTCGAGACCCTGGCCGGCCCGCGCGAGGCCAAACGCGCCGAGGTCTTCCAGCGGCTGAAGTACGCCTCCGGCCCCGGCCTGCCCTTTGTCTGGCTCGGCATCCTGCTCGGCGGCATCGGCCACTTCCTGGTCTCGCTGCTCGCCAAGGACCCGGGCCACGGCTTCAGCCATCTGGGCTCGACCCTGCGCGGGCTGTTCTCCCCGGTGAAGCTCGGCGCCTCGCGCCGCAATGTCAAGCAGATCCGCACCGTGCCGCGCCGCCAGGTGCGCAAGCTGATGGCTTCGGGTGCCGAGGTGCGCGAATACCGCCGCAACCTGAACACCGGCCGCGAGGACTCGCGGGTCTTCGGGGACGGCAGCGGATCCGACGGCGCGCTGGAGCCCAGCGGCGACAACTTCTCGGATTTCGTGTCCATCGCGCGCCCTCCGCGCACCACCGCGGTGCTCTCGCTGATCTTCGCGCTGCTGCTGGCCGCCGCTGCCTCGCTGGTGGCCTGGCGCACGCTGTTCGGCGCCGGCGCGCTGTCCGGCGGGGCGGCCCGTCCGTTCTCCCAGACCCTCGGCGAGATCGGCGCCAACGCCGCCTCCTGGTGGCAGAACACCGGCACGGGACTGAGCGCCGCACCGGACAACAGCGATTCGCTGTTCTGGTTCTTCTCCCTGCTGACCTTGGACCATGCAAACCAGGCCTCGGTCTACCTGTACTTCGCCGCGATGCCGCTGGCCGCCCTGACGGCCTGGTGGGGCATGGGCGCACTGAGCCGTTCGCGTGCCGTGCGTTTCATCGCCGCGCTGCTCTGGGCCCTGTCCCCGTCGCTGGCTTCCTCCCTGGCCTCGGGCCGGGTCGGCTCGGCACTGGTGCACCTGATGCTGCCGCTGCTCTTCCTCGCGGTGCTGCGCGCCATGGATTCCCACGTGGCCCCCGAAGGCCAGGGCGTGCGCGATGCCCGGAAGCGCACCACCTCGGCATGGACCGCCTCGGCCAGCGCGGCGCTGATCCTGTGGGTCATCTCCGCTGGTTCCATGGCCTTCTTCCTGACCGCAACGGTGCTGGTCTACGTGCTGGCGCTGCTTTCCCCGCACCGCTCGCGCACCCTGTGGTGGATCCCGGTTCCGGCACTGATCTGGAACCTGCCGCTGCTGATTTCCGCGCTGGGCACCCCGCGGTTGCTGTTCACCGAACCGGGCGCGCTCACCGCGTTCTCCCCGGCCTCGCTGTGGCAGATGGCCCTGGGCTTCCCCGAATCCTTTGACGCCGCGGCGGTCCCGGTGGGTTGGGGTTTCCTGCCCGAGGGCCCTTGGGCACTGGTTGCCGCGCTGCTGGTCGGCGCACCGCTGGTGCTGCTGGCAGTCTTCGGAACGCTGAGCAGCGCCGCCAGCGCCAATGCGAACATGCGCCGCAACTCGCGCCGCCTGCTGTGGAGCGCGGCCCTGTCGCTGGCAGCCGGGTGGGCGGTTGGATTCATCCCGGTAGGACTGGATTCGCACACCACCGTCAGCGCCTACACCGGCCCATTCGTCTCCATGGCGGCCTTCGCGCTGCTGGCGGCAGCTGCCAATGCCAGCGCCGCGCTGCGCCGCGAAGATCTTCCGCGCGCCGCGCGGCTGTCCGGCGGCCGACCTGCGCTGGGCGCCATGGCGGCGCTGTCCACCGTGGCGATCCTCGCCAGCGGTGCGGTGCTGCTCGGCGCACAGCTGAACCCGGCCAACCCGGACGGCACGCTGACCGCCCTGAACGCGCCCCTGCAAGTCGGCTCCTCGCAAGAGCGCACGATCCCGGCCACCGCGGCCGACGCCGGACGCTCCGACTTCCATGAACGCACCCTGGTGCTCACCCCTCGCTCATCCGGCGAAATCGACAGCGTCGTGGTTTCCGGCAATGGCGAGAGCCTGGATACGCTCAGCCGCTATTCGCAGGTATCCACGCTGGCCGGTTCGCTGCTGGACCCGGTGCGCAACGAGAAGCCCGCCGTGGACGCCGTGCAGCGCGAATCGGTGGCCTTGCTGCTGTCCGAATCCGGGCTGGACGCCCGCGAGCAGCTGCGCGATTTGGGCATCGGCTATGTGGTGCTGAACGAAACCGGCGAAGCGGTCTCCTCGACCGTGCGCCTGCTGGACGCCGCCACCGGCCTTGCCTCCGTGGGTCAGACCGACAGCGGATGGCTGTGGCGAGTGGACTACTCCACTACCGATGCCGCCCGCGGCGCGGGATTCGCCCGACTGGTCGCGCAGGACGGCACCGTCACGGTGCTGCCAAGCAACCGGGCGAAGATCCAGGACGTACAGATCCCCGCCTCCGACTCCGCTCGGACCCTGGTGCTGGCCACCGCCGCCGACCCGAAGCTGCGTGCTTCGATCGACGGACAGGCGCTGCGCACGGTGTCCTACCCCGAGGATTCGCAGACCCGCTGGGCCCAGGCCTATGAGGTCCCGGCCGCCGGCGGCACCCTGGCGCTCAGCCACCGTGAACCGATGGCCGTGCCGATGCTGGTCCTCAGCGGCTTGGTCCTGCTGATCACCGTCCTGCTGGCGATCCCGGTGCCGAGCACCCGCCGCCTGGCCAACTACCGCAATGACTCCTACCGGATCCGCGAGACCCGGCGGAATCCTCAGGAAGTCGCCGACGGCGAGCAAGTGCTCGCCGCCGCGCAGCCCGGAACCAGCCAGGTGCAGGAGGCCGGCCGCCCGCGCAGCCGCCGGGAGGCCCGTGCCCAGGCAAGCCAGATTCGTGAAAACTTGACCCCGAAGCTCAACGACCGCATTTCGGACGATGAGTCGGAGCAGGAGAAAAACCAGTGAGTGACGAGAAGAACGTGAACACCCCCGGTTCCTCCGACGAATCCCAGGAGCCCGCGGGCCAGCCCGAATCGCAGACTGGGGCCCCGTCAGGGCAGTCCGGCCAGCCGCAACCCGAGCAGCCCGCATCGGTGCCCGCCGCCGTGCCTGCCGCGGTTCCGGTCTCCGCCGCCGTCACCAAGGCCGAGTTGAAAGCCGCCAAGGCCAAGTCGAAGGCCGACGCCAAACTGGCCAAGGTGCGCGAGAAGGAAGCGCAGATCCAGGCCAAGGCCGAAGCCAAGGTGCGTGAGAAAGAGGCGCAGATCCAGGCCAAGGCCGAAGCCAAGGTGCGTGAGAAAGAGGCGCAGATCCAGGCCAAGGCCGCGAAGTCGAAAAAGGCCGAGCCTGCCGCCGAAAAACCTGCCAAACCCGAGACGGCATCCGCCGTCCCTGCCTCGGCAGCGGCAACGGTTCCGGCAAGCGATGCGAAACCTGGCCACGACGCGGCTCCCGGAGCTCCGGCCAAACCTGCTGACCCGGAGGCGGACGACAGCTCTGCCGGGGCACCAACCCCGGCAGCCGGGACTGCCTCGTCGCCGGAGCCTGGCTCCGGCGGGGCCACCGGGACCCCGGGACCAGCCGGCCCCGCCCCGGAGGAGAACACCGCTGCGCCCGTACCGGAGACAAGCGACTCCACCCCGACGTCCCCGGCCGGTGAGCAGCCCAAGAAGCGTTCGGAGGCCGCCGCCGCCGCGGCAGGCGCAGTGTCCGCGGACACCCCGGTGCCAGGGGCGCAGGAACCGTCCAAGGCCACGATTGCGCAGGCCACGCCGCCGGCCACCCGGAATCCCCGGGATCCCAAGGAATCCGGGGAGCAGGGTGCCGCGACGGGAGCCCCGGCCGAGGCGCCCACGTCGCAGGAAAGCCCCAAGGCCGCACGCCGCCGCGAGAAGCTCGAACGCGCCCGCGCCGCGGCAGCACGGGATGCGGAACATTCCTCGACCCGCCGGAAGACCGGCGCGGTGCTG
Source organism: Glutamicibacter protophormiae (assembly GCF_016894325.1). Lineage (NCBI taxonomy): Bacteria > Bacillati > Actinomycetota > Actinomycetes > Micrococcales > Micrococcaceae > Glutamicibacter > Glutamicibacter protophormiae. The sequence continues at coordinate 849,482 of NZ_CP069806.1, forward strand.
TTGAGCCTGACCGCGGTGCTCGCCTCGGGGGGACTGGTTGCGGCTGGCTCGCTGCTGGCGCCGGCCCCGGACACCACCACCCTCCCCGCCGCGGTGACCAGCCTGCCGGCCGGCGATGCGCTGAGCGTCTGCGCCTCGACCCCGCAGCTGCTCAAGGGCGTGGACGGGACCGATCCGCAGTTTGCTCCGGGTGCCAAGGAAATCTCCAGCAACCTGCGCAGCGTCGTGGTTTCCGACCTCGCCAAGCGCATCCCGGGATCCACCTTCTCCGCCTTGGGCGGCAGCTCGAAGCAGACCCTGACCGAACGCCTCGACGACGCCGAAGCTTCCGAGTCGCGCAGCGCGGACGACCAGGGCCTGACCGGACGCTCGTCCAAGATCAGCACCGTGAACAACGCCGATGGCAAGCAGATCTTCGAGGTGCAGCCGCTGGGCGAGCTCCCGTCCATCGGCAGCACCCTGCGCAGCTATCAGGCCAAGGACGGCGACCTCGCCGGGCTGGCCGCCGCCAGCTGCCAGGTGCCGGCTTCGACCTGGCGTTTCACCGGGTTGCAGACCACCACAGGGTCAACCTCGGTGCTGCACCTGGCCAACCCGACCAGCACCGCCGCCCAGGTCGCGGTGGACCTGCGCGGCCCCGAGGGACCGATTGACACGTCGACGCTGCAGAACGTGGTCATCGCCCCTGGCGAGCAGCGGGCCATCGTGCTCGGCGGCTACGCCCAGAACCTGTCCGCGGTGGCCGCCACCGTCACCAGCACCGGCGGCAAGGTGACCGGCTATGTGCAGCAAGCCGCGCTGCGCGGACTCACGCCTTCGGGCGTGGACCTGGTTGCCGGCAACGCCTCGGCCTCCAACACCCAAGTGATTCCGGGGGTGTGGATCGACAACAAGAACAACTCCGCCAAGCTGTCCAAGGAGGACAAGTCACTGGTGCCGCAGCTGCACGTCGCCGCCGCAGGTGCGCAGGGCGCCGGCTACAAGGTGAAGGTGCTGGGCGCCAGCGGTGAAGTGGCCGCAAGCTTCGAGCAGAACCTGGCCGCTTCCTCCAATGCGGCCTCGGTCCTGAACCTGGACCAGCTGGCCGGCGGCTACTACACGCTGGTGGTCGAGGCCGACGCCCCGGTGACCGCGTCCGTGAAGATGGTGCGCGGGGCAGACCCGAAGGACGCTTCGGATACCGCGTGGGCCGTCAGTTCCAACCCGCTGGCAGGCAACCAGGTCATGCCGTTGTCGGCCAACGGCACCGGGAAGTTCGTGATCGCGGCGACGGACGTGGATTCCTCGATCGACGCGGTGGTTGTGGCCAAGGACGGCACGCTGCAGAAGACGCAGAAGCTGAGCATCAAGGCCGGGCAGAGCCTGGTCTTCGACCCGCGCGAAACCACCGAGGACGCCCAGGCGGTGGTCTTCTCCTCGGATGCCAACGCCTATATCGGCCAGGTGATCCTGGGCTCCGACCAGTCCATTGGCTGGGCCGCCATGCCCGCGGCGAACGCCGGACGCGAGGGCATCGTGGTCAACGTCGGGGGATAGCCTTCCCGGCAACACTGCATCAGGGCCCGGAATCGTGATCGATTCCGGGCCCTGATGCAGTTGCGGGAGTCCGCACGCGGGGCCCGTCAGAAATCGGGGTCTTCGGGGAAGTACTCGGGATCGACTTCGCTCACCGGGATCATCCAGAGCTCGGATACCTCGTGCACCACGCATTGGTGCACCAGATCCACCAGTTCCACCGGGCTGCTGGCCAGCTGCTCCAGCGGCAGCCGGAAGATCGTGATCTGGGCGCGTTCGTGCGCGGTGGCCGAGCGCGAGGTGGACAACGGCACACGTTCACCGGCGCCTTCGGCCCGGGCAAGCAGCGCATCGGAGGGCACCGGTTCGATGAGGAAATCGATTTTCATCATTCGGGACTCCCAGCGTTCGGCCAAGCGCTGGGCGCTGGCCATGACGGCGTCGTCGAATCGTTCGGGGCGGTTGCGATAGGCCGGCAGGTGCATGGGAACCAGCGGCCCGCGCCGGCCCCTGCCATGCCGGTTGCGGCGTGGTCCGCTGGGTTCATCCGGCAATTTGGCGTTCATGGCTCCAGACTACCCCCGGGAACCCAATTGCCGGTGAACCGTCGCTGACACGAGTAGACTGGAGTGCGTGGATGGTCTTCGTATTTGCTCTCGCCCAGCCTGCCGTGAAACGGCCCGCGCAACCCTCACCTATGTTTATGCGGATTCAACCGCGGTGCTGGGGCCGCTGGCGACCTATCCGGAGCCGCACTGCTACGACCTGTGTGCCCGGCATGCCAACCGACTGACCGTGCCCAGCGGGTGGAGCCTGATCCGCGGCACCATTCCGGATGTCATCGAGCCCGAAGATGAGCTGAACGCGCTGGTCGAAGCCGTACGGGAACACCGGCCGCGAGAGCGGGCCCCGCGCCATGCCGCCGCCGTCGAGGCCGATGCCAGCGAGTCGCGTGATCCGCGCGGCCCCCGCTTCGACGCCCGGGTGCGGCTGTCCGTGCTGCCTGATGCCACGGACAACCAGTAGCTCCCAGCCTTGTCCTGCGCCGTAACCGGCGCGCGCCGCTGCCAACGGATCCCCACCGGGGAGCCGGGCGGCGGCTTTTGCGTTTCCGCCGGGGCCAGCTGGCCGGGGAACGGAGGGTGTGGCGCACCCGGTGGGGAAATCAGGTGTGGCTATCCGCTGGATGCGAGTTTCTGCTGGATATGCTAAAGGCGCGAGGCCTGTCACCATGCCCGCAAGCCACCCCAAACATCACTTGATCGCGCAAATTGCAGGAGGACTCCTCATGGCTGAGGCTGCGAAGGACCCCGTAGGGGCCCCGGATCCCGGAACAACGCAGATGCCCAAGGCCTCGTTGAGCCAGAAGGCCGAAGAGCTTGCTGCTCGCCTGGAAGAGCACAAGAACAAGGCGCAGGCAGACGCCGCGGCCAGGGCCGCAGCCGAGCGCCGGGCCGCCGCCAAAGCTGTGATCAAGGGCGAAGCGCCCGCCTCCAAGCCGGAACCGGCGCGCCCGGCCGAGCAGAAGCCGGCCGCCGCCAAGCCTGCGGCCGCCGCCCAGCCTGTGCAGAAGCCGGCCCCGGCAAAGCCTGCGGGCCCCGCCGAACCGGTGCAGAAGCCGGCCCCCGCAAAGCCGGCAGCTGCCAAGCCTGCCCCTGCAGAGCCTGCCGCTGCGGCGCCCGCGAAGCCCGCAGCCAAGACTACCGTGCAGCCGGCAGTGAAGGCTGAGCCGTCCGCGGCTGCCGCCCCGGCTGCTTCCGAGAAGGCGGAGAACCCGGTGGAGGACATCATCCGGGCCATCAAGCTGCCCCACGAAATCGCGGCGGAAAAGGCCGCGAAGGCGCAATCAGCCCCGGCCCCCGCCGTGGCGGATGGCCCCGTGGTTCCGCCGGTGTCCGTGGCGCCCAAGGACGAAGCCAGCGCATCCACCGCGGCGGCCGTGGCCCAGGCCCGCTCCCGCGTTTTCGGCAGCTCGGGTCCCGAGGAAGAACCCTCGGAAGCCGCCATGAAACGGCGTGTGGCCCGTGAACGGGCCTTGAACTCCAAGCCGGCGATGGCCCGTCCGGCGCAGATCCTCGTCGCGGTGATTTTCCCGATCCTGACCCTGATCGCCGCCATCCGCCTGGTGGCGACTCCCGGTTTCCTCGCGCTGTCCTACGGTCGGCCGGGGTTCCCCGACGACCTCTTCGGGTTCAGCGCCGCTGAACGGCTTACCTACGGAAGCTACGGGGTCGACTACCTGAACAACTTTGCCGGTCCGGAATTCCTCTCGGGGCTGGTGCTGCCCACGGGCTCTGCCATGTTCACCGCCGGGGAAGTCCAGCACATGGTGGACGTGAAGAACCTGATCGGTTTCGCCTACGTGCTGGGCGCCTGCCTTGCCGTGCTGATGGTCATCGGCATCTGGTACCTGGCCAAGCGCTACGCCGGCGGCGTGCGCCGCGCGCTGTTCTCCGGGGCCATCGCCACCCTGGTGCTGATTGCCGGACTGGTTGCCTTGGCGTTCATGGGCTGGCAGTCGTTCTTCAGCGACTTCCACGCGCTGTTCTTCTCCGAGGGCAGCTGGACATTCAGCATCAGCGACACCCTGATCCGCCTGTACCCGGAGCAGTTCTGGATCGATTCGGCCGCGGCCGTCGCCGGGCTGATCCTGCTGGCCGTGATCATCGTGCTGATCACCTGCTGGCCCACCGGGCGCCGCCGCGAAGCGGCCCGCCTGCGCCAGGAAGCCCGAGCCTTCGGACTGGGCGGCTAGAGAGCACACGGGCTGAAAAGCACGCAGGCTGGTCCACCACGAATCGTGGTGGACCAGCCTGCGTGCTTTTGCGGGGGAGCTGGCCCTAGCGCTGGTAGAGCTCGTCGGCGCGCTGCGCGAAATCGCGGAGCACGTCATGGCGCTTCAGCTTCAGCGTGCTGGTCAGATGCCCCGACTCCTCGGTGAACTCCACCGGAAGCACCACGAACTTGCGGATGGATTCGGCCTTGGAGACGGTGGAATTCGCGAGGTCGAGGTAGCTTTGCACTTCCTGGATCACCTGGGGATTCGCTGCTGCCTCGGCCAGCGACATGGGTCCGAGCCCCTGCGCCTTGGCCCAGAGCACCAGTTCCTCCGGGTCCAGGGACACCATGGCGGCGATAAACGGCCGGTTTTCCCCGACCAGCACGCACTGCGCCACGATGCGCCCGGCACGGACCATTTCCTCCAGCGGGCCGGGGGAGACGTTCTTGCCGCCCGCGGTGACAATCAGTTCCTTCTTGCGGCCGGTGACCTTCAGGTAGCCGGCGTCGTCCAGCATGCCGGTGTCGCCGGTCTTGAAATAGCCCTCCGCGTCGAATGCCTCGGCGCTGGCCGCGGGATTCTGGTGGTATCCGGAGAAGACGCCGATGCCCTTGATCAGGATTTCGCCGTCCTCGGCGATCCTGATGCTGGTGCCCGGGATCGGGCGGCCCACGGTGCCCACCCGGGTGCGGGTGGCCTGGTTGACGGTGGCCGGGGCGGTGGTTTCGGTCAGGCCGTAGCCTTCGACCAGCTGGATGCCGGCCCCGCGGAAGAAGTGCGCCAGATCCTCGTTCAATGCGCTGGCTCCGGAAATCGCGTAGCCGCAGTCGCCGCCGAAGACCGCCCGCAGCTTCGGGTAGAGCACCTTGTTGAACAGCGCGTACCGGGCGCGCAGCCCCAGCGGCAGGCGGGCCTTCTGGCCGCGGGCCCTGGCATCGCGGATCCGGGAGACAGCGATGGCGGTCTGCTCGGCCTTCAGGAACAGCTTGCCCTTGCCGCCGGCCTCGGCCGTGGACAGCGCGGCGGTGCGGATCTTCTCGAACACACGCGGGACTGCCAGCAGGAAGCCCGGCTTGATCGCGGCCATGTCCTGGGCCAGGGTGGCGGTGGAATTCGAATGCGCGATGACGGTGCCGCCGTGGATGCAGGTCTGCTGGACTGCGCGGGCCAGCACATGGGCCAGCGGGAGGAACATCAGGGTGCGGCGTCGGTCGCCGAGGATGTCGTCCATATGAGCTGCGAGGTTGTGCGCGACCAGCGCGAAGTTCGCGTGGGTCATGTTGCAGCCCTTGGGGCGGCCGGTGGTGCCGGAGGTGTAGACCATGGTCGCGGTATCGGACAGCTGCATGGACGCACGGCGCTGCTCGATGAGCTGTTCGTCGACGTCGTGCGGGTCGACCAGCAGCTTGTGCAGTCCCACCGAGGGGATCAGTTCCTTGTTGGAACCGTCGGAGCCTTCGAACATGTGGGTGATGACCGGTTCGCCCAGCTGGGCGGCGGCCTGGCGCACGTGCGAGCGCAGCTCGTGGTCCTCTGCGAACACCACGCGCGCCCCGGAATCACGCAGGATCCATTCAATCTGGAACGGGCTGGAGGTTTCGTAGATCGGCACGGAGATTCCGCCGGCGAACCAGATGGCTTCCTCGGCCAGTGCCCACTCGTAGCGGGTGCGCGAGATGATGGCGACCTTCCCTCCGGGCTGCAGCCCGTCGGAGACCAGCTTCATGGCCAGCCGCTTGACGTCCGCCAGGAAGCGGTCGGCGGTCACCTCATGCCAGGTGCCCGAGCGCTGGACCATGAACAGGGCCTGCCCGCCGGATGCCGCAACGCGGTCCCCGAGCAGGTTGGTGGCGTTCACCTCGGGCGCCAAATCCGTCAGCTGCTCGACGTGCACTTCTTGCATGGAAGTTGATTCCTTCGACATTGTTGGTGACGCGTTCCATAGGAAAACCGCATCTATTGGTGGTGCGCGGAGCGCGCAAACCGCCGGGGACTACCCCCAGTTGGGGATCCAGAGCAGCGCGCGCCAGTACTCATCGGCGATCAGCTCGCCGCTCCAAATTGGCCAGAAAAGGGCAGAAACCAGGAGCAGCACTGCCAGGAACACGGAGACCGCGGCAACCCGGGGGCGTGTAGCCGCGCCCCGGCGCGGATCGCTGGAAATGAACTTCCCTATCATATACGTCAGAGCGAGGACCATGGCCGGAACCATCGGCAGGGTGTAGAAGAAATACATGGTGCGCTCGGGGTACATCAGCCAGGGCAGGAAGCCGGCGGCGCCGGCCGAGAGGATGGCTCCGGCGCGCCAGTCCCGCGCGCCGATCCACCAGAGGACCAGCAGCAGCATGCTCAGCGAGCAGGCCCACCACATGACCGGGTTCGGCAAGTCCGTGATGACCTCGGTGCAGCGGGAAACCTCGCATCCGTTGACCCCCTGGTCGTAGCCTTCGAAATAGAACATCACGGGGCGTCCGGCGAAGGGCCAGGTCCACGGGGAGGACTGCCAGCCGTGCGGGGATCCCAGACCCGTGTGGAAGGTGTAGCCGGCCTGGTGGTATTCCCACAGCGAGCGCAGCGGCGCCGGCAGCCAGCCGACTCCCTCGCCGGGATGCTCCTCGGCCCAATGCCGGTAGCGTCCGCCGCTGGTGGCGAACCAGCCGGCCCAGGTGGACAGGTAGGTCAGCAGGACCACGGGCATCATGGTCGCGAAGGCGTAGACGCCATCGCGGGTCAGCGCCGAGCTGAACCATTTGTGGATGCCGGCGGTGCGCCGTGCGGAGAAGTCCCAGAGCACCGCCATGACGCAGAACACCGCGACAAACGAGAGCGCCGACCATTTCACGCCGACCGCGCAGCCGAGCATCACCGCGGCGGCAAGCCGCCACGGCCGCCACCAGAGCATGGGGCCGTGGGCCAGCAGGAAATCGTCGGGCCGGTTGCCGGCAGGCACCGCGAGTTTTTTCGCCAGCGACAGCCTGCCTTGGGCGCGGTCCTTGAGCAACGCGTAGAACGCGGCGGCGACGAAGAACATCAGGAAGATGTCCAGCAGCGCGGTGCGCGACATGACAATCGAGTGCCCGTCGACGGCCATCAGCAGCCCGGCAACGCCGGCCAGGTAGTGCGAGCCGAACAGCAGTCGGGCGCTGAGCGTGACGAGCAGGACCGCCAGGGTGCCGAACAACGCAGCGGAGAAACGCCAGCCCATGCCGTTGAAGTCCCCGAACAGCAGCATGCCCAGGCCAATCAGCCACTTGCCCAACGGCGGGTGCACCACAAAGGACGGATCGCTGGTCAGCCGCGGATCACCGGCGATGAACTGCGCGTTGACGTCCTCTTCCCACTCGCGTTCATAACCGCTTTGCAGCAGCGAATAGGCGTCCTTGACGTAGTACGTCTCGTCGAAGATCAGCATGTGGGGATGCGACAGGTTGATGAAACGCAACAGCCCTGCAATGAGCGTGACCGCCAGCGGTATGATCCACATCAGCGGTCCCCGGGGAGCCGTTGCGGTCAGCATCCGAAGTTTCAGGCTCTCCAAGGTGAAGGCCTGGCGGGCAGATCGCACGTGACCGGTGTCCGGGGTTTGCAAGGCAAGGGGGCTCATCAAGAGTCATGCTACCGGCGAGCTTGGCAGAATGTGCGCTTTTCCCACATCGCGTAGGCTAAAGAATGTGCAGAACTCAGAGAATGAGGGCGTCATCGTCCTGGGAGCCACCCCGATAGGCAATTTGTCCGACGCGTCCCCGCGCTTGAAGGAAATCATGCTGAGCGCGGATATCATCGCCGCGGAGGACACCAGGAACTTCCACCACCTGGCCAACGCCCTGGGGTTGAAGATCAATGCCAGGGTCATGAGCTTGCATGAACACAACGAGGCCCACAAGCTCTCAGAGGTGCTGGAGCTGGCCAAGGCCGGATCCACCATCCTGGTGGTTTCGGATGCCGGAATGCCCGCGGTTTCGGACCCCGGCTACCCGTTGGTGGCCGCCGCCCTGGACGAGGGAATCCGCGTTACCGCGGTGCCCGGCCCGTCCGCGGTGCTCACCGCCCTGGCCCTGTCGGGCCTGCCTACCGGCCGCTTCACCTTCGAGGGATTCCTGCCGCGCAAAGCCGGCGAACGCCGCAAGCGGCTGGACGCGCTGCTGCACGAGGAGCGCACCATGGTGTTTTTCGAAGCACCTCACCGCGTCGCAGATTTCCTGGAGGCGGCGATCGAGGCCTTCGGAGCCGACCGGCAGGCGGCGGTGGCCCGCGAACTGACCAAGAAGTTCGAGGAGGTCCGTCGCGACAGCCTGGGCGAATTGCACCGCTGGGCGCTTGGAGGGCTTCGCGGGGAAATTGTGGTGGTGGTCTCCGGTGCCCCCGAACCCGTTGCCGCCTCCATCGAGGACCTGCTGCCCAAGGTCGCCGAACTTGTCGCCGCGGGAACCCGGATGAAGCAGGCCGTGGCGGATGTCGCCGAGCAGTTCGGGGTGAAGAAGCGGGACCTGTATGAAGCCGTCTTGGCCGAACGTAAGGTAAGTGAAATATAGCCGATTTGCCGTAGGCTGAATGCACAATGAATTCGCGCTTTCATAGTGCAACGGGCGATTTACAGCGCCCGCGTGGCAAGAATAGCGTTGGGATCAACGAAGATTAGCTTCATTTAGATTTTCAGGAGATGTGCGTATGTCGATTACCGCTCAGCGCGAAGCCGAGTTGCTCGCCAAGGTGCCAACCGGCCTTTTGATCAACGGCGAATGGCGCGATGCCTCTGATGGCGGCACCTTTGACGTGCTTGACCCGGCCACCGGAGAAAAGCTCCTCACCCTGGCCAGCGCCACCAGCGAAGATGCCATGGCAGCCCTCGACGCCGCCGATGCAGTCCAGGCCGAGTGGGCCCTGACCGCTCCACGCGAGCGCGCCGAGATCCTGCGCCGCGCCTTCGATCTGGTCACCGAGCGCAAGGACGACTTCGCGCTGCTGATGAGCCTTGAAATGGGCAAGCCGCTGGCCGAGGCCTACGGCGAGGTCACCTACGGCGCCGAGTTCCTGCGCTGGTTCTCCGAAGAGACCGTGCGCCACTACGGCCGCTACATCACCACTCCTGAGGGCAAGAACAAGGTCCTGGTCCAGCACAAGCCTGTCGGCCCGTGCCTGCTGATCACCCCGTGGAACTTCCCGCTGGCCATGGCCACCCGCAAGGTCGGCCCGGCAGTTGCCGCAGGCTGCACCATGGTGCTCAAGCCGGCCAAGCTGACCCCGCTGACCAGCCAGCTGTTCGCCGCCACCATGATGGAAGCCGGCCTGCCGGCAGGCGTGCTGAACGTGGTCTCCGGTGCTTCGGCCTCGAAGATCTCCGGTCCGCTGATGCAGGACGACCGCCTGCGCAAGGTCTCCTTCACCGGCTCCACCCCGGTGGGCAAGCAGCTGATGAAGGACGCCGCAGACAAGGTGCTGCGCACCTCGATGGAACTGGGCGGCAACGCGCCGTTCATCGTCTTCGAGGACGCCGACCTGGATGCCGCAGTCGAGGGCGCCATGGCCGCCAAGATGCGCAACATGGGCGAGGCCTGCACCGCGGCCAACCGCTTCCTGGTGCACCAGGACGTGGCCGAGGAATTCACCGCCAAGTTCGCCGCGGCGATGAAGGCGCTGAAGCCGGGACGCGGCACCGAAGCCGACTCCACCGTTGGCCCGCTGGTCGAGGAGAAGGCCCGCGACGAGGTTCACGCCCTGGTCGAGGCGGCCGTGGCCAACGGCGCCACCGCCCTGGTCGGCGGCGCCCCGGTTGAAGGCCCGGGCTACTTCTACCAGCCGACCGTGCTGGTCAACGTGGCCAACGACGCGCAGATCCTGGGCCAGGAGATCTTCGGCCCGGTCGCCCCGGTGACCACCTTCACCTCTGAAGAGCACGCCATCAAGCTGGCCAACGCCTCGGAGTACGGCCTGGCGTCGTACATCTACTCCAAGGACTTCAGCCGCCTGTTCCGCGTGGCAGAGCAGATCGAATTCGGCCTGGTCGGATTCAACGCCGGCGTGATCTCCAACGCCGCTGCGCCGTTCGGCGGAGTGAAGCAGTCGGGCCTGGGCCGCGAGGGCGGCGCCGAGGGCCTGGCCGAGTACACCACCGTGCAGTACATCGGCATCGCCGATCCGTACGCAGCCAAGTAGGCAGCTAGCACCAGCAGCTGGCGGGCGGTCCCTTGTGACAGGGGCCGCCCGCCAGCTTTTTAACGCCGCCTACGGAGCCGAGGCCCGGGGCGCCCGGGAATCGTCAAGCCGCCGCAGCCTTGCCGAGCGCAGGGAAGCGGGGAACAGCGCCGCGGCCATCCGGGAGCGCAGCGGCAGTGCCAGGTGCAGTTGCGCCCGCACCGTCTGCAGGTCGGAGACCAGCTGCGCCGCGGCATCGGGTTCCGGATGCCGCGCGGCGTAGAAGCTGGCCTGGACGGCAGATTCCAGCCGCCGCAGTTCGCCGTCGAGCCGGGCGAAGTCGTCGCCGATCCTGCGTGTGTAGTCGCTGACCGACTCCTGCTCGCCGGCCCGCCTCCCGGCATCGGCGCCGATGGCCTGCAGCTCCACCCACAGGGCCTCGGCCGCGGGCCCGCCGCCGGCGGCGATTAATGCCTGGCGTTGCCTGGACAGCCGCCGGCGCCGCAGCGGGGCCAGCGAGAGCGCCCCGCCGACCACTGCGATCAGCAGCGCCAGCGCCCACCAGCTGTTGGCGGGTTCTCCCGTGGCCGCCTGCGGCGCGGCGGCCGGCGCGCTGGTCTCGGCCGATTCCGCGGGACGCTGGGTGGCGCGGTCCGTGGGAACTTCCTCGTCGCCGAACCCCGCCGGCCCGGCGGTGCTGGTTTCCTGCGGGGCATAGCTCGGCGGCTGGCCCTGGCCCGGGGTCGGCTCGAAGGGAACCCAGCCCAGGCCCTGGAGATAGAGCTCGGGCCAGGAATGCGACTGCTGCCCGGTGACCGCATAGCCGGTCAGCGTGGTGCCCGGATCCAGCCGCGATTCGAGCTCGCCTTCGACGGGGTCCTTGCCGATTTCCACGCTCTTGCCGTTGGCCTTGCCCGGGGCGTAGCCCACCGCGATCCGCGAGGGGATCCCGGCCTCCCTGGCCATCAGGGCCATGGCGGAGGCGAAGTGCACGCAGTATCCCTGCCGGCGTTCCAGGAAGGCTTCGACCACACGCTTGTTCGCGCCGTCGTAGCCTTCACGCAACGGGGTGCGCTCGGAATACCCGAACTTGCGCGAGCGCAGGAAATCCTGGATCGCCACGGCCTTCTCGAAATCGCTGCCGGTCGCCTCGGCGTCCCGGTAGGCCTCGTCCAGCGCGCCGTCCAGGGCGGTGCGCAGCGTGTTCTTCGGATCCTCCGGCAGCTGGCGGTAGATTTCGCCGGGCGCGTCCGGGGCCACCCCGCCGAAGAATCCCAGGTTGCGGGCCATCTGCGGGCTGAGGTCCAATTCCGAATAGGCCACCGAAATGTCCCCGGTCGCCGCCACGGCGTCGCCGCTGAGCCGCGCCACCGAGGACTCGGGGACCCAGTTCCAGTTGCCGACGATGCCCTCCACGAAGTAGCTGCGGTCCGGCAGCGGCAGCACCGGGGAGGAGATGCCGTTGGCCCACTCCAGCCGGGCCACCCGCTCGTTGGCGTTGAAGGTGGTGAAGTCCTCCTGCATGGCAGTGTTGCCGAAGTAGGTGTCCTCCGGCAGCGCCTCGTTCGGTTCCCAACGGGCCTGGGACAGATCCTCGATGACCGAGGTGCGCAGGTAGGGGGCCTTGTCCGAACTGGTGTAGTAGCTGAGGATGGTGCTGCCGTTGTTGGCGCGCAGGTCGCGGCCCAGCGTCAGCAGCGGATCGACGTTGCTGGCCAGCAGGTCGCCGGAGGGGCGGATGCCCTCCGGCAGCATGCCCTTGCGGAAGCCAGGCATCCAGAAGCTGGCCGCCAGCATCGCCGCGATGCACACCAGTGCGGTGGCGGCCAGGAAGCCCAGCTGGCGCGGACCAGGGAACTGCGCAGCGGCAGGCTGCTGCCCGCCGCGGAACAGGTAGGGAAGCAGCGCCGTGTAGCCCAGCACCGCGGCCAGCAGCAGTGCCACGTTCCAGATGCCGGCGCCTTCCTGCTTGAACAGCGAAGCGATGACCGGGGCGAAACACAGCGGGGCGATCACGAGCAGCGCCACCTTGCGGAAACTGGCCAGCAGCTCGACGAGCAGGCTGATCGCCACCGCGCAGACCAGGATGGCGAAGGCCACGTAGCGCGAATAGGCCACCGGCGGCACCTGGGTGGACAGCTGCAGGGCCGCCTCGGAGAGCACCGCGTTGAACCACTGGAAGCCGCTCAGCGTGTACCCGGTGGACAGCATGGCTTCGTGCTGGAACAGCGCGACCAGGCCGACCAGGGCGGCGACCGGGTAGGCGAACCAGCGCAGCCCGCTGATTCCGCGCAGCACCCCGGCGCTGAGGTGGATGGCCAGCACCGGCAGCACCAGCCCCGGGAACCAGGCTCGTCCCTCCACGACGCCGGTCAGCGAGGAGAAGCCGGCAAGCACCGCCACGGCCAGGCAGACCGCGGCTGTGGCACGGGCCAGCAGGTTGTGGGCCAAGGGTTCGGTGGGCGCCGGCCGCCGCGGCTCGGCCTCCCGGGCCGGGAGGGCGGGGGAGTCGTGCAGGGCCGCTCTCATGAGACGCCTCGCGCGTCATCCAGCGAACCGTTGCCGTGCAGCACGTGGATGTTCCATCCGGTGCGGGCCAGCAGCTGCTGGACCTGGGCATGGCGTTCGGGGTGGGCGGCCAGCAGGAACAGCTCCACATGGCGCACCGTGCGGGACAGGGCGGCCAGGGCCGCGGCCTGGTCCGGGCTCAGGTGGCCAAGGATCATGATCACCGGTTCCTCTCGCATCGAGAGCAGCTCGCGGTGCAGGTTCGTTCCAATCAGGTCCTGGACCGGGCGCTGGCCCGACGCGGAGGGCAGCGGACCGAGTTCCGCGCTGGCCAGATGGAAGTCCTCGAAGCTCGAACGGGCGGCATGCTCGGAAAGCTGCAGCGAATCCCCGCCCACCAGCGGGCTGCCGTCCAGATCTCGGAACAGCAGCTGGTACCCGCTCTCCGCGTAGCGCTGGCCGATGCTGCAGGCCAGCGACAGCGCGTTCTCGAACCGGCGGCTGCTGGCCAGCTCCGGCCCCAGTCCCTGGGGGATGCCCACGCGCAGGTCAGCGCCGCCGGATTGCCAATGCTCCCCGGTGCGGTCCAGCACCATCAGCGCCTGGGCGGTGGCCACGTGGTTCTCCTGGCGCACCATGAGTTTTCCGTGGCGGGCGGTGGCCTTCCAATGCACCTGGCGGATCGAGTCCCCCTGCTGGTAGTCGCGCGTGGCCACGTCGTAGTAGTCGGCCGTGGTGCTGCGCGAGAACCGGGCATCTCCGGTGAGCATGCGTTCGCCCAGCGAGGCGAACCGCGACAGCGGGTGGATCTGGGCGCGCACCGGCACCGGCTGCGGCTGTCCGATGGACACCATGCCGCGGATCAGTCCCAGCGGATCGGAGATCACCTGCCGGGCCGGGCCCAGCAGGTGGATGCCGCGCGAGCGGAACACCAGTTCGTAGTCCACCGCGCCGGGGCCGGCCAGCTCGGGGCCGGGGCCGAAGCCTTCGGGCAGGGTTTCGCGCAGGCGCACCTCGTCAGGGCATTCGAGGGTGACCAGCGCGGCCTCTCCCACGGTCGCCGCGGGGGAGTGCAGCGCCCGGCGCAGGCTGGTGGTGCGCCGGGCGCGCAGGACGATCAGCCAGCTGGAAACCGCCAGCGCGGCCAGCCCGACGCCCAAGGCCATCAGCTCGTGGCGCCCGAGCACATAGGCCAGGGCGACCAGCCCCGCCCCGGCACCCAGGGTGTACCAGCCGCGCGGGGTGAACAGGTCCAGATGCCACCGGCGCAGGGCCTCGGGGCCCTCGTCGGAGCGCGTCCAGGACAGGGCATTGCGCGAGTCGAAGCGCTGGGGCTTGTCCATTTGTCCACCGCCCTAGCTGACCGGTGTGCTGGCCAGCAGTTCCTGCATGACGGCGGCAGGTTCCACGCCGTCGGCCAGGGCGCGGCGGGTGAGGATCAGCCGGTGCCCGAGCACCATTTCGGCCACCGCGCGCACGTCTTCGGGCAGCACGTGGTCCCGGCCGGAGATCGCGGCATGCGACTTGGCGGCGCGCACCCACTGCAGCAGCGCGCGCGGCGAGGCGCCCAGCTGCACCTGCGGGTGTTCGCGCGAGGCGCGCCCCAGATCCACCACGTAGGCGCTCAGCCGGTCGGTGACCGTGACGAGCTTGACCTGGTCGATCATCCGGACCAGCTCCTGTAGCCGCAGCACCGGAACCAGCGACTGGAGCGGCTCGTCCCGGTGGTGGCTGCTGAGCATGGCCAGCTCGTCGTCGCGCTGCGGGTAGCCCATGGAAATCCTGCCCATGAACCGGTCGCGCTGGGCCTCGGGCAGCGCGAAGGTGCCCTCGGAGTCGATGGGGTTCTGGGTGGCGACCACCATGAACGGGCGCTGCAGCGGGTGGGTGATGGAATCCACCGTCACCTGCTGCTCCTCCATGCACTCGAGCAAGGCGGACTGGGTCTTGGCATTGGCGCGGTTGATCTCGTCGGCAATCACGATGTTCGCGAAGATCGGGCCCGGATGGAAGGTGAACTCATGGGTCTGCGGGGAATACACGGAGACGCCGGTGACATCGCTGGGCAGCAGGTCCGGGGTGAACTGGATCCGGTGCACCGAACCGTCCACGCTGCGCGCCAGGGATTTGGCCAGCATCGTCTTGCCGACCCCCGGCACGTCTTCCACCAGCAGATGGCCCTGGGCCAGCAGCACCACCATGGCGTTGGTGACGGCCTCGGGTTTTCCGGTGATGACGGTTTGCACCGCTTCGAACACGCGCTGGCAATTGTGCCTGAACGACGAGTCGAGCGAAGGCAACGTTGGGTTTGCGCTCATGCGCATCCTCCTGACAGGTTCAGCCTGCTCGCAAGGTTGTTGGGCGCAGTCGAATCCAGATAGCTGTTGCACATATCGTATGGGGTTCTTTTGTCCAGCAACAGACTCTAATTGCCTGAATTCGGACCCGCCGGCTGCGGCCTGCACCGTCGTGGTGAGAGAATGTCTGGTGGGCCCAGCGCCCGGAAGAACAGCGGATGTGAAGGACCAGCGGTGGCAGCGAAGAACGAAACGACGAACCCCGGCGATATCTACGCCGGCATCCCCACGGCCTACCGTCCGGACGCCCAGCAGGTTGCGGCGGCAGACGGGGAGCGGGGCCGATCCGGGACCAATGAGAAGGGCGGCTCGAAGCGCAACCTGCGATACCCCGAAGCGCCGGCCCCGCTGCCGGTGGCGGTGGTGGACAACCACACGCACCTGGACTTCCTGGACGGCGAGGTCCGGGTCGAGGCCGCGGATGCGCTGGCCGCTGCGGCGGCCGTAGGGGTCAAGGGCCTGATCCAGGTCGGCTGCGATGTCGAGTCCTCCGAATACGCCGTCAAGGCGGCCAATGACTTCCCCAACGTGCTGGCCGCCGTGGCGATCCATCCCAACGATGCGGCGCGGCTGGCAGAACGCGGAGCCCTGGAGGAGGCGATTGCCCGGATCGAGCAGTTGGCCGCCGATGACCGGGTGCGCGCCATCGGGGAGACCGGACTGGACTATTTCCGCACCGGCGAAGAAGGGCATGCTGCCCAGGAGCATTCGTTCCGCGAACACCTGCGCATCGCCGTGGAGCAGGGCAAGGCGCTACAAATCCACGACCGTGACGCACACGACGATGTGGTGCGGATCCTGAAGGATTCGCCCCTGCCCGGGCGCGTGGTCTTCCACTGCTTCTCCGGAGGCGCCGAGCTGGCGCGGATCTGTAATGAGAACGGCTGGTACATGTCGTTCGCGGGGACCGTCACCTTCAAGAACTCGCATGACCTGCGTGAGGCGTTGAGCCTTGCCAAACCCGAGTTGCTGCTGGTGGAAACCGATGCCCCGTTCCTCACCCCGCACCCGTTCCGGGGACGGCCCAACGCCAGCTACATGATCCCGTACACCGTGCGTTTCATGGCCGAAACCCGCGGCGCGGATCTGGCCGAATTCTGCGCGCAGCTGGAGGCGAATACCCGCGAAGTGTACGGGGCATTCTAGACCCGTCGAATGTGTTGATGGCCATATGACTGTTGCCTGAAATATAACAATTCGGTTACGGTAGATGCAGATGTGTTGAACGACGGTGCCCAATTACAGGGCGGCTGGTTGAAACGCAGCCTGATCCTGGTTCCAGAGCCTGGGAAACACGGCGCAGAAACTGAATGATAGACAGGCGGCCTAGCCGCCGGGCCGGACAGCTTTTCCGGGGCACCTTCCGGAGCCCGGCCTACAAACGATGGGGATCTCACTACCGTGACTCACTTGCTCAAGAACCGCTGGGCTAAATACCTGGTCCAGGCGCTCGCCGTGGCCCTGGTGATTGCCGGCACCGTTTTCTATATCGCCGGCCAGAAATCAATCACCATCTCCGTCGACGGCGAGAGCAAGGTGGTCACCACCCGTGCCGCCACCGTGGCTTCCGTGCTTGAACAGCAGGACATCGCCCTGGGCGAGCGCGACGAGATTTCCGTGGCGACCGACGCCCCGGTGGTCGATGCGCAGAAGATCGAGATCAAGCGCAACAAGTCGGTCCAGGTCAACCTGGACGGCACCGAACGCGTGGTGCACACCACCGGCATGACCGTCGCCGATCTGGTCGAGGAACTCGACCTGGAAAAGGGCGCCGAGATCTCCATGGATGAATCGCAGAACCTGGCGGCAGTTGCCAGCGACATCAAGATCATCACCCCGAAGGCAGTCACCCTGCTGGTGGACAAGAAGAAGACCGAGGCGTCGACCACCGCGCAGACCGTCAAGGAGCTGCTCGCCGAACAGGGCGTCTCCCTGGGCGACGACGACGAGGTCAACGTCAAGGTCAAGAAGGACACCGAGAAGGACGTCGAGACCAGCACCAAGATCGCCGACGGCCAGCAGATCGAGGTCATCAAGGTCAGCATCAAGACCTGGGACGAGACCCGCGACATCGCCTTCGAAACCGAGAAGGTCAAGGACAAGAACCTGGCCAAGGGCAAGACCAAGGTGGAAACCAAGGGCGAAAAGGGCGAGCGCGAGCTGACCCTGCGCCAGGAGACCCGCAACGGCAAGAAGGGCGAGGAAGAAGTCCTGAAGGCCAAGGTCACCAAGAAGCCTGTTGCCGAGGTCGTCAAGGTCGGCACCAAGGAAGAAAAGAAGGAAGAGAAGAAGGATTCTTCCTCGAAGGTCACCAAGGCCCCATCCGGCAGCGTTTCCGCGAACTGGGCCGCACTGGCCAAGTGCGAGTCCGGCGGCAACTGGTCGATCAACACCGGCAACGGCTACTACGGCGGCCTGCAGTTCTCCGCTTCGTCGTGGCGTGCGGTCGGCGGCACCAAGTACGCACCGCTGCCGCACCAGGCAACTCCTGCCGAGCAGGTTGCCGCGGCAGAGAAGCTGCGTGCCAGCGGCGGCTGGGGTCACTGGCCAGCCTGCTCGTCCAAGCTGGGACTGCGCTAGGCACCGCCCCGAATAACTTCATTGAGCGCAACGCGCCGGTTCACTGGAACCGGAGCGTTGCGCTTTTCGTGCGTCCGGCTCCGGCTGAACTAGAATTGAGAACGTGATGTCTAAGGAATCTATGCCGCTGCTTGGGGCCACCGAAATCCGTCGTCTGGCCGATGAGCTGGGGATCCGGCCTACCAAGACCCTGGGCCAGAACTTCGTGATCGATGGGAACACCATCCGTCGCATCGTGGCGGCCGCCAACGTCTCCCCGGAGGAGACCGTGCTGGAGATCGGACCGGGGCTCGGTTCGCTGACCCTGGGCATCATGGACGCCGCCGCCAAGGTGGTCGCCGTGGAGATCGATCCGCCGCTGGCCAAGCGCCTGCCGCAGACCATGGCCGAGTTCCGCCCGGGCCGTGAAAACGACCTGACGGTGATTCTCTCGGACGCCATGAAGGTCACCGAACTTCCCGGCGAGCCCACCGCGCTGGTGGCGAACCTCCCGTACAACGTCGCGGTTCCCGTGGTGCTGCACCTGCTGGAGCACTTCCCCTCGATCCGCCACGGCCTGGTCATGGTGCAGGACGAAGTCGCCGACCGCATGAGCGCGGGCCCGGGCAGCAAGATCTACGGCGTGCCGTCGGTCAAGGGCGCCTGGTACGGAACCATGCGCAAGGCCGGAGTCATCGGCATGAACGTCTTCTGGCCGGCCCCCAAGATCCAATCCGGCCTGGTCGGGTTCACCCGCGACACGGACCGCAGCGATGCACCGGACCGCAAGCAGGTCTTCGCGATCATCGACGCCGCGTTCGCCCAGCGCCGCAAGACCCTGCGCGCGGCCCTGTCCGGCTGGGCAGGTTCCGGCATCCGCGCCGAGCAGATCCTCACGCTGGCGGGCATCGACCCGAAGGAACGCGGCGAGAAGCTGGACATCGACGCGTACATCGCGATCGCCCGCGCCGCCGAGCAGGTTCCGGCCGAGCCGAAGCCAGAGTCCTAGACATGGCCAAACAGCGAGTCATCGCCACCGCGCCGGGCAAGATCAATGTCTACTTCCGTGTCGGCCCGCCCCGCGCGGACGGCTACCACGAGGTCGCCAGCCTGTACGTCGCGGTGTCGCTGCTGGAGCAGATCGAGGCGACCCTGCGCGAGGACGGGGAACTGCAGCTGAGCCTGGAACCGGGCTCCGCGGTGGTCTCCGATCCGGAGAACTTCCCGCTGGGCGAGCACAACCTGGTGTACAAGGCAGCGCAGCTGCTGCGCCAGCACACCGGCTGCACCCTGGGCGCGAACCTGCATATCACCAAGCGGGTGCCCATTGCCGGCGGCATGGGCGGCGGTTCCGCGGATGCGGCCGCGACGCTGGTGGCCTGCAACGAGCTGTGGCAGACCGGCCTGGACCGCGAGGAACTGGGCCGCCTCGGAGCCCGGCTGGGCGCGGACGTGCCCTTCGCCCTGATGGGCGGCGCGGCCATCGGCCTGGGCATCGGTGACAAACTCGCCCCGCTGCTCACCCGCGCCAAGACCCAGTGGGTCCTGATTCCCGCCAGCTACGGGCTGTCCACCCCGCGCGTCTACGCGATGCTCGACCGGCTGCGCAGCGGGCAGGAAATCGCGGTGCCGCAGGAGGTGGATCCAGGCGTCATCGAGGCGCTCATGCACTCGGACGCCCAGGCCCTCTCCCAGGTGCTCGTCAACGACCTGACCCAGGCATCCCTGGCGCTGGCCCCGGAGCTGGGGACCGTGCGCGACCTGGCCGAAGGCGCCGGCGCGCTGCGGGCCATGGTCTCCGGCTCCGGCCCGACCCTGGCGCTGCTGGTCCGCGATGCCGAGCATGCCGAACAGGTGCGCGCCCAACTGGGCGACGAGGTGGGCGTGGCCACGCTGGCGGTCAGCGCCCCGGCTCCCGGTGCGAAGGTCGAACTCTCCGAGTAACCTCCGGTTATTTTGCGCCAAACTCTTGTCAGGCTGTTGCCCGGCTCATAGGGTGAATCCTGAACCCGCAAAGTGAAGCACGTTCATTTTGCGATGCGGCAGTGAAGGATTCTGATGATCAACGGTCACGTCTCCCATTGGTGGGAGCACATCGGTCTGCCCGATCCTCGCCCGACCCTTACCGGCCACCACACCGCCGATGTGGCGATCGTAGGCGCCGGCTTCACCGGGCTGTGGACCGCCTACTACCTGGCCAAGGCGCAGCCGGGGCTGAAGATCATGGTGGTCGAGTCGCGCCATGTAGGCTACGGCGCCTCCGGCCGCAACGGCGGCTGGCTGACCAACACCGTCACCGGCGGCCGGGAACGCTACGTGAAGAGCCATGGCCGCAGCGCCGCCGAGGCGTTCCAGGACGCCATGAACCGCACCGTCGCCGAGGTCATCGCCGTCTGCGAGGCCGAGGGCATCGAGGCGGACATCCAGCAGGGCGGCGAATTCGAGGTCGCCTGCACCCCTGCCCAGGAAAGCCGCCTGCGCTCGCACGCGAGGTCCGAAGCCCAGTGGGCGCACACGGACACCAGACTCCTCGAAGCTCCCGAGGCTTGCGCGAAAATCAATGTCGCCGGAACCCGGGCGGCGCTGTGGCACCCGCATGCAGCGCGCATCCACCCGGCGAAGCTGGTCAAGGCCCTGGCCGCGGTGGTCGAAAAGCTCGGCGTCACGATCTACGAAAACACCCACGTCACCACCATTCGACCGCGCCAGCTGGAGTTCGAGGGCGGAACGCTCAACGCTGAATTCATCCTGCGTGCCACCGAGGGCTTCACCGCCGGCATCAAGGGGCACAAGCGGTTGTGGCTGCCGATGAACTCCTCGATGATCGCCACCGAGCCGCTGAGCCAGGGCCTCTGGGAGGACCTGAACTGGAGCAGGGGAGAGGTGCTGGGCGACTTCGCCCACGTCTACATGTATGCCCAGCGCACCGCGGATGACCGCATCGCCATCGGCGGACGCGGGGTGCCCTACAAATTCGGCTCGCGTACGGACACCGACGGCAAGACGCCGCAGGTGACCATCGACGGGCTGAGCGAGGTGCTTCACCGGATGTTCCCGCAGACCGCCTCTGCCCGCATCGACCATGCCTGGTCTGGTGTCCTCGGGGTGCCGCGCGACTGGGCGGCCACCGTGGGCCTGGATCCGGCCACCGGCCTTGGCTGGGCCGGAGGCTACGTCGGCACCGGCGTGGCCACCACCAACCTTTCCGGGCGCACCCTGCGCGACCTGGTGCTGGGCGAACCCACCGAGCTGACCGAGCTCCCGTGGGTCAACCATCGCGTGCGCCAGTGGGAGCCGGAACCACTGCGCTGGATCGCCACCAAGGGACTGTACGCCGCGTACGGCTGGGCCGACCGCAGCGAGCTGGACGGGCGCGGCACCACCTCGCCGATTGCCCGCATGGCGGACCTGATTACCGGCAAGCCCTAGCGGGGACGCCTGTCGCGTGGAAGGGCCGGAAGCGATGCCTGAGGTCAGCCGGCCTTCGGCTCGGGGCCGGCCATGTAGAGCAGCGCCCTGTCGTAGTCGCTGAGCAGGTCAATACGAGTGAGATTCTTGAACCGGACATTAACGACTTTCTCGTACCAGCGTGTGTTCGGATTGATCATGTGAATCCATGCTGATTTGCGGCGCAATTCTACAACCGTGCCAATCCACAACTTGTCCGGGGCTCGCTCTTCCTCGTAGAGCAGGATAAGCGGCGCAGTCGCAGAGGTTGTGCCGTAGATGCTCCCGGCAGAGCCCAGATCGATGTCGTCGAGGTTCAGCTGGGGTGCCGCCGGTGTCCGGGATTCAATGAACGGCATGAATTTGCGCTTCAGCTTCACCCTCTCGAGGTCTGCAATGCGCAGGATCATGTATCCGTTGAAGTACGCCCTGTCGCGCAATTTCACGAGCAGGACCCAGTCCTCGCCCAGCTTGCGGACGATTCCTTCCTCGCGTTCGTCCGGCGCAACACTGCGTGTGAGCTTCACTGGAATCTGCCCGTCGAGCGAATGGGCCAGCTTCCGCCGGATTTTTGATTTCGACTGTTCCTTGCTCACAATCCATCCGTCTTCGATGCGGCCTGTCCCATGCGCTTGATGGCTTCGACCAGGATCGGGCGGGGGAGCGCGAAGTTCATGCGCACGAACCCCTCGGACCCTTCGCCGCATTGGGCGCCCTCGACCAGTGCCACGCGGGCCTGGCTGAGGAAAAACTCGGCCGTTCGTTCGCCGTGCCCCAACGCCCTGGCATCCAGCCAGCCCAGATAGGTCCCCTCCGGCGGGAGCCAGAACACCCTGGGCAGATGCTCTTCCAGCAGCTCTGTGAGCAGATCCCGGTTGTCCCGAAGATAACCCAAGACCTGCTGGCGCCACGGTTCCCCGCTGTTGTACGCCGCGATGGTAGCCAGTTTGCCAGGAGTGGAGGCTCCATGACCGATGAAGAATCCCTTGTCCCGCCAGAGGTCCAGATCGGCCGGGTTGGAAAAGACCAGTTGCGCGCACTTGAGGCCCGGCATATTGAATGCCTTGGTCGCCGAGGTTGCCGTGATGGCGTGCGCAGCAGTTTCCGGCGACAGCGAGGCATAGGGCACATGGGCCCCCTCGAAAACCAGCGAGGAATGGATCTCGTCCGAGAAGACCCTGGCTCCGTGCTCCTGGACGACTTCCGACAGCGACTGCAGTTCCTGCCGCGTGTAGACCTTGCCGATGGGATTGTGCGGATTGCACAACAGCACCAGACCGCCGCCGTTCTGCAGCGCTTCGCGGATGCCGGATAGATCCATCTGCCACCCGGAGTCGCCGCGCAGCATCGGCACCTGGATAATTCGGCGGTTCTTGAGCGCCGGATAGGTCAGGAACGGCATGTAGGCCGGGGTTGGAACCACGACCGCGGCCTGCGGTTCCAGGAAGATGTCCAGCACGGCACCAAGCCCGGCCAGCACATCGGCAATTGGCGCGATGAAATCAGGATCGGGCGTCCAGCCGAAGTTCCTGCCGTAGTAGTCGCTGGCCGCTGCCGCCAACTGCGCATCGAGCGCCGGAGGCGGGTAGCCGAAGAGTTCCGACTCGGCGTAGTCGCGCAGCGCTCGGCGGATGGGGGCGGCCAACGGGTAATCCATCTCCGCCACCCACGCCCCGATGGCGTGCTCATGGGCGGTCCACTTCAGCGATCCGTTGGCGCGCAGCTGCTCTTCGGTCAGCCCATCCCACTCAGCGGTAGACACGGAAGCCCACCCTTGCCGGGCGGTGTTCTCCCAGCACCATCTCAACTTGTGCCCGCGCCTGGTCCTCGATCGAGTCAGGGCTCAAGGCCGCGAGGTATTCGCGGTGTTCGCTTAATGCGGCGATGGCGGCATCGATGTCCTGCTGTTCGATCTGGACGCAATGCGTCGGCGCCCCGTCGGCGAAAACAGCGATCATCTGCACTTCGGTATGCGGTGGATCGGTGAGTTCGGGGAAGATCCAGGAGTTGGCTGCGTCGGAGACCGCATCGAGAACGGCTCGGCCCACGGCCTGGTGGTCTGCTGAGTTCCGGTAGACGCCGCCGAAGGTGCGTTCAAAGTTCAACGTGATGACCACATCGGGGCGGTGGCGGCGGATCGCTGCGGCAAAGGCGCGGCGCAGCTCGATGCCGTATTCCAACCTGCCGTCGGGCAGACCCAGGAATTCAAGCTCCTGAACTCCGACATGGGTTATGGCCCGCCGCTGCTCTATTTCGCGCAGCGGCCCGGCCTGCGCCGGGGCCATGGTCTCGATTCCTGCTTCGCCGGCGGTCGCCAAGACGTAGGCTACCTCTTTGCCCTGCCGGGTCCAGCGGCTCACCGCCAGTGCGGTCCCGTACTCGGGGTCGTCGGGGTGCGCCATGAGCACCAGCGCCCGCTGCCAGTTCTCGTCGAAGACTTCCAACTCGGGTTCGTCGATTCGCGTGGTATCCATGGGCTCGATTCTTCCCCAAAGGGCTGCGCAATACCAGCAATGGCGGATACGCTAAACGGCATGGACTTGGAACTTGATGGAAAAATTGTGCTGGTTGTCGGCGGGACCGGGCTGATCGGCTCCGCGGTGGTCCGCTGCCTGCGGGCCGAGGGAGCGATCGCCATCAGCGCCGCACGTTCTGCCAGCACGGACCTGCAGCTGGATGCAAGCGATGAGCACTCGGTGCAGGCTGGCATCCAGCAGGTGATGGACATGCATGGACGGATCGACGGCTTGGTGCATGCCGCCGCACCCAGCGCCAGGACACTGGATCCGGCCGGGAACTCCGACCCGGCCCGTGTCATGGAAGCGGTGCAGGGAAAGGCTCTGGGGTTCTTGCGCATGGCCAACGCGGTGCTGCCGCATATGCGGGCAGCCGGCTCCGGACGGATTGTCGGGGTCTCCGGCCAGAACGCACTAGTGACCGGAAATATCGCAGGTTCGGTGCGCAACGGGGCACTGATCACCATCGCGAAGCACCTGGCCGATGAGCATGCGGGGATGGGGATCGGCATCAATACCGTAAGCCCGGGAATCGTCAGCGAGCATCCGGCGACCTCGGTAGCGCCTGGCGGTTTCGGCGATACGACGCCGACGCAGGTCGCCGAGGTGATTGCCTTCCTGCTCTCACCGCGGGCCGCGGGGCTCAGCGGTGAATCGATGGCCATCGGGCACCGGGTGCGCGGCATCGTATCGATGTAGCAGCAAAAGCAGTCGTTTTTGGTGTCCCATAGGCCGAACCCTCCGCAGGACAGCTGACATGAGAAATTGGGCCGTGTAGTCATAGATTTGCACTTTCCCAGAATCCAGCCACGCCCCGAGGCCGCTGGCTCGGTATTCCAAACGATCGCTCCATCCGTTTCCGAGTCTCGTTCCGGCAAATTCAACAAAGCACACCAATAGCTTTGATCAATTCACCCTCATTCATCAAGTACACAGGAGTACACTGAGTACACAGCTATTCACAGGAGAAATCTTGGTCAGTCAGCAAATAACTCAGAATCCTTTCCGTCCCACGGCAGGAGCCGAGCCACCGCAGCTCATCGGCCGAAGCGGACTATTAGACGAGTTCTCCTACGGTCTGCAGATCCGATCCGGTGCCCCAGGCTTGCTCACTATTTTCACCGGAGCCCGCGGTATCGGCAAGACCGTCATGCTCGGCGAGGCTGAAGATCTCGCGCGGGCCCAAGGATGGCTAGTGGTCTCGGAGACTGCTACGACAGGTTTCCTGGGACGAATAGGTGAAGCCATGCGTTCAGCAGCTGAAGAGCTGGGAGAAGGGCCTAAAGGCCGCCGGATTACGGGCGTCGGAGTCGCAGGCTTCTCGATCACCGCTCAGTTGCCTCCGGCCCAGCAACTGGGATGGAGGCAATTGGGCGAACAACTGCTGCAGTTGCTTGAAGAGAAGCGCACCGGGTTGGCTATCACCCTAGACGAGATTCACGGTGCCAACCGTGATGAACTTGCTCAGCTGGCAGCCTTCGTTCAGCACTTTATCCGCCAAGGATCGCCAATTGCCCTATTGTTTGCAGGCTTGCCCGCCTCCGTCTCCGATCTGCTCAATGAGGGCGTCGCAACATTCCTCCGAAGAGCAGACCGGATCGACTTGCATGCCGCGGCAATCCGCGAGGTTGAGGACTCCTACCTCGAAACGTTTGCAAGCCTGGAGCACCCAATTTCGTCGAAACTCGTTCGGAAAGCAGCCGAATCAACCGGAGGCTACCCATTCCTCATACAGCTGGTGGGGTACCACTTGTGGCAGATTGCGGAGTTCAAAGATGCCCCGCTGACGGCAGCAGACGTTGAACTGGCTTTAGCTGCCGCGCACCGGAAAAACACTCGCGTAGTCCTAGCCTCGGCATTGGCCACGGCATCGCCCAAGGATATTGAGTTCTTACAGGCAATGTCTGAAGATGATGGGCCATCGAGCACCGCTGATATTGGCAGGCGTCTCGGAGACGCAAAAAATACCATCGGCAACTACCGAGCCCGGCTCATTGACGCCGGGCTCGTCCAACCCGCAGGCCGCGGACTGCTTGATTTCGCCATCCCTGGTCTACGTGAGTATATCTCCGGGATTTGATGCTAAAAGGACGCAGTTCATCAATCACAGCAAGCCTTTGCCCTCTAAGGAGGAGCCCGAGATTAGGCTTCAGTTCCGACCTACGATGAGTGCTTTATCCAAAAATTGCGGGCTCTAGCGGTCAAAGAAGTATCGCTGTGTCGTTAGAGGAACGCTCACTGGGACAGTGGTCTAACGCTGTCGCTAATGTGATTGGTCGCCATGAACCGTCGCATTGGATCGATCATGAGTATGTGCGTTTTGAGCTAGCCGTCCAACGTAAGCGACGCTCGTTTGCAGTATCAAGTTTCTGTTCTACCCCAGGACTGCGAGCTTTGATAAGGGGAGTGTGTTGCGGATCGCTGAGTCAGATTATCTTCGACATCTGGAACAGACATTTGCAGGTCGATTACAGGCTTAGTGATCAGCCCGGCACAGGGTGCATTTCTGGGCGTTCCTCCCCGGCCCCTTACTTGCGCAATTCACCCTGTAAGCATATTGTTACATATGATATAGTTTGCTAACAGTCGGGAGATGAGATGGATGCAGAACTACTCGCTCAGACGCTCAGCGCTCTCGGAAGTGCACCCCGTTTACGAATCATCGCCTCACTGAAATCGGAGCCAACTCACGTCAGCGAACTAGCCCGGCGGCTGAGGATGTCTCGCCCGCTGCTATATCAGCATCTAAACCGATTGGAAGCCGCCGGGCTCGTCGAGAGCGACTTGGAGCAGACCGGAGAGAACCGGCTGAAGAAGCATTACTGGGTCACGCAGTTCGCTTTTGAAATCACCCCGGACCTAATCGATCACATCGTTCATCAACGACAGGAAGAAGAACCATCATGACGCTTGCCTCCGCCGTATTCCTCATTATTCTCGCTGCGGTTCTACCGCTCGCGACCTTCGTCATTCTCACCGTCTGGGTGGTTCGCACCGTCACTAGAGCACGGCAAGAGACAGCAGCGGCGATCGATGGATCGAATAACCTCATCGTGGAGCACTTGCGCAACATCACCGGACGGCTGGATCGTATCGAGAGTCAGCTCAGCGATATCCCCGAGTAGTCACGGGGGTGGTTCACGCTCCGGGTTCCTCCTACGGGCGTTCGCGTATGGCGACCAGCTTATGGGACGGTACTGCCTTATGGCGTTAGTTAGCCAGGTCGGTCAAGGTGTCCAGCATCAGCAGGGGCGATTCATGTCGCGAACGGCCGTACATCAAGCTCGAATCCGCACCCTCAGGGTTTCGTAATGGCGCTACCAGCGGATAGGTAGATGCCATGGTGTAAGCGCAGCCTACGGAGACCGTGGACAGTAAATCGACGGAGGCGGCCGCAGGGTTTTATTGTCGGTAGGCACCAAGCAATCGGGCCAGCCCGGTCAGCCAGTCGCCATCAGCCATGATGGTGTGCGGGTCGCATCCAATGCGGGCGATTTCCCAGACAAGGTATTGAGGTGCTGGTGGTTGAAAATCAATGACCGCTGCAACTTTCTCTTTACTCATTAGCAGGTTCGGCGAGGCGAAATCACCGTGCAGGATTTGCATTCCCAACAGTGGGAGACTTTCGAGGATCGCCTGTGCCTTCGATAGCAGCGAGCGGCGTTGCACAGCAGAATGCAGCGCGCCCACTGCTGATCCGAACTCAGAGAGTCCAGACGCTGGTAGTCGTCGATCAGCTTGTCAAAGCGGAACCGTGCCCGTGCAACGTCGATGATCCCTGTAGCTGGTCGAAGTGACGGCCGGTATGACGGGTACCGGGCTAAAAGTCGCTGGAGCTTACCAAGAACCAGACCCACGTTCTCCCAACGTTTGCCTATCAACCCGTCTTCTGCGGTCGTGGTTTCAGCCATATAATCCAAAAGCGACAAGGCCATACCCTGAGTCTCACCGATAACCCGACCGGCGATGGTGCGGTGAACCGATGGCACCGGCACTCCCCCCGGCACAGGCGAACATAGCTAGATCTACTGCGGATTGGTCCTGGTCAATCGTGTTGCGATCGCGATACACCTTTACGAACCATTGGCGCCCGTCCGTATCTTCGGCGACAAAGTTATCTGCCTCCGTTCCCGCAGGTACTCTAACCGCCACTTATTGAATTACAGTTAGGTGCTTCACATTCTAAATTATTCAGCACAAACAGCCCGATTGGAAGGACTTGACGCGCTCCGCGGGTTCGCGCTCATGGGGATACTTCTCGTTAACTTCCCTGAGGTAGTAGGAGTTCACGAGATCAGGCCAGACGGACAGGTCTACCAATGGCTTGATTTCCTTATTGAGGGGCACTTCTTCCCTCTCTTTTGCCTCCTATTCGCTATCGGATTCGGTATGATGTGGCGCACCGCCCCGTTACGAACCAGCCGTCCGCGCTTTGCGCTGGTCCGCCGTCTACTATTGCTAGGAATACTCGGCGTCTTGCACAGCCAACTTCAGCCCAGCGAAGTGCTCTTGCTCTACGCACTGTGTGGCTTTTTCATTCTTATCCCCATGACGTTTCTCCCTCCAGCGAAATGGGCGCGCTGGATTCTATTCATTATCGGAGCACTACTTATCGCAGTAGGCGGCTGGGTAGGCGGCTGGATGCTCATCGCGGGACTGTTCGTTGTTGGTTTCCTAGCCGGACAGGCACGTATCCCAGAACGTATAGCCAGCTCGACCCACACCAGAAGAGTTTCAGCTTTCATCGCTCTCGCCTGCGCAGCACTGAGCTTGTTCGGATTCTGGCTGAAAGAAGCCGTAGAGAATGGCAATGCCAGTGCCACCCCCGGGCAGCTGCCAACCCTGTTGATGGCTGCCGGATACGTGGCCATGTTCATCACCCTGCTGCGTACCCCCGCGTGTCGCGTATTGACTCAAATTTTCGCACCGCTGGGGAAAATGTCACTGACGAACTACATTACCGCCACACTGCTAATGATGGTGGCGAAATATCTTGCGCCAGGAGGATGGTGGGAATCGGGTACGGTAGCGGCATGGATCACTACGTTCGCATCATGTGCAGTGATCCTAGCCATGCAATGGGCTTGGTCTAAGGCCTGGCAGCAACGGTTCGAACAAGGACCTTTAGAACGTGTATGGCGTAACTTCACTTGGTGGGGCAAATCAAAATCAAACTCTCAGCAAAGCCCTAGCCAGAAATAATACATACCTGAATCGTCCGGGGTTTCATGCTGCTCCCATTTGAGAGAATGGAAAGCATGAGACCCGGGGCTTGACAGTGTCTGGACAATTGGCTAGCTACAACAAGTGATACAAAACGGTTAGCTCGGACTACAAAACAAAAAAACAGAGTGTCAATAACGATCGTTTTTGGGAAGTGGAAACCGCCGATCCGAGCAGCTGCTCGGATCGGCGGTTTTTCAATGTTTTTGTTTTCCCGAAACTTGTGGCTTCGTTCGCTTGGTGGCGGGGTTTTTGCAGCGCTCCGTGGCGGTCTTGTTGCCGCGATCACGCAGGACTGGCTGCAGGTTGGTGTCGCGGTCTGAACCGAGAGGGGTGCGCCCGGTCGGGGCCGTTTGGATCGCTGCCGCTACGTCAGAGTCCGAAGGCTCCGCCGCTGACGAGGATCACGATGCCGAGGCCGATGAGAACGATGGGGAAGAGGATGTGCTCCCAGCGTTCGAGCACTTCGGCGATCGGGGGGCGGGTGGCGACGAACTTTGCCAGGGCCACCAGGACCGCGACGAGCGCGAGGAAGACGATGCAGTAGGCGACTACTGCGAGAGGTTCCACGCTGAGGAAGACAGGGGTGTAGACGCCGATGTTGTCGCCGCCGTTGGCAAGGGTGACGCCTGCGACTGTCCACACGCCGACCTTCTTGCCGGCAACCTTGGCCTCGTCGTCATCGTCGTCATCGTCTCCGTGCCAGGCCTGCCATGCGGCCCAGAGGCCGAGGCCCAGAGGGATGAGACCGAAGTACGGGATGGCTGCCGAGGGCAGGAATGTTCCGGCGCCGATGGTCACCAGGACCGCGGCACCGAGGATGCCGGCGAATCCGAGGTACTGGCCGGCCAGAATGCGGGCGGTAGTGCCGCGCTGGCCTGCCCCTCGCGCGAAGAAGAGGGAGAGCACGATGATGTCGTCGATGTTGGTCGCTGCGAACAGGCCCATCGCCTGCAAGACCGAGGTGAGGATCATGCGCCCACCCCAGCTGCGTCGCATCCGGGAAGCGAGCAGGCGGGATCGATGCACGGGGCGTCTTCGTCCACTGCCAGGGTGGCATCGACCAGTGCCGTCAGCGCCTGCGCCAGGTGCGAATCGGCGATCTCATATCGTGTCCGACGACCCTCGGGCTCGGAGACGACGATCCCGCAATCGCGCAGGCATGCCAGGTGGTTGGACACGTTCGGGCGTGTCAGGTCCAGATCTCGGGCCAGTTCCGCCGGGTAAGCGGGATGGTCGAGCAGGGTCAAGATGATCCGGGATCGAGTGGGGTCGGCCAGTGCACGACCCAGGCGGTTCATCACGTCGAGACGCGAAGCAATAGTCAGCATGCTCTGAACTATACAGCACGCACTGAACACTCGGTCACAGGCGTCAGCCCAGATCGCATGCCCGCAAGGGGGTCCTCATGCGGGACATAAGTCTTGTTGGCTTGGCATATTTTCGAAACTCCGGGTTTCCAACGATTTCAGATTCCCGTATACCCCGCCCGCAAAAATGCCCGGTGAAGGTGCCTTATACGGACACCGAAGTTGGTGGGTTTGGAATGCGATCCAGTACAAATATGTCGTAGCTTATTTGCTGGACGAGCATTGGTCATAGACTATTTCACTCGGCTGATTTCGACCGATTCTGCTTCAAGCGCGAAGTCAGTTTGATCGGATTTCTTGCCATTGGCTTGAGCTGTCACAGTGTGCACCCCGGGGTAGTACTTGCGTGTCGTTATAGGCCTGAACGAATGGGTCTTGCCCAGGGTGACAGTCTCGCCTGGCCCGATTTTCCGTGTGGCAAGTTTGAATGTCTTGGCTCCGTGAGATCCATTTGCGCGCAGGAACCCGACACTGTAATCGATGGCAACGTTGGCTTCAGTGCCGCTATGGTTCGTAACCTGTGTGGTGAATGCGATCTCACCGTTCCAGGCGATGCGGTCACTGGCAAGCAATGGCGCGGAGATCGACAGATGGTCACCGGAAAAACCGAGGAGGGACAACGCTTCGGGATGGCCTTGCTTGGTCAAGGTTCGCAATCCGTGCCGAAGCACCCACGCGGTGTTTTCATCGGCGTTGCCAGCCCATGCGGTGGCCGTCTCGATGAGGGCCTCCTGATCCGCCCGGCTGAGGTCGTTGAGGTGGTTCGCGACCGATCGACGAACGTATTCCGCGGGATCCCGATAGCTGGCGTCGAGAATGGCGCGGGTTTCCCTGGGGTTGGCGACGAGCCAGGGGACGCGTTTTGCCCAAGGGAGGTACAGGCGAGTCCCTTCGGTGGCCAGGCGGCGAACGTGTTCATTCTCGTGCTGCGTCCAGTCTTGCGCGTGCTGGAGTGCCCGTTCCGGCCGAGCGATTATCATCGCGCGGATCGCGAACTCACAGGTAAGCCTGTCCGTGAGCAGGGCAAGCGTTTCCATGGCCGCATCGAAGTCTTCGATGGCTCCGGAATCAATTGCCTTGGCGGTGATGAGTTCGGAAACAGGCCAGATCATCCAGCCTGTGAGCAAGGGGTCGCTGAGCGCCTCGTGGATGATCGTTCTGGTGCTGGCGAAGTCCGCGGGTAGGTCTTTCAGCAAGGCGTTCCGGACGATATCAACTCGGTCTCGCAGACGCATGCCGCCGACGAGTCCCGCTGAATCTTTGAGATGGTCCAGCCTGTTTCCAGGAGCAACGTCGTGCAGCGAGGTACGCAATTGCGTAATCACAGTCGGGTTGATGAGTTCGTCCATGGATCCCATATGTTGTCCTCCAAGTGCGTTTGCTAAGGGTGAGTTGCTTAGACCGTCTGACGGCTGGCGGGCCGGAACGATTGAAGAGAATGACTTCGGGGCGTCGTGTCGGCTTTTCAAAAACGGGTTATCCCGCATGAACCGGTAATCGTTGCCAGCGGTATCGTAGCTGTCGAATTGAGTGCTGGTTTCAGTCGAGCCGCAAATACATGTACATGTCCTTACGCACTCCACCAATTTCTTCCCAGCTGCGCAGTAGGCCTTCTCGCGTGTAGCCGCAGTTCTCGGCTGTTTTCCATGAGCCTTCGTTCCAGGGCTCGACATAGAGTTCCACGCGATGAATGTCCGGCAGTCCGAGCCCCCATTGCGAGATCGCTTCCAGTGCAGCGGAGGCGATTCCTCTGTTGCGGTGCGATGGCCCAACCCAATAGCCGATGCTGGCTCGGCCATGATTGGAATTTTTCAGCCATAGTCCTATCTGGCCCAGCGCCTGATCCGAGACGGCGTCCACGATAGCAAACGAATAGCCGGATCGTTCAACCAGCCGGTGGTGCTGCCGTTCGATGAATTCGCTGATTTCTTTCCGGGTACCGTTGCGGGGAACTGTCGTGATCAGCGGAATCAGTGGATCGGAGGAAGCCTCTTGAATCAACCGCGCGTCCCCCGCGTTAAACGGGCGAAGACGATAGCCGCAAGCATCCAAGACAGGCTGAATCAATGGGTCCATCTTGAAAGACTAGCTGGTCGATGAGGCTACAGGTTCCGTGAAGCCTGCAGATCAATCCTAGAGAAGGCAACCAGTCGGCAGCATTTTTTGAAAGTTCGGTTTTGGCAGCTCGCTAGTACATACGCGATCCGAGAGCCACATAGCCACAGCGAGTTGAAGGGATTTTCATTGCCGCAGGGCAATGCTTCGGAGGATCAAGTCCGGGCTCAATGGGTGGTATGCCATGCCAATTGGTATGTGCGAACTAGGATTCGTAAGCGACCAGCGCGCCGCAGGCCTCTCAAAACGGCATCCGCACGCCCCGGCTGCTCTGCGAGTACCCGTCATGGAGATGCGCTGAATCCAGGCCCATAAACTCTCGAACGCTTACTTTGATGCCCATGGTTCAAACCTAATTCAGAGCACTTCCGCTCTCATGAATACGACGGAACGCAAGAGGGAATATTCGAGCTTCCTTGCTTTCACAGTAAGGTTTACAACGCCTGATCGGAAAGCCGCTATAGTCAGACAGAATATCGGCTCCCAGCCGGTCTTGAATCATGGGGGAAACATGGAAGACGAACAGCTGCCAGTAGCTCACGAAAATTTTGCACGTCATTTCACGGCACCAATTTATGAAGAACAGGCCGATGAATTTGCCCCGTTCGGATCCGATGAGGGATGGGACACCCTGCAAGCTGCAGCCGAAAAACGTACCGAGCTGCTCGACGGCGCAACTGTTGCGGATGTTCTGGACATCGTCGATGGTCCCGCTGGAGATGAATGGGGAGATTCACCCGACGCAGAAGAATGGTATTCGGATGCAACTTTCGTCGCGGCAGCTGCTTTCACCTTGCTTCGCCTGACCGGGCAAATCGATGAAATCGGGCGTGAACGGGGGTTGGAAGCTTTGGATATCCTCATTGAGTATTTCGGCGAGGAACCAGAACTGAGGCAGCAGAAAAATGATCTTGAGCGTTGGAGCAACATCCCTGGCCACTGAGTCTACATAGCAAACTGAAACTAGCAATCCAACGGTAAAACCATCGGGAAATTTCATTAGCTATGAAATCCCATAGGCACCACCAACTAGCCCGAGACCTGAGTATGTTCTTCTCTGCTGACACCATTGAAGCTATCCGATGTTTTGAACTGTGATGTCAGGATTCCCACGCAACTGAGAACAGTCGAATCCTTCGGAAGCCAGTGCATCGGCGAGGCTTCCATCGGCGATTGCAGCCAGGATGGCTTCAATGCCGTGGCCCTGCTTAACGAGCAATTCGAGCCCCAGTACGTGACGGTTCTGATCAAGGTCGAGGATAACGTCGTCGATGTCCACAATAAACTCCTCAATGGGCCACGAGTCGGCGACCGTCGAGGCGCCTGAACTGAGTCGAATGTAGGCGGCGCACGCCTCGGCGTCGAATGTCATCTTCATGAGGTCTCCTACGTCTGGGGGGAAATCGCAGTTCCGGGATTCAACTTGGGCTCTGTCGTATCAGTTCCGGCCGAAACCGCATGCTGGAGCGGTGCCAATCCTGAGAGACGCTGCGCCTTCTATTCTTTGCGGATGTTCCAACTGCAGTTCGACCATAGGGCCAACCTCCAAAGGATGGCAAGGACGTCGGCAATTAGAAACCAGAGGATGGTTTGTGATTGCCGGGGAGCAGCAATTCCAGGGTGTACCAACTCGTGCGACTGCCCCGAGCCTAGAAGCCGAGATGATCCGCGAATCGTGGGCGCGGTATCGCCAACCGGCGATCAAGAAATGGTGTGAACAACTTGATTCCCGACAGCAAAGTTCTGGACGCTCAGACAATTCTCGATTGCTATTGTGGGTGAACAGCGGATCTGCCATGGGGCGATTGTAGGGAACCGAGGAAACAAATTGTGGTTGAAAAAACGTATCGTACAACACCGCGCGTTGGAAGGCAGGTGTGGAAGCTGCGGGCATATTTGGCAGGAACATATGTCCGAGAATGATCATTACCGCTGCGGCGAATGCGACTACGAAATCGAGCACGAGGAGCCCAACGCGCCAGCGGACGCGTGCACGATCGTTCCGACCTCCGATGCCCTACGCTATCGAAGCTGAGCTGCAGGCGGCATGGGCATGATGGCACTGTGAACTCCTGGAAGCATACGGGGTTGAAGCCGCACTTGCGATGCATCTGCACCTGGGCCGGTGCCCGCACACCGCATCATTGGTGGGTTGTTTTTAGTAGGCGCCGATATCCACGACGTTTGTTGGCAGGCGGTCCAAGGTTGACGCGAGTCATGGCAAAGATGCCCAGATAGGCTCTGCTGTGATTGCTACCCGAAGGATTCATGGAGCCTTAGTTGCTCGACCTCTCTAATTCCGCGTTCCTTGTACCGGAACCAGCGATAATTCGGGTTCCCGCGCTAGTAGGCCTAGTGCCGTTGGCAGTGGTCCTCGTCGGGGGAACACATCAGTTCCGCTCTTACTATGAGGACAAACGTACTCGGACCGATTACTTGCCGATGTACTACTACGCGGTGATCCAACTGACTACGCTGGCGTATTGCGCGTCCCCAATCGTCCAATTTCACTTGGCGCTCGATTTCGTGGGTGCCCGGTCGTAACCCTGCGATCTCCTGATTCATTCTTCTTCCACGTTGGCGTCATGCAAGACGACGCCGAAGGGCAGCAGGCATAGGCAGTACTGCGGGCTTTCAAACGTCCCTAAAATGACTAACGTTGGTTGCCCATGAATCGACACTGAGCATCCAACGACGCTCGATAAAGAGATTCATATGGCAACCAACGTTTTCCGCCCTACGGCGATTCATCGTGGATTAAGTTTCCTCAGAGTCAGCCGACGATCTCGGAGAGTTCCAGCCAGCGTTCTTCCAGTTCGTCAACCTGGTCCTGCAATTCGCTGATTTCTGCGGTGAGCTTGCCCAGGCCTTCGTAGTCGGACTGGTCATGGCCTGCCATCTTCTCGTGGATCTTGGCGATCTTCACTTGCAGCTGGCTGACCTTGCGCTCGTTGGCGTTCAGCTCCTTCTGCGCGGCGCGCAGCTCGGCGCCGCTCGGGCCTGCGGGCTTGGCCTGATCGGTGCCGGAAGACTGCGACGGGTTGGACCCCGAGCCAGTGCCCTGGGCGCTGCGCAGTGCCAGGTATTCGTCCACACCGCCCGGGACGTGACGGAAGTGCCCGTCCAGGATCGCGTACTGCTGGTCGGTGACGCGCTCCAGCAGGTAGCGGTCGTGCGACACCACGATCAGCGTACCCGGCCAGGAATCCAGCAGGTCTTCCAACGCGGCCAGCATGTCGGTGTCGACGTCGTTGGTCGGCTCATCGAGGATCATCACGTTCGGCTCGTCCATCAGGATCATCAGCAGCTGCAGGCGGCGGCGCTGGCCGCCGGAGAGCTCGCGGACCTTGGTGGACAGGTGGGCCGAGGAGAACCCCAGGCGTTCAAGCAGCTGGGCCGGGGTCAGGTCCTTGCCGTCCACGTTGAACGTGGTGCGGAAGCGGCCGAGCACCTCGCGGACCAAGTCCTCGCCGATCTGGTCCAGTTCGCGGAATTGCTGGTCCAGCACGGCCAGCTTCACGGTCTTGCCGCGCTTGATCTTGCCGCTGGAGGGCTCCACGGTGCCTGCAATCAGACCCAGCAGGGTGGACTTGCCCGCGCCGTTCGCGCCCAGCAGGCCGGTGCGCTCGCCGGGCCCGATGCGCCAGGTGAAAGGCTTGAGGATCTGCTTCGGGCCGAAGGACACCGAGGTGTCCAGCAGGTCGATGACGTCCTTGCCCAGTCGGCTGGTGGCCATGCGCTTGAGTTCCAGCGGGTTGCGTACCGGGGGCACGTCGGCGATGAGCTGGTTGGCGGCCTCGATGCGGAATTTCGGCTTGGCGGTTCGGGCCGGTGCGCCGCGCCGCAGCCAGGCCAGTTCCTTCTTCATCATGTTCTGGCGCTTGGATTCGGTGACGGCCGCGATGCGGTCGCGTTCCACACGCTGCAGCACGTAGGCGGCATAGCCGCCTTCGAAGGGCTCGACAATGCCGTCGTGCACTTCCCACGTGGTGGTGCACACCGCGTCGAGGAACCAGCGGTCGTGGGTGACGACCATCAGCCCGCCGGTGTTCTTGGACCAGCGGTTGTTGATGTGCTCGGCCAGCCAGGAGATGCCTTCGACGTCCAGGTGGTTGGTCGGCTCGTCGAGGATCACGACGTCCCAGTCCTGCACCAGCAGGGCGGCCAGGGCCACGCGGCGGCGCTGGCCGCCGGAGAGCGTGCCCACGGTCGCTTCCCAGTCCAGGTCCGCGACGAGCCCGGCGATGATGTCGCGGGTGCGGGCATCGCCAGCCCATTCGTGGTCGGCCATGTCGCCGACCACTGCGTAATGGATGGTCAAGTCCGAATCCAGGGTGTCGCCCTGATCCAGGGCTCCGACCCGCAGACCGTTGCGCTGGGTCACGCGTCCCGAATTCGGCTCGATCTTGCCGGAGAGCATGCCAAGCAACGAGGACTTGCCTTCGCCGTTGCGTCCCACGAGTCCAATGCGGTCGCCATCGGAAATGCCGATGGTGACCGAGTCAAAGACAACGTGGGTTGGATATTCCAGATGCAGGGCTTCGCCCCCGAGTAAATGTGCCACGTCTCCAGTTTACTTTCCGGGGCAAATCGAAAGACCAAGCTGTGATAATCACCTGTTTTCCAAAGTTCCGACCGTGGTGCGCTTGCAATAAAGCAGAGAATAAAAGTGAGTCTCAATACGGTGTTTTGCGATTTCACACAGCACCGCCGGGCATGGCAGAATAATGAGCGTGCTTGGCTGGTTTACCCGCTGAGAACATTTTCCGCCCTGGTGTAATGGCAACACGCCAGCCTTTGGAGCTGTGCATTCTAGGTTCGAATCCTAGGGGCGGAACCATTTTCCAAGCGTCGCTGCTGCGGCGCTTTCTTGGTATTAAAGTTCAGTTGCCTTCGATCTGCGCGATAGACTGGCTGAGGGGTTTTTCTTCACTGCCCAAAACCCCAAAGCGACCCGCAGGAGAAAAGCAACTTGAGCGACCAGGTCAACGCACCAGTAGCCGTCATCGTCCTCGCCGCAGGCGCAGGAACCCGAATGAAATCGGCCAAGCCGAAAATCATGCATGAAATCGCAGGTCGCTCCATGGTTTCCCATGCGCTGCATGCGGCCTCTGCGCTTGAACCCCGGAACCTCGTTGCGGTGGTCCGCCACCAGCGCGACCTGGTTGCCGAGCATATCCTGACCCAGTTCCCGAACATCACCATCGCGGACCAGGACGATGTGCCGGGCACCGGACGCGCCGTGCAGCAGGGCCTCGAGGCCATTGACCCGCGTCTTGAGGGCACCGTCGTGGTGACCTACGGCGATGTGCCGTTGCTCACCAGCGAGGTGCTGCTGGAACTGGTCGCCACCCATGAGTCCAACGGCAACTCGGTGACCGTGCTGACCACCGAGCTGGATGACCCGTCCGGCTACGGACGTATCCTGCGCGATGCCAACGGGGACGTCTCCGGAATCCGCGAGCAGAAGGACGCATCGCCGGAAGAGCTGGCCGTCAAGGAGATCAACTCCGGCATCTACGCCTTCGACGCGCAGATGCTGCGCTCGGCGCTGACCGAGGTCACCACCGACAACGCGCAGGGCGAAATGTACCTGACCGACGTGCTGGCCATCGCCCGCTCCCACGGCGGCCGCGTGGCCTCCTCGCGGATCGCGGACCGCTGGCAGATCGAGGGCGCGAACGACCGCGTGCAGGTTTCCAACCTGGCCCGCATCTACAACCAGCGCAAGAACGAATTCTGGATGCGACAGGGTGTCACCATCGTGGACCCTGCCACCACCTGGATCGACGCCGATGTCATGATCGGCCAGGACGCCACCCTCAAGCCGGGCACCCAGCTGCACGGCGAAACCATCATCGGCTCCAACGCGGTCGTCGGACCGGACACCACCCTGACCAACGTCGTGGTGGGCCAGGGCGCAACGGTCAAGCGCAGCGACGCTACCGACTCGCGCATTGCCGACGGTGCCTCGGTGGGCCCGTTCGCCTACCTGCGTCCGGGCACCGACCTGGGTGCCGACGGCAAGATCGGCGCCTTCTACGAAACCAAGAACGTGACCATTGGTCGCGGTTCCAAGCTCTCGCACCTTGGCTACGCCGGGGATGCTGAAATCGGTGAGTTCACC
Source organism: Glutamicibacter protophormiae (assembly GCF_016894325.1). NCBI lineage: Bacteria > Bacillati > Actinomycetota > Actinomycetes > Micrococcales > Micrococcaceae > Glutamicibacter > Glutamicibacter protophormiae. The sequence goes on from NZ_CP069806.1 coordinate 888,130, forward strand.
AACATTGGTTGTGGCAACATCACCGCGAACTACGACGGCGAAAAGAAGCACCGGACCAAGATTGGTTCGCACGTGCGCACCAGCTCGAACACCGTGTTCGTCGCCCCGGTCGAAATCGGGGACGGCGCCTACACCGGTGCCGGCGCCGTCGTCCGCAAGAATGTCCCGGCCGGTGCCTTGGCACTGTCCGTGGCTCCGCAGCGCAACACCGAGGGCTGGACGCTGGAAAAACGTCCCGGCACTTCTTCGGCTGACGCCGCGTTCAAGTCCTCGTTGAACTCCTCGGTTTCCGAGTAGTCCGGCACGGATTAATTTTCCTCAGTACACCTCATTTGTGATAGCGAAGCGAGCGAGAAGACATAACCATGAGTGAACTCAGCCATAACGTCGACCGAAAGCTGGTTCTGGCGTCCGGGCGCGCCCACCCGGAGCTGGCGGCCGAAGTGGCCAAGGCCCTGAACACCGACCTGCTGCCGCTGAACGCCTACGACTTCGCCAACGGCGAGATCTACGTTCGGTCGGATGAGTCGGTGCGCGGCAAGGACGTATTCCTGATCCAGTCCTACCCGGCTCCGCTGAACAACTGGCTCATGGAGCAGTTGATCATGATCGATTCGATGAAGCGCGCAAGTGCCCAGCGCATCACCGTGGTTGCCCCCTTCTACCCCTATGCGCGCCAGGACAAGAAGGGCCGCGGCCGCGAGCCGATCTCGGCACGCCTGGTTGCCGACCTGTTCAAGACCGCCGGTGCGGACCGCGTGATCTCCTGCGACCTGCACACCGCGCAGATCCAGGGCTTCTTCGACGGCCCGGTCGACCACCTGTTTGGCTTCCCGCTGCTGGCTGACTACATCAAGACCAAGGTCGATGTCAGCAACGCCACCGTGGTTTCCCCGGACACCGGCCGCGTGCGCGTGGCAGAACAGTGGGCCGAACGCCTGGGCGGCACCCCGCTGGCCTTCGTGCACAAGTCCCGCGACCTGACCGTGCCCAACCAGGCCGAGTCCAAGACCGTGGTGGGCCAGGTCGAGGGGCGCACCGCGATCCTGATCGACGACATGATCGACACCGGCGGAACCATCGCGGGTGCAGTGCGCGTGCTGAAGGAAGCCGGCGCCACCGACGTCATCATCGCCGCGACCCACGCGGTCTTCTCCGACCCGGCCGCGCAGCGCCTGGCCGAGTGCGGGGCCACCGAGGTTGTTGTCACCAACACCCTTCCGATCCCGGAAGAGAAGCGCTTCGAGAACCTCACCGTCTTGTCGATTGCACCGATGCTGGCCCGCGCCATCTCAGAGGTGTTCCACGACGGTTCCGTGACGAACCTCTTCGACGGCCGCGCCTAGCAGCACTCGGTTCGCAAGCCTTCGGCCGGCACCCACTGGGTGCCGGCCGAAGGACGTTAACACCGACGCGGAAGCGGCTCAGGCCTGGACCGAGCTGTCGGACAGCGTCAACTGCAGGGAACATTCGAGCAGTTCTCGCAGGACCGAACGGTCGACCGATGAGAGCCGGGTCAGATAAAGGCAGGCTTTGCTGTTGCGGTGCTTGCCGAGCTTCTCCAGCAGTTCCGGCCAGCGCTCGGCGAAGCCGGTGGGCAGGTAGATGGTGTGGTTGCTCGGGCCCGGGGCGAAAGCCAGCAGCGGGGCGATGCCTCCGTGCCCCGAATCGTAGCGGTACTCGTACCGGCCGAAGCCGAGGATTCGGCCGGCCCAGACCACCGGCTCAGCACCGGAGACCTCCCTGAACAGCTCAAGCAGCTCATCGGCTTCTGCCCGCCGGGGGCCGGAAGCCCGGTCCAGCACGGGGGTGACCGGAAGGTCGGAGGGGGACATTGCAGGCTGCTTGGCGGCCATGGGAATCCTTTCTGCAGCGGTATCGCTGCTGCATCGGCTCGTGGGGATCTGACTCAACGCTACCTGCAAGCCCCGGAGTCCACTTGTGTTCTGGGCGACAGATTTTCGTGCGGGGGCGTGAAACTGCTAGAATTATTCACTGTGCCCAGGCGAGGGAAACACCAGCAATGGTGTGACCGTTATCGACAAGGCCGGAAAAGCTCTTTCATCTCTTAGATGTTGGTTGCTTCCCGAGTCCACGCAAGGGCCTAAGCGAAGCAATCATTTCCTAAGGAGAATCATCATGGCATCTGTCAACCTTGACGCCGTAGTACGCACCGATTTCGGCAAGGGCGCTGCCCGCCAGGCTCGCCGTGCAGGCCAGATCCCAGCAGTTGTCTACGGCGCAGGCTCCGAGCCACAGCACGTTCTGCTGCCGGCACAGGCAACCACCCTGGCTGTTCGCGACCGCGGTGTTGAGCTGGTCCTGAACATCGAAGGCACCGAAGTCAAGACCACCATCAAGGACATCCAGATCCACGCGCTGAACCGCTCCGTGGATCACCTGGACCTGCTGGTCGCTGCCTAAGCATTACGACAAGGCATATAGCTAAGCATCATGAGCAATGACACTTGGCTCGTAGCCGGGCTCGGGAATCCCGGGCCCGGCTACGCTGGCAATAGGCATAATATCGGGCAGATGGTGCTCGATGAGCTGGCCAACCGCGCCGGCTCGAAGTTCAAGACCCACGCATCGCGCGCCCAGATTGTCCAGGGGCGCATGGGCGTGGGAGGTCCCCGCGTAGTCCTGGCCAAGCCCATGACCTACATGAATCTCTCCGGAGGCCCCGTGGGCAATCTGGCGAAGTTCTTCGGCATCGGAATTGAGAACCTGATCGTGGTCCACGACGAGATCGATATTCCCTTCGACACCATCAAGCTCAAGCGCGGCGGGGGAGAAGGCGGCCACAACGGCCTGCGCGACATCTCCAAGGCCATGGGATCCAAGGACTACCTGCGGGTGCGCACCGGAGTGGGCCGACCGCCCGGACGCATAGATACCGCCGACTGGGTCCTCCAAGACTTCTCGAAGTCGGAGAAGCAGGTCTTGCCGTTCCTGATCGACAATGCGGCCGACGCCGTTGAACTGCTGATGTCGCAGGGGCTGGAAGCCGCCCAGGGAAAGTTCCATACAGCCTGAAACCTTCGGAATCGCTCCGGCCCCTCGCATTCTTGGGCCGGGGCTTTTCCATGCCCGCCGGACTCCAGTGCGGTCCAGTGCGGCCGTCGCACCGGCTGGGAATGGGGAGAATTCTTCCGCATTTCCCTGTTATGGTTTCTTGAGCCTGTTAACCGTGGCTGATTAGCAGGAAGTCATCAAGTTAAGCGAGTGATACCGGTGCCTCCACCCCACACCCCTCAAACCCAGCCGCCGATGACCGAACGCAGGAACAGCGGAGGGCTGCCGCTGGGCGAAAACGGCCTGCCGCTAAACGGTGCCCAGGCCTTCAGCGAATCCTCGGAACGGGTGGTGGCCTACCTGAACGCGCATACCCCGCTGGCCGACTGGTCGGTATCGCGAGTGGTGCACGGAGAACAGGTCCACGTGCACGTCCACCAGGATCAGCTGCTCAGTACCGGAGCGAGAATCGACTGGAAAGAGTCCTTCTGCAGCCGCATGGCTTCCGGCGCCGCCCACGTGGTACGCGATTCGCGCACGGACCCCGATTATTCGGATCTCGACGCTTCCGAATACGTGGGTGCCTATGCGGGCTACACCATCAGCGACGACCGCGGTGAGATGTTCGGTGTGCTGTGCGGAGTCCGTACGGAGCCGCTATCCGACGAAGAGCAGCTCGATGAGCAACTGCTGAAGCTGTTCAGCGAGCTGCTGTCCACGCAGCTGGAGCTCGCTCGCGGCATTGACCGGGAACGCCGACGCATCGAATTATCTGAGGCGTTGGCGAACACGGATGCACTGACCGGCCTGCTCAATCGCCGCGGATGGGATGCCATGGTGGCCGATGCCCAAGAGCGGCTGGAGAGCTTCGGCGATGCCGTGGCAGTCGCCGTTGTCGACCTCAACGGCCTGAAACAGGTGAATGACACCCAGGGGCACACCGCGGGGGACAACCTGATTATCCGTGCTGCCCAGACGCTGAAGGAGGCCGGCGGAGCCTCCTGCCATGTGGCCCGCTATGGCGGGGACGAATTCATGATTCTGGCCAACGGGGTTGTGCCGTCACAGGCCGCAACATTCTTCGAGACCTTTGACGCCGCGCTGGCGTCGGCCGGCATCGCGGCATCTTGCGGTTTCGCTGCGGCGGAGCCGGGGCTGGCCAGCCTCGCGGACTGCCTCTCCGATGCGGACCGCATGATGTACCAGCGCAAGCACAGCGCAAGTTAGCGAGGAATCCGGGCAACCCCGGGACTCCGGCACGGCCGCGGAAAATGCCGCTCAAGCAGTGAGCCATGTTCACCTCGCACCCATGAGGCATGTCCTTAAGGCGGAACTTACTAAGGACTAACTTAGGTGTGCAACGGGTTCCAGAGTGGAATAATTACCTAATGTACCTATTGCCTAATCGCATGGCCGCCGGTTTTGCCGGTGGCGTGCGGGGCGATTCATGACGAGAATCCGGAGGACCTGTGCACACCATGACTGGTCAGACTGAAGCGGCCGAAGCGCTTACCGCCAACGAGGTGGCACGTATCAAGGCGGACTTCGAGATCCTTGAGCACCAGGTCAACGGCGCCGATATGGTGTACCTCGACTCGGGCGCCACCAGCCAGAAACCGCGGTGTGTCTACGAAGCCGAGCAGCACTACTACGAAAACGCCAACGCCGCGGTGCACCGCGGTGCGCACACCCTTGCTGTCGAGGCCACCGACATCTTCGAACAGAGCCGTGAAACCGTGGCGAAGTTCATCGGTGCCAAGACCAACGAACTGGTCTGGACCTCCAATGCCACCGAAGCCCTTAATCTGATCAGCTACTCGATGTCCAACGCCTCGCTGGGACGCGGGGGAGACGCCGCCGCCCGGTTCCGGCTCGGCCCGGGCGACGAGATTCTCACCACCGAACTCGAGCACCATGCGAACCTGATCCCCTGGCAGGAACTGGCCTTCCGCACCGGCGCCACCCTGCGCTACGTGCCGATCGCCGAGGACGGCTCCCTGCGCTACGACCTGATCGATTCGCTGGTCACCGAGCGCACCAAGCTCGTGGCATTCACCCACGTATCAAATGTCCTGGGCACCATCACCGATACCCGGCGTTTCGTCGACGCCGCCCGCAGGGTCGGCGCCTTGACCGTGCTTGACGGCTGCCAGTCCGTTCCGCACCTGCCGGTGGACGTCAAGGCCTTGGACGTGGACTTCATGGCGTTCTCCGGGCACAAGATGCTCGGCCCGACCGGCATCGGCGGCCTCTACGGCCGCGAAGAGCTGCTCAACGCCATGCCGCCATTCCTCACCGGGGGATCCATGATCACCGTGGTGGACATGGAGCACGCAGAGTACCTTCCGGCTCCGCAGCGCTTCGAAGCCGGAACCCAGCGCATCTCCCAAGTCCATGGCCTGGCCACCGCCGCAAGCTACCTCGATGAGATCGGCATGCAGCGCATCGCCGACTGGGAAGAGCACCTGGGTGCGCTGTTGTACGAAGGACTTTCCGCACTGGAGGGCGTGCGGGTCTTCGGCCCGGTCGATGCCAAGCGCATCGGCACCGTGCCATTCGAAGTCATCGGCGTGCACCCGCACGACGTAGGCCAGTTCCTGGATTCGCGCGGCATCGCCGTGCGCGTTGGGCACCACTGCGCGCAGCCGCTGCACCGCGCACTGGGCGTCACCGCGACCACCCGCGCAAGCACCTATCTCTACAACACCGAAGACGACGTCAAGGCCCTGATTGAGGCCGTAGCTTCGGTGCGCGAATACTTTGGAGTCTAAAATGAACGAACTCGACCAGCTGTACCAGCAGGTTATCCTGGACCATTCCAAGCGACGCATCGGCTCGCCGCTCGTTGAACCGGAGACTGGCCACCGCCACGGCGAATCGCACCAGCACAACCCGATCTGCGGGGATCAGATCCGCGTGCGCGTGGAACTGGAAGGCGAACATTTCACCGCCATGAGCTGGGAGGGGGACGGTTGTTCCATTTCCATGGCCTCGGCCTCGGTGCTCAGCGAAATGCTTCCGGAATTGACCCGCGAACAGTTTCTGGACAAGCTGGATCTCTTCCGGGAAATGATGCGTTCCAAGGGAACCATGACCCCTGACGAGGAGGTCCTGGAAGACGCCGTGGCCTTCGCCGGGGTCTCCAAGTTCCCAGCCCGCGTCAAGTGCGCCATGCTGGCCTGGGTGGCCGCCGAGGTCGCCATGCTGGAAGCGGCATAACAACACCGTGAACTAAAAAATCTCTGGTTCCGCCCAAGGGTGGAACCAGAGATTTTTTGCGTTGCGAACCAGTCAGGAACTAGTTGTCCTCATCCTGCTGGTAGACGTCAGGGATGCCGTCCTTGTTGTCATCGCGGGTCTCGCGTTCGGCGATCTCCTTGTAGCGGCGGTTGCGCGGAACCAGCCACAGGGCACCGAGGATGGCGGCGATGAAGGAGCCGGCCAGGATGGCCACCTTTGCGTGCTCATAGTGCTCCGACTCCAGGCCGAAGGACAGCTCGGAGACCAGCAGCGAGACGGTGAAACCGATGCCGGCCAGCAGGGTCACTCCGAACAGGTCGCCCCACTTGGCGTCCTTGTCCAGGGAAGCCTTGGTGAATTTGGTCAGCACCCAGGTCGAGCCCATGATGCCGATCGGCTTGCCAAGCACCAGACCCAGCACGATGCCCCAGAAGACTGGGTCGGTCAGCAGTCCGCCGCTGCCGGATTCCGGGGAAATGACCGTCACGCCGGCGGCGAAGAACGCGAAGACCGGAATGCAGAAACCCGAGGACAGCGGGCGGAAACGGTGCTCGAACTGCTCGGCCAGGCCGATTCCTTCACGTCCGTCGGTGCGTTTGACCGGGACGCAGAAGCCCAGGACCACACCGGCAATGGTGGCGTGGATGCCGGAGCCGAAGACGAAGATCCAGGTGACGATGCCCAGTGGCAGCAGGATGACCCAGGCGGCCCACAGGCGGGTCGCGAAGAACTTGCCCAAGGTCCGGGCCAGAACGGTGAACAGGATGATCGGGATCAGCGACAGGGCCAGGTAGCCCAGCTTCAGGTCGTCGGTGAAGACGAAAGCGATGATGACGATGGCGATCAAGTCGTCAACCACGGCAAGGGTCAGCAGGAAGATGCGCAGCGCGGTCGGCAGGGACGAGCCGATCACCGCCAGCACCGCGACGGCGAAGGCGATGTCGGTGGCCGTGGGAATGGCCCAACCCTGCATCAGTTCGCTGCCGAAACCGCCCGAGGACGCCGCGACGATCACGAAGATCAGTGCAGGAACTGCGACGCCGCCGAAGGCCGCCGCGACCGGGACGGCCGCGGTCTTGACGTTGTGCAGGTCGCCGATGACGAATTCCTTCTTCAGCTCCAAGCCGGTGAGGAAGAAGAACACCGCCAGCAGGGCGTCGGCGGCCCAGTGGCCGATGGAGAGATTCAGGTCGACACCGAAAATGGTGGGCCCGAAATGGAAATCACGCAGCGCGAAGTAGGATTCGCGGATTGGAGTGTTGGCCCAGATCAGGGCCAGCACTGCGCCGACAATCAGGACCAGGCCGCCGACGGTCTCCTTGCGCAGGATGTCTCCGATACGCACGGACTCGCTGTAGCTCGGCCGGGAAAATAGGTTCTTTGGGGAACCCGAAGATGGAGTGTTGGTCATGCGTTGTACTCGCTTACTTCGTTAAATGAACAATTCACGCCGACCAGACTTCCCGGCACACCATATTCAACCCTAACGTAATTCGCGTCCCAACACGCAGACGCCCGGAGGCCGGGCGAAAAAAATCACCGGTCCGGGCGTCTGTGGTCGGCGTCTTAAGCGACGTCGTCGAGGCTACTTCGAAAGCCAGGCATTCACCTGTGAAGCCTGCAGATTCAGTGCCTTGCCCAGGTACGGCTCGGCCGCCGAGGCAAGCTTGCCGCCGATGAATGGAATCGAGGAGGAGACCTTGCCCTCAATGGCGAATTCGGTGGTGTCGCCCTGGGCGGTCAGCTTCTCGCTGCCCGACACGGACACGGGCACGCCGGCCACATCGATCTTCACGGATGCAGAACGGTTGCCAGCGGCATCCGGAGCGCTCCACTGCTCGACCTGGGTTACCTGGATCGAGGCACCGACGAACTTGCGGGCGATGTCCGGCACGCGGTCGGTAGGCATGGCGCGAACAGTGGTCAGGGTGAAGGCGCCGGAGGTGTCACCACTGACGGTGAAGTCCTGCAGGGTGCCGTTGGCCAGCGAGGTCAGGTGCTCAGCGAAGCCGCGGTCAGCCAAGGTGGCGATGACCTGGTCGGCCGGGTGGGCGATCTGAGTGCTTGCGTTCAATGCCATGAATGGATATCCCAATCTAGAAATCTGGGCGGCCGGGAGAAACGGCAGCTGCCGGTCCCGGATAATGGACAACATTAACCCTATCTGCTCACCTCGATTAGGTAGGCTAGGAAGGCATCAAAACAACATATTGGCATTTAGCCGGCCGCGGAAAAGCTTTGCGGTCGGTGTTCGTGGTGTCATACCGGGCTGAACGCCTCGCGCGCGTTGGCCCATAACCTGCCCGAGAGGACACGAAAGCCGCATGAGCCTAGTTGGACTTCATGATTTCCTGCGTGAAGAATCGTCATTCCGCCGTATCCGCCAAGGTGCCTCACAAAGTTTCTCCACCCGCAGCGACGAGCTGGAAATTGCCGCGCCGCAGGGCATGCGTCCGATTATCGGCGCCCACGTCAGCCAGGGGCTGGCCGAAGGACATGACCGCGCCGTCACGCTGATCGTCACCGCCACCGGCCGTGAAGCCGAAGACATCTCGGCCTCGCTGGCCGCCTACCTCCCGTCCAAGCACGTCGCCGAATTCCCTTCCTGGGAAACCCTGCCCCACGAACGGCTTTCCCCGCGCAGCGATACCGTGGGCCGGCGGCTGGAGGTACTGCGCCGGCTGCATGACGGGGATCCGGATCTGAAGATCATCATTGCGCCGATCCGCGCCGTGCTGCAGCCGCTGGTGGCGGGACTGGGAGAACTGCGCCCGGTCACCCTTGAACTGGATGCCGAGCCGGGATTCGATACGGTGATCCGGGATCTGGCCGCCGCGGCGTATGCCCGCGTGGACATGGTGACCCACCGCGGAGAATTCGCCGTGCGCGGCGGCATTATCGACGTGTTCCCGCCCACCCTGGAGCATCCGGTGCGCGTGGATTTCTTCGGCGACCAAATCGACACGATGCGCTACTTTTCCATCGCGGACCAGCGCTCCCACGACGGAGCCGGGCCGACCTCGATCACCGCAACCCCATGCCGTGAAATGCTGATCACCCCCAAGGTGATGAGCCGCGCGGCAAACCTCAAGGCCAGCTTCCCGGCCGCCACGGAAATGCTCACCAAGATCGCCGGCGGCATTGCGGTGGAAGGCATGGAATCCCTGGCCCCGCTGCTGGTGGACGAGATGGTGCCGCTGCTGTCGCTGCTGCCCGAGTCTTCCATTGCCCTGGTCATGGAGCCCGAACGCGTGCGCGCCCGCGCCCACGACCTGAACGAAACCAACGCGGAGTTCCTGGCCGCCGCGTGGGCCTCGGCCTCGGACGGCGCCAGCGCGCCGTTGGACCTGAGCACCGCCGAATCCGGGCGCAAGCTCGAATCCGGTGATTTCGCCTCGCTCGCGCAGACCGTCGAACACGCACACCAGGCCAAGGTCTCCTGGTGGGCCGTCACCTCGCTCGGCTCCGATGAGGAACTGGACCTGGGCGCGGCCACCATCCGCGTGCCGGCCCGCGAACCCCACGGCTACCAGGGCGACATCGAGGCGATGATGGAGTTCATCGCCTCCCGCGTGGCTGACGGATGGCGCCTGGTGGTTGCCACTGAGGGCCCCGGCCCGGCTGCGCGCCTTTCCGAGCTCTTCGGCGAATACAAGATCCCGGCCCACCGGGTGGAAGACCTCGCGGCGGAGCCCACCGCGGGGCTGATCGAGATCACCCAGGCCACCGCCGGGCGCGGCTTCGTCTTCGAGGAGCTGAAGACCGGGCTGCTGACCGAAGCGGACCTGCTGGGACGCTCCAGCGCCTACCCGAACCGCAAGTCCCGCAAGCTCACGGTCAAGCGCAAGCGCAACGCCGTGGACCCCTTGAGCCTGCAGACCGGGGACTTCATCGTCCACGAGCAGCACGGCATCGGCAAGTTCGTGGAGCTGGTCTCCCGCAAGGTCAATGGCGCGGGCAAGGACGCCAAGCGTGAATATCTTGTGGTCGAATACGCCTCCTCCAAGCGCGGAGCGCCCGGGGACCGGCTTTTCGTCCCGATGGACCAGCTGCACATGATCACCCGCTACGTGGGCGGGGAAGCCCCGGCGCTGTCCAAGATGGGCGGCTCGGACTGGGCCAGCACCAAGTCCAAGGCGCGCAAGGCCGTCAAGGAGATCGCCGGGGACCTGATCAAGCTGTACTCCGCACGCATGGCCAGCCGTGGCCATGCCTTCGCTGGCGACACCCCGTGGCAGGGCGAACTGGAGGAGGCCTTCGCCTTCATCGAGACCCCGGACCAGCTCACCGCCATCAACGAAGTCAAGGCGGACATGGAAAAGGAGATCCCGATGGACCGGCTGATCTCCGGCGACGTGGGCTTCGGCAAAACGGAAATCGCGGTGCGCGCGGCCTTCAAGGCCGTGCAGGATTCCAAGCAGGTCGCCGTGCTGGTTCCCACCACGCTGCTTGCCTCCCAGCACTACCAGACGTTCACCGAACGCTATTCGGGCTTCCCCGTCCGAGTGAAGACGCTGTCCCGCTTCCAGACGGCCAAGGAATCCAAGGAGATCCTGGCCGGGCTGAAGGACGGCAGCGTGGACATCGTGATCGGCACCCACCGATTGCTGTCCAAGAACGTGGAGTTCAAGAACCTGGGCCTGGTGGTCATCGACGAGGAACAGCGCTTCGGCGTGGAGCACAAGGAAGAGCTCAAGAAGATGCGCACGAACGTGGACGTGCTGGCCATGAGCGCCACCCCGATCCCGCGCACCTTGGAGATGTCCTTGACCGGCATCCGCGAAACCTCCACCCTGGCCACCCCTCCGGAGGAACGCCACCCGGTGCTCACCTATGTGGGCCCGCGCAGCGACAAGCAGATCAGCGCCGCGATCAAGCGCGAACTGATGCGCGACGGGCAGGTGTTCTTCGTGCACAACCGCGTGTCCTCCATCGACCGGGTCGCCGCGGAACTGCGCGAGCTGGTTCCCGAGGCGCGCGTGGAAGTGGCGCACGGCAAGATGAGCGAGTCGCGGCTTGAACGGATCATCCAGGACTTCTGGGAGAAGAAGTTCGACGTTCTGGTCTCCACCACCATCATCGAAACCGGCCTGGACATCTCCAACGCCAATACGCTGATCGTCGACCGCGCGAACAACTACGGGCTCTCGCAGCTGCACCAGCTGCGCGGCCGCGTGGGCCGCGCCCGCGAACGCGCCTACGCCTACTTCCTGTGGGACGCGGAGAAGCCGCTGGGCGAGGTGGCCCTGGAACGCCTGAAGGCCGTGGCCGCGCACAACGAGTTGGGCTCGGGGTACCAGCTGGCCATGAAGGACCTGGAACTGCGCGGTGCCGGCAACCTGCTGGGCGGGGAGCAGTCCGGGCACATTGCAGGGGTGGGCTTCGACCTCTATCTGCGCCTGGTCGGCGAAGCAGTAGCCGACTACAAGGGCGAGGGCGAAGAAGAAGCCACCGAGATGAAGATCGACCTTCCGGTCAACGCGCACCTGCCGCACGACTACGTGCCGGGGGAGCGACTGCGCCTGGAGGCCTACCGGAACATCGCCTCCGCGGAAACCAGCGAGGCGCTGGACGAGGTCCGCGAGGAGCTGGAGGACCGCTACGGCAAGCTGCCGCTGCCGGTGCAGAACCTGCTGCGCGTCGCGGCCCTGCGCATCCGCGCCCGTGCGGTGGGACTGCACGACATCCAGCAGGTCGGCAACCACATCAAGGTGTCGCCCGCGAAGATCGAGGACTTGCCGGCGAGCCGCCAGGTGCGCCTGGAACGGCTGTACCCGGGTTCGGCGAACAAGCCGGCGCTGAACTCCATCTTCATTCCCAAGCCCAAGACCTCGCCGGTCGGCGGACGGGACCTGGCGGACGAAGCCATGCTGGACTGGGCGGAGAACCTGGTCTACGCGATCTTCGAACCCACCCCGGTGGCTGTGGCGAAGGGGTAGCGTATGCTCGGCGTCTTGCGTCGGCAAACGCAGGAACTAGCAGAACGAAGCATCGGGAGTTGTCCGCAGCTCCCGATGCTTCGTGGCGAAGCCAGCCGGCGGCACCGGCAGGGCTGAATTCTCCTGGAACTGGTGCCCCCTGCCATTTTTAGCGTCAGCAACCGCCATTCGCCACGGATTGATGGGTAAAAAAGACGGGCGATGAACACCATGCAATCCATCCATTTCTGGCCCCGCTGACCACAAAATGGCGTGGCATCGACCGCAGAGTTACCTGCCCATCGAGGCTATGGCCGCCGTGCATACACTGAGAACTGGCGATCACCCCCAGAGCTTGTCGCAAGCTTCCAGCACGCGACGCTTGGCGGTCCGAATACCGATGAGCGGGTATTTGGACAGGGGCTTCGAGGGGATATCGTTTCCGAGGTAGTCGATCAAAATGATCACGGCCAGTACGGGAATGGAAAACAAGCTCAGAAATGACAGCAAGAGAGCGTAACCTTTTCCTGGGGCTTGACCTTGGTTTCGTTCGAACCGGATCCCTGCCGCAAGCGATCCCACACTGGTTCCGTTGACATGCGACGCGAAATTGACGATCGAAACAAGTGAAACCCAGGCGATGGCCAACACCAGATCGTTGCCGGTGTCCAGGAAGAGCGCTCCCCACGCCGGTAGCCATATCAATAGCGAATCAGCGAATATCGCGGCTATGGCGGATGGCCAATTCACGAAGCGTTTGCGGGGTCGACTCAGCGAATAATCATCGCATGCCTGCACACGGTATTCGCCAGCCCAGCTAATGTGTCCATCGCGTGATGCTGATGCACAGGCGACAGCAAAATATCCTGCCCCTTAACTGTCGATACCTCCTGTTGCCGGGCGTCGTCTGCCTGGCCGCATCTGGGGGCTGGGGCGAAGCCTCAGCGGTTCTTGGGCGGCCGGCAGTCCTCTAGCTCCTGCGCGTAGCGGCGTACCGGTCCTGCATATTGTTGCAGGGTCGGTGCGAGTGCCGCCAGCGCGGTTTTCAATGCCGCCGACTCTTCCCCGGCGTCGAAGAGCGCGAGGGCCAGGAACGCCTGCGCATCGGCATACAGCGGGTCATCGGGGTCGACCTCGTCGAGAGCCTTGGCTGCTAGTGCCGGTTCACCGATATTCCTCAGGCTGCTGCCGAGCTGGATACTCGCCTCGCTGCGCTTGGCGCTGCTCAACGTCCCGCTGTCCAGCGCCGTTTTGTACAGCGGTATTGCCTGTACTTCCTCGCCGAGGTAGTCGTGCAGGCTGGCCAGTTCGAATGTCGCGTGCCCTGCGGGAATCGCGGGCTCCAAGAGAATACCCAGCTCCGCACGCAATGCCGCGGCATCCTTGCCCTGGGCCGATTCCCAAAAATCATCGATCCGTTGTTGCCAAGAGTCCATGCCCATCTCAATCCCTGCTGCGCACATGCTGTGCCAAGGCGACGGTCGACTGGGTCGGCAGCGCACCGTGGAAGTCGGCGGGGCGGGGCCCGCGCAGCGTGCGCAGGGCATAGACGATGACCACCAGATCCACGACCTCCTGCAGCAGGGCTCCGGTCACCGCCGGAATCACACCGGTGGTGGCGACCAGCATGAGCCCAACGCTCAGCCCGATGCCGATCCAGATGGCGCTGTGCGCCACGCTCAGGGTGTAGCGGCTGATGGCCATCACCTGGGCCACCGGTCCGAGCGAATCACGCAGGACCACTGCGTCGGCGGCCTGCCCGGCCGCGGTGGAGCCGCGCGAGCCCATGGCCATGCCGATGTCCGCGGCGGCCAGTGCCGGGGCGTCGTTGGTGCCGTCGCCCAGCATCAGGACCGGCCGGGGCTGCATGTCCTTGAGCAGCTGGACTTTCTGCCCCGGGCGAAGCTCCGCTTCGACCTTGCCGATGCCCACCTGGGCGGCGACGCCCAGCGCGGTCTGTTCCACGTCGCCGGTGAGCATGACCTGGTTTTCCACGCCGTGGTCGCGCATCCAGCGCAGCACCGCGGAGGCTTCAGGGCGCGGTGCGTCGGCCATCAGGATCACGCCGGCGAAGCTGTTGTCCACTGCGACGTAGGCCGCGGACTGCCCCGGCTCAAGCTCGACCCGCTCCAGGGCCGGGTCCATGGCGGCGATGAACGACGGCTTGCCCACGGCTACCCGGCGCCCGTCGACCAGGGCGCTGACGCCGTTGGTGGCCACTTCCTGCGCGTCTTCGGCAGGAAGCAGCGGCAGCCCCCGGTCGGCAAGCGCAGCGGTCAGGCCCGCGGCCATGACATGGGTGGAGAACTGCTCAGCGGAGGCTACCAGCTGCAGCAGTTCGTCCGGATCCAGCTGCGTCTGGATGCCGACCAGCGCGGGCCGGCCTGCGGTCAGGGTGCCGGTTTTGTCGAAGGCGGCGCTGCGGACCTTGGCGAGCTGCTCAAGTACGGCCCCGCCCTTGACCACCACACCTTCCTTGGACGCACGGGACATGCCGCCCAGGAAAGCGACCGGCACGGCAATCAGCAGGGGACAGGGGGTGGCGAGCACCAGGACCTGGGCGAAGCGCACCGGGTCTCCGGACACCGCCCAGGCGATGCCCGCAATCAGCAGGGACAGCAGGGTGAAGGGAATCGCGAACTTGTCGGCCAGCCGCACCACCGGTGCCTTGGAGTCCTGTGCCTGCCGTACCAGAGCGATGATCTGCTGGTACTGGCTGTCGCTGCTGCGTCGCAGCGCCTGCAGGTAGACGGCCTGCGAGCCGTTGACCGACCCCGACATCACCTCGGACCCCCTGGCATGGATCACCGGAAGCGGTTCGCCGGTCAGCGAGGATTCATCGAAGCTTCCAGCCTCGGAACGCATCAGGCCGTCGACGGGAATCAGCTCGCCGGGACGCACCAGCAAAAGGTCGCCGACCTCCACCTGTTCCACCGGGACGTCGGTGACATCCTGGCCGGACTCATCCGCGGCGAGGTGGGCCTGCAGTGGGGAGCGGTCCAGCAGCGCGGAGAGCTCGCTAGTGGCCCGGCGCTGGGCGAAGTCCTCCAGGGCTTCGCCGCCGGAAAGCATCAGCACGATGATCAGGGACGCCAGGTACTCGCCGACCAGCAGACAGGCGATAATCGCCACCAGCGCCAGGATATCCAGTCCGTAGTGGCCGCGCAGCAGGTCCTTGACCATCCCGGCGCCGATCCATAGCACGGCGCCAGCGATGGCAATCCATGCGATCCACCGGCTGGCAGTGTCCATGCCGGCCAGGGCGGCGGCTCCCGTGGCGAGCAGGGCGATGACCGCCGCGGCCAACAGCGGATAGCGTCGAATCAGTTGTCCCAGCTTCACGATGTCTCCCTATCGACCGGTCAGCGCCTGTGTATCGAATAGTCTCACCATAGCAATGATGGCCGGTCCGGAGCCGGGATTCGTCTGGCGGTGAAGTCCAACAGGGGAGTCGTGACGGTAACTTCAAACAGCTCTTCAGAACCGCCTAGGAGTCATGATCGGGATGCTGATCATCACTATTCCGGTGGAGTTCCATTTCCTTCGTGGATCTCCTGATCAGCTTATAGACCACGATGGCTAGAACCACGGTGATGACCAGGGGGAGGACGTAGAAGACAACTACTTCATACGCGTTGGGTATTAATGGATTCATGCACCCCCACACTACAGGCAGGGGACGTCGGCCGTGCTGGAATCTGGTCCCAGGGCCGAGGCCGAAGGCCGGTTAAGCAACAGCGGGGAGGCCCGTAGGCCTCCCCGCTGTGATGAAGTGTTTTACTTCTGGAATTCCGATGCTGCTGCAACCAATTCCTCGGCCTTGTCGGCGCGGCCCATGAGGTGCATCGGCACCGCGAAGGCGATGACGGTCAGACCGAAGCAGAGGATGGAAGGAATCCAGGCATTTTCAAAAGTCCAGAACGACAGCGAATACAACGCGCCTGCGAAGACCGCGAAGAAGATAACGAAGGCGACCAGGTTGCCAGCCAGACGACCTTCACCGGAATGGGCAGTGTTCTTGCCGTTCGAGTACACTTTTGCTCCTTGTTGACTTTCGGGGCGGCTGCCTAGTAGCTGGAACCGCTTTGCTCTCCCTCTAGGATAGCAACTCCTGAGCTGGAACCTAGCCTTGTTGCACCGGCCTCAATCATTGCGCGCGCGGTTTCCAGGCTGCGTACGCCGCCGGAGGCCTTCACACCCATCTCGGCGCCGACGGTGCGGCGCATCAGCGCCACATCTTCCACGGTGGCTCCGCCGGTGGAGAATCCGGTGGAGGTCTTGACGAAATCGGCACCGGCGGCCTTGGCAGCTTCGCAGGCCAGGACCTTTGCGTCTTCGGTCAGCAGGCAGGTCTCGATGATGACCTTCAGGATCGCTCCGCCCTCATGGGCGGCCTGGGCGATGGCGAAGATCTCATTGACCAGCGCGTCGCGGTCCCCGCGCAGGGCGGCGGCGATGTCGATGACCATGTCGATCTCGTTCGCGCCGTCGGCGACGGCCTGTGTGGTTTCGAACACCTTGGTGGCGGTGGCGGAGGCGCCCAGCGGGAAGCCGATCACCGTGCAGGTCAGCACGTTCGTGCCTTCCAGTTCGCGGGCTACGGTCGAAGTCCACACCGGGTTCACGCAGACGGACTTGAATTCGTACTTCTTGGCTTCGCCGCAGATCGCCGTGATCTGTTCGCGTGAGGCGTTGGCCGCCAGCAGGGTGTGGTCGATGTAGCCGGCGATGTCGCGGGCGCTTAGTTCAGTCATGATGTCCTCGAATTGTTGGTGCCGCGTTTCCGGGCGGCAGGTATCAGTTGGCGTTCAGGTACGCGGCCAGTTGTTCCTTGATGGCCAGGACCTGCGTCGTGGCATCGCGGCGCGCCTGGGCGACCTGTGCGATGTCATCCACCGGTTCAATGGTTTCCAGGTAGCACTTCAGCTTCGGCTCGGTTCCCGACGGGCGGATGATGACCCGCGCCCCGGAGAAGGTATGCAGCACCATGGCATCGGTGGCCGGAAGCCTTTCGGAGCCCTGGGAGAGGTCGGTGACCTCGCTGACCGCGGATCCGCCCAGATGCTCCGGGGGATTGGTGCGGATCTTGTCCATGAGCACGGGAATCTGCGCCAGGTCGGTGAAGCGCAGCGAGAGCTGGTCGGTGACGTGCACGCCATGGCGGGCGGCCAGCTCATCCAGCCGCTGCGGGATGCTGCTGCCTGCGGCCTTCAGCTGCGAGGCAAGATCAGCGAGCATCACGCCGGCGGAGATGCCGTCCTTGTCGCGCACCAGGTCCGGGGCGACGCAGTAGCCCAGCGCTTCTTCGTACCCGAAACCCAGGTTCTCCACGCGGGAGATCCACTTGAAGCCGGTCAGGGTTTCCTCGTGTTCGCGCCCGGCATCTTTGGCGATGGCCGCCAGCATGCGCGAGGAAACGATGGAATTGCCCAGCTTGCGGCCCTCGGGCAGGCGGGTGGCCAGATGGTCGCCCAGCAGCCAGCCCACCTCGTCGCCGCGCAGCATACGCCAGGCGCCCTGGTCTTCCACGGCCGCGGCGCAGCGGTCGGCGTCCGGGTCGTTGGCGATCACCAGATCCGCCCCGACCTCCCGGGCCAGTGCCAGCGACAGGTCGATGGCGCCCGGCTCCTCGGGGTTGGGGAACTTCACGGTGGGGAACTCCGGGTCCGGGTGCTCCTGCGCGGCGACCATGTGCACGTCGCCGAACCCGGCGTTCAGCAGGGCCTGGCGCATGGTGTGCCCGCCCACGCCGTGCATGGCGCTGACCACCACACGCAGCTGGCCACGGTCAGGCTGCGGCTCGACGACCGGGCCGATGGCGGCCAGATACTCGGCTTCGATATCGCCCTCGGTGCCGGCAGCGGGCAGTATCTGCCATCCCGAGTCCGCCTGCGGGATCTGGGAGACCGGCTGACCATGGTCGATCAGCGCCGCAATCCGTGCGTCGACGGGGGAGACGATCTGCGCGCCGCGGCCGGCGTCGTCCGAGGCGCGGCCGCCGATGTAGACTTTGTAGCCGTTGTCGCGCGGAGGGTTGTGGCTCGCGGTGACCATGATGCCGGCCTCCGCGGAAAAGCGGCGTACCGCCCATGCCAGCACGGGGGTGGGCAGCGGTGCAGGCATCAGCAGCACCTCGAAGCCCGCGGCGGTGAACACCGCGGCCGAATCCCGGGCAAACACATCCGAGTTGTAGCGGGCGTCGAATCCGATGACCACCTTCGGGGTGTAGGCGCCGTCGGCCTGCTGCCCCAGGAAGCGGGCGATGCCCGCGGCGGTGCGCAGCACCACCACGCGGTTCATCCGCATGGGGCCCGCGCCGAGTTCGGCGCGCAGCCCCGCGGTCCCGAATTCCAGCACGCCGCTGAAGCGGTCGGCCAGATCCTCCATTGCGGCGGCGTCGGACCGCGCGCGGGAGACCAGCTCCTGCAGTTCGGCGCGGGTGGCATCATCCGGATCCGCGGACGCCCAAGCGGTCGCGGTCTCCAGCAGCTGGTTCTGTGCGGATTCGTTCTCCATGGTTCTCCCTGCTTAGTTCTTACTCACACGCGCTTCACGGGGCGGACGCCGGTTGGCTGCCGCCCCGCCGGAGCCTAGAGGCGGGCGATGATCTGCGCCAGGAGCTTGGAGATGCGCGGGCCGGCGGCCTGGCCTGCCTCGATGACTTCCTCGTGGCTCAGCGGCACCGGGCTGATGCCGGCGGCCAGGTTGGTCACCAGGGACATGCCGAAGATTTCCATGCCGGCGTGGCGCGCGGCGATGGCTTCCAAAGCGGTGGACATGCCCACCAGGTCGGCGCCGATGCGCTTGGCCATCTGGACTTCGGCAGGGGTCTCGTAATGCGGGCCGGTGAACTGGGCGTACACGCCCTCGTCCAGGGTGGCATCGACCTCGCGGGCGATGCCGCGGATGCGCGAGGAATACAGGTCGGTCAAGTCAACGAAGGTCGCACCCTCCAGCGGGGAGGCGGCGGTCAGGTTGATGTGGTCGGAGATCATGACCGGGGTGCCCGGAGCCCAGTTTTCGTTCAGGCCGCCGCAGCCGTTGGTCAGCACCAGCTGGGTGCAGCCGGCGGCTGCCGCGGTGCGGATCGGGTGGACCACTGCGCGCACGCCGCGGCCCTCGTAGAAGTGGGTGCGGGCGCCGAGCACCAGCACTCGCTTGCCGGATTCGGTCAGAATCGAGGAAATGGTGCCGTGGTGGCCGGGCACCGCGGCGGCGTGGAAGCCTGGAATCGCGGTGGCATCCAGGGTGTGGGTAGTTTCGCCGACCAGCTCTGCGGCCTGTCCCCAGCCGGAGCCGAGGACCAGGGCGATGTCATGCTTTGCTACGCCCGTCTGCTCGGCGATCGCCTGGGCAGCCTCGGAAGCAAGAACTTGTGGGTCATTATGCATATCAGTCACGTGAAATACGCTACCGCCCACGGGGCGCTTTGTCAGGTGAAACTAGTGCTTCACAACCAAAATCACGCCAGACCTCCTGCGGCGACGATGTGCGCAATATCCGCCCATGGTGAACAATGGTATCCGTGAGCGCAGAACGTAGGAACGAAGCAACCCGATTGGTAATTCTCGGCGGCGGCCCGGGCGGATATGAGGCAGCCATGGGCGCGGCCCAGCTGGGAGCCAACGTCACCGTGGTGGAACGTGCGGGCATGGGTGGTTCAGCCGTGCTGACCGACGTTGTGCCGTCGAAGACCTTGATCGCCACCGCGGATGCGGTGCGCCGCGTGAAGCACGCCGAGACCTTCGGTGTCCACGTGGATGGACTGGATTCGGCAGTAACCGACTTTTCGGTGGTCAACCACCGTTTGCTGGACCTTGCCAAGGAGCAGTCCGGCGATATCCGCACCACCTTGGAACGTGCCGGCGTGCGCATCATCATTGGCGAAGGCCGCTTGGTGGACAACCGCACCGTCCATGTATCGCGCCCCGACGGGTCCGAGCAGACCGTTGAGGCCGACGCAATCCTGTTGGCGGTTGGTGCGCATCCGCGCGAACTTCCCACTGCCAAGCCGGATGGGGAGCGCATCTTCAACTGGACCCAGATCTACAACATGAACGAGGTGCCTGAGCACCTGATCGTGATCGGCTCCGGTGTGACCGGTGCCGAGTTCGCTTCCGCCTACAACTTGCTGGGCGCCAAGGTGACCTTGGTCTCCTCGCGCGACCGCGTGCTTCCTGGCGAGGATGCCGATGCGGCCGGCGTGCTGGAGGATGTCTTCAAGTCCAACGGCGTGAATGTCGTGGCGCAGGCCCGCGCCGAAGGCGTGGAGCGCAAGGGGGACAAGGTCTTCGTGACCCTGGCCGACGGCCGCGTGCTGGAAGGCAGCCACTGCCTGGTTGCCGTGGGTTCCATTCCGAACACCGAGGGCTTGGGCTTGGAAGAGGCCGGCGTGCAGCTGACCAAGTCCGGGCACATCCAGGTTGACGGCGTCTCCCGCACCACCGCGACCAACATCTACGCCGCCGGCGACTGCACCGGCGTATTCGCGCTGGCCTCCGTCTCCGCAATGCAGGGGCGTATTGCCGTCGCCCACCTGCTGGGCGATTCGGTAAAGCCGCTGAACCTGGACCTGGTGGCCTCGAACATCTTCACCTCCCCTGAGATCGCAACTGTCGGTGTGACCCAGCGGGCCGTGGCTGAAGGCAAGTACCAGGCCAATATCATCAAGGTCGACCTGAACACCAACGCCCGCGCCAAGATGATGAATGTGGACCAGGGTTTCGTGAAGATCGTCTCCCGCAAGGGTTCGGGAACCGTGATCGGCGGCGTTGTCGTGGCGCCGCGCGCCAGCGAACTGATCTTCTCGCTGGCCTTGGCCGTGCAGAATTCGTTGCATGTGGATGACGTGGCGGAGACCTTCACGGTCTACCCGTCGCTGTCCGGTTCGTTGGCCGAGGCAGCGCGCCGCCTGCACCGGCACAGCTAGTCGCAATAGCCGCTGGGCCGCCGCTCTTTCCGAACTTCGGAAAGGGTGGCGGCCTTTCCCATTTGTGACATCGACTAAAGCAGATTTGTTCTCTGGATCTTCACAGAACGCGATTGCTCTGATAGTGGAGTTTGAAGAGATGGTACTAGTCATCCCGTATTCAAGGGTCTATGAATTTGTGCAGGTCGGAGCTTGAATCACCGGTGAGTGATTGACGTATTCGAATCAAATGTCCAAATAGTGGACGCCAATATCCGTATGCTGAGCACGCGGGCTTAGGATTGTTACATTCGATTATCGCTCATCACTAAGGAGAAGCCTCCATGTCGAAGGCTAATACCGCGGTAGCGCCAAAGGAGAATACCCGTGGCCGGGTGCTGTTTGCCAGCATGATCGGCACCACGGTGGAGTTCTTCGACTTTTATGCGTATGCCACTGCATCTGTGCTGGTTTTCCCGGCCCTGTTCTTCCCGAACGCAACGACGATCAACGCGATCCTCTCCTCGTTCGCCATCTTCGGCGTGGCTTTCATTGCCCGCCCGCTGGGTTCGGTAGTCTTCGGCCACTACGGCGACAAGCTCGGCCGCAAGGGCACGCTGGTTGCTTCGCTGCTGCTGATGGGCATTTCGACATTCCTGATCGGTTTCCTGCCTCCGGCGCAGGGCATGTGGACCGTGCTGGCGCCGACGGCGCTGGTGTTGTTGCGCTTCGCCCAGGGCCTGGCATTGGGCGGCGAATGGTCGGGTGCCGCATTGTTGGCCACCGAGAACGCCCCGAAGAACAAGCGCGCGATCTACGGAACCTTCCCGCAGCTGGGAGCCCCGGTCGGCTTCATCATCGCCAACTTGCTGTTCGTGCTCCTGCAGACCTCGCTGACTCCCGAGCAGTTCATGGCC
Source organism: Glutamicibacter protophormiae (assembly GCF_016894325.1). Classification (NCBI taxonomy): domain Bacteria; kingdom Bacillati; phylum Actinomycetota; class Actinomycetes; order Micrococcales; family Micrococcaceae; genus Glutamicibacter; species Glutamicibacter protophormiae. The sequence continues at coordinate 910,128 of NZ_CP069806.1, forward strand.
TGGGGCTGGCGCATTCCGTTCTTCTTCTCGGCTGTCATGGTCGTCATCGGACTGTGGGTCCGCCTGAAGCTGGTTGAATCGCTGTCCTTCCAGAAGGTGATTTCGCAGGACAAGGTCCTCAAATCGCCATTCAAGGCAACCATGAAGCACCACTGGCGCCCGGTTGTTGCCGGTACCTTCATCATGGTGGCCACCTACGTGCTGTTCTACCTGATGACTTCCTTCACCCTGACCTACGGCACCGCTCCTGCCACCGAGGAAGCGGCCCGCGCCGCGGCCGAGGCCAAGGGCAAGGTCTTCGACGCCGCCGGGTTCGTCCCGGGCCTGGGCATCGACCGCCCGGTCTTCTTGACGATGCTGATCATCGGCGTGGTGTTCTTCGGTATCTTCACCGTGGCCTCCGGCCCGCTGGCTGAGAAGTTCGGCCGTCGCAAGTTCCTGATTTGGGTCACCGTGGCGATCCTGATCTTCGGCGCCGGCTGGACGCTGTTCTTCGGTCCGGGCCAGGCCGCCGCCATGGTGGGCCTGATCGTCGGCTTCACCCTGATGGGCCTCACCTTCGGCCCGATGGCCGCATACCTGCCTGAGCTGTTCCCGTCGAACGTGCGCTACACCGGCTCGGCCATCGCCTACAACATGTCCTCCGTGATCGGTGCTGCCCCGGCCTCGTTTGTGGCCATCGCACTGTGGAATGCCGGTGGCGGCAACACCGTGGGCGTGGGCATCTACCTGGCCATCGGTGCAGTCCTGACCCTGGTCGCACTGTTCATGACCCGCGATACCTCGGATGTGGACATGGAAGAGTTCGTCGAGTAACTTACTCCGGCGTGATGCGCAGATGACGCACGAATAGCCCGTATCAACCTTTCGAGGTTGGTACGGGCTTTTCTCGTTGAGCGGTGTGTCCGAGACGCGCATTTGCCGTGCATCATCATGAGGTGGGAAAGATTGTTGGCGGAGAGGTGACTGTCGCTAGAGGAATGCAGACGACCGGCTTTCGGCGCGTCCAGCTAGATGGCTGGGATTCGTCAGAGGTGTCGAATCTTCAGCGCTGCATCTCTTACAAAGGGCTTCCACGCATGGAAGCATGGCACTCACGAGCTTAATATCAAGGTGTGAGGAGCCAGCATGAAAATCGCAGTGGCCGGAGGGACCGGAGTTATCGGGAAGCAGGTTGTCGAGAAAGTCGGCGCCGCAGGACATGAACCCATCGTGCTGTCTCGTTCGGCAGGGTGCGACCTCACCAATGAGCATTCAGTGCGCCGTTGGCTGGTTGGTTGCGAAGTGGTGATTGACGTATCCGGGTCGTCGACGACCAGCGCTTCGGCGTCCATGCGCTATTTCACGCAGTCCACGGCCAACCTCTTGATCGCCGGACGTGAGTCCGGAGTGCAAAACCACGTGGCCTTGTCCATTGTCGGCGCGGCGCAGATCGATGCCGGATACTATGCGGGCAAGGCGGCTCAGGAACGGATGCTGCGTGTCCTGCCCGGCGGCTATACGCTGCTGCGCACCACGCAGTTCCATGAATTTGTCGGGCAAAACATCAATCGGCTCTCTGCAGGACCGGTGCAGGTGGCTCCCAAGATGCGTCTGCAGCCGATTGCCGGCAGCGAGGTGGCTCAGGCCTTGGTCGAGTTGGCGGTGCAACCGGCAGCGGGAATCGTGCAGGAGCTGGCTGGCCCCAGGGAAGAATGGATGCCCCAGCTCTTCGCCCAATACCTGGCCAAGCAGAACCAGTCTCCGAGGATTGTCGAGGTGCCGTTGCCCGGAGCAATGGGCAAGGCCATGCGCGAAGGAGGGATCCTGCCCGGGCCGGAGGCAAGGCTCGGGATCGAAACCTACAGTGATTGGCTGGCCAAGCAGTAGTGCAAGAGTCAGGCGGAAGCTTGAACAACCAGCGCATTCACGGCACAACGGATTGCAGGGCCGGGGCAAGCGAGAGTTGGGGGAAATGAACGAATTCGCTCTATACCCGGATGACACAGGAGGATTCGATGTCCGAGTCGATGGGCGTTTCCTCCGGGACATTTTGTCGGAGGCTCAGGGAGAGCGATTCCCCTTCATTCCCCTGCTGCGACGGAGTTTGAGTCGGCACGCTCTTGAGGCGCAATTACAGCGATTTAGCGGCGACGCTCCAGGAGAGTTCTACCCGCATCGGGTCTGGATATATTTTTGCCCGGTATGTTTTGATGAAGGCTGCGGGGGTGTCAGCGTCAACATACAAACTTCGGGGGAGCATGTCATATGGAGCAATTTCTGCTTTGACAGCGAACCTGAAGAAGGGGAAACAGAGCAGGGCTTGCCCGAAGAAGATGATGCGCTTCTGGCAGTGCGGCCGTTGATTTTCGACAGGACCAAATATCTGGCTGCCGTGACCGCCTTGGGCAATGACCTATTAGGCCGTCACCGGATATGAGAGTTCTGGCCAACAGGGAATACGTGACTGCCCGGGCAGTATTCGACCGGAACACCGCGTTGGAGGGAATCGAATGCCGGAGGGCTTGGTTCGCGTGCTGCGCGAACCAAGCCCCGACGTTGCGTCGAACGCCTACTTCTCGTCGTTGATCGAAGCGATCACGGCGCCCGAGGACAGCGTCTCGCCCGGGGTGACTTCCAAGCCTGCAATGATGCCGTCGCGGTGCGCGGTGATCGGCTGTTCCATCTTCATGGCTTCCAGCACCACAATCAGGTCGCCCTCGGAGACCTCGGCGCCGTTCTCCACGGCAACCTTCACGATGGTGCCCTGCATCGGGGAGCGCAGCTCGGCGCTGTTGGCCCCGGCGGCGCCGGCGGCCTTGCGGCCCGGCTTGCGCTTCTTCTTGGCTGCGGTGCTCTTCTCCGCGCCGTTGGAGGACACCGAGCCCAGCGACGCCGGAAGGGTCACCTCCAGGCGCTTGCCGCCCACCTCGACGGTGACGGAGGTGCGCTCGGCATCCTGCTCCTCGGCCTGTTCGGCAGGGAACGGGTGCGGAGCGATGAAGGTGTCGAATTCGGTCTCGATCCAGCGGGTGTGCACCCGGAACGGTCCCTCGGCCGGAACGAATGCCTGGTCGCTCATCACGGCGCGGTGGAACGGCAGCACGGTGGCCATGCCCTCGATCTGGAATTCCTCCAGCGCGCGGCGGGCACGGGCGGCGGCGATCTCACGGGTCGGCCCGGTGACGATCAGCTTGGAGATCATCGAGTCGAAGTTGCCCGAGACGCTCTCGCCCTGCTCGATGCCCGAGTCGACGCGGACGCCCGGACCGGATGGCAGGTTCATCTTGGTGATGGTGCCCGGGGTCGGCATGAAGCCGCGGCCGGCGTCTTCGCCGTTGATGCGGAACTCGAAGGAGTGGCCGCGCAGCTCGGGGTCGCCATAGCCCAGCTCTTCGCCGCGGGCGATGCGGAACTGCTCGCGCACCAGGTCCATGCCGGCGACCTCTTCGGAGACCGGGTGCTCAACCTGCAGGCGGGTGTTGACCTCGAGGAAGGAGATGACACCGTCCTGGCCCACGAGGAACTCGCAGGTTCCGGCGCCGGAGTAGTTGGCCTCGCGCAGGATGGCCTTGGAGGATTCGTACAACCGGGTGACCTGATCTTCGCTCAGGTACGGGGCCGGAGCCTCTTCCACGAGCTTCTGGTTGCGGCGCTGCAGCGAGCAGTCGCGGGTGGACACCACCACGACGTTGCCGTGCACGTCGGCCAGGCACTGGGTCTCCACATGGCGCGGGGCGTCCAGGAAGCGCTCGATGAAGCATTCGCCGCGGCCGAAGGCTGCAACGGCTTCGCGGACGGCGGAGTCGTACAGCTCGCCGATTTCCTCGCGGTTGCGCACTACCTTGATGCCGCGTCCGCCGCCGCCGTAGGCGGCCTTGATGGCCAGCGGCAAACCGTATTCGTCGGCGAACGCGTAGACTTCCTCGGCGGATTCGACAGGGTCCTTGGTGCCGGGCACCAGCGGGGCACCGACCTTCTCCGCGATATGGCGGGCCTTGACCTTGTCGCCCAACTTGTCGATGGCTTCTGGGGATGGGCCGATCCACGTTAGACCGGCGTCGATGACGGCCTGGGCGAACTCGGCATTCTCCGAGAGGAAGCCGTAGCCCGGGTGGATGGCGTCTGCACCGGAGCGTTCTGCGGCGTCCAGGATCTTCTCAATGCGAAGGTACGATTCGGCTGCGGTGGTGCCGCCCAGCGCGTAGGCCTCGTCGGCCAGGCGCACGTGCAGGGCATCGCGGTCGGAGTCTGCATAGACGGCAACCGATTCGATTCCTTCATCGCGGGCGGCACGGATAATGCGCACTGCAATTTCGCCGCGGTTGGCGATCAGTACCTTCGTCAATGGATTCATCATGAACCTTGTCTTCAAAAATTGGGGGTTTCTCACCTAGGAGCCTATCGTTTTTGTGGGAACTATATGTAGTTAACCGCTCAAACCGGGGTGTTTGGCCAGAAACTTTGGAGGATTCCTACAAAATGGGCCTCCCGATGATGAAAGCCTGTTGCGGCCGGCTCCGGCGCATCCGTGGCGCACGGGTCGAGGGTCCGGAAGTCGCAAACGGTTCGACGAGATGAATTCCGCTGGCACTAGCCCATAAGCGCCGGCAACAGGTCCCTGCTTGTTCCCTCCGAGGCGGGCTCAGGCACGTGCCCGGTGGCGCCGCACGGCCGCACGATTCGCGCAGCGGACACAGCAGTATCGCTGGCGCCCATTACGCGTCACGTCCACCACGACGTTGGCGCACGGGGAGGCTTCACAGCGGTGCAGCCGGTGCATACCGCGGGTGGTCAGGTGCAACGCGGTACCGGTGCAGATGACCGAGCGGAGAACTTGTGGCATGCTTTGGCCGTCGTCGCGGTAGTGCAGATGCCAGCCCTCGTTGTCATGGTCGACCAGGCGCGGATGGGTTGCTGCCGAGGCCAGCTGGAGATTGAGCAGTTGCGCCCGTTCCCGGTCCGAGGGGGCGTCGACCACCTCAAGCCAATCATCAATCACCAAGCGTACTTTGGCGTGGTCGTCGGGCAAGCTGGGGAAGGGTATGGTCATGCCTACCTCACGGGTACGCTCTTCAATGCCGTCACGGTCCAAGGGCCAAGCGTTGGCTAGGGAAGACGCGAGCAGGACGGCGTATTCGCCGTAAGGGTTGAGTTGCATAAGGTCATTACACCATGCTGATCTCATGACCTACATAGCCAGGGCCGAAGAGCCTGAAACCCTGAACCACAGCGACAAGCACAGCTGGGAAGTTGAATCCCGGCATTGGACCTCTGAGGGAGAGGTGCTCTACCAGCTCTGCAGCACCTGTTCCTGCCGTCGCCTGCAGCTGCGGCCAATCATGTTGCAATCATCGTTGCACGTCCATGAACTGCGGTCGAGACTTTTTACGTTGCGCGGATGAAGCCCGCACCCGCGCAACGAAACTCCTAGCGCGAGACGACGTGCGGAATGAAATTCGCGAAGTTGTCGGTGATGGGCCCGTGGCTTTCGCGGATCGCGAGTCCCGAGGGCTCGCCGTCGATCATCCACACGCCCAACACTGTGCTGACGTCCTTGCCCTCGTCTTCGCGGTGGAAGACTGGCGGCAGGGCGAGCTCCTGGAGAATGAAGCCTTCCTCGCCGTAGCCCTGGACTTCGCCCATGATGAGTTCCCCGTTGGGGCGGTGCAGGGTGATGTCCGCGCCTTCGCGGCTGAGCAGCGGTTTGCGCACATAGCCCAGGCGTTCCAGATAGGCCGGCTGCTGGCCCTCGAACCACGCAGGCAGCAGATACTGCGAGCGGTCCGGGTCGTTGCCGAAGAGCTTCCACAACACCGGCAGGATGGCCTTGGTGCTCCACAGCATCTTGTAGGGCGGTTCGATCCAGATGGTGCCGCCCTGATATGAGGCCCCGTTGAATCCGGAATCAAGCATGTCGTTGAACAGGTCGTCGGCGTGCTCGCTGTGGACCATGTGCTCCCATGGGTAGAGCTTGAAGATGACCTGGATCAGCGGCCCGTCTTCCCCTGCGCGGTAGCGTCCGTCGCCGTCGACCCACAGGTTTTCGATGTAGATGGTTTCGGTGCGGTAGCCGGCCGCGGCGCAGGTGTCGCGCAGCACCAGCGTATTCATTTCATCCTCGTGGGAGGCGTCTTCTGCGCTGCAGGCGAAGTAGACCGTGGGCATGGCGCCGATCTTGCGCGTAATCAGCGCCAGATTGCGCTGCCAGGCGACCACGAGGTCCTCGTACATGTTGGTCCACTGGGTGGCCCCCAGGCTGCGGTTGTCCTCAAACCATTCCCACTGCACGAGGGACTCGACCAGCGAGGTCGGGGTGTCGGCGTTGAATTCGTAGAGCTTCGGGATGCGCTGGTCCGCTTCCGGATGGTTCAGCCCGCCGAAGCGGAAGTCGAAACGTCCGTATACCGAACCGCAGGCAGGCTCTTCGTTCCAGCTTTCGGCGATCGCGCGCATGGCTCGGGCGGGAATTCCGAAGCGTGCCAGGTCGGCAGCTCCTGCGGGGGAGAGCAGATAGTCCCCGGCCTCCTCCAGCATCGCGAAAACCGAAGCGGAGGCGCGGTGCAGCACCTCGATTTCCTTGGGCGACAGCTCGTAGTAGGCGTCGTCGCGCCAATAGCGGTAGAGCTCGGGAGAGGTGCTCACCCGATCCTCATGGGTGTAGACCAATCCTGCGGCATTGACCTTGGCCAGGTAGTCCGGGCGGGCGGTAGTCATTTTGCGCTGCATCGTGCTTAGCCTCCCGAAGTCCCGCCGCCGAAGCCGCCCGAGTGGCCGGTGCCGCTGTTCTTTTTGGAAGTCGAGCCGAAACCGGCAGGCTTTCCGGTAGATGCCGAGTAGCCGTTGCGCACCGTGCCGGACAGTCCTGCCTTGCTGCGGGCGGCCGCGTCGTCGGAACGGAAGCGCTGGGTGGACTGCGCCGGATCGAGCTTGGTTCCCGGACGCAGGCCGCCGGCGTAACGGCCGATCATGAAGAACATCAGCGCCGTGCCGATTCCGGGACCGTGGTGCTGCGCGGAGGTCTGCTGGGCGTCGTCGCACTGGGTCTCGTCGACAATGACATTGTCTTCATCCACGCAGTACACCGTGTCTTCGGGCGCGGTGGACGTGGATTCAAAACCGGTGTCGGAGGTGGAAGCGGATTCGAAACCGGAGTCGCTGCCGCAGCTGGTCAGCACCAGAGCCGCAGCGGTGGCTACCGCCGGCAAGGTGAATCGTCGTTGGACGTTCAAGGTTTGGGTACTTTCTGAAGGGAATAGGATTCCTACAGCAATGCTATCTAGTCGAGGCGGCGGGTCGGCGCAATGACGGCACTGGCCGCCGCGCGCAGATAGCGGGACTACTCACACCGGCCGCAGCCAGCCAACGTCAGCCGGAAGCCTGAAGTCGGAGAATATTCGGCGAGTGGTCCATCTACTCGACGCCAGCGAAGCAATGACTCTGAATCGTTGTCGTTCAACCGAACTGTTCATTCATCTTCTCCGATAGGCTCTGGCCAAGATGGCTTGAGGAGTGTGCCTGGTGAGAATACGTTTTCTCGGCCCGGCGCTGCCGCTGGGCATGGGTGTCGCATTGCTCTTCCGGCTGCGCAAGCGGTTCCGGCATCCTGGCGATTGACAAGCCGGCGAAGGCCGGGGACCGATGGCCCGGCGACCCGGCGGTTCCTTCCGACAACGGAATGCCCCTTGAATCCTCCCGGCTGTTGGCCACCCACAATGGCCTGGACTACTACGCCGCCACCAGCGAGGACCAAAAAATGGCCTGCTTGTTCACGTTCAGCCATGAAAGTCCCGGTGAAGGCGCGATGGGTGGACGCGGCGGGCTGGGCGAGGCGGATTTTATTGTCGAGATTTCAACTCCCGAATGGAAGACGGCATTGCTGCGCAGCGACGCCGAGATCCGTCATTATGAGTCCGAGGAATGGCAGCAAATCCACCAAAACATCTATGTCAAAGGCTCATTAATGAGTTAAGCAGCGGTGCCTGCCACGAAGAATTCGTGGCAGGCACCGCTGCTTAACCAACTCGCTGGTTGCTACTTCCAGAGGTCAATGATTTGAACCCCGGCGTTGCCCAGCAGGGTGCGAAGCGTGGAAACATCCAGCCCCACGACATTCTGGAAATTTCCTTCGATGGACTCGATGAAGGACGCCGCCAGGCCGTCAATGGTGAAGGCCCCGGCGCAGGGCAGTGGCTCCCCGCTGGCTACGTAGGCCTCGATCTCCGCTTCGCTGACCTTGGAAAAATGCACCACGGTGGAAGAGATCTGGCCCTGGGCCATGCCCGGGGCGGCAGTGTCGACGAGCCAGTGGCCAGAGTGCAAAACGCCGGTCGAACCGCTCAGCTGCTGCCAGCGCTCGCGCGCCACCTCGGGGGTGTGCGGTTTGCCGTAGGCCACGCCGTCCAGTTCGAAGACCGAATCGCAGCCGAGCACCAAGGTGCCTGCCTCGTGGTCATCTGCGGCGACGTCCTCCGCCTTGGCCCTGGCCAGCAGCAATGCCGTCTGCGCCGGAGTGCGCGGACCCAGCTCAGCAACGGAGGCCTGGAGCACGGCATCCTCGTCGACTGCCGAAACCCGGGTAGTGAACGCCAGGCCCGCATCGGTGAGCACCTTCTTGCGGCCCCACGAGGCGGAGGCGAGTAGCAAGCGCGCCGGAGCTTCTACAACTTCACTCATACGGTGACATCCTCCTTGGCGCTGGAGGAGCCGCCATGCGGGTTCTCGTTGTCTTCCGCCTCAAGCATGGCGTTCAGCTTGGAGCCTTCCACATCGACATCCGGAAGGATCTTGTCAAGCCACTTCGGAAGGTACCACGCCTTGTCGCCCAGCAGGTGCATGAGCGCCGGGATCAGCGTCATGCGCACCACGAAGGCATCGAAGAGCACACCCACCGCCAGGGCGAAGCCCAGCGGACGGATCATGGTCAGATGCGAGAACACGAAGCCGGCGAATACCGAGATCATGATCAGCGCGGCGGCCGTGACCACCGGCGCTGCCATGGAGAAGCCGGAGCGGACCGCGTCGCGGGCTGGCTCGCCATGGGCAAAGCGCTCGCGCATCGCCGAGACCAGGAAGACCTGGTAGTCCATGGCCAGACCGAACAGGATGCCGGTCAGCAGGATCGGCAGGAAGCTGAGCAGCGGGCCGGGCACGTTCACGTCGAAGACGCTGCCCATCCAGCCGAACTGGTAGACCATGACGCTGGCGCCGAAGGCCGCCGCCAGGGACAGCAGGAACCCGCCGGTGGCCAGCACCGGCACGACCACTGAACGGAAGACCAGCAGCAGCAGGATCAGCGACAGCCCCACCACGATCGAGAGGTACGGAACCAGCGCCTCGGTGACCTTCTCCGACACGTCGATCTGGGCGGCCACTTGGCCGGTCAGCGAGATCGTGGCGCCGGTGGCGTCATGGAACTTCGGATAGTCAGCGCGCAGCTGGTGCACCAAGGCCTCGGTGGCTTCTGAGGAGGGGCCGTCGGTCGGGATGACCTGGATTGCCGACAGCGTACGGTCCTCGGTCATGGTGACCGGAATGGCCGCCACCACGCCGTCGTAGTCGCGCAGCATGTCCGCGACGTCCAGGGACATGGTGTCCGCGTCGCGCTGCGACAGTCCTTCCGGGAGATCCGCAAGGACCAGCAGCGGTCCGTTGTAGCCGGCGCCGAACTTGTCGCTGGTCTGCTCGAAGGCCTGGAATGCCTGCGAGTCGGCCGGCTCGGCGCTGCCGTCAGGCAATGCCGTGCGCATCTGGGCGGAGGGCAGGGCGATGGCGCCGAGTACCACGACCACCAGCAGGACGGCCGGGATGGCCACCTTGGTCACCACGCGCACCCAGCGTGAGGAGAACGGTTCCTTGATGGTTGGGTTCTCCGCCTCGGCGGCGGCCTTGGCGCGGGCCCGCTTGGAGACCAGGCGGTTTCCGGCCAGCGACAGCAGCGCGGGCAGCAGGGTGATGTTCAGCAGCACCGAGCAGAGCACGGTGAACGCCGCCGAGAGGCCCAGCACGCTCAGGAACGGCAGGCCCGGAACGGTCAGCGCGGCCAGCGCAATGATCACGGTCAGGCCGGCGAAGACCACGGCGTTGCCGCTGGTGCCCACAGCGCGGGCGATGGATTCGCCCACCTCCATGCCGCCCAGCAGCTGGGACCGGTGCCGGTGGATGATGAACAGTGCGTAGTCGATACCCACCGCAAGACCCAGCATCAGAGCCAGCGCGGGGGTAATCGAGGCCATGTCGATCAGCGAGGAGAACGCCAGAGTGGTGCCGACGCCGGCGCCGACGCCGAGGATGGCCAGCAGCAGCGGAAGCCCCGCGGCGACCAGGGTGCCGAGCATGACCAGCAGCACGATTGCCGCAATCACCACGCCGATGATTTCTGCTGCTCCGAAGATCGAGGAGATATCCTGGATGATCTCCTTGGAGAACAGCACCTCGACGCCATTGGCCTGCGGACCGGCGGCGATGGCGGTGATCATGTCGCGCTCGGAGGCGGTCAGCGCATCGGTCTGAACCTTGAAGGTCACCTGCGCGACGGCGGTGCTGCCGTCTTCGGAAACGAAGCGCATGCCGTTGCTGGAGTTGACCTGGCGGGAAGCGAACTCGAGTTCGGCCCGCCCCGATTCCAGGTCCTTCCCAGCGGTGGCAATGTCCTTTTCCGCCTGCTCCAGCTCGGCGGTTTTTTCCTTGATGGTCGCTTCGCCGTCTTCAAGCTTGGTTTTAGCTGCGGCCAATTCCGCCTTGCCTGCCTCGAACTCCGCCTTTTTCTGGTCGAATTCGGCCTGGCCGGCGTTCAGCTTCGATTGGCCGGCACGCAGCTCGGCCCATCCGCTATTCAGCTTGGCGCGGTTGGTGGCAAGCTCCGACTTGGCGGCGTCCAGCTGGGACTTCGCACCGGTCAGTTCGGTCTTGGCGGACACCAGCTTGCCGCGGTTCTTGTCCAATTCGGCCTGGCCGGTTTTCAGCTCGGCGGCGCCGGAGTCCAGCTGCTTGCGGGCGGCGTCCAGCTTGGCCAGCCCGCCCTGAGCGGCATTGACCTGGTCAAGGGACCCTTGGGCTTGGGCGATGCCTTCCTTGGCTTGGTCGCGTCCGGCAACGGCTTCTGCCTTCTTGACTTCCGCTTCCTCCCGTCCGGCGGTGAGCTGCTCCAACATGCCGGTGTACTTGGCGATATCGGCTTCATTGTTCTCTGCCTTCGCCTGGTCCAGCAGCTTCTGAGTCTGGGCGATCTGGGTGCTTAGCCCTGCTATGGCAGCGTCTGCCTGCTTGATCCCGGCTTCTGCAGCCGCCAGGCCTTGTTCGGCCTGCTTCAGCCCGGCGGTGGCCTGTGTCTTGCCGGCCGCAAGCTGCGCTTCGACCTTGTCGCGAGGCTGGCCCTGCAGGATGGCTTCCATCCCTGCGGCGTAGTCCTTCTCACCGGAGTCGATCTTGGCCTGCGCCGCGTCGAGTTTCTTTTCGCCTGCCTGGAACTGCTCCAGACCCTTGTCGTACTGCGCGCGGCCGGCGTTGTATTCCTTGAGACCGGCGTCGTACTTCTTCTGCCCGGCATCCAGCTGGGCCTGGCCGCTGGTCAGCTGCGCTTCGGCCTGCTGCAATTCGGCGCGTCCGTTGGCAAGCTGCGCCGCTGCGGCATCAATCTGAGGCTGCCCCGCAGCGATCTGCTCCTGGCCCTTGTTGTACTCGGCCCAGCCATCGGTGATGCCCTGCTTGGCATCTTCCAGCTGCTGCTTGCCATCGGCGATCTGCTGCTTGCCGTCATCCAGCTTCTTCTGGCCGTCGACCAGCTTCTGCTGCGCCTTGTCCAGTTCCGGCTGCGCGTCATCGAGCTGCTTCTGCAGCTTGAACGGGCTCGTGGCATCCACGACCTGCGGGTGCAGGCCCAGCTGTTCCAAGGAGTCGGCAATCGACTGCTTCTGCGCTTCGTTCAGCGGTTTGCCCGAGCTTTCACGGAACACGATGGAACCGGAGCCGCCGGCAAGATCCGGAAGCTCGTCCTTCATCCGGTCCAGCGTGCGCTGGGTTTCGGTGCCCGGGATGGTGAAGGTATTGGACAGCTGCCCCATGAAGAGGCTGGCGGAGACGCCGATGAAGATGAATGCGGCCAGCCACATCGCGATGACGCGGTAGTGGTGCCGATGAGCCCACCGTGCGAGGCGGTAAAGCATTGAAGCCATGGGATTAGTCTTCCTGGAGTGGTAGCGCGGCGGTGGTGGGCAGGGCGGCGAACCCCTCATCGAGGGTCTTCATCGCCTGGGTGATCAGGTGGTGGAACTCGGCAATCTGCTGATCCGACAGTTCCATGGGCGATCCGTTGGGATTGGGAAGCCGTTCGATCCATTCGTCGAAGGCTGCCTGACCCGCACCCAGGATCGCGTGGGTGAAGACTCGGATGGAGAAGCTGTCCGCCTGCGGATAGCGGCGGGCCACCCGCTCGATGACATCGGTGGTGGCGATCTGCCATTCGTCCATATTGGTCGGATAGCAGCCGGTAGGGGAATCCGCTTTGAGGTAGGCGCCGAACAGGGCGACCTGGCCCAGCAGCTTGGCGACCTCGTCGGATTTCAGCGCCAGCACGATGGCCTCGATCAACGGCAGGGTATCGGTCAGCTCGTTGATTGACTCGACCATGGTTTCCAGCACCGCATGCAGCGGGTACGACATGATGGCGTCAACCGTGGGGAAATAATTGAACAGCGTGCGCCGGGAAATTCCGGCGGCCTCCGCGATCTGGGTGGCGGTGATGCCGGCGCCATGCCCTTCGTGCAGAAGCCCCGATGCGGCGGCGACGATCGCCTGCAGGGTGGCTTGCTTGTTTTTTTCGCGGCGATTGCCGACGCTGAGGGAAGTCACATACTTACACTACGTGCAAAGTTGCACTCTGTGCAAAACAAAAATGAGTGCACCGCGCAGTGCGGCACTGATGGTTTCGGCTATTCCGTGGTGCGGTTGCCGGTCTGAACTGGATTGGAGGCTCCAGCCATTGCACGCGCTGACAAGCCGGCCAGCCGCTCCAGCGGACCGCGTCCCAGAAAAATGGCCCAGAGGGTGCTTCCGATCAACAGCGCCATCACGGTGAGGGGCAAGGCCGTATCCGACATGAGCATGCCTCCGGGCCCGGCAGCAATAAAATAGCTGACCAGATGGGCGCAGTAGGCGGTCAGCGGCATCGAGCCCATGGCGGCCACGGGCAGAGCTATCCAGCGCAGCGGCGCAGCAACCAGAAGACACAGGCCGAGAACGATGAGGGCGAACCCGCCCGAGCCGATAATTTCCGCAGTGGCGCCGGAGTGCGGTTCTGCGCTGAAAAATGCCAGCCATGCGGAGGCCCCGATTTCTTCGGGGCTGATTGTCTGCGCAAGCCCTGTCCAGCCCATGCCGGAGAAATACGAAGCATCGTAGGAGGAGCTATCGGGCCATTGGCCTGAAGAAAGCCCCGGCTCATCCACGCTTTGCCGCTCGGGGACCTCCTCCGGCGGCACGCAGCTCACGTAGGAACCGGGCTCGCCTTCACAGTACATCCCGCCCAGATCGAGTTTCTCTGCCGGCACATACTCGGGCATTGGCATGCTGGAATCACCGATCAGGTCCTCACCGTCAAAGCTTTCTTCCAAGAATGGCGTGACGGATCCCGGCGCGGGGATGAGGGCTGCACCATAGCCGATGAATGCCAGCACCATTCCCGCGGCCAGGAGCTTGCCGGCCGTGGCTGCTGAGGCAAGTCGGAATTGTCCAATGGCCATCCCCGCAAAGATCAGCGCCAGCCAGGCGGCGGCCGAGTAGATGCCGAAGAATGTCAGCATGACTCCGGGGGCGGAGGGTTCCAAGAGGACGGTCTTCAGCACTGCTAGTGTGGCGGGGCCCAGCACAGCGCAAATAACCGACAACACCAATAGTTTGCCTGCGCTCCAACGTAGAAAGGGTATTGCCGCTACGTAAAGCACTCCGTAGATCGTCAAGATCACCGCGATGGGAATGTTCAGCAATTCTAGGACCAGGCCAATGGCAAAGATGAAGGCGCCTCGGCCCAACATGGCAAGCCTGATCTGGGGGAGCTCAGCAGCCGAGGGGCGCGACCTGCCTCCTGTCATGAGGCTGATGGAGATGCCTGCCAGCAGGGCGAAAAGGAGAGAAGACCGGCCGTTGGCCAACGCGCCCCAGGTGCCCGGTGCGAATAAGTCGACTTCTTCGGGCATATCAAGGTGTGCGACGACCATTCCCAGAATTGCCAAGCCGCGAGCCAGGTCCAATCCCATGACACGTGGGGGCCGTCCAAAATTCTGCAGCCGGGTTCGGAAGCTTGCCTGGGAATGCGCGGGAGCTACCGGATCTTCGCTCTGTTCGATGGTCGTCACAAGCTGAATCTTATAGTCGATTTCGTGTGTGACCTGTAACAATTTGGATACTTTTATTGCCTTGACATCGCTTTGCCATTTCCCGGCAAGAGCTTTGGGGGGGGCTTAACCGAAGTGACCACCAAACCCCGAAGGGTTTGGTGGTCAAACGACGGCGAATATTCGGGAGCTAGGCCTTGGCTGGCTCCAGTTCCTCGGACAGGTTGTCCTCGGCGAACGGATTCCCGTTGCGCGGCGCGTTGTAGAGGTCCAGATCCAGGATGCCTTCGCGCTTGGCGACGATGGTCGGGACCAGCGCCTGGCCGGCGACGTTGACCGCGGTGCGGCCCATGTCCACGATCGGGTCCACTGCCAACAGCAGGCCTACGCCGGCCAATGGCAGTCCCAGGGTGGACAACGTCAGGGTCAGCATCACGATGGCCCCGGTGGTGCCGGCGGTTGCCGCCGAACCCAGGACCGAAACCAGAGCGATCAGCAGGTAGTCGGTCAGCGTCAGGTCGATCTGGAAGAACTGGGCCACGAAGATCGCGGAGATCGCCGGGTAGATCGCGGCGCAGCCGTCCATCTTGGTCGTGGCGCCCAGCGGCACCGCGAAGGAAGCGTAGCCCGAGGGAACGCCGAGGTTCCGCTCGGTGACGCGCTGGGTCAGCGGCAGGGTGCCGATCGAGGAACGGGAGACGAATCCCAGCTGGACTGCCGGCCAGACGCCGGAGAAGTACTGCTTGATGGACAGGCCGTGCAGGCGGACCAGGACCGGGTAGAGCGCGAAGAGCACCAGGGCCAGGCCTACGTAGATGGCCAGGGTGAATTTGCCCAGCGCGCCGATGGTGTCCCAGCCATAGGTGGCTACCGCGTTGCCGATCAGGCCCACGGTGCCGATCGGCGCGATGCGGATGATCCACCACAGCACCTTCTGGATGATGGCCAAGATCGATGCGGAGAAGTTCAGGAACGGTTCCGCGGCCTTGCCGACCTTCAGCGCGGCTACGCCCACCGCGATGGCGATGACCAGGATCTGCAGCACATTGAAGCTGACCGAGGTGCTGGCGACGCCGTCGTCCATGCGGGTGCTGGCGCCCAGGCCCAGGAAGTTCGACGGGACCAGGCCGGTCAGGAAGCCGAGCCAATCGCCGGTCTTGCCGGTGTACTCTTCCGGGGTTCCCTGTCCGGTATTGGCGCCCGGCTGGAAGACCAGGCCCAGGGCCATGCCGATGGTCACGGAGATCAACGCGGTGATGCCGAACCACAGCAGGGTCTGCCAGGCCAGGCGGGCTGCGTTGGTGACCTTGGAGAGGTTTGCGATCGAGGCGACCACTGCGAAGAAGATCAGCGGGATGACCGCCGTGCGCAGCAGGGCCACATAGCTTGAGCCAATGATCTGCAGGGCTTCACCCAGACCGTTGGGCTGTTCGGCGGTGCTGCCGGTGTACTTGGCGGCCAGGCCGAGCAGCAGGCCGACAATCAGGGCCGCGATGATCTGCGGCCCGAAGCTTGTCATCCAACGTGGTAGTCGGGAAGAAGGTGCGGTTTTTGACATGTCACAAACCGTAGGCCTTAAATTCCGCGTGTGCGCAGTTTCTGTTACGCAACATTACGAATGGGGATTTACTGTGATCTGCGACGAAACCGGTGGGCCTGAAAGAGCTGTGAATCACCGCAAATGTGGGAATTTTCCGGCCGGATGGCGAAATATGACGGCGGCGCTCGACGGTGCGCGCGCAGCTCGCTACGCGCCGAACGGCGCTGCTGGTTGACATTGTCTGCGGCGCGGCTTCGGAGGGCCGGCTCCGCGGAGGGAAGTCTCCCGGAAACTGTTGACAGGCAAGTGATTACTTGCCTATTCTCGGTGCATGGCAGATCTATTCAAGGCTCTGGCGGACGGTACCCGGCGCATCATCATGGATGAGCTGGCGCAGCGCGATAGCCAGACCCTGTTTGAAATCTGCGGGCGGTTGGCGATGAACCACGGGCTGGCCATGAGCCGGCAGGCGGTCTCCCAGCACCTCGCTGTGCTGGAAGAAGCCGGGCTGGTCGTCTCCCGCCGTGAGGGCCGCTATAAATTTCATCATTTGGACACCGGGCCGCTGCGGGCGATCGCCCAGCGGTGGCCCCAATCCACCACCGAGGACTAGAGGATGAACCAATGAAGATCTACATCACCAGCGTCTTCGTCGACGACCAGACCAAGGCGCGGGAATTCTACACCACGGTGCTGGGCTTCGTAGTCAAGCACGACATTCCGATGGGGGAGGACAGCTGGCTGACACTGACCGCGCCGGATGCGCTGGACGGTCCCGAACTGCTGCTCGAGCCTGCGGGGCACCCTGCGGTAGGCCCCTTCCGCGAGGCGCTGGTCAATGACGGCATCCCGTTCACCTCCTTTGCCGTGGAGAACATCGATGCCGAATACGAGCGGCTGCTGGCATTGGGTGTTGTTTTCACCCAGCCGCCTACCCAGATGGGCCCGGTGACCACCGCGGTCTTCGACGACACCTGCGGCAACCTGATCCAGCTGTCGAACTACGACGGCTAGCGCCGCCGGCGGCTTAAACGACAACAAGGATCCCCCGTCCATCGGGTCGGGGGATCCTTGCCGTCATGTCAGGCGCGGGCCGGGAGCATCTCAGCCATCGAGCAGGGCACGCTTGAGCGTGTCCAACCCGACCGAACCCAGCTTCAGCGCACGGGTGTGGAAAGCCTTCACATCGAAGTCCTCGCCGTCGCGGACGGCCAGCTCATCGCGGATCTGCTCCCAGAGGCGCTGGCCCACCTTGTAGCTCGGCGCCTGCCCGGGCCATCCCAGATAGCGCGTGAACTCGAAGTCCAGCTGTCCGGGGGAATCGTCGAAGTTGGCGCGCAGGAAATCGTAGCCCTTCTGAGGGGTCCAGGTTCCTTCGCCCCATGCCGCCGGGACTTCCAGTTCGAGGTGCACCCCGATGTCGAAGACCACGCGGGCTGCGCGCATCCGCTGCGCGCCGAGCATTCCCATGTAGTCTCCCGGATCGTCCAGGTAGCCCAGCTGCTGCATCAGCCGTTCGGAGTACAGGGCCCAGCCTTCGCCGTGCCCGGACACCCAGCACAGGTTGCGGCGCCACTTGTTCAGCGTGTCCGCCTGCAGCTGGGCGGTGCCGATCTGCAGGTGGTGGCCCGGCACACCCTCGTGGTAGACCGTGGTGAGCTCGGACCAGGTGGTGAACTCGTCCTCGCCCGGCGGGATGGACCACCACATGCGTCCGGGGCGGGCGAAGTCCTCGGACGGCCCGGTGTAGTAGATACCGCCGTCTTCGGTCGGGGCGATCATGCATTCGATGCGGTCCATCGGCGCCGGGATGTCGAAGTGAGTTCCGGCCAGATCCAGGATCGCGGCGTCCGCCTTGGACTGCATCCATTCGCGCAGCGCGTCCTTGCCGGCCAGCTTGCGGGCCGGATCCGCGTTCAAGATCTCCTTGGCCTCGGCGATGGAGGCGCCGGGCTGGATCTGTTGCGCCACGCGTTCCTGCTCGGCGATGATCCTTCCCAGTTCCTCGACGCCCCAGGCGTAGGTCTCTTCAAGATCCACCTCGGCGCCCAGGAAATTGCGCGAGGCGAGGGCGTACAGTTCGCGCCCGACTGCATCCTTGGCCGGGGCCACGGGGAGCAGTTCTGCTTCCAGGACCGCCGCCAGCTTGCGGTAGGCCGTCTTGGAAGCCGCGGCGCCGGAGACCAGGGAGTCCTGCAGGGAGGCATCCAGCATCGTGCCGTCGGCCGCCAGCTCGTCGAAGAAGCCGCCGTCCTTGGCGTAGTCGGTGGACTGCTCCATGACGATCTTCACCTGGCGCCGCGCGGCGACAAGGCCCTTGGCGGCGGACTCGCGCAGGGACTCGATGAAGCCGTCCATGGCGGCCGGCAGGTTGGCCAGGCGTCGGGCGATATGCCCGAAGTCCTCGGCCGATTCCTGCGGCATGAGGTCGAAGATCGCGCGGATCTCCTGGGCCGGGCAGGCGATGTTGTTCAGCTCGGTGCGCCCGGTGGCGATGATCTCCAGCTCCAGACCCAGCCGTTCCTGCATGGCATCGAGGGTGACCTTGTCGATGTCGTCTGCGGGCTGCAGCTCGCCGAGCTTGGCCAGCGTGCCGCGGGTGGCTTCGGCATAGCGCTGGGTTCCGGCGGGGGAGTAGTCGCCATACAGGCTTTCGTATCCGGGCAGCCCGAGTTCCGCTCCGAGCTCCGGATAGATCTGAAGGGTGTGCTCGAAGTGCTCATCAGCCACGGCGTCGATGGCCGTGGCAGCGCGAGGTGATGTCTCGTTGTTCATGCGGCAAGCCTAGTTGATCTGAAACAGATGTTGAAGAGATGAAGTGAAAATGAATTGGCGTGAGCCCTGCCCGCTGCTGGCGGCGCTCGCCGGCGGCCGAATGGCGCATTGGGACGCGCGGAGTTATGGTGGTTAACTATTACCTACCTATCGGTAGGTAGGAATGAAGAATCACCGTGCATTAATCTTTCGAGGAGCAGCAGATGCCCACAACCCAGACCGCCGCCAAGGTCGGCGCCTGGTTCGCCATCTCTTTGGCACTGGTCACCATCCTGGGGCCGGCAGGAACCGACATGTACCTGGCGTCGCTGCCCGACATCGTGGCCGACCTGAAGGGCACCGAATCCATGGGCCAGCTGACCTTGACGGTCTACCTGCTCGCCATGGGTGTCGGGCAGCTGGTCTTCGGCCCGCTCACCGATGCGTACGGCCGGCGCAAGCCGCTGCTGGTGGCATTGGTGGCCTTCCTCGCCGCCTCCTTGTGGGCCGCCGGCAGCCCGAGCCTCGAAGTGCTGCTCGGAGCCCGCGCACTGCAGGGGCTGGCCGCCGCGCTCACCCTGGTGGTGGCGCTGAGCATGGTGCGCGACGCAGCCCACGGCGTGCGGGCGGCCCAGCTGTTCGCCCTGCTGATGACCATCGAGGGCCTGGTGCCGGTGCTGGCGCCGACCGCCGGCGGGTTCATCGACCAGCACTTCGGCTGGCGCATGGTGTTCTTGGTGCTGGCCGGCCTGACCGCCATCGCCACGGTGAACACCACCTTCACCATGTCCGAAACCCTGCCTAGGTCCTCGCGGATACGGCTCAGCCCCGGTGAAATCCTGCGCACCTACGCGCGCATCGCCAAGGACCCGGCCTTCCTGCTGCCGGCGCTCGGGCTGTCCCTGGTCTTCTTTTTCCTGTTCGGCTACATCGGCGGCGCGCCGTTCGTCTACCAGGGCGAGTTCGGCCTGGACGCAGGACAGTTCGGGCTGCTCTTCGGCTGCACCGGGCTGGCGGTGATGCTCGGGGCCATTCTCACCGGACGGCTGGTGGGCCGCATGGGCGCCGCCAAGCTCGCGTTCATCGGCACCGCGCTGGTACTGGGCGGAGCGGTGCTGGCCTTCGGACTGCATGCGTCCGGGCTGGGGCTGGGCGGCATCGTGGCGGGCATGTTCGTCTCCCTGTTCGGCCTGGGCATCGCCGAGTCCACGCTGATGGCCCTGGCCATGGGCTCGCAGAACGTTTCGCTGGGTTCAACCGCCGCCCTGCTCGGGGCGCTGCAGCTGACCATTTCCTCGGCGGCCACACCGCTGTCCGGCATTGCTGTCGCAACCGGCGTCCCGGCCTGGCTGGGATTCCTGATGGCGGGCGCGGCGGCGGCCCTTGTTATTGTGGGTATCAGCGCCAAGCGGGCGCCGGTGCTGACCGATTTGGAAAGCCACTAGGAACCACCAGCACGGATCAAGCGGAGCAACCAGCGCACCATGTCACTTTCCCCCTCGGCCCAGAAGATCTGCGACGTCGCGGTCAAGCATTTCGCCCGATTCGGCTACGACGCCTCGTCCCTGGCGGCCATCGCCGAGGGCGCGGGCATGCGCAAGCCGTCGCTCTATGCGCATTTCGCCGGGAAGGATGCGTTGTTCCTGCAGGTGCTGGAAATCGCGCTGGACGAGGAGAAGATGGTGGCCCGCACCTCCCTGGCTGTACAGGGCGGGCCTGCGGATGTTCCGGGCGACGGCTACCTCTCCGGGCTCCAGGAACGCTATGACGGTTCGCCGCATTTCCAGTTCCTGCTGCGGACGGTCTACGCGCCGCCGGTGGCCCTGCGCGAGCAGATTATCGAAAAGTACCGCGGCTACGAGTCCGAGCTCCGGTCGGTCTTCATGGAAGGCCTGGAGCCGTCCCTTGCGGAGGATCGGGCGAACCTGCTGACCGAGGCGTTCCTCGGGGTGGTCGACAGCCTGCAGGTCGAGCTGATCTACAACGCGCCGCAGACCTTCGAGGTCCGGCGCGATGCCATGTGCCGGATGCTGGGGGCATTTGCAGCGGCTTCGGCGCAACCGGGGAGCTGAGGGGCCGGACCGGCGGCAGGCCGGTCGTTCGGCAACAGCGCAGACAAGAATGCCGGAGCACCCTCAGGGTGCTCCGGCATGCTCATTGCCGGCGTGCTTAGCGCCGGCCCAGGTTCCAGGACAGGCGCGGGGTGCTCAGCGCAGTGCGCTTGCGCAACCGCGCCACGCGCTTGGGCGCCTGCACGGTTCGCGCGGTGTCCTGCTCCCGGGAGTCCAGCGCCATCAGCAGTGCGGTGACCGCGGCCAGCTCTTCGGGCGTGGGATTGCCGCGGGTGACGGTCAGCTGCGCGGCGGCAGAGGCGTGGGCCTGCTGGTCCATGGTGGAACTCCTTGTGCGTCGTGGAAGAAGGGTGCGTGGCGCCGGGCGCCTACAGCGGGATGTTGCCGTGCTTCTTCGGAGGCAGCGTGGCGTGCTTCTCGCGCAGCGCGCGCAGCCCGCGCACCAGCTGCAGGCGGGTTTCGCTCGGGGCGATGACCGCGTCCACATAGCCCAGCTCGGCGGCCTGGTAGGGGTTGAGCAGCTCGGCTTCGTAGTCGTCGATGATCTGCTTGCGGCGTGCCTCGACGTCGCCGCCTTCGGCTTCCACCGCCGCCAGGTCGCGGCGGTACAGGATGTTGACCGCGCCCTGCGCGCCCATCACGCCGATCTGCGCGGTCGGCCAGGCCAGGTTCAAGTCCGCGCCCAGCTTCTTGGAGCCCATCACGATGTACGCTCCGCCGTAGGCCTTGCGGGTGATCACGGTCAGCTTCGGCACGGTGGCCTCCGCGTAGGCGTAGAGCAGCTTGGCGCCGCGGCGGATGATGCCCTGGAATTCCTGGTCCTTGCCGGGCAGGAAGCCCGGCACGTCAACCAGGGTCACGATCGGGATGTTGAAGGCGTCGCAGTGGCGCACGAAGCGGGCGGCCTTTTCCGAGGCGGCGATGTCCAGGGTGCCGGCGAACTGCATCGGCTGGTTGGCGACCAGGCCCACGGTGCGGCCCTCGATGCGGGCGTAGCCGATCAGCACGTTCGGCGCGTACAGCGCCTGCATCTCGAAGAACTGGCCGTCGTCCACCACTGACTCGATCACGGTGCGCATGTCGTAGGGCTGGTTGGCCGAGTCCGGGATCAGGGTGTCCAGTTCCAGGTCGTCCTCGGTGAGCTCCAGCTCCTCGTCGAACTCGGCGATCAGCGCGTCGGAGAGGTTGGAGGAGGGAAGGTAGTCCAGGAGGTCCTTGCAGAACTCGATGGCGTCTTCCTCGTCGGCCGCCAGATAAGTGGCGGTGCCGGTGTTGGCGTTGTGCTGGCGCGCGCCGCCCAGGGTCTCCATGTCGATTTCCTCGCCGGTGACAGTCTTGATGACGTCCGGGCCGGTAATGAACATGTGGCTGGTCTTGTCGACCATGATCACGTAGTCGGTCAGCGCGGGGGAGTAGGCGGCGCCGCCGGCGCTCGGGCCCATGATCAGCGAGATCTGCGGGACGACGCCGGAGGCGTGGACGTTGTTGCGGAAGATGTCCGCGAACATGGCCAGGGAGGCCACGCCTTCCTGGATGCGGGCGCCGCCGCCGTCCAGGATGCCGATGACCGGGCAGCCGTTGCGCAGCGCGAATTCCTGGACCTTGACGATTTTCTCGCCGTTGACCTGCGAGAGCGAACCGCCGTAGACAGTGAAGTCCTGCGAGTAGACGGCGACCTGTCGGCCGTCGACGGTGCCGTAGCCGGAGACCAGCCCGTCGCCCATCGGCTTCTTCTTCTCCATGCCGAAGGCGGTGGAGCGGTGCACGGCCAGGGCGTCGAATTCAATGAAGGAACCCTCGTCCAGCAGCATCTCGATGCGTTCGCGGGCGGTGTGCTTGCCGCGCGCATGCTGCTTTTCGATGGCGGCCTGTCCACTGGGAGCTTCGGAGAGCTTCTGGCGGCGGCGGAACTCAGCGAGCTTGCCGGCGGTGGTGGACAGGTCGATTGCTTCGTCTGCCTCGGTACGGCCCTGCGTCATGCCCTGGTCTCCCTCGGATCGGTCTGGATGTGTAGGAATGGCACAAGAAAATTGCCAACCAAGCCAGTCTAACTGGGAAAACAGACAGTTTGTTTGTAGGAAACTTACAAATTGGGGCAATCCTGAGCGTGACCCACGCCAGAATAAGTTACCCAGCAGTAGCTTACCGGTCGCATCTGACGTAACCTAGGTCACATGACTATTGAATCGCGAACCCTCATCGCCCCCGATCATTCCCGGCTGGCCGGGCGCACCCTGCTGATGAGCGGCGGCAGCCGCGGCATCGGCCTGGCCATCGCGACCGCCGCCGCCCGCGCCGGCGCCAATGTGGTGCTGCTGTCGAAAACCGATGCCCCGCACCCGAGCCTGGAAGGAACCATCCACACGGCGGTGCAGCAGATCAACGACGCCGGCGGCAAGGGCCTGGCAGTGGTGGGCGACGTGCGGGTGGACGAAGACGTGCAACGCACGGTGCAGCAGGCGGTCGAGGCCTTCGGCGGCATCGACATCGTGGTGAACAACGCCTCGGCCATCAACCTGGCCAAAACCGACCAGCTGGACATGAAGCGCTACGACCTCATGCAGGACATCAACGTGCGCGGCACCTTCCTGCTGTCCAAGACAGCCCTGCCGCACCTGCGCGAGTCCGCTCACGCCCACATCCTGACGCTCTCCCCGCCGCTGAACCTGGACCCCAAGTGGGCCGGGATGCACCTGGGCTACACCATGGCCAAATACGGCATGTCGCTGACCACCCTGGGCCTGGCCGAGGAACTCAAGGACAGCGGCATCGCGGTGAATTCGCTGTGGCCGGAAACGCTGATCGACACCGCCGCGATCCGCAACCTGCCCGGAGGCCAGCAGATGATCCGCGGCGCGCGCAGCGCGGACATCGTCGCGGATGCCGCAATGGCGATCCTTTCCAGCGATCCCGCCGGCGTCAGCGGCAATTTCTTCACCGACGGCCAGGTGCTGAACCTGGCCGGCGTCGCCGACCTGAGCGGCTATGCACTGAACCCCGATGTCCCGCTGGTGGAAGACATCTTCCTGTAAAGCCCGCGGGGGCCGGGCCGTGCGTGACTTAGGGTGGAATTCATGAGCATTGAAAACCAATCCGCCCGCGCCGCACTGGACCCGGCCGTCTTCGACGCCCTGGCTGGCGAGCTGGGGCTGGGGCTGGTCAGCATCCGTGAAACCTCCGGCTCGACCAACACCGAGCTGGCGGACCTGGCCGCCTCCGGGCAGGCCGGGAACCTGAGCGTGTACTTCACCGAGCACCAGCAGCAGGGCAAGGGGCGCCTGGGACGCGGCTGGATCACCCCGGCCGGCTCCTCCATCACCGTCAGCGTGCTCGCGGTGCCGGGCGATGCGATGCCCACGGACTCGCTGTCCTGGTACACCATGCTCGCGGCCCTGGCCTGGTGCCAGGCCGTGGAAGAGCAGGCAGGGGTGGCCGCCCGCATCAAATGGCCGAACGACGTGCTGGCCGGGGACAAGAAGATCTGCGGCATCCTGGCGCAGCTGGTCTCCACGCCGAAGGGCTTCGGGGTGGTGGTAGGCACCGGCATGAACGTCGACCAGGACGCCGACGAGCTGCCGGTTCCCACCGCCACCTCGTTGCGCCTGGCCAGCGGATCGCAGGTTTCGCGCAGCGCCCTGCTGGCCGGCTACCTGCGCCGCTTCGCCGCCCTGGATATCGCCTTCCGCGAAGTCCGCGGCAATGCCTCGGCCGGGATGCCTGGATTCTCCGGCGCCAGCCTGAGCGGCATGGTGGCCGCGAAGCTGGCCACGCTCGGACACGACGTCCGCGTCGAATTCCCAGATGGGAGCCTGCTTGAAGGGCAGGCGGTGGCCCTCGAACCCGACGGCGCGCTGTTGGTGCGCGACGGCGCGGCGCGCACCCACCGGGTGCTGGCCGGAGATGTCCACCACGTGCGGCGCGCCGATGGAAAGTACGCCTAACCTGCTAGTGGAACTGCGCCGGGACTAGTATTAGTAGAACTGAGGCTTCAAGGACCAACCAGGGCAGGAGGGACGAGGATACTGACGATGAAGGTGCCGCTGCATGAGAGGGAACGCGTGATCATCAAGACGCGTGAACATTCCCGAGTGCTGAGACAACCCATTGTCGCCTTCCTGCTGCTGACCGTTATCTGCACGTTCCTGCTCGGCTACCTCAGCCGCACGGACCTTTCGCCCTGGCTGGCCGACAACGCCGGCCTGTGGGTCGTGGTGACGCTGGCCCTGTGGGCGGCGCTGACGCTGATCTGGTGCGTCGCGCCCTGGGTGCGCTGGCTGCGCAGCCGGATCGTGCTGACCACCGAACGGATCCTGTTCCGCTCGTCCTTCACCTCCGGCAAGCTGCAGTCCGTGGGACTGTATACGGTGCGCGACCTGATCGCCCACACCAAAAAGCAGAACGCCATGACCCGCGCCGGAACCCTGGACATCGTGCTGGGGCACGGCTACGTGAGGATTGCCCATGTTCCCTCGGTCCCGTACTTCAGGTCCCTGGCCATCGAAGCGATGACCAACCTGCGCAACAACCAGTCCCCGGTGCAGACCGAGGCATCCAAGAGTGAGGGCATGGCTCCATGAGCACCGAGCACAGCACTACGCCACGGGCCGACACTCCGCAGTCCGCCTCCGTCGCAGCCCATCAGGCCCGCGAACACGCCCCGGTGGAGACCGCGCCCGAAGCGGACCCGATCCTGGAGCTCGCCCAGGCCATGGAGAAGCCGCTGCAGGTCCCGGCCCACACCCCGGACGACATCCGCGACACCGTTGCGGCCCTGGAGCGCCGCTTGATCGGCGGGCAGCGTGAACTGCGCCGCCGCGAGGTCGCCGCCGACGCGGGCATCTCGCTGCACTCGGCCCGCAAGCTGTGGCGCGCCATCGGCTTCCCGGAACTCAGCGACGACGAGGTCTTCTTCACCAAGCGCGACGAGGAGGCGCTGGCCACCATGGTCGGCCTGGTGCGCGAAGGGCAGCTGACCGAGGAAACCGCGATCTCCCTGATGCGCTCGGTGGGCCAGATGACCGACCGCATGGTGGTCTGGCAGATCGAGGCGCTCGTGGAGGACATGATCGCCAACCAGAACATGTCCGACCGCCAGGCCCGCCGCCAGCTGTTCAACATGCTGCCGGACCTGATCCCGCAGATCGAAGACCTGCTGCTCTACTCCTGGCGCCGCCAGCTGAACTCCGCGGTGCACCGCATGGCGCTGCGCGCCGAGGCCGGGGTGGCCGCCTACAAGCAGGGCGGCGGCGACGACGACGGCGACACTCCGCTGCCGCTGGCCCGCGCCGTGGGCTTCGCGGACCTGGTCTCCTACACCTCCCTGTCGCGGCGCATGAACGAGCGCACGCTGGCCAAGATGGTGCAGCGCTTCGAATCCAAGAGCGCGGAGATCATTTCCGTGGGCGGCGGCCGGCTGGTGAAGACCATCGGGGATGAAGTGCTGTATGTGGCCGAGACCCCGCAGGCCGGCGCCCGGATTGCGCTGGCGCTCTCGCAGGAGTTCGAAGCCGATGAAATGCTGCCGCAGACCCGCGGCGCGGTGGTCTGGGGACGCATCCTGTCCCGCCTGGGCGACATCTACGGCCCGACGGTCAACATGGCCGCCCGGTTGACCTCGCTGGCCCAGCCCGGCATGGTGCTCACCGATGCATTGACCGCCAATACGCTGAAAAACGATCCGCGGTTCGTGCTCACCGCGCAGGAAATCACCGCGGTGCGCGGCTTCGGGGAGATCCAGCCCTTTGAGCTGTCACATGGCGAAGGTACAGGACTGGTGGTCGACTGATGCACGGCGAAACTCAACCGGTACCCTTCATCCTGGCCGCGGCCGGGCGCACCGACGTGGGCCGGCGGCGCACCGAGAACCAGGACCGCATCCTGCTGGGCCAAGTGGCCTACGCGGTGGCCGACGGCATGGGCGGGCACGAGGCCGGCGAGGTCGCCAGCCAACTGGCCGTGGAGACCATGGAGGAACTGTGCACCCGCGCAGCGAAGACCACCGTTCCGACTCTGCCCACCGTGTCCCAGGTGCGCAGCCAGGTCCAGCTGGCCGATGACCGCATCCGCGACGCGCTGGAGTCCCGCGGGGGCACCACGCTGTGCGCGCTGGTGCTGATCAAGGCCGCCGGGCAGGGCCGCGACTCGGTCACCGCGCCGGTGGCCATCCCGCCGTGGACGCAGAGCTTCGCTGCCCAGGGCGGCACCGACGTGATTTCGAAGATCACCCCGGAAATGCTCGAGGCGCACCGCCGCGGGCAGGAACCGGCCACCGCCGCCATGCCGGTCGTCGAAGAGGTGCCGAGCCTGGCGCTGGTGAACGTCGGCGACTCGCGCGGCTACCGGCTGCGCGACGGCGCCCTGCAGCAGTTGACCCGAGACCATTCGGCCGTGCAGGAAATGGTGGACGCCGGGCAGATCACCGAGCTTGAGGCCCGGAACCACCCGCACCGCAACCTCATCACCCGCGCGTTGGGCGCCGGGGCCGAAAGCCACCCGGACATCACCGTGCTGCAGCCGCGCATCGGGGACCGCTACCTGCTGTGCTCCGACGGGCTGAGCGGCGAGCTGACCGAAGACCTGCTGCAGAGCATTCTGGTCAGCTACAAGGACCGGGACGTCGCCGCCGAGGTGCTGACCGGCGCCGCGCTGGAAGCCGGCGGACGGGACAACATCGCGGTGATAGTCATCGACGTGCTCGCCGTCCCCGCAGTGCCGGCGGCCGAGGCCCCGGTTCCCGCCAGCTAGGCCTGCTGGCGCCGCTGCGGGACAGCCGAAGGAGCAGAACCGGCCGGCCGGATCCGGGCAACCGGTGCAGCCGCCGGAACCGGGGATTGCAGATGCTCGAACGCGGCGGCGAAACCTGCCGCACCGGCCACGTCGGTGCTCTGCTGGATTCGGGCCAGCAGCGCAAGCGACGTCTTCAGCCGCTCGTATTCCAGCCCGTCCCGGACCTCCTGCATCAGGTGCGCACGCTGCTGGTGGCTCAGATCGCTGAATTCCTGCTGTCGTTCCATGCTTCGCCGCCTCCACCATGAATCCGGTGGCCGCAAGCCTACTCCGACAGGACGGGAAGGGCATCCGATAATCGGGTGTGGGCAGAACTCAATCCATGGGTTCTCTGGGGCACAATTGGATACGTGAGTGAAAATGACGTAACGCCAGTTGAGACCACAAACGCCCCGCCTGCCCCGGCGCGTGAACGACATGACGAGCTGGTCGAAAAGATCCGCGCGCACCGCGAGGCCTACTACCAGCAAGATGCCCCGCTGGTCTCGGACTCCGAATACGACGCCTTGTTCCAGGAACTGGAACTGCTCGAAGCCCGGTACCCCATCCTGGCCGGCCAGGATTCACCCACCCAGGAGGTCGGCGGCGAGGTTTCCGCGGCCTTCGCCCCGGTGACGCACGCCAGCCGCATGTACTCGCTGGAAGACGTGTTCTCGCTGGAGGAACTGGACGCCTGGCTGGAACGCGCCGGCGCGAACGCCAACCGCCTGCACCCGCAGATCCCGGTGCGCTGGCTGTGCGAGGTGAAAATCGACGGGCTGGCCCTGAATCTCACCTACCGCGACGGCAAATTGGTCCGCGCCGCCACCCGCGGCGACGGCACCACCGGAGAAGACGTCACCCACAATGCGCTGACCATCGCTGACATCCCGCAGCAGCTGGCCGGTTCCGGCTGGCCGGCCGAATTCGAGGTCCGCGGCGAGGTCTTCATCGCTACCGAGGACTTCAACGCCTACAACGAGGCGTTGATCGAGCAGGGCAAGGCCCCGCTGGCCAACCCGCGCAACGCCGCCGCCGGTTCGCTGCGCCAGAAGGACCCGGAGCAGACCGCCAAGCGCCCGCTGCGCATGTTCGTGCACGGGCTGGGGCGCAGCCGCGACTTCCCCATCACGGAGCAGTCCCAGGCCTACGAACTCATGCGCGGCTGGGGGCTTCCGGTCTCCCCGTACGGCCGCGTGGTCGAGTCGCTGGCTCGGGTGCGGGACTTCATCGCCGAGCACGGCGAGAAGCGCCATGAACTGATCCACGACATCGACGGCATCGTGGTGAAGGTCGACGACCTGTCCACCCAGGAGCAGCTGGGCTACACCTCCCGCGTGCCGCGCTGGGCCGTGGCCTACAAGTACCCGCCGGAAGAAGTGCACACCAAGCTGCTGGACATCCAGGTCCAGGTGGGCCGCACCGGCCGGGTGACCCCCTTCGGCGTCATGGAACCGGTACTGGTGGCAGGGTCCACGGTGGCGCGCGCGACCCTGCACAACCAGGAAGTCGTCAAGGCCAAGAACGTGCTGATCGGGGACACCGTCATCCTGCGCAAGGCCGGCGACGTGATCCCGGAGATCGTCGGCCCGGTGCTGGCACTGCGCGACGGCAGCGAAACTGCTTTCATCATGCCCACCGAATGCCCGTCCTGCGGCCAGCCGCTGGCTCCGGCCAAGGAGGGGGACGTGGACATCCGCTGCCTGAACGCGGAATCATGCCCGGTCCAGCTCACCGAACGCGTCGCCTACCTGGGCGGCCGCAGCGCCCTGGACATCGAGGCGCTGGGCTACGAGGCGGCCGCCGCGCTGACCAGCGGCCCGGGCGAGGACCCGGCCACGCAGGGCGGGGTGATCCTGCCGGCAGGCCCGGGCCCGCTGCACAACGAGGCGGAGCTCTTCGACCTGAAGGACAAGCTGGATCTGCTGGCCGAGGTCAAGGTCTGGCGCGAAAAGCGCGTGAAGGGCGAGGGGACCGGAAAGTTCGACCTGGTGCCCTACTTCTTTACGAAGGCTACCGCGAAGAAGCCGTCGGTGCCGACCAAGAGCACGCAAAAGCTCTTCGACGAGCTGGAAAAGGCGAAAGGCAATCCGCTGTGGCGTGTGCTGGTGGCGCTGTCCATCCGCCACGTCGGACCCAACGCCTCCCGCGCCATCGCCACCCGCTACGGTTCAATGGACGCGCTGCTTGAGGTCATCGACGCAGGCAACGCGGTGGAGGAACTGAGCCAGATCGACTCGGTGGGCTCCATCATCGCCGAGGCGCTGGTCGACTGGTTCAAGGTCGACTGGCATCGGGACATCGTCTCCGCCTGGCAGGCGGCCGGGGTGAAGATGGTCGACGAACGCGACGAGAACATCACCAAGAACCTCGAAGGCCTGGCCATCGTGGTCACCGGAACGATGGAGAACTATTCGCGCGACACCGCCAAGGAAGCGATCATCGTGCGCGGCGGCAAGGCGACCGGCAGCGTATCGAAGAAGACCGATTTCCTGGTGGCCGGCGAGGCCGCCGGGTCGAAGCTGGACAAGGCCCGGTCCCTGGGGGTCCCGGTACTGGACGAAGCCGGTTTCGGCATCCTGCTGGAGCAGGGGCCGGAGGCGGCCCGCGAGGCGGCGCTTCCCGCGCCGGAAGGAGAATAAGACCATGGATCGAACCATTGCCCACGACCCGCTGGTGCTGCTGGCCCGCAAGGCCGCAGCCGCCGGTGCCGAGATTCTTGCCCGCCGCGACGAGTCGAAGTTCAACACCGATGAGAAGTCCGCGGCGGGGGACTGGGTCACCGACTTCGACCGCGCCGCCGAGGAAGCCATTCGGGCGACCATCGTGACCACCCGGCCGAATGACGAATTGACCGGGGAAGAATACCCCAGCGCCAAGCCGGCGAATCCCAGCGGCCTGCGCTGGAGCATCGATCCGCTGGATGGCACCACGAACTTCGTGCGCAACATCGCGTACTACTGCTCGTCGGTGGCGGTCTGCGAGAAGGACGAAGACGGCAGCGAGCGCTGGGTGGCCGCGGCCATTGCGGCCCCGGCGCTGCACGTCGAGTACTTCGCGGGACGCGGGTTGGGCGCCTGGAAGCAGGACCTGCTCACCGGCAAGCTCACCCAGCTGAGCGGTCCTACCGACACCGAGGCGCGCATCCTGGCCACAGGTTTCGGCTACGACCCAGCACGCCGGGAATTCCAGGCATCCGTGCTGCAACAGGTGATCGGCGATTACGTCAACGTGCGCCGCCTGGGCTCGGCGGCGCTGGATTTGTGCCTGGTGGCCGAGGGCGCGCTGGATGCCTATGCCGAATTCGGCACCCAGGAATACGACTGGGCCGCCGGCGCGCTGATCGCCGAGGAAGCCGGAACCCTGGTCGGGCGCCCCGTCGGCTATCCGGGATGGCAGTACGCGGGACTGGTGGACGCGTCCAAGCTGCCAATGCCCGATTGAGCGCAAGCCTTCGTCAACGTCGTGGGCGTCTAGCCTAGAACCGTGCCGAGCAGATTGCCCGCATCATGGATCACCACGCCGACCAGCACACCGCCGCACACCTGTGAGGCGGTGTGCTGTCCGCTGCGGATGCGCGCCCAGGACAGCACCTCGACGCCTGCGAGGACCAGAGGCATGCACCCGCCCATGCCGTTGGCTGCCTGCAGCGCCGCATAGGTTCCCCCCGAGAGGTGCACGGAAACCTTCCACCTCAGATTGATCATGGACACCGCGAACAGGCCGAGCAGGATGGCCAGGACTTCGCGGAAAATCCCGCCCCCGGCGTCCATGGCCCAGAGCAGCAGCAGTCCGCTGACGATTGAACCGGCGGTCAACGCGTAGATCCGGTGGCGCTGGTGCCTCCGTGTCACGTGCATGTCGGTGACTTTGCCGCGCAGCTTCGCCGCTACCAGCATCAGCCACGGGACGATCGTGGTGAAACAGGCGGAGACCAAGGCCTCTGACCAGCTCACCTGCTCGCGGCGCAGTGGGGCTGAGAGCAACAGCAGGGTCGCCAGCGTGACTGGCGCCAGGAAATGGGAGATGCCGAGCGCCAAGCGTCTGACCTGCTGGGCTGGGGCAGCATCCGCGGTGAGCCGCATAGGGTAAAGCCTGGCCTATCGTTGTTTTTCCGTGCTCCCACGCCTACTGGGGACCGGGCCGCGGACGGGCAGCGTGGGCGCTGTGCGCAAGCTGCCCAGCTGCCGGCGCTCAGGTTATGCTTCCCAGAAGAACCCTGGAGGGACAGCATGCTCAAAATAGCCATCTGGGTGATT
Source organism: Glutamicibacter protophormiae (assembly GCF_016894325.1). Classification (NCBI taxonomy): domain Bacteria; kingdom Bacillati; phylum Actinomycetota; class Actinomycetes; order Micrococcales; family Micrococcaceae; genus Glutamicibacter; species Glutamicibacter protophormiae. Next base: position 941,827 of record NZ_CP069806.1, read on the forward strand.
CGATCGGCCATGATCCTGGCAGCCATGGTTGGACTTGCCGCGGCCGGGCTGGTGGCCGCAATGTTCATACCCGATGTCGGCAAGGACGAGTCCTGCGAATTGAACACGCCATATCTGGTAGACAGGACGAGCGCGGCAGGGGTCCGCCTCGAAGTGGCGGTGGACCCGGCTGGCTGCGACGTGGACCTGCCTGAGGGGCAGGTGATCCACCTGGAATTCAAGGTGGGGGATGCTCCGGTACCGCAAGCCGGGCAGAGCGACGCCCGGATGGATCAGGACGGATCAATGCACGCGGTGCTCCCGGTAGATCCACGGAACACGAAGGGCCTGTTGACCGTGAAGGTCATCGGCAGCGTCCCTGGCTGTGACGAAGACACCGCGGCATGCGCCGCATGGTTCCATGAACTTATATCCCGAATTGAAGTCCTGAATGAGTCAGCCGGAGGTGGATAGAAGGAAACTGTTCCGGCTGCGGATTAGCCGGGGCATGTACCAGCCCAGCACGAGTCTTTCCGCCAGCCAGCCCAGGGGCCCTAACGGAGCGGCGAAGCTGACTTTGTCGATCATGACAGTTTCCTGGCCGCAGTCGATGAACTCGTGGACGTGCCGGAAGTACTTGAACGGGCCGTGCAGCTGCTCGTCCGTGAAAGTGGTGTGTTCCCGCAACGCGGTGATCTTCGAGGTCATGCGCAGCGGAACGCCGAAGTGCGTCGCCCGCCAAGTCACCTGCTCACCGAGGCCGATCGTGCCGGTGGTGACACCGGCAACGGCGCGCTCTCCCGAATCCTTCATGGAGTCGGTGTGAGCGTCGATGTCCAGGGACTTGTCCCAGAGCGACGCAACGCTCTGGGAGGTGCGGGAGACGCACTCGAAGTAGACGGCCATAGGGCCAGACTAGACGACGACCAGGTTCTCTTCGGAAATTCCTGCCGCGGCATCGTCATAGTATTCGCGCTGGGTCAGCTTGGAAGCCGCTGCCTCGTCCAGCACCACGACGGCGTCGCGGTGCAGCTGAAGCACCGAGCCCGGGCAGGCAGCGGACAGCGGCCCCTCGACCGCCGCGGCGATGGCGTCGGCCTTGCCGGCTCCGGTAGCCACGAGGACCAGCCGGCCGGCATCCAGGATGGTGCCCAGCCCCTGGGTGACGCAGTGGGTCGGCACATGCTCGATGCCGGCAAAGAACCGTGCGTTGTCCTCGCGGGTCTTGGCGGCCAGGCGCTTGATGCGGGTGCGGCTGGTCAGGGCGCTGCCCGGCTCGTTGAAGCCCAGGTGGCCGTTGGCTCCGATTCCCAGGATCTGGACCTGGATGCCTCCGGAGGCCTTGATCGCGGCATCGTAGGCATCCGCGGCTGCCTGCACCGCCGGCACCGAAGCCCCGGTGCCCTGGGGCACGGACAGGTTTTCGGCGCGCAGGCCGATGACGTTGCAGACCTCGTTGACCAAGGTCTGGCGGTAGGACTGCTCATGGGTGTCCGGGATGCCGATGTACTCATCCAGGGCGAAGCCGAGCGCCTCGGAGAAATCTGCGCGTGATTCGGAGACCGCCTTGCCCAGTTCCCGGTACAGTCCCAGCGGGGAAGATCCGGTGGCCAGGCCCAGCACCTGCCGTTGCCCCGCCCCGTGCTCGGCCAAGCCTGCCAGGACGTTGTCAGCGGCGATACGAGCTACTTGGTCAGCGTTCGAACCAATCAGTACGCGCATAGAATGAGGATCCAATCTTCGAAAAACGGGGTGCGCCGGGCGGCGCGGCGGTCTGCTGCAGTCAGCGCAAGCGCAGAACCGCGAAAACACTATTCTCTCAGGTTTTACCCTGGGCTAGCATTTTTGTTCCGCGGGGATCTGCAACATCTCCATCACGGTGCGGGCCAGCACGGGGGATGCGCCGTAGGTGGTGATGTCGGCCCCGGGAGCGGGCCAGCCGAAGTTCACCACCAGCACGCGGTGGCCAGCCTGGCGCAGCTGGGCGGCCAGCGCATGCACCGCATGGGTTTCCGACAGGGCCCGGGCCGCCAGCAGCACCTTCGCGCCGGGACGCAGATCTTCCGGTGCGGCCGTCGAAGCAACGCTGGACAACCCCCACGGTACGTGGCCCACGGCCATGTTGCTGTCGGTGTCCACCTGCACCAGCTGTACCTCGGCTGGATCCGAAATCCATCCGGCAACCTCGGTGGAGGTTTCAAAGGCCTGCGACCAGTCGCCGGTCACCAGCTCGCACGGTTCGCAAGCCCGGTCCTGCACCCGGTAGTGCGTGGCCAACGCGGTGTTGCGGTCCGCCGCATCGCGCAGGCGCTGCGGATCAAGGGTGCCTTCGCGCACTGCGTGGAGGATGGCGTTGACAACTTGTTCGTAGTCTTCGCGTTCCATGTCGGTGCCCAGGCACAGCAGGTCGGCGCCGGCGCGCAGCGCACGCACCGCTGCCACCGGGATTCCGGTTTCGGCGCTGGCACCGGCCATGTCCAGGGCATCGGTGACGATGACCCCGGTGAAACCCAGCTCATCGCGCAGCAGGTCGCCAAGGATGGCGCTGGAGAAAGTGGCGGGATTTTCCGCATCCAGCGCCGGAACCATGATGTGGCTGGTCATGATGGCGGCGATGCCGGTCTGGATCGCCGCGGTGAATGGGGCCAGTTCGCGTTCGGCCAGGGTGAAGGGATCCACCGCGACGACCGGCAGCGACAGGTGCGAGTCCGTGGAGGTGTCGCCGTGCCCGGGGAAGTGCTTGGCGCAGGCGGCAACCATTTCCCCCTGCAGGCCCACGGTGAACGCTGCGGTGTGCATGGCCACCTTGCGCGGGCTGATCCCGAAGGAGCGCACCCCGATGACCGGATTCTGCGCATTGGTATTCACGTCCGCGTCCGGGGCCAAATTTAGGTTGAAGCCGTAGGAACGCATTTCGCGGGCGATGGCCCGGGCGCTGGTGCGGGTGAGCTGCGGGTCGTCCATTCGCCCCAGCACCGCGTTGCCCGGCTGGTTGGAGCCGTCGCGGTAGTGCAGCCGGGTGACGTCTCCGCCTTCCTCATCCAGTGCCAGAATGGCCCCGGGGGACGCCTGGCGGATCTGGCTCATGAGCGCGGCCAGCTGCCCGGTGTCCTGGATATTGCCGCCGTAGATGCACAGCGATCCGAGCCCGGCTTCGAGTTCTTCGGCAACCCATCCGGGGAGCGTGGTGCCGATGAACCCCGGCATGAGCACGGCGCGAGCCAGGGAACGCAGCGCCTGGTCGTCGTGGTGGTTTTCCATGGTGTTATCCCTTCACAGCGCTGCCGACCAGGCCGGAGGACATCCGGGACTGGACCAGCAGGAAGAAAATGATGACGGGTACGGCAACCAGGGTGGAGGCCGCCATGACCATGCCCCAGTCGGTTCCACGGGTGGCCGAAGCCTGGATGAATGAACGCAGCCACAGCGGCAGCGTCTTGGCCTGGTCTTCGGTCATGACCACCAGCGCCACGGTGAATTCGTTCCAGGCCTGCAGGAAGGCGTAGACGCCGGAGGCGACCAGGCCGGGGGCCAGCAACGGAAAAGTGATTCTCAGGAATGCCTTGGTGCGGGACAGGCCGTCCACCATGGCGGCTTCTTCCAGCTCCACCGGCACGCCTGCCACGAAGCCGCGCAGCATCCAGATGGTGAACGGGACCACGGCCGCCGCATAGAGCACGGTCAGGCCCAGCACGGAGTTGAGCATGTTGACGCTGGACATCATCTTGTACTGCGCGTTGAACATGCCTTCGGCCGGCAGCATCTGGATCAGCAACAGGGCCAGGATGAAGGACTTTCGGCCGCGGAAGCGGAAACGGCTGATGGCCAGCGCGCCGAGGAACGCCACGATCAGGCAGATGCCCACGGTGGCCAGGGTGACGGCCAGCGAGACGCCGAGCGCCTGGACGAACGCGCCGTCGGAGAGCACCGCTGCGAAGTTGTCGAAGGAGCCGCCGACGGGAAGGAACAGCGGGGTGGTGGACTGCCGCGTGCATCGCTGTACGTCCGGGGAAGTGAACGGTGGCACTATTAAAGAACCATGTCTTTGATTGATGAATTTCGCGTCACCCGCGATGGCCTGGTGATCGAACCGGCCTTGCCTTCCGACTATGACCGTGTCGGCGACATTACCGTGGATGCCTACCTTGCGGCCGGGCACTTTGACGACCCCCGGCACGAGTACATGCAGTTCGTCCGCAAGGTCGCGGACCGCGCGGCCAAGGCAGAGGTGTATGTCGCCCGCCGCGACGGAAGCACGATTGCGTCGATGACGCTCGTTCCCTTTGGCAACGAGTACGCGGATATTGCCCGCGAAGGCGAACTGGAGATCCGCATGCTCAGCGTGGATCCCGCCGTGCAGCGTTCGGGCGCCGGAAGGGCCATGGTGCACACCGCGATCGACCGTGCGCGGCAGCTGGATGGCGTGGAGGTAGTCTCCCTGACGACAGGCGGATCCTGGGTCGCTGCCCGTGCGCTGTATGAATCGATGGGCTTCGTGCGCTGCGAGCAACGAGACTGGTATGTGCCGAATACCGAGATCCTGCTGGTCGTCTACACTCTCGAACTCGATTAAAAGTCACGTCATTGCCGGTTCCCAGTTTTTGAACTTAGAATGGCGAAATGAGTGCCCTTCGCCGAAAAGTCATTGCCCTGTCAGTCGCCAGCCTTGTAGCTGGAACGCTGAGCGCCTGCAGTTCAGCCCCCGCTGATCCGGCTCCGTCGGCAGACGCGCTGGCCGCAGCACTGAATTCCGGCGACTTCTCGGGTATCGCATTCAGCAATTCTGATGCGGCCGCGGCCAAGGCAACGCTGGACACCGCGTTCGGCAAAATCGACGATATCAAGCACACCAGCACCGTCAGCTCGGTCGCCACGGATGATCAGAAGCAGGACGGGGTCACCACCGCGACCGCCACGATCCAGACCGTATGGGACGTGGACAAGACCGAGACGGATCTGAGCTACCAGACCCAGGCGGTCTGGCAGTACGATGCCGAGGGCAAGACCTGGCAGCTGCGCTTCGATCCGTCGATCCTCGCTCCGGACATGGCCGAAGGCGACTTCCTGGCGGCCAGCTTCGAACCGGGCAAGCGCGGCAACATCACCGACGGCGAAGACAAGAACATCGTCACCGAGCGCCCGGTGATCAACGTCGGCATCGACAAGACCCGAGCAACCAGTGACGAATGGGCTTCCTCGGCAAAGGCGCTGGCCAAGCTCGTGGACATCGACGAGGACGCTTTCGTGGCGAAGGTCAAGGCCGCCGGCGAGAAGGCCTGGGTGCAGGCGATCGTGTTGCGTGATGATCTATCCCGCGATGTGCTCGACGAAGAGATCGCCGAAATTCCCGGAGCGGTTGGCCAACCGGACCAGATTCCGCTCGCGCCGACCCGCACCTTCGCTCGGTCGTTGCTCGGCTCGGTCGGCGAAGCCACCGCGGAAATTGTCGAGAAATCCGAGGGAAAGATCCACGCCGGGGACCAAGTTGGCCTGTCAGGGTTGCAGGCGACCTACAACGACACGCTCTCTGGAACCTCGGGCGTGAGCATTTCGCGCTACAACGCGGCCAGGGAAGCCCAATCCGAACTCTTCTCCAGCGAACCGGTGGACGGCAAGGACGTGCAGCTGACCCTGGACCAGGATCTGCAGAAGGAAGCCGATGATCTGTTGCAGGATGCGGAATCCAACTCGGCCATCGTAGTCATCCGTCCCTCCGACGGTGCAGTGCTGGCAGCCTCCTCGGGGCCGGTGTCTTCCGGCCTGAACACCTCGCTGCAGGGCAAATATGCCCCGGGCTCCTCTTTCAAGGTGATCAGCGCGCTGGCAATGCTCCGCGACGGAGCGACGCCCAGCACCAAAGTCGACTGCAAGGCCACTACCGTGATTGACGGCAAGACCTTCAAGAACTTCGATGGCTACCCGTCATCGGCATTGGGAAATATTCCGCTGTCCGAAGCCATCGCACAGTCCTGCAACACGGTTTTCGTCGATGAGGGTGACAAGATCGGCGGCACCAAGCTGGCCGAGGCCGCAGCGGCCCTGGGGCTGACCGGCGAAGACGGCACCGGAGTCGGCGCGATCCTCGGATCGGTCCCCACGGACTCCACCGGAACCGAGCAGGCCGCGAACATGATCGGCCAGGGAGTGGTGGAAGCCTCGCCGCTGGGCATGGCAACGGTTGCCGCGTCCGTGCAGGCCAAGGAGACTGTGTCGCCCAAACTGGTGATCTCACCAGAGCCCAAGGCTCCCGCGGCCGCGAAGTCCAAGCTCACCGAGGAGGAAGCCAGCGAGCTGGCCACGATGATGGCCGACGTCGTTGACCACGGAACGCTCAAGGACCTGAAGGGCACGGGCACCGGGAAGATCATCGGCAAGAGCGGCACCGCCGAGTACGACAGTGAACGCAACGCCCACGCCTGGGCCATTGCCGCCCAGGGCGATATCGCCATTGCCGCATTCGTCGAGGACGGCAACGGCGGAGCGCAGACCGCAGGTCCGCTGGTGAAGTCGATGCTGGAGGCTGCGAACAAGGGATAGTCCCGGAGGGTTCCATTCGTCCAGTGCGGATGCGCTGGGGATCAACCGCAGACCAACAAGAAGTCAAAAACCCTCGGCTCAGCCGAGGGTTTTTGTGCAGCCCATCAATGCGAATGAACGCAGCTGATGATGCGACGTGCATATACAGCCAGAATGCGCGGCTACTCGCAGCGGGCTTGGAAAATCAGCGCGTCGTCGGCGGAGTCCTGCATCAGTGGCGCGCGGTGACGGCTCATCGCGCGAGCGATGTTTCGCCTCCATGAAGTGGGAACTCATTCTGGCTCAGGTGAAAGCTAGTTCTTGTCGTTCAGGGCATAGCTGAGGATTTCGCCGGTTTCAACATCCTGGAGAATGACGGAGTGGAATTCGTCTGAGCCATCTTCGTTGATCCATTCAAGGAGCGCATCATCTTCCGGAACTCAAAGCAGGGAAACGTCGGATACCGAGGTTGGTTCCAGCCCCAGCCATTGGGCAACGCTGTGCTTGTTATTCTCCTGCGGCAACACGGCGTTTGCCGGCGCGACTGCCACCGTCGTCAGAGCTACCAGCGCGGTAGCGAGAATGCCTGCAGAAGCTTTGAATTTCAGTGCCATGTGCGTATGTCCTTGGGATGTGAAAACCGGAGTTGACCAGATGCTGCAAGCCTAAGCCGGGTTAGTGGCGGAACTGCGCAGCGGGCGTTTGCCGTGTGTAGGACCGCAGCGCCACTGTTTCAATTTCTCAGGCGCCAGCGGAAAAATATTCATCGGCCAGCAGGCCGTACAGCAGCTGGTCGTGGAACTTCCCATCGTGGAAATATGCTCCACGCTCCCGGCCTTCCAAGATGAAGCCCGACTTCTCGTAGGCGCGCGCCACGCGCATGTTGAATGGCGCGACCTTCAGGGAAATGCGAAGCAGTCCTAATTTTTGAAACCGTAGCCGCACAGTCTTTTCGCTGCACGCGTGCCGGACTCCCGATCCACGTAGCCCGGGCCGATCATGACCGGCAGGTCGGCGACGTGATGGGGGAGCGCACAGCCGTACAGCGTCACAGGCCCCATCAGGAAACCGGTCGCTTTCTCGAAAATGCAGTAGCCCGCTTCGCTGCTATCCGGTCGATTGCGGCATCAGGACGCGAACTTGTCCGCCAGATGCTGGGGAGATCGGGGCTGGCAACCCTTTGCTGCAACACGGCCCACTGCGGAGCATTCCTCCACGGTGCCAGCGCCGTGGAGTCGTAGTGCTCGAACTCGCGCAGAATAACGGCATCGTCTTCGAGTAGCGATGCACTGTAGGTCCGAGCCTGTTCTCTGACAGTGCGCTCGCAGTTGGTTTCGATGCCGATTAGGCTGGACATGAACGTCCTGCCTACTGAGCAATTGGTGCAGTGCCTGTGCCACAACAACCCACCTGAAAGTCGATGCACATGGGAATCATCTACAACACGACGATGAAGCCGAGCAAAAACGAACTGGTTGAAGACTGGCTGGTCCGCCAAGATTTCTTCACCGGCAAGAAGAAGCCGCAGCTCAAGCACGTCGGCGGCTTCCGGCTGGAGGACCCTGCCGGGGAGGTGGGCATCGAGTTCCGTCTTTATGCGGACAACGCTGATCTGAGCGATGTCATCTACCACGTCCCGTTGACTTACCGGGATGCACCGCTGCCCGGGGCCCAGAAGTACCTGCTGGGGACCAGCGAGCATGGAATTCTGGGCAAGCGCTACATCTATGACGCCGAAGGCGACCCGGTCTTCACCGCGCAGTTGCAGGCGTTCGCCGAAGGCAAGGCCGTCGCGCAGCACCACACCGAATCCTTCGCAGATGAACCGCGTGTCATCCTGACCAAGGACGCCGTTGGAAAGAAGCTGCAGATCATCCGACGCCCGGTGCGCTCGGCCGGCACCCGGTCCGGGGTCGTGGGATATTGGGAGAACGCCCTGGGGCAGGACCTGACCGGTTTGGTATTGCGCACAGCGTAGCTGATGCGCCACATTCCGGCCTGATGGCAGTCCGGCACGGGATAGACTTGTCTATGAAACCCATCCGCCCATTCTAGGGAGATATATGTCTGCCATCAGCCGTGAGGACCTTGTGCACCTGGCGCAATTGGCCCACATCGAGATGAGCGACGCAGAGCTGGACAAGATGACCGGTGAGCTCGACGCAATCGTCGGTGCCATCGCGTCTGTCAGCGAAGTCGCCTCCTCCGACATTCCAGCAACCAGCCACCCGATCCCGCTGACCAACGTCCTGCGCGAGGACGTGGTGGGCCAGACGCTGAGCATTGACGACGTGCTGCTCAACGCGCCGGATTCGGACTCGGACCGCTTCAAGGTCCCGGCAATTTTGGATGGTGAATAATCCACGTGAACGAACTGATTAAGCTCTCTGCCGCAGAACTGGCCGCCAAGCTGCGCGCCGGCGAAGTGACCTCCGTGGCAGCCGTCCAGGCGCACCTGGACCGCATCGCCGAGGTCGACGGCACCCTGAACGCCTTCCTGCACGTGAACGCCGAGGAAGCGCTCGCCGTGGCCGCAGAGGTCGACGCCATCCGCGCCGCCGGCGGCGCCGAGGCCGAAGCGCTGCACCCGCTGGCCGGCGTGCCGATCGCCATCAAGGACCTGATCGTCACCAAGGGCCAGCCCACCACCGCGGCATCGAAGATGCTCGACGGCTGGATGAGCCCGTACGACGCGACCGTGATCGAGAAGATCCGCGCCGCCAAGCTCCCGATGCTGGGCAAGACCAACCTGGACGAGTTCGCGATGGGATCCTCCACCGAGCACTCGGCCTACGGCGTGACCCGCAACCCGTGGGACCTGGGCCGCATCCCGGGCGGTTCCGGCGGCGGCTCGGCCGCGGCAGTGGCCGCCTTCGAGGCTCCGCTGGCCCTGGGCACCGACACCGGCGGTTCCATCCGCCAGCCGGGCGCCGTCACCGGCACCGTGGGCGTGAAGCCGACCTATGGCGCGGTCTCGCGCTACGGCGCCATCGCCATGGCCTCCTCGCTGGACCAGATCGGCCCGGTGTCCCGCACCGTGCTCGACTCGGCACTGCTGCAGGAACTGATCGGCGGGCACGACCCGAAGGACTCCACCTCGCTGCCGCAGGACCTCGAAGGCCTGGTGGCCGCCGCGCAGACCGGCGCCGCCGGCGACCTGACCGGCGTGCGCGTGGGCGTCATCAAGGAACTGCAGGGAGAGGGCTACCAGGAGGGCGTGCAGGCGCGCTTCAACGAGTCCCTTGAACTGCTCAAGAACGCCGGCGCGGAAATCGTGGAGGTGTCCTGCCCGAACTTCAAGTACGCGCTGGGCGCCTACTACCTGATCATGCCTTCCGAGGTCTCCTCGAACCTGGCCAAGTTCGACGGCGTGCGCTTCGGCCAGCGTGTGCTGCCGACCGAGGGCCCGCTCACCATTGAGCGCGTCATGGCCGCCACCCGTGCCGCCGGCTTCGGCGACGAGGTCAAGCGCCGCATCATCCTGGGCACCTACGCCCTGTCGGCAGGCTACTACGACGCCTACTACGGTTCGGCCCAGAAGGTCCGCACCCTGATCCAGCGCGACTTCGACGCCGCGTTCGAGCAGGCCGACGTGCTGATTTCCCCGACCGCTCCGACCGTGGCCTTCGAGCTCGGCGCGAACGACAACGACCCGGTCGCCATGTACCTCAACGACGTGGCCACCATCCCGGCAAACCTCGCCGGCGTCCCGGGCATCACCGTGCCCGGCGGCCTCTCCGAGGGCCTGCCGGTGGGCATCCAGTTCCTGGCTCCGGCCTACGAGGATGCCCGTCTGTACCGCGCCGGCGCCGCACTGGAGACGCTGCTTGAAAAGCAGTGGGGGCACACCCTGATCTCGCAGGCACCGGCCATTGACACCGCTTCGATCGCGCAGGAGGCCTAGGGAATCATGAGCAACTACACCGATGAACTAGTCGATTTCGACGAGGCCCTGGATCGCTACGATCCGGTGCTCGGCTTCGAGGTCCACGTTGAGCTGAACACCAAAACCAAGATGTTCTCCGACGCCCCGAACGCCTTCGGCGACGACCCGAACACCAACGTCACCCCGGTGGACTTGGGCCTGCCCGGCGTACTGCCGGTGGTCAACAAGACCGCAGTGGAGTACTCCATCCTGATCGGCCTGGCGCTAAACTGCCAGATCGCCGAAAAGTGCGGCTTCGCCCGCAAGAACTACTTCTACCCGGACACCCCGAAGAACTTTCAGACCTCCCAGTACGATGATCCGATCGCCTTTGACGGCTGGCTGGACATCGAGCTGGAGGACGGCGAGGTCTTCCGCGTGGAGATCGAGCGCGCCCACATGGAGGAGGACGCCGGCAAGCTGACCCACATGGGCGGCGCCGCCGGACGCATCCAGGGCGCCGACTACTCGCTGGTCGACTACAACCGCGCCGGCGTGCCGCTAGTGGAGATCGTGACCAAACCAATCGTGGGCGCCGGCAAGCGCGCCCCGGAGCTGGCCCGCGCCTATGTGGCGGCGGTTCGCGAGATCGTGAAGAACCTGGGTGTCTCGGACGCGAAGATGGAGCGCGGCAACGTGCGCTGCGACGCCAACGTTTCGCTGATGCCGAAGGACGCACAGAAGTTCGGCACCCGTACCGAGACCAAGAACGTGAACTCGCTGCGCGCGGTGGAGCACGCGGTGCGTTTCGAGATCGAGCGCCACGCAGCGGTGCTGGATTCCGGGGCGAAGATCGTCCAGGAAACCCGCCACTGGCATGAGGACACCCGCTCCACCACCTCGGGCCGCCCGAAGTCGGACGCGGATGACTACCGCTACTTCCCGGAGCCTGACCTGGTGCCGATCATCACCACCGCCGAATGGGTGGAGGAACTGCGTTCCCGCCTGCCCGAGCCGCCGGCAGACCGCCGCAAGCGCTTGAAGGCCGACTGGGGCTACGCGGACAAGGAATTCCGCGACGTGGTGAACGCCGGGGTACTGGACGAGATCGAAGCGACCATTGCCGCGGGCACCTCCGCCGCCGTGGCCCGCAAGTGGTGGATGGGCGAGATCGCCCGTCTGGCCAAGGCCGCCGACAAGGAGATCGCAGATCTGGGTGTTACGCCGCAGACCATCGTTGAGCTGAACTCGCTGATCGAAGCGAAGAAGATCAATGACAAGATCGCCCGCCAGGTGCTCGAATTCGTGCTGGAAGGGGAGGGCTCCCCGACGGACATCGTCGAGAAGCGCTCGCTGGCCGTCGTGAATGACGACGACGCGCTGGGCAAGGCCGTGGATGACGCCATGGCCGCCATGCCTGACGTGGTCGAGAAGATCAAGGGCGGCAAGATGCAGGCCATCGGTGCGCTGATGGGCCCGGTCATGAAGGCCACCCGCGGCCAGGCCGACGCCGGTCGCGTCCGCGAGATCGTGATGGAGAAGCTGGGCCTCTAGCCCGAGCTTCACCAACGTCCGATGGCCCGCACTCTTGAAGTGCGGGCCATCGGTGCTTAAAGGTGGTTCTCGACGGCAAGTTGGTACCGAGGGACGGACAGCGGCCGCGTTGGTATTGGGTGTTGTCCAGAGTGGCGGTGCGATTGTCCTGCCTGGTCCTGCGACAACTATGCACAACGGGTAGCTGGAGCTGATGCCGTGGAAATTGAAGATCCAGGCGTCGCTAGCCCTCAAAGTTCATGAGGGTTGAGCAATCTGACGCTAATCTGGTTAAAATCTTTTGTATTTCGCGTTACGAGAGTCATCCCGTGCACAAGCGCAGTCGCAGCAATCAGGGCATCCATTTCGGGCATTGGATCTGGCACGTGCAGGCCGGCCGCCACTGTTGCAATTTCCTCGGTAACCGGATGAATTTTGCGAGAGAACGTCGTTCGAACACTGTGTTCAAGCCATTCTCGAAGCAAGCGACCTTGAACGTTGTCTCGGCGTTCGAGCCTTTGAACTCCTTTTTCAAGTTCGAAAATAGTGATAACGCTAATCGCCAGCTCGGATATCCTTTGCTGGGAAAGCCAGTTGTTCAGTGCCGGCGAACTACGCCGCCGTGCGTCGCTCAGAATGTTCGTGTCGAGAAGATAGTTCATAGCTCAACCGGCGGTCGTGACACCGAACGTTCTGAAATTTCGAGCTCAATTTCAGTGTTCTGACCGCTCCAGAGGATATCGCCAAGTTTCCTGTCTGAGCCCAGCAGTTTGTCGTAGTCCTCGACGCTGAGCAAAACGTGCGAAGGGCGCCCATGATCAGTAATGGTCACGGGACCATGCAAAGCCGCTTTCTTTGCAGCAGAGACGTCTTGATTGAATTCTCGGCTGGTAAATGTTGTGTTCATTCTGACCCCCGATCGAAGTACCTACAGTAGTTACATTACGCTCAGTCGCAGTAGCGCGGAAGGCCATCGTGGGACTGTGGGTAGATCGCCACTTCTGTGATTTCGCGACGCTGCGGTAGCTAAAGGATCTATGCTGGCTGGTCCGCTTGGGATCAGGCGGCTAGGTGGCAACTAAACCTGCCCACCATGAGGAACACGCTCGACTGGCAACAGCTGCGCACGGTGTCGCTGAATCAAACTGTCTTTTCCGATTGCCGGGCGGGAGGCAGCGTAGAAGAAGCACCGCGGGAAAGAGCGAAACCGCTGGGCCGATAGTTAGGCAGAGAAAACTCAGGACTGGGGTGCCAGCGAGGCGAGCACGAACTTGCCGGTGGCTGTAGCGGGGGAACCGGGCACAAGTTTCACGGCATCCAAGTAGGCAAGCTGTTCTCCATTGACCGTGCAGTGATCATGCAGGGCAATGAGCATCTGGAGAACTTCAGCGCTCGGTTCAATGACCGCTGAATCTAGGATCAATGCCTGCGGGTCCCAGTTCTCCCTAAGTGCCATGACGTTCAGGTCGAGGAATCCTTCGCTGCGCGGAGTTGCCTCAACCTCGTCCTCGCCTTCGAAAACGATGATGCCTTCTACCGGCAGGTCTATCTGGCGGTTGTTGACGACCAAATCGACGGCGCCAGGACCCAGCGCCACCTGGCTGCGTCGAATTCCCGGGTACCGACTGTAGGGCTGGGTACCGGTAATTTCGGCAATGCTGATCTTCCACGTCCAGTCGCCGCCGTTCGCGAGGTCGTCGCTGAAGAGCGTGCGTGTAACACCCTTGCCGTTCTTCCATAATTGCGGCGATAAATCTGCATAGCGAACGATGGACATTGTCATGATGAAGTTCGATTTCTTGCTGTAGTTTTGAGCCAGTTCCATCATTTCATTGACCACGGAAGCAGAAACCGGCAACCCGGTATCTACTGTCTGATCGGACAGAAAATATCGGGAAACTGTGATTCGGCTTTGCCGCGAAAACAGAATTGCGCCGTGTTGATGAGTTTTGATCATCTGACCGAGAACGATGCCTCTGAAATCATTGAATCGAGCAGCTACCCAGCCCGCGTGAGTAGCCATCGGTCCGCGGAGGAAGCTGCCAGACTCGTGCACCATGGCTGGGTCTGGAACTCGTCGTCGCAGGGATACTGGATCTGCGACGGGGATCCGCTGTTTCGTCGTAGCGAGTATTGAAGAGTTGAGTGATCATGGACCGCTGGTCGATCTGGGGCCCGCTGCAGGATGCTGCGGGCTGGGCATGGAACTGTAGTTCTGCAGGTGCTTGCCGACAACGTCTCTACCGAAGTGCCAGAAGTGATCCGCGTCGAGGGACAGCCTCGGGACAACGACGTTGCCAGGCGCAAGACCTCCCTACCTGCCGTCGTCGTCACGCAAGCTCGCTGTCACTAGGGCTGGCCAACTGATGTCGGACAGTTTCCTGCATCGATAGCCTTTGCCATGATTCGAGTCGACTGGGAATCCGTCGAGACTGCAACCTTTGAACTACAGGACGTCGTCGCTGATTTTCAACAGGGGCATCAACCACCTTGAAGATCAGACGCCCGGCGACCATCAGCAGCTGGATCGTCCGGACGACCCGCAGCTGAGCATGGCACACCAGGCTTCGTTGTCGCCCTCCCTGGCGAGCGCTTCTGCTGATATTCTTCGGGCATGAACGGGCAACAAGGGGTGAGTCCACTGTATGCACGGGCCGGGCGGACACTGCTGGGTGCCGCGATGCTGGTGGGGATCACCGGATGCGGCACAGCATGGGGTCCCGGGGGACAAGCTGACACCTCGTGTATGCCCCCGCACTTCACTATCAGCCCGGCATCAGCCCCGGCGGGCAGCGAGGTGGTGATCGCAGCGCCGCCAGCCCTGTGCAACCCGGCCTATGGAGCGCAGGCAGAAATTGAATTGGAGATCACCGATGCCACCGGCGAACGGATCCTGCACACCACAGCACCGATGAAGGACGATGGCGAATTCAGCTATCGCTACACTATCGATGCGAAGGCCGCCCCTGGGGTAGCTCAGGTCGTCGCCTACCCACATGAGTTGGATTGGTGCGATGACACAGGGGAGAACAACCGGCTCAAAGGACAATCTGAGATCCAGCGGACTTCGTGTGTGATCCCAACCAGGGAGCTGCTCGTTGAAGACGCGAGGACCGATACTAGTCAGTGAAAGGGTTTGGATAAACCGGTAGTGGACTACGTATTTTTGAACGTCGCGCCCAGTCTACCCGGACGGTTCGCCTAGGATGGATCAATGACCGAAGCCTCTGCAGCCGTGCCCGGGCTGCCAGCCGCAGAAGTAGCAATCACTCGTAGCCTTGTCCGCGAATTGCTTCAGGAACAGGTACCGCAATGGGCCGGATGGGATCTATCCTACGTAGCGACCGGCTGGGATAACGAGGTTTACAGACTAGGCGATGAACTGCTGATTCGACTCCCGAGACGAAAAATGGGCGAGGCCACCGGGCGAAACGAACGTCAATGGCTGCCAAAACTCGTCCGGGAAACCGGGCAGGACGTAGCGAGCATAGTCTTCGAGGGACAGCCAAACGCGGCCTACCCTTTTACGTTTTCAGTGGTGAAATATGTTCCGGGGCAGAGTGCCGCGAGAATCGGACGCCCATTGCGTGATGGATACGCGCCGGAATTGGCAACCTATTTCCGCCTACTGCACCAGCCGGCAACGGACCCCCGGCCCGTCAGCGACTATCGTGGATGCCCATTGCAGACACTGGACATTAAAACGCGTGGAGAAATCTCCTTATTGGCGTCCGGACAGCGGGCAGCCGCCGTCGAAGTGTGGAGGGCAGCTGTGGAAGCGCCGGTGCATGAAGGACCGCCGCTGTGGTTGCACGGTGATCCGCATCCCCACAACACGATCATCAAACAGCACGGCCGGGAAATACGACTGGCAGCCCTGGTTGATTTCGGGGATCTATGCACCGGGGATCCGGCGTCGGATCTTGGTGCGGCGTGGATGCATTTCACCGTCTCGGGTACAGAATCATTCATGGCCCATTATGGTGTGCTTGAAGGCAGTCCGTTGTGGCTGCGGGCGCGGGGATGGGCCCTGCGATATGCGATCCTGACATCGGGCCTGGCCGAACAGGATCCGTTGGGCATTGTCGGCAGGGAAACCCTAGAGCTTCTTTTACGCTGAACATCGATGACTTGCCGGGAGACTTTTCACTAGTTGGCGGGGAGGCAAGCTGGCCTGCCTGATGCGCAAGGCACACTTCATTGGTGACAGAATAAGCAATGCTAACCAAAATGGGGCAATTGGCCCTTCGAAAGGCTCATCGCTACATGTCTCGCAAGACCGATCCGGCTCGTGCCAGGAATTTCGCGTCGGTGCTCCAGGAGATCTTCGCGGCGCCCGGGCGCTCGCGCAAGGACATCGCGGATGCCATCGGCATCAGCGTCGCCTCGGTGACCAGCATTGCCGCCAGCCTCCTGGAACATCGGCTGATCAGCGAATCTGCGCCGGTCGCCGCGGGGCAGGGCCGTCCGAGGGTTCCTCTGAGCGTTGACACCGACTCGAACTTGGTTATGGGGATCCACCTCGGCCCGCGAGTCACGGGTATCGTGCTGACCTGGCTGGACGGAGTTGCCAAGGCCTCCGTGCTCGTCCCGCACTCGGGGATGGCCGCGGCAACGGCCTTTGAGCTGGTGATCGCCCAGGCACAGAAGCTGGTTGCGGACCATGCCGACGGACGCCCGGTCTTGGGCACCGGGGTGGCTACCGGCGGCATCGTGGATCGGGAACAGGGGTTGATCGTCGAGAACGCGGGAGCCGGATGGTCGCAGGTCCCTGCGCAGCGCATGCTCGAAGCCCTGCCCCAACCGCTGGTCTTGGACAACAACGCCCGCGCGGCAGTGGCCGTGGGGGGATCTGGGCGCCCGTTCGATGCGCGATCAGGGGCAGACGCTGCAAATCCCTTCCCTGGACCAGAACGTGGTGCGCTACTTCGAGGCCGACCAGCAGGCCGAAGCAGTTAAGTAGTCCGAAAATGAACTCAGGGCTCGGCGAACCAGATGGTTCACCGAGCCCTGCGGGGTCGTTTGGCCCGTCGTGCTACTTCGCCTCGATGGCCAGATCCGCCAGCTGGTCCATGTGGGTGAAGATCGTGCTGGCGCCGGCCTGAAGCAGTGCCCCGGGATCGGTGCTGGTCGGGCCTCCGGAGGAGTAGCCATAGACCGTCGCCCCGGCCCCAACTCCGGCGGTGACACCCGTAACGGTGTCCTCGATGACCAGTGCCCCGCGGGGATCGATGCCCAACGCTTCGGCAGCGGCCAAGTAGACGTCCGGGGCCGGCTTGCTGCGCGGGAACTCCAAACCGCTGAACACCCGGTCTCCGAAATACTTGTCGAGCCCGGTCAGCGCAAGCTGCATTTCCACCTTAGCGCGGTCGGCACCGGTGACGCAGGCGATTTTCGAACCGTAGGCGCTGGCTACTTCCGCCACGGCCTGCGTGGATCCTTCCACCGCGCGCAGCTGCGTACGCAACGCTTCGTCGCGACGGGCACGGAAGCCGGCAATCCAGGTGTCGTCGATGCGCACGCCGGTGTGCTGGTAGATCGGTTCCCACTGGTCCTTCAGCGCCTTGCCGATGAAGATCTTGATACTGTCTTCCATGCTGATGTCCCATCCGTTTTCCTGCAGGATGCCTCGCAGAACGGAGTTGGTGATGAGCTCGGAATCCACCAGGACCCCGTCGCAGTCGAAAAGGACGGCAGAGAATTTTTGAAGCAAGGCGTGGGGTTCCCATCCGGTTGAAAGCGTGGAATGTGCTGTGCCGCTGGTGACAGAGTCGGCACTCAGCCCGCGGCCATTCGGTGTCGCGTCTTCAACAATAGTTTGTTCTCGGAAGCCTTGTCGTTTCGCCGGCATGAGACGCACAGGTTTTCCCGTGAGCCCAGAGGTATCCGGCCCGGCAACGGGCGGATCTGGTCTGGAGCGAGTGGTGTAAGTCCTCGAGAATGGGCGGCGATACGTCGATCCAGTTCGTTGCGCACCTGAGGCCACTCGGCTTTTAGGATCGAGAAGACCACGGTGTCGCGCAGCGACCCGTCAGGCATCCGCGAATGGGCCCGCAACACCCCGTCCTGCTTGGCGCCCAGGCGCGTGATCGCCATGCGCGACTGGAAATTCATCCAGTGCGTGCAGAACACCACGACCTCGCAGCCCAGCGTTTCGAAGGCGTAACCCAACAGCAGCCGCTTGCTTTCAGCATTGGCACCGGAACCGTGGGTGCTGGCCGCGTTCCAGGTGTAGCCGATCTCCACGCGGGGCAGCCCGAGGTCGATGCCGCAGTAGGTGGTCATGCCGATGATCCTGCCAGGCAGGCCGGTATCGGGATCGTTGAGCCGAGTGGTGAACGCCAGCATGGAACCTTCCGATTGCAGCGTCAGACGCCTGCGGATTTCTTTGCACATGTCATCGGGGCGCGGCACCGAGGTGTACCAGAGGTTCCACAGCTCGCCGTCGCTGGCCGCCTGCACCAGTTCGTCGTGGTGGTCCAGAGACAGCGGTTCAAGGGTGACATGCGCACCGCGCAGGGTGACGGGGTCAAGAATTTTCATGCGAATACTGTACGCGCTGAAAATCGTCCCGGCACCCTCCGCGCCGCCGATAATCTAGGCAGGCGGGAATCCCGGAAGCAGGTGAGGGCTATTCGGTGTCCTGCGTCAGAGCCACAGCCAACGCGGTGGAACACATCATTGTTGCGCCGCCAGACACCGCCACGGTGCAGGCAACAGCCAGCGCACCAGACCCAACGGCAGCCAGCATGCCCAGCGTCGCAGCGATGCCATGGGTGCCGAACACGGTGGCGATTCCGTCCAGGTACAGCGGAACCAATCCTCGCTTCTGTGCACCCACGCACCGGAGTAATCGTGGCGGATTGGATGGGACGAGAAGTGCAGGGTGCATATTTCTCGACGTCATGCGTTGGAAATTTTCGCGCAACGTCCCATTGCTACTGTGATGCATCATGACGATGATTATCCGGCGAGCAGATTTCACCGACCCCCGGCTGCCCGCGTTCCTTGCCGCGCATCACTCCGACTTGGCGCCCCAGTCTCCGCCGGAGTCACAGCATGCGTGGGGCATCGAAGCGCTGAAGCGTCCGGGCGTCAGGTTGTGGGTAGGGCAATCCGCAGACCAGCTTGCGGCCACCTGCGCGCTGGCACCCTTGGAACCGGGACATGAGGAGCTCAAGAGCATGCGCACCCACCCCGGGGTGCGCGGGCGAGGTTACGCATCGCGGATGCTGGCGCACGCTATAGAGGATGCATCGAAGCGGGGTATCACGCGAATCTCGCTTGAAACCGGGTCTGCGGAGTTTTTCGCTGCGGCGCGAAGGCTGTATGCCGTGAACGGATTCGAGCCCTGCTCCCCGTTTGGGTCCTATGGCGAGGACCCATACAGCAACTACATGACCCGTTCGTTGACCTAATTCGGTCCAGCGGACGGGCATTGACTAACACGGAAGCGAATCGGGGAGCATCCTCGGGGTAGTGACGACCGCACCGATCTCGTTGGTGCCGCGATAGGCACGGCAGACTCCGAGCCCGCGCGCTGCGAGGTTCGACTTGATCTGGCGCAGCGAATCCGGGGCGAACCCCTGCCATTGCATGTGCATCAGGACAGTGTCACCCGCCCGTGCCGCGGAGGCACGCGAAATGATGATCGCCTTGTTCTGAACCTGCCAGTCACGGGTGTCGACGGTCCAGGTCCAGATCTTCATGCCGATGCTGCTATAAGCGCACCGGGCCGCGGTATCCAGTGCACCGTAGGGCGGGCGGCCCCAATTGGTGCGCACGCCGGTGCCCAGCAATTCGCGCTCCGCTCCGGCACAGGGAAGCGTGGTCAAATCACGGTGCGTCACCGAATGATTGATGACCCATTGGCCCTTGGCACGGGCGCGGGCCGCCAAATCGACGCCGTAGCGGCTTCGGAACGAGGAGAGGCAGTCCCCGGTCGGAGCGAGAACCAAGCCCATGTCATTGCTTGCTGCGTACCCGATGGCCGAGTCGAGGGCCGCCAGGGTGCGCGGGCAATCGTCGAAGGTCAGCACCACGCGAGGTCCGCGGTTGGGTCCCTTGCCCTGCGACGTGGAAGGCGGTGTCTTCTTCAGATACGACCCGCTGGCCCATCCGGTGCGTCCCCGATAGGTGACCTTGTACCAGCCGCTGCTGGCACGGGCAGATACATCGACCCGAGCTCCTCGCGGCATCTCGGTGACGATCGGAAAGGTTGCGTTGCTGCCGGTACGCAGGTTGAGTTCATCCTGGGTGTAGAGCTGCGTCGGCAGGGTCTGGGTGGTGGCCTTGAGGTACGTACCGCTGGCCCAGCCTGTATAGCTCTTGTAGATGACTTGGTACCAGCCGTTGCTTGCCCGGCTCAGGACGGAGACAACGGAACCCTTGGGCATCGTTGCGAGGATTCCGAAGGAGACTCCGCTTCCCATGCGCAGATTCAGCTCGTCGAGCGTCACCATGACGGACGGCAGGCTGACGGCTGCTGGCGAAATAGTTTCGGTGATCTGGGTGTCTTGGAGCGCCGGTGGTGAGGTATTCGCAGAAGTTCCCGTGGCGCTCGCGCCGATTCCCCACAGAACGCAACTAAGCGCCGTGGCCAGACCGATGGCACGCATTCGGAGACTCATGCGAATCGCCCCCAAAAAATAAGTGGCTGCCCCTGCCATTAATATGATGCTTCATTATGGGCCTGCACCACGGACCCCACAAGCACTAGAGAGTGTTAAATGACTGGGAAAAAACACGTGGCATGGTGCGCGTATTTCCCCATGTCACACGGCCCAACTTTGGCTGACTCCAAGACTGCGGGGGAAGCCTGCCATGGCGTGTTCGGCTAAGCTCCGACAAGCCCCCTGATGGTTTGCCGGATCGCCTCCACGACATCCATGACCGGCTCCCGATGGAGGTGTTCCGCCCGGACCAAAACGTCGATTTGTCGACCTGCTGATAGGCCCTGAATTGGTCGTAAAGTCACCGCGCCACCCAAGGATTTCCGCGCGGTATAACGCGGCAGGATCCCGAGGCAGCCGCTGGTCTCGATCAGCGACCCGGCGGTGGCGTAGTCGTTGACCCGGTGCTCTACCACCGGTGCGCGTCCGGCCAGGGCCGCGATGGTTTCCAGAACGTCGGCAGGGGAGTACCCGGAACGCGAAACGACCCAGCGCTCGCCGATGACCTGTTCGGGGGAGAGCTCCGCGTGCGCTGCGAGCGGATGATCCCGGTGCAGCGCGATATCCAGCGGCTCGAAAGCCAGCGGGATGACTGCAACGTGGTTCTGCGGCCACGGCGCGGTATGGGGCATACGGTGCGCCAGCACGAGATCATAGGCGGAGGTCAGTGCCGGGAAATCCTGCTGCGAGACATCTTCGTCGGAGAATCTCAGGGGCGGCAGGGCGCGTTCGGTCCAGTTGAGCAGCGGAGCGAAGATCGTCTGGCCGATGGAATGGAAACCTGCGACCTTGACCGGCATCTGTCGGTCTTGGTCCTGGGTCTGGATCTTCGCCGAGGCTTCGGCGAGCGTCGAGGCGACGTGTGCCGCGGCGGATGCCAGCAGCCTGCCTTCAGCTGTCAGCACCAAGCGCCGTCCGTCCTTCATGGTCAGCGGGGCGGTGAAATTGCGCTGGAGTTGGGCCAGATGCTGCGAAACCGCCGAGGGGGAGACATACAGCGCTTTGGCCACCGCATTGACGCTCCCCAGATCGGCAAGTTCGCGCAGGATCCTCAGCTGATGTAATTCCATGAAGTAAATACTAAATCGTCAGATCAGTATTTCGATGATCAACTAAGGTGTTATCCGTGCCCGGACGGTGCGACACTTGAACTGATCCCATAATTCGTGTCCACGACGCAGCTTCTTGATCAAAGGAATCCCTGATGAAAGCCTTGTACAAGTCCGGACCACACGCCGGTTTGGAACTCGTTGAACGTCCGGAGCCGGAAGTAGGCGTCCACGACGTCAAGATCCGCGTCATGACCACCGGCATCTGCGGCACCGACCTGCACATCGAAGCCTACGACGAGGCCGCCAAGGCCATGATCAACACCCCTCTGGTTCCAGGCCACGAATTCTACGGCGAGGTCGTCGAGGTCGGGGACTTCGTTCACAACGTCAAGGTCGGCGACCGCGTCTCCGGCGAAGGCCACGTGGTGTGCGGGCTGTGCCGCAACTGCCGAGCCGGACGCAAGCAGATGTGCATCAATGTCAGCTCCGTTGGCGTGCAGCGCGACGGAGCCTTCGCCGAGTTCGTCTCCATCCCGGAGAGCAACGTCTACGTGCATCGCGACGAGCGCATCACCCCTCTGCTGGGTGCCATCTTCGACCCCTTCGGGAACGCCGTGCATACCGCCCTGCAGTTCCCAATGGTCGGCGAGGATGTGCTGATCACCGGCGCCGGGCCTATTGGCCTGATGGCCGCCGCTGTGGCCCGCCACATCGGCGCCCGCAAGATCGCCATCACCGACATCTCCGAGCAGCGCCTGGCCTTGGCCAAGACCATGGGCGTGGATCTGGCCGTGAACGTCGCCAAGCAGCGCATCAAGGACGCCCAGGGCGAGCTGGGCATGATCGAGGGCTTCGACTACGGCATGGAGATGTCCGGACACAAGACCGCGCTGCCGGAAATGATCGAGAACATGAACCACGGCGGCAAGATCTGCATGCTCGGCCTGCCCAGCGAGTCCATCGACATCAACTGGGGCAAGGTCGTGACCCACATGCTGACCCTGCGCGGCATCTACGGCCGCGAAATGTTCGAAACCTGGTATGCCATGAGCGCCATGCTCACCAGCTCCGAGCTGATGCGCGAGCGCATCTCCTCGGTCGTCACCGATTTCCTGCCGGCCAGCGAATGGCAGCAGGGCTTCGAGGCAGCCCGTGGCGGCCACGGAGGCAAGGTCGTGCTGGACTGGACAGTCTTCAGCAGCTAAGAATCGCTCGGATCAACAAGGAGTAATTGGGAATGTATACCGACCTCAAGGAACAGCTTGCCGGGGAACTGGATGAGCTGCGCACCGCGGGCCTGTTCAAGGCCGAACGCCACATCGACTCGGCGCAGTCCGCGTCCATCCTGGCCGGTTCGCTGGGCCAGGACGCCCGCAAGGTGCTGAACTTCTGCGCCAACAACTACCTGGGGCTGGCCGACGACCCGCGCATCATCGAGGCCGCCAAGCAGGCCATGGACGAGCGCGGCTTCGGCATGGCTTCGGTCCGTTTCATCTGCGGCACCCAGGACCTGCACCTGGAACTGGAGTCCGCCGTCTCCAAGTTCCTGGGCACCGAGGACACCATCTTGTTCTCCAGCTGCTTCGACGCCAACGGGGGCGTCTTCGAGTCGCTGTTCGGCCCGCAGGACGCGATCATCTCCGATGCGCTGAACCACGCCTCGATCATCGACGGAATCCGCCTGTCCAAGGCCGCGCGCTTCCGCTACGCCAACCAGGACATGGCAGACCTGGAAGTCCAGCTGAAGGCCGCGGCCGCCATGAACGACGGGGCCGGCGCCCGCCGCACCATCATCGTCACCGACGGAATCTTCTCCATGGACGGCTACATTGCTCCGCTGGAAGCCATCTGCGACTTGGCCGAGCAGTACAACGCGCTGGTCATGGTGGACGACTCGCACGCCGTGGGCTTCATGGGCGCCACCGGCGCCGGCACCCCGGAACACGCGGGTGTCTCTGACCGCGTGGACATCTACACCGGCACCTTCGGCAAGGCCCTGGGCGGCGCCTCGGGCGGCTACGTCTCCGGCCGCGGCGAGATCGTTGCGATGCTGCGCCAGAAAGCCCGCCCGTACTTGTTCTCCAACTCGCTGGCTCCTGCCATCGTGGCGGCGACCTTGAAGGCGCTGGAACTGGTGGAGGGCTCGGGCGAGCTGCGCGAGAAGCTCTTCGAGAACGCTGCGCTCTTCCGGACCCGCATGAGCGAGGAAGGCTTCGACCTGCTGGACGGGGAGCACGCCATCGTCCCGGTCATGTTCGGGGATGCGGTCAAGGCCGCAGAAGTGGCCGGCAAGATGCTGGAGCACGGCGTCTACGTGACCGCCTTCAGCTTCCCGGTGGTTCCGAAGGGCGCAGCGCGCATCCGCGTGCAGCTCTCCGCCGCCCACTCGGCCGAGGACATCGAGGCTTGCGTGCAGGCGTTTGTCGCCAGCCGCTGACCAGCGGTGTTGGCCCGGCGCCGTGTTTCAATTGGGATGACGAGTTGGCATAACCAAAGGCGGAGGGCTCATGGCTACCAGGAATGACGTGGCGCGCTTGGCTGGCGTATCTCCCAGTACCGTGTCCTACGTGATCAGCGGCCGGCGCACCATTTCCGAGGCGACCAAGTCCAGGGTCCTGGCGGCCATGCGGGAGTTGAACTATACCCCGGATGCATTCGCCCAGGGCCTGGCCGGATCGCGCCGGGGGATCCTTGCCCTGCACTTTCCCACCAGCGTGGACGGCTATTCATCCACCGAGTTCGAATACGTCACCGCCGCCATGGAGCGCGCCCGCGCGCTGGGCTATCACATGCTGCTGTGGTCCAATCCAATGACCGACGTCATGGGGTTGGAAAGCCTGGTCGGGCAGAAGCTGGTGGCCGGGGTGTTGCTGATGGAAGTATCGATCAATGACCCGCGCTTCGATGTCTTGCGCCGCGCAGGCATCGCCTTCGCTTCCATTGGCCGGCCCGATGACAGCGCTGACCTGTCCTATGTCGATAATGATTTCGCCGAGGCCGGGCGCATCGCGGTGGACTATCTGGCAGGCCTCGGCCATCAATCCATCATGTACATCAACGTATCCGTGGAAGACCAGGAAGCCGGTAACGGCCCGGCCATCCGCACGGCCCGCGCCATCTCGGATGCCGTGCGCGTCCGCGGCATATCGATGCGGGAAGTGCCGGTGGAAAACAATGCGCGCGGTGGACGTGCGGCGCTGGATGCCTACCTGGACCTGCAACCACGCCCCACCGCGGTGCTGGCGCTCAAGGAATTCGCCACCGCAGGTTTCGTCAACGCCGCGGGCATGGCATCGTTGCGCATCCCCGAAGACCTCTCGGTAATTGCACTGGGTGTCGGCGATCGATCGGCCGAAATGGTTGCCCCGGCACTGACCACTGTGGCACCGCCGAGTGAGGCAGTCACCTATGCAGCGGTGGACGCACTGGTGCAGAAAATCGAAGGCCGTTCCCAAGACGTCATGCAACAGCTCATCGCGCCGCTGATGACCGTCCGAGACAGCACGGGCCCGGCACCGCGCTGACCGTCCCACACCAATTTATCCCCGTTGTTCATTCCTAAGTGTTGACGCGCGTCGATGATCTGCGTCACTATTGAGGGGATCGTTCGTGCCAGGCTGATTCACTCGGCAAGGCACTAGTCAACGTGGAGGGCATCATGAAGAAAGCACAACGTAGGCTGAAGCTCGCGCCGATTATCTCGATGGCGGCCATCGGCATGCTCCTGGCCGGTTGCTCGGGCGGAGCAGACCCCAATGACCCCAACGCCTCCGGAGACGGCGGAGCCCAGGTGGGCGAAGCCGACGGTGTCGTCGACATCTACGGTCCGGTCACCGGACTGGAAGCGGAACTGTTGGAAAAGTCGTGGGCTAAATGGTCCGAGGAGAACGGCATCAAGATCCGCTACACCGGCGACAAGAACTTCGAATCCCAGATCGGGATCAAGGTCCAAGGCGGCGATACCCCGGATTTGGCAGTCTTCCCGCAGCCCGGATTGCTGCAGGCCACCGTGGCCCAGGGCAAGGTGCAGCAGCTGCCCGAAGCGGTGCAAGCCCAGCTGCAAAGCAACTGGTCCGAGGACTGGCAGAACTACGGCAAGGTCGACGGTGTGCAGTATGGCGTGCCGTTGATGGCCAGCGTCAAGGGCTACATTTGGTACTCACCCAAGCAGTTCGAGCAGTGGGGCGTGAACGTGCCGGAGACCTGGGATGAGATGACCGCACTCGGCACCGAAATCTCGAAGAAGACCAATGAGCCGGCCTGGTGCGCCGGATTCGCATCGGGCGAAGCGTCGGGTTGGCCGGGCACCGACTGGATTGAAGACGCGGTGCTGCGCCAGTCCGGGCCCGAAGCCTACGACAAGTGGGTTGCCGGCGAGCTGAAATTCACCTCGCCTGAGATTACCAGCGCCTTCGAGTCCGTTGGAAAGATCCTGCTTGACCCCGAGCAGGTCAACGCCGGATATGGAGATGTGAAGTCGATCAACGCTACCGCTTTCGGCGATGTTGGAACGGTCGTGGCCAAGGGAACCTGCCCGCTGACCCACCAGGCGTCCTTCCTGGAAGGATATGTGCTCGATTCCAAGAACGCCGATGGCGAGAAGGCTACCGTGGCACCTGACGGAGATGTCTGGGCCTTCATCGCCCCGCCAGTCAAGGCTGATGATCCGGTATCCATCGTCGGCGGTGGCGAATTCGTGGCAGCCTTCTCCAACGATGAAGATACCGCCAAGGTCCAGGAATACCTGGCCAGCGCGGATTGGGCCAATAGCCGAGTCTCACTCGGCGGCGTGATCTCAGCCAACTCCGGGCTCGATCCAGCGAATGCCAGCAGCGACCTGCTGCGCTCTGCCGTCGAACTGTTGCAGGATCCGAACACCACCTTCCGCTTTGACGGGTCTGATCTGATGCCCAAGAGCGTGGGCTCCGATTCCTTCTGGAAGGGGCTGGTGGACTGGATCGACGGCAAGCCGACCGAGGAAGTGCTTGAAAACATCCAGTCCGGTTATGACTCCTAGTCACCACCTTGCAAGCCGCCAACGGCCGGGAACCCCGGCCGTTGGCGAGATTACAGGAGGCTGAGGCCATGTCCGAATTCTTCCAATGGCTTGCTGGCGTCCCGCCGCTGATCCAGGTGCCGGTGGTGCTGTTTGCCTTCGCGATCCTGATCGCGGCGATCCTCGGCTTTGTCGAGGTAGCGACCAAGGGCGGACGCGCATTCGCCGTGGTGCGCTTTCTCGCCGCAGTCGTGGTTCCGGTAGCGATCCTGCTGGTCCTGGGCCTGTACAACTCGGTGATGTGGGTGGCCGCGCTGGCCGCCGTGCTCGGCGCGGTGCTGTTCTTCGTGGACCGGCGCTCCCGATCCGGCGCCGGCTCGCTGCTGCAGCTGTCAGGCTTCCTGGCTCCGGCCATGCTGCTGCTTACGATTGGGTTGATCTACCCCATGATCCGCACCGCGATCAGCGCCTTCATGGCCAATGACGGGTCGGGCTTTGTCGGCCTGGGAAATTTCCGCTGGGTTTTCACCAGCCCCGATGGCCTGACCGCACTGCTCAACACCTTGGTCTGGGTTCTGGTGGCGCCCGTGGTCTCCACCATCATCGGATTGGCCTATGCGGTCTTCATCGACAAGAGCCGCGGCGAGAAGTTCTTCAAGCTTCTGGTATTTATGCCCATGGCGATTTCCTTCGTGGGCGCTTCGATCATCTTCAAGTTCTTCTACGACGTTCGCCAGGGCGATCAAATCGGCGTGCTCAACGCGATTATCACGGCATTCGGCGCCAAGCCGGTCGACTGGCTTGGGCTTGAACCGTGGAACACGTTGTTCCTGGTGGTCATCTTGATCTGGACACAGGCGGGATTCGCCATGGTCATCCTGTCCGCGGCCATCAAGGGCGTGCCCGCTGAGCAATTGGAAGCAGCGGCCCTGGACGGAGCCACCCCATGGCAGCGCTTCGCCAATGTCACCCTGCCGGGAATTCGTTCCACGGTCATTGTCGTGTTGACCACCATTTCCATTGCCTCGCTTAAGGTCTTCGATATCGTCTCATCGATGACCGGCGGCCGCTCGGATACGACGGTCCTGGCCTACGAAATGGTGCGCCAGTTCCAGCTCGGGGCACGCACCGGCTACAGCTCGGCCCTGGCCGTCATCCTGTTCATCCTGGTGCTGCCGATCATCATCTACAACATCCGGCAGCATAAGAAGCAAGGGGCAATGCGATGAGCACCGTGGGCGAATCCTCTCGGCGACTATGGGTGGCCACCGAGAGAACCAGCGGGAAACTGCGCAAAGCCACCACCTCCCGCGGAGCCACGATTGCGGCGTTCATCATTGCCGCAGTGTGGACCGTCCCCACCTTCGGGCTGTTCGTCTCCTCCTTCAGGCAGGCTGACGACATCAAGACCTCGGGCTGGTGGACGACTCTGTCCAACCCGTCGTTCACGCTGGATAACTACGCGCAGGCCTTTGTCTCCGGCGACAGCCTTCCGCTGTCCAAAGCCTTCCTGAATTCGCTGGTCATCACCATCCCGGCGGCGATTGTGCCGATCCTGATTGCCAGCTTGGCAGCTTACGCTTTCGCCTGGATCAACTTCAATGGACGCAATACGCTCTTCGTGCTGGTGTTCGCCCTGCAGATCGTTCCAATCCAGATGGCGTTGGTTCCGCTGCTCCAGCTCTTCTCGGACGGCGTGAAAATTGGCGGGCTGTACATCCTGCCCGGTTTGGGAGTCAACGGATTGGACGGAGCCTACGCCAAGGTCTGGATCGCCCACACGATCTTCGCCTTGCCGTTGGCGATCTTCATGTTGCACAACTTCATTTCGGAGATCCCGGATGAGGTCATCGAGGCCGCGCGCGTTGACGGTGCCGGGCACGGGAAGATCTTCTCGAAAATCGTCCTGCCCTTGACAATGCCGGCCATTGCTTCCTTCGGAATTTTCCAGTTCCTCTGGGTATGGAATGACCTGCTGGTGGCAACGGTCTTCACTTCGGGTGGAGAATTGCCGATTACGAAGGCGCTCCAGGACCTCTCGGGTACGTACGGGCAATCCTGGGAACTGCTCACCGCAGGTGCTTTCATCTCGATGATCATTCCGCTGGCCGTTTTTTTCGCGCTGCAGCGGTTCTTCGTGCGCGGATTGTTGGCTGGCGCCACCAAGGGTTGAGACAACGTGGATTGCGTCAGCGCACTCGGCCCTCGGCTCCCCGATGCATTTGGCATTTGCCCGGGGAGCTAGGCATTGGTCAATTAGCCGGATGCTGGCAAGCTGCGTCTGGAATCCCGGAGCGCAGCAGGATCTGACAATGGATGCGCTTTCCGAATAACGCGTAGCTTCTGATTGACGACGCAATCGGAACTGTTCTGGGAAACTGCGTGATTCCAGTGCCGACTCGCCTCACCACATTGCCCGATTCTTGCTAGCGCCTGGCACTCGGTGCGGATCACGCCGCGGAAGCCGCGAGGCGTTTGTCCGGAAAGTACTACGGGACTGGTGGCCTTGCATTGACCCGATCGAAAACCAGCTAGCTCGGCAACGGTGAACTTCGCATTCTGATTTGTCAGTGGGCATGGGTCTGCCCGGAACCGCAGGGATCAGAAGGCAAAACCCATGAAGTCTCCTGCGGCTGCAATGGCCAGGTTTCCCCGGGCGATTTCGCGAATGAACATACGTGAAGATTCGAGGACCGGTGGGATCCTTCGCGGCAGTCCCGAGTTTTGTGCAGCTTCGCCAATGCCCGGGCTTTGACCACAGCTAGGGCCTCGTCGCGGGTCGGGGCTCCAAAGATGGCCATGGGACCGGCTTCGATTCCAAGCCATTCACCCCGGTCGGAGTGCCGGGGTCTCTGCCAAGTCATCTCGTCTACCCGGTTTGTTCCCTCATCGGTTTGTTTTCACGGTGCTCGTTCCAACTTTGGGGGACAAATCAGACCGGTGCTCTTTTTTTGATCCAAGCTTTAAAAGGCCCCGCGACCAGATTTTTGTTCTGTTCAAGGGGCTTTGCTCAGGTCCGGGGTATGAGGACTTATTCATCTGTGAGATCCAGTGAGATGACCGCCATGAAGCCGCGGCCGCTGATGCGCGGCGAATCCTCTTCGCCGCCGATCACGGTGTCGCGAAGCTCCAGCGCCGACTCGGAGTTCTCGCGCAGGACGCTGGCCTTGCCCTGCAGCAGCACCCCGAACTGGGAGCCGAACAGGTGCTGTTCACGTTTCTTCGACAGCTCCACGATGCGCACGTTGCCGCGTACCTTGCCGTTGCGGGTGATGAGGTTCAGCGCCAGGATCTCCCCGGTGGGCAGCGCCGCGGAGGTGGCCGCCGCGCCGGGGAACTTGAAGGGACGGTAGATCTCCAGCGCCTGCGAGGCGTCGTCGACGGTGAGTTCAAGCAGCTCCCCGGCGATGACCGTGAGGGTGCGATCGCAACCGTCGTAGGGCGTGAAGTCCCCGGCTTTCTCGATGGATGCGACCGAAATCCGCCAGTCCCAACCGCCTTCCGGAGCAGTGGCCAGTGATCCGTCATCGGCCAGGATGCCCTTGGCGATTTCCCGGATCTGCCCCTGGGCTGCTCCCCACGGTTTCTTGGGGCTTGAAGAAAGCTGGATCTGAGTTCCGGTGGACAGCGAGGCATTGCTTTGGCTCATGGTTCGAGCCTAATCGTCCGGACTCGTGAATGCGGGCCCTGACACTTATTGAGCTAGCTACAATTTGCCGTGCACGGGAGCAACACCGTGCGCTGCCGCCGCTGGAACCAACTGGAACAACCAATGGGACGCCGAGCCGCTCGCCGGTGGGCCCCAATG
This sequence comes from Glutamicibacter protophormiae, assembly GCF_016894325.1. Lineage (NCBI taxonomy): Bacteria > Bacillati > Actinomycetota > Actinomycetes > Micrococcales > Micrococcaceae > Glutamicibacter > Glutamicibacter protophormiae. The sequence goes on from NZ_CP069806.1 coordinate 972,248, forward strand.
CCAGGGGAGGCGCGGAGCCCCTTCTATGCGCATAGGATCAGCGCATGGGGAAAAACAACCATCCGCAGGTGCCGGCCGCAAAAAATGTTCTCTCGGTGCTGCGTTATATCGCGGCACAGGCGGGCTCTGTCGGCGCCGGCACGATCATCAGGGATGTCGGATTGCCCCGGTCGACGACCTACCACCTGCTGGCCGCATTAATCGATGACGGATTTGTAGTCCACCTGCCCGAGGAACGCAAATACGCGCTGGGTGTGACCGCCCATGAACTGGGTACGGGGTATTCCAGGCAAGCACCATTGCAACGGATCGCGCGGTTCCCGATGCAGCGGCTTGTTGAACGGACCAAACGCACGGCGCACCTGGCCATCATGCACGGCCGCGACGTCATCTACGTCATTGAGGAGCGTGCCAAAAGACAAGCTGAACTTGTCACCAACCCCGGGGTGAGGCTGCCGGCCCATCTCACCGCCAGCGGGCGAGCCATGCTGGCGACATTTTCTTCGGATCAGCTGGCGGCCCTGTACCCGGGCCCGGAAGCCTTTCCCACGAGGTACGAGACCGGAGTTCATTCCGTCGAAGCGCTCAAAGAACTTCTGGCCCAAATTCGCGAGGTGGGTTACTCCTGGGAACAGGACGAAGTGACCGAAGGGTTCTCGTCCATCGCCGTCCCCGTAAAGGACCACGCGGGGCACGCAGTTGCCAGCGTGACTCTGACCATCGCCAACAGGGCGAAAGCCGGCAAAGCGGTTTCGGCCCGCAGCGCATCGCCCGGGCTCGCGGCAGAGAGAACGGTGCACTTGGAAGACCTGGTGTCCCAGTGGCTTCCCGAGGTGACCAGAACAGCAACCGAAATTTCCCGCCGCCTACGTCCGGCCGGTTAAGACGAACTTGTCAGCGGTGACGCCCCGCGCAAGGACCGCCCCGTCCGGCAAATCAGAAGATTCCTGCCCACATCGCATCAAAGTCTCGTATCCCAGACTGATTAGTGTGCCTCAGGGCACATTTCCGCTCGTATGAATGCTTGGATGGAAATCAAGCAACGGGCCGCAGAACACCAACCTGCGTCTTCATTATTACGAACGAAGGAATTTCGATGAGCTTCACCCAGCACGACCCGTCACGGGTCATCCGAGCACCTCGCGGCACCACCCTCACCGCCAAGTCCTGGGCCACCGAAGCCCCGCTGCGCATGCTGATGAACAACCTTGACCCGGAGGTCGCCGAGCGTCCCGAAGACCTGGTGGTCTACGGCGGCACCGGCCGCGCCGCCCGCTCCTGGGAAGCCTACGACGCCATCATCAAGACCCTGACCGATCTTGAAGAGGATGAGACCCTGCTGGTCCAGTCCGGCAAGCCGGTCGGCGTGTTCAAGACCAACAAGTGGGCGCCGCGCGTGCTGATCGCCAACTCGAACCTGGTGGGCGACTGGGCCACCTGGCCCGAGTTCCGCAAGCTCGAGGCCGAGGGCCTGATGATGTACGGCCAGATGACCGCCGGTTCCTGGATCTACATCGGCACCCAGGGCATCCTGCAGGGCACCTACGAGACCTTCGCCGCCATCGGTGTCAAGCGATTCAACGGCACCCTGGCCGGCACCTTGACCCTGACCGGCGGCTGCGGCGGCATGGGCGGCGCCCAGCCGCTGGCCGTCACCCTCAACGGCGGCGCCTGCCTGATCGTTGACGTCTCAGAGGACCGCCTGCGCCGCCGCATGGGCAAGCGCTACCTGGACGACGTGGAGCTGGACCTGGACGCAGCCGTCGCCAAGGTCACCGCAGCCAAGAACGAAAGCCGCGCACTGTCCGTGGGCTACGTCGGCAACGCCGCCGAGGTCTTCCCTGAACTGCTGCGCCGCCAGAAGGCCGGCGAGATCTCCATCGACATCGTCACCGACCAGACCTCGGCCCACGACCCGCTGTCCTACCTTCCGGTGGAATACACCGTGGAGCAGTGGGACACCGAGGCGAAGGCCGACGAAATCGGCTTCACCAAAAAGGCCCAGGCCGCCATGGCCGCCCACGTCGAAGCCATGGTCGGCTTCCAGGACATCGGCGCCGAGGTCTTCGACTACGGCAACTCGATCCGCGACGAGGCACGCAAGGGCGGCTACATGCGGGCCTTCGAATTCCCGGGCTTCGTTCCGGCCTACATCCGCCCGCTGTTCTGCGAGGGCCTTGGCCCGTTCCGCTGGGTGGCCCTGTCCGGCGATCCGGAGGACATCCGCGTGACCGACGAGGCACTGAAGGAACTCTTCCCGGAAAACGAGCACCTGCGCCGCTGGCTCGATGCGGCCGCCGAGCACGTTGAATTCGAGGGTCTTCCGGCCCGCATCTGCTGGCTGGGCTACGGCGAGCGCCACAAGGCCGGCCTGCTGTTCAACAAGCTGGTCGCCGAGGGCAAGGTCTCCGCACCGATCGTGATCGGCCGCGACCACCTTGATTCCGGTTCGGTGGCCTCCCCGTACCGCGAAACCGAAGCCATGAAGGATGGCTCGGACGCGATTGCCGACTGGCCGCTGCTCAACGCCATGACCGCGGTGTCCTCCGGCGCCAGCTGGGTTTCGCTGCACCACGGCGGCGGAGTCGGCATTGGCCGCTCCATCCACGCCGGCCAGGTCTCGGTGGCCGATGGCACCGAGCTGGCAGCGGCCAAGCTCGAAGCGCTGCTGACGAACGACCCGGGCATGGGCGTCATCCGCCACGTGGATGCCGGCTATGAGCGCGCGGTAGAAGTTGCCAGCGAGCGCGGCGTGCGCATCCCGATGGCGGAGTAGCGACATGTCGAATGACGGCGCCATTGGACGGCTTGTAGAACGCGAACGCGAGGACGACGGCCCGCGCGGGGTCTGGCGGTTCTTCGTCTTCTCCCTGATCGGGATCTTCATGTTCTTCATCCCGATCAGCATCGGGGGCAAGGAGACCATTCCGCTGGACCACCTGGTGGGCTGGATTACCGGCCTGCTGGGTCCCAGCGTGAAGTACTTGATCCTGGGACTCATCCTCGCGGGAACCGTCTACCCCTTCGCCACCGGCAGGTGGAAGGAATCCAGGCTGAAGACGCTCTTCGCGTTCCTGAACGTGCTGGGTCTGGCCACGGGTATTGCGCTGGTCTTCAACGTGGGACCGGTCTGGCTCTTCGACCCGGATATGGGTCCTTTCCTGTTCAACAAGTTGGTGATGCCGGTAGGGATGATCGTTCCGATTGGCGCCGTCTTCCTGGCCCTCTTGGTCGGCTACGGACTGATGGAGTTCGTCGGCGTGCTGGTGCAGCCGGTGATGCGCCCGGTGTGGCGCACCCCAGGCCGCTCGGCCATCGATGCGGTGGCCTCCTTCGTGGGCAGCTACTCGCTGGGTCTTTTGATCACCGACCGCATGTACCAGGCAGGCCGCTACACCGGGCGGGAGGCGGCCATTATCGCCACCGGCTTCTCCACGGTCTCCGTCACGTTCATGCTGATTGTGGCCAAGACTCTGGACATCATGCATCTGTGGCTGCCGTACTTCTTTCTGGCTTTCGGCGTCACCTTCCTGGTGACCGCGATCGCCGTGAGGATTCCGCCGCTCAGCCGCATCCCGGATGAGTACTTCCACCTGTCCACCCCGCAGCCGGAGGCGAAGGTCACCAGCCGACGCTTCGCCACGGCGTGGAAGGAAGCCATGGGGATGCTGGGCAACGCACCGAAGCTCGGCGCGAACATCCGCGAGAATTTCAAGGACGGGTTGCTGATGGCCATGGCCATCCTTCCCTCCATCCTCTCCGTGGGCCTGATCGGCCTGGTGCTGGCCCGCTTCACCCCGGTCTTCGACTGGCTGGGCTACCTGTTCCTGCCGATCACCTGGGCGCTGGGCCTGCCCGACCCGCTGCTGGCGGCCAAGGCCTCCTCGGTGGGCATCGCGGAGATGTTCCTTCCGGCGACCATCGTCGCCGGGCACGAATCCGACGCGCTGCGCCTGGTCATTGCGGTAGTCTGCGTGTCGGCGATCATTTTCTTCTCCGCCCTGGTGCCCTGCATCCTCGCAACCCGCATTCCCATCAAGGTATGGCATCTGCTGGTCATCTGGGCGCAGCGTGTCGCCCTGACCCTGCTGATCACCACCCCGATCGCCTACCTGATGGTGGGCAGATAGGACCATGACGATGCCTACACACGGCGTAAATTCCCTGCTAGCCGCGATCAGCGGCGAGGGCCGCGACGCCAAGCGCGGCGGCTACTCGCGCCCGGTCTACTCGGACGCCGAGATCACGCTGCGCGAGTGGTTCATTGCCGAAGCCTCCGTGCGCGGGCTGGAGGTGTCCACGGATGCCAACGGCATCATCTGGGCCTGGTGGGATCTTCCGGGGTCCGCCGGGGACGACGCCTCGCGCAAGGGTTCGCTGGTCACCGGCTCCCACCTGGACTCCGTGCCCGGCGGCGGCGCCTTCGACGGCCCGCTGGGCGTGGCCAGCGCGCTGGCCGCATATGACGTGCTGGCCGACCGGGAAGCCTCCGGCGAACTGGTGCGAAACCGTGCCCTGGCGCTGGCCGTCTTCCCGGAGGAGGAAGGCTCGCGCTTCGGGGTGGCCTGCCTGGGCTCCCGGCTGCTCAGCGGCGCCATCGACCCGGTGAAGGCGCTGAACCTGCGCGACGCGGAGGGCAACACCTTCGCTGACATCGCCGCCGCCAACGGGCTGGACCCGGCGCGCATGGGCCGCGACGAGAAGGCCCTAACCCGGATCGGCGACTTCATCGAGCTGCATGTGGAGCAGGGCCGCGGGCTGAACACCGAACAATACACCGACGCCGCCGGCCGCGGGCCGGCCGTCGCGGTGGGCAGCTCCATCCTTGGCCACGGCCGCTGGCGGCTGAGCTTCAGCGGCCAGGGCAACCACGCCGGCACCACCTTGATGATCGACCGCGCCGACCCGATGGTGGCCGCCGCCCAGCTGGTGCTGAAGGTCCGCGAGATCGCCACGGCGCAGCCCGACGCCCGCGCCACGGTGGGCCGGCTGGAGCCGGTGCCCGGCGGCACCAACGTGATCGCCTCCCGCGTGGACATCTGGCTGGACGTGCGCCACCCGGACGACGCGGTCACCGCCCTGCTGGTGGAGAAGATCCACGGCCAGGCGCAGAAGATCGCCGCCTTCGAGGGCTGCTCCGTGGTGCTGACCGAGGAATCGCTCTCCGGCACCGTGCACTTCGACGCCGCGCTGAGCGCCTCGCTGGAACGCTCCGTGCACCGACTGGTTCCCGACGCCCCGGCGTTGCCCACCGGCGCCGGCCACGACGCCGGCGTGCTGGCCGCCTACCTGCCCACCGGCATGCTGTACGTGCGCAACCCTTCGGGCATCAGCCACTCGCCGGAAGAATACGTGGAAGACGCCGATGCCGAGGCCGGCGTGCTGGCCCTGGCCGACGCCCTGGAGGACCTGCTGTGAGCGGAAAAACCACTACCGTTCCGGCGCCGGTCAACGCGCACTCGCACGCCTTCCACCGGATCCTGCGCGGCCGCACCCACCAGGGGGAAAACGGCGGAGCCGGGAACTTCTGGACCTGGCGCGAACAGATGTACGCCGCCGCCGCCGGGCTCACCCCGGCCTGCTACGAGCAGCTGGCCACCGCGGTCTTCGCGGAAATGGTCGTCAACGGCTACAGCGCGGTGGGGGAGTTCCACTACCTGCACCACGACACGACCGGTGCGCCCTACGCCGGGACAGATGAGCACGGTATGGAGCTCGCGCTGGGCCGCGCGGCGAAGGCCGCGGGCATCCGCCTGGTCCTGCTGGACACCTGCTACCTGCAGGGCGGGCTGGACGCCCTGGGCAACGCCATCGAGCTGAACGAAACCCAGCGGCGCTTCACCGACGGGGACGCCGCCGGCTGGCTGGCCCGCCACGCGCGGCTGCGCGAGGCCCTGGCCGAGCTGGACGCAGGGGAAGGGCTGCTGAGCCTGGGAGCCGCCATCCACTCGGTGCGCGCGGTGCCCCCGGCCCAGCTGGAAGCCATCGCCGCCGGGCTGGACCCTGCCTTGCCGCTGCATGTGCACCTGTCCGAGCAGCCGGCCGAGAACGCGTCCTGCCAGGCGGCCTTCGGGCTGAGCCCGACCGGGCTGCTTGAACGCCACGGCCTGCTGGCCCCGCGGCTCTCGGCAGTGCACGCCACCCACCTGAGCGATGCGGACATCGCCGCGCTGGGCGCCGCTGGCGCGGGCATCGTCATGTGCCCCACCACCGAGGCGGACCTGGGCGACGGGATCGGCCCGGCCCGCGAACTGGCGGACGCCGGTGCCGTGATTTCGCTGGGCAGCGACCAGCACGCGGTGCTGGACCCCTATCTGGAGCAGCGCGCCCTTGAACACGGCGAGCGGCTGCGCAGCGGGCAACGCGGGCGCTTCTCCCCGGCGGAAATCTCCGCCGCCGCCCGCGAGGGCGGTCTGCGCTCGCTGGGCCTGGCGGAGAACGAGGACCACCTCGTGGTGCGCACCGACACCATGCGCACCTCCGGGTCGCGCACCGCCCAGCTGCCGCTGAGCGCCACCGCCGCAGATATCGCGCAGGTCCACGTCAATGGCAAGCTGGTAGCCAGCAATGGCCTGCACACCACGCTGGGAGACCCGGCGGATTTGTACGCAGCATTCTTCACCGAGTACCCGGAGTTTTCATGAGCACCACACTGATCACCAACATCTCCGAGGCCTTCCTCTCGGACGCGGCGCACACCCTGATCGAGAACGCCGCCATCCTCATCGACGGCGAGGACATCGCATGGGTCGGCGAAGCGGAGCACGCCCCGGAAGCCGATTCCGTGATCGACGCCGGGCAGCGCGCCGCGCTGCCGGGCTGGGTGGACTCCCACAGCCACCTGGTCTTCGCCGGGGACCGCAGCCGCGAATTCGTGGCCCGCATGGCGGGGCAGGACTATGCCGCCGGCGGCATCGCGGTAACCACCAAGGCCACCCGGGCCGCCTCCGACTACGACCTGACCCGGCTCGTGATGGGACGGGCCGCGGAAGCGCTGGCCGGCGGCACCACCTACCTGGAAACCAAAACCGGCTACGGGCTGAATGTGGAGGAAGAAGCCCGCCACGCACGCATCGCCTCCACCGTGGTCGACCAGGTCACGTTCCTCGGAGCCCACCTGGTCCCTTCGGACATGGACGCCCAGGAGTACACGGACCTGGTGTGCGGCGAGATGCTCGAACGCGTGCTTCCCTTCGTGCAGTTCGCCGACGTGTTCTGCGAGCGCGGCGCCTTCGACGAGGCGCAGTCGCGCCAAGTGCTTGCCGCGGCGAAGGACGCCGGGCTCGGGCTGCGCGTGCACGGCAACCAGCTGGGTCCGGGCCCCGGCACCCAGCTGGCCGTGGAATTCGGCGCGGCCAGCGTGGACCACGTGAACTTCCTTGACGCAGAGGATGTCGCGGCGCTCGCCGGATCCTGGGCGGACTGGGATGCCCGGGCCCGTACCGGCACCGCGGGGACCGTGGCCACCTGCCTGCCCGCCTGCGACCTGTCCACCCGCATGCCCTTCGCCCCGGGCCGCGAGCTGATCGATGCCGGGGCGCAGATTGCCCTGGCCTCGAACTGCAACCCGGGCACCTCCTACACCTCGTCGATGGCCTTCTGCGTGAGCACCGCGGTGCTGCAGATGCACCTGAGCATCGAGGAAGCGATCGTCGCCGCCACCTACGGCGGCGCGCTGGCGCTGGGTGTGCAGGATCGTGTGGGAAGCCTGGAAGTGGGCAAGAGGGCGGACATCCAGCTGCTGAACGCCCCGTCCGTGGCGCATCTGGCCTACCGCCCCGGCATGAACCTCTCCGGTCCGGTCTTCCGGGCCGGGCAGCTTGCGGCGGGGCAAATTTAGCGAGTCCGGTAGTGGGGCCGGGCACCTTCGTGGTAAACAAGGAGTATGGCTAATACTGCATTCAAAGGTACCCCTGTCCAGACCATTGGCGACCTGCCAGCCGTAGGCTCGCAGGCACCTGCCTTCACCCTGACCGACACCGGCCTGGCCGACGTCACCAGCGAATCGCTGGCCGGACGCCGCGTCGTGTTGAACATCTTCCCGTCCGTTGACACCGGTGTGTGCGCAGCCAGCGTCCGCCGCTTCAACGAACTGGCCGCCGGCCTGGAGAACACCACCGTGGTGTGCGTCTCCGCTGACCTGCCATTCGCCATGGGCCGCTTCTGCGGCGCCGAGGGCATTGAGAACGTCGTGTCCGGCTCCGTGTTCCGCTCGGACTTCGGTTCCGATTACGGCGTCACCCAGATCGACGGCCCGCTGGCCGGCCTGCTGGCACGCTCCGTTGTCGTGCTGGACGAGTCGGGCAAGGTCATCTACACCCAGGTGGTCCCGGAGATCACCACCGAACCAGATTACGATGCAGCTATCGCAGTCCTGAACTAGCAATCAACCGGCGGCAGCCAGCCGCTGAGGTGGTTCTCCAATGGCGTCTTTGCCGACCTGTGGTCGACGAAGACGCCATTTTTTGTGCGCGCCCGAACCTGCTGTCCAAGATTCCCCAACGACTTTGCCCCGGGGGATTCTCAAGACGCACTTCTATCCCCATATTCTTTGTAGATTGCTTATGATTGTTATGATCGAAAAGAAATCATAAAACATCAGATACTTTTCACTGAGTGGTCAAACGGTTTCACTGTGAATGATGAGGGAGAATATCGATGAGCGAGCGGTCCCTTCTGGGTGCGCACATGGAACAGGAGCTGGTTTCCCAGCCAGAGATGTGGCGCCGCGCCATCGCCGAGCAGCAGCCCGAAGACCTGCTTCCGGCCAAAGGCGCCAAGGTCGCAGTGGTCGGATTCGGTGCCTCCTGCTTCATAGCCGATGCCTACCCGGCCATGGGCCACCGCCACGACCCGATCTCCAACGCAGCGCCGAACCGAGTAACGTGGATACTTGGCACCCAGCCCGAAGGCCTGGACACCGACGTGACTCGCACCGGCGCGATCTACGCGAACGAGGACCGCCGCCCGCTGGCCGACCTCGCATCTATCCACCGGGTGACCCTGGACCGGGCTCGCGCGTGCAATCTCGATCCGGATAGCCCACGCAACCTGACCCGTTCGGTCATCCTGGAAGGCTAAAGGCCATGAGTGAACATTTCCTGCTCTTCGACGTCGGAGGCACTGACATCAAGGCGGGGCTGGCCAACACCAATGGCGATATCCTCCAGGTGCTGCGCGAACCAACCCGCAAAACAGCACCTGAGGAATCCGCCGCCGAGCGGGTCACCCAGCTCGGCGAAATCTCGCGCCGCCTGACGGCCGAATCCGGTACCACCCCGGTCTCCGCCGGCCTGGCTGTCTGCGGCCTGGTCGACCCTGAAAACGGCATCGGCATCTTCTCCGCTAACCTGGGCTGGCGCGACGCGCCGCTACAGGCCATGGCCCGCGAAACACTCGGCGTCCCGGTGGGCTTCGGGCACGACGTCGCCATGGCCGCTCGCGCCGAGCTCGAACTGGGCAGCGGCGCCAAGGACGCGGCGCTGCGCCGCAATGCCGTGGTCATGGTCATCGGCACCGGGATTGCCACTGCGCTGATGGTCGACGGGCGGCTGATCAGCGCCGGGGGATACGCCGGGGAACTGGGCCATGCCCAGGTGCCCGGCGGGCTGCCGTGTGCCTGCGGCGCTACCGGCTGCCTGGAAACCCTGGGATCCGCCGGGGCCATCGCCAAACGCTATCTGGCGGCCACCGGCAAGCGCGGCGGAGCCCGTGAAGTGTTCGCCGCCCGGGCAGCAGGAGACCAGGTCGCCGCGGGCATCATCCACGATGCCATTGAGGCGTTGACCTTCACCATGGCCCAGCTGTGCTCCTCGGTGGCTCCCGAGGGCATCGTGCTGGGCGGTGGACTGGCCCAGGCCGGCCCGTCGTTCTTCGCCGAGCTGCGCGAATCCCTGCACCGCAGGCTGTCCTTCCACCGCGAACCGCGGCTGATCCCCGCGCACCTGGGTGCCGACGCCGGCCTGCAGGGCGCGATGATCCTGGCTCGGGATGCCGCCGGGCGCTCGGCGCGCATCGCCCTGTGATCCTGGCGCTGAGGCCGACCCCGGCGACCGACAAAACCTGCGTGGTCCCCGGGGGCGGACCTGCTGGAACGAATTCGCTGCCGAGAACCAAACCGCTGAGCGTGGCACTGGCCAAATTCATCGGCCAGTACGCGACCGCCTGGCCAGAAGTCTTCGACGTTTCCATCGTGGCTATCGTGCCGCTCATCATCCTTTTCGCGCTGAATGAATAAGCGCCTGAGTGGCGGCCTGGCCGCCGGAACGGTCAACTAATGTCGCAAAATACAGCTCTGGAAATCGTCGCCACCAGCGGAGCCTGCGCCCGGAGGGCTTTCGCCGCCGGCGCAGACCGCATCGAGGCCTGCGAAGCACTTGAACTGGGCGGCATCAGCCCGGGGCCTGAAGTCTTGGAAGATATCTTGGAGCACCGACCAGCGCTAGGCGTGCACGCACTGCTGCGCAACCGGCCCGGGGACTTCCACAACGGCGAGGCGGATCTGCAGGTCATGGAACGCCAATCAAGGCGGCTGGCTCGCACCGGCGTGGACGGTCTGGTGCTCGGCGCGGTGGATGCCAGCGGGACGGTGGATCTCAAGGCGGTCGCACGGATGGCGGCGGCTGGACTGGAGGTGAACCCGGAGCTGGAAATCACCATGCACCGGGCCATCGATGCCAGCACGGACCCGGTGGCATCCGTGACACAGCTTTTGGACCTTGGCATCCACCGAGTGTTGACTAGTGGAGGGCAAGACTGCGCTGGTGAAGGCCTGGAAGTCATAGAGCGGATGGTGCAGGCCGCCGGCGGCCGGATCCAGATCATGGCCGGAGGCGGCATGAAGGCCCGGGACATCGGCCCAGCGCTCCGCGCCGGAGCCGCGGCTGTGCACTTCTCCGCCAAGACACAGCATGCCGGCACCATCAGGGTCTCGGAGCAACATGTGGAGCAGCTGCGCAACATGCTGAACGCGCTGACCGATTAAGGAGGCAGGATCCATGAAACGCGAGGAGCGACTTAACCATATCCTCGACCTGCTGGCCAGCCGCGGCCAGATCGATGTCGATGAGATTGTGCAGCAGCTGAGCACCAGCCCGGCGACTGCCCGGCGGGACCTGGATTCCCTGGCTGCGGCCTCGCTGCTGACGCGCACCCACGGCGGGGCGGTCTCCAACTCCGTGGCCTACGACCTGCCCTCGCGCTACCAGCGCGAGGAACACGACGAAGAAAAAGTGCAGGTGGCCAAGGCTGCCGCGGCGCTGGTGGAAAAAGACATGGTCATCGGACTGTCCGGCGGCACCACCACCAAGGCCATCGCCACCGAACTGGGGCTGCGCCAGGAATTGGTCGGAGAACCGGGCAGGGTTACCCTCACCGTGGTCACTAACGCGGTGAATATCGCCTCGCTGTTGGCAGTGCGCCCGCATATCCGGGTCATGGTCACCGGCGGGGTGCTCAACGACCGCTCCTACGAGCTGGTCGGGCCTATGGCACAGGCTTCGCTGGCGAAGATCACTCTGGATCTGTCTTTTGTCGGGGCCAACGGACTGGATGCGCAGACCGGCCCGATGGTAGGAGACGAGATGGAAGCGGCGGTCAACGAGCAGCTGATCCGCCAGTCAGAGCGCAGCTTCGTGGTGGTGGACTCCTCCAAGATCGGACAGCGCTCGTTTGTCATTCTGGACAGGGAACACCTCACCGGGATCATCACCGATACCAAGGTCACCGATGCGCAGCGGGCGGCATTGGCTACAGGCGGCATGCCGGTGTACAGCTAGGCAGACCCCTGTCCGGAAACGGCGGGCGGCCGTCCGAAGTGCTACCGGTTGCGGGCGCCGGCCGCGGCGGCCGCGCGCAGGATGCGCGGGCCGATCTTGCGCATGAGCTTGTCCAGCCGGGGATTGTCGCTGCGCGAGAGGGCATCCGAAAGCCGTTCCAAGCCCATCAGGCCCAGCCAGATCCTGGCCCGGCGGGCCTGCTCGGCGTCCGGGGCGATCTGTTCGACCAGGTCCTGCCCGTGCCACAGCGCCAGGTATGCGGTGTTCAACGCAGGGTCCCAGGCGCAGGCCAGATCCCAGTCCAGGATCCCGACCAGCTTCCCGTCCGCCCAGTGCATGTTCTGGCCCGCCAGATCGCCGTGCACCAGCGAGGGCGGCACCTGATCCAGCTGGGCGATCTGCGCAAACACGGACTCGGCCGCGGTGCGCAGCTGCCCGGACAGGTAGCCCAGGCAGCGGCTCCGCGAGCCGTCGTTCCATCGGCCGCGGAACGCGAACGGCTCGGCCAGGTCCGCGGCCAGCGGTTGGAGGTCCACGGCCGCGAGGTCCTGCACGATCCGGCGCAGCACCGCAGGATCCCCGCGATGCGGTGCGTGGGCGGTGCCGGGGATGAAGCGCAGGGCCACCGCGTTGCGTCCTTCGAATTCGAGCATCGCGCTGCAGGCGGTGGGCACCCGGTATGGCAGCTGCCCTGCCACGAGGTTGTGCAGCCGGATGCTGCGCGGCATCTGGGCGCTGGAGGCTTCGGTACGAGCCATGCGGATGACGGCTTGGTCGTTGGCCAGCAGCACGGTGTGGAACTGCCCGGCCTCATTGACCACCCCGCCCTCCCAGGGCAGCTCGGGGCACAGGGCCCGGCCCAGGTTGATCTCGGCTTCGGTGGCGGGACGGGACACGGCAACTCGCTTCGCGGATCAGGGAAAACAGCCTCTTCAGGCTACCGCATGGCGTGCCGATCGCTGGGTGTCCGCACAGCTTGCGCGGTCTATGATCAAAGACGTGAATGCACAGACCAGCACCCAAACCGTGTACCGGCGCACGCTGAAGATCGAGATCGCGCTGGTGATGGCCCTCTGCCTGGGACAGAGCGCGGTGTACTCGATCATCAGCTTCGCCGACAAGGTCACCAAGGCGCCGCTGTCCGAGCAGACGACCTCGATGAACAACCCGCTGAGCACCCGCGAGTACTTCGACCTGGCCTACCAGCTGCTGGACATCGTTTTCGCCCTGGTTCCCGTGCTGCTGGCGCTTTATCTCATGAAGCGCAGCACCGGCACCACCGTGTCGATGATCGGCTTCGACCTGCGCAAACCCGGGCGGGATACGCTGCTGGGCGCCGGCCTGTTCCTGGCCATGGGGCTGGGAACCCTCGGCGTCTACGCTGCGGGAAGGGCGCTGGGCATCACTACGGCGCTGTCCACCGCTAATCTCGGGGACTACTGGTGGAGCATCCCGGTGCTCATGCTCTCGGCCGCGCGGCATGCGGTGCTGGAGGAGGTCATCATGCTCGGCTTCCTGTTCACCTACGCCAGCAAGCTCAAGCTGGGCCTGTGGACCACGATCATCGCCTCGGCGCTGATCCGCGGCAGCTACCACCTCTACCAGGGCGTCGGCCCGATGATCGGCAATGTTGTCATGGGTGTGGTGTTCGGCTGGGTCTACCACCGTTACGGCCGGGTGATGCCCCTGGTCGTCGCCCACTTCCTGCTCGACGCCATCGGCTTCGTCGGCTACCTGCTGCTCGGCCCGGCAATTGGCATCGGCGCCTAGCCTGGACGTAGCCTTCTGACATGGAAATCATCGAACTCTCCGAGACGTGGGTGGACCAGGCCGTCGAGCTATGGGAACGCACCGGGCTGACCCGTCCCTGGAACGACCCGCAGGCCGATGCCCGCAAGGCCCTCGCCGGTACGGATTCCACGATCTTGGGCCTGGTCCATGGACAGCGGCTCATTGCCACCGCCATGGCCGGCGATGACGGGCATCGCGGCTGGCTGTACTATGTCGCCGTCGACCCGGGCTCGCAGCGCCAGGGATGCGGGCAGCGCATCGTGGAGGCGGCGGCGCAGTGGCTGCGCACCCGGGGCACCGTCAAGGTGCAGCTGATGGTTCGCACCGGCAATGATGCGGTGACGCGGTTCTACGAGAAGCTCGGCTACGAACGCCAGGAGGTCTCGGTGCTGGGCAAGCGGCTGGTTCCCTGACCGGCGGGACATTTGAAGCGCACGTTCAGAAAAAGCGGATAAAGTAACTCCGGTACAAATATCCGCCACTGTGAAGAAACCCTTCCTGATGAAAGAGCATCCGGCAGGGACTTGAAGGGACGACATGCCGTTCGCCGAACTCTGGAGCAAATCGCGCGCCTGCCTGGCACTGATGGCGATGCTGATTCTGACCGAGCTCTTGGCGCTGCTGGTCCCGGTGGAGATCGAAAATACCAGCAGGGAAGGCCTGAGCGTCGTTTCCTCCTTCGGCGTGCTCTTCTGCGGCGCGGTGTTGGGCACCTACGCTGCGTGGGTGGGAAGCCGCTTCGGCGTGCAGGCCCTGCGCCGCGTCCGCGGAGCGCACCGCATCGCGGCGACCGCCCTGAAGCTGTTGGCGCCACCGCTCGTTGTCGGCGCCAGCGCCTACCTGCTGGGCTACGCCACGGCCATGTACCGGATGCGCGAGATAATCTTTCCCGATCCCGGCCTGTTCCTGCTCTCGATGCTCATGATGCTGGGTTTGTGCCTGGGCGGCCTGGGGCTGGGATTGCTGTTCAGGCCGGGGCCGGCCATCACCTTGAGCATCGTGCTGTTCTCTGGGCTGCAGCTCTTTTCGTTGCTGGCGCCGGGCCCGGTGCTCTCCAACATGGCCGGACTTTCTGGATGCTGCAGCCTGGATTACGGGCCGAACCCCGGGGTGATCCAGGCCGTGGCCCTGTGCTACCTGGGCTGGGCGGCGCTCGGTCTCTGCGCGATCTGTCTCAGGGTGCAGGCAGTGGGCAAAACGCTGCGCCGGCTCCTGGCGGTGGCCGGTGCGGCGTCGCTGGCCGTGCTGTGGGGCGGCGGGGCCTTGGCCGCCCAGGAGGCGGGATCCGAGCAGGAGCTGAGCCGTACCTCGCAGTTGCTGTGCGAGCGGCCGGGCGACGGGCACCAATACTGTTTTTGGCCCGACCAGGCCGCGCATTGGGGCGACTGGGGCACGAATATCGTCTCGGGCATTGCCCGCATGGAAGAAGCCAGCGGGATCCGGCAGCCCGAGGTCATTACCAGCAGCAAGGCCCACGCCCTGGCGACTGGAGGACTGCGCCTGGATTTCGAGGACCGTTATTCGCCCGAGTCGGTCATGTGGGAGCTGGTAATGGCAATGGCGGTCAGCCCCACCGAAGAATGCCTGGGCGGTTTGGCGGAAGATCATGTTTTGCCCGACATCGCGGCGGTCGATTCCGAAGCCCAGCAGCAGATGTGGGCGCAGTACGACCTGCTGTACCAATGGTGGGCCGGCAAAGCCGATCGCGACTACCTGGATGACGCGGAAAACCATGAGCTCGCCGGGCTGCGGGACCTGGACGAGCGGGCCCAGGCCGCCTGGGTGCGGCAGGCGGCTGCCGGTATCGAAGACTGCCAGCTGGTGCCGCTGCCCGGTTCCCAGGACGGCCGCGGGCTTTCGGGTTAAAGGACCAAAGGTAGGTGGGGACGCCGTTGTCCCCGCCTACCTTTGGTGTGGTGCCCGGTAATCCTAGAGGACCACCGTGCCCTTGCCGGTCTTGAACGTCACCGACAGGATGCCAGGAGTTCCGTTGGGTGCCTGGTACTTGGTGGTCACCGGCCCGAGATTGACGTTCTCCGGCTGTCCCAGCCATTCAAGCACGCGCTCGCGGGAGCCGGCGATGCTGATCTCGCTGATCTCACCGGTCGGATCCAGCGCGCGCGAGGGATGCAGTTCCTCGGTGCCGTCGTCCCAGCGCAGCAGGTAGGGTACCTGCGGGTCCGCGATCAGCCCCTTGATGCCGATCTGCTGCCAGGTCAGTTCGCGGCCGTCGGGGAACTTGCGGTTCCCGGGAACGGCCTTGCGTTCCAGGCGTTCTTCTGCGCCGCTCAGGTCGTCCAATGAGACGCACCAACCCATCCATCCGCCGCCCAGCTCGGAGCGGGCGCGAACGGCCTGACCGAAGGGAGCCTTGAGGCTGGCCGGATGATTCAGTACCTCGACGACCTCAAGGTACTGGTTGTGCTTCAGCGGGAAAATGACATTGCGAGTTCCAAACCGTGGATGCACGCCTCCCTTGACGAATTCCAGGCCCAGGGACTCTGCAATTCTCTCAGCAGTTGGCATCAGCCCGTCTGGGCCGCATGCGTACGTAACGTGATCTAGCCTCATCATGTGCCAATCATGACAACAATGTGATCCCAGTCTCTACTTAGTCGATCCTAAGACGCGCGTGTCCTTCGAATTCTGTGCGGCAACCGGGCGGATCGCCGTGAATATGACTGATTGAGACTCCGTCCGCGCCGGCGAGTTGTCAAAATATTCGATTCTCAGGCACACTGGAAGCAGGTCATGAGTCCCAGTAACAAGCCCCGGCTTACTGGGCGGCAACCCTCCAACCGCGGTGGGGTGCCCCGGGTGAAGACCTGGCCCTTGAGCTATTCGGCGTCGAGGACAAGCGCGGGTTACCCCTCTGGCAACACCTCCTAGAGGTACTGCCCGGCGGTGTGTGTTCAGTGGTGTACCCCCATAGTTACGGAACTTTTGGAGGCTGCCATGAGCAACAACTGGTCGTTTGAAACCCGTCAGATCCACGCAGGCCAGACCCCTGACCCGGTCACCGGCGCACGCACCCTGCCGATCTACCAAACCACGTCCTTCGTTTTCCCGTCCGCGGAGAGCGCCGCCGCGCGCTTCGCGCTGCAGGAGCTGGAGCCGATCTACACCCGCATCGGCAACCCGACCACAGAAGCCGTGGAAAACCGCATCGCCGACCTCGAAGGCGGCGTGGGCGCGCTGCTGCTGTCCTCGGGGCAGGCCGCAACCACCTTCGCCATCCTGAACATCGCCGAGGCCGGCGACCACATCGTGGCCAGCCCCAGCCTTTACGGCGGCACCCAGAACCTGCTCAAGCACACCCTGAAAAAGCTGGGAGTGCAGGTCACCTTCGTCTCCGACCCGGACAACCTGCAGGAATGGCGCGAAGCCGTCCAGCCGAACACCAAGGCGTTCTTCGGCGAGACCATTTCCAACCCGCGCCAGGACGTGCTGGACATCGAGGGCATCTCCGCGATCGCCCACGAGGCCGGCGTCCCGCTGCTGGTGGACAGCACCCTGGCCACCCCGTACCTGATCCGCCCCATCGAATGGGGCGCGGACATCGTGATCCACTCGGCCACCAAGTTCCTCGGCGGCCACGGCAACGCCATCGCCGGGGTGATCGTGGATTCGGGCAACTTCGACTTCGCCAAGAACCCGGAGCGCTTCCCGAGCTTCAACACCCCGGATGAGTCCTACAACGGCCTGATCTACGCCCGCGACCTGGGTGTCAACGGCATCCTCGGCGCCAACTTGGCCTACATCCTCAAGGCCCGCGTGCAGCTGCTGCGCGACCTGGGTTCGGCTCCGGCCCCGTTCAACGCATTCCTGATTGCCCAGGGACTGGAAACCCTGTCCCTGCGCATCGAACGCCACGTGGAAAACGCGGCCAAGGTGGCCAACTGGCTCGAAGCCCGCGCCGATGTCGAGGCAGTGGCCTATGCCGGCCTGGAATCCTCGCCGTGGTTCGAGCGCGGCCGCAAGTACAGCCCCAAGGGCGCCGGCTCCGTGCTGGCCTTCGACCTGCCCGGAGGAGTGGAAGCCGGCAAGGCGTTTGTCGATGCCCTGCAGCTGCACTCGCACGTGGCGAACCTGGGCGACGTCCGCTCGCTGGTCATCCACCCAGCTTCCACCACCCACGCGCAGCTCTCCGACGCGGAGCGCCTGGCCGCCGGGGTCCGCCCGGGCCTGGTGCGGCTGAGCGTCGGACTGGAACACATCGACGACATCCTGGCCGACCTTGAGCTGGGCTTCCAGGCCGTTGCAGCCCTTGATGGCAAGGAACTGCAGGAAACACGCTAGGCATGGCATCCATTGTGACTACCGAAGACGCCCTTGACGCCGAAGAGCTCACCGACGGGACGCACGGCATTTTGCGCCGTGCCTCGGTGGGGGAGTATTCCTTTGAATTCGGCGGCTACCTGCCGCAGGTGACCCTGGCCTATGAAACCTGGGGCACGCTGAACGCGCAGCGCAGCAACGCCGTGCTGGTCATGCACGCCCTGACCGGGGACGCCCACGTCTCCCGTGGCGATTCGCAGACCGACGGCTGGTGGGAGGACTTCGTAGGCCCCGGCCTGACGGTGGACACCAACCGCTTCTACGTGGTGTCGATCAACATGGTCGGCGGTTGCAATGGGTCCACCGGTCCCTCCTCCCTGGATGAGCAGGGTGTGCCGTGGGGTTCGCGGTTCCCGTTCGTCACCATCAAGGATTCGGTGCGCCTGGAGCAGCGCCTGGCCGGGCAGCTGGGTGTTGAACGCTGGCACACCGTGCTCGGCGGATCCATGGGCGGGGCCCGAGCGCTCGAGTACGCAGTGGAATTCCCGGACCAGGTCGCAAACCTGGTGGTCATGGCCTCCACCGGCCAAGCTAGCGCCGAACAGATAGCGTTCGCGCAGGTGCAGACCCAATCCATCCGGCTTGATCCGCATTTTGCCGGGGGAGACTACTACCAGAACCAGACGCGCCCGGACGAAGGCCTGGGGCTGGCCCGCCGGCTGGCCCACCTGACCTACCGGTCCGAGGCGGAGCTGGAGCACCGCTTCGGCCGCAAGGCGCAGGACGGCGAGGTCCCCGATGCTCCCTTCGAAGGGCGCCGTGGACGCTACCAGGTGGAGAGCTACCTGGACCACCAGGCCAGCAAGCTGGTCAACCGCTTCGACGCGAACAGCTACCTGGTCCTCACCGAGGCCTTGATGAGCCACGACGTGGCCCGCGGGCATGAATCCTTCGAACACGCGCTGGCGCGGCTGGAACAGGTCAACGTGCTGGTGGCGGCAGTGAAGTCCGACCGCCTGTACTACCCGGAGCAGTCGGTGAAGCTCGCTGCTTCCCTGGCCACGCCCAAGCCGGTGCACTACATCGATTCGCCGATCGGCCACGACGGATTCCTGACAGACGCCGCCCAGCTGGACGGGGTGCTGCGCACACTGGTTTTCGACGAGGACTAATCGAGAGCGACATGGCATGGAACGAAGGCCGCACCACCAGTTATCGGTGATGCGGCCTTCGGCATGTTCGGGGCTAGGGAGCGCTGTCGCCGGCTCCCAGCGAGTCGTTCGGCGTGCTCTCGGCAAAAGGCGTCGGGGTGGGTCGCTTGGCCGTGATGCCGTCGCCTGAGGACTGGTGGCGCAGCCGGCGCAGTACCCACGGGGCCAGATGCTCGCGGGCCCAGTGCAGGTCCTCGATCCGCGCTTCCTTCCAGCTGCGGGTGTCCTGAACGGCGTCGATGCGGGTATCGAGCGTGTGCGGGACGTTCAAGGCATCCAGCGCCATCGCCGCGATGCGCTGGTGGCCCAGCGGCGAGAAGTGCAGGCGGTCGGCGGACCACATGACCGGCTGGTGCAGTTCGCGCAGCGCCCACATGTCGGCCACGATCGCGTCGTAGCGGGCGGCGATGGTGCGGACGTTTTCGTTGTAGATGGCCACGCGGCCGCGGATGCTTCCGAGCACCGGGGTGTCGCGGATATCCGGTCCTGTGAACAGCAGGATGGTGGCCCCGGTGGAATTCAGCCGGGAAATGGTGGAGTCGAGCTGGTCGGCGATCTTGTCCGGATCCCCGCCCGGGCGCAGCACGTCGTTGCCTCCGGCGCAGATGGAAATCAGGTCCGGTTTCAAGTCGATGGTCGGCTGGATCTGCTCCTCAATGATCTGGGCAATCAACCGGCCGCGGATGGCGAGGTTGGCGTAGGCGAAGTCCGGCACACCCCGGCTGAGCTCCTGGGCCAAGCGGTCGGCCCAGCCGCGGAAAGACTGCGGGGACAGGGGATCGGGGTCGCCCACGCCCTCGGTGAATGAATCCCCGACCGCTACGTAGCGGCGCCAGGGGTGCACCGTGGAATTCTCGGAATCAGGGGTTTCGAAACTAGGGGAAATAGCCACAAGCTACATTGTTACTCGTTAGTAACGTTGTGTCAACGATTCGAGAAAACTATCCGAGCAGGACCTTGCTGCGGGCCTCGGCGTATTCCTCGGCGCTGATCAACTGCTTGGAGCGCAGGTCGTCCAGCTCACGCAGCCGGTCCTCCTTCGACTGGGCCGGGGCGAGCAACGCTGACTTCGAAGCCTTGGCCGCGATGTCGGTCTGCACGGTGAAGATGTCAACCCCGGCGTTCTTGGCCGCTCGGTAGTTGCGCACCCAGACCACAATGATGAATACGACCACCAGCGTGAAAACGACAATGAAGAGTATGGACAAGATGCTGACGCCGGTAAACACGGTTTCCATGGTGTCCATGGGATCGGAGTCGAGCAGTGACGAGGGGGTGTCGACCTCTTCGATGAACTCCACTGGGGCATCGTCAAAATTCATTGCAGGTACGGCCTTAAGTTGGCGGACATGGGCTTGAAGAAACTGATGGCACTAGTCAACCACGAGTTCCGGGACAGCGAAACAAGTAAATCCAAACGTTACAGATTCGCAATAACGTCGACCGGCGCCTCGGTGTCGATTGATATGCCACGGACCCCGACTGTCGATAGGCTTGAACCACTATGAATAATCCTGAAGCATCAACGGTTGCCCTGATTTCCCGCAACGACGAAACCCGCCTCGACACACCGCTGCTGGTGTTCCTGCACGGCTACGGCTCGAATGAAGAAGACCTCATGGGCTTGTCCCGCTACCTGCCGGAGGAGTTCACCTACCTTTCGGTGCGCGCTCCGCTGCAAGCAGGGCCCGGCTTCAGCTGGTTCCCATTGACCCAGGAAATTGACTACTCGATCGATGCAGTGGCGCAGAGCGTGAAGGACCTCTGGGTCTTCTTGGAGCCGATTGCCGCTCAGCACTCGTCGCTCACACTGCTCGGCTTCTCGCAGGGTATGGCCATGGCCACCTCGCTGGCCCGCTACCAGCGCGATGCAGTGTCTGCAGTAGTCGGCCTATCCGGTTTCGCGGTCGAGGCTCCGGAGCTTGACCTCTTTGACGACGCGAAGCTCAAGGCTAACCCGCTGCCGCTCTTCTGGGGCAGAGACCTGGCCGACCCGGTCATCACCCACGACAAGATTGAATTCACTCTCGGCTGGGTTCCAGCCCACACCGAGCTGACCAGCGAAACCTACCCGCAGATTGCCCACTCGGTGAGCATGGAAGAAATCCAGGATGTCGATTCTTTCCTCAAACGCGAGGTATTAAAGCTCAAGGGTTAGGCCTGCTTCGCAGGGCCTGGGCAATCGACTGGGCCCTGCTCAGGGTGTTGGATAATCGCAAGCAAGACTGCTCTCAATGGTGACGTGGCCCCCCCGATCCCACGACCTTTGACCGGTGCAAGCCTGAAGTGAAACCCCTGTCTATCGCCGTTTGCGAGTCCACCGACGAAGTCGGCCGCAGAGCAGGGTAAAAGCCTGGATCTAGCTGGCTTACCGCTTATGGGGCCGAGGGTTATTCGATGATGCGAAACCGTTGACAACGGTGTGTCGGATAAGACCGGTGTATGGAAAACTTTCATCATTCCCCAGCCGTGTCCTGATTGCAGCTGCCATGGCTGGACACAGGGAACTCTGCTCGGACGCTCCGAACCCGCGGGTCGGTGATGGAACCTCCGGTGTCGCATTGGAGCTGAATGAACGCATAGACTCTACTTCGGCCTCATGGACTTCCCGGATGTCGCAGATGGCGTGACCGGCGGGTAGATCGTTGCGCACCATCTGTGGGGAATTGCCGACGGTATGCCGGGGAATGATATTGACGTTTTGAATAAACCGCACTGCGCATGCACGCTTTGGGAATGAGTCCGACCCTAATCGGACTTCCGGGGTGGCAAGGAAACTTCGATACCCCGGCAACGTCTCTTGCTTGGTTCTTCAACAGGTGTTTCCATGTCCTCGACATGCGCGACGGTGTGACAAGGCCTGAATTACTTGGAACGAAGTCAACCGAGTCGAATTTAAGTGCCGGTCAAACGATGCATTGAGTCGATCGTTTGTAGGCTTGTCTTATGAAACCTCTGGTTGGCAAACTCACGAAGATGCTGGCCGTCATTCTGGCAGCAGTAGTCATCATCGTCATTTCGGTATCCACGCTCATATCAAATGCGATGGAAGACTTGATCGCGGCCGTTGAGGATTCATCGCACCACGACCCGGCTACGATGTACAAGGACGACGAACGTAAACTTGCCAATAAAATAGCGAAGCTTCCTGCCGTCGAAACATCGGATTCAGGCAAATCGGACGTCAATACGACAAGAATTCAGATCGTCTTATCTACGCCGTATCCAAGCAGCGGCGACCTTATGGCGATTTCCTCCGCCTGCACTTCGCATGCAACACTGTGGGGTCCTTTCGAGACAAGACCCGTCGTCTGCACAGTCGTTTCCGGTTCAGGTGAATCCGTGGACACATACAAGTGGCTCTTGGACTGACCTGCCTGCCATTGGGGAGTCTCGCTTCGCCACGGTGCCGGTAGGCCTCGTCGAGCATGAACCTTGGCAAAGGGGTTGTTGAAGCCGCTCCAAACTACAATGACTCAGCAAGATGGTTCACGCGGAACGGGGCACTATCGCTGGGCTAGCGCTCGCCGAGGAGGTATCGCTCCTCGGAACTAGGCGCGGCTGGAAATCTTGACGCATTCGCCGTTAACGCAGACCACGTCGTTCTGGTGGATCTGTGCCCCGCGGCGGGTTTCCACTTGCCCGTTCACTGTAACCGCGCCTTCGGAAATCAGCTCCTTGGCATGGATGCCGTCCTCGGCGAGGTTGGCCAGCTTCAGCAGCTGTCCCAGTCGGATGGACTCGTCGCGGATTTCCAGATCAAAAGCTTCGTTTGCACTCATGGGCACCATTCTTCCCTATTGAAGACGCGCCAAGTCGCGCTTCGGGGAAAAGAGCGGGGAAGTTCACCTGCCGATAACTTGGACCGACTTAGTTTCACGGGCCTTGAAACGATAGTCTTGGAAGGTATGTATTTTTCTACGGACCGCAACCAGCGGCCTCGTAATTTCCTATGGAGTTGATATGGCGCCACAGTCCAAGCTTGATCAGGTCATTTCCCTCGCAAAGCGTCGCGGGTTCGTCTTCCAGGCCGGTGAAATTTACGGCGGTTCCCGCTCCGCATGGGACTACGGGCCCCTGGGCACCGAACTGAAGGAAAACATCAAGCGCGAATGGTGGCAGTCCTTCGTGCGCGGCCGCGAGGACATGGTGGGTCTGGACTCGTCCATCGTCCTGCCCAAGGCCGTCTGGGAAGCATCCGGCCACGTCGCGACCTTCACCGACCCGCTGGTCGAGTGCACCCAGTGCCACAAGCGCCACCGCCAGGACCACCTGCTTGAGGCCTTCGAGGCCAAGAAGGGCCGCGCCCCGCAGGACGGCATGAGCGAGATCGCCTGCCCCGACTGCGGCACCAAGGGCCAGTTCACCGAACCGCAACAGTTCTCCGGCCTGATGAAAACCTTCCTCGGCCCGGTGGATACCGAAGCCGGACTGGCCTACATGCGCCCGGAAACCGCGCAGGGCATCTTCGTGAACTTCGCCAATGTGCTCACCGCCAGCCGCAAGAAGCCGCCGTTCGGCATCGGCCAGATCGGCAAGGCGTTCCGCAACGAGATCACCCCCGGCAACTTCATCTTCCGCACCCGCGAGTTCGAGCAGATGGAGATCGAGTACTTCACCGCTCCGGAAGACGCACCGAAGTTCTTCGACCAGTGGGTCAAGGACTGCTGGGAATGGTTCCTGGACCTTGGCATCAAGGAAGAGAACCTGCGCCAGTTCGACGTGCCTGATGACGAGCGCGCGCACTACTCGGCCGGCACCATCGACTTCGAGTACCGCTTCGGCTTCCAGGGCTCGGAGTGGGGCGAGCTCATGGGCGTCGCCAACCGCACCGACTACGACCTGTCCAGCCACGCCAAGGCCTCCGGCGCCGAACTGAGCTACTTCAACCAGGCCACCGGCGAACGCTACACCCCGTACGTGATCGAGCCGTCCTTCGGCCTGACCCGTTCGATGATGGCATTCCTGGTCGACGCCTACACCGAGGATGAAGCCCCGAACACCAAGGGCGGCGTGGACAAGCGCACCGTGCTCAAGCTCGACCCGCGCCTGGCCCCGGTCAAGGCCGCCGTGCTGCCGCTCTCGCGCAACGAGAACCTCTCGCCGAAGGCCAAGGATCTGGCCAACGAGCTGCGCAAGCGCTGGAACATCGATTTCGATGACGCCGGGGCCATTGGCCGCCGCTACCGCCGCCAGGATGAGATCGGCACCCCGTTCTGCATCACCGTGGACTTCGACACCCTCGAGGACCAGGCCGTGACCATCCGCGAGCGCGACACCATGGCCCAGGAGCGCGTCGCCCTGGACCAGGTGGCGGCCTACCTCGCCGAGCGTCTGAACGGAGCCTAAGCGCCCGATGAATGAACTGGAATTCCGCCCCTGGCGTTCCGGGGACGACCTTGAGCTGCTGCAGATCTTCGGCGACCCGCGGTCCCCGCAGGCGCACCAGGATCGCACCATGCTGCGCGAGAACAGCGATGCGTCGTTTTCCCGCACGCTGGTGGCCACCGTCGATACGGTGGCCGTCGGCGCGGGTGTCGTCTTCGCCTCGTCGCTGCATCCGCAGCGGCTGTGGCTGTACGTCGAGGTCGCCCCGGACATGCGCCGCCACGGCGTGGGCCGCGAACTGGCTGCGCGGCTGCGCGAGCAGATCCCGGAAGGCACCACGGCCGAACTCAAGGCCCGCTACACCGTGACCGCCGGCGACAGCGCGCAGGCCGCCGCGGGGTTCTGCGCCGCGCTGGGACTGGGCGAAATCCAGGTCTCGCGCGACGTCGTCATCGAACCCGGAGCCCTGGCGGAACCGGTGTTCGACACCAATGACCGCGTCATCGAGGAGCTGTCCACCGGCAGCGTGGAACTGACCCGCCTGGTCATGGACTTCTACAATGCGGTGCACGCCGACTGGGATCCGGCGGCCATGACCGTGGGCTCGGCCCAGCGCATGCTGCTGGACGAGAACACCGGGGCGCAGGCCGCGCTGGTGCTGCGCGACAAGCCGAAGTCCGAGGGCGGGGTGCCGCTGGCCTTCGCCGTCAGCTACATCCCGGCCCGCGAAAACGCCCCCTCCGACGTGCTGGTGGGCCACAACCCGGCCTTCAGCGACGACGAGGTGGCCGAGGCGGTGCGCGACATGGTCGCGATGCTGGTCTACCAGTACCCGGTGAAGCTCGAAGTCGACTCGTCGATGTTCGTGCTCTCCTCGCTGGTGGATGCCTTGGCCAGCGTGGAGCAGGCCACCGTCATCTCCACGACCCACATCATGGCGTCCGACGCCGTTCGCTAGCCCTGGCACACCGCAACGGGACCTGCACTGCAGGTCCCGTTGCGGTTTTCTGAACCGGAAACCTTCTGCACGAAAGCCAGCTTTTGACCTCCCGTACCACCCCGCCGCCGGTTCACGCCGGCGGCACCCTGCTTTTCATCCTGCTCAGCGCGGCCTCCGGGCTGCTGCTCTCCCTCCAGTCGAGGATTAACGGCG
The DNA here is from genome assembly GCF_016894325.1 of Glutamicibacter protophormiae. Lineage (NCBI taxonomy): Bacteria > Bacillati > Actinomycetota > Actinomycetes > Micrococcales > Micrococcaceae > Glutamicibacter > Glutamicibacter protophormiae. The sequence goes on from NZ_CP069806.1 coordinate 997,786, forward strand.
CACTGGCCACGGCGCTGGGCGATCCGATCGCCGCGGCCACCTTCAGCTTCGGGGCGGGCTTGCTGGCGTTGGCGCTCACCGCGCTGGCAGCTCCCACGGCCCGCCGGGGCGTGCGGCGGATCCCCGCGGTGCTGCGCGGGCGCCGTGTCCCGTGGTGGTACCTGGCCGCCGGAGCGGTCGGCGCGCTGATCGTGTTCAGCCAGTCCGCCACGGTCCCGCTGATCGGGGTGGCTCTGTTCACCGTCTGCCTTGTCACCGGCCAGTCCATCGGCTCCATGGCCATGGACCGCGTGGGCTTCGGCGGGGCGGCGCCGCGCAGGATCAGCATTCCGCGCATCATCGGCGTGGCGCTGACCATCGTGGGCGTCATCTGGGCGGTGGACCCCGGCGCCGCCGGCACCGGGCTGTCCGGGCAGCTGCTGCCCATGGGCTTCGCCGTGCTGGTGGGCATGCTGATGGGGTTCCAGGGCGCGGCCAACGGGGCGCAGTCCGCGGCCTACGGCAGCGCGATCGCCGCCACCTTGGTGAACTTCGTCGTGGGCTTCGCGGTGCTGGGCGCGGTGATGCTGGCGCGGCTGGCCGGCGGGGCACGGCTTGCGCCGCTGCCGGCGGAGCCCTGGTACTACATCGGCGGGCTGCTGGGCTGCATCTTCGTGGGCCTGACCGCCACCGTGATCAAGCGGCTGGGAGTGCTGGTCACCAGCCTGGCCGCGGTGGGCGGGCAGCTGGTGGGCTCGCTGGTCCTGGACATCGTGGTACCCGCGGCCGGAAGCCGCGTGAGCACCGCGACGGTGCTGGGCACCGCGCTGACCCTGTTGGCGGTGGCGCTGGCCTCGGTGTCCGGGGCGCGCGGCACCGCGGCGGCGGTGGAAACCCGGCAGAAGATCCGCCGCTAGCGGCACCGGAAGCGCTGTTTACCTGGCGTTTTCCTTGCCCGCGTAGGCTGGTCGCATGAACAGCGAGCAGCACACCCGCAGGGGATCGGCAGGGGAAGTGTTCCGCGTCTTCCTGAAGCTTGGTCTAACCTCCTTCGGCGGCCCGATAGCGCACCTGGGGTATTTCAGGACCGAGCTGAGCGAACGCCGCCGGTGGGTCACCGACACCCAGTATGCGCAGCTGGTGGCGCTGTGCCAGTTCATCCCCGGACCCGCCTCCAGCCAGGTGGGTTTCGCGCTGGGCCTGCACCGGGCCGGGCTGCGCGGGGCTTTGGCCGCCTTTGCCGCCTTCACCCTGCCCTCGGCGGTGCTGCTGGCCCTGTTCGCCTACGGCGCCTCGTTGTTCACCGGAACCGTGGGGGCGGGGCTGCTGTCCGGGCTGAAAATCGTGGCGGTGGCCATCATCGCCCAGGCGGTGCTCGGCATGGCCAAGACACTGACCCCGGATGCCACCCGCGCCTCGATTGCGGTGGCGGCGGCGATGGCAGCCTTGCTGCTGGGCGGAAGCCTGGGACAGGTGCTGGCGATCGTGCTGGGGCTGGCGGCCGGCTACTTCCTTTGCCGCACACCCCCGTCCGCGAAGACAAGCAGTGACGAGGCGCCGCTGCGGTTCACCGTCAGCCGCCGTGCCGGCGTTTTCAGCCTGGGCGCGCTGGCCCTGCTGCTGGTGGGCGTCCCGCTGGCCGCGGCCGCCACCGGGTGGGGAGCGTTCTCGCTGTTTGACGCGTTCTACCGTTCGGGCGCACTGGTTTTCGGCGGCGGGCATGTCGTCCTGCCGCTGCTGCAGGGAGCGGTGGTGGACACCGGCTGGGTCTCGAACCAGGACTTCCTGGCCGGCTACGGTGCGGCGCAGGCCGTCCCGGGACCGCTGTTCACCGTCGCAGCCTATCTGGGAACCATCTCCACGGTGGGTCCCGGCGGCATGCTCGGTGCCGCGATCGCCTTGACAGCCATCTTCCTTCCCGGATTCCTGCTGCTGGTGGGGGTGCTGCCGTTCTGGAACGTGATTTCTCGCCGCCCGCGGGCGCAGGCCATCATGCGCGGCGCCAACGCCGCGGTGGTGGGGATCCTGGCCGCCGCGTTGTACAGCCCGGTGTTCACCAGCGCGGTCACCGGGCCCGGGCAGTTCGCCCTGGGTCTGCTGTGCTTCGTGCTGCTGGTGTCCTGGAAGCTTCCGCCGTGGAGCGTGGTGGTTATCGGAGCCCTGGGAGGAGTTCTGCTGGCGCTGGCCGGAGCCTGACGACCTTGGTGCCGGCCGCCAGGTCATGCGGTCCGCGGCCCTCGCGCTGCATCCCGACCATCAGCAGGTAGACCGCCGGCAGCACGTTGGCGACAACCGCCGCCGTGTACAGCCAGACCGGAAACGTGGTGCTGCCGGTGGAAGCGATGGCCGCGAAATTCCAGACGGAGAAATGCGCCATCTCCCACGGCAGCAGCTTGACCGCGGTGCGCAGCAGGATCCGCGGCGTGGAGGCCCGTTCGCCGGTGCGCCCGTCGACGACCTGCAGCTGCAGCCGGCGTTTGCCCAGTGTCGCTTGGGCGGCGGAGGACTCGGTGAGAAACAGGTAGATGCCCACGGGCAGCACCAAGACCGCGAAACCCAGCAGCTGGGCGCCGGCCGGGCCCAGCTCAAGCCAGTTGCAGAACTTGCCGGTGCTCAACCGGAGCAGAGCGACGGTGGCCGCGAGCGCCAGCATCCACCCGAGGATCACCAGGTAATCCACGAGCGAGGCCAGAACCCGACTCCACAAAGCGGGCCTGGTCGACTCCTGCGCGGCCGCCATGGCTGTACGCTAACACGACTTTGGAGGGCCTGCCATGGCTTGCGGCGTTATCAGTCCAGTCCGCTGATCGTGTAGTCGCGGGTGATTGCGCGGGTCATCCGTCCCCATAAGCTCGAAGCCCCGCGTTCTTGGTGGGCCCTGAACGCCGCTGGATCGGTGAAACGTTCCTCGACCGACCAGATCAGCGGATCCTGCGTCGGCGCGACCTCGAAAAAGATGCAGCCCGGCTCCTTGCGGGTGAGCTCGATATGCCCGGGGAGATAAGCCGTCACCAGTTCGGCTTCCGCCGTGTTCTTGCACAGCAGCCGGCCGCTCAAGCGCACGTGGTCCATTCGTCAATTCTCCGTTTCGGTTGAGTCCCGGTCGGATTCCTTCGCCCTTTGATGTCCGTGGGTTCACTACCGATCGACCCCTGCAGGCTTCGAGCCCAATGGCAAGAGGCGAAGGCGCCCTGCCCTGTTGTTGTCCGCCGTGGGATCCCGCGTCGTCCCCGGCCAGAAGCGCGCCTTCCTTGCCACACCCCTCGCGGCGGTGCCCGGGATCAGTCCGCCAGTTCCGTGAAACTCACCTGTCCGTCGGCACCGGCCACGGCCAGCAGCGAGCCGGGCCGGGTGGCCAGGGTTTCGGTGATCCGGTTGACCAGCTGCTGGGTGATTTCCTCGGGCAGGCGCGGGCCGCTGGAAGCGATCCAGCGCACCACCAGTCCTTCGGTGAGCTGCAGCGTGGCGAGCAGATGGTCGCTGCCATGCGGCGCCACCACGATTACCGTCCGTGCTGCTGCCGGGGCCGGCTCGGCCGGAACCGGGGAGCCTGCTGACGGGGCCGCCGGGGCTTGCGGCCGCTGGGCGGCCAGCCGTTCCCGGTCCGACTTCCACAGGGCGAAATGGTAGGCCGACACCCCCGCGGTGGCGAGCAGCCATCCCAGCGGGGCGCGGATGTAGTCCAACAGGTTCAGCGCAGCAGACGTGCCGGCCACCAGGATCTCGAAGACGCGGTAACCGACAATCAACAGCGCAACCAGGGCGACCACGGCGCTGACGCCAAAGAAGAGCACCAGGTACACGCGCCGGGACTCGGGATCTGCCGGGACCCCCGGACGGAAGTACAACGCCCAGAACACCACACCGACCACTGCCAGCGCGATGCCGGTGCGCAGCACCGACGGAGCGGTGTCGGAATTCAGCGGCGAGGAGACCGAAGCGAGCAGCGCGTTCACGACCATGCCCAAGCCGCTGGCCAGCAACGCGAGCGAAATGCCGCTGATGATCTGCCGCGACACCGTTACCACCAGCAGGCCGCGGCCGGCGAGCTGCCAGTGGTGGTAGGTCCAGAAAATGGCGCCGGACAGCAGCGCGGAGATCGCCAGCGGCCCCGAGTCCGCGAAACGCCGGCCCATCTCGGTGAAATCCCACGGCAGCGGGATGACGATGTTCAACGTCGCCGCGGCCGCCAGCAGCGTGGCCAGCGCAGCCAGGCAGACGCCGACCAGCATCACCACGAAGGAGCTGAAGATATCGCGCAGGGCCTGGACCCGTTGCAGCTTCCAGTGCCAGAACCACAATAAGGCGGCGCCCAAGACCCAGATCACCGAGCCCAGCAGGCGCGGCAGCGGGCTCTGGCCCACCAGGATCACGGACGGAACGAACAGCAGATCCAGCGCGGTGCGCAGTGCCGCGGCCAGGGAGAATGCGGTCAGGCCCAGCGCATAGGCGTTGCCCAGGCAGGCCGCAAGGTGCGGCAGCTCGCGCGGCGCGTACTTCACTGAATTCAGCATCCGGAATTGCCAGAAGGCCACCAAGCCCCAGCCCACGACGGTGCCGGTCAACTCCTGCCAGGAATTCGAGGCAATGCCGTCGACCAGCCCGGAAAGCAGACGCAGCAGCGCGACCGAGGACATCACCAACGCGATCAGGTAGACGGCCGCCCCCTGCAGGGACCAGATGGCCGCGTCGGTGGGGTGCGCGTCGATTAGCTTCTTGCGGATCCACACCCACAGCAGCCAGGCCAACGGCCCGGGGATGACGGTGAAGGCCAAGGCGGTGGCCAGGACCAGCTGCCGGTCGTCGTCGACGACCAGACCACGCAGGGCCATGCCGACGAGCAACGACAGCCCCGTGCCCAGCAGGATCAGCAGGACCAGCAGCAGGCCGTGCAGGATCAGGCCGCGCAGGGCGTTGACGGTCTGCCCGGTGGCGGATTTAGACGGTGAGCTCATGGCTAGAGCCCCATTTCTTCGGCGGTGCACAGGCCCATCTGCCACGGTGTGGCGGTGATCAGCCAGGTGCCGTTGACCTTCTTCAATTGGAAGACGTCCTGCGATTCGTAGGATTCGAAGAACAACCCGCCTTCGCTCCCGTAGGCCATGGACACGGTAATGGTCGACGTCTGTTCGGTGGTGGCCTCGCGAACCAGGCTGACCTGCGCGGTCTCACCCTCGCTGGAGTAGGGGTCGCAGACCTGCTTGTCGCCGCCGTCCTCGACAAGCTTCTGCGCCGCGGACAGGTCCGAGGACTGGAACGCGAGCACGTAGCGCTGGACGACCCCGGCAGGGGTGTCAGCATCGCGCAGTGGAGGGGCGGGGCGCAGGGAAACAACAATCAGGGCGGCTATAATCAAGCCCACACTGAGCGTTGCCAGGGCGATCAATGCGCCCTTCGCAGGCACGGAAATACTTGTCATAGCCTAATTTTCTACTACCGCGGATTGATAAACCAGTACTGTGACATTGCGGTTTGATCAAGATCTCACCACGGGATTTGCCCCCATGGGCGATAATGGAGTGGTGACGACCCTGACTGATGTGCAAAGCGAAACGCCGACCCTCAAGCTGCCCCCGCTGCAGCTGGGCAAACTCACCATCGAGACCCCGGTGGTGCTGGCCCCGATGGCCGGCGTGACCAACCGCGCCTTCCGCCGGTTGTGCCGCGAATATGGCGGCGGACTGTACGTCACCGAGATGGTCACCGCCCGCGCGCTGGTGGAGCGCAACCCGGAATCCATGCGCATCATCTCGCACGACGATGACGAAGACATCCGCTCCATCCAGATCTACGGGGTGGACCCTGCCACCGTCGGCGCCGCCGTACGCCTGGTCGTGGAGGAAAACCGCGCGGACCACATCGATTTGAACTTCGGCTGCCCGGTGCCCAAGGTGACCCGCAAGGGCGGCGGCTCGGCCCTGCCCTGGAAGTCCGACCTGTTCACCGGCATCATCGAGGCCGCCACCCGCGAAGCGGCCAAGGGCGATATCCCGCTGACCGTGAAGATCCGCACCGGCATCGACAACGACCACCTGACCTACCTGGAGTCCGCGAAGATCGCCCGCGACCACGGAGCGGCCGCGGTGACCCTACACGCGCGGACCGCGGGCCAGTACTACGCCGGCCACTCCGACTGGTCGGCCATCACCACCCTGCGCGAGGCCATGGACGACATGCCGGTGCTGGGCAACGGGGACATCTTCAGCGCCGAGGACGCCATCGAGATGGTGGAGCAGACCGGCGCCGCCGGCGTCATGGTCGGCCGCGGCTGCCAGGGCCGCCCGTGGATCTTCGGCGACCTGCAGGCCGCCTTCGAGGGACGCGCGGACCGCATCCGCCCCGGCGTGCGCAAGGTCGCGGACACCGTGTACCGCCACGGCGAGCTGCTGGCCGAGTTCTTCGAGGACGAGGGCAAGGGCATGCGCGACATCCGCAAGCACATCGCCTGGTACTTCAAGGGCTACCCGGTGGGCGGCGAAATCCGCTCCCAGCTGGCCCAGGTCCCGTCCCTTGAGCGCCTGCGCGAACTGCTGGACCAGCTGGACCTGGACCTGCCGTACCCGGGCGATGCCGCCGAAGGCACCCGCGGACGCGCCGGCCACCCGAAGAAGACCCACGTGCCGGACGGCTGGCTGGATTCGCGCATCATGACCGATGCGCACCGCGAAATGATCAAGGCCGCGGAGCTGGACATCTCCGGCGGCTAAGCCCGCAGCTACGCCGACGGTGGATAAACCCGGCGGCCCGCCAATTAGTCACTAGACTTGGAGCTATGACTCAGATCCCCGGATACACCGACATGGATGCGGAACGCTGGGTGCCCGAGCCGGCCAAGAAGTCCTACCGCACCGCCTTCGAGCGCGACCGCGCCCGCGTGCTGCACTCCTCGGCGCTGCGCCGGCTGAGCGCCAAGACCCAGGTGGTCGCCCCGACCCAGGACGACTTCGTGCGCAACCGGCTGACCCACTCCCTGGAAGTGGCCCAGGTGGGCCGCGAACTGGGGGCCGCGCTGGGCTGCGATCCGGACGTGGTGGACACCGCCTGCCTGGCCCACGACCTGGGCCACCCGCCCTTCGGGCACAACGGGGAGAAGGCGCTGGACAAGCTCGCAGCGGACATCGGCGGGTTCGAGGGCAACGCCCAGACCCTGCGGCTGCTGACCCGGCTGGAGACCAAGACCTTCCGGCACAATGGCCACTCGGCAGGCCTGAACCTTTCCCGCGCTTCGTTGGACGCGGCCTGCAAGTACCCGTGGCTGCGCGCCGACGCGCCGCAGGTGGACGGTAAAACCACCCGCAAGTTCGGCGTCTACGCGGACGACGCGCCGGTTTTCGACTGGCTACGCTCGGTGCCCGAAGCCCGGGAAGCCGTGGTGTGCATGGAGGGCCAGGTCATGGACCTGGCCGATGACATCTCCTATTCGGTGCATGACGTGGAGGACGCCATCGTCGGCGGCAACCTGCAGCTGCGCTGGCTGAAGAAGGACGCCGCCCGCACCCGGGCGCTGCAGGTCACCAAGGACTGGTACCTGCCAGCCACCGCGGACCAGGACATCGAGGCGGCGCTGCGCCGCCTGGAGCAGAGCCAGGAATGGGTGGCGCACTTCGATGGCTCGCGCCGTTCCATGGCAGGGCTGAAGGACATGACCAGCCAGTTCATCGGGCGCTTCGCCGCGGCCGCCATGGACGCCACCCGCGCCCGCTACGGAACCGGCCACCTGACCCGCTACAACGCGAGCCTGATCGTCCCGGAGGAAACCGAGCACGAGATCGCTGTCATGAAGGGCATCGCGGCCAGCTACGTGATGACCTCGGAGGGGCGCCAGCCGCTCTACGACCAGCAGCGCACGCTGCTGGCCGAGCTGGTGGAACTGCTGCTGGAGACCGGCAGGGACAACCTGGAGCCGATCTTCGCCGCGGACTGGGAGGACGCGGCGGACGCGGACGCGCAGCTGCGCGTGGTGATCGACCAGGTCGCCTCGCTCACCGACGTCTCCGCCACGCAGTGGCACTCCTATCTGGTCAAGGGCGAGGCCCCGGACGCAACGCTGTTTTAGAAGGGAATCATGGCAGGGCTGATCAAGCGCGAAGACATCGACGAGGTGCGCAACCGCACCGACCTGCGCGAGGTCGTCGAATCCTATGTCACGCTCAAATCCGCGGGCATCGGATCCTTCAAGGGCCTGTGCCCGTTCCACGACGAGCGCAGCCCCTCCTTCCACATTCGCCCGCAGCTGGGCACCTTCCACTGCTTCGGCTGCGGCGAATCCGGCGACGTCATCGCCTTCATCCAGAAAATGGACCACTCCTCCTTCACCGAAACCGTGGAGCTGCTGGCCGCCCGCATCAACTACGAGCTGCATTACGAGGACGGCGGCCCGGGCCCGCGCCGCGAGGACTACGGCAAGCGCCAGCGCCTGGTCGATGCGCACAAGGTCGCCGAGGAATTCTTCCGCACCCAGCTGGAAACCGGCGAGGGCGCGGCGGCGCGCGAGTTCCTCACCGGCCGCGGCTTCGACGCCGAGGCGGTGGCGCACTTCTCGGTGGGCTACGCGCCCAAGGGCTGGGACGGGCTGCTCAAGCACCTGCGCAGCCGCGGCTTCGTGGACGAGGAGCTGAAGCTCACCGGCATGTTCTCCGAGGGCAACCGCGGGATCTACGACCGCTTCCGCGGCCGGGTGGTGTGGCCGATCCGCGACCTGTCCGGGGCCACCATCGGCTTCGGCGCGCGCAAGCTCTACGAGGACGACCAGGGCCCGAAATACCTGAACACCCCGGAAACCCAGCTCTACAAGAAGTCCCAGGTGCTCTACGGCCTGGACCTGGCCAAGAAGCAGATCTCCAAGGGGCGGCAGATCGTGGTGGTGGAAGGCTACACCGACGTCATGGCCTGCCACCTGGCCGGCATCACCACCGCGGTGGCCACCTGTGGCACCGCCTTCGGCACCGACCACATCAAGATTTCGCGCCGTCTGCTGCAGGACGACGGCACCGGCGGCGAGGTGATTTTCACCTTCGACGGCGACGAGGCGGGCCAGAAGGCGGCGCTGCGCGCGTTCGAGGAGGACCAGCGCTTCATCGCCCAGACCTACGTGTGCGTGGAGCCGACCGGGGTCGACCCCTGCGATCTGCGCCTGCACCGGGGCGACGAGGCGGTGCGCGAGCTCATTGCGAACAAGCGGCCGCTGTTCGAATTCGCCATCCGCGCCGAGTTGAAGAAGTTCAACCTGGACACCGTGGAAGGGCGGGTCCAGGCCCTGCGCCAGACCGCGCCGATTGTCGCGGCGATCCGCGATTCGGCCATCCGCCCGGCCTATGCCCGCGAGCTGGCCGGCTGGCTGGGCATGAACAACGAGGACGTCAACCGTTCGGTGGCCGCGTCCATCAAGCGGGCCAAGCTGCCGCGCAACACCCCGCCCGCGCAGCCCCAGGCACAGGCCCAGTCCCAGGGCACCCCGAACGCCCTTGCCTTCGAGCGCCCGGACCAGCGCGACCCGGTGATGCGGCTGGAACGGCAGGCGCTGGAAGTGGTCATCCAGCAGCCGCAGCGACTGGCCGACGAGCAGTGGCAGGCCTTCTACGAATCGCGCTTCATGGCCCCGGCCCACGCCGCGGTGCATGACGGGATCGTCGCCGCCTCCACCGCTGGCTCCTCGGCCGCTTCCTGGGTGGAAGTCATCCGCGAGGAGGTGCCCGAGCAGCTGCGCAGCTTCGTTTCGGAGCTCGCGGTGACCGTCATTCCGGCGCTGGACGAGCACAACCTGAACCGGTACTGCTCGGACATCATCAACGGCTTGATTGAGCTTCAAATCACACATCGCAAGGCGGAGTTGATCGGCCGGCTGCAGCGCGCCGAAATGGACCCGGATGGCGAGGAATATTCACAGGTCAATAAGGAATTGATGGAGCTGGAGATGCGCCGGCGGATCCTTCGGGGAACCTAGCGCGCCGATTTTGCATTCGGGAAAACCTCGGGTAAAGTTATATCTCGTTGCAATCCTCCATAGCTCAATTGGCAGAGCATTCGACTGTTAATCGAAGGGTTACTGGTTCAAGTCCAGTTGGAGGAGCCAAGGAAAATCTCCCAGCCGTTTCATACGGTTGGGAGATTTTTGTTTCGCCGGAAATCAGTGCTCCCAGAGCCTGCGGGATTCCAGGTACCAGAAGTAGGCGAAGAGCCCGATCTGGAACCATTCGACGATGAACACCGCCTGCCGCACACCCAGCCATGCGAGCACCGGCCAGGCGGCCAGACCCGCCCCCATCAGCCACAGGATCCCTGCATAGTGGATCCGCCGTCCGCCGCTGGTGTCGTGCTCGCACAGGCCGCCGGCGCCCAGATGGCTGGCGATCGCCAGGGCCATCGAGCAGACCAGCAGGAACGCGGCGGTGACATGGACGCCGGCGAAGTACGTGCCCTCGACAACCCGCCAGAGCACCAGCAGCAGGAAGACTGCCAGCAACACTGCACACAGGATCATCAGGAACCGCCGCCGCGGCGTGCCCAGCAACTCGGGGCCCGGCCAGCGCATGGTCCTCCACCCCAGATAGGCGAAGACGGCCGTGACGACGAGTACGGCGATGATGGCCACGCGCACGGACAGGATGGAACGTGTTCGCCCCGCCTCATCGAGCAGGGCCAGCGAGGCCTCGAAACGGGTGGGAACCAGCGCGACGAACATGGCGTAGAACCCCGCCAGGTTCAGGGCCAGGTCCTCCACCGGCGGACCGGAATACACCACCAGCAGGATGCCGGTGCTGACCACCATGGCGACGAAAAGGTCCCGGGCCGGCCCCAGGTAGTAGGAGCTGATCGAGTCCTCGATCCGATGATTCACCACCGCGTAGACGAGAATCGCAATGATCAGCAGCAGCGGCACGACCAAAAGCATCAGCCGCACGTAGCGCAGGGTCTCCAGTCCATGGGGACGATCCGTCATGTTGCCCATATCCGCATTCTGCACCGGGACCGCGTGCCCTGGCTAGGGGGCAGGGACGGCAGGCCGGCAGCGGGCCATAGTGTCGGTCGCCCTTGGCATGATGAAGTCCAGGTCGTTCCAGACCTCGGCACACAGGAGTACAACATTTCCCGCCGCTGCCGAAACCCGGTGCGCTGGGCGCACCATCATCACTCGAGGAATCATTCATGTCTGTTGGAAATCAGCTGGACCCCGGCCACCAGATGCCGGCACCGGCTCCCGCCCCGGTCGCGAAGTCGTCGGCCGGCAAGGGCCTGGGCGTCGCCGCCCTGGTCATCGGCATCGTTGCACTGTGCCTGTGCTGGGTGCCGATCGTCAACAACTTCGCCGCGGTGCTGGGCTTCATCGCCCTGGTCCTCGGCGTCGTCTCGCTGGCCATCGCGTCGAAGAAGAACGGCGGCAAGGGGCTGGGCGTCGCCTCGAGCATCATTGCCGTTGTCGCCATCGTGCTCGTGTTCGTGACCCAGGCCGCCTACGTGAAGGCGTTGGACGGGTTGTCGGCGGCCATCGAGGATGCCGGCGACGGCGAAGTCGCCGCCTCGGAAGAGGTGCTGGAACAGGCGCAGGATCCTGCGCAGGCCCTGGGCCTGGGGCAGGCCGCCGCCATCGGAGAATACACGGTCCGCGTGGATGCGGTGAACCTGGAAGCCGACAAGGAAATCGCCGCCGCGAATTCGTTCAACGAAAAGCCCGAAGGCCAGTACGTGCTGGTTGACCTCGCTACGGAGTACAACGGTGCCGAGGAAGGCGACCCGTGGATCGACCTGACGGTCGAGCTGGTCGGCTCCGACGCGCGCATCTACAGCACTGCGACCAACATGGCGGTGACGGAGCACCCGGCGACGGACGTGCCGACCCTGACCGCCGGGGGCGAGGGCTCCTACCAGCTGGCCTTCGACGTGCCGGCCGCAGCCGTCGAGGACGCCAAGATCCGCGTTACCGAAACGCTGTCCTTCAAGGACGAGTCGGGCCTCTGGGCCACCAAGTAGTTCCAGAGCGCACGAACAGCCGCAGGATGCAATCCTGCGGCTGTTCGTTGTCCGGCGCTGCTTGCGGCCTGCAGGGTCAACCGCGGGTCTTGCGTGCGAAGACGTAGAGGGAGATGCCCCAGGCCGCTGCGAGCAGGCCCAGCAGCCAGGCCGCGGAGACCCAGATCGATGCATCCACGCCGCTCCCGGTCAGCAGCGAGCGCAGCGAATCGACGATGGCGGTGATTGGCTGGTGCTCGGCGAACCAGGCCACGGCCTTGGGCATGGAATCGGTGGGGACGAACGCCGAGCTGATGAACGGCAGCAGGATCAGCGGGTAGCTGAACGCGCTGGCCCCGTCCACGGTTTTGGCGCTGAGCCCGGCGATGACCGCGACCCACGTCAGCGCCAGGGTCGTGGCCAGCAGCAGGGCCGCGACGGCCAGCCAGTCCAGGACGGAGGCCTGGGCGCGGAAGCCCGCAAGGAAGGCCACGCCGATGACCAGCAGCAGGGAGATGGCATTGGCCGCCAGCGAGGTCAGCACATGGCCCCACAGCATGCTGGACCTGGAGATGGGCAGGGAGCGGAGCCTGAGCATCATGCCTTCGGACATGTCCAGGAACAACCGGTAGGAAGTGTAGGCGACGCCCGAGGCAATGGTGATGATCAGGATTCCCGGCAGCATGTAGTCCACATAGGATTCGCTGCTTCCGGTGTTGATCGCCCCGCCGAAGACGAAAACGAACAGCAGCATCATGGCGATCGGCGTGATCGCGGTGGTGATGATGGTGTCGGGGCTGCGCAGAATGTGGCGCAGGGAGCGACCGGTGAGAAGACGGGAGTCGTGCAGGGCTGCGATGCTCATGACGTGGCTCCTTCCGGGGTGCTGGCGGAACCGACGAGGTTCAGGAAGATGTCTTCCAGCGTCGGTTCCTTGGCAACGTGTTCGATCGTGGCCGGGGGCAGCAGCTTGCGCAGATCGGCCAGGGTGCCTTCCTGGATGATGGTGCCGTCGTGCAGGATGGCGATCCGCTCCGCCAGCTGTTCGGCCTCGTCCAGGTACTGGGTGGTCAGCAGGACGGTGGTGCCGGAGGCGGCCAGTTCCCGGATGATGTTCCAGGTCTGGATCCGGGATTGCGGATCCAGCCCGGTGGTCGGCTCGTCCAGCAGCACGAGCGGCGCGCCGCCGACCAGTCCCATGGCGAGGTCAAGCCGTCGGAGCATGCCCCCGGAATAGGTCGAGGCCCGGCGCGATGCGGCTTCGGTGAGGTCGAAGCGTTCGAGCAGCGCGTCGGCTGCGCGCTCCGGATCGGGTTGCCGACGCAGCCTGGCGAGCAGGAGCAGGTTTTCCCGACCGGTGAGCACCCCGTCAATGGCGGCGAACTGCCCGGTCAGGCTCAATGACTCGCGCACCTGGCGGGGCTGGGTCGCGGTGTCGAAGCCGTTGACCAGTACCTGCCCCGCATCGGCGGACAGCAACGTGCTCAGGATCTGGACCAGCGTGGTCTTGCCCGCTCCGTTGGACCCGAGCAGTGCGTAGATGCTGCCGGGCTGAACGACCAGGTCCACGCCGCGCAGCACGTGCAGGTCCTTGTAGGACTTGTGCAGCCCGTGGACCTCGATTGCATGCATGGCTACTGCCCTTCTTCCTTCCGTTCGGCCTGGTCGATTGCCTCGATCAGCCGTGTGCGTTCCTTGTCGATCCAGCGCTGGCCTCCATAGGCCGCGGTGAATTCCTCGGCGAACTCCACCGGGTTTTCACCGACGATTTCGCGTACCGGGGTGCCGGCTGCGGCGGCGCCCTCGAAGAGATCGGCCAGGTCGCCGAGCATGGCGACCAGGATGTCGCCGTCCGTGACCCCGCCTTGGTAGAGGAAGTAGCGCTGCAGCGCGGCGGTGGTTTCCTTGTAGGGGGAGGCCAGCTCCTGGAGCCGTGCGACATTGCGCTTGTACTGCTTTTTCTGTTCCAGGGATCCGGTCATCATTTCGATCCATTTGGCTGCCATGATTCAGCGTCCTTTGCTGTTGTGGGGGAGGTTTTCGATGCGGCTGACCAGCTCGTTCCACGTAGACCAGAAGTCCTTGAGCTGGGCCCGGCCTGCGTCGTTGAGGGTGAAGACCTTGCGCGGCGGCCCCTTGGCGGAGGGGACCTTGTCCACCGCGACGAGCTTCTTGGTTTCAATGCGAATCAGCAGTGCATAAATGGTGCCTTCGGCGATATCGGTGAAACCGCGTTCTCGAAGTTCGGCGGTGATTTCGTAGCCGTACGCGGGGCGTTCGGCGAGGATCGACAGCACAATGCCTTCGAGGGTGCCTTTCAGCATTTCGGTCATCTGTGTTCCCATGGCATCTCCTGTCTACTTAGCGATGTTGAGTACAGGTAGATAGTAGAACTAAGTAGCAGTAACTAGCAATACTTAGTAGTGAAGTTTTTTCCTGTTCAAGCAAAAGCGATTCCCACAGGGGACTGGAACACGCAAATTTTCCGGACGGAAGAACCCGACAACGAACTAGGCTGGGGCCATGGAAAACGCAGCCAGATGGCGGTTGATCGATGAGGAACGCCGGCGCCTGGACAACGTGCTGGCGGCGCTGGAGCCCGGGCAATGGGAACTGCCGACGCTGTGCGGGGACTGGGACGTGCGGCACGCGGTCGCGCACCTCAGCGCGGCCGGGTCCACCGCGTCCCCGCGATGGCTGGTGAATATGGCGCGCTCGGGGTTCAACACCGACCGGCATAACGCGCGGCTGCTGGCCGGGCAGCTGGGGCGGGACTGGTCCCAGACCCTGGAACGCTATCGCCTGGTCTGCACCCGCCGCATCGCCCCGCTGGGATCCAGCCAGGGCCTGCTCGGCGAGGTGCTGGTGCACGGGCAGGATATTGCCAGGCCGAACAAACTGCGCCTGGACCCCTCTGTCCCGGCGGTGCGCGAGGTCGCAGAATTTTTCGCGGCCAAGGATTTCGCGGTGAACAGCAAGACTCTGTCCAAGGGGCTGGCGCTGGCCGCGGTGGACGATGATTTCTCCGCCGGTTCCGGCCCTCAGGTGCGTGGAACCCTGCTGGACCTGGTGATGGCGATGGCCGGGCGGCGCGAAGCCTGCGACCGGCTTGAAGGCGAAGGCGTCGCGGCCCTCGCCGCCCGGATCGGGTAGGCGCCGCACCGGAACGCACGGCGTTCCCGGCGCGGCGCCCGCGGAGAAGGAAAAATCCTACTCCATGGCAACGAGCGCCGATGCCAGCGGATTCTCCAGATCTCCGGCATACAGCAGGCCGCCCGACTGGTCCGCAAGATTCAGCATCTGCTGGTTGTTGCGCAGCTGGAGACGGTTCAGGCAGGAAAGCGGAAAGTCCTGGGCAAACAGCCCCAAGCGGTCGAAGTCTTCGGCGAAGTCCGGATGCCCGCTGCGGTAGGCCAGCAGGCGCTCGGAGACGATGCGCCAGAAGTCGTCCTCGCCCAGCACCTTTTCGGCGTCCAGCAGCGGCGCGAGGAAGCGGAAGAACGAATCGAACACGTCGGTGAAGATCGACAGCACGGGATCGCCTCCGGTGCGTACCCGGCGGACCTCTTCGGGCAGTTCAACCCGGTCGGAGAGCACCGCAATCTCCTCGCCCAAATCCTTGAGTAGCACTCGCTGCACCGCCCCGTCCTTGAGCACCAGGATGACATTCTCGCCATGCGGCATGAACACCAGGTCGTAGGCCGCCAGGCAATGGACCAGCGGAACCAGGTACGCATCGAGGTAGGTTGCCAGCCACTGCCCGGCGTCCAGGCCGCTGCCGCGGATCAACGCCGCGGCGAACGACCGGCCCTGGTCGTCAACGTGCAGCAGGCTGGCCATGGTGGCCAGGCGCTCGCCCTCGGCCAGAGCGCCGATGGGGGATTCACGCCACAGGGCGGCAAGCATCTTGCGTTGCGCCGCCGAGACGTCGGTGGCGGCTTCGAACTGCGGGTTGCGGTATCCCACCGCGGCGATTTCGCGCAGCAGCGCCACCGGCTGCGTGCTCAGCACCGGGTCCTTCTCGAACAGCTCGCCCAGCCACTGGTTGATCGCCGGGGTGGCCTTCATGTATTCGGCGCTCAGGCCGCGCATGAAACCCATGTTGAGGATCGACATGGCCGTCTTCACGTAGTGCCGTTCCGGGTGGTCCACGTTGAAGAAGGTGCGGATGGACTGCTGCGGCTGGTAGTGATCCGCGCTGGCGCCCAGCCAGATCAGCTGGCGGGCGGCGATGTCGTTGGCGAAGGTGATGGACAGCCTGTTCTCCCACTGCCATGGATGCACCGGCAGCAGGATGTAGTCCTCCCGATTCCCGCCCGTACCGTCCAAGGAATGCTGAAGCCTCCGGTCCAGCCGCGCGCGTTCGGCCGAACTCAGCTCCGCGGCCAGCAGCCCCTCGTAGTCCAAGGTATCGAGCGAGCTGAAATGGGCCCGCGAACGATGGGCGGCGACCCAGCCCAGGCGCAGCGCTGTTCCGGTCTCCGGGGCGTAGCGCAGGAAGTCGGTGCGGCCCAGTCCCATGCGTCCGTTGTTGGCGACGAAGCAGGGGTGCCCTTCGGTCATCGCGGCCTCGATCCGCTGGAACGACTGCGCTGCAGTGCCGGCGAACCGCGCCAGCTGCGCGCTGGAGTGCGAAGCCTGCAGCTGCTTGTAGCAGTGGCTGCTGAGCGTCGAGGACAGTTCTTCCAGATAGGTGGGCAGCTGCGCTTCACCCAGGGTGAGTTCACTGCGGTAAAGCGTGACGAAATCGAGCACGTCGACCGGAGCCGGCTGCCAGGATCCATCGGCCCAGCGTTCGTGGCGGATCGACTGCGGCTGCACCAGCCAGTGGTTCATCCGGTACCTCCCGGCGGTGAACCGGTAACGGTGCCCGTCCTTGTGCAGGCTGTACGACCGCTCGCCGTGCTCGGCAGGCTCCAGCAGCCGTTCATGGCTGAATTCACCCAGCGCCTTGGCCAGCACATGGCGGTTGGCGCGTTCCCAGCGTTCGGGGGACAGCACGGTGCCGGTTGGCACCGTGCCGGTGGCTTGCTCGAAATCGGCGCGGGTGATGATCGACAGCAGCGCATGCTTGGTGCCGCCGTTTGCCTCCACCAGCCGAACCGGCCCGCAGGGCCTGAATCCCACCTTGGCGTTGAGCGCTTGGATCGACTTGTTGCGCAGGTCCGGCTCCACGATGATCCGTTGCACCCGCGGATCGGCGAAGCCTTGCTCCACGGCGGCGGACAGTGCACGGTAGGTGAACCCTGCTTCGGGCGCAGTGGTTGCCGGGGCCAGGAAGTGCAGTCCTAGATCGCCGGGGACATGGCGGTAGGCGCCGGCCAGCGGGGAAGCCAGCGGATCGTAGAGTTCCACCAGGAAGCGGGCGGCCTGGTGCTCGACGCCCAGCAGCACCTGGTACCGCGGCGTGCCCAGCAGCTCGGCGTAGGCCGACTCGATCTCCGTGGCGGTGGCGTGCGGCATGCCCCAGAACGCTGCGTGTTCGGTGGCGATCCAGGAATGCAGCAGCTCGGTGTCTTCGGGCAGGCGGACGGAACGGAATTCAAAAGTCATGGGTGCTCCTAGGCGTGGGTGGCCGTTGCAGTGGGCAGGATGTCGAGGGAAGCGGCGCCGAAGCGCTGGAAGGCGATGCGATCTTCCACCGGGTAGGCGGTGCCCTGCATGATCCGGTTGAGCAATACCGAGTTGCGGTAGGCGCCCATACCCAGATCCGGGGCGGTGAACCCGTGGGTGTGCAGCTCCGCGTTCTGCACAAAAATGCCCGGACCGATGCCGTACTCCCGGTCCACGTCCAGCCGCCCGTCGGGCAGGGTGTTGATCCGAGTGCTGATGCCGGCCAGGAAATCCGGCAGCTGGCTCGTGTAGCCGGTGGCCAGGACCAGCTCGTCGGTCACGAATGACAAGTCCCGTGCCGTGCATTTGTGGTGCAGTTTCACGGCCAGGCCTTCGTGGCGCAACTGGATGTCGGTGGCGGCGCACCCGGTGCGCAGATGCACGTTGGGGCGCCCTGCCACGCTGCGTTCGTAGAGCTCGTCGTAGATCTCGTTGACCAGGTCCGCATTGATGCCCTTGTAGAGCCCCTTTTGCCCGGCGGCCAGCCTGTCGCGTGCACTTTGCGGGAGCGCATGGAAATGGTCGATGTATTCCGGCGAGGTCATCTCCAAGGTCAACTTGGTGTATTCCAACGGGAAGTAGCGTTCCGACCGCGTTGCCCAGATGAGATGGTCCTCCTCGGGCAGGCTGCGCAGCAGGTCCAGGAAGATCTCCGCCGCACTCTGCCCGCTGCCCAGCACGGTGGTGACCTTCGGACGTGAGGTGCGCGGCTGCAGCAGGCGGTCTCGATGGCGCAGGTAGTCGCTTGAATGGACGGCCTTGGCCGCGGCGGCTTCGCCGAGCGCCGGTGGGAGGTAGGGCTGGGAACCTGTCCCGAGCACCAGCTTGTCGCAGCTGAATTCGTCAACGCCACCGGCGGTAAGCACCGAAACCCGGTAGCGGCCCGCGGCATGCTCGACCGCGAGGACCCGATGGCCCAGATGGACGCTGTCGAGTTCTTCGGCCGCCCAGGCAAGGTAGTTGCTGTACTCGGCGCGCAGCGCATAAAAGTCTTCGCGGATGTAGAACGGGTAGATCCGGCCCTGCTGCTTGAGGTAGTTCAGGAAGGAGAACCGGCTGGTGGGGTCGGCCATGGTGACCAAATCCGCCATGAAGGGCACCTGGAGGTGGGTGCCTGGCAGCATCATGCCGGGGTGCCAGCTGATCGTATCCCGGGCTTCGAAGACGGCCAGGCTCAGCTGCTCCAGCGGCTCGGCCAGCGCGGCGAGACCGAGATTGAAGGGGCCGGCACCGATGGCGATGACGTCAAAATGCTTCACAGTGGTATTCCAGCTTTCTGATCGGAGAGTACTTCGCGGCCTACCCGGCAGATGGCGTCGAGAATGGCGCTGATATCGGACAGGGAGGTGTTCGGGTTCAACAGGGTGAGCTTGAGCAGGCGCTCGCCGTGGTGGGTGGTGGCAGCGATCATGGCTTCGCCGGAGGCATAGAGCCGATGGCGGATCTGGTCGGCGAGCTGGTTCTTCTGCGTCCGGGACAAGGCGGCGTGCGGGGCATCGAAGGCGAACACCAGGGTGCTCAGCTGCACCGGGGCGACCAGCCGCAGCTCGTCGCGCAAGGCCACTTCGCGCTCGGCCATTTCCGCCAGCTCGATCACCTGGTCGAACATGTCGCCCAGTTCTCCGGCGCCCAGCGTGCGCAGCGTGGTCCATAGTTTCAAGGCATCGAAACGGCGCGTGGTCTGCAGGGACTTGTCCACCTGATTGGCGCTGCCGGCCGCTTCGGACCGCGGATTGAGGTACTCGGCGTAGTGGGCGATGGAGCCGAAATCCTGGCCGCGGGCCAGGATGAGCGCGCTGGATCCGATGGGCTGGAAAAACGACTTGTGGTAGTCCACCGTGACGGAGTCCGCGGTTTCGATGCCGGACAGCCGGTGGCGGTGGCGCCGGGAGATCAGCAGCCCGCAGCCGTAGGCGGCGTCGACATGCAGCCAGGTCCCGTGCTCCGACGCGATGCTCCGCAGTTCGGGCAGCGGATCGATGGCACCGAAATCGGTGGTGCCCGCCGTTGCGCTGATGCTCATCGGTTGCAGCCCGGCCTGCACGTCTGCCTCGATCTGCCGGCGCAGGGCCGCGGGATCCATGCGGTGCAGGGGGTCGGTGGGAATTGCAACGGCGGCTTCGACGCCCAGGCCGAGCAGCATGGCGGAGTTGCGGATGGAGAAATGCGCATCGACGGAGCAGTAGATCCGGAGCTTCGACAGGCGGTGGGGCAGCGAACCCCGCAGCTTGGCGGTGGCAATGTTCCGGGCGATCAGCATGGCCTGGAGGTTGGATTGGGTGCCGCCGGAAGTGAAGATCCCGTCAGCCTTCTGGGGGTCGAAGCTGATGAGCCCGGAGGTCCAGTCAACGAGCTTGCGTTCGATCAGGGTAGCCCCGGCGCTTTGGTCGAAGGTGTCCATCGAGGTATTCACGCTGGTGACCATGGCCTCGATGGCCGCAGCGGGGATGGCCACGGGGCAGTTCAGGTGGGCGGCGTAACGGGTGTCGTGGAAATAGATCGCATCCCTCAGATAGAGCCGCTGGATCTCTTCCAGGGCATCGGTGAGATTGCCCAGCGGAGTATCGAGGTCCACGGCCTCGATTGCCGGTCGGAGCTCCTCGGGGCTGGCACCGGTGGCGGGGGAGGCTATGCCGGATAGCTGTACGGCCAGGTGACTCAGTACGAGGGCCGACTCGGTTTCGAATTGTGCCGCGGTCTGTGCAGACAACAGCGAGCTGTCATGAAGTCGTGAAATGACGGTGGCTCTTTGCATGGAAGGCAATGGGGTACCCAAGTGCATGCTCCTCAGCTTTGCGGGAATGTATGGTCAGGCTTACCTAACGAGAACTATTAAGAACATAAGATATTTAGTTAATGCAAGCCGGGTAACTCAAATTGAAAGTTTCATGACGCTGATGCCATTGGGCGCGTTTGTGGTAACGCCGACCATCTTTGGCCGCTTTGACCTGTACGTTTCCGAATGCGACACGGTAGCGTCGCGGAGCCTAGCGGAGCAATTTCCCCCGGATCGGGTTGCTTGAAACTTTGAGCTAATCGATTGACTTGCAAGTAGGAGTGAAAATGGCATGTTGACTGGTAGGTTTCAAGAACCAGGGGAGGTGGCATATGGCTGATCTGCGCAAGTCGCAACGAATGCTGCTACGCTCGAATGCCGCAGATGCCGCCGGCCGGACTCTGGGTGAATTCACCGTGGAGCTGCTCTTCATTTCCACCTTGGCCGCCAACGCATTCGACATGGGTTTGCTTAACGCCCTGGGGACGTTGGCGTTCGTGGCGGCCACGCTTCCGGCGGGATATGTGGTGGATCGTCTCGGACCGCTCCGAGTCCTGCGGCTCGGACTCGGCGCCAAATTCGGGCTCATGGGTTGTTTGCTGATCCTCAGTGCTGCCGGCGCGCTGAGTATCGCGCTGGGGCTGGTCCTGGCGACGCTTCTGGGCTTCTGCAATGTTTTCAGCGAAACGTCCCAAGCCGCTGCGGCGCCCGCGCTGACAATTGAGCGGACCTCGATGGCCGGGCTCATTGCACGGCTGGCCGCAGCCGATCAGGCATTGAGCATCATCATTCCGGCCGCCGCGGGAACGCTGTTCGCGCTTTTGGGCGCTCCGCCGTTGCTGGCGGCCGCCGCGGCCTTGCTGCTTGCGGCATTCGGCACCTCGTGCGCCATCCGCGGGAAGGAAGCAGCTCATTCAGCGGGGGCTGAAACCGTGCGAAGCGTATCTGAACGAGGGTCCTTCGCCGCCGGCATGCGCTACGTGTGGGGCAGCCCGATGCTCAAGGCGCTGACCTTGAGTGTCGCGTTTTCCAATCTGGGACTGGCGATCGGTTCGGCCGTTGAAGGCCTCTTCATCGTCAATGAGCTGGGGCTGGGTGCCACGGGGTTCGGACTGTATGCGGCACTTGGCGGACTTTCCGGCTTGGCGGGTGCCCTGCTGGCTCCGCGGTTGGCAGAAAAATTCACGCCAAGCCAGCTCGCGCTGCCGACTATCGCGGGGCAGGTCGTTTTGTCGGGTCTGGTGCTCGCTGCGGGATTCGCCGCGCCGCCGCTGGCGGTCATTCTGCTCGCCGCGCAAGCGTCCGGGTGGGGGATGCTGCTCCTGGTGTTCAACGTGGCAATGGCAGCGTGGGTAGCCGAGATTACCCCTGAGCAGCTGCTTGGGCGCGTTACCAGCGCACGTCGATTGTTCACGTTCGGCGTCGTGCCACTCGGGGGCCTGCTGGGCGGAGGCATCGGCGCAGTCTTCGGCATCCGCGCGGCATTGGGGGCTTGGGTGCTGGCAAACGTTGTGGGATTGGCATGCTACCTGATGCTTTCCAAGGCTGGCCGGCATGCGCAGGATCCGTCTGTCGATGAAGAAGTCCCTGGAACCTAGCGGATAGGCTTAACTTCCAACCGCTGCCAACGACGAAGGCGACTCACCTCGTGAAACTCGTTATCGATGCCCGATACACCCGCATTACCCACCATGACGGGATCAGCCGTTTCACGGCAGGGCTGATTGCGGCGGCTTCCGAGCTTGCCGAGGTCACGATGCTGATCAATGATCCCCGGCAACTGCCAATGCTGCCGGACGTGCCCTACCTGAAGGTGTCGTCCCCGACCAGCCCACTTGAGCCGCTGGTAGCGCTGCGGGTCAACAAGCTGAACCCCGATGTCGTGTTCTCGCCGATGCAGACCATGGGGACGCTCGGGCGCAAATATCCGGTGATCCTGACCCTGCACGACTTGATCTACTACTCGCATCCCCATGCCCCGAAATTCCTGCCGGCGCCGATCCGGCTCGGCTGGTACCTGTTCCACCAGGTGTACTGGCCGCAGCGCTGGCTCCTGAACCGGGCAGATGCGGTGGCCACGGTATCCAATACGACCGCTTCCCTGATGCGCGAACACAACCTGACGCGCAAGCACATCGGGCTGGTCTCGAATGCGCCCAGCGGAACTTTTGCCCGGCGCTCGGAAACTGCCGAACCCAGGAAGACCCTGCTGTACATGGGCTCATTCATGGAATACAAAAACGTCGAGACGCTGCTTGCAGGCATGGAGTTCCTGCCCGACTTCGAACTGCACCTGTTGAGCGCCATCGCGGATCAGCGCCGCGGCGAACTTGAGCAGCGGATCCCCGAGGGTGCAAGAGTCGTCTTCCACAACGGCGTCAGCGACCAGAAGTACGAAGAAATGCTGGGAGAATGCACCGCCTTGGTGACCTTGTCGCGTGAAGAAGGATATGGGCTGCCGCTGGTCGAGGCCATGAGCATGGGAACCCCGGTAGTCGCCACCGACATGCCGATTTTCCGTGAAGTCGCGGATGATGCTGCTCTCTTTGCTGCGCCCGACGATCCCCAGGGCTTCGCGGCGCAGGTGCGCCGGCTGGCGGACAGCGCGACATGGAGCCGATTTTCGCGACGCGCGGTGCAGCGCGCGGAAAATTATTCCTGGGAACGGTCTGCCCGCCAGTTGATCGAGCTCGCAGAGTATGCTTCAAATCACAGGGCGAGGTTGAAGGGTAGCGCGGGAAAAACTTTCGGTGCCATGGGGTGAAACCCGGAAAATCAACGGGAAGATGCCTCTCAACCCCATGGCTGCTGCCGATTTGAAAACCCGGCTTGGCCAGTGATAAGGTATATCTCGTTGCAATCCTCCATAGCTCAATTGGCAGAGCATTCGACTGTTAATCGAAGGGTTACTGGTTCAAGTCCAGTTGGAGGAGCGAAAAGAACCTCCCAATCACCTCTGGTGATTGGGAGGTTTTCTCATTTTCGTGGGCAGAAGCGCTCAGGTACTGGTCAGGGCGCGCACAAATTTTTGCATCGCTTATAGTCAACCGGGTTCAGGCGATAGACTTTCGATCGAGAACAGATACACCCGTGGCATGAGATCGAGCCGTGGGTATTACGCCTGAAGACTGAGTCGCCTGCGACAACTGGAGTGCTAGCGTGAGTACTACCGGTTATCCGGCGATCAAGAATATGGAGAAACCATGTCTGAAGCTGAATCGACCCAGACTGATGAAAGTCTGAAGTCGAGCGTCAAGAGTGCCAAGGCACAAGTCGAAGGCCTCAAGGAACTTGTTCCGCAGCAGATCTCGGACGAACTGAAGCTCGCGACGACCCTGCTTAAGAGCAAGGGCATCAGCCTGGGCATGGCTGGCGCCATGGCCGGCGCGGCCTTGGTCCTTGTCCTGCTGTTCGGTATCGCTGCCGTGGTCACCTTGATCAACGTTCTGACGATCTGGCTCCCAGGCTGGGCTGCAGCTTTGATTTTGGCGGGATTCTTCCTGGTTCTTGCCGCAATTCTGGCGCTTGTCGGATACCGCAAGGTCAAAAAGGCGATGCCGCTCAAGCCTGAGGCAGCGATTCGCGGCATCCGCCACGACATCGGTGTTCTCAAGGACGGCAGTAACTTCGATGTCAGCACCCTGGATGAACCGTTGAAGAAGAAGTCCGAAGACGCCGAGGGCAAGGACTCCAAGTCCAGCGAGCCCAAGCCGCCGGCACCGAGTGCCGATGAGCTCATCCTGCGCACCAAGCGCCGCCGTCGCCAGATCCAGGCCCTGCGCGACAATCTCGGAGAAAGCATCCAGGTTCCGCTGGCCAAGGTCGACAAGGTCCGCCACTTCGCCGAGAGCACCGGTGAGCGTGTCAGCAACGCGGCCGCCAAGGCTCGCAGCTTCGTGCGCCCGTCCTCCGCTTCGGGCGAAGACCTTTCGGAGTCCGACAGAGCCGCTGCCGAACGTATGGAGAAGGCCAAGCCTTTCGTCGTGGCGGCAGGCTCAGCGACCGCCCTGGCGGTTGTGCTCCGCAAGCTCTTCAAGCGCTCCTAGGCTTTGATGCCGAGGGCGGACGCGCGCAACGCCTCACGGCATGAAAACAACTAGGCCAGAAAGGCACTGACATGGTTTGGATCGCTATTACAGCGGCACTATGCAGTGCCTTTTGCCTTGCTTTCGGAGCCCACTTCCAAGCCATGGCCGTGCGCAATTCCGTGGGCGGTCTCGATCTGAAGATCGGAAACATCGGCAAGCTTGTTTCCAATGGGCGCTGGATGAGCGGTTTGCTCCTGATGGTCTCGGGCATGGCGTTGAATGTTTTTGCGCTGGCGAATGCGCCGTTGACGGTCGTGCAGCCTGTCGGCGCCATCGCGTTGGTCATCACCGCCCTGGTCAACGCCAAGGAATCGGATCTGACGCTGAACCGGCCCACCGTATTGGCCATCGCCAGCTGCATGGCCGGTTCGGTTGGTTTCGTGCTCATGGCCATTATGGTCACCAACACCAACCAGAGCATGACGCAGGCCGAAGCACACCTGATTGAATTCATCCTTGCCTGCGTCGTGGCCGCGGTGGCCCTATGCACCGTGGTGTTCCACAAGCGGCTCGGAGCGTTCTTCTACATCGTCGGCGCCGGAATCCTGTTCGGATTCGTCGCCGTGCTCGTGCGCATGATTGCAGTGGCCGTCCTGGATCTGGGGGACGCAAGCCTGTCCAATCTGCCGTGGCTCGCCGGGCTCTCCGTGGTCGTCGCCGGTTTGCTCGGATCGTATTTCGTCCAGAAGGCCTACGCCAAGGGCCCTCCCGATCTGGTTATCGCTGGACTGACCGTCATCGACCCGATCATCGGCATTGCCATCGGCGTGATCATCCTCGGGGAGCTCCGACCGGATGTGCCGGTGCTGATATCCCTGGCCATGCTGGTCGCCGGCATTCTGGCCATCATCGGTGTGGTGGCCTTGTCCAGGCACCATCCTGATGTCATTGAGCGACGGGTCAAGCATGCGGCGAACCGCAGCAAGAGTATGCAGGGCGAAGAGAAGTAGTCGTGCCACGCGGCACGCAATGGAATTAGTACATGTTGAACGACAAAGGATGCTTGTGGCCGAGGATAAACCGCTGACTATCGTCATCGCCGCCGATACCTACCCGCCGGATGTAAACGGCGCCGCCATGTTCTGCTATCGCCTGGCAACGGCCATGCATGAACGCGGCCACCGGGTGCATGTCTTGGCTGCGCGAGGAGAGTCCGGCCGAACCTATACGGAGGTTCGCGACGAGGCCATCGTGCACCGACTCAGGTCGCACGCCGTGCCGACCCACGAATATTTCCGCATCGTCTTCCCCTGGGAAGTCAATCGGCAAATTGAGAAGCTACTTGCCGAAATCAATCCGGATGTAGTGCATGCGCAAAGCCACTACATGATCGGACAGCACACCCTCGCCTGGGCGCGGAAGCACAAGGTCCGATCCATCGCTACGAACCACTTCATGCCGGAGAACCTGGACCCTTTCCTTCCGTTCCCGGTCTGGTTCAAGAAAATCGTGGCGCACAACTCCTGGCGGGACATGGGCAAGATCTTCGGCCGCGCCGACGCCGTGACCACCCCGACGCCGCTGGCCGCCAAGGCTATGCGGGAGCGGGCCAGGCTGAAGGACGTGCTTCCGCTGTCCAACGGCATCGAGGTCGGCAACTATGAGCTGGCCGAGGGTGAAACTGTGTTCAAGAACGAGGCGCCCACGATCCTCTTCGCGGGCAGGCTGGCCGTGGAAAAGAACATCAATGAACTCATTGAAGCGCTGCCGCTGATGCATTCGGTACCCAACGCAATACTCGAGATTGTCGGCGGCGGCGAGCAACGCAAGAACCTGGAACGTATCGCCGCCGAGCAGAAAGTCGGCGACCGGGTGCGCTTTTTGGGGCAAGTTCCAGATGAAGAACTCCGCCAGGCTTACCTGCGTTGCGATGTTTTCTGCCAGCCTGGCACCGCTGAATTGCAGTCGCTTGTGACCTTGGAAGCATTGTCGGCTTCCAAACCCGTAGTGCTGGCAAACGCCATGGCCTTGCCGCACCTCGTGGACGAAGGCATCAACGGTTACATGTTCACCCCCGGGGACCGGCGGGACCTGGCCGACAAGCTGGAAAAGGTGCTTGGACTCGACGAGGCGGGCCGGGCCAAGCTGGGCCAGGCAGGTCATCGCAAGGTGCTGAACCATGCGCAGGAAAAGACCATGGACGCCTTCGAAGCCCTGTATCGCGGACAAAAAGTGACCATCCACTAATTGGGTTCAAGCCCGTGCGCCGAATCGGCGTTTGGGCTGGTGATGCCCTAGAATATTTCGAGTGTGCTTCGCCTGGACTGACAGGAAAGCTCACGGATGGGGAGTTAGCTCAGTTGGTTAGAGCAGGGGACTCATAATCCCTTGGTCGTCGGTTCAAGTCCGTCACTCCCTACCCAATCGAATCGCCCGTTGACCTGTGTAAACAGGTTGACGGGCGATTTTCCTTTAGTGCTCAAGGGTCCATCTCGACCACGCTTTCACCATAATTTTTCTCCGCGCTCCTAGCGCAGCGGCAGGAGGATGGATGGCCGCAAGTCGCGGATGAGCAGCACCGGATCGATGTATTCGCCGTCGAGCCGAACGCCCCAGTGCAGGCAGCGCTTCGAGCAATGCGCTCCGGTGGCCACGGTTCCGACGTTGTCTCCCGCCTCGATCCAGGTGCCGACCGCGAGCTCGCTGCTGACGGGTTCGAGGCTGGTGACGAAACCCCCACCGTGGTCGATCACGAGCACGGGACGGTCCACCACCGTTGAACGGAAGCTGACTCGTCCCCGGTGCGGCGCCAGCACGTTCGTCCCTTCAGTCGCCCGCAGATCGACTCCCCGATGACCGGCAAGCCATTCCTGTTCGGGTTTGTCGAACGGCGTCAGAATTCCAGGCTCACCAGCCAGCGGCCATTGCCAACCCAGTCGTCCGGTGGCTGCTGCCGACAACGGGGCCTGCACAGCGGTATCGCGCGGCGTGCCCGCGGCGGTCAGCATCGTGAGCAGAAACAGCAGCTGGAGCAGCGCGAGCAGGCGAAAAGTTTTCATGGCTCCACACTGCGCCGCCGGGGGCTGGACTGCGCCGGAATGCCCGCCATTTGTGGGCGGCTCGATGGGCGCTAAGTCACCTGCCCCTCCGGCAAAGCGGGGCCGGCGGGTGTAGTACACTGAAAAGTGCAGTTTTTTGTCAGAGGTGTGTCCAAATTCGGATGTTCCGGACAGGAAATTGACTTCGCGCAAGAAGTCCCTCCCCACGCAAGCGGGGAGGCCGTCCGTTCCAGTGGTCCGAGAGAATCGGTGGACGGCGTGCGGAATGCCAAGCATTCCGGGTTCATGCCAGGGCGGATGCTCACCATGTGCATCTGCAACAACCCAAACAACTAGGGCAGTTACCGCGGGCGTTCGTGCGCCCGGTCCGCTACTGCTGAAAGGAGTTGCGACATGCCAGTCGTAACCATGCGAGAGCTGCTGAACAGCGGCGTACACTTCGGCCACCAGACCCGTCGCTGGAACCCGAAGATGAAGCGTTTCATCCTGACCGAGCGCAACGGCATCTACATCATCGACCTGCAGCAGTCGCTGTCGTTCATCGACCGCGCCTACGAGTTCGTGAAGCAGACCGTTGCACACGGCGGCTCGGTGCTGTTCGTTGGCACCAAGAAGCAGGCTCAGGAATCAATTGCCGAGCAGGCTAATCGCGTTGGCCAGCCATACGTGAACCAGCGCTGGCTCGGCGGTATGCTGACCAACTTCCAGACTGTCTCCAAGCGCGTCCAGCGCATGAAGGAACTGGAAGAGATCAACTTCGACGACGTTGCCGGTTCGGGCCACACCAAGAAGGAACTGCTGCTGCTGAAGCGCGAGCTGACCAAGCTGCAGAACAACCTCGGTGGTATCCGCAACCTGACCCGCACCCCGTCGGCCATCTGGATCGTTGACACCAAGAAGGAACACCTGGCAATCGACGAGGCCCAGAAGCTGGGCATCCCTGTTGTCGCCATCCTGGACACCAACTGCGATCCTGACGAAGTCACCTACCCGATCCCGGGTAACGACGACGCCATCCGCTCCGTCAACCTGCTGACCCGCGTTGTTGCCGACGCAGTGGCGGAGGGCCTGATTGCCAAGAACAACAAGGCTGCAGGCAAGACCGAGGGTGCCGCTGAGCCACTGGCTGAGTGGGAGCGCGAGCTGCTCGAGGGCGAGAAGGCCAAGGCTGAAGCCGCTGAGGCTGCAACCGAGGCTCCAGAAGCCACTGAGGCTCCAGAAGCCAAGTAGTCACTTCCGTGACTCCCGGAGTTTCCCTTCGGGCACTAGCGTGCTGTGAAGGGACACTCCACACTCTCGTGGGACGGGTTGGGTATCCGACCCGTCCCACGGGCAAACTAACTTGAAACTCCTAGCTGAATGGGATTGCACGTGGCAAACTACACCGCTGCTGATATCAAGGCACTGCGCGAGCGCACCGGCGCCGGCATGATGGACGTTAAGAAGGCTCTGGACGAGGCCAACGGCGACGCCGAGAAGGCCATCGAGATCATCCGCGTCAAGGGCCTGAAGGGCGCTACCAAGCGCGAAGGCCGTTCGACCGCCGAGGGCCTGGTGGCCGCTAAGGTCGACGGCAAGGCCGGCGTCATGATCGAGATCAACTGCGAGACCGACTTCGTTGCCAAGAACGACAAGTTCATCACCCTGGCCAACAAGGTCCTGGACGCAGCTGTTGCCTCGGGCGCAGCCGACGTCGAGACCCTGCTGGCATTCGAGGTTGACGGCAAGACCGTTGGCGACACCGTCATCGAAGAGGGCGCAATCCTCGGCGAGAAGGTTGTTGTCCGCCGCGTAGCACGCGTCGAGGGCGAGCATGTTGCTGCTTACCTGCACAAGACCAGCAAGGACCTGCCAGCGCAGGTTGGCGTGCTGCTGGCTGTCGATTCCGCTTCGGAAGCCGCAGCTGCCGTGGCCCACGACGTGGCCGTGCACACCGCTGCAATGGCACCGACCTACCTGACCCGCGACGAAGTTCCGGCAGAGAAGGTCGCCGACGAGCGCCGCATCGCTGACGAGACCGCTCGCGCCGAGGGCAAGCCAGAGGCCGCCCTGACCAAGATCGTTGAAGGCCGTCTGACCGGCTTCTTCAAGGAGCTTGTCCTGGTCGACCAGGCTTTCGCCAAGGATGCCAAGAAGTCCGTTGGTTCGGTTCTCGAAGAGGCCGGCACCAAGGCTGAGGCCTTCGCTCGTTTCCGCGTAGGCGCCTAAGCTTCACCGCTGAAGGCATTCGCACGAAATGCGTCCGCGGCCGCTAGCCGGCCGCACTAGAGAAAAGGGAGGTGGGCACCGAGCATACACTCGGTGGCTCACCTCCCTTTTCTCGAGCCCGGATCCCAGGGTAGCTTGGGACTCGGGATGATCCCCTCACCAAAGAATTACCAACTGCAGGAGTTAGACCCCATGTCAACCACCCCAGAAACCAAGCGTCGCCGCGTACTGCTCAAGCTCTCGGGAGAAGTTTTCGGCGGCGGCAAGGTGGGCGTCGACCCGAATACCGTCCGCGGCATTGCCGAGCAGATCGCCCAGACCGTGGGCGAGGTCGAGGTGGCAATTGTCGTCGGCGGCGGCAACTTCTTCCGCGGCGCCGAGCTGTCGGCTTCCGGCATGGACCGCTCCCGCGCAGACTACATGGGGATGCTCGGCACCGTCATGAACTGCCTGGCCCTGCAGGACTTCCTGGAACAGTGCGGCGTCGAGACCCGCGTGCAGTCGGCCATTGCCATGGCCCAGGTCGCGGAGAACTACATTCCGCGCCGCGCGATCCGCCACATGGAAAAGGACCGCGTGGTCATCTTCGGCGCCGGCGCCGGCCTGCCGTACTTCTCCACCGATACCGTGGCCGCCCAGCGTGCCCTGGAAGTCGACGCCGACGAGGTGCTGATGGCCAAGTCGGGTGTGGACGGCGTGTACACCGCCGATCCGAAGACCGATCCGACCGCGACCAAGATCGACACCCTGACCTACACCGAGGCGCTGGTCAAGAACATCCGCGTGATGGACCAGACCGCCATGACCATGTGCCAGGACAACAAGCTGGACATGCTGGTGTTCGGCATGGAAGGCGAGGGCAATGTCACTCGCGCCATCCGCGGCGAGCGAATCGGCACCACCGTCACCGCATAAGCGGTGAACGTGGCATAGGATTGTTCTAGATTTATTTTCCCTTGGTGGAAACAGCAATGAGTACTTGAGGAGTACCGGTGATTGACGAAACACTGGCGGAAACCGCCGAAAAGATGGACCGCACCATTGAGGCTGCGAAGGAAGACTTCGCGACGATCCGCACCGGTCGTGCCCACCCGGGCATGTTCTCGAAGGTCATGGTCGACTACTACGGCTCGCCAACCCCGCTGCAGCAGCTGGCATCCTTCGCCGTGCCCGAGGCGCGCACCATCACCATTACCCCGTTCGACGTGACCGCCATGCGCGAGATCGAAAAGGCACTGGGTGATCCAGAGGTCGGCGCCAACCCGTCGAGCGATGGCAAGATGATCCGCGTGACCCTGCCGGTGCTGACCGAGGAACGCCGCAAGGAATACGTCAAGCTGGCTCGTTCCAAGGGCGAGGACGCCAAGGTCTCGCTGCGCAGCCACCGCCGCAAGGCCAAGGACGCCATCGACAAGTTCGTCAAGGACGGCGAGATCGGCGAGGACGAAGGCAACCGTGCCGAGAAGGACCTGGACGCCCTGACCAAGAAGCACGTTGACGCGATCGACGAGATTCTGAAGAACAAAGAAGCCGAGCTGCTGGAAGTCTAATGCCGGGCTCGACAGATCACACTGAGGGCACGGCTTCGGCGGTGCCCTCAGTGGCATCCGGTGAAGCCAAACCCCTGACCCGCCGCGAGGCGCGAGCCCTGCAGGAAGCCCAGCAGAAGGAAGCCAAGCGCCGCGGCGCGAAGCCTGCCGCGCAGGAACCCGAAGCCGTGGGCCCGCAGCCGGAGATTGAACCGGTTCCGGCGGCCCCTGGCGCCGCGGTGGACTCGCAGCAGGCCAAGGAACGTGCCAAGGCGGCCTTCACCGCAGAGGACCGTTCACCGGTTCCTCCCGAGGAGCTCAAGGTTGAAGGGCCTGCCGAGCACCCTCCGGTCAGCGAAACCACGGACCTGGCCGAAAGCGGTGAACCGGATGCCGCCCGTGCGGCGGTGCCGACCGAACTGCTGGTGGGGGCTCCGGCCGAACCCAAGAAGTCGCGGGCCGGTCGCAACCTTCCGGCCGCGATCGGCGTCGGCCTGGTGATGCTCGGCCTGGTGCTGGCTGGCCTGTTTCTTTTCGAGCCGCTGCTGGTCGCGCTGATCGTGGTCCTGGCCGGGGTCGGCAGCTGGGAAGTCGCCCGCGCCACCACCCATGCCAAGACCTCGGTGCCATTGGTTCCGCTCTTCCTGGCCTCTGCGATGCTGCCCGTCAGCGCGATCTGGGGTGGCCTGGAAGCCGTGGGCTTCACCTACATGATCTGTTTGGTCATCGCACTGCTGGTGCGGTTGACGGAGGGGCTCAAGGGGGCCGCGGCCTCGGTGATGAGCAGCGTGTTCATCATCAGCTGGGTCCCGCTGCTGTTGTCCTTCGCGCTGCTGATCCTCGAAGAACCCAACGGCCAGTGGCTGATCGCCACGATCCTGCTGCTGGCGGTCAGCAATGACACCTTCGGCTATATCGTCGGGGTGCTGTTCGGCAAGCATCCCATGGCCCCGAAGATTTCGCCCAAGAAGTCCTGGGAGGGCTTCGCCGGGTCGATGCTCGGATCCATGGCGGTCGGCGCCTTGGCCATGCATTTCTGGCTGGACATGCCATGGTGGACCGGCGTGATCCTGGCATTCTTCACCACGATCGCGGCCACTACCGGAGACTTCTCGGAATCCATGATCAAGCGTGAGCTGGGCATCAAGGACATGAGCAACTTGTTGCCGGGGCATGGCGGCATCATGGACCGACTGGACTCGGTGGTCTTCGTCGTCCCGCTCGGCTACCTGATTTCCCACCTGCTGACGTGGAGCGTTTCCCTGCAATAATCCGCAACGCCGGCGCGGTGTGATCCTTTCCCATGGATGGCACCCGCCGGTGTGGCTTTTAACCCATGCCTCGGCTCACCCCATAGAATAACTAGGGATCACGGATCGCCTCGATCCGCCCCTGACTTTATCGAGAGAAGAAGGAACAGTCGTGTCGCAGCAGCAAGATGCTCCGTTTTCCCGGGTCCCGGATTCGGAATTCGGCTACAACGTCAAGCAGGTTGATGCGTTTCTCAGCCGCGCCCGTGCCACCTTCAACGGCGGCGGCAACGACGACAGCGTGGTCACCAGCCACCTGATCCGCCGCACGACCTTCGCCCCGCAGAAGGGCGGCTACCAGGCCCGCGAGGTCGACGGCGCGCTGGACCGCCTGGAAGACGTCTTCGCCAAGCGCGAGCGCGACGACCTGATCGCCCACCAGGGCGAGGAAGTCTGGCTGCAGCAGGTCGGCCGCCTGGCGGCGATCCTGCGCGGCCGCCTGCACCGAGCCAAGGGGGAGCGCTTCCGCCGCCCCTCGCGCACCAACGCTTCGAGCTACAACGTCGAAGACGTGGACCGCTTATGCGACCAGCTGATCGACTACTTCGAGAAGGACGTGCCGATGTCCGTGGACACCGTGCGCCGTGTGGAGTTCCGCTCCGCCACCGGCACGGAGGGATACGAGGAATCTCAGGTTGACGCGTTCCTCGACCGCGTGGTCGAGCTGATGGCCTCGATCGACTAGCACGGCACAGCTTCACAGGCCGCCGCCTGCCCGGTTCCTACCGGCAGACGGCGGCCTTCTGCGTCGCTGCGCGGGCTGCGGGCAAGGCTCCACGCCGGGCCGGCGGCTCAGAAGACCGAGTCGCGGTCCGGGACATGCAGCCGGGCCATGATGCGGTCCGTGTTGGACGGGATGCTGCGCGCGGTGGCCCGGGAGACCGCGATCATCACCACGAACGCCAGCGGGACGCTCCAGGCCGCCGGCTGGCGAAGCATGTGGAACCACAGCGCATCGACTTCCGGCAGCAGGCTGGAGACGATCAGCGACAGGCCGCAGGCGATCGCACCGGCCAGCATGCCGGCAATGGCGCCGCGGGCGGTGAGCGAGCGCCACCAGATTCCCAGCAGCAGCAACGGGCAGATGGTCGAGGCAGTGAACGCGAAGACGTTGCCGATGGCTCCGGCCAGCGCCAGGGAACTGGTCACCACGGCGATGAACACCGGCAGTGCGGTGGCCAGCACCGTGGAGATGCGGAAGCCCCGCACGGTTCCGGCAAAGAATTCCTGGGACAGCGCCCCGGCCAGCGAGACCACCAGCCCGGAGGTGGTCGACAGGAACGCGGCGAAGGCGCCGCCGACCACGATCGCGGTCAGCGCGTCGCCGAGGAACCCGTCCAGCACCGCCGAGGGCAGCAGCAGCACCGTGGCGTCGCTCTCCGCGCTGCCGCCCAGCTGCGGGGTGTAGAGCAGTCCCAGCACGCCGAGGGTGGTGGGCAGCAGGTAGAACACCGAGAGCAAGCCCAGCACGATCACGGTCGTGGAACGCGCCGCCTGCCCGGTGGGATTGGTGTAGAAGCGCACCAGCACGTGGGGCAGTCCCAACGTGCCGAAGAGCAGGGCGAGGATGATGGAGATGGTCTCGTACAGGTTCAGCCCGGCCACCGCTTCGAGCTGCGTCGTGATGCTTTCAAGGCGCGCGGTGCTGGACTGTTCGGGAATCACCTGGATGAGCAGGAAGATCGTGGGAATCACGAGTGCGGCCAGCTTGAACCAGTACTGGAAGGCCTGGACAAAGGTCACCGAACGCATGCCGCCGGAGACCACCGTGATGCACACGACCGCGGCCACGATCACCGGGCCGAGCCAGCCTGGCAGGCCGGTGGCGATCGAGAGGGTCAGCGCCGCCCCGTGCATCTGCGGAACGATATACAACCAGCAGATCACCACCACCAGGTAGGTGGTGATCTTGCGCAGCGACTTGGATTCCTCGAAACGGATCTGGGCGAAGTCCGGAATCGTGTAGGCCTGCGAGCGGCGCAGCGGCGCCGCGACGAACAGCAGCAGCATCAGATAGCCGGCGGTGTACCCGATGGGGAACCAGAGCCCCGACTGCCCGGAGAGCACAATCAGCCCGGCCACACCCAGGAACGAGGCGGCCGAAAGGTATTCGCCGCCGATGGCCGAGGCATTCCACCACGGGCGCACCGTGCGGCTGGCCACGTAGAAATCGCTGGTGGTGCGCGAAAGGCGCAGCCCGTGGAAGGCGATCAGCATGGTGGTCACGCACACCACGACTAGGGCCAGGGCAGAAAGCAGATTAATCACGGCTGATGCTCCGGTAGCGTTTCTCGTTGCGTGCCGCGGCGCCGTTGAACAGCATGCCGGCCACGATGATCAGCGGATAGATCCCCACTCCGAGAATCCACCAGGGCAAGGGGATATGCCACAGGGTGAATTCATAGACCGCCGGCCAGAAGGCGAGCAGCGCGCTGATCCCCACAAGCATGGTCAGCAGGCCGGCGGCCACGGCGCAGGCAAGACGCAGCTGGGAGCGGATAAGCTGTTGGACGTAGAATTCCTGGGCAGTGTGCTCGGGCTTGGCCGTGGCAATGGTCAGCGAGGCATCCTGCGGAGCTTGGACGCGCACCCGCTGCGGGCGCTGCTCGGCAAATCGTCCGGGCAGGGGAGCCTCCGGGGAGTCGCGCTTCACGGAATCACGCCGTACCTAGAGCGGTCGGACGCGGTTGGCTGCCAGGCGTTCGCGCAGGTAGGGCAGTGCGCGCCGGGAGATGGGAAGCTCGGTCCCGTTGACCAGCACTGCCGCCTTTCCGGTCTGCAGCCGGACATTTTCGATCTTGTCCATGCTCACCAGGTAGGAGCGGTGGATGCGCACGTAGCCCGATTCCGCCCACTGCTGCTCCAGATCGTTCAGCGGGACGCGGATCAGGTAGCTGGATTCCTTGGTATGCAGGCGGGCGTAGTCGCCCTGCGCCTGGACATAGGCGATGTCGCCGCGGGGGATGAGCTTGGTGATGCCGCCCTGGTCCACGGTGATCATTTCGGGCTTAGACGGGGCTTCTTCCACCAGCTCGCACAGGCGCCGCACGGACTCGGCCAGGCGCTGCGGGCGGATGGGCTTCAGCACGTAGTCGACGGCGGCGAGTTCGAAGGCTTCCAACGCCTGGTCTTCGTCGGCGGTCACGAAGACCACCAAGGGCGGATTGGCGAAGCGGGAGATGACCCGGGCGATATCCAGGCCGGACAGCGCGGGCATGTGGATGTCGAGGAAGAGGGCGTCCACTTCGTTTTCCTCCAGCGCCTTCAACGCGGCGGCACCAGACGTTGCACGGTGGATTTTCCCGATTCGGGAGTCCTGGCTCAGGAGGAACGCGATTTCTTCCACCGCAGGAAGTTCGTCGTCGGCGACAACCACATTAATCATGAATTGATTCTATCGTTTTTGTTTCGTTTACCTTGGGGCATTTCAGATTTCATTCGTTTATCGAACCCTTGCCGGGGGCCAGGAACTTCGGGATGCGCAGGGTGATCTGGGTGCCGGCCCCCGGCGCAGTGTCGATGATCAGCCCGTTCGAATTGCCGTAGAGCTGGCGAAGACGCACGTCTACGTTGCGCAGCCCCACATGCATGTTGACGGTGGTGCCTGCCAGCACGCTGGCCAGTTGCTCCGGATCCATGCCCACGCCGTCGTCCTCGACGCTGATGACCGCGTGCATGCCGTCCTCGGTGGCGGTGATGGAGATAACCCCGCCGTCGGGCCTGGCCTCCAATCCGTGGCGCACCGCGTTCTCCACCAGCGGCTGCAGCGAGAGGAACGGGATCTTGGTCGGGAGCACCTCCGGGGCGATCTGCAATGACACCCTGATGCGGTCGCCGAAGCGGGCCTTTTCAAGCAGCAGGTAGCGGTCGATGGCCTCCAGTTCTTCGGCCAGGGTGGTGAATTCCCCGCGGCGACGGAAGGAATAGCGGGTGAAATCCGCGAACTCGATCACCAGCTCACGGGCGCGGGCGGGATCCGTGTTGATGAAGGAGGCGATGGCGTTCAACGAGTTGTAGATGAAGTGGGGGGAAATCTGCGCCCGCAGCGCCCGCATCTGGGCTTCGAGCAGCATTGCCTTGTTTTCATCCAGCTGGGCGGTGGAGACCTGTGCGGAGACGAAGACGGCCACCTCGGAGACGGCGCGGACGAATCCGGCTCCGGCCCGCGGGCTCAGTGCGGTCACGGTTCCCACCGGCTGGTTTCCCACCATGATCGGCGCCGCCACGAAATCCTGGCCGGAGAGCCGCTTCACCTGGGTTTTCCCGGTGGCCAGGACGGTGGCGAAGGTTTCTGACGCCTGTTCTTCGAGGTCCGCGGTGAACTCGATGCCGGCGTCCGTGGCAAGGATGTGACGGGTATCGGAGATCAGCAGGACCGGGCAGTTCAGCAGCTTGCGCAGCGCCTTGGCGCTCTTGGCGGCGCCTTCCACTGTCAGTCCGCGTTCCAGGTGCGGAACGGCGACGGACATGTGGTGAAGGGTGGTGAAGGTCGCTTCATCCGCGTCGGTCCCCATCTCCTTGGTCGAACGGGAGATCTTGAATCCGAAATACCCGATGACGGCAATGCCGACCGTCACGATGGTGACGATGAGGGTGATCTGCAGGGCTGGGGACATGTATCAATCCTAAGGTCACAACCCGCAGGCTGACCGCTTGTCGCCGCCGAATGCGCCGTTGGGCGCAGGTTTTGCTCCGTTGAGCCATGACTGAGCCCAACCCCCTAGTCGGAGGCGGAACTTTCGCAGATAGTGAACTTAGTCACAGTAAAGATGTGCCTTGCATCACATCGGTTTTTTATCATCCAACCACCCGCACAAGGAGGGCATCATGAGTGCCAATCCCCACCACAATGTCGAAGACGACATTGACTTCGTGGCGGAGAGCAAGTCGGAGGAATTCCAGGAACTGCGCCGCACCCACCGCAGCTTTGTATTCCCGATGGCTATCTTCTTCCTCGTTTGGTATTTCGCCTACGTTCTTTTGGCCGACTACTTCCACGACTTCATGTCCATCAAGGTCCTGGGCAATATCAACATGGGTATCTTCCTAGGCCTGCTGCAGTTCGTGTCCACTTTCGCCATCACCGCGGCCTACGTGAGCTTCTCCAACAAGAAGCTCGACCCGAAGGCCACCAAGATCCGTGAGCGTCTGGAGAACCAGGGAGCAGATCAGTGAACAACCTAACCATCCTTGCGGCGGCGGCTGAGAAGACCACCGTCGGCAACCCGCTGGTGAATATCGCCATCTTCGTCGCCTTCGTCGGCGTTACCCTGGTGATCGTGCTCCGGGCCAGCAAGAACAACAAGACCGCCGCGGACTACTATGCCGGCGGCCGGTCCTTCACCGGGACCCAGAACGGCACCGCCATCGCCGGCGACTACCTGTCGGCTGCATCTTTCCTGGGCATTGTTGGCGCCATCGCCATCAACGGCTATGACGGCTTCCTGTACTCCATCGGCTTCCTCGTGGCCTGGCTGGTTGCCCTGCTGCTG
Organism: Glutamicibacter protophormiae; assembly: GCF_016894325.1. Taxonomy (NCBI): domain Bacteria; kingdom Bacillati; phylum Actinomycetota; class Actinomycetes; order Micrococcales; family Micrococcaceae; genus Glutamicibacter; species Glutamicibacter protophormiae. The sequence goes on from NZ_CP069806.1 coordinate 1,035,726, forward strand.
GTGGCCGAGCTGCTGCGCAACACCGGCAAGTTCACCATGGCCGATGTGCTCTCCTTCCGCTTGAAGCAGCGCCCGGTGCGCATCGCCGCGGCGATCTCCACCCTCGCGGTGTGCGTGTTCTACCTGCTGGCTCAGATGGCCGGCGCCGGTGCGCTGGTGTCCCTGTTGCTGGGCATCGACAGCCGTGCAGGCCAGTCGCTGGTCATTGTCATCGTCGGCGCGCTGATGATCCTGTACGTACTGATCGGCGGCATGAAGGGCACCACCTGGGTGCAGATCATCAAGGCCTGCCTGCTCATCGCCGGCGCGCTGATCATGACCGTGTGGACCTTGGCGATGTTCGGATTCAACTTCTCCGAGTTGCTGGGCAAGGCCGCCGAAGTGGCCGGAAACCCTGAAATCCTCAACCCTGGCATGCAGTACGGCAAGTCCGAAACTTCCAAGCTCGACTTCATCTCCCTGGCCCTGGCCTTGGTGCTCGGCACCGCCGGCCTGCCGCACGTGCTGATGCGCTTCTACACCGTGCCAACCGCCAAGGAAGCCCGCAAGTCGGTCGTCTGGGCCATCTGGCTGATCGGTGCCTTCTACCTGTTCACCCTGGTCCTCGGCTTCGGCGCCGGCGCCCTGATCGGCCCGGATAAGATCAAGGCCGCCCCGGGCGGCGTGAACTCCGCGGCACCGCTGCTGGCCTACGAATTGGGCGGCACGCTGCTGCTGGGACTGATCTCCGCAGTGGCCTTCGCGACCATCCTGGCCGTGGTGGCCGGCCTGACCATCACCGCAGCCGCATCCTTCGCCCACGATGTCTATGCATCGGTCATCTCCAAGGGCAAGAGCACCCCGGAGAAGGAAATGAAGGTTGCCCGTCGCACCGTACTGGTCATCGGCGTCTTCGCGATCGCCGGCGGCATCGGCGCCCAGGGTCAGAACGTCGCCTTCCTGGTGGCACTGGCCTTCGCGGTAGCTGCCTCGGCCAACCTGCCGACCATCCTCTACTCGCTGTTCTGGAAGGGCTTCAAGACCCGCGGTGCAGTCTGGTCGATGTACGGCGGCCTGGGCTCGGCCATCTTGCTGATCATCTTCTCGCCGGTCTTCTCCGGCGCGGAAACCTCGATGATCCCGAGCATCGACATCTCGATCTTCCCGCTGGCCAACCCTGGCATCGTCTCCATCCCGCTGGCATTCGTGCTCGGCTGGCTGGGCTCGATCACCGATCCGAGAACCGAGGATCCGGAAAAGGCGGCGGAAATGGAAGTTCGCTCGCTGACCGGTGTCGGTGCCGAGAAGGCGGTCGACCACTAGGAATACTGAATAGCTGGACCACGCGGCTGGGGGCCGATTCGCGAGAATCGGCCCCCAGTCGCTGTTTTGGTTTTTGGATCAGGCGCTGCGCAGCGAATGCTCCAGCAGCCGAGTGGTGCGGTAGGGGACCAGCTCCGCCATCGAGAGCGCCGAATCAGCTCGGTTGACCCCTTCGATATGCAGCAACTGGCCGTGGACACGGAAAAGTTCTTCGGCATCCTTGGCCGCAACCCGCACCAGGATGTCCGCCGATCCGGTCAGGCCGTGCGCTTCGAGTACTTCCGGAATCTGTTCCAGCTGGGCCGCGATGTCTTCCAGATGGCGCTGCTCCACATGCAACTCGACGAATGACAGCAGCCCGTAGCCCAGGGACTGCGCGGGAATGCGCCGGTCGAGCGAATCGAGGACCTCGTTCTCCAGCCGGGTGATACGGGTTTGCACCGTATTGCGGCCCAGGCCCAGCGTGGTGGCCACGGCGGAGGCGGTCCGCTTCGCGGCGGTGGACAGCGCGAGCAGGATGCGGCGGTCCGTCTGGTCTAGTTGCTGCATAATGAGCACGTTAGCACTGAAATCGCAGTGCCAACAGTGCGTTTTGCCCTAATTTGAATCTAGCCATTGTGCAATCTGCGTGGCGTGAGTAGCATCACATTAAGCCCGAAGTGTGAAACTACCCCGGGCACCGACTACGCGAGAGTAAGGATGCTGATCGTGTCCACCAAGCACATCGATGTAGCCGCAGAGTGCATACCTACGCACCAGCTGCTGAACGTCGCCGGGGAACGAGTCCCGGATCGAGAACTAGACCATTACGTCACCAAGCTGACCGAGTCGGACTTGGTGGATTTCCTGAGGGACATGGTTGTCCTGCGGCGCTTGGACAACGAAGCGACCGCGCTGCAGCGCCAAGGCGAGTTGGGGCTGTGGGCCCCGCTGCTCGGCCAGGAGGCCGCGCAGATCGGTTCGGTGCGCGCCACCCGCGATTCCGATTTCATCTTCCCCTCCTACCGTGAGCATGGAGTGGCCTGGGCCAGGGGAGTGAAGGCTGAAGACCTCCTCAGCGTCTGGCGCGGGGCGCAGTCCAGCGGATGGAACCCCAACGAAGTGAACATCGCCTGCCAGCAGATCGTTATCGGAGCGCAGACCCTGCACGCCGCCGGCTACGGCATGGGCATCAAGTTCGACGGAAGCGACGACGTGGCTATCGCCTACTTCGGCGATGGCGCCACCAGCCAGGGTGACGTCAGCGAGGCGATGGTCTTCGCCGCCAGTTACCAAGCACCGGTACTGTTCTTCTGCCAGAACAACCAGTGGGCCATTTCCGAGCCCGTGGCGCTGCAGAGCCGCACGCAGATTGCCGACCGCGCCCACGGTTTCGGCCTGAAAACCTGGCGCGTGGACGGCAACGACATCCTGGCCGTCTACGCCGCCACCCAGGCCGCCTTGGCGCACTGCCGCAACGGGCTGGGCCCCACCTTCATCGAAGCGGTCACCTACCGCATGGGCTCGCACACCACCGCCGATGACCCGACCCGCTACCGCAAGCCCGAAGAGCTGGAGCAGTGGAAGGCCAAGGACCCCATCGACCGACTGGTCAAGTACCTGCACGTGATCGGCGCCGACGTCCAGTCCTATGAGCAACGAGCACAGAACGCCGCCGACGAGCTGGCCGCGCAGCTGCGTGCTGCCATCACCGCGATGCCGGACCCTGCCGTGGCCGAACTGTTCGACAACGTCTATTCAGAGGCGCATGAGCCCAGCACCCGGGCACGCGAGGGATACCTCGACTACCTGGCCGAGTTCGAGGAGGAGGGGCACTGATGGCCACCACCATGCTCAAGGCGTTGAACCAGTCGCTGCGCGACGCGCTCACCGAGGACGAGAAGGTGGTCCTGCTCGGCGAGGATATCGGAACCCTTGGCGGGGTCTTCCGCGTCACCGACGGACTGAAGAAGGAATTCGGTGAACACCGGGTCGTCGACACCCCGCTGGCCGAGTCCGGCATCGTGGGCGCCGCCATCGGCCTGGCCTACCGAGGCTACCGGCCGGTGGTCGAGATCCAATTCGACGGGTTCACCTATCCCGCCTTCGACCAGCTGGTCTCCCAGCTGGCCAAGCTGCACTACCGTTCGCGCGGCCGGGTGAAGATGCCGGTCACCGTGCGCATTCCCTATGGCGGAGGCATCGGCTCGCCCGAACACCACAGCGAATCCCCGGAAGCCTACTTCGCCCACACCGCCGGCCTGCGCGTTTTCGCGCCGTCCAGCGTGCAGGATGCCTATACGATGCTGCGCCAGGCCATCGCGAGCGACGATCCGGTGATTTATTTCGAACCCAAGCGCCGCTACCACGAGAAGGCGGAGGTCGAGCTCGCTACGCCGGAGAACGACTCTTCGCCGAAGGCCAGAGTTCTGCGCGAAGGCGGGGACGTGACGGTCGTAGGCTACGGCCCGACCACCTATACGCTCCTGGACGCGGCGCAGGCGGCGGAAGACGAAGGCGTCAGCTTGGAGGTCATCGACCTGCGCAGCCTAGATCCGCTGGATATCGACACGGTCGCGGAATCGGTGAAGCGCACCGGCAAGCTCGTGGTGGTTCACGAGGCCAGCCGCACCAGCGGGCTGGGAGCAGAGATCTGCGCCCAGATCACCGAGACCTGCTTCGACTACCTGGAGCACGCGCCGCTGCGGGTCACCGGCTTCGACGTCCCCTACCCGCCGTCCCGGCTCGAAAGCCACCACCTGCCAGATCTCGACAGGGTGATGCATGCGGTTGACACCGTGATGCGCCACCACGAGGCAACCGAAGGAGCTGCCAAGTGATGACCGCCCAAACTTTCAAGCTGCCGGACCTCGGAGAAGGGCTGACCGAATCCGAGGTGCTGAACTGGAAAATCAAGGTCGGCGAGCACGTCAGCCTGAACCAGATCATTGCCGAGGTGGAAACGGCCAAGGCAGTGGTCGAGCTTCCCTCGCCCTTCGCGGGCATCGTGCAGAAGCTGCATGCCGACGAGGGCCAGGTGGTTCCCGTGGGAGGTCCCTTGGTGACCTTCGACGACCAGCCGGTGGAGCCCCAAGCCAAAGACGGGGAGAAATCCGGCGCGGGAACCCCGGGGCATCAGGGCGGTGCCGCCGAGCGGACACCGACGCTGGTGGGTTATGGTGCTCCGGCTGCCAGCGGCAAGCGGCCGGCCCGCCGCGGCCGCGGCAAGCCAGCTGCCGTCGACAGCGCTGCTGCTACTGACAGCCCGGCCGCCGTGCACGAAGCGGCGCGGACAACGGTTGCGCGCAGTACGCCGCCCGTCCGCAAGCTCGCCAGAGACCACGGCATAGATATCGCGCAGGTGAAAGGCAGCGGGCCGGACGGCCTGGTGCTGCGCCGGGATGTCGAAGCTCTTATTAGTTCTTCTGCTGAACCCGCGGCGGATCAGCGGCCGGTTTCGGACGTGCCGGCAGCTGGCAACGGGCAGACCCGGGTCAAGATCAGCGCCATGCGAAGGGCCACGGCCAATGCCATGGTGCAGTCGGCATTCACCGCGCCACATGCCACCGAGTTCTTGATGGTCGACGTCACGAAGTCCTTGGATCTGATTGACAAGCTCCGCGCCCGTCGCGAATTCAGGAACCTCAAGCTGAATATCACGTCGCTGACGGCGCTGGTGGTTTCGCGCCTGCTGCTGAACTTCCCCAGCGTCAATGCGCGGTGGGACGGCGAGAATGATGAAATCATCCACTACGCGGACGTGAATCTCGGCATGGCTGTCGCCAGCGACCGTGGGCTGCTTGTCCCTGTGCTCAAAGAGGCGCAGAATAAGCCATTAACATCACTGGCCGCTGAATTGTCGGAGCTCATCGAGCACGCGAGGTCCGGCAGCCTGACCGCGTCCCAGCTGTCCGGCGGCACTTTTTCAATCACGAACGTTGGGGTGTTCGGCGTCGATGCCGGTACACCTATTCTGCCTCCTGGGCAGACCGGGATTCTCGCCTTAGGCCAAGTCAAACCGAGGCCTTGGGAATACCGAGGGGAAGTAGCGCTACGGCATACCTCGACGCTGGCATTGTCCTTCGACCACAGGGTGGTGGATGGAAAAGAAGCCAGTGAGTTACTTGCCGGTATCGGTGCGGTTCTTGAAGATCCCGGAATGATGAACTTTTTTCTTTAATCGCGTCTAGCTATTGACGTGTGGTCATATCATAAGTTCGAATGACTAAAAGATTGTCAAGCACTACTTTCATGATTATTCATTGGTTGTTTCGCAATATTTGATGTAATCTCATTCACTAAGTGCTATAGCTCACGCTATACCGCACGGCTCCGCGAATTGCGGAAGCAGCAACGAACTGTTGAGGAGAAATAGGATGCGATTCTCGCACGCATCGAAGGCCGTGGCTCTGTCCGCTGCCCTGGCATTGACCCTGTCGGCATGTGGCGGCGGCTCGTCTGAAACCCCTGAGGGCAACGGCGACGCACAGGCAGGCGACACTTCATACATTGTTTCGGCAAACACGACCGAGCCGCAGAACGGTCTGCTGCCGGCCAACACCAACGAAGTTGGTGGCGGCCGCGTCATGGATCTGATCTTCACCGGTCTGGTGAGCTACACCGCCGATGGCAAGACCCAGAATGAACTGGCCGAGTCGATCGAAACCACCGACTCGCAGAACTACACCATCAAGATCAAGTCCGGCCAGACCTTCTCCGATGGTTCGCCGGTGACCGCTGCTTCGTTCGTGGACGCCTGGAACTTCGGCGCTGCCGCAAAGAACGCCCAGCTCAACGCCTACTTCTTCGAGTCCATCAAGGGCTACGACAAGGTCAGTGCAGAGAAGTCGACCGACGACAAGATGGAAGGCCTGAAGGTCGTAGACGACACCACCTTCACCGTCGAGCTGTCCCAGCCTGAGTCCGACTTCCCGCTGCGCCTGGGCTACACCGCCTTCATGCCGCTGCCTGAAGCCGCTTTCAAGGATCCGAAGGCCTTCGGCGAAAACCCGGTTGGCAACGGCCCCTACAAGCTGACCACCTGGAACCACGACGTCAACCTGAAGCTGGATGTCAACGAGAGCTACGACGGCCCTCGCAAGGCCCAGAACGGCGGCATCGACTTCAAGGTCTACCAGTCGACCGACTCGGCATACCAGGACCTTATTTCCGGAAACCTGGATGTCCTGGACCAGGTTCCACCAAGCCAGCTGGCTTCGTACCAGAGCGACCTGGGTGACCGTTCGGTCAACTCGCCGTACGCAGGCAATGCAACCATCACCATCCCGGGCTACCTGGATCACTTCAAGCAGGGCGAAGAGGGCAACCTCCGCCGTGCGGCAGTCTCGCAGGCTATCGACCGCCAGCTGATCATCGACAAGGTGTACCAGGGCGGTAAGGTTATCGCCAAGGAATTCACCGCACCGGTAATCGACGGCTACTCGGACAGCATTCCTGGCAACGAGGTGCTGACCTTCAACGCCGAGGCTGCCAAGAAGGCCTGGGCCGACGCAGATGCGATCTCCAAGTGGGATGCAGATGCAGAACTGTCCATCGGCTACAACGTTGACGGCGCCGGCAACAAGGAATACGTCGAGGCTGTTGTCAACCAGCTGAAGAACAACCTGGGCATCAACGCAGTGGCTAAGCCGTTCAGCTCCTTCAAGGAACTGCGCGAGCAGGTCACCGAGCGCAAGATGACCGGTGGCTTCCGTACCGGCTGGCAGGCTGACTACCCATCGCTGTACAACTTCCTCGGTGCTCTCTACGGCACCGGCGCTGGTTCCAACGATGGCGACTATTCGAACAAGGAATTCGACGCCAAGCTGAAGGAAGGCCTTGCAGCCACCGATCCAGCTGCAGGTGCCGAGATCTTCAACCAGGCTCAGGAAATCCTGATGAAGGACCTTCCTGCCATCCCGCTGTGGTACCAGGCTGTTCAGGGCGGCTGGAGCGAGAACGTCTCCAACGTCGAATTCGGTTGGAACGGTGTCCCGCTGTACAACGAGATCACCGGCAAGTAACTACGCTCAGCATTCAGCCTGATCAAAGGCTAGATTAGCTGGGAACAACGTCAAGGGAGACCCGCAAAAACCAGGGTCTCCCTTTGGCGTGTCTGTCCTGCCTCGCAACAAAGTAACGTCGGATAACCTCCGACGGAAAGAGGAAAATAATGGCCAAGCGCCCTCTGGTGTCTCGAGGTGAGATGCAAGCATGTTAAGTTTTACCCTCAAGCGTATTGCGCAGCTGATTCCGGTATTCATCGGCGCCACGTTGCTGGTGTACTTCCTGGTCTTTGCGACCCCGGGCGACCCTATCGCGGCACTGTCCGGCGGCAAGCCGATGACTCCCGCTACCGAAGCTGCACTTCGCGCACAATACAATCTCGACCAGCCATTCTGGATCCAGTACGGTCTGTATCTGAAGAACCTGGTGACCTTCGACCTCGGCATGTCCTTCTCTGGCCAGCCAGTGGCGGACCTGCTCGGACGCGCCTTCCCCGTGACCGCCCGTTTGGCGATCTTGGCATTGCTGATCGAGGGCGTTTTCGGCATCATCTTCGGCGTGATCGCCGGTATGCGCAAGGGCAAGTTCTTTGACTCGACCATCCTGGTTGCTTCGCTGATCGTTATTGCCGTTCCCACCTTCGTGCTCGGTTTCGTGCTGCAGTTCGTGATTGGTGTGAAGCTCGAGTGGGCCAAGCCCACCGTTTCCGGTGCCGGTACGTGGAGTGAGCTGATTCTCCCCGCCATGGTTCTGGGCTTGGTTTCGCTGGCCTACGTTATTCGCCTGACCCGTACCTCGGTAATCGAGAACAAGAGCGCGGACTACGTGCGAACCGCGACGGCCAAGGGCCTGAGCCGCAATCGCGTGGTGCGGGTGCATATCCTGCGCAACTCGCTGATTCCCGTGGTGACCTTCCTGGGTGCCGACCTCGGCTCGCTCATGGGCGGCGCCATCGTGACCGAAGGTATCTTCAACGTCCCCGGCGTCGGAAACCTTTTGTATCGGGCAATCCTCAAGGGCGAGACGCCAACCGTTGTCGCCGTGGTCGGTGTCCTGGTGATCGTTTTCGTGCTCGCCAACCTGATCGTGGATATGCTGTACGCCCTGCTTGACCCGAGGATCCGTTATGCCTGAGAACCAGAACCATAATTCCGAAGCCGGCCTGCCCCTCAACCGCCGTGCAGGCAAGGTCTCCAAGTACAAGATTGAGCACTACGTCGCTCCGCTGGACGAGACGCCGTTGCAGGCAGTCGACTCCGTCAAGGAGACCGGCAAGCCGCTGTCCATGTGGGCCGAGGCCTGGCGCTCGCTGCGCAAGCAGCCTTTGTTCATCATTTCCGCGATCCTGATTCTCGCGGTCATCATTGTTGCTGCGTTCCCGCAGTGGTTCACGTCGCAAGACCCCACGTACTGCGCGTTGGAGAATTCGAACGAGCCGGGGCGCGAAGGCCACATCATGGGCTTCAACCTCCAAGGCTGCGACATCTACTCGCGCGTCATCTACGGTACGCGAGCTTCGCTGCTCGTCGGCATCTTCACGACCTTGATCGTGATCATCGTCGGTGGCACCATCGGTGCATTGGCTGGCTTCTACGGCGGCTGGATCGATACCATCTTGGCCCGACTGGGCGACATCTTCTTCGCCCTGCCGCTGATCCTCGGTGCAATCATCGTCATGCAGCTGCCTGCCTTCCGCGAAAACAAGAGTGTCTGGACGGTCATTATCACGCTGGCTATCTTCGGTTGGCCGCAGCTGGCCCGCATCACCCGCGGCGCCGTGATCGAAGCGCGCAATGCGGACTTCGTCAAGGCTTCGCGCTCGCTGGGTCTGTCCAAGTTCAAGTCGCTGGTCAAGCACGTGCTGCCGAACTCGCTGGCCCCGATCATCGTGGTCGCGACCGTGAACCTCGGTGTGTACATCGTGGCCGAGGCAACCCTGTCCTTCCTGGGCGTCGGTCTGCCCCCGGAGATCATGAGCTGGGGCAACGATATTGCCTCGGCGCAGACCCAGCTCCGCAACAACCCGATGATGCTGATGTGGCCTGCACTGTTCCTTTCGGTGACGGTCTTGAGCTTCATCATGCTCGGCGATGCAGTGCGTGACGCACTGGATCCCAAGGCCCGGAAGGGAGCCTAGCCCGTGAGCGAGAACGCAACTCCTAAGCCGCTGCTTGAAGTCAAGGATCTGGCGATCACCTTCTCCACTCCTGACGGACCGGTGCATGCGGTGCGCGACGCCAACTTCACCGTGATGCCCGGCGAAACCGTGGCCATCGTGGGCGAGTCCGGATCCGGCAAGTCGACCTCGGCGCTGGCCGCCATCGGCCTGCTGGCCGGCAACGGCCGCGTGTCAGCCGGACAGATCCTGTTCGACGGTGAAGACATTGCCCACGCCAGCGAAAAGCGATTCGTTGAGCTGCGCGGCAACCACATCGGCATGGTTCCGCAGGACCCGATGTCGAACCTCAACCCGGTGTGGAAGATCGGATTCCAGGTCAAGGAAACCCTGAAGGCCAACGGCTTGGCTGGGGACAACCCCAAGAAGCGTGTGGCCCAGGTGCTGGCCGACGCAGGCCTGCCCAACCCGGAAGCCCGTGCCAATCAGTACCCGCACGAGTTCTCCGGCGGCATGCGCCAGCGCGCGCTGATCGCCATTGGCCTCGCCTGCCGTCCTCGCCTGCTGATCGCGGACGAGCCGACCAGTGCTCTGGACGTGACGGTGCAGCAGCAGATCCTGGATCATTTGGACACCATGACCAGTGAACTGGGCACCGCCGTGCTGCTGATCACCCACGACCTGGGCCTGGCCGCGGAGCGTGCCGAGAAGGTCGTCGTCATGTACAAGGGCCGCGTGGTCGAGTACGGGCCGGCGCTGGAGATCCTGCGCAACCCGAAGCACCCGTACACGCAGCGCCTGATCAACTCGGCTCCTTCGCTCTCCGCTGTGCGCGGAGACAAGCACGAGGCCGCTGTTGAAGAGACCTCCCCGGCCAAGGCCGAGCCGCTGTTGACCGTCAGCAACCTGACCAAGGTCTTCGATATCCGCAAGGGCTTCGGCAAGAAGGAAAAGTTCACCGCGGTGGACGACGTCTCCTTCGAGATTCCGAAGGGCACCACGACTGCTGTCGTGGGCGAGTCGGGTTCCGGCAAGTCGACCATCGCGCAGATGGTGTTGAACCTGCTGGACTCGACCAGCGGCGAGATCACCTTCGACGGCCAGCAGATCGGCAACCTGAGCGAGAAGCAGCTGTTCAAGTATCGCCGCCGCGTGCAGCCGATCTTCCAGGATCCGTATGGTTCGCTGGACCCGATGTACTCGATCTACCGCACGATCGAGGAGCCATTGCGCATCCACGGTATCGGCAACTCTGCCTCGCGCCAGAAGAAGGTCAAGGAGCTGCTCGACCAGGTTTCGATGCCTGCGGCAACCATGCACCGTTTCCCGAACGAGCTCTCCGGCGGCCAGCGCCAGCGCATCGCGATTGCGCGTGCCCTGGCCCTGCAGCCGGAAATGATCGTCTGCGACGAGGCGGTTTCCGCACTGGACGTCCTGGTTCAGGCCCAAGTGCTGGAGCTCCTTGATGAGCTGCAGCGCGAAATGGGTCTGACCTACCTGTTCATCACCCACGATCTTGCCGTCGTACGCCAGATCGCGGACAACGTCTGCGTGATGGAACGTGGAAAGATCGTCGAGCAGGGTTCTGTCGACGATATTTTCGAGTCGCCGAAGAGCGACTACACGCGTAATCTGCTGGCGGCGATCCCGGGGGCAACCCTGATCTAGCCGACGCTGTGCATGCTGAAAAGAACGCCGCAACCGATCCGGGTTGCGGCGTTCTTTTTTGTGATTCCAGGAATTGCCTGGCTGCTTGATGACGTGCGCGAACGTCGATATTCAAGATTTGCTTTAGATTATTACTAGATCTACATTGCGTTACCAAACTGTTATAAATGGATTCGAATCGTGACTTCGACTCGGCTGCGCATCTGGTTGAATTTTCCCAATCTGAAAGAAACCCTTGAAATCTTGCGGGTGTGAGCTGGTTCGCATTAACTTGCCGGTAACATGTGAAATCCCGCGGTAACTTTTCGTTGCCTTCTCGTGACTATCTGAAGCGAATCTTTCTATATCCAAGACCGAAAATTCCAGTTAGTCTATTGGTCATTGGATCAGGTGTGACTTGATCCACACTGATTCGGAAGTTTCAGAACTCGTATCAATCGAAGATCTCAAGGAGGCGAAATGCGGTTTCAACGCGTTTCGAAGGCAGTCGTCGTAGGCGCAGCGATGGCAATGGCGCTGTCTGCATGTGCCCCAGGCGGAAGCGAAACCAGCCCATCGGCCAGCGAATCCGAAGGCGCGGGCAACGCCGGCGCTGAGGCGACCACCACCGGCCTAGCGGACCTGGGCGACATCACGACCAAGGATGGAACCATCAAGGTATCCATCGGCGCCCCTGAATTCATCAGCTACAACGGATTCACTCCGCAGACCTACTCCACCTACAACTCCGGCATCACCGACCGCATGTTCGCCGGCTTCACCTACTTCGGTACCGACGGCAAGATCTACGCGAACGAAGATCTGGGTAGCTTCGAGAAAATCAGCGATGATCCGCTGACCATCAAGTACACCATCGCCGACAACGCCAAGTGGTCCGATGGCACCGACATCACCACCGCTGACGCGGTGCTGGCTTGGGCCGTGCAGAACCTCAACCTGAACACCGGATCGAAGGAAAAGCCGCTGTTCTCCTCGGTCTCCACCGATCTTGGCGACACCGTCCCGAAGGGCCCCCAGGGTGATCCTGCGGGCAAGGAATTCACCGTGGAGTTCAAGGCTCCGGATCCGGACTGGCAGATCCAGACCTGGATGCTGCACCCGGCACACGTAGTTGCCAAGAAGGGTGGCCTGAGCACCGAAGAGTTCGTCGCGGCTGTCCGCGATGGCGACTCCAAGAAGCTGGAGAAGGCCGCCAAGTTCTGGAACACCGGCTGGACCACCAAGCCGGGCACCCTGCCGGACGAAGCGGACATGCCGGTTTCCGGTCCGTACAAGCTCGGTTCGTGGAAGGCTGGCGAGTCCGTCACGCTGACCGCCAACGAGAACTACTACGGCACCCCGGCGGCGACCAAGGAACTGAACTTCCGCTTCCTTGCCGATTCGGGCATGGTCCAGGCGCTGCAGAACAAGGACCTCGACGTCATCGGCCCGCAGCCGACCGTCGATACCCTGGAGCAGCTCAAGGGTCTGGGCAGCGCCGTCAACATCCAGCAGGGCGACACCTTGACCTGGGAGCACCTTGACTTCAACTTCGTCGACGGCAACGCGATGACCAATTTGGAATTGCGCAAGGCTTTCGCCATGTGCGTTCCACGCCAGGAAATCGTGGACAACCTGATCAAGCCGCTGAACCCTGGAGCACAGGTGATGAACCTGCGCGAGGTCTTCCCGTTCCAGGAGAACTACGCGGACACCGTGGCCGCAGCCTATGACGGACGCTACGACGAGGTCGACATCGACGGCGCCAAGAAGATCCTGGAGGATCAGGACGCGGTGGGCACCAAGGTGCGTATCGGCTACTCGGCACCGAACGAACGCCGCACCAACGAAGTTGCACAGATCAAGTCCTCGTGCGATAAGGCCGGCTTCGAGATCGTGGATGCAGGCGACCCGAAGTTCTTCGCACCGGGCGGAACCCAGGAGCGTGGCGACTACGAGGTAGCACTGTTCGCTTGGGCAGGTTCGGGCCAGATCTCCTCGGGCCAGAACATCTACGCGACCGGCAAGCCGCAGAACTACGGCAAGTACTCCAACGCCCAGGTCGATGCCGAATGGGAGACCCTGGCCACCTCGCTGGATCCAGCGGTGCATGCGGAGCAGACCAAGAAGATCGAGAAGCTGCTGTGGGATGACCTGTTCGGCATCCCGCTGTTCGCCCACCCGGGTCTGAGCGCTTCGGGCTCCGACATCCAGAATGTCCGCCACACGGCAACCCAGAACGGCATCGTCTGGAACGCCGAGCAGTGGGTGCGTGCTGAGTAGGCCTTCGGCCTGAACAAACGCAAACACCAGCTGTGAGCGCCCGCGGGGCCCGATCATCATCGGGCCCCGCGTCGTGTCCACCTCCTACATCGCGGAGGCGGAAGCGCCACGAGGCGAGAAGAAAGAGGACGTTAGTACCGTGTTGAAATTCATCCTTAAAAGACTGGGGTCGGCCGCCGGCGTGCTGTTAGCCGCATCGCTGCTGCTCTATATCCTGGTTATTAATTCCGGTGACCCGCTCGGCGATCTGCGTGAAAGCAACGCGGAAAACCGCGAATACCTGATGCAGCAGCGCACCGAATACATGAACCTAGAACAGCCGTGGTTCCTGCGGTACCTGACCTGGCTGGCCGGTGTCTCCAAGTGCTTCGTGGGGTCCTGCGATCTGGGCCGCAACATCAACGGCATCCAGGTCACCGATCTACTGGCCAACGCCGCCTCATCGACCCTGAGATTGGTGCTGCTGGCAACCGTCATCGCCGCCATCCTGGGTATCGCCATTGGCGTGCTCACCGCAGTGCGCCAGTACTCGGGTCTCGACTATCTCGTCACCTTCCTGACGTTCCTGTTTTTCTCCCTTCCGGTGTTCTGGGCAGCGGTGCTGCTCAAGGAGTACATGGCGATCGGCTACAACAACTGGCTGGAGAACCCCCAGATATCCCTGGGCACCAGCATCCTGATCGGCCTGGTCGCTGGCCTGGTCCTGCAGATGCTGATGGCCGGTTCGCTCAAACGCCGCGGCATCACCTTTTTGGCCACCGCCGTCTTCGTGCCGCTGCTGCTGCAGTACAGCGTGTGGCTGAACTTCTACCGATTCCCGCAAATGGGTCCAGCAGTCATCATCGTGCTGACCGTGCTGCTGGCGCTGTCCGCCACCGCCATGAGCGTCGGGCTCAAGGAGAAGCGCGTGCTGTACCCGGCACTGATCACCGCGGCGCTCGTGTTGGGAATGTATTACGCGACCTTCTGGCTGCTGGCTGATCCAAGCGGATGGCTGCTGTTGGGCGGTGCCATCCTGGCCGTGGTCATTCCGGGCCTGATCGGCAAGCTCATGGGAGGCCGTTTGTCCAAGTCCGCCATGGGCGTCTCGGTGACCGTAGGCCTGGTCGGAGCCGGCTTGACCGTGCTGGACCACATCTTCCGTGCGTGGCCGGGTTTCCTGGATCTGAAGGGGCGGCCCATTGCAACCATCGGGTCCTCCACCGCGAACCTTGGCGGCGGCTTCTGGGACCACTTCCTGGACAACGCCACCCAGCTGCTGCTGCCAACCATCGTGCTGGCCATCATTTCGCTGGCCAGCTATTCGCGCTACACCCGCTCATCGATGCTCGAGGTGCAGCAGCAGGACTACATCCGCACCGCGCGCTCCAAGGGCTTGAGCGAACGCACCGTGATCTTCCGCCACGCCTTCCGCAACGCGCTGATCCCGATCGCCACCATCGCGGCCTTCGACTTCGCCGGCCTGATCGGCGGCGCGGTGGTCACCGAGACGGTGTTCGGCTGGAAGGGCATGGGAGATATGTTCATCACCGGCCTGCATGCGGTGGACCCCGCACCGGTCATGGCATTCTTCCTGGTCACCGGTACCGCGGCGGTACTCTTCAACCTCCTGGCAGACATTGTGTACGCAATTCTCGATCCGCGGATCCGGGTCTAGGAAACTAAGGACATTCGATGAGTAACACGAACAACAAGATGCCAGAGAACCTGACATCCATTGCAGAAGTCGAGGACGCGAAACTCGCGGTCGCGAGCGAGACTTCCAAGAGCCAGTCGCGGATCGTCCTGGAACGGTTCCTGCACCACAAACCCGCCATGATCTCCGCGATCATCCTCGTGCTGATCACCCTGCTGGCCTTCACCTCGATCGGCTACGGGCCCATTCCCGGCTGGTGGAAGCAGAGCTACCTCGATGCCGGCGCCGTGGTCAACGGCGGCAAGCCCACCTTGTCGCTGCTGCCCACTTGGCTCGGTGGCTCGGGCATCCAGATCGGCGAGCACCCCTTTGGCCAGGACTCCATCGGCAAGGACTACTTCGCCCTGGTCATGAACGGGACGCAGAAGTCCATCATCATCGGCGTGGTGGTCGGCTTGGTGGCCACGGTGATCGGCGCTATCATCGGCGCGCTGGCCGGGTACTTCCGCGGCTGGGTCGACGAGGCGCTGATGCGCATCACCGATCTGTTCATCGTCATCCCGCTGCTGGTGCTGGCCGCAGTGTTGGGACAGATTGCCGGGCGCGGCTCGAGCTCCATCATCCTTCTCGCGGTGGCCCTTGGCTTGGTTACCTGGACCGGCCTGGCGCGCCTGGTGCGCGGGGAGATCCTTTCGCTGCGCGAGCGCGAATACGTGTCCGCCGCCCAGGCCATGGGCTCCAAGACCTCGCGGGTGATTTTCAAGCACCTGCTGCCGAACACCATCGGCGTGATCGTGGTGAACGCAACGTTCGCGATTGCCGGCGCGATCCTGCTGGAATCCTCGTTGTCCTTCCTGGGCTTCGGTGTCCAGCCGCCGGAATCCTCGCTGGGCCTGCTGATCAGCCAGTACCAGAACGCGTTCACCACCCGACCGTGGCTGTTCTGGTGGCCGGGCATGACCATCGTGGCCATCGCCCTGTCAGTGAACTTCCTGGGCGACGGCCTGCGCGATGCCTTCGACCCACGCCACAGTGGCAAGCGCCGCCGCCGCGCCGGCCTGTTTGCCATGCCAACCCGCAAGGAGAAGCCATGAGCCACGCCGCACCAACCAATGACGCCACCGAGGGCTACGCGCTGAGCTTCGACAACCTGCAGGTCACCTTCGAAACCGCGGGCCCGGACGTGCACGCGGTCAAGGGACTCTCGCTGGCCGTCAAGCCCGGTGAAGTGGTCGCGCTGGTCGGCGAGTCCGGGTCCGGCAAGTCCGTGACTTCCACCGCCGCCATGGGACTGCTGCCGGGCAACGCCAACGTCTCGGGCGTGGCCAAGGTCGGCAACGTGAACGTGGTGGGCCTCGAAGCCGGGAAGATGCGCAAGATGCGCGCCACCGACATCGCCATGGTCTTCCAGGAGCCGATGACCGCGCTGAACCCGGTGCTGACCATCGAACGCCAGCTGACCGAGGCGCTGGAACTGCACGGCATCGCCTACGGCAAGGAAGCCACAGCCCGCGCCGTGGAGCTGCTGGCCCTGGTCGGCATCCCCGAACCGGCCAAGCGCATCAAGCAGTACCCGCACCAGTTTTCCGGCGGCCAGCGCCAGCGCATCGTGATCGCCATGGCGATCTCCTGCGATCCCAAGGTCATCATCGCCGACGAGCCGACCACCGCGCTGGACGTGACGGTGCAGGCCGAGATCCTGGACCTCCTGCGCGAGCTCAAGGACCGGCTGAACACCGGCATCCTGCTGATCACCCACAACATGGGTGTCGTGGCGGACATGGCGGACCAGGTGGCGGTGATGTTCCAGGGCAACCTGGTGGAGACCGGCAGCGTGGAGCAGGTGATGCTGCACCCGAAGCACGAGTACACCCAGCGGCTGCTGTCGGCGGTGCCGAAGCTCTCGCCCGTGGTGATCGACGCGAACGCAGCCCACGCCGAGCAGACCGCCTCCAAGGGGCGCGAGCTGGTGCTGGAAGCCAAGGACCTGGTGCTGGAATACGACATGCGCGGCACCACGTTCCGTGCGGTGGAGGGCGTGAGCTTCGACGTGGCCAAGGGGGAGGTGCTGGGCATCGTAGGAGAGTCCGGCTCCGGCAAGTCGACCATCGCCAAGGCGGTCATCGGCCTGCTTCCGGTCGCCGAAGGATCGCTGTCGGTCAAGGGCCACAACCTGCCCAAGCTCTCGCCGCGCGAAGCGCGCAAGGTGCGCAAGTCGATCGGCGTGATCTTCCAGGATCCCGCGGCCTCGCTGAACCCGAGGTTCCCGATCGGCGAATGCATCACCGAGCCGATGGTGGTGCACAAGGAAGGCACCAAGGCCAGCCGCATCCAGCGCGCCATGGAGCTGCTGGACGCGGTGAAGCTGCCGCGCAGCGTGGTCAACCGCTACCCGCACGAGCTTTCCGGCGGCCAGCGGCAGCGTGTGTGCATCGCCCGCGCGCTGACCATGAACCCGGAACTGCTCATTGCCGACGAGCCCACCAGCGCGCTGGATGTCTCGGTGCAGGCGGTGGTGCTGGAAATGCTCCAGGACCTGCAGCGCGACTTCAACTTCGCCTGCCTCTTCGTCAGCCACGACCTGGCCGTGGTGGACATGCTCGCCGACTACGTGGTAGTCATGCAGTCCGGCCGCGCGGTGGAGCAGGGCAAGGTCAAGACCGTGCTGCACGCCCCGCAGCACGACTACACCCGCCGCCTGCTGGCCGCCGCGCCGGTGCCCGACCCGCACGAGCAGGCGGTGCGCCGCGAGGCCTGGCGGACGCTGAACGCCTCCCGGTAGCGGCGGCCGTCGGGCACGGCGATTTGCCCCGGAAATGCATCGAGCCGGTTCCCGCAAGGGGAACCGGCTCGAGGCGTTAAAGCCTGCCGCTGCTAGTCCAGCTGCATGACGTTTTCGGTGACGACTTCTGCCCGGGCATTGGAGAAGATCTGCTCGGTGCCCACGATCTTGAAGCCGCGGCGCTCCAGGACCTTGATGGAGCCGAGGTTGTCCTGCACCACGTGGGCCATCAGCGGGCGCTTGCTGAACTCGGCCAGGAACGCATCCACCGCGCTGGTGGTAATGCCCTTGCCCCAGAACTTGGTCGAGGTCCAGAAATTGATCTCGGGAGCTTCGCCGTCGAAGACCAGGATCGAGCCGGCGACTTCGCCGTCGTGCTCGATGGTGCGCACCAGCACCTTGGGGTCGTTGAGGATCTGGTTCCAGTGGTGGTCGAACACCGCACGATCCGCAGGGTTGCGCGCCTGGTAGGCGGCCATCAGATTCGCTTCTGGTTCCTGCTGGTGAGCGAAGAATGCGTCCAAATCGGAAGCGCGGACCTCACGTAGCTGCACGGCAAAGGCCTTTCGATCGTGTGGGAAGCGTACCGGTTGGCAGGCTTCAAAGAGCAAGGGCTTAAAACTAGGTTACCGGTGAAGTCAGCGCTGCAAGCGCCATATTGGACAGCAGCGGCTTTAATCCCGATTTTTTGGTGCGCGGATTATGTGCCGAGTGCGCGGTGGAGTTCAGCAATCCGAAGACCGCGTGGGCGCGGAACCGCTGGGCCTGCACCGAATCTTTGGGGTGCAGCTTGGCCAGCTGGCCGGTCCACAGGGCGATGTACGAGTTCTGCAGCTTGCGCACGAGCGCCAGTTCCGCTTTGGGCAGCGACTTCAGGTCCCGGTCCTGTACCTGCAGGATGTCGGGGCGCGAGAGTGAAAAATCGGTGTGGAAATCCACCAGCCGGGAGAGCACCTCGATTGGCTCGCCGCCGGCCTCGGCCGCCGCCTGTCCTCCCTCGTAGATGTCCTTCGACATGTCCACGAGCAGCGCGATGAGCACCGCCTGTTTCCCGGCGAAGTGGCGGTAGACCGCGGGACCCGAGATCCCGCACGCGGCGCCCAGATCCTCCAGCGACACCCCTGCGTAACCGTGCTGGGCGAAGAGCCTGGTTGCCTCGCGCAGCAGCGCCTCGCGGCGTTCGGCCTTGGCGCGCTCGCGGTCCGTTGGTTCGTGCAGTGGCTGGTACCTTGCCACAGGCATCATCTCCTTGCGAATACCGACCCCGACTATGGACAACTGTGATGCCTGCCACTAGTGTCAAAAATGTGGCTGATACTAAAAAATATCGGCGATCAGTTAATAGATATTAACCATACTCGCCTTGGGCTTGAGCGGCCAAGTAATGCCCGCCTCAGGGCGACACGGCCCGTCATCCGGTGCCGGCACACCGTGCAACTGGATGCGGAGCCCCAACGGAAAGAGAGCACCATGCTTGATCTGGAACTCGATGAGCAATACCAGGACCTGGTCAACCTCGTTCGGGACTTCGCCCAGCAGGTCGTGGCCCCGCAAAGCGCGGCCAACGACGCCAACAAGACCTTCCCCTATGACATCGTGAAGCAAATGGGCGAGCTCGGGTTGTTCGGGCTGCCGATCTCCGAGGAGTACGGCGGCTCGGGAGGCGACTACTTCCACCTGGCCCTCGCGCTGGAGGAGCTGGGCAAGGTCGACCAGTCGGTGGCCATCACCCTGGAAGCCGGGGTGTCGTTGGGCGCCATGCCGATCTTCCGTTTCGGCAGCCAGGAGCAGAAGCTGAGGTGGCTTCCGGAATTGGCGACCGGGGAGAAGCTGGCAGGCTTCGGGCTGACCGAGCCGGGCGCCGGATCCGACGCCTCGGCCGCGCTGACCCGCGCCCGGCTCGACGGCGGAGAATGGGTGATCGACGGAGGCAAGGAATTTATCACGAACTCCGGCACGGACATCACCTCCCTGGTCACGGTCACCGCGGTGACCGGGGTGGATGAAGCCACCGGGGATAAGCAGATCTCGGCCATTATCCTTCCTTCGGGAACCCCGGGGTTCACCGTCGCCCCCGCCTACGACAAGGTCGGCTGGCGGGCCAGCGACACCCATGCGCTGCACTTCGACGGCGCCCGGGTGCCGCAGGAGAACCTGCTCGGCGAGCAGGGGCGCGGCTATTCCTACTTCCTGGAGATCCTCGACGAGGGGCGCATCGCCATCGCCGCCCTGGCCACGGGAGCAGCCCAGGGCTGCCTGGACGAGGCGGTGGCCTATGCGAAGACCCGCACGACCTTCGGCACCCCGATCGGGAAGAACCAGGGGATCTCGTTCATGCTGGCCCGCATGGCCACCCGGGTGCACCTGGCGCGGCTGGCCTACTATGCGGCGGCGGCCAAGATGCTGGCGGGCAAGGATTTCAAGGTGGAAGCGGCGCACGCCAAGCTGGTGGGCAGCGAGGCGGCCATGGACAACGCGCGGGACGCCACGCAGATTTTCGGCGGCTACGGTTTCATGAATGAAACCCTGGTGGCCCGCCACTACCGGGACTCCAAGATCCTGGAAATCGGCGAGGGAACCACCCAGGTGCAGCAGCTGCTGATCGCCCGCAGCCTGGGGCTGTGAGCACCGTCGCGGACCCGGCGCTGCTCTTTGGGACCTCACAGTTAGAGGAACCATAATGGACGGGTGAGCACCAAAGATTTTTCTCCCGAGCCAGGGCGGCCGCGCCGCGTCACGTTGATCGGTTCCACGGGGTCCATCGGCACCCAGGGGCTTGATGTCATCGACAACGCCCCGGAGCAGTTCAGCGTCGCCGCGCTCAGCGGCGGCTATAACCTGGAGCTGTTGGCGCGCCAGGCGGTGAAGTACCGGCCGGCCGTGGTGGGCAGCGCCGTGGAATCCACCCAGGCGCTCGCCGACGCGATCGCCGCGGCCGCGCAGGAGGCGTCGGTGCGCGGTTATGCGCCCGAGCTGTTCGCCGGCCCGCGGGCCGCCACCGAGGTCGCCGCGTTCGCGGAGGCCGATGTGGTGCTCAACGGGATCACCGGCGCCATCGGACTGGAGCCGACCGTCGCCGCGCTGAAGGCGGGGCACCTGCTGGCGCTGGCCAACAAGGAATCGCTGATCATCGGCGGCCAGGTGGTCAAGCAGTTCGCCGCCCCCGGACAGATCGCCCCGGTCGACTCCGAGCACTCGGCCCTGGCCCAGGCGCTGCGCTCGGGCACCCCGGAGGAAGTGGCCAAGCTCATCGTCACCGCTTCCGGCGGACCGTTCTTCGGCTACAGCTACGAAAAGCTGCGCGACGTCACCCCGCAGCAGGCCATGGCCCACCCGACCTGGGACATGGGCCGCATGGTGACCACCAATTCCGCGACCATGGTCAACAAGGCGCTGGAAGTCATCGAGGCGCATCTGCTCTTCGACGTGCCGCTGGACCGGATCGAGCCGGTGGTGCACCGCCAGTCGATCGTCCATTCCATGGTCGAGTTCATTGACGGGTCGGTCATCGCCCAGGCCTCGCCCCCGGACATGCGCCTGCCCATTGCGCTGGGCATCAACTGGCCGCATCGCGTGGCCGGCGCCGCCGCGTCCTGCGACTTCTCCACCGCCTCCAGTTGGACCTTCGACCCGCTGGACGAATCGGTGTTCACCGCGGTGAAGATCGCCAAGCAGGCCGCCGCGGCCTCCGGAACCCACATGGCCGTGTACAACGCGGCGAACGAGGTGGCGGTGGACGCATTCCACGACGGAAAGATCCGCTTCACCGACATCGTGGAGACCATCGAGCGCGCGCTGGACGACTACACTCCGGTCAACGCGGAGCCCAGCGTGGAAGTGGTGCTTGAAACCGACAAGTGGGCCCGCGCCCACGCATCCAGGATCCTGGGGGTCAGCGCATGAGCGCAGTGCTGTTCATCCTCGGAGTGCTCTTCATGGTGCTGGCCATCGGAGCCTCCATCGCGTTGCACGAGGTCGGCCACCTGGTGCCGGCCAAGCTCTTCGGTCTGCGCGTGCCGCAGTACATGATCGGTTTCGGCAAGACCCTGTTCTCCTTCAAGCGCGGCGAAACCCAGTACGGCATCAAGATGCTGCCGCTGGGCGGCTACATCTCGATGGTCGGCATGTACCCGCCGCGCCCGGCCGCGGAGGGGGAACCGGGGGCGCCGCGGAAGAAGCCGAACCTGTTCCAGCGGGTGTTCGGCCAGATGGTGGACGACGCGCGCTCGCAGGCCAATGAGAACGTCAGGCCCGAGGACGAAGGGCGGATGTTCTACCAGCTGCCCACCTACAAACGCATCATCATCATGCTCGGCGGCCCGTTCATGAACCTGATCCTGGGCTTCGTGCTGATCGGCATCGTGCTCACCAGCTTCGGCGTCGCCACCACCACGACCACGGTTTCCGAGGTCTACAAGTGCATCGCCACGGCCGAGAACGCCGACCAGACCGAATGCTCGGCCTCGGACCCGGCCGCTCCCGCCTACGAAGCCGGACTGCTGCCCGGCGACACCATCACCTCGGTGAACGGCATGGCCGTGGCACAGGGGGAGTGGAACAAGCTCACCGACGTCATCCGCGAGAATCCGGGCCAGCCGGTGTCGCTTGAGTACACCCGCGACGGCGCCAGCCACAGCACCACCATGACCCCGTACCTGACCGACCGGCCGGTCACGGACGCGAACGGCTACCCGGTGAAGGGAGCGGACGGCGGGTACGAAATGGCGAAGGTCGGTTTCGTGGGCATGAGCTCCACCGTGGAGAACCTGCCTCAGCCGATCAGCGAGGTGCCCGGTGTGGTCGGCACCCAGCTGGCCAACATCGGCACCGTGATCCTGCATCTGCCCGAACGCATGGCCGATGTCGCCCGGGCAGCCTTCGGCAACGAGGAACGCGACCCGAACGGCCCGGTGTCCATTGTCGGCGTGGGCCGGATCGCCGGAGAAATCAGTGCGGAGGACTCGATCTCCGTGGGCGACAAGTTCGCCACCCTGCTCTCGCTGGCCGGCGGACTGAACCTTGCATTGTTCGCCTTCAACCTGATCCCGCTGCTGCCGCTGGACGGCGGCCACGTGGTCGGCGCCCTCTACGACGGATTGAAGCGCACGGTCGCCAGGATCTTCAGCCTCAAGAACGTGAAACCCGTGGACACCATCAAGATGCTGCCGCTGACCTATGTGGTGGTCGTGGCCATGCTGGCGATGGGCGGCCTCTTAATATACGCGGACATCTTCAAGCCGATTCAGTTGTTCTGAGCCCGAGCATTTAAGCTGAACCCATGACTGTTTTTGCTGTTGAGTACGTATACGCCGAGAACTCCGCGCAGCTGCGCAACGAGCACCGCCCGGCGCACCGCGAGTTCCTCGGGGGATTTGTCGGCCAGGGGCCGGTGCAGCTGCTGGCTTCCGGTCCGACCCCGGTCAATGACGGCGCCCTGCTGATCCTGGCCGCGGAATCCGAAACGGCGCTCGTGGAGGTGCTGGACCAGGACCCATTCAGCACCACCGGTGCCCTGGCGCAGCGAATCATCACCGAATGGAACCCGGTGACCGGCCTGCTCAAGGACTTCGCCTCCTAGGCGTCCGCCTCTCTGCGGCAAGCCGGCGCCCGCACCCCGCCGCTCGGGGAGCGGGCGCCGGCTTGCTTCTCCTGCCGTGGGAAACTGGGAACATGGACCTGCACATTTCCCGATCGCTGGTGATCCCGGCCTCCGAGCTGTCCTGGAATTTCACCCGTTCCTCGGGACCGGGCGGCCAGCACGTGAACACCTCGGACAGCCGGGTGCAATTGTCGTGGTCCATCGCGGGATCAAGGGCGCTCTCGCCATGGCAGCGCCAACGGCTTCTCGACAAGCTGTCTTCCCGGCTGGCCGGCGGACTGCTCGTGGTCACCTCGGCCCAGGAGCGCTCGCAGTGGCGCAACCGGCAGGATGCCCAGCAGAAGCTGGCCGAGCTGGTTGCCGCCGCGCTGCGCCCCGATCCGCCGCAGCGCCGGGCCACCAAACCCACCCGGGGCTCGCAGCGCCGGCGGCTGGCCTCCAAGTCGAATCGTTCCGCGACCAAGCAGCTGCGCCGCCGCCCTCCGGTGGACTAGACAACGCCATCTGCCGCACGCGGTGAGTCAGATCACCGGAAATCGGGGAATGGATCCGGGGCGACTGGCGGTTGAATCTAGATGAAGCGTCAGCTTTTCTAATTTTCCATTGTTCTAGGAGTATTGCCCATGGCAACCAAAGTCCTCACTCTCGTAGGTTCCCTGCGCAGCGGTTCGACCAACCAGCAGCTGGCCGAGGCCACCGTCGTCAACGCGCCGGAAGGCGTAGAGGTCGAACTGTTCTCCGGCCTGGAGAACATTCCCTTCTACAACGAGGACAACGACGTTGCAGGCAGCGTTCCTGCCGCGGCCCAGGCGCTGCGCGATGCAGCCACCGCAGCCGACGCGCTGATGCTGGTCACCCCCGAATACAACGGCACCATGCCGGCCGTGCTGAAGAACGCCATCGACTGGCTGTCGCGTCCGTTCGGCACCGGCGCCGTCAAGGACATGCCATCGGTGGTCGTGGGCACCGCCTTCGGCCAGTACGGCGGCGTGTGGGCGCAGGACGAGGCCCGCAAGGCCCTGGGCATCGCCGGCGCCAAGGTCCTGGACGACGTCAAGATGGCCATCCCGAACTCGGTGGTCCGCTTCGCCGAGCTGAACCCGAAGGATGACGCCGAGGTTGTCGAGCAGGTCGCCGGCGTGCTGAACAGCATCAAGGCTGTCGCAGAAGCCAACTAGGGCGTGTCTCCTAAATCTAGTTGTGTGCACGCGCCATGATTGAGTCGTGGCACAAAGGTCTAGATTTACGCAGTTCACGAATGCGCAATGGGAACGAGTCGAACCACTCCTGCCATCGAACGAAGGCCGTAAAGGCCGTCCCTTCAGTGACAACCGCCGCGTCGTAGAAGGCATCATCTACCGTTACCGGACCGGAATCCCGTGGCGTGATCTCCCTGACCGGTATGGCCCTTGGCAGACCGTCTGGAAGCGGCATCGCCGCTACGCAACCGACGGCACCTGGGACCGCGTATTCGCGCACATCCTCGCCGAGGCCGATGCCGTAGGTGATATTGACTGGAACGTGTCGATTGACGCGACGATCAGCCGTGCTCACCAGCACGGCACGAACCTTCCGCGTCCGGACCAGGACACAGGGGGCTCTATCGAATTACAAGAATCTGCCGTTATGCGAGGTTGAACCGGAAGGTCATGGGATAGGGAGATCGCGCGGAGGGTTGAGCACGAAGGTGCATTTCGCGGTCGATGGGCATGGCCGCCCATTATCGATTGTGGTCACGGGTGGGCAACGTCACGACGGCGCGATGCTCCAGGAAGTAATCGGCGATATTCGAGTGCCAAGAACCGGGTCGGGGAACGCGCGGACGCGCCCCGAGTCGCTGCTTGCTGATCGTGGTTACACGTCACGAGTGAACCGCACGTACCTGCGTAAGCGGGGCATCACTGCTGTGATTCCGGAGAAATCTAACGAGATCGCTGCCAGGAAGCGTAGGGGTCGCGCGGGTGGGCGCCCGCCGGGGTTCGATGCTGAGAAGTATAAAGATCGCAACGTGGTCGAGCGGGCGTTTGGATTGATGAAGCAGTGGCGGGGGCTTGCGACTCGTTATGACAAGCTTGCGGTCACGTATCGTGCGGGAGTGGTGTTGGCAGCGATTCTGGTCTGGCTACGGATATAAGAGACACGCCCTAGGTTTCCCTCCGCCGCGGCACCTCGCGCGGCAAAGGGCGGAAAGGCCACGGTTCGCCGTGGCCTTTCTCGCATAGATCACCGCTTTGAACGAGTCGGTGACATACTTGGATAGAGAGTATTACCCACAATCCATTCGGAGGCATCCATTGACTTCGGTCAGCCTAGGCATGCCGGCAGCCCCACCGCCGGTTCTCGCTCCACGTCGTAAGACCCGCCAGATTCAAGTCGGGTCGGTTGGCGTGGGGTCTGACTCGCCGATTTCGGTTCAGTCGATGACCACCACCAAGACCCACGACATCAACGCGACCTTGCAGCAGATCGCGGAGCTGACCGCTTCCGGCTGCGACATCGTGCGTGTCGCCTGCCCGACGGACAAGGACGCCGAAGCGCTGAAGATCATTGCGATGAAGTCGCAGATCCCGGTGATCGCCGATATCCACTTCCAGCCGAAGTACGTCTACGCGGCCATCGAAGCCGGCTGCGGCGCCGTGCGCGTGAACCCGGGCAATATCCGCCAGTTCGACGACCAGGTCAAGGAAATCGCCCAGGCCGCCAAGGACCACGGCACCTCGATCCGAATCGGCGTCAACGCCGGTTCATTGGATCGCCGCCTGCTGGCCAAGTACGGCAAGGCAACCCCCGAAGCGCTGGTTGAATCCGCCATCTGGGAAGCTTCGCTGTTCGAGGAGCATGGATTCCACGACTTCAAGATCTCGGTCAAGCACAACGACCCGGTGATCATGGTCCGCGCCTACGAGCTGCTGGCGGAAAGCGGCGACTGGCCCCTGCACCTGGGTGTCACCGAGGCAGGCCCCGCTTTCCAGGGAACCATCAAGTCCGCGACGGCCTTCGGCGCGCTGCTGTCCAAGGGCATCGGCGACACCATCCGCGTTTCGCTCTCGGCCCCGCCGGTCGAGGAAGTCAAGGTCGGCAACCAGATCCTCGAATCGCTGAACCTGCGCCCGCGCAAGCTGGAAATCGTTTCCTGCCCGTCGTGCGGCCGTGCACAGGTCGATGTCTACACGCTGGCCGACGAGGTCACCGCCGGCCTTGAAGGCATGACTGTTCCGTTGCGCGTCGCCGTGATGGGCTGCGTCGTCAATGGTCCGGGCGAAGCCCGCGACGCTGACCTTGGCGTAGCCTCCGGCAACGGCAAGGGCCAGATCTTCGTCAAGGGCGAGGTCATCAAGACCGTGCCCGAGGACCAGATCGTGGAAACCCTGATTGCAGAAGCCAACCGCTTGGCTGAGGAAATGGACTTGGGCGATGACGAGAATCCTGCCGCGGGTTCTCCAGTGGTCTCCGTCAGCTAAATCTGGCCGACGGGTAGACGAGGGACAACCGCGCATCTTGGGCCGCAGGGACACTGCGGCCCTCATCGAGCTGCTCGACCGCGACCCCGTCGCCAACATCTTCACCAGGTCCCAGGTGGACCTGCACCGTTCGGCCGTGCCGGACGGGTTCGCCCACGTGCTGGGAGTCGACGGTGAAGAAGGCCTGCTGTCCGCATGCTGGGTGGGTGCCAATATGGCGCCCACCGCCATGCCGGACGAGCACGCCCACGAATACGCATTGATGGCCCTGGCAACACGCCAGCGCTTCGCCTCCATCTTCGGCCCGGCATCCACCGTGCTTGCCATGCACGAGGTGCTGGTCGACGGCCCGCAGTCGATATTCGACGTGCGCCGCAACCAGCCGCTGATGGAGATCCGCACCAGCCCCGAAGGCATCGCGCGCCGCAGGTTGCGGGTCGCCCACCCCTCCGATTTCGACAAGGTCCTGCCGGCCAGCGCCGCCATGTTCGAAGAGGAGCTCGGTTACTCGCCGCTGGAAAACGGCGGCAGCTTCTACCGGGGGCGCGTCCGCCAGCTCATCCGACAGGGCCATACCATGATCGACACGGACGAGATGGGGAACGTCGTTTTCAAGGCGGACCTTGGGACCGTCACCGAACAGGTAGCCCAGATCCAGGGCGTCTGGATCAACCCGATGTACCGGGGCCACTCGTTGGCCGCGGGCTATATGGCCTCGACCGTCGACTACGCCCTTCAGCAAGCGCCGATTGCCAGCCTGTACGTGAACGACTTCAACGAGGCCGCCGTGCGCACCTACCTGAGAGTCGGTTTCACTCAGGTCGGAACCTTCGCGACGGTCCTGTTCTAGGCGGAACCGGGCACGGTGCCGGTGCCCGAGATCCCGCACTTGCCTTGGCCCATCCCATAGACTCGATAGCAGTCTCTGCAAACGACGGGAAGTGACGTGCTGGCGAATCGACCACAATTTCTGCGGACGGCCGGCTTGGCCGTCGCCGCGCTCATGATGTCATCGTGCAGCGCACCGGCACCGTCCGATACCAATGATTCCCTGGGGCCCGCCATTGAGCGCAATGCCCAGCAGCTGGAAGAAGCGCTGAACCAGTTCGCCGGCGACCAGCCGGGAGCCACCGTCATCACCGACGCCCAATTGCGCTCGATGATTCCCAAAGCGCAGCAATGGCTTGAAGACGTCGAAGTGAACCCCAGCAAATGCGGAATCACCTTCGCCGCGCCGATCGCCGAGCAGCTGCAGAACTCCGTGATGGGCGCAGTGGAAGTGGGGGACCGGCTGATTACCGTCGCGGTGTATCAGGATTCCGAAACCCTGAAATCCCAATGGGATGCGCAGGCGGCCGCCAGCGCCGACTGCTCGCGCTACTCGGTCAAGGTCGATGGCGAATCCCGTGCCTTCCATCTGGCCAAGCAGCCCGTCCAAAGCACCGCGAAACTCACCGAAGCGTACGTGGTCACCGGCAGCGACGGCAAGAAGACCTCCCAGCAACTGGTGGTCCGCGCCGCCACCGCGAATATCCTGCTGGGCATTCAGCAGGACACCAGCGGCGCTGCCACGCCGGAACACCTTGCAGCCGCCTCCGCAACCGTAGACACCCTCATCGACCAACTCGACTGATGCAACGCTGAAACTTGTCCCCTGCACCACTGCACAAAGGAAAATACTTCATGTCACAACGGTTCCTCTGGTTCCTCCCCCTGGCCGCGGCGCTTGCCTTGACCGGCTGTTCATCCGCCGGCGAGCAGCAGCCGGAACCCGGGCAGAGCCAAGCCCAGCAGCAGGGCGGGAATCTGGATGCAGGGCAGGTCGAAACGGTGGTCAGGAACCTGTTGGGGGATGATCCCTCGCTGACCGTTGTCGGTAACGAAACGATGCAGCAGCAGCTCCAGATGGCCAAGGGCGTGGGCTCGGCCTCCGGAATCACCCCGGAAAAATGCGCCAAGCAGATGGAGCAGTACACCGTTACCGACCTGACCGCTTCCGTTTCCGCGACCGGAAGCGTTGCGGATGAAAGCCTGGGCAAGGTGGTCCAGGTGTTCTCCATCACCGACGAAGCGACCCGCAAGAAAATTTCCGATGCGCTCAAGCTGGATGACATTTCCGGATGCGAGAAAGTATCCGTGGAGCAGAGCGGTGAAAAGGTCAGCGCCAAGCGGCAGATCCTGCCGCTGAAGGTGGAAGCCGACCAAGCGCTGACGATGTCCACCCAGATGGACGTCGGAGGAGGCCAGGAGCTGAGCTCGGTCGTCGTGCAAGCGCTGAAGGGGAACAGCTTCGTCATCGTCACCTTCCAGACCGGGTTGGCAGAGTCGGCAACCATGTCCGCAGAAGCCGTCGAATTGATAAACAAGGCCTTCGCTGACATCGATGCGCTTAACTAAGCGGATAGAAAGTTTTATTTCTAGTTGCTTGTGAAATAGAGTTGTGTCCATCACCACCAAACGTGAGGACAAGACATCATGAAGAAGCGTTCATTCCTGCTGCTTCCACTGGCCGCCGCGCTGGCCTTGACCGGCTGCAGCGGCTCGGCCAACGAGACCCCAGGCTCCACCGACGCGGGTGCCTCCCAGGAGAAGGCGGCACCTGAAACGGCGGCCCTGAGCACCGAGCAGGCCACTGCCATCGTCAAGAAGCTGGCCGGCGACTCTGCCGATGCCCAGATCATGGACGGCGACACCATCGCCGCGGCCCTTCCGCAGGCCAAGAAGCTGATCGAGCAGATGGAAATCAGCCCCGAGAAGTGCGCCGAGTTCGTCAGCCAGCAGGCAGCATGGGATATCGACGGCATCAACATGGCCGTTGCCGTGCTGATGGATGATTCTACGATGGAGTCCACCAGCTACAGCGTGGCCGGTTACGAAGATACCGCGAAGCTGGACCAGATCACCAAGCAGGTTAAAAACAAGGACCTGCAGGGGTGCGACAAGATCGGCATGACGCTCCAGGGCCAGAATGCAGAAGTTGGAGTCAAGATTCTCGATGCCTCATCGGATGCGGACCTGACCTACGCCACCAGCAATACCACCAAGCTGAATGGCACTGATGTTCCCGGCGGCGGCAGCTACCAGATGCAGGGGCTGGTTGGAAACAACGCAGTCTCGGTATCCATGACCGGAACCGACGCGGAGTCCGAAGCCGACGTGCTCAAGAAGCTCACCGAAGAGCTCAACAAGGCCGTCGCCGAGGTCAAGGCGACAGCCAAGTAGCGAGACTGGAAACTCCCTGAAACGGGGGTCGGATTCCGGGGATACCCGGTTCCGGCCCCCGTTTTTCCGTGCGCCGCGGGGTAGGGGAGAATACCCTGATTTCTTTTTGGGAAACCAGTGACGCGAGGTCAATCTAGGCGTACAGTTCACATTCGTGAATACGAATATTGGGACGCTGAACGTCTCTCAGTCTTCGAATTCGGACTCGGCCCGCCTCCGCCTCTACCGGTGGTTGAATGACCAATCCGTGGGCCACGAAGACCTCGGCGATGACAAGAAACACGCCGGAAAATGGTGGCAGGTCATGTGCCTTTCGGGCCTGGACTACTTCTCCACCCTGGGATACCAGCCAGCCATCGCCGCCCTGGCCGCCGGCGCCCTGGCTCCGTTCGCCACATTGATCCTGGTTGCCGTGACCCTGGGCGCAGCCTTGCCCGTATACCGCCGGGTCGCCGGGGAATCCCCGCATGGACAGGGATCAATCGCCATGCTCGAACGCCTGCTGCCGCATTGGAAGGGCAAAATGCTGGTGCTGATCCTGCTGGGCTTCGCGGCCACCGACTTCATGATCACCGCGACGCTTTCGGCGGCGGATGCCTCCGCGCACCTCATCGAGAACCCCTTCACCCCCGCATGGTTCACGGGCAAGCAGATCCCTTTGACGGTGATCCTGCTACTCCTGCTCGGTGCCTTGTTCATGCGCGGGTTCAACGAGGTCACCTGGATCGCCGTGACGTTGGTCGGCACGTTCCTGGCCCTGAACCTGGTCGTCATCGCGGTCTCCTTCGCCAATATCGCCGAGCACCCGGCCAGCCTCGGCAACTGGATGGATTCCCTGCTGGCCGCACACGGCAACCCGGTGATGATGCTGCTGGTCTGCCTCATCGTCTTCCCGAAGCTCGCCCTGGGCCTGTCCGGCTTTGAAACGGGTGTGGCCGTCATGCCCCAGATCAGCCTGAAGCCCGGAGAATTGGCCGCGGATCCAGTAAGCCGCATCCGCGGCGCCCGCAAGCTGCTGACCACTGCCGCGCTGATCATGAGCAGCTTTCTGGTGCTGTCGTCGGTGGTCACCACGGTACTGATCCCCGCTCCGGAGTTCCAGGAAGGCGGAACCGCCAACGGCCGCGCCCTGTCATGGCTTGCCCACCGGCTGATGGGGGACGGCTTCGGGACGGTCTATGACATCTCGACCATCTTGATCCTGTGGTTCGCCGGCGCCTCGGCCATCGCCGGGCTGCTGAACTTGATCCCGCGCTACCTGCCGCGCTTCGGCATGGCGCCGGAATGGGCCCGTGCCGTGCGCCCACTGGTGCTCGTGGTCATTCTGGTGGCGCTGGCCATCACCTGGCACTTCGATGCAGACGTCAATGCCCAGGGTGCCGCATATGCAACGGGCGTGCTGGTGCTGATGAGCTCGGCCGCCATCGCGGTGACGATCTCCGCCCGGCGGCACCACGAACGCGGCAGGAGCATCCTGTACATGTTCGTCACGCTGGTTTTCCTGTACACCACGGTGGTCAACTGCTTTGAAAGGCCCGAGGGCCTGAAAATCGCCGCGTTCTTCATCGGCGCGGTGCTTCTGGTATCGCTCTCCTCGCGGTTCCACCGCTCGACCGAGCTGCGTGCGACATCGGTGCGTTTCGACGCGGCCGCCGAACACCTGATCTCCGGATCCGCGCGCCGGGGGATCGTGCAGCTGATCGCCCACGAACCGGCCAACACCACCAAGGCGCGCTACCGCCGCAAGCTGCACCATGCGGTGCTGGCCAGCCACATTTCCGACAAGGCCCCGGTCATCTTCCTGGAGGTCAAGGTCTCGGACTACTCGGATTTCGCCGAGGACATCGAGGTGCGCGGCATCACCCGGCATGGATTCTGGATCCTGGAGTCGACCGCGTCCTCGGTACCCACCGCCATCGCCGCGATCTGCCTGGCGATCAGGGACAACTACGACGTCATGCCGCACATCTACTTCCGCTGGACGGAGGGAAACCCGCTGAGCAACCTGGTTCGCTTCCTGCTCCTGGGCCAAGGCGAAATCGCGCCGCTGACCCGCGAGGTGCTGCGTGAAGCCGAACCGGACCTGCAGCGCCGGCCCTGGGTGCATGTGGGCTAGGAGTATCAGGCCCGCGCAGCGTGTCGGTTCCTGTCCCGGATTGCCCGGGCGCAGAGCCGAACCCGGTAGGATTGAACGTGGCTGCCTCGACGGCAGCTCACAACAGATTTTGCCTAGCACGGCGGCAGTCGCGCATCACTGCGCCTGCCGTCATACGGAAAAGGACACCACGCGTGGTTTTGAAGCTTTCCACAACGTTCCTGCGCACCCTGCGCGAAGATCCGGTTGACGCCGAGGTTGCCAGCCACAAACTCTTGGTTCGCGCCGGCTACATCCGCCGCGCCGCGCCTGGCATCTACACCTGGCTGCCGCTGGGTCTGCGGGTCCTGGCACGCGTGGAAGCCATCGTCCGTGAAGAGATGAGCGCCATCGGCGCCCAGGAAGTCCACTTCCCGGCGCTGCTGCCGCGCGAGCCGTACGAGCAGACCGGCCGCTGGACCGAATACGGCGAGGGCCTGTTCCGCCTCAAGGACCGCAAGGATGCCGACTACCTGCTGGCCCCGACCCATGAGGAAATGTTCACCCTGCTGGTCAAGGACCTGTACAACTCGTACAAGGATCTGCCGGTCTACCTGTACCAGATCCAGAACAAGTACCGCGACGAGGCCCGTCCTCGCGCGGGCCTGCTGCGCGGCCGCGAATTCATCATGAAGGACTCCTACTCCTTCAACATCGACGACGAGGGCCTGGACGAGGCCTACATGGCCCACCGCGGCGCCTACCTGAAGATCTTCGAACGCCTGGGTCTGGAAGTTGTTCCGGTCTTCGCCCAGGCTGGAGCCATGGGCGGATCGAAGTCCGAGGAGTTCCTGCACCCGACCGCGATCGGCGAGGACACCTTCGTGCGCTCGCCGGGCGGCTACGCGGCCAACGTCGAGGCAGTGACCACCGTGGTCCCGGACGCCATCGACTTCGCCGACGCCCCGGCCTTCGAGGTTGTCGACACCCCCGACACCCCGACCATCGACACCCTGGTCGCCGCCGCCAACGAGCTGCGCCCGCGCACCGACCGTGCCTGGGAAGCCAAGGACACCCTGAAGAACGTGGTGCTGGCGATCACCGACCCAGAAGGCAACCGCCACCTGGTTGTGCTGGGTGTTCCCGGCGACCGCCAGGTCGACGAGAAGCGGCTTGAGGCTACCATCGGCACCGCCTTGGGCATCAGCGGCGAGGTCGAGGTCGGACAGGCGACCGCCGAAGACCTGAAGAGCCATCCGGAGATCGTCACCGGCTACCTGGGTCCTGCCCTGGGACTTGACCAGCAGCTGCTGGGCAGCGAAACCGAGAACGGCATCACCTATCTGGTCGACCCGCGTGTGGTCTCCGGCACCACGTGGATCACCGGGGCCAACGAAAAGGGCAAGCACGTCTTCGGCCTGGTCGCCGGCCGAGATTTCACCTTCGACGGCACCATTGAAGCAGTCAACGTGCTGGAAGGCGACCCGGCACCGGACGGCTCCGGTCCGCTGCGCACCGAGCGCGGCATCGAGATGGGCCACATCTTCCAGCTCGGCCGCAAGTACGCCGAAGCACTGGAGCTGAAGGTCCTGGACCAGAACGGCAAGCTGCAGGTTGTCACCATGGGCTCCTACGGCATCGGCGTCACCCGCGCGGTGGCCGCCCTGGCCGAGGCATACCACGACGACAACGGCCTGACCTGGCCCAAGCAGATCGCCCCGGCGGACATCCACATCGTGGTCACAGGCAAGGGCGCCGAACTGCTGGAAGCCGGCGACAAGCTGGCCAAGGAATTCGAGGCTGCCGGCAAGGAAGTCATCTTCGATGACCGTCCGAAGGTCTCGGCCGGCGTGAAGTTCTCCGACGCCGAGCTGATCGGTGTGCCGACCATTGTGGTGGTCGGCCGCGGCCTGGCTGACGGCCTGGTCGAGGTCAAGGACCGTGCCACCGGCGAACGCCGCGATGTGCAGCTGAGCGAAGTGGTGGCCGAGCTGTCCGCCTAGGACATCAATCGGCGAAGCCATGACAACTGCATAGGAGAGTAGCGCGGTGCAAGAGGTTCTCGATTTCCTGTCCGTCAACGGCGAACCAATCTCCCTGTGGCCCCTTCTCCTGCTGTTACTGGCAGGGTTCGGGGCCGGGTGGATTGACGCGGTGGTTGGCGGCGGGGGATTGATCCAATTGCCCGCGCTGCTGCTCTTTCCAGGCATTACCCCGGTCCAGGCGCTGGCAACCAACAAGATGGCATCCATCTTCGGAACCTCCACCAGCGCCGTGACCTACTACCGCCGGACCAGCCCCGACCTGAAAACCGCCATCCCGATGGCGGTCACCGCCATGTTCGGGGCCTTCGGCGGAGCGGCCTTGGCCACGATGCTTCCTGCCGCGGCGATCAAGCCGATCATCATCGCGGCGTTGGTGGCGGTATTGCTGTTCACGATTCTCAAGCCCAAGGCCGGGGAGCTTTCCCGCTTGCGCTATAGCGGCAGGCAGCACTATTTCCGCGCGGTGCTCATCGGCCTGGTGATCGGCGGCTACGACGGGATGATCGGGCCGGGCACCGGATCCTTTTTGATCATTGCCATGGTGACGGTGCTCGGCTACAACTTCCTGCAGTCGTCGGCCAAGGCGAAGATCGTCAACCTGTTTACCAACTTGGGTGCGCTGGCTCTGTTCCTGCCCACCGGCCACGTGCTGCTGGGCGTAGGCCTGGCCATGGGAGTGATGAACATGCTCGGCGGTTACCTCGGTGCCCGCATGGCCATTTCCAAGGGCAGCAAATTCATCCGGGTCGTTTTCGTGGTGGTGGTTGCCGCGCTGATCCTGAAGCTCGGCTCCGACCTGCTCCTGGGACGCTGACTCGGCCCGGCCATTGGAAGGCCGCTCAAAAGGATAATGCCCATTGCGTGCCCGGCGAAGACCCGGGAACACAATGGGCTTGCGGTTATCCTCCCCCAAGGAACACCACAATCGATTCCGTTGAGTGACGCATTGTTCGTTACGCCGAACAGAATGCGGTGAAGACCGCTCAACCGATTAGGAATCTTTATCTCTATAACGCGAGGTGGACAACCTGCGCGTATTTCAAAATGCCTCTCCAAGGTGCCCGAAGAGATCCATTTCCCTTAAAGCATGGCTCATTATTCGAGACAAAGCGTCATACCAGGACGGTATGTTCAGGCGGGCAGCTGGTCGTCGGGGCGGACGAAACCCGATCGGTAGGCCAAGGCCACGGCGGCGGCGCGGTCCCGGGCTCCCGTCTTGAACAGGATCCTGGCGACGTGGGTTTTCACCGTCGCCTCGCTGAGCACCAGCGACTCGAGGATCTGCTGGTTGGACCGCCCTGCGGCGACGTGCCGCAGGACCTCCTGCTCCCGGCGGGTGAGCACTTGGCGGATGTCAACATGTTCGTCGCTGCGTTCACGCAACTTGGCCACGAGCCGCGTGGCCGCGGTGGCATCCAGCCAGGTGTCGCCGCCGGCCACCCGGCGCAGCGCGTCGGCAATTTCGGTGGGTGAGGCATGTTTGAGCAGGTAGCCGCTGGCGCCGGCCTGGAGGGAGGAGACAACGATGTCCTCGTCGTCAAAAGTTGTCATGATCAGTACCCTGATCAGATGGTCCGGGTCGCTGCCGTTCTGCCTGATGAGCTCGCTGGTTGCGGTGACTCCGTCCATGCCGGGCATGCGCACATCCATCAGCACCACATCGGGAGCGAGCTCCTGGGCAAGCACCAGGGCCTCGGCCCCGGATCCGGCCTCGCCGATAATTTCTATGTCGTCTTCGGCGGAGAGGATCATGCTGATCCCGGCTCGTACCTGCGGCTGGTCATCGACTATTAGCACGCGAATCATGAGACCTCCTTGGCCTTTGCAGTATTCGTGCCTCGCCGGACGGCGCCGGGAAGTTCCTCTGGTGCATCGACCGGCAGAGTTGCCTTGAGCAGATAACCACCGGGCGTGGGACCGTGGCTTAAAGAACCCCCGGAGACACCGATCCGCTCGCGCAATCCCAGCAGCCCGAATCCGCCGGACACAGCAGGCCTTTTCATGACCCCGGAAATTGACGTTACGGAGATGGTCAGCAGGGTCGCTGTCCAACGCGTGGAGATTTCCACCCGGCAGCCCTCGCCACCATGCTTCATCGCGTTGGCCAGGCCTTCCTGAACCACTCGGTAGCCGGCATGGCTGATGCTGGGGTCCAGCATTTGAGCCTCTCCACTGGATGTCAGTACGACGTCGAGACCGGAGTCCTGGGCCGATGAAATCAGCGAGGCAATCTCCTCAAAGGTATGCGACTGCCCGACCTGGGATTCTTCCTCGCTACGCAGCATGCCCAGCAAGCGGTGCAGTTCGCGCATGCTCTGTTCGGCGGTAACCTGGATATCGGCGAGCACCGGGTCGACCTTCTCGAACTCTGCGCCTTTTTTCAATATCGCGCGCACGCCAGCCACCTGAAGCACCACAGCCGTCATGGAATGCGCCACGGAGTCATGCAGGTCGCGGCTGATTCGCAGGCGTTCCCCGGCGCGAGCTTCTTCCAGCGCCGCTTCGGCCCAGCTCCGTTCGGTCGTCAACCGATTTTCGGTTCTCCGCAGGGTCCGGGCGGCGAAGTAGCAGAGCAACGTAACGGCGGCGTAGAAGCCGATATTCCACGACATCAGGACCAGCAGACCCTCGGACTGGCCCTCGTAAGTCACGGAACTATAAGTCGCCACCGAAATAGGCAAAATCATTCCCGCTAGCGCGGTGTTCGCAACCTTCGTGCTCGAATGCCGAACCATGAGGAATAACGCCATATAGGATCCGACGATTCCAACAATGGAGGAGATTGCGAGACCCAGCAGCGATACGAGGAGGAAAGCAGTGAACCCCAGCCAAATCCTGCGCTGGGTCAGAAGTACCGCATACGCACCGGCCAGTGCGGCGGGGATCAACCACATGGGCATCTCCATACCGCCCGGCGTGGTGACGGCCCCTTGCCACAGGAACAGGTCAAACACGAAGGCTAATAGCGCGGCCACCACACGCAGAACGTGACGACGTTTTAGCATTCCGGCAACCATGGAAAGAACCTGCACCAAGGGGAATCCCCGAGTTCATCGTCATGATCAAAACCTTCGAAACCGGGCGGGAAGGCATCATACCCGACATGCAGGGTTCCCGTTTCCAGGAGCAGCAAGGTCCAGGGCTCCCAACCCTTGAGTTCGCGGCCAACGTAGCGGATCTCTACGGGTTTGACATGCTCGCCTTGGATATTAACCTGGACGGACTCGCCCATTCCGCCCGCCTGGACCAGGAGTGCATCGGAGCGGATTGCCCAGCCAACCAGCAGCAGATTGTCGACGTGGACCGGAAACGAGCGGGCAACAGGAAGCAGGGAACCACGGTTCCCCGATGTTGCCCCTTCAGATGTCTCTGACATGGTGTTCTCCTCAAACGAGTACCCTTAGAAGAATCGTGGCACATTCGCTACCCGCGTGCATCATCCGTGCACTGTATGTCTGTCCGGTACCGTCGCAAACAGCGACTAGCTGGTGTGCGAAGCATCGATGCCGAGAATCCGTTGCCCGCACGCAAGCTGGCTTCCTACTGTGTATTGGGGAAAGTATGTTGAGCTGATGCGCTAACCCTGTTTGAATGGCCGGGATGAGTACGTTCAGATCACGCAGACTTCGGGGTGGGCAGATGTCCGAGAATAACCAGACAAATCCACTGAGCGCAGAAGAGCGACCGGGGACCAGCATGGCCGGCCTTGCCGGAGTCGACCGCGAGTTTGAAACTGCGGTCAAGACAGAGCTGGACAAGTCGCATAGGCTGCGCGCAGATTCATGGAAATACGTTGCTAAACGCTCTTTGCATGAGTTTTCTAGAAACAAATGCACCGACCTGGCCGCGGCGCTGACCTATTACACCATGCTGTCGATTTTCCCGGGGTTGCTGGCAGTGGTCTCATTGCTTGGTGTTGTGGGGCAGGCGGAGACCACCACCAAATCGATGCTGTCGCTGCTGGAAGAGTTCGCCAGCCCCCAGGTGGTCGAAACACTACGCCAGCCCATCGAACAGCTGACGTCGACTCCTGCCGCCGGATTGGCCTTGGCGGCAGGTCTTCTGGGTGCGATCTGGAGCGCCTCGGGTTATGTCGGGGCATTCGGACGAGCCATGAACCAGATATATTCCGTGGACGAAGGCCGGCCATTCTACAAGCTCAAGCCGATGATGCTTCTGGTGACGCTGTTCCTGCTGGTTGCCGCCGCAGTCATGGGCGCGCTGTTTGTGCTCTCCGGCCCGATTGCGCAGACACTCGGCAACTTCATCGGGCTAGGTGAATCCGCCTTGCTGATATGGAACATCGCCAAATGGCCGGTGATGGCGGTATTCGCGGTCATGCTGGTCGCGGTGCTCTATTACGGAACCCCGAACGTCAAGCATGCTAAGTTCAGGGTGCTCAGCATGGGAGCCTTCGTCGCCCTCATCGTCCTGGCGTTGTCCACGGCCGGCTTTTTCTACTACGTCTCCAATTTCGGAAACTACAACAAGACTTATGGCGCGATCGGTGGCGTGATCGTGCTTTTGCTATGGATCTGGATCGCGAACTTGTCGCTGCTCTTTGGAGCCGTGCTGGATGCGGAACTCG
This sequence comes from Glutamicibacter protophormiae, assembly GCF_016894325.1. NCBI lineage: Bacteria > Bacillati > Actinomycetota > Actinomycetes > Micrococcales > Micrococcaceae > Glutamicibacter > Glutamicibacter protophormiae. Next base: position 1,074,466 of record NZ_CP069806.1, read on the forward strand.
AACGTGGCCGCGAACTCCAGGCCGGACTCAGCGCCGAGCACTCGTTGCAGCTGCCCCCGCGCGATGTTGCCGGACTGCAGAAGCAGCACCAGCAGAGGGAGCAGGACATCCGAGAGGGCGAACAAATCAGGATCGTGAGTGAAATCGCCGCGGTCGACACTGTCGAGCGGGACGTCGAGAAGGAGAAGCGGGACTAGACGGCAAAACGCCAGCCGCTTCGAACTGCCGGCGATGGGCAGATCCGGGAAGCAGGGCTGGCGCAGCGGTCAGTAGTTAGGCGTGGCGGACGTCGGCGACGTTGGGGATCCCCGGATATTTCGCGCCTGCAGTCTTCTGCAATGGTGGAATCGCATGGGCGATCGCGCTGTGTGTCAGCGGTTCGACCCGAAAGGTCAGGCATGGCGTGGATTGCGCGTCACGGTACAGATCAAGGATGGAATCGTTGGCGTTGCGTGAAGAGACAACTTCCAGATCAGTGCATCCAATCACTACATAGGTGAAACAGAGGTCGTTGGATTGCGGGGAGAGCGTGGCGATCAGCACCGGAGGCCGGTGCATCACGGCGAGTGCGATGACATCGCTGAGTTTCTCGTCATGCTGGGCAATCACGACAGGCATTCCCTCGGTCCAGCCATGTTCTCTCAACACTTCTCGACCGTGGCGCGACCCGATGGTCTCCGCCGCGAGCTCTGCGATTTTCGATCGGACAATGCGACCTGCCATGGGATTCTACCTTTGTTCGAAGTGAGCAAAACGAGGGACAGCATCGGATAATGCACGGCACTCGAAGCGGAAAATTCCTTTCCGGAAAATGTCGGATTCGATGATTTAAAATATCGAATTTAAATCTTCTGATAATTCGACTCTAACCTGATTGGGCGAAAATAGCGAGGTGGAACTAGTGGGTTCGGATGAAATCGCGCGTCGCTTTTCCTGGTGTCCGCGCATCGGTGAATCGGCAAACTATCAGGCCGGATTGCATGTTGCCGGGTGCGGCAGGTGCGGGGGCCGTTGGGTTTTAGCCACATTCAAATTTCCTGAAACTGCGGAATTCATCTTGCGGAAAGCTTGCGGGCATCCTTTGGCGGCGCGACGCCTGCCATGAGAAAACTTGTCATTTAAATGCTGGATTTTTGTTTCCTGCTGAGGTGGCAAGAAAATCAGAAATGATTTGAGAATTCGGTACTGCCAGAGCGGCCGTGCGTGGAAGGGCCCCGGATGGGCAGGCTACTTGGCTCCCGAGCGCAGGATGCGTTCGGCTCCGGCCTTGGACTGTTGGGTGCTCAACGCGTCGTTGGCGACACCGGCTACCGTCGATTGCTGGTCGCCGGCGATATTCCCCGCTGCAGTGAGGAGCGCATCCGAGTAGCCGGATTGTGCGGAAGCGGCGACTTCTTCCAGCCGGTCCAGTCCGTTCTTCGGGAGTTCGTATGCGGGCAGGCGGAGATCTGTGCAGTCAGCGGGCAGGGCCGAACGCAAGGTACGCAACTGCGCATTGAGCGCCGTCCGCTCCCTCTCTGCCGCCTGCGCCGCCGTGCTGCTGCCCCTGGCCGCCTTGAGCTGCAGGGTGTAGTCCAAGGCGTATCCGCGATCTAGGGCGCGGGCCAGCACGACGGGTTCGACAAGATCCTGATCGGCGGGCGAGGAGGAGCCCTCTATCAAACTGTGGTCAGCCAGGCAGGCTACAGTTTGCGCAGCCTCCGGTGAGTCGGCGTCGGTGATTGCCTGAGGCAACTTCGCAGCCAACTCCTTGTCCACCAGCTTCAAGGCTTCGCGGGCGTCGAAATTGATTTGAAAGGCAATTCGCGCGAAGGTCTCGCCACGCTGGAGATCGGGTTCGGAGAAATCGGGAATGCTGGAGCTCAGGGCCGCGACCGATGACGCCAAGGCTTCCAGCTTTTCGGGGGAGTAGCTCCCTGGCTGGGAGGCCGGTGGCTGGTCGTCGAAACGCAATTCCCCTGCCAGGGCCGCACCCTGCGAGAGCGAAGTGCCCAGATCGGCCAGGGCGGCCGCGACCTTCCCGTTTTCTGCCAACTTGGCCAGTGCTGTGGCCTGGCTTCCCAAGTCCGCCAGCTGAGCACCGTACTGCCACTGTGCCTGCTGGTCGGTCGAAGCCGCGCTGACGGCCTCCGGGAGGCCTCGGTCGACCAATGCGCCGTGGAACACCGTGACCCCGATTCCGCAGGTAGCGGCTCCGGCAATCGATGCGAGCAGCACCGGGGCGATCCAGCCGGGGGCTCGCTTGGCCGGCGGCTGATGCGGTTCTGCGGGACGAGGGGATGGATAAGTCATAGCGAAATGATCATCCCATGAAGTCGGCCAGCGGCGAGGCCTTTGGCCCTGGTGCCGTGGCGTGGTGCATACGTCGGGCGTGAGTTCCTTCACCTGAGACGGTGAACGAGTTCTCAAGCGGGGTTCGGGGAGATAGGCTTAACGGACAACATCGAATAGCGTGGGAGGATATCCATGACCGGTATGCCGGCCGATACCGAACAGGAAGCGCAGCGTCTGAGTGCTGTGTTGAAACCGGAAGTAGAATCCCACGGATTAATTCTGGAAGAAGTCTCTCTTCGCCCGTCGGGCAAGCAGATGATTATCCAGATCATCATCGACAAGGCCGACGGCCGCGAGTCGGTGAATCTCGATGCGCTCGGTGAAGTCACCACCACCATTTCCAACGCCCTGGACAAAGACGTCGTCTATGCCTCGGCCTCCCCCTATGAACTTGAAGTCAGCTCGCCGGGCCTGTCCCGCCCGCTGACCGCGCCGCGCCACTGGGTGCGTGCACTGAACCGCATGGTCAAGCTCACGCTGACCGACGGCACCAAGCTTCGCGGACGTATCAACGAGGTTTCCGACGACGAGGTCGTTATTGCCGAGCACCGCGAGCCTGCCAAAAAGGGCATGAAGACCAAGATCTTGGATCCGGTCAGCTACTCCTTTGAAAACATCCGCAAGGCCGTAGTCGATCCGGAGCTGAACATCGACGACGAGCTGTTTGACACCATTGACACTGAAGATTGGGAGGGCTAGGCGTGGATATTGATCTCGACGCACTACGCATTCTGGAAAAAGACCGCGACATTCCGATGGAAGTCCTGATCCCGACCATCGAGTCCGCGCTGCTGCTTGCCTACAACAAGACCGAAGGCGCGATGCCCGGCGCCCGCGCCCACATCGAACGCAGCAACGGCCACGTCTCGATCCTCGTTGAGGACCGCGACGCAGCCGGCGTGGTGCTGGGAGAATTCGACGACACCCCGCACGGTTTCGGCCGCATTGCCGCTTCGACTGCACGCCAGGTCATCATGCAGCGCCTGCGTGAAGCAGAGGACGCCCAGGTCGTCGGCGAGTACGCCGCCCGCGTAGGAACCTTGATTTCCGGCGTCATCCAGCAGGGCTACTCCTCGCACATGGTGCAGGTCAACATCGGCGCCGTCGAAGCGCTGCTGCCTCCCGTTGAGCAGGTGCCGGGGGAGAAGTACCAGCACGGCAACCGCCTGCGCGCCTACGTGGTCTCCGCCGAGCGCGGCAACAAGGGCCCGGCCGTGACGCTTTCGCGCTCGCACCCGAACCTGGTTCGCCTGCTGTTCGAAATGGAAGTTCCGGAGATCGCCGACGGCACCGTCGTGGTCGAAGCGCTGGCCCGCGAAGCCGGCCACCGCACCAAGATCGCCGTGCGCGCCACCAAGCCTGGCGTCAACGCCAAGGGCGCCTGCATCGGTGAAATGGGCACTCGCGTGCGCGCCGTGATGAACGAGCTGAGCGACGAGAAGATCGACATCGTCGACTACAACGAGGACCCGGCCAAGTTCATCGCCGCCGCCCTCTCGCCGTCGAAGGTCGTCTCCGTGGAGATCCTGGATGAAGCCGAACGCCGCGCCCGCGTAGTGGTTCCGGATTCCCAGCTCTCGCTGGCCATCGGCAAGGAAGGGCAGAACGCCCGCCTGGCCGCCAAGCTCACCGGCTGGCGCATCGATATCCTGGCTGCTTCGGGCGGCAAGGAGCCCCAGCTCTAGAACAGTCGGGACATGGTTCACGGTCTGCTGCAGTTGCGCCGGGGTGCGTGTGATACCAAACTCACGCGCACACCGGGGCGCAAACGCGCTAGACTGGTAGTTGGTTCATTTCAACAGGAAGGTGGCGACGGCGCTCGCATGAAGCTGCATCAGCAACGCACGTGCATTGGCTGTCGGACCTCTACCTCCAGAAATGATCTGATTCGTTGGGTTCTCACCGAGCAGGCACCGCTTCCCGCGGTGCTTCTTGATGTGGGCGCTTCCGCCTCCGGGCGGGGCGCCTGGACCCACGGGATTGAAAAGTGTGTGCGGCAGGCAGTTCAGCGTCGGGCGTTCTCCAGGGCTTTCAAGTCCGCGGTCAACGCCGAAACGGTGCTAGAGCAATTCACCGCATACGAAGATCGACCGGCCTCAGGCCGGCCATCTGGCAAACATGATGAAAGCGGGTCAGAAATCTGATGGCAACCCGATGAGTCCGCAATGTTGAGCGCACACCGATGAACAATCAGTTCTGCGTGATCCACCGTGCGGCGGAAGAATTTCACGAATTACACAGCTGATCTGCCAGAACACCTAAGTCCCAACGGACTCGGGGTTTATGCAGATCACATCAAAACAGGAGAGATGTGGCTAAACCCCGCGTTCACGAGCTCGCTAAAGAGCTCGGAATTACTTCGAAAGAAGCACTGACCAAACTGCAGGACATGGGCGAGTTCGTTCGCTCTGCATCCTCAACCGTTGAGCCTCCGGTCGCCCGCAAGCTGCGCGACGCATTCCCGGGTGCCAACGGCGGCGCAGCCAAGCCTGCTGCCGCACGTCCGGCAGCAACCCCGGGAGCAGGCCGCCCGGCTGCTCCGAAGCCAGCTGGCACCAAGCCGGCTGCCGCCCCGAGCCCGCGCCCGGCAGCAAATCCTGCCGCCGCCGCGCCGAAGGCCGCTCCGGCTGCCCCCGCGGCACCGGCAGCCCCAGCCGCACCAGCGGCTCCGGCGGCTCCGAAGGCCCAGGCCACCCCGGGAGCACCTGTTCCAGGTGCACCGAAGCCAGGCGCACGTCCGGCTCCGAAGCCGGGTACCCCGCGTCCGGGCAACAACCCGTTCAGCTCCCAGCAGGGAATGCGCGCCGGTGACTCCACCGAACGCCGCGGCGGAGGCCGCGACGGATCGCGTGCTCCTCGTCCGGGTGCTCCACGCCCAGGCGGCCCACGCCCGGGCAACAACCCATTCAGCTCGCAGCAGGGCATGCGGACCGAAGGCGGTTCCGCTGGTCCGCGTCCACCACGCGACGGCCAGCGCGGCCCGCGTCCGGGCGGCGCCGGTGCAGCTCAGGGCGGCCCGCGCCCACCACGCGACGGCCAGCGCGGCCCGCGTCCAGCCGGCCAGGGCGGTCCACGTCCAGCCGGTGCAGGCGGCCCGCGTCCAGCCGGCCAGGGCGGTCCACGCCCAGCCGGTGCAGGCGGCCCGCGTCCAGCAGGTGCAGGCGCACCGCGTCCGGGCGGCACCACTGCCACCCCGCGCATGATGCCTAACCGCACCGATCGTCCGGCTCCTGCCGGCGGCGGTCGTCCGGGTGCAGGCGCCGGCGGCCGTGGTCGTCCGGGCGGCGGCACCGGTGGCGGCGGCGGTACCGGTGGCGGTTTCCGCCCAGGTGCACCACGCGGCCGTGGCGGCGTGGGCGGTGCCTTCGGCAAGGGAGGCGCCGGTCGCGGCAAGCAGCGCAAGTCGAAGCGTGCCAAGCGCCAGGAATTGGAGCAGATGAGCGCTCCGTCGTTGGGCGGCGTGAATGTTCCGCGCGGCACCGGCGACACCGAGATCCGTCTGCGCCGCGGCGCATCGATCACCGACTTCGCAGACAAGATCGGCGCAAACCCGGCAGCACTGGTGACAGTACTGTTCCACCTCGGTGAAATGGCTACCGCCACCCAGTCGCTGGACGAGGCCACCTTCGAGGTGCTGGGCCAGGAACTGGGCTACAAGGTTTCGGTCGTCTCCCCTGAGGACGAGGACCGCGAACTGCTCGAAGGCTTCGGCCTCGACCTGGATGCCGAGCTTGAGGCTGAGGGCGAGGACGAGCTCGAGGAGCGCGCCCCGGTCATCACCATCATGGGCCACGTCGACCACGGTAAGACCCGACTGCTGGATGCCATCCGCAAGTCCAACGTTATCGAGGGCGAGCACGGCGGCATCACCCAGCACATCGGTGCCTACCAGATCACCCATGAGCATGAGGGCCGCGACCGCTCCATGACCTTCATCGATACCCCGGGCCACGAAGCGTTCACCGCCATGCGTGCCCGTGGCGCCGAGGTCACCGACGTGGCCGTGCTGGTTGTCGCAGCGGACGACGGCGTCATGCCGCAGACCATTGAGGCGCTGAACCACGCACAGGCCGCAGGCGTGCCGATCATTGTCGCAGTGAACAAGATCGACAAGCCGGAAGCCAACCCCGACAAGGTCATGGGCCAGCTCACCGAGTACGGTCTGGTGCCCGAGGAATACGGTGGCGACACCATGTTCGTGAAGGTCTCCGCCCTGCAGAAGCTGGGCATCGAGGAACTGCTCGACGCCGTGCTGCTGACCTCCGACGTCATGGAGCTCCAGGCCAACCCGGACAAGTCCGCCCGCGGCGTGGCCATTGAAGCCAACCTGGACAAGGGCCGCGGTTCCGTGGTCACCGTCCTGGTGCAGTCCGGTACCCTCGCGGTCGGCGACACCATGGTGGTGGGCACCGCCCACGGCCGTGTTCGCGCCATGTTCAACGAGAACGGCGAAAACCTGGACATCGCCCTGCCATCGCGTCCGGTACAGGTCCTCGGCCTGTCTTCGGTGCCGCGTGCAGGCGACAGCTTCCTGGTCACCGACGACGAGCGCACCGCCCGCCAGATCGCCGACAAGCGTGAAACCGCCGAGCGCAACGCCATGCTGGCCAAGCGCCGCAAGCGCATCACGCTGGAGGACTTCGACAAGGCCGTGGCCGACGGCAAGATCGACACCCTGAACCTGATCCTCAAGGGCGACGCCTCCGGTGCTGTTGAAGCACTGGAAGACTCGCTGATGAAGATCGACGTGGGAGAGGACGTGCAGCTGCGCGTCATCCACCGCGGCGTCGGTGCGATCACCCAGAACGACGTCAACCTGGCGACCGTGGACAACGCGATCATCATTGGCTTCAACGTGCGTCCTGCCGAGCGCGTTGCCGAAATGGCCGACAAGGAAGGCGTTGACATGCGCTTCTACTCGGTCATCTACGGCGCCATCGATGACATCGAGGCTGCGCTCAAGGGCATGCTCAAGCCGGAGTTCGAAGAAGTTGCGCTCGGCACCGCCGAGATCCGCATGGTCTTCCGCTCCTCGAAGTTCGGCAACATCGCCGGCTCGATCATCCGCTCGGGCACCATCAAGCGCAACACCAAGGCCCGCCTGGTGCGCGACGGCAACGTGGTCGCCGACAACCTGTCGATCGACTCGCTGCGCCGCGAGAAGGACGATGTCACCGAGGTCCGCGAGGGCTTCGAATGCGGTATCGGCCTGGGGTCGTTCAACGACATCAAGGAAGGCGACATCATCGAGACCTTCGAGATGCGCGAGAAGCCACGCGTCTAGCAGCATCCCGCTGGTAGCTTCGTGACTTACCGATTCGTGGGCGCTTGACCGCTGCCAAGCGGCCAGGCGCCCACGAATTTTGAACCATAAGGAGAAAACCATGGCTGATTCAGCCCGTGCCGCCCGTCTTGCCAAGCGCGTGCAGGTCCTCATGGCCCAGTCCCTGCGCACCGTCATCAAGGACGAGCGCATCGACAACGTGACGGTGACCGATGCCCGCGTCACCAACGACCTGCAGCACGCCACCGTGTACTACACGGTGTTCGGCGACGACGAGTTGAAGACCGACGTCGCCGCCATGCTCGAAAAGCGCGGGGGAGCCCTGCGCAAGGAGCTGGGACGCAACCTGACCATCCGGCTGACCCCGACACTGACCTTCGTGGCCGACGAGATCCCCGAGGGCGCTTCGCACCTGGAGGAACTGCTGGCCAAGGCCCGCGAGAAGGACGCCGAGGTCGCGGCCCTGCGCGAAGGCAAGCACTTTGCCGGCGACGAGGACCCGTACAAGAAGGACGAGGACCAGGACGCAGAACAGGCCTAGGCCTGCCTGCGCTTCCAGAGCCGCTGGCCGGAGCGCCAAGCTGGGAAATCCCCGGCGCCCGCACGATGAACATCGTGCGGGCGCCGGGGATTTCGCTTGTCCGGACCGGGGGAGCGCCGCCGGGTGCGGCGTCGCGGATCATTCCACGGTGAACTGCACCCGGTGCCAGCCAGAGGAGCCGTCGGGCACCGGGTCGGCACGCTCCTCGGTCTGCAGCTTTCCGCTGCGGTCGTAGGCGCGCACTGCCACCGCATGCAGGCCGGGCACCGCCTGCTCCCAGCGGTAGCTCCACTGGCGCCAGGTATCGAGCCCGGCCGCGTCGGCCAGCTCGGCATCGCGCCACTGCCCGCCGTCGATGCTGACCTGGACCCGGGAAATGCCGCGGGTCTGCGCCCAGGCGCTGCCGCCGATATCCACCCGGCCAGCGGGCACCGTGGCAAAGGACTGCGGGGTATCCACCCGGGAGGACATCTTCACCGGGCCGCGCTCGGACCAGCCGCGGGTGGTCCAGTAGGCGGCCTTGTCCGCAAAGCGGGTCACCTCCAAGTCCACCACCCACTTGGTGGCCGACACGTATCCGTAGAGCCCGGGGACCACCATGCGCACCGGAAAACCGTGCTCCATGGGCAGCGGTTCCCCGTTCATGCCCACGGCCAGCAGCGCCATGCGCCCATCGGTCAGCGCTTCCAGCGGAGTGGACGCGCTGAACCCGTCAATCGAGGTGGACAGCACCATGTCCGCCCCCGCGGTCGGCTTGGCGCGGGCCAGCACCTCCCGCAGCGGATATCCCAGCCACTTCGCATTGCCCACCAACTCCCCGCCCACAGGGTTCGAAACGCAGGTCAGCGTCAGGTAGTGCTCCACCAGTTCCTGGTCGAGCAGCTCCTGGAAGCTCATCGTGAACTCGTGTTCCACCAGCCCATGGACGCGCAGCGACCACTGCGCCGGGTCGACGCCGGGCACCGTCAGCGCGGTGTCGATGCGGTAGAAATCCTGGTTCGGGGTAATGAACCGGGGCATCCCGGCGAGCTGCAGCTGGGCGCCCGGGGGCACCGCGGGGGCCGGGGTCCGGGCGGCCGGAAGCCGCAGGGCCTTGCGCGCCAGGTCGGCGGCATTGCGGGTCGCGGACAGCGACCTGGACAGGAAGACGGCACCCGCCGCGAGCACCACGGACCCGGCGGCGCCGAGCATGAAATTGCGCCGGGCCACCCCGTCGGAGGGATCATCGCAGTGCGCCGGATCCAGCCGTGCAGCCAGCGAACACAGCCACCGCAAGGTGGACAGCGCCGCCACGGTGCCCAGGACCGTCGGAACCAGGTCCAGCGGGCCGGTGGCGGAACGCGAGATCACTGCGGCGCCCAGGATTCCAGCCAGCACCAGCACCGCCGCCGACGCGGCAGCGGTGCTGCGCCGGCCCAGCACGCCGATCAGCGCGGCGAGCACGATAGCCACGGCTCCCATCGAAACGAACAGGGCCAGCTTGTCGTTGGTGCCGAACAGCGAAATCGCCAGGTCCTTCAGCCACGGAGGGGTGAAATCGATAACCGCGGATCCCAACGCCACCATGGGCGCGGACGAAGCCGCGAAAAAGGCCGACGCCAGCTGGGCGACGCCGAACAGCACCCCGGCCGAGCACAGTCCCGCGAGCGCATACGCTCCGCGCGCTCCCAGGCTGCGCGTCGTTGTTTCCTTCACGGCATGTCACCTCCGGTGAAATTGGCCGCCGTCCCGTGGTTCCGGGGCGGCTGGTCCTTGAGCAGGTGGTTCGGAGCCGTGCTGGCCGCGGATTGGCCCGGACGGGCTCAGAGTTCCTGGACCATCAGCGGTTCGGTGGTCGGCGCGGGCGAACCCGCAGCCGGTTCAACGGTGATGCCGAAATGCGAGATCCCGTCCATGGCCCCGGAGACCAGCTTCAAGCCGTCGGCGTCGGCTCCCGGGAGCATGCCGGCCGGCTGGGCGCCGTCCGCGGAGATCAGCCAGAGCTCGTAGCCCTTGTCCCGGGGCAGCTCGGGCATCCCGGCGGTGGTGACGGCCATCAGGCCGCGCTCCACCGAGTAGGACAGGGTCACGCTCGCCCCGTCGGCCATGGCCTGGGTTTTGGTTTTCACGTCCGGCGCTCCCAGCAGCGCGGTGAGCTCGCTCTGGCGTGCGCCGAGATCGGTGAGCTGTGCCTGCAGCTCGCGCTGTTCCGCCTGCTGCAGGTAAACCACGGTTCCCAGCCCTGCCGAGCCCAGCAGCAGGATGGCGGCGGCCAGCGCGAAGAACTTCGCTGACCCGCGGCGGGCTGGCCGGGTCTGCCACCCGGGCGCGGGGTCCGCGGCGAGTGCCGGCCCGGCCTGCGGGTCTTGACCCGCGGGACCGTCGGCGGGCAGCTGCGGGCGTCGGGCGATCTCTTCCATGAGACGGGATTTCACCCCGGCCGGCGGCGGCACCGGTGCGCTGCCCAGCGCCAGCATGGCGGCGGTCTCGTCCATGGAATCCATGTCGGCCTTCAGCTCGGGGGAGCCTGCGGCCAGTGCCAGCAGCCTGGCGCGTTCCTCCTCGCCCAGCGCATGCAGGGCGTAGCTGCCGGTCAGCTCGTTCTCGTTCGGTTCCACTACGCCACCCCCATCAGGTCTCGAAGCTTAATCATGCCATCGCGGATGCGCGTCTTGGCGGTGCCCACCGGGATTTTCAGTAGGTCGGCCACCTCGTGGTGCGTGTAGCCTCCGAAGTAGGCCAGCTCGATGGCGGCACGCTGGGTCTCGCTCAGGCGCTTCAGCGCCTGGACGATGCGCCGGCTCTCGTCATGGAGGATGGCGTTCTCTTCGACGTCGTTGTACTCGGTGCCGATGTCCTGCAGCCCCATGCGCAGGTCGCGGTCCCGGCTCGCCTGGCTGGAGCGGATGCGGTCCACCGTGCGGCGGTGCGCGAGGGTCAGGAGCCAGGCCGCGGCGCTGCCGCGGGCCCGGTCGAACCGCTTGGCCTGCTGCCAGGCCTCCACGAAGATTTCCTGCAGCACTTCCTCGCTTTGCGCCTCGTCCTTGAGCAGGCGCCGGACCAGTCCAAAGACCCGCGGAGCGAGGCAGTCGTAGAACTGCTCGAAGGCGCGCTCGTCGCCGTCGGCAATACGGCGCATGAGTTCTTCGGGTGAAACCATCACCCGCTCTGGAACTGCGTCGCTCATCTCCGAACTCATAGACCCAAGAATCTCATGCACGACTGGATCTTTCCCATGGTTCTCATCCACCGTTCAGTTTCAAGGGCGTTCGCCGGTACCTGCCGCGGCGCGCGGCGCACGGCGGCGTCCGGATCCTCCGCCGGAACCGGACGCCGCCGTGCCTTGGTTGGTCGGACAGGGTGCTTGCGCCGCGGCTACTTGTCGGCCGGCGGCATCAGGACGGTGTCGACCAGGTAGACCACCGCGTTGGCGGTCTGGACTCCGCCGCAGACAACCTTGGCGTCATTGACCATCAGGTTGTCGCCGCTTCCGGTCACCTTCAGGTCCTGGCCTTCAACGGTGGTGTGAGTTCCTGCGATGTCTGCGGGCTGGATCTCCCCGGGAACCACGTGATAGGTGAGCACCTTGGTCAGCATGTCCGAATCCTTGACGACCGCGTTCAGATCCTTTTCCGGAATGGCCGCGAAGGCCTCGTCAACCGGTGCGAAGACCGTGAATTCGGCGCCGTTCAAGGTGTCGACCAGATCGACGTCCGGGTTCAGCTTTCCGGAGACCGCTTTGGTCAAGGTCTTCAGCAGCGGGTTGTTGGATGCCGCGACAGCGACCGGGTCCTTGGCCATTCCGGCGACCGAACCGTCGCCGCTCGGAACCGCTTCGGCATAGGCCGAACATCCCGAGCCGACCAGGCTCCCGGCCGGATCCATGCCGCTGTCGGCGGCTGGGCTGCTTTCGGCAGCCATGTCCGAGCTGGAAGCCGCGGGTGCGGATGAGCTCGATGATTCCGGGGTTCCGCTGTCCATTGAGCAGGCACTGAGCCCCAGCGCGGCAACCGCGATCAATCCCAGGGCTCCGGCGAACGTTTTCTGAGTGTGCTTCATGTCGTTCTCCCTCTGCGGCGACGGCGAGAACCGTCGCGGTGTCCCGTCCCGGAAGGGGCGGGCTTTCACAGGGTATTCGGGGCGCACCGCGTTGCGGATTGGAATGGATCGAAAATAATTTGAAAATGGTCCAAATGGGGCAGGTGCCGGTTCTTCCCTACAAAGTGAGGAACCGGCACCTGCGCGGTATTGCGGAGGGGGAGGAATACCTAGATCAGGTCCTCACCGCGGCGCTTGGCCTCGCGGACCTCGGAAATGAATCCCTTGCAGATGACGACGGCGACCACGGCCACGATCACCGGCCAGATAAGAACATAGAGGCTGAGGGCTAGCATTTATTCACGCTCCTGAACGGTGGTGGTGGTGTTCCCGCTGTCGGCAGAAGGCACGGCGACCGGCTGTTCTCCGGTGTCGAAGTCCCCAGCCCGCTCGGCGATGACCGAGAAGTCGAAGTTCTGCGTTGACTTGAAGGACATGAGATAGCAGATGATGGTACTGACCGAATAGGCGACGAGCGAGGCCGACAGTGTCGTGTAGTCGCGCAGGAATCCGAAGCAGAACGGTGCCGCGACCACGGTGGCGCCGATGCCGAGGACCAGCGCCGGGCGCAGGCCGAAGAAGCCGAAGGCCATCAGGCCCAGGACGATGCCGATGCCCAGGACGGCCAGCAGTTCGATCAGCACGGCGGTGACGCCGGTCATCGGGATCATGTCGAAGCGCACCGGAATGAACACCGCCAGCGCGGCGATGACGGAAACGGTAAAGGCCTTGTTGGTGACCTTCTTCCAGTAGAAGCTGGCGAGCACCGGGAAGACCAGCGCGCCCCACAAGGCGCCGACGAAGACAAGCAAGTCGAGGATGTTCATCTGCATGCTGGCCAATGCGACGGCCAGCGCGGTCGCGGCGACCATGGTCAGCCGTCCGACCAGCAGCATGGTTTTCGGGTTGGCCTTCTTCTTGCCTGCAATGTTCTGGCCGTAGATGTCGGCCATCATGATGGAAGACAGCGCGGACAGGTCGGAGTCGGCAGTCGAGGACAGCGCGCCGATGATCATGATGAAGAACAGCGCCAGCAGGATGCCCGGAAGGTAGCTTGCAGCCATTTCAGGGATGATGTTGTTCAGGTCCCCGCCGGTCGGCTCGAAGCCCAGGTACAGGGCCAGTACGCCGAGCATGCCGACGCCGATGACCATGGCGCCGTAGCCGATGGTTGCGGTGATGAATGTCGGCTTGATCAGGTCCTCGCGCACAGCGAACAGGCGCTGGGCGATCGTCTGGTTGCCGATGGCGTAGGCCAGGACCGCTGCGATGTATGGGGCGCCCTGGTTCAGGAAGGCCTCGGAGGAGAAGAAGTTCGACTGCTGCGCGGTGAGGTTCGACGCCCCGGTCTCGAAGGCTGCGGGGAATCCCGCCGCGAAGAAGATGAACGGCACGATGATTGCCACTGCGCCGAGCATGGCGATGACCTGCATGAAGTCGGTAAGCACCGAGGCTCGGAAGCCCGACCACAGGGTGTACAACAGCACACCGCCGGCCACGGCGAAAACGCCCTGGATGAAGTTGAAGGGGGAGAGCATGGAAATCAGCACGCCGCCAGCGATGAAGTTGGACATCAGCGAGATTACCGAGCCGACCACGTTGGAACCTGCCAGCATCAGCTGGCTGGAGCGGCCGTGACGGACATACATGACTTCTGCCAGCGTATGCGCCTTGGGAGCCACCTTGCGGATGCGTTTGCCGAAGGGGTAGATGAACAGGATCATCAGGGCGCCCCATAAGCCGTAGTGGATGGGGCCGCTGATTCCGTAGGTGTAGCCGGACGAGGCCGAGGCGTACATGGAAGAGGCCCAGATCCAGGTAGCGGTCATACTTGCCGCTGATATGCCGAAGCCGATTTTGTTGCCGGCGGTCATGTACCCGTCGGCGTTTTCATTCTTCTTACCGATACGGGTGGAAACGTAGAAAGTTCCGCCGTAAAACAAGACCAATAGAAGTACAACGGTCAGAGCGCTGAAACCGACTGTTTCCGGGTTCACACTCCACCTCCTTAGGATCGACGAGTTCGAGAATCGACACCTGGGCGGGACAGGGCCCGCCAAGGCGCATGGTTCTGCACGTCTCATCCCGCGCACTGCGATGGCGGGGTTCGATTAGCCGACGCACACAAGCCCTGTGGCCATTAATCACTCTCCGTCCTTTGCTCGGTTCATATCTTGCCTGGACCAGCCTATTTTTAAGCGCGCTGAGTCAGTTCGCAGTCGTGCTCTCGCTTGCCTTGCGAAGGCATAATGCTCGTTGAATGATCGATAATTCGATCCTGAATGAATCGAACGCGCCGAGCAAACAGTTCGGCGGCAAAATCACCATTCATCCTTGGCTCTGCCCCATTTGACGGCGAAATTCAAGCCAGTCAAAGAACCAGTCGATGATCCGCATCGTCGGGCAGGCGGCCGCTCTGCGTCTGCAGTTCACCGGAAAATAGGTGTTGTTGATCCTGCCGTGTCCGACTTGCGTCGTAGACCCGGCGGGATCATCGACTGCTTGAGCGTAGCATGAATCGCGGAACCCTGCTCAAATCGTTCCAGATTAGGACCTCTGATCAAGGATCGTTTTAGACCGTTTTGACATCAAATCCAATAACTCAAAAATGATGACTAATCGTTATACTGCGATGAAATTTAACGAAATGCAATATTCATTTATGGATGCATTTTTCTGTTTAATTGCCTAGTTTTTATGTCGGATCATCGGCGGAGAATTCGTCTCGGGCCGGCGTGGCAAACGGGTTTGTGGCGACGTGCACAGCAATGCCTGGCACGACCGCCGAGCGTCGTATTCCAACGCCAGGCCTTGACCGGTCGACTTGGAGGAAACACGGCTGGGTGTGGCCTTGCTGCACCAAATGGCCCGTGTTTCCCGAATTTGATCGAGAAGGGCAAGCCGCAGCTGCGCAGTTCTGCAGCTATGCCGCCCTGCTCAAGGCATTGATAGCAAGCGCCGCATCCGGGGGAACGCCGCCGCGGTAAAGAACACCGTCACTTTGCTCATGCCGCATGTCGGTGGGCGGACGCCGTCAAGGACTTGCCGCCCTGGCAAGGAGCAATGCCTCCGACAAGTTCCGGTGTTCACCAATGCCAGGTCTGCGGCGTGGGATTTCCCCATCGAGCGCTCGGTGCGCTGCCAGCAGGGATTCTTCGCCAGACAATAGAACTCCGTGCAGGTCTCCCCAGAGCCCTGCACGGATTCAATTCCCGTGGTTCACATTAGCGATGACCGTGGTGGCTGCGTCCCAACGTCGCAGTGACAATCGATCCGGATGGCACCAGCGCATTCGTGCTGACAGCGATCCGGTGCCCGCTGATTGCCACGTCGGAGGCCATCTGCGCAGGCAACACGTTGACCGCCTTGCCCTTGACGATCTTGGACACGCCTCCGCCGAACAGCTCGGTAACGAAGACGGTTCCGCGTTCATCCACTGCGACGCCGGTCGGCGCACTCAGGCCGCTGGCCACGACGTAGCTCCTCTTGCTATGGAGATTCATCTTGTAGACCTTGCCCTTGGACATGGATTCGCCCGGAGATCCCGGCAGCACGGTGTAGTACAGCCAGTCACCCCTCAGCGTGATGTCGGTGGGAACGGGCTGGGCCCAGTAGGTGCGTCCCATCATGCATTCCGGAACGGTCAGGCCGGCCTCCGCAGCTGCGGCGACGACTGCGTCATCGATCACCACGGGCTCGGCGGGGAGCAGCTTGAGCACGCTGGCCTTGCCACGAGCATCCACCTTCCACAGCGCGTTGCCGCCCGCGTCGCCCACGTAGACATTGCCGCGCGACACCGCGGTGGAATACGGATGGGAATAGACCTCGCCGGTGGACTGCAGCCACGGTGCCTGGTCCAGGCAGGTTTGCGGGGCATCGCGGACACCGTAGACGGTCTTTCCGTCCGGGTTGAGCTTGACTTCCCACTTGGTCATGTCGGTGATGGTCCGGGTCTTGCCGTGGTGGCTGATGGATTTGAGCAATGCCGGGCCGACGACTTCGGGATTTTCATCGGTGCCCGCCACGTTTTCAAAGTAGTACGTGGTGCCGTGCGAGTACGACACTGCACCGATTTCCTTGCCCGGCGCGGAAGCCAGAACCTTCTTGGTTCCGTCCGGTGCCACCGATGAAAGCATGCCTGCGAAGGACTCTGTGACCAGGATGCTGCCTCGGGGTCCATGCGCCACCTTCAACGGCCCGCCGAGGCCCTCGATCAGGGTTTCGACATTCTTCACCGTTGTCCGGGAGTCATGGTGGGATCCGCCTCCGGCTTGTGCCGGGGCGATATTCAACGTTGTTGCCAGAAGCGCCCCCGCAGCGACCGCTGCGAATGCACGGAATTTCATGGGGTGTTCCTTGCCTAGCTGGTGACTCGCGGTCCGATATGGGACCGCGCGAAGTGGATCTTCACCCGCAAGATCGCTGGAAGTCATCACACGGCAACGTACCCCTGATGGCGTACGGCCATGGGGAACAGGTTTTGATAGCCCCAAGAATTTTGCGAGTGAATGGAAGCCGTGCGAGGCGGCTCGCGGCGAAGCGCCCCAGTCACCTCGTCCCCAACAACACCGGCGTGAAAAGCCACGCAAGTGTTTAGATTCTAGGAGCGTAGCCGCCACCGGTCAATCGTTTCCCAACGGTAACCTGCGCCTCCGTCCAACAGGGAGCGGGAGGCAGCGACGGGTCACCGGAAGATCTGTCGTGAACAAATTTTTTGTTCACTTCGCACGCCGCGGACTGCTGCTTGGCAATTTCCGGCGGCGTGGAAGTCGCGCTGCGGCCGGCGGCGTGCCGGAGCGCTATCCGGCAGCGGAAATCCGCCCCGGAAATCCGCGGTCCGAGGGGCCAAGCGCGCACCGGTGATGGGATCGACCACATCTGCGCCCCAAACAGGTCATTGACCGGGGCAGCGCCTATACTGGAACGCGTGAGTAAAGCCGGGCAGAACACTGAAGAGCAGGCCTCTGGCCTCGTACTAGTCGATAAAGAACAGGGCATGACCTCCCACGATGTGGTCGGCCGCATCCGCCGACTGGCGGGCACCCGCAAGGTGGGCCATGCCGGAACGCTGGATCCCATGGCCACGGGCGTCCTGGTCATCGGCATCAACAAGGCAACCCGTTTGCTCACCTACATCGTCGGGCACGACAAGACCTATACGGCCACCATCCGCCTGGGCCAGAGCACCGTCACCGATGACGCCGAGGGAGACATCGTCTCCGAGCGCATCGCCGCCGCCGTGACCGATGAGGATATCGAACGCGAAGTGGCCAAGCTGCGCGGGGAGATCCAGCAGGTCCCCAGCCAGGTCTCCGCGATCAAGGTCGACGGCAAGCGCTCCTACGCCCGGGTTCGCGCCGGCGAGCAGGTGGAACTGAAGTCCCGCCCGGTCACGATCAAGCGCTTCGACATCCACGAGATCCGCCGCGAAAACGGCGGCAAGATCCTCGACGTTGACGTCACCGTCTCCTGCACCTCCGGAACCTACATCCGGGCGCTGGCCCGCGACCTGGGCGAAGCGCTGAACGTCGGCGGCCACCTGACCGCGCTGCGCCGCACCGAGGTCGGCCCGTACAAGATCAAGCTGACCCGCACCCTGGAGCAGCTGGCGCAGGAGTTCGAGATCCTGCCCCTGGAAAAGGCCGCCGCCGCGATCTTCCCGAACCGCACCGTGAGCGTCGACGAAGCCGTGGAGCTGTCCTTCGGGCGTCCCATCGCCGCGTCAGCCAAGACCATGGACGTTCCCGCAGGCGAGCCCGTCGCGGCTTTCGCGCCCAACGGCGTACTGGTGGCACTGTTGGAAGACAAGGGCGACAAGGCCCGCACCACGCTGGTATTCACCGCCAAGTAAGCTGCGGCCCAGCTCGTAATCCAGGGAGGATTGCCCTTTTGATTGTCATGAACGGCTTTTTCATTGCCGGCGCGATTGTCTGCGCGGTGGCGCTGCTTGTCGCGGTTATCGCCACGGCCATCCGCAGGCATCCCGACGACTGGGCCCTGGTCGGCGCGATCGCCACCGAGGTGTTCCTGATCGTCTACGGCATTGCCGCGGCCATCCGCCAGGCCGGGGGAGAGGCGGTGGCCGGAGACCCGATCGAATTCTGGGGCTATTTCATCACCGCGCTGATCATGCCGCCGATCGCGTTCTTCTGGGCGGTCAGCGAGAAAAGCCGCTGGTCAAACGCCGTGCTCGCGGCCTCGTCCCTGGTCACGTTCGTAATGTTGTTCCGCATGGAACAGATCTGGCAGTAGGAGCCATCACATGAGTCAGAAGCCACGCAATTCGCGCATCCTGCAGGCGGCCGAAGCCAAGAAATCCGCAGCCGGGCCCAAACCCAGCCGTACCACGGGTCTGGGCCGGGTCATCATCGCCGTCTACGGCATTCTCGCGCTGGCCGCGACGGTGCGTGCGGTCTACCAGATCGTGAGCAAGTTCGATGAAGCCCCGGAAGCCTACGTCCTTTCGCTGATCTCCGGCCTGATCTACTTCGTTGCGACCTTCTCGCTGTCCTCGGCCAAGCCGCATGCCTGGCTGGTGTCGCTGTGGGCGGTGAGCATCGAATTGGCCGGTGTGCTGGTGGTCGGCACGCTGTCGCTGACCCACCCGGAGATTTTCGCGCACCCGTCGGTATGGAGCGGTTTCGGCGAGGGCTATGGATACATCCCGCTGGTGCTCCCGATCGTCGGCCTGTGGTGGCTGTACCGTAATCGTAGTGAGCGTCACAGCTAAACCCGTGTAAGAATTGCTACGGCGGGTTTTTTGATCGGCCGAAGAAAGTACCCATAAAGGAGCAAAGTGCACTATTGGAAGGGCCTGGACGCAGTCCCCACAGACGTGGCTCCCACCGTTGTGACCATTGGTAACTTCGACGGGGTCCATCTGGGGCACTGCGAAGTCCTGGACGCCGTCGTTTCACTGGCGAAGCAGCGTGCGGCCAAATCGGTGGCCATCACCTTTGAACCCCACCCGGCACTGGTGCACCGCCCGGACAGCGCGCCGGAACTGATCATGGGTCTTGCCGACCGGGTGGACACCTTGGCCAGCGTGGGCCTGGATGCGGTCCTGATGATCCACTACACCCTGGAATTCGCAGACCAGAGCGCCGAAGAGTTCGTGAAGTCCATCATCGTGGACACGCTGCACGCCACGGCCGTCGTGGTGGGCCATGACGTGCGCTTTGGCCGCAACAACTCCGGCGACTTCGAATACATGCAGGAACTGGGCCGGAGGTACGGTTTCGACGTCATCGGCGTGGATGACGTGGGCGACAAGCGCCGCCTGTCCTCCACCTGGGTGCGCGAAGAGCTGGCCGCCGGCAATGTCGAAGCCGCCGCCTCGATCCTCGGCCGCCCGCACCGCATGCGCGGCGAAGTGGTCCACGGGGCCGCCCGCGGACGGGAACTCGGCTTCCCCACCGCAAACCTGTCCGCGGACGCTTCGGGCATCATTCCGGCCGACGGCGTGTATGCCGGCTGGCTGGTCGACGAGGCCGACGTGCGCTGGCCCGCCGCGATTTCGGTGGGTTCCAACCCGACCTTCGACGGCATCTCCCGCGTCGTGGAGGCCCATGTCATGGACCGTCCGGACGAGGGAGTCGAGGACTTCGACCTCTACGGCCAGCAGGTCGTCATCGAGTTCGTCTCCCACCTTCGTCCGATGGTCGCCTACCGCGGCATCGAGGCCTTGATCGACCAGATGGCCGAGGACGTCGAGCAGGCCCGCTCGGTTTTGGCCCTGGAGCAGCACTAGGCTCGATGGCTGAAATTCCCTCCCTGCCGCAGCGCGCCTTCACCGTCGATGCTGCGCGGCGCACCGAGCTGGCCTCCGCCTTCCAGAGCGGGGCGGACAGCTACGACAAGATCCGCCCGTCCTATCCGCCGCAGGCGCTGGACTTCGCGCTGCAGGCGCGGCCGCGAACCGCGGTGGACATCGGCTGCGGCTCCGGCATCTTCACCGAGCAGCTCGCGTCCCGCGGGCTGGAAGTCAGCGCGGTCGACCCATCGGCCGACATGCTCCGGGTGCTGGCCGAGCGCCTGCCGCAGGTGGCGCGCACCTGCGCCGCGGGAGAGGACACCGGGCTGCCGGAGAACGCTTTCGACCTGGTCAGCTATGCGCAGGCCTGGCACTGGGTGGACCATGCCAAGGCCAGCGCGGAAGCCGCGCGGCTGCTGCGCAACGACGGCTGGCTGACACTGCTGTGGAACCAGCTGAACGTCACCATTCCCTGGGTGCATCGGCTGGCGCGGATCATGCATGCCGGCGACGTCCACCGCCCAGAGCTGGAGCCGCCGCTCGGCGCCCAGTTCGAAAAGCCCGAACACGGCATCTGGCATTGGTCCATGGCGCTGGACTTCGCCGAGATCATCGAACTGACCAAATCCCGCAGCTACTATCGCCGATCAAGCGAGAACACTCGAACCAAGGTGGAGGGAAACCTCGCCTGGTACTGGCTGGATCATCTGGGCCACGCGGCCGGGGACAAGGTCCAGGTGCCCTATCTCACGCATGCCTGGAGGGCGCGCCGGCGCACCCGTCGATGATATGATTATTGACGGCCTTCGCTGCAGTCCGCGGTTGCGAGATGCCACCGCGAGCGTTTGACGCTCGCATCTGAATGAAACGCGGTCCAACTCTAGGAGTTTGTTATGGCACTGGATGCCGCAATCAAGAACGAGATCATCAAGGCTTACGCCACCCACGAGGGTGACACCGGTTCGCCTGAGGTTCAGATCGCCGTCATGTCCCGTCGTATTTCGGACCTGACCGAGCACCTGAAGATGCACAAGCATGACCACCACACCCGCCGTGGCCTGATGGCCCTGGTTGGTCGTCGTCGTCGTATGCTCGGCTACCTCAAGAACACCGACATCGAGCGCTACCGCGCGCTGATCGAGCGTCTGGGCCTGCGCAAGTAGTCTCCGGCTGTTCAGCCGAAACCCCCGGTTCCTTCTGGAACCGGGGGTTTTCGCATCCCAAGGGAGTCTCCGGCTACTCGGCGGGCTGGGCTGCGGTTTCAGCCGCGGCTTGGGCCTGCGCAGCGGCCTTCTCCTGATGGATCGCCTCGGCCAAGAGCTTCTCCATTTCCTTGGCCACGCCGCCGGCGGAGGCAGGGTTCTGCCCCGTCACGAGCCGGTCGGAGACCTGCACGTTCTCCTCGAAGTCGTCCGCTGCCACGTGGGTGGCTCCCTGCTCTTCCAAGCGGTCCGCCAGCAGGAACGGGACGATCTTTTCCTTGCCCACCGCGACTTCTTCGGAATTCGTGAAGGCGGCGACCTGTTTGCCCGTCAATAGCTTCATCCCGTGGTCGAGTTCCACATCAAGCAGCCCGGCCGGGCCGTGGCAGACCGCGCCAACGATGCCGCCCTTGAGGTAGATGCTGGAAATCAGCGCCTGCAGGCCCTCGTTGTCCGGGAAGTCCCACATGGTGCCGTGCCCGCCGACGAGGTAAACCGCGTCATACTGTTCCGGGTCGATGACTTCAACCCTGGCGGTGTTGTAGAGGCCCGCCCGGGTCGTCTCATCCTGGGTAAACGCCACCTGGATCGGGTCGGAAGAATCTACGGTGTCCTGTGGCGGCTGGCCTCCCTTGATGGAGGCGAAATCCACGAAATGCCCTGAGTCGCGGAAGACTTTCCACGGATGGGCTGCTTCGGCGACGTTGTAGCCGGTTGGCTCTCCAGTGTCGCCGAGTTCAGAAACGCTGGTAAGGACCATGAGGATTTTCTTCAAGGTGTACTCCTTTCGCTTTCGTGCTTCCAGCCTTGTCGATGGAAACGGAGGGTTCAAGGAAATGGAGGGACTTGCCAGTTAGGGCATTGGGCTTGATGGCCTATGCCCAGGGTTCGTGCCTGAATCTGATCAAAAAATTTGATCAGGAATTCCGCTCAGGAACTTCGTCCGAAACCAGTGGCGGGAATCTGATCAAAAAAATTGATCAAAAAAACGGTTCACCCGATGATTGGGCCGGGATCCTAGGTCGGGGAAATGCTCCAGCCTCGAAAATGTTCGGATTCGACGGACTCCGGGTGCGGATGTGCAAGAATCCGATTCATTGACGGTGCAGGAAACTGCGTGGGAGATGAGAGGGGCGTGGGAATGGCCGGACGACACCAGCGGCGTCCGCCGGTTCTCGAATGGATCTTTCGGGTCGCCCTGTTGTTCAAGGGACTCGACGGTATCTTGGAGATCGTCGGCGGCGTGCTGTTCCTCTTGTTCAACCCCGGCCAGCTGGATTCACTGGCCAAGATGCTCACACAGCATGAGCTGTCGGAGGACCCGGGGGATCTGATCGCAAACCTGCTGCTGCATGCCAGCGGTTCGCTCACCGTTTCCGGATATTGGTTCGCAGCCGCCTATCTTCTGCTCCACGGGGTGGTCAAAGTAGTCCTGGTGTGGGCGGTGCTGCTCGACAAGCTGTGGGCTTATCCGTGGATGATCGGGTTCCTGGCGATCTTCATCGGTTACCAGGCCTACACCCTTTTTACCGGCTTCAGCGCAGGGATGCTGCTGCTGACGTTGTTCGACGTGTTAATCCTCTGGCTCACGCTGCGCGAGTATCGGATCAAGCGCCGTCGAGGCCCGAAGAGCCCGGGGCCAAGTGCTGAGCTGGTTCCCTGACACCGGCGCAATTTTGTCATACGGAAGTTAACTTTCGTTTTAGTTTGGGTGTGCCGTTAGGCTTGAGGCACGTTCGAGCTTCACCGTGTCAAGAAAGCGAGCCGTCATGACCCAGCCAGTTCTCCAGCGCCAACTTTTCGGTCCTGGTCCCAGCAACCCGTATCCGGAAGCCACCGCGGCGCTGGGCCTGCCGCTACTCGGGCATCTTGATCCGGCATTCATTGCCCGCATGGACCGGGTCTGCGATTCGCTGCGCATCCTGTGGGGAACCTCCAATGCCCGCACCCTGCCGCTGAGCGCTACCGGATCCGCCGGCATGGAAGCCGCGTTCGTCAACACCATCAACCCGGGCGATGTAGCAGTGATCGCCGTCAACGGGCTGTTCGGCGAGCGCATGTGCGAGGTGGCCTCGCGCGTGGGCGCCGAGGTAGTCCGCGTGGACCACGACTACGGAACCCCGGTCGACGCACAGCGCGTGGCCGAGGCCCACTCGAATCCAACCGTCATTGCGGCAGTCCACGCAGAGACCAGTACCGGCGTGCTGTCCGACATTGCCGCGCTGGGTGCGATCAAGGGCGACGCCCTGCTGATCACCGACGCGGTGACCTCCATCGGCGGCATGCCGGTGCAGGCCGACGACTGGGGTATCGACGTGGGCTACGCCGGCACCCAGAAGTGCATCGGCGTGGCTCCGGGTCTGGCGCCTTTCACGATTTCGGACCGCGCCTTCGAGCGACGCGTGCAGAAGCCGCAGTCCTGGTATCTGGACCTCGGCCTGCTGGGCGGGTACACCACCGGTTCCACCGGCGGCGGCCGCACCTACCACCACACGGCCCCGGTGGCCATGGTCGCATCGCTGGAAGCCGGGCTGGACCGCATCCTCAGCGAAGGCCTTGATTCGGTCACCGCGCGCCACCAGTCCGCCGGCTCCGCTCTGCAGGACGGCCTGCAGGAAATGGGGCTGGAACTGTTCGCGGCCGAGGGCTACCGCCTGCCGCAGCTGACTACCGTCAAGGTCCCGGAGCACGTGGACTCCGCCAAGGTCCGCGGCTACCTTCTGGAGCGATTCAACATCGAGATCGGCGGCGGCGTGGGACAGTACGCCAACACCGTGTGGCGCATCGGCCTGATGGGCCCCAACGCCAACCCCGCCTCCGTGGCGCTGCTGCTGGCAGCACTGAAGGAAGCGATCGACAAGGCGTAGCTGCAACGCCGCCTTGCCGCGGCAATCACGCACAAGATGCTGACGGGCCGGCGCTCGCCGAAGGAATTCGGTGGGTGCCGGCCCGTTGCGCCTTTCCGGCTGGAAATCAGCCAGCAAGGCCCTCTGGCTCATGCGCGAAGTCCAGCCGGACGCTGCCGCCGGTGGTATCCAGTGCCGCCCAGCCTCCGATGGGCAATGTGAACATCGGGCTGGTATGCCCGAAATCCAGATTGGCGACAACCGGCACGGTGGACAGCATCGGATGCTTGGCGAGGACCTGTTCCAACAGCGAGCGGGTGATCTTGGATTCGAGCTGGAACCTGCCAAGGGCCAGGCCCCGGATCCTGGAAGCCTCCGGCATTTGCAGCAGCGAGGCGAGGCTTCGCGCGAACTCATCGACGTCCGCGGCGCAGTCGTCTTCGAGGAACAAGAACGCGCCAGCCAGCTGGGGCAGCAGCTCGCCGCCCTGCAGCAGCCGCAGCGTTCCGAGATTTCCGCCGATGACCCGGCCGGCCGCCTGCCCGGGATTCAGTACCCATGGGCCGTCAGTGTCATGCACGGTGCGGCGGTCCTGGTCCATGAACCACAGGTCGTCGGTGAACTGGGCGGCATGCTCAATGGACCACGATAGTTCGTGGGTGGCCTGCCGAAACCACCATCCGGTGGGTTCGAAATGGTCCCGCATCCCGAAGGATGACCAATGGGCGCCGACATAGGTGATCAGCCCGGTCTTCGCATAGATGGCGTTGGCGAGGACGGTGAAGTCCGAGTACCCGCAGAAGACCTTGGGATTGGCGGCGATCAGCTCCCAATCCAGGTAGGGCAGCAGCTCGTTGGCGTTGAATCCGCCGATGACGCTGATGATCCCGTCGACTCCCGGATCCGCGAACGCGGCGTGCAGGTCCGCCAGCCGGGAGGCAATGGGGGAGCTGTCGAAGTCGTCCAGCTCATCCACGTGCTCGCCGAATTGCAGCTGCAGGCCCATGCCGGCAAAGCGTTCGTTGATCCATTGCGTGTTGTCGTGTTCCATCACATAGGCACGCGAGCAGGACGGGGCGATGGCCCGCAGGGTGGCTCCGAGGACAAGCCTGCGGGCGATCTGCGGTGGCGGGGTCGAGGCTGTCATTTTCCCATCCTAGGCCTGCAGCCGGCCGGACGGGGTGCGGCGAAGACAGGGAAGGCAGTTTCCGGCGGGGCGTCATGGGACGGGGAAAGGACCTCGACCGGCTGCCCGCCGCAGGTCCGCCGGGGGAGCCCGGGACAACGCGCTGGAGCTGAACGAGCTCTGCCAGTTCCCGGGGCTTGGTGCAATTGATGGAAAATCCGAGTGAACTCTCTTATCAAGCGACGATTTGTTGGGTAGTCTCGGCATCATCATCCGCAGTGGCATGAGAAAGCAGGCAAAACAGTGAAAGCCCTTTTCGATTTCGACTTCAGGAAATTCATTACCCCGTCGATCATCAAGATCGTCTACATCTTGATTATGGTGTTGCTCGTCATCGGCTACCTCGTGTTCGTGATCGCCAGTTTCAGGGCCAATGGCGCCCTTGGATTCACGGTGCTGATCTTGGTCGGTCCGCTGTTCGTTCTCATCTATCTGGTGCTGGCGCGTGCAGGGCTTGAATCCCTGATCGCACAGATCCGCACCGCAGAAAACACCGCCGAGCTGGTTCGCCTGGCAGGCGGCACTCCACCAAGCGAGCAGGGTTCGTTCCAGATCAATCCGGCCCCGCCATCGGGACCGGCCGCTCCGCGAATGCCGAATCCAGGGCCTTCCGCACCCCGGCCTCCGGCGGGGCCGACTACGGAGGGCGGTCCCTCAGCGCCACCGAACCCGTACAAGCAGTAGACGGCAGGGCCCAACCACCGCCCCGGGCCAGTTGACGGCCCGGGGCGGTGGTGTACGCAAGTGCCTTCGCCAGAGGGCATTGCACTCTCCTGCGGGTCCTGCGCGGCCGATGGAATCGCGTCGGCTGGCGGGCAGACGGCTGGCAGCGTTTGGGTTATGATCTAAGACACTGGGCGCGGCCCCGCGATGCCGTGCGTCTTAGCGAGGAGGCGTGGTGTCACAGCCTACGTTGATCGGCTCGGTACAAAAGGCACTGAGGTTGTTGGAGGCGGTGGCTTCAAGCAGCACGATCGTGCCTGCCAAGAAATTGGCCCGGCTCACCGATCTGCCGCTTCCCACGACCTACCACCTCCTGCGTACCCTGGAATTCGAAGGCTACCTGTGCAAGGTGGACGGAGGATACCTGCTTGGCACGGCGGCAGTAGCCAGAACCCGGCCAGCGCGGCAGGAGCTCCTTGCGCGCGTCCGGCCCGTCCTGCGCTCCTTGAGCGAAGAATTGGGCGGCGCCACCTATCTGGCGGCATTCGAGGAGGGGGAGATCCGCCTGGTCGCGATTGCCGAGGAATCGGAGGCCCAGCGTGTAGACCTGTGGGTGGGGGTTCACGAGTCCGCCCATGCGACGGCGTTCGGCAAGGCAATCCTGGCCGGCATGGATCCAGCGCAACGCGATGACTACCTCAGCAGGCATGACCTGTACGATCTCACCCCGCACACGATCACGAGCAAGGCAGACCTCGCCCGCAGCCTGGCCAGCGGCGTCACGGTCTGGAGCGATGCAGAGGAATATCTGCTGGGTGTATCCTGCCTGGCGGTCTCGATTCCCAGCGA
This sequence comes from Glutamicibacter protophormiae, assembly GCF_016894325.1. Lineage (NCBI taxonomy): Bacteria > Bacillati > Actinomycetota > Actinomycetes > Micrococcales > Micrococcaceae > Glutamicibacter > Glutamicibacter protophormiae. Next base: position 1,101,201 of record NZ_CP069806.1, read on the forward strand.
GGATTTGCTCGGGGCGGTTGCCGTGTCCCTGCCTTCGCGCCGAGCGGTTGCGGAGTCCGACGTGCAGAGCCTGCAACGGGCTGCACGCCGTCTGGGGGCATCGATGAGCAACGGGCTTATCACTATCTGAAATCCCCGCCCTTGAAGCGCCGAAGCGACTGGGCCCATCATGAACTCCTAGGCAACGGGAGGAACGATGGAACAAACGGTGCAACGCGACCTGTACCAGCAGATGGTGCTGATTCGCGCCTACGAAGAAGCGATCCTGCGCGAATACCATGCGGACAAGAAGCCCGTCTTTGACATCGGGGCCGGGCTGATCCCCGGTGAGATGCACCTTTCAGCCGGCCAGGAGCCCGTAGCCGCGGGGGTCTGCGCCCATTCGATTCCCGGCGACTCCGTCACCGCCACGCACCGCCCGCACCACTTCGCGTTGGCCCACGGCGTGGACATGAAGGCCATGACCGCGGAGATCTTCGGACGCGTGGACGGCCTGGGCCGCGGACGCGGCGGGCACATGCACCTGTTCGACCCCATGACGAAGTTCTCCTGTTCGGGAATCGTCGGCGAAGGACTGCCGGTGGCCGTGGGGCAGGCGCTGGCCTTCAGCCGGCGCGGCACGGGGAATGTCGCCATCGCGGTGGCCGGAGAGGGCGCGGCCAACCAGGGGGCTTTCCATGAAGCCCTGAACCTCGCCGCCGTCTGGAAGCTTCCGGTGCTGTTCGTCATCGAGGACAATGACTGGGGCATTTCGGTTCCCCGCTCCGCTGCCACCTCCGTTCCCTCCAACGCCACACGGGCGCAGGCCTACGGGATCCCCGGGGTGCGGGTCGAGGACAATGCCGTCGAAGCGGTCTACGCAGCGGCCGGTTCCGCTGTCGAACGGGCACGCAACGGCGGTGGACCGACATTGCTCGAGGTCCATACCTTGCGCCTCTGGGGGCATTTCGAAGGCGACGCCCAGGGGTACCGCGACGATCTGGAACAGGTTCCCGGCCGCGACCCCATCCCGGGATACGAGCAGCATCTGCGCTCCGCCGGAGTGCTGGATGACGCGGAGGTGGCGCGGATCCGCGGTGGGGCGGTCGAACTGGTCGAACAGGCCATCGACTTCGCCAAGAGCAGCCCCGAGCCGGACCCTTCCACCGTCGGAAACTACGTTTTCGCCCAGGCCTAGAGGAGCAGGAACATGAACAGCAATGCAGCGCCAACCCGCCGGCTGAACACGGCCAAGGCCATGGTGGAGGCCATCGCCAGGGAAATGGAACGCGACGAGGACGTGTTCGTCATGGGAGAAGACGTCGGCGCCTACGGCGGCATCTTCTCCTCGACCACCGGGCTGCTGGAGCGCTTCGGCCCCCAGCGGGTCATAGATACGCCGATATCCGAAACCGGTTTCATCGGGGCGGCCATCGGCGCGGCCACCGAGGGCATGAGGCCCATCGTGGAGCTCATGTTCGTCGACTTCTTCGGGGTCTGCATGGACCAGATCTACAACCACATGGCCAAGATCCACTACGAATCCGGCGGCAACGTGAAGGTGCCGCTGGTCTTGACCACAGCGGTCGGCGGCGGGTACTCGGACGGCGCCCAGCATTCGCAGTGCCTGTGGGGGACCTTCGCCCACCTGCCGGGCCTGAAGGTCGTGGTGCCCAGCAACCCGGCGGACGCGGCGGGGCTGATGACCGCAGCCATCCGTGACGACAACCCGGTGGTCTTCATGTTCCACAAGGGGGTGCAGGGACTGCCGTGGATGGCCAAGAACCGCCGCTCCATCGGCCCGGTGCCCGAAGGGGAACACGTGGTGCCGATCGGCAAGGCCGCCGTGGCGCGCGAGGGCAGGGACGTGAGCATCGTGACGCTGTCGGTGCACCATGCGCTGGATGTGGCCGAGGAGCTGGCCGCCGAGGGAGTCGACGTGGAAGTGCTGGACCTGCGCAGCCTGGTCCCGCTGGACACCGAGGCGATACTCGCCACCGTGGCCAAAACCGGACGCCTGGTCATCGTGGACGAGGACTACCAGTCCTTCGGGCTCTCCGGGGAGATCGCGGCCCGGATCGTCGAGCACGACCCGGGCCTGCTGACCGTGCCAATCCAGAGGGTTGCCAATCCGGACGTGCCGATACCCTATGCCCGTGCGCTGGAATACGCGGCGCTGCCCACGCCGGCGCGCATCAAGGCCGCGGTGCTCAAGGCGGTGGCACGATGACCGAGATCCTGTTTCCGGTCCTGTCCGAGAAGAACCCCGAAGCCGAAGGGACCGTCGCCACCTGGTTCGCCCCCGACGGCGCCGCAGTGGCCCGGGGCGAGCTGCTTGCGGAGGTCGCCGTGGACAAGGTGGACATGGAGATCACCGCCCCCGAAGCCGGGACCCTGACCCACCTGGCGGAGGAGGGAGCCATCGTCAAACAGCAAACGGTGATCGCGACCATCGGCTGACTCCCAGCGCCGATGCTCAGTTCATCGGCGGCCGCCGGACCGGCCCCCAACGGTTCCGCGGCCGCCGGTGCGCGCCCGGCGCCGAACCGTCGGTGCCGCCTCCTAGGCTGGGTCCCATGATTGATACTTCACAAGCCGTGGGCCTGCTGGATCTGCACCACCTGCGCGAGTGGTATTCCGCGGAGGAGCTGAACCTCCTGCTGGAGGATCCTGAGCCGGTTGAAGAGATGTTCTGGACGACCAGCGAAACGCCCGTGTGGGAAGAGCTCGAATCGATCCCGCAGATTGCCGAGGTGCTGCACTCGCTGACGGAGCCGGGACAAACCTTCACTTTCCAGGGGGAGGAACCGATCAACAAATATGCGCAGGGCGCACGCCTGGACGACGGCAATTTCATGCTGGAACTGGCAGTGGTCGACGGCCGGGCCTACAACATGCGCATCGCCTATGGTCCGGATGCGGACCAGATGTCCAGCCATCCGGATGACGACGTGGAGCGCTACGGACCGCAGTCGCTGACACTGGCCCAGGTCTACGAGGTCCTGGCCGGGTGGGTTTCCGGGCGCGGACTTCCCGCCGGATACGGTGGAAGCATCCATATCTACGGGTAGCCAGTGCCGGTGACGGCCCGGCAGCAGGGAAATGCGGAAATTGCAGTCCTCGGATCGGCTAAGCCAGGCCCGACGCGGCCAGCGGTTCGTAGGCCGGGTCGCTCATCATCGCCTGGAGCTGGCGGCGGCGTACGCCGATATTGCCGCCTTCGATGATCGGGTAGGCCAGGACGTCCATCAGGTGGCGGAGCATGGGGAAATTGCGGTCGTAGGCGGTGACTCCGACGGCCTTGATGAGCGCGTTGATCACCTCGACCCCGGTTTCGGAGCCGAAGATCTTCGCGAGCAGCGCCAGTTCGGGGGCGCCGGGCCGCCCGGAGAACACCGCATCCAGCGCCGACCACGACAGCAGGCGCACCGCTTCGATTTTTCCCTTGGCGTCGGCGAGGATATCGGCGACCGCCTGGTGCTCGATGACGGGGACCAGGCCGCCGCGCTTCTCGCCGTGGGCGAAACGCAGGGCGATGTCGAAGGCCTGGCGCATGGCCGCCACCGAAAAGGTCCCGATGGAGGCCCCGCTGGCCTGGAACGCATTGCGCGTCAGCCGGACTCCGTCTCCTTCGTCCCCCAGCAGGTGGTCCTTGGGGACCCGCACATCCCGCAGCGTAACCCGTGTGGTGAGGCAGCCGCGCAGGCCGGGAAGATCGTAGTACTCGTCCACGTCGATATGCCCGCGAAGCTGTTCGCGTTCGGCAACGATGAGCGATACGCCCTTGTCCGTCCGGCAGACGATGGTCATCAGGTCAGGCCCCTCGCCGTCCCATCCGCCCAGGTGCGAGGCCCAGGCCTTGGATCCGTTGATCACCCATTCATCGCCGTCCAGGACCGCGCGCGTCCGCACGCCCTCGGCCGGCGCCTCGGCATCGAAGTTCGCGCTGCCGCCGGGCTCGCTGTAGGCCATGGCCGCTACGGGTGCCCCGTGATCGGCCAGGAACGGCGCGACGAAGCGGGCAATCTGCTCGGGGGTTCCCACTTCGTAAACCGGCGCCAGGGCGATCAGCGGTCCGGCCATCGAGATCACGAAGTCCGGGCTGTCGGAAGCCAGTTCCTCAATGAAGATCGCTGCGTCCACGCCGCTGCTGGCCAGGCCGCCGAAGGGGACCGGGATCAGGGACTTCAGGAAGCCGGCCTGCACTGCCTGTTCCATCACCGGGCGCAGCAGCAGCGCACGCTGCAGCGGGTCCGCACTTTGGCCGACGGCGGTCATGAGCGGCCGCAGCTGCTCGCGGGCGAAGCTGCGGGCCTGCTGCTTCAGCTGTTCCTGGTCTGCGGTGAGCGAAAATGAAACGGTCATGATGATCTCTCTCAAATTTCCTGGGCGCTGGTGGCCCGAGCGAACTGGTCTTGAGATCCATATCACTGCTTTTTCCGTGCAATAGCTATGCAGTTCGTGCGGCGGTCCTATGCAGTTTGCGCAGCGCGGGCGCGGCGCAGCTCAAGGGGACTCACATCGAAGTGCCGCCGAAACGCCCTGGAGAAGGAACTGGGGTCGTAGAATCCGCAGATCCGGGCCAGCTCGGTCACGGACAGCGAGCAGGAGGGATCCGAGAGCACGTCGAACGCGTGCTGGAGCCGAAGCTGCCTGACCAGCTTCGCGAAGGAGGTGCCGGTGCCCTCGAAAAGAGTGTGCAGGGTGCGCGGGGAAATCGAGAATACGCGGCTGACGAGGTCAACACCCAGGCCCGGATCCCCGTAGTTCCGCTTCACGAATTCCATGACGGCGGCCCGCAGGGGGGTCGTGCCGATGGCGTCGCCGGCCGGGCCGGGAGCCGCCGCCAGGGTTCCGATGACCGCGGACTCGAACGCCTGGACCAAGGCTTCTGCAGAAGCCGGCGGGAGGTCGTCAGGCAGGGAGCTCAAGCTGGTCATCAGGCTGGTCACCGCCGCACCGGCGCCGGTTGAGCCGATCGAAGTGCCCAGCCGGGAGCGGAAAGCCGCCAGCCGATGGGCGAGGCTGGCATGCTGCACGCGGAAGGAGAGCATCCTCCAATCGCCCTTGAACTCGAATTCATAGGGCTCGGTGGTGTCGACAACCATGAAATCCCCCGGAGCAACCACGGAGCAGGTTCCCCCGACACGGGCCAGGCATTGCCCGGCAAGCTGCAGGTTCACGAAGAAATACGCCTGATCCGAAACCGCGATTTCCCGGGAACTGCGCCGGGTGATCTGCGCCTTGGACATGATGCTGGCGCGGTTGAGCGAACCGAGCGCGGAGGTTTCGACCTTCGAAGCGAAGCCCGTGATCTCGCCGGTCTTGACGGCCGACAAGGGCACGAACTCGCGGCAAATGACATCCTGCCAGTAGTCGAATTGTTCACGTGTAGGAACGTCCGTCCCGTCCCACAGTCCCATCATGCCTCCCGACGTCCAGAAGCTCTGCCAACGGTTGTGCAAGCCAACGCACTGCGGCGGGTGATCGCCGCCCTTGTTGAATACAGTGAACCACACTACGCCGCCCGATGGATGGCGGGCGTCGTCGTGGGCGCAAGGCCGGCATGCTGGACGGATTAACGCGCAAGCCGCGCCACCCCGAGGGGGCGGCGCGGCGTGGAAACCTCGTGGGCTAGTGCGCGGACTTGCGTCCCACGGCAACGAACCAGGCGATGGCGCTGACGACGTGCATCAGGCCGAGCCAGGTGCCAGCGGCAAAGCTGTCGGTCGCGATGTAGGAGCTGGCGATGGAGCCCAGGGCCACGATGACGCCGATCCAGCGGACTGCCGGGAGGATGGACGGCTTGAGCCAGCCCAGGTACAGCGCGATGGTGCCCATCAGCAGGAGCGGCACGAAACTTGCCACGCCCACCAGGGTGTAGGTGATTTCGTCCATCGGCGCCCCGGTGACATCGAAAGAGGCCCCGGCGGCCATGCCGGTGAAGTACAGCGCGGAGTTCACGGTTGTCGCGCCCACAGCAAGGATCAGCAGTTCGACCATGCTGACTCTGTACTTGGGTCGTGCTTCGGCCCGGGTGATGACGGCACTCATGTTTTTCGCTTCTCCTGGTTGGTGGGATTCTCCACACCACCATACGTGGCGCCTCGAGGGAAAGAGCAGAAACCCGGGGAAGTGAGAGGGACACCACCTTTGGCCCGGTCACAATGAAAAAAGCCTAGTGAAAGTGCCTAAACGCTTTACCAATGGGTAATATTCCCTGGGCGGAACTCAGCGGTTTCACACAACGGGCCCTGCCTCGGGAACGGGGCAGGGCCAGCGAATCAGCGGGCCGGCAGCGGGGCTTTCCCGCCGTAGTGCGCCGCCAGCTTTTCCAGTCCGCGATCGATCGTGACCTCGGGCTGCCAATCCAGCACCCGGCGGGTTTCGCGCTGGTCGAACCAGTGCGCGGTGGACAGCTGCTCGGCCAGGAACCGCGTCATCGGCGGCTCGTCATGGACCAGGTTGCGCGCCCCGGCGGCAAGCCAGGCGCGTTCGATGACCGCGCCGGCGCCCCGGGCCAGCCAGCCAGGCACGCTGAACTTCGGGGATGGCGCGCCTCCGGCGCGGCAGATGCCGGCGATGAGCTCGCCGACCTGGCGCGGCTCGCCGTTGGTGACGACCAGCGCAAGTCCCTGCGCCTGCTCCATGCGCTCCAGCCCGCGGACAATGGCGGCGGCCGCGTTGTCGATGTAGGTGGTGTCGATCAACGCCGCCCCCTGGTCCAGCAACGGCAGCCGGCCGCTCCTGGCCCGCTCCAGGACCCGCTCGACCAGTTGCGTATCGCCCGGTCCCCACACCACGTGGGGGCGGATCGCGGCGACCCGGAACTCCTGGCTGTTGCGCGAGAGCGCGTCGAGCTCCGCAGCGGCCTTGGACCGGGCATAGCTGCCGCGGGCCTTGGGCGGGTCGGCCGTCCCGGCGTCGGCCCCGGCCAATGGCTCGCCGAAGTGGGCGACGGACGGGGAGGAGACGAACACGAAGTCCCTGGCTCCGGCGGCCTCGGCGGCATCCAGCAGGTGCTTGGTCCCCTCGATGTTCGTGGCGACGAAGTCCTCCCAGCGGCCGGTGAAGGAGACCTTGGCGGCCAGGTGGATGACGGCGTCCATGGAGTCCACCGCCCGGGCGAGCTGCCCCGGGTCGGTCAGCGAACCGAGCACCTCGTCGGTGGCGCCCTGGGAGGCGCGGCGCTGGAAGGTGCGGACGTGGTGGCCCTGTTCGCGCAGCAGCTGCGCGACGGCGCCGCCGAGCATGCCGCTGGCGCCGGTAACCAGCACCCGGCGTGCAGGGGCGGGGCGATTCACTGGATTCACGGCTTGCGGATCCTTCCTCCGGCCAGCGTCGCGGCGGCCCAGCCGGCCAGGTGCGCGCGGTCGATCTTCGAATTGTGGCGGATGTCCGTGGGAAGCTCGGGGACCACCAGCACGGCACAGGCCTCGATGCCCGCCGCGGCCACCGCGGCGCGGACCCGCCCGGAGAACTCGGGGTTGGCCGGACCCGGTTTGCGGGCCGGCGGCACGGTTTCCATCACGAGCACCGCACGCTGCGCCCCGGCCGGGCCGACCGGCACCAGCGCCGCGCGTCCGGCGCCGGGCACCGACTGCGCCAGGTGCTCGGCTTCCACCGGGGTCAGCGGTCCGCTGGCGGTGCGCAGCACATGGCCCAGGCGGCCTTCGACCCACAGGCGGCCCTGGGCGTCGAGATGCCCCACGTCGCCGGTGCGGTGCCACCCCGGGATGGAGGTGCTGTGCTGCTCGGTGATCCACAACCGGTCGTAGCGGTCCTTCACGTGCGGGGCGCGGACCAGGATCTCGCCGGTCAGACCCGGTTCGGTGGACGGCTCGCAGGCCGGCTCGCCGTCGGCGTCCAGCACCGCGACGGCTACGCTGGCCCCGGCCACCGGGGTTCCCACGCAGACGCCGTTGCCCGCCCCGGCTGCGCGGATGCCCGCCAGGTCGATGTCGGTGACCGGCAGCGCCTCGGTCATGCCGTAGGGGGTGTGCACCGCGGCGTTCGGGGCCAGCTGCTGGACTTCGGCCAGCAGCGGCTCGGGGATCGGGGCCCCGGCCGAAAGCAGCAGGGACACCTTCTGCAGCGCCCGGCGCTGCGCCCCGGTCAGCTGGTCCCGGGTTTCCAGCACATTGGCCAGCGCGGCCGGGGAAGCGAAGACCACGGTGGCGTCCACCGCGGCGGCAGCATCGGCCAGCGCCGCGGCGGTCAGCGTTTTCGGGGAGGTGACGTCCATGTCCGGGGTCACCGAGGTGACGCCCAGGGCCGGGCCCAGCAGCGCGAAGGGGGCGAAGCCGGCCACCAGGGCGGAACCGGGCTCCAGGCCGTAGGTGGCGGCTAGGGTATCGCGCATGGCGGCGAGCTGGCGGTGGGTGTACACCACGCCCTTGGCCGGGCCGGTGGAGCCGGAGGTGAAGAGCACCGCCGCATCCGCGTCCGGGTCCGCCGGGGTGAAGTCCGCGGCCGCCGGCGCACCGGCGGCGCCGGCCTCCAGCAGCTCGGGCACCGTGTGCTCGATGCCCAGCACCTTGGCAAGGACCGGCGGCAGCTGGGTGGCGGCGATGCGCGTACCCGGCCAGTTCAGCGCCTTGGCTCCGATGAGCGCGCGCTGGATGCCGATCAGGAACTGCGGCCCGGCGCCCTTGATGGCGCGGCCCAGCCCCTTGGTGCCCAGCCCGGCGTCGGCCACCACGATCACCGCGCCCAGGCGCAGGCAGGCGTAGATCAGCGTGGTCAGTTCGATGCCCGGCGGGACCAGCAGGTTCACGCGCGAGCCGGGGCGCACGCCGATCTGCTCCAGGCCCCTGGCCAGGTCGTTCACGCGCTGCCCGAGCTGCGCCCAGGACAGCGAACGCGGCGGGTTGACGTCCACCACGGCGGCGCTGTGGTCCGCGGTGCGCTCATCGAGCTGCGCGAGCATCGGGCGGTAGTCCTGCAGGCTTGCCGCCCGCGCGGATTCGCCGGCACCGGCGGCCAGCCACTGGAAGATCGGGGTGGCGATGTCGCGGTCCTCGGCCACCAGGTGCCCGGCGCCCTCGAAGCGGTGCACCTTGGCCTGGGGCAGGCGGTCCATCAGATCGCGCAGATAGCGGTCGGAGAACACCGGGTCCTTCGGACCCCAGAGCAGCAGGGCCGGCACTGTCAGCTCGCGGACGGCCGCGGAGATGGAATCAAGGGCCGGGCGGCTGGGGTGGTCGGCGGCGAAGGGGATGTCGGCCACGAAGTTGCCCACCCCGGTGCGCTGCGCGGCGGTGGTATAAGGGGCCATGTAGGCCTCGCGGATCTCCGGGGCCAGCGCCGGGGTGGCCAGCGAATGGGTGACGCGCAGGAACGCGTCGGTGCTGGTGGTTCCCCAGCCGTGCACCGCTGGGTGGGAGGCCAGCTGCAGGGCGGCGGGCAGCTCGAATCCCGCCGGGTGCACCGCGGTGTTGGTCAGCACCACGCCGGCCAGCTGCTCGCGGTGGGCAGCGGCCCAGCCCAGCGAGATGATCCCGCCCCAGTCATGCCCCACGGTGGTGACCGGGCCGTCCAGGCCCAGCGCGTCGGTCAGGTCGCCCAGGTCGTTGACCCGGTCGGCCAGCCGGCGGAAGACGCCGGTGCGTTCGGAGAAGCCCATGTCCAGCTGGTCGACCGCGATGATGCGCCAGGGCAGGGCGTGCTGGGAGACGTGGGAGAACAAGGACCGCCAGAGATAGGACCAGGTGGGGTTGCCGTGCACGCACAGCAGGGTCCCGGCCGGGGTGATGCCGGCGGCCTCAAGCTCGGCGCCGTTGTCCAGCAGGTGCCAGCGGTGGCTGGTGCCCGGAACGTCGACCAGGGAGGTGGACGGGATGGTCAGATGGCGGGAATGCTGTTCGGCGACGCCGGGGAACGGGCCGGTCACCAGGCCAGCTCCATCATCGCGGTGTTCAGCCCGGAGCCCACGCCCATGCACAGCACCCGGTCCCCGGGCTTCAGGGTCTTGGCTTCCTGCCACAGCGTCATCGGCAACGAGGCCGGCCCCACGTTGCCCCACTTGGGGAAGGTGACCGGAACCCGGTCCCGGACCAGTCCCACGGCCTTGATGATGGCGTTGGTGTAGGACTTGGAGACCTGGTGGGTGACGTAGCGGTCCATGGACGTCCAGTTCCACCCGGCGGCGTGCGCCTCGTCCCAGGCGTCGACCACCAGTTCAAGCCCGTTGTCCAGCAGGCCCTTGCTGTCGGTGTACATGCCGGCCGGCCCGCCCACGCACAACTCGTGGTGCGCGGTGCCGGCGCGGGAGACCCCGCCCAGGATCTTCGGCTTGCCCGGGTGCGCATCGGCAGGGCCGATGACCGCGGCAGCCGCGCCGGAGCCCAGGGTGAGGGTGGCGAACTGGCGCAGGTAGTCCTCGCGGGTGGAATTCGGGTCGTTCAGCCGCTGGAAGGTGACTTCCTGGGTGGGCTGGGCGTCCTCGCCGGCGACGATCAACGCGTAGCTGATCTGCCCGGAATCGATCATGTTCGCGGCCAGGGTCATGCCGTTGACGAAGCCCAGGCAGGCGTTGGCGATATCGAAGTTCATCGCGGAGGAGGGCAGTCCCAGGCCGTGGTGGATCTTGGACGCCACCGAGGGCTCCAGGTTGCGGCGGGTCACCGAGGTGTTGATCAGCAACCCGATCTGCCCTGGCTCGATGCCGGAGGCCTCCAGCGCCTGCTTGCCGGCCTTCACCGCCGCGTCGTCGAAGGTGGTTCCCTCGGACCACCAGCGGCGTTCGGCGACGCCGGAAACGCGTTCGAGCAGTTTCTTGGACAGGCGCAGCCGCTTCAGACTCGGGGCCAGCCGCTCGTCGAATTCGGCCGAGCTGAGCACCTGATCGGCCAGCACGCTGTTCACCGAGAGGAGGGCTACATTGTTGTGTCTGAAGGTTGCATTGCCGTTCAAAATTAAGCCTTTACAGGGGGACAGGCGTGCCAAACGGGGCCACGGCGCCGGGTGCTCGGTGGGCCCGTCGGGGAGCCAACGAGCGGGTTTCCTCCTCTAACGGTATTCCCTCGGGTGCGGTTCACCCTATTTCCTGCGCAATTTCAGCCAATAGCCCGAAAAAACCCCTGCGTTGCTGTGCAGGTCCTGATAATCAGCCATGAGTATGGGTGGTGATCCGGGCCTCCCGGAGGCCTCGGGGATTCCATGCTCGGCCTGGAACCGGTTTCGGGACCCGCCCCGGAGCGGGATCCGTGCGGTGGCTGCGGGCCCCGATAAACTCGTGGCCATGCAACCCGTGATACCACTGCGTCGAATGCTCACACTGCGCATCGTGCTGGAAGGCTCCGAACCGGCCATCTGGCGCACCCTGGAAATCGATGACGGCATCATGCTCGACGAGGCAGGGCTGGCGCTGCAATGCGCGATGGGATGGGAGCACGCGCACCTGCAGGCCTTCCACAGCGCCCCACCGTATGAGCTCCGGGGCGCCGCGGACCCCATCACCTGGTACGAAGAGCGCAGCCGGTGGGAGATCGGGATCGGCGAACCGCAGGAGACCACGACGCTGGGCCAGGCGCTGAACGCAGCGGACGGCGAACTGTACTTCGAATACGACTTCGGCGATTGCTGGATGCACAAGATCACCGTCGAGTCGCAGCGGGCCAAGGCCCGGGACGAGGCTCCCTACCGCGTCATGGACGGGCAGCTGCGCGCCCCGCTGGAGGACAGCGGCGGGATCCACGGCTGGCAGGAGAAGCTCTCGATCTTCCGCGGTGCCCCGGCCCCGGATTTCCTCGATGCCCAGCACATCGTGGACTGGATGCACTGGCGCGGGGGACGCTGGAATCCGTTGGAGCCCGCCGAGTTCCGCAGGGAGGTGGCCAACCTGCGCCTGGACATGCTTGCCGCGCAATTCACCGGCGGCAACGGCTTGGGCCGCTGGTTCGAAACGATGGAACCGGAGCTGCGCAGGGCGCTGTCCGTGCCTGCCGCGCAGATAGGCTTGGGCCTGGACCCGGCAGGCGGCGCCGTGCCGCCGTGGTTCGTGGAGCTGCTCCGCCCCTTCGCGGTGCTGATCGAGCTGTGCAGCGAGCCGGTGAAGCTCACCGCCGCCGGCTGGCTGCCGCCGAAGGTCGTCGGCGAGCTGCTGGGCCGCGCGCAGCTGGCGGGCATCGACTACGAACGCGGGGCCACCCAGCGCGAGAACAACATGCCTGCGGTGATCCGGCTGCGCGAAGCGGCCCAGCAGATGGGACTGCTGCGCAAGGCCAAGGGGGTGCTCGCCGCGACCCAGCGCGGCCGCAAGCTCATGGACGATCCGGCGGCGCTGGCCTGCCATGTGGCCCAACGGCTGGCCTTGCCCAAGGGAGAAGGTCCGAAGGGCCGGGACATCGAGAGCGATTCGACGTTCGCCGGGTGGATGATCCGCGCCGGCGGCTTCATCCCGGACCGGATGCAGAAGTACTCGCGGCACCCCGAGCTGTTCATGGACAAGTCCGAGCTGCTGGAGATGTTCGGCTACTGGGATCCGAACCAGGGTGGACCGGTCAACGACCAGTCCCGCCTGCCCGCCCTGCAGTTCTGGTACCTCATCGAACGGCTGCTGGAATTCCGGATGCGCGCGGCGGGGATGGAAGCGCACCTCCCGCAACGGCTGGCCGAACTGTCGCGCTACCTGCTCCAGGAATAGCCGGCCGGATGTTCCCCGCAACCCGATGAGGGCCGCGGCCCCGCCAGGGGATCCGCGGCCCTCGCCAGGCTGCACTTACGGCCGGCCGGGTGCCTTGAGGGACAAGACCGGGCAGCCGGCCTGCAGGATGACCCGCTGGGCGGTGCTTCCCATGAGGAACTTGCCCACCGCGGTCCGCTTGCGCAGCCCGATGACAATCAGCTCCGCTTCCTGGGCCGCGGCCGCCGCAAGGATCTCGTCCGCGGCGTCGCCGCCCCGTGCGGAGCGCTCGATCCAGAAATCCACGCCGGCCTCGGCCAGCCGCCGCTCCAGCGCGTGGTGCTGCCGGGCGTCGATCAACCGGTCGTCGACGGGGGCGTCTCCCTTGGAGGTGTTGACCACCACCAGCCGGGTGCCGCGCCGGAGGGCTTCATCGACGGCCCGGTCCAGGGCCGCCTCGCCCTCCGCATTGGGGAGGTATCCCACCACGATGCTCATGAGCGGTCCTTCCCTCGGTCCTCGTCCTGCGGCTCCGAGAGCGGCACGGTGTGCACCGCGCGGTCGGGGCCGGCCTGGGCCTCGGCCCCCGGCTCCTCGACGGAGGCCTGGGCGCCGGGTCCGTCCACCGGTCCGGCGGCGGATGCGGCCAGCGCTGACGCCGAGCCGCCGCGCAGCCGGCGCACCAGCTTGAGGATCAGCGGGAAGAGCAGCACCAGCGCGATGATCACGTAGATCGCCACGGCCAGCGGTTCGCTGAACAGCCCGGAGACCTCGCCGCTGGACAGCTGCAGGGTCTGGCGCAGCTGCTTCTCGGCGCGCGGACCGATGATCACACCCAGGATCAGCGGCAGCACCGGCAGCCCGAAACGCCGCATCGCGAAGCCCAGCGCGCCGATGACCAGCAGCAGCACCAGGTCGGTGGCCTGTAGGTTGACGGCGAAGGCGCCGAGCGTGGCGAAGAACAGGATCCCGGAATACAGGTACGGGCGCGGGATCTTCAGCAGCTTGGCCCACATGGGCGCCAGCGGCAGGTTGATCAGCAGCAGCAGGGCGTTGCCGATGAACAGGCTGGCGATCATGGTCCACAGCAAATCCGGCTCGTTGTCGAACAGGAACGGGCCGGGCTGGATGCCCTTCTGCACCAGGAAGGCGAGCATGACCGCGGCGGTGGCGTTGGTCGGCAGGCCCAAGGTGAGCATCGGGGTCAGCGTGCCGGCGGCCGAGGCGTTGTTCGCCGCTTCCGGGCCGGCGACGCCCTCGATGGCGCCGTGCCCGAATTCCTCCGGGTGCTTGCTCAGCTTCTTCTCGGTGACATAGGACAGGAAGGTGGGGACCTCGGCGCCGCCGGCCGGCAGCGCGCCGAACGGGAAGCCGTACGCGGTGCCGCGCAGCCACGGTTTCCAGGAACGCTTCCAGTCCTCCTTGCCCATCCACGGGGTGCCGACCGGGATGGTTTTCACCGGGGTGCGGCGCAGGTGCGCGGCGATCCACAGCGCCTCGCCGATCGCGAAGATCGCCACGGCCACCACCACGATGTCCAGCCCGTCGGCCAGCGGCGCGAAGCCGAAGACCAGCCGGTTCTGGCCGGAGACCGGGTCCATGCCGACCAGGCCGATGGCCAAGCCCAGGCCCAGAGCGGCGAACCCGCGGATCTTCGAGGAGCCGAGCACCGCGGTGACGGTGATCAGCGCCAGCAGCATGATCGCCATGTAGCTCGGGGCGCCCATGCTGACCGCGAAGTCCGCCACGATTGGTGCGAAGGCGACCAGCAGCGCGGTGCCGATGGTGCCGGCGATGAAGGAGCCGATGGCGGCGGTGGCCAGTGCCTGCGCGGCGCGCCCGGCCTTGGCCATCTTGTGCCCTTCGATCGCGGTGATCACCGTGGCGGATTCCCCGGGGGTGTTCAACAGGATCGAGGTGGTCGACCCGCCGTACATGCCGCCGTAGTAGATGCCGGCGAACATGATCAGCGCCGCGTCGGTCTGCATGCCGTAGGTGGCCGGCAGCAGCAGCGCGATGGCCATGGCCGGGCCGATGCCCGGCAGCACACCCACGGCAGTGCCCAGCAGCACACCCAGGAAGGCGAACAGCAGGTTGATCGGGGTCAGCGCGGAGGCGAAGCCCTCCATCAGCAGATTCAGGGTATCCATCTACAGCACCCCCTGAAGGATTCCGGCCGGCAGCTTGATGCCCAGGCCCAGGTAGAAGCCGTAGAAGGAGCCCGCGGCCAGCAGCAGGGAGATGATGAAGGTCAGCACGTAGCGGCGGCCGCCCAGGGCGATCACCGATCCGAAGAACAGCAGCGTGCCGGAGATGACCCAACCGGCCCAGTTGATCAGCACGATGTTCAGCACGAACACGCCGACCAGCGGCAGCAGCGTCTTCCAGTCCGTCGGCTGGCTCAGGTCGATGTCCTCGCCTTCGTCGCCTTCGGCCAGATGGCCGCGCAGCACCGTCACGCCCAGGGCGACGGCCGAGGCCATCAGCAGCCCGGCGACCAGGTAGGGGACCGTTTTGGGTCCCACCGGGTCGGCCTGGGAGTACGTCACATGGATCTGCGACGCGTCAACGAGCACCAGGACGCCGATCAGGAAAAGAAACGCGGCGAACAGCAGTTCGACGCGTTTCTTCGCCGGCGTGGCTACCTGGCTCACGCCAGCCCCAGGGCCTTCAGCACGTCGGCAACACGCTGGTCCTGCTCGGTGAGGAAGGTGGAGAACTCATCGCCGGTGATGAATGCGTCGGTCCAGCCGTTGGTCTCCAGCGCCTGCTTCCAGGCGTCGGACTCGTGCATGGTGGTCAGTGCGGTGATCCACTTTTCCTTGTCGGCTTCGGAGATCTCCGGCGGAGCGACCACGCCGCGCCAGTTGGTGAAGTTCAAATCGATGCCGGACTCGATGAAGGTCGGGGCATCGACGTTCTCCAGGCGTTCCTCGCCGCTGGTGGCCAGCACTCGGATCTCGCCCTTCTCGATCTGCTGCATGTACTCGCCCGCGCCCGAGGCGGCCACGTCCACCTTGTTGCCCAGGATCGCCGGCAGCAGGTCGCCGCCGCCGTCGTAGGACACGAAGTTCACCTTGGTCGGATCGATGCCCACGGTCTGGGCCAGCTGCATCGGCAGCAGGTGGTCCGGGCCGCCGGGGGAGGACCCGCCGCCGACGCTGATGCTTCCCGGGTCCTTCTTCCAGGCCTCGACCAGGTCGTCGATGGTCTTGAACTCGGAGTCCTTGGAGACCATGATCGCGCCGGGCTCCTCGATGAGCTTGGCGATCGGGGTGGTATCGGTCAGCTTCGCGTCGGTGTCGTTGGTGTAGCTGGCGCCGACCACGCCCAGGCCCATGAGCATGGCCAGATCGCCGTTGCCGGACTCGTTGACGATGCGGGCCAGGCCCACGGTGCCGCCGGCCCCGGCGAGGTTGAAGACCTCGGGGTTGGCTGCGATGTCGGTTTCCTCCATGACCTTGGCGGCCACGCGGGCGGTGGTGTCATAGCCGCCGCCGGGGGTGTTGGGCACCAGGATCCGCAGGCCCTCGACCGGGCCGGACGCGGCCGGTGCTTCGCTGGAGTCGGTGCCGGAGCTGGTCACTCCGCAGCCGGTGGCGGCCAGGGCTAGGCCGGCGGCGACGGCGGCCAGGCGCAGGGTCTTGAATGTTCGCATGGTGATTCCTCATCGAATCGGTGGGTGAGTGGAATTCCTCCACGCTATGCGCGGCGGTGACGCGGCTCACTCTTGCGTACACAAAGTAGATAATGTTCATTGTGTAACCGGGCGTCAGCCTGTGATTCAGGTCTCGAACATGATGGGGTAGTGAAGTCACAAAAAATCTACCCGATCCTGCCCCGGCCGTGCCGCCGGCGCGGGGAGGGATTCGCAGCCCGAAGGAGTGCTGATGCCAGCTGCCGGTGCCCCTGTTGCAGCAGGGCCCAGATTCAAGTTCACCCTGGCCGGCCAATACCTGATCCTGCAGCTGTTGCTGATCTGCGTGGTGTTGGTCGGGGTGGTTGCCTTGACCGTCGGGCAGGCCATCGCCAGCTTCGAGGAGTCCGAAGGCCGGCGCAGCCTGTCCGCGGCCGAATCGCTGGCGGCCAACCCGCTGCTGCGCACGCTGCTCCCGGACGCCGAGCCGCGGCAGGGTGCCGCGCTGCCTGCCATGGCCGAAACCGTGCGCAGCGTCTCCGGGCTGCGTTTCGTCAGCATCTCCGGCAGCGACGGGGTCGTCCTCACCTCCAGCCGACCCGACGAGATCGGCACGAAGGCCATCCCGCCGGAAAGCACCGTGCTCGCCGGGCGGGCCTGGACCGGTGACCTGAAGCGCGGCGGGAACCGGGTGCTCGTCGCCCAGGTCCCGGTCTACGACCTGGACAGCGAAATGGTGGGATTCGTGAGCGTCGGGCAGAACTATCCGAGCACCGAGGAGATCTTCAGCGAGGTCGCCCCGACCACCGCGGCGGTGCTGCTGGTCTCGGTGCTGCTGGGCGGCGTCGGGTCGGTGCTGCTCTCGCGCCGGGTGAAGAAACAGACCCTGGGCATGGAACCGGCGGAGATCGCCGGGCTCGTCGAATACCGCGAAGCGCTGCTGCACGGGGTGCGCGAGGGCGTGGTGTCCATCGGCTCGGACCGGCGGATCACCCTGGTCAACGACGAGGCGCGACACCTGCTCGAACTGCCGGCACGGTGCGTGGGCCGGACGCTGGAGGAACTGGACGTGCCGCGGGCGGTGAGCCAGGCGCTGATGACCGAACAGCCGATCCCGGACCGGCAGATGCTGGTGGGAGAGAAAGTCATCGTGTTTAACCGCATGCTGGTCTCCTCCTCCGGACAGGACCTGGGGTCGGTGACCACCCTGCGCGACCGGACCGACCTCACGCTGCTGGAACAGGAGCTCGGGGACACCAAGGCCGCCACCGACATGCTGCGCGCGCAGACCCACGAATTCGCCAACCAGCTGCACACCATTTCCGGGCTGGTGCAGCTGCAGGAGTACGCGGAGGTCGTGAACTTCATCGACGGGGTGAGCTTCAGCCGCAGCCGCCTCTTCGAGGACATCGCCGCCCGCATCGCGGACCCGACGATCGCCGCGCTGCTGATCGCCAAGACCAGCGTGGCCACCGAAAAGGGGATCAAGGTTCAGCTGGGCGAGGCGTCGCGGCTTGAACGCTGCGACGACGAGCTGGCCCGGGACCTGGCCACCGTCATCGGGAACCTGCTGGACAACGCCATGGACGCGGTCGCCGCAACCCGGGATCCGGCCATCCATGTTTCGGTAGCGGAGACCGGCGGGCAGGTCACCGTCGTCGTCAGGGACAATGGGGTGGGAATCAGCGCCGCTGAACTCACCGAGATCTTCACCCAGGGGTACTCCACCAAGGACAGTTCCAGCGCCGGAGGCCGGGGGTTCGGGCTGGCGCTGGCCCGGCTGGTCTGTCGCAGGCGCTCCGGTGACGTGCAGGCCGTCAACGACGACGGCGCCCGTTTCACCGCCACACTCAGAAAGTAGGAACACCGCGTGATCAAGGTACTGGTGGTCGATGACGATTTCATGGTCGCCAAGGTCCATTCAGGATTCGTGAACAGCGAACCCGGCTATGAGGTGGTGGGCGTCGCCTACACCGCTGTCGAAGCGCTGCGCGCGGTGAAAACGCTGCAGCCGGACCTGGTGCTGCTGGACATCCACCTGCCGGACATGAACGGCCTGGACCTGCTCCAGCACCTGCGCGAGGTCAAGCCGGAGCTGGACGTGATCGTGATCAGCGCCGCCCGCGAAATGGAGACCGTGCGCCGGGCCCTGCGCGGTGGAATAGTCCACTACCTGATGAAGCCGTTCTCCCGCGAGGACCTGCACGACCGCCTGGAGCACTACCGGAAGACCTACCGTTCGCTGCGCGCGCCCGACCAGCCGCTGGACCAAGAGGACGTCAACCGGCTCTTCGGGCTGGGCGGGCAGAGCCGCAAGCCACTGCCCAAGGGCTGCAGCGTTGAAACCATGGGACTTGTCGAGCGGATCCTGCGGGAATCCGCGGGCGCGATTTCGGCCAGCGAAACCGCGGAAAAGCTCGGCACCTCGCGGGTGAGCGCTCGCCGGTATCTCGAATACCTCGCAGAAGAGGGGATCGCGCAGGTCAGCCTGAAGTACGGCGGGGTCGGCCGGCCAGAGCGCCGGTACGCCGTGGGGACCTGAGCAGCGGGACCGAACTGTCGCAGCCGTTCGATAGATTGGCAACAGGCCCACGGGCCGGGGAACGCCTGACGACAAGGGGAATGCATGAAGAATGAAACCGACCGCGACAACCGCGTACGCGGGGTGCTGCTGGGGCTGGCCGCGGGCGACGCGCTGGGCGCCGGCTACGAATTCAAACCGGCCATGGAAGCCGGCGAACCGGTCGGCATGATCGGCGGCGGCCTGGGGGACTTCGCACCCGGCGAATGGACCGATGACACCTCCATGGCGATTGTCATGGCGCAGGCGCTGGCGGCCTCCGGCGGGACGGCGTCGGAGGAAGCCTGCACGCAGATGGTGCGGGGGTGGGTCGACTGGGCCAAGGGCGCACCGGATGTCGGTGTGCAGACCAGCGCGGTGTTGCGGGCGGCGGAATCCCTCGCGCGGCGCGGCGGGCGGGAGCTGCCGGTGGCCGCGGATGCCATCCAGGCTGCGGAGGACGCGCACCAGCGAACGGGCCGCTCGGGCGGCAACGGGAGCCTGATGCGCACCGCACCGGTCGCTCTGGCGTACCTGCACCGTCCGGTCGAGGAAGCCTTCGCGGCCGCCGCAAAGCTCAGCGCCCTGACGCACTTCGACCCGGAGGCTGCAGAAGCCTGCGGGCTGTGGACTGCGGCCATCCGCCATGCGGTGCTCACCGGGCAGCTGGACCTGCGCTGCGGGCTGCACCTGCTGGAACCGGCCCGCGCAGGACTCTGGGAACAGCGCATCAGCGCCGCCGAAGCCGGAGCGCCGAAGGACTTCAGCAACAACGGGTGGGTGGTTGAAGCCTTCCAGGGTGCGTGGAGCGCCATCAGCGCCGCCACCGGCCACGGCACCGGGCAGGCTCCGCTGGACCGGCGGGTGCTGGTCGAAGCGCTGGAAGCCGCGGTGCGCGGCGGGGTGGATACCGACACCGTGGCGGCCATCGCCGGATCGCTGGTCGGGGCCGCCTGCGGCGCCCGCGCGATTCCGGGGGAGTGGCTGGGCATGCTGCACGGTTGGCCGGGGCTCAAAGCTGTGGACCTTGGCGATGCGGCGCTGGAACTGGCTGCAGGCCATTGACCCATAGCCGCGCAGCGGCTGAGCAGATACTCCGTCCGGCCCTCCGCGGCTGGGTCCCTTCTCGGATTGGAGCGGCGGTGCTGGTATCCATGGCACGTCGGCGGGGCCCGGATGCCCGCCAGCGGGTGAGGCTGCCAGTCGAGCCGCGAGGGGCTCTGCGCGGCGCCGCAGCTGGCGTCAGCTTGACCGGCAAAACGTCAGACGTCTAACGTTTGAAAAATGACCGAACAGGTAGATTCCCTCCCAGCTCCATCTCCCGCAGCAGCGGATCCGGCCCCGCCGGCCGCTCACCGCGGATACCGCAGGGTCACCATGGCGCTGGCCCTGGCAGCTGTCGTTCTCCTGGGTTTGAATCTCCGCGTCGCCGTGGCCAGCGCTGCGGCGCTGTTTCCTGCCTTGCAGGAACTGCTGGGCTACGGTCCCGTGGTGGCGGCGCTCCTGCCGACGATTCCCGTTCTGTGTTTCGCCTTTGCCGGGTTGGCGACAACCCGGCTGATGCGGTGGTTAGGGCTGGAACGGTCAATGATGCTGGCGCTGGTGCTGCTTACCGCGGGGCTGTCGATCCGCTTGGCGCCCACCACGTCCATGCTGTTGCTGGGAACTATCGTGGCGATGTCGGGGCTGGCTGTGTGCAATGTGGCCATGCCGTCGTTTGTCCGCAAGTATTTCCCGCAGCGCACGGCGGGCATCACCAGCCTGTATTCCATCACCATGTCCGCGGGAGCTGCCTTGGCATCGGGAATCAGCGTTCCCATCGCCCTGCAGCTGGATTCGCCGTTGGCGGCGTTGGGCGTCTGGGCCATTCCCACGCTGGCGACCCTGGTCGTGGTGGCTCCGCTGGCGATCGGCGCGCGCCGTGAAAAGCCGGCGGTTGGCGCTGCGGACCAGGTGTCGCCCTGGCCGCTGTTGGCGACCCGCCGCGGCCTGCTGATCACCGGGCTCTTCACGCTGCAGGCCCTGCTGGTGTACAGCATCGTGGGCTGGCTGCCCTCGATCCTGGTTGACCGGGGCATGGATCCCACGGCCGCCGGCATGCTGCTCGGCGGGCTTCAGCTGGTCACCATTCCCGCCACGGTGCTGGTCATGGCCCTGGCCGCCCGGGGACTGCTCCGGGCTGCCTTCATGATTGCCAGCTGCGCCGCGTTGGCGGGTTTCGTGTCCCTTGAGCTGCTGCCGGTTCAGCTGGCCCTGCTCCCGACCGTGTTCCTCGGAATTGGCTTCACCATGTTCCCGCTGGTGATGCTCTCCATCAGCCGCAGCGGCGAGAGTGTCGAGGAGTCCTCGGCCATGTCGAGCCTTGCCCAATCGGTGGGCTACATTGTGGCCGCCATCGGGCCGTTCTCGCTGGGGCTGCTCTCCTCGCAGCTGGGCAGCTGGAGCGTGCCGCTGTGGCTCCTCGTGGCAGCGGCGGTGCTGCAGGTGCTCCTGGCCCTATGGCTCAGTGCGGGGACGCGCACGCGCCGTGCCGGCCGGCTTCAGCAAGTCGACGCGGGCGCAGGAAAGTAGTCGGGATGTCTTCCACGCAGCACTTTTCGCGCCGCGGCCCGCTGTCGCATGAAGTCACCGACTGGCTGCGCGAACGCATCGTGTCCGGCCAATGGAAGCGCGACGAACGCATCCCCTCGGAATTCGAGCTCATGGAGCAGCTGCAGGTGTCCCGTGGCACCCTGCGCGAGGCCATCAAGGCCCTGAGCCATGCGGGCATGCTGGAAGTCCTGCGCGGCGACGGCACCTACGTCCGGGCGGCGAATGAATTCGACGGCGCCGCCCAACAGGTGTACCGGGAGCACAAGGACACCGACGTGCTCCAGCTGCGCTTCGCATTGGACACCCAGGCCGCACGGCTCGCGGCGCTCCGTGCGGATGCCGGTGAGATGGCCAAACTGCGCGAACTGCTCGACAAGCGACGCCGCGCCTGGCATGACGGGGACATCCAGGCGTGGATCGACGCGGACTGGAAGTTCCACCTGGTGGTCGCCGAAGTTTCCGGGAACCGGCTGCTGCACGAGGTCTACACGAGTTTCAACGACATCTTCCACGGAACCAAGATGCACCAGCGGCTGCTCGACGGCTTCGACGGATGCCTGGCGGCCGGGCATGAGGAGCTGCTCGGGGCCATCGAGGCACGCGACGAGGAGACGGCCGCAGCCAGCGTTCTGGCCAATCTGGAGTACTGCATGAGCTGGGCGCAACGCGGCTGAGCGCTCCGCCGCACCCCGGGTTCCGCGCCGGCCTGCCCGGCAGGATCAAAAAGCCGTGAAAATCGTCGGTCGGTGCCCATCGGCTGCGGCGTTGGTACGCACCAGTGGTTCGGGTACGACGTGGGCGAAGCATGCTCGTTCTCCGTGACGAGTTGCCTGGCCCTCGTGGAGCTGGACAGCGCCATGAAAATCAGGACCCCGGACTTGCTTCGTTCCACTGCAGCCGGTTTTCGGACAAGCCGTCCCACTCGGGGCGCGCCACGTGATACCTGGCCCACTGCAGCTTTGGCGGTTTCCCGGTAGGCTTAGACATGGGTCGGTGCATCGTGCGCCGCGCCCCGAATGAAAACAACTCCCAGGACTGACCGACCGTTGGTCCCGACCGCCAGCTTCGCGGTCCTCGGTAGTGATCTTCGCAGGGCCCTTCAGGGTCACGCGCGGGTCTCGATCGAAGACCAGATCTGGGTAGGGCCACACGGTTCGCTCACCGTCGCATGGGAGCGATCGAAAGGAGCACCCCCTTAATGGAGGGTCCAGAAATCCAGTTCGCCGAGGCCGTTATCGACAACGGCCGCTTCGGCTCCCGCACCATCCGCTTCGAGACCGGCCGCCTTGCCAAGCAGGCCGCCGGCTCAGCCTTGGTCTACATCGACGAAGAAACCGCGCTGCTGTCGGCAACCACTGCCGGCAAGCACCCGCGCGAAGGCTTCGACTTCTTCCCGCTGACCGTGGACGTCGAGGAGCGCATGTACGCTGCCGGCCGCATCCCGGGCAGCTTCTTCCGCCGCGAAGGCCGTCCGTCGACCGAGGCCATCCTGGCCTGCCGTCTGATGGACCGCCCGCTGCGCCCGGCATTCGTCAAGGGCCTGCGCAACGAGGTCCAGGTAGTTGTCACCGTCCTGGCCATCGATCCGGACGAGCTGTACGACGTGGTGGCCATCAACGCCTCCTCGATGTCGACCCAGCTGTCGGGCCTGCCATTCTCCGGCCCGATCGGCGGCGTTCGCGTTGCCCTGGTCGACGACGGAAACGGCGCCCAGTGGGTTGCCTTCCCTCGCCACTCCGACCTGAAGAACTCGGTCTTCAACATGGTTGTCGCCGGCCGCATCGCCGGGGACGACGTTGCCATCATGATGGTGGAAGCCGAAGCTACCGACAACGCTTGGGAACTGATCAAGGAACGCGGCGCCCAGGCACCGACCGAAGAGGTTGTCGCGCAGGGCCTTGAGGCCGCCAAGCCGTTCATCAAGGTGCTGTGCGAGGCGCAGGCCGATCTGGCTTCCCGCGCCGCCAAGGAAACCGTCGAGTTCCCTGTCTTCCGCGACTATGAAGAGGATGCCTACGCAGCAGTCGAGGCCGCCGCTTCGACCCGCCTGGCAGAGATCTACACCATCGCCGACAAGCAGGACCGCGACAACGCCGCCAGCGACTACAAGGACGAGATCCTTGCCGAGCTGGCCGGCGAAGGCAAGGCTTTCGAGGAGCGCGCAGGCGAGATCTCCAAGGCCTTCGGCTCGCTGACCAAGCACATCGTGCGCCAGCGCATCCTGACCGAGCAGGTCCGCATCGACGGCCGCGGCCTGGCAGACATCCGCCAGCTGTCCGCCGAGGTCGAGGTCCTGCCTCGCGTGCACGGTTCGGCCATCTTCGAGCGCGGCGAAACCCAGATCATGGGCGTCACCACCTTGAACATGCTGAAGATGGAGCAGCAGATCGACTCGCTGTCCCCAGTGAAGTCCAAGCGCTACATGCACAACTACAACTTCCCGCCATACTCGACCGGTGAGACCGGCCGCGTGGGTTCGCCGAAGCGCCGCGAAATCGGCCACGGCGCACTGGCCGAGCGCGCACTGGTTCCAGTGCTGCCTAGCCGCGAGGAATTCCCGTACGCCATCCGCCAGGTCTCCGAGGCACTGGGCTCCAACGGCTCGACCTCCATGGGCTCGGTCTGCGCCTCGACCCTGTCGCTGCTGAACGCCGGCGTGCCGCTGAAGGCCGCCGTGGCAGGCATCGCCATGGGCTTGGTTTCGGACACCGTTGACGGAGAAACCCGCTACGCCGCCCTGACCGACATCTTGGGCGCCGAAGATGCCATGGGCGACATGGACTTCAAGGTCGCAGGTACCTCCGAGTTCGTGACCGCCATCCAGCTGGACACCAAGCTGGACGGCATCCCTGCCTCGGTGCTGGCAGCTGCGCTGACCCAGGCCCGCGAAGCACGACTGCACATCCTGAACGTGCTGAACCAGGCCATCGACGCTCCGGACGAGCTGAACGTCAACGCTCCGCGCATCATCTCGGTGAAGATCCCGGTTGACAAGATCGGCGAGGTCATCGGCCCTAAGGGCAAGATGATCAACCAGATCCAGGAAGACACCGGAGCAGACATCTCGATCGAGGATGACGGCACCGTGCTGATCGGCGCAACCAACGGCGAATCCGCCGAGGCTGCCCGTTCGGCCATCAACGCCATCGCCAACCCTCAGGTTCCTGAGGTCGGCGAGCGTTACCTGGGCACCGTCGTGAAGCTGACCACCTTCGGTGCGTTCGTTTCGCTGACGCCGGGCAAGGACGGCCTGCTGCACATCTCCGAGCTGCGCAAGATCAACGACGGCAAGCGTGTCGAGGACGTCGAAGACGTTGTCGGCGTGGGCCAGAAGATCCAGGTCGAGATCACCAAGATCGATGACCGCGGCAAGCTGTCGCTGGCACCGGTCGTCGAGGACGAAGCCGAGGCCGTAGCCGCCGAGTAATCTCGCTGGCTGACGTCTGACGGGCCCCGTTCCACCCTGTGGTGGAACGGGGCCTTTCTCGTTTCTGTATGGAGACAAACGCCATGGTGCCCCACCGGTCAAAGTCGGCGGGGCACCATCGCGGGGCCAGTGCGCTGAGGTTAGTCGGTGACGAGCTCCTCGCCTGAACGGGCCACGCGAGTTTTTTCCTCGACGATGCGCGGCGGGATCAGGGCGACGGCCACGGCCGCGATCACGCCCACGATGGCGAAGAAGATGAAGTTGAATTCGAAGCTGACGCCGGTGGCGGCGATCCAGCCACCGATGATCGGCCCGGAGATCGCGCCGATGCGGGCGAAGGACAGTGCCCAGCCGGTTGCGGTGCCACGTTGCGCCGCCGGGTAGTAGTCGGCGATGTAGCCGGTCAGCACCAGCGAGGTGGAGATCGACCCGATGCCGGCGAAGGCCACGAGGCACAGGTTCACGAACATGGAGTTCGGGAACATCAGCATCAGGATGCCGCCGGCGCCGAGCAGGTAGAACACCACCAGGATGACCTTTTGGCCGTATTTGTCGGCAAGGTAGCCTAGGATTAGGCCGCCGGCTGCGGAGGCCAGCGAGAAGACCAGCAGGAAGGTCAGCGAGGATCCCAGATCGTAACCGGCTTTGCGCATGATCTGTGGAAGCCAGGTATTCAGGCCGTAGACCAAGACCATGCCGCAGAACAGCGAAATCCAGAAGAACACGGTGGAGCGCAGGTACTTGCCGGAGAACATCGCACCCAGAACTTCACGCCACGGCACCTTCTTGCCCGGGATTGCCGGAGCCTTGGGCTCGTAGTTGCGCACGTTCAGCTTCGCAGCCAAGCTCTTTGCCTCGGCAATACGGCCCTTGGCCACGAGATATTCCAGGGACTCGGGCAGTAACCAAGCGATCACCGGCAGGATGAGCACCGGCAGGGAACCGACGGCAATGACCCAACGCCAGCCGAGCACCGGCAGCAGAGCCATGGCGACCAGCGCGGCGGCAACGATGCCCAGGGAATAGCCCGAGTACATGATGCCGTAGTTCAGCGACCGCTTTTTGGGGGCCGAGTATTCGATGGTCAGCGCTGCTGCGACGGGAATAATACCGCCCATGCCGAGGCCGCCCAGCAGGCGGAAGAGCCCGAAAAGCTCGGGGGTCGGGGCGAGCGCTGCACCGGCTTGGGTGATGGTGAAAATGACCATCGAGGCGAGCAGCATTTTCTTTCGGCCGATCACGTCGCTGAGCGTGCCGATGAACAGCGCGCCGATGAGCATGCCGACCAGCGCGTAGGCGCCCAGACCGCCGAGTTCCAGGGGAGTCAGTGACCATTCCTTGTATTCGGCGAGTGCCGGCAGCACCGCACCGAGCACGCCCACGTCGTATCCTTCGGCCAGGATGGCCAACCAGCAGGCGAACAGCACCAGTCCCGTGGTTCGTTTGGGAATGTTCCATTCCTCGACGTTCTTGACTGTCGTCATGTTGCTCCTCATTGCCATGCAGTGCGGGGTTGCCTGATTCACATATTATGGCGTTAATGTGACGGGCGTTACAATAGTTCGAGAGATTAAGTTTTCGGGACCAGGGGAGTGCGAAATGAGCGATACGGGACAGGCGCAGCGAATAGAGGATGTTGTCGAAGGCTGCCTCGCGGGAGCGGTGGCAGGCACTGCTAGCGAGCGCATCATCGAGTGGGTGGACACCGATGCGGCAGGCCATCAGCACAACTCGGTCATCATGAGATTCGTTGAAGCCGCGGAATCAAAACTGTTCCGTGAACTTGAGCTTCCTGACTACTTTCCCATCGCGCCTCGCGTGCGTCAGGAAGTCGACTACAAGGCCAAACTCTTTTTCGGGCAGCGAGTGACTACGGTGCTGCGTATCGATCGACTGGGGGAGAAATCCCTGAGTTTCTCGTTCAAGGTATTTGGCCATGAGCATGAGGGTCGGGCAATCGTGGAGGCCGCTTCTGGAAAATTCGTTACCGCGTGCGTACTGCTGGGTGCGCAGTCTTCGGCGCCCTGGCCGGACAACGTCCGCCGTGCAATTCTTGGTGGTTAGCGGCGGCGCTAGTTGCCTTTTCCGCGCAGGGTAGCCGAAGGGGATACCCCGAATTGGTGCTTGTAGCTCTGTGCGAAACGCCCCAAATGGGCGAATCCGCAGTCCTGCGCAATCTGCGAAACATTCGCCGACTGAGGGTCGGCGGAGAGCAGCTTGTCGCGTGCCCGTTCCAGTCGCGCCTTGCGCAACTGGGCCGATGGGGTCGAGTTCAGCTCCCGCGCGACGGCTACCTGAAGTGTCCTCGCCGCTACACCTAGCGCCTCCGCCATATCCAAAACCGTGAGGTCTTCCGCGGAGTGGGCCCGCAGCAGGGTGAGGAATTCCTGAATCAAACGCGAAGAGTAACCATTGATGGTCGGGACGTTCCATTGCTCCATGCTCTGCGCGAGATTCGAGCGATTTGCCATGAGCCAGCGGGCCAGGACCAGCTCGTGCTGCAGCCTTCGCGCGTAATCACTGAGGCGGTCGGTTTTCTCATTGAGCATGTCATGCAGTTCAAAGACTGAACGCATAAATGCCTGCCCCTCGGAGCTGGATAGATCCATGGATGGGGTCAGCCTCAACGAGCCGTCAATCTGCGCTCCGTAGAGGCTCTGCGCCGCGGATTCCAGCGCCGCGCGCGGTGCGGTCAAAATTATCTGCGGGGTGTTTTTCTCCCAATGCATGGAGAACTCGGCATCGATCGGCGGCACCGAGGCGATTTGCGGTGTGGACACCACTTGCTGGCGTCCGATCTGGAGTTCTGCGCGCCCGGATAAAGGAATCTGCACCATGTAGAAGGTCTTCAGTGCCTCGGGGCTGATCTTCACGGACGCGCCGTAATCCAGCATGTGCAGCCCGATGCCGGAACCGGTGGAGCGCAGGTTCATCTTCAGCGTGCCCTGGGCGGCGCCCTTCTGCAGCTTGTGAGGACAGAACAGCGTGCCAATTTTCTCGCGGGCCTCGTGCAGATCCGCCGTGGCAAGGGTCGGCAACTGGTCCAGAACGCGGGTTGAAGCTGGGCTCGCAAGAGGCTGGCTGAGCATGACGTGCGCTCCTTCGGGTGTCCATGCGTACTTTGGATATCTGCTGCGTGCAGCGGATAGTACGCACCCCTGAGGCGAAGTAGGTTCTATCCAGAACACCAATTATGACATGCGTCATAGCGTGGGAAAGTTGAGGGGTGCAATGGAAGAACTGCAGGATCGCGTCGTTCTGGTGACCGGTGGCGCTACCAAGGTAGGTGTGGGAATTGTCCAGTGCCTGGCACGCGCCGGAGCGCAGGTCATCGTCCTAGACATCGATAGCGAGGGTGGAGTCCGACTGGCAGAGCAGATTCCACAGGTCGAATTCCACTCACTGGACATCACCGACGACGCGGCCATCACTGGGCTGATGGACTCCGTGTCCCGGCGCTTCGGAAAGCTCGACGGACTGGTCAACCTGGCCTGCAGCTACCTCGACGAAGGAGCCGAATCGCCGCGCGCCGACTGGCTGGCGGCGTTGAACATCAACGTGGTCTCCGCCGTCATGCTGGCCAACTCGGCGCGGCCGCTGCTGGCAGCCTCCGGGCATGGAGCCATCGTCAATTTCACCTCGATCTCCAGCTCCGTCGCGCAGACCGGACGCTGGCTGTATCCGGCCAGCAAGGCGGCGCTGGTGCAGATTACCCGCTCCATGGCGGCCGACCTCGCCGCCGACGGCATCCGGGTGAACTCGGTCAGCCCGGGCTGGACCTGGTCCAAGATCATGGACACGCTCAGCGGCGGCAACCTGGAAAAGACCGACTCCGTGGCGGCCCCATTCCACATCCTGGGGCGGGTCGGCCGCCCCGAGGAAGTCGGCGAGGTCGTCTCCTTCCTGCTCTCGGACAAGGCATCCTTCGTGACCGGCGCCGACTGGGCCGCCGACGGGGGCTACTCCGCGCTGGGCCCGGAACGCAACGAACCTGCCATCCCGCTGCTGGCCGCCAAGTAGCGCCCCAGCCTCACGACGCTTCATCCACCACAAACCACGAAGGATCTCCTGATCATGGATTCACGACACATCACGATCGTCGGCGCCGGGCAGTCCGGCTTGCAGCTGGGCATTGGCCTGCTGGATGCCGGCTACCAGGTCACCCTGATTTCCAACCGCACGCCCGAGCAAATCCGCGATGGCTCCATCGCCTCCAGCCAGTGCATGTTCGACCAAGCGCTGGGACACGAACGCGCCCTGGGCCTGGACCTCTGGCCGGATGCCCCGGTCGTGGAGGGGATCTCCTTCACCATCGCGCCTACCGAGGCACCGGGCGTGAAAGCCATCAGCTGGGACCACCGCCTTGACGCTGCGGCGCAGTCCATCGACCAGCGGGTCAAATTCCCGGCATTCATGGCCGAATTCGAAAAGCGCGGCGGCACCCTGGTCTTCCAGGACGCCGGAATCGCGGAGCTGGAACGCTACGCGGAAACCAGCGACATGGTCCTGGTCGCAGCAGGCAAGGGCGAAATCGCCCAGCTGTTCACCCGCGACGATCAGCGCAGCCACTACGCCGCCCCGCAACGTGCCTTGGCCTTGACCTACGTGAACAGGATGGCTCCGCGCGATGAATTCTCTGCGGTGAACTTCAACGTCATACCGGGTGTCGGCGAATACTTCGTCTTCCCGGCGCTGACCACCACCGGGCCCTGCGAGATCATGGTCTTCGAAGGATTGCCCGGATCCGACATGGATTCCTGGAAGGGGCTGACTCCGGCCGAGCACCTGGAGAACTCCCTGCGCATCCTGCGCACCTATCTGCCGTGGGAATACGAGCGCTGCGCCAACGTTGAACTCACCGATGCCAACGGCGTGCTGCAGGGACGCTTCCCGCCGACTGTCCGCCACCCGCTGGCAACCCTGCCCTCGGGCAAGACCGTGGTCGGCATGGCCGACGTGGTGGTGCTCAACGACCCGATCACCGGCCAGGGCTCGAACAACGCCTCCAAGTGCGCCGCCAGCTACCTGGCCTCGATCATCGGCCACGGGGACGCCGCATACGACGACTCGTTCAAGACCTCGATGTTCGAAGAGTACTGGAAGTACGCGCAGCACGTGGCCCGCTGGACCAACACCATGCTGGCCCCGCCGGCCGAGCATGCACTGGGCCTGTTCGCCGCAGCGCAGCAGAACCCCTCCATCGCCCGGCGTTTTGCCAATGGCTTCGACTACCCGCCGGACTTCGGCTCGTGGTTCCTGGACGCCCAAGGCGCCGCAGAATACCAGGCCTCGTTCAATACCGTGGCCTAGATCAGCCAAGGAGCAGCATCATGCGAAAAATTGCAATCGTCGGAGCCGGCGAATCCGGCGCCCAGCTGGCCCTGGAACTGCAGCGGCTGGAACACGAAGTCACCCTGTTCTCCGACCGCTCCGCGGCCGAAATCCGCAGCGGAACGATCACCTCCAGCCAGTGCGTCTTTTCCTCCGCGTTGCGGGTCCAGCTGCCGCTGGAGATCCCCGGCGCGGACAGCACGTCGATAGGCATCACCGGGATGACCTTCAACATCAAGCCCGAAGAAGGCGAAGCCATCTCCTGGCATGGATCGCTGGAAAACCCGGCGATGTCCGTGGACCAGCGCGTGAAGTGCGCGCTCTGGATTGAGCAGTTCATCACCCGCGGAGGCGACTTCCGCATCGAGAAGCTCAACGTCAAGCGCCTGGATGAACTGGCCGCGCTCTACGACCTGGTGGTCGTCTGCACCGGCAAGGGTGAACTCGGGCAAATCTTCTCCACCGACAAGTCGCGTAGTCCCTATGACCGTCCCCAGCGTGCTGTCGCGGTGACCTACGTGAAGCCGGCCCAGAACAGCGGGCCGGAAAACACCAACGAAATCCGGATGAACATGCTCCCGGGCGTCGGCGAATTCTTCACCTTCCCGGGGCTGAGCACCGAAGGCGCCTGCCAGATGATGGTCTTCGAAGGCATCCCCGGCGGGCCGATGGACTGCTGGGACACCGTCTCGGACGCCGCAGGGCATTGGGAGACCTCCCTGTCCATCCTGCGCGAGCATTTCCCGGCCGAATACGAGTTGTTCAAGGACAGCGAGCTCAACGATCCCGGTGCCTGCCTGCGCGGGCGGATCACCCCGGTGGTGCGTCATGCGGTGGGCGGACTGCCCGGAGGCCGCGCCGTGCTGGGCCTGGGTGATGCCATCATGCTCAACGACCCGGTGACCGGGCAGGGCTCCAACAACGCGACCCTCGCGGCCGACCACTACGCCCGGGCGATCCATATCCACGGTGATGCGCCCTTCGACGAAGCATGGATGACGCGGACCTTCGACGAATACTGGCGCGGCTGGGGCCAGTTCTCGACGGTATGGACCAACTCGATGCTGCGCAGCAAGGACGGATGGCAGCTGGAGGTGCTGGCCAAGGCCAGCGAGCACCAGGCGCTCGCGGACTCGTTCGCCAACGGCTTCGACGACCCCAGGACGCTGTTTCCCTGGTGGTTCGACCGCCAGGAAGCTGCGGCCTTCGTCGAGCGGATCGTCGCCGAGGAAGGCGCCGCCTTCGACCTGCGCGACTTCCGCACCACCCTGGGCCAGTTCGCCACCGGCGTGACCGTGGTGACCACCCGCACCCCGCAGGGTTCGAAGGTCGGCATGACCGCCAACTCCTTCACCTCGGTGTCGATGGATCCGCCGCTGGTGCTGTGGTGCCCGAGCAAGTTCGCCCCGTCGCTGCCGGACTTCGAGGC
Source organism: Glutamicibacter protophormiae (assembly GCF_016894325.1). Lineage (NCBI taxonomy): Bacteria > Bacillati > Actinomycetota > Actinomycetes > Micrococcales > Micrococcaceae > Glutamicibacter > Glutamicibacter protophormiae. The sequence goes on from NZ_CP069806.1 coordinate 1,132,781, forward strand.
GGCAACGCACTTTGCCATCAATGTGCTTGAATCCTCGCAACACGTGCTCTCGCGGCAATTCGCCACCCCCGCGGATGACAAATTCGCCGGGGTGGGCATTTCCGAAGGCGTCGCCGGGCTTCCACTGCTCGACGGATCGGTGGCCACGTTCGAATGCCGGACAGTGGCTCGCCACGAGGCCGGGGATCACGTAATTTACGTGGGTGAGGTGGAAAAGTACTCACGGGCCGAAGGAGACCCGTTGGTCTTCCATGCCGGGGCGTACCACAGCACCGAGCTTCACCCGGATTTCAAGTAGCACTGCGCCGGAGCCGTCCGCAGCGGCTCCGGCGCATTACGCAAGCAGGACTGCAACAGAGGAGAGAAGATGCGCAGCGACTACGTCATCATCGGCTCGGGAATCAATTCGCTGGTGGCAGCCGCCGAACTGGCCGGCGGGGGAGCCTCCGTCACGCTGCTCGAGCAGCACGGGAGGATCGGCGGATTCATCGATTCCGCGGAACTGACCCTGCCTGGATTCGTCCACGACACGTATTCCTCTTGGCATCCGTTGTTCGTCTCGGGACCTGGCTATGCGGCCTTGGGCGAAGACCTGCATCGGCACGGGCTGCGCTATCGCAATACCGAAGATGCCGGCATCGACTGGGTTACCGCCAGCGTCGGCACCGATGCGAGCGGGCGGCGGCTCACAGCCATGGCAACCCGGGATCCCAAGGCCACCGCGGAGCTGTTCGGGAACCCTGCGGACCGGTCGGCCTACTTGCAGATGATGGACGAGTTCGGGGCCCAGGCCCCGGTGGTCTTCGGGGCTCTGGGCGGCGAGATGAACTGGCCGGTCCTGGCCAAGCTCGGATTCAAGGCGCTGCGCATGGGGGTGGGCAATGCGCAGAACTTGGTGAGGCAGGCGCTGATGAGCGGGCGCAACTACACCCGGAGCCGTTTCACGGGAACGGAAGCCGACCAGCTGTGGGCTCCCTGGCTGCTGCACGCCGGGCTGGGGCCCGAACAAGCCAGCGGTGGCATCATGCTTCCAGTGATGGCAGCCAGCATGCACCAGTTCGGCCTTCCTGTGGTTGAAGGCGGAGCCGGGAACTTCCTCAAAGCGTTCGAAGCATTGCTCATTGAACGCGGAGTCGATATCCGCACCGGAACAAGGGCCGAGCGCATCGGCGCGCTGAACGCCGGCACCCGCACGGTGCTCACCGACCAGGGCGAATTCACCGCGGAGATTGCGGTGCTCGCCTCCGTCTCGGTGCCTGGGCTCTATGACGAGTTGCTCGAAGGCGAGGACACTTCGAAATCCTTTCCCCACGAGACGAAATCCTATCTGCCCGGACGAGCCGCGATGCAGGTCCACCTAGCGCTGGATGCGCCGGTTCCATGGGCCGACCAGCGACTAGCCTCCACGCCGCTGGTCCATCTGAGCACCGGGTCGGATTCCACCGCCATTGCCTGTGCCCAGGCGGAAGCGGGGCTGCTTCCCGCGGAGCCAACAGTCGTGGTGGGCCAGCAATGCGTGCTGGATCCAAGCCGCGCGCCGGAGGGCAAAGCGACGCTGTGGATCCAACTGCAGGAACTCCCATTTGTCCCACGCGGGGATGCCGCCGGTGAGTTGCAAACTGCCAACGGCTGGGACAACGAACTGGTTGAGAAATACGTGGATCGAGTGCTGGATCGCATCGAAGAGTTCGCACCGGGATTCCGGAACCTCGTGCTGGCCCGCACAGCGATCAGCCCGGCGGCGCTCGCCGAAGCCAACCCCAATGCCGTGGCCGGGGATCCCTACGGGGGATCGGCCGAGCTGTTTCAGAACCTGCTGTGGAGGCCTGTGCCCGGTGTCGGCCGGGGCCGGCAGCCAGCCAAGGGCGTTTGGCACATCGGCGCGGCCAGCCACCCCGGGCCAGGCCTGGGCGGAGGCTCCGGGCATCTGGCCGCGCAACAGTTGCTCCGCGCCGCGAAACGGCGCCGGAAATAGTCCGTCATTCAGGCCCGGACACTTCCCTGCGTGAGTCCCCGCTGATAGATTTGGCTCATGCAATCATTGTGACGGTCGTCACTAATTTTCAATAAGTAGTTTCCTCATCTCTTCTTTGGAGGCGTAATGACTCAACTAACCCACGTGCTGACGTCGCTGGCTGCCGGATCGGTGACGGTCCAGGACCTCACCGCTCCGCTGTCCAAGGACACCCCAACGCTGGTTCTGCCGGATCCCTTCTCGAACCTGATCGACTTCAGCCTCGAAGAGGTGTCGGCCTACAATGAGCCCGGCCCGTTCTGGAAGCACCACAACATCCACACCGGTGAGCACATCGGAACCCACATCGATGCCCCGGTGCACTGGATCTCGGGTCGGGAGGGCAAGGACGTATCCCAGATTGATCCGCAGCGTCTCGTTGGACCCGCGGTGGTGCTCGACTTCAGTGCGGAAGCAGCAGCCGACCCCGACTACCTGATTAGCGTCGAGGATCTGAAGTCTTGGCAGGAGGCGCACGGAGAATTTCCGGCCAATGCTTGGCTGCTCTTCCGCACCGGCTGGGACCAGTACGGCGAGGACCGTGCCGCCTTCCTGAACTTGGACGACAATGGATCGCATACACCGGGGTTCACCGCCGAATGCGCCCGGTACATCGCCGAGGAGCTCGACATCTCCGGGGTCGGCGTGGAAACCGTGGGTATCGATGCGGGCAACGCGGCCCTGCTCGACCCGCCGTTCCCAATGCACAATTTCTTGCTGGGCAATGACAAATACGGCATCACGTCGCTGAAAAACCTGTCCAAGCTGCCCATGTTCGGCGCGATGATCGTTGTCGCGCCGCTGCCCATCGTGGGCGGCACCGGTGCGCCGACGCGAGTGCTGGCGCTGATGTAGCTCCGCGGTCCGTAGTTCATCGCAAAGCGGATAGCGGATAGCGCCGATCGGATAGCTGGTGACGGGCGTCACTTGCCACCATTGATCCAACAACGCATAAGCGTTGGGACATCGATTCTGCGAGGTAGCCATCATGACAACGTCGACAGCCCCGAAGAAATCCAGCACCCGGGTTTCCGGCCAGGATCTCCGCGAGGCAATGCGGGTCTGGATCACCGGTACCACGATCGTGACCGCCCGCGAGCCGGGCGGTCAGCGGATCGGACTGGTATCCAACTCGTTCACCTCCGTCTCGCTGAATCCGCCGCTGGTCTCCTGGTGCGTGGACAAGGGCTCCTCGGCAATCGACGCATGGAAGGCGGCCGAGGCATTCTCCGTCCATATCCTGGCCGACGGTCAGGAACACTGGATTCGGAAGTTCGCCACCCGCGGAGCTGACAAATTCCAGGGAGTGGAAACAGCCTCAAGCCTGCTCGGCACCCCGGTGCTGGAGATTCCGGGAACCAGGATGGACTGCCGCGTAGTCCAGCTCCACGAGGCGGGGGATCACTACATCCTCTTGGGCCAGGTCCACCGGATCGAAGAACGATGACCAGTAAGCACAATTACGGACAGGACAAAATCATGACTCGACAGATTCTCGACCGCAAGGATTTCAAGCTCGGACTGTTCTCCGCGAACTGCTCCGGAGGTCTGGCCGTGACCAAGATCGACGAGCGCTGGGGAGCCACCTGGGAAGAGAATCTGGCGATGGCCAAGGTCGCGGACCAATTGGGTTTCGATTTCCTGCTTCCCATCGCCCGCTGGATCGGATACAAGGGCGACACCAATTTCCACGGCAGTGTCCTGGACCCGATCGTCTGGGCCGCTGCGCTGATCAGCAGCACGGAGCGGATCAACGTCTTCTCCACCATCCACACCGCCTTCAACCACCCGATGGTCACCGCCAAGCAGATGGCGACCCTCGACCAGCTCGGCGGTGGCGGACGCGCGGGATTGAACATCGTCGCCGGCTGGAACCAGCCGGAATACGAGGCCATGGGGACCCTCATGCCGCACGAACACGACGACCGATACAGCTTCGCCCAGGAATGGGCGGACGTCGTCCTGGCGGCCTGGCAGGAACCGGGAATCTTCAACATGGAGACCAAGCATTTCAAGCTGCGCGGAGCCGAATCCGAACCGAAGCCGCTGGGCAACAAGGTGCCGATCCTGAACGCTGGCTCTTCCGGCCAAGGACGGGCCTACGCGGCGAAGAACTCGGACTTCGTGTTCACCATCGTGCCGGACGTAGCCACAGGAGCCACGATCGCCTCGACCGTGAAGGAACAGGCCCGCACCGAATTCGGCCGGGAGGTCGGCGTCTTCACCCTGGGCCACGTGGTCTGCCGCGATACCCGTGAAGAAGCCCATGAATACCTGGAATACTATGCCCGGGACAACGCGGACTGGGGCGCGGTGGACTACCTGATGGGGCTACAGGGCCTGCATGCCCAGTCTTTCACCCCGGAAATGCTCGCGACCATGCGCGACCGCTTTGCCTCCGGCCACGGCTCCCTGCCATTGGTCGGTACCCCGGAGGATGTCGCGGACCAGATCACCGCCTTGTACGAGGCCGGTTTCGACGGCATGACGTTGGCGTTCGTCGACTACGTGACCGAGCTTGAATACTTCGGCCAGAAGGTGCTTCCAATCCTGGAAGCCCGAGGTGTTCGGCTGCCCCGCTAGGCGGCAGAAGGTGGCAGGGCCCCGCAATGGTGCGGGGCCCATGCCCTGTGCAACAGGGAAAACTCGCTAAGGAGGATCATTGTGACTGAGCTGTCGACGACTGGTCATTCGGAGTCGGAAGGGATGCTGACCCAGCATCCGGTCGCCCGGAGCACCGATCCGTGCATCATCCGCGATGCAGTCAATGAACTGACCCTCGACCAGCACGCCCTGCGCCTGAATAGCGGGGTGGCTTTAAACGGCACGGTCAACGGCACCAGCTTGGGCCCACTGTCGCTGGTCCACGTAGCCTATGGCGAAGAAGTCACCATCACCTCCCCTCCGACCGACGACCGCATCCTGGTCGTTTTCCCACTCGGTCCCATGGCCGTCGAATCGAGCTCTCACCAGTGGAAATCCGCGACACCCTTCGCGCTGAGCACCTCCCGGACCACCGTGATGGTCCCGGACGCCGGACGCGGGGCGCTGATCGGCGGGATGGAATCCAAGGTCGCCGCCGAGTACTTCGCCCGCATCAGCGGTAGGAGCCTGGCCTCCGGCACCACCCTGGATTCGCGCACGCCCCTGCAACTTGCCGCGCCGAACCTGGTCGCTCACACCTGGATGGAATCCTGCTTGGCCCTGGGCGAGCTGGGCGTCGACCCCGAAGCGCATATCGGCCAGACCCTGCTGAACACGTTCTTATCGACCCTGTTGCTCGGATTGACTCCGCATCTGGACTGTTTCGAGCCGCCGCAGCAGACACCCAGCGGATATCCCGACTACCTGCAGGCTGCCAAGAATTTCATTGACGAAAATTTCGCGCACATCACGCGGATCTCGACGGTGGCGCAAACCGTCGGTATCAGCTCGCGGCAACTGCAGTATGTATTCACCCGACATCTGGGTACCACGCCGATCCAGTATCTGCGCGAGGTGCGGCTGCTGGCGGCCCACCAACTGCTGCTGGGAGCCAACCCTGCCCAGGGTGACAGCGTCAGCTCCATCGCGTCCAAGGTAGGATTCGACCACCTTGGGCGCTTCTCGGCCTACTATGGGCAGAAGTTCGGTTCCGCTCCCTCGCGAACCCTTGCCGCGGCCTGACAATTCGACCAGCTTGTAATTACCATTCGCCATCAAAGGAACCGTCCATGAATGTTGCAGAACTTGTAGGAAAAACCCTCGCGGAGCTCGGCGTAGGACATGTCTTCGGTGTTGTCGGCAGCGGCAACTTCACCATTACCAATGCCCTGATAGAGCAGGGTGTGCCGTACACGGCCGCGCGCCACGAGGGCGGGGCGGCGACGATGGCGGATGCCTACTCGCGCACCAGCGGGCAGGTCGGGGTGGTTTCGGTGCACCAGGGGTGCGGGCTGACCAATGCTGCCACGGGCATCGGCGAGGCGGCCAAGTCCCGCACGCCGATGATCGTGCTGGCCGCCGAGGCCGCTCCGAGCGCGGTGTATTCGAACTTCGCCATGGACCAGGACTCGTTCGCGTCCTCCGTCTACGCGGTCTCCGAACGGATCCACAGCGCCCAAACTGCGGTGGCCGATACGGTGCGCGCCTATCGCACGGCGGTGAACGACCGCCGGACCGTGGTGCTCAACCTGCCGCTGAACGTGCAGGCGCTGCCGGCCCCCGACGCTGTCGAACCAATCGAGGTGGTGCCGCGCGAACCGATCCGTCCCTCGCGCGATTCGGTGCGCGCCTTGGCGGTTCTGCTGGAAAATGCGCAGCGTCCGGTCTTCGTGGCCGGGCGCGGCGGCCGCGGTGCCAAGCAGGAGATCCTCGCCCTGGCCCGCCATACCGGTGCTCTGGTGGCCACCTCGGCAGTGGCCAAGGGATTGTTCAATGCGGATGATTTCAACCTGGGCATTTCCGGGGGTTTCTCCTCCCCGCTGACTGCCGAGCTCATTTCCGCGGCGGACCTGATCGTCGGGTTCGGCTGCGCACTGAACATGTGGACGATGCGCCACGGGCACCTGATCGGTCAGGACACCAAGGTGGTCCAGGTGGATCTGGACGAGCCGGCGCTGGGAGCCAACCGGCCGATCGACCTGGGCATCGTCGGGGACAGCGCCGAATGCGCCAGGGATGTACTGGAGCTGCTGCTCGCCCAGAAGACCGCGGTTCGCGAAAGCTACCGCACCAGCCAGGTGAAGGAACGCATTGACGCCCAGGCCCATTGGCAGCAGGTCGACTATGTGGATCTGTCCACCGGGACCTCGATCGATCCCCGGACCCTGACCACGGCCCTGGACGAAATCCTCCCGGCCGAACGGGTGGTGAGCGTCGACTCGGGCAACTTCATGGGATACCCGAGCCAGTTCCTCGACGTGCCCGACGAGCACGGCTTCTGCTTCACCCAGGCGTTCCAGTCCATCGGACTGGGCCTGTATACCGCGATCGGCGCGGCGCTGGCGCAGCCGGAGCGACTGCCGGTGCTGGGTACCGGCGATGGCGGATTCCACATGGCGATCGCCGAGCTGGATACCGCGGTGCGCCTGAAGCTCCCGCTGGTTTGCATTGTCTACAACGACGCGGCCTACGGCGCCGAGGTGCACCACTTCGGCGAGGCCGACGAAGTTCCGGACATGGACTCGGTGGTGTTCCCCGAAACGGATTTCGCCGCCATCGGCCGCGGCTTCGGTGCCGATGGCATCACCGTGCGCACCCTCGCGGACCTGGACGCCGTGAAGCATTGGGTGGGTTCAAACCCCGCCAAGCCACTGGTGATCGACGCGAAGATCGCCTCGGATGGCGGCGCTTGGTGGCTGGCCGAGGCCTTCAAGGGCCACTAGACCCGGGCATGCATAGTAGCTGGGGCGCGGTCGTGGACGTAATCCACGACCGCGCCCCATTTGCCGTGCACCTATCCGCCGCAGCTACTGGACTTCGGCGGCCACGGGGCGGAGACATGCAGACAAGTCAGGCCGATCGCCGAACATCCCTCGCATGCCATCCGGACTCCGACATGGATGGAGCGTGAATCTTGCAGATATTTGCGGCCAGCCGGAGCCCAGCGTTGTGAACCCTGACAGGGTTGGAATCGATGCAGGTCGGGCTTGTGCTGCGCCGTCTGGAAAAGATGGTTCATGGATCTTCCAGCCTCGCCGCTACCGGCGTACCCTGCGTTCCATGGAAGAACTGGAAATGGTTCAGGATCCGGATCCCGGGAGCACACGCCGGATCCGGCTGGCCCGCGTCGTTGCGGGTTTCTTTTGTTTGGTGGCGCTAGTCCCCATGTACGGGCTCATTGATCTTGGAACCCTGCTGGGGTGGGCCAATCCCGATTACGTCTGGGCGGTGCCCCTGGAGTCCAGCTGGGGCGCGCTCTTCACCTTCAGCATCGGCTCGGCCCTGGGCTGGATCGCCCTCTGGCCCGCGCGTTCGCGCACCGCGCTGGTGCAATTGGCCACCGTCACGGGCGCGGTACTCCTCTGTGCCCTAGTGCGGTGGGAACAAGGACCTTGGTGGGTTGGACTGACGGTAGGTGTGGTGACCGCAGCGCTGGCCTGGCTGTTGCGTGGCCACTTGGTCCCTGCCCCGGTGTCGGCGACGGCTTGGCCCCGGCTGGTCTGGGCGCTGCTCGGCGTGGTGTTGTGGGCGCCGGCTGCCTGGGGCGCCTTCCAGCATTCGCTGTCCGTCGCCCCGGAGGAATTGGAAATCACCAACGACGTCGATCACTGGCCAATACACGCGGCAGTGGCCCTGTTGCTGATACTGCTGCCCTTCCTGCTTGTCCGGCGCCCGGAATCCGAGCGCCTGGTGCTCTTGTCGGTAGGCCTTTCAGCCAGCTGGATCGGGATGGCGATGCTCGTCTTCCCGGACCGGGCACGGGCCGTGCTCTCGACTGCAGCGGGGGCCGCGATGGTGCTCTGGGTGCTGGCGGGAGCGCTGTTGAAGCGCTGAAGACCGGTCCGGTACACGAATATAAAGCGGGAGCGCACCGAACAGCCATATGGCGGTTCGGGGCGCTCCCGCGTGCCAGCATCCAGCTGGTGTTAGACGGTTGGCATCAGGTCGTCCTGCGCGGCGTCCTTGGCCGGGGTCCAACGCAGGTGGACCTGCTCGTCGACCTCGGCCTCCTGCAGCAGCGACAGGCGCGGGCGGACCGCGTCGGTGCGTGCGCTCGGCGGCTTGCGGCGTCCGGCCTTGAACGGCATTGGCCAGGTGGCCCCGTCTCCCACGTAGTCCTGTTCGGCGGCGGCCTGCAGGGTCCACTGCGGGTTGTACAGGTGGGTACGGCCCAGCGCTACCAGGTCGGCACGTCCCGCCAGCAGGATCGAGTTCACATCGTCGTAGGAGCTGATGGCACCCACGGCAATGACCGTCACCCCGGCGGCCGCGGCGACCTGGTTGCGGATCTTGTCCGCAAACGGGGTCTGGTAGCTGCGGCCGAAGGCAGGGCGCTCATTGCGCACGATCTGGCCCGAGGACACGTCGATCGAATCGATGCCGTGGGCGATGAACGCCTTGGCGATCTCCAGCGCGTCGTCCTCGGTGTTGCCGCCCTCCGCCCAGTCGGTGGCGGAGATGCGGGCGCCCAGCGGCTTGTGCGCCGGCCAGGCGGCACGCACCGCGTCAAGGACCTCCAGCGGGTAGCGCAGGCGGTTCTCCAGGGAGCCGCCGTATTCGTCGGTGCGCTGGTTGGACAGCGGGGAGAGGAACGACGAGAGCAGGTAGCCGTGCGCGGCGTGCACCTCAAGCAGGTCGAAACCGGCCTCGTCGGCGCGCTTGGCGGCGGCCACGAACTGCTCGCGGACCTCGTCCATCTGGGCACGGGTGATTTCCGCCGGAAGGTGGCAGCCTTCGCCGTACGGCAGCGCCGAAGGGGCCAGGACTTCCCAGTTGCCCTCATCCAGCGGCTCGTCGAGGCCTTCCCACATGAGCTTGGTGGAACCCTTGCGGCCGGAGTGGCCGATCTGGGCGCCGATCTTCGCCTGCGAGTTGCCGTGCACGTACTGCGTGATGCGCTTCCACGCGGCGCCCTGCTCATCGGTGTACAGGCCGGTGCAGCCCGGGGTGATGCGGCCGATGTCCGAGACGCAGACCATTTCGGTCATGACCAGTCCGGCGCCGCCCATGGCCTTGGAGCCCAGATGGACCAGGTGGAAGTCGCCGGGCACGCCGTCGACCGCCGAGTACATGTCCATGGGGGAGACCACCACGCGGTTGACGAGCTCCAGCTCGCCGATCTTGTGCGGCTGGAACATCGCAGGGGCCACCACATCGGATCCGTTCAAGCGTGCGAAGTCCTCATCCACCTTGTTGGCGAACTCGGTGTCGCGCAGCTTGAGGTTGTCGTAGGTGATGCGGCGCGAACGGGTGAGCAGGTTGAAGCAGAACTGGACCGGATCCTGGTCCTTGTACTGGCCGATGTTCTCGAACCATTCCAGCGATGCCTGGGCGGCACGCTGGGTGGATTCGACCACCGGGCGGCGCTCGGTCTCGTAGGCTTCAAGCGCCGTTTCAACCGAGCTGTGCTCGTGCAGGCACGCGGCCAAGGCGAGCGAATCCTCCATGGCGAGCTTCGTGCCCGAGCCGATGGAGAAGTGCGCAGTGTGCGCGGCATCGCCCAGCAACACGATGTTCTCGTGGCGCCAGTGCTGGTTGCGCACCGTGGTGAAGTTGATCCACTTGGAGTTGTTGGTCAGCACGTCGAAGCCGGCCAGTTCGTCCGCGAAGATCTCCTTGACCTTGGCCACGGATTTCATGTCGCTCACGCCCGGAGGGAAGACGTCGTTTTCGGTCTCGTCGAAGCCGGCCGCGCGCCACACATCCTCGTGCATTTCCACGATGAACGTGGAGCCCTCGTCGGAGTACGGGTAGCCGTGGATCTGCATGGTTCCCGCGTCGGTTTCCTTGACGAAGAACTTGAAGGCCTCGAACACCTGATCGGTGCCCAGCCACATGTACTTGGACACGCGCGGGTCCAGCGAAGGCAAGAAGGACTCGGGGAACTTGGCGCGGACCGCGGAGTTCAAGCCGTCGGCCGCCAGCACCAGGTCGTACTCGGCCATCAGCTCTTCCACGGGCGGGGCGATGGTGGAGAAACGCACGTCCACGCCCAGCTCGATGCTGCGGCGCTGCAATAGCTCCAGCAGCTCCTTGCGGCTCATGGCCGCGAAACCCTGGCCTCCAACCGTGTGCATTGCACCGCGGAAGTGGATGTCGATGTCGCTCCAGCGGGCGAAACGGCGGGACATGTACTCGGCGATCACGGGGTCGGCGTTGCCGATCCCGCCCAGGGTCTCGTCGGAGAACACCACGCCGAAGCCGAAGGTGTCCGAAGCTGCATTACGCTCCCAGACCGTCACCTCGTGCGCCGTATCCAGCTGCTTCATCAGGGCGCCGAAATACAGTCCGCCGGGGCCTCCGCCAATCACTGCGATTTTCATGATCTTAGTCCTTTCACCAGTCCCCGTGGGCACTGCGGTCAAAAAATATGTTGGGGTGGCTGTCGTCTTAGGACAGCGAATCGGCGTTCAACGCGTCGCGCAGCTTGAAGTGCTGCAGCTTGCCGCTGGGATTGTGTGGCAGCTCGTCGACGAAGTGGATTTCCCTCGGGTACTTGTATGGAGCGATCGTCGCCTTCACGAAGTCCTGCAGTTCCTTGGCCTTGTCCTCGGACTGCTCGACCCCGTCAACCAGCACCACGAACGCGCAAACGATGGAGCCGCGGTTCGGGTCGGGTCGGGCGATGACGGCGGTCTCCAGCACCTCGTCGTGCTGGTTCAGCGCGTTCTCCACTTCCGGAGCCCCGATGTTGTAGCCGGAGGAGACGATCATGTTGTCGCTGCGGGCCTGGTAGACGAAGTAGCCTTCCTCGTCCTTGAGGAACACATCGCCAGTCACGTTCCACCCGTCGCTGATGTAGTTCAGTTGGCGTTCGTCGTCCAGATAGCGGCAGCCGGTCGGGCCGATGACCGCCAGTCTGCCGATTTCATTCGGGCCCAGTTCCTTGCCATTCTCGTCCAGGATGGTGGCGCGGAATCCGGGAATCGCGGTGCCGGTCCTGCCGGGGCGGATGTCCTTGCCAGCGGCCGAAATGAACACGTGCAGCATTTCGGTGGAGCCGATACCGTTGACGAGTTCCAGGCCCGTGGCTTCCTGTACCTGATGCCAGGTTTCAGCCGGCAGATGCTCACCGGCCGAGACCCCGACGCGCAGTGAACGCAGCAGGTCCGCCTTGCCGTTCTTGAGGATCGCCCGGTAGGCAGTGGGAGCGGTGAACAGCACCGTCGCTCCGGCCTGGTGCGATAGCTCGGCCAGCTCCACCGGGGTGGCCTGCTCGGTCAGCAGCGAGCTGGCCCCGAAGCGCAGCGGGAAGACGACCAGGCCGCCGAGCCCGAAGGTGAAGGCCAGCGGGGGAGAACCGGCGAAAACGTCGTCTTTGGTGGGCTTGAGGATATGGCGCGCGAAGGTGTCGGCATTGGCCAGGATGTCCCGGTGGAAATGCATGGTGATCTTCGGGGTTCCCGTGGTGCCGGAGGTCGGGCCAAGCAGTGCCACGTCGTCGGCCGAGGTGTCCACATTGGCGAACTGCCCCGGCTTCGCCGCGGCCAGTTGCACGAGGTCGGATTCCCCATTGCCGCCGAACGCCACCACGGGGTAGGCATCCTGGGCGGCGAGCGCCATGTCCTCGACGAAGCGGTGGTCGCACAGGGCCACGGAAGGCTTGGTCAGGTCCGCAATGCTCCTGATTTCCTGGGCGCGCAGCGCGGCCATGGTGGTCACCACGACCGCGCCGGCCTTGAGTACCCCGAGCCAGCAGGCGACCAGCCAGGCATTGTTCGGTCCGCGCAGCAGGACCCGATTGCCCGGGAGGATGCCGAAGTCCTCCACCAACACCTGCGCCACCTGGTTGGAGCGGGTCAGCAGTTCGCCGTAGCTGACGCTGGTTCCGTCGGGAGCCAGCAAAGCCGGTCGGTCGGCGCCGAAGGCTGCGACGGCATCGTCGATCAGCACGGTGGCGGCGTTCATCCGGTCGGGGTACTGCAGTTCCGGCAGGGTAAATTCCAGCGTCGGCCACTGTTCGAGCGGCGGCAGGTGGTCGCGGGTGAACGTGTCAACGTGGGACGAGGGTGATAGAGGCATGTCGTATCTCCAGTGGTCGTTTCGCCGTGTACGGTGTGGTGAAGGATTTCGGTCGGTGCACTAGCCGCGCGGGCCGCGGATCATGCCCTCTTGGGCGACAGTGGCCAGCAGCTTGCCGTCGCGGGTGTAGAACCGGCCCAAGGCGAGTCCGCGGTTATTTTGGCTGGATACAGCCTCCTGGACGTAGAGCACCCAGTCGTCCACCCTGCCCTCGCGGTGGAACCACATGGAGTGGTCCAGGCTGGCGGTGGTCAGGCCCTCGGTGCGCCATGGCAGGTTCAGGCTCCGAAGGATCGGTTCCAGGATGGTGTAGTCGCAGACATAGGTCAGGGCCGCCCGCTGGACCACCTTGTCGTCCGGCAGCGGGGTGAACGCCTTGACCCAGACCGCCTGGTGCGGCTCGGTGGATCCTTCCACGCTCAGGTACACCGGTGAAGGCACGTGGCGCATTTCAAAGCTGCGGCCGTTGGACCAGTACTCTGCGTCTGCTCCTTCGGCGCCAGCCAGCGCCTGGGCGGCGCTGTCCAGCGATTCAGGATCCAGGTCAAAGGAGCCTTCGGGGGCTTGCATGGACAGGTCCGGGCCCTGCTCCGGCACGTGGAAGGAACCCAAGGCCGAGAAGACCGGCTTGCCGTTCTGGAATCCGCGGACCTGGCGGGTGGAGTACCCGCGTCCGTCGCGCAGGTGCTCTACCTCGTAGCGCACTGGTTCATGCATGTCGACGGGGCGCAGGAAATAGGAATGCATAGAATGCAGTTCGCGGTCATCGCCCACCGAACGCATCATGGCCATGGCCCCCTGGGCCACCATGTCGCCGCCGTAGGCCTTGGGCCACGGAGCGTACTGCGGGGTGGCGTTGAACGCCTGGTCAAAAACCTCCGGCGCGGTCTCCGTGAGCTCGATGGCCTTCAGGAAGATCTGGGAGTCGAGGGTCTGGGCGTTCATGCTCGGCGGTATCCTTCCAGCGAGGCGTCATCGACGTCTTCAAGGTTCACAACGATGTTTTCCGGGGTGCGGGCGGTGAGCCAGACAAGTTCCTCGGTGACCGACATATTGGCTTCGACGTGGGGCATGAAGGGCGGAACGAAAACCCAGTCGCCTGCGGTCATGTCCAGGTACTGCTCGTAGTTCTCGCCGAAGTAGATGCGGCCGTGGCCGCGCAGCACATAGCCGCCGGTTTCCGCTTCACCGTGGTGGTGCGGCAGCGAACGGTAGCCTGGGGTGTTGGAGACCTGGCCGAACCAGATCTTGGTGGCAGGGGTGTGCTGGATGCTGACACCCGAGACGCGCACGCAGTCGCCGGACTGCGCGGTATTGGTGTCTTCCTCCCCGGCACGGGTGACCACCGGGACAACCAAACCGTCGGCACCGGCGTACATCGAGTTGTCGCCTTCGGTGCGGTAGACCATTGGTGTTTCAGTCATGGTTTTTCTCCTTTGGAAGTGTGAACTGAAATTTGGGCTGTGGGGCAGATTTCGAGTGGATCAGGCGTCGGCCGGGATCCGCAGGGTGAACTTGTTGGATAGCTCGCCGATGCCGGGAATTTCCGTGGACAGCACGTCTCCTGATTGCAGGAAACGCGGCGGGGTCATGCCCATGCCGACGCCTCCCGGAGTTCCGGTGAGCACCACGTCCCCGGCACGGAGCGTGGTGAAGCCGGAAATGTAGGACAGCAGCGCGGCCGCCGAGAAGACCAGGGTCCGGGTATTCCCGCGCTGGACCTCTTCGCCGTTGATCCGGCAGATCACCTCGACGCCTGCGACCGGGTCGATTTCGTCCGCGGTCACCAGGTAAGGGCCCAGCGGGGTGGTGGCGTCGAAAGCCTTGCCCTGGAACCACTGGAGAGTGCGGCGCTGCCAGTCGCGCATCGAGACGTCGTTGGCCACCGTGTATCCGGCAATAGCTGCGAGTGCTTCGTCTTCAGTGGCGTCGCGCAGGGTGGAACCGACAACCACGGCCAGTTCGGCTTCCCAGTCGACGGACTCGGAGTTTTCACTGGTAATCTCCGCATTCGGATCGGTCAGGGTATCGGCGAACTTGGCGAAGAGCGTCGGGTATGCGGGGAGCTCGCGACCCATTTCCAGAATGTGGTCCGAGTAGTTCAGCCCGCAGCAGATGACCTTGTTCGGGGCTGGCACGGGGTTCAGGACGGTTGCATCGGCGGCAGCGATGAATTCGGAGGATCCCGACGCAAGGGTTTGCCGGGCTAGGCCCTGCCAGTGCTCGTCGTTGAGGAGCTCGCTGAGATTCTGGGCCTTCAGCGGAACATAGCCGCCGTCTACCGCCACGGCCGCCATGCGCTGCGTTTTGTACTGAATCGAAGCGAGTTTCATTGTGTGCTTTCTCCCGAAGAACTATGTGTCGACTTTTTTACTGCCGTCACGTATGCTCAATGTAGCACGCATCACAATTTGTGCGCTAGACCTAATTTTGGATATCGCATCGAATCTCTGAAAGGGACCACCATGGCCGAAGCCGCAGTTTTCGAAAACCTCACCGTCAACCCAGAATCCCTGCCCAAGCCATCCGGTTATGCGCATGGAGTGCGTGCTGGAGAAACCGTTTACCTCGGCGGCCAGACGGCACTGGACAAGAACATGCAGATCGTTCCAGGCGGTATCGTGGAGCAGTTCAAGCAGGCTTTCGGCAACGTCTTGGCCACCTTGGAGGAAGCCGGAGGCAAGCCGGAGGACCTGGTGACCGTGACCATCTACCTCACCGACGTGGACGACTACATGGCCAACGGCCGGGAGATCGGAAAGCTCTGGCGCGAGATGGCGGGCAGCAAGTACCCGGCGATGGCCGGTATTGGCGTCAGCCGCTTGTGGCAGAAGGAAGCGCTCATCGAAATCCAGGGTGTCGCCGTCATTCAGAGCCGCTAGGGATCTGCAGCGCAATAGAGCAAAAAATGAGCCGCAGGCCAGCTTGGGTTCTAACGGTCGTTGCAACACCCTGTCCAAACAGGAGTTGCAACGACCGTGTCCCATTTAACCGACAAACCAGAAACCCCACACCCCACCGGCACCCGCCGCCGAATCACCGAAACCGAACGCCAGCGCTTCGCAGAAGTCCTGGACCGGACCACCTCGGTGAAGGAAGCTGCCGAAGCTATCGGCATCTCCCTACCCACCGCTTATAGGCTCGCCCGAACCTGCGGGTGGGAAGCGCCGAATGCTGCGGAATCAGGGGCCAGCAGGCAACGAGGCAAGTCCAAGACGAAATACACCCAAGAGCAGAAGAACACCTTCTTCAAAGCTTTCGACCGACTGCAGAACGTCAGCGCGGCCGCCAGGGAAGCAGAGTTCCCCATCTACACGTGCTATCAATGGGTGAACAAAGCCGGCCTGAACACGTCCCCTCCACGCGGGCAAAAACGCGAAGAGTTCCTCAGACTCCGAGCCGCAGGTAAGAGCAGGAAAGAAGCAGCCGGCATCGTCGGGGTGCATGGACGCACGGCCGAGGACTGGGATCACGGCGTGCGCAGATCAGGCAACGTGAGGATTTATCCCGATGGCCGGCGCGTGGACTATAAAAGAGGGGTGACTACCACTGTTGACCCATCAGGTGCACTATCCAGTGCACCAGCGCCTACGATGGCTGCCCTGGATCAGGCGATCTGCTCGCGCTACCTTTCGCTGCAGGAACGTGAACAAATCTACGCGCTGCACCAGACGGGTGAATCGATGAATGCCATCGCCCGCAGCTTGGGACGCGCGGTCAGCACGATCAGCCGTGAGCTCAGGCGCAACAACAGCCCTTTGGGCTACCAGCCGTACTCAGCGCACCGGCAATCCGTGGCCCGCCGGCCCCGGCCCAAGCCCAGCAAACTCGCCGCGGACGGGGACCTGCGTGACTACGTGGTGAAGAAACTGGAACTAGGCTGGTCACCGGAGCAGATCAGCCATCAAATCATCGCTGATCACCCCGATCAAACGGAGATGCGTGTGTGCCACGAAACGATTTAACAAGCAATCTACGTGCAGGCGCGAGGAGGGCTGAAACGCGAGGTGGAGCAAAGCCTGCGTACCGGCAGGGCGCGGCGCAAGCAACACCGTAATCCTGCATCGCGCACCCCACGGTTCCGAGACCCCATGATCAACATCAGCGAGCGCCCAGCCTCGGTGGAAGACCGTGCGGTACCTGGTGATTGGGAAGGGGACCTGATCCTCGGGGCGGGGAACAAGACGGCGATCGCCACCTTGGTGGAGCGGACCACGCGCTTCGTGGCGCTGGTGCACCTGCCGGTGGATCACACGGCCGAATCGGTGCGCGACGGCCTGATCAAAACCATGGGTGATTTGCCCAAGCTGCTGCGTGGGTCGTTGACCTGGGACCAGGGGGTGGAGATGGCCAAGCATGCCGCGTTTAGCACTGCGACGGACATGGAGATGTATTTCTGCGATCCGCATAGCCCTTGGCAGCGGGGCACGAACGAGAACACGAACGGGTTGCTGCGCCAGTATTTCCCCAAGGGCACGGATCTGTCCGGGTATGGTCCTGAGGATTTGGAGCATGTGTGCAATTTGCTCAATGGGCGTCCACGCAAGACGCTCGGCTGGAAAACTCCAGCCGAGCGTCTTGATGAACTATTATTGGTGGCTTAGCCGCCGGGTGTTGCGTCGACCGCTAGAATCCGCCCAGTTCACGCGAACTGGCTTGCGGCTCATTGTCTTCCCGGGCTGGGAAAGGAGCCCCGGATCTAGGTTTTGGCGTCGGCTGCCTGATCGCTGATGACACGCTCCGCGTGTCGGGCGGCCCTGAACCCGATGATTTCGTGGAGCTGCTGGAAAAGTTCGGAGGCCGCGATGGCGTTCCAGCCTTCCGGCAGGAGCTCGGCAGGCAACCCCGGATCGGAATAAGGCAGCCGGCGCCATTGGGTGATCAGCACGAGGTAGTCGGCGAACGCCTCGGTGTCGCGGTCCGCTGAGTCTTCTGCCGACGGCATTCGCGTCCACTTGTCCAGGAGTGGCTGATTGGTTTCCAGGAACTCGGAATACAGGGAATCCAGCGATTCGAGGTCCCACCAGATGCCCATGTTCTTCGCCAGGTCGTGGCTGCCCACATGCTCTGCCAGGAAGAACTCGAAATAATCCGACAGCCCGTGGCGGTCGAAGTAGGACATGGCCTCGTCCTTGAGGTGCTCCGGGGCAATCCACAGCCCGGGCGCGACAGCGCCGAATCCCATGCGGATCAAGGTGGAGCGGATCTTGTGCCGGATGCTCCGTTGCGATTCCGGCACCGTGAATGTAGCGAGCAGCCAGCGGCTGCCAGCCGTAGCCCGGCGGGGTGTGAAGATGCGCTCATCGCCCTCTGCGAAAGCGGACAGGGCTGAGGGCGACAGCGCGTACCCGTTCCGGCTGTTGACCTTGACGCTGTCAATGATTCCGCGTTTCTTGAGCCGGGAGATTGATGAACGAACCCCGGCCGACTCAACGCCAAGGTCGTTCATCAGCGAAATAATTGTGGACACCTGCAGCTCGCCCCCATACGCCCTGGCATAGAGGCCGAAGAGGGAAATGATGAGTTGGTGGTGGCGCGGCGTCGAGTTTTCGCTGCCACCTGATGGTTGCTCGGTCCGTGGCGTCATGCGCTCACTGTATCGAATCCGAGGTCTATTAGACCAAGCGGCACTGCGGCTGCTGCCTGTGTCGATCCCGTCCGGCCCGGTCCAGGCGGCCTGGCCAGGGCCAATGGAAAAGGGCAAGGGCAGCGCGGCCGGGTGTCTACCCGTGGCGCTGCCCTTGCCCTCGTCGCGAGTGCTGCTAGGCCAGGTTCTTCTCATAGAATTCGCGCAGCTGCACGCTCTTCGCCTTGGCGATGTCGTCCCATTCGTCGATCGACGCCGAGTCGTCCGCGTAGTCCGAAGGAATCTTGAAGATCTGCAGCGGGACGTTGAAGCGCTGGCAGATGCTGGCGTAGGCGTAGCCTTCCATATCCACCAGGGAAGCACCCAGACCCGAGATGTGCACCCGCTGCTTGTCGTCGGAGACGAAGACATCGCCGGTGGCCATGGTGGCCTGGAACTCCGGAAGCAGGATCTCGCCGGCCGGATCGACGTCTGCCGACGGCAGCGGGAAATCATGCTGGATCAGCTTGGTCACCTGGTAGATGGTGTCCAGGCTCGGGCGGTCCTCGCCGGCATGGCCGACCACGCCGGCGGTGCCCAGCACGATGACGCGCTCGACGGTGCCGGCGGCCAGCTCCCCGGCCAACGCCACCGCCGCATTGACCTTGCCCACGCCGGTGATCAGGTGCTCGACGTCGGCAAAGGCGACGGCCTCGTCGCTATGGGCAAAGACGAGCAAGGTCTTCTTGTCCGACATGAAATTCCCTTCTGAAGAAGTCAGTCCGGGGTCCGCTGGTGCGCCCCGAAGTCTCCCAGAATTCTATCGGTTACGCCCCATTAACCCTCATCGCGTCATGGCCGAGTGAGCGGATAGACTTTTGCCATGAGTGATATTGAACTTGCAGAAGTTGAGAGCTTCGCGCTGGACCACACCAAGGTCAAGGCGCCCTACGTGCGCAAGATCGGCGTCGAACGCGGACCCAAGGGCGACGCCATTTCCAACTACGATATCCGCTTCGTCCAGCCGAACCACGGGGAGATCCCCACGGCCGGACTGCACACGATCGAGCACACCCTGGCCGGGCTGATCCGCACCCGTTTCGAGGGGCTGATCGACTTCTCGCCGTTCGGCTGCCGCACCGGATTCCACCTGATTGCCTGGGGCGAGCCGACCCCCGAGCAGGTCGCCGCGGCCATCAAGACCTCGCTGGAGGACCTGGTGGAAAAGGTCACCTGGGAAGATGTCCCGGGCACCGAGGCCGTCAGCTGCGGCAACTACCGCGACCACAGCCTGCACTCGGCCAAGGAATGGGCCAAGCTGATCCTGGAGCAGGGCATCAGCTTGGACGCCTTCGACCGCTCCCGCATCGCCTAGCGACAGCATACTCGAAGCAGTGGATCCCGGCCCCGCCCTGGCGCGGCCGGGATTTTTCGCGCCTGCTTGTCGAGATGCGCGTGCTACGCGCGACCCAGCGAATACCTAAGTAGCATGGGTAGCATGGCTGCTATGCGAAAAGTTCTGCCCTCGGCCGCTGTCCTGTCGATCCTCACGCTGGCGGCGGCCGGCTGTGCGAACTTCGATGCGGCGGCGACCTCTCCGGTCAGCGACGTGTGCAGCGCCGCCATCCAAACGCAGAACGAGGCATGGTCCAACCCCGAAACCTCGAACCAGCAGCTGCAGGAAGCGGAACTGCGGGGACTGCAGGACTGCAAGAACATCGACGAGTGGAGCACCGCGGTGTCCTACAACCCCGGTTCCATGGGATACGAGGTGCTGAGCACCGAAGAAGCCGCCAACCTCGTCTACATGTCCTGCGAGAGCGGGGACGCGGAGAACCTGACCCCGGTCTGCGCGGACGCCGCCGGGCGCGGCTACCTGAACTAGCGGGCCCCGCCGCCCGGAATCCCGGCACCCCGGCGGCACACCGGCCGGCCGCATCCCGTGCCGCCGCAGCTTTTCGGTAGGGTTGCATAAAACGCCAAGCCATCATGCAAAAACTTCTGAGAAGGCCGCCACGTGCTATTGACGATTACGCTTGAATCCGCACCCGGGTCGGGGATCGACGCCACCGCCCTGTCGCATCTGCTGCGCAAGCATCCTGCCAAGGTGCAGTCATTCGACCTGCCGGTGGGCCAAGCCCACGTGTTCTACCCCGAATGCACCGCGCAGCGCACCACGGCGGCCCTGCTCATGGAAGTCGACCCGGTGGGGCTGGTGCGCAGCAAGCGCTTCCGCGGCGATGCCGGCGCCCTGGACTACTACGTCAACGACCGCCCCTACGTCGCCTCGAGCCTGATGTCCGTGGCCCTGGGCAAGGTCCTGCGCAGCGCCATGACCGGAACCAGCGAATCCTACCCCCAGCTGGCCGCCGCGCCGCTGCCGCTGCGCATCGAGCTGCCCGCGGTCTCCAGCCGCGGGCTTGCGGGCCGGGACCTGGCGAAGCGGCTGTTCGCGCCGCTGGGCTGGAATGTCGAACAGACGCCCATCGCCCTGGACGGGCAGTACCCCGACTGGGGCGCATCGCAGTACAGCTCGCTGGTGCTCAGCGGCGAAGTCCGACTGGACCTGGCGCTGCGCCAGCTCTACGTCCTGCTGCCGGTGCTGGACGACTCGAAGCACTATTGGGTCAACGACGACGAAGCAGAGAAGCTGGCCCGGCAGGGCGAGGGCTGGCTGGAGGACCATCCGGACCGGGAACTGATCGCCCGCCGCTACCTGGCCCACCAGAAGGACCTGGTGGCGCTCGCGGAATCCCGGATGGACGCGGCGGCGTCCCCGGAATCCGCGGCGCGCGCCAGTGCACCGGAGCCAACCGGAAACGACGCCCAAGTTCCGCTGCGGGTGCAGCGAGCCGTGGATGTCATTGCGGCGCTCAAGGAGCACGGAGCCCACCGCGTGGTGGACCTGGGCTGCGGACCGGGCGCGCTGCTGCGCCGCTTGCAGGCCGACCCGTTCTTCACCCGCATCGTCGGCACCGATGTCTCCACCCGTTCGCTGGAGCAGGCGGCCGCCGCGCTGCGCCTGGATGAGCGCTCGGACGAGCAGCGCGAGCGCATCAGCCTGCTGCACTCTTCCGCGGTCTACCGCGACGCCCGGCTGTCCGGCTACGACGCGGTGGTGCTCATGGAGGTCATCGAACACGTGGACGCCACCCGGCTGCCGGCGCTGCAGGACGCGGTGTTCGCCGCGGCCGCCCCGCGCGTTGTCGTGATGACCACCCCCAACGTCGAATACAACGGCAAATACCCGGACCTTGGCCACGGGTCCCTGCGCCACGACGACCACCGTTTCGAGTGGACGCGCGCTGAATTCCAGGCCTGGGCCCGAGCCGCCGCGGCGGAGTTCGGCTACACCGTCGATTTCCGCGGCATCGGACCGGCGGACAGCGCCGTGGGCGCACCTACCCAGATGGCCGTCTTCCGAAAGGACGCAGCATGAGCGAGTTCTCCATCCCAGAAACCGGGCTGGTGGTGCTGGTCGGCGTCTCCGGATCCGGCAAGTCCAGTTTCGCCGCCAAGCACTTCGGGCGCTTCGAGGTGCTCTCCAGCGACTACTTCCGCGGCCTGGTGGGCAACGACGAAACCGACCAGTCCGTCACCGCCGCGGCCTTCGACGCGCTGCACTACGTGGCCGGCAAGCGCCTGGATGCCGGGCTGCTGACCGTGGTCGATGCCACCAGCGTCCAGCAGTCCGCCCGGCAGAGCCTGATCGAGCTCGCGAGAAGCCACGATGCGCTGGCCACGGCCATTGTCCTGGACGTGCCTGTCGACGTGTGCCTGCAGCGCAACGAAGGCCGCGGCGAACGGCGGGTGCCCAAGGCGGTGATCGACCGCCAGCACCAGCAGCTGCGCCGCTCGCTCAAATCCTTGCGGCGCGAGGGCTTCACCCGGGTCCATGTCCTCTCCAGCCCGCAGGACATCGACGGGACGGCCATCACCCGGCACAAGCTGCTCAATGACTTCCGGGACCAGCACGGCCCGTTCGACGTCATCGGCGACGTGCACGGCTGCCTGGAGGAGCTGGTGCTGCTGCTGGCGAAGCTGGGCTACGATATTGTCCGCGACCGGCAGGGGCGCGCCGTCGACGCCTTCCACCCGAATCGCCGGGCCGTCTTCGTGGGCGACCTGGTGGACCGCGGCCCGGACTCGCCCGGCGTGCTGCGCCTGGTGATGGGCATGGCCGCCGCCGGGCATGCGCTGGCGGTGCCCGGCAACCACGAGGACAAGCTGGTGCGCGCGCTGCGCGGGGCCAAGGTGACCCTGAATCATGGCCTGGACAAGACCCTTGAGCAGTTGGAGGCCGAAGGCCCGGAATTCAAGCGCGAGGTGCAGGACTTCTGCCGTTCCCTGGTCTCGCACCTGGTGCTGGACGACGGCAAACTGGTGGTGGCGCACGCCGGGCTGATTGAGAAGTACCATGGTCGCGCCTCCCAGCGGGTGCGGGCCTTCGCCCTCTACGGGCAGGTCAGCGGGGAAGTGGACGAGTACGGTTTGCCGGTGCGCTATCCCTGGGCCCGGGACTACCGCGGCGACGCGGCGGTGCTCTACGGGCACACGCCGGTCACCGAGGTCGCGTGGATCAACAACACCGCCTGCCTGGACACCGGTTGCGCCTTCGGCGGCCAGCTCAGCGCGCTGCGCTACCCGGAACGGGAAGTTGTCGCGGTGGAGGCGCTGGCGCAGTACGCCGAGCCGATGCGCCCGCTGGAATCCCCGCACGGTCCGCAGCGCGAGCCCGGGGTGCTGTCCATGGAGGATGTCACCGGCCCGCTGCACCTGAAAGCGGGGGAGCGCGGCACCGTGAAGCTCAGCGCCGCCCAAGCGGCCGGGGCGCTGGAAACCATGAGCCGATTCGCCACCGACCCGCGCTGGCTGCGGTACCTGCCGCCCACCATGTCCCCGGCGGACTCCTCGGCCCGCCCCGGATACCTGGAGCATCCGGACGAGGCCTTCGCCTACTTCCGCAAGCTCGGGATCGGCGAGGTCATCTGCGAGGAGAAGCACATGGGGTCGCGCGCGGTGCTGCTGCTGGCCCGCGATCCAGCGCGCTTCGACGCGCCGGCCGGCTGGCTCGGGGCGTTGCATACGCGGACCGGGCGCGAATTCCTGGAGCCGGAAGCGGAACGCGCCCTGCTGCAACGTGCCCATGCGGCTGCGGAGGCTGCCGGGTTGTGGGACGAGCTGGGCTCGGACTGGGTCATCCTGGACGGCGAGCTGCTGCCCTGGTCGCTGAAGGCCGAATCCTTGATCAAGGACACCTACGCCTCGGTCGGGGCCGCCGCGGTGGCCGCAACGTCGGCCGCAGCGGACCTGCTCGAAAGGGCGGCCGGAACCGGGCTGGATCTTGTTGCGCTGCTGGAACGCACCAGGGAACGCAGCGAGAACGCGCAGGCGTTCCGCCAGTCCTACCGGCGCTACGTCGGCGACAAGGAGCAGGTCCGCTTCGCCGCCTTCCAGGTGCTGGCCTCCGAAGGCAGGACCTACGAAACCAGCGACCACGGCTGGCACATGGGCATTGCGCGGAAGCTTGCGGTGCAGGCGCCCGACCTGTTCAAGGACACCGCGTGGATGCGGGTGTCGCTGGACTCCGGGGAATCGACCGCCCAGGCGGTGCAATGGTGGGAAAAGCTGACCGCGTCCGGCGGCGAGGGCATGGTGGTCAAGCCGTGGCTGAATCTCACCCGCGGTGCCAGGGGCTGGGTGCAGCCGGGCATCAAGGTGCGCGGACGGGAGTACCTGCGCATCATCTACGGCGCCGACTACCTGGCGGAAGCGAACCTGCAGCGGCTTAAGCAGCGGGCTACCGACCGGAAGCGTTCTCGGGCCCTGCAGGAGTACCTGTTGGGGCTTGAGGCGCTGCGGATGACCGCTGCGGGGGAACCGCTGTGGAAGGTGCACCAGATGGTGTTCGGTGTGCTCGCCTTGGAATCCGAGCCGCTG
Source organism: Glutamicibacter protophormiae (assembly GCF_016894325.1). NCBI lineage: Bacteria > Bacillati > Actinomycetota > Actinomycetes > Micrococcales > Micrococcaceae > Glutamicibacter > Glutamicibacter protophormiae. Next base: position 1,156,966 of record NZ_CP069806.1, read on the forward strand.
GATCCGAGGCTTTGAACGGCTGGCACACGTTCTCGACCTGCGGTCAGGTTTACCCCGCAGCGCATTGAGTAGTTTTGGTACATAATAAATGACCAAAATTGTCGTGGACACTACATTGTTCTGCATCACATAATAAACACCAGACAGACCAACGTCATGTGAACAGTGTTTAGGAGCAAGCGATGCCGCGCCAGAAAAGCGAATGGGACCTCGAATACGATCTGGTGGTTCTCGGAACCGGCGCCGGAGGGCTGGCCGCCACGCTGACCGCCGCGGCGCACGGCGCCAAGGTGCTCACCCTGGAAAAAACGGAATACCTGGGCGGCACCACCGCCTATTCGGCCGGCACCTGTTGGGTGCCCGACAACAAGTTCCAGCGCGAGCAGGGGATTCTGGACGACTACGACAAGGCCGTCCGGTACCTGGACCTGGTTGTGGGGGACAAGGCCCCGCGCGAGGCGCGCCTGGGATACCTGGACGCCGCGCCGAAGATGCTCGACGAGCTCGAGGGCCTGGGGGTCCGCTTCCTGCATTCGCCAGCCGTGGTGGACTACCACTCCGAGCTTCCGGAAACAGGCAAGACCGGCCGCGCGCTGGAACCCGAACCCTTCGACGGGCGCAAGCTCTCGGCCACCGAATTCCGCCGCGTGCGCCGCCCGGTTCCCGAGTTCGCGCTCATGGGCGGAACCCTGATGCTGCGCCGCCCGGATGTCGCCACGCTGCTGAAGCTGTTCAACGGCACGCTCGGCGAGCGCGCCAAGGCCGTGGGCCTGGCCGGAACGCTGGGGCTGCAGTGGGCCCGCGACCGGGTGACCCGCCCGCGCGGCACCCGCCTGGTGATGGGCAACGGACTGGTTGCCTCGCTCTACTACGAATCGCTCAAGCGCGGGGTGGACTTCCGTTTCAGCGCGCACACCACGGAATTGATCCGGGGCAGTGAACGGGTCGAGGGGCTCGTGGTGGTTCACGAGGGCAAAACCCTGAGGGTCCGCGCCCGCCAGGGTGTGGTCCTGGCCGGAGGCGGCTTCTCGCAGAGCCCTGCGTTGCGCGAGCAGTACCTGCCCAAGCCCACCGCGCAGTTCTCCCGCGCGGGGGAGGGTGCAACCGGCGACACCCTGGCGCTCGCCGCCGGCGCGGGGGCCGCCCTGGGCCGGGACAATGAGGAAAACGCGCTGTGGTTCCCGAGCTCCATCGGCCGCCGCGCCGATGGGTCGCAGGTTGTGTTCCCGCATATCTGGGACCGCGCCAAACCCGGCGTGATCGCGGTGGGCAGCGACGGCAAGCGCTTCGTCGACGAGTCCTGCTCCTACCACCGCTTCGTGCGGGCCATGTACGCCACGCAGGGACGGGCGATCCCGGCCTGGCTGATCGTGGATTCGCGCACGCTGGCCAAGTACGGTCTGGGCATGATCACCATGCCTCACCTGCCGCGCAAGGCGCTGCAGCGTTATGTGAAGGACGGCTACCTCTACGAAGCCAAGACGCTGGCCGGTTTGGCCGCGCAGATCGGCGTGGATGCCGCAGGCCTTGGAGAGACCGTGCGGCGCTACAACGGCTTTGCCGAAACCGGCAAGGACGAGGACTTCGGCAAGGGCGAACTGCTCTTCGGCCAGGTGGCCGGCGATCCGGAGCATGCCCCGAACCCGAATGTGGGCCCGGTGGCGCGGGCCCCGTTTTACGCCATGGCATTGGTCCCCACGCCGCTGGCCACTGCCTTCGGCGTGCTCACCACCCCGCAGGCCCAGGCGCTGGACGAGCGCGGCGAAGCCATCGACGGCCTGTACGCCGTGGGCAACGACGCCGCCTCGGTGATGGGCTCGGAATACCCCGGCGCCGGCGTGCAGGTCGGATCCGGACTGGCCTTCGGCTGGGCCGCCGCACGCCACGCCGCCGGCGGCCTGCCGCGCACCGGTACGCTAAAGGAGTTGACGACCGACTAGGGAAAAGCGGGTAGGCATGGAAATCCGGTGGCTTGAGGCATTTATCGCGGTGGCCGAGGAATTGCATTTCGGCAATGCCGCCCTGCGGCTGCGCATGGCGCAGTCGCCGTTGAGCCAGACGATCCGCAAGCTGGAGCGCTCGCTGGGTGCCGACCTGTTTGTGCGCAGCACCCGCTCGGTGGAGCTGACGGCCGCCGGCCATGCCCTGCTGCCGCATGCGCGCCAGGTCATGGAGGAGCTGGCCATCGCCGCCCAGGCGGTGCGGGTGCCCCAGGGCAAGGTCTATGGAAAACTTTCCCTGGGTTTCACCGGCGTGCTCAACCAGCTGGCCCTGCCGCCGATGACCCGCGCGCTACGCAACACCCATCCCGACATCGAACTGACGCTGGTGGGCCGCGTGATGACCCACGATGCGGTGCACCAGCTGGAGGCGGGATCCCTGGATCTGGCGTTCGTCGGCCTGCCGGTCGACTCCACCCGGATCAACTCCCGGCTGCTGGCGCAGGAGGCCTTCGGCATGGTGCTGCCGCAGGAGCACCCGCTGGCGGACAAGGACGGTGTCCAGCTGTCCGCCTTCGCCGACGATTCGTTCATCACCCCGCCGATCTCCGCGGGATCCGCGCTGTACCAGTCGACCATTTACGCCTGCACCGATTCCGGGTTCTATCCCACGGTGTCGCAGGAAATCACCGACCCCTACATGACCATGATGCTCGTGGCGGCAGGGGTCGGTGTCGCGTTCATGCCCGAAGGCATCGCCAACGTGGTGCCTCCGGGCGCCGTTTTCGTCCCGCTGCACGGCAAGCAGTACTACATGAACCACGGCCTGGCCTGGTCCGTGCGCCCCGGCTCGCTGGCCCGCGACGCCTTCCTCGAATTGAGCGAAGAAGTGCTGCCGACCCCCAAATCGATTATGTGATTTCTGCACATAGTCTATGTGTAATTAGGTCGTGGACTTAATAAGTTAGGCGGGTCACACTTGATGATGTTCCTCTCGAAGAGGAGAAAGGACTCATCATGCGATCTGCAACTTCTTCCCCGGATGCCGTCAAGGCTCCAGCCCGTCCACAGGCCCGCCGCGCGGCCGTGTCAGGCTTCCTCGGCAGTGCCCTGGAATACTACGACTTCTTCATTTACGGCTCCGCCGCCGCCCTGGTTTTCTCCCACGTGTTCTTCCCGGCAGGGGGCGCCAACTCGGTGCTCCTGTCGATCTCCACCCTCGGCGTTGCCTATGTGGCCCGCCCGCTGGGCGCGGTGCTCTGGGGGCACCTGGGCGACCGCTTCGGACGCCGCAACACCCTCATGGCTTGCCTGCTGCTCATGGGCATCTCCACCCTGATGATCGGCCTGCTGCCCACCTACGAGCAGATCGGCATCTTCGCCCCGATCCTGCTGGTGGTCCTGCGCCTGTTCCAGGGCCTGTCCGCCGGCGGCGAGTCGCCCGGCGCGGCATCGCTGTCCATGGAGCACGCTCCGGAACGCCGCCGGGCCTTCTTCGCCAGCTTCACCATGAGCGGCGTGATGTTCGGCATCGTGCTGGCCACCGTGGTCTTCATCCCGATCGCCAGCATGCCCGATGAGCAGATGCTCAGCTGGGGCTGGCGCATTCCGTTCTTGGCCAGCGTGGTGCTGACCGTCCTGGCCTTCTTCATCCGCCGCCATTTGGACGAGCCGGAGGCCTTCACCGAGGCCAAGGAGAACAACGAGGTCGTCAAGGTCCCGTTCTTCGAGCTCTTCGCCCGCCACTGGACCTCGGTGATGCGCGTGATGCTCTCCTCGACCTTCGCCATGATCAACACGATCGTGAACGTCTTCGCCCTGGCCTACGCGGTGGAGCACAACGGCATTGAACGCACCACCATGCTCGCGGCCATCGCCGCCGCGAACCTGGCCGCCGTCTTCACCCAGCCCTTCTACGGCTGGCTGGCGGACAAGGTCGGCCGCAAGCCGGTCTTCATTGTCGGAGCGCTGGGCGCCGGGGCCATGGTCTTCGTGTTCTTCAACGCCATCAGCACCGGCAATATCGCGGTTATCTTCATCTCCGCGATCATCCTGATCGGCGTCTTCTACGCGGCCCCGAACTCCACCTACATGGCAGGCTTCCCGGAGCAGTTCCCGGCCAGCGTGCGCTACTCGGGCATGGCCATCGGCCTGATGCTGGGCCTGCTGGTCTCCGGCTTCACCCCGGCCATCGGCACCCTGATGACCTCGGGCGACATCACCAACTGGATGCCGGTCGCCATGATGTGCATGGGCTTCGCCACGCTCTCCGCCATCGCCTTCGCCACCGGCCCGGAGACCTACCGCACCCCGACCGCCGAGCTGGGGCTGAGCAAGCTCCAGGTCAAGGCGCTGCGCGAGATGCAGGGGAAGAAGTAGCATGCACCGCACCGCACACCGCATCGGCCTGATCGGCAACGACCTGGCCGGCTCGCTCTCCCCGGCCCTGCACCAGGCCGAGGCGCACGCGCTGGGCCTGCCCGGCTACAGCTACGAGCGCATCGACCTGGAAGGGCAGTCGGACGTGGACCTGGGGCAGGTGCTGCGCGACGCGCTGGCCCGCGGCTTCACCGGGTTCAACGTCACCCACCCGCACAAGCAGGCCATCATGCCGCACCTGGACCAGATCGCCCCGGACGCCGCCGCGATCGGCGCGGTGAACACCGTGGTGCTCCAGGACGGCAGGCTCATCGGGCACAACACCGACCGCACCGGCTTCCTGGCCGGGCTGCGCCGGGGCCTGGCCCAGGACACGCAGCGCACCACCGTGACCCTCTTCGGAGCCGGCGGCGCCGGCTCCGCGGTCGGCGCGGCGCTGCTCGACTTCGGCGTGGCCGACCTGCGCATCATCGACACCGATGCCGGACGCCTGGCGCAGCTGCGGGAACTGCTCACCGCCTCGCTGGCCGCCGGCCAGCGGGTGGGCACCGGGACCCCGCAGCAGGCCCGGGAATGGATCGGCGCATCCCAGGGGGTGGTGAACGCGACCCCGCTGGGCATGGAAGGCATCGGCGGCACGCCGTTCGACACCTCCTGGCTCTCCGGGGCCCAATGGGTCGCGGACGTGGTCTACCGCCCGGTGGCCACCGAGCTGCTGCGCGATGCCGCGGCACACGGATGCACCACGGTGAAGGGCACGGAAATGCTCATCGAGCAGGCGGCGGACACCTTCGCCCTGCTGGTGGGCACCGCCCCGGACCGCCGGCGCATGCGCAGCTCGCTGGAGCACCTGCTCGCCGCCGTGTAGCCGCTCCCGCACCGGCCGAATTCGGCCGGAACACTCCCGAAGCGAATCGAACCCAAGGACTCACGACATGCCAACACCGCCAAGCTCCGCCGACACCGCCGCACCCCGCACCCTGCGGGTGGGCATCGTGGGCTGCGGCAACATCAGCGCCAACCACCTCGAAGCGTTCCAGGCCCTGGACTCGGTCACCGTGGCCGCGGTCTGCGACGTGGACGGGGCCCGCGCCGCCCAGGTGGCCGCCGAATACTCGGTGGAGCACGCCGTGGATTCGGTGCAGGGCCTGCTGGAACTGGGCCTGGACATCGTCTCGGTGTGCACCCCGCATCCCACCCACCAGCAGGTGGTGCTGCAGGCCGCGGCGGCCGGGGTGCATGTGCTGTGCGAAAAGCCCATCGCGGTGGACGTGCCGGCCGCCGAGCAGATGGTGCAGGCTTGCGCCGAGGCCGGGGTGAAGCTGGGGGTGCTGTTCCAGCGCCGCTTCTGGCCGGCGGCCGCCGAGCTGCGGGCGCAGATCGATTCCGGCGCGCTGGGCACCCCGGTGCTCGGCCAGGTCTCGGTCATGCTGCACCGCGAGCACGAATACTACTCGGCCGCCGACTGGCGCGGCACCTGGGCCGCGGACGGCGGCGGGGTGCTGATGACCCAGGCGATCCACTATCTGGATCTGCTGCAGTGGTACCTCGGCGACGTGGCCCGCGTCCAGGGCGAGGTCAACACCTACAAGCACGGAGAGCACATCGAGGTGGAGGACTCCGCCACCGCGCTGCTGACCTTCGCCAGCGGCGCCATGGCCACCGTCATGGCCAGCACCAGCGCGGACCCGGCGCTGGGTGTGCAGATCCGCATCACCGGTTCCAACGGCGCCAGCGCCGAACTGAGCGAATTCCCCGAGGGCAGCGACGGCCGGTTGACCCTGCGCACCGCGGACCACCGGATCGACGCCAGCGCGGTGCATCCCGCCGGGGTGCCCGCGAACGTGGCACTGGACCAGATCAACGGCGCGCTGAAGGAACACCACCGCGCGCAGATCGCCCAGTTCGTTGCCGCGGTCCGCGAAGACCTGGAACCGGCGGTCACCGGCGAGGAAGCGGTCAAATCCCTGCGCATCCTGCTGGCCGTCTACGAATCCGCGCGGACCGGACGCCCCGTCGACTTCGCTGCGGGGCCCAGCCGGAGCACCGTGGTCCCTCACTCCGTGGCCGACCGGCTCTACACCACCGCCCGCGCCTAGATTCTTTCGACCACCAAGGACACATCATGAACACCACCACCCAGGAACTCGGACTGGCCCAGCTTTCGCTGCTTGACAGCTCCCCGGCCGAATTGGTCCATCTGGCCGCCGACACCGGATTCGACTTCATCGGCGCGCGCGTGCGCCAGGTGACCCCGGAGGAGAAGCCCTACAACCTGCAGCCCGGATCCCCGCTGCTCGCCCAGACCCTGCAAGCGGTCAAGGACACCGGAGTGCGCGTGCACGACATCGAATTCATCCTGCTGGACGGCAGCGGCCAGCGCGAGGCCTGGCTGCAGATGCTGGACGCCGGACAGGCGCTGGGCGCCAAGACGCTGACCGTCGCCGCCTCGGACGCCAACCTGCCGCGGCTGACCGAGAACCTGGGCCGGATGGTCGAGGACGCCCGGAACTTCGGCATCGTGCCGACCCTGGAGGTCATCTCTTACCAGAGCGTGAACTCGCTGGAACTGGCCGGGCAGCTCGCGCAGGCCACCGGCTGCAAGATCGTGGCCGACACCCTGCACCTGAGCCGCATCCAGGCCCAGCCCGGACAGCTGGCGGCCCAGGCGGAACACGTGGCCATGCTGCAGCTGTGCGACGCCGTGGCGCAGCGCCCGCAGACCCGCGAGGGGCTGGTGCTCGAATCGCGCAGCGAGCGAGTGGTGCCCGGTCAGGGAGCCGTGCCGCTGGCCGAATTCGTCGCGGCCTTGCCGGCCGAGCTGCCGCTGAGCGTGGAATCCCCCTCGGATTCCACCGTCGCCCGCATCGGCGCCCGCCGCTGGGCCGAGGAGCTCAAGGCCGGAGCGGAGCAGGTCCTGGCCCGGGCCCGGACCCTGCGCGCCGCCGCCGTATAGCCGGATGCCGGCAGCAAGGCCCGCACCCGGCACGGCAGACCCACTGATGCACGAACTTTCAAGAAACGGATGAATAACCATGAGCACCGCAACCCTTCGAAGCGCAACCGCTGACACCGCCGCCGATGTCGTGGTCGTCGGCTCCGGCGCCGGCGGGCTGTCCGCGGCAGTCGCCGCCGCCTACCACGGACTGAAAGTCGTCGTGGTGGAAAAGGCCGCGGTCTGCGGCGGGGCGACCTCCTACTCCGGCGGCTGGGCGTGGGCCCCGGGCAATCCGCTGGCCAAGGCAGACGGAGTCAACGAAGACCCCGAAGAATTCCGCACCTATCTGCAGCACCGGCTGGGGGAGTACTACAACGCCGAGCGCGTGGACGCCTTCCTGGAAGGAGCCCCGCAGATGGTGGACTTCTTCCACAACCACACCAGCTTGCAGTTCACCCCCGGCGCCCAGATCAAGGACATCTACGGCAACACCCCGGGCGCCGGCACCGGCCACCGCTCGGTGGGCCCGGCCCCCTACGACGCCCGCAAGATCCCGCGCGCGCTGCGCGCCAAGATGCGCCACCAGCTGTACGCCACCAGCTTCCTTGGCATGGGCATCATGGCCGGACCCGACCTGGCGAAATTCCTTTCCGCGTCCACCGGCAGCATCCCGGGCCTCCTCCACGCCGCCAAGCGCGTGAGCACCCACATGCTCTCCCTGGCCGTCTACCGCCGCAACATGCAGCTGGTCAACGGCACCGCGCTGACCGGGCGCCTGATGAAGTCCGCCGACGACCTGGGCGTGGACATCCGCGTGTCCACCTCCGCGGAGGAACTGCTCACCGATGCCACCGGGCGCATCACCGGGGTGAAGGTCGGCAACGGGACCAAGAGCTACACCATCACCGCCGCGCGCGGCGTGGTGCTGGCCACCGGCGGCTTCCCGCAGAACGCCAAGCTGCGCCGGGAGCTGTTCCCCAAGACCCCGACCGGCGAGGAGCACTGGACGCTGACCCCGCCGGAAGCCGACGGCGCCGGGCTGCGCCTGGCCCAGGCGGTGGGCGCCCGCTTCACCACCGACGTCGCCTCCCCGGCGGCCTGGTGCCCGGTCTCGCTGATCCGCTACCCGAACGGCAGCACCGGCACCTTCCCGCACATCATGGACCGCGCCAAGCCCGGCAGCATCGGCGTGCTGCCCAACGGCAAGCGCTTCGTCAACGAGGCCAACGGCTACTACGACTACGTCGCCGGAATGCTCGAATCCACCGAGGAAGGCCAACCGGTGGTCTCCTGGCAGATCGCCGATGCGCGCTACGTGCGCCGCTTCCCGCTGGGCATGGCCAAGCCGCTGCCGGTGCCGCTGACCCCCTACCTGCGCAGCGGATACCTGGTCAAGGGCAACACCCTGGCCGAGCTCGCGGACAAGTGCGGCATCGACCCGGTCCAGCTGGAGAAAACCGTCAAGGACTTCAACGCCAACGCCGACAAGGGCATCGACCCGGACTTCGGACGCGGGGAAACCCCCTTCAACCGCTACGGCGGCGACGCCGGGAACACCCCCAACCCGACCCTCGGCGCCCTGCGCAAGGGGCCGTTCTACGCGGTCAAGGTGGTTCCCGGCAGCTTCGGCACCTTCGCCGGACTGGACGTGGACGCCAAGGCCCGCGTGCTGGACGAGCAGGGCAACGCCCTGCCCGGGCTGTTCGCGGTCGGCAACGACCAGGCCAGCGTCATGGGCGGGCATTACCCGGCCGGCGGCATCAACCTGGGACCGGCGCTGACCTTCGGCTACCTGGTGGGCCGCGACCTGGCCAGCGGCCCGGAAACACGCGCTGGCGCCTCCGCCGCCGAACAGCAGGACCATCCCGCCACCGGCGCCCGCCGCTAAATCGAGAACCGAACAAGGAGCAACAAGCATGAACTTCTACGCCATCACCTACACCTACTCGCCGTCCACCAGCGACGCCCGGGACCGCGTCCGCCCGACCCACGTCGACTTCCTGCAGCAGCGCTTCGAGAACGGCGAGCTGCGCGTGAGCGGGCCGGTGGATTCCGGCGCCGGCGCCCTGCTGGTCATCGGCGCGGAATCCGAGCAAGCGGCGCTGGCGCTGATGGACCAGGACCCATTCGCGCTCGAAGGCCTGATCGCGCAGCGCGACATCCGCCGCTGGGACGTCTTCTTCGGCAAGGACAAACTCTAGGAACACCGGCGGCGGCCCCGAGCCGCAGCCAGCGAAGGACTACACCATGCTCACCGCCACCACGACGGCCAAGCGCCGCATTGAATACCGCGAGGTTCCCGCCCCGGTCCCGGCCCCCGGCCGGGCACTGGTCAGGGTCCGCCACGTGGCCCTGTGCGGCACCGACGCCCACATCTGGGACGACGACTACCCGGCCGGCCTGCCGGTCATCCAAGGACACGAATTCACCGGAATCATCGAACAGATCGAGCCCGGGGCCAGCGACGCGCGCAGCGGCATGCCGCTGGAACCGGGGACTGCGGTCGCGGTCAGCCCGATGGTCTACTGCGGCCAGTGCCCGCCGTGCCTGGACGGGCGATTCAACGTGTGCGAATCGATTTCCTGCCTGGGCTGCTATGAAGACGGAGCGCTGGCCGAACTCGTCAGCGTCCCGGTGGACAAGCTGCACCCGCTACCTCCATCGCTGCCGTTGCACCTGGGCGCCCTGGGGGAGCCCGGATCCATTGCGCTGCAGGCCGTCAACCGCGGCACCCCGAAGCCCGGGGAAACCGCGCTGGTGCTCGGCTGCGGTCCCATCGGGCTGCTGGCCACGCTGTTCCTGACCGAACGCGGGGTGAAGGTCATCGCCTCGGACCTTTCCGCCGAACGCATGCAGCTGGCCCGCGACTTCGGCGCCGAGCAGACCTTCGCCGCCGGCTCCGGCGCGGCGGATGCGGTCGCCTGGGGAGCGGCCGCGGGCCCGACCCTGGTCATCGAGGCCACCGGCGTTCCGGTGTCCTTCGAGACCGCGGTCCGCCTGGCCGCGCCGACCGCGCGCATCGTCCAGGTGGGCATCTCCGCCAGGAACGCCGCGCTGTCACTGCGCGAGGTTCCATTCAAGGAACTGGAGATCCGCGGCAGCCGCAACAGCCTGAACCTGATTCCCGACGCATTGGAGATCATTGCCCGCCGGCAGGATCTCGCAGCCCGTCTGGTGACCCACCGCTTCGCCTTCGATGCATTGGCTGAAGCCTTTGAAACCATGATCGACCCGGAGCAGCCGGTCGGGAAGATCGTTATCGACCTGCCCGCGGCTTCCGGCGAATCCGCCGCGGAACCCCAGGGCGCAACCGCCGGCGGCGAAAGGAATGCAGCAGCATGAATACCGTACGCAAGGAATCCAGCGGGCCGTTGAGCGCGCTTGAGGACCTCGACGCCGCCTATGACCTGGTTGTCATCGGCTCCGGGGCCGCCGGTCTCACCGCCGCGGTGCGCGCGGCCGCTGGCGGCGCCTCGGTTTTGGTGCTGGAGAAGGCCTCCAAACTCGGCGGAACCAGTTCTGCCGGAGGCGGGGTGATCTGGGCTCCGAACAACCACCTGGCCGCCGGTGCCGGCTACGAGGACAGCCAGGCCTCGGCCGCGGACTACCTGCGCGCCGCCGCCGGCCACGCGATGGGCGAAGAGGACATCAACTGGTATGTGAGCACCTGCGCCCAGGCCGTGAAATTCCTGGACGAAAACACCCGTGTCCGGCTGGTGCCCCTGGGACGGCCGGACTACCACATGGAATGGGACGGCGCCGCACCTGGCGGGCGGAGCCTGGACAACCTCCCGTTCGCCGCCGAGGACTACCCGGGGCTCATGAACGCGCTGCGTCCGCCGACCTATTTCCCGCTGCTGAGCATGATCGAACGCGACGAGCTCAACGGGCGCGCCCCGGATCCGGAACTGCTCGCCGAGCGCGGCGCCTCGGGCATCCGCACCATGGGCGGCGCCTTGGTGGGGTCGCTGGCGGCCAGCGCGCTGGACGCCGGGGTGAAACTGGCCGCGGACGCCGCAGTCACGGACCTGCGCCGTGCCGGGGAGCACTGGAACGTGCAGATTGCCGGCCGTCACCGGGTCGAGGCGCCGAACGTGCTGATCGCTTCCGGAGGATTCGAATGGAACCCTCGGCTGCGCGAAGCCTTCCTGTCCTACGAGGTGACGCCCATCGGCGCCCCGTCCAATCAGGGAGACGGCCTGGAGCTGGGGCTCGCGGCCGGGGCGGCGGTCAAGGACATGACCGCGGTCTGGGGCGTGCCGGTGATCGCGGCTCCCGACGCGGTCTACGACGGCAAGCAGTCAGGGCGCATGGCGAATGTCGAGATGACGCTGCCCGGATCCATCACGGTTAATGCGGCGGGGCGAAGGTTCGTCAACGAAGCGCTGAACTACCACGACGCCTGCCGGGTCTTCGGCAATATCGATCCGCTGACCTCCGCGGTGCAGAACAGCCCCGCCTGGCTCATTTTCGATGCGGCGTACTTCAGCAAGTACCCGGTGGCCGGGTCGACCCCGGGCGTGCAGCCGGACTGGATGGCCAGCGCGCCGACGCTGCCCGAGCTGGCCGAGGCGGTGGGCGTGGATGGCGCGGCGCTGGAAGAAACCGTCAAGAAATTCAACACCGATGCGGTGCGCGGGATCGATCCCGAATTCGGCCGCGGGGCCACGGAGCAGGACCGGCATCTGGGCGACGCCTCGAACACCCCGAACCCGTGCCTGGCGCCGCTGACGCAGGGTCCGTTCTACGCCGTGCGGATCCACGCGGGCGTGCTGGGCACCTCGGGCGGGTTGTCCACCAACGGGCAGTCGCAGGTGCTGGACCGCCACGGCGAACCCCTGGCCGGGCTGTACGCCGCGGGCAACGTCTCGGCCGGTGTGTTCCGCAACAACTATCCCGGCGGCGGGGCCACCTTGGGGTCGGCCGTGGCCCGCGGGTACGCGGCGGGAAGCCATGTGGCCAGCGTGCTGCAGCAACGACAACCGGCTCCGGCCGGCAGATAGGCGGAAAAATGACGCAGGAAACACCCGCGGGCGCGGTACTGGAGTTCGAGCCCTGGGCGGGACGCTTCAGCGGGCGGGTCGTGCTGGTCACCGGCGCGGCCGGAGGACTGGGCGCCCAAGCGGTGCAGCGCCTGCACAGTGAAGGCGCCATCGTGATCGCCACCGATATCCGCAGGCCGGACACCGGGCATGCGGCGCTGTCCCTGGAACTGGATGTCGCGGATCCCGAAGCCTGGGCGCAGGCCGCGCAGCGTATCCGGGACGCCTACGGCCGGCTGGACGGGGCGCTGTTCTGCCACGGCATCCAGGGCCCGGAGCACACGATCCAGGACGTGCCGATCGCCGGATGGAAAAAGACCCTGGAAATCAACCTGGACGGCTGCTTCTACGGGCTGCAGGTGGTTGTTCCGCTGATGCGGCAGGAGAACTATGGGCGCATCGTGATGCTCTCTTCGATTGCCGGGCGCGAAGGCAACGAGAACATGAGCGCCTACGCGGTGTCCAAAGCCGGATTGATCACCCTGGCCAAGACCGTCGCCAAGGAGACTGCGCGCAACGGGATCACCATCAACTGCATCGCCCCCTCGATGTTCAACACCCGGCTGCTGGAGGACCTGAGCGCCGAACGCAATGCCGCGCTGCTGGCACGGGTGCCCATGCAGCGCGTGGGGGAGCCGCAGGAATTCTCGGCACTGGCGCTGTGGCTGCTTTCGCCCGAAGCCAGCTACATGACCGGCCAGGTGCTGGATCTCAGCGGGGGCCGCAACACCGCGTAGGCCCCGCCCGGCGCCGGCGCCATGAGGATGCCCGGAACCGCAGCCAGCACGGCGGCTGCGGTTCCGGGCATCGTCGCGCCGCTCCCGGGACGCTGGAATTCCACGGCGTCGCGGGAGAGCGGAAGCGAAGCGCCTCGTGGCGGATCAGGAGTTCCCGGTGCAGCGGCCGCGGCAACCAAGCGGGCTTGGCAGAGAGGGTTGCTCGGGTTTGCCGCCGCAGCGGTGTGCGCTGAATTCCAGCGGCCCGTCCGGGGCATCGGCCCGCCGCGAACCGGTTGTCTACCCCGGTGCTCGCTGTGGGAGAATCGGTAGAGCTAATGCCAGCTGGTGCTGGCTGACTTCGAGCGATCTAAGGACGTACCCAGTGGTCATGATTCCGTTGCCGTTGCATTCGGTGGAGGATCAGCAGTTTTCGCCTCTCGACCCCGCAGACCTCACGCTGGTTCACCGCGGCGAGGGCGGTTCGGAAGTCCGCCGCAGCATCCTGCCCGGCGGCGTTCGCGTCTTGACCGAAGCCATGCCGGGACAGCGCTCGACCACGGTGGGATTCTGGGTGCCGGTCGGTTCGCGCGACGAGGAAGCCGGGCACTACGGCTCGACCCACTTCCTGGAGCACCTGCTGTTCAAGGGCACCACCAAGCGCAGCGCTCTGGAAATCGCCCAGTCCTTCGACGCCGTCGGCGGCGAGTCCAACGCGGCCACCGCCAAGGAATCCACCTGCTACTACGCGCGGGTCCTGGACACCGACCTGCCGATGGCCATGGAAGTCATCGCGGACATGGTCACCTCGGCGGTCATCGACCCGCACGAGCTGGAGCAGGAACGCGGAGTCATCATCGAGGAACTCGCGATGGACGCCGATGACGCGACGGATGTCGCGCACGAGCACTTCGTCGCCCGCGTCATGGGCAACCACCCGCTGGGACGCCCCATCGGCGGCAGCCCCGAGGAGATCATGGAGATTTCCCGCGAGGCGGTGATGGAGCACTACCGCGCCCACTACCGGCCGAGCGAACTGATCGTCACCGCGGCGGGCTCGCTGGACCATGAGGAATTGTGCACCATGCTGATGTCCGCGCTGAGCGAGGCCGGCTGGGAACTGGATCCGCTGGCCGTGCCCGAACCCCGCCGCAATCCGGAGCCGGCGAAGATCACCAGCATCCCGGGGCTGGAGGTCATCAACCGCCCGGTGGAACAGGCGAACATCATCATCGGCTGCACCGGAATCACCGGTCACGACGAGCGCCGCCAGGTGCTGGCGGTCCTCAACGCGGTGCTGGGCGGCGGCATGAGCTCGCGGCTGTTCCAGGAGATCCGGGAAAAGCGCGGCCTGGCCTATTCGACCTATTCCTTCTCCGCGGCGTACACCGACGCCGGATACTTCGGCATGTATGCCGGCTGCGCCCCGGGCAAGGCCGCCGAGGTCATCGGCCTGCTCGGCTCCGAGCTGGACCGGCTGGCCCGGGAAGGCATCTCTGACGAGGAACTGTCCCAGGCCAAGGGGCAGCTGGCCGGCGGCACCGTGCTGGCGCTGGAAGATCCGGGAAGCCGCATGTCCCGCCTGGGGCGCGCGGAAATGATCACCGGGGAATTCCAGGACATCGACGAAGCGCTGTCCCGCGTGCATGCGGTGACGGCGGACCAGGTCCAGGCCCTGGCCCGGGAACTGGCCGCCCGGGAACGGGTTGTCACCGTGGTCGGGCCCTTCGAGAACGAGGCGGCCCTGGGCCTCTAGCAGGATGCCGCCCCGCGGGTCACGCCGCCTCGGCGGGGGCCTGCGGGACCTGCACTGCGCGGCCGGTTTCTCCGGCCCGCCGGACGAGACCTGCCAGTTCCGGCGCATGGGAGAAATTGAAACCATGCGCGGCCCGGGGCAGGATCGTCAACCGCGACCCCGGGGCTTTGGCGGTGAGCCGCAGCCCGAATTCGGGTGGAGAGAGCGGGTCGCGGGTGCCGCACACGACATCCACCGGGCAGCGGACCGTGCCCAGCAAGTCGATGGTCGGATAGTCCAGCATCTGCCGGCAGCTCTTGGCCCACCACGGGATGCCGCAGCGCAGGTAGTCCACGGCCAGGATCGCCTTGACCGAGTTCAATTCGTTCGGGAAGTCCTCCAGCAGGCGCCGGGTCTGCCGGAACAGGGTGTCCTCCCGGTCGTTGACCGCCGGTGCGGCGACGACCAGGTGCTTGACCATGTCGGGCCATGAGCGCGCAATCTCGATGGCCACCTGGGCGCCCATGGAATGGCCGACCAACACCACGTTCTCGGCCTTGAGCTGCCGCAGCGCCAAGGCCACCTCATGGGCGAACCGCGCCACCGTGACGGGCCTGCCGTCATCCAGGTTCTTTCCATGGCCGGGCAGCTCCGGGACGATGACGCGATGGTCGGTGGCGAGCAGATTGGCCAGCGGGGTGAAATAGCGGCTGGACGCGCCGAGCCCGTGAATCAGCACCACATCGGGGCCTTGCCCCGCACTGCGCACCGAGAGCCGGGTTTTCAGCGACTCGGGTAGCGCTCCAAAGTATTCGTGCCTCACAGCGGCCTTTCGTGTTTTCAAGAATGACGGGACGATGCTGCGCGGCAGCTAGGCTCCGCGGTTGCGCTGTTCAAGTGCGGACCAGAGATCCTCCGGGAACATGGTGTGCACGTCCTTGAGGTACTGGGCGCCGTCCCCGGGCTTCTCCACCGTGTTTCCGGTGATCTTGAACGGGAATGCCGTCGCCTGGGCGGCGGGTGCGGGGTTCGGCCCTTGCGTTTCGGTGCAGGTGGCCCAGCCGAAAGTGGCCGGATCCCCGATGCGGAATACCTCGACCTGGCATGAGGGCGCGGCGAAGTCGGTGCCGTGATCCTGGACCAGATCGACGATGGCCTGCTGCTGGTCATCCGAGAGCGCTTCCGGCTCGCTGGCGGCCCCGCAGGCCGACGTGCCGAAGGCCAAGACCAGCACCGATAGCGCGCTGATTCCGAATCTCTTGATGGTGTGCCCCACTGTGTTCATGCCTGTCGATCGTGATTTGCCTGGTCTCATCTTGGCCCAGGTGCCGCAAGAAATCCAAGCTACCCCACCGTGCGGGCCAGCGGTGTCCGCAGAAACACAGGAACAGCATTCCCGGGATGTCCCGGGCTGAGCGGCGCGTCACGCAAATCCATCGCAGGCGGTGGTTGGCTATAGGGTTAATGGCATGAGTGCACAGATCAAGGTGGCCGTGCTCGGCGCGGCCGGACGTATGGGCTCGGAAGCGGTCAAGGCCGTCGCCGATGCAGCGGATATGGAACTGGTAGCGAGCCTGGGGCGCGGGGACGACCTCCAGCAGATCATCGATGCCGGAGCCACCCACGTCGTCGACCTGTCCGTCCCCGCCTCCACCGAGCAGAATGTGCGTTTCGCCGTTGAGCACGGGCTGCATGCAGTGGTCGGCACCACCGGCTGGAGCGACGAGCGCCGTGCAGCGCTGGAAGCGCTCCTGGCCGAGCACCCCGCCAGCGGCGTGCTGATCGCCCCGAACTTCGCCCTGGGCTCCGTCCTGGCCAGCGCGTTCGCGGCCACCGCCGCCAAGTACTTCGAGTCCGTGGAAATCATCGAATTGCACCACCCGAACAAGGTCGACGCGCCCAGCGGCACTGCCGTGCGCACCGCTGAGCTGGTTGCCGCGTCCCGCCAGGCCGCAGGTGTCGCCCCGAGCCCGGATGCCACGGAAACCCAACTTGAGGGAGCCCGCGGTGCCGACGTGGACGGCATCCGCGTGCATTCGGTGCGCCTGCGCGGACTGGTCGCCCACCAGGAAGTCCTGCTTGGCGGCCCGGGCGAGCAGCTCACCTTGCGCCACGACTCCTACGACCGCGCCTCGTTCATGCCCGGCGTGCTGCTGGGGCTGCGCACCGTCGCCTCGCGCCCGGGGCTGACCTACGGCCTGGACGGTTACCTGGAGCTGGGCCAGTGAAAACGAAACTCTGGGTCGGCGGAATCCTGATTCTCTTCGCCCTGTACATCGGCATGGCCTTCACGCAGGCGTTCCGCTTCATGGGGACCGATTCGTTGACGGCAAAGATCATGGGTGTCGCCATTCTGGTGGTTCCCGCGTTCGGTGTCTGGATCCTGATCCGCGAAGTCCTGTTCGGCCTGCGCACCGAAGCCATGGGCAAGACCCTGGCCGCGCTGGGCGAACTGCCCGAAGACCTGCCGCGTATGCCGTCGGGACGCTTCGTGCGCGAAGCCGCGGACGCCGACTTCCCCAACCACCAGCGCGATGTGGAAGCGAACCCGGAGTCCTGGAAGTCCTGGTACCGTTTGGCCCTGGCCTACGAAGCCTGCGGCGACAAGCGCCGGGCACGCAACTCGATGCGCACCTCCATCGGCTTCTGGCGCCAGGAGCAGAAAGCCGAAGCGGCCTAGCCCCAATGCCGTTCAGTTAAGCAGCTAGAGCCCCAGTCAACTCACCCCAGCGTGCCATCGGCCAGACCACCACTGCCCGATGGCACGCTCTTTTTGCGTCTTAAATCGTGAGATGCCACCTGACAAGTCTTTAAATCAAACGGAACTCCTGTTAAACATGTGAATTGTTCACACCCAAATGCAAAACAGGAGTTCCTGCATGCCATCATTCCACCAACCCGCACCAGCACGCCAATCCCCGCACCCCGCCACGTCAAAAACCGTGCAGCACACCACCGCGGCGAAGGCCTTCGGCACACTGCACCTCGGCGCCCTGACCGAGCACATCCCCGTGGAGATGGTCCGTGAAGCCTTGACCGAGACCGGCACCCATGAGCAACGCACCCGCCGGCTCAGCTCGGCGCGCACCGTCTACTTCGTGCTGGCTCTGGCCCTGTTCCCGGCCCTGGGCTACCTGAACGTCTTCGCCAAGCTCACCGCCCACGCCCCACTGCCCGCGAAGATCAGTGCCGCAGCCCTGACCGGTGCACGGCGCCGTATCGGGGTCAAACCCCTGCAACTGCTCTTCGACCTGCTGCGCGGCCCGGCCCCCACCGTGCAGCGGGAAGGCTCGTTCCATGGCAGGTATCGGCTCTGCGCGCTCGACGGGACCATCCTGACCGTGGCCGACACCGTGCAGAACCGGCTCACCTACTGCAAGCAGCCAGGTTTGCACGGCGGCACCGGATACCCGCAAGCCCGACTTTTGGCGTTGGTCGCGTGCGGCACCCGCAGCATCCTGGATGCCGTGTTCGGACCGACGAGTATCGGGGAAACCACCTACACGCCCCGGCTACTGCGCTCCATGGGCAAGGACATGCTGGTCATGGCCGACCGGAACTTCGCCTCCGCCGCCCTGTTGCACCAGATCCGTCAGACCGGCGCGCAGTTCCTGGTGCGGGTCAAGCTCGGCCGGAACCTGCCGGTGCACCGGGTGCTGCCCGATGGGTCCTACCTTTCGGTGCTGGCCGGGATGCCGGTGCGGGTACTCACGGCGAACATCACCCTGCACCCGGCAGGAGGCCAGGCCCGGACCGAGACCTACCGGCTGGTGACCAGCATGCTGGACCCGGCCGAAGGGACCGCGGCCACGCTGATGGGGGTATACCACCAGCGGTGGGAGGTCGAGACGGCGTTTCGAGAGTTGAAATCCACC
Source organism: Glutamicibacter protophormiae (assembly GCF_016894325.1). NCBI lineage: Bacteria > Bacillati > Actinomycetota > Actinomycetes > Micrococcales > Micrococcaceae > Glutamicibacter > Glutamicibacter protophormiae. The sequence continues at coordinate 1,175,591 of NZ_CP069806.1, forward strand.
CTGTTGGGCGGCCGGGTGCTGCGTTCGAAGACCGTGTTGCTGGTGGAGCAGGAAATCTATGCGTTGCTGATCGTTGAGCAGGTGCTGCGCACGGTGATGAGCGAAGCGACCAACGCGGTGCCCGGGGTGGATCCGGATCGGGCGAGTTTCACCGTCGCGTTGGAAACGGCCCGGGATACTGTGCTGGCCGGCCCACCATCAGCCACGCCAGTGCCACTTGGCACCGGCGACGACTCGGGATGGCGGGTGCTGGCCGGGATGATCGGGATGCAGGTCTTGCAGCGTTTGCTGCCGCCACGCAGGTTGCGGACCGGGTCCAGGACGGTGAAGCGGGCGATCTCGAAGTATCAGGCCAGGCGCAGCAAGCCGCATACCCCGACCGTCGTGGCAACGGTCAGCATCCGCATCGTGGATCCTGGTTCGTTGTTGACGGGCGAGGTAGCGGCTTAACTGAACGGCATTGGGCCTAGCCCCGCGGACCAGAGCCCAGAACCACGCAGGTCCCCGCCATCCTTGATCGGAAGGCGGGGACCTTTCGCTTGACGCCATCGGCCAGCGGCCACCGGCAGTGCGGGTCAGCGGGGCGGAGGCGCGGCGTTTTTGCCTGGTGGCTCGGCATCGGCCCCGCTCAGGACGCGCACCACATATTCGAGGGGACCGGTGGCCTTGGTCAGCGCGAGCCAAAGCCCCAGCGCCGCAGTGGCAGCGCACAAGATCCACCAAATGGTCATCGGCGGCAGGTAATCCTGCATCAGGGGCAGGAGCAGGATGTGCCCCGCATAGAGCGTCAAGGGGGCCCGTCCCGCCCCGGCCAGGAATGCGCCCAGCCGGCCCAGCTTCGGAACGACCAGCTGCATCACCCCGATGGCGGCGACCGCGCAGGCCGCCGCATGGAGCGTGAAGACCAGCGAGGTGCTGTGCGCGGTGGGCAGCCAGAGGTAGGCAGGATCCGCCATGAATGGATCCAGGGTGACGCGCGGCAGGCGGCCGGCGACCACCAGCGCACCTACGTCGGAGAGCTGGACCTGCGCGGCGGCTGCGATCTGGTCGAAAAACCGGCTCGTGGCCACCCACCCGAGCGCCAGCGTCGCCAATGCCGCCCCGGCTCCGCCGGCGGCGAGCTTGGCCGCGGTCGCCGGAGAAGCCAGGGGAGTGCGGCCCAAGGCGATGCCCAGCAACCCGAAACCGAACCAGACCATCAGCGGGTAGTAGCCGGTGACCAAGACGTCCTTGAGCAGGAGTCCCGGGGTGAGCAGGTCGGTGAAGGTTGGGTTGTGCCCGAGGTCCTGTCCCGCCCAGGCGTGGGCCAACGGGCGCCACAGTATAGGCATGATCAGCAACCAGAGGGCTGAGACTACCCAAACTGTTGCTCTTGAGAGCCTCAGGGCCAGCGGAAGCAACAGAAAAAGTAGGCCATAGTGAACCAGAATGACGGCAACGCCTTCATTTGAGGGTCCAATGAGCATTCCGAGCACGGCAATAATTAATGCTCTCAGGGCAAGGACTGAGTAAACCTTGGGGTTGGAAAAGCCTTTGCGCGCCAGCGAACGCGTCAAAAGCGTCAGCGAAACCCCGGCCAAAACCATGAATAAAACCGAGGCCCGCCCCGAGGCCACAGCCCCGGTAAACGTAGGGGAGTAGGCCCCTTCGGGCCCCCTTTCGTAGAGGCTGAAAACGTGGGCCGCGAACATGCCGAGAATGGCGGCCAGACGGGCGGCATCCACCCCCAGCAGCCGTGGCGGTTTGCTCGTTGGGTCCATGGATTTATCGCATCACGGAATTGTTCGAAGATGCCATCGCAACATGCGCGAGTGTAGATTTAATCCCATGGCTACAAGTGCAATTGATAATCAGGCGTTCCCCTTTGGCACGGTGCTGACCGCGATGGTCACGCCCTTCACCGACGCAGGTGAGGTCGATTATGAAATGGCCGCGAAGCTGGCCACCAAGCTCGTGGACGACGGCTGCGATGGCCTGGTCGTCACCGGCACCACCGGCGAAACCTCGACGCTGACCGACGAGGAAAACCTGGGCCTGTTCCGTGCGGTGGTCGCCGCCGTCGGAGACCGCGCAGCGGTGCTTGCCGGATCCACCACCAACGACACCCGCCACTCGATCGCGCTGTCCCTGGCGGCGAAGGAAACCGGCGTGGACGGCATTCTGGTCACCACCCCGTACTACAACAAGCCGAGCCAGGCCGGCGTCATCGCCCACGTGAAGGCGATCGCCGAGGCCGTGGAACTGCCCATCATGCTCTACGACATCCCGGGCCGGGCTGGCATTTCGCTGGCCCCCGAGACGATCATCGAACTGGCGAAGATCCCGCAGGTGATCGCGCTGAAGGACGCCAAGGCGGATTACCAGTCCACCACCACGGTGCTGGCCAAGACCAATCTGCACGTGTACTCGGGCGACGACGGGCTGACCCTGCCGCTCATGGCCGCGGGCGCCGTCGGCGTGGTTTCGGTCTCAGCTCACGTCGAGGCGGCCAAATACCGTACGCTGGTTAATGCAATGCATGCCGGGGATCTGGCCACTGCACGTGCTACACACTTCGAGCTGGACCCGATCCAGCGCGGCATCATGAGCCACATTCAGGGCGCGGTCGCCGCAAAATATGGACTTCACTGGCAGGGTGTCCTGCCGAACACCGTCGTCCGACTGCCGCTGCTGGCACCGTCGGACGCAGAACTCGATGCCATCCGCGCGGACCTACGTGAAGGCGGATGGGATCTGTAACGAAAGGGTATAACCGCACATGACCGAGAGTTCAGTAGGAAAGGCCGATTCTGCACGCATGCAGAAGCCGGCCAAAGTGAAGAAGGGGACGATGCGCATCGTCCCCCTCGGAGGCTTGGGCGAAGTAGGCCGAAACATGACCGTGTTCGAGCTCAACGGCAAGCTGTTGATCGTGGACTGCGGTGTGCTCTTCCCCGAGGAGCACCAGCCTGGTGTGGATCTGATCCTGCCGGACTTCTCATACATCAAGGATCGCCTGGACGACGTGGTGGGCCTCGTGCTCACCCACGGCCACGAGGACCACATCGGCGCCGTGCCGTACCTGCTGCGCCTTCGCGAAGACATCCCGCTGTACGGGTCCAAGCTGACCCTGGCCTTCGTCGAAGCCAAGCTGGCCGAGCACCGCATCAAGGCCAACACCAACATCGTGGTGGAGGGCGAAATCGCCCAGGTCGGAAACTTCGAATGCGAATTCGTCGCGGTCAACCACTCGATCCCGGATGCCCTGGCGGTCTTCCTGCGCACCGAGGCCGGCACCGTGCTGCACACCGGCGACTTCAAGATGGACCAGCTGCCGCTGGACGGGCGCATCACCGACCTGCGCCACTTCGCCCGCCTGGGCGAGGAAGGCGTGGACCTGTTCCTGCCGGACTCCACCAACGCCGAGGTGCCGGGCTTCACCGTCGCCGAACGCGAAATCGGTCCGGTGCTGGAAGCCAAGTTCGCCCGCGCCCGCCGCCGCATCATCGTCGCTTCCTTCTCCTCGCACGTGCACCGCGTGCAGCAGGTGCTGGATGCCGCCGCCATGCACGGCCGCAAGGTCGCCTTCATCGGCCGCTCGATGGTGCGCAACATGGGTATCGCCGAGCGCCTGGGCTACCTGGACATCCCGCAGGGCGTGCTGGTCGACCTGAAGCAGATCGACCAGCTGCCGGACCACAAGGTCGTGCTGATGTCCACCGGTTCCCAGGGCGAACCGATGGCCGCGCTCTCGCGCATGGCCAACGGCGAGCACAAGGTGCAGATCAACCCGGGCGACACCGTGATCCTGGCGTCCAGCCTGATCCCGGGCAACGAGAACTCGGTCTTCCGCGTGATCAACGGCCTGATGCGGCTGGGTGCAGAGGTCATCCACAAGGGCATGGCCAAGGTCCACGTCTCGGGCCACGCTTCGGCCGGTGAGCTGCTGTACTGCTACAACATCCTGCGCCCGAAGAACGTGCTGCCGGTGCACGGCGAAACCCGCCACCTGATTGCCAACGGCCGCCTGGCCGCGCAGTCCGGCGTGCCGGAGGAAAACGTGCTGCTGGCCGAGGACGGCTCGGTCATCGACCTCAAGGACGGCGTGGCCCAGCTCGTCGGCCAGGTCGAATGCGGCTACGTCTACGTGGACGGCTCCAAGGTCGGCACCATTACGGATGACGACCTGAAGGACCGCGTCACCCTCGGCGAGGAAGGCTTCATCTCGGTCATCACCGTGATCAACCGCCAGAACGGCACCATCATCTCCGGCCCGGACATCCACGCCCGCGGCGTGGCCGAAGAGGACTCGGTCTTCAACGAGATCAAGCCGAAGATCGCCGCCGCGATCGTGGAAGCGGTTGCGAACAACCCGAACCATTCCACGCACCAGCTGCAGCAGATTACCCGCCGCGTCATCGGCTCGTGGGTGTCGCGCAAGCTGCGCCGCCGCCCGATGATCGTCCCGGTAGTGCTCGAAGCCTAGGCTTTCGGAACACCGGACAGCGGAACCCTGCCCACCGGGCGGGGTTCCGCTGTTTAACGGGACACGGCATGAAAATCCGGTCAAGGATGTTCCCGGTTCGTCATCTACCCGGTGGATCAGGCCTGCCGGAGGACCCGCGGGTTAGGCTTGGCCCATGATGCGTCAACGGGCACGGGCCCTGAGTACCATGGGCCAACAGCTCTTCTGGTCAGCGGCAGGTCTCGGAGCGTTGTGCGGGGCGGCGGCGGCCGTGGCAATTCTTGGCCCGGCGGCTTACTGGACCGGTTCGCAGGGCGATGTCGATACGGCCTATCTCCTTAATTTCCTGGCCACGATTCTCCCGATTGCGATGCTCAGCGGAATCGGTGTGGGGATACTCAGCTGGGCCGCGACGTACGCTGCCGTGGGAATCCTCGAAGTGCGACGACCCGAGGCGACGGCATTGCATCAAGCGGCAGCCGGCGCCGCGGGATCCATGGCAGGCGGGCTGCTTCCCGCGCTCGTGATTTTTCCAAGTGTTTTGGCGGAAGAGCCGAATTTTGGAATCATTTACGGCCTGGTGTTCGGTCTGATGGCATTGTGCTTCATCCTGGCGTTCGGAACCCTGTTGGCCTTGAACCGCACTGATGTTCGGCAACGGCCCGGGACCTGACAGAGCAGGCCGCAGAATAACTTGACCAAAGAAAGGTGTTGCCCACATGCCACCGCACACTCCGGCGTTGGAAACACAACGGATTTCACTTCGCCTGCTGGCGGGAACGGTCCTGTCCGGTGCAGCGCTCGGCGCTTTGCTGGGACTCATGAACTACTGGGGGATACTGCTCGAAACATGGACAGGTCCACAACCGTCGGATGCGGCCGCCATAGCTTTCGGCGCGCTGGCCAACGGGGCCATGCTCGGCGCTGCGGCAGGCCTGATCCCCGGGGTGGGCGCCCTGTCTGGCATGGCGCTCCAGAAGCGTCGGCAGAAATCGGGCCGGGGAGCGTCCCAGCGCGGTGCGGCGCTCACCGGCGCGGCAGCGGCCACGCTGCTTGTGTCCTGCGCTGGACTTGCGGTACTCCTGCCGAGCGCCCCTGCAGGATTCTGGATCGGGAACGCGGCAGGCTACCTGGTGCTATCCCTGGCCATTGTTTGGACGATGACTACACGGTTCCACGGACGCGGAAGCAGATCTGCGAACTGAGAGGCCGCGCCGACGCGTAGTGGTCCGCAATTGGCAGGTACCGCCAAAAGCCACTAGCGTGGGTCCCGAGGAATCTCCAGATCAGATGTGCTTAAAGGTGCTCTGTCAGTCCTCAGCATGGCCAGTGCCTGGCCACCATCATCCGAACCCCGAGGATTCTTCATGTCTGTTCCGCCGAATCAGCCGAATTACTACGCCAGCTCCACGAACCCGTATCCGTCGAACCCCTACGGGCAGCAGCGCAACGGCGAGGGCTGCAAGAGCTTCATCGCGGCCTGGCTGCTGTCCTGGTTCCTGGGCGGCCTGGGCATCGACCGGTTCTACCTCGGGAAGATCGGCACAGGTATCCTCAAGCTGATCACCTTCGGCGGTTTTGGCATCTGGGCCCTCGTGGACATCATCTTGATTCTTGCCGGCGGCATGCGAGACAAGTACGGCTACCGTTTGGCCGGGTACGAGGAGCACAAGAAGACCGCATGGATCATTTCGATCATCCTGCTGGTTCTCGGACTCGGTTTCGGCAGCGTGAACGCCCCGGACTACATCCAGCAGTGGCAGGCTTTCTAAGCCTCCTGAGTGGCCCCGTGAAAATTCGCTGAGAATTTCGCGGGGTCATTGCTTTGGGAGCGTTTATACGTTCCTGATCTGGGATGACAAACTGAACTAATGCTGAAGATTCACGCGCGGGACTGTGCCGGAAGCCAGGAATTAGGCAGAATGGGGCAAATGAACGCCCTGACGAATCCCCACAGGCCGGCGCCGCACCGCGCGCCGCAGATCCAGGATGCAGCGGGTGTCCGCCCATGATCGAGTTCGATGCAGTCAGCAAGAGCTACCCGGGCGGCACCACGGCGGTCAGCGACTTCTCCCTTGAGGTGCCTGCGCATCGCACGACGGTGTTCGTCGGATCCTCCGGCTGCGGCAAAACGACGCTGCTGCGCATGGTCAACCGCATGGTCGAGCCTTCGGCGGGGAGCATCAGGATCGATGGGCGGGACATCAGCGCCGGTTCTCCGGTCCAGCTGCGCCGCAGCATCGGCTATGTCATGCAGAACGCCGGGCTGCTCCCGCACTTCACCGTCGCGGAAAACATCGCCACGGTGCCGCGGCTCAAGGGAACCTCCCGCGGCAAGGCCCGCCAGCGTGCACTGGAACTGATGGCGACGGTGGGACTGGATTCCAGCCTTGCCGACCGGTATCCGCACCAGCTCTCCGGCGGCCAGCAACAGCGCGTGGGCGTCGCCCGGGCACTGGCCCCGGAGCCGAACATCCTGCTCATGGACGAACCCTTCGGCGCGGTGGACCCGATCGTCCGCACCGAGCTGCAGCAGGAGCTGCTGCGGCTGCAGCGGGAGCTGGGCAAAACCATCATCTTCGTCACCCACGACATCGACGAGGCGTTCCTGCTGGGCGACCAGGTGGTGATCCTCTCCGAGCAAGCGCAGAAGCTGCAGGTGGGAACGCCCAGCCGGATCATCGAATCCCCGGCCAACGACTTCGTCGCCTCGTTCATCGGGGCCGACCGCGGGCAGCGGGCCCTGAGCATCAAGCAGACTCCCACCGGAACCGTGCTGGTGGACTCCCAGGGCAGGACCCAGGGCCGCCTGGTCGACGCGCCGGACCTGGACCGGGCATGAACTGGATCCTTGAAAACCTCGACCTGATCGGGACGCTGGCGCTGGAACACCTGCGCCAAAGCCTGTGGGCGATTGCCGCCGGGTTCCTGATCTCGCTGCCGCTGGGCTGGGCAGCCTGGAGGTACCGGTCGCTGCGCGGCCTGGTGGTGACCGGCACCGGCCTGCTGTACACCATCCCGTCGCTGGCACTGCTGATGATCCTCCCGGTCGTCACCGGAATGAGCGCCATCAGCGAAGCGAACCTCATCGTGTCCCTGACCGTCTATGCGCTGGCCATCATGGTCCGCTGCGTGGTGGATGGGTTGGACTCGGTCGACCCGCAGACCCGCTCGGCCGCCACGGCCATGGGCTACGGACCCGGCCGGCGCTTCGCCGCGGTTGATCTTCCGCTGGCCGGCCCGGTCATTCTCGCAGGACTGCGGGTGACCGCCGTCAGCACCATCTCCCTGGCCACCGTGGGCATCCTGGTCGGCGTGACCAACCTGGGCTACCTGTTCACCAACGGGCTGCAGCGGCGCATCATCCCCGAGGTGCTCGCCGGCGTCCTCGCGGTGGCGTTGATCGCGCTGCTGATCGACCTGCTGCTGGTGCTGGCCGGGCGCTGGCTCATGCCCTGGACCGCCGCGCGGCCCCAGCGGGCCCGGCGCGCCCGGAACAGCGCACCCGAGGCGGTGGGCACCCGATGAACCTGCTGCGCGATGCCTTCTCCTGGCTCACCGACCCCGCCCAATGGACCGGGGCCAGCTCGCTGCTGCTCCTGCTGGGCCAGCACCTGACGTACACCGCGATCGCTGTCGCGCTCGCCGCGGTCATCGCCATACCCCTGGGCTGGGCCATCGGCCATACCGGCCGCGGCCGTGAAATCGCCGTGGCCGTCTCCGGGCTGGCCCGCGCCGTCCCCTCCTTCGGCCTGCTGATCCTGCTGGTGCTGGTGGCCGGGGTGCTGCACAAGCCAGAGGCCGCGGTGATCACCTTCGTGCTGCTGGCCATCCCGTCCATCCTGGCGGGCGCGTATACGGGGCTGGAATCGATCGACCGCAAGACCATCGACGCCGCCCGCGCCATGGGCATGACCGAACGCGAGATCCTGGCCAAGGTCGAAATTCCGCTGGGCCTGCCGCTGCTGGTGGGCGGGCTGCGTTCGGCCATCTTGCAGGTGGCCGCCACCGTCACCATCGCCGCCTATGTCAACCTCGGGGGACTGGGCCTGCCGATCATCACCGGCTTGAACCTGCGGCGCTATGACATGGTGCTCGGCGGCGCGCTCCTGGTCGCGGCGCTTGCCCTGGTGCTGGAACTGCTGATGGCCCTGGCCCAGCGGATGTCCGTGCCCCGCGGCCTGCGCAGCACCAGCACCGCCGGCCCGCCGGCCGAGCCCGCAGGGCGCGGCGCAGACCACGCAAACACCCCTGAATTGCAGGGAGATCGCACCGTTGAAAGGACGCGAACATGAAGTTCCCAATGCGCAAGACCCGGGCAGGCTCGGTCCTTGCACTCGCCGGAATGCTGGCACTGGCAGGATGCGGTGCCAGCGACCCGCTGGCCAACGAGCCGAGCACCGGAGCCTCCGGCGACGCCGGCAAGACCGTAGTCGTGGGGTCGCAGGCGTACTACTCGAATGAGATCATCGCGGAGATCTACGCCCAGGCGCTGGAGAAGGCCGGTTTCACGGTGGAGCGGCAGTTCAACATCGGGCAGCGCGATGCGTACATGCCGCAGCTGGAGAACGGCAGCATCGACATCATGCCCGAGTACACCGGAAACCTGCTGCAGTACTTCGAGCCGGACACCACCGCCCGGGCGACGGATGACGTGTACGACGAGCTCGGCAAGGCGCTGCCCGACTCCCTGGCGGTGCTGGACCAGGCCCAGGCCTCGGACCAGGACTCCTACACAGTCACCGAGAAATTCGCCAAGGACAACGGCCTTGCCTCGATCGAGGACTTGGCGAAGGTGTCTGAAAAGCTCACCCTCGGCGGCCCGCCGGAGCTGGCCGAAAGGCCCTACGGGCCGAAGGGCTTGAGCAAGATCTACGGCATCGACGCGGCCTTCTCCGCTACCGGGGACACCACGGTGGAGGACCTGGTTGCGGGAACGGTGAACGTGGGCAACGTGTTCACCGCGGACCCGCGGATCAAGACGGAGAACCTGGTGGTCTTGAAGGACCCGAAGGCGTTGTTCCTGGCCTCCAATGTGGTGCCGGTGGTCGAAGCCGACATGTCCGATGATCTGGCGGCAGTGCTCAACCCGATCAGCGCCAAGCTTTCCGCCGAGGCCCTGATCGATCTGAACGTCCAGAGCACGGTGGACCAGAAGTCGGCGAAGGACATCGCCAAGCAATGGCTGGACTCAGGCATGTAGGCCCGGGGCATGAGGAACAGTCGCGGTGCGACGAGCACCGAAGGCCCCGGGCTAGTGGCGCTGCATTCGCAGATTTTCCCAAAAACCGATAGTTGGCAAGTAAGGAAAAAATCCGTGTAATGCTTTTGTAATGCTTGGCTCTCTAGGGTGCGTTCAAGGCCGAACCCGGCCTTGAACGCTTCTCACGCCCTGGGGACCAAGGAGTTCTGATGTTCACGCGACTTCGATTCATGGCCAGCCTGTTGAACCTTCAGTTCCAGTTCGGTGGTGAGAATCCGCTGGGGCCGGCCCCGGACGCCGAACACTGGCATCACGAGGGCATCACTCGCCGGTCCGCGGGCTCCTGGTCGCCAGAAGCCCGCAACGCCGTCGCATTTCACGCAGACTACGTGGACTCCTATTTGTACAACCCCCTGTGGTGGGGCGACATTGTCAATGGCGGAGGAGTAAATCGGATCCTGCTGTCCTTGAGCACGCGAAAACACCTCAAGGCGCTGCATTTCGACGATCTCTTCAGCAACACCGATATCGAGCGGCAGTGGCGTCAGTATCTCTCGGGCACGGTCAGCGGGCTGATCTGGGCCAAGGAATCGGATCTCGACGACCGGGCCAAGGTCAGTTGCGCGCACAACTTGATCGGCGCGAGCTTGCATGCGATTCAAGACTTCTACTCCCATTCCAACTGGATCAACAGGGGAGAACGTCGGGACACAACATGGTTTGAGGCGCCGGAACAGATGCGTCGGACAGGAAGCATCTACACCGGCTACTACGAACTCACGGCAGTACAGGGAATCTATCCGCACGGATCCTATGAATTCCAATGCGCGGTTCTGAGCGGAATGGCTCCGGTCCGTAAGGTCCTGAGCATTGTCTGCCACGCTGCCTCGCCCATGGCGGAGTCATCGATCTGCAAGATGTACCGGCGGTGCGACAGCACTATTCCGATCGAGATGCCGATCATTGAAGGCGTCAAGCTTCCCAGGGGAACGGTCTACGTCGAACCGGGGATCAATCTGGACTCCCGATGGCAGGCCCCCATGGGGGTGGCCGTCCGCGGTTCGGAGATGAAGCCGCCACTGACTGGCGATGAAGCCTTCAACACGGCCTACCGGCTGGCCGTCAGAAATTCGTGCCAGTGGCTGGATGTCCTGGGCAATTGCATGAAGCAGCTGGGATACACGGAATTCTGGAAGCAGATCAAGAACGTCGGGGTAAACGACGCGGACTACAAAAAGGACGTTGCGCCGTTCGAAGACATGTCGTTGCTGCCATATCTCTTCCTGAGCGTCGGCCCGACCCCGACTGCCACATCCGCTGAAGAACAGTGGTACCTGAGGCTTGTCATCCGAACCTCCGACATTCCCGGAGCGAACACCAATGCGGCGGTAGTTCCCGTGATCGACGGGGTGACCTACCCGGCACTCGACTACAGCCTCGAAAACGCAGACAGCTTGGTGGACAGGCTGATTTCATATGACGATTTCGCCAGCGGTTCGCTGACTGCCTACATGATTGGCCCGATTCCCCACAAGCCATCGCGTGTGGCATTGCTGAACACCGGTCCCACTTTGCTGGAAACCATCTGGAAAATCGCGAACTTGCTCTGGGATGAGATCAAGGACATTTTTGAAGGCATCTGGGAATTCTTCGCCGATATCTTCGGATTCGCCGCTGACTTCATCGCATACAATCGAGTGATCTTCACCGCGGATCGATTGGAGATCATGACCGTTGGTTCCAAGGTCCCCTTCGTCATCGATTGCAACGGAAAATCGGAAGGGCATTACAAGGTCCACGGAACCTTGCTGAAAACCGGCCGCGCAGGCAAGACCTACGGAAATATCCCGACGAATCGATTCCAAGTGGACTTCACCCGACTGCAGTGCATCGCAGAATCCGAATGGGATCAGGCCAGCAACTCAGACGAGCCATTCATTATCGGGCTGATCAACGGACACGGGGTCAACCACCACGAATCGTGGCGTTCTAAGGTCTATCAAACTGTCGACAGCGGTGAAGACCGCTTGATCAGGAAGACGTTCACTGTCGACGTTCCGGAGAAGTACGGCATCATTTCTCTGGCCACCGCGATTTTCGAAAGCGATCAAGAAAGCGAAAAAGATCGCGAACGCCTGGAAAAGGATTTCAAACACGAATTCAGCGGCAAAGCCCAACCGCGGGAACAAGACCTGGTGGATGTCTTGGGAGAAGCCTTTGGCCAGCAATGGCATTGCGACAGCATCCAGTCCGTCGCGTTCCGGCGCTGCGAAACCGCAGAAGTCTACGGGTTCAAGGAACAGAAGGTCGGACGCTGGATTGATGGCGGTGACGAAGTAGAGCTCACGTTGCGCGAGCAGTACCACCGACAGGTGGAGGTCCCCGATACAAGCCACACCGACTGCAACATGCTCTTCGAGGTACCCGAAGGAATCGACTGGAGCGCGGAAAGCAACACGGATTCCACACCGGGGAGCACGCCATATCACCCGTCCTTGTTCGATACCACGTCGCGGATCGTCAGTTACGTGAAATCCGATGCGGGGGACCCCGGACGGCGAATCGACGCGCTCGGCGGCGTGAGAGCTAATGGCCAACGCTGGAGCATGGGCATTGACCAGATCATCAACGCGATCGAGATTGGTGAAAAGTTCTTCGTCATCGACAAGGACAAATCGCTGACTCCGATACGAGTGGCGACATCGGGATCGGGGAGCAAGTATCTTCGCACTACATCCGACAAAAACCCGGGCAACAACCTGTCCAACCTGCCGCCCTTTGACTAGCGCACCAAGCGCAGGCTGAACTGGTGGACCGCCACCTTCCACGCTGCGGCGCGGGAACCGACCGGTAGGTGGTGGGCGGCCATCTTCGGGCGATCATGCCGTTTGAGTATTGTCTGGGATCTGGCTGGTGAGTGATTATTCTCTAGCGTCGCGGGGGCGCCGAGTTCACGTGTAAATTCGGTGCGTTCCCAGCCGATGGCGATACCCTAGAAATATGGCCCCACGTACCCAGTCTCAGGGGGCGAAGAAGCCAACGACGCGTAAACCCAAGGCGTCCGGCACCTCGTCCTCCAAGAAACCCACCGATAATCCGGAGCAGGAACTGCCGCTGCCGCTGCGCGTGATCCGCAGCGTGTGGATGGGCATCGCCCGGATCTTCGGTGGCGCCTTCCGACGCATCGGCGGCACCGTCAAACCCGACTACGAGCTGCGGCGCGACGGCACAGGACTGTTTCTCGCCCTGATCGCCATTGTCGTGGCGATCATTGAATGGTGGGGACTGCGCGATGCCGGATGGTTCGGCGTCGGAGTGCATGCGGTGGTCGGCGGAACGCTCGGCTTCATGGCCGTGCTGCTGCCGATCATCCTTTTCGTGGGGGCTTTCCGGCTGTTCCGCTACCCGGAAGCCGTCACGGAGAACAACCGCATCGGCATCGGCCTGCTGATCATGACGCTGTCCGGGTCCTCCATCGCCTCGCTGGCCAATGGGTCGCCGGCGGTGTCCGAGGACTTCGACGTGCTCTGGAATGCCGGCGGCATGGCCGGATCCATCCTGGGCACCCCGCTGGGGCTGCTGATTTCGGTGCCCGGAGCCATGGCGGTGTTCATCTTCCTGGTGTTCATGTCGCTGCTGATCGTCACCGCCACGCCGATCACCCAGATCCCCACGCGCATCCGCAACGGCTACAACCGTTTGCTGGGCCAGGATCCCGACGTAGTGCGCGCGGCCCGCGCCTCCGCCCAGGAGGCCTCCCACACCGTCGAGCTGGGGGCCCAGTCCGAGGACCACGACCAGTCCTACCTCTACCCGCAGGAGGAGGCGGAGCCGGCTCCCAAGAAAAAGAAGCCCGGCTTCTTCGAACGCCGCGCGGCGGCCCGCAAGGTCACCGAGGTCTACGACGTGGACGGCCACGAGGGCGCGGAGCGCAGCGGCGACATCGCCTACGACAAGGCGGTCATCGACGAGGAATCGGCCGAGCCGGACGAAGCCGCCACCACCTCGCTGCCGGCGGTGCACCGCAACCGCTCCTTCGAGGTCTTCGACGCCGACGAAGGCGCCACCCAAGCCCTTTCCCGGGAGCAGATGGCTTCGGAGCATCCGACCATCGCGCACCGCGCGGTGGAGGTCGAAGCAGAACTGGATGCGGAGCCGGAACCGCAGACCCCGCCTCCGGGCGTGAAGCGCCCCACCAAGGCCGAGGCCGAGATGGCCCAGATCATGGAGAGCATCGGGCTCAAGTCCGAGCCCGAAGCCTCCACCAGCGCCATGGACCAGGTCTCCTCGCGCGCCGCCGGCCTCTCCGGCGCGCCGCAGCCACCCATCCCGGCGCGCACCGAGCAGCTGCAGCTCTCCGGCGACATCGCCTACACCCTGCCTTCGGCCGACTTCCTGCCGCCGGGTCCTCCGGCCAAGGAAGCCAGCGAAGCCAACCAGGTGGTGGTCGACGCGCTGACCAACACCCTGCAGCAGTTCAAGGTCGACGCCCGGGTCACCGGGTTCTCCCGCGGCCCGACGGTGACCCGTTACGAGATCGAGCTGTCCCCGGGCACCAAGGTGGAGAAGGTCACCGCGCTGTCCAAGAACATCTCCTACGCCGTGGCCTCCTCCGACGTGCGCATCCTGTCCCCGATTCCGGGCAAGTCCGCCATCGGCATCGAGATCCCGAACACGGACAAGGAGGTCGTCGCCCTGGGCGACGTGCTGCGCAGCCAGAATGCGCGCAAGACCGAGCACCCGATGGTCATGGGCGTGGGCAAGGACGTCGAGGGCGGATTCGTCGTGGCCAACCTGGCCAAGATGCCGCACCTGCTGGTTGCCGGCGCGACCGGCGCAGGCAAGTCCTCGTTCGTGAACTCGATGATCACCTCGATCCTGATGCGCTCCACCCCGGACCAGGTCCGCATGGTGATGGTCGACCCCAAGCGCGTGGAACTGACCGCCTATGAAGGCGTGCCGCACCTGATCACCCCGATCATCACCAACCCGAAAAAGGCCGCCGAGGCCTTGGGGTGGGTCGTGCGCGAGATGGACACCCGCTACGACGACCTGGCGAACTTCGGCTTCAAGCACATCGACGACTTCAACAAGGCGGTGAAGGCCGGCAAGGTGCACCCTCCCGAGGGCTCCAAGCGCGTGCTCAAGCCCTACCCGTACCTGCTGGTGATCGTGGACGAGCTCGCCGACCTGATGATGGTCGCGCCGCGCGATGTGGAAGACTCGATCGTGCGTATCACCCAGCTGGCCCGTGCCGCCGGCATCCACCTGGTGCTGGCCACCCAGCGCCCGTCGGTGGACGTGGTCACCGGCCTGATCAAGGCCAACGTGCCCTCGCGCATGGCCTTCGCCACCTCCTCGGTCACCGACTCTCGCGTGGTGCTGGACCAGCCGGGCGCCGAGAAGCTGCTGGGCCAGGGCGACGCGCTGTTCCTGCCCATGGGCACCTCCAAGCCGATGCGCGTGCAGGGCGCCTGGGTCACCGAGTCGGAGATCCACCGCGTGGTGGAGCACGTCAAGGCCCAGCTGCAGCCCGAATACCGCGACGACGTCATGCCGGTCGCGGAAAAGAAGAAGATCGACGAGGATATCGGAGACGATCTGGAGCTGCTGCTGCAAGCCACCGAGCTTGTGGTCACCAGCCAGTTCGGTTCCACCTCGATGCTGCAGCGCAAGCTGCGCGTGGGCTTCGCCAAGGCCGGGCGCCTGATGGACCTGATGGAATCGCGCGGCGTGGTCGGCCCGTCCGAGGGCTCCAAGGCCCGCGACGTGCTCATCAAGCCGGATGACCTGCCCATGGTGCTGGCCGCGATGCGCGGCGACGACCCGTCCAACACGCAGGCGAGCGCCGCCGAACAGGCGCTGGTGGACGAGGCGAATGTGAACCACGCGGATCCGGTGGCAGAATATGCCGAGGACCTGGTTGCCAAGGACCTGGATGACCGACCGCAGGCCGTCGATTACTTCGACGGCTCCGACGACGAGGGCTCCGGTGAGGACGCCTGGGACCTGACAGGGAGACACTGACACCCATGAGTGAGCAAGCTTCGCACGAAACACCGCAGCCGGTGCCGGTACTGAATATCGCCAACGTGCTGACCACGATCCGCATCATCATGGTTCCGTTCTTCATCTGGGCGTTGTTCGCGGACGACAGCACCCACGGCACCTGGCGCTGGGTGGCGCTGGGGCTGTTCGTGCTGGCCATGTACACCGACAAGCTGGACGGCGATCTGGCCCGCAGCCGCGGGCTGGTCACGAACTTCGGCAAGATTGCTGACCCGATTGCCGACAAGCTGCTCACTGGCTCCGCGTTGGTCTGCCTGTCCATCCTGGCCGAGCTGCCATGGTGGGTCACCGTGACCATTCTGGTCCGCGAATGGGGCATCACCCTGCTGCGCGTGGTGGTCATCCGCTATGGCGTGATCGCCGCCAACATGGGCGGCAAGATCAAGACCGTGCTGCAGGCAGTGGTCATCGGGCTGTACCTGCTGCCGCTGACCCATACCGTCGACTGGCTGCATGCGGTGGCCTGGGCCCTGATGCTGTTGACCGTCGCTGTGACCGTGGTGACCGGTGTTGAATACATCTTCAAGGCCATCGCCCTGCGCAACACCTACAAGAAGAACGAACAGCGCTAGCTAACGCCAACGACCAACGAACGCCGGTGCGCATCGGGGACTACCCGGTGCGCACCGTCCATACCCAGGAGAGCGACAAATGAGGCACCAGGCACCAGCGGTGATTTCCATGGCCGGCGAGCAGAAGCTCCAGCTGGCCACCGCCGAATCCCTGACCGCCGGGCTGATTGCGGCAACCTTGGCCGAGGTGCCGGGAGCCTCTGCGGTGCTGCGCGGCGGGATAGTCAGCTACTCCAGCGACGTCAAGGCCTCCGTGCTGGGAGTGGACAAGAATCTCCTGGCGGAGAAGGGGTCCGTAGACCCCGAGGTGGCACGACAGATGGCTGTTGGAGCCCAGCGCGCCTGCGGCGCCGACCTTGCCGTCTCGGCCACCGGCGTCGCCGGTCCCGAATCGCATGACGGAAAATCCGTGGGCACCGTGTTTATCGGGTGGGCATTCGGAAGCGAGTCCGGAGCCAGGGAACATCACTTCGTCGGCGACCGTGCCCAGATCCGGGAGCAGAGCACCAACGCAGCCATCAACCAGCTGGCTGCCATATTGGGTAAAGCTTCTTCACAGTAAAGCGCGGAATACTATTTTTCCCGGCAATTTCCGCAATGAATCATCGTTTTGTGGCGTAGGTCGCAAATTTATGATTAGGGTGATGGTACGGGAACAAATTCGAATGACATGCCGTTGTAAGAATTGAAGGGTCGCTAGGACGGCCCCCGTTATGAATAGATCTTCGAGATGGACCTAGGAGCAAAGGCTAAATTTATGGTCAAGCAACCCGTCACAGTCAATGGTGTTGTCCGTTGGCGCGATATGGGAGAAGCCCATATGGTCCAGCCCGTGAAGGAGGAGCACAAAATGGTAGTACTCCGTCATGAAATCGGTGACGTCCTGCGTGACGTCCGTCAGCGCCAGGGTCGTACCCTCCGCGAGGTTTCCCATAGCGCCCGAGTTTCGCTGGGCTACCTGTCGGAAGTGGAGCGTGGACAGAAGGAAGCATCTTCGGAGCTGCTCTCGTCAATCTGCTCCGCTCTGGAGATTCCGCTCTCGCTCATGCTGCGCGAGGTATCTGAGCGCGTCGCACTGGCCGAAGGCATCGCGATCCCGGACACCGTTCCTACCGACATGGCCAACGAGTTCGCAGCAACCCGCAACGACAAGCCACTGGCTTCGGTTTAAGCTACATCAACACTTACCGGGGATGCCGCAGGCAGCCAACCCGGCTGGCGAGGGCCTACGCAAATGCGTGGGCCCTCGCTTCATTCGTGGGAGAATATTCCAGTGCGACTTAGTGACTTTTGGCGGAATATGGAGAATGAATTCGGCCCGCGATACTCCCATGTTCTGGCCGACTCCATGGCCCTGTCCGAACTGGACAGCATGACGGCGAGCGTTGCCCTGAACAAAGGCGTCAAGCCAAAACAAGTCTGGGAAGCGTTGTGCCGTGCGCAAGATGTGCCAGCGGAACGCTGGCTCGGTGTAGACATCGAGCCAAAGCAGTCCTAGGCGTCGACGAGCAGTTTCGAGTATTCGAAACATCCACATTGATTTTCGAACATCTATTCGGATAGAATTGATCGTGAACGAGGCGGAACGCCGCCCGCGAAAACTTAAACTTTGAGTTTGTCCACACTTGCCGGATCCGCGGGTCCAAAGTGTCGGTAGGCGCTCATACTGTCTAATGCAGGACAAGAAATCGTGAGCAGGTCGATTGATGGCTTGCATGAGCAAAGGTGAACCATGGCAGCAAATAATGATCGGGAAAAGGCACTTGAGTCTGTCCTGGGCCAGATCGACAAGGCCTTCGGCAAGGGCTCGGTCATGCGCCTGGGTGATGAAACTCGCGCTCCCATTGAAGTAATTCCTACCGGTTCGGTTGCACTGGACGTGGCCCTGGGCATTGGCGGACTTCCTCGCGGCCGTGTCGTGGAGATCTACGGTCCGGAATCTTCCGGTAAGACCACCGTCGCACTGCACGCTGTGGCCAGCGCCCAGCGCAACGGCGGCATCGCGGCATTCATCGACGCCGAGCACGCACTGGACCCCGAGTACGCCAAGAAGCTGGGCGTTGACACCGATGCGCTGCTGGTCTCCCAGCCGGATACCGGTGAGCAGGCCTTGGAAATCATGGATATGCTCGTTGGCTCCGGCGCACTGGATATCATCGTCATCGACTCCGTGGCGGCCCTGGTTCCACGTGCGGAAATCGAAGGCGAAATGGGCGACAGCCACGTTGGCCTGCAGGCTCGACTGATGTCCCAGGCACTGCGCAAGATCACCGGTCGCCTCTCGGCTTCGAAGACCACCGCGATCTTCATCAACCAGCTCCGCGAGAAGATCGGCGTCTTCTTCGGCAGCCCGGAAACCACCACCGGTGGCAAGGCGCTGAAATTCTACGCTTCGGTACGTATCGATATCCGCCGAATTGAAACCCTCAAGGAGGGAACCAACCCGGTCGGTAACCGCACCCGCGCCAAGATCGTCAAGAACAAAATGGCTCCGCCGTTCAAGCAGGCCGAATTCGACATCTTGTACGGCCACGGCATTTCCCGCGAAGGCTCGCTCATCGACATGGGTGTTGAGCACAACCTGGTCAAGAAGTCCGGTGCTTGGTTCACCTATGATGGCGACCAGCTGGGCCAGGGCAAGGAAAATGCCCGCCGATTCCTGCGCGACAACCCGGATCTGGCTACCGAGCTGGAACGTCAGATCCTGCAGAAGCTCGGTGTTCTGCCGGCGGAAGAGGTAGAAGAAGACGAGACAGAACTGCGAGTCGTCGAGGGCGATAAGTAGTGAGTTCAGGTTTCAAACGACGTAGCGTTCGACCCGGATACGGTTCCGGGTCGGACGCTACGTCCGTTTCCAACGAATTTCAGGGAGACCTTCAGGACATGCCCGAATGGGCTCGGCCCGACCCGGCCGCGCCCGAGGCTCCTGAACCGGGAGAACCGGGCGCCCGCCAAGCTGCGCCACGAAGCCTTCCCTCCGACGCGGTGGAACCAACCAATCGGCGGGTCATTGCCAGCGTCCCAGCGCAGGAGAAGAAGAAGCCGGAAAACGTCGACGAACTACGTGCAGCGATGTACGAGATCCTGTCTGCCCCGGCACCCGCAGCGCCTACGAAAAAGGAACGCCGGGAGGCTCGCGAGGCCAGGCGAGCGTCGCGCGAATCTGGGGAAACTGAAGAACTCAGCGATGACCAATGGCGGGAAAAGGCCCGAGGGATCCTGCTGCGACAGCTGACG
Organism: Glutamicibacter protophormiae; assembly: GCF_016894325.1. NCBI lineage: Bacteria > Bacillati > Actinomycetota > Actinomycetes > Micrococcales > Micrococcaceae > Glutamicibacter > Glutamicibacter protophormiae. Next base: position 1,195,116 of record NZ_CP069806.1, read on the forward strand.
GCCAGCGACAAAACCGCGAAACAGCTGAAGGACAAGCTTCTTGAAAAAGATTGTCCTGAAGACATTGCCGATGAGGTGATCGAGCGCTATGCGCAAATCAAGCTCGTCGACGACGAACGCTTCGCCAAGACGTGGGTGGCGGCAAGGGCCCGCTCCCGCGGGCTGGCGCGCGGCGCGATCAAGCGCGAGCTGCGTACCAAGGGAATCGACGATGAAACCGCAGCCGAAGCGCTGGAGCAGATCGACGACGAAACCGAGGAGCAGCGCGCGAGGGAACTGGTTCGCGCCAAGCTGCGGCCGGAATCGATGGGAGTGGACCGGGACAGGTCGTTGCGACGCCTGGTCGGCATGCTGGGGCGCAAGGGGTATAACGGAGGAATGGCGTTCAAGGTAGCTCGCGAAGAATGGGAAGAACGCTTCGGGCAGCACTAGAGGCAACGCGGTCGAACTCCGCGCGCCGAGGACTGCCTTCGTTTCGGGGCCTGCGCGAATTCGGTAACCTTATAAGGTGAGCGAGCAACAACCGATTTCCAGCCCCGAGTCCGAACTGCAACCACGCACCTACGAAGTGCGCACCTTCGGCTGCCAGATGAACGTCCACGACTCCGAGCGGCTCTCCGGGCTGCTTGAAGACGCAGGGCTGACACGGAAGCCGGAAGAAGCGACCGACGGCGTCGCCGACGTCGTGGTATTCAACACCTGCGCCGTGCGTGAGAACGCGGACAACAAGCTCTACGGCAACCTCGGCATCCTGAAGGGTGTCAAGGAATCCCGACCGGGCATGCAGATCGCCGTCGGCGGCTGCCTGGCGCAGAAGGACCGCGAGACCATACTCAAGAAGGCTCCGTGGGTCGATGTGGTTTTCGGAACCCATAACATCGGCTCGCTGCCGGCACTGCTGAACCGCTCTCAGCACAACAAGAAGGCTGAACTGGAGATCCTCGAGTCCCTGGACGTCTTCCCCTCGACACTGCCGACGCGCCGCGAATCGGTCTACGCGGGCTGGGTGTCGATCTCGGTGGGCTGCAACAATACGTGCACGTTCTGCATCGTGCCCTCCCTGCGCGGCAAGGAACGCGACCGCCGGCCCGGTGAAATCCTGGCCGAAATCCAGGCACTCGTGGACGACGGAGCCATCGAAGTGACGCTCCTGGGCCAGAACGTGAATTCCTACGGGGTAGAATTCGGCGACCGGCTGGCGTTCGGCAAGCTGCTGCGAGCCTGCGGAGAAATCGAAGGACTGGAACGCGTGCGTTTCACCAGCCCGCACCCGGCGGCATTCACCGACGACGTGATCGAGGCCATGGCCGAAACCCCGAACGTCATGCCCCAGCTGCACATGCCGCTGCAGTCCGGATCGGACCGCGTGCTCAAGGAGATGCGCCGTTCCTACCGTTCAAAGAAATTCCTCGGAATCCTGGACAAGGTGCGCGAGCGCATCCCGCATGCCGCGATTACCACCGACATCATCGTCGGCTTCCCAGGGGAGACCGAAGAAGACTTCCAGGCCACCCTCGACGTCGTGGAAGCTTCGCGCTTCTCCTCGGCCTTCACCTTCCAGTACTCGCCGCGCCCCGGCACCCCGGCGGCGACCATGGACGAGCAACTGCCCAAGGCCGTCGTCCAGGAACGATTCGAGCGTTTGACTGCACTGCAGGACCGGATTGCCAAGGAGGAAAACGCCAAGCAGCTGGGCCGGACCGTTGAGGTCATGGTTACCGAGCACGCAGGCCGCAAGGCCGAATCGACCCATCGACTGTCCGGCCGCTCGCAGGACCAGCGCCTGGTGCACTTCTCGGTTCCCGAGGGTGCCGCCACCCCGCGCCCCGGCGACCTGGTCACCCTGCCGATCACCGAGGTAGCGGCATTCCACTTGGTTTCCGACCCGACCGCGGAGCAGTACCAGCTGCGCCGTTCGCGGGCGGGGGACGCGTGGGACCGGTCGCAGGCCGAAAGCTGCGGTGTGCCGACGCCCGGAGCAGGCAGCGAGCCGGGACGGACCAACCTGGGCATGCCGACCTTGAAGGTGCGCGGCTAGCCGCATGGACGCGACGCAACTTCCGGTCATTGCCGTGGTCGGCCCAACCGGAACCGGCAAATCCGATCTGGCCATCGCCCTGGCCAGGAACCTGAACGGCGAGATCGTCAATTCAGATGCACTGCAGTTCTACCGGGGCATGGACATCGGTACCGCGAAACTGTCCCCTGACGAGCGCGGCGGCATCGAGCACCACCTCATGGACATCATGTCCGTGCGGGAGGAAGCCTCTGTCGCGGAATTCCAGATCCAGGCCCGTGAGTGTTTTGAAGCGATTCGAGCCAAGGGCAGGGTGCCTGTCATGGTCGGCGGTTCCGGCCTGTATGTGCGTGCTGCACTGGATGTCATCGACTTCCCGCCCACCGATCCGCAGGTGCGGGCACGGCTCGAAGCCGAGGTGCGGGCGCACGGCGACGGCGAAGTACGTCGTCGGCTGGCGGAAGTGGATCCGATGTCTGCGGCGAGGAATCTCGACCAGCGGCGCGCCATCCGCGCTTTGGAGGTCTTTGAAATCTCCGGCCGGGCTTTCAGCTCCTATATGCCCCAGCGCCAGTATTTCCAGCCTGCGGTGCAGATCGGGCTAAATTACGAGCGTTCCGCGTTGCATGCGACGTTGGAAGCCCGGGTCCATACAATGGATTCCAAGGGACTGGCCCAGGAAGTGGAAGGCCTGCTGGACTCGGGTTTGCGCGAGGGCAAGACCGCGTCGCGGGCCATCGGCTACCAGCAGTACATTGATTTCCTGGACGGGAAGATCGGGCGCGCCGAGGCGATTGAACAGACTGTGGTCGCCACCCGCAAGTTCGCCCGCCGCCAGATCACCTGGTTCAATGCCGATGAACGGGTCGCCTGGCTGGACCCGACCAAACCCGGGCTGCTTGAACAGGCGGTGGCGCTGGTGCTCGAAAGCCAGCGAACTATCGCCGCCAGCGAATGAAGCACTAAACACGAGGAGCACGGATGTACCGCAGCGAACTTCAGCAGCTTGCAGGCCAGCCATTTGCCAAGGGCCATGCAACTGGAAACGACTTCGTCCTGCTGGCGGATCCCACAGGAGCCCTTGAAATCACCGCCGCGCAGGTGGAGGCCCTGTGCCACCGTCGTTTCGGCATCGGCGGCGACGGGCTTATCCGTGCGGTGCCGACCTCCCAGGTGTCCGGGTATGAGCAGCAGTTCATCGAGAATCCCAAGGCCTACTGGTTCATGGACTACCGCAACAACGACGGTTCCATCGCGGAGATGTGCGGCAACGGAGTGCGCGCCTTCGTGCACTTCCTCCTTGCGGAAGGCCTGGTGAATCTGCCGGTCGGGCAGAGCCTGCAGATCGGCAGCCGTGCGGGCGTCAAGGAAGTCACCCGGCTGAAGGACGGGTACGCGGCCAACCTGGGCCCATGGGGTTTGATCCATGAGGACCAGGCCGCCAGCGACTCGGTGGACTCGATGGTCCGCCCCAGCGGCTGGGAACAGGCGCTTCCGGCGTTGAGCATAACCATGGGCAATCCGCATACCGTGGTAGCGCTGCCCGACCAAGGCATGCTGGATGACCTGAACCTATTTATCGCCCCAGAAGTTTCCCCGACCCCTCCCTACGGCACCAACGTGGAATTCGTGGTTCCCGCAGAGCCGCTGATCGAGGAAGGTACGGCCCGGGTGAAGATGCGCGTCTTTGAACGAGGGGTAGGGGAGACGCTGTCCTGCGGCACTGGAGCCTGCGCAGCGGCAGCGGCAATGCGTTACTGGGCGCGCGGCACCGCCCTGATCAATAATTGGTCGGTCGAGGTTCCCGGCGGCACCGTCGGGGTTGAATTCCTTGCCAACGGCGACGCCCGGGAAGATACCGTGCTCAGCGGACCGGCGGAACTGGTTGCGCGAGGCATCATCGGCCGGGACTAGCGCTCAGTCCCGCCCGCGGCTCGGCCGGGGCAGGCTACCGGGCCGGGCGGGATACCTTTAAGACGCGGAAAGCCTTGGCCGTAGCTTCACGGGTGACGCTCCAGTCGCCCGGGAGCTGGGCAACCAACCACTTCTGCAGGGAATCACTGCCCAAGTTCTTCTGCACCACCATCCAGGCCTCGCCGCCGGGCGCGAGCCGCGGCAACCACTGCAGCAACAGCTCATGCAGGGCTTCCTTGCCGATACGGATCGGGGGATTGGACCAGATCGTGTCGAATTCAAGCTCGGGATCCACGGACTCAGGCCGGCCGACAACCACGTTGTCCAAGCCCAGGTTCTGCGCGTTCAGGCGGGCTAGCTCGATGGAGCGCTCGTTGACATCGACACCGTAGACCAGAGACTCGGGGCTTTGCTCCGCGGCGGTGATGGTGATGGGTCCCCAGCCGCAGCCGATGTCCAGAATGCGTCCGCGCGGCGTCGGAACATACTTCAGCAGCACTTCGGTGCCCTTGTCCAAGCCCGAAGGCGAGAAGATACCCGCTGCGGTCTGAATCTTGCGGGCGCGGCCGTTCAACTCGACAGAAATCGTGCGGCGTTCATCGGCCGAGGCGGGGCTGGCGCTGAAGTAGTGATCCGAGCTCATACTGCAAAGTTTATCGTTGCGTGCGCACGCGCCAAACACGGCTGGAGGCAACGTGACAAAGACAATATGTACGGGTGTTCGCAAGACTGATAGAGTTTTCCCTATGACTTTGTTCTTCGTCTAATACGTAGCCCACACGGTTACCCGTGATTCCCGGATTCCCGGCGCTGATTTTGCGCGCCTGGACAGCGGAATCCGCAGGCGGCAAAGTCTTTTCTACTTTTCAGAATCCCAGGTGTGTCGGGGTCTTCACCTTGCCTTTGCGTTTGAGTAACCGCATCAACATCAGCGTCGATCGCTGTCATCAAAAATTGCAAAGGATACTCAATGACCAACGAACACCTAGAAAACGACCGTGCCACGTCGCAAAGTGGGGGTGCCCCGCACTATTCTGGAAAGCGAAGTACTTCAAAGGAGACCATGACTAACTCCGAGTCACACGAACACGATTCATCGTCAATGGACGAAGCCCAGATTCAGGCGGCCATTGATCGCATTCTTGCGGCAGATGAGGCCCAGGGGCCGCAGGTGCAGCATTTCGCATCCGATGATGAATCCATCTTCTCGGGACAGGCGACAGCACTAAACCGCTTTTCCTCCGGCTATTCCACCTACGACGGCGAGCAGGACGATCTAGCCGAACGACGCGCGCTGCGCCGTGTTGCGGGCCTGTCTACCGAGCTTGAAGACGTCACCGAGGTCGAATACCGCCAGCTGCGCCTGGAACGCGTGGTCTTGGCTGGGGTATGGACCGAGGGCAGCGTCACCGAAGCGGAGAACTCCCTGCGCGAATTGGCCGCGCTGGCAGAGACCGCCGGCTCGGAGGTACTCGACGGTGTGGTGCAGCGCCGAAGCAAGCCAGACCCGTCGACCTACCTTGGCTCGGGCAAAGCCATGGAATTGCGCGAGATCGTGGCTTCCACGGGAGCCGATACCGTGATCGTCGATGCTGAACTTGCCCCGTCGCAGCGCCGTGCGCTGGAGGACGTCGTCAAGGTCAAGGTCATCGACCGCACCAGCCTGATCCTGGATATCTTTGCGCAGCATGCCAAGTCCCGCGAGGGCAAGGCCCAAGTCGAACTGGCCCAGCTGGAATATCTGCTTCCGCGTCTTCGCGGCTGGGGCGAGTCCATGTCCCGTCAGGCGGGTGGCCGTGTCGGCGCCGCCGGCGGCGGCATCGGTTCGCGCGGCCCGGGTGAAACTAAGATCGAGATGGACCGCCGGCGCATTCGCGACCGCATGGCCAAACTGCGTCGCGAGATCAAGGCGATGAAACCGGCTCGCGAAGCCAAGCGCGCAAACCGCCGCCGCAACGAGGTTCCGGCGGTGGCCATTGCCGGCTACACCAATGCCGGGAAGTCCTCATTGCTCAACCGTCTGACAAACGCCGGGGTCTTGGTGGAGAACGCCTTGTTCGCCACGCTGGATCCCACGGTACGTCAGTCGGCTACGGAAGACGGGCTGACCTACACGCTGGCTGACACGGTGGGCTTCGTGTCGAACCTGCCTACCCAGCTGGTGGAGGCTTTCCGATCGACGCTGGAGGAAATCGCCGATTCTGACCTGATCCTCCACGTCGTCGATGCTTCGCATCCGGACCCGGAAGGCCAGATCCAGGCTGTACGCACGGTGTTGGGTGAAGTTGATGCACTGAATATTCCCGAGATTATCGTGCTGAACAAGGCGGATGTGGCTGACCCGTTCGTCATTGAACGGATCCGCAATCGCGAATCGAACACCGTGGTTGTCTCGGCGCACACCGGAGAGGGCATCGAGGAGCTCTTGGCGAAGGTCAGCTCTTCCATCCCGCGTCCGAGCGTGCAGATGGAAGTGCTGATTCCATACAACCGCGGGGATTTGATCGCGAAACTGCATCAGAGCGAATCTGAAATCCTTGACAGCGAGCATCTGGAGAACGGAACCAGAATGATCGTCAAGGTAAGAGAATCAATGGCAGCAGAGTTGGAGACTTTCAACCTTCATGGATAAGCAAGAGCAGGCCCTTGACCTGCTGGAAGCGGCAGTAACTTCCATGGGCGGTGCCATGCGCACTGGCCAGCAGGAAATGGTCAAACATGTCGTCTCGGCGCTGGAAGACGAAGAGCACCTGCTCGTGCAAGCCGGAACCGGTACGGGCAAGTCCATGGGCTACCTGATTCCGGCCCTGGCGCACGCGCAGACCAGCTCCAAGCCGGTGATCGTATCGACGGCAACCCTGGCGTTGCAGTCGCAGATCGTCGGTCGCGACGTACCCCGGCTCCTGGATTCGCTCAAGGGCAAGCTCTCGCGACCCATGGATGTGGCCCTGCTCAAGGGCCGATCCAACTACCTCTGCCAGTACAAGCTCGGCGGCGGATATCCGGAGGATGACGAGGGGACGTTGTTCTCCTTGGACGAGCCCGCTGCGCCCAGGGGGCAGACATTTTCGCCTCTGGCCAGCGAAGTCATGAAGCTTCGCGACTGGGCCGAGCGCACCGACACCGGGGACCGGGACGAATTGGTCCCGGGCGTCAGCGACAAAGCCTGGAAACAGGTTTCGGTCTCCGCCATGGAATGCTTGGGCTCGCAGAAATGCCCCATGGCCGATGAATGCTTCTCGGAGATGGCCCGCGCCCGCGCGGCTGAATCCGATGTGGTGATTACCAACCACGCCCTGCTGGCAGTTTCCGCCTTCGAAGGGCTGTCGGTGCTGCCGGACTTCGACGTCGCCATTATCGACGAAGCACACGAGCTCCAAGACCGCGTCACCAGTTCGGTGTCCGGGGCATTGTCGGCTCGTACGGTACTCACCGCAGCGGGCGGCGCCAAGCGCCATTGCGCGGTGAACGTGGATGAACTGGTGAAGGCAACGAACAGGCTGGAAAAGGCCTTGACCGGAGTTCCAACCGGGCTATTGCCGACCGGGCTGCGCGAAGACATGGGTATCGCCCTGAACGACATCGTCGAGCAGGCACGGCTGGTTCTCGCATTGACCAAGCCGGAAGCAAACGCACCAGCCGATGGCGGCCGGCAGACCGCGCGGTCGCAAATGCAGGCGGTCATGGACGATGCCATCCGCATGCTCGAAGCTGAAGAGCGCCGTGAGGTGCTCTACACCACCCGCCCACGCGAGTTCGTCGAGGGCCGCGGTTATGTCGAGGCGGATGACACCCAACCGGCAACACTCAACGTGGCGCCGCTCTCCGTGGCCGGAAAGCTGCGTGAAGGACTATTCGACGGGCGCACCGTCATCTTGACCAGCGCCACCTTGGCTATCGGCGCGCAATTCGACTCCGTGGCGGGATCTCTCGGGCTCATGGGCGCCGGGGCTCCTTCCTGGACCGGCATCGACGTTGGCAGTCCCTTCGACTATCCGAAACAGGGCATCTTGTACGTTGCCAAGCACCTGCCCAAACCAGGTAGGCAGCTTGCGGCTGAGACCCTGGACGAAATCGAGGATCTGATCAAGGCTTCGGGCGGTGGCGCGCTGGCGCTGTTCACCTCGAAGCGATCGGCCGAAGAGGCGGCCGCGATTCTGCGCGAGCGCCTCGACGTGGACATCCTCTGCCAGGGCGAGGCGAGCATGAAGTCGCTGGTGGCACAGTTCGCCGAGGAGCGGGACACCTGTCTGTTCGGTACCATGACCCTGTGGCAGGGTGTAGACGTGCCCGGCGACGCCTGTCGTTTGGTCATTATCGACAAGATCCCGTTCCCCCGTCCGGACGACCCAATTTCCAAGGCACGTACCGAGGATGTGCAGAAGCACGGTGGCAATGGATTCATGCAGGTTTCGGCAACCCATGCGGCTATCCGCCTCGCCCAGGGCGCTGGCCGCCTGATCCGTTCAGTGTCGGACAAAGGGGTTGTCGCGATCCTCGATTCGAGAATGGCTACTGCACGCTATGGAAGTTTCCTGAAAGCCTCGCTGCCGCCCATGTGGCCCACAGTGGACAAGAAGACCATCGTCGGCGTTCTCAAGCGCATGGACCCGAATGGATAACCGCTTGGATCGCTGAAACGGCTTTCAGGATGGGATGATTTTTATTCACTGGGAGCCGTGGAATGGTGGTCGCAATTCTCACGCACCCCGCATTCCGCTGTTCCGTTTATTCGATTATCGGAGTGTTCGCGGGCGGTTCCAGAGGTGGTGGCGCGGAATTGTCATTTTCGCTGTAGAGACGGTTCAATTGTGCAGAATTTCCCGTGCCGGATAATTGCGGATGAATTCAGTTCCATCACCATGGATGAAGGGTGATATTGGTTACTTCCAGCATCGTTCGCCAGCTACTCGCTAGAGTGCTGGGTTGTCGGATTCTCCGGTGATGCCAGAGGAAATGAGTGCCGACACCGGTGGCTAGATGAGGGAATCAGAGCACGTTTCAAGTTGAAAGTCCTGCTGACTGGCACGCTTCCGAATTTCCTGAAATTAGATGATATCGAAGTGAACCCAAAATCAGCTCTCCAAAGTCTTCGATGGACTTGCTGCTTGAAATTATGAACAATATTCCCGGACGAATTTGAGAAATTAATAGACGGACCTGAAGTTGTTTTTGTACAGGTGCATCAAGAGGATGGAATTTCGTATCATCACGAATTCATTGAGGAAGTACCGTGTCCTATTTTCCTTCTCCTGTTCCACCGGAGCGTCCGAAATCGAAGAGCAGCAAGAAACTCTGGGTTGTCGTAACCGTTCTTGCCGTACTGGTCATCTTGATGCTTGCCGTACCCGAATTGGCATTGTTGCTGGGATTGCTTCTCCTGATCGTTTCCTTGATCGGACTGGTCGTGGGCAAACTGCCGTTTCTCCGTATTTTCGGCAGGAAGCGAATTGCTGCACTAACTGCCGGTTCGGTTCTTATCACCATCGTCGCTGGCGGCTTCATGGACACCACCGGCGCGGCGGACGCTCCACCCTCTGCCGACGCAGCTCCGACCACAAAGGTGAGCGAAACACCAACACCCAGTCCATCGCCGTCCACGCTTGCAGATTTCATTGGCGAAACGTGCGAGGGGGACGAGCTGGTCATGGAACAAGCTTCCGAGAAGCTGTACTGCGACGAGGGTGCCACGAATGCACTTGTTTGGACCAGCCAAGGCGACCACGATAAGTCTGTTCTAGCTGCCAAGCAAGAGGCAGAGAAGAAGGCCGCAGAGGCAAAGGCCGCAGCCGAGAAGAAGGCAGCCGAGAAGAAGGCTGTGGAGGAGAAGGCTGCTGCCGAAAAGAAAGCAGCGGAGAAAGCCGCTGCCGACAAGCGAAGGGCCGAGGAGGCAGCGGCTAAAAAGGAAGCGCAGAAGCAAGCTGCCAAAGAAAAGGCAGAACGTGCAGCACCTGAAGCCTACACTCGGCCTGCCAAGGCATCATCTTCCACCTCCTATGCGAATTGCACGGCTGTGAAGAATGCCGGGGCCGCTCCCATCTATCAAGGTGACCCGGGATATTCGCGCAAGCTTGATCGTGATGGGGACGGTGTCGGTTGCGAAAAATAGCGATTGCTTCGAGCGCATTTCTAGCGCTTTCGGCGATTCTCACGGGATGCTCCGCACCGGCTGGTGGTGCCAGTCTCGCGGACGGCAATGAGTCCGCGGATCAACCTGAAATCGTGATCCGGAGCGAAGCTCCGCCGATTGAGATCTATAGTGAAGCCCCAACGCCGATTGCAACGCCTGCGGAGTCAGCCAGGCCTTCCTCGGCAACAGCATCAACCGCACAAGATGCCGAGAACCTCGGGGAGGAAGCGACCGGAGCCCTGGAGCTTCTGGCGGAAGTACCGGTCAAGGGACGTGCGCCTAAGACTGGATACGACCGCGACCTGTTTGGCAGCGGGTGGGGGGATCCGGACCGAAACGGGTGCGATGCGCGTAATGATATTCTCGCCCGTGACCTCGTGGTCCACTCTTTCCAAGACGGTACGGGGGACTGCGTCGTTTTGACCGGAACCCTCAACGATCCGTACACGGGCAAGTCGATCCAGTTTCAACGTGGTCAGGGAACCAGCAATGCAGTTCAGATCGATCACGTAGTTGCACTCTCTGATGCATGGCAAAAGGGGGCACAGCAGCTATCGGCAGTGGAACGTCAGGAATTCGCAAATGACCCACTGAATCTCCTGGCTGTGGACGGTCCGACCAATGCGTCAAAAGGCGACAGTGATGCTGCAACCTGGCTTCCACCGGAAAGAGGATACTGGTGCGATTACGTGACTCGGCAAGTTGAGGTCAAACATAAGTACGGTTTATGGATGACAGGTGCCGAGCATGCAGCGAGTGAGCGTATTCTCTCCGAGAACTGCACTTAGTTCCGAGCCCTCTTTTCCAACGTCGAGTCTTGAAGCTGCGAAGGCTTGCGACCGGAAATATTGATATTGAAACCAAAGGGTAGAACGCGGTAAGCATCCCAAGCTAGCGAGCAGTGATTCTCGGATGCCGAGCTAAACCGAAGAGCGCTGGGGATCAGCTCCATGGAACTGATCCCCAGCGCTCTTCGGCATATTGGACTAGAGCGAACGCATGACCGAGACCACCCGGCCCATGACGGTCGCAGCGTCACCGAGAATTGGCTCGTAACGCGAATTCTGCGGCAGCAGCCAGGTATGTCCGTCGCGCTGCCGGAACGTCTTCACTGTTGCCTCTTCATCGAGCAAGGCAGCCACGATGTCGCCGTTGTTCGCAGTCTGCTGGCGGCGCACCACAACCCAGTCGCCGTCGCAGATTGCTGCGTCAACCATTGAATCGCCGGAGACGCGGAGCATGAACAATTCGCCATGGCCCACCAGCTGGCGTGGAAGAGCGAACACATCTTCAACAGTCTGGTCTGCCAAGATCGGACCGCCAGCGGCGATACGGCCTACCAGCGGCACCATGGTGGTGTCCGCCGAGGTGCTCAGCTCGATAATCTTCGCATCTTCCTTGCCGGCTTCGTCCACCGGCTTGGGGGCCTCGGCCGCTGCTGCATCCTCACTGAGCTGCAACGGAAGCAGGATCTCCATTGCGCGAGGACGACGCGGATCGCGACGGAGGTAGCCGAGCTTTTCAAGCTGGCTCAGCTGGTGCGTCACACTCGAAAGACTCTTGAGTCCCACGGTGTCACCAATCTCGCGCATCGATGGTGGGTAACCGTTCTTGCCGATCGATCGCTGGATGGTCTCCAGAATTTTCTTCTGGCGGATCGTCAGCGAACGTGCGTTCGATCGGGGAGTGCGCTCTGAAGCTGACATGTCCTTTAGCCTTCCCTAATCACCGGTTGAGAGCTGGGCGGATGCCTAACTGTCGGAAGCCGGTGATGTTATGTACTCGTTACTCTTCTACTTCGAAATCTTAGTCGATGTGAGGGAGTCTTTCAAAGATTTGTTCGAAAGTGTCTGGACAATTTCCGCGAGGGTCTGTTAGAAAAGATATACGAGAGTCGAACACATCTTCGAAGTTAGTATTCGAAGATAGGTTCGTATCATGTCACTGTTGAGGAGAATAGTCATGGCTACCGTCGCACTTGACTCGAAACGCACCAAAGAACATATGAAGATTCGCATCAATCGCCGAGGCTGGGCGGTACTGGTTGGAGTTCCCGTTTTCATCTTGACCATCGCCGCCGCATTCTTGGTATCCATATTCACCTCCAGCGCCCAGGCCTCGTCCACCTTGCCGCAGGGAATTGAAACCGTGGCAGTAACGGTGATCCCGGGAGACTCCCTGTGGGATCTTGCCCGTGAATATGCCGTCGGGTACGACGTGAACGCCGCCATGGAACACATCGCAGAGATCAACGCCCTGGATTCCAGCGAGATCCGCGTCGGTGATACCTTGGACATCCCGGTGCTGGCTAATTAGCCGGCCTACCCCCTTCGGTGGCGACAGGTATTGTTACCAAGCTTCGTCGCCGATTCTGGAACCGCCGACCGCACCATTAGACTTAATGACGTGAATGTCCGCAGTGAACTATTGAGTCAGCTGCCCTTGCGTGAGAATCTCCGCGGGCTGTCCCCTTACGGTGCGCCACAAATTGACGTGCCAATTCAGCTGAATGTCAATGAGAACACCCATCCGCTTCCGCAGACCGTGGTCGATGCCATCGCGGAAGAAGTCTCCAAGGCGGCGGCGACGCTGAATCGCTACCCGGATCGTGAATTCGTGGAATTGCGCGAACTCCTGGCCGGGTACCTGGGCCACGATCTGGACCGCGAGAACATCTGGGCTGCCAATGGCTCCAACGAGATCCTGCAGCAGATCCTGCAGGCCTTCGGCGGCCCCGGTCGAAGCGTGATGAGCTTCGGCCCCACCTATTCCATGTACCCGCTGCTGGCCAGCGGGACGGATACGGAATATATTGCCGGCAAGCGAGCCGATGATTTCACACTTTCCGCTGAGTCCGCTGCCGCACAGGTGCGCGAGCACGCACCGAATATCGTTTTCCTCTGCTCGCCGAATAATCCAACTGGCACCGCATTGGGGCTGGATGTCATCGAGGCTGTCTATGAGGCGGCCTCGGAGACGAAGGCAATGGTGATCGTCGACGAAGCCTACGCTGAATTTTCACTGGCCAACACCAAATCTGCGTTGAGCCTCCTCGCGGGCCGTCAGCGGTTGATCGTCAGCAGAACAATGTCCAAGGCCTTCGGCTTGGCCGGCGCCCGCGTCGGATATTTGGCGGCGGCGCCGGAAGTCACCGATGCGATTCGACTCGTCCGCCTGCCCTACCACCTCTCTGCGGTGACCCAAGCGACGGCCATTGCAGCGTTGAAGAACGTAGACCTCCTGCTGGCGCAGGTCGAGGAAATCAAGACCCAGCGAGACCGCATCGTGAGTACCTTGACCGAACTTGGCTTGAAGCCTTCGGTTTCGGACTCCAACTTCGTATTCTTCGGCGGGCTGGAAGACCCCCACGCCATTTGGCAGGGGCTTCTGGATGCCGGAATCATCATCCGTGACAACGGAATCGCCGGTACCCTGCGAGTCACCGCGGGTACCGAGGCCGAAACGACCGCCTTCTTAGAGCGACTGACCGAACTGCTCAGCACGCAGAAGTAGACAAGACAAGCGAAGGAAGACATGTCTGCCGAATTGATTGGCGCACGTCGCGCCCGTATGGAACGAGTCACCAGCGAATCCTCGGTATTCGTTGAACTGGACCTCGATGGCTCAGGCGTCTCGGAGATCAGCACCACAGTGCCGTTCTTCGACCATATGCTCACTGCTCTGTCCAAGCACTCACTGATCGACCTCACCGTGCGTGCAACTGGTGACACCCATATCGACGTGCACCACACCGTGGAAGATACGGCGATTACCATTGGCGAGGTGCTGCGTGTTGCCCTGGGCAACAAGGCCGGAATCCGACGCTTCGGAACCTCCTACGCACCTCTGGATGAAGCGCTGGCCCGCTCGGTGGTGGATGTTTCCGGGCGCCCCTACCTGGTGCATGGCGGTGAGCCAGCGGGTCAGGAATACCACCTGATCGGCGGACACTTCACCGGTTCGATGACCCGTCACGTTTTCGAGGCGATCACATTCCACGCACAAATCTGCGCACACATCGAGGTGCTCTCGGGCCGCGACCCGCACCACATTGTCGAAGCGCAGTTTAAGTCCTTCGCACGTGCGTTGCGCGAAGCCGTCGAGCGCGACGAACGCATGGGCGACAAGATTCCATCCACGAAGGGTGCCCTTTAAGTGGCAAAGAAGAAAGTTGTTGTTCTGGACTACGGTTCGGGCAACGTTCGCTCGGCAGTGCGTGCACTGGAAGCAGCCGGAGCCGAGGTGGAACTGACCGCAGACCCGGAAAAGGTCCTGGCGGCCGACGGACTGGTCGTCCCCGGAGTCGGCGCATACGCGTCGGTCATGGAGCAGCTGACCAAGCTCGGCGCATTGCGGTGGATCGGACGTCGCATCGCCGGAGGCAAGCCAGTGCTCGGAATTTGTGTTGGACACCAGGTTTTCTTCGATGAGGGTGTTGAACACGGCGTCAAGACTGCCGGTATCGGCGAGTGGCCCGGCACCGTGGAACGACTGCAGGCTGACGTCATCCCCCATATGGGTTGGAACACCGTCCGCCCGCCGGAGAAAACCAAGCTCTTCGCGGGAATCGAGAACGAGCGCTTTTACTTCGTGCATTCCTATGGAGTTCAGAAGTGGGAATTCGACGTCACCCAACCGGCGATGACCCCGCCGCAGGTCACCTGGTCCACCCATGGAACCCCCTTCATTGCAGCTGTTGAAAACGGTGCCTTGTCGGCCGTGCAGTTCCACCCGGAGAAGTCCGGGGATGCCGGCAAGAAGCTGCTGAGCAACTGGCTGGAGACCCTCTAAGATGTGGTCGATCGTACTTCTCGGCGTCGGCGCGTTTCTTGCCGGCGGAGCAATCTCCCTGAAGAACCAGAAGGCGCACCTGTCGTGGATCATCGCCGCGTGGGGCCTGGCAGCTGGTTGTGTCATCGCAGCATGGGCCTTGACCCTCTAGTTTCAAACTTTCGAAGAAGGACAACATGACTGAGCAACCAATCCTCGAACTGCTACCTGCAGTAGATATCGCCGGTGGTCAGGCAGTGCGCCTGGTTCAGGGCGAAGCCGGATCCGAAACGGGATACGGCGACCCTCTGGAAGCGGCACTGGCCTGGCAGAACGACGGTGCTGAATGGCTGCACCTGGTCGATCTCGATGCGGCCTTCGGCCGTGGCAGCAACATCGAGATCGTCCAGCGTATCGCCCAGGAACTGACCATTAAGGTCGAGCTCTCCGGCGGCATCCGCGATGACGCATCGCTCGACCGGGCGCTGGAATTCGGTGCCACCCGCGTGAACCTGGGTACCGCCGCTCTGGAGAACCCGGAATGGACCCGCAAGGCCATTGCCCGCCACGGCGACAAGATCGCCGTCGGCATGGATGTGCGCGGCACTACCCTGTCGGGTCATGGCTGGACCAAGGACGGGGGAGACCTTTGGGAAGTGCTCGCCCGTCTTGAGGATGCCGGGTGCGCACGCTACGTCGTTACCGACGTAACCAAGGACGGAACCCTGCGTGGTCCGAATGTCGAGTTGCTGCGTGAGATCGCCTCGAAGACCAACAAGCCGGTTGTAGCTTCGGGTGGCATTTCCTCCCTCGAAGACCTGCGTGTCCTGCGTGCACTGGTGCCGGAAGGCATCGAAGGCGCCATCATGGGCAAGGCGCTGTACTCCGGGCAGTTCACGCTGCCACAGGCGCTTGATGTGGCGGGCCGTCGCTAGCTACGCCTGAAGCAAAGTTCTGAAAACGTGGATCGGTTGGAATACTCCAACCGATCCACGTTTTTCTTTTATGGTGCGGAAAAGGACCATCTTTCAGCTTTCGCGTTCTGCGGCCCTCGAAGGTCGCAAATTTCTGCACGGAACAGTAGGCAGGAACCAAGCGGAGCACGCCCGGCACATCTGCACTATCCAAGTACGCGTATCCCGTGCTGCCGTGCTTTGAAGATTTCACGAGCTGGGTCCGCCGCGAAGCGACAGCGACTGGAAAATCTGAAATGTGCCCGAGATCTCGTGGGCAAGCTCATGCCCCAGTCCCTGAAACTTGTTCTTGCGTCGGGCTTCTCACAGATAGCATGGATCTATGAACACCGAGCAACCTGAATCCACTCCTAAGCGCCATCTGCCCGGACATATCGTCGCGGCATTGGCTCAGGCGGGTTCCGCGACTGATTCCGCAGGTCAGAGCTGGGAAGGTCGAGACCTGGCCGGTGAAGATAATCCACTGCACAAGTTCGACAAGGATGATGGACTGGCAGATGCCGAGGTCATGCAGGCCCTGGCTGATCTGCGCGCCGGCAAGGGCAGCGAGTCAGGCGTCCACCAGACACTGGCCAACGCCCGAGTCTTCGTTGCGGTAGTAGCCCAGCTCGGAGAAGAGGCGATGACCGAGCACGGCTTCGCCGCCGACAAGGAAGCAGACATGGCTCTGGTCAAGATCAAGGGGCCGGACGGACGCATGGCGCTACCGGTGTTCACTACCGTTGAACGTCTCCAGGCATGGCACAACGAAGCGAGACCTGTTGCAGTTTACGCCCCGCGCGCAGCATTGTCGGCGGTTAGCGAAGAATGCCAGCTGCTGGTGTTGGATCCAGGCAGTGACTATACCTTCGTCCTTCGACGACCTGGCATGTGGAATCTTGCCAAACAGATCGAATGGACGCCGAGCTATCTGAACCAGCACATTGCCGAGCTGGTACAGGAAGCGACTAGTGGCTACGACCAGCTGCGCAAGGTGCAGGTTGCACCGGGCCGAGGTGTCGGATCACGTGACGCACAGGGCCAAGCAGTCCCCGGAGGCGGCTCCGGACCGGAACTGAACCTTCAGTTCGTTTTCGCGGCAGGGACCAGCGAAAACGATGCGCGGGAAATCGCGTCAAGTATCCACGGGCAGTTGGCCCGAAAACCCGAGTTTGCCGAGGCGGTGGACTCAATAGAAATCAGCTTGCTCAGCTCATCCAGCTAGGGATGGGCCTACCCGAAGAGGAACACCCCACGTCATGAAGAACTACTGGCAGATTCTGCGTCAGCCTCAGATCGCTTCACTGTTGGTTATCGGCATGGTGGCTCGGCTTCCTCATTCGGCGCTGGGCATGTTGCTTCTGCTCCATTTGGTCACCAACCTCGACCAAAGCTGGGTTTCCGCCGGTCTGGTGACCGCGTTGATGACGATCGGCATCGCGATCGGCGCCCCCTGGCGTGGTGCCCGCGTGGACATGTGGGGCTTGCGACGGGCGCTGATTCCCTCGGTCATCGTGGAGACTGCCGTCTGGTGCACCGTACCCCACGTCCCGCTGGTGTGGATCTATCCGTTGGCGTTCATCGGAGGGCTCTTTGCACTGCCGGTCTTTTCCGTAGTCCGTACCGCCTTGGGTGTCATGACCACTGGAGAGCAACGGCGCACCGCGTTCGCCTTGGACGCGACCGCAACCGAGCTGGTGTTCATTGTCGGTCCCGCGGCGGCAGGCATCGTGGCCACCCAAATTTCAAGCACCATCGGGTTGAGTGTCATCGGCGTGACGGCTTCGGTGGCTGGCTTGGCCATGATGCTCCTGAACCCTCCGACCAGCAGCGCCGATCCTAAGGCTTCGGCGAACAAGGCCAACGTCCATGAGGAGCGACTCGGGGCCGAGGCAAGCTTCATCGCTGCCGCCCCGGTGGGCGTGCCCGAGGTTGAAGGCGAACTGATCCTTGCCGGCATGAAATCTGCGCGTGCCAGGATCAAGAAACGCGGAAAGAACTTCAAGAACCGGTTCAACTGGGTTAGCGCCTCGGTGCTCGCGGTCTTCATCTCGGCATCCGGGGCGGGAATGCTGCTGACCGGCACCGAGGTGTCCATCGTGGCCGAACTCGAAGCAGGCGGCAACAGTGAACAGCTCGGCTTGGTTTTCCTCTTCTGGTGCGGAGCTTCGCTGATCGGCGGGCTGCTCTACGGCGCCATGCGCCGCAATATTTCGCCTCTTGTGCTGCTGCTGCTCATGGCGATTTTGACAATCCCGATGTTCTTCGCTTGGGATCCTCTGTCGTTGGCGATCTTCTCCGCACTCCCGGGCTTCATGTGCGCGCCGACCCTGTCCGCAGCCTCCGAATGGTTGACGGACCTGGTGGCGGAGAAGCGCCGAGGCGAAGCCATGGGTTGGTACGGATCGGCGATGACCGGCGGCACAGCGCTGGGCTCTCCGCTGACCGGCGTGATGGTCGACAATTTCGGCCCACCGCTGGCATTCGTCGGGATTGGGTCACTGGCCATCGCGGTTGTTGTCATGGCATTGATCGCCCAGCAAATTCGACGCCGGGTCCGTCGCCAACGCACCCGTACACGCATTGCAGCGTAGGTTCCGGCTTCACGGATACGCGGACCATAAAAAAATCATCCTCGGTGCGGCATAGCATGCCGGGCCGAGGATGATCTTAATCTCTTAAATTTTTCGGGTTGAAGGCTAGTTGACCGGTCCGGTGAACTTTTCTCCGGGACCCTTGCCTGGCTCGTCGGGGATCAGCGAAGCTTCGCGGAACGCCAGCTGCAGGCTGCGCAGGCCATCGCGCAGCGGCGCCGCATGCTGCGAACCGATCTCCGGTGCCCCGGCAGTGACTAGGCCTGCGAGGGCGGTGATCAGCTTGCGGGCTTCATCCAAATCCTTCAGTTCATTTGCGTCGTCGCCTTCGGCCAGGCCGCATTTGACGGCAGCGGCGCTCATCAGGTGAACAGCGGCCGTCGTGATGATCTCTACTGCCGCGACCTCAGCGATGTCACGCACCTGCTGGTCGACGGAGTGCTGGTGCGAGTTGGTGTCTTCGGTACTCATACTGCTAAGCTTGTCACAGACCGACTCAATACATGCAGTCAGCGTTCACCGGTTCGCGCCGGGCGGACGGATCGTACTAGTATTGAGCCATGCAAGTGGAGGCCAACTCCCACCCGCTGTCGCCGCTTAAGGCTTCCGGGTACTTCGGCAGGATGTGCTTGAGCATGTCCCAGATGCAACTCGGAGTTTTCCGAAGTTATGTCGTGTCGTCACTGTGGCCTTCGCCTGCAATCGCAGCCGGAGGCCTTCTTCGTTTGCGGGTATGGAACTTAGGATTTCAGGAGTGACACATCAGCGATCCACGCATTAATGAGCGCATTCGCGTGCCAGAGGTACGTCTCGTCGGCCCCAATGGTGAGCAGGTAGGCATCGTCCGCATCGAGGACGCGCTTCGACTGGCTCACGAGTCCGATCTGGACTTGGTCGAGGTGGCACCCAACGCCAAGCCTCCAGTGTGCAAACTGATGGACTTCGGCAAGTACAAGTATGAAGCCGCAGTCAAGGCTCGCGAAGCTCGTAAGAACCAGACCAACACGGTCCTGAAGGAAGTTCGCTTCCGCCTGAAGATTGACACCCACGACTACCAGACCAAGGTCGGCCACGCACTGCGCTTCCTGGGCGCCGGTGACAAGGTCAAGGCCATGATCCAGTTCCGCGGTCGTGAACAGCAGCGTCCCGAAATGGGTATCCGCCTGCTGGAGAAGTTTGCAGCGGATGTCGCAGAGGTTGGCATCATTGAATCCAGCCCGCGCATCGATGGCCGAAACATGGTCATGGTTGTAGGTCCGTTGAAGAACAAGGCCGAGGCTCGTCGCGAACAGCAGCAGAAGTCGGGAGGCCGTGATTCGGCCAAGCGCAAGATCCGCACTGACGCTCCAGCCGAGACCGAAGGCCAGAATGTCGCTGCAGCGATGGACGAGGATGCACTCGCCAAGCTGGAGCAGGCACGCCAAGCAGCTGAGGGCGACGCCTAGCCAAGCCTGTTGGGCTTTCGAGCCCGTCACCGCCAGCCGGTGAAGGAACTTCCCTTGGAAGATCCAACTACAAGAGAACAGCAGCGGTCACCTTTCGCAAGGGGCCCGCTTCGGATGATCCCTACACGGTATTCAATTGCCGTGTGGAGCACGTAAGGAGAACGGCAGCTATGCCGAAGTTCAAGACTCACAGTGGCGCCAAGAAGCGCTTCAAGGTTACCGGCAGCGGTAAGCTCGTCCGCCAGCAGGCTAACCGCCGTCACTACCTGGAGCACAAGTCCTCGCGACTGACCCGTCGCCTGGCTTCTGACCAGCTGGTCGCAAAGGCCGATGTGAAGACCATCAAGCGGATGCTGGGCCTCTAAGCCTCCCTTTCGCAATTCGGGGAAGCATTACCCCACCACCCATAGATTTCTCCCATTCCGCCATCGCGGCATGGGGAACCAACTTGAAGGAGACACACGTGGCACGTGTGAAGCGGGCAGTAAACGCCCACAAGAAGCGTCGCGTCGTAATGGAACGCGCCAAGGGCTACCGCGGACAGCGTTCGCGCCTGTACCGTAAGGCCAAGGAGCAGCTGCTCCACTCGTTCGTATACAGCTTCAACGACCGTCGCAAGCGCAAGGGCGACTTCCGCCGCCTGTGGATCCAGCGCATCAACGCTGCATCCCGCGCCAACGGCCTGACCTACAACCGTCTGATCCAGGGCCTGAAGGCTGCTGAGATCGAGGTTGACCGCCGCATGCTTGCCGAGCTGGCTGTCTCGGACTCCAACGCTTTCGCCACCCTGGTTCAGGTAGCAAAGGGTGCCCTGCCGGCTGACGTCAACGCCCCAAAAGCGCCTAAGGTAGTAGCTGCTGCAGCCCCAAAGGCTGCTGCTAAGGCTGCTGCCGCTGCTCCAGAGGCCGCAAAGGCCCCAGCCGCAGAGGCAACGGACGAAAACGGTGTCTTCAAGGTAGTTGAAGGTGCTGAGGTTCCAGAGGGCTTCATCATCAAGGGCAACGCAGGCTCCAACAAGTACCACGTACCGGGCTCGACCTGGTACGAGCAGACTGACGCTGAAGTCTGGTTCAACTCCATCGAGGCTGCCAAGGCCGCAGGCTTCGAGCCTGCCGGCGGCGAAGCCCGCCAGAAGATGAAGTAAATCTACTTCCTCTTTATTGGAGAGATCACACCAAAGGGTGGGATCCGCACTTGGTGCGGATCCTGCCCTTTGGCGTTTCTACCGGTATTCTCGAATCATGACCTATTCGCCCGAGCTCATGTCCAATCCACGCGCCGACAGGGTCAAGGCCGTCGCACGGCTTGCCAACCGCAAGGGACGTGAAGCCACCGGTCAGTTCCTCGCCGAAGGCCCGCAAGCCGTGCGTGAAGCGCTGCTGGCGCACCGGAACAATGACAATCTCATCCAGGACATCTATGCGGTTCCCGGATTCCTTGAAAGCCACCCCGAATTCAATGAGCTGCTGGCGGATATCAAGCTGACGCCGCGTCTTGTCACCGGGGAAGTGCTGCTTGCCATGGCAGATACGCAGACCCCGCAGGGCATCCTGGGTGTGGTGGCCATGAGCCAGCCGCAGCTCAGCGAGGTGCTCGAAGCCAAGCCGAAACTGATCGCGGTGCTCTGCCGGGTCCAGGATCCGGGCAACGCGGGAACCATCTTGCGCGCCGCCGATGCCGCCGGCGCGGACGCCGTGGTGCTGACGAAGGGGAGCGTCGACATCTACAACCCGAAGGCCGTGCGCTCCACGGTGGGTTCGCTGTTCCACCTCCCGGTGCTCAGCAACGTCGAATTCGACCACCTCGTCGCCGCCTCCAAGGCCACCGGAATCCAGGTGCTGGCCGCCGACGGCTATGCCGCCCACAACCTCGACGCCCTGCAGGACCAGGCGGTGCTGCGCGCCCATGCCGGAGGCGGCGCCCCCACCGACGGAACCGCACCGGTGCTGGAAACACCCACCATGTGGCTGTTCGGCAACGAAGGCCAAGGACTGGACGTGCATGAAAAATCCGCGGCGGACTTCCGGGTGGCCGTTCCGTTGTACGGAGTCGCCGAGTCGCTGAACGTCGGAACTGCGGCCACCGTCTGCCTTTACGGCTCGGCCCGGGCCCAGCGCTAGCCGACTGCAACCGAATCCCGAGGGAAGAACGCCTGAATGAATACCGCACTGAAGCAGATCGTCGCGGTGGCGATCGTCGACGACCTCACTGCGCCCACCCGGATGCTCGCCGCGCGACGCAACCGTCCCGAAAGCCTTGCCGGCCTCTGGGAATTCCCCGGCGGCAAGGTCGAACCGGGGGAGTCCGACACCGCGGCGGTGCACCGCGAACTGCGCGAAGAACTGGGTGTGCAGCTGCGCCTGGGCGCCGAAATCGCCGGTCCGCTGCCGCAGGGATGGCAGCTGAACGACAAGGCGGCGATGCGCGTGTGGTTCGCAGTCATCACCGAGGGGGAACCCCGGCCGTTGGACGGGCATGACCAGCTGGCATGGCTGGACCTGGACGATTCGCTGGGGGAAGCGGTTCCGTGGATTCCCGCCGATGCACCGATTGTCGGTGCCTGCCTGGCGCTGTGCCGAATCGGCCATCTGGCCCAACACCCGTAGACTGTTTACAGCGTCAATAGTGGTTTGCAAGCCACCTACCCAAATTTCAAGGAGCGTCTCCGTGAAGAGACTAATTAGCGTCATTGCGCTGGCTTTCGCCGCCGTGCTGGCCCTGTCCGGCTGCGTCAACATGAACGCGGGCGTCAGCATCGAGGGTGACGACAAGGCCACCGGTACCGTCGAAGTCACCATGAACAAGGACGCGCTCCAGGGCCTGGACTTCCAGGATCTCCTGGCCACCCAGGTCAACATGGACCAGCTGAACACGCAGCTGGCCGGCGTCTGGACCACCAGCAACATCGATGACGGCGAGAATGTCGGCCTGGCCTTCACGACTGCCAAGACCATGACCTTCACCGAGCTTGCCGACGCCTTCACCGTCTTCGGCTTCCCGGTCACCATCTCCGGCAACGGGCAGGAGTTCACCTTCTCCATGCCGGGCACCGGCCAGACCGCCGTTGATTCCAGCTTCACCGAGGCGAACTTCGCAGTGACCTTCCCGGGCGCGATCGTCTCCACCACCGCCGGCCAGGTCGATCACCACACCGTGACCTTCGACCTGATCCAGGGCGCCGAGTCCTACCAGGCCACCGGCAAGGCCAACTTCGCAATGCTCTACTCCATCATCTTCGGCGGCGCACTGCTGGTGCTGACCTTCGTCTTCGTGCTGGCCTTCAGCCCGAAGGCCGCCAAGGAATCCCACTAGCGCGGATTTCATCGCAGCTGCGTAAGCAGTGCCACGCTCAGGGCCCGTCATCGTTGAAACGAAGACGGGCCCTTGGCAATAGAATAGAAGCAAAGTGCTTGAACGAGTAATTACGAGATAAGAGTAAGGATCGATCGATCCCATGTCTGATCAGACAACACCAACGGCTCCGGACGCGGAGCCGAACATTCCGCACCCCACCGATGAAGCAGCGATCTCCCAGGCAGTAGAGGCCGCCCTGGCCGCCATCGAAGCCGCAGGGGACCTGAACGAGCTGAAGGAAGCGCGTCTGGCCCATACCGGCGAGAAGTCGCCGCTGTCGCTGGCCAACCGCCAGATCGGCAAGCTGGACAAGTCGGAGAAGGCCGTCGCCGGCAAGCTCGTGGGCGGCGCCCGCGGGCGGGTCAACAAGGCGCTGGCAGCTCGCACCGTGGTGCTAGAAGAGGCCGAAGCGGCCCGCATCCTCGTCGAGGAGACCGTCGACGTCACCGCGGCGCCGCGCCGCCGCCGTGCCGGCGCCCGCCACCCGCTGTCGGTGCTGCAGGACCGGGTCTCGGACATTTTCGTGGGCATGGGCTGGGAAATCGCCGAGGGCCCCGAGGTCGAATCTGAGTGGTTCAACTTCGACGCGCTGAACTTCAAGCCCGACCACCCGGCCCGCGAAATGCAGGACACCTTCTTCATCGAGCCTGCCGACGCCCATCTGGTGCTGCGCACCCACACCTCCCCGGTGCAGGTCCGCTCGATGCTCGAACGCGAGGTGCCGGTCTACGTGCTCTGCCCGGGACGCACCTTCCGCACCGACGAGCTCGACGCCACCCACACCCCGGTCTTCCACCAGTTCGAAGGCCTGGCCGTTGACAAGGGCCTGACCATGGCCGACCTGCGCGGAACCCTGGAGCACTTCGCACGCCAGATGTTCGGCGCGGAAGCGCAGATCCGCCTGCGCCCGGCCTACTTCCCGTTCACCGAGCCGAGCGCCGAACTCGACATCTGGCACCCGGGCGCCAAGGGCGGCCCGCGCTGGATCGAGTGGGGCGGCTGCGGCATGATCAACCCGAACGTGCTGCGCGCCGCCGGCATCGACCCGGAGGAATACTCCGGCTTCGCCTTCGGCATGGGCATTGAACGTACGCTCATGTTCCGCAACGACGTCCCGGACATGCACGACATGATCGAGGGCGACGTCCGTTTCAGCCAGCACTTCGGGATGGAGATCTAAGTTATGCGTATTCCACTTTCCTGGCTGCGCGAGTACACGCAGCTTCCGGCCGATGCCTCGGCCGAAGACCTCATGGCGGACCTGGTCAAGGTCGGCCTGGAGGAAGAAGACGTCCACCGCCCCTCCGACGAGCTTTCCGGCCCGATCGTGGTCGGCCAGGTGCTCTCCCTGGTCAAGGAGGAAGCCTCCAACGGCAAAACCATCAACTGGTGCCAGGTCCGCGTGGTGCCCGAAGGCGCCGAGCAGACCCTGACCGGCAAGGGCATCGACCCGACCGGGGTGCAGGGCATCGTGTGCGGCGCGCACAACTTCGTCGAGGGCGACAAGGTGGTCGTCACGCTTCCGGGCGCGGTGCTGCCGGGCGACTTCAAGATCTCCCCGCGCAAGACCTACGGCCACACCTCGGCCGGCATGATCGCCTCCTCGCGCGAGCTGGGCATCGGCGACGACCACGACGGCATCATCGTGCTCTCCCGCCTGGGCCTGGATCCGGAGCTGGGCACCGACGTGTTCGAGCTCTT
This sequence comes from Glutamicibacter protophormiae, assembly GCF_016894325.1. Taxonomy (NCBI): domain Bacteria; kingdom Bacillati; phylum Actinomycetota; class Actinomycetes; order Micrococcales; family Micrococcaceae; genus Glutamicibacter; species Glutamicibacter protophormiae. The sequence goes on from NZ_CP069806.1 coordinate 1,219,994, forward strand.
CGGCCTGGATGACCAGGCTGCGGAAATCAACGTCACCCCGGACCGCGGCTACTGCTTCTCGATCCGCGGCGTGGCCCGCGAATACGGGCTGGCCACCGGCACCGACTACACCGATCCGGCCTCCAAGGTCCAGGTCACCGACGCCGTCGAGGCCGGCCACCCGGTGGTGCTGGACGACCAGGCGCCGATCTACGGCGTGGCCGGCTGCACCCGCTTCGTGACCCGCGAGGTTGCCGGCATCGACCCGACGCGCCCGACCCCGCGCTGGATGGCTTCGCGCCTGCAGCTGGCCGGCATGCGCTCGATCTCCCTGCCGGTGGACATCTCCAACTACGTGATGCTGGAGCTGGGCGCCCCGCTGCACTTCTACGATGCTGACAAGCTCACCGGCGCGATCACCGTGCGCCGCGCCGCGGCCGGGGAGAAGCTCACCACCCTGGATGAGAAGGACCGCGAGCTGTCGCCAGAGGACCTGCTGATCACCGACGAATCGGGCGCCATCGGCATTGCCGGCGTCATGGGCGGCGCCAGCACCGAGGTCTCGGATGCGACCTCCCGCGTGCTGATCGAGGCCGCGCACTTCGACGCGGTGTCCATCGCCCGCTCGCGCCGCCGCCACAAGCTGCCCTCCGAAGCGTCCAAGCGCTTCGAGCGCGGGGTGGACCCGCGCATCATGCAGATCGCCGCGCAGCGCGCAGTTGACCTGCTGGTCGAGCTGGCCGGCGGCACCGAGACAGCTAAGGTCACTGACGCCGGCGCCGTGCCGGAGGCCGCGCAGATTCTGCTGCCCGCGGGCTTCGCCTCGGCGCTGATCGGCGTGGACTACTCCGACGCGCAGATCATCTCCGCGCTGGAGGGCATCGGCGCGCAGGTCTCGCAGGACGCCGCGGGCTTCACCGTGACCGCCCCGAGCTGGCGCCCGGACCTGGCCATCAAGGAGGACCTGGTTGAAGAGGTCGCCCGCGTGATCGGCTACGACCAGATTCCGGCGACCCTGCCGGTGGCGCCCCCGGGCCGCGGCCTGAGCCGCTCGCAGTCCCAGCGCCGCCGCGTGCTGCAAGGCCTGGCCGACGTCGGCATGACCGAGGTGCTCAGCTACCCGTTCGTCTCGCAGGCGCAGAACAACACCTTCGGCGCCGCGCAGGCAGGCACCCCGGTCAAGGCCATCACCCTGGCCAACCCGATCTCCAAGGAATTCCGCTTCCTGCGCACCTCGCTGCTGCCTGGGCTGCTGGACACAGCACGCCGCAACCACGGCCGCGGCTTCCGCGACCTGGCCCTGTACGAGGGCGGCCTGGTCTTCCTGCCGGGCGAGCAGCTGGGCTCCAGCGTGCTGCCTCCGCTGGGCGCCAAGCCGAGCGACGAGGTGCTGGCCGAGCTCTTCGCCGGCGTGCCGAACCAGCCATGGCAGATCGCCGGCGTGTTCACCGGCCACGAGGCCCCGGCCGCCGCCGGGTTCGCCCCGCGTGCCTGGGACTGGGCCGACGCACTGGATGCGGCGCGCACCGTCGCAGACCTGCTGGGCACGCAGCTGGAGATCGCCCAAGGCAGCCACCAGGCATTCCACCCGGGCCGTGCGGCAGCGCTGAAGCTGGATGGCCAGATTGTCGGCTACGCCGGCGAGCTGCATCCTGCGCTGCTCAAGGACGCCGATCTTCCGGCGCGCACCGTGGCCTTCGAACTGAACGCCGCGGCCGTAATGGATGCGGCCCCGGCCGTGGTTGTCGCAGGGCACCTGTCCACCCAGCCGCTGGCCACCCAGGACGTTGCCCTGGTCGTGGACCGCGAGGTCGTGGCCGGCGATGTGCTGGCAGCACTGCGCGAAGGCGCCGGCGAGCTGCTGGAAGACGTCGCGCTGTTCGACGTCTACGAGGGCAAGGGCATCGAGGACGGCAAGAAGTCGCTAGCCTTCGGCCTGCGTTTCCGCGCCACCGACCGCACCCTGACCGCGGACGAGGCTTCTGAGGCGCGAGCCGCCGCGGTGGCCGTGGCCGCCGCGAAGTTCGGAGCCGTCCAGCGCTAGCTGCGACTGCGTGCTACGCCCCGTTGCCCTGGATCTGCAGGGAAACGGGGCGTTTGCCATTTCCGCTAGCGATACAGGAAGCGGTACCAGTGCGGCCTGGTCCTCTTCTGGAGCCAGCCTAGCCCACGCGTGTCGGCGGGGTAGTCGTCGATGAGGGCCCACTGGGAAAGGACGTCCTCCAGTTCTTCGCGGGAGATTCCTCCGATGAAGGAAGAGAAACGGGAATTGTCGAATTGCAGGCTCAGGAAGGTCGCACCGGGTGCGGCGAGCCTGCCGACCTCCTGCCCATAGCGGGTGCGGGCGGCGTCGGACAGGCCCTGCAGGCATCCGGAGTCCAGGGAGAAATCGAAGCCGGCAGCCAGTTCGGACAGGTCGGTGACGTCAGCCTGTACGTAGGTCTCGTGCGGCCCCGCCTGCCGACGGGCACGGACCAGCGGCAGTTGCTGCGCATCCACGCCCACCACCTCGAAGCCTGCCGCAGCCATTCGGCGGCCGTGGATTCCGCTGCCGCAGCCCAGGTCAATGGCCCGGGGGAGGAAGCCGGGGGAATCGCCGGCATGCTGCTCGAATTCACTGCGCAGCTGATGCTCGAAGTTGTCACCGTGGATCTTGGCGTAGTGCTCCCACGGGTGGAGGCCCAATCGGTAGGAAAGGCCGTAATTGATCTCCATGAGTTTCCCTCCGCCGCATTTGAGGTGTTGGGAGCATTATGGCCCCGGAACGGCACTGTGGCTAGGAAGCAAACGAGTGCCCAGCGTGTAGCCACGGGCTAGACTTGTGGCTTGGGTTTATTCGATGCGAAAAGGGGGAACGCATGTCGGCTGCGCGGAAAACAGGGGCTTGCCTGCTCGTTTTGGTTCTGGGAGCCATGGCTGTCGTGGCGGCCATCGCCCTTGCCTGGGGAGCGGTGCTGCTGATCCAACGCGGGGCGGGAACGCATCTGGACGAACCGGCGCAGGACCAGCAGCGCGAACAGGAATTCAGGGACGGTTACAAGCCCTCTTCTGCTACCTCGGAGTCTGCGGACAGGTAGGGATTCGGTGAGAGCCGCTGGGAGTGGGGGTCTGCGGCCTCCGCGTCGGTACGCTGCCGGGTGCAAGCGCTGCGGACCAGAAACCTGAGCACACCTGAATAGTTCTCGAAAGTACTGGCGAGCACCGATGCGGCGCCCGCTCCGCCGGCAATGCCAGGCCCTGCGGGAGCATCAGGGGCTTTATTCCCCGTTCCCGAATCGCGGCTCCACCCATAAGCAGACTTCCACGGATTCGAGATTGCGTGGGGTTGCGAAAATTCCGTTGGCGTATTACCTGCCGGGTGATCAACCCCTGAATTCCCGCGGCGCGCAGCGCCATTTCCCTGCCCCGCGGCAGTCGGGAAGCTGTTCAGGTCTCGCTGGTGCAGGTCACGGCAGCTCCTCGCAGAGTGCCGGCAAGCCTGGCCCGGAAATCATGGTCTGCGGCGGGAGCAGCGAGCAGGTACGCGGGCACGGGCTTTCGGCCAGCTTAAAGACGAATGCCGAGGGATGGAACACGGGGTTCACATTCCTCGGCATGCCGGCAGGGTCCTTGGCGGATCTAGCTGCCGGATACGGTCTTTTCCACCGGTGGCAAATCGGACCATGGGAAGGTGATCCACTTGTCGGTGCGGCGCCACTCGTAGTCCGGAACCATGATGGTGCGCGGCTTGGTGTAGAGGCAGACGGTCTTGACGTTTGCGCCCCATTCAGAGATGAGGTCGACGACCTTGGCCAAGGTGCGCCCCGAATCCGAGACGTCGTCAACAAGCAAGACGTTCTTACCGTGCAACGCTCCCTCGTCCAGCATCGGGGGGAGCACGACTGGTTCCGGAAGGACGGTGCCGATGCCGGTGTAGAACTCCACGTTCAGGGCACCGCAGGCCTTGGCTCCCAGGGCGTAGGCGATGGAACCAGCCAACAGCAGTCCGCCGCGGGCGATTGCCACGACAACGTCGGTTTCGAATCCGCTGTCAACAACGGTCTGGGCCAGTTCGCGGGATGCCACGCCGAAGGTGTCCCAGGTGAGAACTTCGCGTTCGGCTTCAGGAAGTACGGCCGCGCCGGAATCATCAATGCTAGTCATCCTCCAATTTTACAGCCACTTGTAACCCACGTTGACATGAGGGGGTTTCATCCTTTCGGATTCCGGGAGGTCTCGACCCTGCTCATTGCACGTCTGATATGCGACGAAGCATCGAATTGGCAACTGGGCAGCCTGCGCGGTTCCGTGCGAAGTGTTACCCGCATCTCTGATATTTCCGTGCACCTGCGCTTCCGCACAGTGGGCCGAGCGGACACAGGGGCCAGAGCTCCGGGACGGGGCCACCTCGAAGGACGCGGGGGCACCGGCGGCCAGGCGCGACTTCGGGCGCCGTGGCGCGTCAAGCAGTTTGTATCTTCGGCAGTCATATTCGGTCTACTGGGTTGCAACACTACCTAGCTAGTGAGACTATCTAAGAGTGGAAGATTTCGAGGACTACCCCGAGCTGACGAGGGCCGCGCTCCCGCAGGCGGTGCTTTCGGTGCTGAGCCACGGAGAGAATCACGGGTACGCCATTGCCGAGGCGCTTCGCCGGCACGGGTTCACGCGCATCAAGGGAGGGACGCTCTACCCGTTGCTGAAACGGCTGGAAGAGCAGAAGCTGACGCAGCACCTCTGGGCGCACGAGCATGCGGGGCCTCCTCGCAAGCTCTTCAAGCTCACGCCGCAAGGCGAGGCGGAACTTCAACGTGCTGAAGCCGCCTGGGCGGGCATGACGCACGCCTTGTCCGAGATTCGAACGACAAGCCAGGAGAAATCGTGAATTACGAACGGAACTTGACCTTCAACCTGCGGATGCAGGGCATGCCGGAGTCGGAGATAGCTGAGACGCTCAAAGAGGTTCGATCCCATGAGGCTACGACGGGCGCATCCGCCGAGGCGGAATTCGGTCCCGCCGAGGAGTACGCCAAGCAATTTCCCAAGCGGAAGCGACGTACGAAGGGGCGCGCCATCGTCACCGCTGGATTGATGCTGGCGGTTGCCTACCTGCTTTTCGCTTTCTTGGGCAAACCGCTCGCGGGCATCGATATCCGCGACTACGTCGGACCGCTGGTACTGCTTCCGGCGGTAGCGATCATCGCCGTGGGCATGCTCCTCGGATTCCTGGTGGACTACTTCCAGCCAGCCCGGTCCGCATAGTGCGGCAGGCATCCACGAGTCGGGCGGAGCAGGGGCATTGATCCTTGAATTCTTGGTGGCGTTCCGAATGCGCCGCGCTGCTTCTTCCCCTTGGCGGCGCACCGTGCCGTGGCTGACTTCTGGCGATATCTGGGAACTTGATACGGGTTCAAGACATCGCCTGAAATAGGCGATACGATGGCCTAAATCAATCGTCGGGAAGATCGACCCGCTATTCGACCGGAGTTCTGCACATGCAATTTCGCCGCTATTTGACTCGATGCTCCGCCACGGCCGCCGTGGCGGTGCTGGGATTCTCGCCGGTATGGCCTGCGGCTGCCGCCAGCGCTTCCGCCGTCGGCATCGCCGCCGGAGCAAACCTGGAGGGTGTCAGCGTTTACGACACCGCGGATGTCCTGAATGATGAGAAGATCAAGGACGCCATGGCGGGTATCGACTTCAACGAACCTACCAAGGTTGCGGTCTTTTCTCGCGAAGGCAAGAACTCCGACGACATCAACACCGAAACCCTCACGTTCGCACGGGATGCGCATCCGGAATGGATCTCGCAAGATCCCGAGGACTACGGCGACTACTGGGCCGATGGATACTTCATCATCACGCTTTCGGTCGAGGGACCGGGCGACGGCCAGATCGGCACCTACTTCGGTGAAGACCGCAAGGTCTCCACGGGCCAGATGGAATCCATCCACAAGGCCGGGTACGAGGACTTCAATCTCTCACGCTGGACCGACGGCGTCATCGCCGTCGGCGCCAAGGGTGCGAAGATCATGAACCGGCCTTGGTACAAGAACCCGGCCCTTTGGATCACCACGGGCGTCGCCGGCGGCGCAGCGGGAGTGACAGGCCTGGCGGCCTTCGGCATTCGGGCTTCGCGGCGCAAGGAGTTCGCGGCGCACCTCGACTCCGGCAGGGAGCATCTGGGCAACGTGTCCATGGATCTGGACGCCACCGAGCTATCCGCCCGCACCCTGCCGAGCGGCTCACGCCATGCGGCGGACCTTGAACGGCGATTTGCCGATTTCATGGTCGACTACCGTTCGCTGTTCACCCGGCAGCAGGAGCTGGAAGCGGCCACGAAGAAAACCAGGTCCTCCACGTCCGGCGTCGCTCGCTCCAAGGACTTCAACGACACCGCACAGCAGTTGGACGCGACGGATGACGCAATCATCGCCGCGGCGGCGCTGTACACCAGGTCTGCCACGTGGCAAGATGCGTGGCGGGCGCAGGTTGCCCCGATCCTTGAGGACCTGGAGGAACTTCCGCAGCTGCTCGACGACACGGACAAGAAGCTGGGCCCGGCCGGGAGCGCGTTGCGCTCATTTGCCGCAACAGCGCAGCAGGAGGTGCAGGACATCGGCACGGATCTGGCCGCGCAGGCGATCGACGTCGATACCGCCCTGGACCGGCTCAGCGAGCTGCGCAAGCAATTGACCGAACGGCTTGAAGCCTATGCCACCGCACGGATCGGCGCCTACGCCAAGTCCAAGGCCGAGGAAAAGGAAATGCGCGAGTCGATGCGCCAGCAGCGCTACGCCGCCACCGGAACCCGCGGCGGCGGATCGATCCTGGACGTGACCAGCCCGGCAGAGCTTTTTTGGCGGGTGGGCGCATTCAACATCGGCTACCATTCCGCAGTCAGTGCGGTGGACAGCTCCCGCCAAGCTGCCAGCTCGTCCTCAGGGGTGTCCAGCGGTTATTCCGGGGGCGGCAGCTTCTCGGGGGCGGGTGGTTCTTCCCGCTTCTAGGGATCTGCATCCGACGCCCACGAGAGGGCAGTTGCACCGGCATGCGGTGGGGCTAGTGCGCTGCGCGCACCTGGGCCAGCAGTCGCTGCGGTGTTTCCCAGAGGACCTCGCGCATCCATTGGTCGCCCAGGCCCAACGCATCGAGGGCCTGGATCTGGTGGCTGTAGGGGTAGGGGATGTTGGGGAAGTCGGTGCCGAGCACCACCTTGCCCGCCAACGCCGCCAGCAGCGAGCCATAACCCTCTGGCATGGGAGCGAACTGCTCCGTGAAGTCGGTAGCCAGCATGGTGGTATCCAGGTAGACATTCGGGTGGGCCAGTGCCAGCTCGGCGAACTCGCGGTAATCCGGCAAGCCCGCATGGGCGATGACCAGAACCAGATCCCCATGTCGTTCCAGCAGCCGGCGAATGGGCTCGATGCCCGTGTGATCTCCCTGGTGAGGGCCGTTCCCGCAGTGGATGACCACCGGGGTGCGCGCCTCGGCCACCAGCTGCCAGGCACGGTCCAGCAACGGGTCGTTCGGGTCGAAGTTTCCGACTTGGACATGGATCTTGAAGACTTCGACACCCGACTCGAGGCAGTCTTTGACCTGTTGCTCGGCGCCGGCCTCGGGATAAAAGGTGCCGGAGGCGATCGCCTGCGGGTGGTGCGCCGCGAAGTTCCGCGAGTACTCATTGAGCCAGCCGGCCATGCCCGGGCGGTGCGCGTAGTTCAAGGTGCTGAACCGGGCGACTCCCAGCTGTTCGAGGGTGGCGACGCGGTGCGCCTCGTCGGTGCGGTAGCTGATCGGCCAAGGCAGGTCGCCGTGCGCTTCGCGGCCGTCGAAGAACTCCCAGACCTTGTCCAGCACATTCTGCGGCATGAAATGCACATGCAGATCAATCAGCCCCGGAAGGCCCAACCGTTCCAGATAGTCCTGGATCTCTGCATCGTTGGCGGGGCTTCGCTGCTCCCGGGAAAGGTCTTCCACTAGTGTGCTCCGAGGGTCGTCGTTGTGAGGGGATTGGGTGGCCGGCTGGAGGCCGGAAACCGGACTAGGCCAGCAGCATCGCGGTCTGGGCAATGGCGGAAACCAGGAATACCAGCGTCCAGGCGAAGAGCGCCCAATCGCTGGGGCCGAAGGAGGAGAAGACGTTGGCGAAACGCCGGAGCACGCTGGTGCGCTGGATGGCCTTGGCCTGCGCCGGTCCTCGCCGGTCCCGATGGACGTGGCGGCCTGAACCGCCGTCCGAGTCCTCGGACCGGGAACTGAACACGGCATAAAACAGCAGCAGGAACATGCCCGCTCCGAGGAGCAAGGACACCGCCAATGAAACCAACAGCTCGCCTTTCGGGAAAATGTCAATGGAAGGAAACGGGCCGCCGCGACCCGCAGGCACTGCGACGGCCGGTGCCGAGGCTAGGGAACAAGCAGCACCTTGCCCGTAGTGGCGCGGGACTCCAGCGCGGTGTGGGCCGCCGAAGCCTCGGCCAGCGGGAAGCTCGCTCCGATGCGCACGTCCAGCTTGCCTTCGGAAGCCCAGCGGAAGATGTCGCCGAAGCGCCAGTGCATTTCGTATTCAGTGGCAATGAAGTCGTCGAGCTTCGGGCGGGTGACGGTCAGCGAACCGCCGGCGTTCAACCGCTGCAGGTTGAAATCGGGCACCTGGCCGCTGGCCCCGCCGAACAGCACCAGGGTGCCGCGGCGCCGCAGCGCGGCCAGCGAGGTGTCGAAGGTGTCCTTGCCGATGCCGTCGTAGACCGCATGCACCCCCTGGCCGTCGGTGACCTCCTCGACGGTGGCCGCCACCTGGTCGTAGCCCACCACGTAGTCTGCTCCGGCGGCCTTGGCCAGGTCTTTCTTCTCCTGGGTGCTGGCGGTGGTGATCACCGTGGCACCCTTCAGCTTGAGCAGCTGGGTCAGCAGCAGCCCCACCCCGCCAGCTCCTGCGTAGGTCAGGACGATGTCTCCCTCGCGCACGATATAGCTGGAATGCACCAGGTAGTGGGCGGTCATGCCCTGCAGCGGCAGCGCGGCGGCCACCTGCAGGTCCACTGCATCGGGGACGTGCCCGGCCCGGGCGGCGTCGACCACCGCGTAGTGGGCGTAGCTGGCGGTGCCGGAAGCGGTCGCCACCCGGTCCCCGACATTGAAGTTCTGCACGCCCTCGCCGACCTCGGTGATGATCCCGGAGAATTCGGAGCCCGGCGTGAAGGGGTAATCGACCTTGTAGGTGCCGCTGCGCTGGTAGGTTTCGATGAAGTTGACCCCGATCGCGGCGACCTTCACCTGGATCTGTCCGGGCCCCGCGGCCGGAACCGGAGACTGCCCCAGAACCAGTCCCTTGGCATCCGATGGTTCGTCAACGAGTATGGCTTGCTGCTGCATGGGGGAGCGCTCCTGTGGAAGAATGACGTCGACCCGTATGGACGGGCCCCTACTAGGGCCAGTCTATGACTCGAGCCTGCGCAGCGGCTGATCGAGAGCGTCCATGTCGTCGTTCATGACAAACCATGTTATGAATATTTATTAGCCTCAATGCATATTTTGCGGTAGAATCTGGTCATGACGATTTCAGTTGCTGTCTCCGGTGCCAGCGGGTACGCCGGCGGCGAGGTCCTGCGCATCCTTGCCGCCCACCCCGACGTAGAAATTGGCGCCATCACCGCGCATTCCCAGGCCGGGCAGCGCCTGGGCGGCATCGCGCCGCACCTGCATGCGCTCGCCGACCGGGTGCTGGTGGACACCACCGTGGAAAACCTCGCCGGGCACGACGTCGTCTTCCTGGCCCTGCCGCACGGCGCCAGCGCCGCAGTGGCGCAGCAGCTGCCCGAATCGACCCTGGTCATCGACGCCGGAGCCGACTTCCGCCTGGAATCCGCCGAGGCCTGGGAGAAGTTCTACGGCACCAAGCACGCCGGATCCTGGCCCTACGGCCTGCCCGAGCTTCCCGGCCAGCGCGAAAAGCTGGTCGGCGCCAAGCGCATCGCGGTGCCCGGCTGCTATCCGACCGGTGGCCAGCTTTCGCTGGCGCCTGGCTTCGCGGCCAACCTGCTGGAACCCGACGACGTGGTGATCGTGTCCGCCTCGGGCACCTCCGGCGCGGGCAAGAGCGCCAAGACCCACCTGCTGGGCGCCGAAGTCATGGGCTCCATGAGCACCTACGGCGTGGGTGGCGTGCACCGGCACATCCCGGAGATGGAGCAGGGCTTCTCCAAGCTCGCCGGGGAACCTGTCACCGTGTCCTTCACCCCGACCCTCGCCCCGATGCCGCGCGGCATCCTGACCACCGCCACCGCCAAGGTGAAGCCCGGTGTGACCGAAGCGCAGCTGCGCGCGGCCTGGTCCGCGGCCTACGACCATGAGCTGTTTGTCCATCTGCTGCCCGAGGGCCAATGGCCGACCACCGGCGCGGTACAGGCAAGCAACCACGTCCAGCTGCAGCTGGCCTTCGACACCCACGCCAACCGCGTGATCGTCTCGGTCGCGCTGGACAACCTGACCAAGGGCACCGCAGGTGCCGCAGTCCAGTCGATGAACATCGCGCTGGGACTGGAAGAAAACACCGGATTGCTCATGCAAGGAGTCGCACCGTGAGCCTCGCCCACACCAACACCCACCCATCCGCCAACGCCCTGGGCGTCACCGCCCCGGCAGGCTTCACCGCCGCGGGCGTGCCGGCAGGACTGAAGTCCACCGGCAAGAACGACGTGGTCGTGGTGCGCAACCTCGGGCCGGACTTCGCCGCGGCCGGCGTCTTCACCTCGAACCGCGTGGCCGCCGCTCCGGTCAAGTGGTCCCGCCAGGTGCTGGCCGACGGCCGCATCGACGCGGTGCTGCTGAACTCCGGCGGCGCCAACGCCTGCACCGGCGCGGAGGGCTTCGGCAACACCCACCGCAGCGCCGAATACGTGGCGGACCTGCTGAAGATCTCCGCCGGCGACGTGGCGGTGGCTTCCACCGGCCTGATCGGCCAGCAGCTTCCCATGGACAAGCTGCTGCCGGGCATCGCGCAGGCCGTCGGCAAGCTGGCCGGCAGCCAGGATGCCTCCGACCAGGCGGCCGCCGGCATCATGACCACCGACTCCGTGTCCAAGCAGGTCAGCCGCGTGGTGGGGGATTCCACCAGCGGCCAGGCCATCATCGGCGGCATGGCCAAGGGCGCGGGCATGCTCGCCCCGGCGCTGGCCACCATGCTGGTCGTGTTGACCACCGACGCGGTGCTCACCAGCGAGCAGCTGGACGCCGCGCTGCGCAGCGCCACCGCGATGAGCTTCGACCGCGCTGACTCCGACGGCTGCATGTCCACCAATGACACGGTGCTGCTGCTGGCCTCCGGCGCCTCGGGCATCACCCCGGACACGGCCGAGTTCACCGCGGCGCTGACCGACGCCTGCCAGGAGCTGGCAGCCCGGTTGATCGACGATGCCGAAGGCGCGGACCACACCATCGCGATCCGCACCTTCAACGCCGCCACCGAAGCCGATGCGCTGGAGGTCTCCAAGGCCGTCTCGCGCTCCAACCTGGTCAAGACCGCGGTCTTCGGCAAGGACCCGAACTGGGGACGCGTGCTCTCCGAGGTCGGCACCACCGCCGCGGCCTTCGACCCGGACGAGCTGAACGTCGCGATCAACGGCGTGTGGGTCTGCAAGAACGGCGGGGTGGGCGAGGACCGCTCGCTGGTCTCGCTCGAAGACCGCAACGTCACCATCGACATCGACCTGAACGCGGGCACCGCGCAGGCCACGGTGCTGACCAACGACCTGACCCACGACTACGTCCACGAGAACTCCGCCTACTCCAGCTAGGCGCGTCCCTTCAACAAGGACAAAGGAAGAGCATCATGCCTGAGAACACCCGCACCGACGTCGGCCTGGCCCAGCGCAAGGCCGAGGCGCTGATCGAGGCGCTGCCCTGGATCCAGCGTTTCGCCGGCACCACCATGGTCATCAAGTACGGCGGCAACGCCATGGTCAACGACGAGCTGCGCCGCGCCTTCGCGGAGGACATCGTGTTCCTGCGCCACGCCGGGATCAACCCGGTGGTGGTGCACGGCGGCGGCCCGCAGATCAACAAGATGCTCGACACCCTGGGCATCGAGTCGGAGTTCCGCGGCGGGCTGCGGGTCACCACCCCGGAAGCCATGGACGTGGTGCGCATGGTGCTCACCGGCCGGGTGCAGCGCGATCTGGTCGGCTTGATCAACTCGCACGGCCCCTACTCCGTGGGCATGTCCGGCGAGGACGGCGCCACCCTGCAGGCCATCCGCACCGGCACCATCGTTGACGGGCTGCCCGTGGACCTGGGGCTGGTCGGCGAGGTCACCCGGGTGCGCACCGACCAGGTGGACTCGCTCATCGACGCCGGGATGATCCCGGTGGTCTCCACCGTGGCCCCGGAATTCGACGCCGAGGGCGAACCGACCGGCGCGGTGCTCAACGTCAACGCCGACACCGCCGCCGGCGCCCTGGCCACCGCGTTGGGCGCCTCCAAGCTGGTGATCCTCACCGATGTGGAGGGCCTCTACAGCGCCTGGCCCGACAAGTCCTCGCTGATCACGTCCATCACCAACGACGAGCTGCGCGAGATGCTGCCGGGCCTGGAATCGGGCATGATCCCCAAGATGGGCGCCTGCCTGGATGCCGTGGACTCCGGCGTGGGCCAGGCCCACATCGTGGACGGGCGCGAACCGCACTCCATGCTGCTTGAAATCTTCACCGCCGCCGGCGTGGGCACCCAGGTGGTCCCCGCCGCCCCAACGAACCAGAAGGACCAGAAGTGAGCGAGACCGCCGCCTCCACCGACGCAATGCCCAGCGAGAACTCCAGGGCCGCGGACCTGGCCGGGCTGGGCAACCAGTCCTCGGCCGCGCTGGCCGAGCGCTACTCCAACAGCCTGCTGGGCGTGTTCGGCGCCCCGCAGCGGGTGCTGGTGCGCGGAGCCGGCTGCCATGTGTGGGATGCCGACGGCAACCAGTACCTGGATCTGCTCGGCGGTATCGCGGTGAACACCCTCGGCCACGCCAACCCGCTGCTGACCTCCGTGATCACCTCGCAGCTGGCCACCTTAGGGCACGTGTCCAACTTCTTCACCTCGCCCACGCAGATCGCGCTGGCCGAGAAGCTGCTGCAGATCTCCGCCGCCCCGGCCGGCTCCAAGGTGTTCTTCGCGAACTCCGGCACCGAGGCCAACGAGGCCGCGCTGAAGCTCACCCGGCGCAACGCCGGCACCGAGCAGGCTCCGCGCACCAAGGTCATCGCCCTGGAGCACGCATTCCACGGCCGCACCCTGGGCGCGCTGTCGCTGACCTACAAGGAAAAGTACCGCGCCCCGTTCGCCCCGCTGCCGCAGAACGTCACCTGGATCCCCGCCGGGGACATCCAGGCGCTGCGCGACGCGGTAGACGAGACCGTCTCTGCGGTGTTCATCGAGCCGATCCAGGGCGAAGCCGGCGTGCTGGAGCTGTCCGGCGAGTACCTGCAGGCGGCCCGCGAGATCACCTCCGAGGCCGGCGCGCTGCTGGTCTTCGACGAGGTGCAGACCGGCATGGGCCGCACCGGCGAGTTCTTCGCCTCCGCGCCGGTGATCCCTGATGTCATGACCCTGGCCAAGGGCCTGGGCGGCGGCTTCCCGATCGGCGCGATGATCGTGTTCGGCGAGGAAAACACCGCATGGCTGACCCCTGGGGACCACGGCACCACCTTCGGCGGCAACCCGGTGGCCTGCGCCGCCGGCTTGGCGGTCATCCACACCATCGAGAAGGACAACCTGCTGGCCCACGTGCGCGACACCGGCGCCTGGCTGCGCGAGCAGCTGGCCGGAGTGCAGGGCGTGGGCGCGGTACGCGGCGCCGGCCTGCTCAACGCCTTCGAGCTCACGGCCGGCTCGGCGCCGGCAATGGTCGCCGCCGCGCTGGACGCCGGCTTCATCATCAACGCCACCGACGAGCGCACCATCCGCCTGGCCCCGCCGCTGGTGGTCACCCGCGAGCAGCTGGCTACCTTCATCGCGGCGCTGCCCGGCCTGCTGGCCGCGGCCGCAGCCTGAGCGACCTACTGACTTTAAGGAACACACCATGAGCACAACCCGCCACTTCCTGACCGACCTGGACTTCAGCCAGGCCGAGCAGACCAAGGTGCTGGACCTGGCACTGGCCATGAAGGCCGACAAGTACGGCTACACCCCGTACGCCGGCCCGCAGACCGTCGCGGTCTTCTTCGACAAGACCTCCACCCGCACCCGGGTCTCCTTCCACGCCGGCATCGCCGAGCTGGGCGGCAGCCCGCTGATCATCAACTCCGCCGAGTCCCAGCTGGGCCACAAGGAATCCATCTCCGACTCGGCCAAGGTGCTCGAGCGCATGGTCTCCACCATCGTGTGGCGCACCTACGCACAGTCCGGCCTGGAGGAAATGGCGCAGAATTCCTCGGTGCCGGTGATCAACGCGCTGTCCGACGACTACCACCCGTGCCAGCTGATCGCCGACCTGCTCACGGTGCGCGAGCACAAGGGCGCGCTGGCCGGCCTGAAGATGACCTACCTGGGCGACGCGGCCAACAACATGGCCAACTCCTACCTGCTGGCCGGTGTCACCGCGGGCATGCACGTGGCGATCGCCGGACCGGAGGGCTACCTGCCGGCGGACTCCATCGTCGCCGCCGCCAAGGAGCGCGCCGCGCTCACCGGCGGCTCGGTCACCATCACCACCGATGCGGCCGCCGCGCTGCAGGACGCCGACGTGGTCGCCACCGACACCTGGGTCTCCATGGGCCAGGAGGAGGAAAAGGAAGCACGCCTGTCGCTGTTCACCGACTACTCGGTCACCTCCGCGGCGATGAAGCACGCCAAGGACGATGCCATCGTGCTGCACTGCCTGCCGGCCTACCGCGGCTACGAGATCGAGGCCGACGTCATCGACGGCCCGCAGTCGGTCGTGTTCGACGAGGCGGAGAACCGCGTGCACGCGCAGAAGGCCGTCATGACGTGGCTCATGGTCGCCTCCGGCCTGGCCGAAGACGCCCGGGTGGAGCTGTAGCCATGGCTTCGCAGCCCAGTACGAAAACCGCCCGCCAGGCGCGCATCCGCGCCTTCCTGGGCAACAACTCGGTCAAGTCCCAGGCCGAGCTGCTCGGCCTGCTCAAGGACGACGGACTGGAGGTCACCCAGGCAACGCTCTCGCGCGACCTGGTGGAGATCGGTGCGGTGCGCATCCGCGACAACCTGGGCCAGCTGATTTACGCGGTGCGCCAGGAAGGCGGGGACCGCTCCCCGCAGACCGCCATCACCCAGGAAGTGCTGGACGCGCGCCTGGCCAAGATCTGCGCCGAGCAACTGGTCACGGCCGAGGCTTCCGGGAACATCGTGGTGCTGCGCACCCCGCCGGGCGCCGCGAACCTGCTGGCCCTGGCCATCGACCACTCGCAGATGCCCTCGATTCTCGGCTGCATCGCCGGGGACGACACGATCATGGTCACCACCAGGCAGGTGGACGGCGGCGCGGACGTCGCCGCCCGCTTCCTGCAGCTGGCCGAACCGAGCTAGAACACCGCGGATCCTCCGCTGTGAAACGACGCCGGGCGCACGATGTTATCCACATTGTGCGCCCGGCGCCGTTGCGCCCGCCCCCGGTGCGCGATCATCGGGGCATGGGCGGCCGTAGCCTTGCCCGCGGTACCGCGGCGCACCTTGCCCGGCCCGGCCGCCCATAGCCGTCCGGACCCGCGCCGCAGCATCCCCCAGCGCGGACCGACGGGCCCGGGCGGCGCCGGCAATCCCGGCGCGGACAGGGCGAAGCCGCCGCCAACCCCGAGGTTCGCGGCGGCTTCGCCGTGGTGGTGGAGGCCGTGCGGGCCGCGTGCTCTCAGGCGGCGAGCTCCTCGACGGCGTTCAGCGCGAAGGCCTGCTCGAAGGCCTCCTGCACCTCGTCGTTGTAGGCGACCAGCACGATCCGGCGGATCGGTGAGATGTGCTTGTTGGTTTCCACCCACTCATTGATGGCCGTGTAGGCGATCTGTGCGACCTGCTGCGGATCCCAGCGGAACGCACCGGCGCCCAGCGCAGGGAAGGCGATCGAATGCACCTCGTGGCGGGCAGCCACGTACAGGGAATTCTTGAAGCAGTCGGCAAGGATCTTGGGGTTCGGCTTGATCAGGGCCAGATTCGGTGCGGCCGTGTGGATGACCCACTTGGCCTTGAGGTTGCCCGCCTTGGTGGCCACGGCGACACCCGAGGGAATGCCGTCGGGATAGCGGCTGGCGCGGACCTGGCGGCAGGCGGCCAGCAAGGCCGGACCCGCGGCTGCATGGATGGCGCCATCCACGCCGCCTCCGCCGAGCAGGGAGGGATTGGCTGCGTTGACGATGGCGTCGACGCTCAGCGTGGTGATGTCACCGCGGAACAACTGGATATCCATTTGACTTCCTCCAACGACGTATCCGTATACGACTATGGCTTCACCTTACGCCGGGGCCATGCTTCGTGGAAGAGGGAATCTGCCAACTGTTGGGCATCGCGCGGAGACTTCTTCGAGTTTCCACAGGAAGTGCTTTCACGAGGCGGGAACGGCTTTCGCCCGCCCGTGATGAATATTTATGAGCATCATTGCATAAACCTTTGCTAGAGTAGTGCTCAGCGAAATAAACTCCATCGCGCCCGCCGGCCGAACCGGCGCGCGGCGGAGTCCGGGCAGCAGCAGAAAGGAACGAGCCATGGCCTCGTCAACAAATGAAGGATCGCTCTGGGGCGGCCGTTTCTCCGACGGTCCCGCGGATGCAATGGCCGCACTGAGCAAGTCCACCCACTTCGACTGGCGCCTGGCCAGCTACGATATCGCCGGCTCCCGCGCCCACGCCAAGGTGCTGCAGCGCGCCGGCCTGCTGACCGAGCAGGAGCTCGCGGACATGATCGCCGCGCTGGACAAGCTCGAAGCCGACGTGCTGGACGGCACCTACACCGCCGCGCAGTCCGACGAGGACGTGCACGGTTCGCTGGAACGCGGACTGCTGGAACGCGCCGGCACCCAGCTGGGCGGCAAGCTGCGCGCTGGGCGCTCGCGCAATGACCAGATCGCGACGTTGGGCCGCATGTTCCTGCGCGACCATGCCCGCATCATCGCCGGCGGCGTCGTCGACACCCTGGATGCGCTGCTGGGCCAGGCCAAGGCCCACCCGTACGCGCCAATGCCGGGCCGCACCCACCTGCAGCATGCCCAGCCGATCCTGCTCTCGCACCTGCTGCTGGCCTACGCCTGGCCGCTGCTGCGCGACGTGCAGCGCTTCGTGGACTGGGACAAGCGCGCGGCCGTGTCACCCTACGGTTCCGGCGCGCTGGCCGGCCAGACCCTGGGCCTGGACCCGAATTTCGTGGCCGACGAGCTGGGCTTCGATTCCGCGGTCTACAACTCGATCGACGGCACCGCCGCCCGCGACGTGTTCGCCGAATTCTCCTGGATCACCGCAATGATCGGCGTGGACCTTTCCCGCGTGAGCGAAGAGGTCATCCTCTGGGCCACCAAGGAATTCAGCTTCGTGAAGCTGCACGACGCGTTCTCTACCGGTTCCTCGATCATGCCGCAGAAGAAGAACCCTGACATCGCAGAGCTCGCCCGCGGCAAGGCCGGTCGCCTGATCGGCGACCTGACCGGCCTGCTGGCAACCCTCAAGGCGCTGCCGCTGGCCTACAACCGCGACCTGCAGGAAGACAAGGAACCGGTGTTCGACGCCGCGGACACCCTCGAAATCCTGCTGCCCGCCGTGGCCGGCATGATTCAGACGCTGACCTTCAACACCGAGCGCATGGCGGATCTGGCCCCGCAGGGCTTCGCCTTGGCCACCGACATCGCCGAATGGCTGGTGCGCCAGGGTGTGCCGTTCCGCGACGCCCACGAGCTGTCCGGCGCCGCCGTGCAGCTGGCCGAGTCGCGAGGAGTGGAGTTGTGGGACCTGTCCGACGCGGACTATGCAGGGATCTCCGAGCACCTGACGCCGGCGGTGCGCGAGGTGCTCTCCACCGAGGGCTCGCTCAACGCCCGCAACGGCCAGGGCGGCACCGCCCCGAGCGCCGTCGCGCAGCAGATCGTCGAATTCGAGCGCCAGCTGGACTCGGTCCGCGGCTGGGTCGCCAAGTAGCACTGCCCGGTAGGCGGCCGGAACCGCGCAGCAGGTTTGCCTGCGGCGCGGATCCGGCCGCCTACGCATTTAAGCCCCACTCGCGATAAGGTGTGGGTCATGACACAGTTACCGGCACCGGATGCACTCATTTCACAGGTCACCATCGCATTGGATGAGTTGCGGGAACAGGTGCGCGGCGTCGACTTCCAGAACTACGCAAAAGCCAGTTCGCTGCCGGGCTGGAGCACCGCACAGCTCATCGCGCACCTGGCCTCCTTCGCCAAGGCCGCCCGCCGCCAGTTCGAGCGCGCCGGGCAGGAACCGCTGCTGGAAATGTACGACGGGGGAGCGGCCGGCCGCATCGAGGCCATCAACATGACCGCGCTGATGCGCCCCGAAGCGCTGCTGGAACTGACCAACACCGCGCTGGCCGAGTTGCGCGAGGTGCTGCCATCCGCCGCCGGCGCATGGGAAGAACCGGTCGGCTACCGCCCCGGAGCGAAGGTGGCGGACATGATGTACGCCACCTGGCGCGAGATGCTGATCCACGCCACCGACCTGGACGAGTTCGTGCGCCCAGCCTCCAGCTGGCCCGCCGAATTCTCCGAACATCTTTTCCGCGCGCTGGCCGCCCGGGTGCCTTCCGGGGATCGCCTGGTGCTGCAGCCGCATGGCAAACCCCCGGTAGTTCTGGGTGCCGGGGAGAACTCCTGGGTGCTCTCGGGAACCGAGTTTGATCTGGCCGCATGGCTTGCCGGGCGCCCCGCCGCAGGACCGGTGCAGGCCACCGCCGCCGCGGACGCGGCCGATTACCCCGAGCTGCTGCCCTGGCCGAGCGACCGTCTGATGAACCGCTAGCCCCGGGCCGCCGAATCCGAGGCCGCCGGCCGCAGTCCCCTCCCGGGTGCTGCGGCCGGCGCCGTCAAGCCGCCTGACTCGAAGATCCCCAAGTACGGCTAAAATTGTGAGGCGTGAATACTTCTGAGAGCATTACCGACCTGCTGGACCGTTTGTGCGCGATCGTCCCCGACTACCCGCAGCCTGGAATTTCCTTCAAGGACCTGACCCCGGTCTTCGCGGACCCGGTGGGCCTGCGCCGCATGGTCGATGAGCTGATCGCCCCGTTCGAGGGCCGGTTCGACATCGTTGCCGGGTTGGAAGCCCGCGGCTTCGTGCTCGCGGCGGCGGCGGCCTACGCCTCTGGCAAGGGAATGCTGACCATCCGCAAGGCCGGCAAGCTGCCGCGCGAGGTCTACCGCGACGAATACACCCTTGAATACGGCTCGGGCTGCCTGGAGATGCACCGCGACGAGATCGCCCCGGGCACCCGGGTGCTGATCCTGGACGATGTGCTGGCCACCGGAGGCACCGTGGGCTCCGCCGTGCGGCTGGTCGAGATGACCGGGGCCGTGGTCGCCGGCATCGGCGTCGTGCTGGAACTGGACGGCCTGGAAGGCCGCACCAAGCTGGACGGGCATGAGGTCGTCTCGCTGCAGCTGGTGCATTCCTGAACCGCGTTTCGGCTGGTTACGCCGCCCGCGAAGCGGATTAACCGCGGGCGCGGCAGCACGCGTAGAATTATCTGTCCTGTGAATTTAGCGCAAGGGGAAACTGGGTTGTCCGAAACGATCGAACAGGATCTGTCCGTCGAGACCGAGTACGTGGGGAAACTGTACGCAAGGCTTGATGAATTGCGCGCCGAAAAGGTGGAGCAACTGGTCCGAACCAGGGCGCAGGGCGCCGTGGGAAGCTTCCAGAACATGTCCGAGCGCGACTCCTTCGCCACCCTGTACGAGGACCGCATCGCGCAGCTGGATGCCGTGCAGGACCGGCTGGTCTTCGGCCGCCTGGACATGGCCGCCGCCAACGGCTCCAACGGCGATCCGGAGGCGGAAGAGCACCGCACCCGCTACATCGGGCGCATCGGGCTGAGCGACGAGGACCTGAACCGGCTGATGATCGACTGGCGGGCCGCCGAGGCCGCGCCGTTCTACCAGGCGACGGCGCTGAACCCGCGCGGCGTGCGCCGCCGCCGCCACCTGATGCTTTCCGGGCGCAGCGTGGCCGGCATCGAGGACGATGTGCTGGACGAGACCTGGCTGGACGAGGGCCATACCCACCACGGCGAGGGCGCTCTCATGGCTGCGCTGCGCGAAAAGCGCACCGGCCGCATGGGCGACATCGTGGGTACCATCCAGGCCGAGCAGGACGCCATCATCCGCGCTCCGCTGCCCGGAGCCGTGGTGGTCCAGGGCGGGCCGGGCACCGGCAAGACCGCGGTGGCGCTGCACCGCGCCGCCTTCCTGCTCTACGAATACCGCGAGCGGCTGAAGAACGCTGGCGTGCTGATCGTGGGACCGTCCAACTCGTTCATGCGCTACATCGAGCGTGTGCTGCCCTCGCTGGGCGAGACCGGCGTGGTCATGTCCTCGGTGGGCGAGCTCTACCACGGCGTGAAGGCCGTGCCTGAGACCAACCGCACCGTCGCCCGGCTCAAGGGCCGTCCCTCGATGGCACGCGTCATCTCCGCCGCCGTGCGCAACCGCCAGCGCGTGCTGGCCGAGGACCGTACCGTGGTGGTGGAAGGCACGCGGCTGACGCTGACCCGCAAGATGGTGCTCAACGCGCGAGAACGCGCCCGGCACACCCACAAGCCCTACAACCAAGCCCGCGAAACCTTCGTGAAGGTGCTCGTGGGGGACCTGGCAGAGCAGCTGCGCCGCAAGCTGGAGGAATCCGCAGGGCAGTCCTCCACCACCGACCGCTCCTACCTGCCGCAGGAGGTCCGCGAGTCCTGGGACGTGCGCGTGGCGCTGAACCTGTGCTGGATGCCGATGACGCCGCAGAAGCTGGTGCGCGAACTGTTCGCCAACCCGCACCTGCTGGCCGCCGCCGCGCCGAAGCTCTCCGAGGCCGACCGCGACGCGCTCTACCGCCGCGTCGACGCCCCGTTCACCGAGGCCGACGTGCCGCTGCTGGACGAAGCGGCTGAACTGCTGGGCGAATACGAGGACCCGCAGGCCGCCAGCGGCCAGGCCCAGTACGACCGCGACGTGGAGAACGCCCAGGCCGCGCTGGTGAACATGCACACCATGCTGGAAAACGCCGGCATCGACGGGGTGGTCACTGCGGAGCAGGTCGCCGGGGTCAACCAGGAGACCGCCGTGCGCCAGACTGCCGCCGAGCGAGCGGTCTCGGACCGCACCTGGGCCTACGGGCACATCGTGGTGGACGAGGCGCAGGAACTCTCGCCCATGCAGTGGCGGCTGCTGCTGCGCCGCTGCACGATCAAGTCCTTCACCATCGTGGGGGACATCGCCCAGACCTCCGCGGCTTCGGGCGCGACCAGCTGGGCCCAGGCGCTCTCGCCGTTCTTCGGCGAACGCTTCACCCTGGAAGAGCTGACGGTGAACTACCGCACGCCGGCGCAGATCGCCGACGCCGCGGTGCGTGTGGCGCAGGCCGCCGGGTTGCACATCACCACCCCGCGTGCGGTGCGCGAGGGTGACTGGCCTCCGCTGCTGACCAAGACCACCGACGCGCAGCTGGACGAAACGCTGCGCACCGCGTTGGCCGAGGAGCTGGAATACGCCGCAGGCGGACTGCAGGCGGTGATCGTTCCGCAGGATCAGCTGGCCCATGCCCGCAAGGTGATCGGCGCCGCCTACGGCGACCGCGTGGGCGCCGGCTCCGGAGGGCTGAGCCAGGACATCGTGGTGATCTCCGCGCGCGAATCCAAGGGCCTTGAATTCGATGGGGTGATTATCTTGGAACCCGAGCAGCTGGTGGCCGAGGTCGACGGGGGAGTGGGCGACCTGTATGTGGCGATGACGCGTACCACCCAGCGCCTGCGCGTGGTTTACACCGGAGAGCTGCCCGAGGGGATGGAAGCCTAGAAACCTCGGCGGCGCCAACTGGCATACAGCCTCCGCAAACCGATAATCTAGGAAGTGCGCACGCCAGGAAACCCCAACTGGCTGCGTCGTGGTGAATTCCCGCTGGAAGCAGCGGGGACAAAGGGGCAGAACATAGACAGAAAAATGGTCAAAGTTAGCATGTCTGAAACCAATCAGAATCCCGTTATTGCGGGACAGAGTAATGATTCCTCCTTCGCGAACGTCTGGCAGGAGCTGAAGTGGCGCGGCCTGGTGCATGTTTCCACCGACGAGGCCGAGCTGGAGCGTGCGCTGTCCGAGGAGACCATTACCTACTATTGCGGCTTTGACCCCACCGCGCCGTCCCTGCATCTGGGCAACCTGGTGCAGCTGCTGAACATGCGCCGCCTGCAGCTGGCAGGCCACAAGCCGCTGGCCCTGGTCGGCGGCTCCACCGGCCTGATCGGCGACCCGCGCCAAACCGCCGAGCGCACCCTGAACACCAAGGAAACCGTTACCGAGTGGGTTTCCAAGCTGCAGGCACAGGTTTCGCGTTTCCTGTCCAACGAAGGCGAGAACGCGGTACGCCTGGTCAACAACCTGGACTGGACCGCACCGCTATCCGCCCTGGACTTCCTGCGCGACGTAGGAAAGTACTTCCGCGTGGGAACGATGATCAAGAAGGAGATCGTCGCCGCGCGCCTGAACTCCGACGAAGGCATCAGCTACACCGAATTCTCCTACCAGGTGCTGCAGGGCTACGACTACCTGGAGCTGTACCGCCAGTACGGTTGCACCCTGCAGACCGGCGGTTCGGACCAGTGGGGCAACCTGACCAGCGGCACCGACCTGATCCGCAAGGTAGAGGGGAAGTCGGCTTTCGCCTACGGCACCCCGTTGATCACCAACTCGGACGGCACCAAGTTCGGCAAGTCCGAGGGCAACGCGATCTGGCTGGATGCCCAGATGTGCTCCCCGTACACCTTCTACCAGTTCTGGCTGAACACCGCCGATGCAGATGTGATCGACCGACTGAAGGTCTTCACCTTCATGTCGCGGGAGCAGATCGAGGCGTTGGCTGTGGAAGTTGCCGAACGTCCGTTCAAGCGCCAGGCCCAGCGCGAGCTTGCCTGGCAGGTGACCTCGCTGGTGCACGGCGAAGAAGCGACCAACAAGGTGATCGCCGCTTCCGCCGCAGTCTTCGGCAATGGAGAACTGGGCGACATCGACCTGCCGACCTTGCAGGCAGTGATTGCCGAACTGCCCACCGCCCAGGTGGCGGCCGGCGACCTCGGCATTCTGAATGTGTTGCATGCTTCCGGACTAAGCGAGAGCTTGTCGGCTGCACGACGCACTGTCGGTGAAGGCGGAGCCTATGTGAACAACGAAAAGGTCGAAGGCATTGACAGCGAACTGTCTGAAGCCGACTTCCTCCATGGTCGCTACGCGATCGTCCGCCGCGGCAAGAAGAACATGGCTGTCGTCGAACTGACCAAGTAGAAACTCAGCAAAACCGCCAAGAATTTGTGAACCAGCACACTTTTTTGGCGGTTTTGTTGCATCTAAAATGTAAAAACACTAGTCAGAGCGGAAAGTTGTGCCGTTTCGGGAGTCGTTGGCCGATTTTGCGTGGGGGCGGAAGGCGTGTAGAGTTTTATCTCGCGCCGCTGACACGGACCAGCCGGAAACGGCAGGGATGTGGACGCGAAGCGAACAAGCGTGAAACACGGAGTTGACACTGGTCAACGAGGTGGTAAGCTTGAAAAGTTGCTCCGGAGCGAAGCAGTTCGAACCTCAGGGTTCGGGTGTGGTGTCGAGAGTGTTTGTTGTTTGAGAACTCAATAGTGTGCCAAGTTTGTTGATACCAAATTATTTTTTGTTTGGTGAATACGAAACATTTTGCTTGGGATGATGCACCCCCGTGTGTTGTTCCGAGTGTTTTTATTCGCCAGGATTTATACATCACGTGTGGCCCCGTCTTTTTCCGGTGGGGTTGTGGTGGCTTTTTGTTTTTTATGGAGAGTTTGATCCTGGCTCAGGATGAACGCTGGCGGCGTGCTTAACACATGCAAGTCGAACGATGAAGCCCAGCTTGCTGGGTGGATTAGTGGCGAACGGGTGAGTAACACGTGAGTAACCTGCCCCTGACTCTGGGATAAGCCCGGGAAACTGGGTCTAATACCGGATATGACCATGGGACGCATGTCTTGTGGTGGAAAGATTTATCGGTTGGGGATGGACTCGCGGCCTATCAGCTTGTTGGTGAGGTAATGGCTCACCAAGGCGACGACGGGTAGCCGGCCTGAGAGGGTGACCGGCCACACTGGGACTGAGACACGGCCCAGACTCCTACGGGAGGCAGCAGTGGGGAATATTGCACAATGGGCGCAAGCCTGATGCAGCGACGCCGCGTGAGGGATGACGGCCTTCGGGTTGTAAACCTCTTTCAGTAGGGAAGAAGCGAGAGTGACGGTACCTGCAGAAGAAGCGCCGGCTAACTACGTGCCAGCAGCCGCGGTAATACGTAGGGCGCAAGCGTTATCCGGATTTATTGGGCGTAAAGAGCTCGTAGGCGGTTTGTCGCGTCTGCCGTGAAAGTCCGAGGCTCAACCTCGGATCTGCGGTGGGTACGGGCAGACTAGAGTGATGTAGGGGAGACTGGAATTCCTGGTGTAGCGGTGAAATGCGCAGATATCAGGAGGAACACCGATGGCGAAGGCAGGTCTCTGGGCATTTACTGACGCTGAGGAGCGAAAGCATGGGGAGCGAACAGGATTAGATACCCTGGTAGTCCATGCCGTAAACGTTGGGCACTAGGTGTGGGGGACATTCCACGTTTTCCGCGCCGTAGCTAACGCATTAAGTGCCCCGCCTGGGGAGTACGGCCGCAAGGCTAAAACTCAAAGGAATTGACGGGGGCCCGCACAAGCGGCGGAGCATGCGGATTAATTCGATGCAACGCGAAGAACCTTACCAAGGCTTGACATGTTCCAGACCGCCTCAGAGATGGGGTTTCCCTTCGGGGCTGGTTCACAGGTGGTGCATGGTTGTCGTCAGCTCGTGTCGTGAGATGTTGGGTTAAGTCCCGCAACGAGCGCAACCCTCGTTCCATGTTGCCAGCGGGTTATGCCGGGGACTCATGGGAGACTGCCGGGGTCAACTCGGAGGAAGGTGGGGATGACGTCAAATCATCATGCCCCTTATGTCTTGGGCTTCACGCATGCTACAATGGCCGGTACAATGGGTTGCGATACTGTGAGGTGGAGCTAATCCCTAAAAGCCGGTCTCAGTTCGGATTGGGGTCTGCAACTCGACCCCATGAAGTCGGAGTCGCTAGTAATCGCAGATCAGCAACGCTGCGGTGAATACGTTCCCGGGCCTTGTACACACCGCCCGTCAAGTCACGAAAGTTGGTAACACCCGAAGCCGATGGCCTAACCACCTTGTGTGGGGGGAGTCGTCGAAGGTGGGACTGGCGATTGGGACTAAGTCGTAACAAGGTAGCCGTACCGGAAGGTGCGGCTGGATCACCTCCTTTCTAAGGAGCTAACCATTTTTTTGGTGCCCATGTCTGGACCCGAGTGTGGTTCGGGTGGGTTGCTCAAGGGTGGAATGTCAATGAACTCAACATCGGGAAACGGGTTTTCGAAAGGGCTGCCATGGTGGTGGTGTTTTCGGGGGTTCGGGTGTTGGCATGGTTTGTGTTGTGTGGTGTGTGTGGTTTAGTACGCAGTGCCGGCTCCTTTGGGGGTTGGTGGTGTTGGAAGGGCGCGCATGGTGTGTGATGCGAATGGGTATGTTTGGTGCACTGTTGGGTTTTGAGGCAACAAGCCTCCTGGCTGTCTTGCTCCTTGTGGGGTGGGGTGGTTGGGTGCTTGGTGTTTCGGTGTTTGTCCTGTGTCTGCTGCATGGTGTCCTGGTGGCTGGTCTTTTGGCTGGTTGGGGGTGTTGTGTGGGGGTGCGGGGTTGTTGTTTGGGAACTGTATAGTGAACGCGAGCATCTTGCAGACAAGATGAGTTGCATGTGCCTGTCCTGGGTGTGTGTGGTGTTTGAGTCTTGTTTGTAGTGATTTTGTTGATTGTTTTATAGCTCAATTTTGAGAACTTTGTTTTGTGTTGAAGTTTTTAAGGGCGCACGGTGGATGCCTTGGCATCAAGAGCCGATGAAGGACGTGGGAATCTGCGATAAGCCTGGTGGAGTCGATAACCGGACGTTGAGACCAGGATTTCCGAATGGGGAAACCCCGCACCATGTTATGTGGTGTGACCTGCAGCTGAATGTATAGGCTGTGTGGAGGGAACGCGGGGAAGTGAAACATCTCAGTACCCGCAGGAAGAGAAAACAATAGTGATTCCGTTAGTAGTGGCGAGCGAACGCGGATGGGGCTAAACCGGTTGGTGTGTGATAGCGGATAGGCGTTGCATCATCGGGGTTGTGGGGTCCACATGTACCAGTTCTATCTACGCTGGTGGGATGAGGTGCAGGCGTATAGGTGAATCGGTTGGAATGCCGGACCAGAGAGGGTGATAGTCCCGTAGGTGTAATGCGTGTCTGCCGTTCTTTGTGTGGATACCCGAGTAGCACGGGGCCCGTGAAACCTTGTGTGAATCTGCCAGGACCACCTGGTAAGCCTGAATACTACTTGATGACCGATAGTGAATCAGTACCGTGAGGGAATGGTGAAAAGTACCCCGGGAGGGGAGTGAAATAGTACCTGAAACCGTGCGCTTACAATCCGTTAGAGCCATGCCTTGTGTGTGGTGATGGCGTGCCTTTTGAAGAATGAGCCTGCGAGTTAGTGTTACGTCGCGAGGTTAACCCGTGGGGGGAAGCCGTAGCGAAAGCGAGTCTGAATAGGGCGAGTGAGTGGCGTGATCTAGACCCGAAGCGAAGTGATCTACCCATGGCCAGGTTGAAGCGTGTGTAAGAGCGCGTGGAGGACCGAACCCACTTCAGTTGAAAATGGAGGGGATGAGCTGTGGGTAGGGGTGAAAGGCCAATCAAACTTCGTGATAGCTGGTTCTCCCCGAAATGCATTTAGGTGCAGCGTTGCGTGTTTCTTGCTGGAGGTAGAGCTACTGGATAGGCGATGGGCCCTACAAGGTTACTGACCTTAGCCAAACTCCGAATGCCGGTAAGTGAGAGCGCAGCAGTGAGACTGTGGGGGATAAGCTTCATAGTCGAGAGGGAAACAGCCCAGAACGCCAACTAAGGCCCCTAAGCGTGTGCTAAGTGGGAAAGGATGTGGAGTTGCTGTGACAACCAGGAGGTTGGCTTAGAAGCAGCCACCCTTGAAAGAGTGCGTAATAGCTCACTGGTCAAGTGATTCCGCGCCGATAATGTAGCGGGGCTCAAGCACACCGCCGAAGTTGCGTCATTCAAATGTTTATCTGGCCTTCGGGTTGGGTGTTTGGATGGGTAGGGGAGCGTCGTGTGGACGGTGAAGTCGCGGTGTAAACCAGCGGTGGAGGCCACACGAGTGAGAATGCAGGCATGAGTAGCGAATGACGGGTGAGAAACCCGTCCGCCGAATGATCAAGGGTTCCAGGGTCAAGCTAATCTGCCCTGGGTTAGTCGGGACCTAAGGCGAGGCCGACAGGCGTAGTCGATGGATAACGGGTTGATATTCCCGTACCGGCGAAGGACCGCCCATACTGAGCGATGGATGCTAACCATGATGGATCATGGCTGTTGCGCCCTTCGGGGTGTTGGCTGTGTGATGTGGTGGGAACCGATGTTGTGAGGTCAGCGTATTAACAGGTGTGACGCAGGAAGGTAGCCGAGCCAGGCAATGGAATTGACCTGGTCCAAGGGTGTAGGAAGAACGGTAGGCAAATCCGCTGTTCATTGTTTCTGAGACCTGATAGGCGCCCCGTTTGTGGGGTGATTCGGTGATCCTATGCTGCCTAGAAAAGCATCGGCGCGAGGTCCCAGTCCGCCCGTACCCTAAACCGACACAGGTGATCAGGTAGAGAATACTAAGGCGATCGAGAGAATCATGGTTAAGGAACTCGGCAAAATGCCCCCGTAACTTCGGAAGAAGGGGGGCCTGCCCCGTGAAGAGGATTGACTCCTTGGAGGCGGGTGTGGGCCGCAGAGACCAGGGGGAAGCGACTGTTTACTAAAAACACAGGTCCGTGCGAAGTCGCAAGACGATGTATACGGACTGACTCCTGCCCGGTGCTGGAAGGTTAAGAGGACCGGTTAGCACACTTGTGTGCGAAGCTGAGAATTTAAGCCCCAGTAAACGGCGGTGGTAACTATAACCATCCTAAGGTAGCGAAATTCCTTGTCGGGTAAGTTCCGACCTGCACGAATGGAGTAACGACTTCCCCGCTGTCTCAACCATGAACTCGGCGAAATTGCAGTACGAGTAAAGATGCTCGTTACGCGCAGCAGGACGGAAAGACCCCGAGACCTTTACTATAGTTTGGTATTGGTGTTCGGTGCAGCTTGTGTAGGATAGGTGGGAGACTGTGAAGCTCGGACGCTAGTTCGGGTGGAGTCATCGTTGAAATACCACTCTGGCTGTACCGGTCACCTAACTTCGGACCATGATCTGGTTCAGGGACAGTGCCTGATGGGTAGTTTAACTGGGGCGGTTGCCTCCTAAAATGTAACGGAGGCGCCCAAAGGTTCCCTCAGCCTGGTTGGCAATCAGGTGTTGAGTGTAAGTGCACAAGGGAGCTTGACTGTGAGAGTGACAGCTCGAGCAGGGACGAAAGTCGGGACTAGTGATCCGGCGGCACCTCGTGGAAGGGCCGTCGCTCAACGGATAAAAGGTACCTCGGGGATAACAGGCTGATCTTGCCCAAGAGTCCATATCGACGGCATGGTTTGGCACCTCGATGTCGGCTCGTCGCATCCTGGGGCTGGAGTAGGTCCCAAGGGTTGGGCTGTTCGCCCATTAAAGCGGTACGCGAGCTGGGTTTAGAACGTCGTGAGACAGTTCGGTCCCTATCCGCTGCGCGCGTTGGAAATTTGAGAAGGGCTGTCCTTAGTACGAGAGGACCGGGACGGACGAACCTCTGGTGTGTCAGTTGTACTGCCAAGTGCATCGCTGATTAGCTACGTTTGGAAGGGATAACCGCTGAAAGCATCTAAGCGGGAAGCCTGCTTCGAGATGAGATTTCCATCCACCTTGTGTGGGTGAGGCCCCCAGCTAGATTACTGGGTTGATAGGCAGGATGTGGAAGCAAGGACCAAAGACTTGTGTAGCTGACCTGTACTAATAGGCCGATGACTTACAACACACTATAAGATGGTGTGTCGACAAAATTCATTTTTTTGCTGTTCGCGTTCACTATGCGGTTACGAGACAACAACCTCGAACCTGAAGAAGTTTTTTTGCAGGACGAGTGCTGGATCACCTGGTGGTTTGTGTGCTTCGTGATTGTTACGGCGGTCATAGCGTGGGGGAAACGCCCGGTCCCATACCGAACCCGGAAGCTAAGGCCCATTGCGCCGATGGTACTGCACTCGTGAGGGTGTGGGAGAGTAGGTCACCGCCGGACTTAACTTGAAGATGTGTGGTCCTGGACTTGTGTCTGGGGCCGCACGTGGTTAACGGGGAGGCTCCGGCACTGTGTGTCGGGGCCTTCGCTGTTTAACCGGGGTTGCTGCAGGGGGTCCTGACACTGTGTGTCGGGGCTTTCGCTGTTTAACGGGTGGTGCAGGGGGTCTGGCGCCGGGTGGCGGGGTGGTGGTGTGGGGGAGCGATGGCTCCCCCTTTTTTTTCTTGTTTAAAAGGGGAAAGGACATTCCAAGACTGGCAAGCGATGAGCTCGCCAGCTGCACAAGACCCTAGTAAGTGTCCGTACTGGATTAGAAGCTACTTCTCGTCATATGAGTGTCTGCACACATTGGAGTCTAATCCCTATGGTAGAAGCGCTTACTCCCGTAGGATTGAACAAGACGTACATGCATTTGATGCATGGTGATTTGTAAATAGTGAAGTGCTTCGCTGACGCGAACACGAAGGTTGCGGTATTGAGATATCCGCTGAAGGAGACATTAAATGTCTAACGATTTCCGCCGTAGTTCCAACAATGGACAGGGTGGCTTCCGGAACTCAGATTCAAACCGCAACAATTCCAGCGATGGATTCAAGCGCCGCGATGATAACCGTGGTGGTGACTTCAAGCGTCGCGACGACAACAACAGTGGTTTCAAGCGCAACGATGATCGTGGCGGTTTCCGCGGTGAACGCCGAGACGACAACCGTGGCGGTGGCTTTAAGCGCAACGACGACAACCGCGGTGGCGACTTCAAGCGCAACGATGATCGTGGTGGTTTCCGCGGTGAGCGCCGCGATGACAACCGCAGCGGTGGCTTCAAGCGCAACGACGACAACCGCGGTGGTTTCCGCAGTGATAACCGTGGTGGCGATTTCAAGCGTCGCGATGACCGCAACGATGATCGCGGTGGCTTCCGCCGTAACGATGACAACCGTGGCGGTGATTTCAAGCGCAACGATGATCGTGGTGGTTTCCGCGGTGAGCGCCGCGATGACAACCGCGGTGCCGGCTTCAAGCGCAACGACGACAACCGCGGCGGTGGCTTCAAGCGTCGCGATGACAACCGTGGCGGCGACTTCAAGCGCAACGACGATCGTGGTGGTTTCCGCGATGACAACCGCGGTGGCGGTTTCAAGCGCAACGACGACAACCGCGGCGGTGATTTCAAGCGCCGCGATGACAACCGCGGTGGCGACTTCAAGCGCAACGACCGCGACTTCAAGCCTCGTGGCGAGAAAAAGTTCGAAGCTCCCCACGCACAGGAGCCTAAGGCGCACAACCCTGGCGATCTGCGCATTTCCAATCGTGCAGACCGTTCGCAGTCCCCGGAGATCGATGAAGACGTCACCGGCAAGGAGCTGGACCGCGTTGCCCGCGCCCAGCTGCGTTACCTGGAAGAGCGCTCTGCCAGCTGGGTTGCGAAGCACCTGGTGATGGCAGGTCGTCTGCTGGAAGAAGATCCAGAGCTGGCCTACGAGCACACCCTGGCTGCTTCGCGCCGTGGTGGACGCGTGGCAGTGGTGCGCGAGGCCGTGGGCATCGCCGCTTACCACGCCGGCAAGTACGCTGATTCGCTGCGAGAGCTGCGTACCCACCGCCGTATTTCCGGTTCGGACTACAACCTCCCGCTGATTGCTGATTCGCTACGCGGCCTGGGCCGTGTGGAGAAGGCCATCGAGCTGGCCCAGTCCGATGAGTCCGCAAACCTGGAGCCATCGGTCAAGGTCGAGATGCAGATTGTCCTTGCGGGCTGCTTCTCCGACCTGGGCAAGCTGGACGAGGCGCTGGCGGCGCTGGAGTCCCTGGAACAGCTGAACTTCAACCGCGCCTTCTCCTTTAGCCCGCGCTTGTTCGCGGTCTACGCCGAGCTGCTTGCAGCCGCAGGCCGCACCGAGGAAGCAGCCCGCTGGGAAAAGCAGGTTTCAGTGGCAGAACGCGCCCTCGGCATCGAGGAAGAGACCGAGTCCTTCATCATCGACCTGGCTCCAGAGATGGACGAGGAAGAAGAAGAGGCACCTCGCGCCCGCGATCTGGTGGATTCCGAGGGTGCCGCCGAATCCGAGGCAGTAGCCGAGTCCGACGAAGCGGCTGAACTGGATGCCCCGTCCGATGAACTTGCACAGGATGAGGCCGGCGCGGAAGAGGAAACCGACACCACCGCCGAACAAAACGGCGTCGACGAGGAAGACGGCCTGGTCGAGGTTGACGCTGATCACATCTTCAGTGAGGTCTCGGAGAACTCCGACGAGGAAGCCGCAAAGTAGACTCGCAGTAGTACCAGTCATTTGATGAAGTAGGAACCACCTCCCCATGCTGATCTCCGGATTTGATTCTGTCCTCTCCGACCTGGATGGCGTCGTGTATGCCGGTCCGAATGCCATTCCCGATGCAGTGGAATCGCTGAACGCCCTGGCCGAGGTGAACGTGGCACACGCGTTTATCACGAACAACGCTGGACGTTCGCCCATGTCGGTCGCGGCGCACCTGCGCCAGCTGGGCGTGAAGACCAGCGCGGAACAGGTCTTCGGCTCGGCAGACGCCGGGGCCGAGATGCTGGCCCGCGAGTTGAATCCAGGCAGCAAGGTGTTGGTGGTTGGGTCCCCGTACCTGCGAGAATGCATCGCGGTGCGGGGCCTGGAAGTGGTCGAGTCCCATAAGGATGAACCGGTAGCGGTCATCCAGGGATTCGATCCCGAAGTCTCCTGGAATGACCTGGCCGAGGCCTCCTATGCAATCCAGAACGGCGCCAAATGGGTCGCCACGAATACTGACCTGACAATCCCGCGCGCCGAGGGTATCGCCCCGGGCAACGGATCGCTGGTCCATGCGGTGAAGCTGGCCACCGGGGTGACTCCTCGGGTGGCTGGCAAACCCGAGTCCTATCTCTTCTCCCGTGCTGCGGACCGCCTGGATTCCAAGCGTCCGCTCGTGCTGGGGGATCGCTTGGACACCGATATCCTCGGCGGCTTCCATGCTGGGTTCTCCACCGCCATGGTGCTCACGGGTGTCGACACACCCGCCACCGCTCTTGGCGCGCCCGTGGAGCAGCGTCCGAACTACCTGATTGCCACACTGGCCGACATCTACCGTCCTTACCCGACCATCAAGGTGCTCGGCTACGGCGTGCAGGTGGGGGACGCAGTAGCCCGTATCGCCAACGGCAAGATCGCTGTGGACGGCAACGAATCGGATCTCAACGCCTGGCGCGCGGCCTGCCACGCTTGGTGGCTCGCCCATCCGCGCCAGAGCACCCACGAATCCCCGGAGATCGAGTTCACCTCGCGCGGCCTTCAAATGCTGCGCCGCAAGAACGGTGAAAAGCAGTGAACGATTTTTCCTCCACCCCTGTGCCACGCCCCGGGTTTCCCGGTACGCCGCATGGCGGAGCTCCCCAGTTCGATGACCAGGCTCTGGAAGCCGCGCTCTCGTCCTTGGCAGACCACGACATCACCGAGCATGCCGGCATCTACGAGCAGCTGCTCGGCGGGCTGCAGCAGGAGCTGAACCGTTCGGAGTTCGGTGCATGAGCCGCCTGGATCAGGAATTAGTGGTGCGCGGCTTGGCACGCTCGCGTACCGAAGCAGCCAAGCTCATCGAGGCAGGCCGGGTGCTTGTGGACGGGCAGGAAGTCTCCAAGGCATCCAGGAAGGTCTCCGACACAGCTGCTGTGGCACTTACCGAGATTGAAGGGGAGCAATATGTCTCCCGGGCCGGGCACAAGCTTGCTGGCGCACTGGATGTATTTACCACTATTTCTCCTGAAGGTTTGCGTTGTCTGGATGCAGGGGCTTCCACCGGAGGATTTACAGACGTCTTGCTGCGACGGGGAGCCGGCCACGTGGTCGCCGCAGATGTCGGCCACGGCCAGCTCGTCGACGAAATCCGCTTTGACCCCCGCGTTTCAGTTCATGAGGGGCTGAACGTCAGATACCTGACACCGGAAGTTATCGGTGGAGATGTCGACTTGGTGGTAGCAGACTTGTCCTTTATTTCGCTACGACTTGTGCTGGAAGCGCTGTCCGGCGTGACGCGTCCCGGCGGCTCGCTGGTGCTGATGGTCAAACCCCAGTTTGAGGTCGGGCGCGAACACCTGAACCGCACCGGCGTAGTCACCAGCCCCCAGCTGCGCCGAGGCGCGGTGGAATCCGTCGTTGCCAA
Source organism: Glutamicibacter protophormiae (assembly GCF_016894325.1). Classification (NCBI taxonomy): domain Bacteria; kingdom Bacillati; phylum Actinomycetota; class Actinomycetes; order Micrococcales; family Micrococcaceae; genus Glutamicibacter; species Glutamicibacter protophormiae. The sequence continues at coordinate 1,253,601 of NZ_CP069806.1, forward strand.
GGCCGCCGAAGCGGGTCTGGCCCTACGGGGTTTGGCACGTAGCCCGCTGGCCGGCCAAGACGGCAATCTGGAGTTCTTCCTGTGGCTCAGCGCTGCTGCGAAGTCGCAGGATGACGCCGAGAAATCCGCAATGATCCATGCCGTTGACTATTCTTAGATAAGAAATGCAGCGTTTTCGGACTACCTCCGGATTGCAGCTGCCTACGCAGAGCCAATCACTCATCACTGTTGAGAGGGGCACGCCGCCTTGCGCAAGATCCTAGTCTTCGCCCACACCGGCCGAAAAGAAGCGATCACTGCAGCACTGGAAACCTGCGCATTGCTTGCCGAAGCCGGCACCGTACCGGTGATGCGCGCCAAGGACCAGGAAGCGGTGATTCGCGCCGTCGGAGAACCTGTTCCAGGCGTTGAAATCCTACATGACGACTGCGCCGTAGAAGACATCGAGCTGGGCGTGGTGCTCGGCGGCGACGGGTCGGTGCTGCGCGCCGCGGAATTGGTCCGCGCCGCGCCTTTGCCGCTGGTCGGCGTAAACCTGGGCCACGTAGGATTTCTGGCGGAAGCCGAGCGCACCGAATTGGCGGCAACCGTCAAGGCGCTGGTTGAGAAGTCCTACACCGTCGAGGAGCGCATGGCCATCGAGGTCAAGGTCTGGCAGGACAATATCTGCCTTGCTGAAACCTGGGCGCTGAACGAGGCCGCGGTGGAAAAAGCCAATCGCGAACGCATGGTCGAGGTGGTCATCGAGGTGGACGGCCGCCCGATCTCCACGTTCGGCTGCGATGGCGTAGTCATGGCCACGCCTACTGGTTCGACGGCCTACTCCTTCTCCGCTGGCGGTCCCGTGGTCTGGCCTGACGTAGCTGCACTGATCATGGTTCCGATATCCGCCCATGCACTCTTCGCCAAGCCCCTGGTCGTATCGCCCGATTCGGTGATGGCAGTGGAAATGCTGACCCGCACGGATGCAGGAGCAGTTCTATGGTGCGACGGCCGCCGCACCATTGATCTGCCGCCGGGTGCCCGAACCGAAGTCACACGCAGCGACACGCCGGTGCGTCTGGCCAGATTGAATACCACACCGTTCTCCGAGCGCTTGGTCAACAAGTTCGAATTGCCGATTACCGGCTGGCGCGGTCCAGCCAAGGACGATCTGCGCCGGGCTGCAACCACCGCATTGCCGGTGATCGGCCCGGGACTTCAGAGCGTGGAACCGCACCACAAGGACGAGCCGGGAATCCCCATGGTAGGCGGGGGCGAGGAGCCGCGCCCGTAGGCGTTCCGCGCAGCAGAATTCGCCTCGAGTTTCCCACATCTTCGAATCTAGCTACGAAAGTGCGCTTAGAACACATATACTAATCGTGCACGTTTGAACTTGAACTCGACTTTCGGGAGCAGGCCATGATTCAGGAAATCTCGATCTCCAACCTGGGCGTCATCACCAATGCCACCCTGCCGCTCGGCCCCGGGCTGACTGTTGTCACCGGTGAAACCGGTGCCGGCAAGACCATGGTGATCACCGCGCTCTCGCTGCTGCTGGGACGCCGCGCAGATGCCGGCGCCGTCCGCACCGGGGCCGACCACGCCTTGGCGGAGGCCGTGATCCACCTGGACCCGGACCATCATGTACTCGATGCAGCCGCCCAGGCCGGCGCATTCATCGAACCGGCTGGACAGTGCAGCGAGCTGCTGCTTACGCGGTCGCTGTCCGCGCAGGGCCGCTCGCGGGCTACCGTCGGCGGCCGCAGCGCACCCGTCGGCTTGCTGGCTGAACTGGGGCAGGAACTTGTCGCCGTGCACGGCCAGTCCGACCAAATCCGTTTGAAGGAGCCTGGGGCCCAGCGCGACGCGCTCGACCGGTTTGCAGGCAGCGGCGTGGCCCGCATCCTCGGCAGCTACCAGCGCAGCTATCGCCAATGGCGTGCAGCCACCAAGGAGCTTGCCTCGCTGACGCAGGATTCGCGTAACCGCGTACGGGAAGCCGAGAACCTTCGCTTGGCGCTGGATGAGATCGACTCGCTGGATCCGCAACCCGGAGAGGACGACTCGCTGCGCGAACAGTCCATGAAGCTTGGCAACATCGAGTCGCTGCGCAATGCCAGCCTGCAGGCCCAAGCTGTCATCGACTCCGAAGACTTTGAGAACCCGGGCATTACCACACTCGTGGAAACGGCCAGAGGGGTCCTGGCCCAAGCCAGCGGGGACGACCCGGTACTTTCCGGATTTGCCGAACGCGCCGCCGAACTCGGAATTCTGGCCTCGGAGCTTTCAAGCGACCTGTCCGGCTACGTTGCTGATCTGGACGAAGAAGGGCCCGAGCTGCTGGCTCAAGTTGAGGCACGTCGCGCAGACTTGGGCAAGTTATTGCGCAAGTACGCGCCGAGCATCGACGAGGTCATCTCCTGGGCGGAGACTGCGCGAAAGCGCCTTGAATCCCTGGGCGGGGATGACTCACGCATCGAAGTATTGCAGGAAGAAGTCGTCGCCCTGGAGCAGAAGGTCGCAGCGCTTGCCTCCGATCTATCCGATGCCCGCCGCAAAGCCGCCAAGAAGCTGTCAACCCGTGTTTCGGCTGAGCTGACCGCGCTGGCCATGCCTGACGCCAAGCTCGTCATCGAGGTCAACGAGCTTGATGAACCGGGAGCCTTCGGCCAGGACTCGATCTCCATGCTGCTCGCGCCGCACGCCGGCGCCTCGCCGCGCCCGCTGGGCAAAGGTGCCAGTGGCGGCGAGCTCTCCCGCGTCATGCTGGCCATTGAAGTGGTACTGGCTGCTGTGGATCCCGTGCCGACGTTCGTCTTCGACGAGGTTGACCAGGGAGTCGGCGGAAAGGCTGCAGTCAGCATCGGCGAACGCTTGGCCATGCTGGCCCGGCATGTCCAGGTCATTGTCGTGACCCACCTGCCGCAGGTAGCCGCCTACGCTGACCGGCACATCCGCGTTATCAAGAACTCGGATGCGAAATCCAACGCCGGGGCGGGGTTCACTGCAAGCGACGTGGTGGCGCTGGATGAGCCGGCCCGCATCCGTGAGCTGGCGCGCATGCTTGCCGGCCAGGAGGAATCCGATACGGCCCAGGCCCATGCCGAGGAATTGCTGGCGGATGCGCAAAAATTAGTGTGTTCGCTCACCGCCAGCGAATCGAAGAAGCCCTGATTTTCAGGGTGGAAGGGTAAACCTCGAAGCAAACTAGGGCTTCGCGAACCCGTGCACTACAGTGAGTGTGGATGCTTGGTAAAAGAATGGTGATAGGATGAAATCCCGTGGTGCAGCGTAATAAAACTCGTGATTCTCGGTCGTCTGAAACGACAAAGCATATCTTCGTCACCGGCGGTGTGGCCTCTTCCCTGGGTAAGGGATTGACGGCATCCAGCCTTGGACATCTTCTTCGAGCTCGTGGTCTTTCTGTGACCATGCAGAAGCTCGATCCGTACCTGAACGTCGATCCAGGTACTATGAACCCCTTCCAGCACGGCGAAGTCTTCGTAACCGACGACGGCGCCGAAACTGATCTGGATATCGGACACTACGAGCGTTTCCTGGATGAGAACCTCCCGGGCAGCGCCAACGTGACTACCGGTCAGGTTTACTCCACAGTCCTTGAGCGCGAACGCCGCGGCGAGTACCTTGGCGACACCGTACAGGTCATCCCTCATATCACGGACGAGATCAAGCGCCGCATGCGCTTGGCCGCCACCGAGCCCGGTGAAGGCAAGTCGGCTCCCGATGTCATCATCACCGAAATCGGCGGCACCGTCGGCGATATCGAATCCCAGCCATTCCTGGAGGCGGCACGTCAGGTGCGTCAGGACATCGGCCGCAAGAACGCTTTCTTCGTCCATGTCTCCCTGGTTCCGTACATCGGCCCAAGCCAGGAACTGAAGACCAAGCCTACCCAGCACTCGGTCGCGGCCCTGCGCTCGATCGGCATTCAGCCTGATTCCTTGGTCATCCGCTCGGATCGCGAGATCCCGGACGAGATGCGTGCCAAGCTCGGCCGCACCTGCGACGTGGACACCGAAGCAGTCATCAACTGCGCCGATGCCCCGAGCATCTACGACATCCCGAAGGTTATCCATTCCCAGGGCCTTGACGCCTACATTGTGCAGACCCTTGACCTGAAGTTCCGCGACGTGGACTGGGAAGACTGGGACCGCCTGCTGGATGTGGTGCACAACCCGAAGACCGAACTGACCATTGCGTTGGTCGGCAAGTACATCGACCTGCCGGACGCCTACCTGTCCGTCACCGAGGCATTGAAGGCCGGTGGCTTCGCCAACCAGGCCAAGGTCAATATCCGGTGGGTCCCCTCGGACGAGTGCGCCACCGAAGCCGGTGCCAAGAAGGCCCTGGCCGGCGCGGAAGCAATCTGCGTCCCAGGTGGCTTCGGTATCCGCGGCCTTGAAGGCAAGCTCGGCGCACTGAAGTTCGCCCGCGAAAACAAGCTCCCGACCCTGGGCCTGTGCCTGGGCCTGCAGTCCATGGTGATCGAGTACGCTCGCAACATGGCCGGCCTGCCGGATGCCTCCTCGACCGAGTTCGATCCAGAATCCTCCACCCCGGTTATCGCAACCATGGAAGAGCAGCTGGACATCGTTGAGGGCAAGGGCGACCTGGGTGGCACCATGCGCCTCGGCCTGTACGACGCGAAGCTGCTGGAGGGCTCCGTTGTTGCGGAGACCTACGGCAAAACCGAGGTTGCAGAGCGCCACCGCCACCGTTACGAGGTCAACAACGCCTACCGCGCACAGCTGGAGGAAGCCGGTCTGGTCTTCTCCGGCACCTCGCCGGACAACAGCTTGGTCGAGTACGTGGAACTGCCGAAGGACGTACATCCTTACTACGTTTCCACCCAGGCCCACCCTGAGCTCTCCAGCCGCCCAACCCGTCCGCACCCGCTCTTCGCGGGTCTGGTGGAAGCGGCAATCGCTCAGCGAGACGCCTAATCAGCTAGAACCCAGCCGTTGACGGCACCCCGCAGGGAACGTCATCGCTGAACCCAGACGCGCCGGTCATTCCTGACCGGTGCGTCTGCGTTTAAGCTGGAGATAGAGCCAACCGATTTTTCGGGCCCGCCGCCCGTTACAGGAGAACCAAGTTCCATGAGCAAGGACCACAGCGTGCAGAGCCAACAGATCTCCGACGAATTTTCCGAACGCACGCTGGTCGCCCGAGAAACCGTCTATGAGGGCCGCATCTGGAATGTGCTGCATGATTCCGTGGAGCTGTCCGACGAAGGCGTCGTCATCGAACGCGACTACATCGCCCATCCCGGGGCGGTCACCGTGCTGGTGATCGACGACGATGAACGCGTGCTCATGATCAACCAGTACCGGCATCCAGTGGGGATGCGTTTGTGGGAGCTGCCGGCAGGACTGTTGGATGTCGCGGGAGAACCACCGTTGGAAGCGGCCAAGCGCGAGCTGTGGGAAGAAGCAGACCGCACCGCGCAGCACTGGTCGATCCTGACCGACGTGTTCCTGAGTCCGGGCTCATCCTCGGAAGCCGTGCGCATCTACCTGGCCCGCGGAGTCGCGCTGGTCCCCGAGGACCGGCGCCACACCCGCACCGAGGAGGAAGCCGAACTGATCACCGAATGGGTGCCGCTGGATGAAGCCGTCGCCCAGGTGCTGGCCGGCAAGATCCACAACCCCACGGCGGTCATCGGGCTGTTGGCAGCCAATGAGGCCCGCGCTGCGGGCTATGCCACGCTGCGCCATGCAGACGAACCCTTCACCGTGCATCCGGGGCTTCGCCATCAGTAGGACAGCCGAACCCGCACTGGGTTCCTCGTTTGCCCCCGGCTTGCGCCGCTATCTGCAGCACCTGGCCATTGAACGCGGATTGGCCGAGAATACGCTGTCCTCGTATCGACGGGACCTGACCCGCTATTTGGAAACGCTGGAAGCAGCCGGCGTGGGAACACCTGCAGCCATTACCGAGGCACACGTCAATGGCTACCTGCAGCAGCTGGCACGTGGCGATGAGGCACACCAGGCGCTCGGCGCCCGGTCGGTCGCGCGGCATACGGTTGCGGTGCGGCAACTGCACAAGTACTGGGAACTGGAAGGCATCTGCGAACCCAATCCGGCGCGCGAGGTTCAGCCTCCCGCCGTGGGGCAGTCGCTGCCCAAGGCCATCTCCATTGCCGAGGTCACGAGAATACTTGAATCAATTTCGCTGGACACCCCGGCGGGGCTGCGAGACCGGGCAATCCTTGAATTCCTGTACTCCACCGGAGCGCGCATTTCGGAAGTTGTCGCGCTGGACGTGGACGACCTGCATTTCGCCGATGACGCGGTGGTCAGGCTGTTCGGCAAGGGGTCCAAGGAGCGTGTAGTCCCGGTGGGCGCCTATGCACAGCGCGCAGTCAGCGACTACCTGGTCCGCTCCCGCCCCGGATTGGCGGCCAAGGGCAAAGGTACCCCTGCATTGTTCCTGAACCAGCGCGGCGGCCGGCTTTCCCGGCAGTCGGTCTGGATGATCCTGTCCAAGGCCGCCCAGCGGGCGGGCATCGCCACGGAAGTCTCGCCGCATACCCTGCGCCACTCGTTCGCTACCCACCTGCTGGAAGGCGGTGCGGACGTGCGCGTGGTGCAGGAGCTGCTGGGCCACGCATCGGTGACCACAACCCAGATCTACACGAAGGTCAGCGTCGATTCACTACGCGAGGCCTACCAGCTGGCGCACCCGCGCGTGAATTAGTCGAACGCGCAAGGAGAAGAACCATCATGAGTGTGGACAAGACCCAGCCCCAGCCGGTGGCGCTGATGCTGGTCCTGCGCGGGCAGGGGGAAACCCGGCAGGTGTTGCTCGGCCGCAAGCTGACCGGCTTCGGCGCCGGCAACATGGTGGCGCCCGGGGGCAAGATCGAGCCGGGGGAGCAGGCGGCGTCAGCAGCGGTCCGTGAGCTGGAAGAAGAGACCTCGCTGCGGGTGGCTGCGGAATGCGCGGACCACAGGGCCACGATACTTTTTCGTTTTCCGGCGCGGCCCGCTTCGGACATGGATTGCCAGGTGTTCCTGGCCACCAGCTACGACGGCGAACCTGCGGCCAGCGGGGAACTGGAGCCGCACTGGTATCCGGTGGCCGACCTGCCGGTCGAGCAAATGTGGCAGGACGCGGAGCACTGGCTTCCGCGCATCATCGGCGGGGAAATGTTCACTGCAACTGTCATCATGGCTCAGGACAACCTCGGCGTTACGACGGTGCGGATCAGCTCCTGGTAGCCGGCGTGGCGTCCTGCCCGGCCTCGGCCTGGGGGTTCTCGGGCTCGTAGACCAGCAGGTCCCCGGGCTGGCAGTCCAGGACTTCGCACAGCGACTGCAACGTGGTGAAGCGGACTGCCTTGGCCCGCCCGTTCTTCAGCACCGCGAGATTGGCCGGAGTGATTCCGATGCGTTCGGCCAGCTCTCCGACCGCCATCTTCCGCCGGGCAAGCATGACGTCGATGTCTACCCTGATCCCCATCAGATGACACCGCCGAGTTCGGTGCGCAGCGCGGCGGCCTGCGCCTCGGTCCGCGTGGCCTGGATGAGCAGTTGGCGCAGGACGTAGACGATCACGGAAATTCCGGCCAGCAGGATTCCGAAGCCGCCGATGAGCAGGACCATCCCGGGGGCGATATCCTCGCCGGGCGCCAGCAGGGCGGCTAGGGCGAAGGTAGCCAGTGAGCCCGCGGCGACGGACACGATAATCGGCGAGACGTATTTGAACGACGCCGGGTCGAAAACCGTGCTTCGGGCCACGCGGGTGGCCAGTTTCCAGACGCAGACCGCGCAGATCTCAATGACGATCCCCGCGAGGACCAGATAGGCAAGCAGCGCGACCGCAGGCACTTCAGGCGCCCCGGGGCGTGCCACCTCATTCACCGCAATCATCGGAACCATGCCCACTTGGACGAAGAGCGTCCCGGCAAGGACCACGGACAAAATCCCCCTGAGCGCCATAATGCTGATTCGGCTCACGGTTGACCTCACTTATCGTTTAGCAGATGGTATCTATCGTTAAACGATAGCTCTTGGTAGGTGAATCGACAATTCTGATTGGGTCCGTTCCTCCCGCGGTACTTGCCTCGGACGCAAAAAACCGCCGGCCCGGACATGATGTCCGAGCCGGCGGCTTTGCGCGGCTGCTTACAGTGCGCGCTGCTCCGGGCCGTTGTAGGCCGACAGCGGGCGGATCAGGGCGTTCGAGGCGCGCTGTTCCATGATGTGTGCCGTCCAGCCGGTGATGCGTGCCGCGATGAAGATCGGGGTGAACATCTCGGTGTCGAAGCCCATCAGGTGGTAGGTCGGGCCGGCCGGGTAATCCAGGTTCGGCTTGATCGACTTGGCTTCGTCCATGGCTGCTTCCAGGCCGTCGTACAGGCCCAGCATTTCGTGGCGGCCGTAGTGCTCGATCATGCGGTCCAGTGCGGCCTTCATGGTCGGGACGCGGGAATCACCGTGCTTGTAGACGCGGTGGCCGAAGCCCATGACCTTCTTCTTGGCGGCCAGGGCCTCTTCCATCCAGGCCTTGGCGCGCTTGGCCGCATCCTCGCGGGACTCGTCCTTGTCGATGCCGATCTCGGTGAAGGTGTGCATGACAGCCTCGTTGGCGCCGCCGTGCAGCGGGCCCTTCAGGGCGCCGATGGCACCGGTGACGGCCGAGTGCAGGTCCGACAGGGTCGAGGTGATGACGCGTGCGGTGAAGGTCGACGCGTTGAACGAGTGCTCTGCGTAGAGCACCATCGACACGCGGAAGGCGTCGACAACCTCTGGTGCGGCTTCTTCGCCGAAAGTCATCCACAGGAAGTTGGCGGCGTAATCCAGGTCATCGCGCGGCGGGACGACGTCCAGGCCGCGGCGGCGGCGCTGGTCGTAGGCCACGACAGCCGGGAAGGCGGCGAACAGTTCCTTGGACTTCAGCAGCTCGGCCTCGACGGAGGAGTTCTCCGACTGCGAGTGGTTGGCTCCGATCACGGAGACCGCGGTGCGGCCCACATCCATCGGGTGGCAGTCGGCCGGCAGCAGGTCGATGGCTGCCTTGACCGCTGGATCCAAGGTGCGGTTGGCGCGCTCGAATGCGGTGAATTCGGTCAGTTCGCTCTGGGAAGGCAGTTCGCCGTTCCACAGCAGCAGGGCAACCTCTTCGAAGGACTTGGACGCCGCCAGATCCTGTACCGGGTAACCGCGGTAGAGCAGGGAATTGGTCTCCGGGTTGACCTTGGATACGGCGGTGTAGTCGACGACGACTCCAGCCAGGCCCTTCTTGATGTCTTCGGTGCTCGTGCTCATGGTCGTACTCCTCCTGAATTGTCTTTCAAGACTTTTAGGCCGGTAGCGCGGGCCGTCGAAGTTATCGACGGCCCGCGCCACCGGACGCTGCCACAGTGTGGTGTGGCTCCTGTTTAGAGATTCGCGCTGTTGGAATCAATGTCCAGGGTTGGGACCTGGAAGTTGAAGATTCCGGTGTCGAACCGGTTGTATGCTTCGTAGTCCACCAGTTCGTACAGTCGTGACCTGGTTAACATGTTATCCACTTCACGCTGCTGCGTGCCGTCTTCGCTGATCGCGTCCAGCACCCGCTCAGCCGCGCCCATGGCGCTGCGCAGCAGAGTCACCGGGTAGATGATCAAGGCGACGCCTGCATCGGCCAGTTCCTGGCGGTTGAACAGTTCGGACTTGCCGAACTCGGTCATGTTGGCCAGCACCGGCACGTCCACCGCGTTGCAGATTGCTTCGAACTCGGCCACGTTCTTCATAGCCTCGGGGAAGATCGCGTCCGCACCGGCATCCACCATGGCCTTGGCGCGGTCCACGGCCGAAGCCAGGCCCTCGACCGCACGGATGTCCGTGCGGGCCATGATCAGGAAGTTCTCGTCGATGCGTGCGTCAGCGGCGGCTGCGATGCGCTTGAGCATGGTTTCGGTATCCACCACGTTCTTGCCATCCAGGTGCCCGCAGCGCTTCGGGTTGAACTGGTCCTCGATGTGGCAGCCGGCCAGGCCGGCGTATTCCAGCTCCTGGATGGTGCGCGCCACGTTCATCGGCTCGCCGAAGCCGGTGTCGGCATCCACGATCGATGGGAGGTCGGTCATGCGGGCGATCTGCCCGGCGCGGGTGGCAACCTCGGTCAGCGAGGTCAGGCCGATGTCCGGGAGGCCCAGGTCATTGGCCAGCACCGCGCCGGAGATGTAGACGCCGTCGAAGTTCTTCTCGCTGATCAGCTTGGCCGAGAGCGGGTTGAAGGCGCCGGGGAACTGGCGGGCAGCTCCCGGGGTCAGCATTTCGCGCAGCGCGACGCGCTTTGCGGCTGGGGTCTTGGTTGAATACAACATGATTAGAACAGTCCCTTAGGTGCGTTGTTCGCGTCGATCACACCGGCGGCGGCCTGGATGTTCAGCTGATCCAGCTCGCCGGCGGCCAGGTTCTCCAGGTTTTCCGCGGCGGCGATGAAGCGGTTGATCTCCGCCTCGTCGACCAGGCCTGCGGCCAGGGTGCGGAACTTGTTGATGTACTGCTCGCGGGCGAACGGACGTGCGCCCAGCGGGTGAGCGTCGGCTACGGCGATCTCGTCGGTGATCACGGTGCCGTCGTTCAGGGTGATTTCCACCGAACCGCCGAAGGCCTTCTCCGAGATGTCCAGCGAGTGGTAGCGGCGGGTCCACTCGGCGTCTTCCTCGGTGGTCACCTTGTTCCACAGCTCCACGGTGTCGGCGCGGCCGGCACGCTCAGGGGAGTAGGAATCCACGTGGTGCCATGCGCCGTCCTGCAGTGCAACGGTGAAGATGTACGGGATCGAGTGGTCCAGGGTCTCGCGCGAAGCGGTCGGATCGTACTTCTGCGGGTCGTTCGCGCCGGAGCCGATGACGTAGTGGGTGTGGTGGCTGGTCTTGATCAGCACCGACTTCACGTTTTTCGGGTCGGCGGCTTCCGGGTGCTCGCCGTGCAGCTTGCGGGCCAGGTCGATCCAGGCCTGCGCCTGGTACTCGGCCGAGTGCTCCTTGGTGTAGGTGTCCAGGATGGCGCGCTTGGCTTCGCCAGCCTCTGGCAGCGGCACTTCGTAGGCTGCGTCCTTGCCGTCCAGCATCCAGGCGATGACGCCGTCTTCGCCTTCGTAGATCGGGACAGGGGAGGTCTGGCCGCGCATGGCGCGGTCGGCGGCCTCAACAGCCATCTTGCCTGCGAAGGCCGGGGCGTGCGCCTTCCAAGTGGAGATTTCGCCCTTGCGCGACTGGCGGGTGGCGGTGGTGGTGTGCAGGCCCTGGCCAACGGCCTGGAAAATGGTCTCGACGTCCAAGCCCAGCAGGGTGCCGATGCCGGCGGCGGCCGACGGGCCGAGGTGGGCAACGTGGTCGATCTTGTGCTTGTGCAGGCAGATCGCCTTGACCAGGTCGACCTGGATCTCGTAGCCGGTGGCGATGCCGCGGATCAGGTCCTTGCCCGAAGCGCCGGTGTGCTGTGCCACGGCCAGGATCGGCGGGATGTTGTCGCCCGGGTGGGAGTACTCGGCGGCCAGGAAGGTGTCGTGGTAGTCGAGTTCGCGCACTGCCACGCCGTTGGCCCAGGCCGCCCATTCAGGGGAAACCTTCTCGGAAATGCCGAACACCGAGGCGCCCTGGCCGCCGGTGGACGGCGCATGGGTCAGAGCCTGGGCGCGGGCTGCGACGATCGGGCCGCGGTTCAGCGAGGCGATGGCCACCGAGGCGTTGTCGATGATGCGGTTGATGATCATTTCGGTGACTTCGCTGGTTACCTCGACCGGATCGGCGGCAACGGTGGCGATCTTATGGGCCAGCTGGTCTTCGCGGGCCAGGTTTTCCTCGGAGCGGTATACGCGTACTGGGTGGTTGATCATGGAGATGCTACCTTTCGGATCCAACTGTGTATGTCTTGATGTGTGTAAAAGATTTGTGGAGGTGAACAGTGGTGGCGGCGGCCGCCACCTCGGCGTTCCCCTCGGCAATCGCCCAGGCAATGGCCGCGTGTTCACGGGCCGAGTCGCGCAGCCTGTCGGAATTGTCCTTGGCCAGCCTGCGTACCCGCTGCAGGTGCACTCGCAGCGTGCGCAGCGCGGTGGCCAGATACGGGTTGTTGGCCGCGTCGTCGACCATCTCGTCAAGCCGTGCGACCAGTTGGTAGTAGTCGTCCCGGGCTCCGGAAAGATCCGCCAGGTGCACTGCCCGGTCGAAATCCTCGGCCAGGGCTGCGAACTGGGTGCGGTTCTCCGACAAGGCGGCCTGTCGGGCGCTGGTGATTTCCAGCGCGCGGCGCAGGACGAAGAGGTCTTCCAGATGGTCTTCGCTGACTTCTGAAACCACTACTCCACGGCCCCGCTGCGGGACCGCCAGTCCGTCGGCCACCAATCGGGCCAGTGCTTCACGCACCGGAGTGCGGGAAACTCCTAGTCGTTCCGACTGCTCAACCTCGGCAAGCACGGTTCCCGGGTGCAGGCGCCACTCGACGATGTCGGTGCGCAGGCTCTCGTAGACCTTGTCACTTGCTCTCATGCTTCGAGTGTATACACAAACCGAGTCAAATGGGGCAAAGACCGGAAAATATTTTAGAAAAGAACGAAATATGTATACACGGATGTTGTGATTGTGTGACTGTAGTCATAGGCTTATATATACGAGGACGAGTCCAGACATTTAACAGGACGCCGGGCAGCGACGCCCGACGCCGGAGGAGAACACCATGGCGCAGACCTACCGCCAGGCCTTTGACCAGGCGAGCACCGATCCGGAGACATTCTGGCTTGAGGCTGCCAAAGATATCCAATGGGATTCGGCGCCGACATCGGCGGTCGATGCTTCGCGCAAACCGTTGTACAACTGGTTCCCCGACGGCATGCTGAACCTGTCGGTCAATGCGCTGGATCGCCACGTGGCCGCCGGCCGCGGCGACCAGGCTGCGCTGATCTACGATTCCGCCATGCTGGGAACCACCCAGACCTACACCTACACCCAGCTGCTGCATGAAGTCGAGATCTTCGCCGGCGTGCTCGCGGGACGCGGGGTGAAGACCGGGGACCGCGTGCTGATCTACATGCCGATGGTGCCGCAGGCCTTGATCTCCATGCTCGCCTGCGCCCGTATCGGAGCCGTGCACTCGGTGGTCTTCGGCGGCTTCGCGCCCAAGGAACTGGCAGCGCGCATCACCGACTGCGCGCCGGTGGCGATCGTGGCCGCGACCGGCGGCATCGAGCCTTCGCGCCGCATCGAGTACCTGCCGGCGGTGGCCGAGGCGCTGAGCTTGGCCGAGCCGGCGGTGAAGGATGTCATCGTCGCGCACCGCGACGGGTTCGCGCACTCCCTGGACGAATACCAGGGCAAGCCGATCAACGGGCAGGACATCAACTGGCTTGACTGGGGCCAGCTGGCCGAAACCGCGCAGCCGGCCGCACCGGTCTCGGTGCCGTCTACGCACCCGCTGTACGTGCTCTACACCTCCGGCACCACCGGCGCACCCAAGGGCGTGGTGCGCGACACCGGCGGCTACGCCACCGCGCTGCAGTTCTCCATGAACGCCATCTACGACGTGCACCCGGGGGACACCATGTTCACCGCTTCGGATGTGGGCTGGGTCGTGGGGCACTCGTACATCGTCTACGCGCCGCTGATCGCCGGCGCCACCACGGTGCTCTATGAGGGCAAGCCGGTGGGCACCCCGGATGCCGGCGTGTTCGGCCGCATCATCGAGGACCACAAGGTCACCACCATGTTCACCGCGCCCACCGCGCTGCGTGCGGTGCGCAAGGCCGACCCGAGCGGCGAGATGATGACCTCCCACGACCTGTCCAGCCTGCGGGCGCTGTTCGTGGCCGGCGAGCGCCTGGATCCGGATACCTACCACTTCACCTCCGAGCTGCTGAACATCCCGGTGGTGGACAACTGGTGGCAGACCGAAACCGGTTGGCCGATCGCCTCGAACCCGCTGGGCCTGGAGCCGCTGCCCGCCAAGGCCGGCAGCCCCACCACCCCGGTGCCGGGCTTCGATGTGCAGATCCGCGACGCCCTGGGCGAGGAAGTGGCCGCGGGCGAGGAGGGCAACATCGTGGTTCGCCTGCCGCTGCCGCCGGGCGCACTGGTGACCCTGTGGGGCAACGACCAGCGTTTCATCGACACCTACCTGAGCCAGATCGACGGCTTCTACCTCACCGGCGACTCCGGCTTCCTCGACGAGGACGGCTACCTGTTCGTGATGGGCCGCACCGACGACGTGATCAACGTGTCCGGCCACCGCCTGTCCACCGGTGCCATGGAGCAGGTGCTGGCGAGCCACCCTGCCGTCGCCGAATGCGCGGTGATCGGCCTGGCCGATGCGCTCAAGGGCCAGCGTGCCAGCGGCTACGTGGTGCTGAAGTCCGGGGTTGAAGCGGACGAGGAAGCGCTGAAGAAGGAGATCGTGGCCCTGGTGCGCCAGCACATCGGCCCGGTGGCCGACTTCCGCGAGGTCACCGTGGTGGCTGCGCTGCCCAAGACCCGTTCGGGCAAGATCCTGCGCAAGACCATGCGCCAGATTGCCGACGGCAAGGACTACACGGTGCCCTCGACCATCGAGGACACCGCGGTGCTTGACGAACTGATGCCGTTGCTGCGTCCGGAAGCCTAAACCGGAACCGGCTCGAAAACCCGTGCCCGGCCTGCGAAACATCGCTGGCCGGGCACGGGTTTTCTCGTTGTGCGCGGTATTTAGCTGACTGCGACGCCGAACAGCAGCCCGATCAGGTAGGTGGCGGCCATGGTCGCCGAACCCATCAGCACGTTGCGCAGGATCGCCGGCAGCAGCGGGGCGCCGCCCAGCCGTGCGCTGATCCATCCGGTCAGCAGCAAGCCCAGCACCACTGCCAGCGCGGTGTTGAGGATTTCGCTGCCGACAGGCAGCAGGATCATGGCCAGCGGGATCAGCGCTCCGACGGTGAAGGCGATGAACGACGACAGGGCCGCATGCCAGGGGCTGGTCAGCTCGTCCGGATCGATGCCCAGCTCCACTTCCGCGTGCGCCGCCAGCGCGTCATGGGCGGTCAGTTCCTGTGCGACCTGTTTCGCAAGTTCCGCGGACAGTCCGCGCTGCCGGTACAGGCCGGCGAGTTCTTCGAGTTCCTCCTCGGGCTGCTCGCGCAGCTCGCGCTTTTCCTTGGCGATCAGGGCGCGCTCGGTGTCCCGCTGGGTGCTGACCGAGACGTATTCGCCGCCGGCCATGGAAAACGCGCCGGCCACCAGGGCTGCGATGCCGGCAGTGGCGATGGCCGCCAGATTTCCGGGAGTCGCCGCGGCAACGCCGACCACGACGCCGGCCACCGAAACGATGCCGTCGTTGGCGCCGAGCACCCCGGCCCGCAGCCAGTTCAGCCGCTGGCCCACGTTGTCCCCGACGTGTGCTTCGCCCGGGTGCTGCACGGCGGAAATGATGTCCTGGTTTTCCTCGCTCATAGTGCCATCATGCGCGCTTGATGGCGTGCTGACAAGGATGGTTTGGCTTGGTTAAGTTTGCTTCTGATTACCTGCCGGCCGCGGGGGAGGCCGCCCGGTACTCGTATTCCGGCCGGCCTCGGGTGCCGTGCCGGGGCTGCTTCACCGCGGCCCGGGACTCGGCCAGGTGCTCCAGGTAGCGGCGGGCGGTGACTCGCGACATGCCCAGCTGTTCGGCCAGCTCGGTGGCGGAGAACGCCGTGCCCGGGCTGGCGTTCAGGTGCTCGCTGATCTGGGCCAGGGTTTCGGGGATCAACCCCTTAGGCAGGGTCGTGGAGGCGCTCGCCGTGCGCAGCGCAGAAAAAGCGGTATCCAGCGCGGCCTGGCTTGCATCCGGTCCGGTGGAGCGCATCGAGGCGATGAACCGGCGGTGGTTCTCCAGCTTCTCGGCAAAGACCGCGAAGGTGAACGGCTTGATCAGGTACTGCGTGATGCCGGTGGCCACCGCCGAGCGCACGACCGCCAGGTCCCGCACCGCGGTGATGGCGATGATGTCGGTGGTCAGCCCGCGCCCGCGCATGCGCTTGGCCACGTCGATGCCATGCAGGTCAGGCAGCGTCATGTCCAGCAGCACCAGGTCGAAGGGGGCCCCATCCTGCTGGGCAGCGGCGAGCAAGGCCAGGGCCTGCTGCCCGTTGCCGGCCACCGCGGCGGCGGTGAAGCCTTCAATGCGGTTCACATAGGCCGCGTGGGCCGCCGCAGTGTCGGGTTCGTCGTCGACCACCAGGACCCGCAGCGCAGGCGGGGTCGCGGCGTCGGGGGTGTTCTCGGCGTGCATCTGGCCCATCGGCTCCTCCCGAATTCTGTGTGCCATCTCCAGCTGCCTAGGTCCGCGGCCTGAACGGCAGGGTCACGGTGAAGATCGCCCCGGCATCATTGTCCACATTCATTGTGCCATCCAGGCGCAGGACCGCCTGCTGGACCAGCGCGAGCCCCAGCCCCCGCGGCTGCACCCCGGACTTGGTGCTGACCCCGAAGCGCAGCAGGTTCTCCAGGAATTCCGGCTCGATGCCGGGCCCGGAGTCGGCCACCGCGATGATCAGCTCGTCGCCCAGCGCGGTGACCTCCACCCAGACCGTGGCGTCCTCGGTGCCCACCGAGACGTCCAGCGCGTTGTCCAGCAGGTTGCCCACGATGGTGACGATGTCGGTCGCCTGGAACGCGTCGGTGGGGATGAAGCCCTGGGCGCTGATGTCCAGCTTGATCCCGCGTTCGTGGGCCTGCGCTGCCTTGGCGACCAGCAGGCTGGAGAGGTAGGCGTCGTCGATGCTGTGCACGATCGCGTCGGTCAGCTGCTGGGAATGCTGCCTGTCGTCCACCGCAAAGGCCAACGCCTGGTCGGCCTTGCCGCTCTCGATGAGGGTGGCGATGGTGTGCAGCCGGTTGGCGTGCTCGTGGGTCTGGGCGCGCAGCGCGGTGGAGAAGGTCTTCAGCGACTGCAGCTCCCCGGCCAGCTCCTGCACCTCGGTCAGATCCCGCAGGGTGAGCACCTGCCCGGTCAGCGGCTGGATCCCGAACCAGCCGCGCCACGGCCCGCCCATGCGCGGCAAGTTGGCGTTGGTCAGCCGGGCCGGGCCCTGGGAAACGGACAGCACCGTGTGGGCGCCGAGGTGGATCTCATCCTTGCAGCTGCGCCCCGTGGTCATCAGGGCGCGCAGGGTTTCGGGCATCTGCACCTGCTGCGGATTCAGGCCCTCGCCGGGCACTTCCTCGGGCAGGTCCAGCAGCCGGGCCGCCTCCTGGTTGTACAGCACGATGCGGTGTCTGCGGTCCAGCAGCACCAGGCCCTCGCGCACCGAATGCAGCGCGGAGAAGTAGAACGCGTACAGCCGGCGCAGGCCGTGCGGACCGAATCCCAGGGTGGCCTGGTTGACATAGCGGGAGAAGAACCAGGCGGAGAATCCTGCCAGCAGCAGGGCCAGCGCCGAGACCAGCAGGATCTGCGGCAGCTCGCTGCGGTACTGCAGCTGCAGATTCTGCAGCGTGTAGCCCGAGGAGACCAAACCGACCACGGTGCCGTCGTGGTAGACGGGAGCGATGGTGCGCACGGAATTGCCCAGCGTGCCCACGGCCTGCTCGTTGAAGATCTCGCCGTTCAGCGCCTGGGTCGTGGAGCCGATGTACTTCTGGCCGATCTTCTGCGGGTTCGGGTGCGTCACGCGGATGCCGTCGGGGGTCATGATCGTGATGAAGTCCAGTGACTGCGCATGGGCCAGGATCTTGTTCGCGTAGGGCTGCAGCAGCGCGGTGGCATCCGGCCCGGTCAGGGATTCGCTGACGAAAGGGTCGTTGGCCAGGGTGATCGTCACAGCGGCCACCGTGGACTGGCGGTCGTCGAGGATGACGCGGTTTTGCTGCTGGTAGGTGGCAATTGCCAGCCCGGCCACCACCAGCAGCACCACGAGCATCTGGGCGGCGAAGATCAGCACGGCGAAGGACCAGCCGTCGCGGGTCAGCGGGGCAGGTTCGCGCGGCGGCGCCTGAGCGGCCGGACGATCCGCGAAGTGATCGGTCATCTCGGGGCCTTTCCGCGGCGTGTAGCGCCGCCGGTCTGCGCTGCGCTGCGGCAGGGATGTACGGGTGCGTGACCAATATGAACTCAACAGAGATGAAAATCACCCGCGCGCGCACCATGGACTTAACGATTCTACGGAATGCCGTCCGGCAACGACGCCGGAGCGGTTCTCACTCACAGGACAGGTCACCCCCATGGCTATCACCGAGCACGATTCGGCGGCAACCGATGCGCCGCAGCAGGTAAAGAAGAAGGACCGGACACACTGGCTGTACATCTCGGTGATCGCCGCGGTGGTGCTCGGCGCGATCATCGGGTTGGTCGCCCCGGATCTGGGCAAGGCGCTCAAGCCGCTGGGCGACGGCTTCGTCGCCCTAATCAAGATGATCATCGCCCCGGTGATCTTCTGCACCATCGTGCTGGGCATCGGTTCCATTGCCAAGGCGGCGACCGTTGGGAAGGTCGGAGGCCTGGCGCTGCTGTACTTCATCAGCATGTCCACCTTCGCCCTGGCCCTGGGCCTGATCGTCGGCAACATCATCCACCCGGGCGAGGGCCTGGACCTTCAGCCGTACGACCCGTCGAAGCCTGCCAGCTCCAATGCCAGCGTCGACTTCTTCATGTCGCTGATCCCCGGCTCCCTTCCGGTGCTGCCGACCCTCGTGGTCGCACTGCTGGTCGGTTTCGCGCTGCAGGGCATGGGCAAGAGCGGCGAGCCGGTGCTCAACGGCATCCAGGCCATCCAGAAGGTCGTCTTCCGCATCATGATGATGATCATGTGGGTTGCGCCGATCGGTGCCTTCGGCGCCATCGCCGCCGTCGTGGGCGCCACCGGCTGGGCCGCGATCGGTTCCATGGCCATCCTCATGGGCGCGTTCTACCTGACCTGCATCATCTTCATCGTGTTCGTACTGGGCACCATGCTGCGCCTCGTCACCGGCCTGAACATCTTCCTGCTGCTGAAGTACCTGGCCCGCGAATACCTGCTGATCTTCTCGACCTCCTCCTCCGAGTCGGCGCTGCCGCGGCTGATCGCCAAGATGGAGCACGTGGGCGTCTCGAAGCCGGTTGTCGGCATCACCGTTCCGACCGGCTACTCGTTCAACCTTGACGGCACCGCCATCTACCTGACCATGTCCGCGCTGTTCGTCTCGACCGCAATGGGCATGCCGATGAACCTCGGTGAGCAGATCGGCCTGCTGGTCTTCATGATCATCGCTTCGAAGGGCGCCGCCGGCGTGACCGGCGCGGGCTTGGCCACCCTGGCCGCGGGGCTGCAGGCGCACCGTCCGGAGCTGCTCGGCGGCATGGGCGTGATCGTGGGCATCGACAAGTTCATGTCCGAGGCGCGCGCCTTGACCAACTTCACCGGCAACGCGGTGGCCACCTTGTTGATCGGCAAGTGGACCCACGAGGTCGACTTGGACCAGGCCAAGGCCGTGCTCGCCGGCGAGCGTCCATTCGACGAGGCGCTCATGGAAGAAAGCATGCACTAGCCACCACCCAGGCCGAAGCCGTGACGACATCCGCACTCCCGTACCCAGCGGGAGTGCGGATGTTTTTCGTTAACTGCCCCGGCAAGATGCCCGTCCCGGGAGCCTCCGTCGCGGCCAGGGCCGGCCGAATTGCCGTTCGTGGCAGGAACGGCGGCCACGCACGCATCAACTACGCGATTCAAGGAGCGCGCGGCATTCCGTATTGACGTGTGCGTATTCCTGCCTAAAGCTATACGGAACACCTGCGGTTCGTGGGGCTCCTCTGGCAATGGGGGATGTATGGCACAGGTACGGCGCCCGGTTGTCGCTGTCGCAACGTTATTGCTTCTCGCGCTGATACAGGCCGTGGCGGACCCCACGGGCCTCATGGCCCTGGTCGGATACTCCGGTGCCCTGCCTTCCTCCTCGGCAGGTTGGTGGAGCTCCGCGCCGTATCTGGTGTTTGTCCCGGTGATGGGGGCGATGGCGTGGTGGGTCGCGCATCGTGCCGGCGAAAGGTTCTGGCTCCTTGCCGCCGGACTCACCCTTGCCGTGCTGCTGGCCCAGGCGGCTGCCGCATTGGCAATGTCCGGGAACCTCGCGGTGGCCGGCTGGGCTGCCGGGTACGTGGCGGCCAAGGCGGTACCGGCCGCAGTGATCACCGCCGCGATCACCCGGTGGCTCGGGGGTCCGAGGAGTCCGGGCCGCCATCCGGCCGGACGCAGCCTTCCGCCGGCGCTGGCCTTCGGAGCCCTGTCCACCCTGCTGTCCGGGCTGTGGTGGACCGGCGCCGCCTACGCCCCCGGACTGCCCGTACCGCGGCCGGAATGGGGATTCCTGTCGGTGGCAGTTTCGATCGGGCTCCTGGCGCTTGCCGCGTCCCTGTGCCTGAAGCCGATCCGTTCACGAGTCGGAGGCCTGCTGGGCGGCTGGATCGCCGGACTGTGCGCCGGCGGGCTCTTAGGCCTGCTCCAGGCCGTCATCTCACTGGTGGTCGACCGCGGCGCCGGGGGCGATATGTGGCCGCTGATGATCGCCTATGTCGCGGTGGCCGACGGGCTGGCATTCGGCGCCTGCACCGGATGGCTTCTGGGACTGGCCGCGCTGGCCACCGACCGGGTCGACCAAACCTCCCGCCCCGGGCGTTCCACCGCGCCGCAATTCATCGCCGGCGCGCTGGGAGTGATGGCCTTGGCCGCCTCGCTGATCGTCCCCGAACGTGCAGGGCGCCGCCAACGTCGGGAAGAACCTGCCGGATGCCGGTTTCCTGCGCGCCGAGGGATCGCATATTTCCGACGGGCGAGGCAACCAGGTGCTGCTGCGCGGCGTGAACGTGAACCAGCTCGTGGACTTCTACCGTCCGCAGCCCGAGGTTCCGGCCGTCAGGCCGTTGAGCGAAGAAGATTTCGCCGGCATGGCGGAACAGGGCTTCACCGTTTCCCGGCTGAACATTTCCTGGTCGGCGTTGGAGCCTGAGCGCGGCTCGCTGGATCCGGAGTACGTGGCGAGAATCCACCAGGCGGTGGACTGGGCGAAAGCGCACGGGATCTACACGGTGCTGGACATGCACCAGGACGGCTGGTGGAACGGGCCGACCGAGCCCGGCACCACATGCCGCCCGGGAACCGAGGAGATGTGGGGCTACGACGGGGCGCCGCAGTGGGCCACCATCACCGACGGGGCTCCGCGCTGCCAGTTCACCGGCCGGGACATCTCGCCAGCGGGCAACCGCGCCTTCCAGAATTTCTACTTCGACACCAACGGAATCCGCAGCGCACTGGCCCAAACCTGGGGCAAGCTGGCCGCAGAATTCAGCGACGAGCCGATGGTGGCAGGCTTCGACCTGCTCAACGAGCCGGGGTTCGGCGAAACCGCCCCGGTCACCACCTCGTATCTGCTCGGCAAGTTCTATGCGCAGAGCATTGAGCGAATCCGGGAGGCCGGGGCCCGGCAGATCATTTTCATCGAGCCGAGCATTTTCTGGTCGGGACTCGGATTCGATTCGGGGCCCACCCCCGGTTTCACCGAAGACACGAACATCGTTTTCTCCCCGCATCTCTACGCGGAATCAATCACCATGGACCGGGACCTGGGCATCGTGCCCATTGTCGGATTGGAACGGCAATTCACCCTCGCCCAACGGGTCGCCGTGGAATACAACGCGCCGCTGTGGTCCGGGGAATACGGCTACTGGGGCTCGGAAGAGGTCCACTGGGGCGAGGACGAAGACTCGCTGGCGCGTTTGGCCCGCTACGCGGCCGCCGAGGACGAACATGTGCTGGGCAGCGCCTACTGGGTGTGGAAGCAGGCCTGCGGCGATCCGCAGAACGGCATCGAACCCTATGGCAACGCCCTGATGATGCAGGATTGCGCCACCGGTGGCGACCTGCCGCCGAAGCGCGGACTGCTGAAAATCCTCAGCCGCGCCTACCCGCAATCCGCGCCGGGGAAAATCACCTCGCTGGCGGCGGAGGAATCCACGCTGCGGCTCGCCGGGCAAACGGACACCGCCAGCTGCGACCTGCAGGTGTGGTTCCCGGGTTCCGCGAAGCCGGAAATCCACAGCACTGGGATCGCCAATTCGTCGCTCGAACAGGTTCCCGGGGGATGGAAATTCACCGGCTGCGCCAGCGGGGACTATGCGCTGGCCAGCGGTTCCGGCGAATAGCCACCTGACCGTGGCGGCTTAAGCCCCGACGGAAGGACAGGCGAAGCCCGGGAAGACAGCGGCGTCAGGGGCGGGGGAGGACGCCGGGACCGGCTAGGACGATCCTGTTGCCATCTGGATCCGCGAGCTGCACGAGCTGACCGCCGCCGCCCTGCTCCGGCCCGTGGTGATCCAACCCCGCAGCAGCCAGCCGTGTTGCCACGGCCTCAAGATCTGCGACTTCCAGCACGACCGTGGAATGACCGGAGCGTTCCGGTTCAAGCCAGACCTGCAGGCCGAATCCCGGACCGAGATGCCATTCAAGCAATCCGTCCATGGGCCGTCGGTCCGGGCCGCGTTCGAACAGCAGGGCGAACCACCGTTCGGCGCGGCCAAGATCTGAAACCGTGCAATTTCCAAGCATGCCCTCGAACATGTCAGTTCCCTTTGCCGTGTCGACGCTTCCGAACTCGGGCCAATTCGACCACGGCCCCCGGAAGCCGGCAAGAGCGGTCTGCCGGTTGCCAGCCGGCATCAAGGTTCACTGCGCTGACCTGAAGCCAGTAAACGCCGGCCGCGGAAAGCATCACCCGCAGCCGCAAGCCGAGCACAACGCCATGGGGGAGGCTCTGCAGCTCATCGAACGGCACCATGACGTGCTGGCCGGAAAGGATTTCGCGGGCTGGCAACCAATAGCCGCGCACTGCGTGCTCCGGGGACTGCCCGGATAGCCGCTCATCCGGGCCAACGCCCATCCGCGCCGTTTTCTCGATCTGCGCGACCGGGGTGGCCGAGAACAACTGGTTGGCCAGCCGCGATCATCCGGAACTGTTGCCCTCCGGCCGTCGTCCAGCTGCGCTTGGCAAAGCACAGACAACACCACGCTGCGTGGTGGACCATCGGCATCAAGCTCGACAGCGCCCACGAATCTGCACGCTGCGAGCATCACTTCTGCTTCGACGGTGCCTGCTGGAAGCATGCTCCTCTGCGCCGGATCAGCCTTGCCGAAGGAGCCGGGCGGGCCGCTGCCTGCTGACGGTGCGTAGCCCCCGCCGGCACTTTGCGGCCGATCGGAGAAAATACCCAGCGTCCATACAACATTTGAGTTAAGGTTCAAGGTAAAGGCTCGCCGTGAAAAAGTTGAAAATACCCCGAATGTCCGTCCCGCCCGATAACCTTTAAATGAGCCAAAAGCTCAAAGTTTTTTGTCAGAAATAACGGGAAGTGTGGTTGACCCATCGTGAGCGAGGAACAGGCAAGCAAGGTCCGCGGCGCCGGGATGCTCAAGGAGCCCCGCCCGGTGGGCCCCACCGGCAAACCACTCTCGGAATTCCCCGTACCCGCCGCCCTGCCGTCCCATGGCCCGGCCCGTGTCATCGCCATGGTGAACCAGAAGGGCGGGGTCGGCAAGACCACCTCGACCATCAACCTGGCCGCGGCGCTCGCCGAATACGGCCGCAAGGTGCTGCTGGTGGATTTTGATCCGCAGGGCGCCTTGTCCGCGGGCTTCGGCACCAACCCGCATGAAATGGACGTCACCGTCTACAACGTGCTGATGGACCGCAACGTCAAGATCACCGACGCGATTCGCCACACCGACGTGGAGAACATCGACCTGCTCCCGGCAAACATCGACCTGTCCGCCGCCGAAGTGCAGCTGGTCAACGAGGTTGCCCGCGAGCAGGTGCTCGAACGCGCGTTGCGCCATGTCATCGACGACTACGATGTGGTGCTCATCGACTGCCAGCCGTCGTTGGGCCTGCTGACCATTAACGCGTTGACCGCCGCCCACGGCGTCATCATCCCGCTGACCGCCGAATTCTTCGCCCTGCGCGCTGTGGCGCTGCTGATGGAGACCATCGACAAGGTCAAGGACCGGCTGAACCAAGTGCTGGAGCTGGATGGCGTGCTCGCCACCATGTACGACGCCCGCACCCTGCACAGCCGCGAGGTCATCACCCGCCTGGACGAGGCCTTCGGCGACAAGCTCTTCGAAACCGTCATCAAGCGCACCATCAAGTTCGCAGACGCGAATGTGGCCGCAGAGCCGATTACCTCCTATGCCGCCAACCACCCGGGTGCCGAGGCCTACCGCAACCTGGCCCGCGAGCTGATCTGGCGTGGTGGTGCCCCGTAATGAGCACCATGCTCAGCGAGGACCAACGCGAACAAACCGCCACCGGCGCCCCCGATTCAAGCCCCGAAACGGGCCAGGGGAAGCCGGCTGGCGGTTTTCGCCTTGCTCTGGCCAATTTCAACGGGCCTTTCGACGTCCTGCTGCACCTGATCACCAAGCGCGAATTGGACATCACCGAGGTGGCGCTCGCCGAGGTGACGGACGAATTCATCGCCTACCTGCGCGAGCTGCAGCAGCGCAGCCTCGAAGCAGGCAGCGACGGGATGAAGGTCCTGGATGAAACCACCGAATTTCTGGTCGTCGCTTCCACGCTGCTCGACCTGAAGGCCGCCCGCTTGCTGCCGCGCGGGGAAATGGCCGACGAGGAGGACTTCGAGCTGCTTGAAGCCCGGGACCTTCTGTTCGCCCGGCTGCTGCAGTACAAGGCGTTCAAGCACGCCGCCGCCTTCCTCGGGGAACGCTACGAAACCGAAGGCTCGCGCCGTCCGCGCGAAGTGGCGCTGGAGCCGGAATTCGCCGCGCTGCTGCCCGAGCTGATTTTCTCGATCGGCCCCGAACGCTTCGCCAAGATCGCCGCCGGCGTGCTCGCTCCGAAACCCGAGCCGATCACCGAGGTCGGATTGGACCACCTGCACGGGGCGAACGTCACCATCGCCGCCGAGGCCGAGGCCATCGCGGAGCTTCTGGCGGCCCACGGCGCCATGGACTTCACCGCGCTGGTCGCCGATGCCGCCGAGCATCTGGTGGTTGTCGTGCGGTTTCTGGC
The DNA here is from genome assembly GCF_016894325.1 of Glutamicibacter protophormiae. Lineage (NCBI taxonomy): Bacteria > Bacillati > Actinomycetota > Actinomycetes > Micrococcales > Micrococcaceae > Glutamicibacter > Glutamicibacter protophormiae. The sequence continues at coordinate 1,278,598 of NZ_CP069806.1, forward strand.
ATTGTTGGAGATGTTCAGGCAGAAGGTCATCAGCTTCGAGCAGCACGACCCGCTCGGCCCGCTGCAGATCAGCCTGGCCGGGGAATCGGACTTCGACGCCGACGCGGTGCTGGACGACTACGAGGGGAAGGGTGAGGTGGATCATGAGTGAGATTGCACCCATTGACCAGCTCCCCGGAGGCCTGGAATCGGGGCTCGAAGCGGTGCTGATGGTCGCCGATACCCCCGTATCCTCGGCGCGTTTGGCCGAAATCTTCGAGGTGCCGGTACCCCGGATTGCCGCCGCCTTGGAGAGCCTGGCGAGCGAGTATGATAGTAGGGATCGCCCGCGCGGATTTGAACTGCGTCGCGTCGCCTCCGGGTGGCGCTTCTATTCGCGGGCCGATTACGCCGATTTCGTCTCCAGTTATGTGCTCGACGGGCAAACAGCACGCCTGTCACAGGCCGCCCTAGAAACCCTGGCTGTCATCGCTTACCGACAGCCGGTCTCGCGTGGACGTATTTCGGCGATTCGAGGTGTCAACGTCGATTCGGTGGTGCGCACGCTGCTCACCCGCGGATTGATCACGGAGTATCCGGAGATGGGCGACGGTGGAGCGACGCTCTACCAAACGACCGAATACTTCCTGGAACGACTGGGACTGGGCTCGCTTGAAGAGCTGCCTGCGCTGTCCCCGTATCTGCCCGGGGTGGCCGATCTCGAATCGCTCGATTCGGCAACCTACGACGACTAGGCAATGCAGCTGTGCAGCATTGCCCGACAGGACCAACGACGCATGGGGCCCACCGGCCGCAGGCGCGCGAATACGTAATAGCAAGGGACAAGTCTTAGCATGAGCAGGGGATCCTCCTCCGGCCGCAATCCACGCGGCAACAATTCGAACTTCGGCGGCAAGCCTTCAGGCTCCCGTTCGGGCCAGGGCGGCAAGCCCGGCGCCGGCGGCAAAACCGGCGGGCGCCCGGGCTCCGGCTCGGCCAAGCCCTACGGCAAGCCGGCCGACTCCAAGCCCTACGGCAAGTCCGCGGGGGCCAAATCCGGCGGGGCCAAGCCGGCTGGCGGCTCCGCCAAGCGCAACACCTCGGCGGCGCGCAAGAACTCCGAGCGCGCCTTCTCCAAGGAGCGCTTCGGCAACTCGGTGCCGAGCAACTACGCCCGCCCGACCCAGCGCGCCCGCGCCCAGGCTCGCGCCGAGAACCAGGCAGCCCGCATGGAACACGGTGAGCTGCAGGACGGCATCCGCCTGCAGAAGGCCATGGCCAATGCCGGGGTCGCTTCGCGCCGCGTCTGCGAGGAGATGATCCTCGAAGGCCGCGTGGAGGTCAACGGCAGCCTGGTTGTCGAACTGGGCACCCGCGTGGATCCTGCGAAGGATTCCATCCACGTGGACGGCATGCGCATCCAGCTGAACAAGGCCGCCCGCTACTACGTCTTCAACAAGCCCAAGCACGTCATGTGCACCATGGACGACCCCGAGGGCCGCCGCACCATCGCGGACTACTTCAAGAACGAGCACCACTCACAGCGCCTGTTCCACGTCGGCCGCCTCGACTACAAGACCGAGGGCCTGCTGATCCTGACCAACGACGGGGAGCTGGCCAACCGCCTGCAGCACCCGAAGTACGAGGTCCCCAAGTCCTATCTGGTGCAGGTCCCCGGCCCGCTGCCGCGCTCCGTGGGCAAGCAGCTGCGCGACGGCATCAAGCTGGAGGACGGCTGGATTAAGGTCGACGACTTCAAGCTGATCGACCAGTCCCCGAAGCACGTCATGGTGGAAGTGACCCTGCACTCGGGCCGCAACCGCATCGTGCGCCGCATGTTCGACGCCGTCGGCCACCCGGTCGAGCGCCTGGTGCGCGTCGCCATCGGCCCGATCCAGCTCGGCGACCAGAAGCAGGGCATCATCCGTTCCCTGGGCAACCAGGAAGTGGGCCACCTGATGAAAATGGTAGGGATGTAGTCCATGGCCACCTCTCACCTCGCCGGGCCGGTGCTGGTCGTCGGCACCGGACTGCTGGGCACTTCCGTGGGCCTGGGGCTGCGCGCCAAGGGCGTGAGCGTCTACCTGCAGGACATTTCGCCGACCGCCCAGGGCGTCGCCCAGGACATCGGCGCCGGCGTGGTGCTGCACGGGGAGAAGATCGCCCCGGAGCTCGTGGTCATCGGCGCCCCGCCGGACGTCACCGCCCACCTGGTCGGCGACGCCCTGCTGGCCTACCCGAACGCCACCGTGGTTGACATCGCCAGCGTCAAGGGCTCGATCCTCGACGCGGTGCTGGCCGACGGCCGCCTGGGCGAAGCGGAAACCTCGCGCTACGTGGGCACCCACCCGATGGCAGGACGCGAGAAGTCCGGCCCGGCCGCCGCGCGCGGCGAGCTGTTCACCGCCATGCCGTGGGTCATCTGCGCGCATGAGAACGCCCAGCCGGACCGCGTCATGGCTGCCGAATCGCTGGCCATCGACCTGGGTGCCACCATGCACCGCATGTCGGTGACCGAGCACGACGAGTCGGTGGCGCTGATCAGCCACTTCCCGCAGGCCGCCAGCTCGATGATCGCCTCCCGGCTGCTGAACGCACAGGGCCACCAGCTGGCCCTGGCCGGCAACGGGCTGCGCGACACCACGCGCATCGCGGCCAGCGACGAGAAGCTGTGGATCCAGATCTTCGCCCACAACGCCACGGCGCTGATTCCGATCCTGACCGGCATGAAGGAAGACCTGGACCGGCTGATCAACACCCTGCAGCACCCGGATGAGCCCGGGTCGCTGCTGGACCTGTCCCAGCTGATGACCGAAGGCAACGCCGGCCGCGCCCGCATCCCGGGCAAGCACGGCGCCCCGCCGCAGGCCTTTGCCCTGGTCACCGTGGTAGTGGATGACAAGCCCGGGCAGATCGCCGCGCTGCTGGCGCAGATCGGCGAAGCCGGGATCAATATCGAGGACCTGCGCATGGAGCACTCCGCGGGCCATCAGGTGGGCCTAGTGGACGTCTCGGTGCTGCCGGGGCGCCGCGACGAACTGATCAACGCATTGATTTTCAACGGATGGAAGGTTGCCCAGTGAGCATCGAGAACAACCAGGGCCGAGCGGACGCAAGGCTTGTCATCGCCATCGACGGCCCCAGCGGTTCGGGCAAGTCCTCGGTGTCCAAGGCCGTGGCCCGCAAGCTCGGCGCCGCCTACCTGGATACCGGTGCCATGTACCGCGCGATCACCTATTCGGTGCTCGCCGACGGCACCGACCTGGATGACGCCGCCGCGGTGGCCCAGGCAGTGCGCGACGCGAAACTGAGCATCTCGGTGGACCCGGACGCCGAACTGGTGGTCATCGGGGAGACCGACGTGACCGAGGCCATCCGCGAACCGCGCATCTCCGAGCAGGTTTCCGCCGTGGCCACCAACCTGGACGCGCGCGCCGAACTGGTGCGCCGCCAGCAGGAGATCATCGCTGCCAACACCCGCATCGTGGCCGAGGGCCGCGACATCACCACCGTGGTGGCCCCGGATGCCGACGCGCGCATCCTGCTCACCGCCTCCGAGGAGGCCCGCCTGCGCCGCCGCGGACTGCAGCTGGGCGGCACCCAGAACGACGCGCAGCTGGCCACCCAGGTGCTGGCGCGCGACGCCAAGGATTCAACCGTAGTGAACTTCACCCAGGCCGCGGACGGCGTGATGACCGTGGATTCCTCGGACCTGGATTTCGAACAGACCATTGCCGCCGTGCTCGACGCCGTCGACACGGCCACCACCAACTAGCCACGAGCTGGTGCCCATCCTCGGCGAGAGCCGATGAAGATTACCGATCGCTGTGAAGGGAAAATCATGAGCGAGAACAACTCCACCCACGACGAGGAATACGTTCCCGTTGGAGACGACGATATCGCCGAGCGCCTTGCCGAACTGAGCGAAGAAGACGCCGCGATTCGCACCAAGGCCCTGCTGTCGGGTCTGGACGACTACGACCTGGACGACGAGGACGCCGCGCTGCTCGCGGGCCTGGACGAGTACGACGAGGATGACAAGGACGTTGTCATCCCGCCGGTGCTCGCCGTCATCGGACGTCCCAACGTGGGCAAGTCCACCCTGGTCAACCGCATCATCGGCCGCCGCGAGGCGGTCGTCGAGGACACCCCTGGCGTGACCCGCGACCGCGTGTCCTACTCCGCGCAATGGTTGGGCCGTCCGTTCACCATCGTTGACACCGGCGGTTGGGAGCACGATGCCAAGGGCATCCACGCCTCCGTGGCCGAGCAGGCGGAAATCGCCGCCGACGTCGCGGATGCCATCCTGTTTGTGGTCGACTCCCACGTGGGAGCCACCGCCACCGACGAGGCAGTGGTGAAGATGCTGCGCCGCAAGGGCAAGCCGGTCTTCCTCGTGGCCAACAAGGTCGACGATTTCAACCAGGAAGCCGAAGCCGCCGTGCTCTGGGGCCTGGGCTTCGGCCAGCCCTGGCCGGTGTCCGCGCTGCACGGCCGCGGCACCGCCGACCTGCTGGACGCCGTCATGGAGAAGCTGCCGACCCACTCGGCCCACGGGGGAGTCATCCCCTCCGGCGGCCCGCGCCGCATTGCGCTGATCGGCCGCCCGAACGTGGGCAAGAGCTCGCTGCTGAACAAGCTGGCAGGCTCCGAACGCGTGGTCGTCGACGACTATGCCGGCACCACCCGCGACCCGGTTGACGAACTGGTCGAGCTGGGCGGGGAAGTCTGGCGCTTCGTGGACACCGCAGGCATCCGCCGCCGCCAGCACATGGCCGTCGGCTCGGACTACTACGCCTCGCTGCGCACCCAGTCGGCCCTGGAAAAGGCCGAGGTCGCCGTGGTGCTGCTGGCCGCGAACGAAACCGTGTCCGAACAGGACGTGCGCATCATCCAGCTGACCATCGAAGCCGGCCGCGCGCTGGTTGTGGTCTTCAACAAGTGGGACGAGGTGGACGAGGACCGCCGCTACTACCTGGAGCAGGAAATCGAACGCGACCTGGCCCACATCGACTGGGCGCCGCGCGTGAACATGTCGGCCTTGACCGGCTGGCACAAGGACAAGATGGTCCCGGCGCTGCACACCGCGCTGGAATCCTGGGACAAGCGCATCCCGACCGGCAAGCTCAACGCCTTCCTGGGCGAGCTCGTCGCGGCCCACCCGCACCCGGTGCGCGGCGGCAAGCAGCCCCGCATCCTGTTCGGCACCCAGGCCTCGGCCCGCCCGCCGAAGTTCGTGCTGTTCACCACCGGATTCCTGGACCCGGGCTACCGCCGCTTCATCACCCGCCGGCTGCGCGAGACCTTCGGTTTCGACGGCAGCCCGATCGAAGTGTCGATGCGAATCCGCGAACGCCGCGGCCGCAACCGGTAACGGTTCGAAAAGTCCACCCGACTTGGTGTAGGCTTATCTAGGAGCTTTTCGCAGACGGCACCCTTGGTTCTCACGACTTGGGGATAACGGCTGCGAAGGCATCGGGCTATGGCGCAGCTTGGTAGCGCGCCTGACTGGGGGTCAGGAGGCCGTGGGTTCGAATCCCGCTAGCCCGACCACAAGATCAACCCCGGCGAGCATCTCGCCGGGGTTTTTCGCACCCGGAAACCGGCAGCCGACTGAGGGGAGAACGATGCGCCGCAGGTTCATGCAGGTCGACGTGTTCAGCCAGGACCCGTACAAGGGCAACCCGCTGGGGGTCGTGCTGGACGGCGACGGGCTGAGCACCACGCAGATGCGGGACTACTCCAGCTGGTCAAACCTCTCCGAGGTCACCTTCGTGCTGCCGCCGAGCGACGGGCGCGCGGATTTCCGCTTCAGGATCTTCGCCGGGCAGCAGGAATTCCCCTTCGCCGGCCACCCCACCCTGGGCACCGTCAAAGCCTGGCTGGCATCCGGCGGGAGCCCGCAGAACCCTGCAGAGGTGCTCGCCGAATGCCAGGCGGGCCTGGTTCCCGTGCGGGTGCAGGAGGACCTGCTGTCTTTCCAAAGCCCCGCGCTGCTGCGCTCCGAGGCGCTCGACGCTGCCCAGGTCCGGCAGATCAGCGAGCTTTTGGGCATCGACTCCGCGGCGATCGCCGCCGCCTTCTGGGCCGACAACGGCCCGGGGTGGCGCGCGGTGCTGCTGGACAGTGCCGACGCGGTATTGGCGCTGGCGCCGGATGCGTCGCGGCATCGCGGCGTGTGGAAGATCGGGGTGCTGGGGCCGCTGGCTTCGGGCGGCTTCGAAGTCCGGGCGCTGAACTTCGCGGACGGCGTCCTGCGCGAAGACCCTGTCACCGGAAGCCTGAACGCCGCCGCGGCCGAATGGCTTCTCGCGCACCAGCTGGCCGAAGCCCCGTTCTGCAACCGCCAGGGCACCGTGCTGGGACGTCGCGGGCGGGTTGAATTCCAGCAGGATCACGGGGTCTTGTGGACCGGCGGCGCAACCCACGTGTTGATCGACGGCCATATCGATCTCTGAGCACCGCGGTGGGAACCCTGAAGGCATCAGGCCTGGCTGGTGTCCAGCTCCTCGGCGCGCGCCACCACGCTGACCTTGCTGCCCAGCACGGACACCGACACGGACTTCAGCGACGGATCATCGAATTCTTCGAGCAGCCGCAACGCAAAATACTTCAGGTCCCGATCCGTGGTGGGCTCCGAGCCGTTGACGCTCAGCTGCAGCTCGCCGGGCTTCGAGGCGCCCCAGCTGATGATCCGGCGTTCGGCGGTTCCCGACATCCACAGCTGCGCCGCGGAATCATCGCGCAGCCAATAGGCCTCCATCAACCCGTCCGCCCAATGCTGGCCTTCAACGGCCTCGCTGCGTTTCCTGTCCAGTTCTGGTTGTTGGCTCGGGGACACCGCCGGGGCCGTGGGCGGGCTTTGCTCGAACTCCAGCGGCGCGCAGCCGACCAGGGCGCAGGCGAGCAACAGGGCGCTGGGCACTGCAAGCTTGCGCATGGGACCTCCTGGATTGCTGCACTCATGATTCTAGTTGGCGTACGGCGTCATTGCCCGCGCCCGCGGCCGCGAGTAGGCTGAATCCATGGGTACGTTGCATCTTTAAGACGTCCGCCGCGTTGAGCCGAGCTCCGCGACGGACAGTTCCGCACCGCCGCGCCTCAATCGCGGCGGGGCCCTTCAACGTACCGGTTGCGCCTGCAGTGCGGACCGCCAGCAGATAACGGATAGCCATGACCCGCAAACACGACCCCTCGAATACCCCTGCCGCCGAGCCGGACGCGGTTCACGCCGCGGAATTCACCTGCCGGCTTGTCGATTTGAGCGTCAGCTTCGGCGACCGCGATGTCCTGGACAATATCGAGCTGGTGGTCGGGCCCGCCGACCGGATCGCGGTGCTCGGCGACAACAGTTCGGGAAAATCTACGCTCCTTCGGGTCCTGGCCGGGACGCTTGCGCCGGATCGCGGCGAGCGGCTTGCCACCGTGCCCGGGGCCATCGCCTACGCCGCGCAGAATCCGCAGTTCCCCGGCACAGCCAGCATTGCCGAGGTCATCGATTCGTATCACCACCGGTTGCGGCGGCTGGAGCAGCTGATCGAAGCCATCGGGGCGCGGCTTGCAACGGCTGGCGATGCAAAGGCCCAACGGCTGCTGGCCCAGTTGGAGCAGGTGACCGACTTGTATGAGGCGGCCGACGGATACTCCGTGGGACCGCGGCTGGACAGCGCGCTGCAGCAGCTGGGACTCGGGCGGGTTTCCCGCGACACCCCGGTCAACTCGCTGTCCGGGGGCCAGCGCTCGAGGTTGGCCCTGGCCTGCGTGCTCAGTTCCGGTGCGCAGCTGCTGCTGCTCGACGAGCCGACCAACGACCTCGATGACGACGCGCTGCATTGGCTGGAAGCCGCGCTCCAACGGCATCGCGGCGCGCTGGTGCTCGTCAGCCACGACCGCGTTTTCCTGGAGCGCTTCGCCCGGCGCATCATTCTGGTGGAAGGCCGGAAGCTGAAGGCCTACGGCGACGGGTACCGGGGGTTCTTGCGGGCCAAGGAAACCGAGCGCGCTGCCGCCATCGCTGCATTCGAACGCTGGCGCGAGGATCTGGAACGCTCCGAGACCCTGGTCTCCAAGAATGCCGCACGCGTGGCGGACATTCCGCGAAAACAGGAAAAAGCCGCCTTCGGCCACGGCGCCTTCAGGCTCCGCAGCAGGAACCATGGATCGACCAGCAAGATCCGGCAGGCGAAATCGCGGATCGAAGAACTCGAATCCCACCCCGCGCCCAGGCCGGCGGACCCGCTCGAATTCAGGATGCCGCACGGCGGCGGCGCTCCGGACGGGCAGCGGCCACTGCTGCATTCCGCCGGCGCTGCGCGGCCCGGTGCTCCGAGGCTGTTGCTCGGCGAGATGACCCTGGCGGCGGGGGAGCGGTGGCTGGTTGGAGGGCCCAACGGCGCGGGCAAAACCACGCTGCTGAAGGTGCTGGCAGGCGAACTTCCCGTGCAGCGCGGCATGCTCCACCGTCGTGAAGGTCTGCGTGTCGGATGGCTGCGGCAGGAACTGGGCGAGCCGCCCGGGGACACCGTGATCGAGGCGTTCGCCGCTGCGCTGGGGATCTACCAGGACGAGGCGGTATCGCGAATCGTCAAGCTCGGCCTCTTCGCTCCGCGCGACCTATTCATGCATCCTCGTGCGCTGTCGGCCGGCCAGCAACGCCGGCTGGAACTGGCGATCGCGGTGAGCCGGGAGGCCGACCTGCTGTTGCTGGACGAACCGACCAACCACCTGTCGCCGGATCTCGTCGAGCAGTTGGAAGCTGCCGTGGCGGAGTATCCGGGAGCCGTTGTCACCGTGACCCACGACCGGCGCTGGAGGGAAAAGCAGGCAGGGCAGCGCGGGGTCCGGCTGCTCGACATCGTGCACGGTACGGTGCGTTTCGAGCGATGAGCCAGGAGCCCGCGCGATGCTCTCCGACTTTTTGTGAAGTGCATTCTTGTGCGCTGGTTCACCGCTCGGATACAGTTATAGTGCGATAAAAGAACTGAGCGTTCGATTATTGAACAAATGATTTGCTTGACTCAGCTGAATGGGGAGAAACAGTGCAGTTTCATCACAATGGATACGTCTCGGAAGACCCGCGCATCAAACCCGCGGCGGGCACCGGAATCGACCGACTCGTCGACCTGCCAGACACCATGGACGTGCTCATTGTGGGTGCCGGACCGGCCGGCATCATCACCGCGGCCCAGCTCTCCCAATTCCCGCAGGTGCATACCCGTATCATCGACCGCCGTCCGCATCGCCTGCAGATCGGCCAGGCCGACGGCATCCAGTCGCGCACGGTAGAAACCTTCCAGGCCTTCGGCTTCGCTGAGAGCATCGCCGCCGAGGCCTACCGCATCACCGAAACCACCTTCTGGAACCCGGACCCGCAGAACCCGGAGCGTATCATCCGCACCGACCGCACCCCGGATGATCCGACCGGCGTGAGCGAATTCCCGCATCTGGTGGTGAACCAGGCCCGCGTCATCGACTATTTTGCCGACTTCGCCCGGAACTCGTCCGCCCGCATTGAACCGGACTACGGCTGGGACTTCGAGACCCTGGTCGTCGACGACGAGGGGGAGTACCCGGTCAAGGTCACCCTGGCGGGGACCGGAGAGGGCAACCAGGGGCAAACCCGGGTTGTGCGCGCCAAGTACGTGGTCGGCGCGGACGGCGCCCGCAGCCAGGTCCGCCGTTCCATCGGCGCCACCCTTTCGGGCGACAAGGCGAACCACGCGTGGGGCGTCATGGACACCCTGGCCCTGACCGACTTCCCCGACGTGCGGATCAAGTCGGCCATCCATTCAAGCAACGGCTCCATTCTGCTGATCCCGCGCGAGGGCGGCCAGCTGTTCCGCCTCTACGTGGACCTGGGCGAGGTCGCGGAGGACGACAACGGCAAGGTGCGCCAGACCTCGCTGGAAGAGATCATCCAGCGCGCGCAGGCGATCCTGCAGCCGTACACGCTGGATGTGAAAAACGTCGCCTGGCACAGCGTCTACGAGGTGGGCCACCGCCTCACCGACCGCTTTGACGACGTGCCGCTGGAGGAGATCGGCTCCCGCGATCCCCGGGTCTTCATCACCGGCGACGCCTGCCACACGCACTCGGCCAAGGCTGGCCAGGGCATGAACGTGTCCATGCAGGACGGGTTCAACCTGGCTTGGAAACTGGGCTACGTGCTGACCGGCCGCTCGCCGCAGAGCCTGCTGGCTACCTATTCCGCCGAACGCAAGGTCATCGCCAAGGATCTGATCGACTTCGACAAGAAGTGGTCCTCGCTCATGGCCGCGACCCCCGAAGAGCTCGAAGGCCAGGAGGGCGTCGCCGAATTCTACGTGCGCACCGCGGAATTCCCGGCCGGCTTCATGACCGAATACCAGCCCTCGGAACTGACCGCGGCGAACGAGTTCCAGCACCTGGCAACCGGTTATCCGGTGGGCAAGCGCTTCAAATCGGCCGAGGTCATGCGCTTGGGCGACAGCAACCCGGTGCACCTGGGCCACCACCACCGCGCCGACGGTCGCTACCGGATCTACGTCTTCGCCGACCAGACCCCGGCCGGAGCGGCATCGCCAGTGGCGCAGCTGTCTGACTGGCTGCTGGGTTCCGAAGACTCCCCGCTGCTGCGCTTCACGCCGGCCGGTGCCGACATCGATTCAATTTTCGACGTCAAGGTCGTCTACCGCCAGGACTACACCACCATCAACCTCAATGACGCGCCGGCGGTCTTCCGCCCGACCTGCGGCGAGTTCGGCCTGATGGACTACCAGAAGGTCTACACGGCGCTGGAGGGCAACGACATCTTCGCCCAGCGCGGCATCTCCGAGGAGGGAGCGATCGTCATCGTGCGCCCGGACATGTACGTGGCCAACGTCTTGCCGTTGCAGGCAACCGACGCGCTGCGCGACTTCTTCACCCCGGTCATGCGCGAGCAACGCTAGGTGATGGGCGAGCCGTTGGATGGCAAACGACATCCGACGGCTCGTCCAGGAATTTTCACCCCGCGCCGAAGGTTGACCATTGATGAAGGCCAACCAACGAGGGGAAACATGAGCCAAGAATTTTCGTTCAACCTGCAGAACGTCGTCGAATCGGACATGGCTTGCGTGGACGGCGTGTGCTTCGTGCCCGCCGCTACGACTGAAGTTGCGGAAGAAGATAATCCCGCAGCACCACCGCGTGATTGACCTCTTCGCTTTTAGCGCCGTAAACAAACGTCACCGTAGGATGCTGCGCCAGCAACTCCAGGAATTCGTCGACCGCGGGGTTCTGGTTCAGTTCCTCACGATAGTGTTCAGCGAACTCCGAGAACCGATCCGGGTCGTGATGCCAGGCCTTGCGAAGTTCCGAGCTTGGCGTCACCGACTTGGCCCACTTCTCGATTTCCAGTTGCTGCTTGGTCAAACCACGAGGCCAGAGCCGATCCACCAGAATCCTGTAGCCGTCCGAATCCGAAGGATCCGCATAGGCACGCTTCAGGAGAATCTCGGTCATGACGCTCACCCTTTCACTACCTGCCAAGGGGCCCGAGGATATTTTGGACCCCGAACTGTCTCCGATACTTGCATGATCCCATGAATGAACAGGGACGGAGCTGGAAATATCGGCTTTTCTGTTATCGCGCACCTCTTGAGTAGGCTAATCTGGAAATAGTTTGGTAGAGCGTATCGAACTATTGTTGAATACGAGGTCGTCTTGCACGAACTTAACGCAGAACTTTCTGGAGGACCACAAATGTCGGAAAATGGGCCGGTAACCCCGCACAACGAGTCTGCGTCCGAGACGACCAATATTTCGCTTCCCTCGTTCCAGAGCTCATCCGAACCCGCCGTCATCTACGCGCTGAGCGAGGACGAGAAGCGAGCAGTGGCCGCGTTGCCAGCCGGATCCGCATTACTCGTGGCCCATACCGGACCGAACAAGGGCGCACGCTTCCTGCTGGATACCGACGAAAGCATCGCCGGCCGTCACCCGAACGCGGACATCTTCCTTGACGATGTCACGGTCTCGCGCCGCCATGCCAAGTTCGCGCGAACCGACAAGGGCTTCACGCTGACCGACATCGGTTCGTTGAACGGTACCTACATTAATGGCGACCGCATCGACTCCATTACCTTGACCAACGGCGTCCAGGTGCAGATCGGAAAGTTCCGACTCAATTTCTACCAGAGCGTGCCTAACCTTTAAACTAGTCCAGTTAGAGGTTTCGTTGCTGGCGCCGATCGCGCCGGCAACCACGTAATTACCGAGGTGTTAGTTCTTTTGCCGATGTTCAACGTAGCCAGCAGCCCACGACTCGAGGCGATCCGTCACGAAGGCGTGCGGCAGGCTGCGCTTAACATCGGCGAAGTGCTGGCGGAGCTCAAGGACGAATTTCCACGAGTCACCGCATCGAAGATCCGGTTCCTTGAAGACAAGGGCCTGATCATCCCGCAGCGCACCTCAGCTGGCTATCGCAAGTACAGCGCGACCGATGTCAGCCGCCTGCGTTTCATCCTCTCCGTGCAGCGCGACCAGTATCTTCCTTTGAAGGTCATCAAGGACCATCTGGACGCCGTGGACCGCGGCGAATCACCGGCAGCACTGCCGGGTGGCGCCCCGGTGGCTCCCGTTGTCGTCGGCAAGGACCTGACCGAAGCGGTGGAAAACCACTCCCGGTTTGTGTCCATGGCGGAACTGCAGGGCATCACCGGCGCCAGCGAGGCGCTCGTCCATGACCTGATCAAGTTCGGCTTGATCGAGCCACAGGGCGGTTTGTTCGATTCCAACGGCATCCGCATCACCAAGTCCGCCGTCCAACTTTCCAACCACGGCATTGAACCACGACACCTGCGCCAGTTCAGAACCGCCGCCGAGCGCGAATTTTCGCTGATCGAATCGATCGTGGGCAACGAGCTGCGCAAGCCCGAGGTTTCTGCCAGGGCGCGGGCCGCGGAAGAAGCCCAGGAAATTTCACGCCAGTGCCTGGAGCTGCATGAAGCTCTGGTACAGCGTGCTATTTCCCAGATCGATCGCTAAGCTGAAGTCAGCGACGAGTTTTCAACCCTCAGGGGGCTATCATGCTGGATCTGGAGTTTGCGGGAATCCGCATTCAACTGCCGGCGAATCAACCGCTGCTGCTGCTCAAGCAGCACGAAAAAGAACTTTATCTGCCGCTCTGGATCGGTGCCCCTGAAGCATCCGCCATCGCAATGTCGGAGCAGGGACTGACCCCTCCGCGGCCCATGACCCACGATCTGATGATCAATGTCTTCGAGGCGCTGGGCATCACCTTGGACCGGGTGGAAATCGTATCGGTCCAGAACGCGGTCTTCGCCGCCGAGCTCGTGCTCTCCAACGGCAAGCGCGTGGACTCCCGCTCCTCGGATGCGGTGGCTCTGGCGGTGCGTGTGCAGTGCCCTATCAAGTGCACCGAAGAGGTCATGCAGGAAGCCGGGGTCATCATCGAAGGGGCCGCCGATAGCGAGGAGGCCCCCGAAGAACAGATGCGGGAGTTCCGTGAATTCCTCGACACCATCGATCCCGAGGACTTCTCCTCCTAGCTCGCAAGGACGCGTCTCCTGCCGGTCATGGCGCCACTTTTCTGCGGTCGGCATTCGGATAATTCCGACACGCCTTAAAGTTAAACTTGAAGGTCTTTGACCCCGGTTGATTATGGCCGTACCGTCGTTGCATAGGGATATTTTCCGCCCACCCGGTCTCGTGCTCATTCATCACTCGCACCCTGCCGGACGGCGAATATCCTGACTCTCGCAAACGGCACGTGCTTACACGCAAGGAGCAATTGGATGGAGACAAGCCAGACAGGCCCACATTACGGGGCTCACGGCGGCGTTCAGCGATCCAATGCCCAGGGCCTCCTCTTCACCGATGACCTGCCGCAGCTGGACGAGCACGCGGGGTACCGCGGGCCCATCGTCTGCAAAGCCGCGGGAATAACCTACCGCCAGCTCGACTACTGGGCCCGCACCGGTCTGGTCGAGCCAGCGGTACGAGGCGCCAAGGGTTCAGGCAGCCACCGGCTGTATTCCTTCCGCGACATCCTGGTCCTCAAGGTCGTCAAGCGCCTGCTCGACACCGGGGTATCGCTGCAGCAGATCCGTACCGCGGTCCTGCACCTGCGCGAACGCGGGGTCGAAGATCTCGCGCAAATCACCCTGATGAGCGACGGCGCCTCGGTCTACGAGTGCACCAGCGCCGACGAGGTCATCGATCTTGTCCAGAAGGGCCAGGGAGTCTTCGGCATCGCCGTGGGCCGCGTCTGGCGCGAGGTTGAAGGTTCCCTGGCCCAACTTCCTTCGGAGAACTCAGAACGGCAGGAGCCGGGGGATGAGCTGGCAGCACGTCGCGCGGCCAAGGCCGCCCGTCAAGTCGGCTAACGGGTTCAACAGCCCAACAGATATTAAAAGGTATGGTCCGAACTTCCTCAGGGAAGTTCGGACCATACCTTTTGTGTTTGAAGCCTTGCGCCGCGAAGCGACTTCTAGGAGTTCGGCAGGGCGGCCTTGTCCATGACGTCCTTGAGCAGGGCATCGAACTGGGTGAGCATCGGCGCGGTGCTCTTGGAGGGCCACTGGTGTACCGAGTACGCGGCTCCCTGGATCTGCTGCCATTCTGGGTGCTCGGGGATTTCCGGCTTCACCATGGAATCACCGAACATCTGTCGCATTTCGGACAGGCGGAAGGCGTGCTCTGCGGAGTCCTTGCGCACGCGGTTGGCGACAACGCTGACCGGGCCCAGCGACGGGGCGAACTCTCGGCGGAACAGCTCCAGGGCACGCTGGGTGCGTTCGGTGCCGGCCACGGAGAACAGGCTCGGCTCGGCCACGAGGACCAGCTGATCCGAGGCGCTCCATGCCATGCGGGTCAGGCCATTGAGCGATGGCGGGCAGTCGATGAGGACCAGCTGGTAGCCGCTGGTACGGCTGAGCAGCTGGGTGAGGCGGCGAAGATCCCTGGTGCGCAGGTCGGGGCGGTCGTAGATGCCGGTGAAGGCATCGCCCACCGCCACGTCAAGAACCGGGATCCGGGTGCGGGACTTCTTTTCAGCGGCCTTTGACTGCCAGGCGGAAGCGACCACGTTGTCCTGCAGACGCACGCGCCGGGCGTTTTTCAGCATTTGCCCGATGGGCTGCTTGCCATTGGCGCGCACTCCAAGGCCGGTGCTTGCGTCGGCATGTGGGTCGAGGTCGATGACGAGGGTCGGAATCCCTGCGGCCAGTGCTGCTGAAGCCAGACCGAGTGTTACGGAGGTTTTTCCCACACCACCCTTGAGGCTGCTGATGCTCACTACGTGCACGGACCAGACCACGCCTTTCGCTGTTCGATTCTTGAACGTCCCGCCGAATATTTAAGTCTCTCCTCATCATAGTGTGCCCGGTGCCGATTCCCCGACTTTGCAACGGCGGTTTTCGAGGTTTGACCTAACTTAGTGATTAAAAGTGATTAAAACTTCAGCGCCGGCGCATATTTCCTATGGTCTGACCACACTGCGAAATGTTTGGGTGATCTAGACCTCGTCCGTGTAGGGTGATTGGAGAACGTGCTCGAACGAGCATTTTTGAGAGACCCGACACACCGGTCTCGGGCCATTGGAGTTCCGGGAGCTACCTTCCGATATCCGGCCTGAATCCATGTGTGCTGATTCGATGTAGGGACACTATGTTTGAAAAAATCTTGGTCGCCAACCGCGGGGAAATCGCAATCCGCGCTTTCCGTGCCGGCTATGAACTAGGCGCAAAAACCGTTGCAGTCTACCCGCACGAAGACCGCAACTCCGTTCACCGCCAGAAGGCCAATGAGGCCTACCAGATCGGCGAAGAGGGCCACCCGGTCCGCGCCTACCTGAACATTGACGAAATCATCCGCGTCGCCAAGGAAGCCGGCGCAGATGCAATCTACCCGGGCTACGGCTTCATGTCGGAAAACCCCGACCTGGCCCGCGCCGCTGCCGAGAACGGCATTAAGTTCATTGGCCCGAAGGCCGAAATTCTTGAACTTGCAGGCAACAAGGTTGCAGCACTGAAGGCCGCCAAGGCTGCCGGCATTCCAGTGCTCGCCTCCTCCGAGCCCAGTGACGATGCTGAGCTGCTCATTGCCGAAGCAGACAAGATCGGATTCCCGATCTTCGTCAAGGCCGTTGCAGGCGGCGGCGGACGCGGCATGCGCCGCGTCGACAAGCGCGAAGACCTGCCCGAGGCACTGGGCGCCGCCATGCGCGAAGCCGGTACCGCCTTCGGCGACTCGACCGTCTTCCTGGAGCAGGCGGTGCTCCGCCCTCGCCACATCGAGGTGCAGATCCTCGCTGACGAGCACGGCAACATCGTCCACCTGCACGAACGTGACTGCTCGCTGCAGCGCCGCCACCAGAAGGTTGTGGAGATCGCCCCGGCCCCGAACCTGGACGAGAACATCCGCCAGGCGCTGTTCCGCGACGCCGTGAAGTTCGCCGAGGCCCTGGGCTACCAGAACGCCGGCACCGTCGAGTTCCTGGTTGACACCGTGGGCGAGCGCGCCGGACAGCACGTGTTCATCGAGATGAACCCGCGCATCCAGGTGGAGCACACCGTGACCGAGGAAGTCACCGACATCGACCTGGTGCAGGCGCAGATGCGCATCGCCTCGGGCGAATCGCTGGCCGACCTGGGCATCACCCAGGACACCATCCAGGTGCGCGGCTGGGCGCTGCAGTCCCGCATCACCACCGAGGACCCGGCCAACGGCTTCCGCCCCGACGTCGGAACCATCACCGTGTACCGCTCCGCAGGCGGTTCGGGCGTGCGCCTGGACGGCGGCACCATCTACGCCGGCGCCGAGGTCTCCCCGCACTTCGACTCGATGCTGGTGAAGCTGACCTGCCGCGGCCGCGACTACGCCACCGCAGTATCACGCGCCCGCCGCGCCCTGGCCGAGTTCCGCATCCGCGGCGTCGCAACCAACATCCCGTTCATCCAGAACGTGCTCAATGATCCGCAGTTCATTGCCGGCGACGTTGCTACGGACTTCATCGACTCGCGTCCTGACCTGCTGACTGGCAACGAGTCGCAGGACCGCGGCACCAAGGCCCTGAACTACCTGGCACACGTGACCGTGAACCAGCCCAACGGGGAGCGCATCGAGGGCATCGACCCGCGCAAGAAGCTGCCTTCCTTCCCGGGCGACAAGTCGGACGAGCCTGAGCGTTCGCCGTTCGACGGGCCGTCGCGGACGGCGCATCCGGCCGACGGCTGGCGCCAGAAGCTGCTGGAGCTGGGCCCGGAGGGCTTCGCCAAGGCGCTGCGCGATTCCACCGCCGTGGGCATCACCGACACCACCTTCCGCGACGCGCACCAGTCGCTGCTGGCCACCCGCGTTCGCACCCGCGACCTGCTGGCCGCCGCGCCGGCCTACGCGCACACCGTGCCGCAGCTGTTCTCCATGGAGGTCTGGGGCGGTGCGACCTACGACGTGTCGCTGCGCTTCCTGGGCGAAGATCCGTGGAAGCGACTGGAGCTGCTGCGCGCCGAGCTGCCGAACATCCCGCTGCAGATGCTGTTGCGCGGCCGCAACACCGTGGGCTACACCCCGTACCCGACCGAGGTGACCGACGCCTTCGTGAAGGAAGCCGCCGCCGCGGGCATCGACATCTTCCGCATCTTCGACGCGCTGAACGACGTGTCCCAGATGGCCCCGGCCATCAAGGCAGTGCGTGAGACCGGCACCGCCGTGGCCGAGGTGGCCCTGTGCTACACCGGCAACCTGCTGGATGCCAACGAGAAGCTGTACACCCTGGACTACTACCTGGACCTGGCACAGCAGATCGTCGACGCCGGCGCGCACATCATCGCGATCAAGGACATGGCGGGCCTGCTGCGCCCGGCCGCGGCGGCCAAGCTGGTCACCGCGCTGCGCGAGCGCTTCGACCTGCCGGTGCACCTGCACACCCACGACACCTCCGGCGGGCAGATGGCGACCCTGATGGCAGCCATCAACGCCGGCGTGGACGCCGTGGACGTGGCCAGCGCCGCCATGGCCGGAACCACCTCCCAGCCGTCGGCCTCCGCACTGGTGGCCGCGCTGGAGTTCACCGAGCGCGACCCGGGCCTGTCCCTGGACGCCGTCGCCGCGCTGGAACCGTACTGGGAAGCCGTGCGCTCCATGTACAAGCCGTTCGAGTCCGGGCTTCCGGCGCCGACCGGACGCGTGTACCAGCACGAAATCCCCGGCGGACAGCTTTCGAACCTGCGCCAGCAGGCCATCGCCCTGGGCCTTGGCGAGCGCTTCGAGGCCATCGAGTCGATGTACGCTTCGGTCAACGCCATGCTGGGCAACGTGGTCAAGGTGACCCCGTCCTCCAAGGTGGTCGGCGACCTGGCGCTGCAGCTGGTCGGCTCCGGCGTTCCTGCCGCGGACTTCGAGGCCAACCCGCAGAACTACGACATCCCGGATTCGGTCATCCAGTTCCTCTCGGGCGAACTGGGCAACCCTCCAGGTGGCTGGCCTGAGCCGTTCCGCACCAAGGCGCTGCAGGGCCGCAGCGTGAAGGCCCACATCGAGGACCTGAGCGCAGAGGACGCCGCGGCGCTGACCGGCGACTCGGACACCATCCGCGCAACGCTCAACCGCCTGCTGTTCGCCGGTCCGACCCGCGATTTCGCGGCCTCGGTGGAGAACTACGGCGACCTGTCCGTGCTGCATACCCGCGACTACCTCTTCGGCTTGGTCCGCGGCCACGAGCACGTGATCTCGCTGGGCACCGGCGTTCGCCTGCTGGTCAAGCTGGTCTCCGTCTCGGAAGCCGATGAGAAGGGCCTGCGCAACGTCGTGGTCACCCTCAACGGCCAGTCCCGCCAGATCAGGGTGCGCGACGAGTCGGTGGAGTCCACCGTCAAGACCGCTCCGAAGGCCGATCCGAACAACGCCGGCCACGTGGCCGCCCCGTTCGCCGGTGCCGTGACCGTCAACGTCCAGGTCGGCGACCTGATCGAGGCCGGCCAGTCGGTGGCTACCATCGAAGCAATGAAGATGGAGGCCGGCATCACTGCGAACTCCTCCGGCGTCGTCACCCAGATCACTCTGAACGGCACCAGCCAGGTTCAGGGCGGGGACCTGCTGGTGGTCATCGAATCGAAGTAGCCGCTTCGGCACGGTAAATCCGCTGCACCTACATCGTGGCCCACGACGCATGTCGTGGGCCACGATGTGTTTATGGCACGATCATTGGGACGGCGCCGCACCCGGCGCCGGCATGTTACGACCCAGGAGGGAATATGAAGGCTGGCAGGAACACTCCCGGCGGCGTGCCTGCCGCGCGCCAGCAGCAGGCCAGGGAGGTCGCCGCAGCACGCAGCGAACTGGGCGTGCTGCTGTTCACCTTGGATCCGGCCCTGCCGCAGGCGGAGCTTGCCCAGCAGCTGGCCGAGCAGTTCGCGGAACTGCAGCTGCCCTCCCGCGTGGCCACCGCCGGGCCGCAGCGGGTTGCGGCGGTCATGGACGGCAGCTTCACTGGAATCGACGTACTCGTTGTGCTCGGGGACGCGGGCGCCGACACCGAAGACCGGCTCATGGAACTGGTCGAATGGCTGTTGGCCAACGGGCGTGGGGCCCTGGCTGAAAACCTCATTTTCGCCCAGCTGGGCCAGCCGCCCAAGCACCGCCCGGTTCCTGCCTTCGCCCGCGTGGTGCTGGAGCGGAATTTCGCCGCCGAGGCACGGAAAAGCGGCCTCAGGTTTCCCTGGGCCGCTTCCTCCCATCCCTCATGGGAGCTCGCCGGAGCCGTGCTGGACTATGCCACGGGCTTGGGCGCCGAGTAGATGTCCTCGATCATCGCGTCATAGTCGCTGAGCACCACGGCGCGCTTGATCTTCATCGACGGGGTCAGGTGCCCCGAGGATTCGGTGAAATCTTCGGGGACGACGCGGAACGCGCGGATGGATTCCGCCCGGCTGACCGAGGTGTTCGCCTTGTCGATGATCTTCTGGATGGTCAGCAGCACCTCGGGGTGCGTGGACAGCTCGTCCATGGACAGGTTCTTGTCCAGGTGGTGGCGCTCCAGCCAGCCGGGCACCGCCTCGGGATCCAGCGTGACCAGGGCCGAGATGAATGGACGCCCCTCGCCGACGACGACGCACTGGGAGACCAGCGCATCGGCGCGGATCTGGTCCTCAAGCATCGCCGGAATGACGTTCTTGCCGCTGGCGGTGACGATGATCTCCTTCTTGCGGCCGGTGATTTTCAAGAACCCGTCGGCGTCCAGCTCGCCGATGTCCCCGGTGTGCAGCCAGCCGTCGGTGAAGGTTTCGGCTTCCAGATCGGGCCGGTTGCGGTAGCCGCGCATCACGCACACGCCCTTGGCCAGGATCTCCCCGTCGTCCGCGATGCGCACCGCATTGCCCGGCAACGGCTTGCCCACGGTGCCGATCTTGATGCGGTCCAGGGTGTTCACGGTGACCGGCGCAGTCGTCTCGGTCAGGCCGTAGCCTTCGAGCACCGTCACGCCGATGCCGTTGAAGAAATGGCCCAGGCGTTCGCCCAGCGGTCCGCCGCCG
The DNA here is from genome assembly GCF_016894325.1 of Glutamicibacter protophormiae. NCBI lineage: Bacteria > Bacillati > Actinomycetota > Actinomycetes > Micrococcales > Micrococcaceae > Glutamicibacter > Glutamicibacter protophormiae. Next base: position 1,299,090 of record NZ_CP069806.1, read on the forward strand.
GAAACCGCGTGGCGGATATTGCCGCCCATGGCATTGCGCAGCTTCTTGTACAGCAGCGCGTCGAAGAGCTTGTGCTTCAGGTTGAGCCCCAGCGGGATCTTGCCGTCCTGCTCGGCCCGCGAGTACTTCACCGCCACGTCCACGCCTGCATGGAAGATCTTGGATTTGCCGCCGTCTTCGGCCTTGAGCATGGCCGAGTTGTAGACCTTCTCGAACACGCGCGGCACGGCAAGGATGAAGTTCGGTTTGAAGGACTGCAGGTCTTCGAGCAGGTGCTTCACGTCCGGGGTGTGGCCGGTGCGGCAGCCGGCGGCCACGTTGACCACCGAGATGAAGCGCGCGAAGACGTGGGCCAGCGGCAGGAACATGATGGTGGAGGCACCCGGGTAGACGGCTGCCGGCAGCTCGGCCACCGCGTTCTCCGCCAGCTCCACGAAGTTCGAGTGCGTCAGTTCGCAGCCCTTGGGCCGCCCGGTGGTCCCCGAGGTGTAGATGATGGTCGCGGTGTCCTTGAGGGTCGCCGAGCTGCGGCGCGTCTCCAGTTCTTCGTCGCTGACGTCCTTGCCGTCCTTGGCAAGTTGCTCCAGGCCCTCGCCGAACTGCCAGACATGGTCCAGGCAATCGAGCTGCTCCTGATGTGCCGCCTCGCGGACTACGGCTTCGTGCGCTGGGCTTTCCACCACGACGGCCACGGTTTCGGAATCCGCGGCGATCCAGGCGACCTGGCTGGGGGAGGAGGTCTCGTAGATCGGGACGGTCACACAGCCTGCGTACCAGATCGCGAAGTCGACCAGGGTCCATTCGTAGCGGGTCCGGGCCATCAGGGCGATGCGGTCACCGGCGTTGATGCCATTGGCGATGAAGCCCTTGGCGATGGCCGCGGCTTCGGCGGCGAACTGCGAAGCGGTGACATCCTGCCAGGCGCCGCCGGGAGAAGGTTTGGAGAAGAGGGCCGGATTAGCAGCTGAATTCGCGTGGCGCAGCAGCAGGTCGGTGATGTTCGACTCTGCCGGCGAGTGGATGCGTAGCGGCGTGCTGTATTCGCGCATCTGTGTCTCTTCTCCTGAACTCGGTGTGACCCGGTGGGCAATGCGGGGTAATCCGCATCACATTGTTATTACTCTACAGTAACCTAGCGTTCCTCGGGCTCAAAGTCGATCAGACCCTTGCTCCATCATCTCCCGGATCGCGTTCGGTCGGTAGCCTTCTGAGTAGGTAAATCACGCCGATGATGGAGAGTGCGACCATGCCGATGTAGACGAAGGCCGGGGCCGAGCGAAAGAAGATCACGCATAACAGCAGTCCGATCGGTCCGCCCGCGGCCATCGTCCACGCGAGGTTGACCATCGGGTTTCCCGAGCCCAGCGCGGCCGGTTCCTCGGGGACGAACTGCTCCTCGCCCTCCTCGACCTCGTAGTCGCGTGGTCCGGCAACCGCGCCGGGGCCGGTGGAGAACAGCTGGCGCAGCTCCGCCTGGCGCTCGGCGGCGCTCGGCTCGCGGGGAGTGCCCTGGTCAAGGGTCCGGAAATTCTCAACGAGCTCGTCCCAACGCGGATCGTCGGCGCCGGACGGCTTGTTCTCTGCGGGGTTCATGACCTGCCCTTCGGGGAGTGCGCGGCCTGCGCGGCCACATGGTGGAAGAATCGAGCTGATTCCTCGAAGATCTGCGCGGCGTCGTAGTCGAGGGTGGCCACGTGCTTTGAATGCAGCAGCTGGTGGTGCTCGACCAGGGTGCCGGGGGCCAGCCCGTCGGTCAGCGCGTGCACCGAAGCATCGGACACCACGTTGTCCACGGTCGAGCGGAACAGCTGGACCGGCGCGGTGACCAGGCCCAGCCTTCTGCGGGTCTGCGCGAACAGCTGGTACAGCTGGTGCACCGCCGCCACCGGGGTGCGGTCGTAGGCCTTTTCGTCGGCTCCGCGCTTGGCGATGTCGTTGCTGATCGGAGCGACCGAACGCACTACACGCCGCAACCACTTGGTATAGGGAGCCAGCGGGCTGTCCACGACCAGCCCCGGATTCACCAGGCTGACGCCGGCGACGTTGCGCCGGGTGGCCAGGTGCAATGCCAGCGCTCCGCCCATCGACAGGCCGGCGGCGAACACCTGGTCGTGGGATTCGGCCAATTCGTCAAAAGCTTGTTCGGTGGCCTGGATCCATTCGGAGAAGGGCCGGCCGACCATGTCCTGCCAGGAGGTTTCATGCCCTGGCAGCACCGGGCACAGGGTGTCGAACCCGGCGGACTCGAGCGCCCGGGCCCATGGCAGCATGGCGGTTCTGGACCCGGTGAAGCCGTGGATCAGCAGTACGGCAGGCTTCCGCTCCGGCTGGCCGGCCGCCCCCGGATGTGCTTCGTGATTCATCGCGTCCCCCTCGAGGTGCTACGTTGTACTGCATTCTTATTCGAGCGTAGTGCACAATTGAAGGGTGCGGACCCGCGCCAGTCAACACGTCGACGGGCGTGTCCGCCCGCAATGCCTGATGACGAGAAGAAGGAACCGCCCCATCGTGCTGTACGACTTTCTGAAACGCTTCGCGGTCAAGCCGCTGCTGCGTATCTTCTTCAAGATTGACATCCAGGGCATCAATAATATTCCCGCCGAGGGCGGCGCCATCCTCGCCTCCAACCACCTGTCGGTCAGCGATTCGGTGTTCCTGCCGGCGATGATCGAACGGCCGGTCGTGTTCCTGGCCAAGGACGACTATTTCAACGGCAAGGGCCCCAAGGGGCGTCTGGTCGCATGGTTCTTCCGCAACATCAACCAGCTGCCGATGGACCGCTCGGGCGGACGCGGATCGGCCGCCTCGCTGGCCAGCGCCAACACCGCCCTGGCCGAGGGCAAGCTGCTGGGCATCTATCCCGAAGGCACCCGCTCTCCCGATGGGCGGCTCTACCGTGCGAAGCTCGGCGTCGCCAAGCTCGCCCTGGAATCCGGGGTGCCGGTGATCCCGATCGCCATGATCAACACGGACAAGGTGCAGCCCATCGGGCAGCGCCTGCCGCACCCGGGCCGCATCGGCATCAAGATCGGCAGGCCGTTGGACTTCTCCCACCTCACCGGGAAGGCCTCGGACCCCGCAGTGCTGCGCCAGGTAGCCGACGACATCCGCAGGGCCATCAACGTGCTTTCCGGGCAGAGCTACGTGGACGTCTACGCGCCGGCCAAGGCCAAAAAGAAGTAGCCGCGGCCTGAAGCGGGGGCCAGTGGCCGGGCGCATGCCCTGTGTTACGTCCGGTTGTTACATTGCACGCGGTGCTTTGCGCGCAAGACACGTAGACTTGTCAAGGTGAGCGAAGTAAACCGAACCCCATTGCCAGGCTCCTCCGTAGCCGGCCCCGCCACCGACCCGCAACTTGATCTGTGGCGTGATCTGCCTATTGCCCAACAGCCCACCTGGAGTGAGCACCCGGACTATAGCGCTTCCATTGCTGAACTGGGTTCGCGTCCGCCACTGGTCTTTGCCGGCGAGGTCGACGTGCTGCGCGAACGCCTGGCCGAGGCGGCCCAGGGCAAGGCCTTCCTGCTTCAGGGCGGGGACTGCGCCGAGACCTTCGCCGACGCCACCGCGGACAAGATTTCCGCCCGCGTGCGCACCATCTTGCAGATGGCCGTCGTGCTGACCTACGGCGCCTCGATGCCGGTCATCAAGATGGGCCGCATGGCGGGGCAGTTCGCCAAGCCGCGTTCCTCGAACGACGAGACCCGCGACGGCGTCACCCTGCCGGCCTTCCGCGGCGACATCGTCAACGGCTACGACTTCACCCCGGAGTCCCGCGCCCACGACCCGAAGCGCATGGTCCAGGCCTACAACACCTCCTCTGCCACGCTGAACCTGATCCGCGCGTTCACCCAGGGCGGCTTCGCCGACCTGCGCAGCGTGCACTCCTGGAACCGCGGCTTCATGGCCAACCCGGCGCACTCCGCCTACGAGCAGCTGGCCGGCGAAATCGATTCGGCCATCCGCTTCATGGATGCCTGCGGCGCCGGCTTCGAAGGCCTGACCCGCACCGAGTTCTTCGCCTCCCACGAGGCGTTGCTGCTGGACTACGAGCGTGCGCTGACCCGCACCGACTCGCGCACCGGCCTGCCGTACGACACCAGCGGCCACTTCCTGTGGATCGGCGAGCGTACCCGCCAGCTGGACCACGCCCACGTGGACTTCCTGTCCCGCGTGCGCAACCCGATCGGCGTGAAGCTCGGCCCGAACACCTCGGTCGAGGACACCCTGGCGCTGATCGAGAAGCTGGATCCGAACCGCGAGCCTGGCCGCCTGACGTTCATCACCCGCATGGGAGCTCAGAACATCCGCGAGAAGCTGCCGAACCTGGTGGAGAAGGTCACCGCCACCGGCGCGCAGGTCCTGTGGGTCACCGACCCGATGCACGGCAACACCGTCACCAGCAAGAACGGATACAAGACCCGCAACTTCGACGACGTCATGGACGAAGTCCGCGGATTCTTCGAGGTGCACGACTCGCTGGGTACCAACCCGGGCGGCCTGCACGTGGAGATGACCGGCGACGACGTGGCCGAGTGCCTGGGCGGCGCCGATCCGATTCGCGAAGAGGACTTCGATGAACTCTACGAGTCCGTCTGCGACCCACGCCTGAACCACCGCCAGTCCCTGGAGATGGCCTTCCTGGTCTCCTCGGCACTGCAGAGCCGCGCACGCCGCTAGGCGCCAGCCGGCCCAAGGAAAAGACCTGGCCCACCACCCCTTCGAGGGGTGGTGGGCCAGGTCTTTTTTGCCGTGGCGCAGGCCTTGCCGGCTAGAACGCGTAGATGCTGATTTCGCTGCCGCGCTCGACGCTCCGGTTCAGCGGCGACTGCATGCGCACGGTCTGCGACAATTCGCCGAGCACGTGGTGCGCCTTGACGGTGAGCCCCGCCTCTTCGAGCACCCGGGTCGCCTCCGCGACGTCCAAGCCGATCACCGAGGGGATCCGGACGAATTCCGGGCCCTGGGACAGGTTGACCGTGACGGTGCTTCCCACCTCGGCGGTGCCGTTCTGAGGCGACTGCGCGGCGACCATGCCGGATGGCACGGTGCCGGAATGCACCGGATCGCCCACCTGCAGGCGCAGGCCCGCGGATTCAAGGGCCGCGGCGGCAGCATCCTGGCTCAGCCCCTGCAGCGCAGGAACCTGCACCGGGGCCGGCCCCTTGGACACCGCCAAGGTGATGGTGTCCTTGCGCGCGGCGGTCTTGCCCGCAGCCGGTGAGGAGGAGATGACCTTGCCCTTCTCCACCTCGGAGGAGTACTCGCGGACCTCCTTGACCTTGGCCAGCTCCCGCTGGGCCAGCAGCTCGGTGGCCGTCTGGAGGCTCTTGCCGGCCACATCCGGGATCTCGAAACGCTCGGGGCCCTGCGAGACGATCAGCTCGATGCCCTGGAACTTCATGATGTTCTCGCCGGTGGACGGATGCGAGTCCACAACGCGCCCGATGGCGATGTCGTCGTCGAAGGCGGAGCCGAGCCGGACCGGGATGCCCTGTTCGGACATCTGCGACACCGCCTGCTCCTGCAGCAGGCCGTTCAAAGACGGAATGCGGATCACCGTTCCCGGGCCGCGGCCGAAGAACCAGCCGGCGGCCGCCACCAGCGCAACGATCAGCACCCACGCCACGGCGACGCCGGTTTTCTGCGCCGCGCTCCTGGGCTTGCGCAGTCGATGCGTCGGCAGCTGGGCTTCCTTGCGCCACTGCTTCTGCGCCGCCTTGTTCGCGCGCTTCTGGCCGCGCGGTGAGAGGGCCGCCGGTTCTGGATCCCCTTCGATGGCGGCATCCGCACCGAAGGATTCAATATCGAAGCGCGAATAGGCGGCGGTGGCCTCCGCGCCGGGAGAACCCGCCCCGGCTGCCGGGTCATGGACCACGGTGGCCTGCGCATCTCGCAGATCCAGCACCTCGGTGGCATCCGAGGTGGCGATGACGGTGGTGGCTTCGGGATCAAGCTGCGCGTCCAGCGAATAGGCCCCGCCCGCAGTATCGGTGCCCTGCAGCTGCCAACGGCGTTCGCGGGCTTCCTCGCGCTCGCGCTGCCAGTCGTCCAGACGCTGCTGCACGGTGGTGGGCATGTGCGAGATGGAACCCGGAGTCAGGTCCTCGACACCGCCCAGGGTTTCCGCGTCGAAGTCCAGCTGTTCGTCGCTGAGCGTCGAACGGATCTGGATGACCTCGTCAAGCAGCAGCTCGGCGTTCTGCGGCCGCTTCTCAGGATCCTTTTCGGTGCACCACTGCACCAGTTCGTCCAGGTCGCTGGCAAGTCCTGGCACGATATCCGAGGGCAGCGGCATGGGGGAGTCCAGGTGGTGCTTCATCAGTGCGGCCGCGTTGGCTTCCGAATACGGCAGGCGCCCGGTGAGCATCTGGTAGACCATGATGCCGACAGCGTAGATATCGCTGCGCGAATCGGCCGGGGCACCGGAGACCAGCTCGGGGGAGACGTGCGAGAGGGTGGCCACCAGGGTCGCTGACTGCGTGTGGGCGCTGGCCGCGCGGGCCAGCCCGAAGTCGGTCACCTTGATTTCGCCGGTATCCGCCAGCAGCACGTTCGCGGGTTTCATGTCGCGGTGGATGATGCCTTCGGAGTGGGCGGCGCCCAGCCCGTGGCAGACCTGTTCCAGGACGCTGAGCATCTGGCGCGGCGTGAACCGTCCGCGTTCGGAGATCACCTGCTCCAGGTTGCGCCCGCGGACGTACTCCATCACCAGATAGACGATGTTGTCCGTGACGTTGTGGTCTCGGATCGAGACCACATTCGGGTGGGTGATGTTCGCGGCGATGACCGCCTCGGATTCGAAGCGCTCGCGGACCGTGGATTCGCTGGCGAAGTTGTCGTTCAGGATCTTCACGACCACCGCGCGGTGCAGACGCTTGTCCATGGCGCGGTAGATCCGAGACATGCCGCCCAACGCCAGCAAATGGTCGATACGGTAGCGGTCGTCAAGGGTCGTACCCAGGTTGGGGTCGGCAAGAGCAGGGCTCATGGTGCACGCACTCCTGACTTGGGATTGCGCGCCGCAAAGGCGTGATTCACCCACTGCTCCTTTCGAACATGATTACTATCTTTTAATGTACCTAGCCGACCTGAGAATTTCCGGTTTAAAGCCGAAATCCGCCAGTGGTGTCTACCTCTGGCGGATTTCGTGCAGCTTCCCGGGTTGCGAGATCTACCGCGGGAGCGGTCTCTTAGGATGCGCGGCGGGCACGTGCAGCGCGGCGCTTCAGAGCGCGACGTTCGTCTTCGCTCATTCCACCCCACACGCCAGCGTCCTGACCGGACTCGATGGCCCACTGTAAGCAGGTTTCGGTCACTTCGCACCGACGGCAGACGCTTTTGGCCTCTTCGATCTGCAAGAGGGCCGGACCGGTGTTACCCACCGGGAAGAAAAGTTCCGGGTCCTTATCCAGACACGCCGCGCGGCTACGCCAATCCATGCTTATTGATGCTCCTTGAAATTTTTGAGGGGGGACGAAAGGCTCATGATCTGAACACGCAAACGCCCCGCCTTGAAAAGGTCAGCGGGGGGACGGTGTAAATGCCGTAGTGCTTTTCGCGTCGTCGGATGTGAACGACGGGGTCATCGTTTTGCCAACCACATAAGGTTTTCATGTTACGAGAAAGTAAACAAGGGTCAATGATGCGAAATATGTCGTATTGCCTGAGTGCTTTCTCACATGGAAATCAGCATGGGCTTAGGCTAGCTGACGCGGATGTGGCCGGGGCGACAAGCCTGATCCGGGGCCGTCGTTTGAGTTCCTGAAGCACCTCAACGAAAATAGTTGGGGTGAGCAACGAAGAGATTAAGATCCCGCGTCCGACCAGTGTTATTGCCGTCGCCGCACTGGTGATGTTCGAGGCGCTGGCGGTCCTTGCCTACGCCATCAACTACGGCATCCACCTCACTTCGGACGGTGTGGTGAACATGGGCGGGCGGATTTTCATGCTTGCGCTGTGCCTCTTCCTGGCCAGCTGGCAGGGGTCGGTGGCGATCAACTTCTTCCGGGGCAGGGCCTACACCCGAGCGCCGATCATCGTCTGGCAATTGTTCCAGTTGATCCTGTCGGTGTCCTTTTTCCAGTCGGATATGCCGATCGTCGTCTCCGCAGCGGTCGTGTCGATCATCGTCGCCGGTGCCACAGTGGTGCTGCTTTTCGCGCCGAAGACCACCGAATTCCTGGGGGACCGCCCAGCACAGTAGTCAACGCTCGATGATGATGGCGCGTGGTTGCCCGGCGATCCCGGCGATCGCGCGCCATTGCCTTGTCCCGCCCGCGCCGTAGCCCCCAGGTGTATGGGGCAACGGTCGCCAGGCAAGCGGCAGCAGGTCCTGCGGATGATGGGCCTCCACCGCAATCGCTTGCCGGTCATCAACCATCAGCCCCGGCAGCCCCAGGTCGTAGGGGAGCCGGGTCGAAGGCGGCACGAACAGCACGGCCCGCGTTCCCAATGCGGCCGTTCGCTGGCGCAGCGCCGCCAGCTGGGGGTCGGAGGTGTCGTGCAGCACCACGCAGATCGTAGACGCGGCGGCTTCCGCTCCGTGCGCCTCGCAGGCTTCAACCCAGCGCAGCCACGACGCGGCGCCATTCACCAGGGATGCTTTCCAACGTTCGGACAAGAGCGCCGCGAGCTCTTCCCGGTCACGCCGACCGGGACATATGACCAGCGGCGCCGGAGCCTGGTCGAAGCCGAACTCCTGCCGGGTGAACGCAGTGTGCCCCACCGCCAGGGTCTGCGAGGTGTCGTCGTTCCGGCAGGGCAGCCTCGTTGGGCAATCGGCGCCCGCCGCTCCTCCTGTCTCCGGCTTGGCGGCCGTGGCTGTCAACTGGATCGTCATCGGTGCTTCGACGGGACTGAACCGGATCCCGCGCCCGGGCAGCTGGCTGGTCGGAGGAAGCTTGGGCCAGGACATGCGCAGGGAATCGGCGGCGTTGAGCGGGAAATACCATTGTTCGGCGCACAGCCCGGCGGCCTTGAGCAGATTCACGTCGCGATCGGCCATCATGACCAGTTGCGCCGGGGCCGATACACCTTGTCGCAGAAGCTCCGTGAGCACCTGGTCGAACCGTTGGAAGGCGGCGGGATCCAGTTGCGACTGCAATCGGGCGATGCCGTGCACGAGCACCAGCGTGAGGCGATCGCGGGGCAGCGACTCCAGGTCGTCGAGCGCTTCCAGGAATAGATACCGGTCTTCCCCGTTCACGGTGAGCGTCCCCGGCAGCGGGACGGAGTCCGGGAACAACGCGTCACCGAAGCACAGGATCCGGCGCTCCAGCCGCATCAGCCCTTCGAACAGCTGGCGGCCGCCGGCTTCCGGCACACCGCACACCAGCAGCCCCCGGCCGCGGGCCGGTTCTATGACCAGGTCCTCCAGCCGGCCCGCTGCGAGGTCGTCGACAACACCGCAGAAGATGGCGCCGGCACCATCGCCCTGCCACTGCGTCGGGGGAGTAGCCTTCTGCTCAGGCGGCGGCAGCTGCGGGGCAAAGGGGCACGGAGGTAGGGGCGAATGCCGCCAGCTGTCGGCAAGCCGGCGCACATGCCGGTGCAGGGCCTGCCCGTCGGCCCCGGGATCCGGATGCCCGAAGCGGCCCACCGGATGCAGGATCAGGTTTCCGGGTCCGCGCTCGGCAATGCTTCCATACAGGGTGGGGCTCACCGCCAGGGCGAACTGGACCTGGCGGTTGGCCTGCCCGGGGCCGGCCATGACCGCGCTGCCCGGGCGGACCAGCTGGGCGGCGGCCGGCGAACCGACCAGGTCCATGGACTCGGCTGCGTCCTTGACCCGCAGCGCCACCACGGTGTTCAGATTCGCACGGGTCTGCCCGGACAGTGCGCCGGCGGCCCGCTGCGTGCTCAGCAGCAGGTGGATGCCCAGCGACCGGCCGACCGCCGCCAGCCGGTCGATGCGCGCCGCCGCTTCGGGCAGGGTTTCGATGAACACCCGGAACTCGTCGACCACCACCAGCAGCCGGGGCAGCGCGGGGACGCCGGAGCGCCGGACGTACTCGGAGCGGTCGCTGCAGTGGTGTTCGGCCAGTAGCCGTTCGCGCCGGGCCACCTCGCGTTCCAGCTGCGCAAGGGTCCGCTGCGCGCCGGCGGCGTCCAGGTCGTTGGCGGAAAGCTGCACGTGGGGCAGCGGGCCGAAGGCGGCCAGGCCCGCACCGCCCTTGAAATCAACCAGCACCAACGCCAGCTGCTCGGGACTGTAGCGCCCGGCCAGATCCGCGATGATGCGCCGCAGCGCTTCGGACTTGCCCGACCCGGTGGTGCCGCACACCAGCACGTGCGGCCCGTCCTCGTCGAAATCCAGCAGCTGCCGGCCGCGGAACGGATCTTCCCCGATCACCGCGGTCAAGCCCGCACCCGCCGGGGGCTCCCCGTCCGACGCCGGTGCGCGCGGGCAGATCGCGAGGCACGACTGGATGATCCGGGCGAGCCTCCCCGCATCCAGCCGGTCCGGTGTTTCCAGGCACAGGATCCCGTCGGGCAGCTTGGCTCGGCAGCGCACCGGATCCACCCAATAGTCGCACCGGGCTGCGGGCGCCGGATGCAGGCTGATCACCAGCGTGCGCGGCAGCGGGACCGGAGCGAGCCCGGTCAGGAATATCCGCTCGATGGAAGGGTCAGGCGATGCCGAGGTTCCGCTGCCGCCGGGCATCCCGGCAACGGCCGACGCAGGGCCAGTGCTCCGGGCCAGAAGCGCGGCGGTGCCCTGGCGCACATGCCGCAACAGCAACAGCTCGGCCGGAAGCCGAGTGATCGAGGGGTCGATGACCAGCTCGATGCGGCCCGCGGCCACCGCCGGCAGGAACCTGGACAGCAGCGCGGCCAGCAGGGAATCCACCGCGGGGTCCTCGCCTCCGAGAAGCTGCCAGACCTGCGCGGCGGCCGGCGCGAAAACCGGAACGCCGGAAATCCTGCCCGCGGACCGGCCGCTGCCCGGCGCCCTGCGCGGCCGCCGGCTGCCGCCCTCCGGCGGCGTCTTCCGACCCGGAAGCTGCCAGCTGCCGCTGCCGAACACCAGCGGAGGAAGGCCCTGGGGAAGCACCCCGAGCTGCGCCCGGTCGATGCCGGCGACCAGCGCCGTACCCAGCGGGCAGGCGAAACGGCGTCGGGCGCGCACCACGCTGTGCTGCTGTCCACGCACCGAACGTTTCCACCGGCGGCGCTCGCCGAGCAGCTGCACCGCGGGGACGACGCCCAGCAGCGCCGACAGCCCGGAGACCGCCAGGAACAGCATGGAACCGGTCAGCACCGCCAGCAGGACGCCGGAGAACACCGGGACCAGCGCCGCCAGGCACAGCGTCACCAGCCTGCCCAGTTCCGGGGGCGGAGGGAGGCTGAACTCCAGCTGCCCGCCGTCCGCCGCCTGCCCCGCCTCGCCGCGCGCCGGATCTCCGACCTCCAGCACGGTGCCGCCCAACTGGATCCGGCTGCCGGCCTGCAGTTCCGCCTCGGCTTCCACCGGCACCGCATCCCGGCCAGAAAACACCAGTACCCGCTGCCCGGGGGCCGGCCGCACGCGCATGGACCGCTCATCAACCACCAGGCGGGCGTGCACCCGGGAAACCTGCGGATCGCCAAGGAACAGCGGGGCGCCACGGCCGATCTCGTGGGTGCCCCGGCCCAGTTCCATCCAGGCTCCCGCATCCGGGCCCTCGGGTACGTACAGCTTCAGCCGCGGGCTGCCGGCCGCCACCGCGAAACCGGGGCCCGGGACATCGGCCAGCAGCAGCGGCTGGCCCGGGCCCAGCATTCCCAGCTCCTCCAACGGCGTCGCTCCCCGGTACCAGCGGGTGCCCGGAACCTGGCCGTCGAGCACCGCCGCCAGTTGCGGCCCGTCCAAGGCCGCGGAGACTTGGAGCAGCAGCTGCCGGGGATTCAGCAGCGTGCGCGAGGACAGCAGCAGTTCATAGTGCAGCATCTTCCCTCCCAACGCGTTCTCCGGCCCTTGCGTGCCCCAGCCCATCACGACTAGCGCGTTTGCCGGGTCCGAGGACGCCGGGGTGGGGATAACCGCCCATTGCTTTATCCACAAATTCGCGAAACATCTTGCCAGCACCTGATGTCGGGGCTAGGCTCCACAGACATATCCAGAAATAGACCTCGGAACAGCACCGGGGCCTACCGCTGCACCGGCAGTGCGCTCGCCGATGGTCCCCGAGAATTCCGGGAACGCCGAACCCCCATGAGGCCCGAAGGATCTTGACGTGGATGCCTTGTCCATCGTGGAAGATGAAGTGCGAGAGCTGGTCCGACGCCGCGGCCTGGACCCGGCCAAGCAGCCCGCGCTGATGAAGTCGCTGATCGACGACGTCGTGCGGGACTACGACGAACGCGCGCTGCTCGGCGCGGTGCCCGCCCTTGGCTCGCTGGAACAAGCCCGGCGCGCGGTCTACGACAACGTCGCCGGATTCGGCGCCCTGCAGCAGCTGCTCGACGACCCGAGCGTGGAGGAGATCTGGATCAATTCCCCGCACCAGGTGTTCTGCGCCCGCGGCGGCCAGAGCGAACTGACCCACATCAGGCTGGACGCCGCGGAAGTCGCCGGGCTGGTTGAGCGCATGCTCAAGGCGTCCGGGCGCCGGCTGGATTTGTCCCAGCCGTTCGTCGACTGCCAGCTGCCCGACGGTTCCCGGCTGCATGTGGTCATCCCGGACATCACGCACGAGCACTGGGCTGTCAACATCCGCAAGTTCATCGCCCGCGCCTCCCGGCTCGAAGACCTGGTGGACCTCAAATCACTGAGCCCCGCGGCGGCCACCTACCTGGGCTGGGCGATCTGCGCCGGGCTGAACGTCATCGTCACCGGCCCGACACAAGCCGGCAAGACCACCATGCTCAACGCGCTGTCATCCTCCATCGGCTCCCGCGAACGCGTCATCACCATCGAGGAGATCTTCGAACTGAACCTGGCGCTGCGCGACGTCGTGGCGATGCAAACCCGGCTGGCGAACCTCGAGGGCACCGGCGAAATCACGATGCGCCGGCTGGTCAAGGAGGCGCTGCGCATGCGTCCGGACCGCATCATCGTCGGAGAGGTGCGCGAGGCCGAATCCCTGGACTTGCTGATCGCCCTGAATTCGGGCGTCGCGGGCCTGTGCACCCTGCATGCGAACTCAGCCCGCGACGCAATCATCAAAATCTGCACGCTGCCGCTGCTGGCGGGGCCGAACATCACCAGCGACTTCACGATCAAGACCGTCGCCGCCTGCCTGGACCTGGTGGTGCACTGCGTGCGCGACGCCTCCGGCAACCGCTATGTCAACGAGATCCTCGCGGTGCGCAATCGCGTGGAGGGCGGCGCGATCGAGACCTCCACGCTGTTCGAACGCAAGGCAGGGGAACTGGTTCCAGCATCCGGCGCGGACTGGTCGCATGAGAAATTCGACCTGGCCGGGCTGAACGTCGCCGAGCGGTTGGGACAGGAATCATGAGCATCTTCCTGGGGCTGCTGGGCGGGCTGGGGCTGGCGATGCTGGCCGACTGGCTGCTCTTCGCGCCCTGGGAACGCACCCGCAGCCGGCACTCGCGGATCGGCCAGGCGCTGCTGCGCGCCGGGGTCACCAGCGTCAGCCCGGCCAAGTTCATGCTGATCTGCCTGGCCAGCGGGCTGGTGTTCGCGCTGCTCACCCTGGGGCTGACGGCCTCCTGGCTGTTCGCCTGCGTTTTCGCGATCTTCGGTGTTCTGGCGCCGTGGGTGTATCTGCGCCACCAGGCGGCCAAGAGACAGAGCGCGCTGCATGAACAATGGCCGGAAGTCGTCGACCACCTGCGCAGCGCCATCCGCGCCGGCCTGTCGTTGCCCGAATCGCTGAGCCAGCTGGCGCTGGTCGGCCCCGAGACGCTGCGCCCGGTGTTCCGCGACTTCGCCCTCGACTACCGGGCCACCGCCAACTTCAGCACGGCGCTGGACCAGCTGGGCGAACGGCTCGCGGACCCGGTAGCGGACAAGATCCTGACGACGCTGCGCATCACCCGCGAGGTCGGCGGCACCGACCTGGGGCAGACGCTGGCCACACTGGCCGCGTTCCTGCGCGACGACGTGCGCACCCGCGGCGAGCTGGCCGCCCGGCAGTCCTGGATCGTCTCCGCCGCACGGCTGGCCGTCGCCGCCCCCTGGATCCTGCTGCTGGTGCTCGGCACCCAGCCGGCGGCCAAGGACGCCTATCTCACCCCGGCGGGGGTCTTCGTGCTGCTGGCCGGCCTGGTTGTCTCCTTCCTCTGCTACCGGGTCATGCTGCGCCTGGGGGCGCTGCCCATCGAGGAACGAGTGCTCTCATGAACAGCTACACCGCGTGGGCGGCGCTGTGCGGGCTGGGCCTGGGGGCCGGGCTGTGGCTGATGATCGTGCGGCTTCCCGCGTGGCGTCCCATGGCCTTCGCCGATCGAGTGGCCCCTCACATCAGGGTCGGCGTGCGATCCTCGCGCATGCTGCAGGATTCCTGGCAGCAGGATTCGGCGACCCCGGCGCTCTGGCAGCTGGCGCGTCCGCTGCTGCAGCAGGTCAAGAAGATCGCCAACCTGCACAGCCCCTCTTCAACCACCGTGCGCAAACGACTGCAGGCCGCGGGGCTGCGCCTGAGCCTTGTGGACTACCGCTCGCAGGAACTGCTCTGCGCGCTGACCGGGCTCGTCATCGGCTCCGCGCTGATGGCCTTGCTCGCCTTCCGCCAGTCGGTCTCGCTTCCGCTGGCCGTGACGGTGGTGCTGGGCTGCGCCGTCATGGGCTACTTCCTGCGCGGCTGGTGGCTCGGCGAACAGGTCAAACGCCGCGCCCGCAGGATCCTGACGCAGTTTCCCACCGTCGCCGAGGTGCTCGCGCTGACCGTGGGCGCCGGCGAATCGACCACCGGGGCGGTCGAACGCATCTCGCGTATTTGCCATGGCGACATCGGTGCCGAGTTCACCCACACGCTCAACGACATCCACTCCGGCACCAGCATGGTGCAGGCCATGTCCAACATGTCGGACCGGGTGCAGATCGGCGCGATGACCCGCTTCGTGGATGCCATCGTTGTCGCCACCGAACGCGGCACGCCCCTGGGGCAGGTGCTGCGCGACCAGGCGCAGGACGTGCGCGATGCCTCCAAGCGCGAGCTGATGGAGATTGCCGGAAAGCGGGAAATTTCCATGCTCGTTCCCATTATCTTCGGCGTCCTGCCCCTAACCATCGTCTTCGCCATCTTCCCCGGGCTGGCGCTCTTGGAGATGAGCTATTGACGCCTTCGACACCGAATCCATCACATCGCACCACCTACACGAAGGAGGGGCCACCATGTCACGGCTCCACATGATGATGTTCAACCTGAGCCTGCATGTCGCAGACGCAGGCCGCAACCTCTGGGGCAGGGCGGCGGCCCGGGCCCGCGACCAGCGTGGCGACGTGCCCGGATGGGCAAAGATATGTGAATGCTATATAAGCGGTAACCTAGGGGTTCGCTATGTTCGCAGTTTCATCTGGTAGGTGAGTGTCCTTAAAGGACACTCCTGGTAATTCCAGGTCGGCTCTCATTTCCTGCACTAGTTTTCTTCGCTGCAAACGGTAACTGTCCATGAAGCCTTGCCATGCTTGCTTGTCCTTGTCCGTCGGTTCTAGAGCCAGTGGCGACATAAAATCCGAGAAGAGCGCGTACAGCGAGTTGTACTCGGCTAGTACCGTTGTAGGTGCAACCAACATCATGGTCGATTGATGTGCGTTGGTTAGTTGATCGTGAATATCAGAGCGGCTCGCACGACGTAGATAAAGGAAATCGCTTAATTGCATATACAGTGCGCCATAGGATGATAAGACTCGAACGTATTCTTGTAACTTTTTATCTTTTTCCCAGTTCTTAGTATTGTTTGAGTGCTGTATTTTTGCCAGCCATATCGAGCCTGCCGCACCTAAAACTGCACCAATCAAGGTACCTGAAACAGCTACGAGTGTATTCCAATCCATGCGCTAATCAAAGCACGAAAAAGCCCCCAGCATATAGCTGAGGGCTTCTCTTATTTGCGTCTAGGCGGTAGAGCAGGCTCTACATACTTCGTGTGCTGCTTGAGGTAGAAAATATCTTCTCCGTGCTCATCGGTCACACGTTCCAGTTCGGTCACTCTCTGGGGTACGCCTTGCAAGTCCTTGAGGACAGGCCAAGCTTTCTTGAAGAGGAAGTAACCAATGACCGCCAGTAAGGCGAACGTGGGGTTTACGTTGCTGAGCAAGTGCGGCAATGTATCAATCAAAACAGAATCCACAGCCAGCCCTAGTCGATGTAGTAGGAGAACTGGCTACGGTAACCGCCCGTAGTAGAGACAAACGAACCGCGAAGCTGTCCACCGGGGCTGAACCAGATAGAGTGCCCTGGCGCTCCACCAGTCTCAGTGAGAATTGGCGGGGTAATTTCCATGCTTGGGCGGTAAGGCTCTGGAATAACGAACGCGGTAGCCGTGCCGGTAATACCAGCAGACCTGCGCATGTTCCAGATGCGGACGTGTACGGTGTTGCCGTCCACGGCGTAGAAGCAACCAGACACGTCAATGGAGGATTCCTGCGCAATTACCGGAGTCCACGGCACCTTACGCCGGGAGGTATCTGCTTCAAGCTGATTCAAACGCGCCAGAACGCTATTCAAATCAGGGTTTCCCGGAGGGACGTTAGCAGTTTCAAGCAGGCTTTCAATGCGTTCTGCCTGAGCCTTGTCTACTGCTGGAATGTTAGCCATACGGTCACCTGGGGTGAGGTACGGAATACTATACTGGGGCGTTACCAAACTCAATTAGAGGCTCCCTAATGGTGTCTTCAGTGTATTGCATATCACTGAGTCGGATAGATTCATGCAGCTCTGAGAACTGCGGGTTATTCGTGGTGCCTGAACCCCAACGAGTGAAGGTAATAGGCTCCAAATAGGCCGTGTCATAGCCATATGGCGCTAGTTTCGGCTCAAAATGCCAAGCGTCATCTCGGTAGGTAATGGTGTTACCCATAAGCGAGTAGATCGGTACATAGTCCTTCAAGTGGCCATGCGCGCTACCGTTCAGGAAGATTCGCATATCGTTTGACCGTGGCTGTAGCCACATGTGCATATGCGTAGTGGTCTTGAAACCGCCAGTACGCTTGGTAGTCCACTTCACGTCTTCTAAGCGCCAGCGCCAAAGGTTGTACTTGGCTTCCGCTTCCAGTGCCAGCAAAGGTGCTGCGTCGTAGTCATAGAACTTGGTTTCAAAGTTCCATGTACGGTTGCCAATGCCCTTGTAGTTCGGAATGTTCACAGCTATACGGCTGTAGAACTCCTTCTCTGCGCCTTGGGTGGACTTGTAATACTTGACGCTGATGTTAGTAATGGATGAGTCAACATCCTGTGTCAGCACACCGTCAGATTCGACGTCTTCAGCAGGCAAGGTATAAATCAAGTTAATTCCCCGCTTGGAATCGTCCAACACGTTAGGGTGTCTCGGCATACCAAGCATGTATTTGCCGGAATCTTCATCCTTGCAAAATGCTGCGAAGTTCCAGTAGGTGAACGTCTCCCACCGTCCACGCTCAATGCGGTTGGTGTGGGGGTCATACTCTGGCCGTGCGTACTGAGCACCACGGTAAAGGTCATCCAGGACAGTCAGAGCAGCACTGTTGGTGTAAACCTCGGGGATCATGCCGTATACCGGCTCATTCGCGGTCACAATGCCAGCAAACGTATTCCCTGCCGCTTCATTGATCTTGTCAGCACGGTAGCGAAGTGTACGACGCTCATTGGTTGCAGAAGCGTCAAAGCTAACGTAGGTGTTGCCAAGCTGGCCAATACGGTCAGTGGCCACAATATCCACGTAGTAGCCGTGGTCTTCATTGGCTTCCTTCTCCAGCTTGCGTGGAGTGATGTTAGCGGCAGTAATCATGCCACGGAACATATAGCGGTTATCCCACTTGCTGCCGTCCCACCAAGTGTAGGCAACCTTAATGTCAGTGCCTGAAAGCACCTTGTCTGCAATCCATTCTCCCGTTGGGTCAAGAATGGTAAAAGTTAGGGTGGCCGGAATAATATCTACAAAACGTTCGTGGGAACCCCACTCAATCTTGAGTCCTTCCAGACCAATATGAGTGGGGTCACCAGCGGCGCTAGTAGGTACATATTCACCGGCAATCCAAACCTGGGGTTTTGGATTAAATGCCATTGTTAAAATGCGCCTCTCGCTGAGCTATAGCCCATAGTGCGGTTGTATTTCTTCATTACTTCTTCGATCTGCTTACCAACTGCGATTGGATCAAGAGCACCCTCAACATTGATGTTGATGTTGTTTACAACTGGCGTGATGCTTGGAGCACTAGCGGTTCGTCCTGCGAAGCCAGCACCTGAAGCGCCAACGCCGAAGTCACCGAAGCCACCCAGACCGAAGTTTGCGAAGTTGCTTGCACCAGTGCCGCCGAAGCCGAAGAACCCGCCAACCTTGCCCAGCCAGCCTGGAGCCTTGATGCTGAACAGGTCACGTACCCAGCCAATCGTGTTGCGTACAGCGCTCACGACTGCATCGAACTTGCCAGCAATGTTGCCGATAATGTTTCGAGCAGTTCCCAGCAAGGCGCTGAAGCCGCCCTTCCAGATGCCCTTTACGGTGCTGATAACACCACGAACAATGGAGCTAACACGCTGGATCACTCCACGAATGGAATTGATTACGGAAGTCACTACGGACTTCACGACGTTCCAGCCAGCACGCCACACGGCCTTTACGGTGTTGATTACCGCCCGGACTACAGCAGACACCTTCTGAATGTGGCTACGCACCACGGCGATAACTCGCTGGACAACGCTCTTGATAACTGCCCAGCCTGCATTCCAAACAGCCTTAGCGAAGTTCACTACGGCAGTGAACACACCGCGAATACGGTTGATAATGCCGGTAACAATCGAGATAGCTGCATTGGTTACAGACTTGAAGAAGTTAATGAATACCTGCCAAGCAACCTTGACAAAAGCAGTCATTTTCTTCCACGTATCTTGGAAGAACGTGGTCTTAGTCGCCACAAGGACAATGACAGCCACGAGTGCCGCCACAGCAGCGATTATCAGGCCAATAGGGTTAGCGGTCATAGCTGCGTTCCAAAGCCATTGAGCGGCAGTTGCTGCGCCCTGTGCGACCTTGAGAGCAACCATCTTGACCATTGCTGCCGCCTGAACAGCAGCGTTCTTCACCCAAGCAGCAGTGTTGACTACGAGAGCCTTAGTGCCTGCGCCTACGGCAGTCATAGCGCTTCGCACAGCTCCACCAACAGTGCCCATACGTCCAGTGAACGTAGAAGCAGCAGCAGTGGCACTGGAGAAGCCAGCTCGGAAACTAGAGAACGCTGTGCCAACAGCCATGGCGCTCTTGAAGGCTACGGTTGCACCCTTAGCCACAGCCATTGCTGCTGAATAAGCCTTGAACGCACCATTGATAGCCAGTACCGAAGCTGCCAAGCCACCGATGCCCACAGCCAAGCCTTGAACAAGGCCAGTGTTTTCGCCTACCCAGTTAGCAAAGCCCGACAGAGCATCTGCGGCAGAGACAACCAAAGGCAGTAGTGCCGTACCAAGCTTGGCTCCAGCGTCTGCGGTCTGTGCCTGGAAGCGAGCTAGAGCACCAGCGGCAGTGCCTGCTTCACGAGCGTTAGCACCCAGTGCGTCTGCGCCCTGCTCATTCAGCAAGGCCATGATAGCCATTGCCTTACCCTGAGACTCAGCCTTGCCGGTCAGCTTGCCCATGCCCATCTCAGCCATTTTGGCCTTGATAGCTGCCTGATTAAGACTGATACCGTAACGCTCAATGGGATCCATTTCGCCCTTGAGAGCGGAGGAGATAGCCTCAATAGCTTCCACATTGGAGCCACCGAACTGAGCGGCAAAGTCTGCACCCATACGCACCAGCGAGTCAGTCTTACCTGCAAGCTGATCCATTGGTGTGCCCAAGTTCTTGAGCTGAGAGCCAATGAGAACCGAATACTTTTCATAGTCTGAGCCACTTACGCCAATGTCCTTGGCAGTGGTCTTAGCCATGTTGTGAACGGTGTTTGCGTGATCCTTGAACACTGCGTCAACAGCGCCAAAGTTCTGTTCTGCTTCTGATGCTAGATCAAAAGTCTTTTTACCAATCGCGGTTAGTCCGGTGAGGATTCCAGCAGCGGGGAGAGTCATCTTCTCTACGCCCTTTTGGAACTTGGAAAGCTTGGACTCTGCCTTCTGGAATCCATCACCGAACTTCTTAGCGTCAGAGACTAGCTTGACACTAAGAATTGCGGATTTATTCGCCATTTAATTCCACCTAATTGTTTGCCTTGGCTTCCATCTCCATTAGTTCTAGGTAGTAATCAATGAACGGTTGTTCTAGGTCTACTAGGCTCTGGAAAGGAATGCCTGTTTTGTAGGAAATGGCAATGAGAGCTTTACTCGGTTCCGTCAGGCTGAAAGTCGGCCTCAGCCTCTTCTGCGTCATCCTCAGGGGTAATGCCCTCAAGGGAGTTCAGGAAGTCTTCAACCTTGGTGCCCTGGGTAAGCTTGCCTACGCGGATAAGTGCTGCGTAAGCTACGAGCGCCATGAACAGGAAGTCAGACTCTTCACGCTTAGGGAAGTTATTACGAGCACGCAGAATGTCGTACTTCACGAGGTCTGCATAGATAGCGGTTACGTTTTCAATGTTGCCGTTGTATTCGACGGTAAAGTTAAGCTTCTCAGCCATTTTGTTAATCTCCCTTTACAGAGCTAATAACTTTATTGAGCTTTTCCCAATAAAGATTGATCCAAGTATTTTCAGTATCTTTTGCCGCGCTTGTAAGCCACGGCTGCGCTTTAATTCCACGAGTAGGCCAGCCCCAGTGAATTGCACCGGGATAGGGTTTGCCCTTGTTGCCTACGCGGATGATGCCTGCACGCTGTGTAGCGCCAGCGCGTACAGTGCTTTTCATGTGGCCGTTCTTAGGAGGCCCGATTGGTGTAGATGCCTTAGCACGAGGGAGGACAACGTTAGCTGCTGCACGGTTGACAGCGGTTAGGTCTTTCATATCTAGACCTGCCTTTTTCAAGGTGCGTCGTAGCTCGCGCCCTCCCTCAATGCGTAGGTTTTCAGCCATGACTAGCCAGCGATAGCTGCGATAACAGGTTCGCCAACCACCATGAACTCAAAGTCAGAGGTTGGCTTGGTGCCCACGTCGCCACCGATTTCCACGGCTTCGACAACCAGCGAACCAGTGATCTTCTTGCCCTTGGCAGTATTCGGTACGAACTCGAAAGCGTGGGTTTCTCCACGGTGGGTAAACAGCCACTCAGTCTTAGCATCGGCAGAGCCGAAGTCCTGGAGGATCGAACCTTCAAGGGTGAACGATTCGGTACGGTCGCCTGCAACAGACTCACCAGACAGAACCTTGATTGCGTCATCCTGGTCTACGTCTGGAACGAGCTTCACAGAGGTAGTCTGCGAGGAGAAGTTAGTGAGTGCATCTTCAGCGCCAATGGTCAACTGACCAGCGCCAACGGTAATGGTTTCAACTGCCATTTTCTTAAATCCTTACGGGGTAATGGTTACGGGTAGTTCCAGCAAGAGTGCTGGCAACCCGTCTGGAGAATGATTTGAGGCCGATAGAGTGGCCGGAGTAGCTGTACTGAAGCCGTAAACAGCCTTTGTCTTGGCTAGTAGGTGCTGGAGGTCATTGAGAGATTCCACAGCGCCACGGTCAGAAGTAACTAAGTAGACTTCGACGGTGGCGCTGTAGGTTTCCTTGTCCAAATGGTCGAACTCGATAACACCGGGGTTTACCAGTGCTCCAGGTACTTCCAAACGGTCAGGCTCTACCGTGGCGTTCACTCCTGCTGCACTTAGCGTGTCTGCAATCTCTTGAAGAGCGTCACCGTAGAGCATTAGCCCACCAGAGGCTTTCTAAAGGTGTCGATGTTCAGCAGACGGCTAATGTCTGAGTCGTAGCGAGAGACGTAAGTGCTCATATCGCCTACAGACTCAATGCCATGTGGGGAGTTCTTACGGCGGTAAAGCCGACTTGCCAGCATGACAGCGCCAAGGTGTGTAGTGCCTGCCCACTGGGTGTTACCTTCTGTATCGGTCACACGATCAATGGAGGGCAGAGCATCTACATAGGCGTTTACAGCAGGTACGATCAGCGTTAGGTGAGCGTCATCGGTAGATACCGTGCGTAGCTCCAACCAATCAATAACTTGCTGCGCAGTAACCATGGTTAGGCTTCAACACCAACGCCAGTGAACACCAGAACAGCACCGTTATCGGTGATCTTCTCGGCATTGAACTTGATAAGCGAAATGTCCACGCCACCACGAGGCAGGTCAAGTGCCTTGTAGCGGAAGTCTCGGGACTCGCGGTAATCAACTGCACGGTGGTCAGCGACAACCACAGTGCCTGCTGCCAGCTCAGGGTTAGAGGTCAGGACAACGCCAGAACCCAGATCAGCCGAACCGTTAGCAAGGTTCACCGAACCCTGCTTTGCCAGCCACCACGGAGCGTCTACGGCCTTGATACCACGCAGGGTAGCGAACACGTCTGGAGCACAAGCAACAATGCTCATGTTGGCACCGATAGCACCAAGGGTGTCAGCTGCCTTGTTGATGACCGAGATAGCGTCATCTGCTGCACCGGCTGGAATCTGAGTACCGCCAGCAACCAGCGAGGCAATCATTTCGGATTCGGTCTGCTCGATGTAGCTGTCCATAGCCTGCTCGTACAGCTCCGAGATAACGTCTTCAGAACCGAACTCAACCAGTTCCATAGCAACGTCAACAGCAACGGCCTTGGACTTTGCCTGCCAGTTCTCGCGCGAGGTGGTGAACTTGCCGGTAGGCAGCTCAACCTTGGAGCCTGCCCAATCGGCAACCTCGAAAGTACGAGCCTTCTTGTGACCGGTAACGAACAGCGAGTTCAGTGGCTTCACGCCAATCTTCTCGATGACTGGACGGTTGACCTTGCGAGCTTCCCACAGCTCGCCAATCTCCTGGTCACGAATGTAGACCTTGCCAGTGTCATCCGAAGGCAACTGGTCTGCCAGAGCTGCCTGCACAGAGGCACCGGACTTAGCAGCGTTGAAGGTCAGAGCGCCAAGCTCTACACGGTCAGCGCCAGCAGTCAAAGGCTCTGGCTGGACAAAAGTTTCGTTGTTTTCCATAGGGGTAACTTCCTCAGTTTCGTTTTTAGCGGCTTCTACAAGACGCGCATTGTCAAAAGCAGGTCGTACAACCAGACCTGCGCCAGTGAGTCGGCCAGCGGTAAGCTGTCCGTTCTCGATAATTGGGTCGGCAATCTCAACAGAAATGCCTGTACGGAGTCCTGCACGCGCCAGTTTCAGCGCGTCATTACCTGCCGTAGTCTCTACGATGTTCACAGCGGCATAAATGCCGTCTTCACGCTCTTCTACAGAGCTGAACTTGCCAATAGGCCGGGTGTAGTCGTGCTCTTCATTGAGTTCCAGAGTTTCTGCTTCTGGAATCTCAATAACACCCTTGTCTGCATGAATCTCACCAAGGTTGGTGCGTCCAGGTTCTCCGAAAGGGAGAAGCTTGAACTTCAATTCACGCGTGTTTTCCTCAGCCTCTACAAGAGAACCGAAAATGCTAAGGTTGTTCGTCATTCTTTTCCTGTTCCTGTTCAAATTCAGGCTTAGGCTCTAGGTTGATCTTTTTACGGGCTTCATCCTCAGTAAGCAGGCCAGACTGAATAGCAGAACCCAAGTATTCGTACTGGGTTTTGGTGTCATCCTGGAGCAGTTCAGAAGAATCGAATTCAATCTTGGTGCCGTAGGGGAACCACATGCTGAGCGTCTGCTCAATGGCTTCCATGTAAGGGTTAATTGCATCGAGCAATTCACGGTTACGGCTTGCCATATTCGAGTAGCTAAGGGACTGTCCCTTCACGTTTGCATCTACAGCCCAAGCTGGGAGGGAGAGCAAGCGCGCCATTTGCAGGGAAGACTGGTTACGTCCGTCAATCAGCAGGTTTTCTGCTGGCTGTCCTTGGAATTCGGCCTCAACAGCCTTGTTCAGGTAGGCAACGGAACCGCCCTGCTTGCTACGAGCTGAGCGCCAGTGCGCTAGAAGTTCGTCACGCTCACTCTTAGTAAGGTCAGCGCCTTCCTTCTGCTTAAGCACAGTGTGTGGGATAGGGTTACTACCCACTTCTGCTGCCAGCTTCTCTAGGAGAGTGGCTTCTCGAATTGCATTTTTGCCAAAAGAAATGATGCCCTCGTGAATGGCATCTATTCGGATCGAGTCTGCGGGTTTAACCGGCTTATCGAAAGCCTTTACCAGTCGGCCATTTTCAACATCGGCCTTATTCTCTGGAACCCACCGTAAAGCGCTTGGCTGTCCATTGTTCAGCCTTGATTCAATGATGAACCATGCACGCCCGTAGAAGATCATTGCATCTACTGCCCAAGACAAAGTTGTAATGTTCGGTACGCCAGTTTGCAACTGGTTTAGCAGCATTGGCTGCGGACTCAGAAGCCCATTGTCCCTACGTGCTACCAGCGGAAGCCGTGCAACACTAGAACAGATAAGGTTACGACCCTTTGCCAAGCTTGGAATACTCATTGCTGAGGTTCGGTTGACTGGCATTTGGTCGGGAGTTAGGCCGTAAAGGTCGGCCAAAGTCATTGTTTCCAGATGACTGTTATCTGCCCATGGACTTTCAACTTCTGAGGTTTTCCAAAAATCGAAAAATCCCATTGAATTCCTTTGTTTGTTCTCTATATATTTTAGCGAGAACTCGGTAATTCAATGGGATTCTTATTTCTATTTAATTAGAAGGCAATTAGCGGTTGGCTTTCTTCCTTGGATAGCGCCAAGAGTCGTACTGCAACTACTGCCGCTACAACCTCTGGGGGAGAGTTGTGTGAAAGTACCCATCCTTCGCCCATTGGCCGTGACATTGCTTCTGAAACTGCCCTTGTTAGTGCTCCGTCGCCCGTATGCTTCACTGTGCCGTCTTCAATCCGTCCCTTGTAAGCAACACAGGCGGTTTTGATGTGTTCAGGAGTCAGGGTTACGACTTCCTTTTGCAGTTCGTCGCTTAGTTCACTGACCAGCGCGTTGTTCTGTGCGTACCTGTCAGCGCCAATGGCCATAGGGCGGTATTCAGCTAGTTGTTCCAGTGTTGGTGCCAGCCAGTTGATTCCAGAACCGTTGCGAATGACCTTATGGTGAATTTCTCCGCTGTTACCGTTCTTCCATGCCGCCACAATCGCTGCTCGGGAACGGTCAGCGTTCACTTCAAAGCCGATAGCCACTTCTCGGCGTAGAGGCTCACTGAGTTCTGCCTTAAGCTCTGCCCAAGCCTTCATATCGAACACTGCATCTGACTTCTGAATAGTCGGACGGTTCATAAAGGCTCGAATGAACTCACCACGGCTCATACTCTCCGCTGCTGCTGCAATGTCGGCCTTCTCAATCAAGCCACCCTGTAAGCCGGGGTGGAAGTCCCAGTTAGCCGGGTCGAACGGGTCTAGGCCGTCTGCAAGTGACCATTCAAAGTACGCAATCTGCGTGTCTGCTTCCTGGGTAGCCTGCCTGCCCCGCTCAACCCAATCAGCTAGGAACGTGCTGTCAGACGTGCCAGCAGTAGAGGTCATGATAAGTTGCCGGTCACGCACGGTCTGCTGTGCAGGAGTTACAGCACCAAGCAGGAGGTTTCCCTCGGCAATATCAAAGGCGAAAATCTCATCCAGCGTTACTGTGCGTGGCGTGTAGCCGTGCAAACTCTCAGGCGTAGGGCTGAATGAGTGGATACGTGAGCCGGTCGGCAAAGTGATTCTAGGAGCGCCAGCAGCTCGGTGAACGATAACTTCATTTCCGATTGGGCTTGCTTGTAGGTTGTCTGCAAGGTCAAAGAGTCGTTCTCGCGCATCCTTGCCGCTCTGGGCAGTGTAGAACGCCTTAGAACCGGGGTACTTGATACCGCGCATGGTGTCCAGAGACATGACAATAGTTGTCTTGCCAGACTGGCGCGGAACGGTGATAACCACAATCTTGTATTTGTAGTTACCGAAACTGTCTTTCTCTGTTGCAACGCGTCCTACGAGTCTCTGCCAAGGCATAAGTGGCCTGCCTTGCATTTTGGCGGTCATTTCTAGCGCCTTGAGTTCATTTTCAGCGCCAGGAGTGGGCTTGGTGGCGTACAAGGGCTGTGCCTTGCCCAGGTTCTCGAAAAAGTCTTCTTCTAGCATTTGTCCTCGTTAACGGCAAAGGCCGCCAACATTGCGTTGACGGCCTCTGAATAGGTTTTGAATAGCTCAAGCATTGGCAATGTCTCCTAGGAGCTGTGCTGAGCCGCTTGGCTGTGCTTCTGGCTGAGGCAAGTTTTGAATGAGCTGCCGAAGCTCGCGTGCAATGCTTGCTTGCTGGCTGGCGTTCTCGCACTTAGGCCATGCGTTGCATAGTTCTTCAATGAGAGCCACGGTTAGCGCGTCTTTCTCTGTCAATAGCTGTAGATCGGTGAGTTTCTGTACCGTTTTCTGGGCTGATTCGATTAGCAAATTATGTCCTTTTGGGTAGGTAGTTGCACTTTGTCAACTAAAATAGGTCTTAGAAAAAATGAATCTGGAGCGCGGGGTGCTTAGCTCAGGAAGCCAAACCAAAAAACCAGTCGGTTTTGTCTTGTTCTGTCAGCAGATACTCTTCGATCGGTCTATCTCCTCTACGGGAGTTGCACAGCAGGTGTGATGGTCGAAGGTTCTCTATTGTGTTCTGTCCACCTTGTGATCGAGGCAACACATGATCGAGTGACAGACCCTGCTTGCCTTTCATCTGTGGGTCGATTGGCTTTCTACACAGGTGACACAACCAGCCATATGCACTGACTACCTGATCCTTGTAGCGGTGGTAGTCCGCTGTAGTCCACTCAGTCATCGAGTTTCCCTGATATTGCTTGCATAACTCGGACTAAGTGCCCCTGTCCTAGGAGTTGTACCCCCTGCATTACATACCCCCCTGTTTCCCTGACATAGCCCCCATAACTCAGGAAGCACCCCCCTTGTTTCTGGCTACATCCCCCTGTAGTGGGAACAGTGCCCCCTCCTTATCGAAGTAGGGTGCTGGGTCAACACGGCCTAGGTATCCGTTATCCAGCTCCATATGTCCTACAGTTCCCATGGGGATCAACTCGAAATGCAGGTGGTCGCCGGTAGTCATGCCACTAGCGCCAGAGAGGGCGATAACGTCCCCCTTCTTGACCTTGGCACCTTCCTTGACATACACGCGGGATAGGTGGGCATATCCAGTAAGGAAGCGTGCCTGCCCGTCACGGTGATGCAGAACCACACATAGGCCGGCTGATGCACCCATAAGCACTTCATCTACGCCCTGTCCCTGGAATCGCACTTCACCGTCATAGGCTGCTACTACAGGAGTACCGCTAGGCACTCCGTAATCAAGGCCGTTGTGGCCGTCAAGCCCTACCTGCCCGTAGGCACGAGCATTAGCGCCAAAGGGCTGGATAACCTCTCCACGTCCCTCGGTAGGGTGCTTGAGGCGGATACGGGTACGGTGCGGCTGCTTGGCAGTCTCTCGCTTGCCACGGTCTTCAGTAGCCATGTCTGCAAACTCTGGCAATGCAATGCCTTCTTTCTTGTAAATCTTTTTCATGTTTCCTCGCTTGGGAATATCCATGCACTCTGAGTGCTCTGCGTGCCACCACATCTGGTCTAGTGCTGATTTCAGTCCGTTAGCTCCGAAGCCCAGGAATCGTGCATCGCACCAGCAGATAGTTACAGAGGTAAATTCGGTGGAGTCGTATTTCATTCGTCGCATTCCGGCCTAGTTGTAGTACCAGTCAGAGCCGTCACGGTCGGCCATATTCTTCTCAATACGCGCCATTAGCTCGGCTTTGCGCTCTTCAGTCAGTTCTTTTACTTCAAAACTCATTGGTTTCTTCCTTTTGCTCTAATCTAAACGATGGATTAATTAAGTTAGGCCATTCCCTTGAATAACTCTCTACTACCAGTGTAGCACACTTTTTTGAATTACCCCTTGACACCAGAGCGCCAGTGTGGTAATTGCTTTTGCCTAAGCACTGCTTGCAAAACTCGAACTAGCTTTTCCTGGAGGCACAATTACCCCTCTAGATACCTATAGCTGCGTTTTACCTCAGTATTGCTTTGATAAAACACCCTTAGGCAAAGCAAAAGCCCCCAACACTGAGAAAGGAAGAAAACAGTGTTAGGGGCTTGCTATGTGGGAGCGGAAGGAAGGAACGCTCAACCACTTACAAGGAGCCATAAATGCGACCAACATTTACGCTATACATCTATTTTAGCGGCAAGTGAGTAATAGATTAGGAAAATGCCGAACGGAGGCTTAGGCTTCAGAGGATTAAACATTCATTAGGGGGAGTTGTTTTGGCTGAATCTTCAAAGGGCTGCATTGGCGGTTGTAGCGGCTTGCTGGCCTTGGTACTGGTTGGCTCGCTTTTCGTGTTCGGTAGTTGCGGATCAGGCGATACTAAGAGTCCCAACAAGTACGGGGCTTTCGATAGGTGTGAAACGGCTATCAAGTCTCAATTGAAAGCACCCTCGACGGCAAAGTTCAGCAATAAGAACTACTTTGAAGGTTCTGCCACGCATACGGTTTATATGGATGTTGATGCTCAGAACTCATTTGGTGCGTCGATGAGAAACAGGTTCACCTGCGAGCTTTCTTTCTCGGAAAGTAGCGGCACTTGGTCGCTTCAAGACATTCGCGTTAACTAGCGGTACGAGAAAAGCCCCTATCTCAAGATAGGGGCTTTTTCGCTTGTTTAATCGACACAAGGTTGACTAGACCTTGTACTTCTAATTCTAGCACAGTTCTAGAAATCACGTCAGAGGTGGACATGGACATGTGGACATACCCAAAACCCCTCACACACACCTAAAAAGGCCTATATATATTAAAAAATAATAAAAATTTGCTTATATGTATACCACTTCTCGTGTAGGTGGATTTTTATACATTTACGCCTACACCCATGTCCACATGTCCACATGTCCACTTTTCAACCTTTTGCCTAGTCAGACTGAAAATTAGACGTGTACACCCCTAAAATCCACATCTGGACGTGTCCAACTCTCAGTCAAATGTACACCTCTAAACCCTCCTAAGCCAGTGGCGCGAGCCACACTTATTTAGCTTAGTTGACGTGTCAGCTATTATTATTAATTTCTTACACAAGCAGAAAATAATTAAAATAATCCTTAATTTCAATGCCCAAAAAGATGATTTGGATTTATGTGCTACGCTTAGATATGTAGCCACGAAGGGCTACATTGTTTAATCGACTAATAAGGAACTAAATTGAAGAATTTGCCAAACATTGCCCTGTACTTCCCAATCTCCGCTGGCACCAAGCGACCAGCAGTAAAGAATTGGCAGGCAATCGCTACTGATGACGTAAAGACTATCCAGGAATGGGTAGCAAAGGGTATGGATATTGGAGCCATGCCAAAGGCTGGCTACTTTGTGCTTGACCTTGACGTGAAGGAAGACAAGAACGGCATTGACTGGATTGCGAACAACCGCCCAACACTGCCAGCCACTTGGACTGCAAAGACTGCCCGTGGCGGTCAGCACCATTGGTTCAAGCTTCCAGCAGACGTAGCAATGTCCAATAAGACTGATTTTCAGCCGGGTCTGGATATTCGAGCTGCTGGCCGTGGCTACATCGTGTTTGAAGGCTCCTACGAGGGTAAGCCATACACCCAGATGCCTTTTGAAGGTGAGATTCCAGAAGCGCCACAGTGGATTATTGAGGATGCTAAGGCTAAGCCTGCCAAGGACAAGTTCGCAGATGACGGTTCTGCTGTCCTGACCTACAAGGGTGCCGCTGTACTGGCTTACAACGAGGCCATGAAGCACGCTAACGCCCTCTACGAAGCCCAGAATGGCGCTCATAGCTGGGATGACGCTGCGTCGGAACTGGCTTGGTACACCGCCCACCTGATGTGCCATGCGGATACCGAGACTGAGCGCGAAGAGTTGCAGGCCAACTACCTTACTCACCCGTTGGTTGAGGACTTGGACGCGAATGAAAGCGGACGAGGAAGCAACAAGCTTGACCAGAAGCTGAACGTGCTTGAGCCTCAGTACGCCTACGCAGATGAGTTGGAGGAAGAGCGCGAGAGTGCTTTCTTCGCTTCTACCGAGATGCTGAGCAAGATTGAGAAGCTGGCCAAGGGGTCGAATACTTCCCCATGGGCAGTGCTCGGACACAGCCTTGCAATGACCAGCGCAGATACTCACCACAACGTTTTGACTGACCCAGACCTGCGAGGCAGTGGCGCTAGCTTGAACTTCTTCTTGGCAAGCGTTGGCAACTCGGGCGACGGTAAGGGCGAAGCCTACCGTGTAGGCCGTAAGGCTATGAACCTGGATAGCTTGAACATTCAGGACGTGGGTTCAGGCGAAGCGCTGTTGAAGCTCATCTCCGACGCTCAGGCGCTGGAGGAGGACACTGAGAACGAGCAGGAGGGTAAGACCTTCACCGCTAAGTCATCTGTGTTTGTGCGAAGTGATGAAATCACCGATTTTGCTACCAAGGCTAACCGTTCCGGCTCCACGATCTTCCCGCGTTTGCTGTCGATCTTCATGGGTGCGGAACTGAGCAATAACACTGTTGGTGGCAAGGCTAACGTGTCGATTGCTGATGGTAGCTACCGCTGCGTTTTCGATGTTGACGTTCAGCCCCGCAACGCTGGCGCACTTCTGGAGCACCAGCAGAGCGGATTGCCTCAGCGTTTCGTTTGGGTGAGTGCCAGCAGCGACAAGTCTAAGCGTCTGAGCTGGCGTGAGCGTCGGGAACTGAACAACGTGGTCAGCGAATTGGGCTGGACTAATCCGTTCCCAGAGTTTGTGCCGACCACTACCTATGTGATGCTCCCAGATAGCGCAAAGGATGAGCTTGACCAGTTGGAAGCAGAGCGTGCAAAGCGCATTGACGATTACACCGAAGACCACGACGGCCACCTGTCCTTGGTGCGTATCAAGGTAGCAAGCTTGCTGGCTATCCTGCACGGTCAGAAGTTCGTGTCTGAGGACATTTGGAAGTTGTCTGCTGAGGTTATGCGCCACAGTGCCAAGACTCTTGACCGTTGCATGACCGTCATGGATCACTTTGTGACCAAGGAAGCTATTGGACGTGCGAAGCTCAATGCAACCATTGCGCACCACGCTCATAAGCAGGAGGAAGAACTGTCGCAGGCAGATATGCCTGTCGCTCAGTTCGCAGAAACTGTGGTACTCCCTAAGATCCAGGAAGCTGGCAAGTTCCCTAAGGCAGATGTTAACAAGCAGTTCCGTAGCAACCTGCGCACCAAGGCACGCGAAGCTATGACTTGGTTGGTGACTCAGGGGCTTGTAGGTGAGGAAAAGGAAGGTCGCACGACCTACTACCTTGCCGCCTAATTTTTGTGTCCAAAAATATATACAAACATTTTAGAAAAGGAAATGAAATTGACTACTCAGAACGAAATTCAGGAACTTAAGGCAGACCACGAAGCCGACAGGAAAAAGCTGGCCGGAGTAAGCGCAGAGGTAACTCTGATGCTTGCGTCCTTACACAAGGCCAAGGAAGAACTAACTAAATAGGCGAAAGCACCCCACCATTTTAGGTAGGGTGCTTTTTGTTACCTGAAAGCGGCCAATAGCATCCACTGCATTGCTTCTGCTTCAAGCTCTTCCAGCAAGGGGCTTATCTCAACCTTGATGTTCTTAGGCTGGAACGTCCTTCCAGTGCCTATTCCTTGTGGCATTACTTGAACATTCTTGTATAACGCCTGTATCAGCAACCTCTGGCGCTCTGTCGATAAAGAGTTCCAGTTTTCCCAAGCAATAGGCTCAAATTCCATAATGTCTCTGGCGTGCTCAATCCAGGAGATTCCAGCAAAGACACTATCCGCTTCTAACTCAGCAATGCTTTCCTTGAGTGCTGCCAGCTCTTTCTCGTGTTTAGCCTCTCTTTGTGCCAGCAATGTCGGCCTAAGTCCAGCTTCTATGGCTTCATTGAGCCATTCCCTATGCTCCTGCATAAGGGTCATTTGTTGCCTGCGAAGCTCAGCAGCTTCTGTAGCGCCATGAGGGCTTAGCACCTCTTGAGAGCTGGGGGAGAAGAGGGGCACTAGAACGCGGCTTACAAGCATCTTCTCGATAGGTTCAGCAGCTCTTGTGACGTGTCCAGGAGTAGGGCAACTGTAGGCACGCGTGTTCTTGGGCTTGCCCCGGTAAGCCGTATTCAGTTTGCGTCCGCATATGCCGCATTCAATCCAGCCTGATAACAGGTGTGGTTGGTGCCTGTAGCCTTGCTTTCCGCGCTCGCCGGTCTTGCGTGACTCTCTAATGAGCTGGATATGCTCGAACTCTTCTTCGCTTAGCAACGGCTTCCAGTCAGCCAGCTTGTATAACGTGCCGTCATATTCTTGGTAGCCCTTGAGCCTTGGGCGCTTGAAGTATTGACTAACCGTGCCAGAAGTCCACTCCCTGCCGCCTTGCTTGCCAGTCTGAGGTGTCTTGAGTCCTCTGGCGTTCCATTCAGTCGCTACCTTGAAGAACGTCCATTCACCGCTAATCAGCTTCTCGGTAGCTTCACGTACAGCACTAGCTTCCGGCTCAACCCAAGCGCCAGTTCGCTCCTGCCCAAACGGCCTGATACTGCCACGGTACTTACCGGCCTTAGCGTCACGTTGCGTAGCCAACTTCTGGCGCTCAGATTTCTTTGTTTGCTCCGTAGAGTCGATCACTGAGCGGAACAGCGTAAGCATGGTGCTGTCAGAACTGGAGAAGTCCAGCTTTCCACCGTCGCACAGCCAGCCAGTGATGCCGGAGGCTTTGAGTCTCAGAGTGTCCATCACGTCGCGGCTTAGGCGGTCAGACTTGAACGCCACCACATTAGCGGGGGAGTCAGTAAGCATCTGCTCGAACTGAGGCCGTAGGGCACCACTTGTGGCGCTTATATCGTTGTCAACATAGGTCTTATCCAGTGTCCAGCCCTTAGCCTCTATAAAGGCCGTACAGGCCTCTACCTGAGCCTTCACGCTAGAACCCTCTTCTGAAGTTCCCTTGCGCTTGTCCTGACTGAGACGCGCGTAAATTGAAGCTCGCATGTTTATAGGGTAGTTGAATATCTTCTGCTGGGTCATGATCACGCTCATGAGCGCGCTGTTGGTGGCCGCCCTGCTGGCGATCGCCGGGCCCCGGCTGCAGGACCTGTTCAACCAGGCCATCGACAGGGTGTCCGGGCTGGGATAGGACCGGCATGCGAAACCGAACGGGACTGCAGCTCCGGTTCGCCGACGGTCCGGGGGACCACGGGGAACGCGGCTCCGCAGTGGCGGAGTTCGTCATGATCACCACGCTGCTGATCGTGCTGGCCTTCTCGATCATGCAGCTGGCCCTGGCGCTGCACGTGCGCAATACGCTCACCGACGCCGCGGCCAACGGCGCCCACTACGGGGCGTTGGCCGACCGCTCGCCCGCCGACGCGGCCGGCCGGACCCGCACGCTCATCACCGAATCGCTGCATGGCGGATTCGCCAAGGATGTGTCGGTGTCCACCACCGCCATCGGCGGCACCCAGCTGGTGACCGTCACCGTCAACACCCGGGTGCCGCTGATCGGCTTCCTGCCCAACGGGTGGGACCTGAGCGTCACCTCCGATGCGGTGCGCTATGGCTAGGGCCTGCGCTCGCCAGCCGCTGCGCCGGTGGCGTGAGGCGACCGCGGACGAACACGGCAGCGCAATCGTGGAGTTCATCTTCGCCGCCACGATCCTGCTGATTCCGATGATCTACCTGGTCCTGGCCGCCGCAGCGCTGGAGGGCGGCAGCTATGCGGTGGTCTCCGCGGCTGACCAAGCCGCCAAGGTATTCGCCGTGGCGGAGAACCCGGCGCAGGCCCGCTCCAACGCCCAGGCAGCGGCCGATCGCGCCATCGCGAACTTCGGATTCAGCGGTTCGAACACCACCATCTCCTGCAACAGCGAATGCCTCAGCCCCGGATCGGTGGTGACGGTCACCGTCAGCCTGGACGTCCCGCTGCCCTTCGTCTCCGACTACATCTCCGCATCGGCGTTCGCCGTGGACGCCACCGCTGCCCAAAGGATTGACCGTTTTGGCTAGCCGCCGCCTGCGCGAAGCCTTGGGGCGCGAGGACGGCCAGTCGCTGGTGCTGGCCATCGGGTTGTGCGCGGTCACGCTGCTGACCATTTCCGTGGTGCTCGCCGCCAGCGCGGTGAATCTCAAGGCGCGGCAGCTGCTGTCCATGGCGGACGGTGCCATCGTGGCGGCGGTGGACGAATTCGAATTCGTCGCCGACGACGGCGCCCCGCGCATCCAGCTCACTGCAGAGCAAGTCCAACAGGGTGCACATCGCTATCTGGCGGATGTCGGCGCCTCGGGACGCATCGACAATCTGGGCATCGAGTCCGTACAGGTGTTGCCCGGAGGGCAGGGCGCTGAGATCGTGCTCACCGGCACCGTCAGCCCTCCGATCATCGGATGGATTGTGCCCTCCGGGATTCCCATTACGGTGCATTCCACCGCGCGAACGGTGCTCAGCCGTTAACGACGCAAAACCCGGAACCGAACCGCAAATGGCGTACGCTTAGAACACCATGGCAAATACTGACTTTCCCGCTGAAATCCGCTCAATCCGTGCGACCTTCGCCGCCATCGAGGAAGTGAGCGATGTTGATCAAATCAAGGCTGACATCGCAGTACTCTCCGAGGAAGCCGGTGCCCCGGATTTGTGGGACGATCCGGCCAGCGCGCAGATTGTCACCAGCAAGCTCTCCTATCGCCAGTCGGAACTTGATCGCCTGACCAAGCTGCACACGCGCATCGACGACCTGGAAGTCCTGGTCGAACTAGCGGAGCTGGAAGACGACAAGGACACCCTGGCGGAGGCGGACAAGGAACTGCTCGCCATCCGCAAGTCGCTGGACGACCTGGAAATCGTCACCCTGCTCAATGGTGAGTTCGATGCCCGCGGCGCCGTGGTCACCATTCGTTCCGGCGCCGGCGGCGTCGATGCCGCGGACTTCGCGGAAATGCTGCTGCGTATGTACCTGCGCTGGGCGGAAAAGCGCGGCTACAGCGCGACGGTCATGGACACCTCCTACGCGGAAGAAGCCGGATTGAAGTCCGCTACCTTCGAAATCGATGCTCCCTACGCGTTCGGCATCCTTTCGGTCGAGGCCGGCACCCACCGCCTGGTGCGCATCTCGCCATTCGACAACCAGGGCCGCCGCCAGACGTCCTTCGCCGCGGTGGAAGTCATCCCGCTGATCGAGCAGACCGATTCCATCGAGATCCCGGAAAGTGAAATCAAGGTCGATGTCTTCCGCTCCTCGGGTCCCGGCGGCCAGAGCGTGAACACCACCGACTCCGCGGTGCGCATGACCCACATCCCGACCGGCATCGTGGTCTCCATGCAGAACGAAAAGTCGCAGATCCAGAACCGCGCCGCCGCCCTGCGCGTGCTGCAGTCGCGAATTCTGCTGCAGAAGAAGGCCGAGCAGGACGCCCAGAAGAAGGAACTGGCCGGCGACGTCAAGGCATCCTGGGGTGACCAGATGCGTTCCTATGTGCTCAACCCCTACCAGATGGTCAAGGACCTGCGCACCGAGCACGAAGTCGGCAACACCGCCGCCGTGCTCGACGGTGAAATCGACGACTTCATCGACGCCGGGATCCGCTGGCGCGCCACACAGCGCCGCCCGAGCAAGTAGGCCGCGCAGCCCCGCCGGCCAACGGAAGCGCAGGTCTCTTCCCTTGGCCCGGGGGAGCGTGGGTTTGAGGAAACTCACGTCCTTGCGCCCGTCCGCGGATCCGCCAGGACAACCAGTAAAAAACTGGTTGCCAGCACCGGAATTGGCGGCCAAAATATAAATTTGTGTCAGCTGTTAGTAGCTGATGAATCTGGCAACACACCCGCGAATGCCCTCATGATGGCCGCCGCGCACCGATAAGGTTTGGTTGATTGGCGCATCAGAAGACGTTTGCTCTCGAGATTGGTTTTCGTGGGTCGCGCCCCGACGAAAACTGGCGATTGAAGACATGATTAAATTCGAAAACGTCTCGATGGTTTACGAGCCCAAGCAGAAAAATGCTGCCCTGGACGACGTGAGCATCGAGATCAACCGCGGCGAGTTCGCGTTCCTTGTCGGCGAATCCGGCTCCGGTAAATCAACCTTCCTCAGCCTTGTCCTGCGTGAAAAGCGCGCCACCGACGGCGCCGTCTACGTGGCTGGCCAGAACCTGAACCGCATCCCCAGCCGTCGCGTGCCTAAACTGCGCCGCAACATCGGCTTCGTCTTCCAGGACTTCCGGTTGCTGCGCGAACGCACCGTCTTCGATAATGTCGCTTTCGCCATGGAAGTCATCGGCGCCTCCCGCGCACAGATTCGCGACCGCGTCCCCGACGCGCTGAAGCTCGTCGGACTTGAAGACAAGGCCCGGCGCAAGCCAACCGAACTCTCCGGCGGCGAACAGCAGCGCGTGGGCATCGCCCGCGCGATTGTGAACAAGCCCGCCATCCTGCTGGCCGATGAGCCCACCGGCAACCTCGACCGCAAGAACAGCATCGAAGTCATGAACGTGCTGGACCGCATCAACCAGAACGGCACCACTGTGCTGATGGCAACTCACGCCCATGAACTGGTCAGCGAATTCCGCCACCGCGTCATTGAGCTGAATTCCGGACGCGTGGTGCGAGATGAAGCCCAGGGCCAGTACACGCCGATGACGACCGTGGTGAACCAGGACGGATCCCGCGCGCTGCTCTTCGGCGATGCCTCCGCCGAGCCGAACGACGAGCGTGAACCGCTTGAAGCCATGGACGAAAAGAAGGACGAAGACCAGTGAGACTCGGATTTATCCTGCGCGAAGCCGTCAAGGGCCTGCGCCAAAACGTCGTCATGGTCGTTTCGGTGGTGCTGGTGACCTTCGTGTCGCTGACCTTCGTCGGCGCTTCAGCGCTCCTGCAGCTGCAGATCAACCAGATGAAGGGGTACTGGTACGACCGCATGGAGGTCGCAGTCTACCTCTGCGACGATGCCAGCGCCTCGCCGAACTGCGCAGGCAAGCCGGTCACGGATGACCAGCGCAACTCCATCAAGGCCATGCTCGAATCCGAGCAGCTCGCCCCGTACGTCAAGGAAATCGCCTACGAGTCCAAGGAAGACGCCTACAAGAACTTCCTGGACCAGTACAAGAACTCCTCGCTCGTCGACCAGGTCAAGGCCGACCAGCTGCCCGAGTCCTTCCGCGTCGCGCTGGTCGATCCTGAGAAGTATCAGGTCATCAACGAGGCCTTCTCTACCGTTGCCGGTGTCGACTCGGTGGTCGACCAGCGCGAACTGCTGGAAAAAGTCTTCCAGCTCGTTCGGGTCGCCTCCGCCGCGGCGGCCATCGTGGCCATCGTGATGATCGCCTGCGCGGTGCTGCTTACGGGA
The DNA here is from genome assembly GCF_016894325.1 of Glutamicibacter protophormiae. Lineage (NCBI taxonomy): Bacteria > Bacillati > Actinomycetota > Actinomycetes > Micrococcales > Micrococcaceae > Glutamicibacter > Glutamicibacter protophormiae. The sequence goes on from NZ_CP069806.1 coordinate 1,336,534, forward strand.
ACGACAATCCAGCTGTCGGCCATGCATCGACGGCTGGAAACCACGATCATGCGCCTGGTAGGTGCTTCAAAGGCGACGATTCAGCTTCCGTTCATCATCGAAGGCGTGATTGCCTCCGTGATTGGCGGCGTGCTGGCCTCCGGCACGCTCTGGCTGCTGATGAAATTCCTCGTTGAGGACAAGCTCGCTAGTGAGAACGTGGGAGTGGCATTCATTTCCACCGCGGAAGTCTGGCTCATAGCACCGGTGCTCTTGATAATTGGTATCGTTTTGGCAACAATTTCATCAGTGGTAACGTTGAAGCGTTACCTGAAGGTTTAGCTTTACCGCGACCTTTGTGTCGTGATCAACCTGCTTTTTGCACGTCTTTAAGGAGTCCTATGCTGTCCAACGCAGTTCGGCGCAAGTTCCTGCGCGCCACCCTCGGTGGAGCAATGGCTCTCGCCCTGACACTGCCAGCTGGACTCGTTGTCGCTGATGAACTCGACAACAAAAAGGTTGAAGTGCAGGAGAACATCGACAACCTGGAGCAAGACATGGAGTTCCTGGATGCAGACATCCAGGAAACCGACCAGAAGCTGCGCGACCAGCAGGCCCAGGTGCCGGTCTTGCAGGCCGCGCTGGCCGACGCGCAGAACCGCGTCGCCAACGCCCAGGCCGCCGTGTCCGACCTGAACGACCGGCTGATCAGCGCCCAGGGAACCCGGGACAAGGTCGCCGCGGAGATTGCAGCGAACAACGCGGAGATGGACAAGGCGGAGGACGCCATGGCCAAGATCGCCTCCGAAGCGTACAAGCGCGGCGGCGTATCCGGCGGCCTGGACATGATCCTGAACATGGAATCCGCGACCGCCATGGCCGACGGGCTCGACATGGCCAATCGCGCCATGGAATCGCAGAACTCCGCCTACAACGATTTGGCGCAGGAGAAGGCGAACAACGAGAACAACAAGGTCCGGCTGGCGGCGGTGGAGAAGGAAATTTCCTCGCTGAAGTCCCAGGCCGAGGAAGCGCTGGCCCAGGAAGAAACCGCCCGCAACGCCGCGCAGTCTGCCAAGGATGAACTGGACGCGCTGGTCGTCAGCACCGAGTCCCTCAGTGCGCAGCTGGAAGCGAAGAAGCCGCAGATCCAAGCGAAGCTGAAGGCCCAGCAGGCCGAGTACGCGCAGGTGCAGGCGGACATCAAGGAGCGCCAGGAGCGCCTGTTGCGCGAAGAGCAGGAACGCAAGCGCAAGGCCGCCGAAGCTGAGGCCAAGCGCAAGGCCGCCTACGAGGCCCAGCAGGCCAAATTGGCGGCGGAAGCCAAGGCCAAGAAGCAGGCCTACACCAAAAAGAAGTACGTTCCCAAGGAAACCGCCGCTCCGGTGGCTCCGCAGTCCGCAGGATCCAGCGCCTGGGGCCTGGTCAAGCCGACCGCCGGGAACAAGATCACCTCCAGCTTCGGTTGGCGTCCCACTCCAGCCGGCACCATCGACTACGGAGGCCGGGGAGGCTACGTGCACGCCGGCATCGACTGGGGCTTCGGCGGCCAGTGCGGTTCGCCGATTACCGCAGCAGCCGACGGCGAAGTCTGGATGGCTGGCTGGGGCGGTTCCTCGGGCAACAAGGTGACCGTTTCGCACGGCGTCGTCAACGGCAAGGCGCTGGCGACGAACTACCACCACATGTCCAAGATCGCCGTAGGCGTCGGCCAGAAGGTCTCCCAGGGGCAGGTTATCGGCTATGTCGGCACCACCGGCAACTCCACCGGCTGCCACCTGCACTTCGAAACGATCGTCAACGGCCAAGCCGTGAACCCATTGGGACTTCTCTAACGCTAGACTTGATATTTGTGCGCGGGAATCCGCCCGCGACATGCAAGGAGTGTCATGGCCAAGAAGAACCAGGAAGATCGTGTCATCGCGAGCAACCGCAAGGCTCGCCACGATTATGAAATTCTCGACACATTCGAAGCCGGTATGGTGCTGACCGGCACCGAAGTGAAGTCCTTGCGCGAAGGCAAGGCATCGCTGGTGGACGGCTTCGGCCAGTTCTATCGCGGCGAACTGTATATCGAGAACTGCTATATCCCGGAGTACCTCAACGGCTCCTGGACCAACCATGCGGCTCGCCGCCGCCGCAAGCTCCTGCTGCACCGCCAGGAGCTGGTCAAGATCGAGCGCAAGATCTCCGAAGCTGGCTTGACCATCGTGCCGCTGAGCCTGTACTTCAAGTCCGGCCGCGCAAAGCTTGAAATCGGCATCGCGCGAGGCAAGCGCGAGTTCGACAAGCGGCAGACGCTGCGCGAGAAACAGGACAACCGCGAAGCGCTGCGTGCCATGCGCGAGCGCAATCGCGGTCATGCCTGATCAGACTGCGGCTCCACGCTGAATCGGTGGCGCATCTCTCGTTGGGGTTCCGGCGGGAGGTGCGCTATGATTGGTTAACGCACTTCGGTGCGGTTGCATCCGGGGAAACCCGGAACTGACAACAAAATACGGGGATGATCGGTTTCGACGGTGTAAGTCGCGACAGATGAAGCGGGCCGAGGACGCAAAGTTATCTCGTAAACGCTCTTTGCAAAACAATAAGTGCCGAATCAAAGCGCACTGACTTCGCTCTCGCTGCCTAAGCAGCCAGACAGTCCGTTAGCCAGGGGATGCTATCGCCCCTGTTCCTAACGTCATTTAGATAGCCACTGTATCCGGCAGCTGTTGCCGCTGTCGGGTACATATTTAGGCAACTGTGCCCGGATCAGCCACTTGTTTGCGTGATGGCTGGGGCAGAGAAATTCCGTAGCAAACTGCGCCCGGAGAAGACCTGGCAACACTACATCGGACGGGAGTTCAATTCTCCCCATCTCCACCAATGGCCCCGGAACTACGGTTCCGGGGCTTCTTGCTGTCCGGAATCAAGCAGTGGTGCTGTACCTCTCGCGCGAGCCTGCTCGCAGGCATTCTGTTTACCACATAGAATTGAGTAGATACCGAGAGCATTCTTGGGCGAAAACGTGCGGAATTAGAGTGAGGCAGTCAGTGATGGGCAAGAGCAACACCCAGAAAGTGTCCCCGATCCTCTCTTCGCTCTACGCAGCCGTCGCCTTCCTTTTGGAAGTCGGCTTGCTGTTTGCCGCGGCACTTGCCGCGATCGCCTACGTGCCATGGCCGACGATCCCCGCGATCCTCGTGGTAGTGGTGCCGTTGCTGGCGCTCTGGTCGGTGTTCTTCTCGCCGAAAGCCGTCGTCAGGCTGCGCCTGCGCACCAGGCTGACGCTGATCCACCTGATTTACCTCATCGGTGCCTACGTGCTCTGGCTGAGCATCGACCGGTCGTTCACCGAACAGTCGCAGATCTGGGCCATCGCCATGCTCGCGCTCACCGGCGTGAGCGCGATCCTGATCCTCGCCACCGGCGGCTACGTCGTGCCGCACGACCGCAGCAAACCCCAGCCCCAGGCCCAGCCGGTGGCTGTGGGCACCCAGCCGGCGCAGTCGCCAGCGCCAGCCCGCGGACGTCGCGCCGCACGCTGAGCCGCGCAACACGAGAACCTAAAGAGCAGGAGCCAGGCCCGACGGGCCTGGCTCCTGCTGATTAACTGGCCGACCGGCCACGCTACAGCCGTGCGGCGGCCAGCAGTCCGAGCCCGGCGGCCGCGAGGGCCCCGAGCAGGGTGCCGAAAGCATTGACCGCGCTGGCTGCCGGCTTGCCGGCCTGCAGCAATCGCACCGTTTCGATGCTGGCGGTGGAGAAGGTCGTGTAGCCGCCCAGGAAGCCCGTTCCGACGGCGAGCTGCCACGACTCGGGGAGCAGCCGTCCGGCGACCAGGCCGGTGAGCAGGCCCAGCAGGAACGAGCCGCTGAGGTTGACGAGAATCGTTCCCCACGGCAGGGCGCCGGAAAGGCGCGAGGCGACCAGCCCGTCCAGCGCGTAGCGGGCACAGGCGCCGAGGCCGCCGCACAGGCTCAGCACGAGAAACAGCATGGCGGTCATCGGGAGGCCTCCCCGGACGCATTGCGGCGGGTGCGAGCGGCACCGAGCAGGATGCCGCACCAGCTGGCCGCTGCACCCAGCACGATGCTGCCCAGCGCATACAAGGCTCCGAGGCCGGCGGATCCTGTGCCCAGCAGCAGCGCGCCGTCCACCGCGAGGGTGCTGTAGGTGGTGAAGCCGCCCATGAACCCGGTGCCCAGCAGCAGCCGCATCCGCCGCACGCGGCCGGGGCTGCCGCCAAAGCGGCCCAGGGATTCGAGCAGCAGGCCGAGCAGCAGCGCGCCGAGGATGTTCACGGCGAAGGTGGCGGTCGGAAAGCCCTGATGCGAAGGGAGCAGCAGATTCACGGCCTCGCGCCCCGCGGTCCCGGCCGCGCCGCCGAGGAACACCAGCAGCAGATGGCCCGGACGCAGGTGCGCCCGGCGCCGTACGGTGTTTTCGGGGTCCGGCTGGGGGAGGTCTCGGTTCATTGGTCAGCGTTCGTCGGTAGCGGATAGCGGGACAGGGCGGCGCCCGGCTCTGGCAATTCCCCGGTTCAGGGGTGCTGCGCGGCGGGCACCACGAGTACCGGGAGCAGCTGGCACCGGGCGAGCTGGGCCGCCACCGAGCCGCCGAGCAGTTCGTGCAGCGAGGTGCGCAGCGAGGGACGGCGGGCGCCGACCACGATCATTCGCGCCCCGAGCCGCTCGGCCAGGGCGGCCAGCTCAGCGCTGGGGTTCCCGGCCAGCGCGTGGGTCCGCCAGACCACCGCCAGCGGTTCCAGAATCGTTGCGAGATCCCGGCGGAGCAGTTCGGGAAACGGCTGGACATCCTGGTCCTGCACCTCGGGGTCGATGGGCGCCGAGCGCACCGTGCCGTCGGCGAGCCGCTGCACGGTGTAGCGGGCGGGGTCGACCCAGGCGCAGTGCAGTTCGGCGCCCAGCTGCTCCGCCAGCGCCGCGGCCTGGGCCGCTGCGGCCAAATCCTGCTCCGGGCAGACGCCGAGCAGCAGCACGCCGGGGCGCTCCGTCATGGCATGCTCCTGTCTGCCGGGGTTCTGGCACCATTTTTGCACATGGTCCGGGGCGCCGTGGCGGCCGGCCGGGCGTCGGGCTCAGGCCGGGCGCACCCACACCAGCGAGGCATCCAGGTAGTTCAGCTGGTGCGGCAGGGTGATCGCCGCTCCGGGCACCAGCCCCTGGTCTTTGGCACGGCGCAGGAAGTCGGGGTCCTCGTCGCTGATCCGGTCCACGATCGCGGTGCGGCCGGTGAAGCGGTCAAGGCGCACCGCCCGGCTGGCCGGCAGGGTGCCGTCGGCCGCGGGGATCGCGTCCCCATGCGGGTCGCGCCGCGGGCGGCCCAGGCGCTCATCCAGCGCGTCGATGAAGCGGTCGGTCACGGTGTGCTCCAGCGCCTCGGCCTCGTCGTGCACCTCGTCCCAGCCGTAGCCCAGCTCGTCGCGCAGGAAGGTCTCCAGCAGCCGGTGGCGGCGCACCATGCGCAGGGCCTCGCGGCGCCCGGCCTCGCTGAGCGTGATCGCCCCGCGGGGCACGTGGTGCACCAGCGACTTCGCCGCCAGCTTCTGCACCATCGGGGTCGCCGAGGCGGGGGACAGGCCCAGCTGGTCGGCCAGCGCGCCGGTGCTCACCTGCGTGTCCTCCCACTCGGTGAGCAGGTACAGCGCCTTGAGGTAGTCCTCCTCGCTGGTGGTCAGCGCGCGCGGATCGCGGTTGCGGGGCATGGGCGGCTAGCGGTTCAGGTAGGGGAGGATCGCCTCGTGCAGGCGGCCGTTGCTGGCCAGCGCGTTGCCGCCGTGGCAGCCCTCGACTCCGGCGACGGAGGTGAAACGGCCTCCGGCCTCGCGCACCACCGGCACCAGCGCGGCCATGTCGTAGAGCTCCAGCTCGGGTTCGAACGCGGCGTCCACCGCGCCCTCGGCCAGCAGCGCATAGGAGTAGAAGTCGCCGTAGCCGCGGGTGCGCCAGGCGCTGGTGAGCAGGTCCAGCAGCCCGTCGAGCTTGCCGGCGTCCTTCCAGCCGTTCAGCGACGCGTAGGACAGCGACGCGTCGGACAGCTCGCTCACCCCGGAAACGCGGATCTGCCGGGTGGCGGTGGAGCCGACCTCGGCGCCCGGCTCGGTGACGAACGCACCCAGCCCGGTGGCCGCATGCCAGCGGCGGGCCAGCGCGGGGGAGGAAACGACCCCGAGCACCGGTTCGTCGTCGACGAGCAGCGCGATCAGCGTCGCCCAGACCGGCACGCGGCGCACGAAGTTCTTGGTCCCGTCGATCGGGTCGATGACCCAGCGGCGCGAGGAGTCCCCGTGCACGCCGAACTCCTCGCCGAGCACGGAGTCCCCGGGTCGGTGCTCCGCCAGCTGGTCCAGGATCAGCTGCTCGGCGCCGCGGTCGGCGTCGGAGACCGGGGTCATGTCCGGCTTGGTTTCGACCAGGAGGTCGTTGGCGCCGTAGCGGGCCAGGGTGAACGCGTCGACCTTGTCGGCCAGCGCGAGGGCGAACTTCAGGTCCTGCTGCAGGGTGTATTCAGCCATGGTGGTGCGGCGCTACTGCGCGCCGAGCTCCTTTTCGTGCGTAGTTTCCTCGGTGGTGACCAGCCGGCGGTAGGAGGCCAGCCGGGCGGCGGCCTGGGCGCCGGTGGATTCGTCGTCGGCCCAGGCCTGCAGCGCACAGCCGGCCTCGCCGGCGGCGTGGGTGCAGCCGCGTGGGCAGCCGGTGGCGATCTCGGCCAGGTCCTCGAAGGCGGCCAGGATGTTCTCCGGGTCCACCAGGCCCAGCCCGAAGGAGCGGATGCCGGGGGTGTCGATGAGCCAGGAGCCGGGGGTCTCGCCCAGGCGCAGCGCCAGCGCGTTGGAGGAGGTGTGCCGCCCGCGCCCGGTCACGGCGTTGACGTGCCCGGTGGCGCGCTGCGCGCCGGTCAGCGCGTTGACCAGGGTGGACTTGCCCACCCCCGAATGGCCCAGCACCACCGAGACGCAGCCGGCGAGCAGGCCCTGCAGCTGATCCAGCGCGGCGGCGTCCAGCCGGGCGCTGGCCCCGTCGGCGCTGCGCGCGTCGATGCCGGAGGCTTCCGCATCGGTGGTGCGCGAGATGACCACCGGCAGCTCCAGGCCCTCGTAGTGGGCCAGGAATTCGGCCGGGTCGGCGACGTCGGCCTTGGTCACGCAGAGCACCGGCTGGATGCCGGCGTCGTAGGCGGCGACCAGCGCGCGGTCCACGAAGCCGGTGCGCGGCTCCGGATTCGCCGCGGCGACCACGATGACCAGCTTGTCCACGTTCGCCACGACCACCCGCTCGGTGGCGTCGGTGTCGTCCGCGCTGCGGCGCAGCAGCGTGCTGCGCTCCTCGATGCGCACCAGCCGCGCCAGCGTGTCCGGCTTGCCGGAGGTGTCCCCGACCAGCGCGACCAGGTCCCCGGGCACGATGGCCTGGCGGCGCAGCTCGCGGGCGCGGGCGGCGATCACGATGCGCTCGGCCGGCGTGTCCTCGTCCAGGATCGCGGTGTAGCGGCCGCGGTCCACGGTGACGATGCGCCCGATCACTGCCTTTTCATGGGCCGGGCGGTCCTTGGTGCGCGGGCGCGAGCCCTTCTTGTTCGGGCGGACGCGGACCGAGGATTCATCGTAGTCGGAGTAGCGCATCAGCGGGCGCCCTGCTCTGCCGCTCCGGCGGCGGTGGCGGCCATCGCCGCCCACTGCGCCGGGAAGTCCGGCATGGTCTTGGAGGTGGTGGCGATGTCCGCGACGCGGATCCCGTCGACGGCCAGGCCCAGCAGGGCTCCGGCGGTGGCCATGCGGTGGTCCTCGTAGCTGTCAAGGTCCGCCGGGCGCAGCGCACCCGGGGTGATCTCCAGCCCGTCCCCGGTCACCTGCACCTGCGCACCCACCTTGCCCAGCTCGGCCTGCAGCGCGGCCAGCCGGTCGGTCTCGTGCCCGCGCAGGTGCCCGATGCCGGTCAGCCGGCTGGGGGAGTCGGCCAGCGCGCACAGCGCGGCCAGGGTCGGGGCGAGCTCGGAGGCATCCGCGTAGTCGATCCCGCGGATCGGCCCGGTGCCGCGCACCGTGAGCACCGAATCGGCGCCCAGCGACACCTCGGCGCCCATGGCCGCAAGGATCTGCACCCACTTGCCGCCGACCTGGGTGGTCGCCGCCGGCCAGAACGGCACGCGCACCACGCCGCGGGTGGCCAGCGCGGCGGCCAGGAACGGCCCGGCGTTGGACAGGTCGGGTTCCACGGTGACGGTGAAGCCGGCGATCGGCCGCGGCTGCACGTGCCAGCCGCGCCCGTCCGCGTCGACCTCCAGCACCGCGCCGAGCTCGCGCAGCGTGGCCACGGTCATCGCGATGTGGTCCGGCGAGGCCAGCGGGCCCTGCGCGGCGCGCAGGCGCAGCCCGCCGGGCAGGGCCGGGCCGGCCAGCAGCAGCGCGGAGATGAACTGGGAGCTGGCCGACCCGTCGATCTGCACGGCGGCGCCGGCTTCCAGCTGCCGCGCGTCCATGGTGAAGGGCAGCATGCCCGGGGTGCCGTGGTAGGTGAAGACGGCGCCCAGCTCGGCCAGGGCGTCGAGCACCGGGGCCATCGGGCGCACGCGGGCGGCGGCGTCGCCGTCGAAGCGCGCCTGCGCGCCGGCCACCGCGGCCAGCGCCGGGACGAAGCGCATGACGGTGCCGGCCAGCCCGCACTGCACCTGAAGCGGCCCGGCGGACAGCCGCGCCGGGGGGACGACGTGCACGGTGGTGGAGCCGTCGGCCTGCACGGTGCGCTCCAGCGCGACGCCGAAGGCCGCCAGCGCGTCGAGCATCAGTTCGGTGTCTCGGCTGATCAGGGTGTTGTGGATCGTGGAGGGGGAGGACGCCAGGGCGGCGAGGACCAGATACCGGTTGGTCAGCGACTTGGAAGCCGGCACCAGGACCGTCGCGTCCAGCGGCGCGGCGGCGAAGGGGGCGGGCCACCACAGGGGCTCGACCGGATGCGAAGGGGTGGTTCCAGTGCTGGGTGCGGTGTTGATTGGGCTGATCCTAACTGTGAGGCCTGGCTGCTGCGGCGTCGGAGCACAAGATGTTCTGGCGCCTGCCGGGGCGTTCATCGCCCCGTCCCGCCTGCTTAAATCCTAGCCGAGATCGGCGCGGGAATAAGGTTTGGACGCCGTTCGTTGAACCGAGTGTGACGACGATTGAAGACATCAGCACCGTGGCGGGCGCCGGCGGCGCAGTGCAGGGCACGCAGCGCCCGGGCCGCGCCCTGCCCGGAAACCCCGCGCAGCGCGTAGACTCGAGGGCGATGACTAACGAGAGTGTGGACGCGAACCTTCCCGATGCGGGCGCCGAGTCCGAGGCGCAGCGCCGCGAGCGTTTCGAGCGGGACGCCCTGGTCTACGTGGACCAGCTGTATTCCGCCGCGCTGCGCATGGCGCGCAACCCGTCGGATGCCGAGGACTTGGTCCAGGAGGCCTACACGAAGGCGTATTCGGCCTTCCACCAGTACAAGCCCGGCACGAACCTGAAGGCCTGGCTGTACCGGATCCTGACCAACACCTACATCAACCTGTACCGCAAGCGCCAGCGCGAACCGCTGCGCACCAGCACGGACACGGTGGAGGACTGGCAGATGGCCCAGGCGATGGAGCATTCGCCCACGGGCCTGCGCTCGGCCGAGGTCGAGGCGCTGGACCACCTTCCGGATTCCGATGTGAAGGCGGCCCTGCAGTCCATTGGAGAGGATTTTCGCCTGGCGGTGTATTTCGTCGACGTCGAGGGCTTCAGCTACAAGGAAGCCTCGGAGATCCTCGGGGTGCCGATCGGCACGGTGATGTCGCGGCTGCACCGTGGACGCAAGCAACTGAGGGAACTGCTGGCGGACTACGCCGCAGAACGCGGAATCCAGGCGGCGGCCAAGCCCGCAGCCAAGGTCGATGGAGGGACGAAGTAAGATGGACTGCAATTCTTTGGGGGACTGCTCCGACGCGCGCATCGTGCGCATCTACGAGTACCTCGACGGCGCCCTCACGCTGGCCGACCTGAAAGAGGTCAAGGCCCATCTGGACCACTGCCCCGAGTGCACCGAGCAGTACGACCTGGAGTGCATCATCCGCTCGGTGGTGCGACGCAGCTGCCAGGAGCATGCCCCGGAGCAGCTCAAGGCGAACATCATCACCCGGATCTCGCAGATCAGGATCGAATCCGGCCACTAGCACCCGGCGCGCCGCGCCGGCCACCATGGAAAGAACCCCGTATCGCTCGAAATGCTTCGAGTGGTACGGGGTTCTTCGTCTGTTCGCTTCGCTTAGCTGTTTGGGCGCTTGCCGTGGTTGGCACCGCCACGCTTGCGATCGCGACGCTTACGAGCGCGCTTCGACATGGTGACTCCTTAGAGGGATCATTACAAACTGCTCGATGGGTTTCGAGCCGACTAATAGTCTTTCACATTCCGGTGGCAAAAGCCTAACGGGCCCCGCGGACGCCGGGTCGCGCCGGGCGGTGCCGCTAGCCTGCGCTGGGCTCTGGCAGCTGCAGCCAGGAGTACCAGCCGCGGTGCAGCACCAGCCACGCCATCAGGCCGTAGCCGGCCTGTCCCGGCACGCCGCCGGAGGCGTTCAGGTCGGCGCGCCACTGCGCGTGGCTGCGCAGGGGAGCGAAGGTGTCCACGTAGTGGTGGTTGCGGCGCATGGCCACGTCCGCGTACACGCGGTTCAGCTCGGCCACGCGTTCGTTGCGCGCGTCGTCCAGCCCGGGGGCCGGGCCGACCAGCAGCGCCTTGATGTTCATCTGGGAGGCGGAATCGAGGATGTTGGCCAGGTTCAGGCGGCTGCGCGCGGTGCTGACGCCCAGGTCGACGTCGCGGTCCGACAGCGCGATCACCAGGCGGTTCTCGAACTGGTCGCTGAAACGGCGCGACGCCTCGCCCAGCCAGCGTTCGGCCAGCGCCTCGGAACCCTCGGCGGGAGCGGCGAGCACAAACGACTGCAGGCGCAGGGCCGGGTCCTGGGTGCGGGCCATGACGCGGCCGAACCAGCCCAGGCCGCGCGGGTCGCCGTGGCCTGCCAGAAGTTCGTCCCCGATTGCGGTAATCCGGATGGTGCGTAACTCCAACTTGGCGGCCTTTCGTTGGGTAAGGGTGGATCGTTGTCAACATTATCAGTGTTGCACTGCGTGCTCTGGGATGTCGTACCCCATTAAACACCTAGACCGGCGAACCCGGCTCCTGGAAAGGGAGCGCTGGTTCGCCGGTCGGGGATGCGCCGACGGCGCGGGTGGGCGCTAGCGGGCGAAGGCCTGCTGCATCAGCACCGCGTTCTCAGCCTCGTGGCGCTTGGCGGTGCCGGCCGAGGTGGCGGCCGATGCCGGACGCGAGACCAGGTTGATCTTCTGGTCCAGGTTCGGTGCCACGTACAGGCCGAAGAACGGCCATGGGCCCTGGTTCGCAGGCTCGTCCTGCACCCAGCTCGCGGTCGCGTTCGGGTACTTGGCCAGCTCGGCGGCGATCTGCTCGACCGGTGCCGGGTAGAGCTGCTCGACGCGGACGATCGCGGTCTTCGAGTCCCCGGCCTTGGTGCGTGCGGCCAGCAGGTCGTAGTACACGCGGCCCGAGCACAGCAGCACCTTGTCCACGGCGTTCGCATCGGTGATCGAGGCGTCGCCGATCACTTCGCGGAAGCCGCCGCTGGTGAAGTCCTCCACGGCGCTGGCTGCGGCCTTCAGGCGCAGCAGCTGCTTCGGGGTGAACACGATCAGCGGCTTGCGCGGACGGGCGTAGGCCTGGCGGCGCAGCAGGTGGAAGTGGTTGGCGCCGGTGGACGGCTGGGCCACGACCATGTTGTTCTCCGCGCACAGCTGCAGGAAGCGCTCGATGCGGGCCGAGGAGTGGTCCGGGCCCTGTCCCTCGTAGCCGTGCGGCAGCAGCATGACCAGCGAGGAGGACTGCGACCACTTCTGCTCGGCCGAGGAGATGAACTCGTCGATCACGGTCTGGGCGCCGTTGACGAAGTCGCCGAACTGCGCCTCCCACATGACCAGCGCGTCCGGGCGCTCCACGGAGTAGCCGTACTCGAAGCCCAGGGCCGCGTACTCGGAGAGCAGCGAGTCGTAGATCCACATCTGCGCCTGGTCCTCGGACAGGTTCTTCAGCGGGTACCACTCGTTGTCGTTCTCGCGGTCGTGGAAGACCGCGTGGCGCTGCACGAAGGTGCCGCGGCGCGAGTCCTGGCCCGCCAGGCGGACCGGCACGCCTTCCATGGACAGCGAGCCCAGGGCCGCCAGCTCGGCGAAGCCCCAGTCGATGCCGCCTTCGCGGGCCATCTTGGTGCGGCGCTCAAGCAGCGACTTCAGCTTGGTGTGCATCACGAAGCCCTCGGGGATCGCCGAGTGGGCGTCGCCGATGTGGGCCAGGGTCTGCGCGGAGATCGCCGACGGGCGGGCGCCGTCCATGGTGCCCTCGTCTGCGGCCTGGGCGAATGGCTTCTCCAGGTCGTTGATCGTCGAGCCCGGTGTGATGATCGGGATCGGCGAGGTCTGGGCGGCGTGGGTCTCGGCGAAGATGCGCTCCAGCGAGCCCTTGTACTCGGCCAGTGCGTTGTCGGCCTCTTCCTGCGTGATGTCGCCGCGGCCGACCAGGGCCTCGGTGTACAGCTTGCGGGTCGAGCGCTTGGCCTCGATCAGGTTGTACATGATCGGCTGGGTCATCGACGGGTCGTCGCCCTCGTTGTGGCCGCGGCGGCGGTAGCACATGAGGTCGATCACGACGTCCTTGCCGAACTTCTGGCGGTACTCGAAGGCCAGCTGGCCCACGTGCACCACTGCCTCCGGGTCGTCCCCGTTGACGTGGAAGATCGGGGCCTGCACGGTGCGGGCCACGTCGGAGGCGTAGACGGACGAACGCGAGGAGGTCGGCGCGGTGGTGAAGCCGATCTGGTTGTTCACGATCACGTGCACGGTGCCGCCGGTCTTGTAGCCCGGCAGCTGGCTCATGGCCAGCACCTCGGAGACCACACCCTGGCCGGCGAACGCGGCGTCGCCGTGCACCAGGATCGGCAGCACTGCGTTGCCCGAGCCCAGGCGGTCCAGCTTGGCGCGGGTGATTCCCTCGAGCACCGGGTCCACTGCTTCCAGGTGCGACGGGTTGGCCGCCAGGTACACCTTGGTCTCGTTGCCGGCGTCCGAGGTGTAGGAGCCCTCGGTGCCCAGGTGGTACTTCACGTCGCCGGAGCCCTGGACGGAGCCCGGGGTGGCGGTGCCTTCGAATTCGCGGAAGACCTGTGCATAGGTCTTGCCGGCGATGTTGGTCAGCACGTTCAGGCGGCCGCGGTGGGCCATGCCGATCGCGACTTCGTCCAACTGGTCGTCGGCCGCGTCGGAGATGATGGCGTCCAGCAGCGGAATCAGCGATTCGCCGCCTTCCAGCGAGAAGCGCTTCTGGCCGACGAACTTGGTCTGCAGGAAGGTCTCGAAGGCCTCTGCGGAGTTCAGCTTGCTCAGGATGCGCAGCTGCTCTTCGCGGGTCGGCTTCGCGTAGCCGCGCTCCAGCTTGGCCTGGAACCACTCGCGCTCGACCGGGTTCTGCAGGTGCATGTACTCGGTGCCGATGGTGCGGCAGTAGGCGTCGCGCAGGATGCCCAGGATGTCGCGCAGCGGGGCGCGGTCCTGGCCGCCCAGGCCGCCGGAGATCCATTCGCGGTCCAGATCCCACAGGGTCAGGCCGTAGGACTTGATGTCCAGGTCCGGGTGCTTGCGCTGGACGTATTCCAGCGGGTTGGTGTCGGCCATCAGGTGGCCGCGCACGCGGTAGGAGTTGATCAGGTGCTGGATGCGGGCGACCTTGTTGACCTGCAGGTCGATGTCGACCTGGTTGTCCACGGCCCAGCGCACCGGCTCGTACGGGATGCGCAGCTGCTCGAAGATCTCGTCGTAGAAGCCCTGCTCGCCGAGCAGCAGGCTTTCCACCAGCTTCAGGAACTCGCCCGAACCGGCACCCTGGATGACGCGGTGGTCGTAGGTGGAGGTCAGGGTGATGTGCTTGCCGATGCCCATGCGGGCCACGGTGGTCTCGGCCGAGCCGCGGAACTCCGCCGGGTATTCCAGGGCGCCGACGCCGATGATGGCGGCCTGGCCCTTGGACAGGCGCGGCACCGAGTGCACGGTGCCGATGCCGCCGGGGTTGGTCAGCGACACGGTGGTGCCGGCGTAGTCGTCCGCGGTCAGCTTGTTGGCGCGGGCGCGCTTGATCAGGTCTTCGTAGGTGGTCCAGAACTCGTTGAAGCTCAGGGTCTCCGCGGCCTTGATGTTCGGCACGGCCAGCATGCGGGTGCCGTCCGGCTTGGGCATGTCGATGGCGATGCCGAAGTTCACGTGCGCCGGCTGGATGGCGGTCGGCTTCTTGTCGATCACGTCGTAGGTGACGTTCATCGATGGGATCTGCTTCAGCGCACGGATCACGGCGAAGCCGATCAGGTGGGTGAAGGAGATCTTGCCGCCGCGGGCGCGCTTGAGGTGGTTGTTGATGACGATGCGGTTGTCGATCATCACCTTGGCCGGAACGGCGCGCACGGTGGTGGCGGTCGGCACGGTCAGGCTGGCGTCCATGTTGGTCGCGATGGCCTTCATCGGGCCGCGCAACGCGGTGCGCTTCTCCTCGCCGAACAGTTCGGTCGACGGGGTCGGCTTCGGTGCCTGGGCTGGAATGGGAGCAGTCTTCGGCGACGGCTCGGCCTTCTTGACAGGTGCTGCGGCTGCGGGTGCCGGCTCCGAGGCGCGGGCATCTGCGGCCGCGCGCGGTGCGCCCTTAACGGCTGGAGCGGGTGGTGCGGCGGCTGCCGGCTTCGACGCCGGTGCGGCCGGCGCCGACTTCTCCGCAGCGAGGGACTCGAAAATCTCCCACCACTTCTTGTCTACCGAGTTCTTGTCAACGAGATACTGTTCGAACAGCTCATCTACTAGCCATTCGTTTCCACCGAACTCTTCAGTAAGTCGGTGGTGTGCTTGCTCTGGCACGTGCAACGCCTCTTCCCTGATTTCTACGTTGTTCTAGCTTGAGCCGGTGGTCTGACGAGGACGTGATAGTGACCGCCGAACTCACTTTGATTTCTAGACCTGCCGACCAGTCTAGTAACTTTTCTACGCACTTGGCCACGGCACGTATCAAAACTCACGAAAGTGGTGCGAATGACAACCCGTTCATCGGGTCCGGGATACCGCTGGTCGCCTGAAGCGCGGAGTAATGCAGATTCCCCCGCCATTAGTTAGACTGAGTCGCACTATGGAATCACACTCTCCTAGCCGGCCCGACGCCCGTAGGCGCAGCGCCGGCCACGTCAGTCCAGCTCCGACAAGTTCCGGCTCCGCATTGGAGCCTTCTAGTTGCCCCCTCACGGGCTTCGGGGAAATACCACCTCAATCATTGCGCGGGTGGAGATAACCACCCATGGAATGGCTTTACATACTTTTCGGCCTGCTGCTGATCCTCGGGACCGGCTTTTTCGTCGCCGTGGAATTCGCGCTGGTCGCACTCGACAAGAGCACCGTGCAACAGGCCGTCGAAGCCGGCGAACGCGGCGCCAAGCCGCTGATGCAGTGCCTGACCTCCCTGTCCACGCAGCTGTCCAGCTGCCAGCTGGGCATCACCCTGACCACGCTGCTCACCGGCTACGTGCTCGAACCGTCATTGAGCAAGCTGCTGGCCCCGCTGCTGGAAACCGTCGGCATCGCCGGCGCCAGTGCCACCACGATCTCGGTGGTAGTTTCCATGTTGATCGCCACGCTGCTGTCGATGCTTATCGGTGAACTGGTCCCCAAGAACCTGGCGATCGCCCAGGCCATGGCCGTGGGCAAGGTGCTGGCCCGTCCGCACCTGGTGTTCACCGCGGTCTTCAAGCCGGCCATCGTCGTGCTCAACGGTTTCTCCAACGCGGTGCTGCACCGCTTCTTCGGCATGGAGGCCAAGGAGGAGATCTCCGCGGCCCGTTCGTCGCAGGAACTGGCCTCGCTGGTGCGCCGTTCGGCGCAGCTTGGCACCCTGGATGTGCAGACCGCCCGCTTCGTGCAGTCCACCATCGAATTCTCCGAGCGCACCGCCGCGGATGTGATGACCCCGCGCACCTCGATGTCCACCATCGACTCCGAGGCGCCGCTGTCGGAGCTGATAGCGGTCAGCGCCGACACCGGCTTCTCCCGCTTCCCGGTCACCGAGGGCTCCAGCGACGAGATCCAGGGCGTCTGCCACATCAAGGCCGTCGTCTCGGTGCCGCGCGAACGCCGCGCCGCCCTGCAGGTGGGCGAATTCGCCCACGACGCGCTCTACGTCCCGGAGACCATCCACCTCGACGTGCTGCTGGAGCAGCTGCGCGAGGCCGAGTACCAGCTGGCCATCGTGATGGACGAATACGGCGGAACCGCCGGGCTGGTCACCCTGGAGGACCTGGTCGAGGAGATCGTCGGGCAGGTGTCCGACGAGCACGACGAGGACGAAGAGGAAGCTGTCACCCAGCCCGACGGCAAGTGGCTCTTCCCGGGCATGTACCGCCCGGACGAGGTCAACGAGCACGTGGGCAGCGAGGTCATCCCGGATGACGCCTCCTACGAAACCGTCGGCGGCTACATGCTCGCCGAGCTGGGCCGCATGGCCGAGCTGAACGACCAGGTCTCCACCGCGGCCGGCGTCTTCACGGTCACCGAGCTGGACGGGCGGCGCATCGCGCAGATCCGCTTCGAACCGGCGCCGAGGCAACAGGAGGAGGGCGAATGAGCGACGTCATGGGACTTCTCTGGCTGGTCATCCTGCTGGGATTCAACGCGTTCTTCGTCGCCGGCGAATTCGCGGTCATGTCCGCCCGCCGATCGCAGATCGAGCCGCTGGCCGAGGCCGGCAACAAGCGGGCCAAGGTGGCACTGTACGCGATGGAGCACGTGTCGATCATGCTGGCCGTGTGCCAGCTGGGCATCACGGTCTGCTCGCTGCTGATCCTGAACATCTCCGAACCGGCGATCCACCACCTGCTGGCCGAACCGCTGATGGCGCTGGGCCTGGCCGCCGCCGCGGCGGACACCGTCGCCTTCCTGATCGCGCTGATCGTGGTCACCTTCCTGCACGTGACCTTCGGCGAGATGGTGCCGAAGAACATCTCGGTCTCCGTGGCGGACAAGGCCGTGCTGCTGCTGGCCATGCCGCTGGTGGGCCTGTCCAAGGTGCTCAAGCCGATCACCGCGCTGCTCAACGGCGCGGCCAACCTGGTGCTGCATGCCTTCGGCGTCGAGCCAAAGGACGAGGTGGCCAGCTCCTACACGGCCGCCGAGGTGCGCACCATCATCCGCGCCTCCTCCGAGGAAGGCGCGCTGGAGAAGGACGACGCGCTGCGCCTGACCAAGGCGCTGGAGTTCTCCAGCGTCACCGCGAAGACCTGCATGGTGCCGCTGGAGGACCTGTTCACCCTTGAATGGGGCACCGCCACCGCGCGCGAATTCGAGAAGAAGGTCGGCAAGACCGGCTTCTCGCGCCTGCTGATCACCCGCGAGCAGATCCCTGTGGGCTACTGGCACGTGAAGGACGTGATGCTCATCGACGATGCGCATTCCACCGCCCCGCTGCGCGACCTGGACCTGCACCCGCTGGGCAAGCTGAAGCAGGACACCGAGATCGAGGACGCGCTGGAGACCATGCGCCAGGAGGGCAACCACCTTTCCGCGGTGGTCGACGACGCGGGCGCCACCCTGGGCGTGGTGTTCCTGGAGGACATCATCGAGGTGCTGGTGGGCGAGATCAGCGACTCCACCCGGAAGCGCGTGGCCCCGCCGCGCAGCAACCCCCAGGGCTGATCCCGCCGGTTCGGCGGGGCGCCCATTAAGCCTTCGGCCGACCGCGTATTGCGAATGACTCGCAACTGGTAGGATTAACTGCGGTACCGTTCCAGCGGTGCCGCAGTTTTTCATTCCCGCCCGAATCAGCGCCCGAAGGGGCGCCCCGGGCGGGGGACTCCGCATGCAGCACCTGCTTAGAAAGCCGCCCCGATGAGCCCTGCCCCGATCGTCACCTTCGAGAATGCGCGACTGGCCTATGGCCCCAGAGTCCTCTGGGAAGGCCTGGACCTGCAGGTGCAGCCGGGGGAGTTCCTGGCCGTGCTCGGGCCCAACGGCTCGGGCAAAACCAGCTTCATCAACACCATGCTGGGCACCACCGCGCTGGATGCCGGCAGGGTCTTCATCGACGGGGCCCCGGTGCGCCGGGGGTCGGACTCGGTGGGCCTGATCCCGCAGCAGCGGCCCTTCGGCGACAATGTGCCGCTGCGCGCCCGCGACCTGGTCGCGCTGGGCATCGACGGCACCAGGCCGGGCATCCGGCTGGCCCGCCGTGCGGTGCGCGCCAAGGTCGACGAGCTGCTGGAGCTGGTCGGCGCCGGCGGCTACGCCAACCGGGCGGTGTCGGATCTCTCCGGCGGCGAGCAGCAGCGGCTGCGCGCGGCCCAGGCGCTGGCCGGGGACCCCAAGGTGCTGCTGTGCGACGAGCCGCTGCTGTCCCTGGACCTGCACCACCAGCAGGCCATCAGCGAGGTCATCCACCACCAGGCCGTGCAGCGCGGCAGCGCGGTCATCTTCGTCACCCACGAGATCAACCCGATCCTGCCCTATGTCGACCGGGTGCTCTACCTCGCCGAAGGCCGCTTCCACCTGGGCAGCGTCGACGAGGTCATGCGCACCGAGGTGCTCAGCGAACTCTACGGCGCCCCGGTGCAGGTGCTGCGCGTGAACGGGCGCATCGTGGTGGTCAGCGGCGACGGCAACCGCGCCCTGCCGCCCGACGGCCACGACCACGCCGAGGACGCCGGCCCCGCCTCCGGTGCGCAGGGCGCCAACGGAAAGCAGGCCTGAACATGGACTTCGCAGACTTCATCGACAAGGCGTTCAACTTCGAGGACTACGCGCTGCTGCTGCCGTTGGTCGGCAACTCGCTGGTCGCCGGCGCCGCGCTGGGCATCGTCGGCGGGCTGATCGGCATCTTCATCATGATGCGCGACATGGCCTTCGCCGTGCACGGCATCGCGGAACTGTCCTTCGCGGGTGCCGCCTTCGCCCTGCTGATCGGCGTGGACGTGGTCACCGGCTCGGTCTTCGGCTCGCTCATCGCGGCGCTGATCCTCGGGGTGCTGGGCACCCGGGCGCGCGACCGCAACTCGATCACCGGGGTGCTGATGCCCTTCGGCCTGGGCCTGGGCATCTTGTTCCTCTCGCTCTACGAGGGGCGCAGCGCCAACAAGTTCGGCCTGCTCACCGGCCAGATCGTCGCGGTTGACGACGTGCAGCTGGGCGGCATGCTGATGCTCAGCGCGGTGGTGGTGCTGGCGCTGGCGCTGATCTGGCGGCCGCTGACCTTCGCCAGCGCCGACCCGGTCGTGGCCAATGCGCGCGGCGTGCGCACCGCAGGGCTGTCGATCATCTTCATGATGGTGCTGGCCCTGGCCGTCGCGGTGACGATCCAGGTGGTCGGCGCGCTGCTGGTGCTCGCGCTGCTGATCACCCCGGCCGCCGCGGCCATGCGCGTGAGCTCCAATCCGGTGCTCACCGTTATCCTCTCGGTGCTGTTCGCCGAGCTGGCAGTGGTCGGCGGAATCCTGCTGGCGCTGGCCGGCTCGCTGCCGATCAGCCCCTATGTCACCACCATTTCCTTCGTGATCTACCTGGTCTGCCGGGGGATCGAGGCGGTGCGCTCCCCGCGCCGCCACCAGGTTTAGCCGCCCGGCGCACCCGGCATCCTGCCCCGCCCGGCGCCGCAACTATGGGCTGGCGCACGGCGCGGACTCAGCGGGCTCATAGCCGCGGCCCGTAACGTAGTAGGTACCTCAAAAGGTGCGAGTGATGATTCAACCGCGGCCCCGTCAGTCTTGTGACGGGGCCGCGGTTGGTTAACCCGAGGTTCCGGCCGGATGGGTATTCGCTGGGAACCTGCCCGCGGCGCTCGAACCATGGCGGCGCCGGTTGCTACGGTGGCAGCTCCCGATGAAAGGAGCACCGAGATGGACCATGAGATGAACGACGCGACCGGGCACGACTCGCTGCAGGACTCGCTGCAGCCTGAATCAGTGCTGACCGGATCCACGCCGGACGACACGGCGGGCCCGTCCGCGGACCACGTGTCCGACCCGGCGCTCAACGACGAACTCGGCCATGACTGGACCGACGAGGGCGGCGCCACCCCGAGCGGCCCGGCCACCGAGCCGCGCACCCGGCGCTAGCCGACGACCCGGCCGCCCCGCCCCGGCATCGTGCACCGCCCGGTTCCGCACTGCAACCCCAGCCGTCGCAGCGGACCGGGTGCAGGTTTGGGCCGGGCGGGGGCTTGGGCCGTGCGGGGCGCCATGGGCGCTGGCCGCCGCCATTGACGGAACGGCGGATCCGCACAAGGATCGGGTCATGAGTGGAAAAGCAGCCGAGCTGATCTGGCCGCTGGTGCATGCCGAGCGGCAGGCGCTGATCGCGGACCTCGGCACCCTGGACCGCGCGCAGTGGGAGCAGGAGTCGATGCTGCCGGGCTGGAGCGTGCACGATGTCGCGGCGCACCTGGTGGACAATGCGCTCACCACCAAGCCAGGTTTCCTGCGGTGCCTGCTGGCCGCCCGCTTCGACTTCGACCGGCTGAACCAGCGGGGGATCGAGGCCCATCGGGGAGCGAGCCCCGGCCAGACCCTGCAGCGGCTGCGGGCGGTGGCCCGCCGCACCTCCGGACCTCCGGCGGCACCTGCCTCGCGGCTGGTCGAGGAGATCGTGCACGGGGAGGACATCCGCCGCGCGGCGGGGCTGGAGCGCAGCTACCCGCACCGGGCGCTGGAGCTGGCCATCGGCTACCAGGCGCGGACCGGGCAATCCATCGGCGGGGCCAGGGAACTGGCGCGGCGGCTGCAATTGGTGAGCGAGGACGGGAACTTCGTGCTGGGGCTCGGCCCGCAGCTGCGCGGGGCACGCCTGGACCTGCTGCTGCGGCTCACCGGGCGCGCCGTCCGCCCCGGCGCATTGTCGGGTCCCGGCCTGGCGCTGCGCTGAGCGAGGGGACCCCGGCAGCTAGTTCCCGGCTTCGCGGCACGCGGCGCAGGTGCCGTAGATCTCCACGGTGTGCTCTGGGTCGGTGAAGTCGTTTTCCGCCGCGATCCGCGCGGCCCAGCGCTCAACGGAGGGGGCTAGCACCTCCACGGTCTTGGAGCACACCCGGCAGATCAGGTGGTGGTGGTGCGCCTCGGTGATGCAGCGGCGGAAGCGGGCCTCCCCGTCGGCGCTGCGCAGCACGTCGACCAGGCCGTCGTCCGACATGGACTGCAGCAGCCGGTAGACCGTGGCCAGCGAGACCTTCTTCTGCGCCTCCTGCAGCCAGCGGTGCAGTTCCTGGGCGGTCGCGAAGTCGTCGACCTGCTCCAGGGCCTCCTCCACCGCGACCCGCTGCTTGGTGATCCGGGTTTCGGGCTGTGCCATGGCCGTGCACCATTCCTCTCCTGGGTGGGATCCCGTGGTTGCCGCGGCGGACTGCCGGTGTCGAATCGACCCCAGCCACCGGCGGTTTAACCCAATTTTAGCCAACTTTGCGGCGCAGGGCGTGTCTGGTGGTGGCACGGTACGCCGCCGGAGCCTACGCTAAGGACATGCGTATCACATCCAGAGGGCATTCGTGCCTGGAACTGAGCACCGTTGACGGGTCGCTGCTGCTCGACCCGGGATCCTTCAGCGATCTGGCCGGTGCGTTCGAGAACAAGAACGCGGTGCTGGTCACCCACCAGCACCCGGACCACGCCGACCACCAGGCCCTGGCGGCCGCGCTGGGCGCGAACCCGGTGCTCCAGGTGTATGCGCCGGCCGGGCTGGCCGCCGCGCTGCGCACCGAACTGCCCGCGGCCCGCCGCGCCCAGGTGCACACCGTGCACGAGGGCATGGACTTCATCGTCGGCGGGATCCGGGTGCGCACCTTCGGCGGCACGCACGCCACCATCCACCATTCGATCGACCCGGTCGCCAACGTGGGCTACCTGGTGGGCGACGCCGCCGTGGGGCGGGTGCAGGTCTTCCACCCCGGGGACAGCTACCAGGTTCCGGTCGGCGTGCGCCCGGACGTGCTGCTGCTGCCGGTGATGGGCCCCTGGGGCAAGATGGCCGAGGCCGCGGACTTCGCGGTGGCGGTCGGCGCCCCGGTCTGGGTGCCGATCCACGACGGGCTGCTCAATGCCCGCGGCACCGGGCTGTTCGACCGCCAGCTCGGCGCGATCGCTGCGCACCACGGGGCGAGCTACCAGCGCCTGGAGCCGCGGACCGAGTACCGCGCCGCCGAACTGCTGGCCGCGGCGGAAACTTCGCAGACCGACGCCGGCACCGTGGAGGGGCACGCATGAACCCGCTGATTTCCGCCGCCTCGCTGGCCGCGCTGCTCCAGGCTCCGGGCCCGGACCCGGTGCTGCTGGACGTGCGCTGGTCGCTGGGCCGCAGCGACGGGCGCGAGCTCTACGCCGCCGGGCACATCCCCGGCGCGGTCTTCGTCGACCTGGAACGCGAGCTGTCCTCGGCCCCGGGCCCCGGAACCGGCCGCCATCCGCTGCCGCTGCCGGCCGATTTCGAGGCCTCCGCCCGGCGCTGGGGAGTCAACCAGGACTCGCAGGTCGTGGTGTACGACGATTCCGGCGCGCTGGCCGCCGCCCGCGCCTGGTGGCTGCTGCGCCACGCCGGCTTCGAGAACGCGGTGGTGCTGGACGGGGGACTGGAAGCCTATTCCTCGCTGCCCGGCACCGCGCTGGCCACCGGGGAGCAGGCCAACGACCCGGGCCGGGTCACCCTGTCCTGGGGGCGCATGCCGGTCATCGAGTTCGACCAGCTGGCAGGTTTCAGCGGCACGCTGATCGACTCGCGCGCCACCGCCAGGTACCTGGGCATCGAGGAGCCGATCGACCCGGTCGCCGGCCACATCCCGGGCGCCCGGAACCGGCCGACCACCGACAACCTGGACTCGCAGGCGCGCTTCCTGCCCGCCGCGGTGCTGCGCGCCGACTTCGCCAAGCTCGGCGCTGACACCGGCGATGCTGCCGCGTACTGCGGCTCGGGCATCACCGCCGCCCACCAGGTGCTCGCCGCGCACACCGCCGGGATCCGGCTGGCGCTCTACCCGGGCAGCTGGTCCGAGTACTGCTCGCATCCCGAGGCCCCGGTCGCCACCAGCGACGAGCAGCACCGCCACTAGTTTTCCGCGCGGCGCGCCCCGCCGAGGGCCGCCGCGCGCCCGCAACCGCCCGCCGCCGCGGGCAGAAAGGCAGCCCATGAGTACGCTGTTCACCAAAATCATCAACGGCGAGATCCCCGGCCGCTTCGTCTGGTCCGATGCGCAGTGCGTCGGCTTCCTGTCGATCGGCCCGCTGTCCGACGGCCACACCCTGGTGGTGCCGCGCGCGGAGATCAACGAGTTCACCGACGCGCCCGATGAGCTCGTCGCCCACCTGACCCTGGTCGCCACGAAGATCGGCCGCACCCAGAAGCGCGTGTTCAACTCCGCCCGCGCCGGGCTGATGATCGCCGGCTTCGAGGTCCCGCACCTGCACGTGCACGTGTGGCCGACCAACTCGCTGGCCGACTTCGACCTGGCCAACGCCGCGGTGAACCCGGACCCGGCGCAGATGGACGCCAACGCGCAGGCTCTGCGCGACGGGCTGCGCGCCGACGGCCACGGGGACTTCGTCCCGGCCGGCTAGCGTCGTCCGCCGACCGGGGCTTCGTCCCGGCCGACCCTGCCGGCCCGGCAACGGCGAAGGCCCGCCGGAACCGACCTACGCGGTCGGCTCCGGCGGGCCTTTTCCTGCGCGGGCCGTGCGGCTACAACGCCGCGAGCCCGTCCTTGACCGCCTTGCGGATGCGCTTCTCGCTGACCGAATACGCGGTGCCCAGCTCCTGGGCGAACAGCGAAATGCGCATCTCCTCCAGCATCCACTTCACCTCGCGCAGCCCGGCCGGCAGGCGGGCGCCCTCGGGCACCTTCTCCAGCGCGGCGTCGTACTCGTCCTCCAGCTTCTGGATCACGGCCAGCGCCTGGCCGTCGCGGGTGACCGCGCCGCCGGTGAGCTTCTCCAGCCGCTTCTCGATGCCCTGCAGGTAGCGCGGCAGGCGCAGCAGGTGCGCGGCGCCGGTGGCGGCGATGAACCCTGGGTAGATCAGCTGCTCCAGCTGCGAGCGGATGTCGGCGACCGCCGGGTACATGGCCAGCGAGCGGGTGCCCTTCAGCTCCTTGGAGATCCGCGTGGCGGCGGCGAACACCTTCGCCACCACCGCGGTGATCGCGAACACCGTGTCGATCTGCTCCGCGCGCACCACCTCGAACAGCGCCTCGAACGCCGCGCGGTCCATCGGCAGCTGCTCGGGCACCAGCTTGTCCACCGCGGCCATGGTGCAGTCGCTGATCAGGTTCTCGATCGAGCCGTGCGGGTTCTGCGTGAACGCCAGCTTCTCGGTGTTGTTCAGGTGCGAGATCACGAACTTCGCCGCCGGCGGCAGGCGCAGCATCAGCAGCCGGATCACGCCGGTGCGGTGCGCCGCGTCGCGCTCGGAGGCCGTGCGGAACACCGTCAGGTCCACGCCCTCGCCCTGGGCGAGCAGGCCCGGGTACGCGGTGATCTGCTGGCCCATGACCGTGGTCGTGACCTTCTGGGGCAGCCGGTCGCCCAGGGTGTCCCCGGCCGCTTCCAGCTGCGGCCAGGCCGTCAGCCGCTGCTGGTCCCACGCCCCGGCGGCGTGCTTCGCGCCGCGGGATGCCTTCCCGCCCTGCCGGCCCTTGGCCGTGTTGCCCTGCCCGGCCTTGGAAGCAGCCCCCGGCTTGCCGGGTGTCCCCGGGCGGCCCTGGGCCGCGGCGCCGGGGGAGTTGACCCCGCTGGCCAGCGCGGCGCGGTTGGCCGCCGCCAGCTCGTACTGCAGCTTGCCCAGGTCGTCGCCCTGCCCCAGCACCTTGCCGGCGGCGTCGGTGACGGTGAAGCCGAAGCGCAGGTGCGCTGGCAGCGTGGAGAAGTCGAAGACCCCCGGGTCCACGACGATGCCGCGCAGCCGGCGCAGCACCAGGGCCAGGGATTCGGCCAGGTCGTCGGCCGCCGGGTCGAAGTCGGCCTCCAGCATCGCCAGCGCCTTGCCCGCCACATCGGGCGCAGGCACGAAGTTCTTGCGGATCGCCTTGGGCATGGAGCGGATCAGCGCGGTGAGCAGCTCATGGCGCAGGCCCGGGATCAGCCAGGCGAAGCGCGCCGGATCCAGCTGGTTGAGGAACACCACCGGCACGGTCAGCGTGACGCCGTCGCCTTCGCCGCCGGCGGCCGCAGGGTTGTACTCGTAGCTCAGCGGCAGGTGGATGCCGCCCAGCGCCCAGGTGGTCGGGAACGCGGTCTCGTCCAGCGCCTGCGCGTCGGCGGCCAGCAGCGCCTCGGGGTCGAAGTCCAGCAGCGCCGGATCCTCGGCGCGCGCCTTCTTCCACCAGCGGTCGAAGTGCCGTTCGGAGAGAATGTCCGCGGGCAGCCGGGCGTCGTAGAACGCGAACAGGTCCTCGTCGCTGATGCGCAAATCGTGCCGGCGCATGCGGGTTTCCAGTTCCTCGACTTCCTCCAGCAGCGCGCGGTTCTTTGCGAAGAACTTGTGGTGCGTGCGCCAGTCGCCCTCCACCAGCGCATGGCGGATGAACAGCTCGCGGGCCAGCGCCTTGTCCACGCGCCAGTAGTGGAACTGGCGGCGCGGCACGATCGGCAGCCCGAAGAGCGTGAGCTTCTCGTAGCCCATCACCGACCCGTTGCGCTTGGACCAGTGCGGCTCCGAGTAGGTGTGCTTGAGAAGGTGCGGGGCCAGCTCCTCCACCCACGCCGGGTCGATCACCGCGTTGGTGCGCGCCCACAGCCGCGAGGTCTCCACCAGCTCGGCGGCCATGACCCAGGTCGGGGACTTCTTGAACAAGCCCGACCCGGGGAAGATCGCGAAGCGGGTGCCGCGCGCGCCCACGTAGTCGCGCTTGCGCTCGTCGTAGAGCCCGATATGCCCCAGCAGCCCGGACAGTAGCGACTTGTGCACCGCGTCCTCGTTCGCCGCCGGCTCGATTGGGGCGGCGGCCACGGTGATGCCCAAGGGCTTGGCCAGCTGGCGCAGCTGCGTGAACAGGTCCTGCCATTCACGCACCCGCAGGTAGTTGATGTGCTCGGCCTTGCACAACCGGCGGAAGGCCGAGGAGGACAGTTCGTTCTGCTGCTCGCGCACATACGCCCACAGGTTCAGCAGCGCGGTGAAGTCCGATTTGTCGTCGGCGAAGCGCTTGTGCAGCTCGGCGGCGCGCTCGCGCTGGCCGGTATCCTCGCTGGGGCGTTCGCGCGGATCCTGGATGCTCAGCGCGGCGGCGAGCACCATCAGCTCCTTGGCCACGCCCCGCCCGGCGGCCTCCACGATCATCCGGCCCAGCCGCACATCCAGCGGCAGCTGCGCCAGCTGGCGGCCCACCGCGGTGATGCCCGCGCGCTTCTGCCCGTCCAGCGCCCCGAGCTCGCGCAGCAGGTTCACGCCGTCGGAGATCGCCCGCGAGTCCGGCGGCTGCACGAACGGGAAGTCGGAGACCTCCGCGGCCGAGGCCACCACGCCCATGGAGATCATCTGCAGGATCACGCTGGCCAGGTTCGTGCGCAGGATCTCCGGATCGGTGAACTCCGGGCGGCCCTGGTAGTCGTCTTCCGAGTACAGGCGGATCGCGATGCCCTCCGACACGCGGCCGCAGCGGCCCGAGCGCTGGTTGGCGCTGGCCTGCGAGACGCGTTCGATCGGCAGGCGCTGGACCTTGGTGCGGTGCGAGTACCGCGAAATGCGCGCGGTGCCGGTGTCGATCACGTACTTGATGCCCGGCACGGTCAGCGAGGTCTCGGCCACGTTGGTGGCCAGGATGATGCGCGGGGCGGAGCCCGGATGGAAAACCCGGTGCTGCTCGGCCAGCGAGAGCCGGGCGAACAGCGGCAGCACCTCGTAGCGCGGCAGCCGCTTGTTCGATGCCACCAGCGCGCGCAGCGCATCGGCCGCGTCGCGGATCTCGCGCTCCCCGGAGAAGAAGATCAGGATATCGCCGGGGGCCTCCGCGGCCAGCTCGCGCACCGCGTCGGCCACCGCATCCAGCGGGTCGCGGTCGTCCTCCAGCGAACCGGCGTCCGCGTCGTCCTCCAGGTCCGCCTCGGCCTCCAGCGGACGATAGCGCAGCTCGACCGGGAAGGTACGCCCCGAGACCTCCAGGATCGGCGCCGGGACCAGCTCGCCGTCGGCATCCAGCGTGCCGAAATGCTTCGCGAAGCGCTCCGGGTCGATGGTCGCGGAGGTGATGATGATCCTCAGGTCCGGACGCCGGGGCATGATCTGCTTGAGGTAGCCCAGCAGGAAGTCGATGTTCAGGCTGCGCTCGTGCGCCTCGTCGATGATGATCGCGGAGTACTTCTTCAGCAGCTTGTCGCGCTGGATCTCTGCCAGCAGGATGCCGTCGGTCATCACCTTGAGCTTGGTGCGCCGCGACACCTCGCCGGTGAAGCGCACATGGAAGCCGACTTCCTCGCCGATGCTGGTGCCCATTTCCTCGGCGATGCGCTCGGCCACGGTGCGCGCGGCCAGGCGCCGCGGCTGGGTGTGGCCGATCATGCCCTTCTCGGCCAACCCGAGTTCGATGAGCATCTTGGGCAGCTGGGTGGTCTTGCCGGAACCGGTTTCGCCGGCGATCACCACCACCTGGTGGTTGGCCACGGCCTCGAGGATGTCCTCGCGGCGGCCGGAGACGGGTAGGGCTTCGGGATAGGAAATGGTTAGCGCCATGATGCCCCCATTCTATTCGTGTTCGCGCCACCGTGCCCGCCGCGCCCCGCGAGGTCGTTCAGGGCCGCTCGCCGACGTGATCCGAATCGCGTTCAACGCAAGTCAAGTTCGCATTTTGTCCAGACAATCGTCGCCGTCTCGGGGTTCTGGAATACAAAAAGTGCGCGAATTGCGCCTTGGAGACCGGATTTGTGCGGTGTTTTCCCCGGTTCAACACGCAAATGTCTGCGATACGGCGTTGATTGTAGTCAAGGTGAGGTCGTTCACATGTAAGATCGGGGGTAATTACCGTCACCTGGTCCGGATCGTTCCCGAGCCAACAGCGAGCCTGGCGGCTCTCCGGAATCCAGTGAAGTATCGGTGGTTATCACTCGCATTGGGAACTTTGAAAGGAACCTCCATGAAGCGCTTTACGGCTTTGAAATTCGCGGCCATCGCCGCCACCGGCGCCCTGGCCCTGACCGCCTGCGGCAGCAACGACTCCGGCAGCAACGACGCAGCCAAGACCGACGAGCCGGTCAAGATCGGCATCGCCCAGTACGTGTCCCACCCGTCGCTGGACGCCGTGGCCGCTGGCTTCAAGAAGGGCATGGAGAGCGCCGGCTACACCGGCGACAAGATCTCCTACGACGAGAACAACGCCCAGGGCGACCAGGCCACCAACACCTCGATGGTGGGCAAGCTCGCCTCGGACAGCGACGTCGACCTGGTTCTGGCCATCGCCACCCCGACCGCCCAGGCCGCCGCCCAGGCGATCACCAGCATCCCGGTGGTCTTCTCCGCCGTCACCGATCCGGTGGATGCCAAGCTGGTCGCCTCCAACGAGGCCCCGGGCGCCAACGTCACCGGCACCTCGGACAAGAACCCGGTCAAGGAGCAGCTGGAGCTGCTCAAGGAACTGGCGCCGGAGGCCAAGGACGTCGGCATCGTCTACTCCTCGGGCGAAGCGAACTCCGCAGTCCAGGTCCAGTGGGCCAAGGACGCCGCGGCCGAGCTGGGCCTGACCATCAAGGAAGCCGCGATCTCCGCTCCGAGCGAGGTCCAGCAGGCAGCCAGCTCGCTGGACGTCGACGCGTTCTACGTGCCGACCGACAACGCGGTAGTTTCCGCACTGGAAGGCCTGCTGCAGAACGCCCAGTCCAAGAAGGTGCCGGTCATCTCCGCCGACGGCGAGTCCGTCAAGCGCGGCGCGACCGCCACCTACGGCATCAACTACGAGAAGCTGGGCGAGCAGACCGCCGCCATGGCCGTGAAGATCCTCAAGGGCGAGGCCAAGCCGGCCGAAATGCCCGTTGAGACCATCTCCCAGGTCGAGCTGTACCTGAACGAGGGCGCAGCCAAGAAGGTCGGCATCGAGTTCTCCGAGGACATGAAGGCGAAGGCCGTGCAGACCTACTAAGGTTTGCCGGAGAAAACCTGCGGCACGAAGGCGGGGCGCGCACCATGCCGCCTCGCCTTCGTCGCGACTACCCACATTTTTTAACAACTCAAGGATCCGAACATGATCACCGCAGTTGAACTCGGGCTGATTTACGCCATCATGGCGCTCGGGGTGTACCTGACCTTCCGCATTCTGGACTTTCCCGACCTGACCGTCGACGGCAGCTTCACCACCGGGGCCGCCGTGGCCGCGGTCGGCATCGTCAACGGGGTCAACCCATGGCTCGCCACCCTCTTGGCCTTCCTCGCCGGCATGGCCGCCGGCGCGATCACCGGCCTGCTGCACACCAAGGGCAAGATCGACGGCCTGCTGGCCGGTATCCTCACGATGATCGCGCTGTATTCCATCAACCTGCGCATCATGGGCAAGGCGAATACGCCGCTGCTGGGCGAGGACACGCTCATCAGCCCGATGCGCTCCGCAGGAATCCTCGGCTCCTGGACCTCCATCGGCATCTTCTTCCTGGTCAGCCTCGTGCTGGTCGCGGCCGTGGTCTGGTTCCTGCACACCGAGATGGGCATGGCCATGCGCGCCACGGGCGACAACCAGGAAATGATCCGCTCCTTCGGCGTGAGCACCGACAACCAGAAGATCCTGGGACTGGCGCTGTCCAACGGCCTGGTCGGAGTCTCCGGCGCCGTCGTCGCCCAGTACCAGGGGTTCGCCGACGTCGGCATGGGCATCGGCGTGATCTTGATCGGCCTGGCCTCGGTCATCGTCGGGCAGGCGATCCTGACCCAGCGCTACATCTGGCTGGCCGCGCTGGCCGTCGTCATCGGCGCGGTGCTCTACCGCCTGGTCATCCAGCTGGCCCTGGTCGCCGGCCTGGAGGTCAACGACATGAAGCTGATCTCCGCCGTGCTGGTGGTCGTCGCCCTGCTGCTGCCGAAGTGGAAGGGGTTCCAGAAGATCGTGAAGACCTTCAAGCGCACCCCTGCCGCCGTTACCGAATCCAAGGAAGAGGTTCGCACCAATGCTTGAGATCAAGAACCTGTCCCGCACGTTCTTCCCGGGTACGGTGAACGAACGCAAGGCCCTGCGCAACATCAACCTGACCCTGGGCGACGGCGAATTCGTCACGGTGATCGGGTCCAACGGCGCCGGCAAGTCCACGGTGCTGAACATGGTCGCCGGCAAGCTGCATCCGGACGTCGGTTCGGTGACCATCGCCGGGAAGAACGTCACCAGGATGGCCGACTTCCGCCGCGCCAAGTACATCGGCCGCGTCTTCCAGGACCCGATGGCCGGCACCGCGCCGACCATGTCGATCG
Organism: Glutamicibacter protophormiae; assembly: GCF_016894325.1. Taxonomy (NCBI): domain Bacteria; kingdom Bacillati; phylum Actinomycetota; class Actinomycetes; order Micrococcales; family Micrococcaceae; genus Glutamicibacter; species Glutamicibacter protophormiae. The sequence goes on from NZ_CP069806.1 coordinate 1,367,006, forward strand.
AGGAGAACATGGCCCTGGCCTACGCCCGCGGACGCTTCCGCGGACTGGGGCCCGGCGTCGGCGCCAAGCGCCGCGAACTGTTCGTCGAGGAGCTCAAGTCCCTGGAGCTCGGGCTGGAAAACCGCCTGAAGACCAAGGTCGGTCTGCTCTCCGGCGGCCAGCGCCAGGCGCTGAGCCTGCTCATGGCCACGTTCTCCGAGCCGAAGATCCTGCTGCTCGACGAGCACACCGCTGCGCTGGATCCGCAGCGCGCGGCGCTGGTCTCGCGGCTGACCAACCAGATCGTCGAACGCCACCAGTTGACGACCCTGATGGTCACGCACAACATGGAGCAGGCGCTGCAACTTGGCACGCGCCTGATCATGATGCACGACGGGCAGGTCATCCTGGACCTGGATTCCGAGCAGAAGCAGCAGATGACCGTCAAGGACCTGCTGGGCGAGTTCGAGAAGATCAAGGGCGCCCAGCTCGATGACCGCACCATGCTGCAGTAGCCGCCCGCGCGGCTGAACGGGCAACGGCCCCGCCGGATGAGGAAACCTCCTCGCCGGCGGGGCCGTTGTCCGTTGGCGCGGCACCCGGTGGTGCGCGGTGGATGCAAAAAACCGCAGGTCCCGGTGGAAACCGAGACCTGCGGTGCGGTGGTGCCCCTGAAAGGAATCGAACCTTCGGCCTTCTGCTCCGGAGGCAGACGCTCTATCCACTGAGCTACAGAGGCGTGTTGCTGGGCAACGAAAAAATACTATCAGGTCGCGACGCCAAATGCGCAATCCGCACCGAGGCTCGCGCCTGCCCCGATTGCCTACATGATCACAGCCTGCGGCGTCATGAATGCCCGTGGCGCGCGCGAAAAACCGGTAGTCTTGATGGGTGACTCCTGAAGAACTCTCCGCAGCAATATCCGCATGCCTCACCCAGGCCGTAGCAGCCGGCGAAATCTCCGTCGACATCCCCGACGTCGTGCGCGTGGAGCGACCCAAGAGCCGTGAGCACGGCGACTGGGCGACCAACATCGCGCTCCAGCTGGGCAAGAAGGCCGGCATGGCCCCGCGCGACTTCGCGCAGCTGCTGGCCGCCCGCCTGGCGGAGGTACCGGGAGTCGGTGCCGTGGACATCGCGGGCCCCGGCTTCCTGAACATCACCCTGGACGCCGCCGCCGCCGGCGAACTGGCCCGCACCATCGTCGAGGCCGGCAAGGCCTACGGAACCAACGACGCGTTGGCCGGCCACGTGGTCAACATGGAGTTCGTCTCCGCGAACCCGACCGGCCCGCTGCACATCGGCCATACCCGCTGGGCCGCGCTGGGCGATGCGATCGCCCGCGTGCTGCGCGCCTCCGGCGCGGAGGTCACCAGCGAGTACTACATCAACGACGCCGGCAACCAGATGAACGTGTTCGCGCGTTCGGTCTACAACCGCATGCACGGCCTGCCGGTGCCCGAGGGCGGCTACCCGGGCGAGTACATCAAGGAACTGGCCGACAGCGTCGAAGCCGAAGCGCCGCAGCTCAAGGGCCTGGACGAGGATGCCGCGCTGCCGCAGATCCGCGAGCTGGCCTACAAGGCCCAGATGGCGGACATCAAGGCGACCCTGGCGGACTTCGGCGTCGGCTTCGACGTGTTCTTCTCCGAAACCTCGCTGCACGAAGGCGGCGCGGTGGCCGACGCCGTGGCGCGCCTGCGCGAGCAGGGCCACATCTTCGACAAGGAGGGCGCGGTCTGGCTGCGCACCACCGACTTCGGCGACGACAAGGACCGCGTGCTGATCCGCGCGAACGGCGAGCCGACCTACTTCGCCGCCGACGCCGCCTACTACCTGTCCAAGAAGGACCGCGGCTTCACCGAGAAGATCTACCTGCTCGGCGCCGACCACCACGGCTACGTCAACCGCCTGAAGGCCATCGCCGCCTGCGCCGGGGACGACAAGGAAAAGAACATCGAGGTGCTGATCGGCCAGCTGATCAGCGTCAACGGGGCGAAGCTGTCCAAGCGCGCGGGCAACATCATCGAGCTGCGCGATTTGATCGACTGGCTGGGCGCCGACGCGCTGCGCTATTCGCTGGGCCGCTTCCCTGCCGATTCGCCGATCGCGCTGGACCCGGAGCAGCTGAAGAAGAACACCAACGACAACCCGGTGTTCTACGTGCAGTACGCCCACGCGCGCTCCGCGGCCGCGGCCCGCAACGCCGCGGAGAAAAACGTCACCCGCGAGTCCTTCGACGCCGGCGAGCTGACCGACCCGACCGAAAACGAGCTGCTGGCCGTGCTGGGCCAGTTCCCCTCGGTGGTCGCCGGCGCCGCGGAGTTCCGCGAACCGCACCGCATCGCCCGCTACCTGGAGCAGGTCGCCGGCGCCTACCACTCGTGGTACGCCGCCACCCGCGTCACCCCGATCGGCGAGGACGCGAACGTGCTGCCGGTGCATTCCGCGCGCCTGTGGCTCAACGACGCAACCACCACCGTCCTGGCCAACGGCCTGGAACTGCTGGGCGTATCCGCCCCGGAGAGGATGTAATACCCTATGGCAGCATCGCCGCTGGCTCCTGCTTGGCTGAATTTCCCGAACGACGTTAACGCGCTGCGCGAGATCGAATGGGCCACAGGCGTGGCCCGCGGCGCCGACGGCCAGCTGGCCGTGCAGGGCATCCCCGTCTCCCGGCTGGCCGAAGAATTCGGCACCCCGCTGTTCGTGCTCGACGAGAACGACTTCCGCGCCCGCGCCGCCGGCTTCAAGGCAGCGTTCGACGCCGCCTTCAAGGACCTGTGCGGCGGGGTGGACGTGTACTACGCCGGCAAGGCGTTCTTGTGCACCGAGGTCGCCCGCTGGGTGACCGCCGAGGGGCTGCGCCTGGACACCTGCTCCGGCGGCGAGCTGGCCGTGGCCGCCGCGGCCGGCGTGCCGGGGGAGAACCTCTCGCTGCACGGCAACAACAAGTCCGCCGCGGAGATCACCCGCGCCATCGAGACCGGCGTGGGCCGCATCGTGGTGGACTCGCTGGACGAACTGGAGCGCGTGATCCGCATCGCCGACGCGCTGGGCCGGCAGGCCAACGTGATGCTGCGCATCACCCCGGGCGTGCACGCCTCCACCCACGAAGCCATCGCCACCGCCCACGAGGACCAGAAGTTCGGCCTGTCCATCCTGGCCAACGATTCGGGCACCTCCCCGGCGCTGGCGGCCGTCGCCCGCGCCCTGGACGCAGCGAACGTGAACCTGCTGGGCCTGCACGCGCACATCGGCTCGCAGATCTTCGAGGCCGAGGGCTTCGCCATGGCCGCGCGCACCATGCTCGGCATCCTGGCGCAGATCCGCCAGATCCACGGCGTGCAGCTGGGTGAACTGGACCTCGGCGGCGGCTACGGCATCGCCTACACCTCCGAGGACCACCCCTCCACCCCGGTGAAGCTGGCCGCGCAGATGGCGCAGGTCGTCTCCGCCACCTGCGCCGAGCTTCAGCTGGACTGCCCGCGCATCTCGATCGAGCCGGGCCGCGCCATCGCCGGCCCCTCGACCTTCACCCTCTACGAGGCCGGGGTGCGCAAGGACGTCCAGGTCGAGGACGCCGCCGGCACGCTGCATCCGCGGCGCTACGTTTCGGTGGACGGCGGCATGAGCGACAACCCGCGCCCGGTGCTCTACGACGCGCAGTACACCGCGGTGCTGGCCGGCCGTATGACGCAAAGCGACGCAATTATTTCTCGCGTAGTTGGGAAACACTGCGAGTCAGGTGACATAGTCGTTAAGGACGTTTACCTGCCCGAAGACCTTGCCGCCGGCGATCTGCTTGCCGTTCCGGCGACCGGCGCCTACTGCTGGGCCCTGTCGAGCAACTACAACTACCTCACCCGCCCCGCGGTGGTAGCCGTGCGCGACGGCGAAGCCCGTCTGATCGTGCGCAGGGAAACGGAAGCTGATTTGTTGGCCCGCGACATGGGAGTTTAATTGACCGCTGAAAAGAGCCTGAAGGTCGCCCTGCTGGGCTGCGGCACGGTCGGCGCGCAGGTCGCGCGGATCCTGCGCGAGGACGCGGCGGCGCTGGCCGACCGCAGCGGCGCGAAGCTGGAGCTGATCGGCATCGCCGTGCGCAACACCGCCTCGAAGCGCGACGTGGAGCTGCCCGCGGACCTGTTCACCACCGACGCGAATGCGCTGATCGACCAGGCCGACGTGGTCATCGAGCTGCTCGGCGGCCTGCAGCCGGCCGGGGACTACATCGCCCGGGCGCTGAAGCGCGGGGCCAGCGTGATCACCGGCAACAAGGCGCTGATCGCCGCCCAGGGCGCGCAGCTGAACGCACTGGCCGCCGGGAATGGCGCACAGCTGCGCTACGAGGCCGCGGTGGCCGGGGCCATCCCGATCCTGCGCCCGATCGCCGATTCGCTGGCCGGAGACCACATCACCAAGGTGATGGGCATCGTCAACGGCACCACGAACTTCATCCTCGACGCCATGGACTCCACCGGCGCGGCCTTCGACGACGTGCTCGCCGAGGCCCAGGCGCTGGGCTACGCGGAGGCCGATCCGACCGCCGACGTGGGCGGGCACGACGCCGCCGCGAAGGCCGCGATCCTCGCCTCGCTGGCGTTCCACACCACCGTCACCTCGGACCAGGTGCACACCGAAGGCATCACGCAGGTGACCGCCGCCGACGTGGCCGCCGCCGCCGAGGCCGGCTACGTCATCAAGCTGCTGGCGATCGCCCAGAACGCCGAAGCCGGCGTCTCGGTGCGCGTCTACCCGTCGCTGATCAAGCGCAGCCACCCGCTGGCCAGCGTGCGCGGCGCGTTCAACGCCGTGTTCGTCGAGGCCGAAAACGCCGGGGACCTGATGTTCTACGGTGCCGGCGCGGGCGGCAACCCGACCGCTTCGGCCGTCATGGGCGACGTCGTCGCCGTGGCCCGCCAGCTGGCCGCCGGGGCCCCGCTGCCCTGCGGCTCGGCGGACCAGCCGGTGAACCTGCTGGACTTCGATGCGATCACCACCAGCTACTGGATCGGCCTGTCGGTCAAGGACCAGCCCGGCGTGCTGGCGAGCATCGCCGCGGTCTTCGGCGAGCACGGCGTCTCGATCGAGTCCATGAGCCAGCACAGCGATGCCGACGGCGAGGGTTCCGCGCTGCGCATCCTGACCCACCGGGGCACCGAAGCGGCCCTGCGCACCACCGTCGACGCCGTCGCGGCGCTGGACTCGGTGCACTCTGTTACATCCGTTATGCGAGTTGAAGGAAACTAACGTGGCCCACCAGTGGCGCGGAGTCATCCGCGAATATGCCGACCGTCTGCCAGTAGACGAGAACACCAAGGTCATCACGCTCGGAGAGGGCGGCACCCCGCTCGTCTTCGCCCCGGCGCTCTCGGAGCTGACCGGCAGCGAGGTGTACCTGAAGGTCGAGGGCATGAACCCGACCGGGTCCTTCAAGGACCGCGGCATGACCATGGCGATGACCGCCGCGGTCGCCGCCGGCGCCAAGGCCGTGGTGTGCGCCTCCACCGGCAACACCTCCGCCTCCGCCGCGGCCTACGCCACCCAGGCCGGGCTGAAATGCGCGGTGCTGGTGCCGGACGGCAAGATCTCCATGGGCAAGATGTCCCAGGCGATCGCGCACGGTGCTGACATCATCCAGATCGACGGCAACTTCGACAACTGCCTGGAGGTCGCCCGCAAGCTGTCCGAGAACTACCCGGTGTTCCTGGTCAACTCGGTGAACCCGGCCCGCATCCAGGGCCAGAAGACCGGCGCGTTCGAGGTCGTCGACTTCCTGGGCGACGCCCCGGACTACCATGTGCTGCCGGTGGGCAACGCGGGCAACATCACCGCCTACTGGAAGGGCTACAAGGAGTACGCCTCCGAGTTCACCAACCAGGCCGGCGCCGTGCTCGCACCGGTGTCCACCAAGACCCCGATCATGTGGGGCTTCCAGGCCGCCGGCGCCGCGCCGATCGTGCTGGGCCACCCGGTGACCGAGCCGGACACCATCGCCACCGCCATCCGCATCGGCAACCCCGCCTCCTGGGCCCAGGCCGAGGAAGCGCGCGACGAGTCCGGCGGCATCATCGACTCGGTGACCGATGAGGAAATCCTCGCCGCGCACCGCTGGCTCTCCTCCCGCGAGGGTGTCTTCGTGGAGCCGGGCTCCGCGGCCGGCGTCGCGGGCCTGATCAAGCACCACGCCGCCGGCAACGTGCCAGCCGGCAAGAAGATCGTGATTACCGTGACCGGCCACGGCCTGAAGGACCCGGACTGGGCCCTGAAGCAGGCCGACGGCTCGGCCGTCGCCCCGACCAAGGTCGGCTTCGACGTCGTGGAAGTCGCCACCGCACTGGGCCTGTCCTAGACGCCGCCCGCTGCCTGCCGGCCCGTCGCAGCCGCACCGGCACCCGGTGCGGCCGCGGCGGGCCGCTGCACGTTCCGGCTCCGGCCGCCCGCCAACCACCGCAAGCTCAACACCTCGAAGGAACCCATGCAGCAGATCGCCCTGGGCCAGCACCTGATCGTCGCCCCTCCCGCCACCACCGCGAACCTCGGACCAGGGTTCGACTCGCTGGGCCTCGCGCTGGAATTCCGCGACCGGCTGGAGATCCGCACCGCGCAGCGCAGCACGGTGGAGATCAGCGGCGACGGGGCCGAAAGCCTGCCGCGTGACGAATCCCACTTGATCATCCGCGAGATGCACCGCTACTGGGAACAGCGCGGCTTCGCTCCGGCCGGCATCGAGCTGCAGGCAACCAACAACATCCCGCACGCCCGCGGCATGGGTTCCTCCGCCGCCGCGATCGTCGCCGCCTATGCGGCGGCCGATGCGCTGCTGCCGGCCGCCGAGCGCGGGGGACTGGACGCGGTCTTCCAGGCCGCCGCCGCGTGGGAAGGTCACCCGGACAATGTGGCTCCGGCGGTGTACGGCGGATTGAGCATCTCCGCGACCAACGCCGACGGGACCTTCAGCTGCGCGCTGGTTCCGGTGCACGCACAGGTCCGCGCGGTGCTGGCCATCCCGTCCAACGGCCTGTCCACCGAGGTGGCCCGCGGGGTGCTGCCGGCGCAGATCGACCACGCCGAAGCCGCGGCGAACACCGCCTCCGGCGCGCTGCTGATCCACGCGCTGAGCAATGACCCGGCCTACCTGCTCGCCGGCACCGTCGACTACCTGCACCAGTCCTACCGCGCGGCTTCCATGCCGGAAAGCAGCGCGCTGATCGCGCTGCTGCGCGAGAACCAGCTGGCCGCGGTGGTCTCCGGGGCGGGGCCGACGGTGCTTGCGCTGGTGGCCGGGGAGCAGCAGGAACAGCAGGCGCGTGAGCTCATCGAGCAGTTCTCCGCACAATCTTCGGTGTCCTGGCGTGCTGAGTTTCCGCGGCTGGCCGCCAACGGTGTTACAGTAGAAGTGCTGTAGCACTCAAGGCAGACCGGATCATGCGGGCGCCAGCCCGATGATGAACCTTATGGCGAGTGCTGAAGCGGAGGCGATCGGTGCACAGTGCCTGTCGCAGCCGTCCAGCCGTTCCGGATTTTTCCTGCAGCTCGCAGCACCCTTGATATCCCACATCCATGCACAGTCGTGTCGTCGAGATATCAGCTTTTCAAACCCCGTGTACCGCCATCACCGGTCATACCTGAAGGCGGGACGGGTTTTCGTTGGAACAGCCTCCCATTCTGGGCGGCAACACCTCATATTTACGGCACAGTGGGACTGCCGCAAGCAGCCCATCCTACTAGTCAGAAGGAACTTTCGTGACCGAAACCACGAGCCTGAATGAAGGCGTGGACACCAAGACTTCCGAGAACAAGAGCTCGGGCCTGGCCTCTTTGAAGATGACCCAGCTGCAGCAACTGGCTTCGCAGCTCGGCATCACCGGCGGATCTCGCATGCGCAAGGCCGACCTGGTTGCCGCCATCAGCTCCCACCAGCGCGGCGGCTCGATCGCCGCGAAGGACGCTGAAGCAGCCAAGGCCGCGGAGCCGAAGAACGATGCTGCCCAGGCGCCTGCCGCCAAGGAAGCGCCAGCCAAGGCAGCACGCACCCGTCGTGCACCGAAGGCCGCCGCCGAGGCGCCGCAGGCAGCCGAGGCCCCAGCCCAGGAGGCCGCACCGGCCGCCGAAGCCGCAGAGCCAAAGGCCGAGAAGCCTGCCCGCACCCGCCGTACCTCGCGCCGCGTGACCGATTCGGGCAAGATCGGCGCCAAGGACGAGGCAGCCAAGGCAGACACCGCCGAGGCGCCGGCCCAGGCCGAAGCCGCGGTGGAAGCACCGGCCGAGGATGCCGCCCAGGCATCGGCCAAGGAGCGCGCGCCACGCCAGCGCCGCAACACCCGCGCCGCCAAGGCCGAGCAGGGCAGCGAAGCACCGGCGCAGGACGCCGAAGCTGCCGCAGGCGAGGCGAAGGCCGCTTCGGCCGAGGCCGACGCCGCCGAGTCCGCCGACGCGGAGAAGTCCGGCGATCAGCGCGAAGAGCGCCGTGAGCGCGGCAACCGCCGTGAACGCGGCAACCGCCGCGAGCGCAACAACGACCGCGGCGACCGCGCCGAGTCCTCCGAGCAGGATTCGGCCGAGCAGTCCGAGGATCGCCGCGAGCGCAACAACGACCGCAACGAGCGCAACGCCAACCGTCGCGAGCGCAACAACGACCGCAACGAGCGCGGCAACGACCGCGGCGACCGCGGCAACGACCGCGCCGAGTCCTCCGAGCAGGATTCGGCCGAGCAGTCCGAGGATCGCCGCGAGCGCAACAACGACCGCAACGAGCGCAACGCCAACCGTCGCGAGCGCAACAACGACCGCAACGAGCGCGGCAACGACCGCGGCGACCGCGGCAACGACCGCGCCGAGTCCTCCGAGCAGGATTCGGCCGAGCAGTCCGAGGATCGCCGCGAGCGCAACAACGACCGCAACGAGCGCAACGCCAACCGTCGCGAGCGCAACAACGACCGCAACGAGCGCGGCAACCGCCGTGATCGCAACGATCGCAACGACCGCAACCAGGACCGCAACGACCGGAACAACCGCAACCGCCGCGGCCGCCGCGAGGACGACGAGCCGCAGCTGAGCGAGGACGACGTCCTGCTGCCGATCGCCGGCATCCTGGACGTGCTGGAGAACTACGCGTTCGTCCGCACCGCCGGCTACCTGCCCGGCCCGAACGACGTCTACGTCACCCTGGGCCAGGTCAAGAAGTACAACCTGCGCAAGGGCGACGCCATCGTCGGCGCCATCCGCGCACCGCGCGACGGCGAGACCCCGAACCCGCGCCAGAAGTTCAACGCCCTGGTGCAGCTGACTTCCGTGAACGGCAAGATGCCGGAGGACAACCGCGAGCGAGTTGAATTCAACAAGCTGGTGCCGCTGTACCCGACCGAGCGCCTGCGCCTGGAGACCGACCCGAAGCTGGTCGGCCCGCGTGTCATCGACCTGGTCGCCCCGATCGGCAAGGGCCAGCGCGGCCTGATCGTCTCGCCTCCGAAGGCCGGCAAGACGCTGATCCTGCAGTCCATCGCGAACGCCATCACCACCAACAACCCCGAGGTGCACCTGATGATGGTGCTGGTGGACGAGCGTCCCGAAGAAGTCACCGACATGCAGCGCACCGTCAAGGGCGAGGTCATCGCCTCGACCTTCGACCGCCCGGCCGACGACCACACCACCGTGGCCGAGCTGGCCATCGAGCGCGCCAAGCGCCTGGTGGAGATGGGCATGGACGTCGTGGTGCTGCTGGACTCGATGACCCGCCTGGGCCGCGCCTACAACCTGGCCGCCCCGGCCTCGGGCCGCATCCTGTCCGGCGGCGTGGACTCCGCCGCGCTGTACCCGCCAAAGCGCTTCTTCGGCGCCGCCCGCAACATCGAGAACGGCGGCTCGCTGACCATCCTGGCCACCGCGCTGGTGGAGACCGGGTCCAAGATGGACGAGGTCATCTTCGAGGAGTTCAAGGGCACCGGCAACATGGAGCTGCGCCTGAGCCGCCAGCTCGCCGAGAAGCGCATCTTCCCGGCGGTCGACGTCAACGCGTCCTCGACCCGTCGCGAAGAGCAGCTGATGAGCGCCGAAGAGGTGCGCATCATGTGGCGTCTGCGCCGCATGCTTTCGGGCATCGACCCGCAGCAGGCGCTGGAGGTGCTCACCGGCAAGATCCGCGACACCCAGTCCAACGCGGAGTTCCTGATGCTGGTGAACAAGACCACACCGGACAAGCACTAGCGTCCAAAAAGCCATGGCGTCCAGCCGGCCGGCACCTGCCCGGCCGGCTGGACGCCATCGGCGCGTCAACCACCGCGACGCTTAAGACATAGAATTTAACTCGGCCCCACGCGGCCGCTGGCCAGAGATGCGTAGAAAAAAGGAAGAGCAGCCCCATGTTTGAATCCGTCAAGTCGCTACTTGAGGAGCACGCCGAGATTCAGGCGAAGCTCTCCGATCCGGCCGTCTACGCCGACCAGGGCGTGGCCCGCAAGCTGGGCCGCCGCTCCGCGCAGCTGAACGGCATCGTCGAGGCCTACAACAAGTGGCACAGCGCCACCGAGGACCTGGAAGCCGCCAAGGAAATGGCCGACGAGGACCCGGACTTCGCCGAAGAGGTCGAAACCCTCACCGAACAGCTGCCCGAGCTGGAGGAGAAGCTGCGCCGCCTGCTGATCCCGCGCGACGAGAACGACGCGCGCGACGTGATCCTCGAGGTCAAGGGCGGCGAAGGCGGCGACGAGGCGGCCCTGTTCGCTGCCGACCTGCTGCGCATGTACACCCGCTACGCGGAGCACAAGGGCTGGAAGGTCGAGATGATCTCCTACAACGAGTCGGACCTCGGCGGCTACAAGGACGCCCAGGTGGCGATCAAGGGCAAGTCGAACGACCCGGCCGAGGGCGTCTACGCCCACCTGAAGTTCGAGGGCGGCGTGCACCGCGTGCAGCGCGTGCCGGTCACCGAATCGCAGGGCCGCATCCACACCTCGGCCGCCGGCGTGCTGGTGCTGCCCGAGGTCGACGAGCCCGAAGAAGTGGACATCCACGCCAACGACCTGAAGATCGACGTCTACCGCTCCTCGGGCCCCGGCGGGCAGTCGGTGAACACCACCGACTCCGCCGTGCGCATCACCCACCTGCCCACTGGCATCGTGGTGGCCATGCAGAACGAGAAGTCGCAGATCCAGAACCGCGAAGCCGCCATGCGCGTGCTGCGTTCGCGCCTGCTGGCCCACCAGCAGGAGATCATCGACGCCGAGAACTCCGCGGTGCGCGCCAGCCAGATCCGCACCATGGACCGCTCCGAGCGCATCCGCACGTACAACTACCCGGAAAACCGCATCGCGGACCACCGCACCGGGTACAAGGCCTACAACCTGGACGCGGTGATGGACGGCGACCTCCAGCCGGTCATCGAATCCTGCATCCAGATGGACGAGGAAGAGCGCCTGGCGGCGCTGGGCGAGTAGTCAGCGCCCGTACACCCGTGGAGAATCCGCTACCCGTCCGCGAGCTGTCAGCCGTGCGCCGCGCCGCGCTGGCGCAGCTCGCCGCCGCGGGCGTGCCCAGTCCCGCGGCCGACGCCGACCTGTTGGCCTGCCACGTGCTGCGCGTCGAGCGCTCGGAGCTGAAGCTGCGCGAACTGCGCGGGGAGTCCTTCTCCGAGCCGCAGTACGCGCTGTATGCATCGCTGCTGGAGCGCCGCGCCGCACGCATCCCGCTGCAGCACCTGACCGGCGAGGGCCACTTCCGCTACCTGACCCTGAAGGTCGGGCCCGGGGTGTTCTCGCCGCGCCCGGAAACCGAGACCGTGGTCCAGCTGGGCTTGGACTTCCTCGCCGAGCAGGGCCTGGCCGCCCCGCGCTGCGTGGATCTGTGCTCCGGCTCCGGGGCCATCGCCGCAGCGCTGGCCAGCGAGGCGCCGCAGGCCGCCGTGTGGGCCGTGGAGCTCTCCGACGACGCCATCGGCTACACCAGGGCCAACTGCGAGCCGCTGGGCGTCACGGTGCTGCACCGCGACGCCTCCGCGTTGCCGCCAGAGCTGCACGGCACCATGGACCTGGTCGTCTCCAACCCGCCCTACATCCCGCCCAACGCGGTGCCCCGCGAACCGGAGGTGCGCGACCACGACCCGCAGATGGCCCTGTACGGGCTGGGCGAGGACGGTCTGCAGATCCCGCGTGCCGTCGCCGCCGAGGCGCGGCGCCTGCTGCGCCCCGGGGGGCTGTTCGTGATGGAGCACGCCGAGGTGCAGCAGGAGTCGGCAGCCCAGCTGCTGCGCGAGACCGGATTCACGAGCGTGGCCGGGCACCCGGACCTGTCCGGACGACCGCGCTCGACCAGCGGCTGCGCGCCGCGCTGAACTACCCACCCACCACACCACATGAAAGAATGATCCCGTGAGCACACGATTTATGGTCAGCAACGAGCAGGAACACGCTGCAGGCATCGAGGCGGCGCGCGCCGCGCTGTCGGCCCAGCGCTGCATCGTCCTGCCCACCGACACGGTCTACGGGATCGGGGCCGACGCGTTCAGCGCGCAGGGCGTGGCGATGCTGCTGGCGGCCAAGGGCCGCAGCCGGACCATGCCGCCGCCGGTGCTGATCGCGCAGTCCGCCACGATGGACGGGCTGGCCCGCGACATCCCGGACGAAGCCCGCAAGCTCGCCGAGGCCTTCTGGCCCGGGGGACTGACCCTGATCCTGCAGGCGCAGCCGTCGCTGACCTGGGACCTGGGGGAGACCCGCGGCACGGTGGCGCTGCGCGTCCCGAACGACCAGACGGCCCTGGAGCTGCTGGCCGCCACCGGCCCGCTGGCGGTCTCCTCCGCCAACCGCACCGGCAACCCGGCGGCCACCTCGGCCGACGAAGCCGTCGCCCAGCTGGGCGAATCGGTGGACGTGTACCTTGACGGCGGCTCGCGCGCCGCGCAGGACGACGCCGAGACCCTGCCCTCGACCATCGTGGACTGCACCGGCACCCGGCTGAAGGTGGTCCGCGCCGGCGCGATCTCCATCGAGGAGCTGCGCGTGGTCGTTCCCGCCATTCTCGATTTGGGACAGGACGACTCCGGCCAGGGCGCATGAGAAGCTACGTCCTGCTGATCGCGTTCAGTTTCGCGGTCTCCTTCCTGCTTACCCCGATCGTCCGCTCCGTGGGCGAGCGGTTCACCGGCAACCAAAAGGTCCGCGCCCGCGACCAGCACGAAAAGCCGATCGTGAAGTTCGGCGGCGTGGCGATCATCGCCGCCTTCGCGCTCGGGCTCGGGCTGGCCAGCCAGCTCAGCTTCTTCCGCGGGGTCTTCGGGAACACCGAACCGATCACCGGGATCGTGCTGGCGCTGCTGGTGATCCTGCTCCTGGGGCTGGCCGACGACATGTTCGATCTGCGCTGGTGGTTCAAGGCACTGGGCCAAGTCCTGGTGGGCGGGATCATCGCCGGGCACGGGATCGTGATCCAGTCCCTGCCGGTGGGTTCCTGGCAGATCGAGCACAGCTGGATGCAGATCGCCATCACCATCTTCCTGATCGTGCTCACGATGAACGCGATCAACTTCTCCGACGGGCTCGACGGGCTGGCCGCGGGGCTGGCCGCCATCGGGGCGGCCACCTTCTTCGTCTACTCCTACGTGCTGGCCACCCATGTCAGCGCCGACGACTACGCCAACATGGGTGCGCTTTTGTGCTCCCTGCTGCTGGGCGCCTGCCTGGGCTTCCTGCCGCACAACTTCAACCCCGCGAACATCTTCATGGGGGAGAGCGGCGTACTGGCGATCGGCATGATCCTCTCGGTGGCCACCATCGCCGTCACCGGCGACGTGCAAGGACTCGAAGCGCAGCGCTTCCGCAACATCCCGGCCTACATGCCGATGCTGCTGCCGATGGTGATCGTCTTCCTACCAGTACTGGACCTTGTGCTCTCGGTGCTGCGCCGGCTGGCCAACAAACGCTCACCCTTTTCACCGGACGCCAAGCACATCCACCACAAGATGCTCGCGCAGGGCCATTCGGTGCGCCGCGCGGTGATCCTGCTGTACCTGTGGGCCGGCTTCATCGCCGTATCCGTGGTTTCGATCGCGTTCATTCCTATCGTATTGATGATTCCGATCGTCATCTTGCTGTTTCTCGGTGTGGGTCTTGCCACATGGAAACCGCTGGTCGAAGACCGCTTCCGCGCACTGCGCAAGAAGCTGGCCAAGTAGCCAATCCGCCCAAGATGACGCTCCGCCTGACAACAATCTCTTTCTATCTCGTGTAGAATTCAATGTGGATGTTCTCCCGGAACAGTTTTGTTTGCAGGGAGATTTGAGTTTCATCAGCATCGATAGGTGCAACATGGATCATCGATTTAGACGAAGGAAGGATGCGGACTTGGCTTCTGGTTCTGCCCGCGTCAGTGCTTCGTCTGCACCGAAATCCATCTGGTTGCCGATTCTTGGCCTGTCATTGGTGTACTCGATCATTGCAACTGCAGCCTTTTTCCTGATTTCTTGGCTCGTTGCCGATCTTGAGTATGCGTTATCCGGCGCACTTGCCGCCGGTGTGGTTATTGGCTTTTTTGCTATTGGCATTCTGATCGCTGAAGCTGCAGGGCGAATCCGTCGTTCGTGGGCCATGCCCGCGTTTCTGGCGACGTTCGTCATCAAGGTGTTCGGCGTCGCCTTCGTTCTGTTGAACCTGGGGTTGCCCGATTGGGTCAACCGTCAGGGATTCGTACTTGCTGCAGCCATATCTCTCGTTGCCTGGCAGGTTGGTGAGGTCCGCGCCTTCATGAAGGCTCGCCTTGCCATCTATAACGAGGAATAGGGCTTAGACCTCTGACTCTTATGTCGGAGAGATGCTGTGAGTTTGATAAGCTTACTAACGGGTCACTTTCGGCCGTGCGCTTAATTGGGTGCGGACGAATCGGATTCATCCTCGGGGAAACCCGGGGGTGCCACTTGTCAGAGTTGATGCTAATGGCGACAGCTGTGAGAAGTACCCGTTTGATCTTTTCTTCACACGGTGAAAGGCAGTTACCGCCAGTCACCACCTTTTGCCCGTGACCGTTACTGCAGAGAGGACAGCGCGTTGTTCGCGTTTGCGCTCCCAATGGCCTCAGAAGAAGGCGGTTTCGTACCGCCAACAGTGTCCGACACCCACCTCCCGGATCTTTTCCCATGGATGGCTGAGTACGGCACTGGTTTCGGCAAGCAGATGCTCATGATCGTCCTGTCGATCGTGCTCATTACTTGGTTCTTCACCGCAGCCATCAAGAACCCGAAGTTGGTTCCAGGTAAGATGCAGTACCTCGCTGAATCCGGCTACGCCTTCGTGCGTAACGGCATCGGCCGCGACATCATTGGCGAGAAGAACTTCCGTCCTTGGATTCCTCTGCTGTTTGCGACCTTCTTCTTCGTACTGCTGAACAACCTCTTCGGCGCAATTCCGTTCTTGCAGCTTCCATCGTTCTCACACGCTGGTTCTGCATACGCGATGGCAATCATCATCTACGGCACCTGGATTGCCGTAGGACTGAAGAACCACGGCATTCGCTACTTCAAGCTCGCCGTAGTTCCGTCCGGTGTTCCGGGCTGGATCATGCCTCTGATGATCCCGTTGGAAATCATTTCTAACTTCATCGTTCGCCCGCTGACGCACTCGCTGCGTTTGATGGCAACGATGCTGGCCGGTCACATGATCGTGATGTTGGCAGCTGCCGGCGCACGTCACCTGATCGTGGTTCAGGATTCCCTCGCCATGAACGGCCTGGGTGTTCTGGTCATCGCCGGATCGGTTGCCATGTACTTCCTGGAACTTCTGATCATGGTGCTGCAGGCGTTCGTTTTCGCCCTGCTGACCGCGATCTACGTCCAGGGTGCGATCGAAGCCGACGCCCACTAGGCCTAAACTCCACTTCTTCCAACCAAACAGATCTTCCTTGGGCTACTCAAGGAATACCTCACAACCTACCGGCACGAAGCTCGGTATCTTGAAAGGAACATAATCACATGTTGCACGGCTCCCTGAATATGATCGGCTACGGCCTGGCTGCTATCGGTTCGGCTATCGGCGTTGGCCTGATCTTCGCTGCCTACATCAACGGTGTTGCTCGTCAGCCAGAAGCACAGCGCATCCTGCAGCCAATCGCAATGCTGGGCTTCGCCCTTGCAGAAGCACTGGCCATCCTGGGCCTGGTTTTCGCTTTCGTCATCGGCGCCTAGTCTTTTCGCAACTGTAGTGGCCTCGCCACTATCGCGAGGCATACACACAAGCGGAAACTAGTAGATAAGGAATAGTGAGAATGAACAGCACTGACTTCATCCTCGCTGCGAGCGAATCGGCAAACCCGTTGTTGCCAAACCCGTGGGAAATTCTCGTCACGGGCGTTGGTTTCGCGGTCCTTCTGTTCATCGTCATCAAGGTGATTGCTCCGAAGTTCGAGCAGTCCTACGAAGATCGCGTCACCGCGATCGAAGGTGGCCTGGAGAAGGCCGAGGCAGCGCAGAAGGAAGCAGAGGAGACCTTGGCACAGTACAAGGCCCAGCTTCTGGAAGCCCGCACCGAGGCTAACCGCATCCGCGAGGAAGCTCGCAGCGAAGGTGCTCAGATCCTTGAAGATCTGAAGACCAAGGCAACCGACGAGGCTACTCGCATCAGCGAGCAGGCTCAGCGTCAGATCCAGGCCGAGCGCACCGCCGCTCTGTCGTCGCTTCGCACCGACGTGGGCACTTTGGCCACCGAGCTTGCAAGCAAGATTGTTGACGAAGCTCTGAAGGACGATGCCCGTGCACAGCGCGTGGTAGATCAGTTCCTGAACGATTTGGAAGCTCAGCAGAACGCAGGTGCATCGAACTAATGGCAAGTGTATCGAGCGAGTCATTGGCAAAGGCTTTGGAGTTCCTGGAACCCAAGCTGGCACTGGCATCTTTGGAGCTGCCGAAGGAACTGTTCGCGGTCCTGGAAGTACTGGATGCAAATGCCGGTCTTCGCCGAGCATTGACTGATCCGGCCCGTGAAGCTGCCGAGAAGGCAAGCCTGTTGGCACAGCTGCTGCGCGGAAAGGTTTCGGCCGACGCCGAGTCCACCGTCGCCCAGCTGGCTTCCACCCGCTGGAGCTCGGAACGCGACATTAGCGATGCGCTCGAAACGCTGGCTGTCACTGCGCTGACCGCAGTGGCCGAGCAGCAGGACGGCGCTTCGGGGCTGGACAAGCTGGAGCAGGATCTGTTCTCCTTCATCGAGGTAGTTCGTTCAAACCACGAACTGCAGCGTGCGTTGGATGATGCGCAGGCCCCAGCCGAGGCAAAGAGCGCTCTGGCGCTCAAACTCGTGCCCAACGCGTCGCGGACCGCGCAGGTGTTGATCTCCCAGGCAGTTTCGGCCCCTCGCGGGTTGAAGCCTAGTGCTCTGATTGAGCGTTTCGTCGAGCTCGTGGCCAAGCGCCAGCAGCGTTGGATCGCCTCGGTGACCAGCACTGTGCAGCTCTCCGAAGCCCAGTTGCAGCGTCTGGAGATCAGCTTGAACAAGGTTTACGGTCGCCAGCTGAAGCTCAATGTCACTACCGACCCGTCGCTGATCGGCGGACTGGTAGTCAAGGTGGGCGACGAAGTTGTCGACGCTTCCGTGGCATCTCGTGTGGCCGAATTGCGCCGCGCCCTGGCCAGCTAGAACTTCGTCCAGGGGCTAGCCCCTGGCAAAGTTCTGGCTCGCCGGGACCAACACAGACTTCATTCACATCGATTCACCACTGATTTACGGTGGATCACAATTTAGGAGAGCAGGGACTGCAGATGGCCGATTTGACCATCAATGCCGACGACGTCCGTAATGCCCTAAACGAGTTCGCATCTTCCTACGAACCGGGTAAGGCAGAGCGCACCGAGGTGGGACGCGTTGTCGCAGCAAGCGACGGCATCGCCAAGGTGGAAGGTCTTCCTTCCGTCATGGCCAACGAGCTGCTGAAGTTCGAAGACGGCACCCTGGGCCTGGCCCAGAACCTCGATACCCGTGAAATCGGCGTCGTGGTGCTCGGTGACTTCACCGGCATCGAAGAGGGCCAGAAGGTCGAACGCACTGGCGAGATTCTCTCGGTTCCAGTAGGCGACGGCTTCATGGGCCGCGTGGTTGACCCGCTGGGTGAGCCAATGGACAACCTGGGCCCAATCGAGTCCGAAGGCCGCCGTGCTCTGGAACTCCAGGCACCAGGCGTGACCGAGCGTAAGTCGGTTCACGAACCGCTGCAGACCGGCATCAAGGCTATCGACGCCATGATCCCGATCGGCCGTGGCCAGCGTCAGCTGATCATTGGTGACCGCCAGACCGGCAAGACCGCAATTGCAGTCGACGCCATTCTGAACCAGCGCGCCAACTGGGCCACCGGTGACCAGACCAAGCAGGTTCGCTGCATCTACGTTGCAGTGGGCCAGAAGGCTTCGACCATCGCAGCCGTGCGCCAGACCCTCGAAGACCAGGGCGCTCTGGAGTACACGACCATCGTGGCCTCCCCAGCATCCGACCCTGCAGGCTTCAAGTACCTGGCACCCTACGCAGGCTCGGCCATCGGCCAGCACTGGATGTACGGTGGCAAGCACGTTCTGATCGTGTTCGATGACCTGTCGAAGCAGGCTGAAGCCTACCGCGCTGTGTCGCTGCTGCTGCGCCGTCCGCCAGGACGCGAAGCCTACCCGGGCGACGTCTTCTACCTGCACTCCCGTCTGCTTGAGCGTTGCGCCAAGGTTTCGGACGAGCTGGGCGCAGGTTCGATGACCGGTCTGCCGATCATCGAAACCAAGGCGAACGACGTCTCGGCCTTTATCCCGACCAACGTCATCTCGATCACCGACGGCCAGATCTTCCTGCAGTCGGACCTGTTCAACGCCAACCAGCGTCCAGCTGTCGACGTGGGTGTCTCTGTTTCCCGCGTTGGTGGCGCCGCCCAGGTGAAGGCCATGAAGAAGGTCTCCGGTACCCTGAAGCTTGAACTGGCTCAGTACCGCGACATGCAGGCCTTCGCCATGTTCGCTTCGGACCTGGATGCCGCTTCCAAGCAGCAGCTGACCCGTGGCGCACGTCTGATGGAACTGCTGAAGCAGGGCCAGTACCAGCCGTACGCCGTCGAGGACCAGGTTGTCTCCGTGTGGGCCGGCACCAACGGCTACCTGGACGATGTCCCGGTGGAAGACGTGCTTCGCTTCGAGCGCGAGTTCATCGACTACCTGCGTCACCGCACCGAGGTCCTGACCGTTCTGGCACAGACCGGCAAGCTGGAAGACGAGACCGTCGAGGCCATGAAGGCAGCCATTGCTGACTTCAAGGCCGGATTCTTCGGCCAGGGTGACGACCAGCTGGTCGCCGCAGGTCACGAAGAGCACGACGCTCTGGATGCCGAGTCCGTCGACCAGGAACAGATCGTCAAGCAGAAGCGCTGACAATTTCCATGACGTTTAGGGGTACGGCGTCGTCTCCGGCGCCGCACCCCAAACGTTGGGAATAAGGAAAGGACACACATGGGAGCCCAGATTCGGGTCTACCGCCAGAAGATTGCCTCGACCTCGTCGATGCGCAAGATCTTCAAGGCGATGGAACTGATCGCTGCATCCCGCATCGGCAAGGCACGTAGCCGTGTTTCGGCTTCGCTGCCGTACGCCAATGCGATCACCCGTGCAGTTACCGCCGTCGCGTCCCAGGCCGATGTTGAACACCCGCTGACCACGGAACCGGCGAATGTTCGCCGGGCCGCGGTGCTGGTGATGACCTCGGACCGAGGACTCGCCGGGTCCTACTCCGCCAGCGTTCTGAAGCAGGCAGAGCACCTCGTGGAACTCCTGCACGGAGATGGCAAGGAAGTCAAGACCTACTTGGTCGGCCGCAAGGCCCAGGCTTACTTCGATTTCCGTTCGCGCGAGTACGCCCGAGTGTGGACCGGGAACACCGATTCCCCGCAATTTGAAACCGCACGCGAGCTGCGCGAAATCCTCCTTGAGGACTTCGCTAACGATTACGAGCAGGGTGGCGTGGACGAGATCCACGTTGTTTACACCCAGTTCAAGTCGATGGTCACGCAGGAACCGACGGTTATCCGTCTGTTGCCGTTGGAGGTTGTCGAGGGTGAAACCGAGACTCCAACCGACGAGCTGTTGCCACTGTACGAATTCGAGCCGTCGCCGGAGGAAGTGCTGGACGCACTGCTGCCGCGTTACATCGATTCGCGTCTGTTCAACGCCCAGCTGCAGGCCGCAGCCTCCGAGCTCGCTGCCCGCCAGCGCGCGATGAAGGCCGCGGGCGACAACGCCGGCGAGTTGATCAAGAAGTACACGCGACTGCGTAACAACGCCCGTCAGGCTGAAATCACCCAGGAGCTTTCGGAAATCGTCGCCGGCGCAGACGCGCTGAACGACTAGCCGAATCCTCCTACCAGACAAGAAGTGAGAAAGATGACTGCCCAACTCAACGAGCAGGTTACCGCAGGGGCCACCGGTCGTATTGCCCGCGTGATTGGCCCGGTCGTGGACGTCGAGTTCCCTGCCGATGCACTGCCTGCTATCTACAACGCACTCACCGCTGAGCTGACCCTCAACGGTGTAACCAAGACCATCACCTTCGAAACCAGCCAGCACCTCGGTGACGGCCTGGTTCGCGCAGTATCGCTGCAGGCCACCGACGGCCTGGTTCGCGGTGCGGCCGTGAAGGACACCGGCGCTTCGATCTCCGTCCCTGTTGGCGACGGCGTCAAGGGCCACATCTTCAACGTGCTGGGCGACGCCCTGGACGTTGATAACTCGGAGATCCAGGTCACCGAGCGCTGGCCAATCCACCGCCAGGCACCGAAGTTCTCTGATCTTGAGGGCTCGACCGAGATGCTGGAAACCGGCATCAAGTCGATCGACCTCCTGACCCCTTACATCAAGGGTGGCAAGATCGGTCTGTTCGGTGGTGCAGGCGTGGGTAAGACCGTGCTGATCCAGGAAATGATCACCCGTGTTGCACGTAACTTCGGTGGTACCTCGGTATTCGCCGGCGTGGGCGAGCGCACCCGTGAAGGTAACGACCTCTGGGTCGAAATGGACGAGGCCAACGTCCTGAAGGACACCGCCTTGGTGTTCGGCCAGATGGATGAGCCACCAGGCACCCGTCTGCGCGTGGCACTGTCGGCTCTGACCATGGCGGAGTACTTCCGCGATGTGCAGAACCAGGACGTGCTGCTCTTCATCGACAACATCTTCCGCTTCACCCAGGCCGGTTCCGAGGTGTCGACCCTGCTGGGCCGCATGCCTTCCGCCGTGGGTTACCAGCCGAACCTTGCCGATGAAATGGGCCTGCTGCAGGAACGCATCACCTCGACGAAGGGCCGCTCGATCACCTCGATGCAGGCAGTCTACGTCCCGGCCGATGACTACACCGACCCGGCTCCGGCAGCAACTTTCGCCCACCTGGATGCAACCACCGAGCTGTCGCGTGAAATCGCGTCGCGCGGTCTGTACCCGGCCATCGATCCGCTGACCTCGACCTCGCGAATCCTGGATCCGCAGTACATCGGTCAGGCTCACTATGATACGGCCATCCGCGTGAAGGCCATCCTGCAGAAGAACAAGGAACTGCAGGACATCATCGCGATCCTCGGCATCGACGAACTGGGCGAAGAGGACAAGGTCGTCGTGGCACGTGCACGTCGTATCCAGCAGTTCCTGTCGCAGAACACCTACACCGCAAAGCAGTTCACCGGTGTTGACGGTTCGACCGTTTCCATCAAGGACACCATCGAGGGCTTCACCGCCATCTGCGATGGCGACTTGGACCACATCGCAGAGCAGGCGTTCTTCAACGTCGGTGGTTTGGACGACGTAGAGCGCCAGTGGGCTGAAATCCAGAAGGCCAGCAAGTAACCATGGCCGAACTTCAGGTCGAAATCGTTGCGGCCGACCACTTCGTGTGGTCGGGCCCGGCGAAGCTGGTCAAGGCTCGTTCGGTAGACGGCGAGATCGGAGTTCTGCCCGGTCACGTTCCGATGCTGTCGGTGCTTGCCGCTGGGGATCTGGAAATCGAACCGATTTCCGAGTCCCGCTTCTCGGTCCAGATCGACGGGGGATTCTTCTCTGTTGACTCGGATCGCGTCGTGATCGTTGCCGACAACGCTGTTCTTAACAACGCAGCGTAGGCGATGAATTGATTGAGATTACCGCACCAGTTCTCATAGCGCTGCTGGTTCTAGCCGGCATCGTGATGTTCTTTGGCGCCATGGCCGTGCGTCGCATTCAGTTGCGGCGCACGCTGGGCACCTTCGACGCCTCCATCCTCACGCCCAAGGGCAAGTGGATGATGGTGATCGGCCGCTACGGCGGCGGACATGTAGATCTGTTGCGGTTTTTCTCTGTCTCGCCGATCCCCAGCTTCGTGGTCGAACGCCGCGGGCTGGATGTCACGGGGTGGCGTCGCGCCGACGAGCAGGAGGCCTTGCGGATTCCGCCGGGCTTCGTGATCGTCCAGCTGACGCGCAACGGCGAACCCCTGCTGCTGGCCATGGACTACCGGGACTACACCGGGTTCTCGTCCTGGCTTGAAGCAGGGCCGATTGCCGGCTCCTGGCAGATCTAGACAAGAACTTTTTGATCCCGCCTCCGGACGGCCGTTCCCTTCGTGGAACGGCCGTCCGGAGGCGGGATTTTTTATGCTGTCAGCGGTCCTGGAGACAGATGGCAAAGGCCCGCCGTATCGCAAGCTGATTGCGAAGCGGCGGGCCTGGTGCAGGGAACACGCTAGAGCAGCTGGCCCTTGCGGAAAGTTTCGACCAGTTGCAGCTGCGAGTCCAGCACCAGCACGTCGGCGGCGAAGCCGTAGTGCAGCGACCCGACCTCGTCGGCCAGCCCGATCAGCGAAGCGGGATTCACCGTGGCAGCGTAGACCGCCTGCACCAGCGGAATGCCGGCGGCAACGGTTTCGCGCACGATCTGCAGCAACGTTGCGGTGCCGCCGGCCAGCGAGCCGTCCTTGGCCAGGCGCGCCTGGCCGTCGGCGACGGTGACGTCTTGCGGGCCGAGCGAGTAGCTTCCGTCGGCCAGGCCGGTGGCGGCCATGGAGTCGCTGACCAGCAGGATGCTGCGGGCACGCACGAGGTTGAACATCAGGCGCACCGTGTCGGGGGAGAGGTGCACCCCGTCGCCGATCAGCTCGATGTAGGCGTCGCCGCGCTGGGCGGTCTCCAAGCAGGCGGCCACGGGGCCGGGCTCGCGGTGGTGCATCGGCGGCATGCCGTTGAACAGGTGGGTCACCGTCGGCTTCTCGGTGAATCCGTCCACGCCGGCGCTGCGCAGCTGCTCGCGGGCGAAGAGCAGCGAATCGGAAGTCTGCGCAGCCGTGGCGTTGGTGTGGCCCAGCGACGGGACCACGCCGTAGGAGACCAGCTGGCTGATCAGCTCCTCGCTGCCCTCCAGCTCCGGGGCGTAGGTCATGGTGCGCAGCTGGCCGCGGGAGGCGGCGAACAGCTCGTCGACGAACTCCGGCTGCGGATCGGAGAGGAAGCGCGGATCCTGGGCGCCGCAGCGGGCCTCGGAGAGGAAGGGCCCTTCGGCGTGGATGCCGGCAATCAGGCCTGCTTCGGCGAATTCTGCGAGGATTTCGGCGGCCTCGACCATCGCGCCGCGATCGGCGGTAACCAGCGAAGCCAGCAGGGTGGTGGTGCCGGCCTTGTGGAGGTAGCCCAGGGCCTCGGTGACCGACTGGTGCTCCGGGGCGGCGAAATCGGCGCCCACCGCCCCGTGGCAGTGCAGGTCGATCAGACCGGGAATCAGGACGGCGCCCTCCGGGACCGGATGCACGGCGAATTGATCGGCGTCTTCCTTGGCGAGGAAGTCGTCGCGGTTGCCGGCGAAGGCGATGCGGTCATCTTCGATGGCCAGTGCGCCATCGGTGACCTTCATTCCGTCGGAGACCAGGGTGGCGAACAGTACTAAGCGCGAAGCAGTCATGCTCCTAGCTTAGAAGAGACGGCCCTCCGAGTCATCGACTCCGCGCATTGCGTCGTAATCGAGGGTGAGGCAGCGGATGCCGCGGTCCTCGGCCAGCGTGCGGGCCTGCGGCTTGATCTGCTGGGCGGCGAACACCCCGGAAACCGGCTTGAGCAGGGGATCGCGGTTGAGCAGCTCCAGATAGCGGGTCAGCTGTTCCACGCCGTCGATGTCGCCGCGGCGCTTGAGTTCGACGGCCACCGTGGCGCCTTCGCCGTCGCGCGCCAGGATGTCCACCGGGCCGATCGCGGTCATGTATTCGCGGCGGATCAGCTTGTGCCCGGTGCCCAGCAGCTCGATCTGCTCTGCCAGCAGGCGCTGCAGGTCGGCTTCCACGCCGTCCTTGATCAGGCCCGGATCGGTGCCCAGCTCGTGGGCTGAATCATGCTCGATCGCGTGGAACTGGATGGTCAGGCGGTCATCGCTTTTGGTGCTGGCCACGGTCCAGGTATTGACCGAGCCCAAGGCTGCGGCATCCTCGTCGGGGGAACCTTCCCGCAGGGTCAGCGGCGGGTTCATCCAGTTCAGGGGCTTGTAGCTGCCCCCGTCGGAATGGATGAGCACCGAGCCGTCGGCCTTCACCATGATCAGGCGGGTAGCCAATGGGAGGTGGGCCCGCAGACGGCCCTCGTAATCTACTGAACACTTCGCAACCACTAAACGCACCTGACACACTCTACTAGCTGTGTGCGATGGGCGCTGCCGGAATACGGCATGATTAAAGACATGCCACGTTCCAACCGCCCCCGCCGCACATCCAAACCCCGAGGCAATTCCCGGGGTTCCTCCGGCGGCGGATCGCGCTACGAGGACGATGCCGACGGGGATTTCGGCTCGGCGCGCCGCGAGGACGATTGGATGCAGCGCGCCCGCTACGGGGTGGTCATGCTGCAGGACGCCCCGGACGGGCAGTGGCATGTGCGCAAGATTTCCCCGCTGAACGCCCAGAAGACCTACACCTGCCCGGGCTGCCACCGGCAGATCACCGTGGGCGTGGCCCATGTGGTGGCCTGGCGCGCGGACCACTGGTCGGGCGACGACGCCGCGGCCACCGCCCGGCGCCACTGGCATCCGCGCTGCTGGGAAACCCGTTCCTACAAGTACTAGCCGCGGTGATTGGCTAGAGCCGATCCTGGCGGGCGATGAACACCTCGCGCAGCAGGATCATCGCACTGGCGGCGACCGGGATGGCCATCAGCGCCCCGGTCACCCCGGCCAGGGTGCCGCCGGCGATTACGGAGATCACCGCGACGGCACCCGGCACCGCCACCGCCCGGCGCATGATGCGCGGTGAGACGAAGTAGGCTTCCAGCTGCAGGTAGCCGAAGTAGCACAGCGCATAGATCAGCGCCGTCTGCCAGCCCAGCGACAACGTCACCAGGGTGACCAGGATGCCGGCGATGACCCCGCCGACCAGCGGGATGAACGCCAGCACCGCCACCAGCAGGGTGAGCAGCGCCGCGAACGGAACCCCCAGGATCGTCATCAGCAGCAGCGCCACCAGCGAGTTGAGGAACGCGACGGTGGCCTGCCCCATCACGTAGTTGCCGACCGAACTGGTGATGCGCACCGCCAGCTCGCCGGCGCGTTCGCGCTTGGAACGCGGGGCCAGGCGCAGCCCGAAGGCCATGATGGTGGGCAGCGAGGCGAGAAAGTAGATCGCCAGCACCAGCACGATCAGGATGCCGAACATCGACTGGGCCACGGTCTGCGAGACGCCCAGGACGCCGCCGAACACGTTAGTGATCGCGCCGGAGTCGCCGAAGAAGCGGTTGACCTCGTCGTCGAGTCGCTGCGTCAACGCGTACTGGCGGTCGATCTGCACCAGCCACTCGCTGTTCAGGAAGTTGTTGATGATGGTCGGCGCATCGGTGATGAACGAGGTGATCTGCGTGACCAGCGTCGGGATGATGAGCGCCATGAACCCGCCGAAGAGCGCCAGGATGCCGAACATCGTGGCGGTCACCGCCAGCGGGCGGCTCAGCCCCTTGGACACCATCCAGCGCACGACCGGATCCAGTCCCAGCGCGATGAACAGCGCGATCGCGATCCAGGTGATGAGTGCGCCGACGTTGGTCAGCACGTAGTATCCGCCCAGGGCCAGGCCCACGCCGATCGTGCCCAGGAAGCCCAGGGCGATCGGGTGCAGCGCCGGGATCGGATCCGGAACCTCCAGGTCGTCGTGGGCCAGCTCGCCCAATGCATCACGGCGCGGGGTGTGCAAAATGGCGGCGAGCCGGCGGGAAAGCCTGCGCCGCAGCGAAGCCTTTTCGGCATTGGCGGAGGCCTGGGCCGGCGAGGGGGGTCCGACCCGCGGCGCGGCGGGCTGCGCCCCGGAAACCCGGGGCGTCGAGGCGGTATCCGGCGCGGGATCGTCGACGGTGAATTCCGCGCCTTGGTCGCGATGCTGGCGGCGGGCATGGTGGTGCAGCGGATCAGCCGGCGGCGGGTTCTGCCGCGTGTCCGGTTCCCCCGCCGGGGAGGGGATCGGCCCGGTGGCCGGAGCTGGCTCGTTTGGCTCGTGCGGCTGATCTGACTGCATGGCACCGAGCTTACCGCGCAAACTGCTTTTCGGTGTGCCCAAAGACACCGCGGACTTGGGTGATTGAGCCAGTTCACAGGTAGTGCGAGGAACAATGCGGGCACCGGACTCGTTAGACTGGGGATAGTACAGCCGTGAGACGTAGGTGAATAGGTGAAATCGTGCGAAAAGTAATCTCCGTGATCGCGATGCTGCTAGGGGCTGCGGCCCTGGTTGTCGGCATCGGACAGAAGACCTTTTGGGCTCCGCCCGAAACGGTGACCGCTGCCATGCCGCAATTCGAAGGCAAGGCCCCGCTGACGCTGATTGAATCCAGCGTCAACTCCGAAAAGCTCGCCCCGGTCGAGCTGGTCATCACCGGCGAAGGCGAATTCACCGCGTCGCTGGGACGCAGCTACGACGTCGAAGCCTGGGTGGGCAAGACCGCGCACGCAGCCGTCACCGGCATCGACACCGAAAACCACCAGATGCAGGCCAACTACGTCGAGGGCGACGCCACCGCGCCGGATCCGAAGAACGCCGACATCTTCTTCGATTCGCAGACCGCGGAGGGCACCATGACCTACCGCTGGACCGCCCCGGACTCAGGCGACTGGTCGCTGCTGCTGGCCGCCGGCGGCAAGGACGCCGCCCCGGTGGACATCTCCGTCACCTACGCCAACGACGAAGCCATGCCGTTCGCGCTGCCGCTGATCATTGCCGGCTCGCTGCTGCTGGTCTTCGGGCTGGCGCTGCTGGTGATGCGCACCGCAAAGCCAGACGCCGCCGCACCGGCCACGGCAAAGAGCACCACCCAGAACTCCGTGGCCGCCGTCGCCGTCCTCGCGCTGGCGGTTTCCGGCGCCGCCCTGCCGATGGCACCCTCCGAAGACGCCTCGCCGTCGCCCACCCAGAACGCCACCGATAGCGCTTCGCCGAGCGCCACCGACCAGGCCGGCGGGTCCGCCGAACAGTCGGCCTCGGAGGAGCCGGAGTCGAGCGCCTTCCCCGTCGTCACCGAAGAGCAGCTGACCCGCATCCTGGGCGACGTGCAGAAGCAGATCGGCAACGCGGATGAGAAGCGCGACGCGAAGCTGCTTGAATCCCGCGCCGCCGGCGCGTTCAAGTACATCCGTTCCAGCCGCTACGACATCCTGAACGACGACATCAAGGTCGCCAAGCCGCTGACCCTGAACACCTCCGTGGTCCGTTCGGCCGCCGTGCCGAACACCTCGGACGCCAGCTTCCCGCGCGTGATCACCGTGGTGACCGCGAAGGACTCGGACGCCGAGACCCTGCCGCAGGCGCTGACCCTGGTGCAGGCCACCGCCCGCGACAACTACCAGGTGATCTTCGCCGAGCAGATGCTGCCCGGCGCCAGCTTCCCGGGCATCGCCGTCGGCGACCCGTCGATCAAGCAGCTGGACGCGAATGCCAAGGGCCTGCAGCAGACCCCGAAGGACGCGCTGAAGGCCCTGGCCGACGTGCTGACTAACGAGAAGTCGAAGAGCAAGGACAAGTTCGCCGAGTCCGAGTTCATCAAGGCCATCCACGCGGGCCAGAAGACCGAGTCGCAGAACGCGAACGAGGCGAAGGTCAAGTATGCGCGCACCGTCACCGAGGGCGACACCCGCGTGGTCTCCACCCCGGACGGCGGCGCGATCGTGACCGGCAAGCTGAACCAGCGCGCCGTGTTCGAACGCACCGAGGACGCCGATCCGCTGGAGGGCACCGACGAGCTGACCAAGAAGCTGCTGGGCAAGGCCAGCTCCACCGGCGACGTGGAAATCAATTACGCCGAACCGGTCATGTTCTACCTTCCGGCCGAGGGCTCGGAGGATAAGATTCAGCTGATTGCGGCCGAGGTAGTGCTGCTGAACGTGAAGGAAGTGAAGTAACCGTGAGCGAAGAGCCAACGATCCCATCGTCCCGCGGCGCCGTGGACCTCAGCGCGCTGTCCTCGCACCGCCTGCAGGCCACCGATGCGACCGCGCCGGAAGCCGGCGCAACCTGGACCATGGAGCTGGACGAGGCTGCATTCCAGCAGTTCGTCGCCCTGTCCCAGCGGGTCCCGGCGATCGTATCGCTTGGTTCCCCGCGCGTGCCGGCCTCGACCGAGCTGGACGCCTCGCTGCGCAAGCTCGTCGACGCCCGCGGCGGCACGTTCGTGCTCGGTCTGGTGGACGCCGAGGCGCGCCCGCAGATCGCCCAGGCATTCCAGGCGCAGCAGATCCCGTTGGTAGTCGCGCTGGTCAACGGCCAGCCGGTGCCGCTGTTCCAGGGGCCGGCCGGCGAGGAGCAGATTGAGCAGGTCTTCGGCCAGCTGGAGCAGCTTGCCGCACAGCAGGGCCTGGGCGGCACCGTGCCGCCGTTCGCCGGCGCCGCCGCGGAGCCTGCCCTGCCGCCGCTGCACCAGAAGGCCGTGGATGCGATCGAGGAGGGCGACTACGCCGCCGCCGAGGCCGCCTACCTGCAGGCCCTGAACGAGAAGCCGAACGACCACGAAGCCCAGGTCGGCCTGTACCAGGTGCGCCTGCTGTCGCGCACGCAGAACATGGATTTGAACCAGGCCCGCGCGGAGGCGGCATCGAACCCCGATGACCTGAACGCGCAGCTGAACGTCGCGGACCTGGACATCGTCGGCGGCCACGTGGAGGACGCGTTCTCCCGACTGGTCTCGCTGGTGTCGCGGCTGGCCGATGAGGATCGCGAACGCGTACGGCGCCGGCTGATCGAGCTCTACGCGGTGATCGGCACGAACGATCCGCGCGTGGCCGCCTCGCGCCAGAAGCTGGCCCGCGTGCTCTTCTAGCAGCGCGCTTCCACGCCATCGCCCAGGGCGCCGGTGCACCTCGAGAGGTAATCTCGCGGAGCGCCGGCGCCCTGCGTTTATTGCGGATTAATTCGAAAGGATGATGCTTGATGACTTGGGACGTTGCTAGGCTCGAGGCATGAATCCGATCGCACTAGATATCCGCTCCCTGGCCAAGCAGTTCGGGGCCAAGGTTGCGGTGGACAACGTCAGCCTGCAGGTTCCCGCCGGCTCTTTCTACGGGTTGGTCGGGCCCAACGGCGCCGGAAAAACCACGATGCTCTCCATGGCCACCGGGCTGCTGCGCCCGGATGCGGGAGCAGTTCTGGTCAACGGGATCGACATCTGGGCCGATCCGCACGCCGCCAAGGCCACCCTGGGTGTGCTGGCCGACGGGGTGCGGCAGTTCGACCGGCTCACCGGCCGCCAGCTGGTGACCTATTCTGGCCTGCTGCGCGGCATGGACCGCGAGGAAGTCGCCGTACGCACCGAAGACCTGCTGCGGGTCATGGACCTGGTGCAGGACGGCGACAAGCTCGTCGTCGACTACTCCGCGGGCATGACCAAGAAGATTTCGCTGGCCACCGCAATGATCCATTCGCCGAACCTGTTGGTGCTCGACGAGCCGTTTGAAGCCGTCGACCCGGTTTCCGCGGCGAATATCCGCGACATCCTGAACGGCTACGTCCAGCTGGGCGGTACCGTCATCGTTTCCTCGCACGTGATGGACCTGGTCCAGCGCATGTGCACGCACGTTGCGGTGATTGCCGAGGGAGTGCTCAAGGCCCGGGGAACCGTCGAGGAAGTCCGCGCCGGCAAGTCCCTGGAGGAGCGTTTCGTGGACCTGGTCGGCGGACGCGGTACGAATGAGGGGCTGTCGTGGTTGCGCACATCCTCAAACTGAAACTCCGCCTGCTGGGCAACGGCTTCAAGCGCTCCGTCGGGCAGCTGGTCGGCGTGATCATCGGCGGCCTGTATGCGCTGGGCATGATCACGCTGCTCTCCGCCGCAAGCTGGGCTACCGCCGCCGAGAACCCGTTCCCGGGGCAGCTGACCGTGATCATCGGCTCCGCCGTGGTGCTGGGTTGGGCGCTCATCCCGCCGCTGCTGACCGGCGTGGACCTGACGCTGGAGCCGGCCCGCTTTGTGCACTTCGGGATCCCTACCAAGGTGCTGGCCCCCGCGTTGGTGCTGGCAGGGTTCATCTCGGTGCCCGCGATCCTGACGGTGCTCGGCCTGCTGGGTGCTTCGATGATGTGGCGGCTGGAGCCGGCGGTGCTTGCCGTGGCGATGGTGTCCGCGGTCGCCACCGCGGTGATGGCGGTGCTGCTGTGCCAGTATCTGACGATTATGGCCACCGCGCTGCGCGCCAAGCGCCGCTTCCGTGAACTGACCTTCGCACTGCTGTTCCTGTTGCTGGTGTCGGTGGGCCCGCTGCTGTCCTCCGTGATTTCCGCCGCGGAGAACATCAGCGACTGGGTCAATCCGATCTCCGCGGTGCTCGCCTACACCCCGTTTGGCGCGTTCGCCGCGCTGCCGGGGGCGCTGGCCGCCGGGAACTACGCGCAGCTGACGCTGTGCGCCGCACTGGGCGTGATCTATCTTGCGGGACTGTACCTGCTGCTGGTGCGGGCCACCGGCGCCGCGACCGTTGCGCCACCGCCGCAGCAGCGCGCCGCCACGGCCCGCGGCCTGGGGGTGTTCAAGATCGTGCCGGCCACTCCCACCGGCGCGGTGATGGCCAGGGCGCTGGTCTACTGGCTGAAGGATCCACGCTACGCGATCGGCGTGCTCATGGTGCCGATGCTGCCGCTGATTTTCTGGTTCGCCGGCCGCCAGTCGGGGGACTACACGATGATGTTCCTGCTGGGCCCGTTGATCGGCATCCTGCTGGGCTTCTCGATCTCCGCGGACGTCTCCTACGACAACACCGCGTTCGCGCTGCATGTGCTGACCGGGGTCTCGGGCCGCGCCGACCGCGCAGGACGTGTGGCGGCCTGCTTCACCATCGGCATCGTCCCGCTGCTGCTCGCGGCGACGCTGCCGGCGATCCTTTCGGATCAGCTGTGGAGGCTTCCGGGGGATCTGGGGCTGACGCTGGCGGCGTTCCTGATCGCGCTGGGTGTCGCCTCGGTGGCGTCGGCCCGCTACACCTATGCGGTGCCGCTGCCGGGGGAGAACCCGATGAAGACGCCTCCGGGCAACGGCCTGCGTATCGCGCTGACCCAGCTGGGCACCATGGGAGTCATGGCGGTGCTGCTGATTCCCGTCGTGATTCCGTACGTTTTTGCCTGGGTCAACCAGTCGCCGAACGCCGGATTCATCGCCTTGGGCGTGGGACTGGCCTTGGGCATCGGCCTGCTGCTCGGCGGTGTGATCCTGGGTGGCAAGTGGTTTGAACGCCGCCAGCCGGAACTCATGCAGGCGGTCATGATCAACCGATAGCTGCGCGCACCGTGGGACTGCCAATCGAATTTTCGATTGGCAGTCCCACTTTTTTGCGCGAAGGGAACCCAGCCGGTGGCTTCACTCCGTGTCGGGTCTTGGGATGCTGGTCGGGACGCCCGGCGGACTGTAATTCCTGCGCAACCGCTGCGCCGGATCCCGGTCCTTGGGCAGCAGCACCCACGGCAGGCCCTTCACCCACACGATCTTGACCACCTCATGGTCGAATTCGATGTGGTGGTTCTTGCACCCCGGAGCGATCTTGTCCAACTTGGTTTCCCCGCCCAACGCGAACGGATCGGTGTGGTGGAATTCCAGCTGCTCCACCGCCGCGGTGCACCCGGGCACCAGGCAGTACCGGTCCCGGGCCAGCACCGCACGCTGCAGCACCTCGGGAACGAACCGCCGGGTGCGTCCGAAGTCCAGCAGCACCCCGTCGCTGTTGAATACCGCCGGGATCAGGTCCGCCTGGCACAGCAGCTGCCGCAGCGCGGCCGGCGGCAAATCCACCCCGTGCGCGGTCTGCGCCGTCGAGGAGGCCAGGTGTTGCAGGTCGGCCAGTTGCAGGTGGGCGATGACCACCGGACGCAGCCGCTTGCGCTTGCCCCGGGGCGGGGACCCGGATGCGGACGCTTCGGACTGCGGGGAGCTTTCGGGCTGGCCGGTGGAGCGCTCGTCCCCGTCTTCGGGCCAGCCGCCGATGTCGGTGCTGTCGTCGTCGGTGCTGTCGTCGTCGGTGTTCTCGGGGTCGGGATCGAACAGGGATCCCTGGCCCGGATCCCCGTTCCCAGCGGGTCCGGTCGGGTCGTCGCCGCTGGCGTCCAGCAGGATCTCCAGCAGCGCATTCAGGGCGCGTTCGGGCGGGGTCGCTTCGGGGATGAACAGCTCGTCCTCGTCCCAGCGCAGTTGCTCGGAGCCTTCGGGCAGCAGGTCCTGGATGGACCAGCCGCCTTCCCCGTCGGGACCGGCCCCGGTAGCTCCAGACCCGGTGGCCTCGGCCCCGGGGTGCGCGCCGCTGGTGTCCGCGGCGTTGGCGCTGCCGGAGGTTTCGGTGCTGGTGCTGCCGCTGGTGGAGCCGGTGTCAGAGCCCGAGGTTCCAGTACTGCCGGTTGCCCCGGCGGCGGAATCTGCCTGTGGTTCTCGCGCCTGCCCCGAAGGCTGGTTGGGGTTCTCGGCGGGGTCCTTGAAAAACGAGGCCCCGGCCACCGGCCCGCCCGAGTCCGGCCCCGGGGACGGGGTCGCGTTCGGGTTCGCCGAGGCAGGGTTCGTGCGCGCGGCCTGCCCGGCCCGCGTGCTGGCCTTGTTCGCCGCCGCAATCAACGCATCCACCCACGCGCCTTCCGCGGTGGAGGTGCGCACCAGGAACTCGCGGAAATGCGGGCTGCGGATCGGCAGCTTGAACACCCCGCGCCGCAACGCGGCCGGCGGCACCGGGCCGGACTGGTTGATCGCCTCCAGGATCAAGGTGGCGATCTTCTTCACCGCCGCGAACGGGATCAGCTCCTGGCCCAGCAGCAAGGCGGCGTGTTCCTCCACGCTGCGCCCGTCGGCGTGCGTCAGGGTCACGGCGGTGGGTGTGCCTTCGAAGGTGCGGTCCTCGGGTTCGACCTTGGCCAGCTTCCGGCTGGCCTGCCGCACCACGGACGGGTCCACCCCGGACTCGAAGAGCAGCGCGGACAGGTGCTCGAAGCGCGGGGGAACCCGGGCGCCGGTGAGGTCCTTGCGCCCGACCAGGTCTTGGGAGTCCAGCACGAGCCGGTGGGTGTGCCAGTAGGGGGTGCGCGTCCAGGAGGCCAGGAGTTCTTCGGGGTTGCGGTAGCAGCACCGGCCGGTGGCGCGCACCGGGGCGGAGGTGGTGTCTGCGGGGTGTTCGCGCAAGGCGTCCAGCTCGGTTTGGGCCAGGGTGTGGGCGGCGGTGGCGGCAGCGCGTTCGGCCGCGACCAAATCCATGCGGGTCGCTTCGAAGCCCAGCTGCTGGGCGGTGGCCGCCAGTTCCAGGGCCAGGCGGGGGTCGGTGGTGGTGGCCAGTTCCAGGGCCAGGCGGGGGTCGGTGGTGGTGGCCAGGGTTTCGCGCAGGGCGGCGAGGGCGTCCAGCAGGCTGGCGCCCAGGGCGCGGACCGCGGTGCCGGACAGCTCGGGCAGGGCGTCACCGGGTGCGGGGCGTACTTGGGCCAGTACGTGGTGCAGGGTGGTGAGGCCTTGGGCCAGGGCGGTGGTGTTCATGGATCCAGTGAACCGCCGCGGGGCGGCGGCGGGGCGCGGTCGGACGCGAGCTGTGGAGAAGTGCCCGAAAAGAATTTTTCTGGCCCCTGCATCCGTGCAGTGTGGGACACGGCACTGGAGGCGGGACAGGGCGGCCGCGGCGCGCGGGCGGCGCGGTCGAACATCGGGAAAACGGCTGGTGGCCAGCGGGAACCGTGCCCGGACGCCGTGCCAGGCGGCGGTGGAAATGGCTTCGATGTGGACAACCTCCCATGCCTGTGCGCCCCATGAAAGCGTCGTACGTACTAGACTGGATGGCATGGTGGAACAGTCTGAAGAAACCCGCGGCGGTACGGCAACGATCGAGCGCACCGAGACGACCCAGAGCGTCGAGGCCGGCGATCACGAGCGTTTTGCGCACTATGTGCAGAAGGACAAGATCATGGAGTCGGCGCTGTCCGGCGAGCCGGTGATCGCCCTGTGCGGCAAGGTCTGGACCCCAGGCCGAGATCCGAAGAAGTTCCCGGTGTGCCCGGAGTGCAAGGAAATCTACGAATCCTTGATGGGGTAGTGCGCGCACCACGTTCGCACTTCCTACAACTTCTGCACGCGGCCGGGAAAAGGGTAAATGACGCAGGCACTTTTTGACTTTGGTGACAAGCTTCCACTGGAAGACAAGCTACCGGTAGCGTATCCGGAGCGGGCGGCCTGGGGCACCGGGCCGAAGCTTCGCGCCTGGCAGGCCGAGGCGCTGGCCAAGTACTTCGAGGCCGAGCCCAAGGACTACATGGCAGTGGCGACGCCCGGCGCGGGCAAGACCACGTTCGCGCTGCGCCTGGCCAAGGTGCTGATCGACTCCGGCAAGATCAACCGCATGATCGTCGTCGCGCCCACCGACCACCTGAAGAAGCAGTGGGCGGATGCGGCGGCACGCGTGGGCATCTCGCTGGACCCGAACTACAAGAATTCCGACGGGCGCCACGGCTCGCACTACCTGGGTGTGGTCGTGACCTACGCTCAGGTCGCGCTGAAGCCGGCGGTGCACCGCGCGAAAACCGAGAACGCGCGCACCCTGGTGATCATGGACGAGGTCCACCACGCCGGCGATGCGCTCAGCTGGGGCGACGGCATCCGCGAGGCCTTCGAGCCCGCGGCCCGGCGCCTGGCGCTGACCGGCACCCCGTTCCGTTCCGACGCCGCCCCGATTCCCTTTGTGCAGTACGTCGACGAGGGCGACGGCATCCGCCGCTCCAAGGCCGACTACACCTACGGCTACGGCAACGCGCTGGCGGACCACGTCGTGCGCCCGGTGCTGTTCATGGCCTATTCGGGCAACATGCGCTGGCGCACCGCCGGCGGCGAGGAGATGGAGGCGAACCTCGGCGAGGGGTTCACCAAGGACGTCACCGCGCATGCCTGGCGCACCGCGCTGGACCCGCACGGCGACTGGATCCCCTCGGTGCTGCAGGCCGCCGACCGGCGCCTGTCCGAGGTGCGGCGCACCGTGAAGGACGCCGGCGGCCTGGTCATCGCCACCGACCACGAGGACGCGCGCGGCTACGCCGCCCAGCTGGAGGCCATCTGCGGGGAAAAGGTCACCACGATCCTCTCCGACGACCCGAAGGCCTCGGAGAAGATCGACGAATTCTCCGCGTCCGAGGCGCGCTGGATGGTCGCGGTGCGCATGGTCTCCGAAGGCGTTGACGTGCCGCGGCTGTGCGTGGGCGTGTACGCCACCTCCACCTCCACGCCGCTGTTCTTCGCGCAGGCCGTGGGCCGCTTCGTGCGAAGCCGCAAGCGCGGCGAGGTCGCCAGCGTGTTCCTGCCCTCCGTGCCGGTGCTGATGGCGCTGGCCAACGAGATGGAGGTCGAGCGCGACCACGCGCTGGACCGCGAGGGCGAGAAGGTCGAGGACGGCCTGGACGACGCGCTGCTGGAGGCGGCCAACAAGGAGGACAAGGCCAGCGACGAGCTCACGCGCAACAAGTTCGAGGCGCTGAACTCGCAGGCCTCCTTCGACCGCGTGCTGTTCGACGGCGGCGAGTTCGGCACCGGCGCGGACATCGGCAGCGACGAGGAGCTGGGTTTCCTTGGCATTCCCGGGCTGCTGGACACCGAACAGGTCTCCGAGCTGCTGCGCGCGCAGCAGAACAAGCAGATCAGCCGCGGCGCCACCAAGCCGGCCCCGGTCTCCGACCACCGGCGGATGATGGACCTGCGCACCAAGCTGTCCAAGAACGTCTCCGCCTGGTCCGCGCGCACCGGAACCCCGCACGCGCAGATCCACACCAAGCTGCGCACCGTGTGCGGCGGCCCGGCCGTGCCGCAGGCCACCGCCGACCAGCTGCAGGCGCGCCTGGACAAGCTCTCCGACTGGTTCGTCGGCCGCAAATAAGCCTCCGCCGCCGGCCGCGCGGCCTGCGGTTTAAGTGGCATACTTCCTGCTATGGCCGGCATGAAAACTTCCATCGCCGTCCGGGTGCAGCGGCGCGACCGCTCCCGGGCGGCGTCCGCGTACCTGGGCATCGGGCTGGGTGCGCTCAGCCTGTTCTCCGCGCTGCTGCGCCCGCTGCACTCGTGGCTGCGCGGGCCGCTGGCGGTGCTGCCCGAATTCCTCATCCAGGTCTCCGCGATCTACGTGGTGTTCCTGTCCTTCGGCCTGTTCATCGTCGCCCGCTACCTGCGCTCCGGCAACCGGGTGGCCTGGGCCGGGTCGGTGCTGCTGCTGGCGCTGATCGCGGTGCTGCACGCGGGCAAGCGCGCTGACTGGCCGCTGGCGGCGCTCTGCGCGGCGGCCGCGCTCTGGCTGGGGCTGCAGTACCGGGCGTTCCCGGTCTGGCCCGGGCGCCTGGCGCTGAAGCGCACGCTGCTGGCCTCCGGCGCGGTGCTGGTGCTGGCCAGCCTGCTGGTCGGCGCGCTGGTGCTGCGCCTCGCCCTGGCCACGCACCAGGACCTGGGCTCCGGGGCCCGGCAGTTCGCCTCGGTGCTGGATGCCGAACTGCACGAACACCGCCTGGCGCTGTCCTTCGCGCTGGTCGCCGCGGTGCTGCTGGGCCTGGCCGGGCTGCTGTGGTGGTACCGGTACACCGGTTCGCACACCGCTCCCGCCGACGTCGCCGCGCACCTGGCCGACCGCGAACGGGCGCGGGAGCTCGTCGCCCGCCACGGAGGCGGCACCCTCGACTATTTCGCGCTGCGCGACGACAAACGCTGGTTCTTCCTCGGGCAGAGCGTGATCGCCTACGCGGTGCGCGGATCGGTGTGCCTGGTCTCCCCGGATCCCATCGGGCCGCGGGACGAGCGCGAGGAAACCTGGGCCGAATTCATGGTGTTCGCCGAGCAGCGCGGCTGGTCGGTGGGTGTGCTGGCCGCCGCGGAAGACTGGCTGCCGATCTATGAACGCTCCGGGCTGCGCGGGGTCTACCTGGGCGACGAGGCGATCGTGGACAGCGCGGGCTTCAGCCTGGCTGGCAAGAAATCCAAGTCGCTGCGCCAATCCCACGCCCGGCTGCTGCGCGCCGGCTACCGCGTCGAGCATGCGGATCCGCTGACGCTGGACCCGGCGGCGCGCGAGCGGCTGCTCCAGCTGGCGGGCGAAAGCCGGCGCGGCGAGGCGGAGCGCGGTTTCTCTATGACGCTTTCGCGCCTTTTCGACCCTGCGGACACCGGGCTGCTGCTGTCCATCGCCTACGACGCGGCCGGCATGCCGCAGGCGTTCATCCAGTGGGTGCCGGCCGCCGCGGTGCGCGGCTGGTCGCTGGATGTCATGCGGCGGTCCACCGCCGGGCAGCTGCCCGGCGGCCTGATGGACCTGTTGATCATCGAGATGCTCGGCAAGCTGGCCGGCGAGGGCGGCGGCCAGTTGGGGCTGAACTTCGCGGTGCTGCGCGAGGCGGTGGCCGCGGGAGGGCGGGGCGCCGGCGGCGGCTGGTTCGAACGCCTGGTCGCCAGGCAGGCTTCCAAGCACGCCCAGGTGGAGTCGCTGTACCGCTTCAACGCAAAGTACGATCCGCGCTGGCAGCCGCGCTACGCGGCGCTGGGCACCGTGGATTTGTGGGTGTCCCAGGGCCTGCGCATGGCCCAGGCCGAGGGGCTGGCCGAGCTGCCGGCGCTGCCCAGGCTGCGCCCGGAGCGTGCCTGATGCTGCCCGGGCTCACCGCGGCGCTGGCCGCCAGCATCGGCTACGGCACCGCCTCGGTGCTGGAAGCCGTGGCCGCGCGCCGGGCGGGCGGGGCACGGGTCTACACCCATCCGCTCTACCTGGCCGGGATCGCGCTGGACCTGCTGGCCTGGTTGTGCTCGCTGCTGGCGCTGCAGCACCTGACGCTGTTCACGGTGCAGGCGCTGCTGGCCGGATCGCTGGTGGTCACCATGCTGCTGGCGCGCTGGGTGTTCGCCAGCGAGCTGAGTCGCGCGCAGCTGGCAGCCATGGGGCTGCTGGCGGCCGGGCTGGCGCTGCTGGCGCTGTCCACCGGGCCCCAGCCGGCCCGGCCGGCCCCGCCGCTGCTCGCCTGTCTGCTGGCCGGGGCGCTGCTGGTGCTCGCCGCGGCCCTGGCGGTGCTCTACCGGAGGCGGGCGCCGCTGCCGACCGCGGTGCTCGCCGGACTGGCGGCTTCGGGCGCAGCGCTGGGCGCCCGCGGGCTGGTGCTGGAGGGCGGGCTGCCGCAGCTGCTGCGCGAGCCGATGCTCTGGCTGGTGCTGGGCTTCGGGGTGGCGGCCATGGCCGGCTACACCCGGGCCCTGGAATTCGGCGAGGTGGGGCCGGTGACCGCGGTGTTCACCGTGATCGAAGTGGTGGTGCCGGGCATCGCCGGCATGCTGCTGCTGGGCGATGCGGCCCGCCCGGGCTGGGAGGCGGCTAAGTACGGCGCCATCGCGCTGAGCCTGGGTTCCTGCCTGTGGCTGACCTTGGGCAGCCCGGGTGCTGGACTGCCGGTCGGGCCGGCGGCGATGCAGGCGGGCGGCGGCGCGGGGGACCGCGGCGAAGGGAGCGGAGGAACATGAGGAAATACCGGGCCCCGGGCGGGGTCGGCGAACTGCGGCGCGCGAGGATCCGGGCGGCGGCGCTGGGCACGGGCGCCGCGGCCTACTCGCTGGGCATCCTTGGCGAGGCGGTGCTGGGCTGGCCGCTGGATCCGCGCACCGCCATGCTTTCCGAGCTGGCGGCCCGTGACCGCTGGCATCGGCGGCTCTTCCAATGCGGCGATGTGGCCTCGGCCGGGTGCTACCTGGTGGCGGCTGGCGCCTCGCGGCCGGGGGACTCGGACCCGCGCGCGCTGCTGAGCGCGTCGCTGGCGGCCTTCGGCGCCGCGACGATCGGCGATGCGCTCAGCCCGCTGGACTACCCGGTGTCCTTCGACGATCCCGGCTCCCCGCGGCGCGGCGAGCGCCCCGAGAACTCCGCGACCAGCGCCAGCCACGGGCGCCACTACGTGACCACGACGCTGGCCTCGGCCGCCTCGGTGGGGCTGATGGCGTGCTACTGGCGGGAGTTCGGCCGGCAGCCCGGCGCCTCGGCGCGCCGCCGGCTGGCCGCTCCCGTGGTGCTGGGGCTGCTGGCCGCCAGCGCGGCGAGCCTGGCTTCCCCGAAGCTGCAGCCGGGCGCCGTGCAGCGCCTCTACACCCTGGGGTTCAGCGCGCTGTGCGTCGACTTCGCGCGCCGGGACCTGGCCCGGGCCGCCGCCGCGCAGGATCAGTAATGCCGCAGGCCGCCGCCGGGAAACCGGAGGCGGCCTGTCACATTGACGGGGACGGGGAAAATTAGCCCAGGGTCAGCACCGTGACGCCGGCGGCGCGCAGCTGCTCGTTCACCGCCGGCATGTTCTGCGGGGAGACCGCGGCGGTCAGCGGGGCGAGCACGGTGGTGGCGAACCCCGCCGCTGCCGCGTCCAGCGCGGTGGCGCGCACGCAGTGGTCGGCGGCCAGGCCCACCACATCCACGGCCTCGATGCCGCGGCGCTTGAGCCAGTCGCCCAGCAGCGCGCCGGATTCGTCCGCCAGGTCGGCGGCCGGGTCGATCCGGCGCGCCTCGAAGCCCGAGTATGCCGCGGCGAAGCGGCCCTTGGCGAAGTGCGCGTCCACGTCGAGCCCGGCGACCTGCGGGTGCAGGGCCGCGCCGGCGGTCCCGGCCACGCAGTGCACCGGCCAGGAGTCGACGAAGTCCGGCGTCTGGGAGAAGTGCGTCCCGGGATCGATGTGCCAGTCCTGGGTGGTGGCGATCGCGGCGTAGCTCTCGCGGCGCGAGCGCACGTCCCCGGCGATGCCCGCGGCGACCAGGTTGCCCCCGGCCACGGCCAGCGCACCTCCTTCGCAGAAGTCCGGTTGCACGTCGATGATCAGCAGGGCGCGGTTCATGGCAGCCTCCTTGGGGCGTGGCGGTAATACGCTCGGGTGATAGGGATCGTAGCGCCCGCCGCTGTGAGCGCGGTGGGCGGCGGGTGCGGGTTAGCTGCGCACCATGATGGTGGGGATGACCGGTTCGCCGCGCTGCAGCTTGCGGGCTTCGCCGGGCATTTCCTGGATGGAGCCGCGGTGGCGCGCGGCGGCCTTGGCCACGCCTTGCGCGCCGATGAAGGAGCGGTCGATCTCGCCGTTGATCACCAGCGGGACCATCAAATCGCGCTCGGGGCCGCCGGTGGTGTACTCGGCGGTGGACACGACCTCGGCGACGGCGCGGCCGCGCGCGTTCAGTTCGCGCACCGCGTACTTGCGCCCGCCCACGCTGGCCTTGTTCGCGGCGGCCTTGGCCACGGGGATCCACTGCCCGGCGTCGTCCTGCCGGGAGACCAGCTTGTAGACCATGGAGGCGGTCGGGTGGCCGGAGCCGGTGACCAGCGCGGTGCCCACGCCATAGGAGTCCACCGGGGCGCTGGCCAGCGCCGCGATGGCGTATTCGTCGAGGTCCGAGGTGACGGTGATCTTGGTGTTCCAGTTGCCCAAGTCGTCCAGCAGGGTGCGCACCCAGCCGGCCTGCTGGACCAGGTCGCCGGAGTCCAGGCGCACGCCGCCCAGCTCGGGGCCCGCCACTTCCACGGCGGTGCGCACCCCGGTTTCCACGTCGTAGGTGTCCACCAGCAGGATGGTGTCGCGGCCCAGCGAGGCGACCTGCGCCTCGAAGGCGGCGCGTTCGGTGTCGTGCAGCAGGGTGAAGGAGTGCGCGGAAGTACCCACGGTCTTCAGCCCGTAGCGGGCGCCGGCCTCTAGATTGGAGGTGGAGTCGAAGCCGGCGATGATCGCGGCGCGGGCCGCGGCGACCGCGGACTCCTCGTGGGTGCGGCGCGAGCCCATCTCGATGCACGGGCGGTTCGCGGCGGAGGCGATCATGCGTGAGGCGGCGGAGGCGATGGCCGAGTCGTGGTTCATCACCGATAGCAGGTAGGTCTCGATCACGCAGGCCTCGGCGAAGGTTGATTCCACCATCAGCAGCGGCGAGTTCGGGAAGTACAGCTCGCCCTCGGCGTAGCCGGTGATGGTGCCGGTAAAGGTGAAGTCCTCAAGGTACTTCAGCGTTTCGGCGTTCACGACCCGGTTGTCGGAGAGGAACTTCAGCTCGTCGTCGCCGAAGTGGAAATCGGCCAGCCCTTCGAGCAGGCGTCCGGTGCCGCCGACCACGCCGTAGCGGCGTCCTTCGGGCAACCGTCGGGAGAAGGCTTCAAACACGCTCGGGCGGTGCGCCGCGCCGGAGGCCAGGGCGGCCTGAAGCATGGTCAGCTCGTAGTGGTCGGTGAAGAGGCTGGTGCGCATGAACGCTCCTGAATCGTGTGTGTGCTCTGGCTTCGGTCGCCTCCGCGGAGGTGAACCAGCTTTTACTGTATAACGGGTCGCCGCTTGGCCGTGATTCGGGCCGGGCTGCGCCGTGCTCAGGAACCGGGCGTAAAATGGTTGGCATGACCGCAATGCCCGATGTACTTTCCTCTCCTGAAATCCGGGAAACCACGGAGAAGGCCTGGCGCCTGATCGTGTGGAACGACCCCGTCAACCTGATGAGCTACGTGTCCTACGTGTTCCGCTCGTACTTCGGTTTCAGCCCGGAAAAGGCTGAGACGCTGATGCTCCAGGTGCACCACGACGGATTCTGCACCGTGCGCAGCGGCGCGCGCGAGGCGATCGAGTCCGACGTGCAGGCCATGCACGGATTCGGGCTGCAGGCCACCATGACTCAGGAGGCCTAGGCGTGGCGAAAGCCTTCAAGTACGGTTCGCGGGGCATCACCGGCTCGCTGCATTCGGCGGAGCGCAAGCTGCTGCGCGACCTGTTCGCAGACATCATCCACATGCTCGAAGAGCGCGCCGAGCTGCACCGGCTGCCCGAGGGCCTCGACCCGCTCTATGCACTGACCGGCATGCGCCCGGCGGACCTGGAGCTGCCGCCGATCGGCGACCCGGCCCTGGCCCGGCTGCTGCCGGATGCCAGCGACGACCCGCAGGTCGCGCGGGAGCACCGCCGGCTGACCGAGTCGGGCTTGATCGGGGAGAAGATCGGCCGGCTGCGCGAGGCGCAGTTCCTGCTGGAAACCGACAAGATCGTGCTGGACCCCGCCGGCGCCCGGCGATTCGCGCAGGCGCTGAACGACGTGCGCCTGGTGCTCTCCGAACGGCTGGAGATCCGCAGCGAAGCCGACTCCGAGCGCATCTCGCAGATCAACGACGCCAAGGACGTGACCACCCCGGAGGAATACCTGGGGCTGGTCTACAACCTGGTTTCCTGGGTGCAGGACACACTGATGCACGCGCTGATGAATGCGGAGTACTAGGACACGTGAATTCCTTTTTCGCCACCGGACAGGTCTCCGCACCGGATGCAAACACCCCCATCGGCATCTTCGACTCCGGCGTGGGCGGGCTGACCGTCGCGCGCGCCATCATCGACCAGCTGCCGGGGGAGTCGCTGATCTACGTCGGGGACACCAAGAACTCTCCCTACGGCCCGCTGCCCATTGCCCAGGTGCGCGCGAACGCGCTGGGCGTCATGGACGAACTGGTGGATTCCGGGGTGAAGCTGCTGGTGATCGCCTGCAACTCGGCGTCCGCCGCGGTGCTGCGCGACGCCCGCGAGCGTTATACCGCCCGCTACGGCATCCCCGTGGTCGAGGTCATCCAGCCAGCCGTGCGCCGCGCGGTGGCCGGCACCAAGAACGGCAAGATCGGCATCATCGGCACCCAGGCCACCGTGGGCTCGCGCGCCTACGAGGACGCCTTCGCCGCCGCCCCGAACCTGGAAGTGACCTCCGTGGCCTGCCCGCGTTTCGTGGAGTTCGTTGAATCCGGCATCACCGCCGGCCCGGAGCTGCTGGGCATCGCCGAGGAATACCTGGCCCCGCTGCAGGACAAGGGCGTGGACACGCTGATCCTCGGCTGCACGCACTATCCGCTGCTCACCGGCGTGATCTCCTACGTGATGGGGGATTCGGTCACCCTGGTCTCCTCCGCGGAGGAGACGGCGAAGGATGCGTTCAGGGCGCTGACCAAGCATTCGCTGGTCCGCGAGGACGGGCAGGCGGCGCGTCACGAATTCCTTGCGACGGGCAACGCTGATAGTTTTGGGGTACTGGCACGCCGCTTCCTCGGCCCCGAGGTCTTGCAGGTGCGCCATGTGGACCATGTGGCCGCCCACTATCCGACCGGAGCCATCGCGCGGATTACCCCGCAGATGATCGCCGCGTCGAAAGCGAGAACCGAATGAAGCTGACCATCATTGGATGCACCGGGTCGTTCCCGGGGCCGGGCTCTCCCGCGTCCTG
Organism: Glutamicibacter protophormiae; assembly: GCF_016894325.1. Taxonomy (NCBI): domain Bacteria; kingdom Bacillati; phylum Actinomycetota; class Actinomycetes; order Micrococcales; family Micrococcaceae; genus Glutamicibacter; species Glutamicibacter protophormiae. The sequence continues at coordinate 1,410,654 of NZ_CP069806.1, forward strand.
TTACCTGGTGTCGGCCTTTGATGGCACGCGCGACTGGAAGATCCTGCTTGATCTGGGGTCCGGCGCGCTCGGCGTCCTGCAGCGCTATACCGATCTGAAGGACATCGACGGGATCATGATTTCCCATCTGCACCCGGATCACTGCATGGACTTGTGCGGCCTGCACGTGGCGATCCGCTGGGATCCGACCGGCTGGGGCCGCGAGAAGATGCTGGTGCACGGCCCGGCCGACACGGCCAACCGCATCGAGACGGCCTACGGGCTGCCCGAGGGCGACACCATGCACCAGGACTACAACTTCCAGGTCTGGGAGCCGCTCAAGCCGGTGCACCTGGGCCCGTTCACGATCACCCCGTACCCGGTGCGCCACCCGATCGAGGAGGCGTATGCGCTGCGGGTCGAGGCCCGCGAGCCGACCCCCGAGGGCGAGATCATGACCACCGTGCTCACCTATTCGGGGGACACCGACACCTGCCAGGGCTTGGTCGACGCCGCCTACAAGGCGGACATGTTCCTCTGCGAGGCCGCCTTCGAGGAAGGCCGCGACGACGCGATCGACGGCGTGCACCTGACCGGCAAGCGCGCCGGCGAGATGGCGACCGCCGCGCAGGCCGAACGCATGCTGCTGACCCATATCCCGGTGTGGACCGACATCAACAAGGTCGTCGAGGAAGCCAAGGGAACCTACGACCGCGGCATCGCCGTGGCGGTTTCCGGCGTCACCTACGGCGTGTACTCCGGAAGCCTGAAGGACGGCAAGGACCCCGAGCTGTTCAAGGGCGACCGCGGCACCGACTACATCGTCTCGGAAACCGGTACGCTGCCGGTGGTCAAGTACGAGAAGACCCGCAAGTTCCCGCTGCTCAAGCGCAAGAAGTAGCAATCCGGATCCGGCGCTGGTCGCCAGCGCCCTCAAAGAAAGTGGTATTCGGCCGTGACGTCACGCAGTCTCGCGGAATTACGGGTCACAGCGAAAGAGACGCTGGAAAAATATACGTCTCCAAGCAACTGGTATGCGTTTAATACCTACGATGTCCTCGGCGATTCCGCGGCATCGTTGTCGCCGGCTGACGTGCTCATGGCGAATCTCTTGAGCCTCCGGCTCAGCGCCACTGAAGTTATTCCGCTGTTTACCGAGGGGCACGAGGCCGCCCAAAAGTTGCGGGCGGCGTTGGACCACGCGCTTGAAGCGTTGAGGGATGCGCCAGCATTCGAGACCTTCGGCGATATTGAATCCTTGGAAGCATGTGTCGGTCCGCTCGCAGCTGCCAATTACGCAGCAATGGAGGTGCCGCAGTGGACAGCGGTCACCGTGTCCAAGGTCCTTCACCGACGCGTGCCCCAGATCGTCCCGATCATCGACTCGCGGGTACGTTCTTTCTACGGTGTCCGGTACGCCGAGGACGTGCGTAGCGCCCTGTGGCATGACATCCGCAATGAGATCGATTGGCTGGCTCCGCTTGCAGCATCGCAGATGACGCCGGACGGTCGCGCTTTGTCAGTCTTGCGTCTTGCCGACATCCTGATCTGGATGGCCGAAGCAAAATAGTCATCGCGAATAAAGCCCGGAACCGGCAGCAACCGGTTCCGGGCTCGATGCGTTAACGCGCAGGCGGTGAGCTTGATTACCAGTTGGTTCCGAGGCGGTCGCTGCGTGCTAGCGTTAAATCAGCAGGGCAGGCAGGTGTTACCGCCGCGCGTTGCCAGATTATCCACCGACCATGGACGCGAAACCTCATCGAGGACTTCCTATGGCATCAACTCATTGGGAGAGATTTTCGTGTCCGCCACGCTTCGCCGGGTCGTCTACGTTCTCAGCTACGAGCTCATCGCCATCATCGCGACCACCGTCGGCCTTTCGCTTCTCGGTTTTTCCGGTGGGCATTCATCCACCGTCTCCGTCGTCTCCTCGGCGGTCGCCCTGATCTGGAACTACCTCTTCAACATGATGTTCGATGCGTGGGAGCAGCGCCAGGAGAACACGCAGCGCACGCTGCGCCGCCGCATCGCCCACGCGCTGGGGTTCGAAGGCGGGTTGGTCGTGATCCTGGTGCCGATTTTGGCATTGATCCTCGGTGTCACGATCCTCGAAGCCCTGATGCTGGAAGCCGGCCTGCTGGTCTTCTTCCTGATCTACACCTTCGTTTTCGCCTGGGTCTTCGACAAGGTCGTTCCGCGGGCCACGGCGAAGTCTTCCGCGGTTTCCGCGGAACACTGCACGAGCCGGTAGCCGCCGCGCACCGGGCATGGCATCGGCCATCCGAGGCGCCCCGGGAGGGACGCTTCGGATGGCCGAGTGCTTTTTTTCGGGCGGTGGCTTGCCAGTCCTGCTAGAGCAGCTCGCCCAACGGCACGGACGGATCGGCGAGCTTGGCAGGATCAACGCCCTTCCGGGACAGGATCAGCGCCTTGAAATCGTCCATGACATCCCAGATGTTCACGTTCATGCACGCGAGCACCCGGTTCCGGGCATCCACCCAGAACGCCATGAACTCGCGCACCGAGGGATCCCCGCGCACGATGATCCGGTCGTAGGATCCGGCTGGCGCGTACCCGATGTACTCCATGCCCAGGTCGTACTGGTCGCTGAAGAAGTAGGGCAGCTCCGCGTATTCGGTGCGCTGTCCCGTGATGGTCGCCGCCACGGCGGCCGGCTGGTTCAGCGCGGTGGCCCAGTGCTCCACACGCACCCTGCGTTCAAGGACCGGATGGATGTGGTTCGCGATGTCGCCTACCGCGTAGATGTCCGCGTTGCTGGTCTGCAGCGTGGAATCAACCAGCACGCCGTTCTCGGTTTTCAGCCCGGCGGCCCGGGCCAGCTCGATTTGCGGTGCGACGCCGATGCCGATGACCACCGCATCGGCCTCAACCACCTCGCCGTCCGCCAGCCGGACCCCGGTGGCCTTGCCGTGCCGGGTGGCGACCTCGGTGATTTTCACGCTGCATCGGAGGTCGACCCCGTGATCGGTGTGCAGGGTGGCGAAGTGCGGGGAGATTTCCGGGCCGAGCACCGCCAGCAGCGGCTGCGCGGCCCCTTCGAGGATGGTCACCCGGGTCCCGGCCAGGCGTGCCGCGGCGGCAACCTCCAGCCCGATCCAGCCGCCGCCGATGAGCACCAGCCGCTGGTCGGGTCCGAAATGCTCGCGGATCGCGGTGGAGTCCTCGACGGTGCGCAGGGAGTAGACGTTGTCCGCGTCGGTGCCGGGCAGCGGGAGGCGGCGCGGGGCGGAGCCGGTGGCGAGGATCATGGTGTCCCAGTCCACGGTGGCCCCGGCGGAGGTCCGCAGCTTCTTGCCCACCGCATCGATCGCCACGACGCTGGTGCCCTGGCGGACGGTGACGTGGTTGAGCGCATACCACTGCTTGGGGTGCACCAGGGCCTGGTCGAACTCGGATTTGCCCTGCAGGTAGTCCTTGGAGAGCGGCGGGCGCTCATAGGGCAGGTGATCCTCGCCGGCGAAGATCGTGATCGGCCCGGTGTAGCCCTGCAGTCGCAGGTGCTCGGCGCTCTTTGCGGCGGCCAAGCCTCCGCCGACGATCACCAGATGTCCATCGGTGCTCATTGGATAATCCTTTCACTGGGTATGCCGCCCGAGGCCAGCGCCGTCGAGCCGGGGTGTCAGTTGTTCATCAGGCCGGAGAACGACAGGAATTCCTGCCGGGCTCCGGCGTTGTCCCGCAGGTGCCCGAGCAGCGCGGAGGTCACCGTGCTGGTGCCGGGGGTGTTGGCCCCGCGCAGGCTCATGCACGAATGCTCGGCGGAGATCACCACGCCGACGGCCCGCGGGTGCAGTTCCTCGCGCAGCCAATCGGCGATCTGCTGGGTCAGGCGTTCCTGGGTCTGCGGCCGGCAGGCGAAGTGCTCCACGATGCGTGCCAGTTTCGACAGGCCCACGATGCGCTCGCCGGGCAGGTAGCCCACGCAGGCCCTCCCGGTGAAGGGGAGCAGATGGTGCTCGCACATCGAGCGCACCGGGATGTCGCGCAGCACCACCAGCTGGTCGTAGTGCTCTTCGTTGGGGAAGGTCGTGAAGGTGAAGTCGCGCGGGGTCAGCATCTGAGCCCAGGCTTGCGCCATGCGGGCCGGGGTGCGCTGCAGATGCACCGCATCCAGATCCATGCCCAGCGCGCGCAGGAACTCGCCGGCGGCGTGCTCGGCGGCTGCCAGGTCCATGCCGCCGGCCCGCCGCGGCGCCCGCACCCGGGTGGGCAGGCCCGGAGCCTGCCCGTCGAGTTCCGCCACCTCGGCCAACGCCTCGTCGAGCTGGTCCACGGAGTTCATCAGACGTGCGCCTTCCGTCGGTTCGCGCCGAAGGGCGGATCGAATTCCGCGGCAAGACGGGAGAGCGCCAGCGCCGCGACGAGCAGCCCCACATCGCGCAGGGCGACATCCAGCACGCCGCCGAGCAGCAGCAGGTTCACGATGATGCCCAGCAGCCACAGGGCCACGATGTAGCTGGCGTACCGCGGCTTAACCGCGATCGCGACGCCCGCGATGATCTCCACCGCGCCGACCAGGTACATCGCCGTGGCCGCGGAGAACGGCAGCAGCGAGACGACCCACGGAGCCAGATAGTCCGGCCAGTAGGTCATGAAGTTGAAGAACTTGTCCAGCCCCATCAGCAGCGGCAGGAGGACAAAACCAATGCGCAAGATCCAGAACGCACCGAACGACGGATCACTGAGTATCCGTGCACCAAAAGTTGCCGGAGCCAGCGACGCCGGGAGGCGTCCGCTGTAGGCAGCATTCATGATCACCACCCTCTAAAACTAATGAATGTGTATCTTAGAATTCTCCTCTTAACCCTATTTGTCAAGATCCATTGTTGATAGAATTCAGGTATGTCGAAGATGCCCCAACCCATGACCCAGCAAATGCTCAAAACGCTGACGGACCCTGTGCGCCGCCGACTCTTCGACTTCGTGTTCGCCAGCGGAAAACCGGTGGGCCGGGACGAAGCGGCGGCCGCGGCGGGGATCAGCCGCACGCTGGCCGCCTACCACCTGGACAACCTTGGTGAGGCAGGGCTGCTCACCATCAGCTATGCCCGGCCGCAGGGGAAAACCGGTCCCGGAGCGGGCCGCCCGGCCAAGCTCTACGCGCCGGCGCACCAGGAAGTGTCGTTGAACGTGCCCCCGCGCAACTACCGGCTGCTCGGAAGCCTGCTGGCCACCGCGGCCGCGAGCGACGACAGCGGCGTCGTGCTGCGCGCGCTGCTGTCCGCCGCGCGCAGCGAAGGAATCGAGCTGGGGGAGTCCGGAGAGGATCTGCTGGACCTGCTGCACGAGCTGGGCTACGAACCGGTGCAGGAGGAGAACGGCGACATCACCATGGCCAACTGCCCGTTCCACCTGGTCGCCCGGCACCAGACCGAAATGGTGTGCTCCATGAACCGGGAGCTGCTTTCCGGGGTGCTCACCGGTTGCCGGTGCGATGGCCGGCGCGCGGAGCTCAACCCCGCCGAGGGCCGCTGCTGTGTGGTGATCCACCCCGAAGCGTAGGCCGTGCGTGCGCGGCGCGGCGCTGCGAATAGATAGGATGGAAGCATGACTTTACGTGCCGACGGCCGAGGCGCCGCGCAACTTCGAGACATTACCATCACCCGCGGCTGGTCCGCCCAGGCCGAAGGCTCGGCCCTGATCGAATTCGGCAACACGCGGGTGCTGTGCACCGCGTCGTTCACCGAGGGTGTGCCGCGCTGGCTGAAGGGCGAGGGCACCGGCTGGGTCACCGCCGAATACGCCATGCTCCCGCGCGCCACCAATACCCGCAACTCGCGCGAATCCGTCAAGGGCAAGCTGTCCGGACGCACCCATGAGATTTCCCGCCTGATCGGCCGCTCGCTGCGCGCCGTGGTGGACACCAAGCAGCTGGGCGAGAACACCATCGTGCTGGACTGCGACGTGCTGCAGGCCGACGGCGGCACCCGCACCGCCGCGATCACCGGCGCCTACGTGGCGCTGGCCGAGGCCATCGAGTGGGCCCGCTCCCAGGGCATCCTGAAGCAGAACGCCAAGGTGCTGACCGACTCGGTCGCCGCCATCTCGGTGGGCATCATCGACGGCACCCCGATGCTGGATCTGCCCTATGAGGAAGACGTGCGCGCGGAAACCGACATGAACGTCGTGGTCACCGGCTCCGGCGACTTCGTCGAGGTGCAGGGCACCGCCGAGGGCGTGCCGTTCAAGCGCGCCGAGCTGGACGCGCTGCTGGACCTGGCCCTGGGCGGAACCAGCGAGCTCGCGCAGATCCAGCGGGAGACCCTGCGGGCCGCGCAGTGAGTGCGCCCGTCCTGGTCCTGGCCTCGCACAACGCCGGCAAGCTGCGCGAACTGCGCGAGCTGCTGCGCGGCAAGGTGCCGGGCCTGGACGTCGACACCCAGGTCATCGACGCGGCCGCCGCCGGCGCCAGCGACCCGGTCGAGGACCAGGTCACCTTCGCCGGCAACGCGTTGAAGAAGGCCCGCGAGGTCGCCGCCTCCAGCGGGCTGATCGCGCTGGCCGACGACTCCGGGCTGAGCGTGGACGTGCTGGGCGGGGCCCCGGGCATCTTCTCCGCCCGCTGGTCCGGCGTGCACGGCAACGACGAGGCGAACATCGACCTGCTGTTGGCCCAGCTGGGGGACATCGCTCCCGAGCACCGCGCCGCACAGTTTGTCTGCGCCGCCGCCCTGGCCACCCCGGCCGGCGCCGAGCACGTGGAACTGGGGACCTCGGCCGGGGTGCTGCGCACCGAGCGCGCCGGTTCCCACGGCTTCGGCTACGACCCGATCTTCGAGCCCGAGGGCTCGGGCAAGACCATGGCCGAGCACACCCCGGCGGAGAAGAACGCCATCTCGCACCGTGCCCGCGCGTTCGCCGCGCTGCTGCCGGTGATCATCGACGAAGTGGCCAAGGCGCTCGCCGCCCGGTAGCTCCGGCGTCCACGCGAATATCCGCCGTTCCCTTCCGCCAGCGGGAGGGAACGGCGGATTTTTCCATTCCTTGCGCAGTCCTCCGGTCCGGCGCCGGATGCCGTGACGCGGGCGCCGATGCGCTGGGCCTCGCTGGGAACGCGCTGCAGACTTCCAGGGTCATCTGCTTGGCGCCCGTGGGTGCGTTCACGCTGATCTCGCGCCTGGTCTGCCGCGAGGACGTATTTGCAGTCGGTGCGGGCCTGCAGCTCCAAGTTGTCGTTAGGCGCTTCCAGCGAGAAGGCCGGTAGGCCTTGCCCAGCTCATCGGGAGTACTGCGGGATGACATCGTGGTTTTCCATGGCCAGGGTGTCGGCGTTCGGCACCGGCGAGCGCAGGGAATCCTGCGGGACGGGCCCGGAATCAGGTTCCGGGCAGCGCTCGCCAGCCGAGAAGCGGGCCCTGATGATGGTTTTGTCGTTGACCAGATTCAGCTGCTGAACCGTGCGCTGGTGGATTCTCGCGCCGCCGAGTGCTGCGGACAAGCCCGTGTCCATCCCTCGTTGATGCCCAGCGCTGGGTCGAGGGCGACGTCCAGGTGGTGGTAACGCGTTAGGGCCCGGGAATTATCGGCGACGAGCATGACCGCCAAGAGCAGGACGAGCCGGACGGCGCTTCCGGCCAGCGCGGCCGCGACGGCAAAGACGCCGAGGCTGAGGCCGAAATGCGAAACCACCAGATCTCGCCGCCGGCGCCTGGGCAGCTAAGACGGGGCCACGGCCGCAAACAGCTAGATAGGCGTAGGCGTCATTCCTTGGAAGCAGGTTTTCGAAAGGGAGCCTTCAGCTTTCTCCTGTCGCCTGTGTGCTGCCTCCGGCACTCGCTTGAGAGGGCCAGAATGGAGGCCAGGTCCGGTGATTCGGGTACTGGAGGGCTGCGGTCCGGTCGACAGGCCATGCGGCATTCCGTGCAATGTCGAGGCCCGAATCCTGCGTGCTGGGTGGGAAGCATGAAATTTCCTTGCATCAGTGCCCGGTGGGCTCTTGCCAGCGGAAAGGTCTGGCTCTATGGTTAGTTACATGAGTAATGAACCCACTAAGCAAGAGGCGGGTTCACGTGAGGAGGGGGGCCGAGATGATCGATGATTCCAAGCCGATCTTCCTGCAGATTTCAGAACTGATCGAAAACGACATCATTTCCGGAACCCTGCCCGAAGAATCGCAGGTTCCATCCACCAACGAGTTCGCAGCCTTTTACCGGATCAACCCGGCCACCGCCGCCAAGGGCATCAACCGGCTGGTCGAAGAAGGGCTGCTCTACAAGAAAAGGGGCATCGGCATGTTCGTCGCCCAGGGTGCGCCGGCCAGGTTGCGCAGCAACCGCCGTGAACACTTCGCCAACCAGTTCATCATGCCGCTGACCGCCGAAGCCGCCAAGCTCGGCATCGAGATGGATGAACTGCTCTCCATGATCAAATCAACTTCGGCCACCTAGCACCACCGGCCTCCCACAAGCACAGGCAGGAATGAGCCATGAGTGAAACACCAGCCATCGCCACCCGGGCGCTGAGCAAGACCTACAAAGACGTCAAGGCCCTGGACAATGTCGGCCTCAGCCTGGCCCCGAACCGGATCTACGGGTTGCTCGGACGCAACGGAGCGGGAAAAACCACGCTGATGTCGATCCTGACCGGGCAGAACTTCGCCGATCACGGGACCGCGGAGATCTTCGGGCACACCCCGTTCGAACATGATCCAACACTGGCGCGCCTGTGCTTCATCCGCGAATCGCAGAAGTACCCGGATGACTTCAAGGTCTTCCAGGCGTTCCACGCCGCGGCGCTCTTCTTCGGGAACTGGGAGGAGGAACTCGCCCAGGACCTCATCCGGGCCTTCAACCTCCCGGTCAAGCGCCGGATCAAGAAACTCTCCCGCGGCCAGCTTTCCGCGGTGGGCGTGATCATCGGCATGGCTTCGCGCGCCGAGATCACCTTTTTCGACGAGCCCTACCTGGGACTGGACGCCGTGGCCCGGCAGATCTTCTACGACCGCCTGGTCGAGGACTTCGCGCAGCACCCGCGCACCATCGTGCTCTCCAGCCACCTGATCGACGAGGTCGCCAACCTGCTGGAGCACGTGATCGTGATCGACCAGGGCAGGATCATCATCGACGCCGAGGCCGAGGAGCTGCAGGGCGCGGCGGTCACCGTCACCGGCGGCGCCCAGAAGGTCGAGGAATTCATCGCCGGCTACCCGGTCATCCACCGCGATGCGCTGGGCTCGCTGGCCAGCATTTCCATCCGCGCCCGGCTCACCGCCGAACAGCGCGAACGAGCGCAGATCTTGGGCCTTGAACTGACCCCGGTCTCGCTGCAGCAGCTGGTGGTCCGCAGCACGCTGAGCTCCCAGAAGGACCAGGAACAGACTACCGAGAGGCAGGCCATCAAATGAGCCGCATCATCAAGGTCGCACGCATGCAGCTGATCAACAAGTGGACGTTCATCGGGATTCCGCTGGTGATCCTGGCCAGCTCGTTCCTCTTCACCGTGGCCATCTGGTACCTGGTGCGCCGCGGCGGGGGAGAAGGCATCCTCTACGGCGGGGGCGCCCAGGCCCCCATGTGGTACTTCCTGGCCCTGGGCATCCAGGCGCTGACGCTCACCTTCCCCTTCGCCATGGCGATGAGCGTCTCGCGGCGCAGTTTCTACCTGGGAACGCTGGCGCTGTTCTCCGCCTGCGCCCTGATCCTGGCGGTGTTCTACTACCTGATGGGCCTGGTCGAGGTGGCCACCGGGGGATGGGGTGTGGACGGGAGGTTCTTCGCCCTGCAGTGGATCGCCGAGAACAACTGGCTCACGCAGATCCTGTTCTACTTCGTGCTGATGATCCTGCTGTTCATGGTCGGCTTCTTCGCCGCGACGCTGTACATGCGCTGGAGGACCACCGGAGTGCTGGTCTTCACCATCGGGCTCGGGCTGGCCCTGCTCGGGGCGGTCGCCCTGATCACGCTGACCGAAACCTGGCCGCAGGTCGGCCGCTGGCTGGCGGCGTGGACCGCCGCCGGGGTGACCGCCGCCGGCGCGGGCCTTGCGGTCGTCCTGGCCGGATCCTCCTACCTGACCCTGCGCAAGGCCACCGTCTAGGTCAGATCTAACCGAACAATGCAACATCGAGGACCTGCCGCCCACTCGGGCGGCAGGCCTTTGCCTTGTAGCGCCTAGCGGACGGTTGTCTACTTTGCGCCTCCGGTGCAGAGGTCGTTGGAGCGTGCGCCATCAACCGATCGTGTCCTTATAGATCCTCGATGGTGATCAACGATGTAGGGCACCCAACAAATTGACCAGAATCGACTATGCGCGGAGATCTATTCGTAGTCGCTTTCTCACGGTCGTGAGTCGAGAAAAATCTAGTGTAAGCGCGAATCGACGTGTGGTGCGCCCCTCCTGCAAACGGATACATCTGAATCTTGCCTTGTGTAACGGTGGAGCTATGACAGTAAGGTGTCACGACTCTGCGGAACTTCCTTGGAATTGGTATATTCGCAGCCATGTCAAAGGTAGAGAAAAGCGGAAGCGAACCGCTAATCACGAATTTCAAGTTGATGCTGCATCTGAATAGTGAAATTCGTTGGTCGGCTTTTTTGGCTTCGCTAATTCTCAACGATACTTCCACTGCCGCATCATGGTTGGGCCTAGAGCCAGCCGATATCTGCACGGTCCAATGCGAGCGCGTCGATCAAGATGGTCGACCAGACATCGTGCTTGTCGACGAACACGATCGCATCAGTGCAGTGATTGAAGTCAAAATCTTAGCCGGTTTGGGGCCGTCTCAATTGGAGCGATATCTCCAACCTCAAAACGGACGAACCATTAGTTATCGACTTATCGTACCCGGACAGTTTCCGCTTTCCATCCGTGCGGAGAGTTGGCAACTAAATACTTGGGAGGACGTTCTAGGCCAATTCACCACGAGCTCGAATCGGTGGGTAGCACTAACGTCAGCCGGAATGATCTCGCACCTCTCAGATGAATTGCCCTCGATAAACGAACAGATGTCATGGGTCGATCTACCGATCGGCAGCGACTTTCGGCTGGAAGTCAGAGGGCGTGTTAGTTGGCTGTATCGCCAGCTGATCCCACGCGCCTCGGGCAACTTGGCACTGGAAACTTCGTCATCCAGCAACGTCTCGATCATCAGCTACGAAATTCCGTTCGAACACCCTAGTGGTGACTATTCGGTCTATATGGAGATTGAGGAATCTCTGTCGCGCAAGAAGGGCTGGCCTCTTGTTGTCGCTGAGGATAGTACTAGGCCGACCGGGCCGATCGCCATAATCGGGTTGAAGAAGAACGACAGCACGTCGAGAGGATTTGACTGGGACCTGCTACATGCAATGTGGACCAATGCACTCAAGGATACTGGCATGGATTTTCTTGCAGCCTCTGCAAAACCGCGAGCCGAACATGACAAGGAAAGTTGGGGTACCCAGGTCAAGAATGGCATGCCCAAATTTGTTGGTAGGGGATACGGCGAAAACCAAGCAGCCAAACATGGTTTTTGCGTATTTGGTGTGCACGCGATGTTGTCGGGGGATTCGATGGATTCACTTGCAGAATCGGCTCAATCGCTGATTGCTCAACTGCATAACATGGAAGAGGTGGCCGTTGCACGCACAACGAATAAGTAGCAGGCTTCACTAGTAAGATGTGATGGCGGAAACTGCGGCGGTGTTGAACTAAGAGTAGGCTGTAGGGCGTGGCTTTGGACTTCACTGCAGTAGATTTTGAGACAGCAAACGGATTTATCGGCTCGGCCTGCTCGGTCGGCCTGGTCAAGGTACGCTCCGGGCGCATCGTGGAGACCGAGCAGTGGCTCATGAAGCCGCCGGCCGGGTTCGACCACTTCGACCCGCGCAATGTCTCCATCCACCACATCACCGCGGACATGGTCATCGACGCCCCGCGCGTGGATGAGAAGCTGCCCGACCTGCTGGACTTCGTCGGCTCCGACGTGCTTGTCGCGCACAACTCCGCATTCGACTCCGGGGTGATCCGCGCGGCCTCCGAAGCCAGCGAGCGTCCGGTGCCGGAAATCGCGCACCTGTGCACCGTCAAGCTCTCCCGCAAGGCCTACGACCTGCCCAGCTACTCGCTGCCCTTCGTCGCTGAGGAAGCCGGCCACCCCATCGAGAACCACCACGAGGCGCTCGCCGACTCCGTGGCCTGCGCCTGGGCGATGATCGACATGGCCGAGCGCAGCGGCACCGCCTCGGTGCTGCAGACCGCCGACCACTACCGCGTGGGGCTGGGCCTGACCCAGGCCTGGAGCCCGGGCGACGCGCTCTCACGCGCCACCCGCGACGCGCAGGGCTGGCTGGCTTCGGGCAATCCGCTGCCCCCGCAGGGCGACTTCGGCAACTGGCCGCAGGAAGGCCCCAACCCGCAGCCGAACCTGGACGCGGATCCCAGCCATCCGCTCTACGGGCAGGTCATCGTCTTCACCGGCAACCTCAGCCTGCCGCGGCCCCAGGCCAAGGAGCTGGCCGCCCAGCACGGCGCCCAGTGCGCCTCCCGCGTCACCCGCGCCACCACCGCGCTGGTGGTCGGCGACGGCTTCGTCCCGCAGGACCTGGCCACCGGCCGGCTGACCAACAAGGCCAAGCACGTGCTGCGCCTGCGCGACAAGGGCCAGCGCGTCTCCATCATCTCCGAGGGCGAATTCCTGCAGATGGTCGGCGGGTTCGGGCTGACCGCCTAGGTACCAGTTCACTGGGAATACCGCTGGTCTTCACCTCCCGGACGCAGCGCGGCTGGTAGGTTGGCACTGACCGAGCCGCCGAACGAAACACCGTGCATGATCGACTTACTGACCGAACCGCCGGCAGGGTTTGTCCTGTCCCTGGCGGCACTGCTTTTCGCCGCCTGCCTGGCCCGGCGCACCCGCATGGCCCGCTGCGGCGCCTTCGTCGCCGGGGCGGCGGTCCTGCTGACCGGCGCGGCCGCGCTGGCCATGATCTTCCCGCTCTCCATCCGGGGAACCGCCTGCGGCATGCCCGCCGGGGCGCTGGACCCGGGCGCCGCCGCGGGAGGCTGCCGGATCGTCGCCAAGACCGTCTTCGACACCGCGCTGTGGCTGGGCCTGGGCGGTGCCGCCGCCGCATTCCTCAGTTTCGCCCCGGGACTGCGCAGCGCGTCGCCGATGCCGGCTGCCACGGGCCAGGACACCGCGGATCCGCGCGGCGGGCACGCGTAGGAGCTCCAGGAAAACACGACGCCGCACACCCCATCGGGTGTGCGGCGTCGTTGATTCGAGCAGGGCGCGGGCTAGACGAGCAGCGCCATCCAGCGGTCGTGCAGCTCGGAGATGATGTCGTCCAGGGCGCTGGCCGGGCGTTCGCCCACCGCATCCGAGCCGTGGATGGCCGAGAGCAGCGCCACGGCGTAGGCGTCGACCTCCGGATCGCGGGCCGCCTCGGCCTCGGCGGAGCCCGCCGGGACGGCGTCGACGTCGGATTCATCTTCGGCCTGCTCCGGCTCGTTCTCGGCGAAGTAGGCGTTGTAGGCCGCGGCCGGCGACAGGCCGATGCCGGCGCTGATGCGGGCGACGATCTCGCGCAGCGCCTGCGCGGCGGCGCCTTCCAGCGGCTCCAGCAGCGACGGCCACTGCGCGGCGGCGTCCTCCCCGTGCTCCATGGCGGAGCGGATGATTTTCGCGGCGGCGATGCCGGTCTCCGCCGCCTGGGCGTCGTGGGTGAGGAACGCGGCCGAGCGGGCCAGGGTCGCGGTGGTGCTCACCGGCACGCGGCCGAGCAGCGCGGCGATCGCGGCGCGCGGCAGCACGCCGGCGGAATCCGCGCCGGGGCCGGTCGGGCGCCCGGGCTGGCCCATGTCCTTGGAATCCAGTCCGGCAAGGTTCAACGGGTCGCCGGGGTGGATCGTCTCGAAGATCTCCACGTGGGCGAATTCCTTGTCGATCCAGCGATCCAGCGGCTGCGGGGCGTTGTCCGGGAAGGACCCGGTCAGCTTGTTGTAGCCGCGCAGCGCGGCCAGCCACATGCAGGCCGCTTCGTCGCTGGCCACGCCGTCGTTGGCCCATTCCAGGGCTTCGAGCAGGCCGTCGGCCAGGTAGAGCGGGAGGATTTCGGTGGCCCCGGGATCGATGTCGTCGCGGGCGTGGGTTGCGCCGTCGGCCAGGCCGAGCAGGATGGCGAACACCTTGTCTGAGTAGTTCTCTGGCAGGAGTGCAATTTCACCGGTTTCATTCACATCTCCCAGTCTAATGTCCTTTGTGTCGGTGGTTTTGCATAAGGTGGGTTTTATGCGATTGCTTCACACCTCAGACTGGCATTTGGGCCGCACCTTCCACGGCGCTTGGCTGCTGGAATCCCAGCGTGCGGTGCTCCAGGAAATCATCGACATCACCCGCGAGCGGAGCATCGATGCGGTGCTCATCGCCGGGGACATCTACGACCGGGCGCTGCCCCACGTGGATGCGGTGAAGCTGTGCAACTGGGCGCTGCGCGAACTGGCCGGCACCGGGGCGCGGATCATCATGACCAGCGGCAACCACGACTCGGCCTCGCGGCTGAACTTCGGCGCCGACCTGCTGGACGCCGCCGGGGTGCACATCATCGCGGACCTGGAGCGCATGCTGCAGCCGGCGGTGCTCGACGCGCAGGACCACAGGGTGGCAATCTACGGCATCCCGTATCTGGAGCCGCGCATGGTCATGGACCAGCTGGGGGTGCAGAAGGCCACCCACCAGGCGGTCGTGGCCGCGGCCATCACCCGGGTCGACGAGCACCTCGCGCAGCTGCGCGCCGAAGGCAGCCCGGTGGTCTCGGTATCGCTGGCCCACCTGTTCGCCGCCGGGGGAGTGGGCAGCGATTCGGAGCGCGAACTGAGCACCGGCAACCTGGATGTGGTCCCGGTGGAGCTCTTCGAGCACTTCGACTATTCGGCCCTGGGCCACCTGCACGGCCGCCAGCAGGTGCGCGGGCATGTGCGCTACTCGGGCTCGCCGCTGGCCTATTCCTTCTCCGAGGCGAACCACAAAAAGGGTGTGTGGATCATCGAAACCGGCCCTCAGGGGATTGCCGGCATCGAGGAGGTGCTGCTGGGCGTGCCGAAGCGGCTGGTGATCCTGCGCGGCGAGCTGCAGCAGCTGCTGGATGACCCGGACCTGGGTTACGCGGTGGATGCCTGGTGCCAGGTGACGCTGACCGATCCGGAGCGCCCCGCCGAGGCCATGCAGGCGATCCGCAGCCGCTTCCCGGACACCGTGGTGCTGAACTTCGACCCGCAGGGTGTGGAAGACAAGGAAAAGCCCACCAGCTACGCGCAACGGCTGGCCAAGGCCGCCAGCACCGAGGAGGTCGTCCAGGACTTCATCGAGCATGTGCGCGAACGCGCCGCCGACGAGGCCGAACGCGGCATCCTCCAGTCAGTCATCCAGCGCACCCGAGAGGCACAGGTCAGCCGATGAGAATCCACAAGCTGCAGATCCAGGCGTTCGGACCCTTCGCGGACACCGAGACCATCGACTTCGACGAGCTCGCTGAGGGCGGGTTGTTCCTGCTCGACGGCCCCACCGGTGCCGGCAAGTCCAGCATCCTGGACGCCATCTGCTATGCGCTCTACGGTTCGCTGCCCGGCAACCGCACCGGCAGCCGGCAGATCCGCTCCGACCATGCCGCCCCGGGGCTTGAACCGCAGGTCGTCTGTGAGCTGACCATCGGCAACCGCCGCTTCGAGGTCACCCGTTGCCCTGCCTGGATGCGCCCGGCCAAGCGCGGCAAGAACAAGGTCACCGAGCAGAAGGCCGTGAGCCTGCTGCGCGAATTCACCGGCGGCGCCTGGGAACAGCTTTCCACCCGCAACGACGAGGTCGGGCAGGTGCTCGGCGGACTGCTGGGGCTTGACCGCGACCAGTTCACCAAGGTCGTGATGCTGCCGCAGGGCGGCTTCGCCGACTTCCTGCGCGCCAAGGCCAAGGACCGCGAGGACCTGCTGGCCAACCTCTTCGACACCAGCGACTACGCCGCCATCGAAGAGGAGTTCTCCGCCCGCCTGGCCGAGGAGCGCAAGCAGACCGAAACCCTGGAATCCGCCCTGGCCGCCAGCGAGGCGGCGATCCGCGTCGAGGCCACCGGCTTCCTGGCGGCCCATGAGGTCCTCGACCCGGCGCCAGCACCGGGCGACGCAGGGCCTGCAAGAGCCGCGGCGGATGACACGGAGAATCCGGCGGCCGAAGCGGTCGGCACGGAGCAGGAATTCGAGGCCTACCAGGAGCGCATCCAGCACACCCACCACCGGCTTGCCGCCGCCGCGGGCCGGCTGCGCAGCCAGCTGTCAGCCGCGCGCGAGCGTTCGGCCGGGCTGGCAGAGCAGGTCCGGGTGTTCGCCCGCCTGCAGGAGCTGGCGCAGCTGAAGTCGGCCTACGCCGAACAGCATCCGGCCGCCGTGGCCGCCGGGGAGAAACTCGACCGCGATGCGAAGGCCGTTGCGGTGAAGGCCTACAAGGAACAGGCCGACCAGGCCGTGCAGCAGCATCGGAGCACCGCCGCGGCCTGGCGCGAGATCCAGGCGAAGCTGGCCACGGACTGGGATTTCACCGGCCAAGCCGACGAAGACACCCAGCAGCGGTTGTCAGCGCTGCTCAAGGGCAGGGAATCCGAGCTGACGCTGGCCAAGGAAGCGCTGGCCGAGGAAGCAGGCCGCGCCGGGCTCGCGGCCGCGCTCGACGAGCTCACCGCCCAGGTCGCCGCGCATCAGGACTCCAAGACCGCGGCCGAGCAGCTGCTTGCCTCGCTGCGCTCCGAACGCGTCGAACTGGAAGAACAGGAACTGGACGCGGAATCCGCGGCCGCGCTCGTGCTGCGGCTGCGTGAAGCCACCCAGCAGCTGTCCACCCAGCTGGAACATGCGAAAACCCGCGACAAGCTGGAAAAGTCAGTGGCGACGGCCGAATCGGCATTCGCCGCACAAAGCCTGAAAGTTGTCGAAGCGGAGAAGTCGCTGGTGGCCCTGCAACGCGAGCAGCTGGAACAGAGCGCGCTGCGCTTGGCCGCCGCGCTGGAAGACGGCCAGGCCTGCCTGGTCTGCGGCGCCACCGAGCATCCGAATCCTGCCCGCGCCGACGCCGGGGCGCAGCTGGTCGAGGACGAGCAGATCCAGCAGCTTGAGGCCGTCGTGGCGGCCGAGCGCACCAAGCTCTCCGCCGCCACCACGAAGCGCGATGTCGCCCTGACCAAATTCACCGCCGCCAGCGACGCGGCCGACGGGCATTCGGTGGCCGAACTCTCCGGGCGGCTGGAAACCAGCACCGGGCAGCTGGAGGCGGCCGTGAAGGAACAGGCCCGGATCGCCGCGGTGATCAAGAACATCGACCAGCTGCGCACCCGGATCGAAACCGAATCGGATCGGGCCAACCGGGCCGCGCTGGAGCATACGAAGTCGGCGCAGGCGGCCGCGGCGCTGGCCGGGAAGCTGAAGGACCTGGACGCCAAGCTGGAGAAGGTCCGCCAGGGGCAGGGCAGCCTGGAAGAGCTGGTGGCCCGGCTGAAGCTTGCCGTGGGCGCCTACACCCGCGGCCACAACGCCGTGTACCACTACCGCGAGGCCGATGCGGCGGCGCTGAAGGCGGAGAACACCTGGCACAAGGAACGCAAAGCCGCCGGCTTCCCAGATCCCGCAGCCTACGAAGCCGCACTGCTTCCGGCGGACGAACGGGCCGAACTGCACACGCTGGTCGCCGCGGATGCCGACCGGGCCAGCTCCATCACCACGCTGGAAGCCTCCGCGGACGCCCGCCGCGCTGCGAAGCTGGCCGCCGAGGGCGTCGAGCCGCCCACCGCACTGGATCTCGAACTGGCCGTCGAAGCGGTGGCCCAGGCGGACACCGACTACGAGCGGGCGCGAGAGCTGGAAGTCCTGGCGCAGAGCACCGCCGCCCGCCATGAGCAGGCCGTGGCCAGCCTGGCAGCGCTGCGCGCGGATTCCGGGCCGGTCATCGAGGCCTACCGGCGGCTTCGCGGCTTGGCCGACGTCATCCGCGGCGGGGGTGAGAACCTCTACAAGATGACACTGAGCACCTACGTGCTCGCGGCGCGGCTGGAAGAAGTGGCCGTGGCGGCCTCCCAACGCCTGGCTGTCATGTCCGGCGGGCGCTACTCGCTGCACCACGACGATTCAAAGCAGGGGAACAACAAGTCCGGGCTCGGCCTGCGCGTGCTGGATGCCTGGACGGGCAAGCACCGCGAAACGCAGACGCTCTCGGGCGGCGAGACCTTCATGGCTTCGCTGGCCCTGGCGCTCGGGCTGGCGGACGTCATCTCGCACCATTCCGGCGCGGTGGACATGCAGACCCTGTTCGTGGACGAGGGCTTCGGCTCGCTGGACGCCGAGACGCTGGAACAGGTCATGAGCGCGTTGGAGAACCTGCGGGCCGGCGGCCGGACCATCGGTCTGGTCTCGCACGTGGCGGAAATGAAGCAGCGGATCACCAACCGGGTCACGGTGGTGAAAACCCAGCACGGTTCGCGCATCGAACGCGAGGTGCAGCCGCTGGTGTCAATGTAGGACTGGACATGTCCGACGGGGCTGGCTATGTTGAGGATAGTGCCAATCGGCATATTTGGGCAGATGGTGCGTCGGGGGGTGTGGGACGACGCACACTTCGTCATGGAGTTGTGTTGTCCCAACATATCTTGTCGCGCGAAAATGCTGAGGAATCCGCGATGAAATCCGGATATTCGGCGCTGGTCCCCATGGTGGGACTGCCCTACCTTCCGCTGACCTTCCTGGCCCGCCTCCCGCTGGCCATGCTCACCATCGGTTCGATGACCTTGGTCACCGCCACCACCGGATCCTACGGCCTGGGCGGCCTGGCCGCGGCCATGGTCGGACTGGGCTCGGCCGTGGGCGGACCCAGCATCGGCTACCTGGCCGACCGGCGCGGACAGCGTCCGGTGCTGCTGGCCGCCGCCGTGCTGCACACCATCTTGCTGATCGCCTTCACGCTCTTCGCCAATTCCGGCGCCGAACTCGCGGTCGGACCCCTGGTCGCCCTGTGCCTGCTGGCCGGAGCCACCGGACCGCAGGTCGGCCCGATGTCCAGGGTCCGCTGGATCGCCATGTCCCGCGGCACGAACCAGAAACCCAAGACCCTGACCGCAGCGTTGAGCCTGGAATCCATGCTGGACGAACTCGGCTTCGTCTTTGGCCCGGTGGCAGTCGGCCTGCTGGCCTCGCTGGTCTCCCCGGTGCTTCCGCTGTACCTGGCCGCCGCGCTGACCATCGTGCTCGTGCCGCTGTTCGCGCTGCACCGCACCGCCGGCGCCCTGCAGCCCGGGGCCTCCGTCCACTCCGCGGCCAAGGTGAAGATCAGCGCAGGACAGGTGGCCGCGATCGGGTCGCTGGTGCTGAGCATGATCGCGCTGGGTACCGTCTTCGGCTCCACCGCCGCGGGCACCCTGGCCTTCGCCGGGGCGCAGGGCGATTCGAACCAGGGCGGCCTGCTTTACGGCGCCATGGGCGTTTCCAGCGCCATTGCCGCGATTTCCGTGGCCGCCTGGCCGCAGGGCTTCAGCCAGATCAGCCGCTGGATCGCCTGCGGCGCGGCGTTGAGCGTGCTCAGCTTCGGGCTGCACCTGGCCGATTCGACTCCGTGGATGCTGGCGGCCCTGTTCGTGGCCGGCTTCGCCGTCGGTCCGGTCATCGTCACCGTCATGACCCTGGGCGGCGAGGTTGCCCCGCCGCAGCGCCTGTCCACCGTGATGACCATGCTCTCCGCGGGCATCGTCGTGGGCACCGCGATCGGCAACGGCCTGGCCGGCCTGCTGGCCGACTCGATGGGCTACCTCGGCGCATTCTGGGTCGCCACCGGGGGAGCCTTCGTGATTCTGCTGGCAGGCCTCATCATGAAGGTCCTCGCCTCCCGGGCGGCCTCCTTGAGGCGCGTTCGCTAGGATCTGCGGCTTGCAGCGAAAACCCGCCGATGGAATTCTCCGGATTCCGTCGGCGGGTTTGCTTTTCCCCGGCGCCATGGCCGGGCCGTGCGCTCAGCTGCCCAGTTCGTCGGCGATATTCAGCGCAGCTTCCTTCAACGCGCGGATAATGCCGTTCCGGTCAGTGACGGTGCTGGCAGCGAAGACCACTGCGATCGAGGCCGGGGTGGTCTGCTGGCTGGGGATCGGCACCGCGATGGACGCGACACCCTGGATGACCTCGTTGGCGCTCGTGGCATAACCGTCGATCCGGGCTTCACGGGCCTGCGGCCGGTACTCGATCTCGGTGTCCAGCGCCCGCCACTGCTCCTTGGTGTACATGGACTGGATGGCGATTCCTGCAGCGCCGACGTCCATGCCGTGCACCGAACCAGGACGATGAACGATGGCGTTGCTCGAATGCAACGGTTCCACCGACTGCAGCGTGGTGCATACATCGTGTTCCCATACGGCGAGGAATGCCGTCATGGACAGATTGTTGGCCAGCCTGGTCAGTTCCGGCAACGCAGCGGACTGCAAATCCCGCTGCACTGACCGGGCCAGCGCCGCCAGACCCGAGGCGGGGCGGATCAGCCCGGCTTCGTCCCGGCTCAGCAGCCGGTGGTTTTCCAGCGTCCGGATAATGCGGTAGGCAATTGAACGGTGCACGTCGAGCTTGGCTGCGACCTCGGCGATGGATAGATAGGTCGGCGACGCGGCGACGATTTCCAGCACGCGAATGCCTCGGGAAAGTGTCTGGGAAGTTGGCATGGCGATAGTCATTCTGGCGCGGGGCGGACCAGGAACGATGCCGGGCACCGATGGTTTAAGCGAATGGGAATTCTGGTCCTCGTGTTCTCTATTAGAACAGATTTGCCGGATGGTGCGGAAATCTCCCGAGTCGTATGGGGATTTATCGTGACCCGGAACTCGTAGTCGTGAAATATGGATCACTTCATGTTGTGAGGAGATTCACTTTTCGTTTATAGTGTTGTCTACGTAACTGTCCGAACGGTCGGTAACTTAATTCGCATCAAGGGATCATTCACTATGTCTCAGAACGTTTCGCGCACCAAGGAGGAACGCCGGGTCCTTGCCGGCACCCTGGTGGGCACCACGATCGAGTGGTACGACTTCTTCATCTTCGCCCAGCTGACGGCAACGCTGCTGACTCCGCTGTTCCTCGCCCCGCTGGGCGAATCGAATCCTGGACTGGCGCAGATTCTGTCCTTCGCCATGATCGGCATTTCCTTCTTCTTCCGCCCCCTGGGCGCCATCGTCGCCGGACACCTCGGTGACCGGTACGGGCGCAAACGCATTCTGGTTCTGACCCTCATCCTGATGGGTGTTGCCACAGCGCTGATCGGTGTGCTGCCGACCTACGCCGCCGTGGGCATCGCCGCACCGATCATGCTCGTGGCGCTGCGCATCATCCAGGGCTTCTCGGCCGGCGGCGAATGGGGCGGCGCTGCCCTGATGGCCGTTGAGCACGCCCCGGAGACCCGCCGCGGCTACTTCGGCGCTTTCCCGCAGATTGGTGTGCCGCTGGGCATGATCCTGGCGACCGGCCTGCTGTACGTCCTGCGCATTTCGATGAGCCCGGAGCAGTTCCAGGCCTGGGGCTGGCGCATCCCGTTCCTGATGTCCGTCGTGCTGATCATCGTCGGCTACCTGATCCGCCGCGCGGTCGAGGAATCCCCGATCTTCAAGCAGATGGCGTTGCGCAAGGCCTCGGAGCACACTCCGCTCAAGGAGCTGATGCAGTCCAACTTCAAGCAGGTCGTCCAGGCCGCGCTGATCTTCATCTCCAACAACGCCGCCGGCTACCTGGTGATCGCGTTCTTCATCTCCTACACCACCTCCGTGCTGAAGATGCCGGTCGCGCCGGTCCTGCTGGCCACCACCATCGGTTCCTTCGGCTGGCTGATCTTCACCCTGGTCGGCGGCTGGCTGTCCGACGTCATCGGCCGCCGTGCGACCTTCGTGATCGGCTACGCGCTGGTGTTCGTCTGGATGATTCCGATGTTCATGCTCGTGAACACCGGCAACATCATGCTGTACGGCGTAGCGGTCTTCGTGCTGACCATCGGCCTGGGCCTGTCCTACGGCCCGCAGTCGGCCATGTACGCCGAGATGTTCCCGGCCCACATCCGCTACTCGGGCATCTCGATCGGCTACGCGCTCGGCGCCATCCTCGGCGGCGCCTTCGCCGCCACCGTGGCGCAGATCCTGCTCGAAGCCACCGGAAATTCGCTGTCCATCGCCGTGTACATCATGGTGCTGACCATCATCTCCGTGGCTGCCGTGCTGTGGGTCGGCGAGACCCGCGGCCGCAACCTGCACGTCGAGGACCTGGACGAGGAACTGGTGGCCGCGGCCGCCCGCGAAGCCGAGGTCGAGGCGGAGCGCAAGCACCACTCGAACTAGCTTCAGCCGCCGATTCCGGCGGAGCAGTCCAATGGCCAGGGGGGCCGCATTTACGCGGGCCGCCTGGCCTCTTTGGTGCACGGTGGGACCGGGGCTTGCTGCTTCCCGGGATAGCTAGTGGTCGGCTGGCGGACGGCTGGTGGAGCTTCGGACAACCAGTTCGTGGCCCAGGGTGTGGGCTTGCGCCGGTTCCTCCTTGCGGATGGCGCGCAGCAGCATGGCCACGGCGAGCTCTCCCTGCTCGTGCGGAAGCTGCCGGATGGTGGTCAGCCCGAAGAATTCGGCCAGATCGTGGTCGTCCACACCGACCACCGAAAGGTCGCGGGGCAGCTGCAATCCCAAATCCCTGGCCGCAAGGATGGCACCGATGGCCATTTCGTCGCTGGCGGCGAAGATGGCGGTGGGCCGGGCTGCGGGATTCCCCAGCAGCTGCTTGGCGACGCTGTATCCCTGAGCCATCGTGAAGTCCGCGCTGGCGCACAGTGCCTCATCGAGTTCGATCCCGGCCTCTGCCAGCGCGTGTTCGTAGCCGATGCGCCGGTGGGAGGGGACGCGGAAATCCACATCGGTTTCCGATGAACCCCCGATATAACCGACCCGCGTGTGTCCCAAGGACAGCAGGTGCGCGGTGCCCAGCGCGGATACCGCTTCGTCATCCACCTGCAATGTCGGGACCCCCGGCAGCGGACCCCCCACCCCGACCAGCGGCTTGTCCAGCGCGTGCAGGGCCACCAATTCGGCTTCGCTGAGTTCCAGGTTCACTGCGATGACCGCGTCGACGCGCTGGCGCTGCAGGAAATCGGAGAAGATCTGATGCCGCTGGTCCGGATCCTTGGTCAGCTGGTACAACGTCGTGTCGTAGCCCTCGCGCATCAGGGCCGTGCAGATGCTTTCCAGCACGCTGGCGTAGAACCAGTGGTTGATGACCGGTACCAGCACGCCGATGTTCCTGGTGCGGCCCGAGGCCAACCCCGATGCGGTGGAAGAAACCACATAGCCAAGATCGTGGGCTGCCTGCTGGACGGCGGCCAATGCGCTGGGGGAGACATTGCCCCGACCGGAGAGCGCGCGCGAAACTGTCGCCACGGAGACGCCCGCTGCTCGGGCTACATCCTTGATGCCGGCCACGAAGTTCCTTCCGACGCAGTGGTGGATGAAAAGGTGAATAGGGATGTGACTGGGCGCGACGGGACCCCTAAGGCCGGTCGCGCCCTGTTCACCAGATTACCTGCTGGGGTGTTCAGGCGCGGAACCATACGGTCGATTCGGCGGCGATCTGCCGCCCCGAGGGCTGCGGTGCGCTGGAAGCGAGGACAGCCAGGCCCGTGGTGCAGGCCGGCAGTTCGCGCTCGGAGCCAGCGAAGCTGGAAACCACCACCACGTCGTTGTTCCTGAAGGCCAGCACCTCGGGGTCCCCGGTTTCCAACCAGGCCAGCGTTCCGGCCCCAAGCGCGTGGCCGCGGCGCAATCGAAGCAGCGCGGTGTAGAGGTTCAGCGTGGAATCGGCGGTCGCGCGTTGGACGTCGCGGGCGTAGTCCTCCCAGCCCGCGGGCTGCGGCAACCAGCTTTCGCCGGTGGGGGAGAAGCCCGCGGCAGGTACCCCTGCTTCCCACGGAATCGGCACTCGGCACCCGTCCCTGCCATAGCGTTCGCCGTTCGTTCGGAACCAGGTCGGGTCCTGTCGCGCCTCATCGGGCAGCTCGACGGCTTCCGGAAGCCCGAGTTCCTCGCCTTGGTACAGGTAGGCTCCGCCGGGCAGCGCGAGCATCAGCGTGCTGGCCGAACGCGCTCGGCGCAGGCCGATGGCGGTGTCCGGGAGGTTCGGAGTCAACGGGCCGATGCCCTCGCCCTGTGGATTGTCTTCGGTCAGTGCCAGTCGGGTTGCGTGGCGGACCACGTCGTGGTTCGAGAGCACCCAGGTGCTCGGCGCACCGACGGCCGAGAATTCCCGCAGCGATTCGTCGATCGTGGCCCGGATCCGGGCGGCGTTGAAGTCGCAGGACAAGTACGGGAAATTGAAGGCCTGGTGCATTTCGTCGGGACGCACCCACTTGGCCATCAGGGACAGCGGGCTGACCCAGGCTTCGGCGCACAGCACGCGTTCGCCATCGTATTCATCCAGCACCCTGCGCCAGTCGCGGTAGATTTCGTGCACACCATCCTGCCCCCACCACGGGGCGAGTTCCTCGGTGCCGCCCATCGACGCGGCAGCCGGGTCAACCGCGTAATCCGGCAGTCCATCGGATTTGATCAGCCCATGGGCCACATCCACCCGGAAACCGTCCGTTCCCCGGTCAAGCCAGAACCGCAGCACGCCGCGGAACATCTCGCGAACCTGCTCGTTGTGCCAGTTGAAGTCCGGCTGCGAAGAATCGAAAATATGCAGGTAGTACTGCCCCGCAGTGCCGTCCGGGTTGGCGGTCTGCGTCCACATGGGACCAC
This sequence comes from Glutamicibacter protophormiae, assembly GCF_016894325.1. Classification (NCBI taxonomy): domain Bacteria; kingdom Bacillati; phylum Actinomycetota; class Actinomycetes; order Micrococcales; family Micrococcaceae; genus Glutamicibacter; species Glutamicibacter protophormiae. The sequence continues at coordinate 1,435,400 of NZ_CP069806.1, forward strand.
CGAAGACCGATTCCCAGTTGTTCGGAAGCCCGGACTCCGGCGCATCGCGGAAGATGAAACGATCACGCTCGGGGGAGCCCGGCGGAGTGGCCAGCGCCTGCTGGAACCATGGGTGCTGGTCCGAACAGTGGTTCGGCACCAGGTCTACGATGACGCGCAACCCCAGCTCGTGGGCGCGGGCAACCATGGCATCGTAGTCTTCCAGCGTTCCGAACAGCGGATCCACGTCGCAGTAGTCGGAGACGTCGTAGCCTGCGTCTTTTTGCGGGGAAGTGAAGAAGGGGGACAGCCAGATCGCGTCGACCCCGAGGTCCGCCAAGGATTGCAGCCGTGCAGTGATTCCGGGCAGGTCGCCCATGCCGTCGCCGTTCGCATCTGCGAAGGAACGCGGATAGATCTGGTAGATCACCGAGGAGCGCCACCATTCGGCTGCGGCCTCGGGCTCTTGGGTCTCTGCAAGGGAGCGGATTTCAGTCATGACGGTAACCATAAACGAAATTTCGTTACATGTAAACGCTTACATTATTGCCCGAGTGCCCATCGTTCTGGTTGGCCTTTCATGCGAATCCCAGCCAACAAATAAGCGTTTTGCATGAACTTCTTGTCAAATAGCATGATCTATGCCACTCTGGAAACGCTTACATTCGAGTCGTCACTCGCACTCGAAGGAACCGACCGGGCCGTACCGCGGTACATCGCGGTCAACCCGGTCCATTGGACAAAGTTGTCACGAAAGGACACCCCATGATGGTGAACAAGCGCTCCCTTCTCCTGGGTGGGGCAGTGACCGCAATTGCGGCGCTTTCCCTGACCGCCTGCGGTGGTTCGAACAGTTCAGCCCCGCAGCCTTCCGAAACGCCCGCACAGTCCTCGCCGGCCGCCGCCGAAGCAGGATCGCTGACCGTATGGGTCGATGCCAACCGCGAGCCGGTCCTGAAGGACGCTGCAGCGGATTTCCAGGCCAAATCCGGTGTCAAGGTCGACCTGGTGATCAAGGACTTCTCCAAGATCCAGGAGGACTTCCTCAAGCAGGTGCCGACCGGCAAGGGACCGGACATCACCATCGGCGCCCACGATTGGCTGGGAAACCTCGTCAACAACGGCGTAGTCCAGCCGGTCGAGCTGGGCGACAAGAGCGCGGACTTCCAGGACGTCGCCATTGACGCGATGAGCTATGAAGGCAACACCTATGGTGTCCCATACGCAACGGAGAACCTTGCGCTGCTGCGCAACAAGGATTTGGCCGACAAGGCCCCGGCGACATTCGACGAGATGATCGCCGAGGGCAAGAAGGCGGGCACCGATTTCCCGTTCCTGGTCCAGGTGTCCGAGCTGGGCGACCCGTTCCACGCCTACCCCTTCCAGACGTCCTTTGACGCTCCGGTTTTCGGAACCGATGAAAACGGCGCCTACGATCCCAGCGACCTTCGAATCGGCAACGAGGGTGGCCTTGAATTCGCCCAGTGGCTTGCCGACCAGGGCGAGGCCGGCACGTTGAAGACCTCCGTGGATGCGGATATCGCCAAGGAGAAGTTCATTTCCGGTGATTCGCCATTCCTGCTGACCGGCCCATGGAATGTGGACGCCGTCGAAGACGCCAAGATCGACTTGGCCATCGACCCGATCCCAAGCGCCGGCGGCGACGAGGCGCAGCCGTTCGTAGCAGTCCAGGGCTTCTTCGTTTCCTCCAAGACCGAAAACCTGCTGGCGGCAACGGAGTTCCTGACCAACTACATCGGCAGCGCCGAGGTCCAGACCAAGCTGTACGAAGTGGGCAACCGTCCGCCCGCCAACAAGGAAGCCTTCGAGGCGGCCAAGTCCGATGAAACCATCGCAGCCTTCGGCGCGGTCGGCGAAGACGGGGTTCCGATGCCGAATATCCCTGAAATGGCGGCCGTTTGGGAATTCTGGGGAGTCGCCGAAGCAGAGATCATTTCCGGCAAGGCCGATCCGGCCAAGCGCTGGAAGCAGATGACCGCCGATATCGAGAAGGCCATCTCAAAGTAGCACCGCAGCACGTCCGCGTGCGTGACGCGTCGGAGCGGCAAGCCGCCACTCCGACGCGTCCAGCCCTCTGCGGTGCGGCACTCCTCGCACCGCGCGTTCGCCGACCTCCGACCCAGGAACAAGCCACAAATGTCACTAACCCACCAGAAGCCGCCGCGCAGCGGCGACACGGCGCAGGCCGGCGCCCTGTCCCCGGCCGCCCAGCGGCTGGCCACCGCAGCGTCAACCTCCACCGGCTTGATCCTGGCCAAGATCGCGATGATCGGCATCGTGGACGCCACCGCCATTTTCGCGTTGTTCACCGCCATCGCCCGCGAGGCCTGGGCAATCGCCGCCGTGGTTGCCGTGATCACGCTGGTGATCAACGTCGTGTATTTCAAGCGGGGCTGGCTGCCGGCCAAGTACCTGCTGCCGGGCACCATCTTCCTGCTGATCTTCCAGGTGTTCGTCATCGGCTACACCGGCTACATCGCCTTCACCAACTACGGCTCGGGGCACAACTCGGACAAGGACGACGCCGTCACGGCGCTGCTCCAGTCCAACCAGAGCCGGGTCCCGGACTCCCCGGGATTCCCCGTGACGGTGCTGGACGACGGCGGCAAGCTGTCGCTGCTGGTTGAGCGTGACGGGGTGCAGCTGGCAGGCACCGCAGAGCAGCCGCTGGAGCCGATCACCGCCGACGAGCTTGCCGGATTCACGCAGCTCAGCTTCGCCGACCTGCTCGGCCGCCAGCAGGAGGTCACCACCCTGGCGGTGCCGATGAGCGATGATCCGTCTCAGGGGTCGCTGCGCACCTCCGACGGGCGCACCGCCTACCAGTACACCTCGAACCTGGTCTACGACGAGGCCGCCGGAACCATGACCGACTCCACCACCTCCGTGGTCTACCGCGACACCGGCGTCGGCGCCTTCACCGCACCGGATGGCACGCAGCTGATGCCCGGCTGGTCGATCAACGTGGGTTTCGAGAACTTCTCCAAGGCCTTCAATGACTCCTCCATCCGCACCGCCTTGGGATCCGTGACGGTCTGGACCTTCGCGTTCGCCCTGCTGTCGGTCGCCACCACGTTTTTCCTGGGCCTGTTCCTGGCGCTGGTCTTCAACGACTTGCGCATGAAGGGCCGCAGAATCTACCGCGTCATTTCCATCCTGCCGTATGCCTTCCCTGCATTCCTGGGCGGCCTGGTCTGGGCCGGCATGCTCAACAAGGACTTCGGCTTCGTGAACCAGGTGATCTTCGGCGGTGCGCCAATCCCATGGTTGACCGATCCCTGGCTGGCGAAGTTCTCCGTGCTCTGGGTCAACCTCTGGCTCGGCTTCCCCTACATGTTCCTCGTTTGCACCGGCGCCCTGCAGTCGATCCCCGATGAACTGGCCGAGGCGGCCAAGATCGACGGCGCCAAACCGTTGCAGGTCTTCCGGTTGATCAAGCTCCCGCTGCTGCTGGTTTCCGTGGCTCCGTTGCTGATCAGCTCGTTCGCCTTCAACTTCAACAACTTCAACGTCATCTACATGCTCACCGAAGGCGGCCCGCGCCTTGAAGGGGCGGGGCTCAATGTGGGCTCGACAGACATCCTGATTTCCATGGTCTACAAGGTCGCCTTTGTCGGCTCGCAGCGCGACTACGGGCTGGCCAGCGCATTCTCCATCATCATCTTCGTGCTGGTCTCCATCATCGCGGTCATCAGCTTCAAGCAGACCAAGGCCCTGGAGGAACTGAACTAATGTCGACGCAAACTCCCGCCCAGCAGCGCGCAGGGCGCCGCGGCTTCGGAAAATGGTTCGCCTCCACCGGCTGGCGCCACCTGATCGGCGTGGCGCTGTGCATCTACGCGGCGTTCCCGCTGCTCTATGTGCTGTCGGCGTCGCTGAACCCCAACGGAACGCTCCTGTCCTCCAACGGGCTGTTCACCCAGCTCGGCCTGCAGAGCTACATCGACCTGTTCCGCAACGAGCAGCGGCCCTTCGCCGCCTGGTTCGGCAACACCCTGTTCATCGGGTTGACCACGGCCGCCGCTTCGGTATTCCTCGGGGCCCTGGCGGCCTACAGCTTCTCGCGGATGCGTTTCACCGGACGCCGCTTCGGACTGGTCAGCCTGCTGGTCGTCCAGATCTTCCCGCAGCTGCTGGCCGTCGTGGCCATCTTCATCCTGCTGACTTCGCTGGGGGATGTGTATCCGGCCCTGGGCATCGACAACCAGATCGCGCTGATCATGGTGTACCTGGGCGGCGCGCTCGGCGTGAACACCTACCTGATGTACGGCTTCTTCAACACCATTCCGGTGGAGATCGACGAGGCCGCAAAGATCGACGGCGCCGGGCACGCCCGGATCTTCTTCACCATGATCCTGCGGCTGGTCGCGCCGATCCTGGCCGTGGTGGGGCTGCTGTCCTTCATCTCCAGCACCTCGGACTTCGTCATCGCCTCAGTGGTGCTCGTCTCACCGGAAAACCAGACCCTGGCGGTGGGACTGTACTCCTACGTGTCCGAGGAGTTCACCTCCAACTGGTCGGTCTTCGCCGCGGGGGCGGTGCTGGCCGCGCTGCCGGTCATGGCGCTGTTCCTTTTCCTGCAGAAGTACATCGTCGGCGGCCTCACCGCCGGCGCGGGAAAATAGCAGCGTGCCAGCAGCGCGGATTCGCGCGGCGCGCAAGGGGCCGAGCGGTCGCAAACTTCCAGGCAGGCCACGTAAGCTATAGGGATGCAATCTCATCTGCCGCGGGCCGCGCGCAACTATCTTGAACAGCTGCGTCGGGAATTGGGTTTTCTTTCCGACGCCGAGCGCACCGAGATTCTTGCACACACCCGCGAACAGATTTCCCGGCTTCCGGGCAAGGGCCGGCGCAAGTCCGAACTGCTGCGCTCGCTGGGGGACCCCGCGGTGGTTGCCGCCGGGTTCACCCGCACCGAACCGACCGAGCTCAAGGTCAGCAGCGGCCGCCAGTTCCTGACCCGCATCCTGGCCTGGCCGATCTTCGCGCTGTCGGTGCTCACCGCCGGGCTGCTGGTGCTCGGCTCGCACTTCGTCGCGCTCGTCGAGCCGCTGTCCTTCGGCTATGTCGGGGGTTCGATGTTCGGCGCACTTGCGGAGCTGGAACTCTCCCTGGGATCGGCGGTCATGTTCTTCGCCTTCATCCCGGCGCTGTTCAGCCTGCTGCCGCTGGTCGTGCACGGGACGCCGGGGCTGGTGCTGCAGATCGTCGGCGCGCTGGCGACCACCGCCGCCTGCGTGCTGGGACTGGCGAGCCTGGGCGCATTCCTCATCCCGCTGGCGGTGCTGCTCTGGGCCCAGGCCTTCACCCCGCTGCTGATGATGCGCGGGTCGATGGCCCGGCCCGGCCCGGCCTGGCTGGTCTGCGCCGCCGTGGCACTGCTTGCGTCCATCGGCTACACGACCTACCGTGGCGTGCAGGGGTTCACCGGCAACGTGTGGCTGATCCTCGCTCCGGCCGCGGCGCTCGCGGTGCTTGCGCTGCTGCTCCCGCTGCGCCGGCGCTGGGCCAACATCGCCCTGATCGCCACCGGCCTGCTGGTCATGGCCGCCGGCTTCATCGCCGCGCTGCCGGGCACCTTCGAAGCGCCGCTGCTGTGGCCGTGGCTTGCCGGGGCGATGTCCTTCGCCGTCGGCCACCTGGCCCTGGCCGCGGGAATGTGGCATGAACGGGCGCGGAATCTCTTGGCGCTGCTGTAGGGAAGGCCTGTGCAGGATGCTGGACGTCGAACTTTGTGAAAGGCTGGTCGCATGAGCGACGTGGATCTACCCCGGGACGAGACCCCGGTCAAGCGCGGACGGGGACGCCCGCGCAAGGACGCCTCCCTGGTACCCATCACCAAGGAGGCCATTGCGGCCGAAGCGCTGAAGATCATCGGCGCCGAAGGCTTCACGGCACTCACCATGAACGGCCTGGCGGCGCGATTCGGCGCGACCTCGCGGGCGCTGTACAACTACGTGAGCGACCGGCAGGACGTCGTGAACATGGCGGTGGAGCTGTTCATCCGCAGCACCCCGCTGCTGGAGTTCGATCCGGTGAACTGGCGCGACACCGTGAAGAAGTTCTACCGGGTCAGCCGGGCGCTGTACCGCACCTATCCATGGGTTGCTGTCGTCCCGATCACCGAACGCGTGGTGGTGGACGGCGGCCCGCGCTTCATCGAGATGATGGAACGGCTGCTGCGCTTCTACACGGAAATGGGATTCAGCATGCCGCAGGCGCTGGCGCTGGTCCGCGCGTTCAGCCGCGACATCATGTCCTTCGCGTTGCAGGCGGACTACTATTTCGACCGCGTTCCGGAGGCCCAGAACGACTACATCTCCCGGGTGGTTCCGCAGGCCTGGCTCGACCGCTACCCCGAGGCCGAGGCCCCGCTGGTGCGCGAATCCCTGACGCTGCCGGGCATGGACAACGACGACCTGTTCGAGGAGCTGCTCCAGATGCGCATCCTCACCATCCAGGCCATGCTTGATTCGCTGCCGAACGCCCGCTGATCGGTTCGGACCCCGGCCCCGCAACCGCTGCGGGGGAATATCCCGGGCCCGGCGGGCGCTGTACCTAGAGCGTGCGATGGACCGCCGGGCGGTCGCGGCGCGCAGCGAACCAGCCCTGCCAGCCGTTGTCCGAAAGTTGCCATGCCTTCCATTCAGCACCCGCACGACCCGCCACTGACCGCCGTGGCCGGGCCCGCCACCGCCGTCCCTGGCCCCGAGGCGCTCACGCCGGCCGGACGCTGGAAGCTGCTGTGCGTGTTGCTGGCGGTCATGTTCATGTCGCTGGTCTCGGTGAGCATCGTCAACGTGGTGCTTCCCTCGATCGAATCCACTTTGCACGCCACCGAGGCAGACATGCAGTGGGTGCTCGCCGGCTACGCGCTGACCTTCGGCGTGGTGCTGGTGGCCGCCGGGCGTGCCGGGGACCTGCTGGGCCGCGGCATGATGTTCATCGCCGGCGTCGTGATTTTCACGCTGGCGTCCGTGCTGGCCGGGCTCGCGGCCGACCCGCTGGTGCTGAACATTGCCCGCTTCATCATGGGCGTCGGCTCCGGCCTGCTCAACCCGCAGGTCATGGGCCTGATCCAGCAGCACTTCAGCGGCGCCGAACGCGGCCGCGCGTACGGGCTGCTGGGCACCGTCGTCGGTTTCTCCGTGGCCATCGGCCCGGTCATGGGCGGCGTGCTGATCAACTGGCTGGGGACCGAGGCCGGCTGGCGCTCTACCTTCCTCATCAACGTGCCGATCGGCATCATCGCCATGACGCTGGCGGTCATCTGGCTGCCGCGCCCGCTGTTCACCAAGCCCGCCGGCAGGCTGGAACTGGACCCGGTGGGCGGGCTGCTGCTGGCGCTGGGCATCTTCGCCTTCCTCTTCCCCTTCGTGCAGGGCCGCGAGAACCCGTGGCTGTGGACGCTGCTGCCGGTGGCGCTGCTGTTCATGTTCCTGTGGGCCGGGTGGGAGAAGCGCTACAAGGCGCGCGGCGCGGCCCCGATGGTGGACTTGGCGTTGTTCAAGGTGCGCAGCTTCACCAACGGCACCGTGATCGCCGGCCTGTACTTCATGGGCGTGTCCAGCGTCTGGGTGCTGGTGGCCGTCTACACCCAGCAGGCGCTGGGCTTCAGCGCCCTCCAGGCGGGGCTGATCGCCCTGCCCGCTGCGCTGCTGTCGGCGCTGAGCTCGAACGTCGCCGGCCGCTACGTGATGACCGCCGGGCGCCGGCTGGTCATCGGCGGCACGATCAGCGCGCTGTTCGGCCTGGCCGCCACCGTGGCGGTGGTCGAGCTGGAGTCGCGGGGCATCGTGAGCATCTGGTGGATGCTGCTCTCGCTGGCGTTCATCGGCGCCGCCCAGGGCTTCATCATCTCGCCGAACCAGGCGTTGACCCTGATGGAGGTGCCCGTTCAGAACTCGGGCTCCGCCGGCGGGCTGATGCAGACCTCGCAGCGCGTCGGCACGGCAGTGGGCATCGCGGTGATCACCGCCGTGTTCTACGGCATGAACCAGGTGGTCGGCTACCCGCTGGCGATGACGCTGTCCTTCGCCGCCACCGGCGCGCTGGTCATCGCCACGCTCTGGGTCGCCGTGGCCGATTGGCGCCACGACCACCACGGCGCCCGGCTGCACTAGCCTGGCCCGGACGGCGGGCCGAAGCGGCAGCGCGCATCGGCGATTGCGCTGGTCAGCGTCCTATGCGTGGCTTAAGCTGGAAAACATGAAACGACTTGCAGCATTGATGGCGGCGGGAGCGCTGGCGCTGGGCCTGGCCGCCTGCGGATCGAGCAGCGGCCCGGCCGCGGAAGCCCCAGCGAGCCCGGACGGGACCTGGGGCGTCGAGGCCGAGGGCCAGCCCTGGATGAACCTGGGATCGGACGGGAAGATCAGCGGCAGCGACGGCTGCAACAACCTCGTCGGGCAGTGGACGCAGAAGGACGGCGTGGTGGACCTCGGGGCCATGGGCAGCACCATGATGTACTGCGAGGGCGTCGATTCCTGGCTCAGCGGCGCGGCCACCGCAACGATCTCCGGCGAGAAGATGACCTTCTCGGATGCCAAGGGCGACCAGATCGGCGCGCTGACGCGCAGCAAGTAGCCGGGGGCCGCGACAGGCCCGCCGGCCTCTAGCTGATGCGGTAGCCGGAGACCATTGGGCAGTCGAACGGGTCGCGGGCCGAGAGGCCGACCTTGTTCAGGTAGGTGATGACCTGGGCGTAGGATTCGCGCACGCTGGCCACGGTGTAGGGGATCTGGTGCTCGGCGCAGTAGGCGCGCACGATGTTCGATACCCCGGCCAGGTTGGCGCGTGGCATCGAGGGGAACAGGTGGTGTTCCACCTGGTAGTTCAGGCCGCCGTAGACGTGGGAGAGCACCCTGTTGCCGAAGCCGGTGCGGGCCATCACGTTGCGTCCGGTGAGTACCTGGCGGGAGAAGAAGTCGATGCGGGCGTCGGCGGGGACCATTGGCATGCCCTTGTGGTTGGGGGCGAAGGAGGCTCCCATGTAGACGCCGAAGACGGCCAGCTGCACGCCGAGGAAGGCGAAGGCCATGCCGACCGGGAGGAAGAGGAAGACCGCGCCCAGGTACAGGGCGATGCGGGTGAAGATCGAGATGATTTCGCGGCGGCGGTGCTTGACGCGGTCCCCGAGGAACAGGTACTTGATCGACTGGGCGTGCAGGTTCAGCCCTTCGAGGGTCAGCAGCGGGAAGAAGAGGTAGCCTTGGCGCTGGGTGATCCATTTGAGCAGGCCGCGTTGGCGTTGGGCGTCGGCGGGCTGGAATGAGATGGTGTCCCATTCGATGTCCGGGTCCTTGCCGATGGTGTTGGGGGTGGCGTGGTGTTTGTTGTGTTTGTTCATCCACCACTGGTAGCTGATGCCGACCACGATGTTGGCCAGGAAGCGGCCGAGTTTGTCGTTGGTTTTGCCGGAGGCCAGGATTTGGCGGTGTGCTGCTTCGTGGGCCAGGAAGGCGAATTGGGTGAGCAGCAGTCCCAGGGCGGCGGCCATGAGCAGTTGGAACCAGCTCTCGCCCAGCAGTACCATGCCGGTGATGGTGCCGGCTAGCAGTGTGGTCAGGACGATGCTGATGCCCAGGTAGTGTCCGGGGCGGCGGCGGATCAGTCCTGCTTGGCTGACGAGTTGTTTGACGTGGAAGAAGCTTTTGGGATCACCGGGTTTCACCGTGGGTGCAGTCGATGGCAAAACTGGAGTGCTACTCAAGATGGGTCCTTGGCTTTGGCAGCTGGCGACGTTTCAGTCGTAAAGAACTGAAAGTCTCGGCTCCTCTACGATTCACTCTACGGCAGATTGCTGGGAGCCGACTGGTCTATGACTCGGCCGAACTAGATCCCCGCGGCCAGCTTCCCGTCCTGCACCTGCCAGCGGGCGTCGAGCCGCACGTTCTGGAGCATGCGCCGGTCGTGGGTGACCAGCAGCAGCGCCCCCTGGTAGGCCTCCAGCGCCTCCTCGAGCTGCTCGATGGCCGGCAGGTCCAGGTGGTTGGTGGGTTCGTCGAGCACCAGCAGGTTCACCCCGCGCGCCTGCAGCAGCGCCATCGAGGCGCGGGTGCGTTCGCCGGGGGAGAGCTTGCCCACCGGGGACGCGGTCTGCTCCGCCTTGAGCCCGAACTTGGCCAGCAGCGTGCGCGCCTCGGCCGCGGCGTACTCCGGCACCGCCGCCTCGAAGGCCTCGCCCAGCGGGAGGGCCGCGGGCAGCTGGCTGCGCGCCTGGTCGATTTCGCCGATCATCACCGAGGCGCCCAGGGCCGACGTTCCGGCATCCGGGGCCAGCCGGCCCAGCAACAGGTTCAGCAGCGTGGACTTGCCGGCGCCATTCGGCCCGGTGATGCCGATCCGGTCCCCGGCGTTGACCTGCACGCTGACGGGACCGAACGCAAAGCCGCCCAGCGCGAGCTGCGCCTGGTTCAGCGTGCACAGCACCGAGGAGCCGCGCGGGGCGTCGGCGATGGAGAACTGAAGCACCCATTCCTTGCGCGGCTCGGCCACCTCGTCCAGCCGCTTGATGCGCGATTCCATCTGGCGCACCTTGGCCGCCTGCTTTTCCGAGGATTCGCTGTTGGCGCGGCGGCGGATCTTGTCGTTGTCCGGCGCCTTGCGCATGGCGTTGCGCACGCCCTGCGAGGACCATTCGCGCTGGGTGCGGGCGCGGGAGACCAGGTCCGCCTTCTTCCCGGCGAACTCGTCGTAGGCCTCGCGCGCATGGCGGCGGCTCACCGCGCGCTCGTCCAGGTAGGCGTCGTAGCCGCCCTCGTAGACGGCGACCTGCTGCTGCGCCAGGTCGAGTTCGATGATGCCGGTGGTGCAGCGGGCCAGGAACTCGCGGTCGTGCGAAACCAGCATCACCGGGGCGCGCAGCGCCATGATGAACTGCTCCAGCCGTTCGAGCCCCTCCAGATCCAGGTCGTTGGTCGGCTCGTCGAGCAGCACCACGTCGAAGCGGGAGAGCAGCAGGGCGGCCAGCGCGACGCGGGCCATCTGCCCTCCGGACAGCGCCGCGGTCCCGGTGTCCAGCGGCAGGGTGAAGCCCAGCTCGGCCAGCGTTTCGGGGATCCGGTCCTCCAGGTCCATGGCGCCGGAGGCCATCCAGGTCTCGAACGCGGCGGCGTAGGCGTCGTCCGCCCCGGGGATGGCATCGGCCATGTCCTGCGCGGCGGACTCCATGGCCTCGGTGGCCTGGGCGCAGCCGGTGCGCCGGGCCAGGTAGCCGGCGATGTCCTCGCCGGCGAAGCGCTCGTGCTCCTGGGGCAGCCAGCCGATGAACGCACCGTCCGGCGCGGTGGACACCGAGCCGCCCTGCGGTTCGTCCACCCCGGCCAGCAGCCGCAGCAGCGTGCTCTTGCCGGCGCCGTTCACCCCGACCACCCCGTACACGTCGCCCGGGGCGGCGGTGAAATCCAGGTGCGAGAAGAGGGTCCGGTGGGCGTGGCCGCCGGTGAGGTCCTTGGCGACGAGCGTTGCAGTCATGCCCCCAATTCTAGGTGGCTTGCCGGCCCCGCCTAATTCCCGGCCGCGCGCAGCAGCCGCAGCACCTCTTCGCGTTCCACCGGTCCGAAATCCTGGTAGTAGGCGCCAACCGCCCGGAAGTCACCTGGGACCATGTCGATGACCACCCGGTCGGCCGGATAAGCCAGGTTCTGCACCAGCTCCGAGGGCGCCACCGGGGCGGCGACGACCACCATCCCCGGCTTCAGCCGCCAGACCAGGTCCAGCGCCGCCATCATGGTTGCCCCGGTGGCGATGCCGTCGTCGCACAGGATGACGTGCCGGCCCTGGAGCGGAGGGGCGAAAGGCTTGAACTGCTCGGCCAGGGACATCAGTTCCCGGGTGGCGGTGGTTTCCAGGGTTTCAAGCTCGGACTCGCCAAAGTAGCGCAACGCCCTTCGGTGGATTTCCGGATTGAGGTAGCGACCCGAGGACGCGCCGTAGCTGGCGATCGCCCCGAAGGCGATCTCCGGGTTGCTCGGCACCCCGAGCTTGCGCACCGCCAGCGCTCCGAGCGTCGCGTCCAGGCTGCGCGCCACCTCGGCGGCGATCGGGACCCCTCCGCGCAGCAGCCCCAGCACGGTGTACTCGCCCGCAGGCAGCTCGGCGGCCAGCGCCATGCCCAGCGCCGCGCCGGCGTGGCTGCGGTCCCGGTATCCTTGGTGCGACTGGTGAGCCATGCTCCCAGTCTTGCCCAATGCACCCCAATGTCAATGGGGCGCCGTCCGGGTCAGCCGGCGATCCCCAGCAGCGCGCGGGTGCGCTCATACTTCGCCGCCAGCCGTGAGCGGGTATCCGCCGGCAGCAGGCCGGTGCGTTCCGGGTCGGTGTTGTCGGCCAGATCGGCGCGCTTGACCAGCAGCGCCAGCGGGTCGGCCTTCACCGCCGCGCAGTACTCCTCCAGGGCCTGCCCCGGAACCTTGCTTAGCCGCACCACGGCGTCGCAGACCTCCTGGGGGATTCCGGCCGCGCGCAGGTCCCTAGTGGTCACGCCGCAGTCTTCGACCACGTCGTGCAGCCACGCCGCCGCCACGGCGTAGTCGTCCCCGCCCAGGCGCCGGGCATGCCCCGCGACCCGGGCCGGATGGCCGATGTAGGCCGCGCCGAGCTTGTCCGTCTGGCCCTGGTGAGCCTTCGTGGCGATGGTGCGGGCCAGCTCCACGAGATCTTCCCCGCCTGCGGCGGTATTCCTGTGCTCCATTGCGCTCCTCGTGATATGCCCGGTGTTCTGCTGGTTCCCACGCTAGCAAGCAGGGGCGACACAATCCCCGGCCGCCGTCATTCCGGGACGAGACGCTACCCTCGGAAGCATGGATGAAAAAATGATCGGGCAGTGGGGCGGCGAAGAACCCGGGCAACCGTCGCTGGTGCTCTGGGCGGGTGGCCGGGTGAGCGGTTCGGATGGCTGCAACCGGCTCATGGGCTCGTGGCGCGCCGAGGGCGATGGCTACCTCTTTTCGCAGATGGCCAGCACCATGATGTATTGCCAGGGCGTGGACACCTGGCTCTCCAGGCTCGCCAGAGCGCGCGAGGCCGACGGGCAGCTCATCGTCTGCGACGCCGGGGGCCTGGAGATCGGGCGGCTGGCCGCGCTGGTTTCCTGACCGCGAGGGGCCCAGGCAACGGCCTGGGAAACAAAAAAGAACTGCGGCCCGCACCGAAGTGCGAACCGCAGTTCTCCACGTAGTAGCCAGGGAAGGGCTACGCGGTAGCGAAGGGTCTAGAGCTGGTTGCCCAGCTTGAAGCCCTTCGAAGCCTGGCCGTGGTACGAGCCGTCCTCGTCGCCCGCGCGGGTGAAGGAGAAGCCGTCGGCGCCGATGGTGACTTCCAGTTCGGAGTCGTCGGTGCGCTCGATGATCTCCTGCACGTTGCCGTCCAGGTCCAGGACCTTGGAGGCCTCGGTGTACCACGAAGGCACAACCGGGTTGCCCCACCAGTCGCGGCGCTGGTTGTCATGGACGTTCCAGGTGATGGTCGGGTTGTCCGGGTCGCCGGTGTAGTAGTCCTGGGTGTAGATCTCGATGCGGTGGTTGTCCGGATCCAGGATGTACAGGTAGAACGCGTTGGACACGCCGTGGCGGCCCGGGCCGCGCTCGATCCGGTCCGAGATGCGCAGGGCGCCCATCTTGTCGCAGATCTGGATGATGTTGTGCTTCTCGTGGGTGGAGAAGGCCACGTGGTGCAGGCGCGGGCCGTTGCCGCCGGTCAGGGCGGTGTCGTGCACGGTGCCCTTGCGGTGCATCCAGGCTGCGTAGGTGGTGCCCTCGTCGTCCTGGATGTCCTCGGTGACGCGGAAGCCCAGGTCCTCGAGGTACTTGCGGCCGCGCGGAACGTCCGGGGTGACCTGGTTGAAGTGGTCCAGGCGGACCAGTTCGCCGGCCGAGTACAGGTCGTAGCGCATGTGCAGGCGCTCGACGTGGGTGGTCTCGAAGAAGAACTCGTACGGGAAGCCCAGCGGATCCTCGACACGCAGCGCATCGCCGATGCCCTTGACGAAGCCGTCCTTGCGGCGCTCGGTGCGGCAGCCCAGCTCCTGGTAGTAGGCCTCGGCCTTGTCGACGTCCTCAGGGGTGCGCACGCGGAAGGCCATGGCCTTCAGCGCGGCCACCGGGCCCTTGGTCAGCACCAGGTTGTGGTGGATGAACTCCTCGAAGGAGCGCAGGTAGATCTGGTTCTCGTCCTCGTAGGACACGTGCAGGCCCAGGACGTCCACGTAGAAGTTGCGGGACTTGGCCAAGTCGGTGACGACCAGTTCGGCGTAGGCGCAGCGCAGGATATCCGGTGCTGGTGCGACTGGCTTGGGAATTTCGTTGCTCATGATGTGCTCCTTTGCAAGCAAGAAAATTTATTGGAGGGAAGCTGGTGCTGCCTAGACGCCGAACTTCGGCGAGTGGGCTTCGTTCAGGGTGATCTGAATGGACTGCTGGGTGGTGTAGAAGTCCACCGAACGGTAGCCGCCCTCGCGGCCCAGACCCGAGGCCTTCACGCCGCCGAATGGGGTGCGCAGGTCGCGGACGTTGTTCGAGTTCAGCCACACCATGCCGGAGTCGATCTGGTGCGCGAAGTTGTGTGCGCGCTTCAGGTTCGAGGTCCAGACGTAGGCGGCCAGGCCGTACTTGGTGTTGTTGGCCAGTTCCAGGGCTTCCTCGTCGGTGTCGAACGGGGTGATGGCAACAACCGGGCCGAAGATTTCGTCCTGGAAGATCTGCGCATCCGGTGCGACGTCGGCGAAGACGGTCGGGGCGACGTAGTTGCCCTCCTCCTCGAAGCCCTCGGCGCGGCCGCCGCCGGCCAGCAGACGGCCTTCGTTCTTGCCGATCTCGATGTAGCTCATGACCTTGTCGAAGTGGTTCGGGTGAACCAGCGAGCCGACCTCGGTCTTCGGGTCGCTCGGCAGGCCGACGCGGATGTTCTTGGCGCGTTCGGCGAACTTGGCGACGAAGTCGTCGTAGATGTCGCGCTGAACCAGCACGCGGGAGCCGGCGGTGCAGCGTTCGCCGTTCAGCGAGAACACACCAAAGACGGTGGCGTCCAGCGCGGCTTCCAGGTCGGCGTCGGCGAAGACGACGGCCGGGGACTTGCCGCCCAGCTCCAGCGAGAGGCCCTTGAAGAATGGCGCGGCCGCGGTGGAGATGGTGGCACCGGTCGAGGAGTCGCCGGTGAAGGAGACCAGCGGGACGTCCGGGTGCTTGACCAGGTAGTCGCCGGCCACGCCGCCGGAACCGAAGATCAGGTTAAAGACACCGTCTGGCAGGCCTGCCTCGCGGAAGATTTCCGGCCACAGCACTGCGGACAGCGGGGTGTAGCTGGCAGGCTTCAGGACCACGGAGTTGCCGGTGGCGATGGCCGGGGCCAGCTTCCATGACTCCTGCATGAACGGCACGTTCCACGGGGTGATCAGCGCGGCGACACCAATCGGCTTGCGGTTCACGTAGTTCATCTGGCGGCCGGGAACGCGGAAGGTGTTGTCCACCTGGGCGACGATCAGGTCGGCGAAGAAGCGGAAGTTTTCGGCTGCGCGACGGGCCTGGCCCTTGGCCTGGGTGATCGGCAGGCCGGAGTCGTAGGACTCCAGCAGCGCCAGCTCGTCGTCGCGCGACTCGACGATGTCAGCGATCTTGTGCAGCACGCGGGAACGCTCGCGCGGCAGCATCTTGGACCACGGGCCTTCTTGGAAGGCCTTGCTTGCGGCTGCGACGGCCAGGTCCACGTCCTGCGGCTGGGCCGAGGCGACGGTGGCGTAGTTGGTGTTGGTCACCGGCTCCTGGACGTCGAAGGTCTCGCCGCCGATGGAGTCGACGAATTCGCCGTTGATGTAGTGCTGCAGGTGGGTAGGGAGGTTCTCCGGTACGAAGTGCTTGCTCATGGCAATTCCTTTCGTGCTAGTTCCGGTGCTGTCACCGGACTGTTTATTGGAAATCTTGGGTGGTTAGATCACGCTGGGCGGCATGCCCGCGGACTGCAGGTAGGCGTTAAGCGTGTTGGCGCGGTGCTTGCGGGCCGCCGTCTCGATCTGCGCCGGGGTGGCGTGGTTCGCGATCAGTTCCAGCAGCGCCTCGTGTTCCTCGACGCTGGCCTTGGCCCTCGAAGGGATGTGGGTGAAGGAGCTGGCCCGCATCGCCGCCAGCCGGCGCCAGCCGCGCTGGACCAGGTCCAGGATGTGCGGATTCGGGCACTGGCCGTAGAGCAGCTTGTGGAACTCGGTGTTCATCCGGGTGAACGCGACCGGATCGAAGTCCTCCAGGCACTGGCGCATCGCATCGTTCAGCTTCCGCGCCTCGGCCAGCCATGCCGCGTCCATCGCGTCGGCTGCCAGGGCGGTGGCTGCCGGCTCGATGATCATCAGGGTCTGCATGGTGTGCAGGTAGAGCGTGGAATCCACGTGGGCGACGGTCGCCCCGACGTTGCGGGTGAAGTGCACCAGTCCTTCGGCTTCCAGCCGGCGGATCGCTTCGCGCACCGGGACCACGGAGCAGCCCAGTTCGTCGGCAATGGTGCCCAGCACCAGGCGGTAGCCCGGGGAGTAGGCGCCGTTGACGATGCGCTCGGAGACCAGCTGGTAGGCGGCCTCGGACTTGGAGGCGGTCATTACAGCGCCCATGAGTCCAGGTCCGGGCTGCCTGCGTCCTTCCAGGCGTTGAACTTGGTTTTCCATTCGGCGTTCATCGGGAACAGGCCCCCGATGCCGTGGCCGCGCTTGACCATGGCGAAGATGAACTCGTCGTTCTCCTCGGTGGCTGCGGCCTCGGCGGCGATCTGCTCGACCATTGCCGGCGGGATCACCACGATGCCGTCGGAGTCGGCCACGATCACGTCGCCGGGCTGCACCGAGACGCCGCCGCAGGCCACGGTGATGTCGCGGTCCCAGGCCACATGCTTGCGGCCGAGCACTGCCGGGTGCGGTCCGTTGTGGAAGACCGGGATCTCCAGGTTGCTCACGGCATCCAGGTCGCGCACGCCGCCGTCGGAGATGATGGCCGCCGCGCCCAGCTGCTGCGAACGCAGGGCCAGGATGTCGCCCAGGGTGGCCGAACCGGTCTCGCCGCGGGCCTCCATGACCAGGATTTCGCCGTCCTTGACCGCGTCGATGGCCTGCTTCTGCATGTTGTAGCCGCCGCCGTGGGCCTTGAAGAGGTCCTCGCGGTTCGGGATGTAGCGCAGGGTGGCGGCGGTGCCGATCACGCGCTGCATGCCCTTGGTGGCGCCGGAAACTTCGATGTTCACGTTGTTCATGCCGTGCTTGCGCATGGTGCCGGACAGGGTGGCGGTCGCGACGGAGGCCAGCTGCTCGCGGATGGCGTCGGTCAGCACGTCCTTGCCGGTCAGCTTCGGGGCCAGGCCGGCGGACTCGCGGTCGCCGTAGGCGTCTTCCTTGTCCTTATCGGTGACCTTTGGCTGGTTGCCGAAGTCGGCGAAGGTCGCGGTGCCCTCAACGGCGGTGGTCTTCAGCTTGCCGGTGGTGGCGCCGGAAACCAGGTCGGTGACCTCGACCTCGACGACGTCGCCCGGGAAGAAAACGGTGGAGCCGGCAGGGGTGCCGGTCAGGATGATGTCGCCCGGCAGCAGGGTCATCTGCTGGGACAGGTCGGCGACAATCTGCGCGAAGGAGAACAGCAGCTCGGAGGTGTCTGCGTCCTGGGCGATCTCGCCGTTGACCCAGGTCTGCACACGCAGCTTGGCCGGGTCGACGGTGGCGGCATCCAGTGCGACCGGGCCCAGCGGGGTGTAGCCGTCGCCGGACTTCGAGCGGATGTTCGAGCCCTTGTCGGCGTACTTCATGTCGTGCACGCCCAGATCGTTCGACGCGGTGATGGAGCCGACGTAGCCCCAGGCATCCTCGACGGAAACGCGGCGGGCTGCCTTGCCGATGATCAGTGCGATCTCGCCTTCGAAAGCCAGCAGCTCAGTGCCGGCCGGACGCTCGACGGTGCCGTTGGTGGCTGCCAGGGAGCTCGAAGCCTTCATGAAGTAGCTTGGGAACTTCGGGGTGCGACCGCGCTGCGCTGCACGCGAAGAGTAGCTCAGGTGTACGGCCAGGACCTTACCTGCCTGGCTGAAGGTTTCCTCGGTGACCGGAATCGGAGTGCTCATCGGTGAATTGCCCACTTTCGTCGTACATGATCTCGTACATCAAATCGTATACGATCAGTGTGCGCTCAATCTCATGGACTGTCAAGATGGCAATCCACAATTGCTTTCTCGGACTGGATCAATAGCCCCGAATCCCTGCGATTCCGTGGGTTTCGACAGGGAGTCAAACTTTTCATGGTGCCGTAACGCGAGGAGCCAGAGGCATATGAAACTCATCGTCGATTGAGCGCCAGTGAATATTTGATCTCGGTTTGTGTGCGACTTTCACGGTGTTCATCTCGGTCTGCCCGTACCTGCCAAGATGCTTCTATCTTGGCGTGGTGGTTCGACTGCAGGGAGAAGTCGTCATGGGCCACAGGCGAACTGTTGGTGAAAATTGAACAGAAAATGTGTTCAGTTCCTGATGACGCGTTTCGCAGGCCGGTGTGACTCTCGAATATCAGATGTTCCTCGTTGCACCTGTAGCAGGCGAGGCGCAGGGTGGGCGCGGAAACCCGTACCAAACTTGATGATTCGTCGTTCATTCGAGACGCTCAGGTAAACGTCCGGCACTTGTCGATCCGGAAGCCCCGTCCTGCCCATGAACAAAAATAATGCTCATGCTGCAATCCGCTGGTGTTAGGCAGTTGTATTGACACGGTACATCTACTTACTTCTGGAACTCATCATTCCGGACGTATCTTTCATGAATCCATGCAACCCGAACACGAGGATAATTCAGATTCAGAGGGCATGATGGCGGAAAGTGAACAGAATAATTGTTCACATCGGTGCCTACCGGGGTATCAGGGTAGGCTGCGTACGGCGCGTTCAAAGCAACGAGCTGTACGTGCTGATATTGGTGAACACCTGCGGGTTGAGGCAAATGACTAGAGTCGGCTACAGCTGACTACGCGGTGAAAACGAACAGAATTTTTGTTCATTTGATAGGTTGCTTTTACTCGATCGGAGCAAATGCAGGAACCGTAGGCGAACTGCCACGGTTCATTGAACCAATAATCCGTTCATGCGAGGCAAGGAACTATTCGCGGTGCACAACTGCATTCGAACCACTGGAACAGGCCAATTGACCTGGTGCTTTATACCTTGAATCCATATCTAAGCTCAACGCGATGAGGCTGTGGAATGGGGCAACACTCCCGTTTTGGAAACTCGCAAGAGCTAGTTCGCATCTAATTCGGGCGGTTCTTCGAATTCGTACCCCAGAACTTTCCTTACACGGTCTGTGAGTTCGACGTCCAGACGTTGCGGTGCGCGATCTGCGTTGAAATCGAAGTTCTGAACGCTCGTCACTGATCCTGGAATCTCGATGCATGTCTGCCCATGAGGAGTGCGCCACATGACCGAGCCATCGGGGAGGTAAGTGTAGTTCCAGCCCAAAGCATGCTTGAACATCTGGTGTCGTTTGCAGCAAAGCTTGGTGTTGGTGCGGTTGGTTCCGCCGCCTTTGGCCCAGTCATCGATGTGTTCAACTTCGGATCGCTCAGGCAAGCGGTTGCATCCCGGGAACTGGCACTGCGTATCCCGGAATCTCAGCAGGTCTCGAAGAGCTTGCGGTGGGCTGTACTTCTTGCGGTCGACGTCGATAACGGCCCCAGTCCACGGGTCAGTCAGCAATCGAAGCATCGATGGGGCGTGCGCCGCCAGTTTCAAAGCCGTTCCAATCGGGATTGGACCGTATCCTTCGAGGTCTGCCAATGCCTTTCGAGGGTCTGCCAGCATCTCGACCGCCGGAATCGTTACGGCCACCTTGGTTTTCAGAGTGCTACCGCCGCCCTCAGGCCAACCGTCCAGCAAAGCGTCCCTCAGTGTGTCGTATCGTAATTGACCGCGTGTTCGGGGATCTTCGGGATCAGCATTCGAAACAACATGATGCTCGACGGTGTTTACCACTGAAATGATATCTTCCACGGGGCCGCGAAGCTGTGCGACCGCTATGCCGTCTTTCTCGATCCACCAACGCATATCCCGGGTTTCTTTAGCATCTTTGTGGCGTTCGTCGATTGGCTTGGGGTGCATCTTTTCGTGAAGCCGACGTGCCCGTTGCCGGACAGCCGAGTCGGGGGCGTGTTTGGCAAATGGCAGCAGGAGTTCCTCCATGCGGTGCACGTCTTCAGTTTCGAGGTCTTGAGCATTCTTGATGATCTCGCGTGCAGGCTGAGTCGTAATTTCACCGGCGCTCAGAGCATTCAAGGTTTCATGGCATAGGTGCCGCAAACCTTCAGCCATGGTGAGTTTATTGGAAATGTGATTGTCAGTGTCTCTCATCGCGATGGATGCTTCGGCAATGAACGAGGAGCGCGCAACGTCTTGGTCGTGCGGGGTGACGCGATAGTAGCCTGCAGACAAGTTCGCCAGAATGTCATCGGCGGAGACGCCCATTTGCTCAAGTTGTTCAGGGGTAGGTTCGCCATCCGCTTGAATGCGGTTGTCGCCGCTGGATTGGAGAGCGACGCCTCGCGCGAAGAGTTCGTAGGTGTCCGCCATGAGGACTGCCTCGCTGGCATCGAGCATGCTGCGGAGCCGGCTGAGCATGGCCAGTTGGTCGAGGCCGACGGCCAGGTCCTGGGCAGGCATCTGCTTATTGAGTTCGGTTAACACTTCCAAGGGACCGGTAAAGTACTTCTGACGCTCAATAGCCGCGCCCCACGTACCTGTCGTTTGGACAGTGTCCCTCAGCCCCGGTGCTTCAATCGGTAGGCGGTGGGAGTCGTCGTCATTCTCGAAAATATCTCTGATACCCATAACTTAATTGTCCTCCGCTTTCCGACAGTATGGGTAAGTATCTACGAGTTCTGGATATCCTAGTGGTGTTCGATAAGGATCAAGTTCGATTCAAAATCGAGGCGTTGAAAGGGTTGTTCGCTCTGGAACGCTCAATGACCTAAGTGTGAATAGATGCCTCCCAGAGAGGGGCCCGACTGTATCTCGACATCACCGTCATGAACTTGGCGGCATCCGTTCTTAAATTCTTGTCGGGCGAAGTTGTATGAATCCGTGAACCACTGCCATGGGAAGACCATGGAACCGTAGGCCTTGGTGGAAAGCGTTCAGGTGGCTTCGCTGGACGACTTTCAGGAGAGCTGTCCGAATGATGAAGCTCAAGAATTCGTCAAGTTCTGGACCCTCGTCAGAGTTATTTTTGATCGAATCACGAAAGGATCTTCGATCCGCAATACCCCTCTGACATGCATTTTTATCGGACATCGGCCCGGAATCTTTCCCGGCGACAAATTATTTTTAGAAAACCGCGTCACGAAGCGGAGGTGAATCACTCTTAACTGCTGAAAGACGAAATCAGCCGCACAACGAACTCATACCATGGGGATGGCGTAGTTCAGGAATTGCACTTGGGGGTGCGCGGAGAGAGATTTCGTCTTGTTGGATGCATGCTCATTTGGCGGTGGGAAAGTATCTCGGCGGGCCTGGGACTCATGAATTAATGGGTCTCAGGCCCTTTGTCGTTTCTGGGGCAGCGTGCTCTGGCGGGCGTTGATCGCCGCAGGTCGCAGAGGCGCAAAGGGCCCGGAGCATCCAGATCGGATGCTCCGGGCCCTTCTCGGCTGTCAGTGCGGTTATGCCTTGGCGGTTGCTGCCGTGCGTTCTGCCGCGGCGGCGCGTTCATCGGCCTCGCGCAGGGCACGTTCGACGCGGTCGACGTCGCGCACTGCACCCTTGTCCGCAGACAGGGCCATGGCGGCGTAGGCGCGCAGCGCAGGGGAGACGACGCGTTCGCGGTTGGCCGGGCGGTAGCCGGTGGTGGCAAGCAGGCGTTCGCGGCGCTCGGCCAGGACCTCGTCGGAGACGTTCAGGGTCAGGTCGCGGGTCGGGATGTCGATGGAGATCAAGTCGCCGTCCTCGACCAGGGCGATGAGTCCGCCGGAGGCCGCCTCGGGGGAGACGTGGCCGATGGACAGGCCCGAGGTGCCGCCGGAGAAGCGGCCGTCGGTGATCAGTGCGCATTCCTTACCCAGGCCGCGGCCCTTGAGGAACGAGGTCGGGTAGAGCATTTCCTGCATGCCCGGGCCGCCCTTGGGGCCCTCATAGCGGATGACGACCACGTCGCCGGCTTTGACCTGCTTGTTGAGGATCTTTTCGACGGCCTCGTCCTGGGACTCGCAGACCACTGCCGGGCCGGTGAAGGTCCAGATGGAGGGATCCACGCCGGCGGTCTTGACCACGGCGCCGTCCACGGCGATGTTGCCGCGCAGCACGGCCAGGCCGCCGTCCTTGGAGTAGGCGTGCTCGACCGAACGGATGCAGCCGCCGGCGGAGTCGGTGTCCAAGTCCTCCCACTGGGCGGACTGGGAGAATGCGGTGGAGGAGCGGACGCCGCCCGGGGCCGCGTGCCACAGGGCCAGCGATTCCTCAGCGGCATGGCCGCCGCGGATGTCCCAGGCGTCCAGCCATTCACCCATGGTCTTGGAGTGCACGGTGTGGACGGTTTCGTCCAGCAGGCCGCCGCGGCGCAGCTCGCCGAGGATCGCGGGAATACCGCCGGCGCGGTGCACGTCCTCCATGTAGTAGATCTTGCCGGCACCTGCCGAGTTCGGAGCCACCTTGGCCAGGCACGGCACGCGGCGGGAGACCTCGTCGATCTCATCCAGGCCGAATTCGACGCCGGCCTCGATCGCGGCGGCCAGCAGGTGCAGGATGGTGTTGGTGGAGCCGCCCATGGCGATATCCAGCGCCATGGCGTTGCCGAAGGCGGCCGGGGTGGCGATGTTGCGCGGCAGGACGGAGTCGTCGTCTTCGCCGTAGTAGCGGTTGGAAATCTCCACCACCAGCTTGCCGGCGTTCTCGTAGAGGTCCTTGCGCGCGGTGTGCGTGGCCAGGGTGGAGCCGTTGCCCGGCAGCGACAGGCCCATGGCTTCGGTCAGGCAGTTCATCGAGTTCGCGGTGAACATGCCGGAGCAGGAACCGCAGGTCGGGCAGGCCGACTCCTCGATGCGCAGCAGGTCCGCGTCGGAAACGTTTTCGTTCACTGCCTCGGAGATGGCGTCGACCAAATCCAGGGTGCGCACGGTGCCGTCCACCAGGGTGGCGCGCCCGGATTCCATCGGGCCGCCGGAGACGAACACGGTCGGGAT
Source organism: Glutamicibacter protophormiae (assembly GCF_016894325.1). Taxonomy (NCBI): domain Bacteria; kingdom Bacillati; phylum Actinomycetota; class Actinomycetes; order Micrococcales; family Micrococcaceae; genus Glutamicibacter; species Glutamicibacter protophormiae. The sequence goes on from NZ_CP069806.1 coordinate 1,458,574, forward strand.
GTTCAGGCGCAGCGCGGCCATCAGCATTCCGGGGGTGATCTTGTCGCAGTTGGAGATGCAGATCAGCGCGTCGGCGCAGTGGGCGTTGACCATGTATTCGACCGAGTCGGCGATCAAATCGCGCGACGGGAGCGAGTACAGCATGCCGCCGTGGCCCATGGCGATGCCGTCGTCCACCGCGATGGTGTTGAACTCGCGCGGGATGCCGCCGGCGGCGGTGATCGCCTCGGAGACAATGCGGCCCACGGGCTGCAGGTGGGTGTGGCCCGGGACGAATTCGGTGAAGCTGTTGGCCACGGCGATGATCGGCTTGCGGCCCAGATCTGCGCCGTTGACGCCGGCCGCGCGGAACAGGGCGCGGGCGCCTGCCATATTGCGGCCATGGGTGACGGTGTGGGAACGAAGTGTGGTCATTGCATAATCACATCACAGGTTTTGCCGCAGACCCAGACGGTGACAATACTAGTAGTACTACTACCAGATGACGATGGGACTCCGATGACTGCTAGTCAGCGCCGCAGGGAGGAACTCGCTGGTTTCCTCAAGGACCGTCGGGCCCGGGCGGACCGCGCGGCGCACGGCCTGCCGGCGGTGGGGCGCAGCCGGCTGCGCGGGTTGCGGCGGGAGGAAGTGGCCACGCTGGCCGGCATCAGCGTCACCTGGTACACCTGGCTGGAGCAGGCTCGTGACATCAACCCCTCGCGCCAGGTGCTGGACTCGCTGGCCAGGCTCTACCGACTGACCCCGGTGGAGACCGCCTACCTGCTATCGCTCGGCGGGCACCGCGACACGATTCCGGCGGCCTCCGAGGGCATGACACCCGCGCTGCAGCGGCTGCTGGACGCGCTGGATTTCCCTGCGTTCCTGCTCTCCGCGGACTGGAGCATCATCGGATGGAACGTGCACTATGCGCAGCTGTACCCGCGGATCGAGGTGCTGGAGGAAGACGACCGGAACCTGCTCTGGCTGGTGTTCACCGATGCGTCGCTGCGGCAGATGCTGCCCGACTGGGCGGAGCAGAGCCGCGGGTTCGTGGGGAGCTTCCGCGCCGAGACGCGCGGCTGGCTGAACCCTGCGGGGGAGAGCGGCATCGTCGCCCGCGTGTCGGCGGCCTCGCCGGAGTTCGCGGCGATCTGGAAGGAGCGCGACGTGGCTGGTTTCGGCACGCGCGAGCGCCTGTTCAACCACCCGGCCAAGGGGCTGACCCGCTACGAGCAGCACAACCTGATCCCGGCCGAGGCCCCGGATTTGACGCTGCTGTTCTACGCGCCGCTGTAGACGGCGGCTTCGGCGCAGAGCGCGCTATTCGCCCGGGATCTGGTACTTGAGTAGTGCCTTCATGTTCGGGCTCAGAGTGATCGTTGGCAAGAAAGCCACCGCATTCTTCGCGTGCTGCCTGGCGGCGAACATTGACAGGTAGCTGAGCACCTTTGAGTGCACGTTGCTGTCTGGATCGACGATGACGTATTCGTCATTGCCGCGTTTTTCGACGTGCAGTTCGGCGGCTGGCCCATCGCCGGGAATGACGCCTTCAGGTTGCCTGGAACGTTGCGTGACCATTATTTCCACCATTTTCGTGATGTCTTGGTGCCAATTCTAGACTCCAACCGGGCGGCGCGTAAGCCGTCGACGATGCCGTCCCGAATCGCCTGGCGGGTGCCGGTACTAAGCTGAATGCCCGAAGGTCCCAGCTCGTCGGTTCGAACGCTTTCGCCCGAAATCTCATCAGAGATGAGTAGGGACAAGGAGGCCAACATGGCGGCTTCGCGTCGTGATACGAGCCAGCCATCGCGAATTGATTTCCTGAATTTCCCATAGGCTTTGAACCGGTCGAAGGCTTTGCCCACGGTTTCTTTCAGGGTGGGAGTCGAGGAGCCTTGCTGGTGTTTCGACGACCATGGGTTCTCGGAAAGCTGCGGCTTCATCGGGCTATTGAGTGTTCCCAATATCAGCGATCCCAGTGCCTGATCCGCTATGGAGTCGCTTTTGGCCAATTCAAGTCCGTATTGGACGCGCTTTCACCACTGGTCAGCATGATCAACTCTGGTGCGAAGCCGGAAAGTTCGCAACGCGGCCAAGGCGGCGATGAACCCGACCGAAGCCGGCAGGAGCGCTCCCCACGAAGCCAGCGCCTGCACGCCGGGCGTCATCCACGTCCAGATGGAATTCAAGAATTCAAGCACGCTGCTGAAGAAATTCATCTGCTGACGATAGGTGGGTTGTGCGATTCGAGGCTGCTTTGTACTGCGCGATGTGGAGAACTACAGACTCCGGGGACCGTGTTGGATGAATTACGCGGTCCCCGGGTGGAAATCAAGATGTCGCTTCTGGCTATGCGCCCAAGAACTCCAAGGTCTTTTCCTTGAATTCGCGGCTGGTGACGGCGTTCGCGTGGTTGCGCCCGGCCAGCCACAGCACTTCGTTGCGGGTGCCGGCGTCCTTGAGCAGGCGGCGCAGCTGGGGCATCGTGGTGGCCAGGTCGTCGTGGTCGCCGGCCACCAGAAGCGTGGGGGTGGAAGGAACCTTGGTTTCGGGTTCGAAGGGCTCGGTTTTGATGCCCTCGATGAGCTTGAAGAGTGCCTCGGCATCGTTGGACGGCTCGGAGGCGACGATCTGCATGATGGATGCGGTGAGGTCGTCGTTGATCTCCTCGCCGCTGGCCAGGAATTTACGCGCCTGCTCAATCTCGAAGCCGGCGAGCATGTCGTTGGCGCCCGGGCCGCCCATGACCAGGTGCTCGACCAAGTCCGGGTTCCATGCGGCGAATTCCCACGCGAGGCGCGAGCCCAGCGAGTAGCCCAGCACGTCGACAGGGCCTTCGTCCAAGTCGATCACGATGGCGGCCAGCGCCTGGCGGATTTGGCTCGGGGCCCAGCTGCCTTCGTTGCGGTGCGGCTCGACGCCGTGGCCCGGAAGGTCGACCAGCAGGACGTTGCGGCCGTGGTCGGTGAAATAATTCGTCCACCTAGCGCGCTCCCAATTCAATTCGCCGGATGAGGCGAAGCCGTGGATGAGCAGTACGGATGGTCCGCTCACCTCGGTGTTTGTGCGGATGACGCGGAGATTCAGATCAAGGGTCATGCATCCGATCATAGGCCACAAAGCAGGTAAACATCGTCTTGCGCTAGCGCCTCGAACTACTTAATGTCAGAATGACTCTAACGCGGTCAAGGCTGCGGAAACTGCTGGAAACCTGAAACGGGGCATCGCAACTGATGACATCGGTACCAAGCTGGGCAAACGTCGACGAGCGGCGGAACATGCCGCCGACGCTGGCGGTGTCCACGGTGATCCTCGGCATCCGCGAGGGCGTCGAGGGCGGGCCGGACAAGCTGTGCCTGCCGCTGGTGCGCCGCATCCGCCAGCCTCATGCCGGATTGTGGGCGCTGCCCGGCGGTCCGGTGGGGGCGCGCGAGTCGCTGGGCCAGGCGGCGGGGCGCACGCTGGCCGAGACCACCGGGCTGCGGCCGAACTACCTGGAGCAGCTGTACACCTTCGGGGACATCGACCGCTCGCCCACGCACCGGCTGGTGACCATCGCCTACTTCGCGCTGATGCACGTGGACCAGGTGGGCGCGACGGTGCGCGACGAGAACGTCGCCTGGTTCGACATCGACGATCCGCAGATCGCGCGGATGGCCTTTGACCACCGCCAGATCGTGGACTACGCGCTGTGGCGGCTGCGCAACAAAACCGAATACGGGCAGATCGCGCACCGGCTACTGGGCGAGCGCTTCACCCTGGCGGCGCTGCGCGGGGTGTACGAGGCGATCCTCGGGCGCCGGCTGGACCCGGCGAACTTCCGGCGCACGCTGAACTCGACCGCCAGCATCGAGGCGACCGACGAATACCAGGCCGGCGGCAAGCACCGCCCGCCGCGGCTCTACCGCTATGTCGGGCACGGGCCCGATCCGCTGCAGGTCGACCCCCTGCAGGTCGAGCCGCCGCAGGGCTGAGAACGAACTTCACCACACTTTTTCAACTAGACCGTTGAATCCCTGAAGGGGGAGCACCATGAGCACCAACACCATCTTCACCGACGCGGCCAACGCGCAGCACAACGCTTCGGTCGCGCAGAACATCGCGCGGCTGAACCTGCTGGCCCCGGGCTCCACCTGCTCGGAGGACCTGAAATCCAACCCATGGGACACCCCCGGCGGCTACGGCCCGGGCGCCTCGGAACAGGACCAGGTGCCGGCCGGCTACCCGGAGCAGGGAACCATCCCGCAGGAGTACCTGGCGGCCAGCGATCAGGAGCTGGATGCGCGCATCCTGGCGGCCAAGGAGACCCTGGGCGAGCGCGCGGTGATCCTGGGCCACTTCTACCAGCGCGACGAGGTGGTGAAGTACGCGGACTTCGTCGGCGACTCCTTCCAGCTGGCCAACGCGGCGCTGACCCGCGACAAGGCGGAGGCGATCGTCTTCTGCGGCGTGCACTTCATGGCGGAGACCGCTGACATCCTCTCGCGCGACGACCAGGCGGTCATCCTGCCGAACCTGGCCGCCGGCTGCTCCATGGCTGACATGGCCGACGGGCCGAGCGTCCAGCGGTGCTGGGACGAGCTCACCGAGCTCTACCGGGACGAGGAGGACGACGGCCGCCTGCCGGTCATCCCGGTCACCTACATGAACTGCTCGGCCGAGCTGAAGGCCTTCGTGGGGCGCAACGGCGGGCTGGTGTGCACCAGCTCCAACGCCGCCACGGTGCTTGAATGGGCGTTCGAGCGCGGCCGGCGCGTGCTGTTCTTCCCGGACCAGCACCTGGGCCGCAACACCGCCAAGGCCATGGGCGTGCCGCTGGCGCAGATGCCCATGTGGACCCCGCGCAAGGCGCTGGGCGGGAACGACGAGGCCACCCTGCGCGAGGCCCGGGTGATCCTGTGGCACGGCTTCTGCTCGGTGCACAAGCGCTTCACCCCGGCCCAGATCGCCAAGGCGCGGCAGGAGTACCCGGGCGTGCGCGTGATCGTGCACCCCGAATGCCCGATGGAGGTCGTGGACGCGGCCGACGAGGCCGGCAGCACCGACTACATCCGCCGCGCGATCGCCGACGCGACCGAGCCGACGGTGTTCGCGATCGGCACCGAGATCAACATGGTCAACCGGCTGGCCGCCGAATACCCGCAGCACACCATCTTCTGCCTGGACCCGGTGATCTGCCCGTGCTCGACGATGTACCGCATCCACCCCGGCTACCTGGCCTGGGTGCTGGAGGAGCTGGTCGCCGGGCGCGTGGTCAACCGGATCACCGTGCCCGCCGAGCAGCAGGGCGACGCGAAAATCGCCCTGGAACGCATGCTGGCCGCCCGGCCGTAAGGACTGATGCGATGAAACGCCTGATCATCATCGGGTCCGGGGTTGCCGGGCTGACCGCGGCGCTGCAGGCGGCGGCCGCCGGGACGCACCCGGTGCTGCTGACCAAGGACCGGCTGGGGGACTCGAACAGCGAGCTGGCCCAGGGCGGGCTGAGCGCCGTCACCGCGCAGTCCATCGCCGCCGGGGACTCGGTGGCCGCGCACGTGGCTGACACCCTGGCCGCCGGCGCCGGACACTGCGGGCCGCAGGCAGTGCGGTACATGTGCGCATCCGCCGCGGACCTGGTGGAGCAGCTCGAAGCCCACGCGGTCGGGTTCGACCGCACCGAGGGTGGAGGCTACCAGCTGGGCCTGGAGGCCGCGCACAGCGCCCACCGCATCCTGCACATCCACGGGGACGCCACCGGGGCGGGGCTGGTGGCGGCCCTGTCCGCCGCGGTGCGCCGCGCCCGCGACGCCGGGAAGCTGACGGTGCGCGAGCACGCGCTGGCCGCGTCGCTGCTGCTCGACGAGCGCGGCGCCGTGGCCGGGGTCCAGGTCCTGCAGGACGGGAGAGCGCAGCGGCTGGCCGCCGACGCGGTGCTGCTGGCCACCGGGGGGCTGGGCCGGCTGTACGCCGCCACCACCAACCGGGCCGGCGCCACCGCGGACGGGATCGGGCTGGCCGCCCGGGCCGGCGCGGTGATCGCCGACGCCGAGTTCGTGCAATTCCACCCCACGCTGGTGGACCCGGCGCGCTTCCCGGCGGCCGGCATGGTCTCCGAGGCGGTGCGCGGGGAGGGCGCGGTGCTGGTCACCGACGCCGGGGAGCGCTTCATGCCCGCCGAGCATCCGGAGGCCGAGCTGGCACCGCGCGACGTGGTCGCCCGCGGCATCCACCGCCAGCTGCTGGCCGGGCGCACCGTGTATCTGGACGCCCGCGGCATCGAGGCCGAGCGCGGGGCCGGGTTCCTGGCCCGCCGCTTCCCCTCGATCACCGCGCGGCTGGCCGCCTGCGGGCTGGACCTGGCCGCGGACCTGGTTCCCGTGGTCCCGGCGCAGCACTACGCCATGGGCGGGATCGCCGCCGACGCCAGCGCCCGCACCACCGTGCCGGGGCTCTACGCGGCCGGCGAATGCGCCAACACCACGGTGCACGGCGCCAACCGGCTGGCCAGCAACTCGCTGCTGGAGGCCATGGTCTTCGCGCGCACCGCGGTGGACGCCATGCTCGCCGACGATCCCGGCGCCCGCGCGCACCTCGACGGGCTCGACGTGACCCAGCTGCCGACGGCGCTGTCGGCCCTCGAAGCGGCCGAGGCCCCGCTGGACCTGGAAACCCTGCAGCGCGAGGCCAGCGAGGCGATCGGCGTGTACCGCACCGGCAAGCAGCTGGAGCGCTTCGCCGGGCTGCTTGCGGCCTGCGCCCCGGTGGCCGAGTCCCCGCGCGAGCAGCTGGAGCTGGAGAACCTGTGGCTCACCGCCCGGTTCACCACCGCCGGCGCGCTGGCCCGCACCGGGTCGCTGGGCGCCCACCACCGGCTGGACGCGGCGCCAGGGAAGCCGCAGCCGGGCCACCGCTACGGCTGGCGGCTGAGTGCCGCCGAACGAACCGCCGAACAGCTTTCCTCCACCACAACCTCTTCAAGCCCAAGCAGCAAGGAACACTTCGCGTGAACGCACCCATCCACCCCGTCCCGCTGCGCGTGATCGACCGCATCATCCACCTCGCGCTGGAGGAGGACAACCCCCGCGGGGATGTGACCGCGGACACCATCGTTCCGGCCGGGGCGGTCGCCACCTGCCGGGTGCGCGCCCGGCAGCCCGGCGTGCTGGCTGGCGGCACGGTCTTCGCCCGCGCCATGCACGCGGTGGACCCGGGCATCGCCACCACCCAGCTGGTCGCCGAGGGGGAGAAGTTCGCCGCGGGGGACACGCTGATCGAGGTCAGCGGCCCGGCGGCCTCCATCCTCACCGCCGAACGCGTGGGGCTGAACCTGCTGCAGCGCCTGAGCGCCATCGCCACCGCCACCGGGCAGCTGGTGGACCTGGTCGCGCACACCACAGCGCGCATCGCGGACACCCGCAAGACCACCCCGGGGCTGCGCGCGCTGGAACGCTACGCGGTGCGCTGCGGCGGCGGGGTGAACCACCGCGACAACCTCTCCGACGCGTTCATGGCCAAGGACAACCACCTGGCCCTGTTCAGCACCCCGCAGGCGCTGACCGAGGCGCTGGCCTCGGTGCGCTCCCGGCTGGGGCACACCACGACCATGGAGGTGGAGGTGGATTCCATCGACCAGCTGCCGGCGGTGCTGGCCGCCGGGGTGGACGTGGTCATGCTGGACAACTTCGACCCCGCCGACATCCCGGCGGCCATCGAGCTGATCGCCGGCCGCGCGGTCGTGGAGGCCAGCGGCAACATCAACGCCGGCACCGTCGCCGCGGTGGCCGAGGCGGGGGTGGACATCATCTCCTCGGGCGCGATCACCCACTCGGTGGCGGCGATCGACCTGGGACTGGATATGGTGGTCGCATGATCTACATGGACGCCGCCGCCACCGCCCCGCCGCGCCAGGAGGTGCTGGACACCGTCTCCCCGCTGCTCACCCGCGACTTCGGCAACCCCGCCTCGCACCATGAGGCGGGGCACCAGGCCCGCCGCGCCGCCAACTGGGCCCGGGCCCAGGTCGCCGCGCAGCTGGGGGTGCACGAGGAGGAAATCTACTTCACCTCCGGCGGCACCGAGGGCGCGAACACCGCGGTGATCGGCGGCGCGCTGGGCAACCCGCGCGGACGCGTGGTCGTGGCCAGCGCCGTCGAGCACCCAGCGGTGCTGGAAGCCTGCCGCTACCTGGCGGACTTCCACGGCTTCACGCTGCGGCTGATCGACGTGGACGCCGACGGGCTGGTGGACCTGGAGCATGCGGCGCAGCTGATCGACGACGACGTCGCCGTGGTCTCGGTGATGGCGGTGAACAACGAGGTCGGCACCATCCAGCCGGTGGCGCAGGTCGCCGCGCTGGCCCGAGCGGCCGGCGCGCTGATGCACACCGACGCGGTGCAGGCCGCCGGCTGGCTGGACTTGGCGCCGCTGGCCGCCGCGGTGGACGCGCTGAGCATCTCCGGGCACAAGATCGGCGCGCTGAAGGGCAGCGGGGCGCTGTACCTGTCGTCGAAGCACCGCTTCGTGCCGCTGCTGCACGGCGGCGGGCAGCAGTCCGGCCTGCGTTCGGGCACCGAGAACCCGGCGGCCGCCGCCGGCATCGCGGTGGCCCTGCAGGCCTGCGCCGCCCAGCGCGAGCAGGGGCTGGGCGAGGGCTACGGACCCTACCTCATCGAGAAGATCACCCGCGGGCTGGAAGCCAAGCACCCCGGCAGCGTGCGGCTGACCGGCAGCGAGAGCCAGCGCATCGGCGGCATCGTGTCCTTCGTATTCCCGAAGACCGCGGGGGAGACCGTGCTGATCGAACTGGAGCGCAAGGGGGTGCTGTGCTCCTCCGGATCCGCCTGCGCGGCGGGATCCACCGATCCCTCGCCGGTGCTCACCGCCATGGGGTACGAGGAGCAGCTGGCGCACACCGCGGTGCGGCTGTCCTTCGGGCGCGGCATCAAGGAGAACGAGCTGAGCCAGGTGGCCAACGCGGTCATCGCCGCGGTGGGCGGGCTGCTGCCGGCATCGCCGGGCGCCGCCTAGTTGCCGCTTCCCGCGGCCAGCCGGGCAGCTACCCGCTGCGCGGAGAGCAGCCGCCAGGCGCCCACGGCGCCGAGCAGCAGGAAGAACGCCGCGGCCAGCATCGACAGGCGGGTCGCGTCGGAGAACCCGGCGGACAAGGCGTCGATGGTCCAGGCCGCATCGTGCCCGCCCGGAGGCTGGACGCGCAGCTGGGTGATGGTGGTGCCGGCGCTCTGCCGGGTGGCCTCGGCCAGCTGGGAAGCCTGCGCGGCGGGGACCGAGGCCTCATCCAGCCGCGAGGGCAGCGTGATGGCCAGCGCCGCGGAAAGCACGGCGCCGGAGATCGCGGTGCCCAGGGCGGAGCCGATCTGGCGCACGGTGCTCTGCGTAGCCGAGCCCTGGCCGGAAATCCGCACTGGAACCTCGGCCAGCACCGTGCCGGTCAGCTGGGCTGACGCCAGTCCCAGGCCGAGCCCGTAGACCACCAGGGTCACCGCGACCACCCAGACCGACACCCCGGCGCTGAGCACCAGGGCCAGCACCAGCACGCCGACGGTTTCCAGTCCCAGGCCCAGCAGCACGGTACCGGCCGGGGAGAGCACCGCGGCCAGGTGCCGGGCCGAAGCCCCGGAGAAGAAGGCGCCCAGCGCCATGGCGGCCAGGATGAAGCCCGCGTGCAGCACGCTCAGGCCCAGGGCGTTGACCAGGAACAGCGGCAGCACAAACAGCAGGGCGAATTCGCCGATGGCCACGCTCGCGGCCGTCAGGTTGCCCCAGGAGAAGGTCTTGTGCTCGAACAGGCGCAGCTCCAGCAGCGCGGCGCGCCCGTTGCGGGCGCGGTGCCGCTCCCAGAAGATGAACATGGTGATCGCCGCGGCCGAGACGAGCAGCGCTATGCCCGGCAGGGACACCGCCGCATCGGCTGGCCACACGAAGGAGCCGATCGTCAGCTCCTTTCTCGGGGTGATCCAGCCGGCGTCCGGTCCTTCGATGATCGCGAACACCAGCGCGCCCATGCCCAGCGCGCTGAGCAGCGCCCCGTCCACGTCCACGCCGCGGCCGGTGGCCCCGCCCTTGGTTTCGGGCACGAAGAGCAGTCCCAGCACCAGCAGCACGGCGCCCAGCGGCAGGTTCACCAGGAAGATCCAGTGCCAGGAGGCGTATTCGGTGAGCAGGCCGCCGGCCAGCGGGCCGATGGCCGCGGCACCGGAGATCACCGCGCCCCACACGCCGAAGGCCGCGGCGCGCTGCTTGCCCTGGAACAGCGAATTCACCGTGGACAGCGTGGCGGGCATGATGCTCGCCGCGCCCACCGCCTGCAGGGCGCGGGCGGAGATCAGCGAGCCCGCCGCGTCCGCGTTGGCGGCCAGCAGCGAACCGCCCATGAACACCAGCAGGCCGGCGATGAACATCTTCTTGCGGCCCCAGCGGTCCGCCAGGCTGCCGGTGGACAGCAGCAGCGCCGCGAGCACCACCGCGTAGAGGCTGTTGACCCATTGCGCGTCGCCCAGGTCCAGGTGGATGTCGGCGATGATGGTCGGCAGCGAGACGCCGACGATGGTGCCGTCGAGCACCACCAGCCCCAGTCCCGCGGCCAGGATGCCCAGCGCCGCCCACGGGTGCGCGGCGGAGCGGGGAACGGTGCCGGATGCGCTGCTGCGCGTCTTGTCAGTCGTCACTTTTCAAGTCTCTGCTTCTTGCGGGTGCGCCGGCGTGCTGCCGTGCTGCGTGCCCTGTCACCTCGATGCTAGTACGCGTCCGCGGCAACGGTCATCCACCAAACGGTTGAATACGCGCAACCACCTGGTCCCGGCCGGGCTTCTGGCCCCGTGGCCTGGATGATCCGCACCCCGTCCCGGGCGCAGTGCACTATGCAGGACCGGGCAGCCCCCGGATGATGCGCTGATGGTGAACGCGTCCCGGCCGCCGCCGGCCTCTGCACACTGGGGCCGGCCGCCCGCTGATCCGCGGCGTGGCCTGCCGAAACCGGGGTGCGGCAGGCGCCGGGGACGCCGGGGGAGCACTCCGGGCGCGGGCCGCTGCGATTTACCGATACGATGCCGATTTGGTAGGTTTGCGATCATGCAGATTCGTCCAGAGAGCTTCGATGACCGGGCCGCAGTCTATGCGGTGACGCATGCGGCGTTTACCGGAATCGATCCGATGGTCGAGCCCGACGAAGTCGGCTTGCTGCAGCAGCTCTTCGACTGCGCGGGCTACGATGCGCGCTTCTCCATCGTCGCGCTGGACGACGCGGTGGTGATCGGCCACGTCATCGCCACCTGGGGGAAGATCGGCAGGCAGCCGATGCTCGGCCTCGGCCCGCTGGCCGTGGCGCCGGAATACCAGCACCGCGGCGTCGGCTCGATCCTGATGCAGCAGATCCACGACGCCGCGGAGAGCGCGCAGCTCAGCGGCATTGTGCTGCTCGGCTCGCCGGGCTACTACCACCGTTTCGGCTACGAGCCGGCCTCCCGGCATGGCATCATTCCCAGCGACCCCACCTGGGGCGAGCACTTCATGGTGCGGGTGTTCGACCGGGACGCCCTGCCGCGCGGAGAGTTCCGCTACGCCAGCCCCTTCGGCTGCTAGGAGTCCCGGCCCGGCTGCACCCGCGGTGTCAGGCCTTGTCCGGCGGAACGACCTCGTAGACCACATGGGTGACCAGCCCGGTGCTGCGCGAGGAGCGCGGGATGAATTCCGGCCCCGAGACGCCCTCGAAGAGGCGCTCGCCGGAGCCCAGCAGCTTCGGGGAGATGTGCAGGCGCAGCTCGTCGAGCAGTCCCGCCTCCAGGAATTGGTTGATGGTCGATGCCCCTCCGGCGATCGCGACGTTCTTCCCGCCGGCCGCCTCGCGGGCCAGCTGAAGCGCCCGGCGGATCCCGCCGGTCACGAACCTGAACTCCGTGCCGCCCTCCATCACCAGCGGCTCGCTCGCGTAGTGGGTGAGCACGAACACCGGTGCGTGGTACGGGGGATCCTCGCCCCACCAGCCGCGCCAGCTGCCCGAGGGTGCCCCGCGTTCGGGGCCGAACATGTTCCGGCCCATGATGTAGGCGCCGGCCTCCAGGATTCCGGCGCGCTCCGCGGCGTCGTCCTCCCGCGCTTCGAACTGCCAGCGGTGCAGTTGCTCGCCGCCGCGGCCCAGCGGCTGCTCCAGGCTCTGCTCCGGCCCGGCCACGAAGCCGTCCAGTGAGATCGTGACGTCGCAGGTTACCCGTGCCATGATGCGCTCCATCAGCAGGTCGAAGGATCCGATGGCGACAGGATAGCAGGAGGCATGGACACTGCGGCTGGGAATGCGCGCCGGGCTCTTGCCCAGGGTGAGCGGGCGGTGTAGAAAAGTGTCGTGAGCCACGACCCAGCCCCCAGCCAGCTGTCCTTCAGCGTTTCGGGACACATCGCCAAGACCTGCGTGCAAGTGTACGAGGCCGTCGCGGATCCCGAACAGCTCTCGCACTATTTCACGACCGGCGGCGCCAAGGGGCGCCTGGAATCAGGCGCGACCGTCACCTGGGACTTCCACGACTTCCCGGGGGCCTTCCCGGTCAAGGTGCTGGAGGCCCAGGCGCCGCGGCGCATCGTGATCCAGTGGGAGGCCAACCACTCGACGGCGCCCGATGCGCAGAACACCGTCACCTTCGAGTTCGAGCCGGAGGATGAGAACTCCCGCACCAAGGTCGTCATCACCGAATCCGCGTGGCAGGCCACCGGGGAAGGCGCCGCGGCGGCTTTCGGCAACTGCGAGGGATGGACCGGAATGCTGGCGGCCATGAAGTGCTGGCTGGAGCATGGCATCGTGCTGCGCGAGGGCTTCTACACCTAGCGGCGGCCGCCGCGTGGCACGGCAACGCCGGCGGAACCGCCCCGTGGGGCTGGGATCCGCCGGCGTTCGTCGTGCGTGCTATTTGATGGCGCTGCGCAGCTTGGAGGTCAGCTGCTGCAGCTGGAGGAATTCTTCCTCGCTCAGCGCGGTGCCGATCTGCTCGTAGATGTGCTTGACGTGCTCGCGGCCGATCTCCTGCTGGACCGCCAGCCCCTTGGGGGTCAGCGAGAGCTGCATCGCGCGCTGGTCGGTGGGATCGGCCTCGCGGGTGATCAGGCCCTTGTCCTCCAGCCGGGTGACCATGCGGCTCAGGCTCGGCTGCGAGATCAGCAGATAGCGGTTCAGGTCCACCAGGCGGCTGCGGCCGCCCGGGCAGATGCGCAGGTTGAACAGCACGTCGTATTCGCGCATCGACAGCTTGTGGAACTCGGGCTTGGCGCTGACCTTCCTCATGACGGCGACCTGGGCCCGGAAGAGCGACTCCCAGGCGTCGATGGTGACCTTCACGGAGGCTGGGGTGTTACTGGTCCCGGTCACTGATTTCAGGCTCCTTTGGGGCGTTGACTTGCTCAGCTTTCAGTTTAGCGTCCCGGGCGGCCACAAGCCCCGCATGTGTCGGGGCCGGGGTCAGGTCCTTCGGCGCGCGGGCTTCCATTTCCCTGCGCAGTTCCGGCAGCACGTAGTCGCCGAACATGTCCAGCTGGTTCAGCACGGTCTTCAGCGGCAGTCCTGCATGGTCCACCAGGAACAGCTGGCGCTGGTAGCTGCCGAAGTACTCCTGGAAGCTCAGGGTCTTCTCCAGCACCTGCTGCGGGGAGCCGACGGTCAGCGGGGTCTGCGCGGTGAAGTCCTCCAGCGACGGGCCATGCCCGTAGACCGGGGCGTTGTCGAAGTACGGCCGGAACTCCTTGACCGCCTGCTGCGAATCCTTGGCCATGTAGAACTGGCCGCCCAGGCCCACGATCGCCTGGTCGGCGCGGCCGTGGCCGTAGTGCTCGTAGCGCTCGCGGTAGAGGCCGATCAGCTGCTGGTAGTGCTCCTTGGGCCAGAAGATGTTGTTCGCGAAGAAGCCGTCGCCGTAGTAGGCGGCGATCTCCGCGACCTGCGGGGTGCGGATCGAGCCATGCCAGACAAACGGCGCCACGTTATCCAGCGGGCGCGGGGTGGAGGTGAAGTTCTGCAGTGGGGTGCGGAAGCGCCCCTCCCAGTTCACCACGTCCTCGTCCCACAGGCGCCGCAGCAGGTTGTAGTTCTCCACCGTCAGGTTGACCGAGTCCTGCATGTTCTTGCCGAACCACGGGTAGACCGGTCCGGTGTTGCCGCGGCCCAGCACCAGGTCGGTGCGGCCGTTGGACAGGTGCTGCAGCATGGCGAAGTCCTCGGCGATCTTGACCGGGTCGTTCGTGGTGATCAGCGTGGTCGCGGTGGACAGGATGATGCGTTCGGTCTGCGCGGCGATGTAGGCCAGGGTGGTGGTTGGCGAGGAGGAGAAGAACGGGCGGTTGTGGTGCTCGCCGATGGCGAAGACGTCCATGCCGATGTCCTCGGCCTTTTTGGCGATCGCAACCTCGGCGTCGATGCGCTCCTTCTCGGTCGGCACGTGGCCGGTGGTGGGGTCGCGGGTGATGTCGCTGACTGAGAATACTCCGAACTGCATGCCTACTCCTACTAGCTGGTGAGACGCCGCGTCGTGTGCGCGTCTCCAATTTATATGCGTATGCATCTAATAACAAGTTGAGGCGTCAATTATTCCCTGGGGAGAGCGCGGGATTCAATATCAACTAAATCCCAAGGGATCGCCGCGGAATCGCTCCAGCATCTCGCAGTCCATCCATTGTTTGGTCTTAATTGAGTTTACGTCGGTTGCTCTCGATAGAGTTGGAAGCAAAAGCGATCTTCGCATCAGGGGAAGGCCCGCAAATTGGCAAGTGAAGTGAATCGTTCGCACGAATTGGCTGAGACGGGCGAAAGCGCCGTAGTTATGGAGCCAGTGGTTGCGAATCCGGATGATTCCGAAATTGACGCCAGCTTGAACGATCTGACCGAGGAGCAGAACCGCGAAGCTGAATTGTTCGCGATGACGTTCATGAAGAAGGTGCTTCGCCTTCGAGGCGTCAAGATCGACAGGGCACAGTTTCTCAAGTCCGAGTTGCATAAGCGCGGGTACTCGCCGGACGTCATCGCGACAGCTATCACGGGAAATCCTGCGCAAGCCGGGATCTCGATTGACGTACTCGATAGCATTTCCCAAAACGCCATCGACTTCGAAACACGAAAGTCGTCCTCTCTGTCCTTCATGGCGGGCCTGCCCGGCGGACTCGCCATGCTGGGGACCATTCCTGCGGATATCACGCAGTTCTATGTGCATGCGTTCCGCGTCATGCAGAAGATCGCATATGTGTATGGCTGGCAAGACTTTTTGAAGGAAACCGACGACATCGACGACGAATCGCTCGGCATCTTGGCAACGTTCCTCGGTGTCATGATGGGTGTTGGAGGTGCCAGCGCGTCGCTGAACAGCTTCGCGACGAAGATCGCTGCTCCGGCGGTCGAACGGAATATTGCGCGCGTCGCATTAACCAAGACCATTTGGTACGGCCCGATGAAGAAAACCCTTCGAATCATCGGGATCAATATCACCAAGCAGAGCTTCGCGAAATCGGTCAGCAAGGTTGTCCCTGTCGTGGGAGGTGTAATTTCAGGTGGCATGACCTTCGTCGTCCTGGGATCACAATCTCAAAGGCTGCAGAAACACCTGAGGACGCTCCCTCCTCCGAATGTCGACGCCGGAGAATACCTTCGTGCACTGACGGACTTGGATGCCCAATTAAGAGATGCCCGCACATCGGTATCGGACACCCTGGCCAGTGCAGGCTCGTCGATCAAGGGCGCCGCCACCGGCGCAGTCGATTACTTCCGTCCGGTGGATCTGGACGGAGACGGGCTAGCGGACGAAGCCAGAGCGAAAACTACTGCCAAGAAAGTATTCTCCGCTGCCAAGAGCACGGTTATACGAAACGCTGAGGTTCCTGCCGAATCACCTGATGGTGAGGCTGAGGAAGGCGCACCGAACCGAACCGGTGCATCGAGCCGGAAGATCCTCGGAATGGCCGACAGCGCTCAAAAGAAGCTGAAATCGAAGTTCAAGTCGAAGCGGTCTTCACCGGCAGCAGCCATCGAAGCTGGCGCGGGAACGCTGGACGACAGCGAGAGTCCACTATCTGAATCTCGCTCCGATTCGAATTAGCCAGCAAGGCAGAGTTCCGGAAGCAGTAAAAGTCTTGCCGAATGGCCGTCGCGTGCTACTCGCGTTCAGTGATGCCTGACTTGAATGCGATCGGCGCGGCCTCGACTCGATTCCTGGCGTTCAGCTTCACCAAGATCGCGGTGACATAGCCATTCACCGTTGCCTCCCTGATGACCATGCGGGCCGCGATCTCGCGTTCGAGCTGCCCGAACCGAGCAGGGTCAGCAGCACGAGTTCGCGTCCGGTCAAGGTTGCCACGAGTGCCGCGGCCTTGGACCGGGCCACGGGATCGATGCCGCGGACTCGTTCAACCACGCGCCGGGAGATGCGGGGTGACAGTGCGGCCGCCCCTTGCGCTACCGCGTGCACTGCGCCGATCAGCTCCTGCCGCGAAGAACTTTTCAGCATGAATCAGCTGGCTCCTCCGGTCGGTGCGCGGTCGATGAATTCCTCTTCACTGAAGGTCGTCACGATCCGGACCGTCGCTGGGCTGCCCCGGGGAGTGAAGATCTTCAAGGACCGCCAGCCCGTTCAGCTGCGGCACGCGGATGTCCATGAGGAGGACGTCGGGCTTAAGCCGACCGGCCAGCTCGATGCCGCGGTAGCTGTTCTCCGTCTCGCCCACGTTCTACAACCCCGTGTCGCTGCGCAGGACCGGGCACAGCCCGGCGCGGATCAGGGCTTCACCGTCGACAACGAGCACCCGAATGGGAAAGCGTTCCGTCTTCGGCCACCGTCAGTTCCGCTCCAAGGGATAGAGATGTTCCGCGGAAACCAGCACGTCGTCGGTGAAGCACAGGCGGAACATCTCGCCGCTCAGGTCCAACGGCCCGGTGCGCGCGGCGAAAAAGCGGCAGGTCGCACCGCTGGGGGCTTCAGGAACCCGGATGACCGGGGTTGCCGTTTCCAGCCCCGGTGCGGTGACGATGCGTTCGACCTCTGAGCGCTCCATGCCCACGTCGAGTTCGCCGAATGACGCGGGCGACAACGCGGTGGCTTTGTACGTTATGTTCTGCAGGGCGTAGAACCCGGTGAAGACGGCGGCCACGATCGCCAGGGGCACCAGCAGCGTCAGCACCGCATGCCTGGTGGGCCGGGCGGGGTGGAGGCGCTCTGCCGGCGGGCGCTGCGCAGTGTCGGATGCCTCCAGCGGCATCCACGCCATGACCCTGAAGTGGTCCCCGGAGGACCGGACGGACAGGGTTCCCTGATGCGACTCGAAGTAGGCGCGAAGCTGCGCCAGACCGGTGGCTCCGTCGCGGGCTGGAGGCCGTTCAGCCGGCATCTGCGTTTCCACGGCGATCGTCAGGCCTTCACTGACCGGCTCGATGGTGACGTGCACTTCCGAGCGCGGCGCGTACCTGGCGGCATTGGCCAACGTCTCTCGGACCAGTTGGTGCATTCCATCCACGCACCACTCGGACACCGAGGCGGAGTGCAGATGCCGCTGGCCGGTGACGCTGATGCGCAGGCCGCGAGCGCGGGCGGCGGCGACCAGCTTGCGGAAATCCCCGCCGGCGGGGACCAGCGCAGCCGGTTCCCGGGGCTGGCGCAGCACCCCGATGATCTGGTGCAGGTTCTCGATCGCCGCATCGGCCTGCTCGTGGATGGCCGAGGCCTGCTGTACGGCGGGGGAGCCGGGCTCGGCGGCGGCCTGCAGCGCGGAGGCCTGCAAGGCCAGCAGCGCGAGGTCGTGGCCCAGCTCGTCGTGCATCTGCGCCGCCTGCCGCTCGCGTTCCCGCTGCCGTGCCTGGAGATCCAGCCGCTCGCGCTCGCGAAGCCGTACCAGCACCGCGGTACGCCGCGAGTGGCCGATGAACCACGGGAGGAACACGAAAAGCACCACCACGGTCACCAGAATCAGCAGGAATCCCAGGGCGCTGAGCCGGGCGGAAACCCAGAGCACCAGCGCGCTGCCGGCCGCGCCGCTGGCCAGCGCGATCAGCCCGGAAGTCGTCGAGGCCAGGCGCCGCCCGGCAAGATAGCAACCGCATACGGAGGCCGGAGCCAGGACGATCCACGCTCCGGAGCCGGACAGCGGGACGGCCAGCGCGCACAGCGCCAGCACGGCGATCCATGCCGACTGGGCCACCCCGGCCGGCATCCGCCTGTTCCACCCCCTGGACCTCGCAGACCCCATGGGACCATGCTAGCCACCGGGCCGCATTTGGGACACCGGCTTTCGTCGGGGAATTCCCGCTGGCGCATCCCGACGCCGGGCCATTCCCGACCCCGGGCCATTCCCGACCCCGGGCCGGTGCGCATCGAATGGGTGAAGGAGCACATCCAGCAGCTGCCGGACGGCAAAGGACGGATGCCGCCTCCTGGTCGGGGAGGCGGCATCCGTCGTCGTTGCCTTGCATGCAGGCGGCTACTTGGCGCCCGGGTCCGAGTCCTTCGGATCGGCAGACTCCTCGGTGCTGCGGCGCAGCATCTGCTCGAACTCCTTGCGTTCCTTGCGGGAGATCGGCAGCTGGCCGGTCGCCGGGTTCACGATCCGGCCGCTGTCGCGGGCCGCTTCGGAGGCGGGCTTCGGTGCGGGAACGGTTTCCGCGCCCGACTGCTTCTTCGGCTGCTTCGGGGCCTTGGCCTGCTTGCCGGGCTTGGCGCTCTTGGCAGCCACGCTTAGCTGGCCGGACTCGCCGTCCCCGGCCACCGCGGTGATCCGCGCGGTGGCGCCGTCCATGGCCACGGCCAGGTCCTCGGCCGAGGTGGCCTGGTTCTGCGCGTGGCGGCGGGCGGCGCGGCGGTCCGCGGTGCGCTCCTTGCGGGACTCGACCAGGTGGTAGAGCACCGGAACCAGCACCAGGGTCAGCAGGGTGGAGGAGACCAGTCCGCCGATGACCACCACGGCCAGCGGCTGCGAGATGAAGCCGGACTGCCCGGTGATGCCCAGCCCCATCGGGACCAGCGCGAAGATGGTGGCCAGCGCGGTCATCAGGATCGGGCGCAGGCGCTGGCGGGCGCCGTGCGTGATCGCATCCTGCAGGTTCATCGCCTCCCTTTCCGGGGTGGCATGCCGGTACTGGTTGATCAGGTCGATCAGCACGATCGCGTTGGTGACCACGATGCCCACCAGCATCAGCATGCCGATCAGCGACGGCAGGCCCAGCGGGATGCCGGTGGCCAGCAGCAGGCCGATCGCGCCGGTGGCGGCGAATGGGATGGAGACCAGCAGGATCAGCGGCTGGACCAGCGACTTGAAGGTCGCCACCATGATCACGTAGACGATCGCCACGGCCGCCAGCAGCGCCAGGTAGAGCTGGTTGAAGGACTCGGCCTGCTCGGTGGCGGCGCCACCGATCTCGGCGGTCGCGCCCTCGGGCAGTTCCACGCCGGCCAGGCGTTCGGTGACCTGCTTGGAAACCGAGCCGAGCATGTTCTCCTGCGGGGCCAGCGACACCGTGGCGATGCGCTGGCCATTGGAGGTGGTGACCTGGCGGACCACGTCGGTGCGTTCAACCGTGGCCAGGTCCTGCAGCTGCTTGACCCCGGTGGCGGTCGGGATCGGCAGTTCCTGCAGCTCCTTCAGCGAGGTCAGATCCAGCCCCTCGCCGATCAGCACCGTCATGTCGGTGAATTCCAGGCGCAGCGTGCCGGCCGGCACGGGGGAGACCTGGGAGGCGACGATGCCGGACAGCTCGGTTTCGGTCAGCCCGGCCGCGGCGGCCTTCTTGGCGTCGATGTCGATGCTGACCTGCTCGCGCATCGCGGAGAGGTTGTCGCTGAGCTGGGTGACGTGCTCGGTGCCTTCCATGGCGGAGCGCACCGCGGCGGTGGCCTCGCGCAGGATGTCCTCGTTCGGGGCCTTGACCTCGACGGTGACGTCGGAGGACATCATGCCGCCGGAGCTGCCGGAGAAGCTCAGGGTCGAGTCCTTGGGCAGGGCGAGCTGATCCAGCTCGGCGCGCACGGTGTCGGTCAGCGCCAGCTGGTCCGCGTCTGGGTCGGTGATCGCGGTGAAGTTCGCGGTGTCCGAGCCGGAGGAGAACATCGCCGCGAAGCCGCTGGCCGAGCCCACGGTCATCTGCACGTCGGTGATGCCCTCGGTCTCGCGCAGCACGGCCTCGACCTTCTCGGCCTGCTTGCGGGTGGCTTCCAGCGAGGTGCCCGCGGCCATCTTCTGGGTGATGGAGATCGAGTTCTCGCCGGTGTTGCCCAGCAGGTTGGTCTGCAGCAGCGGGGTCATCGCTACGGTGCCGGCCAGGATCAGCACGGAGGCCAGCAGCGTGATGACCGGGTGCTTCTGCGTTCCGCGCAGCACCGGGGCGTAGGCGCGCTGCATCCAGGACTTGTCCTCGGCCAGGTGCACGGTGTGGGTGGCGGCGCTGCCCGGGCGGTGCGGCAGGAACCAGTAGGCCAGCACCGGCACGATGGTCAGCGACACGATCAGCGAGGCCAGCAGCGCGATGGTCATGGTCATCGCAAACGGGCGGAACAGCTCGCCGGCCATGCCGCCGACCAGCGCGATGGGCAGGAAGACCGCCACGGTGGTCAGCGTCGCGGCGGTGATGGCCCCGGCGACTTCCTTGACGGCCAGCAGGATCGCCTGCGACTTGGATTCGCCGTGCGCCAGATGGCGCTTGATGTTCTCGATAACCACGATGGAGTCGTCCACCACGCGGCCGATCGAGATGGTCAGCGCGCCCAGGGTCAGCATGTTCAGCGTGTAGCCGCCGGCGTTCATGCCGATGAAGGTGACCATCAGGGACAGCGGGATGGAGATCGCGGTGACCAGGGTGGAACGGATGGAGAAGAGGAAGACCAGGATGACCAGCACCGCGAAGCCCAGGCCCAGCGCGCCCTCGGTGGTCAGCGACTCGATGGAGGACTCGATGAACGGGGCCTGGTCGAAGATGGTGGTGATCTTGGCGTTGGAGCCCAGCTCCGCCTGCAGCTCGTCGAGCATGCCGGTGATCTGGTGGGACAGGGCCACGGTGTCCCCGTCCGGGGTTTTGGTGATCGCCACCGAGAGGGTTTCCGCGCCGTTGGTGCGGGTGATGCTGGTGGCCGTATCGGCCTGGACCGACACCTTGGCGACGTCCTGCAGCAGCACCGGCCCCTTGTCCGCCGGCAGCGGGATTTCCTTGATCGCGGCCAGCGTATCCGGGGCGGAGCCGGCGATCACCGGCAGGGTCAGGCCGTCCACGTCCATGGTGCCGATGGGCATCGGGGAGCCAGCGTTCTCGATGCCGTCCTTCAGGTCGGCGACCGTCAAGCCTTCAGCGCGCAGCTTCGCGTCATCCGGGATGACCGAGATGTGCTGCGAGGAACCGCCGGAGACCGAGGCTTCGCGCACCCCGTCGATCTTCTGCAGCTTGGGCAGCATGATGCGCTCGACGTCGTCGTTCAGCGCTTCCAGCGACTTGTCGGAGGAGATCGCCATCTGCATGATCGGGAAGTCCGCGATGGAGCCGGCGAAGGCCGTGGGTTCCACGTCCTCGGGCAGGCTCGACTTGGCGTTGGCGATCGCCCGGTCCACCTGGGAGCGGGCGCGGTCCATGTCCGTGCCGTACTCCAGCATCAGCGAGATGCGGGTGAATCCGGTCTGCGAGGTCGCGGTCGAGGATTCAAGGCCCTCCACCGCCTGCAGGGCAGTCTCCAGCGGGCCGGCGACCTGCTCGTCGATGACCTCGGGGCTCGCACCCATCTGGGTGGCCATGACGGAGATCTGCGGGAACTCGAGGGAGGGAATGAGCTCCTGCTTGAGTGAACTCATGGAGATGACGCCGAAGACGGCGGCAAAGACCGTGACCAGCGCGATGAGCGCCCGGTTTTTCAGAGACAAGATGGCCAAGCGCTGCATGCGGGTATGGTCCTAGCGGTGTCGCGAAATGGGGTGGATCAACTTAACTCTAGTTCGTTGGCCTAAAACAACCGATAATCCACGGGGGTTTGAGCCGAAGATCATCCGAATGGAGGATACCCGCGGCGGCGAGGTGCCTAGCCAGCCGGGCGTTCGTCACCTGCTTCTGTGGATAATTAATTTCATGTCCCCGCTCAGGCGAATACCATGCAGGGATGGAGATCAATTCTCTCTGGGGATGGATGGCCCCCGACATTGAGGGCCTGGGCCAATTTGCGCCGGCGGTGCCCCGATAGTTGCGGCGGCCGCGGCGTGGGCCGCCGTTCGTACCTTGCGACGGCGGACTCGCGTGGACCATGCTGACCAGTGGTGGAAACGTGTTGAATATGCGATCAAGCTTCTCGATAGCGAGAACCAGGCTTTGCATGCCACGGGAATAAGCCTGTTGAAAGTTCAGGCCGGAACTGCAGCGCCTGAGCTTGCGGCGACAAACGGCAAGAAATTCGTGAAATACGAATGGAGCGCAAGAACCCGGTGGCATGTGAACCGGGCGGAGCTGGCGATCGTCAGATCGCTGGATTCCGAACTGATTGCGGCTGAGTTCGTTGTTGAAGACCTGAGCAGCCCGTCAGCGGAAGGCCACAGCCGAACTGACCACCAGCGCGAAACTGAAAAGGAATAACGTGGAAGCACATGAAAAAGGTGAGTGAGCCATGACCGCACGATCAGCTGGCAATACCGATACGCCGGAGCTGGCACTGACATTGGACGAAGTCGAGCCCGGCATCTTCGTGGTGCTGGATAGCCGTGGGGTTCAGTTGAGCAAGCCGCTTCCGATTTCGAGATTGCGCAGCCTGGCGAAAGATGCGGAATTCGTGGCCGACCTCAACAAGAGGCTGAAAATGCCGAATGAGAACTATATCGATGTCTTGCTCCAGTTGCGGTCGCAGCTGGAATACCGGCGCGCTTCCTGAATTTGTTGTCTTCCGGGCACTGCGGTGCTGGCGGAAACGACTGATGGCCCACACACCAGCTGGTGTGTGGGCCATCAGTTTAAGCGGCGACTAGTTCAGTCCCAGTGCCTTGTCGGTGGCTGCCTTGACCTCGGCGTACAGTGCCGGGTTCTCGTTCAGCTTCTGGCCGTAGGAAGGAACGATGTCCTTCAGCTTCGACTCCCAGCCAGCGAACTGCTTCGGGAAGCAGCGCGAGAGCAGGCCGATCATGATCGGGGTGGCGGTCGATGCGCCTGGGGAAGCACCCAGCAGGCCGGAGATCGTGCCGTCCGAGGAGGTGATGACCTCGGTGCCGAACTGCAGGACGCCGCCCTTCTTGGCATCCTTCTTGATGACCTGCACGCGCTGGCCAGCGGTGATCAGTTCCCACTTGGAGCCGTCGGCCTCAGGGAAGTACTCCGCCAGCGACAGGTCCTTCTTGGCGCGGGACTTGAGAACTTCCTTGATCAGGTAGTTGGTCAGCGCCATATTGTCCTTGGCCACGGCAAGCATCGGGATGATGTTGTGCGGGCGCAGGGACAGCGGGAGGTCCATCTGGCCGGTGGACTTCAGGAAGTTCATGGAGAAGCCGGCGTACGGGCCGAACATCAGCGAACGCTTGCCGTCGACGAAGCGGGTGTCCAGGTGCGGAACCGACATCGGAGGGGCGCCGACCGACGCCTGGCCGTAGACCTTGGCGTGGTGCTGGTTGATGATGGTCTCATCGGTGCAGCGCAGGAACTGGCCGGAGACCGGGAAGCCGCCGAAGCCCTTGATCTCGTCGATGCCCGACTTCTGCAGCAACGGCAGCGCGCCACCTCCGGCGCCGACGAAAACGAACTTGGCCTTGACCGTCTTGACCGCGCCCGAGGCCTTGTCCTTGACGGTCAGCTCCCAGCCGGCACCGTCGCGCTTGATGTTCTTGACCTTGTGACCGAAGTTGATGGAGGCTCCCGAAGCGCCCAGCGAGTCGGTCAGGTCCGCGGTGAGGCGGCCGAAGTCGACGTCGGTGCCGGAGACAACGCGGGAGGCGGCGACCTTCTGCGAGTCCTTGCGGCCCTTGGCGACCAGCGGGGTCCATTCGTTGATGGTGTCCAGGTCGTTGGTGATTTCCAGTTCGTCGAACAGCGCGTTCGGCTTCAGGGCCTCGTAGCGGGTCTTCAGGTACTTGGAGTGGTCATCGCCGATCACAAAGGACATGTGCGGCAGGGCGTTGATGAACGAGTTGTCCGCGACGCGCTTGTTTTCGACGGCCCACGAGTAGAACTGGCGGGAGATCTGGAACTGCTCGTTGATTCCGATGGCCTTGGCGGGATCCACGGATCCGTCGGCCTTGGCGGCGGTGTAGTTCAGCTCGCACAGTGCCGAGTGGCCGGTGCCTGCGTTGTTCCACGGGGAGGAGGATTCCAGCCCGGCCTTGTCCAGGTTTTCGAAAAGACCGATAGACCAAGTTGGCTCCAGCTGGTTGATCAAGGTGCCCAACGTGGCACTCATGACGCCGGCTCCGATTAGTACTACGTCAAAAGATTCGGTTGACGTTACAGAAGGCACGAGGATCTCCATCGACAGTGATACTTTGCTCTAACCCAGAGTAGACCTTTACCCCCGTCGGTTAGAAATCCTTAACTGGCTCGGACGGGCCAGTGGTGGCTAACTTGAGATAGCCGGTGAATTGTTCATCTGGATGTCGGCATAGCACTCGTTGAGCATCGGCGAGGACGGGTAGAACGCCACATTGGGGTTGAAAGCCAGCGCCGAAATGGGGAATACCAGCGGAAGCAGGGGCAAATCGTAGTTCAGCGTCTGCAGGATCGCGGCGTAGGCGGCGGTGCGCGCCTCGCCCGGATCCAGCGAACGGGCGGCCAGGATTTGTGAGTCAAGTAACGCCGAGCTGTAGCCGAACTCGGCGGCCTTGTTGGACAAGATGCCCGATAGAAAATCGTCCTCGCTGCGATAGCCGCCGGAGTAGCCCAGCAGGTGCAGGCCGGTGAACCGGTTGGAACGCACGGTGTCCACGTAGCCTTCGGTCCACGGGATGGGGCGGGGACGGACCCGGATGCCGACCTTGGCCAAGTCCTCGGCCAGCTGGGCGAAAACGCGTTCGGGCAGCGGCAGGTAGTTGCGCGAGACGCGCAGCGGGTAGGCGAACTCGATCTCCTCGCCCTGGTAGCCGACCTGTTCCAGCAGCTTGGTGGCGGCGTTCTCGTCGTGGTTGTAGCGGGCTTCGGGCTCGGGCACCGACAGCGCCGGCGGGATGATGCTCGCCGCGGACTTGGTGCCCTGGATGAACAGCTTGCCCGCCAGCTGCCCGCTGTCCACCGCGTGCGCGATGGCCTGGCGGAACTCCCGCTTGGCCAGCCATTTGTTGCGCTGGTCCATGCCGAGGTAGAGCACGGAGAAGGGATCGCGCTGCACCACCAGCTTGGCGCTGCGCACCAGGTCGCGCATGATATCGACGGATACCAGGTCGAAGCCGTCGATCTCATCCGCGCTCATGGCGTTCTCGCGGTTATAGGGGGATGGCACGGAGGAGAGGAGCACCACCTGGGGGTGCTGGCTATTGGCTTCCAGCCGGCTGCGGTTCCAGTAGTCCTTGAACAGCTCCAGCCGCACGGTCTGGTCCTTGTGGGAGACGAAGCGGTAGGGTCCGGTGCCCATTGGCGCGGACAGCAAGGACCTGGCGGGGTTCGACTGGGGTCCGCCGGTCAGCGTGGACGGCGCGGCGATGGCCATGCCGGGCAGCGACAACGCGTCGATCAGCATGGGCAGGCGGCGGCGCAGCGTCAGCGTGACCAGGTACTTGCTGGTGGCCTTGACCGAGCCGAAGTAGCTGGCGCTGCCGGCGGCGGACTTGCCGGTGAACAGGTTCTGCTCGAAGACCGGCTTCAGCGCGGCGAGCTGTTCCAGGCGCTGCTGCTGCGCCGCCAGATCGCGTTCGGTGGGCTGGCGGTCGTCGTCGACCTGGAGCTGGAGGTCTTTCTCGGAGGGGAGCTTGGGAACGTCTTCCACATGGTGGAAGATGTCGGTGAAGCCCTGGCTGGAGTAGTCGGACAGCGCGGGCGGCAGGGCGGCCCAGCGGGTGAAGTTCGCGACCACCGCTTCGGCATCCAGCTCGTTGCCGTCGTGGAAGAGCACCCCCTGGCGCAGGGTGAAGGTATAGGTGAGCCCGTCCTGGGACTGGGTCCATGATTCGGCCAGGCCGGCAATCGGGGTGCCGGTGTTGGCATCGATGGACACCAGCGTTTCGTAGATCTGCCGGGAGATGCGGAAGGATTCGTTGTCGCCGGTAATCGCCGGGTCGAGTCCGGCCGGGGGAGCGGGGGCCGCCAGGCGCAGGGTGCGCGGGACCTCGGAAACGGTTTGCGCCGCCGTCGGCGAGGCAGTCGCGGAACTCTTCGACGACGGGGTGCAGGCAGTGAGGGCCAGTGCCGTGCCCGCCAGCGTGCCGGTCAGCAATGCGCGTCGCGAGACGAGGTTTTGCGGCTTTTCGGGCACGGTGCGGCTCAACTTCCTAATCTGGCAGGCAAGGCTCCCCGGCGCGCGCCGCATCGACATTATGCGTGGACGCAAATATTGCGGGACGCTCAGGGATATCTATCAAAGATAGCGCAACGAACGGGCGGCATCCGCTGAACCTGCCGGGGATGCCGCCAATGAGATCAAAATGTTAGCAATAGCCCTCGGCTAGGGGCGGTGCACCAGATTCTCGCCATCCCGGCCCTGGGACCAAGCTTGCAGCTGGCGCTTCAGCAGCTTCACCATGCGCGGGAAGAATGCCTCGGTGTTGCCGCCGTTGTGCGGGGTGATCAACGCGTTGGGGCATTTCCACAGCGGGTGGTCAGCCGGCAGCGGCTCCGGGTCGAAGACGTCCGAGGCGACGTTCAGACGGCCGCTGGCGACTTCGGCGACCAGCGCGTCGGTGTCCACCACGGGGCCGCGGGCGACGTTGACGATGGTCGCGCCGTCCGGCAGCTTGGCCAGGAGCTCGGCGTCCACCAGATGGTGGGTGGAGTCGTTGAGCGGAACAATGAGGATTAGCACCTCGATCTGCCCCGCATAGTCTGCCAGCTGCCCGGTGCTGTAGACCTCGCCGTGCTCGTCGGTGCGCGCGGTGGATCCGAAACGCAGCAGGTTAACCTCGAAAGGATCCAGGCGCTTGCGGATTTCCTCGCCAATGCCTCCGACACCGACGAGGCCGACGGTCCGGTCGGCCAAGCCCGGCCAGCGCAGCGGATTCCACCGGCCCTGGTCCTGGTCGCGGACCGAGGTGGGGAAACCGCGCAGCGAAGCGAGGGCCAGGCCCAGTGCGATCTCCGCGGTCGCGGCGGCGTGCACGCCCGATGCGGTATTGATTGTCGCGCGGTCTCCGATCATGTCGACCATTCCGTCGTAGCCGGTGGTTTGTGTCTGCACTATGGAGACATTCTCGGCCTTGCGGACATTCTTCAGGAATTCCGGATCTGCCATATAGGGGAAGATCGCGATGTCGATGTCTTCCAGCGGGGAATCCGGGTCTGATTCGAGATCCCAAATGACGGGTTTCAAATTCGCGGGTAGTTCTCCCACGGCGTCAAGCAGCTCTTGGGTAGGAAAGGAAACCGTACGTTGGGTAGTCATGAATTCACTCTACAAAGTCCACCGCTTCTTGGGTAGTAACCCCTAGTCATCTCGTGTAATGCAGCTCACCGCCGAAAAGCGTGTTCTCGATTTGCGCGAAGCTCAAAAGCTGGTAGAGTTTTATCTCGTTGCGAAAGCGCGAAGCCGAAAAGCTTCTAGAACATCGCAGCGGGCGCCTCTAGCTCAATTGGCAGAGCAAATGACTCTTAATCATTAGGTTCCGGGTTCAAGTCCCGGGGGGCGCACGAACAATTTCTTCGTTGCGGAGTCATTGTTTACACAAATTAATATGCGCCTTTAGCTCAATTGGTAGAGCAAATGACTCTTAATCATTAGGTTCCGGGTTCGAGTCCCGGAGGGCGCACAAAAACAAGGTCAGGCTTCGGTCTGGCCTTTTGTGTTTCCCCTGGCGCACAGCGCCTCGCCGCCCAGCGCTGCCCGCCTGCCCTGGCGCACAGCGCCTCGCCGCCCAGCGCTGCCCGCCTGCCCTGGCGCACAGCGCCTCGCCGCCCAGCGCTGCCCGCCCGCCCTGGCGTGCCGCCATCTGCGCAGATACGCCGGCAAAAATAACACCTAAGTGTGATATTCACGCACCATGAGCGGGCAGGCAAGGAGAGCTCATCTCTTCCCACTAGTGGAATATGGGAGAAGATCGGCCTCGACGTCTAAGAGTTAATCGTTAAGTCACTCAGGATTAGTGAATTAACACCATCTATTCTGATGGGTCCCATAGCTTTGCCAAGGACCAAGCCTGTACCTTGCAAAGAAATAAGGATCATGAAAACTCAATCAACGACTCTCGTATCGCTGCTCGTAGGCGCAAGCGTGCTGACCACGGGAGTGGGACTTGCCCCCGCCGCGTGGGCTGCGCCGAGTACGGTGACGGCGGACCTGCTCAATGTCGACTTCTCCACGAAGTCCGCGGAAGATAGCGCCCAGGGGCGTGTGCTCAGTACCTTCGGCGAGCCAGCGCTGCAGACCGATGATCAGAACGGGCGGGTCAGCGCCAACTTCGATGGCAAGGATGACGCCTATGCCTATCCGTTGGCCGAGGCGGACTACGCGCAACTGGCTGACTCGTTTTCCGTGGAATGCTCAGTTAAATTCGACGGTGAACTTCCTGCCAAGGAGGTGACCTTCTGCGGAAACAAGCAGGGGGGCGGCTTCGCGCTGACTGCCAAGAACAGCAAGCTCGACTTCATGATGCACGTGGACGGGTCCTACAAGCGGGTCTCCACCTCGTTGCGTACCGACCAGTGGTACCACGTGGTGGGTGCCTTCGATGGCAAGAGCATCAAGCTTTACGTCGACGGCGAGTTGGTCTCCGAAGCACCAGCCAGCGGTGTCATGACGGCAGTTGATCCGCGGGCCCAGAACATGGTTCTCGGCGCCGACAGCGCCGTGGGAAAGACCGAAGCCTTCGCCGATGTCGTGCTGGGCCAGGCCCGGCTCTACAGCGAAGCCATGCCGGCCGCGCAGGCGCTGGCATTGAGCGAAGAGTTCCACACCATGCCTGAAGCGCCCAGCGCCGACGTGATGGACATCGACTTCAAGGATGGTTCCACCACCGATCGGTCCCGTGGGGTGAAGGCCGCGGTCCATGACGAACCGGTCATCGCCCAGGACGGGGCGATGCGCAAGCAGGTCGCCGCCTTCGATGGTCTGAACGATGCGCTGGCCTACCCGTTGGGCGACCAATACCAGAACCTGTCCCAGGGCATGACGCTTGAATGCGTCTTCCGCTACGACGGCGACACTGCGGCGACGGGTGAAAAGAACCTCTGCTCCAACAAGGAAGCTGGCGGCTTCTCGATGAGCCTGGTCGGAGACAAGCTCTCCTTCATGCTGCATACCGGCGCCTACCGTTCGGCCACTGCCACCATCGACAGCGGCCGCTGGTACCACGCCGCCGGGGTCTTCGACGGCAAGCAGATCAAGCTGTACCTGAACGGAAAGCTTGTCGCCACCCAGGAAGCCAGCAGCGGCACCGTGACCTGGCCGCCGAAGCCCGAGGCCCACAACTTCGTGCTGGGCGCCGACTCCTCCAACGGCAACGTGCAGTTCCATGGCAAGTCCAAGATCGCCGCCGCGCGCATCTACAGCCAGCCGCTCGCGGCCCCGCACATCGCCTCGCTGAACAAGGAAGCGCTCGGCCACGTCAACGAACTGTCCGCGGACATCGAGTCGAGCACCCCGGCGCCCGGGGCGGAAATCACCAAGGCCACGGAATTCCAGGTGGCGTGGAACGTGCCCGACCTCATCGGCGCAAACCTGGAGTACCTGCTGGATGGAACGCCGATTCAGCCCGGGGACGCGATCGACGGGCTGGCCGCCGGCAAGCATGGGATCGAAGCCGCCGGAACCGACGTCTTCGGCCGGCCCATTTCGCAGCGGATCGAATTCACCTCGGGCAGCATTCCCGAGGGCAACGGCACGCAGACCGGGCAGGGCAAGGGCTCCGTCACGTTGTCGGCCAACGCCACCAACCCGGACGGCGGGGACGTGCGCTCGACATTCCACGCCGGCGCCACCAATATTTCCCGTGGCGGCGCCTCCGGCGTCATCGACCAGCTGCCGGACACCCTTGACTTCGCCGGCGATGCCAAGGCCGCGCCGCAGGAGACCGGCGAGCAGATGCTGCCGGGCGACGGATCGTTCTTCGACAGCCAAGCCACCGGCGAGGGCCGGATTCCCTACCAGCGTTTCACCGTGGATGCCGACGCGCAGGCCGCGGAGCAGAGCGTGCGCTGGAGCGGCCAGCTTGATCCGCAGCGCGAAGCCCAGGTGCGCGTCTGGAACCATGAAAAGTCCGCCTGGGACCTGGTGGCCAGCGGCCGCGGCGTCAGCGACGGGCTGCTGACCTTGGATGGCGCGATCTCGGCCGGGCACGTGGCCGACGGCAAGGCGCAGCTCCTGGTCACCGGGCACGACCCGTTCGCCGACGACCTGGACGAGCCGGTCCGCGGGGCCTTCGAGGACCCGCAGGACTACGACTTCTCCATGGTGCATTTCACCGACACCCAATACCTGACCGAGGGCGCGGTGGAGCAGGAATTCTCCGAGGAGCAGCAAAAGGTCTGGGCCGAAGCGTATACCGCGATCCCGCGATGGATCGCCGAGAACGCCGAGAAGCGGAAGATCGAATACGTGACCCACACCGGCGACATCGTGGAGAACTGGCACAAGGAGAGCTACGCGGACGAGGACGCCCAGCGCCGGATCGCCGAGCGCGAGTTCGAATTCAGCTCCTCGGCCCAGCGCATCCTTGACGAGACCGGGATCCCGAACGGGGTGCTGCCCGGAAACCATGACAACCGCTCGGGCAAGGACACCGGCCCGGAGAACCTCTACAACCAGTATTTCGGCCCCGAGCGCTACGAGGCGCTGGAAAGCAGCCAGGGATGGAAGCAGGCCCAGGCCAGCTACCAGTCCTGGGCTCCGGAGGACAACGAGAACCACTACGACCTGTTCAGCGCGGGCGGCCTGGACTTCATCGCCCTGTACCTCGGGTTCGACGTGACCGAGGAGGAAATCGCCTGGGCCAACGAGGTGCTCGCGCAGTACCCGGACCGCAACGCCATGCTGATGACCCACGCCTACAACAAGCCGAGCATCAATGCCGACGGACGCGGGGCCGCCTACTCGCACGACGGCAAGCGGATCTCCGAGGGGATCCTGGAGAAGAACAGCAACATCTTCCTGGTGCTGTCGGGGCATGAGCACGGGGTGAGCATCCAGATGCGCAAGGACGTGGGCCAAGCGCAGAACAACGTGGTCGAGCTGCTCGCCGACTACCAGTTCTACGAGGTCGGCGCCGAGCAGCTCGGGCTGGCCGGGATCGACGGGCGCAACCCGCAGGACATGCTGCGCGTCGGCGCAAGCTACCTGCGCATGCTGCAGTTCGACGTCGACCGCTCGGAGCTGGCCATCGACACCTACTCGCCGTTGCTCCAGGACTTCGGGGCGACCGAGTTCGACGATGAAACACGCTACAACGGCACCGAGGACGAACTGCGCCTGCCGATCCAATTGCAGTCGCGCCAGACCAGCTTCACCACCGACGCGGTGATGTCGCTGGCCCCCACCGATGAGGTGATCGGCGAGGCGACCGCCCGCTCGGGCTGGCCGGCCTCGGTCCAATGGGCGGGGCTGACCGAAGGCGAGGTCTATTCCTGGTACGTCACCAGCGTCGATGCGCAGACCGACCAGGAGCTGGCCCCGGGCCAGGTGCGGCAGATGGGTGTGTTCACCGCGAATGCCGCAGGAACCGACACCTCCGCCCCGGAGCTGAGCGTGCCGGACAGCACCAAGCTCACGGTCGGCGACGCCTTCGACCCCATGGACCAGGTGAGCGCCGCGGACAACACGGACGGGGATGTGACCGGGCGGATCGAGGTCATCGGCGCGGTCGACACGGCCACGCCGGGCAGCTACGCCCTGACCTATACCGTGCAGGATGCCAACGGCAACCAGGCGATCGCATCACGCGTGGTCGTCGTTCAGGGCACTGCGGCGCCGGAGCAGCCGGAGAATCCCGAGGACGGGCACGGCAGCGGAATGGATGAGGACGGAGCCGACACCCCGGACCTGGAGCAGGGTTCCCCGAAGCCGGAGGCCCCGGAGGAGCCGGGCGCCCCTGATCCGAAGCCTGCGCCGGAATCCGAGGCGGGACAGTCGCCACATGCCGGCGACCCGGACCCGGAGACGGCGACCCAGGACGACTCGCTGGCGGACACCGGTGCATCGGTGATCTTCACGGCTCTGGGAGCGCTCGTGCTCATGGCCGTCGGAGGCCTCGCCTTGTGGCTGCGCCGCCGCGCCGCTAAACAGTAGGTTGACGCCATGCGTCCGCCGGACCGGAGAGCCCGTCCGGCGGACGCATGTGGCCCAACACACGCGCAAGGATTTTGCCCTTTTGTGCGCAGGCAGGCGTGGCAGTATTCCGGCATTTCCGCTTTGACCTGATCTTTTGATGCGTTCTCGGGCCGTCGTTGGCGATTTTTGATTTTTGCCCAGTTCTGCGTATGATTATCTACGTTGCAAAGACCGGTTCGAAAGATAACTAGTCAGAGTGAAGTTAGCGCCTTTAGCTCAATTGGTAGAGCAAATGACTCTTAATCATTAGGTTCCGGGTTCGAGTCCCGGAGGGCGCACGGTAGATCCGGCCTGATTCATCAGGCCGGATTTTTTGTATAGCTACGAAACGAGGTTTCACCGATGAGCACTGCAGCAGCGCAAACCGAACGACTCTCCGTTGGAGATCAGGCCCCGAGCTTCACCCTCAACGACTCGAACGGCAATGCCGTGTCGCTGTCGGACTACCTGGGCAAGAAAACCATCGTGTACTTCTACCCGGCCGCCTCCACCCCGGGCTGCACCAAGCAGGCCTGCGACTTCCGCGATTCCATCGAATCCCTCACCGGACTCGGCTACCAGGTTCTGGGCGTCTCGCCGGATGGCGTTGCCAAGCTGGAAAAGTTCGTGGCCAAGGAAGAGCTGAACTTCCCGCTGCTCTCCGACGAGGACCATGCGGTCGCCGAAGCCTATGGTGCCTGGGGCGAGAAGAAGAACTACGGCCGCGTCTATGAGGGCCTGATTCGCTCGACCATCGTGGTCGACGAGGAGGGCAAGGTGCAGCTCGCCCAGTACAACGTACGGGCGACCGGACACGTCGCAAAGCTCCGCCGTGACTTGGGGATTGATCCCAAGTAACGCCCGGAGTGGGTCGATTTCTTATCGACTGCCACTTCCGCTACACTAAATGAGGTCGTCATTCGGAAATCCGCTTTCCGGTGTAGCGCGAGCGAGTATGGCGGAATTGGTAGACGCGCTGGATTTAGGTTCCAGTGTCTTCGGACGTGAGAGTTCAAGTCTCTCTACTCGCACCAATGGAAACCCTGCGAACCGATTGCGGTCGCGGGGTTTTCGCTTTTCACCGCGGCCTTCTGCGCGCCCGGTGTCCTTGAGGGCTTAGTATCGAAGTAACGCCGGTGGCGCGCCGTTGAGCGGAAAGCCGCACGGCGTGCGGCTCGGATAGGGGGAACGGTGAAGGAGCGAAAGCTGCCTACGATGTATGGTTTGGCGGAATCTGACCCGGACCAGAATCTGATCAAGCGCGACGGGATGAGCGCTGAGGCCCTGGGCCAGATTGACCGCATCATGGCCGAGATGGGCCGCATGCGCCGGCTGGAACGCCAGATCATGCGCAATTCACAAAGCTTCATGAAGCTGAACGAGACCGACATGCGCGCCCTGCGCATGCTGATTTCCGCGAAGCACGCCGGCACCGTGGTCACCCCGGGCCAGCTTGCCCGCTATCTGGGCATTTCCAGCGCCTCGGTCACCAAGATGATCGACCGGCTGATCGACGGGGAGCACGTCGCCCGGCGTCCGCATCCCACCGACCGGCGTTCCTGGTGCATCGAGGTCACCGATCCGACGCACCTGATGGCCCGCGAGCAGGTGGGCCGCCACCACGCGCAGCGCTTCGAGGTGGCCCGGGAATTCACCGACGCGGAGCGCGAGGTGATCATCAGGTTCCTCGCCCGGACCTCCGATGCCATGGAAGACAGCATGAGCAGGGCGCAAACTGCTCTCGAAGGCCCGGACGAGAAGTCTGGAAAAACCGGCGACTAGGTGCTGGACCCCTCCGCCTGCTGCACGATGCTCTTGAGCATGCCGGAGAAGATGAACGTGTGGAACGGGCTCACCGACCACCAATAGGCCCGGCCGGCCAGTCCGCGAGGCACGAAGATCGCCCGCTGGGTGACCTGGACCCGGTCGCCCGGGCGCTGGGCCAGGCGGAATTCAAGCCAGGCCTGGCCGGGAACCCGCATTTCCGCGCGCAGCCGCAGCAGCTCGTTGGGTTCCAGCGCTTCCACGCGCCACCAGTCGACCACGTCGCCCAGGGCCAGGGTGCTGCGCGAGCGGCGCCCGCGCAGCAACCCCACCCCGCCGCTGAGCTTGTCCATCAGCCCGCGGATCCGCCACAGGCTCGGCAGCACGAAGTAGCCCGATTCCCCGCCGATGCGCCCGATGACTTGGTAGAGCTCCTCCGCCCCGGCCCGGGTTTCCATGCTGCGCTGGTCGATGTAGATCTTGCGTCCGGCCCAGTGCGGGTCCGAGGGCAACGGCTCGGCCGGGGCCGAGACCGGGTGCGCGGTGGCCCAGCTGGTCTCCACCGAATCCGCGGCGATCTTCTCCAGGGCCAGCCGCACCGCATCCGGGTAGTCGGTGAGCCCGCCGTCCGGGGCGGCGATCAGCTCGTCGATGCGGTGCGAACCCATCACGCAGTCGTGCTGCAGCGAGCCGACCAGGGCGGTGGCCAGCGTGTGCGGCAGCGGGGTCACCAGATTGACCCAGTGCGAGGCCAGCTGCGGGGTGAGCACCGGCAGCGCCCAGATCCTCGGCTCGCGCAGCCCCGCCACTCTGGCGTAGGTGCGCATGAGGTCCGCGTAGCTGTAGGCGCGCGGCCCGCCGATGTCGTAGGTGGCGTTGACCGGGGCCTCCAGTTCGGCGCAGGCGGCCAGGTAGTGCAGGGTGTCGCGCACCGCGATCGGCTGCACCCGGTTCTTCACCCAGCGCGGAGCGGGCATCACCGGAAGCACGTCGCTCAGGTGCCGGATCATCTCGAAACTGGCCGAGCCGGACCCGATGACCAGCCCGGCCTGCAGGATCAGGGTATGCAGCCCGTCGGGATCCGGTGTCCCGGGCTGGAGCACCTCGCCCACCCGCACCCGCGAGGCCAGGTGTTCGCTCAACTCGCCTTCCGGATGCAGTCCGGAGAGGTAGACCAGCTGGGCCACGGATTCCGCGGCAGCGCACTGGACCATGATCTTCGCGCAGCGTTCCTCCTCGGACATGAAGTTGCGGGTGCCTGACATGGAGTGCACCAGGTAGTAGACGGTGTGGGCGCCGCGGCAGAATTCGGCCACCGCCTGCTCATCCTGCAGGCTGCCTTCGACAACCTCGACCTGGTCGCGCCACGGCACGTCGCGCAGCCGTTGGGCGTCGCGGGCCAGCACCCTGACGCGGTGGCCGCGGCGCAGCAGCAGCGGAACCAGCCGCCCGCCGATGTAGCCGGTGGCTCCGGTGACGGCAATCAATTTCATGGGGTGCTCCGTTCCTTGCGGGCGCGCAGCGCGACGCCAAGCGCGGTCAGCAGCAGCAGGCCGGCGATGGCCAGCGCCGCACTGCCGACGAGTGCTGATGCATTGGTTCCGGTCAGCCGGCTGACCCCGATCCAGGCCAGGCCCCAGGCGATGGCCGCCGCGGGAGCCAGCTGGCCGCGCGTGTAGCCGGTCAGCGCCACGCCGATGGCGGCGGCTACAACCAGCAGTGCCACCGTGGCGATGCCGGGCCATGCGGCGTCGGCGCCGACACCCAGCGAGGAGAGCCACGCCGCGGTGTTCGCCAGGCTGGCCACGCAGACCCAGCCCAGGTAGACGCCGAAGGTGGTCCACAGGATCCAGTGCTCGACCCGTGTCGCGCTGCCGTGGGTGCGCAGGAGCACCACCACCCAGACCAGCGAGGCCAGCAGGATGAAGATGACCGCAACGCTGACGGCGAGCCAGCCTTGCTGCGCGGTGAGGATCCAGGCCGCGTTCAGCAATGCCGACAGCGACGCGGGGCCGCGCAGCCGACGCAGGGTTTCGGACCGCGCGCCCGGGGCGGTGAGCTGGTAGACCGCGAAGACGGCCAAGCCCAGATAAACCAGCGACCAGATGGAGAAGGCGGGTCCGGCCGGGGCCAGCAAGGTGGCGTCGGCGCTGAGATATCCGCCGGCGGCATCCTGGATGGGGGTGCCGCCGGCGGCCCCGCTGCCCAGGAACGAACCGTAGACGGCCAGCGCAATGGCCAGAAGGGTGCCTACCTGGGCGGGGAGGACTGGGCCGCGGGGGACGGCCAGGGACTGCTGCATGATCGGTCTCCTTGGGTGTTTGCTGAAAAACTTTCCGGGAAGAGTCGACAAATCCGAGTACTTAAACCATGATGTATCTAGATAGGCTAAATATCAACCAAACGAGATACTATGCCAGAGAATTCCCATGTTCCGCCCGGCGGGCCGGTCTCGACCGGAGACATCTTCCGCCTTGTCCAACAGCTGTGCCTGTCCTACGACCTGGCCCAGAACCGCTACCGCGCCCAACTCGAGCTCAACGACTCGGACCTGCGCGCCCTGAACCTGCTGCGAACGATGGATCCGGTCAGTCCCGGGATCCTGGGCCATTACCTTGGCCTGTCCTCGGCCGGATCCACCACCGTCCTGGACCGGCTCGAGTCACGCGGGTTTGTTTCCCGCCATGCCCACGACGGGGACCGCCGCCGCACCGTGGTGGGGCCCGGGGCCAACTATCCGCACTGTACCGGTCCGGGACTGGCACTGATGCGCTACCTGCATGAACTCTGTGAACAGCTCGACGGCCCCGGCCGCGCCAAGGCCGCCGAGCTGCTGCGCCAAGCCGGCGAGGAACTCGCGGCACCCTCCGCGGACGCGTCCGGGCCGGCCCCGGAGCAGACCGATAAACCAGTGAAGTAGGGACACCATGACCACACATGCAAACCGCACCGACACCGAACCGGTGCAGCGCAGCGTCGCCTTCGCCGATGACGCGACGCTGCAGGAGATCTCCCGGCACCTGGAGCGCCTGACCGACTCCGCCCGCCAGCGCACCGCCAACTACTCACGGCATGGCGCGAAGCTCTGGGCCCAGCTGGGCGAGCGGCTGGCCACCGGGAAGCTGGCCCGGCCCGGGCTGGTGATGCTCGGCTACGAGGCCTTCGGCGGGCGCCACCGCCGCCAGGCGCTGGATCTGGCCTGCGCCTTCGAGCTGCTGCACAATGCGCTGATCATCCACGACGACATCATCGACCGCGACTTCCTGCGCCGCGGGGCCCCCACCATCTCCGCCGTCTACCGCGACGAGGCGGCGGGTTTCGGGCGCAGCCGCGCCGACGCGGAGCACGCGGGCAACAGCGCCGCGCTGATCGCCGGGGATCTGCTGCTGTCCGAAGCCATCAAGGTGGCCGGCCGGGCCGCGGCCGGGCTGGACAACGAGGAACAGGTCGAGGCCTGCTTCTTCCAGGCCATCGAGCAGGCCGGTGCCGGCGAGCTGGAAGACCTGCTCTTCTCGCTCATTCCGCACCCGGCGACCACGGCGGACGTGCTGCACATGGAGGAGCTGAAGACCGCCGCCTACTCCTTCCAGCTGCCGCTGCAGGCCGGAGCCCTGCTGGCCGGCGCCGATGCGCTGCAGGCGCAGCTGCTCGGGGCCATCGGCTCCAAGCTGGGTGTGGCCTATCAGGTGATCGACGACGTGCTGGGAACCTTCGGCAACCCGAAGGACACCGGCAAGCCGGCCGACTCGGACCTGCGCGAATTCAAGAGCACCATCCTGCTCTCGCTGGCCGCCGAGGACCCCCAGTTCGCCGCCCTGCTGCAGGAATTCCGCGCCGGCAAGGTTTCCGCGCACCAGGTGCGCCAGGCGATGGCCCAGCAGGACGCCGAGACCTTCGCCCGCGAGCTGGCCCGCCAGCTGTGCACCTCCGCCACCCGTTCGGCGGCCTTCCTGCGCCTGCCCGAAGACGCCCAGTTCCGGCTGCACCACTGCACCCGGCTGATCCTTGAAAGGAGCTGGTGAGCATGGCCGCCGCCCATCCCACCGCCCTGCAGACCTACTCCCGCACCGCGGCGCGCAGCGCCCGGCTGGTGCTGGGGGAGTATTCCACCTCCTTTTCGCTGGCCTGCCGGATGCTGGATGCCGCCAGCGCCGCGCACATCGCCAACATCTACGCCCTGGTCCGGCTGGCCGACGAGGTCGTGGACGGGGTGGCCAGCCAGGCCGGCCTGAACCCGCAGGCGGTCGGCGACTGCCTGGATGAACTGCAGCAGCAGACCGCCCTGGCCCTGCAGCGCGGCTACAGCACCAACCTGGTGGTGCACGCCTTCGCGCTCACCGCCCGCGAAACCAGCATCACCACCGAGCTGACCGACCCGTTCTTCGCTTCCATGCGCGCTGACTTGAGTGTGCACCGGCACAGCGAGCAGAGCCTGCGCGAGTACATCTACGGCTCCGCCGAGGTGGTGGGGCTGATGTGCCTGCAGGTCTTCCGCACCATGCCCGGAGCCCCGGCTCAAACGCCTGCGCAGGCGCAGCTGGTGGAATGCGCCGCGCGCAGCCTGGGCGCCGCCTTCCAGAAGGTGAACTTCCTGCGCGATGTGGCCACCGACAGCGGGCAGCTGGACCGGGTGTACTTCCCCGGCACTGATCTGGAGCACTTCACCGAGGAGCACAAGCGGAACCTCGTGCAGGACATCGAGGCGGACCTGGCCCACGCCCGCGCCGGGATGCCCTACCTGGCCCCGGCCGCGGCCCGCGCCGTGCACATGGCCCACGACCTGTTCGCCCGGCTGAACCGCCAGCTGGCCAAGGCCCCGGCCGATCAGCTGCTCAGCCGGCGCATTTCCGTCTCCGCGCCGCGCAAGGCGCTGATCGCCGTCCGCGTGCTGGCCACGAGCCACCGCCGTCGCGTCCCCGGCCTCGATCCCGATCCCGGACAGTCCGTGCACGGCCCCGACGCGGCGCGCCTGCCGCTGAACGGGGGACCACATGCAGCCTGAACGCCAGCACATGACTGAACGCCTAGACCTCCCCGAACGCCAGGACATCGTGGTGATCGGCGCCGGGTTCTCCGGCCTGGCCAGCGCCGGCCTGCTCGCCGCGCGCGGCCATCGGGTCACCGTGATCGACCGCCACGACCACGTGGGCGGGCGCTCCGGGCGGCTGGAACGCGAGGGCTTCCGCTTCGACACCGGACCGTCCTGGTACCTGATGCCCGAGGTATTCGAGCACTGGTTCGCCCTGATGGGAACCGGCGTGGCCGAGCAGCTGCGGCTGCGTCGGCTGCCGGTGGGCTACCGCACCTTCTTCGAACACGCCGCCGAACCGGTGGACGTGGGTACCGGCGCGGAGGTGCGCGAGCTGTTCGAGAAACTGGAGCAGGGCAGCGGCGCCCGGCTGGACTCCTACCTGGAGCACGCCGCCACCGGCTACACCCTGGCGCTGGAGCACTTCCTCTACGACGACTTCCACAACCCCAAATCCCTGCTGCGCCCGGCGATCCTCAAGCACCTGCCGCGGCTGCTCCCGCTGCTGGCCGGCAACCTGCACCGGCACATCGCCCGGCGCTTCGCCGCCACGCCGGCCCGCCAGATCCTGGGCTACCCCGCGGTGTTCCTGGGCTCCAGCCCGCGGCGCACCCCGGCCCTCTACCAGCTGATGAGCCACCTCGACCTCACCCAGGGGGTGCAGTACCCCTTGGGCGGATTCGCCGCCGTGGCCGACGCCATGGCGGATCTGGCCCGCAGCCACGGAGCCAGCATCCAGCTGGGCGCCACGGCCACCGGCATCGACACCGGCCACCGGCAGGAACCGGACGGCACCGGCCGCGCAGGCAAGCCGGCGGTGCGCTCCGTGCGCTGGGTCGACGCCCAGGGCCAGGCACGGCAAACCCCCGCCGACGCGGTGATCGGCGCCGCCGACGCGCGCCACCTGGACGGCGCGCTGCTGCCGGAGCACCTGCACACCCACACCGCGAAGAAGTTCGAATCCCTGGACCCGGGCCCCAGCGCCGTGCTCGTCTGCCTGGGCATCACCGGGACCCTGCCGCAGCTGGAGCACCACAACCTGCTGTTCACGAATGACTGGGACGACAATTTCGCCCGCATCCGCCGGGGCCGGCCGCTGCGCGATCAGACCAGCATCTACGTGTGCAAACCCAGCGCCACCGATCCCGACGTCGCCCCGGAAGGGTGCGAAAACGTGTTCATCCTGGTCCCCGCCCCTGCCGCCGCGGCCTGGGGAGCCGGCGGGCCCGACGGGCAGGGAGACCCGGCGGTGGAAAAGATCGCCGACGCCGCCATCGACCAGCTCGCGCGCTGGGCGAAGATCCCGGACCTGCGCGAGCGGATCATCGTGCGGCAGTGCATCGGCCCCGCTGATTTCGCGGAGCAATACGGGGCGTTCCGCGGCGGCGCCCTGGGCCTGGCGCACACCCTGGGCCAAAGCGCCATGTTCCGCCCGGGCAACCGCAGCACCACGGTCGAGGGCCTCTACTATGCGGGCAGCACCGTCCGCCCCGGCGTCGGGGTGCCGATGTGCCTGATCAGCGGGGAGCTGGCGGCCAAGGCCATCGAGGGCATTACCGCCCCCGGAGCCCTGGACCCGGCGCAGTTCCAGCACGGGCAAAGGACGACTCCATGATCTACCTGCTCGTTTTGGTCGCGCTGCTGGGCTGCATGCTGCTGTGCGATGCGCGGGGCAAACTGTTCATCTTCCGCCACCCGGTGCGCGCGGTGGCCTGCCTGGCGGCGGGCACCGGCTTCTTCGTCCTCTGGGATGTGCTGGCCATCCAGCGCGGCATCTTCCTGCACCTGCCCTCCGAGCTGATGACCGGGCTGATGGTGGGGGACCAGTTCCCGCTGGAAGAGGTCTTCTTCCTGTTGTTCCTTTGCTACTCCTCGATGATCGTGCTCACCGGCTGGCCGGTCGCCGCCGCCTGGCTGCGCCGCACCCGCCAGCGGAACGGAGCCGGACATGTTTCTTGAACTCAGCCTCTGGTTCTCCGCCGCCGCGGTGCTGCTGCTGGCCGCCGCCCTGCTGGTCCGCCGGATCCCGTTGCGCCGGGTCGCGGCCCAGCTGGCGGCGGCCCTGGGAGTCATGCTGGTCCTGACCGCCGTCTTCGACAACCTCATGATTTACGTCGGGCTGTTCGACTACGGCCGGCACACGCTGACCGGCGTGCGCATCGGGCTGGCGCCGATCGAGGACTTCTTCTACCCGGTATGCGCTGTCCTGTTCGTCTCCGGGCTCTGGTGGCTTCTCGGCGCCGACCCCCGGACGCAGGACACGGCGCCGGAAACCACCGCGAGGAGCGCACCATGATCAAGGAACTGCTGCTCACCTCCAGGCCGATCTCCTGGGTGAACACCGCCTACCCCTTCGCCGCCGCCTACCTGCTGGCCGGCGCCGGCGTCGACTGGAAATTCGTGATCGGCACGCTGTTTTTCCTGATTCCCTACAACCTGCTGATGTACGGGGTCAACGACGTGTTCGACTACGAATCGGACCTGCGCAATCCGCGCAAGGGAGGGGTGGAGGGAGCGCTGCTGGCCAGGGAATCGCACACGGCGGTCCTGCGCTGGTGCCTGCTGGCCACCGTGCCCTTCGCGCTGGTGCTGGCGCTCGCCGGGTCGGCTGCCTCGAATCTGGTGCTGCTGGTCTCACTGGCCGCGGTGCTCGCCTACAGCGCGCCGAAGCTGCGGTTCAAGGAACGTCCGGGTTTGGACTCGGTGACCAGTGCGGTGCACTTCGTGTCGCCGGCGGTGTACGGCTGGGTGCTGGCCGGCGCCGCCCTGGGCGCCACCCAGTGGCTGGTTTTCGCAGCGTTCCTGCTGTGGGGGATCGCCAGCCACGCGCTCGGCGCGATCCAGGACATCGTCCCGGACCGGGAAGCGGGACTGGGTTCCATTGCCACGGTCAGCTCGGCGCGGACCACGCTCTACCTGGTGCTCGGGGCCTACCTGACGGCTGGCATCCTGTTGTTCGCATCGCTGGACGGGCTGCCGTCGCTGGCCGGTGTGCTGGCCCTGCCCTACGTACTCAATGTCCTGCCCCACCTGGGTGTCACGGACCAAACCTCCGGCGGCGTCAACAAGGCCTGGAAGAGGTTCCTGTGGATCAACTACGTCTGCGGATTCCTGCTGACCATGCTGATCATCGCGGAGCTGAGCCTTGCGTGAGGTACGCGGCACCGCCGCATCCCGCGCAGCTGGCGAGCCCGGGCTTCTTCGCCGCGCGGGCTCGGGTACGGTGGGGATCATGGACGTAATCCTGCTTTCAGAAACCGGCGAACCCATCGGCACCTGTCCCAAGGAACTTGTGCACACCACCGACACCGCCCTGCACCAGGCGTTCTCCTGCCATGTGGTTAACACCGATGGACAGGTGCTGGTCACCCGCAGGTCGCTGGACAAGAAGACCTGGCCCGGAGTCTGGACCAATTCCTTTTGCGGGCACCCGCAGCCGGGAGAGTCCTTCGAGGATGCCATCAGCCGCCACGCGCAGCGCGAGCTGGGCATGAAGATCAGCCAGCTCGTTGTGGCGCTGCCCGAGTACCGCTACCGGGCGACCGATGCCTCGGGCATCGTGGAAAACGAGATCTGCCCCG
The DNA here is from genome assembly GCF_016894325.1 of Glutamicibacter protophormiae. Taxonomy (NCBI): domain Bacteria; kingdom Bacillati; phylum Actinomycetota; class Actinomycetes; order Micrococcales; family Micrococcaceae; genus Glutamicibacter; species Glutamicibacter protophormiae. The sequence goes on from NZ_CP069806.1 coordinate 1,501,260, forward strand.
TGTTCACCGCGGTGATCGACGGGGACCTGTCGCCGGCTCCCGACGAAGTCATGGACTTCCAATGGGTTGATCCGCTGCAGCTGGGCAGCGCCATCACCGCCACCCCTTGGGCGTTCAGCCCCTGGCTGGTCACGCAGGCGCCGGACATGGAGATCTACGGCCTTCGCGGCTGAGGCCCTTTCCTGACATCGAACCGACAACACCAGACCCCGGATGCCAACAACAAGTGGCTTCCGGGGTCTGATATTTTCGGGCAGTAGCGCGTGGATTGCCAGTTTTGTCAACCGCCGCGAGGTCTGTGCGCTTCCGTGCGCGGTTTACACGAAGTTCTCGGTGCCTTCAATGGTGTTCATGAAGTGGTCCATGAAATCCGCGAAGTCCTTGGCGTCGACCTCCTGGTCGATGACTGCCGCCACGGACACCGCATCGTCAAGCTGCAGGTCGATGCTCGGGTGCGACGGGATGGAGAAGCGGAAGACGCGTCCGGTGGACGTGGCCACCTCGTATTCGCCGTCGTTGAGCAGGGCGAGCTGGTTGACGTTGGTGTTGTTGATGGTGATGGCGTCTTCGGACGCGGTGAGATTGCTGGAGTTGACCGGGGCCAGGACCAGTTCGGCCGGCTGCTGGCGATAGCCGATGACCTTGAGCCCCCCGGAGCCGGCGATACCGGTTCCTGCCACCAGGTTGTAGCTGGCGAAATTCGGGATCTGCGAGTCGAAAACGCGGTGCAGGCGCGCCTTGACTTGCTCGGTCGGGTTATCGGCTGGGCTGGTGTCCATGTCTCTCACTCTACTAAGGAATACTTACAAGCCGGGCCAGATTGCCGGCCGACCCCATGAAATTCTCAGGTGGACGGCGCCGGATCTGCGGTTGACGGCGCCTGCCCCACGCCTGATGACACTGGGAATGCTGGCGGGTCTTCCCATCGGCGTGACGCCGGATTCTTGGGCCCAAGCAAGTCAACGCAGGCGTGGCGCAGCGGCGTGGGGCTGGCCGCCTGCCCCGATCGTTGCGGGAATGAGCAGATTTGGGCAATCTGATCAGTGCTTTCGGCAACCTATTTGTGTCATGCTCGCGTCATGGGTTGCCCAATTGGTCATATTGACTCCTAGAATGATGTTTTATGAGCCATGACTCCAGCCCGGACATCAAGCCACGGTCGCGTGCAGTGACCGATGGCATCCACGCTGCTCCGTCGCGCGGCATGCTGCGCGCGGTCGGCATGGGGGATGAGGACTTCGCCAAACCACAGATCGGCATCGCCAGTTCGTGGAACGAAATCACCCCGTGCAACCTTTCGCTGAACCGCCTGGCGCAGGGCGCCAAGGAAGGCGTCCACGCCAGCGGCGGGTTCCCGATGCAGTTCGGCACCATCTCCGTTTCCGACGGCATCTCCATGGGCCACGAGGGCATGCATTTCTCGCTGGTCTCCCGCGAGGTCATCGCCGATTCGGTGGAAACCGTGATGATGGCCGAACGCCTTGACGGCTCGGTCCTGCTGGCCGGCTGCGACAAGTCGCTGCCCGGCATGCTGATGGCAGCGGCCCGGCTGAACCTCTCCGCGGTCTTCCTCTACGCCGGCTCCATCATGCCCGGCTGGGTGAAGCTGGAGGACGGCACCGAAAAGGACGTCACGCTGATCGACGCCTTCGAAGCCGTGGGCGCCTGCGCCGCCGGCAAGATGAGCGAAGGCGACCTGGAGCGCATCGAGAAGGCCATCTGCCCGGGCGAAGGCGCCTGCGGCGGCATGTACACCGCGAACACCATGGCCTCCATCGGCGAGGCGCTGGGCATGAGCCTTCCCGGCTCCGCCGCACCGCCCTCGGCGGACCGCCGCCGCGACATGTTCGCCCACCGTTCCGGGGAAGCTGTGGTGCAGATGCTGCGCCGGGGCATCCGCGCCCGCGACATCATGACCAAGAAAGCCTTCGAGAACGCCATCGCGGTGCTCATGGCCTTCGGCGGCTCGACCAATGCGGTGCTGCACCTGCTGGCGATTGCCCGCGAGGCCGACGTCGACCTGGAGCTCGCGGACTTCAACCGCATCGGCGACAAGGTGCCGCACCTGGCCGACCTGAAGCCCTTCGGCCGCTACGTCATGAACGACCTGGACCGCATCGGCGGCGTCCCGGTGGTCATGAAGGCGCTGCTGGATGCCGGGCTGCTGCACGGGGACTGCCTGACCGTCACCGGCAAGACCGTGGCGGAAAACCTGGCGGACATCGCCCCGCCGGATCCGGACGGGAAGATCCTGCGCGCCATGCAGGACCCGATCCACACCACCGGCGGCATCGCGATCCTGCACGGCACGCTGGCTCCCGAGGGCGCCGTGGTGAAGTCGGCAGGCTTCGACGCCGAGGTCTTCGAAGGCACCGCCCGCGTCTTCGAGCGCGAGCAGGGTGCGCTGGATGCGCTGGACCGCGGAGAGCTGCAAGCCGGGGACGTGGTGGTCATCCGCTACGAGGGCCCCAAGGGCGGGCCGGGCATGCGCGAGATGCTTGCCATCACCGGTGCCATCAAGGGCGCGGGACTGGGCAAGGACGTGCTGCTGCTGACCGACGGACGGTTCTCCGGCGGCACCACCGGCCTGTGCATCGGTCACGTGGCGCCCGAGGCGGTGGACGGCGGTCCGATCGCGTTCGTCAAGGACGGGGACCGCATCCGGGTGGACATGAAGGCGCGCAGCTTCGACCTGCTGGTGGACGAGGCGGAACTCGAAGCCCGCAAGGAGGGCTGGGAGCCGCTGCCGGCCAAGTTCACCTCCGGGGTGCTGGCCAAGTACGCCAAGCTGGTGAAGTCGGCCTCGACCGGCGCCTACTGCGGGTAGCCGCAGCGGGAGGAAAAAAGAAGTTCGTCCTCGGGTGGGCGTGTCAAGCGTCCACCCAATGGACATCCATCTCATATAATGAGATTGCACGGGGTGCGAGTTGATCTTTGCCACTGGGTGAAGAAAGATTAGACACATGCAAACAACCACCGACGTACTACTAGTTATCAGGCGCGGAGCCTGATACCAGTTCTGGCCAACAGGCAGAACATCGGTGACGCGCAGCCCCCTTTCGTCAGCAGTGACGGCCGTGGGGCGTTTTTTATGCGCAAGATGAAGAGATAGAAATGGAAAGGATCCAGATGAGCAACTCAACACCCGCCAATCCGGCGTCGGTTGCGAAGTCAATTAGTCGACCCAAGGATGCCGCCGCCGCTGTCTCTTCCGTCGTGGAAGCTTCGAACCCGGTCCAGGGTCCGAACAACATCGTTGCTCCCACGCAGATGACGGGCTCACAAGCCATCGTCCGCTCGCTGGAAGAATTGGGCGTCAAAGACGTCTTCGGGTTGCCAGGTGGGGCCATCCTTCCCACCTACGACCCGCTCATGGACTCGACCAAGGTCAATCACATCCTGGTCCGCCATGAACAGGGTGCCGGCCATGCCGCACAGGGTTACGCCATGGTGAGCGGGGAGGTTGGCGTCTGCATTGCCACCTCCGGACCGGGCGCAACCAACCTCGTCACCGCACTGGCGGACGCCAACATGGACTCGGTTCCCATGGTGGCAATCACCGGCCAGGTCAACAGCGCCTTCATCGGCTCGGACGCGTTCCAGGAAGCCGATATCGTCGGCATCACCATGCCGATCACCAAGCACGCCTTCCTGGTGACCAATCCGGAGGACATCCCCCGGGTCATGGCCAGCGCGTTCTACCTGGCGCAGACCGGCCGTCCCGGCCCGGTGCTGGTGGACATCACCAAGGATGCCCAGACCGCGCAGATGACCTTCTCGTGGCCGCCGAAGGTTGACCTGCCCGGCTACCGCGTGGTCACCCGCGGGCACAACAAGCAGCTGCGCGAGGCCGCCAAGCTGATCGCCGGCGCCACCCGTCCGGTGCTCTACGTGGGCGGCGGCGTGATCAAGGCCGACGCGCACGAGGAACTCAAGGCCTTCGCCGAGTTCATCAACGCCCCGGTGGTCACCACCCTGACCGCCCGCGGCGCCTTCCCCGACTCGCATCCGCAGCATGTGGGCATGCCCGGCATGCACGGCGCCGTGTCCGCGGTGACTGCGCTGCAGCAGTCCGACCTGCTGATCACCCTGGGCGCCCGCTTCGACGACCGCGTCACCGGCGTGCTCTCCACCTTCGCGCCGAACGCCAAGGTGATCCACGCCGACATCGACCCGGCGGAGATCTCCAAGAACCGCGTGGCCGACGTGCCGATCGTGGGTTCACTGGACGAGATCATCCCGCAGCTGTTCGAGGCCTGCCAGACCCGGTTCGAGAACGAGCCGCAGCAGGACCTGTCCAATTGGTGGTCGCTGCTGAACCGCCTGCGCGAGACCTACCCGATCGGCTACACCGAGACCCACGACGGCCTGTCTGCCCCGCAGCATGTCATCGGGCGCATCGGCGAGCTGACCGGCCCGGAGGGCGTCTACGTGGCCGGCGTGGGCCAGCACCAGATGTGGGCCGCACAGTTCGTGAAGTACGAGCGCCCGCGCTCGTGGCTGAACTCCGCGGGCCTGGGCACCATGGGCTACTCGGTGCCCGCCGCCATGGGCGCCAAGGTGGCCCAGCCGGACCGCGTGGTCTGGGCGATCGACGGCGACGGCTGCTTCCAGATGACCAACCAGGAGCTCGCCACCTGCGTGATCAACAACATCCCGATCAAGGTCGCGGTGATCAACAACTCCTCGCTGGGCATGGTCCGCCAGTGGCAGACCCTGTTCTACGACGCACGCTACTCGAACACTGACCTGAACACGGGCCACGGCACCGCGCGCGTTCCGGACTTCGTGAAGCTGGCCGACGCCTACGGCTGCGTGGGCCTGCGCTGCGAACGCGACGAGGACATCGACGCCACGATCCAGAAGGCGCTGGAAATCAACGACCGCCCGGTGGTCATCGACTTCGTGGTCTCCGCCGACTCCATGGTGTGGCCGATGGTCCCCGCCGGAGTGAGCAACGACCAGATCCAGATCGCCAGGGGCATGACCCCGGAATGGGAAGAGGAAGACTAGAGCATGGCAAAGCACACGCTGTCCGTACTGGTCGAAGACGTGCCCGGCGTACTCACCCGAGTCGCCAGCCTCTTCGCCCGCCGTGCGTTCAACATCCACTCGCTGGCCGTGGGCCCCACGGAAATCGAGGGCATCAGCCGCATGACCGTGGTGGTCGACGCCGAGGGGGACTCCCTGGAGCAGGTCACCAAGCAGCTGAACAAGCTGATCAACGTCATCAAGATCGTGGAGCTGCTGCCGGAATCCTCCGTGCAGCGCGACCACATCATGGTCAAGGTCCGCGCCGACGCCGCCACCCGGCTGCAGGTCACCCAGGCCGCTGAGCTGTTCCGCGCCTCGGTGATCGACGTGGCCACCGACTCGCTGGTCATCGAGGCCACCGGCAACGCGGCCAAGATCGAGGCGCTGCTTTCGGTGCTGGAGCCCTTCGGCATCCGCGAGATCGTCCAGGCAGGAACCCTGGCCGTGGGCCGCGGTTCCAAGTCGATGAGCGACAGGGCCCTGAAGAGCCTTTCGGCCTAGCGCCGAAGTGTGTCCGAAGAAGGCGAATATGACTTCTTCGGACACGAACACCAAATTTCACAATCCAAGGCACCAGACTTGAACATAGATGCTGGTGCCAGCAACAGAAACTTCCTGACAGAAGCACAACCAAGGAGCAATTCACATGGCTGATTTGTATTACGACGACGACGCAGACCTCTCGATCATCCAGGGCAAGAAGGTAGCCATCATCGGCTACGGCTCCCAGGGCCACGCGCACGCACTGAGCCTGCGCGACTCGGGTGTGGACGTCACTGTCGGCCTGGCCGAGGTCTCCAAGTCCCGCGCCAAGGCCGAGGCCGAAGGCCTGAAGGTCGCCACCGTTGCCGAGGCCGCCAAGTGGGCCGACGTCATCATGATCCTGACCCCGGACCAGGTCCAGGCCAAGGTCTACGCCGACTCGATCGCCGAGAACCTGGAAGAGGGCAACGCCCTGTTCTTCGGCCACGGCTTCAACATCCGCTTCGGCTTCATCCAGCCGCCGGCAAACGTCGACGTGGCACTGGTTGCCCCGAAGGCTCCGGGCCACACCGTGCGCCGCGAGTTCGAGGCAGGCCGCGGCATCCCTGACCTGATCGCCGTGGAGCAGAACTACACCGGCGGCGCCAAGGACCTGGCACTGTCCTACGCAGCTGGCATCGGCGGCACCCGCGCCGGCGTCATCGAGACCACCTTCACCGAAGAGACCGAGACCGACCTGTTCGGCGAGCAGGCTGTGCTCTGCGGCGGTACCTCGCAGCTGGTGCAGTACGGCTTCGAGGTGCTGACCGAGGCGGGCTACAAGCCGGAGATCGCCTACTTCGAGGTGCTCCACGAGCTGAAGCTGATCGTCGACCTGATGTGGGAAGGCGGCATCGCCAAGCAGCGCTGGTCGATCTCCGACACCGCAGAGTACGGCGACTACGTCTCCGGCCCGCGAGTCATCACCCCGGAGGTGAAGGAGAACATGAAGGCTGTCCTGGCCGACATCCAGTCCGGCGCCTTCGCCAAGCGCTTCATGGATGACCAGGCCAACGGCGCCAAGGAGTTCCTGGAGCTGCGCAAGAAGGGTGAGCAGCACCCGATTGAGACCACCGGCCGCGAACTGCGTTCGCTGTTCTCCTGGATCTCCGAGTCCTCCAGCGATGACTACGTGGACGGCTCGGTCGCCCGCTAAGGGGATTGAATTCAGGCGGTTGCCCATCAGGTAGCCAAAGTTGAAAATGGGGTCTGGCCAGTCGGCCAGGCCCCATTTTTTACCTGACGAGAGCACGTCCAAAGGGCACTCGACGATGGCTGAGATCCACCGCAGAATCAGGGCAAGATGCGGCCTTGATTTGTCGCTGAACCGGTGATGTCCAGCCGCCTGGCTCCAGCGGAGAACTCGGAGTCTTCTGACGCCGTGCAAGGACGGTGGGCTACCAGTTGCATGGGCCACGGAATGCCAGGGCCATGTACAACACCATCGGTTCAGGCAAGATGGTCGGCAAGAATCCGAGGGATCTCCGCTGCGAAGACGTCCGGTGAACAACCAACCGGGAATCTCGTGCCTGTCGCAACACAACGCGCGCCAGAGTTCACAGCGTTGTGAGGCTCGGCGATCAGCCGGAGTTGGTCAGCTAAACGAAAACCGCCCAAGACACGGTCAAGGATCTTAGTGACACCGAGACCTGAGTGTTTGACAGCGTCCATTCGCTCAGCGGTTCATCGCATTCCGTGAACAAGGAACGAGACATCGCTCCGTGTCCGATCAGCGTCCACTGCAGTGGGCTTCTCGGGGCAACACGGGAAATAACTCTCTGACGGTATCCACCTGGTCAAGGTTGGGAAAGCTCACCAGCGGCTGACGAGGCACCCAGCTCGACTCCTTCCTAGGCCCACGAGCAAGTGATGCCTCTAAACGTACCGGAAACGTCCGGTATTTAAGGGAATTTGCGAGCTATCTAGAGTACCTCGTCCAAGCCGCTGCCCCTGATGCTTGGTTTCTGCGCCATCCGTCCCGCATCCGTCCCGACGAGCGAATCGAAACTATTGCCTCAACTTCGTTCGAGCCACTGTTGGTTCGTCATTTTTGTGATGGCCACCGCAATGACAGCGAATCCGGCCATCGCGATCAGCCCGCCAATCACGGCAAACCACTCGTTGAGCAACAACAGGTTCGTAATGTGTCCAAGGGTCCAACAGAGCAGGAGAACACCGGACCAGCGCGGCACCGAACGGCTCAACAGGACGCACACGCCCAGCAACGCCGTTCCGAACAGATTGCCGATCACAAAGAGCAGGAAGAACCCGGCGCTAGCGAAATTCAGCGAAGACTCGTCCACCAGTGTCTCGGCTGCCTGCGGGGCGATCCGGACCAGATCTAAGGTATCGAAGGTGGTGAACATGATCCCGAAGTAGCTGATGTATCCGGCGATCATGATCGAGCCGGCCACCAACGAGAGGACGGGGCGATCCAACCGCAATGCCTTCACGACGGCCAAGATTCCAGGTACGAGCAGCAGCGAACCGAGCAATCCAGTGACGGTGCACAGGTACCAGAGCGTTTGGTCATCCGAGTACAGGGAAACCAGATTGGCCCCGATTTGGTCGTCAAGTCCTTCTGAGTTCAGCGATGCGTACACGGAATTGCTCAGCGCGATCAACCCGATTGCGACCGGCGCGCACCAGGCTGAGGCAATTCGATGGAAACCGCTACCGGTTTGGTGGCCTGTCACCGGGACGCCCAGAGCTACACGAGTCATGACCTGTCTCCTGACCTATCTGAGGCTTTCCTCCAGCATGCAACTGTGCCGGAACGATGTGATGGGGGAGAGCCCCGAATCTGCGTTGGGTGCCAGCACGGATGCCGGCGTGGGGTTTCGGGCGTATCGTTTTCCCATGGACAGGTATGCTCCCCGCATCACCGGGGTTCTGTGGGTGGGCACGGTGCTCATTTTCGTGCTCATCGTCCCGACACATTCTTCGAGTTCCGCCCTGACGGGGGTGGCGGCGGCGACGCTAGGACTGGTCCCACTCATCTTGGGCACCGTAGTTTCCCGATGCCTCCCGGCACGTGCCGAGGGGCCATGGCTGGCCTTTGCCGGGCTGTGCCTGGTCCTGGCGCTCATGGTGCCAGAAGACATGGAATCCCCGTGGGCGGGTAGCTGGACGCTACTGTACCTGCCGTTGGCCATGCTGCTGCTGATCGCACCGACCGGCCGCGTTGGTACAACCCGCTGGCGAATCTTGGCCGTCGCTCTGGTCGCAGTGGTGTTGTTGTTCAATCTGTGCGCCGTACTCGGGTGGGCCGTTCCCGGGTGGAACCCAGTGCTCTCCGGCGTGGGCATTGGACTGATGTTTTTCTATTTCACCCTTCTGGTGAGCAGCATGGTACGGGTGATCACCCGATTCCGCCATGCCAGCCACGAGGACCGTGCAGCACTGCGCTGGGTATATCTGGGTGGAATCTGTTTGCCGTTGACCTTGATGCTGTGCTGGGTTAGCTATTTGGTTCTGGGCTCGGCAGATCTCGTCGGATTTGGTTTGCTGGTCTGCTATCTGGCCATCCCGCTGTCCGTGACCCTCTCGGTACTGCGTCCATCCGGGGCGGACTTCGAATTCGCGGTGGCCGGGCTGGTGGCCGCGGTGCTTCTCCTATTGGTACTTCTCTCCGCGCTGGCGCTGATCGTGCTGGCCTCGCACCGTTCCGCGGCACTGGCTTCACCGGCCATTATGCTGCTGGTGACCGCTGCGGTAACCACGCTCGCCGTGGGGTGTTTCGGTTGGCTCCGTCGGCGCGTAGACGCTCTACTGTTTCCAACCAGAGCCAGAGCCTTGGCGGCCCTGAACAAACTGTCGGAGGACATTGCCCGTGGATTGGCCGAACCCGAGGAACTTCAGCCGGTGCTACGCCGAGCACTGCGGGACGAGGCGCTGATCGTTGGGGTGGTTCCCTCGGCGCTCGACGACACGGGGCAAGCGCCGGATCTGGCCGGTGCAGGAATGAACCTACCCGTGGCCGCCAGACGGGAAGGGATACCGCTACGGCACCGCGGCATGAAGATTGGCGAACTGATTCCAGGTCCCGAGGCCAGCTACCGCTTGCCTTCCCTGGTGGTTGATCGTTCGGTGCCTTTCGTGCAGGACATCCGTTCGAGAGCTCAGCTACGAGCACTACTGGTCGAAGCCCAATCCGCAAGGCAAAAACTGCTGCTAGCCAGTGATGCCGAACGACACCGCCTAGAACGTGATCTGCATGATGGGGCACAACAGCGACTCGTCGCACTGGGGCTGCAACTGCGTGTGTTACAGAGTCAGCTTCCTGACAAATCATTCGCCGGACACATCGATGATCTGGTCCAGGAAGTGACGTTGACCGTCGCCGAGTTGCGCCAACTGGCGCGCGGTGCCGGTCCGCGCATGCTCGAACACGGGCTGCCACGAGCATTGTCGGAATTCTGCCGCCATTTGATCTCGCGCCCAGTTCTCAACGTGAGCTGCGACGCGATCCCGGAGGAGTTGGCGCGCACCATCTACTTCGTGGCCAGTGAAGCGGTGGTTAATGCCGTACGGCATGCCGATGCGCAACAGATCTCCCTGACCATCAACTCGGTGGAGGGAAACCTGTCCCTCGAAGTCCGGGATGACGGATCAGGTACGGCGAAAATACAGCCGGGCGGGGGACTGGACGGTTTAGCCACACGAGTCGGTGCCGCGGGTGGGAACCTGGCTGTTCGCAGCAGACCGGGCTTCGGCACCATTGTCAGCGTGAGTCTGCCATGCGGATAGTGATTGCCGAAGACTCCGCGCTGCTTCGCGAAGGTTTGGTCGCACTCTTGGAATCCGCCGGACATCTGGTGGTGGCTAGGACTTCCACGGCTGATGACGCGGTTCGAGCTGTCTCTTCGACCGACCCCGACGTGCTCGTGCTTGATGTGCGCATGCCGGACGGTGACGAAGGGATCAGGGCGGCCGTGGCCATTCGGGACCGAAACCCGCAGCAGCCCATCATGCTGTTGCCGCAGTATGTGGAGCCGCGCGGAGCGGCCCAGCTGCTTGCCCAACCGGGCACGGGATACTTGCTCAAGGACCGGGTACTGGACGTTGCTGGGTTCCTCGACGCGTTGGAACGGATCGTGGACGGGGGAACCGCGTTGGATTCACAGGTTGTGGCCGCCCTACTGGACACCACCGGGCGCTCCGGACCGTTGGATCGATTAAGCAGCCGGGAGCTGGAAGTACTGGGGCTGATGGCCGAAGGAATGTCCAATACAGCGCTTTCACACCGGCTTGTCCTGTCTGAACGAACGGTGGAATCCCACATTTCCAGCATCTTCCTCAAATTAAACCTTGACGAGGATACCGACGTTCACCGGCGTGTGCGGGCCGTCGTCGCCTACTTGCGCAGCCAGAAAACCTGAGCCTTTCTCCTGATGGGTGTCGCGTGGGGCTACTCTGCCCGCAGTCCAAGCAGTGCGGCGAATGACTCTTGCTTGTGCGCTGGATCAGCAATGGGTAGTCGATGAGTTGCGAATTCTCCATCTGGGACGAGTTCAAACCTGTGTCACGATTGACGATCCTAGAAAATCGGTTGCATGCGACGATGGGTGCTGAGCAGAGGGTTCATGGTCAGCCTGTTGCCGCAGAGGATGGATGCAATGGGTTCGGGCTGGTTTGACGCCGGGTCCGGGGTGCAGGTCATCGGCGGTGTCGGGTGCTGGTCATTCCACATGACGAGGAACAACTTTCCGGTTGGTTTGTATCGAAGTGTGAACAGGGCATCCTGGGTTTGAGTGAACGAGAGGTGAACATTTCATGAGTCCGCAGTAAAGGGCTTGTGAAAAGGGGTTTTTCGTCAACTTCTCGCTGTTAGCCTCATGTTGAAGATCATCAACTCAGCAGTCCCGAGAGCGTAGAATCCATGCCAATCGATTTATATCCAAGAGGTTTCCTGTATACGAAAGAGCACGTAAATGTGCCTTCCGATTTGGAACGCTTCACCGCGCATCACACATCGCAGGGTCGCTTTCTGATAGCGCCAGAAACCGAGGCTGAAATCCTGGACGATTCTGAACTCGTTGTGGCACTTATCGGGCACGCTCAATATGTCTCGCCCACTGGATCAGAAAACAGTGGGGACATCCGAGTGATCTGCGGTGCGCTGCGACAGAGATGGATTGATTCCGGAGCGCCTGGAGTTGAAAAATATCTCTACGACCTAGGTGGTAGGTATGTTCTGTTCATACTCGACGGCGAACATCAGTATGTCTACCACGACGCACATGGGATGAGGTCTGTTTACTATGCCATCGATCGAACGATGGTGTCCTCGCATGATCGTATGTTGGCAGATTTGATGCATGCCTCATTTGAGAAGGCGAGCCTTGCAGCGTTGCCGGTGTCATTGCGTTGGCGGTTCAGCCGCTACCAAGGCATCAAAGCTCTGATCCCGAACCATCGGCTTTCACTTCGCGATTCATCGGAAGAGCGGTATTTTCCGAAGCAGCAGAACCCATATCGTGCGGTCAATGAAACCGAACGTCTAGACCTTGCTCAGGATCTCTGGCGAGAACTAGTTCGACTACTGAGCGCTGACCGGGAGGTTGCCCTGTCTCTGACCGGCGGCTTGGACAGCAGGACGTCCTTGGCCATGACACGAGAGATTTGGGACAGGGTCAAAACGTTCACTTACACGGCAGTGCCCCGTTCCGATAGTCCTTGGTCTCGATCGATCTATAAGGACGAGGTCATTGTTAAACAAATCCTTGATGCTGTGAATGTAGAACACACCCTTCTCCGACGCGACAAGGCACCAGCACTTAGCGAGGAGGAGCAGCGTGTCCTAGCAAAAAACACCGCTGGGCAGCATGGGCCGTGGCTTCTAAAGCTTTACCAGCAGGCATTTCCAGGAAACCGTACGATGCATCTCAGAGCAAATTTGCATGAAACCGGTAGAAACTACTTCCACCGATATCGTTCCGTGCGCGATCCACTCGGAGGACTACGAAAGTTACTTCGTGAACAGACGTTAGTGAAATCGCCAGCGCTCGCAGCCCGACTGGAAGTCATCATGGCTGAGCATGAGGAACAAATCGAGATGGGTGGATACGGGAATCTGCCACGAGACTACGAAGTACTAGATATGTACTACTGGGAGATTCGCCAGGGGCGTTGGTTCTCAGAAGTCTTCAACGAGACTGATTGCGCCTTTGAGACAGGTATTCCATTCAACCATCGACGACTGATTGACTTAGCCTTGTCTTTCCCTGCGAACCAGCGCCGGGACGGGTACTTCTTCCGTGAGCTGATCAATCGAAATGTTCCTATACTTAACTTTTTCGGCGTGAATTCGACGCAAAATCTGTACGAGCTTGGGAAGAAAGCAACCGCGTCAACACAACAGGCCAAGGACAAGGTTGCTGCCAACCGAACGGCTAGTCGAGGTGTTGTGTTGGACGGTACGTTCCGCATCTCAAATGGTGACGGTTCGTTGTTGAGCGAAAAGCCATTCAACGGGATGTTGTACTTGCCTGAATCGCAAGTCTTGCAGGGATACAGCGCGAGTGTGTCGGCTAAGATCGCTGCTCAACCAACGTGGCAAGCCGCCGATGTGCACGTGATGGTGGACAACAGCTACGAGAATCCGGGCGCAGCCAATCACCTAGAGTTGCTTCTCGCTGTTGATGGAGTAGAAGTGCTACGGCATGACTTGTCGACCTGGGCCATTCCATATGGCGTTACCCTGCGCGGGTTGCCGCTTCATGCGTCGATTACCGCGCGCGTCACGTCGAATCGAAACACTCCCCGAAGTTCATGGGAGAAAGCCAGCCAAACGCGTTTGCAGTTCATAGCCCGAGCAGCGAATGCCGCTGGTCAGAAGATTTTGACTGATAACCCCCATGCCCACGTGTACGAACTGGAAACAGCAAACTAAATGACACAAGTGAACAACAAGTCCTCGGAATCAAGCGATCCACAAGAAAACATCCTGAAGAATGCCAGCCAAACGCATCTGAGGCTCCACCGGCATGTGCGCGAACTGACGGACGAGCTGCAAGCGGTATATGAGCGGGAAATCAAGTTGTTGAAGATCATAGACAAGCGCGACAAGCAATTGGCCCAGGACCCTTCGAAGCGCAAGATCCGAGCGCAAAGTGCCAAACAATCTTCAGCTATAGATCAGGGCATTTCGCCGGAGGAACACGCCTTAGTGACCAAGGAATTGGAACAGTTGCGTGCTCGGTACACGGCATTGAGTAATTCCAAGCTAGGCCGCTTGCAGCGGTGGTACTGGCGGACGAAAGCGGGGAAGTAGAACCATGGATGCAAAGAGTCTTAAGAAGCGGCTGGACTTCATTGACACGCGACTGAGCCAGCTGTCGCTCCCCGAAGGCTACCCGCAAGGGTTCAACATGGAGCGGCATCTGGCATCACAGTTTTACCGCGATGCCCTCACCGGGAAGCACCCCTTTATTGAGCCGGCGGTGACAGGCGCCGAATACATTGAGCGGCGGGAATACTTTGACTCTGGGCGCCAGCGCATCCTCGACGAGTACTCTTCGGTCATTAACCGTGCAGAGTCCAATGGGCAGCGTTGGTACAGGCCGTTCTCCGCGCGCATCGGCATCATTGCCGATGAGTTCTTGTTCAAGAGTTTTGAGAGTACCGCACAGTTCGTCCCGTTGACGCCGACGAACTACCTGGAACATGTGGGACAGCTGGACTTGGTACTGGTTGTCAGTTCGTGGCGGGGACTTGCCGGTGAATGGTTGGGCGCTGCACAGGCCAATAGTGAAATCCGGAAGCTGATCGAAACCGAGCTGATCCCACGGTTCCAGGCAGCTGGTACCCCTGTGGCGTTCTATTCCAAGGAGGATCCGCCGAACTACGCGATCTATCTGACCACTGCACAGTGCTGCGACTATGTCTTCACCAGTGCCGCCGAAATGGTTCCTCGGTACGCCAAAGATTGCCCCAACGCCAAGGCAATCGGTGTCTTGCCTTTCAGCGTGGATCATCAGCACCATAATCCGGTGGGAAGCCGTCGTCACCGCATCAGTGATGTCGTCTTTGCCGGAAGCTGGCACAACCACAAGTATCGGGAGCGCCGCGAAGCCGCCCGTCGGATGTTTGACGGCGTCATTGCTTCAGGGCGTCGGTTGCGCATCATTGACCGCAACTGGGACTTGGACCAAGAAAGATACCGGTACCCGGAGCATTATCTGCCGTACGTGGAACCGGCTGTCCCGCACGATGAATTGTTACGGATTCACCGAACCAGTGAGATCGCGATCAACCTGAACTCTGTGGTGAATAGCTCCAGCATGTACGCTAACCGGGTGGTCGAATTGCATGCCATGGGGTGCTCGGTGCTGTCGAATTACAACGCCGGTGTCAATGACCAGTTCCCTCAGGTCTACATGCCCGAATCCGCCTTTGATACCGCGGACATTCTGGCTTCCCTGAACGAGGAAGAACTCTACCGAAACCAGATGGCGGGCCTGCGGAGCGTCTATTTACGGCATGTGAATTTTGATCGTATGCGCATTCTGTTGGCAACCTGTGGGCTGGTGAGTGAACAGGGCGACCAGCGCCAGTTGGCAGTCGTTGGAGACCCGCAGGTGGCAAGGCGCTTTCTGGAGGATCAGCAGCTTGCCGGTCAGGAAGCGAGGAGCATTCCCATTTTCGCGGACGAGGCAGCAGCCAAAGCCGCCGGCATGGAGCTTACCTGTACCGTTTCCGGAGGGTTTGACTACGGTCAGCACTACCTGCAGGATTTGCTCAACGCCACCAAATTCGTTGCCGCCGGAACCTTGTACAAGGCTCCGGGCGATGCGTCGCCCACATCCCACCACGACTACAGTTCGGCCCCCGCGCCGGAGCATGGGGCGTTACGGTGGCTGGCTGATCCCGACGGCTCATACATGCTGGACGGGTTCGAAGTCAGTGCTCGCGGCCGCGAACAGGTGCAGGCATCACCTGCGTGGAAGCCGGAGCTGAGCGTGGTAGTTCCCGTCTACAACAACGGTGAACACCTTCGCTTCAAGTGCTTTGAGTCCCTGCGCCGAAGCTCGATCTTCGACTCCATGGAAATCCTGCTCGTCGACGATGGTTCCACCGACGCATCGACCCGAGCCACCGTGCAGGAGCTCGAATCCCGTTATCCGAATGTCCGTTCCTATCTCTTTGAGCAAGGCGGATCGGGAAGTGCCTCCCGTCCGCGCAACAAGGGGCTTGAGCTGGCATCCGCCGAATGGATCACCTATCTCGACCCGGACAATGAAGCCCTGTCCGATGGCTACGCCAAACTTCTGGACATGGCACGGCAGAACGGTTCGGATTTCGCACTGGGGAATGTGCTTCGTAATGCGGATCGACGCAAACTGTTCAATTATGTGCGCATCCTGCGCAAGCACATTTACCGCGATGAGGTTGGCGAAAACACCTATACGGTGACGCCGCGGTTGCTGTCGCAGATCAACTTCACCCCGATGAGCATCCAGGCCCTCGTGGCCAATACTAGCTGGCTCCGCTCATTGGGAATCGAACAGCCGGTAGGCGCGGTGGGACAGGACTCCTACTTCTTCCAGCAGATGCTCTACTACGCCACGAGAATCTCGCTGCTCAACGAACCGATCCATGTTTACTTCGCGGCCGTATCCAACTCGACGGTCAACACCATTGGCCCAAAGTTCTATCGCAAGTACATTCCGCTGGAACGTGAACGCGCCGCATGGTTGCAAAATGAGGGGCTACTGGAAACCTACCGGGAACGGCGGATGGAACCGTTCATCAAGGGCTGGTACCTGAGCAAGCTTCAGCGCGTTGCCCCGGAAGAACAGGCCGAAGCACGGCAGTTGATCGCCCAGCTGGCGAGCTACTACGGCGAGCACGAGTGGCAAGACGAAGAACTGCGGGAGTTCTTTGCCGATCTGGAGCCGGTGGTCACCTCATAACGACCCCGTTGCCGATGTACGACGAACCGCACGAATCACTCTCAGGACGCCTTCTCGATGGATATCTCAACACTGCGCACCGGCCTGTGGCACCTGCGCACCGGCGGCCCCGATCAGCTTCGCACCTGGTGGCGCCGCCGGCAGCTGGGTCTACACCCGGCGCCACAAAGCACAGCCTCGGCAAGCGCCCCGGGCTACACGCCACAGGGAATTGCCGGCACCAGCACCAACCACGGACGGGCCCGCAACGGATTGCGGGTGGCCACAATCCTGGACGAGTTCAGCCATGCGGCCTGGGGCCCGGAATGGGAATTGGATGCACTTACACCACAGGACTGGGCCCGGAAACTGGCGGAGCAGGCCTATGACCTGTTGTTAGTCGAGTCCGCCTGGAACGGCAACGGTGGGGCCTGGCAGTACCATCTGACCGGTCCCACCGCCCCGCGCCCGGCGCTGGTGGAGATGGTGCGGGGATTCCGTGCCGCTGGGATCCCCACGGTGTTCTGGAACAAGGAGGACCCGCCGCACTATGCGGACTTTCTGGACACGGCAAAACTCTTTGATGCGGTGTTGACCAGTGACGTGCGCAAGATCCCGGACTACCGCCGGGATCTGGGTCATGAACGGATCGGCGTGCTGCCGTTTGCGGCGCAGCCGGAAGTTCACAACCCGGTACGTGCCCGGGCAGCGAAGCCCACGGGCGTGGCCTTCGCCGGTATGTACTTTGCACACAAATATCCGGAGCGCCGCGAACAACTGCAGCTGCTCCTAGACGGGGCGGTACAGGCCTCGGGTCGTGGCGGTGGGACGTTGAGCATCTTCTCCCGCCAGCACGGCGGAAATGCGGGATATCAGTTCCCCGAACCCTTCGCCAGGCATGTGGTCGGGGCGCTGCCCTACAAGGACATGGTGCCGGCCTATCAGGAGTTCTCCACGTTCTTAAACGTGAACTCGGTTCCTGATTCACCGAGTATGTGTGCCCGCCGCATCTTCGAAATCAGTGCCTGCGGCACCCCGGTGCTCTCGGCCACCGGGGAAGCCTTGCGGAATTACTTCGCCCCGGATGAGGTTTTCGAGGCGGCGAGCAGCCAGGAAGCGTCTGACATCCTGCGCATGCTCGAACGTAGCCCGGAACAGCGCGATCGCAGCGTTCATCTGGCTCAGCGACGGATCTGGCATGAGCACAGCTATGCCCACCGGGCCCGTACCGTGCAACAGCTGGCCGGGGTTGGCGAGGGGTCGGGAGCCGAAGCATCGCGGTATTCGATGGCGGCGAAACGTCAGGTCAGCGTCCTAGCCGCGACAAACCGTCCGGGACAACTGCAACACCTGCTTGACACGGTGGCCGCGCAGCGTGCCGTTTCAATCCAGCTGGTGCTGGTCACCCACGGTTTCGACCCGGATCCCCGGCTGCTTGAGGATTTTCGTGCCCGGCACGGAGCCGATGAGCTCATCGAGGTGACCGCCGACGCCAAATTAAGCCTTGGGTCGTGCCTAAACCTAGGAATTGAGCGGGCGGATGGGGACTTCGTGGCGAAACTGGATGACGATGACCTGTACGGGGAACACTACCTGGCCGATCAGGTCAACGCGTTACGGTACAGCGGCGCAGAATTGGTGGGCAAACAAGCCCACTACATGTATCTATCGGCGAGCAACCGCACCCTGCTGCGCATGGCCGAACGGGAACACCGCTTCACCGACCTGGTGATGGGACCGACCATGTGTGGTGAGCGTGAACTGTTCGACCGGTTGCGCTTCAAGGACCTAACCCGGGGCGAAGACACCGATTTCCAGCGACGAGCAAGCCAATCGGGTGCCTCAATCTATTCGGCGGACCGCTTCAACTTCATGCAGATGCGCCAGACGGTGCAAACCCACACGTGGCAGGCCGGCGACAACGAATTGGCCGCCACCGGGGTGGTGCAGTTCTTCGGTAGGAATGATGATCATGTCTTTTTCTGAGGGTAACCGGGCCCGCGGTGTCGGTCCGCACCCCTGGGGATCCCGGCGTGGGGCTAGGCGATGAGAATCTTATTGATGACCCATTCCTTCGCCCCCGACGTGTCCCCACCACAACGCCGGTGGAAGGCCTTCACCACGGTCCTGGCCGAGGCTGGACACCAGATCAGTGTGGTTGCACCGGGCATGAACCCGCAGGGTAGACCGGCCGAAGAAGTAGCCGAGACCGAGGCTCCAACCAACAACGTCCGGTTGTTCAATTACCGGACCTGGCCACGGCCACGCCGGTTGTTGAGCAAGGCCGCCAGCTCGCTGCTCCAGGCCTTGGTCTCCATTCCCGTCGGCCTGCGTGCAGGACGCCAGGATATTGTGATTGCCACGATCCCGGCGCTGAGCACCCTGCTCAGCGGCTACCTGGTCAGTCGCCTGATGGGTGCACGTTTCGTGGTGGACCTGCGTGACTCGTGGCCGAACCTGTTTCGAGATTCCAAGATTCTGCGCTCCGAACGACTTGAGCCGTGGGCGACAAAGTCCATGTTGGCCGTGTTGCGCCGGGCGGACCTGGTGGTAGCGGTAACCGGGGGACTGGCCCGCGTGGCCGGAGCCCAGGGCATGCAACGGGTGGCCACCGTGCCCAACGGGGTGGACCTGGCCGCCTACCCGCAGCCGCTGGCCCGGGGTGCGTCCAGACCAACCGACCGCAGGCTTCGCGTGCTCTATCTGGGGAATCTTGGACTGAGCCAGGGATTGGAGACGCTCGTGCGCGCTGCGGCACAGCTGCGGGAGACCGTGGAGGTGCGTCTGGTCGGTGAGGGTCATGCCCGGGAACGGCTGCGCCAGATGGCCGAAGAACTGGATGCGCCGGTGACCTTCATTGACCCGGTCCGCGGAGCGAAGGTGCTGGACATGTACCGCTGGGCCGACACGACCCTAGTGAGCCTGCGCGCCGACTGGCCAAGCTTCGAACACACCATCCCGTCCAAGCTCTATGAACTGTTGGCCCTTGACGTCCACGTGACCGGACTGGTCAGCGGTGAAGCCGCGCAGATCATTCGACAGGCCGAAGCTGGGGACGTGGTGAGCCAGAGCGTTGATTCGCTGGTGGAACACCTGCGCCTGCTGCAACGCGATGATGCCAGCCTGCGCCGCCCGGGCCTCGGCCCGAAATGGATTGCCGGTCACGCCGACCTGGTCGCCCTGGGGCAGGACTATCTGCAACATCTGCAGGACCTGCCGCAGCCCGTGCGGCGCCGGGCCCCAAAACCTGCGAGGAAGCCATGACCGAGCATATGACACCCGCTGGGTTGGCCCGCAACCTGACGAACATGACCAGGCTTGCCTTGGCCAACGTCGCCGATGACCCCCAGTACTTCGGTCTGCAGGTGGCCCGCAAATTTGCCGGACCCCGTCAGCTGCAACTGCTCAGCCGGGTGGGCGGCACACAACGCTTCGCCACACTCACCGCGCTGTTAGGTGAAGACGCAACGGGACTGCGCACGGCCATCGAATCGGCGCGGCCCCGCTGGGGCGAGCCACACACCGCGGCCAGACTGGCCGATGCCGCGACCGCCGCCGGACTATGGCAGTGTGCGCAGCAGGTACTACAAGCCCCTCCGGAGGACGCGACGCATCCGGCGCTCCTGCGGGCGAGGGCCCGCCTGGCCTGGTCCCTGGGACACTTGGAAACGGCCATTGACCTGCTCGCAACCCGTCCGGGGCGCGCCTCACGCCAGTTGCGCCACTATCGCAGCGAACGGGACGTGTTGCAGGGCTGGGAACCGAGCCTGCCGGCCCGGAGTCGCAGCTGGACGACCCGGGGGACACCGCGGGTGCTCTACATCGCCACCAACTCCCTGCCCTACACCGGCAGCGGCTACGCCCAACGCACGCATAGCCTGCTGACCGCGCTGCAAGACGATGGTCTGTCCGTCTGGTGTGCCACCCGGGCCGGATACCCGCTGTCTATCGGCCACCCGGGAGCACCCACGGCGCACACCGTGGGCGGCATCCGGTATCTGCGCCTGTTGCCGGCCAGGCAACGCTTTGACGCGGCCGGGCGCATCCAACAACAGGCCGAACTGTTAGCGCGTCAGGTGGAGCAGTTGCAACCCACGGTGCTGCACACCACCACGGATTTCACCAATGCACTCGCCGTGCGTGCGGTGGCTCGCGCCTACGACCTGCCCTGGGTCTATGAGGTCCGCGGACAACTGGCCGACACCTGGGCATCCACCCGGCCCGAAGCCTCCCGGTCCTCCCAACGTTACCGGGCCTTCACCGCGAGGGAAGCGGAACTGGCCGCCAGCGCCGATGCCGTGCTCACCCTAGGCCAGGCCATGCGCGAGAACCTGCAGGCCGCGGGCCTGGACCCGGCCCGCATTGAGGTGTTGCCCAACGGGGTCGGCAGTGACTACCTGGAGAGGATCACCCGAACCACGGCCCGGACCCGGTTGGGTCTGGACCCCCGGGCACTGTACTGGGGAACCGTCAGCAGCCTGGTCGCCTACGAAGGCTTAGAAACGCTCATCCGCGCCACCGCCGCGCTGCGACCGGAGCATCCGAACCTGAAACTGGCCATCGTGGGGGACGGGGTGAACCGCGAACCGCTCAAGCGACTGGCTGCGGAGCTGGAGATCGGGGACAGCTGCCTGTTCCCCGGGCGGGTGGCGCGCGAGCAGGCCCGCACCTGGCATGCGGCGCTTGACCTGTTTGCCGTACCCCGGCTGGATTTGCCCGTCACCCGCGCGGTCACCCCGCTGAAACCGGTGGAGGCCCTGGCCAGCGGTGTGCCGGTCATTGCCTCAGATCTGCCCGCGCTCGCCGAACTGGTGCAGGACGGTGAGAACGGGGTGCTGGTACCGGCCGGCGACCTGAAGCAGTGGGTCCGGCAGGCCGACAGGCTGCTTGGCGATGAACTACTGCGGCGCCGACTCGGTGAAGCCGGACGCGGGATCGTGTTGCGCGAACGGACCTGGTCAGCGTGTTCATCCAAACTTCAGAGAATTTATTCCGAACTAGACACGGCGAGTTAACTCTCCGTTTACCACCGCTTCCTAGCGTTGGGAACGAAGCAAACAAAGCTGTGGAACACATGGGTAGGACCTCGAGTCGGCCCCTGAGTTCCCCTGAGGAAAAGGACGTCGTCCACGTGACTGACATCAAAGAAGTATCCGTGATCGGTCTGGGCTACATTGGCCTGCCAACCGCCGCCATCCTGGCCGCCAACGGGATCCGCGTACATGGCATGGATGTTAACCCGCGCAATGTCGAGGCCGTCAATCGCGGAGAGGTGCCCTTCGTCGAACCGGATCTGGCCGATTTTGTTTCCCGCGCGGTCACCGCAGGGCTCCTCAGCGCTTCACAAACCACCGTGGCCGCCGATGCCTACATCCTGGCGGTTCCGACCCCGTTCAACGAGGACTACACCGCGGACCTGTCCTACATTGAGGCCGCGGCTCGGGGTATCGCCCCGCTGCTGACCGGCGACGAACTGGTCATCCTGGAATCCACCTCCCCTCCGGGTACCACCGAGCACCTGGCCGACTACCTGGCCGGCCTGCGTCCGGACCTGGACCGCGACGCACTACAGGTGGCCCACTGCCCCGAGCGCGTGCTGCCCGGCTACGTCATGAAGGAACTGGTGACCAACGACCGCATTGTCGGCGGCATGACCCCGCAGGCCGCAGCGCGCGCCAAGGGCCTGTATGAAACCTTCTGCCAGGCCGAGATTCTGACCACGGATGCGAAGACCGCAGAAATGTCCAAGCTGGTGGAGAACTCCTATCGCGACGTGAACATCGCTTTTGCCAACGAGCTGTCGATGATCAGTGACAAGCTCGGCATCGACGTGTGGGAACTGATCGACCTGGCCAACCACCACCCGCGCGTGAATATCCTGCAGCCGGGCCCCGGCGTGGGCGGGCACTGCATCGCGGTGGACCCGTGGTTCATCGTCTCCGCGGCCCCGGAGGAAGCGAAGCTGATCTGCCAGGCGCGTGAATCCAACGATGCCAAGCCGCACTGGGTCATCGCCCAGGCCGAACGTGCCATGTCCGAGAACCCGCAGGCCCCGGTGGCGCTGCTGGGTCTGGCTTTCAAGAAGAACATTGATGACCTGCGTGAATCGCCGGCCGTGTTCATCGCCCGCGAACTGGCCGCCAAGCACCCGCAGACCACGTTCCTGATCTCCGAGCCGAACGTCCAGGCTCTGTCTGCCGCGTTCGCCGAACTGAAGAACGTGGAACTGGTGGACACCGATGCGGCGATCGCCAACTCCAGCACGGTGCTGCTGCTCGTGGACCATGACGAGTACGGTCAGGTGACCAACGACCAGTTGGACGGCAAGCGCGTCATCGACACCCGCGGACAGTGGCGTCAGCTGGCCGCGGCCACCAAGGTTTTGGAAGGAACCCATGCCTAAGAAGATCATGCCGATCTACGGCACCCGCCCCGAGGCCATCAAGGTGGCACCGATCGTCAAGGCGCTGGAGGCCAGCGAACTGTTCGACTGCGTGGTGGCCGTGACCGGGCAGCACCGCGAAATGCTGGATCAGGTCAACTCGCTGTTTGATATCACTCCGGATTACGATCTGGACATCATCCGGCCACGCCAGAGCCTGAACGGGGTCATGACCCGCACGATTAACGGCCTGGACGAGGTCCTGGAATCAGAGCGCCCCGATGCCGTGATTGTTCAGGGTGACACCACCACGTCCACCGCAGCAGCCATCGCGGCCTTCTACCGAAGCATCCCGGTGGTGCACGCCGAAGCCGGCCTGCGCAGCCACGACCTGTATTCGCCGTTCCCCGAGGAAGCCAACCGCAAGCTGACCAGTCAGCTGGCCGCCCTGCACCTGGCACCAACCCGGGTCAGTCGCAACAACCTGGTGCGGGAAAACCTGCCGGCGGAAGACATCGTGGTGACCGGCAATACGGTGATCGATGCGCTGCTCTCCGTGGTTCAGAAGAACGTCCCCTTCACCGATCCGCGACTCGAAGAGGTGGTGGCCCGCGGCCGGCGGATCGTGTTGGTGACCACGCACCGCCGCGAGAACCAGGGTGAACCCATGCGCGGCATCGCCCGGGCATTGGCCCGGCTGGCCGCCATGCACCCCGAGGTGGAGTTCGTTTTGCCGCTACACCGCAACCCCGCCGTGCGCGAAGCGTTGCTGCCGGCCATCGAAAACACCGAGAACATCACCCTGACCGAACCATTGGCTTACGGGGAATTCACCAGGATGCTCAACACCGCCAACGTGGTGCTCACCGATTCCGGGGGAGTCCAGGAAGAGGCCCCGTCGCTGGGCAAGCCGGTGTTGGTTATGCGTGAAAACACCGAACGCCCGGAGGCCGTCACGGCCGGTACCGTGCGACTGATCGGCACCGACGAGCAGCGCATTGTCGATTCGGTGAATCAGTTGCTCACCGACGCCGTGGCCTATTCCGACATGGCCACCGCGGTTAACCCCTACGGCGACGGGCTGGCAGCCGAACGCACGGTGGCGGCGATCGCCGAACTGCTGGGTGTGGGCACGCGGCAGGCCGAGTTCGGAGCCACCGCACTGGAAGAACAGTTGGTCTAAAGCGGCCCCAACCGGAAGTGTCGGCCACCGGCACCCGGACATATTCAAAACCTCCGCTGGAGGACGTGGGGAACCCGGACCCGCAGGGTCCAGGTTCCCCACTTATTTACCCCGATCATGTACCCCAAGCGATCTTTCGCCCAGTCACGCCATAAGGATAAATGCAGTTGAGAACCGATGAGCTGACGTATCAGCTTACCCGCGAGCTTGGAGCGCAAACCACGAGCCTGATGGTTCGCCTGTCGTTTGAGGTGTCGCCGGCAGAAGACGCCAGCAAGATTGGTGTGCTCTATTTTCGTTTTCAGGACGAATACGGTCGCGACGTCGCCCCGGCGGGTAAGTTTGGCCTGTCGCAGGTTTACGGACCCTTCCGATACGTGCATCACGACGCGGGAATCACCGACTATGTGATCGATCTGCCGGTCCCGGAAGGTGCCACCCGATGTGCCATCGGCCTGGCCCGGACTAGACGCCGGTTTGCCGGCGAGGTGAACCTGACGGTCCTGGAACAGGGACCGAACCTGGAGACCGATTTTTCCACCGTCAGCCCGCAGCACCCATTGCCCGTCGAGGGGATGCGTAAGACCTTTCCCGTCAGCCCGGGGAACCACTATGACCTGGTGATTCCGGTGGCCGGGGCGGCCGATGGGAAGTCGCTGTTGCTCTTTACCTTCTTGGATGCCAACGGAGAGATGATCCTGCCCGACGAGCAGCTGAGCATCCACCCGAAACTTGGACCTTATCAATATCTGACGGTTCAGCAGCCATCCATGGTGAGCGTAACCATCCCGGAGGGCTGCGTGGAGTTGATCCTGCGCGGCCAGTACTGGTCCGGTGGCGAACTCAGGCTCGAAGGTGCACCGGAATTGGTACCAGGTTCCCAGACGGGTGCGGCATCGGATCAGACGGTGGCAGGGTGGGTCGACGGCCTGCAGGACACGGACGATGTGATCATCCTGCACAGCACCGCGGGACCGATCTCGTCGCAGAACAAGCTGTTGTTGCGTTCGAACCGCACAGCACTCCAGCTGGCACGGCACGGGTGGAAGGTCATCTATTCGCCTTTCACCGCGCCCGTGCGGGATGATCGCCTGATCGGTGACAATCTGCTGCAGCTGGCACCGGGGGAGATCCCCGGGGTGGTTGACCGTCTGGTGGCCAAGGACTTGCGTGGCAGGCGTGTGTTGCACTGCTCCTCATTTGCCGACATGGCGATGCTTTCCGTGCAAAACCGGTTGCAGAACCACGGGTGGAAGACCATCTATGAAATCCGTGACGACATGGAAGAGTTCAAGCGGGTCGGCTTCTCCAAGTGGTACAGCCCGGCACTGGAATTGCGCTACGCACAGCAGGCCGAAGGGATTGTCGCGACCAGCCCTCGACTGCGCGATAAGATCTCGGTGGTGACCGGCCGATCCGACGTGCACTATCTGCCCAACGCGGCACCGGACGAACTGGTTGCCGCGACCGCCGCGATGCGTTCGATGGCTCATTGGCGTGAACATCGCATCAGGCCGCTGGTTGGCTACCTGGGCCACTTGACCGGCTCATGGTTTGACTGGCCGAAATTCCTGAAGGTGGCCCGGCAACATCCGGACATTGACTTTGAGCTCATTGGTCACGGCATGCCGAAGCACACCCGCTTGCCGATGAACGTGGTCAATCTGGGCCCGATGAGCCATGAGGACTGCCTACCGCACGTGGCCCGCTGGACCGTGGGCTTGATCCCATTCATCGAATCGCGCCTGACCTACGGTGTGGACCCGAACAAGGTCTACGAGTACGTGGCCATGGGGCTGCGTACCGTCAGCGCACCCATGGGTGATCTGGAGCGCATCCCCGGTGTGGCCGTGTACCGCAGCGCCGAAGAATTCTCCGCCCGGTTACTCGACGCGGTTCAATTCGAACCGGACGAGTCGTTCTACTCCGACTGCACCGAGTTTCTGTCGACCGCGAACTGGTCCTACCGTGTCTCCCAGGTCAAGGGCTTTCTTGAAGGAATGTACGCATGAAACGAATCCTGACCACCTATATGAACTGCTCCCTGGGCGGTATGACCAGCGTGTACCGCGGCCGTTGCTTGCATCAGCCGGACGTCCAATTTGACCATGTCTTCGAGTTCGACCGCGGCGGACGGGACGCTTTTGCCGCGTTCCCAAACGCCACGGTGCGGGTGATCCCGGGCGAACGCACCGTGAATTACTTTGAATTCCTGCTCGCACAGTTCGAGTACCAGCAGCTACGGATCACCAGCCGACCCGAGCTGGTCAACAAGCTCAACGTCCCGGAATCCACCTCGGTGATCTACGAGTTCCATTCGCCGCATCCGAGCATTGTCACCCGGGAACTGAAAACCCTGGACATGAGTCGGATCGATGAGATTTGGACGCCTTCGGACTGGGCCAGCGAACTGGTACGCTCACTGCTCCCGGCCCGCAAACACGCAACCATACGCACGGTTCCGAACCTGGTGGATACCGGAAGCTTCCGGGCCGATGCCCGGGGCATTTCACCGCTGGATAAGCGACCCGGCCAGAAACCGGTCTCCTGGATCGGTCGGTTGGAGAACACGCAGAAGAACTATCTGGACTTCCTGCGGATCCTGAAGCTTCTGCCCGAAGACCATTACGGGGTGGTGATCTTCAGCCTGGAACAAACCCCGGATCGACTCGAACGCTTCCTGGGTGACGCGGCCATGTTGGGCGTCCTGGATCGGCTGGAGATCTACGGCAACGTGCCGCAGATGGAGGTGGCTTCGACGCATCGAGCCGTGCGCGATGCCGGCGGCGTGTTCTGCTCGACCGCGCTGAATGAAACTTTCGGTTACGCCGTCCTCGAGGCCGCCCTGACCGGGTGCCCGGTGGTCAGCTACGATGTAGGACCGTTAGCCGAACACGCGGTGGATATGCGGCTGACGCCGGTGGGCGACCTGCTGGGCACCGCTCGGGCCATCCTGGAACTGACGAGCGCGCCGGTGGTAGCTGCCGGCCTGCGGCGTTAACCGTCAGCGCGAAGAGACAAGCCAAGAAACAAGCCACGAGAAAAGCCAAGAGACAAGGGCCGACAGCGAACATGCGACGACACCCGGGACCACCGCCGAATAGGGGCGGTAGCCCCGGGTGTTGACCCGGTGCCGGTCAAGCGGCTGGCTTGGCTGTTGGCCGGGGTGGTGGTTGGGGGGGGGGGGGGGGGGGGCGCGGCCCCGCGGCTTACGTGCCAGCCAGATCGACCATCTTCAGATCGTGATAAGGGTCGGCGAAGCGGTGCTCCAGGAGTTCGTTCAGGTAGTCACCGTATCCGCTCTTGCCCAGCGGCGCGGCCAGCTCCCGCAGCTGTGCGTCGTCGATGAAGCCCTGTCGCCAGGCAACCTCTTCCGGTACACCGATCTTCAATCCTTGACGGGCCTCGACGGTCCGCACGAAGTTGGACGCATCATTGAGCGATTCAAAGGTCCCGGTATCCAGCCAGGCGGTACCGCGGGCTAGCACGTTCACTTTCAACTGCCCTTCTTCCAGGTACAACCGGTTGATGTCGGTGATCTCCAGTTCCCCGCGTGCCGAGGGCTTAAGCTGCTGGGCCTTGGCGACCACGGTATTGTCGTAGAAGTACAGACCGGGAACGGCATAGTGGCTCTTGGGTTCGGCCGGCTTTTCCTCCAGGGAGATGGCCCGGTGGTTGCAGTCGAATTCGACCACGCCGTACGCGCGTGGATCCTTGACCCAATAACCAAAAATTGTTGCCCCGGGCTGGTCGACGTAGCGGCGCAGTTGGGTGCCGAAGCCCGGACCGTGGAAGATGTTGTCGCCGAGCACCAGTGCGACCGAGTCATCACCAATGTGCTCTTCGCCGATCACGAACGCCTGCGCCAGCCCCTCGGGTCGCGGCTGTACCTGATAACTGAGCGTGATGCCAAACTGTGAGCCGTCCCCCAATAGCCCCCTGAACTGCGCCTCATCCTGCGGCGTGGTGATGATCAAAATGTCTCGGATGCCGGCCAGCATGAGCGACGACAGCGGATAGTAGATCATCGGTTTGTCGAAAACGGGCACCAGCTGTTTTGAGATGCCTCGCGTGATTGGGTGCAGACGCGACCCGGTTCCCCCAGCTAATATGATTCCCCTCATGCTACGCATCGTACCAAGGGTCTTCTGCGAATGGCAGAGGGAGGTTACTCTTGCATGTATGAAAAGAATCCTGGTAACTGGGGGTGCCGGATTCATTGGGGCAAATTTTGTGCGCCATCTGAGCGAGCACTCCGACTACGAAGTAACTGTCCTTGACAAACTAACCTATGCGGGAAACCCTGCGTCACTTGCAGGTTTAGACGAGCGTCGCGTCCAGCTGATTGTTGGGGACATCGCTGATGCCGCGCTAGTGGATGAGCTTGTGTCCCGGCATGATGCCATCGTGCATTTCGCCGCGGAATCGCACAACGACAATTCGCTGTCGGACCCAATGGCATTTGTGCAGACCAATGTGGTCGGTACTTTCGTTCTGCTTGAATCCGTTCGAAAGCACGGAGTGCGATTTCACCACATCTCCACCGATGAAGTGTATGGTGACTTGGAACTTGACGATCCACAGAGATTCACAGAAACGACTCCTTACAATCCGTCCAGTCCGTATTCGTCAACCAAGGCCTCCAGCGATTTGCTGGTGCGTGCGTGGGTGCGCTCTTTCGGGATCAATGCGACGTTGTCTAACTGCTCAAACAACTACGGTCCGTTTCAGCACGTTGAAAAGTACATCCCACGTCAAATTACAAACATTCTGAGTGGTGCGATGCCTCGGCTCTATGGCACAGGTAACAATGTTCGAGACTGGATCCATGTCAATGATCATTCCTCGGCGGTGCAGGCAATCTTGGAACGTGGAACGATCGGAAAGACCTACCTGGTGGGTGCTGACGGGGAACGCTCAAATATCTCTGTGATGAGGATGATCTTGGAATACATGGGCCGTGGGCCCGATGAGTTTGAGTGGATTTCTGATCGTCCCGGGCACGATCTTCGGTATGCAATAGATGCTTCGGTCCTGCGAAATGAGCTGAATTGGGTTCCTGAGTTCCAAGACTTCGGCGCAGGTCTGGAACACACCATCGATTGGTATTGCGCCAATGAAGCTTGGTGGCTGCCTGCAAAGCAGCAAACGGAGAATAAATACTCCAAGTCCGAGATTGTTCTGGCCGGTGAGTCCAAATGAACGAGCCTAAGCAACTCTCCGTTACCGAGACTGCTATTGATGGACTGAAAATCGTTTCCTTGCCGGTTCACGAGGACTCAAGAGGGTGGTTCAAGGAAAACTGGCAGCGGACGAAAATGATCTCTCTTGGACTGCCGGATTTCGCGCCGGTCCAGAATAATGTGTCCTTCAATACGGCTCGGGGAACCACACGAGGATTCCATGCCGAACCGTGGGACAAGTATGTGTCTGTCGTAGCGGGTAAGGTCTTTGGTGCATGGGTGGATCTGCGGCCAGGCGAAGGGTTCGGCACTCTTGTCACGGCCGAAATGGATCCGAGTACAGCTGTCTTTGTACCGCGTGGCGTGGCGAACGCCTTCCAGACCCTGAACGAGAACACCGTGTATTCGTACCTTGTTACGGAACACTGGACCGCCGCGGCGATCGAGAGGTACAGCTACGTGAATCTGGCTGATGAAACTCTGAACGTCCCGTGGCCAATCGACCTGTCGTTCGCCATCGTCTCGGAAGCTGACGAATACCATCCGAGAATCGAACATGCGATTCCGGTGGCTCCGAAACAGATCCTAGTGCTGGGCGGGAGAGGGCAGCTGGGCAGTGCCTTGGCGCGGCTGGCTGGTGAGGACTCTCGGCTTGTCGTCAGGAGTCGGACAGAAATAGACATCACGAATCCTGCGGATCTGGAGCAAGTTCCATGGCGGGATTATTCCTTCGTGATCAATGCCGCCGCCTACACCAAGGTCGACGAAGCACAGAGCCCAACCGGGCGGAAGGCCGCTTGGAGCGTGAACGCATCCGCGGTGTCCCAGCTGGCTGAGTACTGCCTGGCTCATGGCGTTGGGCTGGTCCACATTTCCACGGACTATGTCTTCGACGGAACCAAACCAGTCGTTACCGAAGATGAAGCACTATGTCCCTTGGGCGTCTATGGTGAGTCGAAAGCCGCCGGGGAGGTCGCCGCTCGACTCGTTGCCCAGCACTACATCATCAGAACTAGCTGGGTGGTCGGGGATGGGGCGAATTTCGTTGACACTATGCGCAGGCTCGCACACAGCGATGTCGCACCACTGGTAGTCGATGACCAAATCGGCCGTCTGACCTTTGCCGAGGATCTGGCCCGCGGGATCCTGCACTTGATTGACTCCGATGCGGCTTTCGGAACGTACAACCTGCAGGGATCTGGGACACCCACGAGTTGGTACCAGTTGGCCCGCAAGGTCTTCGAATTGTGCGGCTACGATGCCGACCGGGTCGGGGCAACCAGCACCGAGTGCTTTGCGAAATCACGCCCGACGTTCGCGCTACGACCAAAGAACAGCGTGCTGGACACGAGCAAGTTGCGGGCGACAGGGTACCGCACCAAAGATCAGATAAGCGCCTTGGCGCAGTATCTGAGGTAATTTCGTAAGTGCATGCGGTGAATTGTAATAGGGCGTGGGGACGCACTATTCCAAGTCGTTGGGTGAAAATGCAGGCAAAGCACGTAGTTTTGAGGCGTTATTAGGTAGTCGATACGCGTGCTTGCCTCCGGCGCCCACCCTATTGTCAAAGTGGGGCCAAAAAGATTCTTGGGGGAATCGAAAATGCGGGGACGGAATCCGCGCCATTCGGCGCACACTGAGTATTGCATGAACGATCGAGTCGATACATCGATCGTATTTCTGGGAAAGACTGCCCAAACGAGTCAGCAGCGTGACAGTGATCCGTCGCAGCGCTCGCAGCGGGCCCAACAAGCGGAGCCGGCGGCAAGACAGTCGCGCGACAGTGCGGCTAGCCCCCCAGCTGTCGCCGGCTCCTTCTCACGCAAACAAGGCATCGCCGTTCTGGCAATCTGTCTCGCGTTCGGCGTTGCTGGGTGCACGAATTCTGCCCCCACTGCAGAGGAACTCGCTTTGACTCAGCAACAGGAGTCTTTGCAGGAGGATCTGCTCATCGATCCGACGTACACCGTTGACGGTGTCGATCCCTCGGCAATCAGTGACCCGGCGGAGAAATCAGCCAAGCCGACAGCTGAACCGAAAGATGCGGCCGAGCAGCCCGAGCCAAGCTCAGTGCCCTCGGTAGAACCATCCTTTGAGCCGAGCGAAAGTCCGGAACATACCGCGATCGCTTATGAGCCGGGTACTGATGGAATTGAACGAGTGCAACGACCCGGGCAGTCCGTCTCGCCTGACGACATCGTACAGGCTGAAGTCTCCGCCAAGGGGAGTGGAGCCGAGTACGCCGATCGTGTGGCTGTGTCGATCTCCGCCGAAGCCGACGGTACTGTCACCAGCGAAGGCCCGGGGTACTTCACCGGTGCAGGCTATGTGGTCTATAAAGTCACCGTAGCTAACCACAGTGACCATCCAGTGGACCTCTCGAATGTGGTCATTACCGCAGCCAATGCCGAGACTGATGAGATTCTGCTACCGCTGTATGGCGAAGTTGAAGCCTATGATTTTACCGGCGTGGTCAGTGCGGGGCAGTCGCGGAGCACGAACTATGCTTTCATCATTCCGGACGGAATTTCTAGAGTCAGCTTCACCATCGATATCGATGCCGAGCACGCGCCGGTGACCCTGAGCTCGAAGGTCGCTAAGAAATGAGCACGGGGAAGGTGTGGGCCCGGAAAATCCGCGGAGTCGGCGCGGCCTCTCTAGCGCAAGCCACTCAATCGGCGACGACGTTTCTGGTATCTATGCTGGCCGCCCATTTACTGGGTATCGAAGCACTGGGGCTGTTTTCCATCTTGTACGGGGCGTTTATCCTTGCCGCGGGGGTCACCACGGGATTCGTCGGGGATTCGCTGATGGTACTGAATCGGCACAATGACCGGATTCGCTCCGGGCTTTTTGCTTGGTTCGTGGTGCTCGCCCTTAGCCTAGGCGCGGTGGGGCTGGTCTGCTCGTTCCTCGGCACGGAACTGGATTTCATAGGTGCGGTACTCTATGCGCTGGCCGCCATCAGCTATGTCGCCGAAGACTTGGTGCGGCGGATGCACATGGCGATTCTCAGCTTCTCGCGGATCGTGTTAATCGATCTGTCGGTCATGCTGGTCACAGGTGTGGTGATTACCGGGATCCTCCTAGCCGGGAAAGCCAGCATTGATTCGTTCATACTGGCCGTGGTGTGCGGGCAAACGGCGGGATTGGTGTTCGGCTGGTTTCTCCTGCCTGCCTCCGAACGACAGGGGACCAAGAGGCCCATCGGATGGAAACCGGTGGCCGCTTACGGGTTCTGGCGCGCCGCGCTACAGGCACTGCGCCCTGGCCAGCTCACGCTGACCCGGATCATTGTCACAGCGATGATCGCCATGACCGCCGCCGGTTCGCTTGAGATCGCCCGCATCTACGCGGCACCTGCAGCTTTGTTGGTGACCGGCGTCTGCTCCTATCTCTTTGCGCATCTGGCCCGCGACAGCCACAGTTCCGTTGGAGCCAAGTTGCGTCGGACAGATCAGGCAGTATTGCGGCTGGTCGGAGCAACCGCGGTGTGTTTGGTCATCGGGCTCGCGCTACTTCCATGGGCAGGTCCACTGCTGACCGGAAGCGTTCCTTCGGCGATCGCGGTGAGCGGTTGGCTCGCCTATTCAATGGCTATTGCGGTGTCCACGCCTTATGGACAACTGGCTGCGGTTGAACACCGTGCGCGCTCGGTGTTCGTGATCAGGCTTTCGGATAGCCTGCTATCCATTTTGTTTGTTGTTGGTGCGATTGGCATGACTCATGACTATCGCTGGGTGCCCTGGGCCGCCGCATTGGGCTCGCTGGCCGGGGGGTTCTCTATACGACGTTTTGTCGTCGTTGCATTGGTGCGAAGTGACTTCCGGACCTCGGAGAGCGACGTGCAACCTGAAAAAGCAACAATGGGGGTACCTGTGCCCTCCCTGTCATCGAAGGAACACGATCCGTCATGAGTTTGCTCAATCGAGTGACACCTGGTGAGCGCCGCCGGGCGAGGTTCTCCTTGCTGGCCTTCGCCGCCTCACTGTCCATGATCGCCGCTTGGCTGGTAGCCGTCCCGGCGGCTCAGGCGGATGATGATTCCATCGTCCTGCCAGAGACCGTCAGCGCCAACCATGAACCGACGCCACAAATCAACGGTGTGGCCTGGGACCTGCGCGTGCGCGGGGACGTAGCCTATGTGGTTGGCTCATTTACCCGGGCCCGGCCCAGTGGTGTGGCCGCCGGCGGAGCGGGTGAAGTGGTGCGCAACAATGCCATGGCATTCACCATCAGCACTGGTCAGATCCTGCCATGGAACCCGAATTTCAACGCCCCGGTGCTGGACATCGAATTCAGCCCCGACGGAAACACTTTCTACACTGGAGGCCAGTTCACCGCCGTAGGAGGACAGGCTCGCAGCAAGATCGCGTCCTTTAGGACATCCGACGGTGCGTTGAGCGGATTCTCAACCTCCGTTGGCGGGCACGTGGAAACTCTGGCGGTGACTAGCGATGCAGTCTATGCTGGAGGATCCTTCAACTCGGTCGGTTCGCAGACCAGGCGCAACCTGGCCAAATTCAATCGGTCCACGGCTGCGTTGGAATCCTGGGCTCCGGTGGTCGACGACATTGTCCATGGTCTCATCGCCACCGATGACAGCAACCGAGTGGTCATCGGCGGCCGCTTCCAGTCCATCAACGGACAGTCCAAGGTGGGGATCGGGGCGGTTGACGAAATCACCGGGCAGCAATTGCCTTGGAGCTCCACGCCAGTTCCGGCCCGGATCAATAACGACAACCGGGCCTGGGTCGTGGACCTGAAGCTGGACAACGGGGTCATCTACGCAGCCAATAACGGCATGGGCTGGCACTGGTTCGACGGCCGGTTCGCCGCGAAGTACGACTCGGGGGACCTGATCTGGCTTGACAATTGTTATGGATCGACTTCGGCGATCACTGTCATGGGCGATGTGGTGTATTCGACCCCGCATGCCCACGACTGCTCCTCGGTGAACGGTTTCCCGGAAGAGACACCGATGATCTGGAAACGCGCCCTAGCGGAAACGACCTTTGCCACGGGGACCGACGTGACCGCTCCGTCGAATAACTCCACGGTTTCCAACCAACCGATCCCGACCCTGCTCCATTGGTACCCCTCGCTGAACACCGGTACCTACACCGGGCAGTACCAGGGTGGCTGGGCGATGGACCACAACGAAGACTATCTGGTCTTGGGCGGAGAATTCACCCGGCTGAATGAAACCAACCAGCAGGGCCTAGCCGTCTTCGCCTCGCGGGAAAAGTCTTCAAATTCGCTGCGTCCGCAGTACACCGCGGATTTGAAACCCTCGGTGATTTCTCAGTCTTCGGGCTCCGTGCGCATCGCTTGGCCCACCACCTGGGACTACGACGACGAGGTGCTGACCTATGAAGTCTTGCGGGACAACTCGCTGACCGCCATTGACACGCAAAACGTGTCATCGATCTGGTGGAAAAAGCAATCGTTGGGATTCCGCGATCCCGATGTGTCCCCGGGGTCCTCTCACACCTATCGCATCAGGGTGAGTGACAAGTGGGGGAACTCCTACATCGGCCCGCGCTCCGATGCTGTGACAGTGAGCAACACGCCGGTCAGCCCGGTGACAACCGCCGTGAAGGACGCTGGCGCGAGCAGCTACTATCCCCTGAATGAGCCCTCGGGCCAGGTCGCCTTCGACAACATTGGCTTCGTAGATGCCGATGCCTCGGCCGCGCTGCAGCGTTCGGTGGCCGGAGCGATTGAGGCGGACACAGCCACGGGCTTCAATGGCCAGTCCCTGGCCACACGAAACACCATGGAAGCGCCGAATACCTTCTCGGTGCAGACTTGGTTCAAGACCGGCTCCACTTCCGGTGGCAAGCTGATCGGTTTCGGCAATGCGGCCACCGGTAATTCCACCAGTTACGACCGCCACGTGTGGATGGACGACTCCGGCAAACTGTACTTCGGCACCTGGCTGGGCTGGGCCGCCACTGTTAACTCTTCAC
Organism: Glutamicibacter protophormiae; assembly: GCF_016894325.1. Classification (NCBI taxonomy): domain Bacteria; kingdom Bacillati; phylum Actinomycetota; class Actinomycetes; order Micrococcales; family Micrococcaceae; genus Glutamicibacter; species Glutamicibacter protophormiae. The sequence continues at coordinate 1,536,431 of NZ_CP069806.1, forward strand.
AGAGCTATAACGACAACGAATGGCACCAGATGGTGGCCAGCCTCGGCGAATCGGGGATGAGCCTGTACGTGGATGGGCTGAAGGTCGCAGAGCGCACCGATGTCACCAGCGGGCAGGTCTATTCCGGAAGCTGGCGGATCGGCGGGGACAACCTCACTGGTTGGCCAAACCGTCCTGCTTCGGACTACTTCAATGGCACGTTGGATGAGGTGGCGATCTTCGATTCGAAGATCTCTGACCAGACGGTGCTGGCACTATACCAGGCCAGCGGTCGCACAGCTGATATACCCGAACCGCCAACTGATGCCTACGGGCAGGCTGTCTACCAAGACAACCCTCAGTTCTACTGGCGCCTGGATGAAACTTCGGGTTCGGTGGCCAAGGACGCGACCATTGCCAAGAATGACGGAACCATCAACGGTGCGGTGGACTTTGGACGGGAACCGGCCTTGCCTCAGGGCGCAGCGCTGGGCTTCGGTGCCGAGAACGCCGCAGTGGTGGGAAACCTGGCCCAATACAATCCGACGGTTTTCACCGCCGAAGCATGGTTCAAGACCACCAGCGGTAATGGTGGAAAGATCATCGGCTTCGGCAATGCGGCCAGCGGCTTGTCCTCCAGTTACGACCGCCATGTCTACATGCGCAACGACGGCACCCTGAGCTTCGGAACCTACACCGGCGTGGAGAACTTGGCCACTACCAGCCAAGCCTACAACGACGGCCAATGGCACCACGTTGCCGCGACACTCTCAGGCGAGGGCATGAAGTTGTACGTTGACGGAGCCCTGCGCGCCTCTAATCCGGAATCCGGTGCCGAACCGTTCAACGGCTACTGGCGCGTTGGTGGCGACCGCGTCTGGGGCGGGGCTAACTCGTCCTGGTTCAACGGCGATATCGATGAGGCCGCGGTCTATTCACGGGCACTGTCGCAAACCGAGATCAATGAGCACTACGCCTTGGTTGGGGCACCCAACCAGGCCCCGACGGCCGACTTCTCTGTCGACGCGAACGGGTTGGAGGTCGCATTCGATGCGAGCAGCTCAACCGATCCAGACGGGTCACTGCTGGACTATGCCTGGGATTTCGGTGACGGCGAACAGCAGTCGACCAGCACCGAAGGCATCACCCATCAGTATGCCTCCGCCGGGACGTACACTGTGAAGCTCATCGTGACCGATGACCGCGGAGCTACCGCGCAGTCTATCCAGGACGTAAGCGTGCAGGATGTCAACCAACCACCGGTAGCGGTGATGTCCTTGACGCAGAATGGCCTTAAAGTCACGGTGGACGGTACAGGGTCGACCGATCCGGAGGCAGAGATCAGCTCCTACGAGTGGGACTTCGGGGATGACAGCACCACGGCCAGTGGTACATCCGCGGAGCATATCTACACGCAGAACGGCCAGTACACGATCACGCTGACGGTGACCGACTCGCAGGGCGCCACTGCCTCGACGCAGAGTGTTGTGAACGTCGAAAACGCCCAGCCGCAAGCCGCTATCTCGGTCTTCAGCGAGAATTTGGAGATCAGCGTTGATGGGTCCGGATCCTTCGATCCGGAAGGATCAACGCTGGAATACCGGTGGGAGTTCGGCGACGGCGCCAGCGCCGACGGGCAGAGTGCTCAGCATCAGTACGCCGAAGCCGGTGAATACACGCTCAAGCTCATTGTGACAGATGAACACGGAAGTGCCGGTGAGGCCAGCACCACTGTGAACGTGCAGCAGGCCAACGTTGCACCGGTGGCCGCCTTCACCACGACGGCGGATGGGTTGGATGTCCAGTTCGATGGCACTGCCTCGACCGATCAGGACGGAACAGTGCAGAGCTGGGCATGGGACTTCGGGGATGGTACGCAAGGCACCGGAGAGACCACCGAACACACTTACGCGGCGACGGGGACCTATCTGGTTAAGCTTGTGGTGACAGACGACGATGGGGCCAACCATGAGATCAGCACAGAGATCCAGGTTCAGGATCCCGATGACCTGAAACCAACGGCCTCTTTCACCTCGCAGGTGGATCAGCTGGAAGTAAGCCTGGATGCCAGCGGCTCGATGCCGCCTGTGAACGGCGGAGAGATCACCGGCTACAGCTGGGACTTCGGCGATGGGCACAGCGGGGACAGAATCCAGACAGTGCACGAGTATGAGACCGCCGGTACCTACTCGGTGTCACTGACGGTCACTGCGCAGTCTGGGAGCAGCACACTCACCCAAGCCGTGACGGTTGCCGCCGCCCAGGGCCCCACACCGCTGCTGACCAGTGAGGTCAACGGGCGGATGCTCACCGTGGATGCCAGTGTAAGCAGTGCCGGAGACGCGCAGATCACGAACTACGCCTGGGACTTCGGCGACGGACAGTCAGCGGACACCATGACCGCGGAACACCGCTACACCGCAGACGGCGAATACACGGTGCGCTTGACTCTCACTGACGGCAACGGGCTTCAGGCCAGCACCAGCACGGTGCTCACTGTGGCCAACGACCTGCCAGTGCCAGCCTTTGCGCTGGAAGTGGACGGGCTGGACGTTGAGGTCGATGCAGCGCAGTCGCAGGATGCCAACGGTGAGATTTCCGAGTATCTCTGGGACTTCGGCGACGGGGAATCAGGCACGGGTGCCTCGGCCTCGCACAGCTATGCGGAAGCTGGTGACTACGAGATCACGTTGGAAGTCACAGATGAAGACGGTGGCAGCGCACGGCTGACGCAAACAGTCACCGTCAGCGCGGCCCCGGTGGCCCAGATCATTGCCAGCGACCAGTTCGGCCGCAATTCCACCAACGCGTGGGGTGCCGCGGACACGGGTGGCACGTGGGCCTTGAACGGCTCGGCGAGTAATTTTTCCGTGGCCAACGGTGCAGGTTGGATCCGGATGTCCGGCTCCGGCTCTGGGCCTCGGTTGAGTCTGCCGGTTACTTATCGGGAAGCGGATCTGTCGATCAAGCTGATGCTTGACAAGGCAGCGACCGGTGGCGGCGTTTACCATTACGTCACCATCCGAGAAATCCCGAATGTCGGTAGCTACCGGCTGAAGGTTCGCACGCTGGCCAATGGATCGGTGGCAGGAACCTTCGAACGAATCGTCGGGGGCACCATCACCGCGCTGACACCGGAAACCACCATCGGGCAGGTCGCCGGCGGACCGGGAAATCCGGTGGTGCTGCGGCTGCAAGCCACCGGCACCAGCGCGACTCAACTCTCGGCCAAGGTCTACCAGAGCGGTGGAACTGAACCCGGCACTTGGCAACTGAGTGCAAGTGATGCAACGGCTTCGTTGCAGTCTGACGGGCGGCTCGGGTTGGGTGTCTATCTCTCGGGGTCGGCGACCAACGCACCGGTATTGGGCGGTTTTGATGAGTTGGTACTCAAGGAGGTTCAGTAGACGATGTCCACCGAGCGCAAGAAGCTATTGATCATTCATTCTTCGGATGAACTCTACGGCAGCGACCGCATCCTCCTTGAGGTAGTGGAGGCCTTGAAACAGGTGTGGGAACTGACGGTGTGGCTTCCGACTGATCACCAAGATGGTAAACAGCGGTTGTTCAAGGAGCTGGGACAACGCGGCATCGAGGTGTTCCACATTGACATGCCGATCTTGCGCCGTGCGCTGCTCACCCCGCGAGGGGCGAGCCGCTTCCTGAGGCTCGCCCCGGGGATGGTCCGGCGCCTGCGCCAGGCCACGCCCGATCGGGTGTATTTGATGACTGGCGCGTGCCTCCTCTTCGCACCGCTGGCCCGGCTGGCCGGAATCAGCCACGTAACCGTGCACCTGCAGGAGCCCTGGGGAGCCAAGGAACAGCTGGTCCTCAGGCAGCTTGCTAGGTGGACGGATCATCGAATCGCCATTTCCCAGACCGTCGCCAAGTCAACCGGTCTGGCGATGGACAGCATCAACGTTGTGCACAATGCGGTACCACGGATCGAGGCTGCTCGGTCCGCGGAACCGCCGTTCCAGGACACTGAGTTGCCCACCTACTTGGTGGCCAGCCGGTGGAACGGACACAAGGGTCATGGCACCCTATTGCGTGCGTGGGAACTGGCTGGGCATCCGGGCAAGTTGTTCATTCTGGGCTCGGCACCACTTAACTCCGACGCCGTGGATGTGCAAGAACTAGTTGAGAAATACATTTCTGTTCCGCGCAGTGTGGAAGTGGTCGGACAGGTCGAGGATCCAACCGCATGGTTCGACGCCGTCGATTGCATGATTCTGCCGACCGATACCGTTGAAGGATGCGGCCTAGTTGCCATAGAGGCTTTTCGCCACGGCAAACCTGCGCTAGTCTCAGACTCAGGGGGACCCGCTGAAGTTGTCGTTCATCGGGAGAATGGACTGATTTTCCCCCCGCAAGGAGTCGAAGAATTAGCACAAATGTTAATGAACACGACCAAAGATCAGCTGCGTGAGTGGGGAGCTCGCGCACGGATTGATTATGAAAGGAACTATACGCCGGAGCGATACCATGCATCGATTCGGGAAGAACTGGCCAACGCAGCGTCATAGCAGTTGGCTGATTGACGAGTCATCTGGGGGACTCAATGATGAAAAATACTGGGGGATACAGCTCGGCCGTAGCCGAGCTAAAGAATCGACAGAAAACGAACAAGGGCGCACCTGCCTACTCTCGTTTTATCAATAGACCGCTGGGTCGTCGGCTCGCAGCCGCGGCCTACGTTGTGGGTATGACACCCAACCAGGTCACTGCGGTCAGCGCCGTATGCACCTTTGCCGGAATAGCCCTGATGGCTCTGGCAGAGCCGGTCTGGTGGGTCTCCGTGCTGGTTGCACTCCTGTTGGTACTCGGCTATGCGCTGGACTCTGCCGACGGGCAGTTGGCCCGGATGCAGAATAGTGGATCACCGGCGGGTGAATGGCTGGACCACATTGTCGACGCGGTGAAGATCGCGGTCCTGCATTTGGCCGTTCTCATCGTGTGGTACCGCTTTTACGAAGTGGACGCGCGCTGGTACCTGGTGCCTTTGCTCTTCCAGGCTACCGCGTCCGTCACATTCTTTGCCATGATCCTGACCGATCAACTGCGCCGTCAGCGTCAGGGTGTGACCGGGCATTTCCTGAAAGGGCAGGGAACTTCTTCGACGCTGTATTCCTTGGCGGTTCTGCCCACGGATTATGGACTGTTGTGCATTGTGCTGGCCATGGTCTTCTGGCAGACCGGTTTCCTGATTTTGTACAGCCTGCTTTTGGTAGCCAACCTCGGCTTCCTGGTCCTAGCGCTGGGCAAGTGGTTCAGGGAGATGAACAGTCATGACTAGAAGCCTTGATTTCACCGAGCGCAATGTCTATCCGGGCCCGCAGGACCGAGAATTCTTAATGAATGCGCCCGCCAGCGGAGGATCCGGAGGTGCCCACGGTATGGATCTGAAAGACTACGTGGGGGTACTCAAGAATCGTTGGATATGGATTGTTATCGCCACGACTCTCGGGGTGGTGGCCAGCCTCGCCATCACCATGGCCATGACGCCGAAGTACACTGCGAAAGCTACCCTGTTTGTAACGGTTCAATCTTCGCAGGACACCGCCTACGCACGCAGCCAGTACGCAATGCAACGTGTCGGTTCTTATCCGCAACTGATCAGCGATCCAGCGATCCTTAATGGTGTCATTAAGGAGCTGGACCTGGACCTGAGTATGCAGGACTTGAAAGAATCGCTCACCGCGGCAAATCCGGTGGATACGGTGCTGATCAACGTGACCGGGTCGGCCAACACGGCCGAGCGTGCCGCAGACATTGCCAACGCCGCCGCGCCGTTGCTGGCCGAGCAAATCAGTGCGTTGGAGAACACCGATCCGGAAAAGCTGTTGGTCACCCCGGAACTTTCGGTTCCGGCCACTGAGCCCGTCAGTCCGGTCGCGCCGCGCAAGACGGTTAACCTGGCGCTCGGATTCATTGCTGGGCTCAGCCTCGGTATCGTTTTGGCCTTGATCATAGACAAACTGGATCCAAGGGTCATTCGAGCCAAGGATGCCGAACGCCGCACGAACCTTCCGGTGTTGGGTAAGGTCTTCACTGCGCGTGGCAAGTCGGGCAATGGGCGCAACCGCAATGACTATCGGCAGTTGGTCTCCAGCCTACTCATGGCCAATGACGCTCATCTGCCGCAACGGATCCTCATCCTCTCCGATCCGAAGGCACCAACCATTGATGCAATCGAGTTGGCTTCCACCTTGGCTGCCATTGGTAAGAAAGCCTTGGTGGTCCAGGGCGACACACGCATGCCACCGCTGGATACGGCAGAGTCAACATCTGTGGGACTGGGGCAGGTCTTCTTGCGTACGGTGACGTTACAACAAGCCGTGCAGAACAAGCCGGAGGTTCCCATGGGCTACCTCCCGGCCGGATCCGAAGAGGTGGAACTGCGTGGCTATGACGTCTTCCGGCAAATGGAGCCGATGATTGCGGACTTGGAATCGGGACATGACGTAGTCATTATGCTTACCACGATGCAGTCGACACCGGTCGATGGAGCGGCCGTGGCGATTCATTGCGATTGCGTCCTAGTGACCTGCCAGGAGAAGAAAACCACATTCGGGCACTTGAAGCGGGTAATCAACGACCTGTCCTCGGTTCGAGTCGGGGCCACGGGGCTCATTGTGCTTCGCAAGTCACGACGGTTCGCCCGCCCGCGTAAGGGCTAGCCGTGCGCGGCACTATTACCGCGCGCTGGAATGTTGTCACGGAACGTCCCGCGGCCAGACATGCACCCGGGCAACAGGCGCACAGCGGACATTTGTATGGGATCTGGATTCTGCTCGTCTCTTGTATCGTCGCCTGGCGCCAGGGCTCCTTTTACACCGGCGGCATGGACCCAGTGGTGCTGATCAAGGCAGCACTACAGGCTACAGCCCTTTTCTGGGCCGCGGCAGTTTGCCTGAACAGCCCCAAGCGTTACCCTCTGGGCATGCGCTCCTTGGGGTTCCTGATGCCGATCTTGGCCGTAAGCATGGTGGGCGCGCTGGCCAGCGGGAACCTATCTGCCTCGGCAATCATTGCCGTGCGTGTCTTGATGATGGCGTTGACGGTCATGTTCCTGATGCGAGCTTTCCCCGTGCAGAAGATGCTGCTCGCCATGTGCCTGGCATTGTCGCTCGTTGGCCTCCTCAGCGCCGGATCCGGGCTGGTACTCAGTGACGGCGGGAGGCTCTCTGGGGGGATTCCTCCGCTGAGCCCCAACGAAATCGCCCTGCTCGCAGGCCTGCCCGGCTTGTTCTTGTTGCATGAGGGACTGCGTGCCCGCATCCGTTGGTTCCACGGGATTGCTCTTGCAGTCCTGTGCGGGGTGCTCGTTCTCTCGGAATCACGCACGGCGCTGATTGGGGCTGCCTGTGCTGTAGGGCTACTGCTGATTTTTATGCGGCGTATCCCGATGTCAATCATCGTGACAGTCTTGTTGGTGCTTCCTGTGGTGTTCTACACCGTCTTCCTGACCCCGATGGTGCAAAACTTCATGAGTCGTGATGACAGTGCGTCGGTGCTGACCTTGAATTCTCGCACGATCAGTTGGTCAGTGGTCCTCAACCTTCCCTGGGACAGCTGGGAGCGGTGGTTTGGCGAAGGCCTGAGCATGAAGACGATTGCGGTGCAAGGACAGTATTGGGATGAACAGGTCTTCGACTCGTCGTGGATCTCGCTCCTGGCGCAGACCGGCGTCATAGGTACGGGCATTGCGATGCTGTGGGTGTTGGCCTGCGTGCTGTCTGCGGTAAGGAGCAGAAAAGTCAGATCGATCTATCTTGGCCTCTTGATGTTCGTGCTTATCCGTTCAATCATGGAAAACGGGCTGATCGATGCCGGGGTGATGTTCTTGGTGTTTTTCACTCTCTCGCTGAGTTTGGAGGCCCCGTCGCTGGGTTCCAGCCCAGACTGGAACACTACCTCGCCCCTGAAACCGCGTTCGCCGTAGCTGCGGTGCAGGGAGATTTGCAGGAAGCCCACCGTGGGAAACAAGCAAACTTGTTTCCCACGGTGGGCTTCGAACTGTTGCTAGCGCTTGAAGGCGCCGAGCTGTTTGGAGCTTGTATTCTTGCCGATCAGCGAAGCGATTGCCTCCGGCAACGCGGTCGCATTGCTGTTTTTAGCAGTCACTGTCGGCGCAACGTTATGGGCTGAATCGATGACTGCGGTACCCAGCAGTTCGGTGGAGGACGCATCTTGCGAGGTGGCCTTCTGGAATGCACTCAGCGTCGTGTAGACCGCGGGGTTCCCTGCCCCCTTGGACCAAACCACCGACCACTGCGGGCTGGAACCCGTGGCGCGGTTGTAGATATTCGAACCTAGGGAGATTTTCATGTCTTCGGCCGAGAACTGCTTGGAGTAGTCCTCCACGGCCACGATCGCGTTGCCGCCTCCGGTATTCGAGAATACGTTGTTCTTAACCGTGATGTTCTTGATGATCCACGGCATCGTGTTGTCGGGGAACGACTGGCGCGGGTCATGTCCCGCATCGCTCTTGTTCGCCCCGCGGCGTGCATCCTGTACGATGTTCAATACGCGGTTGGAGCCGCTGATGGTGTTGTTCCAGATCGCGACATCGTTGGTGTTATTCAGCTTGATGCCGTTTCCGCCATTGCCCACGATGCGGTTGTTGGCCACCGTCGATTTGGCGGAAATCTCCAAGGATAGGCCATGACCCGTGTTGTTCAGCATGTCGTTGTTCAGGATCTTGGAATCATAGACAGATTCATCGATCCACAAGCCAGGGCCCTTGTTGCTGGTGAACTGTGAGTCCTTCACGGCAACGCCACGACTCCGGGTGATCTTCAGACCACCGGAGACCGGTGAAGAATTGAAATTCTCGGTATTGTTTCCGTTTGAGGCCAAGTTCTGTACCTGCAGCCCGTCAGCATAGACGGCGTTCATTCCGAGCATTCCCGACCCGCTGATCTTCACATTGCTGATCGTGTTGTTGGTAGCACTGACGTTGATGCCGGTGGTTGCGGAGTCTTGAACGCTCAGGTTCTTGAGGGTGATTCCACTCTTCTCTGCGGTGATGGCACCCATATCCGGGACCGAAGGGGAGAATCGCTTGACGTTGATGCCATCCACCGTCGTCTTGGCTGCCCGGATCGACATGGCCTTGATCAAGGTGCTGGCCTCGACCTTCTTGCCATTGGGGTTCGTGCCGAGGTAGAGCTTGTTCGCTGACTTGTCGACGTAGAACGTCCCGGCCTTCAGCGCCGCCAGGTTCTGAACCTGGGTTTGTCGTTCGCCTGAGATCCACACCTGTTCAGGGTTGGCCGCCATGGGGTAGTTCGCGTTGACGAATCCCCAAGCTTCCTTGGTGCTGTCGGACGCTCCGCGGGTATAGGTCGGCGATGCGTCAAAATCAAGGTTCCAAGCGGTGACGTATCCGCCGGAGGACGCCGTGAATCCGGTCAGCGTTTCTGCCCCGTCCAGCCATACAGTTTCACCAGGATAGTTCCTCACTACGACACTCTTGCCGTCGGGGATCAACACGGACTCGTGATACGTTCCAGCCCGAACGACGATGGTCTGTCCACTGGAAGCCTTGGCAATTGCCTTGGAGATCGTTTTCAGGGGCGCGGAGGCCGATCCTCCAGCGGAATCTGAGCCCTGGGCCGAGACGTAGACTGCGTTGGAGGGTAACGTTACATTTTCGCTCTCAGGTTTTGGTGCGGATTCGGTTTCTGGCTCGGTCGGTGTGGGTGCTGGCACATCGGTTTCGTCTGGCTTCGGCGTCGTGGGCTTGGACGATTCGACCGGGGCCGGCTGCGGGGTTCCTATGCCGAGGACCGGAGAAGTGGCTGACTGCGCTTTCAGATTATCGAGATGGAAGCCGGAGTTGCGCGTTGCCGAAGAGGACAGATAGCCGCCTATGCGTAGATCTCCCTTGCCTGCGATGGCACTATTTGCGGTGTCGGTGTGCTCGATCTGCCACGCGGGAGCAGTGGATCCCTGATATGCGCGGGACTTCAAAGTCGGCTGAGCGGATCCGCTGACTTCGAAGTCGATATGAAAAGTCTGTCCCGCCCCAACGCCGGAGGCGACCTGTGCAGACTTGAGCACGTTTTTGGTGCCGTTGATCGTCTTGGAGATCTCAAGACGCAACACGCCCTTGGAATTCAGGCGCAGCGCACTTTCGTAGTGCCCTGCGGTGGTGTAGCGCAGGGCTACGCTCGCGTAAGCCGATCCGGCGGACGGCAGTGAGTCGAAAGAGAGATCGAAACCGGCTGCGACGTTTTGCTGATTAAGGTCTACCGTTGCTGTTGAGTTTTTCCCCGGCTGAAGAACCACGGCTCCGATGTTCTCAGAAACGGAGAAGCGACTTGCGGCATTGTGAGCGTATTTACTTCCCTGATCGGGAGTGCCCCAGCCCGAAGCCACGGTGCGATCCATGGAATCGGCGAAGTATTGAGTGGCGGCCGCTGCTTGCGGGGTAGTGACGGCAAGGGGCAACGCCTGGAGCCCTGCGGCCAGAACGCTGCCTGCCAGAATCGCGGAGAGGGCGGCTTTGACAGTCTTGCTCTTGAGCGTAGATTCTTGGCGCATGGGGAGTGCGTCGGCAGAGTGATTGTGGGGGTTCAAAAGTGATGTCCTCGCGTTGCGTTCTCGCGCTCCCCAGCAAAACGATACGCAGATTGGATGGTGTGCAATGTCAAGTGGATCCGTATTTATCCACGACACGAGTCTGGCACAGTCCTGATCGTTATGCAAATGTGATCTTAACAGCAAAATCGTTATTCAATTGAGATGATCTACCTAAGAGGGGTGGTCAGGCCGGGATGGCGGGTACTGAGTATAGGTAAAAAATCTTTCGACTGAGTATCCGATTACGCGTGTTTAGGTGCCAGCATGAGCCTAGAGTCACAACAATAGCTTGGACGTAAGCCGACACATGTTTACGCCGTGGGGGGCTCCATTACTTTGGGTCGGCAGGAACGTACTGGCAAGAATTTGTTGTTATTTTGGGGGAACAACATGCAACGTAGGGGACGTCAGAATGCCCGAAAAGCGATCCGCATCGCACTAATCGGTACTCGGGGAGTGCCGGCGAGATATGGCGGGTTCGAAACGGCAATCGAAGAGGTCGGCCAGCGGCTGGTTGCAGCTGGTCATGAGGTGATCGTGTACTGTCGGGGTGCCGAACCAGCAGAGCGCGCTGACCAGTACCTGGGAATGAAGCTGGTCCATCTTCCCGCGATGAGGAAGCGCAGTCTGGAGACGCTGAGCCACACCGCGCTGTCAGTGATCCATGCCATCTTCAATCGACCAGACGCCGCAATCGTTTTCAATGCAGCTAACGCTCCGCTCTTGCCGCTGCTGCGCCTTGCACGGATTCCAGTGGCCACGCACGTGGATGGGTTGGAATGGAAACGTGCGAAATGGGGTCCTGTCGGCCAGAAGTACTATCTGGTATGCGAGCGTTTGGCAGTGTGGTGGTCCAAGGAACTAATCTCGGATGCACGTGGTATTGCCGACTATTACACCGAAAAGTTCCGCAAGCCTTCACGCCTTATCACCTATGGTGCTCCCGTTCTCACTGCGGTGGGTTCCAGCCGTATCGCTGAACTCGGATTGGAGCCCGGACAGTACCACCTGGTAGTGGCCAGATTCGAGCCGGAGAACCATGTTGAAGTCATCGTGCGCGGTTACACGGCCTCAAAGGCTAAGCTTCCCCTCGTTGTTGTAGGTTCCGCTCCCTATGCCGAGAAATACACCCAGGATGTGCACGCGGCGGCCAACGAGGCGGTGAAGTTCTTGGGCGGTGTATGGGATCAGGAACAACTGGACGAACTCTATGCCAATGCACTGGTTTATTGGCATGGGCACTCGGTAGGGGGAACCAACCCATCCCTATTACGCGCTATCGGTGCGGGAACCGCTGTGAATGCCTTCGATGTGAATTTCAATCGAGAGGTACTTCAAGCAGCCGGGCAGTTCTTCGCCAATTCCAATGAAGCCGCCCAGCAGTTCGAACAGGTAGAACAAGATCTCGAAGGCACTAAGGCGCGCGCCGCGCATTCGGTGCTCCGAGCCCGGGATTACGACTGGGACGACGTAGCTGCCGCATATGAAAAGTTGTCACTCGACCTTGCGCGAGTTGTTCATCTAGATATCGGTGCACACTCGCCCGTTGAATCCAGAACACAGCCTGTCTAGGCCCTTCCGGCCTAGCGTTTCAAGCTCTACCACGCTCGTTCGATGGCCTTTGGGACGACCATCAGTTTTTCTGAACACTCGCTATTTTTGGGGACCGATCTAAGTGATTATTGGATATGCAGCTGGGGCATTCGACCTTTTCCATGTTGGGCACCTGAACATTCTTCGACAGGCCAAGGCCCGTTGCGACTATTTGGTAGCTGGCGTTGTCAGCGATGAGCTGGTTGAAGCTACGAAGGGCTACCGTCCGGTGATTCCGACAGCGGAACGGGCCGAGATAGTTTCGAACATCTCGTTCGTTGACCACGTATACATCGAATCCAAGCCGAATCGGCTGGACACCTGGCAGGACGTGCGCTTCGATGTCTTCTTCAAAGGGGACGATTGGAAGGGCACCTCCAAAGGATTGGACTTGGAGCAACGACTGGGAGCAGTCGGCGTTCGAGTCGAATACTTTCCCTACACCATGCACACTTCCAGCACGCACCTGCGCCGAGCGCTAGATGCACTGGTGGCCACCTCGGCCGCTCTTGGCCATGCGTAATCGGGAGCGAGCATGAAGTCGGACCATTGCGTCGCAACGCAGAGACCCCATGCCAGATTTGCCCCAGGAAAAATACTGGGAGCTTGTTCATTCCTTGTCTTAGGAGTGCTCTTGTCCGGTTGCACCACGGGGGAGCCGGACACCGGAAGCTCAGGCCTTTCCGTGGAACCAACGGCAGAGGCGCCTTCGGTAATACCGGAAGTTTCGGGCTCTGCTCGTGCCACTGAACCTGATGACGGCACTGCCAACGCGGAGCCCAAAAAGGACATAAAAGGCGACAACAAGCCGACGACGAATTCTTCTCCGGAAGCACAGGGAGTATCCGAGGATGCGAAATCCTCCTGGACCAAGGTTGAGAATGCTCTGGAGGTTGCCGAAGATGCGGATCAAGCACGCCAAGAACCGCCTAAGGCTAAAGCGGTTGGATTAGATGAGGTAGTTCCCGCCGGTGCCAAGGCCAGTATGCACTTGAAGAGTGTGGAGTTAACACAGGCTGAAGCCGACGGTATCGGCCAAATTGCAGGACCGGCACTGATGCTCGAAATTGGGATCGACAACGAGTCAAAGGACGAATTGGATCTGTCGCGAATGGAGATCACTGCCTACGTCGGCAAGGATCTCACTCCGACGAATCTCCTGACGGACTCACGCTCTGTTGCGCTTCCGGCTGCGGTGAAATCGGGGGAAACCGTCGAGGGCACCTATCTATTTTCCGTTCCCAACGACGAACCAGGAACCGTCACGATCCAGTTCAATTCGGGTAACGAAACGGAAGTTCAAATCCTCGTGGGAGAAGTAAAGTCATGAAAGACAAGCCGATGCGTCGACTCGCAAGATCTTGGATGGCCAATGCCAGCGCTGTAGCACTCGTATTGACGATGGTTTTAATCTCACCGGTTGCGGCACAAGCCGAATCACATCCGGACGATGCCGCAGAACCGGCCACGGTTACCGCCGATGCATTGCCAACCGTGCAAATTAATGGCGTAGTTTGGTCGCAAGCCGTCATCGGGAATACTGTTTTCGCCGGCGGTAGCTTCAGCAACGCGCGCCCTGCTGGCGCTGCGGCCGGAACACAGACCACCACTCGCAATAATCTCCTGGCCTACGACATCACTACCGGTGAACTTATTGAAGGTTTCGCACCCTCGTTCAATGGGCAAGTACTAACCGTTGCCGCTTCGCCGGACGGAAGCAGGCTCTACGTAGGCGGCGATTTCACCACAATGAACGGACAGAGCGCCTTGCGCCTTGTCGCCCTCGATCCGCAAACCGGACAGCGAATCAGTTCATTCGATCCGCAGCCTTCCAACACCGTCCACTCAGTGATCGCCACGGATTCAACGGTGTATTTCGGCGGATCTTTCTTCCGTGTAGGAGCCGCCTGGCGTGACCAAGTCGCGGCAGTTCGTGTGAGCGACGCGGCGTTGTTGACCTTCCGCCCGGTGGTGGCCGGAGGTAAGGTCACCTCGTTGGCTCTGTCTCCAGACGAGCAAAAGCTGGCCATTGGCGGCTATTTCAATTCGGTCAATGGCACTACTTCCGATGCGAGTGCACTGGCGGTGGTGCGTACAGACACCACCGAAAAACTGCCATATCCTGCCTCGGCCTACGTGCGGAACGGTGTGGGTGGTGACGGCTCGATTACTACATTGAGTAGCGACTCTACGAGCTTTTACGCCGGAGGATTTACCTTTGGGCGTACGGCGACTCTTGAGGGAATTGTTGCCATTAATTGGGATGACCTAGATACTAAATGGCTAGAAGACTGCCACGGCGATACCTATTCCGTGTTTGCCACCGACTCATTGGTCTACATGGCCGGGCATCCGCACTATTGTGGAAATATCGGCGGATTTCCGCAGGAGACTACCTGGGGTCACCAGCGTGCCATGGTCTTCGGCAAGGAAGCCACTGGAACCATTACCAGGGAGATCCACGGATACACGAACTTTGAAGGCCTGCCACATCCGGAACTGAAAAACTGGTTCCCTGCGTTGAGCGTTGGAACCTACACCGGCCAGAACCAAGGTCCGTGGAGTGTCGCCGGCAATGACGACTATGTTGTCTACGGTGGAGAGTTCTTGCGTGCCAATTACAAGGATCAACAAGGTTTGGTTCGTTTTGCCGTTAGCGACAAGGCTCCTAATCTGCGTGGTCCCGAGCCCCAGGGTGATGCCTTCGTTCCGACGCTCACCTCGTCCACAGCCGGTGAGGTGCGTGTCAGGTGGCAGGCTGCCTATGATCAAGACGATTCAAAATTGACCTACAAAGTCATTCGGGACGGCAATAACGCTAATCCTGTGGCAACTTTCGAGGAATCATCCAACTTCTGGACCCGCCCTGGAATGTCCTTTACCGACAAAGGGTTACAGCCCGGAAGCACCCATAGTTATCGCATTTTTGCAGCGGATCCCACCGGCCGTGAAGCCAGAAGCCAAACGGTGAGTATTACTGTTGCCGGTACCACCACGCCCCAAAGCGGATACTCACAGGTCGTCAATGCCGACGATCCGGAACATTATTGGTCGCTTGAGCCCACAACCGGATCCGGCGTTGCCGACCTGGCCGGTAATTCCGACTTCAGTTTGACCGGCAATGCGACCTTGGTCGCGGGGCCGACAATCAGCGGGGCCAACGGCACCGCAGTGCAGCTGGGCAGTGGAACAGCGAGCAATCCGGTGCGATCGGTGCGAACCAATGAATTCAGTAGCGAACTGTGGTTCAAAGCCAGCTCAACGCAGCGCGGCCGTTTGATCGGCTACGGCAACGCCATCACCGGCAACTCCACTGAACATGACCGGGTAACCTATATCAATAACAATGGACGGATCAGCTTCGGAGTCACCGAACGGGGTACCAAGCGAGTGATTAGCTCATCCAAGAGCTACACGGATAACAAATGGCATCAGGTAGTCTCGACGCTGGGGCCCGATGGTATGCGCCTTTACGTGGATGGCGAAGAGGTTGCCTCGCGTGCTTCGACCAAATCGGCCCTCGAATTGGACGGCTATTGGCGGCTAGGCTCCGACCGGATGTCCGGCTGGACCTCGGCTCCGTCCTCCGGATTCGCCGGATTAGTTGATGAAGTATCGCTTTACGGCGAGCAGCTGCCGGAATCAGTGATTGAGAACCACTATCGCGCCGGAACCGGAGCCACGGCCAATATTTCGCCGACTGCGGTGTTCACTACACAGGCCAGCGACCTGACCTTGACCGTGGATGCTGCTGCCTCAGAAGACCCAGACGGAAGCATTGTTTCATATGCCTGGGACTTCGGTGATGGGGGTACAAGCAGCTCAATCAGCGCTGAGCACAGCTATGATGTGGCAGGTGACTACACGGTCACGCTGACGGTCACTGACAATGCCGGAGCCAGCAAGACGGCAACGAAGCAGGTGACTGTGACGGACCCGCCAGTGCCCAACCGGGCGCCGGAGGCATCTTTCTTCGCGGAGATCAAAGACCTGTCGGTCACGCTGGATGCGACAGGAAGCACCGATCCTGACGATGATGAATTGAGCTACTCGTGGGACTTCGGCGACGGAACTATCAACGGCAGCGGATCATCGGTTGAGCATGACTATGCTGAAGCCGGAGATTACGAAGTGACGCTTACGGTGGAAGACCCGGATGGCGCCAGTGATTCCGTCTCCGACACGATCACCGTGAACGCGCCTGCCGGTCCTTTAGCCAAGGACGCATTCGAACGCAATGCAACCGGAGGTTGGGGCACGGCTGATATCGGTGGGCCATGGAGCCGCACAGGGGCTGCCTCTACCGCATTCGTCACAGGTGGAGAGGGAAAGATCCTGGCGGCCAACGCTGGATCGGGGCCCGCTGTGTACCTGCCCACTGTGAACTTATTGGATGCAGAGGCCTCGGTGAGTCTTTCTCTGGACAAGCAACCGACGGGTTCAGGAGTCTATGTCTGGTTGTCGCCGCGCTATCTCAGCAACGCCAACCAGTACGCGCTCAAGATACAGATGTCCAGTTCAGGAGGCGTGACGCTTTTCCTGTGCAGGTCAGTTGATGGCACCGAAAGTATTCTGACCTCGACTTCCATGTCTTCCTTGGGATATCAGGCAGGACAGAAGCTGAATCTCAAGGTTTCCGCGGTCGGTGCCAGCCCCACGACACTGAGTGCGAAGATCTGGAAAGACGGAGCCGCCGAGCCTTCGGCCTGGCAACTCTCTGTTCAGGACTCCACCGCGTCGCTGCAAAACGCCGCGGGACTGGGCCTTCGTATGTATTTGTCCGGAAGCACGACCAATGCGCCGATCGTCGGTTCCCTCGATGACCTACTGGTCGTGAGGCCTGAGTGAGATAAAACCGTTCACATCCGTTTCCAAGTCTGGGGTGGTCATGGAGAATCGGAAAGTAGAAGCGCTGAATTACACCAGAAGAGCCTTTCTGGGGCTTGTCGGGACGGTGGTGTTGGCCGGATGCAGTCCGGCCGCACCGCTGTTTCGCAATACGGACCAAGCAAAAACGGTTCAAGACTTTGTTAATGAGGAAAGCTTCGTCATCGCACATCGAGGGTCTGGAGACACTTGGACTGAGCACACGCTGGCCGCCTACCAGAATTCTGTTGAGGCCGGAGCGAGAGCTATCGAGATTTCCGTTCACCGTACGCTCGATGGGGTGTTTATCTGCCACCATGATGCGAACCTGCGGCGCATGACCGGTGTGGACAAGAATATCGCGGACCTGACTTATGCAGAGCTAGACATGATCCGCAACGACGCTCGGGAGTGGCTTGGACCACGTGCCGGTACCGAACCGATCCCTCGGCTTCAGGATGTGCTGGACCGGATTCCCCGTAATGTCTTCCTCTTCATCGAGGACAAGACGGGACAGAACACAAGTTCCCTTCTTGATCTCATGGACAGCGTCGAAGCGGCAACCTCGCGGATGGTGTGGAAACAGAACTGCACCGCTGAGGGATATGTGCTGGCCCATGAGCGGGGGTACTTAACCTGGGGGTATTTCGCACCGGAAGCCTTCGAGTTAATCCCCCAGCTTCAAGAACGATTTGATCTACTGGGAATCCACGATTCCGCCTCCGACGGGCAGCTTTCCTTGGTTGCGTCATTCGGCAAGCCAGTGATCTGCTGGGAAATCCATACCTTGTGGCAACGCGAACGCACGCTGAACGCTGGTATCGCGGGGCTGATGGCCTCCGGTTACCCCTACATCAGTCGCTCGTCGCGCGATGTCTCAATTAGTACGGATACCTTCCGCTCAGGGCTTCGCTCTCCAGGGGACCTGCCCGATGCGTTGACATGGACCGCGCAACCGGAGCTCCGCATGGCTGATGGAGCATTGTGTTTCTCCGGAATACGAAAGTCTAGCTATGTGCTTGGATCGCTCTCACCGCTTATTGAAGGGACCAAAGCGGTGCGTTTCCAGTTGCGGTGGCCAGAAGCCACGAATGAGAAGCGGATTGCTGGTTTCGCTTTCGGTCTGCTCGACGATCGGCCCTATCGCGCTTTCGAGGCGTCACAAAAGCAGGGCATTCATCTGCAGATTGAATCAACGGGTGATGTATCGCTGTGGAAGGCTTCCGATGAGGCTCCACTGAAGTTAAATTCAATTCACATCGGACAAATCGATGCGAGTGAATGGCTGCAGGTGGACCTGCAGATGTCTGGTGATTTCTTAGAGATCAGTTTTCCGAGTAAGGGGCGCAACATGAAGTTGACGGCGCCAGTATCCCTACATGGATTTATTTCACTTTTGGCTTTGATAAATGCCGGATTGCCGGTGGAATTTAAGAATGTTCAAATCGAATCTTGACTGAATAGCTTAAAGATCTCAGAATCATTAGAAAGGCTCAATGGCACAGTGCCTCATGTCAATATGCTAGCCAAATCTCTCTGCGTGCCTCATCCAAAACTGCACGCCAAAACTTAGGCGGCACCCGATGCCTGGGAACGGCTCTTCGCCGCCGCGCACCGGATCAGCTGCGCCTGCACCTCACCGATCCTGCGGGTCAGCGAGGCCAAATCCACCGTCTCATACAGCCGCCGTAGTGCGGCCCGTTCTGGCGGGAGCAGGATCCCGGTGTCCAGCACGCGTTGCGCCGGGGTGCGCGGCGCGTCATAGGTGCGCACGTACCGGCCCGACGTAGTCCGCCGGTACCCGACGGCTTTCTTCGTGGGCAGGAACAGGTTCTTGCGCAGGTTCACCGCCTCCCACAGCTCGTTGAGCAGTTCCAGCTCGGCGGTCGTGTCATACCGGTAGCGGAAGGCACTGCGCCGCACCACATCCGCATTCTTCTGCTCGGCCCACGGGTTATCGTTCGAATGATTGGGCCGGGACCTTGAACGTACCAGCCCGTGGTGCTGCGTCCACTGGTACAAACCCTCGTTGAGGAATTCGGAGCCGTTGTCCGAGTGAAGATGATCTATCGGGTAGGGAAACTGGTTGCTGATGTGGTCGAAGGCCTCAACGATCCATTTGGAGGCCTTGTTCTTGATAGTCCGGTTCACGGTCCATCCGGTGAATATGTCCGTGGCGGTGAGGGTGAAGGCATGTTCACCTTTGAGGGTGTGCCCGCAGTGGGCCACGGTATCCACGGCGATCAGCCCGGGCTGCTGGTCGAGTGCCGGAACCCTGGTCATCAACGGGATCAACTCGGTCAGCCGGGTGGTGCGGGACTTGGTGGAGGACTGACCCACCGGGTCCATGGCCGCCTTGGTGGGTTTGAGAATCCGGTCGATGGTCGCCGGGCTCATGGCCAGCAGCTGTTCGCGCACGTGAGGGGTGTATCGGCGGGCCTCGGGGCCGAAGCTGGCGAAGCGTTCCATGTTGTTCAAGGTCGGTTCCATGATCGGGGCCAGGTATTTACCGCAGGGCTGGCCTGCGGTGTTCCAGACGCGGATCAGAACCTTGAGGGTGTCATACCCGTATTTCGGCGGCCGACGCCTGCGCAGGCGGGCCGGTTCGGTCTTCTTCGGGGCCTTCAGTGCTGCGGATAGGCGGCGGCGGGCGTTGGCCCTGGACCAGCCGACCTCGGCGACCAGCCGGTCCAGGATGACACCTTTGTCCTTTTGGTGGCCTTGGCGTTGGCCCGAGCTTCCTTACGTGTGATCTCTTTTCGAGCGCTCATTGATAACCCGTATCCCATCGGTCTAGAACATCAGGAGTACTCGATCGGCGGTAGGGTTTGGCGTGCATTTTTTTAGCTGAGGCACGGATACCGTTTCGCGAGCACTTTTAATGAGTTTCGCCGAATGGTGGACTTTCAAGCGTGCTCGAACTAGGGTGAAAGGACTCACTGTGAGTAGGGATCTTGGGGAAGATCCTTCACAGCCGTGACGGCAGCAGTGCTGTTTGGGGGAATATCGTGTTAATCAGAAAGAATTTTGGGGAGCCTTCACGTACATACGACGCTCTGGGGAGTCTGTTGGAAGCGTCCGCTGAGGTCGGCGATGTGCGTGTTTATGATGATCGTTTGTGGAGAGAAATCGAGCGTGCAATAGCAACGCCGGCTCTCTTTGGCACGGTCGTGCAACGTGGAGACGAGTCCGACTATGGGGCGCACCTCAGCACTCTGTTGCATTCGCGCTATGGGGCATCAAAGGTCCTAGATATTTCGTGCAGCTCGTATTCGCGGGCAATAGACTACGGGGCGTTGCTATATCTGCTGCGAGGCCCCGAAATCGTTGACACTTCTTCTGACGTTGCTGTGTTTCTAGCCATCAAACGGAAGCTAGGCAAAATATGTCAGGAACCTCCCGTCATCGTGATTGACCACGCAGATTTCCTTGATGCTCGCAGCGCCCAGATGCTGGTGCAATTGGCTAGCGCTGGTTTGCTCAGGATGATTCTACTGGCTCGCCATCTAGAAGACCTGCCGCATCCTGTGTATGGCTTGTTACACAAACGACAGCTTAGCGTGATGAGCAATCTGATTCTTACTCGTTCGCAGTTCAATCAGTATTTGATTAAACGACTGGGCCATGAATTTGCCCCTTCAGTTGCTTCACACTATTGGACGGCTACCCGTGGCGAACTGAAGTGTCTGGAAACGCAGATTAAAGCCGACCTGCGTAGGGGGATGCTAGTCAAAGAAGGTCCGCTGTGGGAGCTTAGCGCTGACCAAAAACTCATTGAGTCTGAGAGAGACTCACTTGGTTCTGTAGGGGGGATGATTCGTATCTCTGAGAGTCGCGAGGCGAAAACGCAGTGGGCGGGACAAGAACAACCAACGGACCGCGCGAATCCTCGCAAGTCCATGCGGAGCCGTGGACGCCTCACCAGTACGGTGGCATTTGATTTGTCTGGGAGCGGCCAACACGAAGAGGAATCGAATGTTCAACACTTCCGGGTTCACGAAATGGCTTCTTTGGTGCCTAAGAAGCCCTTAGAAGCAGTTCAGCCGAGGCTTGACTCGTTGAAGTCCGTAGGAGGGTGCCCTCAATCCGCGCAAGGTCAAGCGGAGCTAAAAGCTCGAGAAGTCTGGGCAGCGCATGAAGCCGTAGGCGATCTTGACAGTGCATATCGATCCATCCGCGCACTGGAGGTGTCTCGTACCGGTACCTGCATCGGTAGTGGTTTGCACCTGCAAACGACAGTCTTGACTCGATACCTCGAAATTCGGCGGGGAGTGCCGTTAGACCGCGGAGGGCCATGGGTGCTTTCCCATCAAGAAGTCCTAGGACTTCTTGATGCCTCGTGGTCTGATGAATCCCTGCGATTGTTGGGCATGCTGTGCGTGGCTCACGCACTCTCTGAAACTGGACGGAATACGGAGGCTAAACGTCTGCTTTCGTGGAGCATAAACCAATTCGAAACTTTGAACCAGAACAAGTTCGATCTTCGGCACCGGTTGCTTGTGGCACCTATTACCTACGTTGCAATGGAGCTGGCCACGAGGTTGAAAGAGGATACCGTGGCCGTTTCCTTCAGCGGCCATGTGCGAAATCTCCCGCTCGTTGACGAAACTGCTGAACATTACGCGACGTATTTCACGCTGGTACATGCGCTAGGGTCAGGGCAGCAACACGACGATGACTACCTTCAATCGATGATTCGCGTCCTTCAGGACGGCCCAATGGCAAAGGGTGCTGGTCCGTTGATCAGATGTGCCGAAGCAACCATTGCACTGAGTCACGGGCAGCACTGGGCGGGCGCTGAACTCCAGCAGCTCACCCGACCGGCAATCGTCAACCACGCGACTTTGCAGGTAGCTCAGCTTTCATGTCGGTCATTGATGCGGTTTTCCGAAACCATGCCGCGTTGCCTCCCATTGCGGGAGCTCAGTTACAGTGCGCTAATACTTGGAGATCAGCTGACAGCAATCGACCTTTCGTTAGTCGCTACCGTCACAGGTGAAGAATTTTCTGCAGACATATTCGCTTCAATCGTTGGTGATGACTTTTCCGAAACGCGTGCAGCCTTGGCCTGTCTATCGCAGGCGATGAACTCAGCGGATACGGGCCAAGAAATGGCAGCACGGATCAATCTGGCCGAGCGGGGTTTCTACTTTCAACTCGAAACGTGGTCCAGCCGGCAGGTAGGGCTAGCCACGATCGACAAATCTAGGGTGCGCCGTGCACTCATGAAGCCAGCGGATTCACCTGAGGCTGCTCTCGCCCAAGGGTTGAGCGAGCCGAGCGTCGATCTTTTCGCCTGGGCAAGAACGCTGACCAAACGAGAAAGGACGATTGCCGCGTTGGCGGCGGCGGGACGCCGGAATCGAGAGATTGCAACGGAGTGCAGAATCTCAGTCCGTACGGTGGAAGGGCACGTCTATCAAATTCTGGCTAAGCTTGGCCTGTCCAGCCGCCGTGAACTCGCGACTTTCATAGACCCTTCGATGGGTTAAGGAGCGGCGAAGTGAATACACATTCGTCCAATGCCACGCGCGTACCCGAGGCTCAAACAGTGCTTGCCGAGCTCGAGGAACTGACCTTGCCAGTCATCGCGGTCCAAGGGTATTTGGGGTCTGGCGTAGCCCATCTCATGAGCGCGCTGGAGCAGCTATCCGCGGATCCTGAAAGTCGGCGTGCGACCATGCGCATTCGGGCAGGGAAGGAACACCAAAACATACCCTTTGGATCGTTGCTTTCCCTCCTTGACCGACAGTACGAGAGCGATGGATACATCGATGTCATTCGTTGTGTTGAACAAGCGTTTGAACAGAACAAACGGGGACCAAACCAGAGAACTCTTCTCATCGTTGACGATGCTCAGTACTTAGACCCCGAATCGGCCTATGTTCTATGCCAAATTGTTCAAGGGCATGGAACCGAGCTTGTCTTGGTCTTTTCGGAGAGAGTCGATAATCTAGCGAATTTAGAACCGCTTCAAGCTCTAGGAGCTCTCCCGGTATTGGAGCTACAAGTTCTACCGCTGTTACGTACCTCCCAACACCTTCAGGACGTTCTTGGCATGGAATTGACCAGAGGGAGCATTGAGGTCATCCACTCCGCGTCGGGTGGGATCCATGACCTGATTTCGCTTTGCATCGAGCGTCTGATTGCCAAGGAAGGATATACGAGTATTGCTGGGCTGGTGGCGGTTGATGCAGAGATTCTGGAAAATGATGAGTCGTTGCTTGAACAAGCTTGGTTGATGATTTCAGGGCTCAGCGTAAAAGATCGCGAACTTCTCATCGGTGCCGGACTCTCCGGCGGGATTCCCATCTTGCAATGCCAGCAGTTAGATGCGGAAGCCTTCAACTTTTTGTTGAACAGCGGTGTCATCGTGATTGACCCCTCGAGGACAGTTCGACTGGGTTCATCTATTCTCGTGAATTCGATCAGGATGTTTTGCCCGCAGAAGGAATCGCATCACGTGTATAACCGGTGGAATACACTATTGAACGAGCCCGACATATGGCAGGGTGCCTGGTGGCGTGCCAGTATCGCCGTTGCGATGGACGAAGCGGTACTGACAGCAGCAATTGAACAAGCAAATGACCGCTGCGATTACCTCCTCGCTCTAGAACTGGACCGTGAACACACCGGTCAGGATGCATCGATAGAGCGTGAACTTCAAGTTGTGAGGGCTGCTGCAGAATGCGGACGACATGTAGAAGTCTTGCATCTCTTAGAGAATACCGACGTGACTGGACTATGCCTCGGAGAACTCAATCAGATGAGCAGTATCTGGTTGACGGTGTTAACTCTCGCTGGTACAGGAACCAAGGACGTCGAACGAGCTATCGAATGCTGGGATGCCATGGTTAGTATTCTTGGTCCTGCGGATGGCGAGCAAATAGGCCAAAGGATCCGTGTGGCTGGGCTATTGAGCTCCAATGAAAACGATGCAATACGACGTGAAAACTTGCTGGGCTTCCTCGATGATCGGGTTGCAGACGACGTGCTTACTTGTGCAGTCATCGCCGGCTTAGAACAGTTACTGCTGCATTTCAGCGACGAGCCAGTTCAACGTGCGTTGACCAGAGCCGACAGCATCACATCTGGTGCGGTGAAAATGCGGTTGCTCGCAACGGTCACCGTTGCGAGCACACTTGAGCGAGACGCAGCATGGACCCCACAGACAGGGCGAATACTGGAGTATCGTGGCGTAGCTGCTGTTCGCACCATCTCTGCGCTCGAATCGATGTTCTTGGCAATGCGTGCAGATAATGAGAACAGAATCTCGGAGAGCTACATCCTCTTCAAACACGCGTCAATCGACTACTCAATTTCCGGAAACGTGCAATTGAGCAACTACTGTGCCACTCAGGCAATGCTACGGTCGCCGGCACTGGCGAGGGATTCTAGCTTCAAAATTCATCTTCGGAAGGTGGACGACATCCTTGGGTCGGAACCACCACTGTTCAGAAATCATTCACGGTTGCGCGCTTTGGTCGAACACCAGCAGAACCCTGCAGAACTGGCATCGGTGGTCCAACAAGTTTCCTATGAGTTGGAACCGGAGATTGCGCTTCAAGGACTGTGGCATATCTATAGAAACTTTTCGGTCGACGCGCGGAGGGCCGCCCATTCCGCTATAGGGTCTGTCGCTCACTTGGGGAAGCGGCTGACCTACGGGAGGCATCTGGGGAAAGCACTCATTCTCGATGCCGCGGTTAGCGGCAACGAACAGCAGCTTAAGGTCGTGGTATCAACTCAGAACAGTGACGTCCCGGCTGTTGAATCAACTGCGTGGGCCTGCGTACTACTCTCCGCCTCGGCCGGCGAACAGGAAAGGATCAGTGCCCGACGATATTTCTATGCACAGCATCCGGAGAATCGAAACGTGCCAATCGTCGTCGAAGCCCTAAATGCCAGGGGGCTTTCAGAACGTGAACTGGAAATTGCTCGACAAGTAGCTGCGGGAATGAGCAATCGGCAGATCTCGATCTCAATGAACTTGTCTACTCGAACTGTCGAGGGCCACGTCTATCGAACTTTCAGAAAGTTGGGCGTTGAGGAACGTAAGGAGCTCATGCAGCTGGTGAACTTGGGCCAAGAGCTGAACGAGTAGCCCATAGGTATTCATAGCGGTAAGGCAGGTAGCCTGCGGGCATTGCTTCCCGAGTAACCTAGACAAATTGCGTATGAACTACTCGTGAACCTAAGCCAACTGATTAATAACATGAAGTCGAGTTCGGGTTATTTTGGGGGTAACCGTTCAAGGAGCTATCCAACGCCATTGTTTCGTGCGCCCCCGTACCTGAGATGAACTTTTAGAAAGTCGATCCACAGGGGAGTGGAAAATATGGCTACTTGGGTTGGGGAACCTGAGATATCGCATACTACGACGGTAAAAATGCCGTGGCAGACGGTGCAGTCAGCAAGTAATCAGGCAAAGATTCCAAGTGCAAAGCTACGGCGGCGACGCTGGATAGCTTTCCTCGCCGGGACTGATTTTGTGCTGGCCACATGTTGGGTTCTTGCCGGACTACTCTCCGCCTCGGGCAGCCGAGCCATCGGGACAGAGGTTGTGGGCCTCGCTTTCATTTTGGTCTGGTTCTTAGCATTGAATTTCAAGGGAGCCCGAGAAAACCAAGTGCTTGGTGTGGGGTCGGAAGAATACAAGCGAGTGCTCGGTGCAGGAGTCCTAACTGCAGGTCTGGGGGCCATTGCAGTTGTTATGACCGACGGAATGATTCCGCGAGAGATAATCCTCGCCGGTGTTCTGCCCGGAACGCTGGCTATGCTGGTGGCCCGTTGGGTGCTACGGCGTATATTGCACGCCAGGGCAAGGGAGGGTTCTACTCTGTCTCGTGTCGTGGTCATCGGTGCGGCCCAGGACATAAAATACATAGACAACCAGATTCAGAAAAAAACTTCGTCCATGTATACCGTCGTGGCGGCCATCGAAGACACCGGCTCGGCACTAGCTTTGCGCGACGTACCAGTTAGCCATCAAGTGGAGGACTTGCAGGATCTCTTAGCCTTGCACGATGCTGATGCCGTCATGATCGCCGGGACACTGAACGCAGGCGGAGACTCGATCAAGCAGTTGAGCTGGGAACTTGAAAGCTCGGGAACAGAATTGATCCTCGCATCGAGCCTTACGAATGTTGCTGGGCCACGAATCAAAGTTCGCCCAGTTGAGGGTCTACCGCTGATGCATGTCGAACCACCCGCATTTACCGGCGCCAGAGTCTGGATCAAGCGGGCCTTGGATGTCATCCTTTCCGCCGCTGCTTTGATTCTTCTGTCCCCACTTTTCGGAGCACTCGCGTTAGCTGTACGTCTGGATTCACCAGGTCCGGTAATTTTTCGCCAAACACGTGTCGGTAAAGATGGCAAGGAATTTGTCATGTACAAATTCCGCACCATGGTTGTTGATGCCGAGCAACGGCTGACGGAATTGCAGGATGCTAACGAAGGAGCGGGGCCGCTCTTCAAACTGAAGACCGATCCCCGAGTCACAAAAATTGGTAGGGTGCTTCGCAAGATGTCCCTAGACGAATTGCCACAGATTTACAACGTTCTGCGTGGAGAGATGTCGTTGGTTGGCCCGCGCCCGCCATTACGAAGCGAAGTCGACGTTTACGAGCGGCATATTTATCGCAGGCTCTTGATCAAGCCAGGCCTCACCGGGCTCTGGCAGGTCAATGGTCGAAGTGACCTTAGCTGGGAAGACAGCGTTCGGCTTGACCTTTACTACGTGGAGAATTGGTCTGTCATTGGTGACCTGGTCATCATGTGGCACACCTTCAAAGCCATGATCCGTCCGCAAGGAGCGTACTGATTTCCTATCACTCAACAAATACTTTCCTGAGAGCTCTTGCTGGTTTCCCCCGGAGCAAGAGATGGTGGCTCCGCATTACCCAGAAATGCGGGGCCACCACTTCTTGGCGCATCGTGTAGCCGTGCAGAATTCTTCAAAGTCCAAAAATGACCATGCGTCAAGCGCGCCGGACTTTCAAGTCCCGCCACTAAGTGAAAATTTTCACAAAGTTCACGATTAGCTTCGTAACATGCGGGAATTCAAGGCAAAACGCCTCTTGCGACGGGTTAGTCTGATTAGCGGAGCTCTTTCAGGAAGTGCTCCATGCAAGCCACCAGCCCAATGAAATCGCAAAGGTGCCACACCCGTGTCTGACAACAAACCAATCGTACTTCTGGCCGAACAGCTCTCGCCTGCAACCGTCGCGGCGCTCGGTCCCGACTTTGAAATTCGTCAGACCGACGGAGCGGACCGCTCCCAGCTGCTCGAAGCCATCGCCGATGTCGATGCCATTCTCGTCCGCTCGGCTACCCAGGTTGATGCCGAAGCCATCGCGGCGGCAAAGAACCTGAAGGTCATTGCCCGTGCCGGAGTCGGATTGGACAACGTAGACATCAAGGCGGCTACCCAGGCCGGCGTCATGGTCGTGAACGCACCGACCTCGAACATCATCTCGGCCGCCGAACTCACTGTCGGTCACATCGTATCGCTGGCTCGCCGTATTCCGGCTGCAAATGCCTCGCTCAAGGGTGGAGCATGGAAGCGCAGCTCGTTCACCGGTGTGGAACTGTTCGAGAAGAAAGCCGGAATCATCGGCCTGGGCCGCATCGGCGCACTGGTTGCAGCCCGTCTGCAAGGCTTCGGGATGGACATCATTGCCTATGACCCGTATGTGACTCCGGCACGAGCCTCCCAGCTCGGAGTAACCTTGGTGACCCTTGACGAGCTTCTGGCGCAAGCGGACTTCATCACCATCCACATGCCGAAGACCCCAGAAACCTTGGGCATGCTCGGCAAGGATGCGTTCTCCAAGATGAAGAACACCGCCTACGTAGTCAACGTAGCCCGTGGTGGACTAGTTGACGAGGACGCGTTGTATGAAGCACTCAAGAACGAAGAGATTGCCGGTGCCGGTATTGACGTCTTCGTCAGCGAGCCAAGCACCGACCTGCCGTTCTTCGAATTCGACAACGTCACCGTCACCCCGCACCTGGGTGCATCTACCGACGAAGCCCAGGAAAAGGCCGGCGTATCGGTTGCGAAGTCTGTACGCCTGGCTCTGGCTGGTGAACTCGTGCCGGACGCTGTGAACGTCGCTGGCGGCGTGATCGACGAGAATGTCCGTCCGGGCATCCCGCTGATCGAGAAGCTTGGCCGCATCTTCAACGCACTGACCACCGGATCGTTGACCAGCATTGACGTGGTTGTCGCTGGTGAAATTGCCGAGTTGGATGTCAAGGCTCTGGAACTGTCCGCGCTCAAGGGCGTCTTCATGGATGTAGTTTCCGACCAGGTCTCCTACGTCAATGCCCCGGTACTGGCAGAGCAGCGCGGTGTGGCAACGCGTCTGATCAAGACCACTGATTCACCTGAATACCGAAACCAGCTGACCATCAAGGGCTCAAGCAATGAAGGTGCCCAGCTGGCGGTAGCGGGAACCTTGACTGGTCCGAAGCAGATTGAGAAGCTCGTTGGGATCAATGGGCACGAAATCGAAATTCCGATCTCCGATCACATGATTGTTGTCCGCTACTCTGACCGTCCTGGCATCGTCGGTGCCTTGGGCAACGTGTTGGGTGAGCAGGGTATCAACATCGCCGGTATGCAGGTGTCGCGAGATGAATCGCGCGCGGAGGCATTGGCCGTCATTAACATAGATTCCGCGTTGCCGCAAGGCGTGCTGGACATTGTGGGTGCGGCGATTGGGGCGAGCGTTGCTCGCGAGATCAACCTTGCGGATTAACATCTGAGTAAGCTGATAAATTAAGTAGAGAAGCCAGCTCCAATCTACAATCGTCGTAGTTTGGAGCTGGCTTTATAGTAATGGTTTTTGTCAATACTCTTTAACCAATGTGCAGGTGTATGCCACGATGAAAATATCGAGGTTATGACAGTAGCTGAAATCTTCAGCACAATAGTTTTCGAATGACGTCGAAACTGATAATGGGAATGATCCCCAGCTGCCATTCGGAGACCGAACCTATTCTGATTTGCTTCATGAGTATGTGTGATTTTCCCTTATTCTCCATTGCAGACCGCGTGGCAGTGAGTTTATATTCATTGGCTGCCAGCAGATTTTTCAGCCGGGTGATCTCTGTTTGCCTTTTGCTCAGCTTATCTTTCCTGGCTTCGGTGTTGGTGCTCGTGGGATTATTGTGGATCCTTGCGTTGCATAGTCAGAGCCCCTCCCCGATCTGAATGGAATCCAGTTCATGGGAGCGCAAGTAGCCGCAACGCACGACGACTTGAATGGCGTGTTCATAGCAGTCGCGGTAGTCGAGTTTCTGGGCTCGGTTGATGGTGCGTCGCAGAGGTCGGTAAGTCAGGGAAATGAGGAATCCTATGATATGGTTCTTGGCCACGGCGCTGGCGAATGGCTGTGCGGCGGCGAATCTCATGGTGGTGGTCAGCGCTGAGCTCGCCCTGTCCGTAACGGGTGATTTGAAAAGAAGTGGTGACCTCGCATAACTCTAAAGTGCATGGGGCTGGCCAATTCCATTTACAAATTGCCATCAAATATTTGTTAAGAAAAAACGGAAGCTGAATGGTCCGAACGCACAACGCCGGAGCTTGACGAGAATTTCTGTACCATCGGTATGAACGAGGGCTGCCCGCGTGTCATCTCGTATTCTTAGCCCGCGCTCAAAAGCGGAACATGTTCAAATAATTATCTGCAAAAATAGTTTGGGGATCAGTATTCACGGCTCGAAGTAGAGAGTGGAGCCTGTCAGGTTGATCGTGTAAGAGCCCTAGTCAATTGATAGAAAGAGACTAGGAAAAACGCCTCCGACATCGCCGAGAAGATCGCTGCCCTCGGATCCATGGACGCCGTCAAGGACTCCGGGGCCTTCGACGAGGTCATGGGCTTCATCGACCGCGGAGAAATCCAGCTCGACGGCAAAGACGGGTTTATCCAACAGATCATCCGTGCCGGCCTCGAACGCGGCCTGAAATCCGAGCTGAGCAGCCATCTGGGCTACGAGCAAGGCGAGGCCCACGGCCGGTTCCTGCCGAACTCCCGCAACGGTTCCTATCCGAAGACCGTGTCCACGGTGGCCGGGGATATTGACCTGCAGATCCCCAGGGACCGGGCCGGCACCTTCGCCCCGACGCTGGTGCCCAAGGGCTCGCGCCGCACCGGCGGCCTGGATGAAATGATCATCTCCCTCTACGCCGGCGGCATGACGGTGCGGGATATCGCCTACCACCTGGAAACCACCATCGGCACCCAGCTGTCCCACGACACGATCAGCAAGATCACCGACGAAGTGCTCGACGAGGTTGCCGCCTGGCAGGAACGCCCGTTGGAAGAGTTCTACCCGATCCTCTATCTGGATGCGCTGGTGGTCAAGGTCCGTGACGGGCACCAGGTGCGGAACAAGGCCGCGCATATGGCCATCGGCGTGACTGTGGAAGGCGTCAAGCATGTGCTGGGCCTGTGGGTCACGGAGAACGAGGGTGCGAAATTCTGGGCCCAGGTCTGCGCGCAGTTGGCTAACCGCGGAGTCAAGGATGTCCTGATTGCCTGCTGCGACGGGCTCACTGGCTTCCCGGAGGCAATCGAAGCGACGTGGGTGCCAAATAGGGCCTCTTGGTAGTGATGTTCCGGCGACTTGGTAGGTTGAATTCCGTGAATGCGGTAGCGCGATTCTGGTTGGTTGGTAGTGCCGGACGATCACTTCATAGTTGCTCAAACCCTGGCGGCGGGTTCGGAGCCACTACTCTATGAGAGGGAAAGCCCGGGATGAACCTGATTGACCCAGCTTTGCTGCAGGGTGAAGAACCTATTGTGCTTCATCTGCTCGACGATCTGGGCGAACTGCGGGTCCGCATGCTGCCCGGATACCGCTTTGTGCTGATCCGGGAACAGGTCTTCGGCGTCGGTGGCGCTGAGAGTGGCCAACCGTGTCAACGCTAACTGAATACTGACCCTTGAACGACTTTTGAAAATTGACCCCACCCGGTCCATTCAACAGTCATTCTGAGGGAGTGATCAATGTGGAACAGTGGGCAGAGATCCGTCGACTGCATCGAGCAGAAGGCGTGCCAATCAAAGAGATCTCGCGGCGCCTTGGCATCGCACGCAATACCGTACGCTCAGCCTTGGCAGCCACCGAGCCGCCGAAATACCAGCGGGCGGCGCGTGGTTCCATCGCCGATGATTTTGAACCGGAGATCCGCAAGCTGCTGCGCGAATACCCGCGCATGCCGGCAACCGTCATCGCCGAACGGATCGGATGGACGAATTCGATCTCCACCCTGAAGAACCGGGTCGCACTGATCCGACCGGAATACACCAGCGTGGACCCCGCGGACCGGTTGGTCCACGAACCAGGTCAGGCGGCGCAAATGGACCTTTGGTTCCCCGAGCCGCGTATTCCCGTCGGGTTCGGGCAGTCGATGATGCTGCCGGTGTTGGTGATGACGCTGTCCTATTCCAGGGTGCTCGACGCGCTGATGCTGCCCAGCCGGCAGGGCCCTGACCTGACTGCGGGAATGTGGAGCTTGATCAACAAGGCCGGCGCGGTTCCCAAAACACTGATCTGGGACCGTGAGTCAGCCATCGGCGGCAAGGGAAAAGTCACCGAAATCGCCGCGGCGTTTGCCGGGACGCTGGCGACCAGGATCCTCCTGGCCCCGCCGCGGGATCCTGAGTTCAAGGGGCAAACAGAACGCAACAACCAGTTCTTTGAAACCTCCTTCCTCCCGGGAAGGAAGTTCAACTCCCCGCAGGATTTCAACCAGCAGCTGTCCGGGTGGCTGCCGAAAGCCAATGCGCGCACGGTCCGCTCAATCCAGGGCCGCCCCCTGGACAGGCTCCCGACGGACCTGGCCGCGATGACGGCCCTGCCGCCGCTGCCTCCGGCCACCGGGTTTACCCATCGGGTGCGGCTGAGCAGGGACTACTACGTGAGGCTGGACCGCAATGACTACTCGGTGGACCCTTCGATGATTGGCCGGCTTGTTGATTTCACCCTCACCATGGATCGGGTCATCGGGGTCTGCGATCAGCAGGTGGTGGCTGATCATCCGCGGTGCTGGGCCAAGCACCAGGTCATTACCGACCCGGACCATGTGCAGGTCGCTGCAACGCTGCGTTCGGCGTTCAACAAGATCCGCCGTACTACCACCAGCCACGTGAACGAACCGGTGGTTGAGTCACGCGAACTATCCGACTACGACAAAATCTTCGGCCTGGACGGCCAGGACTTTCTAGGAGAGCCGCAATGAGTTCTTTGGAAGCAACGATTGAGCATTTGGCCAGGGCCATCAAGATGCCCACGATCCGCAGGACGTGGAAGCAGCTGGCCGATCAAGCGCGCGATGAGGGATGGTCTCATGAGGAGTATCTGGCCGCGGTGCTCCAGCGTCAGGTCGCGGATCGGGAGGCCAGCGGCACCGCGTTGCGGATTGCCGGGGCGCATTTTCCCTCGATGAAGACGGTGGAGGATTTCAACTGTGATTTCCAGCCCTCGCTACGTCGTGATGTGCTGGCGCATCTGGCCACGACCACGTTCGTCCCGAAGGCCGAGAACGTGATTCTGCTCGGGCCTCCCGGGGTGGGGAAAACCCATCTGGGCATCGCGCTGGGGGTCAAAGCCTGCCAGCAGGGGTACCCGACGCTTTTTGAGACAGCTGCGGGCTGGGTGCAACGGCTGGCCGCAGCGCATCAGGCAGGGAAATTGAACGATGAGCTGCGGCGCCTGAAGCGGTACAAGTTGCTGATCATCGACGAGGTGGGTTACCTGCCGTTTGATGCGGAGGCCGCGAATTTGCTGTTTCAGCTGATTGCTCATCGCTATGAGCAGGGGTCGGTGCTGGTGACCTCGAATATGCCTTTTGGCCGGTGGGGTGAGGTCTTTGGTGATGATGTTGTTGCCTCGGCGATGATTGATCGTTTGGTTCATCATGCGGAGGTGTTGTCGTTGTCTGGTGATTCGTACCGGGTGAAGAACCGTCGGGATCTGCTGAGCAACGCTGAGCAGGCATAGAAGAAATTGGGTGGGGAGGGGTCAATTTTCGATTGGCGGTAGGGGGTCAATTTTCAGCTAGCGTTGACAAACCGCTGCGGCACGATGCTGGCCGAAGCCGTGGTGTGCTTGGCTGAAGCGACGTCGCGATGCGAGCATCACACCGAAGCAGTGATCTCGCTCTAGGTTCTGCCCTTGGACAGCAAGGACATGATGGCCTGGTAATCCACCAAGATCGTTCTCCTCTGAACTGATCGTCGCACGGAATTGTGCAACGATCAGGTCAGCCCATCACGAAAGAGTCCCAGACACTACCGTGTATCCGGAACGGCACTACCAGGTCGTCGGAACGGCACTACCCACTGACGCTATTTAGCAACGTGGGCGAAAGCGACTGTGCAGACCTGTGTGGTGCACCTGATCCGGGCGGCGAACCGGTTCGTTTCCTATGGTGACCGCAAGGCGGTCAGCGCCCAGTTGAAGAGCATTTACACGGCCCCGAGCATCGAATCAGCCGCGAAGGCGTTGGATGATTTCGAGGCCAGTGCGCTGGGGGCGAAGTATCCGTCGGCGGTGGCCACGTGGCGCAACGCGTGGGAACGCTTCACCCCGTTCCTGGAGTTCGGCCCCGAGCTGCGCAAGGTCATTTACACGACGAATGCGATTGAGTCAATGAACTACCAGCTGCGCAAGGTCACCAAGTCCCGGGGGCACTTCCCGTCCGATGCGGCGGCGGTGAAGATGCTGTGGCTGGCGATCTGCACTATTGAGGACAAGCGGGCCAGGGAGCGGTTCAAGGATGCGCAGAAGAAGGGCCGCACCCCACGGGCCGGCGCCGGGTCGCATCTGGTGGAAGGGGCCGGGACGAATGGCTGGAAGCAGGCGTTGCAGCAGCTGGCCATGGCCTATCCGGAGCGCATCGAGCCGTATTTGAAGTGAGTGTTACGAAGCCCTGAATAACCGACGTGACTAGGGGCTTACACAAACACTCTGACAAGCTCGGGGCGAAACACCCCCGCCTACTTGATTACAAAGTCATGAGATCCACTGTCCACGAAGTGCTGAGTTTCAGTGTCCACGAAGTCACGAAATTTCACACCGACTGGCCGGACTCGTGGTACCGACTAAACGTATTTGGCAGAACATCACTACCAAAAACCCTATTTGGCTGTAAATGACTGCAACCGTCATGAAACACCCGGGTTAGCATCGGTATGCCCAAAATGTCAAAGGCCACCGAGACCCGGAAATTCCCGAGTCTCGGTAGTCTTTGAATTCATGATCAATGCGCCGGGCTAATCGGCGCCGTTTGGCACTGAGATCTCGCCGAAAGCCACGGACAGCTTGGGACGAGGTTTAAGATTCAGTCATAAACACCGAGAGAAACAGATACTTCTAATTTTGTCTGAATTCGCGAAATCCGAATTAGGCATTATGCAACTAATATTTTCAATTTTTTGCGCGAAAGGCAAACTAAGGTGGTATTGTTTAGCTGTTTATAAGCAGGAAGTATTAGAAGTATTTAATCTAACAAAAAATGAAACAAAAAAGTCATCTACGCTATTTCGACAAGGGTTTTGACTCGGGGCGTTTTGCATTATGAAAAACATTCAGATAGCTATCCGACAGATGGCCAATATCAAGTCCTCGAATACCGCGTTTAGCAAGTTCATATGCCAGAACCGTCCCAGCTGGACCAAGCGCGATTACGAAAATATCGACTTCCATCAATTCCGCATGAGCAACAATTCTCTCGATATCATGGAAAGCGTCCATGTCAACTGAATCAAGCCGACTTACCGACGAGACGTTGTCGAAAAGATCCGGGATGAGTTCAAATCTCGACGACTTCCCCGTTATGACGCAAATCGATTTGTTCTCCCAAACGCTGCGCCAAGCATCGACTGCCTCTGAGCCATACTTCTTAAAAACAAATGGTCGCGTGACATGGGCATTTCCCCATATTCGATCCTTAGGGACAAGATGTTTTACATCATTCCATATTTCGGCCCACAAAGATGACCAATTTGTATCTTGATATATTTGCGGAAAACCTATCAGAAGGTTTTCGTCCTTGGAGTTGACGACATTTATTAGCTGCTGACGCAATTCATCAGAGTTATTTTGGAATGAAATATCTTGGTCAGCATGACCCATTAGACGGAACTCGCCATCACCGAAGCGAGCAAATGACACATTATTCATTGCTAGAAAATTTATCGTCTCTATGGCAGACTTTTGCCGTCCTCCTAGAGTTTCTCTGATTTCTTGGTATAGATTAGATTGCACATGTTTTCTCACCGAATCGACAATAGATTTGGTAGACGAAACTTCATTTCGAAGTGTGCGTAGCTCTTTCCGAGCGATCTGATTCTCTTCACGCAGCTTTGCAACTTCTTTTGAAGTAATCCCGATTGAGGAGTTGATTGATCGTAAAATATTCAACGAATCTTTATGGAAATTATGGCTACTGAAAATTAGATTCTTCACTCGTTTTGAAAACTTTTGCATTTTGAGTAATTCGATAGACCATTTTTTCATATTTGATGACACATTTCCTATCTGTCCAAATATATCCGCAGTTTCAACATTGGGAACTAAATGATGTGGGAAAGATTTCTCTAGAT
Organism: Glutamicibacter protophormiae; assembly: GCF_016894325.1. Lineage (NCBI taxonomy): Bacteria > Bacillati > Actinomycetota > Actinomycetes > Micrococcales > Micrococcaceae > Glutamicibacter > Glutamicibacter protophormiae. The sequence continues at coordinate 1,572,079 of NZ_CP069806.1, forward strand.
TTTCCAAGTTGATGTTAAGCTTCGGCAATGACGCCTCTTTGCTTATATTTTTGATTTCCTGTAGATCGGTTGACGTTGATTCGTGTATTGATGGATTTCTTCCTGCTAGCGTGGAAAAGAAATCTTGAAACTTGAAATCATCGCCTTTAAGTGGTTTATCGGTAATTCGCAACCAAACCCACGGGATCTCGAAGGCTTGAGCCAGAATTATTCCATGTAGAGATGTCGATACTATACATTTGACTTGCGATATTTCCTGGGCTACTGATTCTAAATCTTTCGTGACGTCAATTGCGTGAATTGTAGAGTCTTTTTTAATTCTTAAGAATTCATGAGCGTAGTGTGGAACAAACCCTATTTTATCGTTGAGAGTCTTGTCTTCGACGGTTTGCAAATATTTTGGCACTAAAAGCGCCGGATCTCCAAATATTGACGGTGTTCTCCAGCCAAGTTTTTCTTCAATCTCTTTCGCGCTGACTTTCCCTCGGAGGGCGTGAATTTTAATTTCTCCGAATGACCTAAGCTTTCTGACCTGGCCTTCAGACAAGGGGGAGATGAGGCCGGATCCCCACACTTCCGTTTTTTCATTTTCTATTTGTGCAAAGACTGATCCGACAGACATAAGCGTTGGTACATTCATACTGCTGTTGCGCATGTTTACGACTGGTGAACCGCTAATTTTCGAAGCAATCCAAGGGCCAGCTTCGTCGCCAAAATTGGACATTTTATCCCACCAATACATCGGCAGCAGACCGTCAAGCGAGCCTTGAGGGGATGCTACTGAATAAGACTGTGACCTTTCGATTATGAAATTAATTCGTCGATTAATTTCTTCGGCTAGATTAGGCGTAACATTTCTTTCGCTCAATATAACATACGAGTTGGATGACGATCTTTTTATCCAGCTAACCGGAGCGGCGATATTTCGAAGATGTCTCGATGATTCGCGCTCTTTTGAACTCATCAATATTCGTATGTATTCTTCATCAATGAGAAATGTAAATCGAATCTTTACCTCATTTATTTTTAAGATAGCATCGCTCTTGCCTTCGGATAATACCTCAAATGAGTCGTTGCTACTTGAGATAATATTCTTAAGGATTTGATTTCGCAGAAGGTTTGAGTCTTGGAAATTATATTGCACCTGTCGTTCCGTTCCTTTATTGCGCTAGGTTGATAAATCTGTTTTGAGCACGCTTACACTTATGTGGTGTCACAGATCATGACGAAGTTTCATTTTCTCAACTGTACCTGCTGGTGAGCTCTGTCAAGAGTTTCATCATTAGTCTGAAGTCTTTTGTTTCCGAGATTCTTTGAGTTTCTGCGGTTTTTACCGCTTTATGGACTTCTATGGACTTCTCTCCAAATTCGGAGAGGCTCGAACAGATAAGGCAAAGTTTAGCGGAAAGGTGCGTTCATATCGAAGCTAACTCAGTGCTTCGCGCCGTTGGAAGTCCTGTGTGCACCACTGAGTGGCACACACCGGACCTGTGAAACGCAGAGCTGCTTATGACTATTAAAACAATCTAGTTGTACCGTCCAGGGATGTTGGTTGAATTCCTGCGACGACACGATCTGAATTGATGGGATGACGAAGGCCTCCTGAGGTGGAGTGGAGCTGTCTAAGAAACCGCTTCACACACAGGAGACCTTCATGTCCCACGCTAACGCAGCACTGACCCCCAAAGCACGTTTGCGACTAGCCCGGCTCATCGTCGAGGAAGGATGGAGCGTCGCCGCCGCAGCCAAGCTGTTCATGGTTTCCTGGCCCACCGCCAGACGGTGGGAACTGCGCTACCGCGAGCACGGCCCGACGGGAATGAACGACAACTCCAACCGGCCGCATACCAGCCCGAACCGCACCGCCACCTCGGTGGTGAAGAACATCGTGGCCCTGCGCTGGCGCAAGCGCCTGGGACCGGTGCTGATCGCCTATCGGCTGCAGCTGGCCGCTTCGACCGTGCACGCGGTCCTGGTGCGGTGCCGGATCAACCGGCTGCGCTATATCGACCGGGTCACCGGCGAGAGGATCCGCCGCTACGAACATCCCTATCCCGGGGCCATGATCGACGTGGATGTCACCAAATTCGGCAGCATCTCCGGCGGCGGCGGACACCGGTTCCTGGGACGGCAAGCCGGGGACGCAATTCGAGGCTCACCGCGAACCGCACCGGGAAGCGGACCTCCAGCGGACACCCGCGGCTGGGCACGGCGTTCGTGCATACCGTGATCGATGACTACTCGTGTATCGCCTATGCCGAGATCCACCAGGACGAAAAGGCGGTCACCGCCAACGGTGTGCTCCAGCGCGCGGTGCAATGGTTCGCAGCCCGGCAGATCACCATCGAGAACGTGCTCAGCGATAACGGCTCGGCCTACCGCTCCCATGCCTGGCGTGATGCCTGTCAACAGTTGGGTGTGGCGCCGAAGTGGATCCGGCCCTATCGGCCGCAGATCAATGGCAAGGTCGAGCGGTTCCATCGGACGCTGAATGATGGGTGGGCGTATGCCAGGTTCTATGACGGTGAATCCGCGCGCAGGGAAGCTCTGCCGGGGTGGATTAATGAGTGCAATCACCACTGGCCCCATACCGCGATGGGGAACATTCCACCCATCAGTCGCCTAACTAACCTGCCTGGACAGTACAGCTAGCGCTGGGGCGCCGACGAAGGTGTTGCCGGAGGTCTCGGCAATGAAGATCGCAGTGGTCCTGACCGCAACCCCGGGCATGCAAATCAGGACCAGGCAAAGAGGGTGGGCTTCCACCATGGCTTCAAGATGCGTGGCCACGTCGGCCTGCTGGGCATGCAGGGCGATTAGCTGCCGGGCCAGGTGGGGAATGACCAGCCCGGCGGCCGCGGTGCCAACCACGACCACTGTTTGCTCATCCACCGCGTCCAGGATGGCGCCGGCCCAGGCGGTGTGCCGGCGGGCACCGTGCTTCTCCAACTTCGCATCGATCCTGGCCTTACCGGCACGCCGCAACTGGGCAGGAGTGGGCCAGGCGGCGAGGACTTCGAGCACCGCATCATGCTCCAGCCACGGACCGACCGCCCGCTCCAGGCAGGGGTGGATTTGGGTGAAGAGCCCGCGGATCCGGTTGCTGGTCTGGGTGATCTGGCGGGAGAGATCCAGGTCGAAGCCGGTGAGCATGCCCAAGGCCGTTTCTTCCTCGTCCGAGACCTTTAGGCTGCGCAGGGTATGCGGCATGGTGCGGGCCGCGTCAGCGATGATGAACGAGTCCTTTTCGTCGGTTGTGGCCGTGCCCGGATACATGTCCGCGATGCGTCGCATGGTCAGCCCGGGCAGGTAGGCCACGGTGATGCCGAGGTGCTGGGCGACCGCGACGGCCAGTGCGCCGATGGTGGCTGGCTGGTCCACGACCGCCAGTACGGCGCCTTGGGCGCTGAGATCCTGGTAGACCTTGGTGAGTTTGGCTTCGTCGTTGGGCAGGGTTTTGTTCCAGATTTTGGTGCCGTCTGCGGTGAGGGCGCAGCCCCAGTGGTCGGTCTTTCCGACGTCGAGGCCGAGGAAGATCTGGATGTCGTCGGTTTTCATGACTGGTGCTCTTTTGAACTCGTTTTTTGTTCACGGTCGACCAACCGTCGGTAGCAAAGTCTTACATCCACGTGACGACAGGCATCCATTTTTTGGTGCCGCGCCCCTCATCAGCAATCACCCTGCTGCCTTCCCAGCATCAGTGGCCCCCGGATCATTGGATAAGCAGGGGCAAGACACCATGCCGAGGCTGGTCGGCCGACAGTCCCTACGATCCTCTGTTTAGGGACTGTCAACAACATAACGGGCTTCCTTGTGTCAGTTGATCCCCTTCATATGGGTACCGCGCACCGGTAACGAGCATGACCAGAACAGCGGCCCCGGCGTTAGAGTTGTCTCCGTCGGTAACTCGTACCTGCACCGGCACCCGATACACTCACTTGAGTTGAAATTTTCCAGAGGCTCCCTGTGCCAACAAGCGGATTTTCCACGAGATAGATGAACGGGATATCATTATCAACTGAGCCGTTCATTGGAAAGTGACAATTGTCGTTTCGGTAGTAAGTTGATGAAGCATCAAAGCAAGGGGACCAAGTTGAATAGGATTTTACGGGGAAGTAAGCGCGCCGGGGCCAAAGTAGGGCGACAAATACAAGCCCAAATCGATGAATTAGACCGAAAGCGCCGAAAGGCAAGCTCGATACGTAGAATTCGCGAAAATAATGTTCGCGCCGACCTTATGATGCTTCCAGCAAATGGTGAGCAAATACTTTTCAGGGTCGATAACAGGATTAATTTCAGTCAAGTTCGAACCAGTTCATTCAATTTAATTAAAGATATACTGAATTCGGGTAAATTCGAGTATTGGTCGTTCCCGGTTCCAAGTAACCAACCAAACATATTTCACATGGCTGCGGGCAATAAGTCTAATTTGATTGATTCATTAAAGGATGCTCCCGAGCTTAGCCATTGGTACTTTCAGTATATTCGCAACGATGGTAAGAGCGCAGGGCAGCCCAGACTTATCAGGGAATTAAAGATGCATTCAAAGTACTCTGCTTTCAGGATCTACGAACGTGTGACATACAGCCCAAAGTCTAATTTTCGGACCGGCGCTTCACAGGGGGTGCAGATCCACTTTTGGCAGAGTGACGAGGTGCTGTCCGAAACTGAAAATCCAGAGGGAGATCTCAACACTACTAATGTAATCATTGCCCCAGTCTGGAATGAGCACGCCACTGTCCTGCCCGATCCAGAACTTAGGAGAGAAGCGTTTGAGGCCGCACTTTTGAGGGCCGCGAAACCCTTGCTTTGGGAAGTCGATTTTCCAATCGACGCAGTTTACACTTGGGTGGATGGGGCTGACCCGGTCTGGCAAGCGCAAAAGGCTGCCGCTTTGAATGTATTGGATCAGGATCTGTATGTAAATGATGCTGTTTCGGATGCTAGATTTGCAGATCACGATGAGCTCAAGTACAGCTTACGCTCGCTAGAACAGTTCGCTCCTTGGATTCGCAAGATTTGGATTGTGACGGCGGGGCAGATTCCAGACTGGCTGGACACGGGTAACCCTAAGATAGAAATCGTGTCGCACTCAGAGATATGGCCCGACTCATCCGGGCTTCCGAATTTTAACTCCCATGCAATTGAGTCAAACCTTCACCGTATAGAGGGCCTGTCCGAACACTATTTATATTTTAATGATGATTTTTTCTTGACCCGTCCCCTCGACCCTTCTTCCTTCTTTTATGGTAATGGAGTTTCCAAAGTATTCTTCTCGAAGGCGATGGTGGATCAGGATGAAATTTCTGAGTTTGATAACGCTTCAACTATTGCAGCCAAAAATGCGAGAATCGCACTCGGTTCGAAGGGCTATAAGACCTTCTCAAGGAAATTTTTCCATACCCCTAGTGCATTAAATCGACACCTGATTGCAAAAGCGGAAGAAGAGTTTCCAGAAATATTTAGAAGGACTCGCGAAGCTCAATTCAGGGAGTCAACTGACGTAGCAATTTCGGGTTCTTTCTATTTTAACTATGCCATGGCTTGCGGTCTAGCTGTGCCGTCGCAAATTAAATATGACTATATTGATCCGGCCATCGAAGATGGCAGGTCGAGGATGGCTCGACTAAACGCAAAACGTGACAAGGACTGTATCGTCATCAACGACGGATCAACCAAAGAAACCGAGTCTAATCGTATCCGAACAGCTGCCTTTATTAGCAGCTCTCTTGCCAAACTTCTTCCCGCAAAGAGCAATTTCGAGCTTTAGTAGAGAACTGATTTAATATTCGGCCTCATAGCCAATATATTAGCCTTGAACCAACTCCTTTGATTTGAACTGGTTCCTCTATTTTTAGCGCGGCGACCCGAAAATATGTAAGGCTTTGGGTCTTGTGGTGGCTGATCTGGGATCAGCTGGCAGGGCAGATGCCAGGCTTTCCACCGATGAGGGCATGACTCAAAGTAAGACTGACCCGTTAGGTGTCGTTTGCGAGAAGTGTCTGTCTACGTTGTTGGGCGGCCGGCGCCTACCCGGCCCACCTCGGTAGCCTTATCAGAAGAATGTCTACCTGCCAGGGTGTGACCCATTACAGCGTTGCTCCGACGGCGACTTCTGTCTCGGACTGGTATCGGCCACACGGCAGAATATCCTATCCGTGAAAAGTGTCCTCTCTCAGGACATCTCTATTACGTGACCCTTCTATGGGTTCTGTCAACCCATTAGACGCTGTAACTGCCGGAAAATGTTTCTGATGATGTACCGTTTGAGGATCCGCTTGATCTCCCGATCACTCATGCCTTCCGCGGTGCGCTTCTCAACATACGCCTTCGTGTCCTTGTCAAAGTGCATCCGGGATTTAGCGATCACATCCACGGCTTGATTCAGCAACCGATCCCCGCGACGGTTCAAACGGTGACGTGTGGTGTTCCCCGAGGACGCTTGCAATGGGGCAACACCAGCCATATTAGCGAAGGCCGCCTCCGAATGGACCCGCCCAGGATGCGAGTAGGCTACGAGGATCCACGCCACGGTCACAGCACCGAACCCGAACTGCGACTGCAGGCTCGGCGCCATCTGCTCATCGAGCGCACTCATGGCCTGCTAGTTGGCCTTGAGTTGCTGGTCAGCCTCCACGATACTGGTAGCCAGCCGGATGGCCTCAACGCGGGCGTAGCGTTGCTCAACGGTGTCGCTGGGATGTTCCCGCCAGCTGCTGATCTGATGGACCTGCCGTTCACTCAGGGCCCTGCGTGCGTCAATTCCTAAGTCGAGTTTGCGGACCAGTGCGTTCAGGGCATTGCGGTTGGCGGTGCGTTGGGAGTCGATCCGCTGCCGGCTGGAGACCAGGATATTCAATGCTGAGCGGACTCCTTCGCCACGTGGCTGTAACAGGCGTTCCACGTCGGCGGAGAGGATCCCCATGGTTGCTGCAGTGGCGTCGATTTCATCGGTTTTCCCGACTCCGGCGCGTTCCTTTTTTCGTGGGGGTTTGACCTCGACGACCGTGATGCCGGCCTGGGTCAGGGCGTGGGTGATGGTCGCCCCGTAGGAGCGGGTGCCTTCCACGGCGGCGAGGATCTGCCTGTGGGTGTTGCGGCGGATCCAAGCGATGGCCCTGTTCATTCCCGGGGTGGTGACGGGGAAGGCTTGGCAGCTTTCTCTGGCTTGGGGGTAGCCTGAATTAGTGGACACCCGAATAAGCGGGATCAACCGATCCCAGTTTTTGAGAGGATGTCACTAATGAGCAACATGAAAAAGCAACGCAGGTCCTGCACCGAGGAGTACCGCAGGGAAGCCGCTGGCCTGGTCATCGATACCGGACGCAGCATCAGCGCGGTCGCCAAGGAGTTGAACCTCGGCGAGCAAACGCTGGGCACCTGGGTGAAGAAGGAACGCTCCCGCCGAGTCTTGGACGGTGAGCCGACCGGAGCGCTGGATGAGTCCGAACGCGAGGAACTCAAGCACTTGCGCAAGGAAGTCTTCGAACTGCGGGAGGACAACCGCTTCCTGGGAAAAGCAGCGTCCTTCTTCGCATCGAAGCAACATCGGTCGAACGGTTCGAACTGATGCACGCGTTGAAGGATGACTTCGCCCTGACACGGATGGCGGCTTTGCTTCAGGTTTCCAAATCCGGCTACTACGCCTGGCGGCACCGCCAAACCACGGGGCCGTCCCCGAGGGCTGCCGCGCAGCGGGAACGGGATCAGAAGGTCGCCAAGGTCTTCGAAGACTCGCACCAGACCTACGGTGCGCCACGGGTGGCAGCCCAGCTGGCCCGCGAGGGCAGTCCGGCCGATCAAAAGACGGTGGCCGCCTCAATGCTGCGCCAGGGCATTGAAGGGATCAGCCCCAGGAGGTTCACCCCGGTGACCACGATCCCAGGCGTTGACACCTACCATCTGCCGGATCGGGTGCACCGCCAGTGGGACCAAGGTGCTGTGGACAAAGTCTGGATCAGCGATATTACTTATCTGCGCACCAATGAGGGCTGGTTGTACTTGTGCGCGGTACGTGATGGGTACTCCCGCAGGGTGCTGGGCTGGGCGATGGACAGCGTGCACAACACCGATCTGGTGGAGCGGGTGCTGCGCATGGCCAAGCCCTTGCGAGGCCAGATTCCAGGTCAGGTGGTGTTCCACGCGGACCACGGCGCTCAATTCACCTCGGCTCAGCTGCATGAAGTGGCGGTTGAACTGGATCTGCTGCAGTCCGTTGGGCGTACCGGCGTGTGCTGGGACAACGCCATGCAGGAGTCATTCTGGTCAACGTTGAAGACCGAATTCTATGACCGGTACCGTTGGGCTACCCGGGCTGAAGCGAAGCAGAAAGCCGCCTGGTGGATAGAGGATTTCTACAACCGCCGCCGGCTGCATTCAAGCCTGGGCATGGTCCCTCCGGTGGAATTTGAACAACTGCTGCGCGGCCAGCAGGAGCTGGTTGAAGAGTGTGGAGCTGTGCTCGCGCTAGCTGCGTGAGGCAGGTCACGTGTCCACTAATTGCGGGGAGCCCCAATTACAGACGGTTCAGGTACCACCTGATTGCTAGGAGATACTATTCCTAGAGAAAATAACTTGAAAACCTCTTCGCTAAAGTGCCCCATGCAAAGACGGACAAGCAAATGATCTGGCAACCGTCTGAGAAGCGTAGTCGGTGTAGCCCGACTTACTTTTCGCATTCTCCAAAAGGAGCCCGAGTCTGTTGTGGGTATTTACAGTACGATCGAACTATGCCGAGCCAAACTGCAATTTTCATTGATGCTGGATTCTTATTATCTTTGGGTGGACATCGGGCCGCCGGGACAACCTTACGATCAGCGTTTACAACCCACTATGAATCTCTGGTACGGGGGATTGTCCAAACCGTCAAGAAGAATTCCGGGCTGAGTAACTTGCGGGTTTACTGGTATGACGCTTCTAAGGACGGATTATTTACGGAGCAACACAAGCGTATTGGGCTTATTGCAGGGGTCAAGGTTCGGTTAGGGCGTATTTCTTACAATGGTGAACAGAAGGGTGTTGACCTAAGGCTGGCTTTGGATCTGGTTGGTGTCGCAAGAACACATGCCGCTGCTGTGGCTTATCTGGTCTCGGGCGATGATGACTTGGCAGAGGCCGTTGAAGAGGCGCAAGACCTTGGCATGAAAGTTGTGCTTCTTGGTGTCGCGAAACCAGAAAGTAGATTGGGAGTAGCCTCAGTCGCCGAACATTTGGCGCTCACCGCCGATGCAATTGAGACGATCCCACACCAGCTTTTGGATTCTGCATTCACCCGAGTGATTGAGTGGGACCAGAACCATTCTGAAAAATCGGCGCGCATTGCCAAAGCTACGTCCGACTCGAATGAAGGCATTACTGCTGTCGGACTACCTGTGCCGACGCCAGCCGTGATGGCGCAAAAAGTTGCTCAGCTGAAATCAGTTGAACCGATGGCACACGTAGAAATTGTTTACTCCAGCGGCTCCGCTCGCCAAGGGTATCAGGGAATCGCGGCCTACGAACAAAAAGAGCTCGCAGCAGCAGAAGAAATCGGTGGCAAGGTTGCCGAATCATGGCTGGCACTCACCACCCAAGCAGAAGTACTTGAACTCCTTGCAGATAAGCCTCAGCTGCCTCTGGAAATTGATAGAACATTGCTGAAAGATTGTGCGCAAGTGCTAGGGGAGTGGAAGACCGACCAACAGAAGATTCGGCGGGCACTCCGTGGAGCATTCTGGGACTACCTTGATCGGCTGATGTGACATTCGCGGAGCTTTACGGAAACCACTTTCCCGGCGGGACTAAGGTAAATTTAGATCGTGACTTCTCAGCAGAAACCCTTTTACGCGACAACTGCAATCTCCTATCCGAACGGCACTCCCCATATTGGGCATGCCTATGAAGTAGTGGCAACCGACACGTTGGCACGCTTCAAGCGTTTGGATGGCTTCGACGTCTTTTTCATGACTGGTACCGATGAGCATGGCCAGAAGATGATGCAGACCGCGGAAAAGGAAGGGATCACCCCGGCTCAACTTGCTCAGCGAAATTCGGATGCCTTCCAGGCAATGAATGACGAGCTCGGAACGAGCTACGACCGTTTTATCCGTACCTCAGATGCAGATCATCACGCTGCTGCGCAGGAGCTATGGCGGCGTATGGAAGCCAATGGCGATATCTACCTGGATAAGTACGCAGGCTGGTACTCGGTGCGGGATGAAGCGTTCTACACCGAAGAGCAGACCGACGTGCGAGAAGACGGAATTCGATACGCCACGGAAACTGACACTGAGGTTACTTGGACAGAGGAGGAATCATATTTCTTCCGACTGTCCAAGTACCAGGACAAGCTCTTGGCTTACTACGAGGCGAATCCCGACTTCGGTGCGCCACGCTCCAGGTTCAATGAAGTTGTCCGTTTCGTTGAAGGCGGACTAACCGATCTTTCGATTTCACGCACGACATTCGACTGGGGAATACCGGTACCAGGCAACGAAAAGCACGTCATGTACGTGTGGGTCGACGCCCTGACGAACTACTTGACCGGCGTTGGATTCCCGGATGTTGAGTCGGCGTCCTTCCAGAAATACTGGCCAGCAGACGTCCATGTGATTGGCAAAGACATCTCGCGATTCCACGCGATCTACTGGCCGGCATTCCTGATGTCCGCGAATCTGCCGGTTCCCAAACGAGTCATGATTCACGGCTTCCTGCATAACAATGGTGTCAAGATGTCCAAGTCGTTGGGCAACACCGTTTCTCCTGACGATTTTGTCACCCGGTATGGCTTGGACCAGGTTCGGTACTTCTTCTTGCGTGAAGTACCTTTTGGCGCCGACGGAAACTACAACCACGAGACCATCGTGGCGCGTATCAATGGCGACCTGGCAAACAACTTCGGCAATCTTGCACAGCGTTCGCTGTCGATGGTAGCCAAGAACTGCGGGGGATTGGTGCCGACGCCCGGTGAATTGTTGGCAGCTGATACCGAAATTCTGGGAGCCGCCGCGAAGCTGTTGGAGATCAACCGGGATGCATACGACCGCCAAGAATTCAGCAGAGCTTTGGAAGCCGTGTGGCATGTTCTCGGAGATACCAATGCGTACTTCGCGGAGCACGAACCTTGGAAGCTGAAGAAGACGGATCCGGCTCGCATGGAGACCGTCCTCTACGTGACGATAGAGATTGTCCGCCAGGTCGCTATCCTGCTTCAGCCAGTGCTTCCCCAAGCCATGACCTCACTGCTCAACGTCCTTGCGGTGGGCGAAGGGTCGGCACGCAATTTCGAAAACTATGGAACAGCACTGGTTCCCGGAACCGAGCTTCCAGCGCCGGCCCCGGTGTTTCCTCGCTATGAGGAAGAAAAATAGTCTTCGCTCGTTGAGTTGAAACGGCCGTGGCGCTATTCCGATTGATAGATCGGAATAGCGCCACGGCCGATTTCCGCTTCGTGCCGATTTACGGGCTGACTACTCCGGTCTGATAAGCGATGACGACAGCTTGTACACGATCTCGTGCACCGAGTTTGGCCAGAATGTGGCCGACGTGAGTTTTGACTGTGGCTTCCGATAGGAAGAGACCTTCGGCGATTTCTGGATTGGACTGTCCTTCAGCGATGAGTCCGAAGACCTCACGTTCGCGTGGGGTCAGCGACTCCACCGCCGACATCAGCGAGTTGTCGGCCTGCGCTACGGACCTCTTCAGGATGGGGGCCATGTGATTCAGCAATCGCCGCGTCGTCGATGGCGCAATGACAGCATCTCCCCGGTTGACCGTGCGGACGGATTCAAGCAGCTCCTCCGGCGGTGCATCCTTGAGAAGAAAACCGCTGGCTCCTGCTTGGATGGCGCTCAGCGCGTACTCGTCCATGTCGAAAGTCGTCAGGACGATGACCTTGGGCCCATCCGCGGCTTTCTTGGCTGGGTCCAGCAGGCGCTCGGTGGTCTGTATCCCATCCATTTCCGGCATGCGCACGTCCATCAGGATGACATCTGCTTGCTGCAGTGAGGGTGTTGCCAGCGCTTCGCGTCCGTTGCCGGCTTCGGCGATGACTTCCATATCGGGCTGCGAATTAATCAACATTCGGAAACCGCTGCGAACCAGCAACTGGTCGTCAACAAGTGCGACCTTGATTATGTTGCCTGATGCCATTGGGTGTTAGTCCTCCGAGTAGGGAATGAATACGGAAACTGTGAATCCTCCACCTGTTCTCGGAGAGGCACTGCAGGTTCCATCGTATAGGGCGACACGTTCGCTCATGCCTTGCAACCCGTAGCCTTGCCCGTCGAAAGTCAGGGAACCAGCACCGCGACCATTGTCTTCAATGCGGATTTCCAACCCACGCGAGATCCAACTGAGCTGTACCGATGCAGTGGTGTTCGGACCTGCATGCTTGACTACGTTCGTCAGTGCCTCCTGGACGCTCCGGTAGGCGGTAAGTTCAGCGCCTGCTGGCAGTTCTTTTCGCGGCGATCCCTCAAAGTCGAAACGAACGTCCAGCCCGGCAGTTTCAGCGTTCTGGACAAGATCCGGTATGTTCGCCAAAGTGGGCAACGGACGGTTTGCGACTTCCTCGTCCTTGCGTAGGACGCCAAGTAATCTGCGCATTTCACGGAGGGACGCACGCCCAGTATCGGAGACAGTTTTCAGGGTGTCGATGGCAATTGACGGGTCATTCACCGCGGCGTAGCGGGCGCCATCAGCTTGTGTGATGATGACGGACAAGGAATGGGCTACGATGTCATGCATTTCACGTGCAATATGGTTTCGTTCATCGGCGGCAGCAAGATCGCGTTCGATGATGCGTTCATTCTCCAGGCGCGCGGCATGGTCCTGCAACGCTTTCATTGTCAGACGCCGGTTACGCGCAAGGTCGCCGAAGGTCCAGGAAACGGTAACGACCAGGGCCAGCCCGACGAATGACACCATCATGTCGAAGCTGAAGAAGGTGAAGAAGCCGTAGGACGAGTTGGCGCTGTTGAACATGCTGAATGTAGCCAACAAAGCTCCCAGCAACCCGAAACCCAAGGTGGTGAAGGACTGCCACCGTTTTCCATAGACTGCCATCGTATAGACCATGATTGGGACGGATAGCTGCGAGGGCAGGACAAGCCCTGCAAAGGCCAGCTGCAGCAGATGCCCTGACGTGACAATGAGTGTCGCGAGCCATGGCTTGGAACGGCGCATCATCAAGGGTGCGGTTTGCATCAAGGAAATGGCAACTAGCGAAAGGGTGGTCAATAGCGAACTGCTGAACCCGAGGGTTGCCGTCAAAAGCAGGCAAAAGAGCGTGTAGGTCAGGCCCGTTGCAAAATCCACTTTGCTCGAATTTTCGCGAATCCACCGATCAATTCGGCGATGCGGGTTTGAAAGGATCAACTACGCCTCTGGAAATAGGAATACGTGCTGTTGCACACGGTTGCCACGAATGCCCTGAACGGTGCATCGCATTCAAGTTTAGTTGCCCCCATGCTGAGAAACCTCATACCCGAGTCTGAAGTCGGAAGAGCGGAAAGCTAACATTTTTCACTATTTGAGACGGGCTCTCACATGTTGGACTTGATTCGATAGGCTTGGTGTTATGGGAAAAGTTTTTGAAATTGCAGTCATCCCTGGGGATGGCATTGGACCAGAAGTCGTCGCGGAAGCCGTCAAAGTCTTGAACTTTGTCACCAATGGTGGTGACAAGGAGATCAATCTGACCACCTACAAGTTGGGGGCCGAGCATTGGCTGGAAACCGGTGAAACTCTGCCAGAGGAGACCCTGGATAGTCTCAAGAAGCACGATGCCATCTTGTTCGGTGCGGTAGGTGCCGCGCCCGGCGACACTCGCATTCCTTCGGGGCTGATTGAGCGTGAATTGCTGCTGAAGCTTCGCTTTGCGCTGGATCACTACGTCAACCTGCGTCCCTCGAAGCTTTATCCGGGCATTGAAAGCCCGCTGGCCAATCCGGGCAATATCGATTTCATTGTTGTGCGCGAAGGCACCGAAGGCCCCTACGTGGGCAACGGCGGCTCCGTGCGTACGGGCACCCCGCACGAAATTGCCACCGAAGTGTCGGTGAATACCGCTTACGGCGTGGAACGCGTTGTTCGTGATGCCTTTGCGCGCGCTTCCCGGCGCGAGCGCAAGCACGTGACTCTGGTTCACAAGCACAACGTTTTGGTTCATGCTGGCCACTTGTGGCGTCGGACTGTTGAAGCGGTCGCAGCAGATTTCCCAGAGGTCACCCATGATTACCTCCACGTGGACGCTGCGACGATTTTCTTGACCACCGACCCCGCCCGGTTTGATGTCATCGTCACAGACAATCTTTTCGGTGACATCCTGACGGACCAGGCCGGCGCAATCACCGGCGGCATTGGCCTGTCGGCCAGCGGCAACATCAACATGTCGCGGACCTACCCGTCGATGTTCGAACCTGTACACGGCTCCGCGCCCGACATTGCCGGCCAGCAGAAGGCAGATCCGACCGCAGCGATCCTGTCCGTCGCGCTGATGCTTGATCATTTGGGACTCTCTGAAGAGTCCAAGGCTGTTGAACGGGCAGTCGAAAAAGAGATCACTTCACGTCAGGAATTGACCGATCACCGCACCACCAGCGAAATTGGCGATGCAATTGTAGCCCTGCTGGCATAAGCTAAAAGGGAAGTTTCCGGTTTTTGAGTAACCGGTAGCTAATCCACAAACGGGTGTTCCGCAACTTTGTGGGACACCCGTTGCTCGTACATGAATTAGGAAGTCCAAGGTTAGATGGAATTCACCGAAAATCTCTCAACGAACCGCAAGAGCGCCGCGGACCGCGCAAAAGTTCTTGCCGACCCGGGCTTCGGGGATTTCTTCACCGACCACACTGCAGTCATTGACTGGTCGGCCAGCGGTGAAGGCCACGGCGGTACCTGGCATGATGCGCGCATCGAACCATACGGCCCTATCGCACTGGATCCTGCTGCCTCTGTGCTCCACTACGGCCAGGAAATCTTTGAAGGCCTGAAGGCCTACCGTCATGAGGACGGCTCTGTCTGGACATTCCGTCCCCACGCGAACGCCGCCCGACTGAATAAATCGGCAGCACGCTTGGCTTTGCCCCAGCTCGACGAGGACGTATTCGTGGAGTCGCTGCGCAAGCTCGTTGCTTCCGATATCGACTGGGTGCCAACCGGTGATGGCGAGGCCCTCTACCTGCGTCCATTCATGATCGCCACCGAGGCGTTCCTGGGTGTTCGTGCAGCGCGCGAAGTTTCCTTCCGGGTCATCGCATCGCCGGCAGGCAACTACTTCGGTGGAGAACTTAAGCCGGTGGCTATTTGGGTGTCCCAGAATTATGCGCGTGCAGGCCGGGGCGGTACCGGTTCGGCCAAGTGCGGCGGAAACTATGCGGCATCGCTCGTTGCCCAGCTTGAAGCCGAGGACAACGGATGCAAGCAGGTGCTCTTCCTTGATCCATTCAACGACAATGCGGTTGAAGAACTTGGCGGCATGAACGTGTTCTTCGTTACCAAGGACAACAAGCTCGTGACTCCGGCACTGACCGGAACCATCCTCGAAGGCGTTACCCGCTCGTCCGTGATCCAGCTTGCCAAAGACCGGGGAATGGACGTCGAGGAACGTCGCATCACCCTCGATGAATGGCGTGAAGGCATTGCCAGTGGCGAGATCACCGAGGTCTTCGCCTGCGGAACCGCCGCCGTGATCACCCCGATTGGCGTTCTGAAGAACGGCACGGAGCTCATCGGCGAAGAGAACGCCAAGGCTGGCGAGGTCACGATGTCGATCCGTGAGGAACTGCTCGGAATCCAGCGCGGAACGGTCGAAGATCGCCACGGCTGGCTGGAGCGTTTGGCCTAACGCCTAGAAAAATTAGTAGAATTGCCTGTGCAATATTAATTGCACAGGCAATTCGTCTTGAGTGAGGATTTTTCGCATGCACGTTCTGGTTACCGGTGGAGCAGGGTACATTGGCTCGCACACCGTCCTTCTGCTGTTGCAAGAGGGACACAGGGTTTCCATTATCGACAACTTCAGCAATTCCTCGCCGGAGTCTATTCGCCGCGTTACGCAGCTAGCCGGACGGGCACCGGAGCTTCACCACGTCGACTTGCTCGATGCTGCGGCAATGAACTCGATCTTCGAGTCCCTGCGTCCGGATGCAGTGATCCATTTTGCCGGGTTGAAAGCCGTGGGGGAGTCCGTAGCCCAACCGTTGCGCTACTACCGCAACAACGTTACCGGCACGCTGAATCTTCTGGATGCGATGGAAGCAGTCGATTGCCGGACACTCGTTTTCAGTTCATCCGCGACTGTCTACGGCGAATCGACGGCCTTGCCGCTTTTGGAGTCAACGCCTCGCAGCGCCACCAATCCCTATGGACGCACGAAGCTGCATATCGAGGAAATGCTTGAAGAATTGGCGGCGTCAGACCCGCGCTGGTCCATCGCCAACTTGCGATATTTCAACCCAGTAGGAGCCCACGAATCCGGCGAGATCGGCGAGGATCCGCAAGGCATCCCGAATAACCTCATGCCGTTTGTGGCCCAGGTTGCCGTGGGAGTGCGGGAAAAGGTCAATGTTTTCGGCGGTGATTATCCGACGTCCGATGGAACCGGCGTTCGGGACTACATCCACGTTATGGATCTAGCGGCAGGACACCTGTCGGCCCTCGGGTACCTGCAGCAGTCAACTGGCGCCCACGTCTGGAATTTGGGCACCGGTGCCGGGTCCAGCGTGCTGGAGGTCATCGAAGCATTCGCCCGCATCTCGAAGCGCCCTGTGCCGTACGAGATTGTGGAACGGCGCGCCGGTGACGTTGCTGAGAACTATGCCGACCCGGAGAAAGCCCGCCTTGATCTTGGGTGGAAGGCCGAGCGCGGACTTGAGCAGATGGTGGGTGACATGTGGCGCTGGCAGAGCCAGAACCCGACAGGTTTCCCGGACCTTGAGCTCCATACGATGAGTGATGAAGAACTAAGCGAATTTATCTGCAACAAGTAAGCCGCCTGAGCGTGCCAGGCAGTGGCCAGAGCGAGATAGGGTTGAATTATGCGCATTGCACGATTTGTAGTTGACGGCGACCCGCTTTACGGAGTTGTCGATGGAGAAAACGTTCACGTCCTAGCGGGGGATCCGTTCTTCCAAGGCATCAAGACCACCGGTGCCGTTCACCCGCTTGACGACGTTCGTCTGGTAGCGCCGATTATTCCGCGTTCCAAGGTCGTCGGATTCGGCCGAACCTACAGTGAGCACGCCAAGGAGCTCGGCAACGAGGTCCCGCCGGAGCCGCTGATGTTCCTGAAACCGAATACCTCGGTGGTCGGTCACGGCGAACCAGTGACCCTCCCGGCGTTTTCGCAGGAGGTTTCCTTCGAAGGAGAGCTGGCCGTCGTCATTGGACGTATCTGCAAGGACGTGCCGGCAGAAAAGGCCGGCGATGTCATCTTCGGATACACGATTGCCAATGACCTCACTGCCAGGGACGCGCAGCGCACAGACCCGCAGTGGGCTCGTGCCAAGGGATTCGATGGTTCGTGCCCACTCGGACCATGGATCGAAACCGAACTGGAAGATCCTGATGACGTCGCGATCACTACGCGCCTGAATGGCGAGGTCCGCCAGGATGGTTCCACCAAGGACATGATCTGGCCGGTTTCCGAACTCGTGGCCCGGGCTTCCGAAGCCTTCACGCTGCTTCCCGGTGATGTCATCATGACCGGTACCCCTGCAGGCGTGGGTCTTGTCAACGCCGGCGACATCGTTGAGATTGAGCTTGAAGGCCTCGGCACTCTCCGCTCGGTGTTCCGCCGATAACGCGATTTGGACAAACGTGGTTTTTTCGTTGAAACTTGAAAAGCCACCATCTTGCCATCATCATTTTGGTGGTACCGCACTGGCCCCGGGTCTTCAAAGACCGGGGGCCTTAGTGCTTTGAATTCGGCAAGATGGAGCGAAGGCATAGAATGGAACCATCATGACTGATCTTTCCCTGATTCCACCCGTGACCGAAGACACTCCTGTTCGCGTCCGTTTCTGCCCATCGCCTACCGGCACTCCACACGTAGGCATGATTCGTACGGCCCTGTTCAACTGGGCCTATGCCCGCCATACCGGTGGCAAGATGATTTTCCGTATCGAGGATACCGACGCAAAGCGCGATTCCGAGGAAAGCTTCAACCAGGTTCTGGACGCACTGGACTGGCTGGGCATCGATTGGGATGAAGGCGTCAACGTGGGTGGCCCGCACGAGCCGTACCGCCAATCGCAGCGCGGCGACATTTACCAGGACGTCATTGCCAAGCTTCGCGAGGCGGGACACCTGTACGAGTCCTACTCGACGCCGGAGGAGGTCGAAGCGCGCCACAAGGCCGCCGGCCGCGACCCAAAGCTGGGCTACGACAACTTCGACCGTGAACTGACCGCGGAGCAGATTGCCGCTTTCAAGGCCGAAGGCCGCGAACCAGTGCTTCGTGTGCGCATGCCGGATGAGGACGTGACCTTCAACGACTTGGTCCGTGGTGAAATCACCTTCAAGCCGGGCAGCGTGCCGGACTACGTCGTAGTCCGCGCCAACGGCCAGCCGCTGTACACGTTGGTTAACCCGGTGGATGACGCGCTGATGGGAGTCACCCACGTGCTGCGCGGCGAGGACCTGCTGTCTTCCACGCCGCGACAGGTCGTCCTCTACGCACTGCTGCATGATGTAGGTGTTGCCAAGTACATGCCGCGGTTCGGGCACCTCCCATACGTGATGGGCCAAGGCAACAAGAAGCTCTCCAAGCGCGATCCCGAATCGAGCTTGTTCCTGCACCGCGAGAACGGCTTCATTCCCGAAGGCCTGCTGAACTACCTGGCGCTGCTCGGCTGGTCCCTGAGCGCGGATCAGGACATCTTCAGCAGCGAAGAACTGATCAAGGCTTTCGACGTGACCGACGTGCTGTCGAATCCGGCTCGATTTGACGTGAAGAAGGCTGAAGCCATTAACGGCACGCACGTTCGCATGCTGGAACCGACGGACTTCCGCAATCGTCTGGTTCCCTACCTCCAGGCCGCAGGCCTCGTCGATGAAGAACTCACTGACCGTGAAAACGAGATCCTCGACCAGGCCGCGCCCCTGGTCCAGGAGCGCATCACCCTGCTGGGCGAAGCTGCAGACATGCTCGAATTCCTCTTCAAGAATGATGACGAGATTGTTGTTGAAGACAAGGCGCTCAAGGGCATGCCAGCCAACTTGGGTGAAGTGGTGAATGCCTCGCTTGAGGCGTTGGAAGGCGTGCAGAACTGGAACGCGGAAGAGATCCAGAATGCCCTGCGGACCAAGCTGGTGGAAGAGATGGAATTGAAGCCGCGCCAGGCGTTCGGACCGGCACGCGTTGCCGTTTCCGGCAAGCGCGTCTCGCCGCCGTTGTTTGAATCCATGGAAATTCTCGGCCGGGATTCGAGCCTTAACCGTCTGCGCACCTTAGGCGCTTCACGGTAGCGGAAAACTCCTATTTCGTGAACGAAGTACGCAACGCCTTGGGTGGATCCGGCACAGGATCCATCCAAGGCGTACTTTTTGACATTGACGACACCCTGGTGGACCTTCGGGCAGCGGCAATCGCGGCATTCTTGGAGCTCACAACCGAAGAGCTTGGCCACGTGGACGAAGCGGGGGCAAATGCTGTTGCCGCCGCGTTTGCCGATGACAAAGCCGGAGCCTACGAACGCTACATGGCAGGCGAGCTGACTTTCCTGGAGCAACGTGAAATGCGCCTGCGGCATTCATTTGGACTCGTGAATGCGGAGCCGCCAGCGGGGGAGCAGTACCAATCGTGGGCTGCAATTTACGAGAAAACAGTGCGTAGCTATTGGCGTCCCTTTGACGACGTCACGCCGCACCTGGAACAGCTCAAAGCCATGGGAATTCCTTTCGGCGCAGTCAGCAACAACCTTGAATCCTACCAACGGGCAAAATTGGAAATTGCTGGGCTGCCCGGATTTGACGTTGTTGTCGGTTCCGATACAGCCGGCGCCCCGAAGCCTGCAGCCGCACCGTTTCTCGCGGGCTGCAAAGGACTCGGCAGCCGACCAGAACGGACGCTCTACGTGGGGGACAATCCTGTCAACGACTATGCAGGAGCCCGCAATGCAGGACTTCCCGCGATACTACTCGACCGCGGGTCTGTCTACCAGGATTTCTCGGGGTTTCGAATCCGCGACCTTTGGGTTTTGGCAGAGTTAATCGATGAAGGTTTCGACAGGATTCATGCTGATTCCTAGGACGGCCGTCGATTTGTGTTGATTCCAGAACGTCGGTATAGTTATATCTCGTGCTGAAGCGATCAGTGAGAATTGATTCATCAATTTACTCTGAAAGCCCAAGTCACAATGGGATATGGTGTAATTGGCAACACAACGGTTTCTGGTTCCGTCATTCTAGGTTCGAGTCCTGGTATCCCAGCGCTTCATCAAAGTAATTTGATGAGCTGAGAAGAAATTCTTGGCATACGGCCCCATCGTATAGCGGCCTAGTACTCCGCCCTCTCACGGCGGCAACACGGGTTCGAATCCCGTTGGGGTCACCAAGCATTCTTCGCAGGCCCTCCCGCAAGGGAATATACGGCCCCATCGTATAGCGGCCTAGTACTCCGCCCTCTCACGGCGGCAACACGGGTTCGAATCCCGTTGGGGTCACGAATCAAGCCACAGGTAAATCTGTGGCTTGTTGTATATCCAGCCAAATCTCCGCGATGTGTTTCAAATAACCTCCCCGCATAGGGCAAGATGGTCACATGGAGGCATATTCGGAATCCCGTTCTGCTGGCGGTGCAGCTACCCCAGAGAACTCAGGTGATGCACTCAAAACCATCAATCAGCTGACTGCCCTGAGCTCCGCACTAGACAGGCTCACTTTTCTGCTTGCCGCTTCCAATCCGATGCTTCCCAGCGAAGTACTCAGAGCCAAGACGATTCATCAGATCGCCGACTACATTGTTCCGCGGCTGGAAAATCTCCATGCGCCACTGCTCATCGTTGTCGGCGGCTCCACCGGTGCCGGGAAATCCACCCTGGTGAATTCACTGCTTGATGAGTCGGTGAGCGCATCCGGTGCGGTTCGGCCGACGACTCGCATGCCGGTCCTTGCCTACAATCCCTCCAATGCGTCGTGGTTTGAAGATCGACGAATCCTTCCCGCCTTGAAAAGGCAGACTCAGTCCGGGTATCAACAGCACGACGCCGAAACGAATTCCCAGTCAGTGCGGCTCGCTCCACACTCAAAAGTTCCCTCCGGGATAGCCCTCGTTGATGCGCCGGACATTGATTCCATTTCGGATGAAAACCGCGCGCTCGCGGCGCAGCTTTTGAACGCGGCGGACCTATGGATATTCGTCACGACCGCTAACCGCTACGCGGACGCGCTGCCATGGGATTTGCTCACGGAAGCCGGAGCGCGGAACATCACGGTCAGCATCGTGCTCAATCGTGTGCCAGCCGGCGCAGAAGTGGAAATCCTCCCTGATTTACAACGGCTGCTCGCAGAAAAGGGACTGGGATCTTCTGATATCCACGTGATTCATGAGATGGAGCTCGACCAACGCAAATTATTGCCGCGAGAGCTGACGCAACCAATTTCCAGCTGGCTTGGAGGCTTGGCCGAGGACGCCCAGGAACGGAAACGCATCGCGGTTCAGACTCTTGACGGTGCGCTTAAGCGGTCTGCTGCGGACGTGAGCGAACTCTACGCAGAGCTTGAAGACCAGGAAGCACAATTGCAGGAACTGATCATCGGTGTTGACCAGCGCTTCAACCAGGCACTGGACGTGGTGAAGTCTGCGCTGAAGGATGGCTCCTTGCTGCGCGGAGAAATCTTGGCCAGATGGCAGGATTTTGTCGGTGCAGGCGAACTGCTGCGTGGAATTGAAGGTAGCGTAGGCCGTATTCGCGACCGCATTGGTTCCTTCTTCTCCGGGCGACCACCGGCGAGCAACAAAGTTGAACAGGCGATTGAAACGGGCCTCCATGCGATATTCGTTGCAGAGATTACCGAAGCGGCAGCGAGCCTAGACCGGGTTTGGCGCACGACGCCCATGGGGCAGGAACTCAGTCGCGAACTGCCCACTCCGAGACTGCCCGGCGACCTGAGCGAGCTGGCAAGCCAGACCGTGCGCGAATGGCAAAAAGATATCCTCACAATGATCCGGGAAGAAGGCGCTGGAAAACGTAAGACCGCGCGGATGGCGGCTTTCGGCGTGAACGGTATCGCGGTGATTCTCATGGTTGTCGTTTTCGCCTCGACCGCGGGACTGACCGGACTGGAGCTCGGCATCGCCGGAGGATCTGCGGTCGTCGGTCAAAAACTGCTGGAAGCCATATTCGGTGAAGACGCCGTGCGGCGGATGGCGGCCAGAGCCAGCGTCATGCTCGAAGAGCGCGCACGCGAGCTGATCACCACGAACGCCGGGGTCTACCGCAACGTCATCACGACCCACCAGCAGCCCGAAGAACTAAAAGCCCTCGCAGAGTTTATTCGCGCCCAAGGCCAGAAAGGTCATCACGTATGAGCGAGCGCAAAGTACTCAGGGCGCAATCCAGCCTCATGAGCCAGATCGAGGCTATCTCCGAGGCGGTGCAGCTTGGCGAGCCTCACCTCGACCCGGAAACTGTGGACTTTGCGGCAACGGTGATCTCCCGCGCCCAAACCAGGCGCCAGCTGTCCGCTGACCACGTGGTCATCGGTCTCTTCGGAGCTACGGGTTCCGGGAAATCGAGCCTGTTTAATGAAATGGCCGGAGCGCAGCTGGCCCGGACCGGGGTCATTCGACCGACAACCACGAAAACCATCGCGGCGATTTGGAACCCTGATGGGTCAGGAGAATTGCTGGATTGGCTCGAAGTTGACGAGCGGCACGTGGTTGATTCAATGCTCGGAACCGGCAAAGCTTCGCGTGGCACTGGCACGAGCGGAGGGCTCATCCTGCTGGATCTTCCAGACATGGACTCAACCGCGCTCGGCCACCACGAAATTGTCGACAGGTTGTCCGGCCAGGTTGACGTGATGGTGTGGGTGCTGGATCCGCAGAAGTACGCAGATGCATCCATACACCGGGGATATCTTGATGGTTTGGCATCCTTGGAAGGCAACTTGCTGGTGGTGCTGAACCAGATTGACCTTGTTGCACCATCCGATCGAGCGGAGATCCAAAATTCTCTGACAGGGCTTCTTGCCCAAGACGGATTCAGGGGACTGGAGATCCTGCCGGTATCATCAAAGACCGGCGAAGGTATCGACGCCTTGCGGGCGCGAATCGCAAAGCTCGCGGAAAACAAGGCATTGTCGATTCGACGGCTGAAGGCCGACGTTGATCAAGTGGTTCATCGTCTCGTTGCCGAACTTGGCGTGGAACAGGTCAACGCTCCGGGGAAGCTTGATCAGGCAGAGCTGGAGCAAGGCATCGCCGCCGCCCACGGAGTGAACGTGATTGCAGACGCGGCGGCCAAATCCTACTTGCTCCGAGCCTCCTCCCACACTGGGTGGCCCTTGACCAGCTGGCTGGTCCGTTTCAAGAACGACCCGCTGAAGCGGATGAACCTGGGTCGAAACCACGAGCGTCCCGAGCTGGCCCTGACTTCCAAGCCGCCGCTCTCCGCGGCGCAATCAGCAGGCATTAGGCATTCGGTCAACACCTACCTCTCCAAGGCTTCGGGGGGATTGCCCCCGGGCTGGACAGATAATCTCAGGGCGAGTGCCGCTGACCGGCTGGGGACAATGGACCAGGAAATTGACCTGGCCATTGCGTCTACGGATCTCGCCGTGGAAAAGAAGTCGTGGTGGTGGCCCTTGACGAGGGTTCTTCAATGGGTGTCGATTATGGTGGCATTGGGTGGCGCCCTGTGGCTCGGTGCCCTTGCCGTAGCCGGCTACCTGCAATTCGCTGTTCCGGAGCCCCCGAAGGTGGAAGGTTTCCCAATCCCGACCCTGATGCTGTTGCTCGGGCTACTGCTCGGTATCGTCCTGGGGATCGCCGGTTCATTTGTCAATCGAATGGTCGCTAAGATGAAGAGAAAGCGTGTGCACCGGAATCTTGAACGCTCGGTCGCAGGCGTTGTCCGCCAGAACATCGTGGATCCTGTCGCTGCGCACCTGGACCAATTCAACAGCTACGCGGATCTCATTAACCAGGCCGCGAAGAAAGCCGATTAATACCCTGTGACGAATCACCAAGCTAGCAAGTTCCCGACTGTCGGCGACCTAGGGGAGCAGGGAATCCTTGACGCCATGCTGCCTCTTCTGGACTCCAAACAAGCACCCCTTGGCCCTGGAGACGACGCCGGAGCGTTGGCCGTTGCGGGCTCAGAGGTCGTGGTGTCCGTTGATACCCTCGTTGAGAATCAGGACTTTCGGCTGTTTTGGGGCAGCGGTTTCGAGCACAAGGCCTTTGACATCGGGTGGAAGTCAATCGCCCAGAATGTCTCGGACATCAATGCCATGGGTGGCGTTCCCACGGGCGCCGTCATCTCCCTGTCGCTGCCCGAACACACCAGCATTGAATGGGTCAAGGAATTCTCCAAGGGAATCTCCGCAGCGGTTGAAGGCCTGGGCGCAGGCCGGCTGGCAGTCATCGGCGGAGATTTGGGCAAAGCCACCGAAATCTCGGTGACCACTACCGTCATCGGAGAGTGCGAGCACGGCAAGGTGCTGCGTAGCGGTGCCAAAGCAGGGGACCGTGTTGCCATTGCAGGCCGAGTGGGTTCTGCCGGCGCCGGGCTCGCGGTACTCGACGGAAGTACGCAATGGCAGACTTGGAACCGCTCGGTCCGCAGGATCGTTGATTCCCAGTGCAAACCGACCCCGCCGTTGGAATCGGGTCCCCGTGCGGCCCACGCCGGGGCAAGCGCCATGATGGACATTTCCGATGGCCTGATCAAGGATGCTTCGCGTCTGGCCAAGGCCAGCGGCGTCAACCTGAACCTCAACGGAGACTCATTCAAGGACTTCGCCGCCCGTTTGGAGCCGGCGGCGGTGCTTCTCAACGCGGATCCGATGCAATGGGTTCTCGAAGGCGGAGAGGATTTCGGCCTGCTCGCCGTGTTCCCGAAGGGTGCCACAATCCCTGAAGAATTCACAGTTATCGGCGAGGCCAGCGCCCAGACTGGCCGCCGGGCCCTGGTGAAAATCGATGGGCAGATCGTCAATGGGTCGCGCGGATTCGACCATTTTTCCGCCGCACTGAACCGCTAGGACTAAATGCTGCCCCGGCCTCAGGGACGTTCGGCCTGGGCCCGGAGCAATTCCGACAGCTCATTCGCGGCGGCGACAACCGATTCGTGGAAGATCTTTCCCGGCTGGCGGGTCAGGCGCTCGATCGGGCCGGACATCGACAATGCGGCAATGACCCGGCCGGACTGGCCTCGGATCGGCGCCGATACCGAAGCAACCCCGGGCTCACGTTCGCCCAGCGACTGCGCCCAGCCGCGTCGGCGTACTCCGGCCAGAATCGTTGGCGTGAATCGGGCATGATGCAGGCCGTCGATCATCCGCTCGTTGTCTTCCCAAGCCAGAAGGACCTGTGCAGCGGAACCAGCTTTCATGGATAGCTGGGTGCCCACGGGGATGGTGTCGCGCAGTCCAACCGGGCGTTCTGCGCTGGCAATGCAGACGCGGAAGTCGCCCTGCTTGCGGAAGACCTGGGTGCTCTCGCCGGTTAGATCGCGGAGCTTGAGGAGGATCGGTCCCGCGGCACTGACCAGACGGTCTTCACCGGCGGCGCTGGCAAGTTCCACCAGGCGGCTGCCCAGCTCGAAACGGCCGTGCAGGTCCCTTCCTACAAGCCCGTGGTGGGCCAGGGACTGCGCGATTCGATGCACGGTTGGCCTGGAAATCTGTGTCAGTTCCACCAGCTGCGAGAGCGTGGTGGGCCCGTTCTCCAACGCATTGAGAATGGCGGCTGCCTTATCGAGCACGCCTACGCCGCTTCCTGTTGTCATATCTCAATTCTCTCGTCTCAGCATTTGAGATTCAAGTCCGCATACTGGAAATGTCCTTCTATGAAGTGTCACAGTTGAGATATCAAAAGTACGTAGCTTGAGGAGTGTGTCGCATGTCTGCCACGCAGTCGCCACAGACACTGGCCGAGAAGGTCTGGAATGCGCATGTTGTGCGCCGTGGAACCGGCGAAGGCGAAGCCCGCCAGCCGGATCTTATTTACATCGATCTGCACTTGCTGCACGAGGTGACCTCTCCGCAGGCATTCGAAGGACTGCGCCTGGCCGGGCGCCAACTGCGCCGGCCTGATCAGACCATCGCCACGGAAGATCACAACACACCGACGCTTGATATCGACAAGCCGATCGCGGACCTGACGAGCCGGACCCAGATCAACACCTTGCGGGAGAACTGCAAGGAGTTCGGTGTGCGCCTGCATTCACTGGGCGACAAGGAGCAGGGCATCGTCCACGTGGTCGGCCCGCAGCTTGGTCTGACCCAGCCGGGAATGACCGTGGTTTGCGGCGACTCCCATACCTCCACTCACGGTGCCTTCGGGGCCCTTGCCTTCGGCATCGGCACCTCCGAGGTCGAGCACGTGATGGCGACCCAGTCATTGAGCCTGAAGCCGTTCAAGACCATGGCAATCAACGTCGAGGGAACCTTGAAGCCGGGTGTGACCGCCAAGGACATCATCCTCGCCGTCATCGCCAAGATCGGCACCGGCGGAGGGCAGGGGTATGTCGTGGAATACCGCGGTTCCGCCATCCGGGCCCTGTCCATGGACGCCCGCATGACCATTTGCAACATGTCGATCGAAGCAGGCGCCCGTGCCGGCATGATCGCTCCTGACCAGACCACCTTCGACTATGTCAACGGACGTCCACACGCCCCGCAAGGCGAGGACTGGGACGCGGCCGTCGAGGAATGGAAGCAGCTGCATTCGGACGAGGGGGCCCAGTTCGATGCAGAGGTCTTCCTGGATGCTGATGAACTGGAACCATTCGTGACGTGGGGTACCAACCCGGGCCAGGGTGTGTCGCTCTCCGCCTCGGTGCCGACTCCTGAAGACTTCGAAGATGAAAACGACCGCAAGGCCTGCGAACGCGCACTGGAGTACATGGGCCTGACCGGTGGTACCCCTATGAAGGAAATCCGCGTTGATACCGTGTTCCTTGGTTCGTGCACCAACTCCCGCATGGAGGACCTGCGCGCAGCTGCCGCTGTGATCAAGGGCAAGGAAAAGGACCCGGATGTCCGCATGATCGTGGTTCCCGGCTCGGCGCGCGTCCGCTTGGAGGCCGAAGCCGAGGGCCTGGACCAGATCTTCAAGGACTTCGGCGCCGAATGGCGTTTCGCCGGCTGCTCCATGTGCCTTGGCATGAACCCGGACCAGCTCTCCGAAGGGGAGCGTTGCGCCTCGACCTCCAACCGAAACTTCGAAGGACGTCAGGGCAAGGGCGGACGCACCCACCTCGTTTCGCCGTTGGTGGCTGCAGCAACGGCAATCCGCGGCACGCTGTCTTCGCCCAGCGACCTCGTCAATACCTCGGTAGCGGTCTAGGAAGGATCACCGTCATGGAAAAGATTGTTAGCCACACCGGAATCGGTGTACCACTGCGTCAGAGCAATGTCGACACTGACCAGATCATCCCTGCCGTCTATCTCAAGCGCATCACCCGCACCGGGTTCGAGGATGCCTTGTTTGCCGGTTGGCGCCGCGATGAAAACTTCATCCTGAACCAGGAGCCTTTCAACGAAGGCTCGGTTCTCGTGGCCGGCCCCGACTTCGGCACCGGCTCGTCTCGCGAACACGCAGTCTGGGCGCTGAAGGACTACGGTTTCAAGGCAGTCATCTCGGCTCGTTTCGCGGATATCTTCCGCGGCAACTCCGGGAAGCAGGGGCTGGTCGCCGCTGAGGTAGCCCAGAGCGATATCGAATTGATCTGGAAAGAACTGGAGAACAACCCGGGCACCCAGGTCACGGTAGACCTGGAATCCCGCACGGTGCAGTGTGGATCCATTTCCGCGCCATTCCAGATTGACGACTACACGCGGTGGCGTTTGATGGAAGGCCTGGATGACATCGGCCTGACCCTTCAGCATGAAGAGGACATCACCGAATTCGAGGCTGCACGTCCTTCGCATAAGCCGAAGACGCTGCCAGCACGATTCGCCGACTAAGCGGCATCACCTTGGCTGAGGCATCAAGCTGATCTTGATGCTCTTCCATAGTTCCTCGGACGGCTCGTTCGTCATTCAGTTCAATGCATTGTGCTGAATGCGAACGGGCCGTTTCGCGTTTGGCTCGGCCGCCAGCGTATTCCCTGAATTCAAAGGCTGAAAGCATCCTCACAATCCCCACGCCACGCGACTATCGATCCCATTTCATGCTGGCTGAGGCGGTATGCTTACTTAGTCCTGCTAGTTCACGGCCCGCAGGCTGGAGCAGGTAATAACGACTACGCGATGAGGTATTTCATACATGGGTAAGATCCTGACGATCCATGGCGGTGTGCCACTTGAAGGCACCGTACGAGTCGGCGGAGCTAAGAACCTGGTTCCCAAAGCCATGGTGGCGGCGCTGCTCGGCGATACGCCCTCGGTGCTCCGCAATGTGCCAGAGATCAAGGATGTTACTGTCGTTCGCAGCCTGCTGGAGATCCACGGGGTCAAGGTCGAACAGGATCCTGAAACCGGCGACCTCACCATGGACCCGAGCCAGGCCAAATCGGCCTCCAACCAGGCGATCGATGCACACGCCGGCGATTCTCGCATCCCGATTCTTTTCTGCGGCCCCTTGATCCATTCGCTGGGAGAAGCGTTCATCCCGGACCTCGGCGGCTGCCGCATCGGCGACCGTCCCATTGATTTCCACCTCGAAGTCCTCCGCGAATTCGGCGCGGTCGTGGACAAGGCCACTGATGGGATCCGCATCTCCGCACCGCTGGGCCTCAAGGGTGCAAAACTCCACTTGAAGTACCCAAGCGTCGGCACCACCGAACAGGTATTGCTGTCTGCAGTTCGCGCCAAGGGCGTCACAGAAGTCAGCAACGCCGCCATCGAGCCGGAAATCTTGGACCTCATCTCGCTGTTGCAGAAGATGGGCGCCATCATTTCCGTGCACCGCGACCGCGTGATCCGCATCCAAGGTGTGGACAAGCTCAACGGCTACGAGCACACCGCGCTGCCGGACCGCAACGAGGCCGCCTCGTGGGCTTCCGCTGCACTGGTGACCAAGGGCGATATCTTCGTCCAGGATGCCCAGCAGCGCGACCTGACTGCATTCCTCCATGTCTACCGCCAGATTGGCGGCGAGTTCGAGGTCAAGGCCAACGGCATCCGCTTCTACCACCCGGGCGGCGACCTGAACCCGTTGATCCTTGAGACGGATGTCCACCCGGGCTTCATGACCGACTGGCAGCAGCCTCTGGTGGTCGCACTGACCCAGGCCAACGGCGTTTCGGTAATCCATGAGACCGTGTACGAAAATCGCTTCGGCTTCACCGACGCACTGGTTCGCATGGGTGCCACCGTCCAGGTCCACACCGATTGCCTCGGATCCACCCCGTGCCGCTTCGGCCACCGCAATTTCAAGCACTCCGCCGTGGTTGTCGGACCGGCCAAGCTGGTCGGCGCGGAAATCGACGTCCCGGACTTGCGCGGAGGCTTCTCCCACCTGATCGCGGCCTTGGCTGCCGAGGGAACCAGCAAGGTCACCGGCATTGAGCTGATCAACCGGGGATACGAGCACTTCATGGACAAGCTCACCGCGCTTGGCGCCAATGTTGAACTGAGCGAATAGAGGATACCGGTCCGTGGTTAAAATCCAGGCTCCCGGCGAAAGCCCGCGAACCAAGCGTATTTTCAATGTCCTGGGAAATATCGTTCGTCCCTTGATGAACTCCCTGATGGGGAAGACGTGGAAGGGCTTCGAGAATCTCCCGCAGGGTGGGTACATCCTCTGCCCGAATCATTTGACCGAAATCGATCCGCTGGTGGTCGGCCATGCTGTGTACAGCCACGGCCGCCTGCCGCGCTGGATGGCGAAGGAATCGCTGTTCAAGCCGCCGGTGCTCGGGTGGATCCTTCGCGAAACCGGACAGATCCCGGTGGCGCGCAGCGCCGCGGGCGCCGGCGATTCGCTGAAGGCTTCCAAAAAAGTCTTGGACGCCGGGGGAGTCGTAGTGATCTACCCCGAAGGCACCCTGACTCGCGACCCGAACTTGTGGCCAATGGTCGGCCGCACGGGTGCTGCCCGTCTGGCGCTGCAGACCGGTGCGCCGGTGATCCCCATGGCGCACTGGGGCGACCAGGAGCTGCTGCCTCGCTACTCCAAGAAGATGTACCTGTTTCCCCGCAAACATGTGACGGTATCGGTTGGCCAACCGGTAGACCTCGACGACTTGCGCAACGGGCCGCGTACCCGCAAGGTGCTGGAAGAAGCGACAGAACGCATCATGGCATCGATCACCGAACTCCAGGCAGAAATCCGCGGTGAAACACCGCCGAGCAAGCCATGGGATCCCAGCGAGCATGGCCAAGCCAGGACCGGCCGAAGCTTTGAGAACCCAGACAAGTAACTACACGTCAGCAACGTCGAAAGAAGAATCGTGACCAAGCCTTTACCACGCAAGATCGCCGTCATGGGTGCCGGAAGCTGGGGAACCACTTTCGCGAAGGTGATGGCGGATGCCGTGGCCGAGAACGGCATTGCGGTTCAAATCTGGGCTCGCCGGGACGATGCCGCGCGTGAGATTAATGAGCGCCATACCAATTCCAGGTACCTGCGCGATACGAAGCTTCCGCAGAACATCTCCGCTTCATCCGACCGCCAGGAAGTCCTCGCCGGGGCGGATCTGGTGGTGCTGGCGATCCCATCCCAGTCGTTGCGTGCAGAACTGGAGAGTTTCAAGAACCTCATCGAGCCGGAGGCAGTGGTTCTGTCCTTGATGAAGGGACTGGAACGCGGCACGGATTTGCGTATGAGCCAAGTGATCGCAGAAGTAGCGGAACTGCCCGCAGAACGTATTGCGGTGCTGTCCGGACCGAACTTGGCCATGGAAATTGCTCGCGAGCAACCGACGGCATCCGTTGTCGCCTGCTCGGATGAGGCGACCGCCAACTGGATCGCGCAGCTGTGCTCGGCTCCCTATTTCCGCCCGTACACCAACGATGACGTGCTGGGCGTGGAGCTCGGCGGCATCGTGAAGAACATCATCGCGTTGGCAGTTGGCATGTGCGACGGCATGGGCATGGGCGATAACACCAAGTCCACCGTCATCACGCGCGGCCTCGCAGAAACGACTCGCCTGGTCCTGGCATTGGGCGGCCGCCTGGATACGCTGGCCGGCCTCTCCGGCTTGGGCGACTTGGTGGCCACCTGCTCGTCCTCGCTCTCGCGGAACAACACCGCCGGACGCCTTCTGGGACAGGGGCTGTTCCTCGACGAGGTCAACGACCGGATGTCGCAAACAGCCGAGGGCATCAAGTCGGCACGAGCGGTATTCGACCTTTCCCGCACGCACGGTGTCGACATGCCCATTACCGAGGCCGTCGTGATGGTGCTCGAAGGCACGCTCAGCGTTGAGAACATGGCGCAGCGCCTGCTGGCTCGCGAATTGAAGTCTGAAGGAGAATTGCAGTAATGACTGAACGCAAACCTCGGGTCCTGCTCCTGTTCGGTGGACGGTCATCCGAGCACTCGGTGTCCTGCGTCACCGCCGCGGGCGTGATGCACGCGATCGACAGGGAACGTTTCGACGTCGTGCCCGTGGGCATTACGCGTCAGGGTGAATGGACGCTCTTGACCGAGGATCCCCAGGACTGGGCCCTCAATACTGGTTCCTTGCCGGAGATCTCCGATGTCGACAACCCGGTGCAGCTGTCGACGGATCCGAACAAAACCTCGTTGATGTCCCTGTCCCAGTCGGCCATTTCCGAGCTTGGCGAAATCGACGTGGTCTTCCCGCTGCTCCACGGGCCGTTCGGCGAGGACGGTTCGATCCAGGGCATGCTTGAAATGGCTGGTGTCTCCTACGTGGGTTCCGGTATTGCCGCGAGCGCCATGGGCATGGACAAGCACTTCATGAAGGTGGTCTTCGAAAGCGCCGGGTTCAAGGTTGGCCCCTACGAAGTCATTACCAACAAGCAGTGGCTGCGCGACAGCGAGTCGGCGCTCCAGCGTTGCGAAGGACTTGAATACCCGCTGTTCGTCAAGCCAGCCCGAGCTGGTTCGTCGGTTGGCATCACCAAGGTCGATGTTCCTTCGGAACTGAGGGACGCCATCGAGGTTGCACGACGTGAAGACCCCAAGGTCATCGTGGAGCAGGGAATCGTCGGTCGAGAGATCGAATGCGGTGTCCTTGAAGGCCGCGGCTCGACCCCGTCACGCGCGTCCCTGCCTGGAGAGATTTCTGTGGCCGACAATGGCCACACGTTCTATGACTTCGAGGCGAAGTACGTTGACGGCGCCGCAGCGAAATTGAGCTGCCCCGCCCAGCTCAGCGAGGAAGCGACCAAGCAGATCCGGGATCTTGCGGTCAAGGCCTTTGACGCCATTGACGCCGAGGGCCTGTCTCGGGTTGATTTTTTCTACACTCCCGAAGGCGAGTGGATTATCAACGAAATCAACACGATGCCAGGTTTCACGCCATCGAGCATGTACCCGCAAATGTGGGCTAAAACCGGCATCAACTATCGTGAACTGATCGACGAACTGATCGCGCTGGCCAGCGAACGCAAGGTCGGTTTGCGCTAGAGGGCAGTAGCTGAAATGCGTCTTGCTTCAACTCACCTACCGATGAATTGATGCAAGACGCATTTCCCTATGCACTTTGAGACCGCAGCTTGGGTGCCTCGACCGGCCGCTAGAGTTTCTCGTCCTTCTGGATGCTGACGCACTGTTTCTCTGCG
This sequence comes from Glutamicibacter protophormiae, assembly GCF_016894325.1. Classification (NCBI taxonomy): domain Bacteria; kingdom Bacillati; phylum Actinomycetota; class Actinomycetes; order Micrococcales; family Micrococcaceae; genus Glutamicibacter; species Glutamicibacter protophormiae. The sequence goes on from NZ_CP069806.1 coordinate 1,604,929, forward strand.
GGAATCCGGGAGGCTGCATCAGACAGCGTGGCTAGAACCGTGCTTGAGGGGATGACCTGCGGATCCATGATGATTTCAGTTGCGGGAGTGCGACCATAGGTGGTCAGCGTCCAGATGCCGTCCGCACCTTCGTGGGCGATCCAGTCGACGTCATTGACTGATACACAGGGGTCGGTGGTCGGTCCCGGTACTTCGACACCGCAGCGCAAGACCACCTGGGACGGGTCTCCCCACGCTGAGGTGGCTTGAGACGAGGTGGGACGGCGCTCGGCGTCTCCAATGACTTTGGGCAGCACGACCATCATTTCAGCGCACAAGGGGTTGGCGGCGTCAGGAGCAGCATCAACGGATGCAACAGATTCGCAAGCGGCCAGACCGGGCCCGACAACAGCGAATAAGGCGATCAATACCGTGGTTCGACCAAATTTTCGATTAAGTTTTGGTGACGGTTCCGGGTTCAAACTGATTTTGGACACGTTGTAAGCGTACCGTGCGAATCTGAAAGATAAGATGTATTGAGTTGAATCTGTGAAAGGTAGCATATGTCATTCGAAGAACAGCCTACGCGTTCGCGCGCTAAGAAAAAGAAGCGCACCGGGCGAGTAGTCCTCCTGAGTATCCTGTCGTTGGTAGTGATCGCCGCGCTCGTCGCTGTCGGATACGCATGGAACCTCGGACGTACATTCGATGACAACAGCCAGAAGCTTGAGAATGCCTTCCCCGCCGAGGAAACTCGTCCAGAGGTAAAGAAGGAATCCGAGAATGCGCTGAACATCCTCCTTCTCGGCAGCGATACTCGTGCGCAACGCGAAAACGACGAGCAGAACGATGATTTCGCCACGCTTCCCAACGGTGGACGTTCGGACACCATGATGCTTGTGCACATCCCGTCAGATCGTTCCGGCGTCTATGTGACATCGATCATGCGCGACACCTGGTTGGATCTCCCAGGAATTGGCGAAGCCAAGATCAACCGCGCATTTGCCAACGGTGGAGTGGCCAAAGCCGTTGAGACCTTGGAAGGCCTGTTCGGCGTGCGCATCGACCACGTTGCATCCGTTGACTTCGAAGGATTCAAGGGATTGACCGATGCTGTGGGAGGCGTGACCATCAACAACCCCATTGCCTTCCGTCCAATTCACAATAAGAGCTTCTACTTCCCGGAAGGTGTGCAGAAGCTTGACGGCGAAGAAGCGCTGGCCTTCGTCCGAGAGCGCAAGGCATTTACCGGTCCCGGTGGCAGCGACTACCGTCGCGTCAAGAATCAGCAGCTGTTCGTCAAGGCGCTGCTGGGCCAAATCCTGTCGAAGGACACCCTGACGAACCCCGTCAAGATTCAGAATGTCGTGAGCGAATTCGCTCCGTTTGTGGCGGTTGACGATACTTTGGACGCAGGCAAGGTCGTTGGAATCGCTTCATCGATGATCAACGTCAGCACCAGCGACATGGAATTCTTCACCCTTCCAAACAACGGTCCGGGCCGTTCGGCCGACGGACAGTCGATTGTCATCCCGGATATGGATACGATTAACAAGTTTGGAGAAGCACTCCAAAACGATACGGTTGACGAATTTGTAGCTTCTACTGACCTGTCTCAGTAACCATTGAAGGAACCACTCTTTATGACCACCCAGAAACTCGATACTTCGGTTCGCGCTATCCGCCATTGGCTGGCGCGCAGTGTCAAGAGCCTGGGGAATCATTCGGATCGCCTCAACGCCATCAATGTCTTTCCGGTTGCCGACGGTGATACGGGAAGCAACCTCTACCTGACTGCACGTGCCGGTCATGATGCCGTCAGCAAGTTGGAAAGCGATGACATTGGTGGATTCCTAGAAATTGCCGCGCGAGCCGCCATGGAGTCTGCGCGCGGCAATTCGGGGACCTTACTGGCGGTTTTCCTGAGCGGCCTCAGCGAGCCATGGCAGGGACAGCCGCGATTGACGGCACCGTTGCTGGCTCTGGGGCTGGAACGGGCGAAGGTCCGTTCCTGGTCGGCGTTGAGCGAGCCTGTGGAAGGCACCATGCTTTCGGTGATCAATGCACTGGCCTTGGCGGCAGCGTCCACGCTGATGCACCTCAAGGTTGACAGGGATAGCCGCGCTGCGTTGGACACCTTGCTGACTCAGATGACGCAAGCCGCCAGATTAGCTGTCAAGGGCACCGAAAGCGAATTGCCAAGCCTTGTCAAAGCAGGCGTCGTGGACGCCGGGGCCGTCGGCATGCTGGTGATCATTGACGAGCTATGCGCCGCCATTCGCAACGAACATACTGATTTTGACGACTATGAAGGCTTCCACGGTTACAGCGTTCAAGATCCGCATGTCCATTTCGACTTCGAGGAAATCGACGGTGTGGAAGTCATGTGCACTGTGGCGTTGGACGCCTTGGGGGCTGCGACACTTCGCGGCCAGCTGGACGCGCTGGGAGACTCGGTGATCATGTCCCCGGTTAACCAGCTTGAGGAAGACACCTACCGGTGGCGAGTCCACGTGCATGTCCAAGATCCCGAGGCAGCGCTGGATCTCATTCGAAAACAGGGGAACCCGGTAAATATCAGCGTGACCGATCTTTGCATTCATGACGGCTGAAACGACGAGCCGGGATTTCGAAAGCTCGCCGCTTTCCGTGGTGCTCGGGGCCAAGAATGCAACCGCATTGGAAAAAGCCTTCGGCTACGGCACGGTGGGAGAGTTCCTTCGACATTTTCCTCGCCGCTACGTTGAAGTGGGGGAACTGACCCCCATCGCGGAGCTGCCCTTCGACGAACATGTAACGGTGGTGGCGCAAGTCGTCAACATCAGCCAGCGCCAGATGCACTCGCGCAAGGGATTCATCTTCGAGGTCACCGTCAGCGATGAACTAGGAGATGCCGGCCAGCAGCTGAAGATGACTTTCTTCAACGGATATCAAGCACGCTCGGATCTGCTCGTCGGAACGATTGCCATGTTCAGCGGCAAAGTCGGTTGGTACCAGGACCATCTGCAACTGAACCAGCCGGACTACGCCGTGCTCGACGAAGCCTCCCAAGCAGATCCACGCCCCATACCGATCTATCCAGCGTCGGCCAAGATGCCGAACAAGAAGATCCGCGACCTGATGGCTCATCTGCTGGAGCAGATGACGCAGGAGAATCTGCCGGAATTCCTCCCGCAGGAGCTATTGGACGCCCATCATTATCCGATCCGGCACCAGGCCTACGCCAACCGGCATGCCCCGCGCGAGTTGAAGCATGCATACGTTGCCCGCCAGCGCTTCGCCTTTGAAGAGGCATTTCTGCTCCAGCTTTCGCTTGCTGAACGAAACCGCCAAATCGGCACCCAGCACTCCGTCGCACGGCCGCGTCGTAGCGGCGGGCTTGCCGACAAGTTTGACGCCCAGCTGCCTTTCATTCTCACCGATGACCAGCAGCAGGTAGGGCGCGAGATCAGCCAGGATCTTGAGCTGGACCATCCGATGCACCGTTTGCTGCAGGGCGAAGTCGGCTCGGGCAAAACCGTTGTCGCGCTCCGGGCCATCCTCCAGGTGATCGATGCCGGTGGGCAGGCAGCGTTGCTGGCGCCCACCGAAGTCCTGGCAGCCCAGCACTATGCCTCCATAACCAAGATGCTGGGAGCACTGGCCGACCCCGGCCTGTTCAATGAAGGTGAAGGAACCGGTGTCGCACTGCTGACGGGCTCGGCGAAAACCGCCCAACGTCGCGAAGCGCTCCTGGGCATCGCCAGCGGCGAAACCGGCCTGATCGTCGGCACCCACGCGCTGCTGGGGGAGCAGGTAAGGTTTGCAGAACTCGGGCTGGTCGTCATCGACGAGCAGCACCGTTTCGGCGTTGAGCAGCGTGATGCTTTGCGGGCCAAGGCCAACGACTCGGTGCCCCACACGCTAGTTATGACTGCCACGCCGATTCCACGCACCGTTGCGATGACGGTCTTCGGCGATCTGGACACCTCGACAATCAAGCACCTTCCCGTCGGCAGGGCACCGATCTCGACCCACATCGTTCCGATGCAGCTTCCCGGCTACAGGAACCGCCTGTACACGCGTATCAGCGAAGAAGTGGCAAAAGGCCACCAAGTCTATGTTGTCTGCCCGCGCATCAGCGATTCAGCCGGTGAACAAGGCGTACTGCTGGCGACCTACGAGGACACTTCCGGACAGTCGATGAGCGTTGAGAAGATGCTGGAACTGCTCGGTGGATTGCCCGACTTCGAGTCGATCAGGGTGCAGGGACTGCATTCTCAGCTGGACTCCAACGACAAGCAGGGAATCATGGATGACTTCGCGGCGGGGGACATCGATGTACTGGTCTCCACGACGGTCATCGAGGTCGGTGTGGACGTCCACAACGCAACGTTGATGGTGATCATGGACGCTGAACGCTTCGGAATTTCCCAGCTGCATCAGCTGCGCGGACGTGTGGGTCGTGGCGGCCTTCCCGGCACGTGCCTGCTCTCAACATGGTTGGATGCAGATCATCCGTCGGTCAATCGCCTGCGCGTCATCGAATCAACCCTGGACGGTTTCGAACTGGCGGAGGCCGACCTGGCGGAGCGCAAGGAAGGAAATATCCTGGGCGTCCAGCAATCGGGAAGCCAATCGGCGCTTCGCGAGCTGAGCATCATCAAGGACCGGGCATTGATTGAAAAGGCACGGGATGATGTCAGGGCGCTTATGGCGATGCCGGCATGGCGGGAGAAGTACCCCGTACTGCTGGCGACCACCAAGAACTGGGTCGATGAATCCACCCGTGAATTCCTCAACAAGAACTAAGTGAAAGCGGCAAGAATCAATGAGCCGAATCATTGCCGGCGCGGCCGGCGGCAACCCGCTGAAGTCCGTTCCAGGCGACGCTACGCGACCAACCACGGACAGGGTCAAAGAGGCACTCTTCTCGCGGCTGGAGAGTTGGGATATTCTTCAGGGCCCTCGGGTGCTGGACCTTTTCGCCGGCTCCGGGGCTTTGGGCCTAGAAGCTGCAAGCAGGGGAGCGCGCCAAGTGACTCTCGTCGAAAAAGCTCCCAAGGCGGTTGCGGTGTGCCAGCAGAATGCCGCGATGATCAATAAAACCCTGAAGAGCGACATTGCTTCCGTCCAGCGCGGATCAGTCGACTCGATTCTTGACGGCTACTTTGACGAATCAACTCGGATGCCTCGCAGGACATTCGACGTGGTCTTTTTGGATCCTCCGTATCCATTGACCGAAGCGGAGCTCGAAACCACACTGCTGAAGGTTTCCCGCGTGCTTGCTGACGATGCGACAGTCATTGTAGAGCGATCCAGCCGGTCTCCGCGCCCCCTGTGGCCCATTAGCCTGCAGCCATTCGCCGACAAGAAATACGGCGAGACACACCTATGGTTTGCCGAACCTGTCCAGCCCGAGTGAGTGCTTGATTTCCGAGGGAAAAGGTCCCAAGGCTTGGCATTGGTTGATGCTTGAATCGTCCAAGCGGTGTTTGGCGGCAGTCAGGATCAAGTTGCCCGGGTATCGCCTGGTAAACATTTCAGGCGAGGAACTCAGCATGACAAAGTCGAAGTTTTGTCGGGCGGCCGCTACCTGCCGGTCCGTGAATGCCAGGGGCGGATCGTCGCCAATATTGACGAACAACAGCCCTTGGTCGTCAAGCGCCGTGTACAGCTCCGAATAGTACTCGGGTACCGTCAGATGCTCGGGTGCCTCGGGGCCGCTGAAAATATCGACAATGATGACATCGAATGTCCGCCCGTCCAGCTGGCTGTGCAGGACATCGCGGGCATCAGCGACGATGGTCTCGAGAGAGCAGTTTTTCGGCAGCGGGAGTTGCGTTATTACGAAATCAAGTAGTTCCCGCTCGATGTCGACTGCCACGTGTGTGCTCTTCGGAAAGACGACACTAGCCCAACGGACAAGGGTTAGCGCCCCCGCGCCCAGGTGAAGCATCCTCAGCGGTTCGCCGGGTTCTCGCAGTACCTTGAGATGGTTCGCAATCCTGGCGAGGTATTCATAGAAAACCTCCTCCGGATGGGTGAGGTTCACATGGGATTGTTCTGCGCCGCCGATAGCCAGGATCTTCGCTCCGGGTACAAGGTCATCGTCATAAATAGTTGCATGCGCTTGGACAAACCCAAGCCAGCGCTTCTGGCTTGAAGCGGTCATCGGGCCAGCTCCGGCAGTCGGCCCAGGCGTCGAGCCGCTTCCAAGATCACGTCTTCCTTCTTGCAGAATGCGAAGCGCAGCAGAGATGAATAAGCCTGCCTGTTTTCCGGATGCACAAAAACTGACATTGGTATTGCCGCTACTCCTAGCCGCTCGGGGAGCAGTCGAGCGAGCTCAGTCGCGTCTTGAAAACCTAGCTGGCTAACGTCGGCGACGAGAAAGTATGTTCCCCGGGGGCGGAAGACGGGGATGCCCGACTGTTCCAAGCTGTCGGCAAGAAGACCACAGGTGTGCCCGAGCGAGCCGGCAAACTGCGCGAAGAATTCGTCTGGGAGTTCCAGCGCTTGTGCCACGGCTGGTTGAAATGCCGGTCCTGACGAGTAGGTGAGAAACTGCTTGACCGTTCTGACGGCGGTGATCAGTTTTTCAGGGCCGGTCGCCCAGCCGACCTTCCATCCGGTAAACGAGAAGGACTTGCCCGCCGACGAGATGGTAATCGTCCGGTCGAATCCACGGGGCAGGGTGGCGACGGGAACATGGCTCACCCCGAATGTCAGGTGCTCGTAGACCTCATCGGAAAGAATAATGCAATCATGCTGGTGAGCCAGTGCAATGATCTCATTGAGCACATCTTCCCCAAATACGGATCCAGTCGGATTGTGCGGATTGTTGAGAATTATCATCCGGGTCTTGTCAGTGACCGTTGCGCGGAGCTTGGCCAGGTCTGGTTGGAAATCTGGTAGCTGCAACTGGACCACGTTGTGTTTTGCGTTCGCGAGCCCGATCATGGCCGCATACGAGTCGTAGTAAGGCTCGAATGTGACAACCTCGTCACCGGGCTGAACGAAAGCGAGGATTGCAGCGGCAATCGCCTCGGTGGCGCCGGTGGTGACGACTACCTGGGTTTCTGGGTCCAGTTCGAGGCCGTAGAACCGTTTTTGATGGGAGGCAATGGCGTGGCGAAGGGCTGGTATCCCTGAACCAGGTGCGTACTGATTTGCACCTTCAGCGATCGAATTTAGTGCGATTTGGCGAATTTCTTCGGGTCCTTCTGTATCAGGAAAACCCTGGCCCAGATTCAAGGCATTGTGCTTGTTGGCAAGACCCGTGATTTCTTCAAAGATCGTCACCCGTGGCGTGCCAGCCGGATCCAAGAGGTTCGCGCCGTGCGCTGTTCGTTGCCAAGGGGTGAAATCATTGCTCATGAACCCATTATGGACGGGGGACATGTGCGGTCGAGCATTCGAAACGTCACTTCGTTACTTGGGTTTATCTGCAATTCACGTTTTGGCCGGCACTTCTTGATACATTCAACATATGCGTAGAGCCGTTTGCCCAGGATCCTTTGACCCGATTCACAATGGTCATGTCGAAATTATTGCTCGAGCCGCCAGCCTGTTTGATGAAGTGATCGTCGCGGTATCGACGAACTATTCAAAAAACTACCGATTCAGCGAAGATGAGCGAGTCGCCATCGTGGAGGAGACGGTCGGCGGTCTCCGCGGTGTCTCGGCCCTTCCAATGGGTCAGGGCTTGTTGGCTGATTTCTGCAAGGAACAGGGTGCGGAAGCCATCGTCAAGGGCCTGCGAAGCACCGTCGACTACGCATACGAAATTCCGATGGCAACCATGAACCGCCACTTGACCGGTGTTGAAACTGTATTCCTCCAAGCCGATACGCGGTTCACCCATTTGTCGTCGTCGCTTCTGAAGGAAGTGCAGACTTTGGGCGGAGATGTCGCGGAATACTTCCCACGTGCTGTGATGAAACGGCTGATGCGGAAGTAGGGAAAAATATGTATTTCTACCCCGTAGATATATGCTTGTAGTTCTGTAATTTCACTCGTTTTCACTGATAGGTCGCTTAAACAATGACTCATCGTCCAATAACAAAGGCTGTCATTCCAGCCGCGGGCCTTGGAACTCGATTCCTTCCGGCAACCAAAGCGATGCCCAAGGAAATGTTGCCCGTTGTCGATAAGCCTGCAATCCAATATGTGGTGGCCGAAGCCGCAAAGGCGGGCTTCACTGACCTGCTCATGATCACCGGCCGCAACAAGCGCGCACTCGAGGATCACTTCGACCGTGTTCCTTCCCTTGAGTATTCCTTGGAAGCCAAGGGAGACAAGAAGAAGCTCGACGCTATCCACGAGGCTACCCATTTGGGTGACATCCACTACGTGCGCCAAGGGGACCCCAAGGGTCTTGGACACGCTGTCCTTTGCGCGAAGCAGCATGTAGGGAACGAGCCTTTCGCGGTTCTGCTTGGTGACGACCTCATCGACGAACGCGACGAGCTGCTTTCGGTTATGGCCAGCGTGCAGCAGAAGGTCGGCGGGTCCGTGATCGCCCTCATGGAAGTTGCTCCCGAACAGATCAGTGCATACGGCTGCGCTGATGTCTCGTCCGTCAGTGGCGAGGATTTCGTCAAGGTCAACGGCCTTGTTGAAAAACCGGCGGTTGAAGACGCTCCAAGCAATTTGGCCATTATCGGTCGCTATTTGCTGCACCCGAGGGTATTCGAAGTTCTTGAACATACTGCACCAGGCCGTGGCAACGAAATACAACTCACCGATGCACTTCAAGTCCTAGCCGGTGCCGAAGGCGAAGGCTCGGGTGTGCACGCAGTGGTATTCCGCGGTCGCCGTTATGACACCGGAGACAAGCTCAGCTATTTACAGGCGAACATCACCCTTGCGGTAGATCATGAAGATCTGGGTGAAGGACTGAAGAGTTGGCTCAAGGACTTCGTCGCCGAACTGGAAGACTAGCAGTTATCAAAGGCTACTCAGGATAATCACATTTATCTTGGGTAGTCTTTTTGATTGCACGAAGTCACTTGGAAGGTCCGTTGGCTTCGACGGAATTTTCTCGGTGGGGTAGAAATGAACTCAAACGATCCAAGTCAGAATGACTTAAGCTCTCGAAGTGTGCGTTTTGGTGCCGCACGGCGAAAAAAGAGGCGCGTGAGAGCAATTGTCCTTTCCGTGATTTCCGTGCTTTTGATTGCTGTGCTGGGTGCTGGATACTATCTCTTCAACTTGCAGCATGCTTTCAATTCCAAATCCAACACCGTTGCACTGAACTTCACCCAAGAGCAAGAGAACGCGCGCCCGGTTAAGGATCCCGACGATGGATCCATGAACATCATGCTGGTCGGAGTTGACCATGCAGACGACAACTCGGACCAATCGGCGGCCTTGGACGGGGCAGTCAGCCAGCGCAGTGATTCCATGATGCTCGTACATATTCCTGAGGACCGTTCACAGGTATACATCATGTCTACGGTCCGAGACATGTACGTAGAGATCCCTGGATATGGGAAGAACAAACTCAACGCAGCCGTATCTTTTGGCGGTATTCCCCTCTTGGTGCAGACGATGGAAGGACTTTTCGACACCAAAGTCGATCATGTTGCCATGATCGACTTTGATGGATTCAAGGAATTGTCTACCGCCCTCGGCGGCGTGACAGTTCAGAACGACATCCCTTTCACAGCCCACGACACGGACTACTTCTACCCCGAAGGCGAGATCACTCTGGAAGGCGACCGGGCCCTAAGATTTGTCCGCGAACGCAAGTCATTCAGCAACGGCGATTATCAGCGGGTCGCCAACCAGCGGAAGTTCATAGCAGCTGCTGCAAGCCAGATGTTATCGACCGACACGCTGACTAACCCGGTCAAGCTGTACGACATCGTCGATAAGGTGTCTCCCTATTTGACTTTCGACAGCGGCTTCGATGCCGCGACGCTAGTCGGCTTGGGCATGCAGCTCAAAAAGGTCGATACGAACAACTTGGCGATGTTCACGATGCCAACAGCTGGCAGTTCCACGAGTGCTGATGGCCAATCGATTGAACTCCCTAGCGGACAGGCAATCCTGCAAATTCGTGAAGCGCTGAAATCCGACACAATGGATGAATATCTCGAGGAAAATCCGCCCCAAGAATAGATTGAATGAGTGACAGACACTACAGTTGTGCACTCGGAGCAGGCGAAATCGTCGAAAACCAGAACCGATCTACTAGACTTTGAGCATCTGTGCTTATTAGGCACAAAAAGTTGGTCGAAGACAATGAGGACAATTCACACATGACAGTGGCAGAAGAAGCCGAGAAGTTTGGCTTGCACCGTGTGGGTGCCCGCCCAAGCTTGGCCAGCTATCTGAAACAGACTTGGGAGCGGCGTGAGTTCATCTACGAACTTGCCAAGGCACGTGTTCAGAAGCAGAATCAGCAGAACCGCTTGGGCATGATCTGGGTTGTTCTTAAACCGACGATGAACGCGATCATGTATGGCGTCATCTTCGGCGTTCTGCAGGGAGCCAGCCGGGGCCCTGACTTTCCGGTATTCGTTGTTATCGGCGTGTTCCTCTTCGAGTTCTTTACGAGCTCCATGAACGGTGGTGCGAAGTCGATCACCGGTAACCAAGCGCTCGTCCAATCGCTGTCCTTCCCCCGGCTGACTTTGCCGGTCGCTCAGGTCACTCAGAATCTCCTGACATTGATGCCTATGGTTGTGGTCATGTTCATCTATGCGATGATCCTTGGCACAACTCCAAAATGGTCTTGGCTTATGCTGGTTCCATTGCTCCTGATCTTCAGCGTTTTCAATATGGGAATTGCCCTGATCTGCGCTCGAATCACTGTGCACATTAGGGACTTCACCCAGATCCTGCCACTGGTTACCCGCATGCTGTTCTACACCTCGGGCGTTCTATTCAGCGTTGACCGAATCTTGAACCACTGGCCTTGGCTCGTTCAGATATTCGACTTTCATCCGCTGTACCAGACGCTGCAAATCGCCCGCGCAATGATCATGAACGATGCCACCTACGATCCTTTCGCATGGATTGTAGTTTCCGTCTGGGCGCTGCTGGCGTTGGGCTTCGGACTCATTTATTTCTGGAAGGCTGAGGAGCTCTACGGCCGTGCCAATTAGTTTTGACGATTTAATCAATCCCGGGCTCCACCCGGAATACGAACCCGCTCCGATATTCTCCGACGACACATCGTTCATCGATGTAGTCAAGCCCGAAGATATCAAGTCATCTACCCTCACCGTTGATGAAACTCGACAGCCTGTCGTCATGGTGGACAACCTCCATGTGAAGTACCAAGTATTTTCCAGTGGAAAGGCTGTTGGAACCGCCGGAGCACGGCGACTGCTGCAGCCAAAGATGCGCGGTGTTCGTACCGTCCACGCGCTCCAAGGTATTTCTTTCGTTGCGTACGAGAATGAGTCGATCGGCATCATCGGTTCCAACGGATCTGGTAAGTCGACCTTGTTGCGCGCCATCACGGGTCTCACACCACCTGCCTCCGGTGCAGTGTACGCACGATCCAGGCCAAGCCTGCTGGGTGTTGGTGCGGCACTGATTCCGGATCTTTCAGGCGACAAGAACATCACCCTTGGTGGTTTGGCCCTTGGCTACAACCGTCAAGAAGTTGAAACTATGCGTGAAGAGATTACGAAGTTCGCCGAGCTAGAAGAGTTCATCGATCTGCCTATGCGAACTTACTCGTCGGGAATGGCTGCCCGTTTGAAGTTCGCCATTGCTGCCTCCAAGCAGCATGACATTCTCATTGTCGATGAGGCATTAGCGGTCGGCGATGCCAAATTCCGCAAGCGCAGTGAAGCCAAGATTCGCGAGATCCGGGAAAACGCTGGAACGGTTTTCCTGGTATCGCACTCGATGAATTCCATCAAAGAAACTTGCAACCGATGCATCTGGATCGAGAAGGGCGTTCAGAAGATGGACGGCGACCCGGACACGGTTATCAAGGCGTATCAACAGCATAAGAAGTAAGTGACAGATGACTGACTTTCCTGGCGTTTCATACGTCATGCCGGTGCTGAACGAAGCCGATTATTTGCATGAGGCTGTTCAATCGATCCTCTCGCAGGAATACGAGGGCGACAAGCAACTAGTTCTTGCATTGGGCCCAAGCAGCGATAGCACCAACGCTGTTGCGAAACGACTGGCGTCTGAAGACTCCCGTATTATCCTCGTTGATAATCCGAAAGGCCGGACACCCAATGCGCTGAACCTCGCCATTGGCAAATCAACTCACCCCATCATTATGAGGGTCGATGCCCATAGCGAGCTTCCTCCTAAATACACGCGGCGAGGAGTTGAGACGCTGTTCCGCGTCGGCGCCCACGATGTCGGTGGACTCATGGACGCCAAGGGAAAAACGCCAGTGCAACGTGCGATCGCTGCCGCATATCATTCGAAATTCGGCTTCGGCGGGCCCGCATACCACTCGGGGGCACCCGAGGGCGAAGCCGAGTCGGCCTACCTTGGCATCTTCCGGCGAGAAGTTTTCGAAAAGGTTGGCCTCTACAACGAAGAAATGTGGAGAGCCCAGGACTGGGAACTGTGCATGAGGATCCGTCAAGCAGGATACAAAGTTTGGTTTGATCCGGAACTGAAAGTCGGCTACTACCCGCGTGATAATTTCAAGGCGCTGATTCGCCAGTCATACGCTTCGGGTACATGGCGTGGTGAAATCGCCCGTCGTTACCCCGAGGGTAAATCCCTGCGCCACGACTTGCCACCGCTATTGCTTCTTGGTGTAAGTGCAGGTCTCGCGGCGACGCTCGTTGCGCCTTTTGTCACAGCAAAACTCCCCAAGGTAGCCCGTGCCGGATTGAATCTACTCCAGGCCGCACCGCTGCTTTACGCTGGCGCCACGGTTGCCGCTGGCATCTCATCCAAGGCTGAAAACTTCGGCGAGAAGCTCCTTACATCAGTGGCATTCCAGAGCATCCATCTGCCGTGGGCTGCAGGATATGTGAAGGGCCGAGTCCTGGGCGCGGCCGGAACCCTGGATCGGGGTCGAGTCAAATGACCGTCGATCGTCCAAAGAATCCCACATTGGAACAGCTACGAGCAGTTTGCCAGCCCCCTGAAGTTCGCGCTCGAAAGAACGCGGAGCATTGGACTGCAGAACTGTACCTTCGGCACATATCGATCTACCTGACGGCGGTTCTGGTCCGAACACGGATTACCGCTAACGGTGTCACCGGGCTAATGATCCTTTCTGGATGGTGCATGTCGCTGGCATTGTTGATCCCAGGCATCTGGGGTCCGTTGCTGGCTGTCGTGTTCTCACAGGTGCAGCTGTACTTCGACTGCTCGGATGGTGAAGTCGCACGCTGGCGTGCTTCCCAATCACCGCGCGGGATCTTCATCGACATGGTTGGGCATCACACGACCGAAGCGCTGATTCCCATCGCTCTGGGCTACCGCGTGTTCAACGAGCTATTGGGCGATCCTGCAAGCGCAGACCAAGCCTGGCCAACCCTCTTCATGGCCGCGTGCCTCTCAGTTCTTTTGGTACTCAACCGTTCCCAGTCCTTGATGGTCCACGCAGCACGTGGGATGGCTGGTCTGGGCAAGCTGCCAGATACCGCCGCTGCTCGTGCAATCCCGACAACCACGCTGATCGGCCGGCTACGCTCCCTTGCCCGGTTCCTGCCGTTCCATAAGCTTTTGCACGCCGTTGAACTAAGCTTGATTATTCTCGTTTGCACTGTCATATCTGCTGCAATTGGTTCACCGAGCATAGCTGAAAAGTGGATGATCTGGATCTTGCTGCCGGCCTGCCTACTCGTGAATATCGGTCATTTCCTTTCCAACATGGTCTCGTCTAGGCTCAAAGCCTAATCAGTCCATTTTCAACATAGTTCGTTAAGCAGAGGAACATGTCACAACGGAATATACCAACCGTAGGTGTCGTAGTGCTCACGATGGGTAATCGACCGAAAGAGCTCCGACGCGCGCTAGAGTCCCTGCTTGCACAGACATCTGTTGAAATTGACGCGGTCGTCGTGGGAAACGGTTGGGATCCGAAAGACATCCCAGACCAGCTCGGAACGTTATTCCTTCCAGAGAATTTGGGAATTCCCGCGGGCCGTAACGCAGGCGTTTCAAAAGTGAGCGGTGAATACCTCTGTTTTCTTGATGATGATTCTTGGTTCCTTGACGATGATTTTTTGATTACAGCAGTCCGGCGATTCGAACGGTACCCGCAGATGGGGCTGTTGCAGCCTCGAATCACAGATCCGGACCATGAAGACCAGAACCCAAGGCGTTGGATCCCTCGCCTCAAGAAGCGGACCGCCGTTGAACCCAGCAAGGTTTTCCACGTTGGTGAAACATGTTTGGTTGCACCGCGGAAAATATTCGATCAGACCGGTGGCTGGGCTGGTGGTTTTTGGTATGCCCACGAAGGTATTGAGCTTGCCTGGCGAATCTGGGACACAGGCCGCTATGTCTGGTATGCAGGGGATATGCGAATCGGACATCCGGTTGTTGATCCGAGGCGGCACGATGAGTTCTACAGGTTGAACGCGAGAAATCGCGTGTGGTTGGCGAGAAGAAACCTACCGGCGCCTTTCCTATGGATCTATCCGACCGCTTGGATGCTACTTGAATGTCTAAGGCTCAGAAAAAGCCCAAGTGCTGTCCGGCAGTATGTCGATGGATGGCGTTCGGGATGGAAAGGGAGCCCTTGGTATAGGGAACCACGTGCGAAGCTGAAGTGGCGGACTCTGGTACGCATGACACTTGCGGGGCGCCCACCTGTGCTCTAGCCAGATTTAGGTGTTGGCGTTCATAGTTTCCCGATGGCTGCAACTGGAAAATCCGGCGGTGTCAGTGTGCCAAATTGGCAGAATAGCGGTATCTCCAAGCGAGCTTATCAGGCATTTTTATACAATAAGTGAACAGAATGTAAAATAGTCAAGTACAACGCACTTCTAGTGCGTACTTCTCGAGTGCCCAGTACGGGTGGATGGTGTGTATATTTTGGGAATTCGTGGATGGAAAGGACAGCTGGCTCGTACGATGCCTAGCTCCTTCTGGCAGCGGATCCTTGATTGGCGTACGAAAAAAACGACTTGCAGTTCTCTGAATATTCAGCAGATCCGTACTGAGAACACTGTTTCGACACGGCATCTTGCTGAATTCTTAGGCTTGGCCTATGCCGACGATGCCGTGCGTCAGGCGACTACGGTTGATGGTAGCTCTTGGGCAATTTTGTCGGAAGCATTCGAAAAATACGGATTTAGTCTCGTCAAAGTAAAGCATGACGCAGTGGGTTATGGAGCGATTGAGGCCTGGAGCGTTCTCGCCCCGAAGGAGTTTGGCGGCACACTGCGCGATGACCGACAGGCGGGGCTAGGCGCAATTTGGGTTGTTTATTCCGACGGCAAACCGCAGGTCCCAGATGTTCAAGATTTTACGGAACCCATCGATGTGGTCTACACATGGGTAGACGCTGCGGACGCCGACTGGCAAACCTCATACCGCCGATACAAGGAACTGATTCCCGCAAATGGGGCCCACGAGAGTAGCCGCGATCTTGCGAGATACACGTCCCGGGACGAGCTCAAGTACTCTCTTCGATCGCTAGAAATGAACCTGCCGTGGGTGCGGAACATCTTTCTGGTTACCGCCGGTCAAGTCCCAGAATGGCTGCACCAAGAAAATAGCAAGATCAAACTGGTCGATCATCGGGATATATTCGACAGCAGTGAAGACTGCTTGCCGACCTTTAACTCCCATGCAATCGAAACCCAGATCTCCAAGATCGACGGACTCTCCGAGCATTTCCTTTACGTAAACGACGATATTTTCTTCGGCCGTCCGTTGTCGCAAAATACCTTTTTCACTGCCAGCGGTGATGTGAAATACGCGCTGGCTAATAAACACTATTCAGAAGCATCGAATCCCCGCTTAGCAGTCAACCAAGCGGCTCAACGCAACGCAGATCTGATATTTGACAGGTATGGCCGCACGACTGCATTGAAGTTCCGACATGTCGCACATCCGCAACGTTTGCTGATCCATGAGAAGATCCGAGAGTACTTCCCGAGCGCGGTCAAAGCTACCGCTAGGCATAAGTTCCGCCACGTAGAAGACATCTCTGTTCCGTCATCCCTAGCGCACTATATCGCGGCCGCCGAGGGGCTCGGCGTACCCGCAGAAATAGACTATGCATATGTTGATCTCGGTGGTGACTATTTGGCATTGAACCTCTACCGGCTGTTGGTAGGTTCAGGCAAACAGATGTTTTGCCTGAACGAAGTAGCAACGGTTTCCGAAAAGGAATTACGGGGCAGGATGGCCAAACGCGTTCTCAATTCGTTATTCCCTTACAAGTCGTCATTCGAGAACTGACAGCCGATATGGACCGTTGAACTTGGCCATGCGTAATTGCGACTCGAATCCGTCACTTCGAAGGAGATCGCGGCGTGTGGCCGCCGGCACGAGAGTGTAACTTGTAAAATTGAGGCAGCCATCGATTGAAGATTGGGCTGTACTACGTAGGAGGACCTTATGCCGAAAACTGTATTGACCTATGGCACGTTCGACTTGTTCCACATCGGACACCTGAATATCCTCAAGCGTCTGAAGGAGAAGGGCGACCGCTTGATCGTCGGCGTTTCAACCGATGAATTCAACGCGATCAAGGGTAAAAAGCCTGTTGTGCCGTTCGAACAGCGTCGAGAGATCGTAGAATCCATCAAGTACGTTGATTTGGCCATCCCGGAAGAAAACTGGGAACAGAAGCGCCTGGATATCGCAAAGTACGACGTCAAGGTATTCGGCATCGGCGAAGACTGGAAGGGTAAGTTCGATGATCTGGGTGATGAAGTCGAAGTGGTCTACCTACCCCGAACTGCTGGAATTTCCACGACAGAAATGAAACGCGTGCTCAGTGAATTTGATGAACGGCACGTCGAGTCGCTGAAAAACACCTTGGATACCCTAAGCCAGATCGTGAAGGAACTGAGCTAAAGATTAGTATGAGAGAGATCCGGAAATAAGCATGTCTCATAGTCCTGACATTACAATTGTGCTCGCTCACTTCAATGACGGCGAGCATGTAATTGACGCTGTACGTTCAGTGTACGGTCAGACACACAAAAACATTGAGCTCCTTCTGGTCGACGATTGCTCTACAGATGGGAGCGCGGACACGGCTAGGGCAATCGTTGAGCAAGACCCCCGTGGCCGGTTCTTGTCCCTCGACGTCAATTCAGGCGGCGTGGGTGGCCCGAGAAGCAGGGGCCTTGAAGAAGCACGAGGAGATTACGTACTCTTCTTAGACAGCGACGACACTTTAGATCGTCATGCGTGCAAGAATTTACTTCACGAAGCTGAAACTAGCAACGCAGATATTGTGATGGCTCGTACCCGTCGATTCGAAATTGGAGCACAACGCTGGAAAGGATGGCACGATAAACTTTACGTTTCCCGTGAGCACTATGAGTCTATCGAAGAAAATCCTGACCTAAGCGTCGATACCATCGTAGTAGCAAAGCTTTATAAAGTAGAATTTCTTAGAAATAACTCTATTCAATTCCCTACTGATATTCACTATGAAGATCTAGTTTTTTCTGCCAATGCATTCATGAACGCTTCGGGAATTTCAGTAATTCCACAGTCAGCTTATGTTTGGAATATATATCCTAACGAGATTCGCAAATCTATAACGAATCAAAGAGACTCAATACAGAATCTGATTTACAGACTGGAAGCGCTAGCTCGCGTTGAAAAAATCGTTGACTTTTCGAAGAATCCCGGTTTATTTAATAGACTTCAATTGAAAATTCTTCGTCATGATGCTCGATTGTATTTGAACGATATCGTTTCGCACGACGATGCGCTGGCCATGGAGATTCTCAAAGTTCTAAAGCCTTTCCTTTTGAGGGTCAGCCCAGAGGCGTATGCTCAATTAGACGTCCCGGAGCGTTTTTTGTATGGCGCCGCTCTCATGCTTCGCCCGGATATAGTTCGCGATGCCTTCACTATGATTAATAAAAGGGCAACCTGGATCCCACCCCTCGAACTAGATGTTGAGGCATCAACATACCGTTGGCATTCTGAATCCATTCCTGGAACGCCCGACGAATCACTCTGTGGTGAGTTGCTGTCAGTAAATAAGAGCGATGTTGATAGCACTCCGTGGTTCCAAGTTGAGTGGCACCATGAAGTTCGTGATATTCAGGTGAGCAGCGGAAAATTAACCATCAAAGGCCGTACGTTTGATCCAGGATTAAAACTCTCGTCTTTGAATAACTTTGATTTATTCTTGAAAATATTTTCTCGCGGAAAAAATAGATTTTCTCAAATCATTAAATGCGAAAATGTAATTCATGAAAACCAATGGGTACTTTGGGAAGCATTAATTATCATTCCCACCGGGTGGCCAGCGGGTGATATCGCCAAGATTGGAATTCGTCCAAGAATATCCAATCAGTTAACATCCCGGGAAGGTCATCTGGTTTTCCCATCCTCAATAAAGATTTCCAAAAAAAGTCTATTTAATCAGGGATTATTAAATAGGATCGAATCGTATCGATACCGGGTTTATCGAACTGTTGATGGAACAATCGGATTGAGGCGATTGAAATCTGGGAAAAAGCGTATTCTGGTTCGACAGATTGTATCGCCAGTTTCCAAATTTAACGTAAAAAAAGACACTGTTTTTGATCGACCAGTTAAGACTAACTCCTTAAAATGGAAATTAATCTATACGTTCCTGAGGATGTTACCTCTTGAATCGGATTCAACTCTATTTGAATCTCATATGGGTACTTCGATGTCGGATAGTCCTGGGGTAATTTCTTCAACCCTTGCGACTCATTACCCGAACCAGAAGCAAATTTGGTCAATCGCTCAGGGTAAGAACATCGACGGTGATTTTAATTCAGTTACTCGTCATTCTGCGAAGTATTTATATGCCTTAGCTCGTTCTCGTTATTTAGTTGATAATCAATCTTTGCCTTCCTATTTTGTAAAAAGAAAGTCACAAAGATACCTTCAACTTTGGCACGGGATTCCGTTGAAACGTATGGGTTTGGACGAACCTGATTTTGCTGATGGGTCTATTGAAAAAAAGCGAGATCTCGTTAAGAAGGCGAGCTATTGGGACTATCTCACAATCCCCAATCCATACTTTGAAAGTACGTTCGTCCCTGCATTCGGCTACAAGAATGAAATGTTGAAGTATGGGTCACCCCGAAACGACATCCTTGCTAAATTGGATAACTCAATGTCCGATAACTTTCGTAACATGCTTGGGCTTCCACGCGATCGAAAGATAGTTCTTTATGCTCCAACTTTCAGAGCCAATAGTCGGAACTCTAAGCGTTCGATAAAGCTTGAGCTTGACCTCGAGCGCTGGATAGAAGAATTAGGCGATGATTGCATTCTGTTAATTAGGGCGCACTATCTGAATAAGGTTTCTATTCATCCCAAATTTTCAGGAAAGGTTGTCGATGTTTCTGGAATTGAAGACATTTCATCACTTTTTGCCGTGTCTGACGTACTTATCACCGATTACTCAAGTGTAATGTTTGATTACTGCACGTTGGATCGTCCAATTCTTATTTACGCCTACGACTACGAGAATTATGTTAATGACGAACGCGGAACTTATTTTTCACTAGAGGAGTTCTCTCCCGGTTTGGTTGTCAATGATCAATCGTCGCTACATGCGGCCGTTCTGGAAAGATTGACAGTTGATCTCGACAAGGTGGAACGACGTGAATTTTCGCAACGCTTCGCAGGGTTCGAAGACGGGCATTCTGCGGATCGCACGGTTGCCCGGGTATGGGGATAATAATGAATTTACCTTTTAAAAGAGTCGTCCTCATGTCTAATCAAGTTGATAGGCTTGGTGGTGTCTCACGATTCATCGAACGAATTTCATTTGAGTTTCTAAATCATGGTTTTTTGGTCGAGATCATTGGAGTTAATCCAACTCCAAAAGATGAGCTTGTTGAGGTTAATCGACCGACAGAAATATTGGTAGATTGTTTATGGGAAGAACATGCGCCAGAAAATTGGACACTGAATCGTCGCCGTGATCGCTTGAATCCTTTTAGGCGGCGCCGAAACGCTCGTCGTCTCGAACTTCGGGCTAATGGATGTCGAAAGCTTTCCGAAAAATTGGTTGAATGGGGTCCTGAAACGGTGATCCTGTGTACTCAAGTATTCGGTATGGAGCATCTGATTGAGGCCGGGTACGACCCGCTCGATCGCTCCCTCCCTCGGGTTGTCGGACAATATCATGGTTCCTACGAAATGTGCGTCCAAACTGGCGACTTACGTCGAGTACTAAGGAGCTACAGAGATGTTGATCGATTCGTCTGTTTGACTGCAGACGATGCAGCATTGTTCACGAGGGCAGGTTTGAATAATGTGTCTTGGCTTCCAAACCCGGTTGCTGACCCATCAACGGAGGTCCAGGATCGTGAAAACACATTCGTTACTCTAGGTCGCTATGACAAACAGAAATCATTGCACTACGTAATAAAAGCATGGGAATCTGTTTACACGAAGTTGCCCGATTGGAAAGTGGAGCTTTATGGAGAAGGGCCTCTTGGTGCTAACCTGCAGGAAATGATTGATGATCTTAAATTGCCACGTATTCGATTGATGGGCAAGACGGATACGGTTGGCGAAGTGCTGTCATCTTCGAAAATTCATCTGCTTACTTCTCAATATGAAGGTTTACCAATTGCAATTGTTGAGGCCTCACTTGCTGGTGTACCGACAATTTCTTTCGATTGTGCTCCCGGGATTCGTGATTTAATTATCGACTCCGAATCGGGGATTGTTGTCCGACAAAATGATGTATCCGAATTTGCTGCTTCAATGGAGATCCTGGCCTTGGAGCCAAGAACTCTAGCTCAATACTCGAATCGAGGTCGAATGCATGCCAAGCAATATCTACCGTCGGCTATATCGTCCAAGTGGATATCACTTTTTAGCGATTTGCAACGTTAGCTTTACTGAATGAGTGGCAAGATAGAGCAATTCTAGTAATCATGTACCAACAACCTTCTGCTGTGGTGTGCGGTTTTTAATCGCTTTTGAGTGTTGACGGTATCGGTACCGAGAGTGAATGCATCACGGCGACGTTGTGACGCTTTTGCGGAGGCACGTTTACACTTGGGACATTTTGCGATGGGTTGACTTGGTCGCCGGATCAGTTGGTTCGATGACCTGTTCACTGGTGCAGAATAGTGCTTGGAGGTACTCTTATTCTGGTGGTTTGGTATTGCCGATCCGATCCGAGGGAGTAACTTTTTAGCAGAGGTATTTGGAAGCACCTGTGTACCGAAGCGGTAGCAGTAGTGCGCGGATCCGATGTGAAATCTCGGGACTTCATGGACACTGAATCTCATGGCTTCGTGGACAACCGATCTCATGGCTTTGTACACAGCTGCCGGCGGTTCCCATTCGGGAGCCGCCGGCAACGGCTAACTACCGATAGTCGAATACCTCGGGCATGGCTTCTTCCCGGGCCTCGTACCGCGCTTGGTATTCAGTGGCCTTCCGGCTCCACTGCTTGGTCGGGTACGCCAAGTGAATTCCTCTGACCGAGTACGAGGACACAAACCGCTGATGCACACGCAATGCCACCATCGGCAACGCGAAGCTCAACACGACTTCCGCGGTATCAGGGTCCGACAAGATGAATTCATTATCGGTGATGGTCCTCAGGAACTGTCGGTCGGCATAGGTGTGCGGCAGCGAGATCTGCTTGCCCCGATAATACGCTTGGCAGTTGTCTTTATTGACCCGAACCAGTAACTGATGGTTTTCCCGGTTCATGCCGGGTTCGTGCTGTTCCGTGAGCTTCTTCAGGATGTCGCCGGTTTTCGAAACGACAAGGTCAGCGCGGTTCACGGCCGAGCTGCCCATGTGGCGTTTCATCAGGTATTCGGCAGCTTTGGCTTCCAGTACCACCATCGGTATCGGCTCGGTGGCCGGTGTGTGCTCCAGCAGCTCCCAAGCCTTCTGCGGGGTTGCCTGATTCAAGGACTGATGCGGGCGGCTGCCGAATAGGGGTTGAAGGTACTTATGTTCCGGCGAGATGGTACCGCTATTCCGCCTTCATGGAACTGCAAGAAAGCCACAGGCGCCCTGCACCTCCTGTGACAGTACGCGAGCATCGAATGCGGCCCGGGCTGTGGAACACCAGCCGGCTAACTGCTGCACTACACCAGACATGGAATGCCCATACGGCCTCGTTGGGTCCCCAGCGAACCCCATTCGCGTCGGTGACGACATCTCAGTCGTTTCGCCAAGGGAACCCAGCCGCAATAGTCGGAGGCCTCATGTTCCCGCGCCCTGTTGAGCAGTCCCGAAGCGTGTTCCCACGAGCTGCCGCAGCGAGGGACTGGGCCCAGTCCACGCGCCGCAGCAGGTTGATTGAATCTTCACGCCCGGCGACTTGGAAGAATGCTTGCTGAACAACCCGGAAAACTGCGTGAAGTTGTTGGCCTGGTCCGTGGTGGCGTTCATCGGACCGCTGGCAGTACCAGCAAGCCGTAATTGGAGTACCCGGTCGATGAACGGGGGCGGTACCCAGTAGCCGGAACAGCCGTACCAACTCGCCCTATTCGGCAGGCGGCGCTGGTTGTAATGCTCACGGTAACGGCGAAGCAGCCTCTGCACGTCCGCAAGATTTTTGGGGTTTGTTGGCTTGGAGGAACCGTTGAAGGGTCTGGTGCGAGCGTTCATTCTTGCCCTGAGTCAGTCGGCCTGCCCAGTAGTCCTGTGATTGGCATGCTTCCTTGGGAAGCTAGATAGGCCTCCACGATGCCGATAGTTCCACCGCGAAGCTGGTTGAACGCCTTGGAATTATCGCTGAGGACTTCCTAGGGCGGCCCGTATTCATTGATGGTCTGAGTGTTTAGCAGAGGTATTTGGAAGCACCTGGGCGCGTATCGGATAGCACTGATGTGAGGATCGGGTAGTGCTTCGTGAGCGCAATCTGGAGTTAGCCTAGAGGGCGAAAATCTCTCGTGACCTGCTGCTCGGTTGTTAGTGTTCATACTGTGCTCGTAGGCGCCCGCATTCGACCGCCTTTTCGTCGTGGGTTTTTGGATCCAGTTCGAGGACAGGAAAAATCCTTCCAAGGCGTGCAAATAGTTTCTAGTCAACCCTTCAAAGGCTCGGCTTGATAAGCAGTTGTCCGCATTCGATATTCCGCGTTGATCTACAGGCACTGGTGTTCTGGTTTCGACTAGAGATTGTTGCATGAGCAGCACTGATCAGCATTAACGATGACTGATTTTCAGATCCTCGTCCAGCATTTGGAGTCACCCGCAGACGTTTAATGGGTGCTATTCAATCCACGCACTATTGCTACCGCTTCGGTACGTAGGTGCTTCCAAATACGTCTGCTAAACACGAAGGGGACGTAGGAGGAATTAGGGCGCTAGCGCGGGCTGCGTTCAACATGACCGACACTGGACAGCAACCTGGCAATGGTCGCCACGGACGGGATCTGTCCGCCAAGAAAACCGTTCAGGATAGTCGCTTCGTAGTGGATGGTTTTCGGTCCGTAGTCCCAACCATCTTTCTTGAGTCCTTTACGGATCCTGACCAGTTCGTTGATCACTTCGAAACCGTAGCGTCTGGAAGGTTGCCTTGGGGCTCTGGAACACGGATAGAGTGCGCCGGCTGATTCTTGGGCGGCTCGTTCGCGGATGCGGTAGAAGATGCTTCGCGAGATCTTCTGGGTCTTGCAGAATTCGCTGTCCGTCAGGGCCTCGGGCTGTGTCGGATCGAAGCTGATGATCATCGCGCGCAGGCGTGGAGAAAGAGCGTTAGGCATGCAATTGAGCGTGCCAGAAAGTCCAGTTGAAAATGTCCACGATGTGATGAGATCGTGTGTCCACAAAGTGATAGGACAGGACACACAAAGCCATGAGATTCACTGTGCACGAAGTGATGAGTTTCAGTGTCCACGATGTTGCGAGATTACACACCCAGTAGCCGGAATGGGCGTACCAACTTGCCCTATTCGGCACCTGCCGGACGGCAGGTTCTCATCGAACCAGTCGCCACCGAAGCAGCCTGCCCCTCCTGTGGAGTGCTGACCACAAGGATCCACGCCAGGCCGGTGCACCGGGTCAAAGACGCGCTGGTCGGCGGCACCGACCTGCACCTCTGGGTGCGCAAGCGCCGCATGGCATGCCAGGAACCTGCCTGCGAACGCCGCTCGTTCGTGCAAACCACCGCACAGTTTCCCTTCCGGGCCAGGATCACCAGCAGGCTCTCCCAACAACTTTTGGACGCGATGAGCTGCGCGCCGTTTCCCGTGTCGCCGCAGTGCACGGGGTCTCATGGCCAACGGTCATGGCCCGGCTGAACGCTGTCGGGGAGCTGCTCGGGGACGTGGAACGGATGTTCGTCCGGCGCCTGTGCATCGACGAGCACAGGTTCCGCAAGGTCCGCTACGCCCGTGGCCGGAACGGGAAAGTCGTACGGATCGAGCCGTGGCCCATCGTTTTCACCGACCTGGATACCGGCAAGATCCTGGATATCGTCGATGGGCGCCGCGGTGCGACGGGGCGCAAATGGTTGAAGGCCCGGCCACGGTACTGGCGCCAGCGGGTGCAGGTCGTGGCGATCGACATGTCATCCGAATTCCGCAAGGCGGTGCGGGAAACCCTGCCCAAGGCGAAGATCAGCGTGGATCATTTCCATGTGATCCAGCGCGCGAATTTGATGATCACCCAGGTGCGCCGGCGCCGTTCCCACGAGGTGCACGAACGCCGAGGAAGAGCGGCGGATCCGGCGTACAAGTACCGGAAATTATTGACCTGTAATCTGGAGAACCTCTCGATCACGCAGGTTGAACGCCTGAAGCTGATCCTCGAATCAGACCCCGAGCTCGGAGTGATCTACGGGATCAAGGAGCACGTGCGGCAGCTGTTGGAATCCAGGGATATCCATGAGTTCCAGTTGAGGTGGGCGGTGCTGGAGAAATCGGTGAAGGCCACGAAAATGGTTGAGGCGAAGTCGCTGTTCCGCACGTTGACCGCGTGGCGCAGCGAGCTGCTGGTGTTCGTGCGCACGAGGCTGACGAACGCGCGGAGTGAGGCGGCGAATCTGACGGCGAAGAAGCTGAAACGGATCGGTCGGGGTTATCGGAATCATGGTCATTATCGGCTTCGGATACTCTTGTGTACGGCGGGGCTGCGGCCGTGCTGAACACTCTGCACCACGCTTAAGTTTTAAGAGCCAACTTAGCCATGTTGCAATGATTAACATACATCTGAGCTTATGTGACAGGTCTGCTCAGCACCGCGGTAACCACGCCGACGCTAGCCAGTCCGTGCCACTCCCGATAATTTAGTGTTTTGCACCATCGCTAGAACCATCTAGAGCGGGTCATGAAGCACACCCGGGCTTTACGTTAAGAGAACGAGACTCCTTGATGATCTCCACTGATGCATCAAGGAATCGATTCATGCTTGCATTCTTCGATGTGTCTCCGAAATAGTGCTCCACCAAGTCGGCATATGAATCGTCGGTCTGGGTCAGGCGCTCGCGAATCACCGTTGCTCCATCGGCTGCTCTATTTGAAGTCAATGAGGGGACCCGCATGAGCGCGGGAGAATCATCGACACTAGCTTCGGCACTCAAAGGTTTGGTGATCATCAATGGTTTTCCCGTAGCCAAGAAATCATAGGCAACCGCTGAAATATCGGTGATGCAGATATCAGACATCGCCCATTGCCAGCCCCACTGTGGTGACTCGTCGTAAAACAGGGTTCCCGCACTATCCGCATTGGCCTCGGTTAACCGGGCTTGGATCTTGTCCAGCGCTGCGCCATAACCCGAATCATTGATGCCGCTTCGCGGATGCGGGCGGAAGATGAGGTTGAAGCCGCCATCTTTTATTAGGCTTTCTATCAGCGCAACACCATGACTCTGCACACTTCCGTAGCGCATTGACGGACGGTCGCCTTCCCATGTGGGTGCGTAGAGCACTGTAGGAAGTTCAGGGTTAACCGAAATCGGCGCGGGATAGTCGACATCAATCTGCGGACGGCCTACCAAACGCGTTCGTTCTTCAACGTTATAACGAGTCAGATTCTTGGCGAGCCGTTCCTGAGCCGCCACGCCGGCAGAGAATACGTAGTCGTAAGCCTTCATCTGGTTTGACCACATATATGCCTTTTCGCTTTCACCGTGGCAGATGAAGATATGCGCCGGACTGTTGAAGCGCATCATTTGGAAATTGCGGATGTTCTGGTTGACATAGAAGACGGCATCGATCTGCTGGCTGGCTAGCAAGTTCTCGACATCACCAATAGTCTTGGCGTAGAAAACTGGCAAGGGGCTCTCTTTGCTCAGGGCAATGGCAGTCTTTGGGTTCCTGACGATGATAACCAGCGGCATCTTCTGCGATAGCTGACGTAGCGGTTCGTACCACTGTCGTGCCTGATAGGCATTGACCATTGCGTCTGCGAAATAGAGGGCTGCCCTGTATCGACGGTTGCCACTAGGCTGCGCAAGGTAGACCGATGGATTGGCATGTACTTCCGCATATGCACGACGGGTTTCGAGCTTTTTGGTCGCGAATCGAGCGAGCGTTTTCGTCGCGGAGACCAGATTCAATGAGGTACCTTCTGTCTGGGGAAACAAAGACTTAACTGATGTAAATTCTATGCGCTTCTGGTAGGAGAAAGCTGATAAACGCCTGATGAAACCCTAATGCGAACTAGAACACATTTGAATATCCGCCTCGATTTTGGGCAATGGGCACTCGGCACGTTATGATGAGATGTCGGACTATGTTCTATAGGAGTCATCATCAGCGATAAGCGTTCTGATCGATCGTCACATGGCGAAGTCGATCGCAACTCGCCATTGGTTGTATCAGCCAAGGAGCTTGGCCGTTCGCCAGGCTCGATGAAAACTCTTAGCGAGCAGGTTCCGGCACCCACAGATGTGGGAAATGCACTCATCGGCATTCGCGGAGGATCTGAGCTTGACTTAGATCTTCGCCTTGAAGCCGTACATGAGGGAATCCTGGTATCGGGTACCGCTACCGCACAAATTGCGGGGGAATGTGGACGTTGCCTGGAGCCCATCGAGTACGATTTCGAGGCTGACATTCAAGAGCTCTTCTACTATGAAGGCAGCGAAGAATTCGAAGCCGATGATGAAGTGGATCAGTACTGGGTCGTTGGTGATTTGATTGACATCGACCCGGTGGTGCGGAGCGCAATTGGAACCGCACTGCCATTCCAGCCGGTTTGCCGGGAGGATTGCTTGGGTCTCTGCAGCGAATGCGGAGTGAATCTCAATGATGAACCCGAGCACCATCATGAGGTACTGGACCCGCGTTGGGCAGCGCTTGCGCAGCTGTCCGACATTGCCGCAGATAACGCGGCACCCGATAATACGTCAGACAAGAGAGAAGAGAAGTAGTCGTGGCTGTTCCAAAGCGGAAGATGTCCCGTGCGAATACTCGTGCACGCCGTTCTCAGTGGAAGGCTACTGCGCCTAACCTGGTGAAGACCGTTGAAAACGGTCGCGTAACCTACAGCCTGCCTCACCAGGCAAAGGTTGTCACCGACTCGGCCGGTACCGAACTGTTCCTTGAGTACAAGGGTCGCAAGGTCGCAGACGTCTAAGACATGTCTTCAAAAGAAGAACTAATGAAGCGTCTCGGAATCGACATTGATTCCGAGACGTTTCGTCTTGCCCTGACTCATCGTTCGTATTCGTACGAAAACGGTGGAATACCAACCAATGAGCGCGTCGAATTCCTAGGCGACTCCATCCTTGGTTTTTCGGTCGCCGAGTACCTCTACCAGAAGTACCCGGATCTTCCCGAAGGCGACTTGGCCAAGCGCCGTGCAGCAATCGTCAGCACCCGTGCATTGGCTATCATCGCCCGAGACCTGGGAGTTGGTGAACACATCCTCCTGGGGCGCGGTGAAGCGCAATCCAACGGTGCCAATAAGGCTTCCATCCTTGCAGACACCATGGAAGCGTTGATCGGCGCCACGTACTTGGTTCAGGGAATGGATGCCGCCCGTGGACTAGTCCTGCGGTTCGTGACGCCCTTGCTGGAAGACATTCGCCTGCTTGGCGCTGCAACTGACTGGAAGACTGTCATCCAGGAAGAAGTTGCCGCAAAGAAGCTTGGCGACATGCATTATCAGGTGACCGGTTCCGGCCCTGACCATGCACGTACCTATGAAGCAACCCTTGTGATCTCGGACGAGTTCTACGGCAGCGGTCATGGCCCGTCCAAGAAGGAAGCGGAGCAGGAAGCTGCCCGTAACTCATGGCTCATGCTGCACCCAGGCGAACAAATTCCTCGGAGCTAGGGGCGGTTTTCATTGCCGGAATTACCTGAAGTTGAAGTAGTCCGCGTGGGGCTGGACAAGTGGGTCCGGGGCCGCCGAATTGAATCGGTGCAAGTCCTGGACCCGCGTTCGGTCCGCCGGCACGGAGACGGCCCGCTAGACTTCGAACAATCCCTGACAGGCTGCACGGTGAAATCCGTTGCCCGCCGCGGAAAATTCCTGTGGATGGAGCTCGCGGGCCTTCCCGTGCCTACTGCTTTGATCGCCCATCTCGGGATGAGCGGCCAACTTCTGGTTGAAGAACCTGCCGCTCCCGACGAAAAGCACCTCAAGGTACGGCTGACCCTCGGCGACATTCCCGGTGTTCCAGCCGAGTTGCGCTTCGTCGACCAGAGGATTTTCGGTGGCATGTTCCTGTCCCCGCTCGTGGCAACCTCCGATGGCGGCCCTGGCGGTGCGGGCAGCGGGAGCGAATTTATTCCACAGGCCGCCGCCCATATTGCGCGCGACGTGCTGGACCCGGCTCGAACCGCTGAGGATCTCTATGCGGCACTGCGCAAAAAGACGACTCAGCTCAAGCGAGCGATCCTTGACCAAGAAATTGTTTCAGGTGTTGGAAACATCTACGCCGACGAGGCGCTTTGGGCCGCCGGGCTATCTGGCCTGCGAAACACTGCCACCATCCGCCGCTTCGAGGTAGCGCTGCTGAATGAGGCGCTCATAGACGTAATGACTCGGGCGCTGGAAGCCGGAGGGACGAGCTTCGATTCGCTCTATGTTAACGTCAATGGCGCGAGCGGCTACTTCTCACGATCGCTGAACGCCTATGGGCGAGAAGGCGAGCAATGCCTGCGGTGCCTCGATCAAGGGCGCCAGTCCCTGATCCGCCGCGATCCATTCATGGGGCGTTCTTCCTATAGCTGCCCGGTATGCCAGCCTCGGCCGCGGCGGATCCCCAAGTAGGTTCTAGGCGGAGTAGGCCTTGAGCACGCGTTCGTTGTAGCCGGCCCAGGTTTCAGCCGCCCACGGTCCGAAATTGCGATCCGTGAGGGTCACGCAAGCCAGACGATCCACGGGATCCACCCACAGGAACGTCCCTGACTGGCCGAAATGCCCAAAGGTCTTGGCGGGGTGCGAAGCTCCGGTCCAGTGCGGATTCTTTGTCGAGCGAATTTCGAATCCCAGACCCCAGTCATTCGGGTTCTGTCGTCCGTATCCGGGCAGAATTCCAGCCAAGCCCTCGAAATGCACCCGGGTTGCGTCGACCATCGATTGCGGCGAAACAAGCGTCGGCGTGAGGAGTTCTGCTGCGAACTTTGCAAGATCCGCGGCGGTCGACCAACCATCTTTCGCACAGCTTCCAGCGATCTTGGTCGAGTTCATTCCGAGAGGCACGAAGACCGCTTCCTGCGCGTAGTCGGCACAGCTGATTTCCGTTTCCCGCTCCAGGTGTTCGGCCAATTTTTCGAATCCGCAATTGGAGTATCCGCGTTTGGCACCAACCTCGAAGCGGATGACTTCCGAATCGAAGTCGTACCCTGCGGTGTGAGCAAGTAGATGGTGAACCGTCGATCCTTCAGGCCCTGCGGGGTCCTCAAGACCGATGGCTCCTTCCTCCAGGGCAATCAGGAACGCATAGGTGCTGAGCAACTTGGTTACCGAAGCCAACGCATAGGGCCTGTCCGGGTCGCCGTGCTGACCTGCGATTGCTCCCTGCCCATCGACGACAACTGACACTGCGTTGTCGACCGGCCAGTCTTCGATCTCTGATAAGACGTCCACGAAATGATCTACCCCTCGTTTTTGATGTGCGCAAAGGCGAGCAGAAACCGGTTTTCGCCGAGTCGTTTCGATAGAATCATCTCGGAGAACATGGTCTGCGCGCCCATGCTAACACTATCGATACCGGGCCGAACTGAGGAATTTCACGCTGTGCATCTGAAGACTCTTACCGTTCGCGGATTCAAGTCTTTTGCTTCGGCGACCACTTTCGAGTTTGAACCGGGCGTCACGGCTGTTGTCGGGCCCAATGGTTCGGGCAAATCGAATGTTGTCGATGCCCTGTCCTGGGTCATGGGGGAGCAGGGTGCCAAAACGCTGCGCGGCGGAAAGATGGAAGATGTCATCTTCGCCGGAACTTCGGGGCGCCCTCCGCTGGGACGCGCGCACGTCTCACTGACCATCGACAATGCCGATGGCCAGCTGCCCATCGACTACGCGGAAGTCACGATCTCACGAACCCTTTTCCGGGCCGGTGGCTCCGAATATGCAATCAACGGAAATTCGTGCAGATTACTGGACATCCAAGAACTGCTGTCCGACTCGGGGCTTGGCCGTGAAATGCATGTCATCGTCGGACAAGGCCAGCTGGACAGAATTCTCCATGCCACCGCCGAAGACCGGCGCGGCTTCATCGAGGAAGCCGCAGGGGTTCTCAAACACCGCAGGCGCAAGGAAAAGACACTGCGCAAGCTGCAGGCAATGCAAGGCAATATGGACCGGCTGGAGGACCTGAACTCAGAAGTCCGCCGCCAACTGGCCCCCTTGGGCCGCCAGGCAAAGATTGCCCGCCGAGCGCAGACGGTGCAATTGGACGTACGTGATGCAAGGGCACGCCTGCTAGCCGATGATCTTGTGTCGCTGAACAACAAGCTGGCCCAGGACATCAACGACGAATCCAAGATCCAGGCGCAGCAACATGACGTCACCTCGCGGCTGGAACGCGTCCGCCGTCAGGTGGCAGAGCTTTCCGAACGTGCTGAGATTCTCACACCCAGGCTCGAAAAGATGCAAGGAACCTGGGTCGCGCTTACCACGCAAGCTGAGCGTTTTCGCTCGCTCACCGCGTTGGCACGTGAACGGGGGAAACTGCTCGAAAGTAATCAGACACATTTTGATTCCAGCCGTGATCCAGAACGTTTGGAAGCTCAAGCCGAGCGTCTGAACGAGGAACTCGAAGAACTCGTTGAAGCTGTCGAAGATCGCCACGAAATCCTCGCCGAAGCCCTCGAAGCCAAGGAACGCGCCGAAGAACAGTCGCGCGTAGAACAGCAGCGTATGGCTGCCATGCTGCGCGCAGCGGCGGATCGCCGCGAGGGGATGTCCCGCCTTGCGTCGCAGGTGGCGTCGGCACGCAGCCGCGTTGACGTGACACGCGCGGAAATTTCCCGTCTGCAAGACACCGTCCAATCATTCGATGCCGATCTTGCTGCTGATGCGCGCTCACATGAAACGGTGAACGTTGAACTGGAAGAACGGCTCCTTGGCGAGCGCCAGCTGAACGACGTCTTCGAAAATGCCGAAGCAGTCTTCACCCGCCTGTCAGAACAGCAGGGCCGGGATACCCAGCGAGAACGCGAATTGTCGGTCCGGATTTCCGGTCTTCGTGCGCGATGGGAGGCCTTGAAACTCAACGCGAAACCGGATGACCAATCCGCACATTTGCTCGAACGTTCGCCGGACGTCCTCGCCGGCCGGCTCGGAGAGCTGCTGGCGGTCAACGAGGGCTATGAACAAGCTGTAGCCGCCATCCTGCGCGACACGGCGGAGCACCTGGTGGCTGAAAGCGCAGCTGACGCAATTGCCTTGATCCGGCAAGTGTCGCAGGAAGAGTCCGCCAGTGCCTCCTTCGTCCATGCCGATGTCCCGAAGGTGTCCACCCCTGATCTTGGTGAGCTGGCCATTACGGCGCGGGACATCGTGAGTTCAACCGAGAAGTTCTCAAATCTCTTGGACAACATCTTTGCCGATCACTATGTTGTCCCCGATCTCGGATCCGTCGAGCAGATTCTCGCGGCGCATCCGGAAGCCAAGATCACCACGCTTGACGGCGTATCTTTTGCAGGGCTCCACAGCTCCATCGGCGACTCGGCTGGAGCATCGTTGATCGCCCAGCAGGCCTTGGTCGAGCAAACGTCAGCTGAGCTAACCCAAGCGCAGGAGGAGCACAAACAGCTGGAAGCCGAAGTGGCGCAGCGCGCTCCGGTGCTGTCCGACGCGCAGCAGGCAAGGGACGAAGCGTTGAGCCAGCTGGCTGAATCAGACGCTGCAATCGACGAGTTGTCCAATTACCTGGCCCGACTGGGGTACAAGATCCGTTCGGCGCAATCCGAGAAGGAGTCCTTGGAATCAAGGCTGGACACGGCCGTTGAAAAACTCGAAATCGAACAAGAATCCTACGAGGAAATCAGCGAGCGCATGGAGATGGCTTCGACGGATTCGGAGGACGAGCCTGTCGACGATGCCGCCCGCGCTGCCTTGGCGGATGCCGCGGCGGCCGCCAGGCAGCAGGAACTTGAAGCCAGGCTCGCGCTCAGGAGCAGCGAAGAGCGAGTTAACGCGTTGCGCTCCCGAGTCGACGGCTTGCGCCGCACTGCGGCTGCCGAGCGTACCCATCGGGAGGTGGCACTGCAGCGCGCCGCCGAACGTAAAGCCCAAGCAGCGAAGGCCCAGCGCGTGGAACGCGCGTCCGAACGAGTGCTTCGATTCATTGAGTTGTCGTTGACAATGGCCGGCCAGGAACGTGATGAACTCTCGGTCAAGAAATCTGAACTTGAAGAGCTATTGGGCAGCAACCGAACCGAGGCTGAACAGCTTTCCGCTGA
The DNA here is from genome assembly GCF_016894325.1 of Glutamicibacter protophormiae. Taxonomy (NCBI): domain Bacteria; kingdom Bacillati; phylum Actinomycetota; class Actinomycetes; order Micrococcales; family Micrococcaceae; genus Glutamicibacter; species Glutamicibacter protophormiae. The sequence continues at coordinate 1,637,816 of NZ_CP069806.1, forward strand.
ACTCGGCCGACTGGCCGATGCCGTGCATCGCGACGAAATACTGCGCGCCGAGCTGCGCATCAAAATCGAGAACCTTGAAACGAAATCTCTTGAAGAGCTGGGGTATACACCGGATCACTTGATCGCGAATTTCGGCCCGGATCAACTGATCCCCGAAGCTGCCGACCCTGATGACAAGTGGGCCGAACTTCGTGTCAACGTTGACGAGGACGGCAATGCCGTGGGCACGAAACCTTTCGACCGCGTGGAACAGGAAAAACGCCTCAAGAAGGCCGAACGCGATCTTGCGGCGCTGGGCAAGGTCAACCCATTGGCTCTGGAAGAATTCGCGGCCCTTGAGGAGCGGCACAAATTCCTGGCCGGCCAGCTTGAGGACCTGAAGAAGTCGCGAGGGGACTTGCAACAGATCATCAAGGACGTGGATTCCCACGTGGAGCGTGTCTTCACCGAGGCCTACAACGACACCGCAGTGCAGTTCAAACGTATCTTCGACCGGTTATTCCCCGGGGGAGAAGGGCAGCTGGTCCTCACCGATCCGGAAAACATGCTCACTACCGGCATCGAGGTTGAGGCGCGCCCGGCCGGCAAGAAGATCAAGCGGCTGTCGTTGCTATCCGGCGGTGAACGATCACTAACCGCAGTGGCACTGCTGGTGGCCATCTTCAAGGCACGTCCTTCGCCTTTTTATGTCATGGACGAGGTGGAAGCCGCGCTCGATGACGTAAATCTGGGACGACTCATCACGATTTTCGAAGAGCTTCGGGAATCATCGCAGCTGATCGTGATCACCCACCAGAAGAAGACAATGGAAGTCGCGGATGCCTTGTACGGCGTGACCATGCGCGGAGACGGTGTCTCAACTGTGATTAGCCAAAAAATGGACCGCAGTGCGTCGTGACACAAATGCGAGTGCTAGTGGGCTAGAGTTTGCTGAGACTTTACATACTAGCGTGAGATGAGCTCTGACATGGTGTCTTCGGTTCCAGCCGAATCCGGTACTTCAACTAAGGGAGCCGTTGGGCCGGTTTTTACCAGCATTGTTGTTCCCGTCTATAACGCCATGCCGTATCTGACGGATCTCTTGGACTCCTTGGACGTGCAGACCTTGGACAAAGCGTTGTTTGAGGTTATCTTTGTGGACGACGGTTCCACCGACAGCGGCGGACAGGTGTTGGATGAATATGCCGCCAGCCGCGAACACGTGAGCGTCATCCATCAAGAAAATAGCGGTTGGGCTGGAAAACCTCGGAACGTGGGCATGGATAGAGCCACCGGTGAATACATTTTCTTCGTCGACTCCGATGACTGGTTAGGTGCCGAAGCTCTTTCACGAATGCGGGATTTCGCCATTGAATACGGTTCGGATGTCATAGCACCCCGTTTGGTCCCTGCCGGGGGACGGAAAGGCGGGGGAAGCACCTTCGCCCAGACGGTCATCGATGCACCGCTCGAACATATGCTCAAAACCCTGATGCCTCAGAAAATGATCCGAGCTGAGTTGCTGCGTACCAATAACATCCGGTTCCGCGAGGACAAGGTTCGCCTTGAAGACGGAATGGCCCTGGTTAAGGCGTACTGCGCGGCGCAACGCAACAGTGTGCTCGGTGATTACGACTACTACTACATCAGGGCCCGGTCAGATGGGGCCAACATCAGCATGGCTCCAATCGAGCCTGAAAGCTACACGGCGTCATTGGCCCATATCGCGACCACGTTGGTAGAGGACGTTCCAGATCCCGACTACGCCAAGGATCTTGTAGCATCGCTCTTTGCGCGAAAAGGGCTCAAAGTTTATCGCGGTCAGCGTTTTCTCAACTACCGCGAGGCAAAACGCAAGGGATGGATCCACGCGCACCGCGCCTTCCTCGCCGAGTTCCTGCCCGATGATTTGCATCGTTTCGAGGGTATTCGCCAGAAGAAGGTCGCCTGCATCATCAACGGGGATCATGATGAACTAATCCGTATCGCGCAGCAAGAAGTCAATGAAGAACAGGCTCCAATCCTGCGACTAGTGTCACCCGAGGACCGCAGCCTGAAATTCACCGTGGTGATCCCGGACTATGTTTCTGGGTCCAGCAGCCTCGTAGTAGAACAGCGAAAGAACAAGGCGCGCCAATACATTCCACTTCATTTCAGTCATAGTGAGGGAACTGCCGGACAATTGGCGACCGCCATCATTCCATTGGACGTTCCGCAAGGGCTACTCGATCTATCAGTAGGACTGCAAGATGGACGGCTCAGGCGCATCGAATTCCCTCTAGAATCGTCGGAAACTAGGCATTTGGGCGCCCGCGTTTATCGCACCGCGAATGGGTATGCCAGCGTCGACACGCGCCAGCTGCAAACCGGGATAGTGCAAGGAGTTATCTCTCGCGCCAGCAAGGTCTTCGGAAAGATTCTCAAACGGTAGCTTGCACGGCTCACGGTGCATATTTTCGACGGCTCGCTGAAACGCACCACCATACGTCATACGCGGTCTTTAGCTAGAAGGAATTGGTTTCGGCACTTTGGGAACCAGCAGCCAAGCAACAACGCCGACCAAGCCCACTACGGCCGAGACGCTGAATGCCAGCTGGTAGCTCCAGAAGTCCGCCATGGCACCGGCAATCAGCGGCCCAATGATGGAACCCAGATCCTGGCACATTTGGAACCCAGCCAGGGCCTTTCCGCCGTTGCGGCCCGAGCCGATGACATCTGCAACGGAAGCCTGCTGTGCTGGCCCCAAGGTTCCTGCGCCGAAGCCGGCGATCACCGAACAAATCACGAACCCGGCAAGCGACGTGAAGAAGCCCATCGCGCCGATGCTCACAATCAGTACGCTCATGCCAATCAGGACAGGGATTTTCCGCCCGATACGGTCGGTGAGCTTTCCGGAGAAAAGCAGCGCGCAACCGTTGCCCACAGCGAAGATGGCCAATGAAATTCCCGCGACGGACTGCCCCTGAGCTTGGCCGAAGACCGCAAGCGCGAACAACGGGATCATGCTGTTGCGCACTCCGAAAGCCAGCCACCCATAGCTGAACCCGGAAAACAGTGCTGCCCGGTAGGTGGGAGATCCCATGGCCTGGCGCATGGTGACAACTTCGATTGCAGTCGCCGCACTCGCCGGATTTTTGGCCCGTTCGTCAAGATCCCGCCGACGGCCCAACGCCATGTAAACCACCATCGCGGCAATTACCAAGGCGATACCGTAAATCACGAAAGGAAGGCGCATCCCCAGCGGGGCCAAGACAGTGCCCAAAACCGGACCGGCCACATTGCCTAGCAGGAACGATCCCGCATACAAGCCGGAAATTCTGCCTCGGGACTCTCCGGGAGACAACCTGGCAATCAGCGCCATTGCGGAAATGGTGAACATCGTGGAGCCGAATCCGCCCAATCCCCGGGCCAGCAGGAGCTGAGTGTAGTCCTGCACTGCTGCGCAGAGCAGTGTCGAGACTGCGACGAGCAGCACGCCGGTGACGTAGATTCGAGGCTCGCCCAGCTTGCCCACGAGCACGCCCGCCACCGGGGCGAAGATCAACCGGGTGAAGGCAAAGATGCTGACAATCACGGTCGCCGCGGCTGCACCTACATCGAAACTCACCGCATACTGGGGGAGAATCGGTGCGATCAAGCCGAAGCCCAGAGCAATGATGAACGCCGCAACCAGCAGCACCCGAATTTCGGCCGGAATTGGAGGGCGAGCAGGAGCCTTCTGGGTAAATGCCATAATCATCGCCGCGACGTCAGGACGCTGCCTGCGGCGGTCAGCCTTTCTGTCAAGAACTAGTGGTCTGAGGACCACATGCCATTCTATGTCTTTCCCAGCAAAGTTGCCGGTAGACGGTTTGATCACTGAAGCCGGGAAAACGCCGAAGATATGAGACGATTTAGAACGTGACCGATTCGCTATTACTTACCATCATCATTGTCGCGGTCGTTGTAGTGGTGGGCATTGTTGCCACCGCCTTCGTAGCCAAGGGCCGCAAGCCTAAGACTCCATACACAACAGAGCGTGACGCTGACGACGTTCCCAGCGCCACCGTTGCTGGAGGCGAAACTGACACCCTCGAAGGCTCAGCCGCCACCACGGATGCAACCGAAGCGCCTGTTTCAGTCGTTGAGCCCGAGACCCCAAGTGCTCCCGCACTGGATGTTCCTGAACCAGTCCAAGGGCGCCTAGCCCGACTGCGCGCACGCCTGACCAAGTCCAACAACATGTTCTCCAAGGGCCTGCTGGTTTTGCTCAGCCAGGACTCCATCGACGAGGACGTCTGGGACGAGATCGAGGAAACCCTGCTGCTCGCAGACCTCGGCACCGAGCCGACTCTGGAACTTGTCGACGCGCTGCGCGAACGGGTGAAGGTAGAAGGCAGCCGCGACCCGCAGCGGGTCAAGGCCATGCTCCGCGAAGAACTCCTCAAGTTGGTTGATCCAAGCCTCGACCGCTCCTACCTCCCCGAGCCGCATCCTGACCGTCCGAGCATCATCATGGTGGTTGGCGTCAACGGCGTCGGCAAGACCACGACCATCGGCAAGATGGCCCGCGTACTGGTCGCAGAGGACAAGGACGTGCTCCTTGGCGCAGCGGATACTTTCCGTGCCGCAGCTGCCGAGCAGCTTGCCACCTGGGGCGACCGAGTCGGCGTGCCGACGGTTCGGTCGGACATCGATGGAGCAGATCCTGCGTCTGTTGCGTTCGAAGCCGTGTCCGCTGGCATCGAGCAGGAAGTTGATATCGTCATGATCGATACCGCCGGTCGCCTGCAGAACAAGGTCGGACTGATGGACGAGCTTGGCAAGATCAAGCGTGTCGTTGAAAAGAAGGCAACGGTTGACGAAGTGCTGCTGGTGCTGGATGCAACCACCGGCCAAAACGGCCTCGCCCAGGCCAAGGTGTTCTCCGAGGTTGTCAACGTCTCCGGCATCGTGCTGACCAAGCTGGACGGCACCGCCAAGGGCGGCATCGTAGTCGCGATTCAGCGACAGCTCGGTGTACCGGTGAAGCTCGTCGGATTGGGTGAAGGCCCGGATGATCTGGCTCCGTTCGACCCCGAAGCGTTCGTCGACGCTCTGTTGGAAGGCTGAAAATTGCCTTACATCAGGAGACCTTCACACTTGCTTTCTGCGGAATGTGCTTAATCACTGCCCGTTTAGGCAAGAAAGTTCAGTAGTTCAAGCCCGTGGCGCATTGCGCCCGGGCTTGAATGCTGAAACAGACTTGTTTCCCGGAATCCAGAATCTCCATGGGAACTGTGGACCGCCGGCAATACCCGCGACGCCGACGCGGGGCCCGGAAGCAATGGCCGCAGGAACCCGAGTTCGCTCCTCCACGTTGAACGGCGCAGCGAGAAGATCCAAGCCGTCGTGCTGTGGGCGGTTGATGCCCAAGGCAGTGGCGAGATTTCCCGGGCCTCGCGCCAGGTCGCGGTCCAAGAGCGTGACCGGATCGGTTCCAGGTGGGCGTTTGCGCAGCCTGCGTTCCCTGGCGAGCTCCCGTCCGTCGATGATCTCCCCGGAGCGGATCAGTACACCGGAGGCGATGCCGGCGGGCGAACACACCAAATTCAGCGCGAAGTGCATTCCGTAACTGAAATAGACGTAGGCATGCCCCGGCCCCAGGAACATCGAGGCGTTGCGCTGCGTCTTCCGGTCCTTGGAATGGCTACCCGGGTCATAGCGTCCGCCGCTTCCCAATCCCATGTAGGCTTCGACTTCGGTGATGCGCAGGCGAACGGTGCCTTCAGGGCTGCTCAAACCGAGTACTGCTCCGAGGAGCCGCGGTGCGACCTCAAGCGCGTCCGCGGCAAAGAACTCACGATCCATGTCCCTAGTATGGGTAAAATTTTTCGTTGTTTGTCAAAGCGCTACTGTTGGTTCGCGCTCAGAAAGTGCCGAGAATTAGTCATAGGGGAGGCCGAACTGAGTATTGAAGGCGACTGGATTTCACGAATAATCTCGACCTACGTATGGTGACAAGGTGCAACGACGTTCTTATTTTTCACCGTTTTTATGGTTCAGCCTGCCGATTGGCGCGTTTTTTATAGTCGTTATTTTAGTGCTTCCTGCTTCGAACGATCTCTTCGTTCATGCGGCAACGCTGGCGCAACTTCGGGAAAATTTTTGGGCACCGAGTGATCCAATGGTGAATGAGCCGGGTCTTGGCAATCCTTATTTCTCTCCCTACATGGTTTTCTGGTCGGTTGTCGCAAAGCTTGCCGCCATCGATACGTTCAATGTTTTGAGGCTTGGTGCGATAGTCAACCTTGTACTTTTCATGTCGGGGTTCAACGCGTTCGTTAAAACAATGAGCACGAACCGATACGCTCCCGTCTTTGCTCTTTTATGTACCTTCTTCATTTGGGGAACTGGATTCTTCTATTGGAGCGGTTTCGTATCTTTCCCAAGCCTCATCTTGTCTATCGGATACCCTTCAACCTTTGCGGTTGGTGCTGGACTATGGGTTTGGGTGCTCTTGACAAAGATTATTGCTGTCGACCGGACTCGACTTGGGCTGGTGGTCTACACAGCTCTTGCGGCAATTCTGGGATCTGCAGTATTGCTGTCCCACCAATTCACAGCCCTTGGCGTTTGCATTTATGCGGGAATCTATATTGTTCGTAATGCTAAGAGCCTCGACCGCGGGTCACTCCTGAGCTTCGCAGCTATAGCTACGAGCGTGTGTGCTTTTGTGGCCGTTTGGCCGTGGTATGACCTCTTCGACGCAACGGGAGGAGTCGATGGCTTTAATGCCGTGCACAAACCGTTGTATGAGGACTTGGTCCGACGCTATTCGCTGCTGCTTCTCACCGTACCCGTTTTGATCTATCGGCTTCGCAAGGATTGGGGAGACCCACTTGTCTATACGATTGTCATTTGCTTGTCGGTATTCGTTTATGGCGGAGTTACCGAAAATTTCTATTTGGCGCGCATTTTTCCTCCTGTCGCGTTGCTTAGTCAGATTGCGCTGGGAATTGCGATCGCCACCTGGATCAGGGACCGAGGGTGCCGACTCAAGCGTTCCTTCGCGTTCCTAGGATGTACCGCAATCATCGGGGGAATCGTTTTCCAAAGCGGATTCATCAACGTTATTTCGCCAGGAAACTACCCGGTAGCCCTAGACGCGACGTTTGGATCCAGAATGCCAAAAGGTGACTATAAATGGATGACTGAGCATATAGGCTTTGGAGAGTCCATCATGACGCGCGATTGGGATGCCAGAGCCATGGCTCCAGGATATGGACGTTTCACCGTGATGGCTGCGTGGCCCGACCCATTTCTTGGTGACGAGGAGAAAATCCGACGGGAAGATACACGAGAGTTCTTCAAGAACAACACTGATCCTTCGCGCCGAGCGGAACTCATGGAAAAATACGGAGCCCAGTGGGTTGTGCTCCGTCAAGCAGACGTTCATCTTGTCGAATCCGATAAAGCTTTCCGTTGGGTCGCTGAGCGGCCGGACGGAGGAGCGCGGGAAGAAGATTTGGAACGGGGCCGTGCCCAGCTCTACGAATACGTCCCGCAAAAATAGTTCTCCAGTTTCTACCTGTTACTTGCATTGCAGCTTGAATAGTTCGCGTGCGGATCGCCGGCTAAGCCTTGCCAAATACGTGAATTTTGGTATCGAATCGGCGGCTAACAGCGCATCCGGTTGCAATGCACGGTGGTGGTACTTGGATTCTCTTTAGACTCTGGAACCGATCGGGTCCCGCTGCCACCTACTTGCCGCGGCAGCCGTTCATCGGCTGCCGCGGTTTTCGCATGGTGCGATTTTTGAAACGCATCGGTAACACGGCGGGAAACAGACCGTTACGCGCGGGCTCGCTTTGTCACGCATTCGAAACGAGCGGTGGAGGAAGGTGAAACATCGGTGGCCAAGAATTATGTATTGAGACGAACGCCGAGTAATCCGGTTAAGTCAACAGAAATTATTCACCGATACACCAAACACCGTGAGGGGATGTGGACTAGATGGAGCTGGATGTCGCCAGTCTTTGGATCTTGATCGCCGCAGCACTCGTTCTACTGATGACACCGGCGCTCGGGCTGTTCTATGGGGGAATGACCCGGGCCACCGGCGTGGTCAACATGATGCTCATGAGCTTCTCCGCGGCGGCCATCACCGCAATCGTCTGGGTGCTGTGGGGGTACTCGTTCTCCGCCGGCGAACCGGCCATCGCCGGAATCATCGGCAACCCGATCAGCGATTTCGCCCTGCACAACACCCCGGAGTCCGGATTGCTGGCGGCGGGCTTCGCCGGAACCTTCGCCATGATCTCCGTGGCCATCATCTCCGGAGCCATCGCGGACCGTTCTCGCTTCGCCCCGTGGCTGATGTTCGTTCCCCTGTGGGTCACCCTGGTGTACGCGCCGGTCGCCTTCTGGGTTTGGGGCGGCGGCATGCTCTCCGCCGACGGGTTCCTGGGCAAGATCTTCGGCGAAGCCATCGACTTCGCCGGCGGCGCGGTGGTCCACACCAACGCCGGTGTGGCGGCCCTGGTCCTGGCGCTCAAGCTCGGCCAGCGCCACAACTTCCACGACCGCCCGCAGCCGCACAACACTCCGCTGGTGATGCTCGGCGCAGGACTGCTCTGGTTCGGCTGGTTCGGATTTAACGCCGGTGCCGCCACCACCATTGAGCAGGCCGGACTCATCTGGGTCAACACCCTGGCCGCCCCGGGTGCCGCGGTGCTGGGCTGGATCATGGTGGAGAAGCTGCGCGGAGCCCGTCCGAGTTCGCTGGGCGTCGCTTCCGGCCTGGTCTCCGGCCTGGTGGCCATCACCCCGTCGTGCGCTGACATCGCCCCGTGGGCCGCGATGCTGCTGGGCGTGCTGGCCGGCGCCGGCTCGGCCTGGGCCGTGAACCTCAAGTGGAAGCTGGGCTACGACGATTCGCTCGACGTGGTCGGCGTGCACCTGGTCTCCGGCGTCATCGGCACCCTGTTCCTCGGATTCTTCGCCATGCCGACCGCAGAAAGCGCCGGTGGCCTGTTCTACGGCGGCGGATTCGCCCAGCTGGTCTCCCAGTTCATGGCACTGCTGGTGGTCATCGTGTTCTCCGCGGCCATGACCTGGGTCATCGCAACGGTGATCGAGAAGATCAGCCCGTGGCGAGTCCCGGCCGACATCGAAATCGCCGGCATCGACGCGGCGGAACACAACGAAAGCGGGTACCAGCTGATGACCAAGTAGCCGTTGCCCGCTGGAGAAAATCCAGCTGGACAACATAGGGGAAGGGTCCCGGGACACCGGGGCCCGGACAGAACCGCCGGTGGGCCAAGCAGCCACCGGCGGTTCTGTTTGCTGGGAAAACCTTGGGGTTCCGGCATCTGCCGCTGTACCGGGACAAACGCCGCCAGAAAACTCTGGCTATGTGGGCCCGGAGTCGATACGCTGGAGGCCACTTTGGATTTGCAGTTTGGGGACTGGCAAATTATGAAAAGGCGTCATCAGGTAAACCATGAACCGGCCGTTCCGGGGAGGCCGCGCGAAAACAAGCGCGCGCTGTACGGGGCGGCCAGCCTCGTGCTGGCACTGGGCATCTCCGGCACGCTGGCCACACCGCTCATGGCCGGCCCGGATCATTCACGGGCCGCGGGCATGGAAGCGTCTGCCGCGGCACTGATGGATTGGGAGATCACCAGCGACGCGGTCCATGTCGACCCGTACGCCCCGCTGGCGGTGTTCGGAGGTGCTGGACAGGTCCTGGACATCGACGGGCGTCCTTCCTTCATGATGAAAAACGCGCAGCGACCCGGCCCCGCCGCGCCGACTGAGCAGCTGGTCGGCGGCCCGCAGGCCCCCGGCGCGCAGATCCGCGCGGAAAACGCCTCCACCTTGCTGATCGGAGAGGTCGGGCAGATCGGCAGGCTCCCGGGCGGGCTGGAACTGTTGCCGCCGGTCAAGACCCGGCGGATCTCCAGCCCCTACGGGTGGCGCGCGAACCCGACCGGCCCGGGAAACCAGATCCACATCGGCCAGGACTATCCCATCGCCTGCGGGTCCCCGGTGTATGCCAGCGAGGACGGCATTGTCACGGTCTCGTCCTGGGCGGGGCACTCCGGCAAACGCATCACCATCGACCACGGCCACAACGTGCAAACCGGCTACAGCCACAATTCGGTGCTCATCGCCGCGGTGGGGCAGCGGGTCAAGCGCGGAGAGCTGATTGCCCGCTCCGGGACCACGGGCAACTCCACGGGCTGCCACGTGCACTTCGAGGTCATCATCAACGGCCGCTGGCACGATCCGCGCAACTACCTGCCGCTGAACCCCGGCCAGGCCCAGGCCATGGTCGACTCCCGCCGGCTGACGGTCAGCGCCAACAGCGCGCCGAAGGGCAGCAAGCCTTCGGCGCCAGCGAAGGAACAGAAGCCTTCCAAGGACACGCAGGACAACCCGGATGTCGTGGTGCCCGAGGACGACACCCCGATGGTTCCCAAGCCCAGCCCGGCACCGACCCACCAGCCTCCGTCCAAGGACAAGCCCAGCGCCACACCGAAGCCGAGCGCTACTGCCAAACCCAGCCCTACACCTACGCCGACCAAACCGGCCAAGCCCACCGCGACGGCGACAAAGGAACCTTCAGCCACGCCGACCCAGAGCGGCACCGCCACGCCGACTGCGCCCACGCCTCCGAGCAGCGTGAAGCCCGGCGCACCATCCGCGCAGAACGGCACCGCCACGCCGCCGAGCCAGCCGCAAGCGCCCGGCGCGCCGGGCACCCCGGTGAAGCCGAGCAAGGATACTGCGGCTCCGGACACGCCGGCGGCGACGCCTCCCGCCAAGGCGCCGGCCACGCAGAAGAGTCCGGCCGCGGATTCCCCGCCGGCCGCCGAGCCGAGCGAGACCGCACGCAGCGGCGCCGCGGCAACGGAGCCGGACGCCGTCCAGGAGCCGGAAACCGCCGCCCGCACCCCCGGCCGGGTGGACGGGGAATGACCCCTGGGGACGGGCGCCGCCGCCGCTACGCGCCGGAAAACGGATTTCACACGGTCTTGGGTGCGCCGACGGTTAGCCAAGTGTCGGATTGTTGATATTCTTGGTAGTCGAGTCCTGTGCGATTTAACTGCGCACCACAAGACCTATCGAAAGAAGTGCCCGGCACGTGTTTAATTCACTTTCCGATCGCCTGACAGCAACCTTCAAGAACCTGCGCGGCAAGGGCCGCCTGTCCGAGGCAGACATCGACGGTACCGTCCGCGAAATCCGTCGCGCCCTGCTGGACGCTGACGTTGCCGTCCCGGTGGTCCGCGCCTTCGTGGCCCAGGTGAAGGAACGCGCGCTCGGCATCGAGGTTTCCGAGTCGCTGAACCCGGGCCAGCAGGTCGTCAAGATCGTCAACGAGGAGCTCGTGGCCATCCTCGGCGGGGAGACCCGCCGGCTGAACCTGGCCAAGAACCCTCCCACGGTGATCATGCTCGCCGGCCTGCAGGGCGCCGGCAAGACCACCCTGGCCGGCAAGCTGGCCAAGCACCTGAAGGCCGAGGGCCACACCCCGATGCTGGTGGCCTGCGACCTGCAGCGCCCGAACGCCGTCAAGCAGCTGCAGATCAACGGCGAACGCGCCGGCGTGCCGGTCTACGCACCGCACCCGGGCGTCTCCTCCGAGTTCGACACCCCGACCGGCGATCCGGTCACCGTGGCCCGCGACGGCGTGGCCGAGGCCAAGGCCAAGCTGCACGACATCGTGATCGTGGATACCGCCGGCCGCCTGGGCGTGGACACCGAGATGATGGCCCAGGCCGCGAACATCCGCGCCGCCATCGCCCCGGATGAAGTGCTCTTCGTCATCGACGCCATGATCGGCCAGGACGCGGTCAACACCGCCCAGGCCTTCCACGAGGGCGTGGACTTCACCGGCGTGGTCCTCTCCAAGCTGGACGGCGACGCCCGCGGCGGCGCCGCCCTGTCGGTGGCCTCGGTGACCGGCAAGCCGGTCATGTTCGCCTCCACCGGCGAGAACCTGGACGACTTCGAGGTCTTCCACCCGGACCGCATGGCCAGCCGCATCCTGGACATGGGCGACGTGCTCACCCTGATCGAGCAGGCCGAGAAGAACTGGGACAAGGGCGAAGCCGAGCGGATGGCGAAGAAGTTCGCCGACCAGGAAGACTTCACCCTGGACGACTTCCTCGCCCAGATGGCCCAGATCAAGAAGATGGGCTCGATGAAGAAGCTGCTGGGCATGATGCCCGGCGCGCAGATCTCCCGCCAGCAGCTCGAGCAGTTCGACGAGCGCCAGATCGACCGCGTCGAGGCCATCGTGCGCTCGATGACCCCGCACGAGCGCGTGGCCCCGAAGATCATCAACGGCTCGCGCCGCGCCCGCATCGCCAAGGGTTCGGGTGTCGCCGTCTCCGAGGTCAACCAGATGCTCGAACGCTTCGCCGAAGCCCAGAAGATGATGAAGAAGATGGCCGCCGGCGGCGGCATCCCGGGCATGCCCGGCGCCGGCAAGGGCGCTGCCCGCAAGGCGAAGGCCAAGGGCAAGGGCAAGAAGCAGGTCAAGTACGGCAACCCGGCCAAGGCCGCGCAGGCCCAGCTGGAATCCTCGCAGAAGAAGGCCTCCGCGCCGTCCGGCGCCGCCTTCGGCCAGGGCGCCCAGGACTTCGACCCGTCGAGCCTGAACCTGCCGGCGGGCTTCGAGAAGTACCTTGGCAAGAAGTAGCCACGAGTCGCCACAGGGCGGCGGCCAGCCCGAAACGCTGGTCGCCGCCCTGACTCTTATCTTCGAAAACACCCCCGGCGCGCAGGCCGAAGCCGCGGTGCGCACGGTGCTGGCCGAGCGCGAGGTCCTGGCGCTGGTCTCCGAGCCGGCGCCGTGGAACGGGCTGGTGCTCATCGAGGTTGGCATCGCGGTCAACCTGGAGGGGCTGATCCTGCTGGCCGCCGCCGACGGGAGCACCCGGCTGGGGCAGCAGGTGGAGGACTTCGCGCTGGCGCTGAAGTTCGGCACCGGCGCCCTGTACGCGGACCAGGACGACGTCGAGGCCCAAAGCGGGGAACCGATCCAGGATGCCCGCCTCGAAGAGATGCCCGCAGGGCGCACGCTGCTGGCCGGGGCGCTGACCGAGCCGGACCTGCAGCTGCTGGCCGCCGCCTCCAAAACCGCGTGGCACCTGCTGCTTCCCGAGGATCCGCAGCGCACCGCCGTCGCGGTGCACGACGGCTTCCTGATCGGCGGCTACCTCGACGGCGACCAGTATCCTGCCATCATGATCAGCCGCACCGGCCCGCGCTACACCGCCAGCTTCTGGTTCCCGAAACAGAGCTCCAAGCTGGGCGGGGAACCTGCCTGGGTGCACATCTGGCCGGTAGCCGCCAGCCCTGCGGTGCAGCACCCGGCCGGCACCGACGCCAGGGAGCAGCTGCAGGTGCTTGAAACCCACTACTTGGCCCCCGACCCCGAGGAACTGGACGAGCTGAGCACCATGAAGGTCTCGGCGCAGGACATCGAGATCCTGAGACGCGTGCTCACCGGCACCGGCGGCCCGCAGGCCGCGCAGCAGGTGCTCGTGGCCTTCGGCCACGACCCCGAGTCCGCGCGGTACCTGCAGGAGGCCGGCGTGCCGGCCGGCTCGACGCCGATTGAACCGATGGGCCTGGGCAAGGCCATGGGCCGGGCCATGGCGATGGAAGCGCGCAAGAGCAGCGCCGCCCCGCGCTGGTTCAATGCGATGTCCTGGAAACCCGGCCTGCAGCTGGCCTGGGGCGTGATCGAGGCGCTGGTCTTCTCGCTGATGCTCGCCGGCACCGAATGGGACCGCCCCTGGGCTCCGGCCTGGCTGGTGGTCCTCATCCTGGCGGTCGGCTACGTGGACGCCGCCGGGAACCTGGTGTTCGGCGTGGTGCGCTGGATCCGGGGCCGGCGCCGGCGTTAGCCAAGGCAGTGCGCGGGTTAATCCGCGGCGGGCGCCCGCCGCGCGCCTATGATTAAAACAAGCACCCGTCCCACCCATCCCAAAGGGGTTTACCTTCGTGGATTCCAGCGAGTTCAGCTACCTCGACATCGAGTTCATTTTCCTGGGCGACAAGCCCGAGGCGGCCGAGGTGGTGCGCACCGCCCTGGCGGACCGGCGCCTGCTGGGCTTCGTCGGCGGCTCCGTGGAACGCGAGCACGCCACCGAGGTTGCGGCGCAGATCGCCACGGTCAGCCCCGCCCGCGACGCGGTGCTCTACCGCGTGGACGCCAGGGGCAAGCTGCGCGAAGGCTCCCGGGTCACCAAGCTGGTGCATGAGCTGAAGAACTCCACGCAAGCCGACTACGTGCTGCTGGACGGCGAGGAAATCGACGGCCCGACCCCGGATGAGGACGTGCTGGGCGATTACGGGTCCACCACCGAACTGGTGCACGGCCGCAGGCTCAAGGGCTCCGAGCTGGTGGCCGCCGCCGGGCTGGAGGAGAACGTGCTCACCCTGTGGAACCACGGCACCGGGCTGATGGCCATGTCCGCCGAACCGGTGTTCACCGCGACCATCGCGCGCTCCAACCGCCCCTTCCTCTCGCTGACCCGCCACGGCAACACGCTCAGCGCGCTGGTCACCGGCGTCGGCTCCCGGCGCAGCTACTTCCCGAAGTCGGTGCGCTACTTCGTGGACCTGGAACGCACCGTGATCATCGAGCCGGAGGCCGGCAGCCCGGCCGCGGACCGGCTGGCCGAGCTGGATGCCTCGCTGCTGGGCTGGGAGACGGAAGACGACCAAACCCTGGGTGAATTCATCAGCGACGAGTCAAAGCTCCAGGAGGCGCTCGCGCTGGTCAAGGCGCCGGGCAGCCTGAAGAACCTCAAGCGCTTCGTGGCCCTGCTGGGCTTCGATGTGCGCAGCGTGGACTACCTGACGGGCAAGCCGCTGCCGGAGAACATCCGCGTGGTCGCCACCGGCGGCCCGGTCAAGACCATCAAGGCCGCCCTGGCCGAGCACGAACGGGAAGCCAGCGGCCTGGCCAAGCTGCTCTACCGCGGCAGCTGGGGCCCGAAGGCGCTGATCACCTCCAGCCTGGCGGTGCTTGGCTCCGGGGCGCTGGCCCACCTGGCGCTGGCCAAGTGCCCCAAGCTGTCCTCGGTTCCCAAGCCGCTGCGCAACCTGCTGATGATCGCCTGGTACGCGGACGGGCTGTACTACTTGGGCAAGGGACTCCTGGGCGCCGTGAAGGCGCGCGGCAAGTAGCCGCACGCCGAATATCGAGCATTATTGCCCGAGGGGCCCGGACAGCGTGGCTGTCCGAGCCCCTCGGGTCTTTTCGCACCCCGGGGATCAGCCCAGGGACTTCAGCGACGGGAAATCGGTGTCCCGGTATTCCTTCGGCGGCACCTTGCCCTGGGCGTGCTGGTCGCTTTCGGCCAGGCGCAGCTCCACCCGGCGGATCTTGCCCGAGATGGTTTTGGGCAGCTCGGAGAATTCCAGCCGGCGGATGCGCTTGTACGGGGCCAGGTTCACACGGCAGTATCCCAGGATGCTTTCGGCGGTCTCGGCGGACGGCTCATGGCCGGGCGCCAGCACCACAAACACCTTCGGCACCGACAGCTTCATCGGATCCGGCGAGGGGACCACGGCGGCCTCGGCGACGGCCGGGTGCTCCAGCACCACCGATTCCAGCTCGAAGGGGCTGAGCTTGTAGTCGCTGGACTTGAACACGTCATCCGCGCGGCCCACATAGGTCAGCACCCCCTCGGCATCGCGTTCGGCGATGTCCCCGGTGTGGTAGACCCCGTTGCGGGTCGCGGTGTCGGTTTTCTTCTGGTCCTCGAAGTAGCCCTTCATCAGGCCCACCGGCCGCGGATCCAGCCGCAGGCAGATCTCTCCGACCTCCGCCAGCTGGCCGGTGGTCGGGTTGCGCAGCTCGATCTCGTAGCCGGGCATCGGGCGGCCCATGGCGCCCACCTTGACGGATTCTCCCGGGGGGTTGGCGATCTGCACGGTGGTTTCGGTCTGCCCGTAGCCGTCGCGGATCACCTGGCCCCAGGCGTTGCGCACCTGCTCGATGACCTCGCGGTTCAGCGGTTCGCCGGCGGAGACCAGCTTGCGCGGGGGAGTGCTCAGCACCGAGAGGTCGGCCTGGATCAGGTAGCGCCACACGGTGGGCGGGGCGCAGAAGCTGGTGACGTTCTCGACATCCATCTGGTGCATCAGCGCCTTGGGATCGAAGCGCTCGTAGTTGTAGACGAACACCGTCGCCTCGGCGATCCACGGGCCGAAGAAGTTGGACCACGCATGCTTGCCCCAGCCGGGGGAGGCGACGTTCAGGTGCACGTCGCCCGGTTCCAGCCCGATCCAGAACATGGTCGCCAGGTGCCCCACGGGGTAGGACACGTGGGTGTGCTGCACCAGCTTGGCCAGCGAGGTGGTGCCGGAAGTGAAGTAGAGCAGCAGGGTCTCATCCGCGCGCGTGGGCGTGTCCAGCGCGAACTGCGCTGGAGCCTGGTGCGAGTCATCGAAGTGCAGGGTGCCCGCGGCGGCCTCGCCGCGCACCTGGACGGTGGTGTAGTCCCCGGGCACCTGCTCAAGCTTGGGCAGCTGGTCGTAGCTGGTGACGATCCAATTGGCCTTGCCGCGTTCGATGCGGTCGGCCAGGTCTACGCTGGTCAGCTGCGTGGTGGAGGGGATGATCACGGCGCCCAGCTTCATGCCCGCGAGCATGATCTCCCACAGCGCCACCTCGTTGCCGAGCATCACGATCATGGTGTCCTGGCGCTTGAACCCGTTCTCCGAAAGCCAGCGCGCCACCTGGGTGGAGCGCCGAGAGAGTTCGGCCCAGCTGTAGCGGGCGCTGCTGCCGTCCGGCTCGGTGAGGATCAGCGCCGGGGTGTCGGCGCGGGCGGGATCCTTGGCTACCTCGTCGAACCAGTCGTAGGCGAAGTTGAAGTCGCTGAACTGCGGCCAGCTGAAGGCCTTGCGCGCACCGGCGTAGTCGTCGCGGTGGGCCAGGAGGAGGTCGCGCGCCGCACGGAACTTCTCGGTGTTACTCATGGGAGTCCTTTCCGCGGCAGGCAGACTGCACGGACAGCAGGGTGAACGTTTCTGTGCTCAATATACTCTGGTGCTCACTGTGGACGAATTGTTGCGTCAGGTTGTGCGGTCGACTTGCACAACACCGGCAATATTGATCAAAACACGGTTGCGGCGCGTGCGCCGCTCCGGCGCTGCGGGCTAGCTGGAGGACAATCCCGGGAAATCGGTGTCCCGGTATTCCCTGCCCGGGGCGTCCCCGGTGCGGTGGCGTTCCTCCTCGGCCCGGCGCAGCTCGACCCGGCGGATCTTGCCCGAGATGGTTTTGGGCAGCTCAGCGAATTCAAGGCGCCGGATCCGCTTGTAGGCGGCCAGGTGCTCGCGGCAGTAGGCCAGGATGCTCTCGGCCAGCTCGGCGCCTGCGGTGTAGCCGGCGGCCGGCACCACATAGGCCTTGGGTACGCTCAGCCTCAGGTCGTCCGGGGCGGGAACCACCGCCGCCTCGCCGACCCCCGGATGCTCGATGAGCACCGATTCGAGCTCGAAGGGGCTGAGCTTGTAGTCGCTGGACTTGAACACGTCATCGGCCCGCCCCACATAGGTGAGCACCCCGTGCTCGTCCCGTTCGGCGATGTCCCCGGTGTGGTAGACCCCGTCGCGGAAGGCCTGCGCGGTTTTCTCCGCGTCCTCGAAGTAGCCGTTCATCAGCCCCAGCGGCCGCGGATCGGTGACCAGGCAGATCTCCCCGGTGTCCGATTCCTGCCCGGTCAGCGGGTCGCGCAGCACCACCTGGTAGCCGGGCATCGGCCGTCCCATGGCGCCGATGACGATGCGCTCGCCGGGCGGGTTGGCGATCTGCACGGTGGTTTCGGTCTGCCCGAAACCGTCGCGGATCACCTGGCCCCAGGCGCGCTGCACCTGGTCGATGACCTCGGCGTTCAGCGGCTCCCCGGCCGAGACCAGCTTGGCCGGGGGAGTCTCCAGCTGGGTCAGGTCCGCCTGGATCAGCAGCCGCCACACGGTGGGCGGGGCGCAGAAGCTGGTGACCTTCTCGCGGGCCATCTGCTCCATCAGCGCGCCGGCGTCGAAGCGCTCGTAGTTATAGACGAAGACTGTCGCCTCCGCGATCCACGGGGTGAACAGGTTGGACCAGGCGTGTTTGGCCCAGCCGGGGGAGGCGACGTTCAGGTGCACGTCCCCGGGCTCCAGGCCGATCCAGAACATCGTGCTCAGGTGCCCCACCGGGTAGGAGACGTGGGTGTGCTCCACCAGCTTGGCCCGGGAGGTGGTGCCGGAGGTGAAGTAGCGCAGCAGCGGCTCCTCGGCGCGGGTCGGGGTGTCAAGGGCGAACTCCACCGGCGCGGTGAAGGAATCTGCGTAGGATAGCGATCCCGCGACTGGGGTCCCGCCGATCTGCACCAGCGTGAAGTCCCCGTCCAGCGAGGAGAACTTGGGGGTCTGGGCCTCGTTGGTGATGACCCAAGAGACGTGGCCGCGCTGGATGCGGTCGTCCAGGTCGGCCGGGGTCAGCTGGGTGGTGCAGGGGACCAGGATGGCGCCGAGCTTGATGCCGGCCAGCATGGTCTCCCACAGCTCCACCTGGTTGCCCAGCATCACCGCGATGGAATCCGAACGGCGCACCCCGGCATCGCTGAGCCAGCGGGCCAGCTGGGTGGAGCGCTGGGACAGCTCGCGCCAGGTGCGCCGGGTGGAGGAGCCGTCCATCTCGGTGATCACCAGCGCCGGGGCGTCCGCGCGCCGCGGGTCAGCGGCGACCTGGTCGAACCAGTCGAAGCCGAAGTTGAAGTGGGTGAAGCGCGGCCAGGAGAACTGCTCGCAGGCGAGCTGGTAGTCTTCGCGCCACGCGATCAGCTGATCCCGTACCGTGCGGAATTCCTCGGTCACGCTCATGTGTATCCTCCAGCTCGCAGATTCCCCGCCCCCTTGTGAGTGACGACGGTCACTGGCCAATATACTTTGACGTCCTACCAAAGGGGAAGAGCCTGCCGAGCTCGGAGTGTTGCGCCCGGGATGGAATTCAGGGACGTGGGCCACATTTGACGATAAAGCTTGAAGCTTCAACTAAAGAAGCGTACTCTGAAATCAAGGAAGATGACCCACCGCAGAAAGGACGCCGACCATGGCACCCCTGAAGGAAGACAAGCTCCCCGAGCAGCTGTCGATGAATGCCGTGCAGCTCAAGGTCGGCGACCTGGACACCATGAGCACCTACTACCAGCAGGCCCTGGGCCTGGAAGTGCTCAAGGAAAGCGCCGCCGGCACCAGCCTCGGACGCGGCGCCGAAACCCTGGTCGAGCTCACACCGGCCCCCGGTCTGCAGCTGCCGGCCCGCGGCGAAGCAGGCCTGTTCCACACCGCCCTGCTGTTCAAGACCCAGGCTGATTTGGCCGCCACCGTGCTGTCCGCCGCGCAGTACAACCAGAGCAGCTTCGTGGGCAGCTCGGACCACCTGGTCTCGGAAGCCTTCTACTTCACCGATCCGGAAGGCAACGGCATCGAGCTCTACTTCGACCGCCCGCGCGAGACCTGGACCTGGACCGGAGACCAGGTCTCCATGGACACCATCTACCTGGATCCGAACAACTTCCTGAACACCCACCTCACCGAGGAAGCGGTCACCGGGCAGAAGCAGGCCGGCGCCGATGTCGGCCACGTCCACCTGCAGGTCGGCGACGTCGCGACGGCCCACCAGTTCTACGTCCAGACCCTGGGCTTCGACCAGACCGCCGCCCTGGGCAACCAGGCGCTGTTCGTCTCCGCCGGCGGCTACCACCACCACATGGCCATGAACGTCTGGAATTCCCGCGGCGCAGGACCCCGCAAGGACACCCTGGGCCTGGGCGAGGTGCTGATCAACGTTCCGACCCAGGACGAGATCGGCAAGATCGCCGAACGCCTGGACTTCGCGGGTGTGCAGAACCATCACACCGGATCCGAGCTGCAGTTCAAGGATCCGTGGAACAACCAGCTGCGCGTCGCCGTGCGCTAGGCGCCAGCCCGACGCCCTCGAGCACGCACAACGAATGGGTAGCGATCCTTGCGGATCGCTACCCATTGGCGCGCCAAACTGCGGACGTCCGGAACTGGTCCGGATCAGACGCGTTTGATCGACAGGTTGTTGTAGGCCGTCAGGTACGGCACGAGCACCGGGTCCGCGAGCCGCAGCCGCTTCGTTTCCGAGCTTGAGCCGTTGCTGAACTTCACGCTCGCGTCGCCAATGGCATCCGCGACGCCGGGCTGGGCCAGGATCTCGGTGCTGACGGTGAACGCCGCGTTCTCCGCGGCCACCTCGCTGGCGGGGATGCTGGCGAGGACCTCCTTGGAATCGCGCCCGATGAGCACCAGCTCGAACTGGCCCGTCACCGGTGCCGGCACGCCGTGGGCGAAGCGGATCTTCACCGACCCGTCAAGGAATTCCATGCCCTGCAGATCCGCGGTGAATGCCGCGAGCTTCTCGGGGGAGCCGGACTTCTTGAGCCTGGCTGCCTCGTCCCTGGTTTTGATCCACAGGGCTACGATGTCCCGGCTGGCCCAGTCCTCGGCGAATTTCCTCGCGTTGGCCGACATGCGCGCCGCCAGCTCCTGGTCGCGGATCAACGCCTCGGCCTTGTCCGCCATCGCGGTGATGTCCCCGTGGGGGACCCAGGAACCCGTTGTGCCCGTCGGTGATGGAATCGGCCGGGCCGAAGTTGATGTCGTACGACACCGGCACGCAGCCCTGCTGCTGCGACTCGATCAGCACCAGCGCCTGCCCCTCGTTGGTCGAGGTCATCAGCTGGATGGCCGAGGCAGCGAAATGCCGCGGAACCTGGTCCGAATACCCGTGGAAGACGATGTTGTCCCGGATTTCCAGGTCGCTGGCCAGCTGCTCCAGCGCATTGAGCTGCGAGCCCTGGCCAACCACGTTCAGCGTGGCCTCCAGCCCGCGCTTCTTCAGCTCGGCAACCACCTTGATCGAGGCCGCCACGTTCTTGTTGACGGTCAGGGATCCTGCGGCAATCAGGTGGGCGGGGTTGCGCTGCGGCAACGGTGGCTGGATGGATCCCTGGCGTATCGGATTAGGCACGACAAAAGTGCGTTCCGCATCCCCGAAACGCGCCACGTAGGCGTTGCGCTGCGCCTCGGTCAGGAAAACGAAGCCGTCCCACTTCGCGCGGTGCTCGATCATCGGTGCATGCCCGTCGGCGAGCGCACCGGTCAGCAGGTTCTGCCCTGCCTTGACATGCGTGCTGTGGAAGGCGAACAGCTTGGGTACGTGGACCGTGTTCCAGGCGCTGAGGAACTTGGCGGAGAACTTGCTGTCGACGACCACCAGCGAATGTTCGTGGTCCACCAGCTCGGAGAGCCAGTACCGGTACAACGCGGCGGCGCTGGCGAACCGCGCGGTCACCGCGCCGGATTCGTTGACAACTTCCAGCAGGCGGCGTTCCGTGCCGCCGGAAGGGAACTTGGTATCGGTCAGGTATACCGTTCCGTTGCGGCGGAAGTAGGACTTGCGCTCGACCTCTTTCTCCGGGCCGGCGTAGCTTTGCTCGCTGAATGTGGCAGTGTCCGAGTCGAGGTAGGTGTTGCTGAACGCGGCCCTGAAGCCGGTATGCTCCGGAACGAATTTCGCCGCCGCCAGCTTGGCCTGCGGCTTCAGCGGATGCGCCGCCAGATGCTCGTAGAAGTTCACATGCCGGACCTTCTCCGAGAGCTTGCCGCGCTCGCGCAGGCTCTGGAGCACCACCTCGTATGCGGGGTCCGCGTTGAACGTCACCACGGACGCGTGCCCGTAGCGTTCGGCAAACGCCGCGGCGCGCTGGAGGCAGACGGTGGTCATGCCGCCGAATTCCAGCTCCACCTGCCAGGTGACCATGTAGGCGTCGAGGGGCTCCGTCTGAATGTCCACAGATGCAATCCTTACGATGATTCAAGGCGCCGGGCTTCTCACCCAGCGGGCCGCGTCAAGTTGTTGCCTACGCTACGTGAAACTCGCCATGGATTGGCGCAGGCACGACGCTGCGAGGCACCTGGTTGCTTCGTGTTTTCGTCGCGGTCCGGGAGCGGCGGCCCGAAGCTTATCGCACGCTGAAGTCGAAACGACCGCCGGTTGACTCGACAAGGCAGAAGCCCGGTGCATCTTCCCAGGCCAGCATGCAGGCGCCCACGCCGATGATCTCCACGCCCCCGGTGCTTGGGCGCTCCTGCAGCAGCCGCTGAAGGAAGGCCTTGGCTTCGTCGCAGCTGAGCTGGGAATTTCCCAGATCATAGGAGTACTTCGCACCGACGCAGGAGGCCGGCGCGGTGCTCGCTTCGCCCAGCGGCGGGGCGGTGAACTTCTTGATTTCCTTCATCGAGAGCATGACGGATTTCAGCTGCCGGTACTCCGGGGTTTTTGCATAGGCTTTGGCCCGGGCAATCCCCGTCAGGCTCGGATCCACTCCAGTGAGATGCTCGTCGTCCTCAATGACCCGGTAGAACGTCGCCGCGCTGGACTGCGTGGGGTTGAAGACCCAAGGCAAGGCATCAGCCTCGGCGAGCTGCTCCTTGCTGGCCATGCTCAGGCTGATGGACGTTCCGGTGCTGTCCTCGGACGTGGCGAAAACATAGGACTGGCCATTAATCGCTTTGTCGCTGAAGTCGACGATCTCGTTGTGCACCTGGGTCATGGGCGGCTCGCCATGCCAGTAGAATTCGATGCCGGTTCCCAGCACCGCCATTTGGGCGCCCTTGGCATTGCGGATGCTGTAGCTGGACTTGAGGTCCTCGTAGATCTGGCCCTCGGCATAGTCGCCGGTTTCCTTCAGGCTCCAGTCCGCCGGCAATTCAAGTTCGAAATGCCCCTTGCCCACCGTGCGCTTCACTGTCTCCGCGGCCTGCGCCGTGGCGCTCGCCGATGCTGAACTGGTTGGCGTGGATGTAGCAGCAGCCGTAGGCGAAGCAGTAGCCGTAGCCGTGCCCGAGGGTTCGGGCGAAGGCTGCGAGGGAGAAGCAGAGCACGAGCTGAGTGCAAGCGCAAGGACCGTGGCGGCCGAGGCTGCCGTGAACCGGCGGGTGATGGAAATGATGGTTTCTCCTCGGGGATGCTGAAGTCTGGATGCCAAGCCGGTCCACTGCGGCGCAGTGCTCCGACGATTCTGATCCTAGGGGTGCCCGGGGTTTTGTCTCTGGTCGGTGGATAAATATGACACCGGCGGGAGAGTAATTTGGATTGAAGATAAGCAATGCCCGGCACCCGGATCACGAGGATCCGGGCACCGGGCGTCAAACGGGACAATCAGCGGCAGGCAAGCCGCTGGTCTGCCGGCCGCCTGGTGTCAGCAGGGCTTCCAGGTCTTGCCGCCGGGTGCGTAGCACCGCGGGCCGGTGTAGTTCGAGTAGGAATTCGTCTTCGGCGCCGACTTCTTGGGCTGCGTCCGCGGCGTCGACTTCGGCGCGGAATAGCGCTTCTGCTGCGCCTTCTGCGCGGCCTTCGCCGCGGCCCGTTGCTCGGCGGCCCGCTGGGCGGCGGCTTCGGCCTTCTTCTCGGCCTCGGCCGCCTTCTTCGCCTTGGCTTCAGCTTCCTTCTTCTTGCGCTCCGCTTCCTTGCGCTGCTTTTCCTTCTCCACCAGGTCGGCGCGCTGTTCCTTGTGGACGGCCTCCAGCCGCCGGGTGTCATCGATCCGCGTGGAAAGGCGGGAAACGTCGCTGGCGTAGCGGCCGTTCAGCAGCGCGTAGGTCACCGGATGCGTGGCGGCCTTGGCCTTGCCCAGGGCGCTCTTCACCGCCAGGCCCACGCCCACGGCGGCCGCGGCCTCGCCCATGAGCGATTCCGCTTCCTCGATGCTGTCGGCCGGTAGTGCTGAAACCTCGGAGAGCGCGGTGCCGGCCTCGTCCAGCTGGGCCGGGATGGTGCAGTCGACGGCCGGGCTGAACAGTCCCTCACCGGCGTCGGCCGCCTGCTGCTCGGCGGCCAGCACCTCGTCGTAGAACTTCACGTTCGGCGCGTATTTCACGGCGACGCCCAGTCCTGCCGCGGCGATGGCGCTGTTGACGAACAGGTCGTCCTTGAAGACCCCGGCCAGGGTCCGCCCGTAGCGGTCCTCGCGTTCGACGTCGTATTCCAGGTCCACCTTCTCCCCGGGCTGCAGCAGCGAGCTCAGGTAGTCCGTGGCTTCCGGACCCATGCATTCGACGGCCTTGTCGGGATCCACGGTTTCGGGGGTGTCGATATTCAGCAGCCGTACACGCGTTTCTTCGCCGGCGATCTGAAGATCCACGGTGTCGCCGTCGACCACGCGGATGACCGTGCCGTGGGAATCCGAATTCGAGGTGGTGGCGTAGACGGCGCCGCCGGCGACCAGCGAGGCGACGACGCCCGCTGAAATCCATCCTGCTCTCTTGCTCATGATGCTTGTTGTCCTTGGGGTGCGGGTGATGAGGCGCGGCGAGGAACGCCGCGGCAAGTTACTTGCACCTTCAATATATCTATCGGCCGCCCAGGGGGTCCTTATAAGTCAGGGGACCGGCTGAGAGGTTGGACACCCTCCGGCAGCGCGTTAGCTGCGGAAAACCGCGCCCAGGAACATAGGATTTCCTACAGGGCCGCTTTCGGCCGCCGCAGCCCGCCCGGCTGCGCATCGTGGAACTGAGAGGCAGCGCTTTGACTACAGCTGACGTCGTTGGCATGGTTTTCCTGATCCTGCACCTGGCCATCGGCCTGACCGCCGCCATCGTCATCTCCTCGCGCCGCAAGCCGGCCACGGCCATCGCCTGGATCATGACGATCATCTTCATCCCGTATCTGGGCGCCATCGCCTTCTTCCTGATCGGCTTCGGCCGGCTGCCGCGCCACCGCAGGGAGAAGCAGCAGCAGGTCAACGAGCTGATGCACGCCGCCTCCGGGCTGAGCGGGCACCGGGCGCAGTTCGACTCCCCGGACTGGCTGGTGCCCACCGTGGCGATGAACGAGAAGCTCGGCGCGCTGGGCATGGTCTCGGGAACCTCCGCCACGCTGATCGGCGGCTACGCGCAGTCCATCGCCTCCATGGTCCGCGCCGTCGAGAAGGCGCGGTCCTTCGTCCACGTGGAGTTCTACATCCTGGTCAGCGACCAGGCCACCGGCGAGCTGGTCGCCGCCCTGGGCCGCGCCGCCGAGCGCGGGGTCGCGGTGCGCGTGCTCTTCGACCACGTCGCCACCCTGACCCTGCCGCGGCGCCAGGAAACCATGGACGAGCTGGACCGGCTGGGCATCGAATGGCACCACATGCTGCCGCTCAAGCCCCACAAGGGCCAATGGCAGCGCCCGGATCTGCGCAACCACCGCAAGCTGCTGATCGTTGACGGCGAGGTGGGATTCACCGGCTCGCAGAACCTGATCGACTCCAGCTACCTCAAGCCCAAGAACCTGCGCCGCGGCCTGCACTGGAAGGAGCTCATGGTGCGGCTGGAAGGCCCCATCGTCTCCGAGCTGGACGCGGTGTTCATCACCGACTGGTACAGCGAAACCGACGAGCTGCTCGAAGGGGAGAAGTACCGGGTGCGCGAGGCCAGCATCCACCACGAGACCCCCAGCACCCACCAGTCGCGCACCGTGCACGGGCTGGACGCCCAGGTGATCCCCAGCGGGCCGAGCTTCGAGAACGACAACAACCTCAAGCTCTTCGTCTCGCTGATCCACAACGCACGGCACCGGGTGAGCATCACCAGCCCCTACTTCGTCCCCGACGAGGCCACCTTGCAGGCCATCATCACCGCCGCCTCCCGCGGGCTTGACGTGGAGCTGTTCGTCTCCGAGGTCGCCGACCAGGCGATGGTCTACCACGCGCAGCGCTCCTACTACACCGACCTGCTGGCCGCCGGGGTGAAGATCTACCAGTACCCCTCGCCCACCGTGCTGCACTCCAAGCACTTCTCCATCGACGACCAGGTCGCGGTCATCGGCTCCAGCAACATGGACATGCGCTCCTTCAGCCTGAACATGGAGGTCTCGCTGCTAGTGCGCGGGGCGGAGTTCGTCGCCGAAATGCGCAAGGTCGAGGACGGCTACCGGGAGCTCAGCCTGCCCATCGACCTCCAGCGCTGGAAGCGCCGTCCATGGCGCGAGAAGATCCTGGACTCGCTGGCCCGGCTCACCTCCGCCCTGCAGTAGCCCTCAGACCCGCTTCAGCAGCGCCGCGATGCCCTGCCCGCCGCCGATGCACAGCGTCACCACCGCGTACTCCAGGTCCCGGCGCTGCAGGTCCAGCGCCGCGCGCAGCGTGAGGATCGCGCCGGTGGCTCCCACCGGGTGGCCCAGCGCGATGGCCCCGCCGTAGGGGTTGACCTTGTAGGGCTCCAGCTGCGCGTCGCGGATCACCGCCAGCGCCTGCGCGGCGAACGCCTCGTTCAGCTCGAACACGTCGATGTCCTTCGGACCCAGCTTGGTCTCGGCGAACAGCTTGCGCAGCGCGAAGGTCGGGGCGTAGCCCATGTAGGCAGGATCCATGGCGGTGACCACCACGTGCTCCACCGTGGCCAGCGCCGGCAGCCCGTGCGCCCGCACGTACTCGCCCTTGGCCAGCACCAGCGCCGCCGCCCCGTCGTTCACGCCCGAGGAGTTGCCCGCGGTGGCCGTGCCATCGGGGGAGAAGGCCGGCTTCAGCGCGGCCAGGGATTCCAGGCTCACCCCCTGCCGCGGGTGCTCGTCGCGATCCTGGCCCTCGCCGCCGGCCAGGGGCGCCTCGATGATCTCCTGCGCGAAGGCCTGGCGGGCGATCTGGCTGCCGGCCAGCTGCTGCGAGCGCAGCGCGAATTCGTCCTGCGCCGCCCGGCCCACGTCGTACTTCCTGGCCACCGCGTCCGCGGTGGTGCCCATGTGCCGGTTGCTGAACGGATCGGTGAGCATCGCCAGGGTGCCGTGGCGCAGCGTGCGCGGGGCCAGCGAGCGGGCCTGCCCGGCCGAGTAGTCCAGGTACGGCATGCCGGTCATGGACTCGTTGCCGCCGGCCACCGCCACCCGGGAAGCGCCCACCGCCAGCGACTGCGCGGCGCTGAACACCGCCTGCAGCCCGCTGCCGCACAAGCGGTTCACGTTGAACGCCGTGGTGCTGGCCGGCAGGCCGGCGCCCAGCGCCACCCGCCGGGCGTTGTAGAATTCCGCGCCGACCTGGCCGATGCAGCCCATCACGACCTCGTCCACCGCCTCGGGGTCCAGCCCGCTGCGGGCCAGCGCTCCGCCAACCGCGGCCGCGCCCAGCTGCGCTGCCTCCAGGTCCTTGTACATGCCGTTGAAGCGGCCCACCGCGGTGCGCGCCCCGGCCAGGATGGTGATCTTGTGCTGCTGCAATACCGTGCTCATGGGGTCCTCCGCCGCCGAACCGATGGTTGGCCCAGTCTAGGCGCGGCACCGCAAGATCCGCCATGGCAGGCGCTGGCAGGGACTCAGCCCTCGAAGAGCTGCTGGCCCAGGTACTGGCCCGGCTGGATGCCCGGCGGGATCGCGTAGAGCCCGGAGGAGGTGTGGCGCAGGTACTCGTTCATCGCGTCGTTCGCGCTCATCGCCTGCTGCAGCGGCACGAAGTGCGTGCGCGCATCGATGACGAACGCGATGAAGAACAGCCCCGCATCCAGCCGGCCCAGCCCGTCCGAGCCGTCGGTGTAGTTGAAGCCGCGGCGCAGCATCCGCGCCCCGCCGTGCGCGCTGGGGTGCAGCACCGCCACATGCGAATCCACCGGGACCAGCGGCCCGGCCGAACCTGCCATCGCGAAGTCCGGCTCGGAGAACTCCTCGCCGCCGGACAGCGGGGCGCCGGTGGACTTGATGCGGCCCACCACGTTCTCCTGCTCGCGCAGCGAGGAGCGGTCCCAGGTCTCGATCTGCATGCGGATGCGCCGGGCCACCAGGTAGGTGCCCCCTTCCATCCACGGCTGGTCGCTGCCGGCGCCCACCCAGACGTGCTCGGCGAGCGCGTCGGCGTCCTCGGCCAGGATGTTGGCGGTGCCGTCCTTGAAGCCGAACAGGTTGCGCGGGGTCTGCTGCGCGCTGGTGGTCTTGGCGGTGCGGCCGAAGCCGATCTGGCTGAAGCGCACCCGCACCGTGCCGAAGCCCAGGCGCGAGAGGTTGCGGATCGCGTGCACCGCCACCTGCGGGTCGTTGGCGCAGGCCTGCACCACGATGTCCCCGCCGCTGCGGGCTTCCTCCACCATGTCCCCGGAGAAGTGCGGCAGCTCGATCAGCGCCTCGGGCAGCTTTCCCTCCAGTCCGAAGCGCGGCTTGCCGTGCTCGTCGAGGAACAGCGAGCGGCCGAAGCCCACGGTCACCGTGAGGTGCGCCGGGCTCAGCCCCTCGGCCTCCCCGGTGTCTTCCGGCGGGGCGTCGTAGGAGCCGCCGCCGCCCACCGGGCGGCCGGCGGTCATCTGCTCGATCGCGGCGGTCCAGTCCCTGAGCAGCTCGATGAGCCGGCCGCGGTCCTTGGTGGTCACGTCGAAGCCGACGATGTGCATGCGGTCCTGGGCCTCGGTGGTGATGCCGGCCTGGTGCTCGCCGTAGAAGTCCACGGTGTCCGCGGCGGGCTTCTGGGGCAGCTGCCCGCCGAAGGCCGCGGCGGCCAGCGCGCCCACTGCAAGGCCCGCGCCGCCGGCTCCGGCCCCGGTGAGCAGCAGCCGCCGGGAGATGCCGGGGTTCTTCGTCTCGCTCATGCCGTGCCCCCTACTTGACCACCGCGGCGGTCAGGCGGGAGAGCGGCTCGGACAGGGCGTCGACCCCGGCGGCCAGCTCCTGCACCTGCGCGGTGGACAGCTGATCGTAGTACTTGAAGCCCTCGTCCACGCGGTAGGCGTCCAGCTGTTCCTGCAGCGTCGCGAAGTTCTGCGCCAATTCGGTATCCAGCGCGTCCTCGGTGCCCTTCAGCAGCGGGGCCAGGTCCTGGTAGGCGATCTTCGCGCCCTCCAGGTTGGCTTGGAAGTCCCACAGGTCGGTGTGCGAGAAGGCCTCCTCCTCGCCGGTGACCTTGCCGGTGGCGACCTCGTCCAGCAGCTCCTTGGCGCCGTTGGCCAGCTTGTCCGGGGTGAATTCCAGCGCCTGGGCGCGGGTGGCCAGCTCGGCGGTGTTCTCCACCATGCCGTCCGCGATCTGCTGGCGCTGCGCCTGCGTCATCTTGGTGTAGCCCTTCGGCGCCCACAGGTCCTTTTCCGCGCGGTGCCAGCCGGTGAACTCCTGGCCCTCTTCCAGGTCCGCCTCGCGGGCGTCGAGGATCGGGTCCAGGTCGCCGAAGGACTCGGCCACCGGCTCGATGCGCTCCCAGTGCATGCGCACCTGCGGGTAGAGTTCCTTCGCCGTGGCCCCCTCGCCGGCCGCGAAGGCCGCCGCGAAGTCCTCGGTGCCGGCCAGCAGCTGCTGCGACTGGTCTTTCACGTAGGCGGCGTACTGGTCCACGGCGGTCTTCTGCAGCGCGGCGCGGTCCGCGGAGACCTCCTGGCCGGCGGCCGCGGCGGTCACGGTGAAGGGCGAGCGGATGCCGTCGCCCACCATGCCCGGCTTGCAGGCGGCGAAGTAGCTGCCCTCGGGGGCCATGACCACCAGGTCGCGGCTCACGCCCGGGCCGATGTTCTCCACCTCGCCCACGATGCGCAGGCCGTCCTCGGCCAGCAGGTAGAACTCGTTGACCTTGGTGCCCTCGTTCTTCACGGTGAACTTCAGGGTGCCGCCGGCGGCGGTGGCGCTGGCCAGGGTGCAGGCGTCGTCGCTCGCGGTGACGGCGATCGATCCGTCCGCGCTGGCGGCGGCGTTGTTGTCGGTGCAGCCGGTCAGGGCCAGGGCGCCGAGCGCGAGCAGGGCGGCGGGTGCCAGGAACTTGGTCATGGGTGGTGGATCCTCGGTAGTGCGAATGGTTGGTGCGGGGCGGTGCTCAGGCATTGCCCGGCGCTTGCGTCCGGGGCTGCGCCGGCGTGGGCGCTGGTGCGGCGCCCTGCTTCCCGGTGCGCAGGGCGCGCAGGTAGAAGAACATCACCGGCACGATATAGGCGGCCCAGGCGGCCACCTGCAGCACGGTCATCGCGGGGGTGAAGTTGAAGATGCCCTGCAGCAAGGTGGCGGCCACGCCCGAGGGCGGCAGCTGCGCGCTGAGGTCGAAGGCCAGCGTGTTGATGCCCGGCAGCACACCCGCTTCCTGCAGGTCGTGCACGCCGTAGGCCAGCACGCCGGCGGCCACGATGACCAGCAGCACCCCGGTGTAGGCGAAGAACTTGGACAGCTGGATCTTCACGATGCCGCGGTGCAGCAGCACGCCGAGCAGGATGGCGGTGGCGATGCCCAGGCCCGCGCCGAGCAGCGGCTCCCAGGTGTCCTCGCTGGTGCGCGCGGCGGCCCAGATGAACAGCGCCGTCTCCAGGCCCTCGCGGCCCACCGACAGCGCCCCGACGACCACCAGCCCCCAGGCCGAGCCGTCGGCGGCCTTGTCCACCTGGTGCTGCAGGTCCTTGTTCAGCGTCTTGGAGGTCTTGGCCATCCAGAAGATCATCCAGGTCACCAGGCCGGCGGCCAGGATGGACAGCGTGCCGCCGATGATCTCCTGCGCCTGGAAGGTCAGCCCCTTCGGGCCGAAGGTCAGCAGCGCGCCGAAACCCAGCGAGACCGCGACCGCGACGCCCACGCCGGCGTAGATGCGCGGCAGCAGGTGCCTGCGGTTCGTTTTGGTCAGGTACGCGATCAGCAGGACGACGATCAGGACCGCTTCCAGTCCCTCGCGCAGTCCGATCAGGTAGTTTCCGATCATCTGGTGCTGCCTTCATAGTCGTAGCGCTCCCGCGAAGGGGTATTTGTCGATCGCGGGTGACCGCCGGTGCCCGCGAATGCGATGCGAGCCACAGGTCGATCAGTCTAAGGTTAGCCTAAACAACTTCCTGCGAAAAACGTTCAGACCAGATTCGCTTTCCCTGAAAAGCAGTCAAGCGCATTAGCCTCCCCGCATCGCTTAACCTCGCGTCATCCGCGCGTTTCGCGCACCATTTGGCATCCGCTGCCTGGGCAAGGCAAGTGGAAGGCGAGAACCCGTCGCAGATCCGCGCTTTCTTTCGCCTTTCTCCGGACGAAGTCAAAGCTTCTGCTGATTTTCCCTGCCATTCGCCTCATCTGGTCCCAGTCAGTGGCATTACGGGGAAGTTTCAGCGATTCTCGCCCGCATCCTCGGGGCTTTAGCCCCCGATCCGGCTTGCTGGCCTACTGCCCATGAACGCGGGCAACGTGGACGAGGAGCTGCGGCCAACGCAGACGCGCCGCGCAGCGCGCCACCGTGCCGTGGGGATGGCAGCTCAGCGAACCGCCGGATGGTCGATCGGCTATGCCGTCATGTACGGGGGGTGTGCTTCCTGGCTTCCTTCGGCTTCCAGCTGCGTGCCTCGCACTCGCGGTGGATCACCCATGCCCAAGGGATCGACGCTCTCCGGATCGAGGACTCCCGATTCGACTACTACTGGAGCACCGAACCAGCCATGCTGCCGTCAGATACCCACCGCCCCTTCGGGATCGGCATGCTGCTGCAGGCAGCAGGCCTCGTGTTCCTTGTGACTTGCCTGCAACAGATGAGCCGACGCGCGGCACGATGGGCCTACGGCGCCCAGTTGCTGCTCGGCCTCTTTGCCGTCGCCTGGTCCACCCTGCTTGGTGTGCGCGCCGTGCCAACCGGGATCACCGGTGAGCTCGACGCAGCGAGCCCCGCGGGGACCCTGGAAACGCTCCTGCTGATTCTTCCCAATCCTGCGCTCTTGCTGTTGGCTTTACCGGCCTGGCTCCGGCTGCCCGCGCTGGCGATCGCGTTGTGGTGCTTGGGGCCGACCACGCCTCTTGGCTGGCTGCCTACCGGTGCTCATGTCGCTCCGGCACTGAGCTTCAGCAAATTCGACGATGATCCCTCCGGTACGGAGACGATCCTTGCGGCAAGCGTCGCGCTCGCCGGGATCGCGGCACTTCGAGGCTTGAGCGAGGGCACAGGTTGACGCAACACAGACAACCGAGCCCGCCTTCCTTGCCGGTCTCGATCCAGGCTGCGCGGTAGAGGAATGCAACTTGTCGAACTGCTGCCGGGGTGTTCTTGCCCCATGCCTGGCTCCGGACGGAAGGGCTGCCCGGGCAGCGCGCTAACCAAGATCAAGTGAAGGGAAACAGTGGGTCGACCACAAGCGCGGGATCTGACTGGTTTCCCAGCATAGCGAACCTTTAATGGCAGGTGCCTGGACGTGGCTGGAATGCTGGTAATGAAGAGGCCGACGAGGTGCGAATCCCCGTCGCTCCGCTCCGGCCGACGCGATGTGAGTAAAACTCAGGTAACCCTTTCGCGCCGCGCCGATCCCGCATCTACTTCGGTTCGGTCGCGGTTGGTTCATATCATCTTCGACGATCCAGCATCCTGGCTGTCGATCAAAATCATTATCCGGTGCAACGCACCAAGGTCGCATCGAGGTTTCTGTCTGCATCCACTGTGCTCGACGTCCCCGTTTCGCTAGTCTCTGTCCATGAAAGCACTGGAATATCTGGCCGGTCCTGCCAGGATGAAGGCCCCGCACTGGACTTGCCTGCCGGCCGCATTATTCGCTGCAATGCTTTTCGTCGTCTCCGCAGGTTTCCAGCTGCGCGCAGCCAATTCCCGGTGGATCACCCATGCGGACGGCACGGGGTGGTCGCAGTACTCCATCGAAAGCCACGAATTCGACTACTACCTGGCTGAAGATCCCGTCGTACTGATCCCTGACACGAGCATTCCCTTCGGGATCGGCATGTTTTTCCAAGCCGCCGGCTTGTTCCTCACGCTGGTTGCGCTGCTGGCCCTGCGCCCGGGGAACCTCCGCCCGAGGCGCATGCTGCATACGCTGCTGGGGCTTTGCGCCGTTGCCAGTGCAGCACTCATTGGATACCAGTCGCTGCGCACCGGACTGGACGGCAAGCCCTTCGCGCCGCTGTCGCAAAGTGGAATCGCCGGGGTGGCGTATCTGCTGGGATTCGTAGCGCTGGCTGTGCTGGTGGTCTTGGCCTGGCGGCGAACTCCCGTTCTAGGTATCGCGCTTGCCTGCTCGCTGAGCACTACCATCGTCGGGTATATCTTCTGCAGCTTGTTCATCGCGCCAGTTTTCGCCGGCGACCAGTCCTTTGACACGACCCGTGGCACTGAAACCGTCATGGCAGCAGCTACTGCCGCTGCGGGACTGGCAATGCTCCTGGCCTTCGCCCTGTATGCGGGCAATGCGGTGCGCCGTGCGCGTCCAGCGGTGCAGGAGACCTCGGCGCCTTAAACTCCGCGGAGTGCAGGAAAACATTTATGGACTTGCCCACAGTTCGCAACTAAGTGCTGCCGCAGCCGAATACTGCGGGCCAGGCTGGTCTCATGAATATTCACCAGCTAGCCGCGGCACTTCAGGTGCTGCGCGAAGTCATCACCGGGAGCATCCCGCGCGGCGCGGCCGCCGCGCTGCTCGACGTCATGGCCTCCTGCTGCGCGCTGCTGGTGAAGCTCTCCGAAGCCCTGCGCGGGATCGAGGACCCGCGGGTCGCCGCCGCCCACGCCCAACTGGTCGAAAAGCTGTTCCACTACACCCAGCGCGAGCAGCTGCGCAGCCAAATCCACCTCGAATCCACCGGGGCCCACCTGCTGGATGACGACGAACTGGCCGCCCTGCGCCGCGCCCAGGATCAGAACGCCTACGGGCGGTTGCACCTCGGCGCCGCACCGCGCCTGCATTCCGGCCGCGCGCACTACGGCACTACCGCCGACTTCGCCGCCGCATGGCTCGGCCTGAACTACTATGGCGCCGCCGCCCGGCTGAACGATGCGCACCTGCTCATCGCCCGCCGTGCCATGGACGGCGGCACGCTTGCCCCGCGCTTGGCCCGGCTTGCCCAAATGTACGAGAACCCGGGAACGGTGGACCCTCGCCGGGTCGCCCAGGCCGCCCGGGCGCTGGACAAGTTCGAACCGGCCGACACCTGCTTCGAAGGCACCCCGCTGCCGCCCACCGTCCGGCACGCCGACGGCGCCCTCATGGAAGACCATGTGGCCGCCGCCCTCATCGAGCCGAATCGCACCACCAGCGAGAAGCAGGTATCCACCTTGCTTTCCGACTACCGGCGTGAGCATGGCAAGAACCACGCCCCGGACACCGGCATCTTCTTCCGCGGCACCCGCGCCGGGGTGGACTGTTACGACCTGCGCGCCGCGGGGGAGCAGGCCGAGCAGCTTCGCTCCATGATGGGGCAAGCGGACAACCCGCGCACCCAAGCCGGCAAGGCCGCCCGGAGTGCCGGGCGCGCCGGCACGCAGAAAGCCGAACGCGGCACCGCGGACGTCGAGGCGGCGGAACACGAGGAGATCCAGACCGACCCGCTGTTCAGCTCCGACGAACCGGCACCGGACTGGTCCGGGATCAATTCCGGCGCCGATGACGCCACCGCTGGCGAGGGCAGTGAGAACATCGTCGACCTCGATGGGTGGCAGGCCAAGGACGAAGGATCGCAGGAAACGTTGTTCGACTCGGCTGAACAAGATTTCGAGTTTGTGGACTCTGAGCACGACGAGGACGCCGGACAGTCTCGAACCACATTCAGCGACCAGGATCCCGATCTGGGCGGCGACGCCGACGTCCCGCCCGCCCAGCGCCGGCTGAACGCATTTCTCGCGGCCTTGGGAGCCGGCACCCCGGGGCAAGGCGCCAAAACCATCGCGCCCCGGATCGGAATCCACATCCAGTTGAAGGCCCTTGACGATTTGCGGCGCCCCGACCGGCTCACCTCGACCACGGACCACGGGGTAAAGCTCGACGCGGCCGAAACCGGCAGGCTCATGTGCGAGGGCGCAATCTACCGCGTGATCTTCGGGCCCGACGGGCAACCGCTGGACGTCGGGCGGACCCAGAGATTCTTCACCGAAGCCATCAAACGGGCCGCGCTGGCCCGGGATCGTGGGTGCATTGTGCCCGGCTGCACCGCGCCGCCTGAAATGCTCGAATGCCACCACGACGACTGGTGGGAACATGGCGGGAAAACCAGTTGCCGCAACGCCTCGTGCCTGTGCCGGCGGCACCATTTGGCGATCCACGCCGGTTTGCTGACGCTCGTGAAAATCGGGGGACTGGCCTACATTTTGTTCCCCAAGCACGTGGATCCCTTGCAGATACCCCAACGCAACCGGCTCTACACCGCTGCCTAAAACCCGCATGCTTGACATGGACCCGGAGAATTCACTGGGCCCGGCATGCCTTTTCCGGATCCTCGACAGGAAACCAGAACGGTGAGTTGATCCCTGCGGCGCTGAGCCTAAGGCTTGGAGAGCGCCACCCTAAGGCCGAATCCCACCAGTACCGTTCCGGCGATCCGGTCCATCCACGTCACTGCCTTCGGCGTGCTCAGCCATTGTCCGGCCAGCGAGGCTCCCAGAATGAGTACGCCGGCCCATGCCAGGGTCATTGCCACATGCACCGCAGACAACGCGATGCCCATGAGAAGCGCATTGGCATCGGCCGGGGTGAACTGGGGGATCACCGCGATGTAGAAGACGCCGATCTTCGGATTCAACAGATTAGTCACCATGCCCGTCGCGTACGCTTTCCAATTGCTGCTGGCCACGGAAACATTCGTCGGCTCCAGTTCCCGGCGCCGCAAGGAACGGTAGATCATCTGGCCGCCCAGGAATATCAGGTAGGCCGCTCCGGCATAGGTCAGTATTTGGTAGGCGAGCTGGGAAGCGGCCAGAACCGCGGACGCTCCAGCGGCTGCGATGATGCCCCATATGAAGACGCCGGAGCAGATTCCGAGGGCCGCCACCAGTGCGTCCAATCGGCTGCGCGTCACCGCCGAGCGCAGGATCAGCGCCGTATCGACCCCTGGAACCAGGGTCATCAGCGCGGCGACCACGGCGAAGGAAAACAAAGCAGAGGTGACGGTCATAGAATTAATCGTAGTTCCCTCCCGGGAGGCCACTCCGGTTCCAACTCGGGCGTGACCAAGCTCATCTGATGATCGGGCACGCGGAGGGTGGGAGGAATTGGTTTGGGTCCGGAGTCTCTGGCATAATTGCAGGGTACTCGATTTGTTATGGACCCTCTCTCCGTTTCGAATCCTGTCCTTTTAGAGCCGGGTTAGTAAGGCCTGCCCCACAGGTGCACAACGCTTGGCTCGACCATGTTGAGAAACAGGAGACCACTAAAGTGGCCGTAAAGATTCGTCTGAAGCGCTTCGGTAAGATGCGCGCACCTTTCTACCGCGTTGTCGTCATGGACTCGCGCTCCAAGCGCGATGGCCGTGCCATCGAGGAGATCGGTAAGTACCACCCGACCGAGAACCCTTCGATCATCGAGATTGATTCGGACCGTGCACAGTACTGGCTGTCCGTTGGCGCTCAGCCAACCGAGCAGGTACACGCACTGCTGAAGGTCACCGGTGACTGGCAGAAGTTCAAGGGCATCGATGGCCAGGAAGGCACCTACAAGGTTGCCGAGCCTAAGCCAGCATTCGTTGCTCCTGAAAAGGGCTCGGTTATCCTCAAGGAAGCCATCACCAAGAAGGCTGAAAAGCCAGCTGCCGAAGAGGCAGAGGCTGAAGCTACCGAGGCTGAGTAATCATGCTCGTTGACGCGCTAGACCACCTGGTACGCGGGGTCGTCGAGGAACCGGAGGATGTTCAGGTTGCCCTGAAGTCCACCCGCCGCGGCGACTTGCTCGAAGTACGTGTGAACCCTGATGATCTCGGTCGTGTGATCGGTCGCCAGGGTCGCACCGCACGGGCACTGCGCACCGTGATGGCAGCGTTGGCCAAGGAATCGATCCGTGTTGATGTCATCGACACTGATCGACGCCGAGGCTGAACAACTTAGAAGCCCGGCCCCGGCCGTGTTTCACCACTAAAGGAGTTTCCGCTCTACAACGCGGGAACTCCTTTAGTGTTTCACCCCAAAAATTTATTCCTTCACCATCTGAAGCCACCCACCGAAGAAAAGGTTCAGCGAACATGCGATTGCAGGTAGCCCGCATCGGCAAGCCCCACGGCATCCGTGGCGAAGTCACGGCCCAGGTCCTCACCGACGCGCCCGAAGAGCGCTTCGTCGCCGGTGAAGTCCTGCATGTCACCGGTGGTCCGGTTGATTCGCTGATCATCAAGAGCGCGCGCTGGAACAAGACGATCCTGTTGTTGACCTTCCAGGAGAT
The DNA here is from genome assembly GCF_016894325.1 of Glutamicibacter protophormiae. NCBI lineage: Bacteria > Bacillati > Actinomycetota > Actinomycetes > Micrococcales > Micrococcaceae > Glutamicibacter > Glutamicibacter protophormiae. The sequence continues at coordinate 1,674,896 of NZ_CP069806.1, forward strand.
CTCGGACCGCAATACCGCCGAAACGCTGCGCGGCGCCCGTCTGGAGATCGAGGTCGGCGAAGAACCGGAAGACGACTCCGACGAGTGGTACGAGCATGAGCTGCAGGACCTCAAGGTCATGCACCATGGCGTCGAGGTCGGCGTGGTCACCGCGCTGCGTACCAACCCGGCCCAGGATCTGCTGGTCTTCGAAAACGCCGAGGGCGAGGAAATCTACCTGCCGTTCGTGGACGAGTTCGTCCCGGAGATCGACACCGAGGCAGGCACGCTGACCATCACCCCGCCGCCGGGCTTGCTGGAGCTGAACTCCGAGGACTCCGAGCAGCCCGAAGGGGAGTCCAAGTAATGCGCCTGGACGTCATCTCGATTTTCCCCGAATACCTGAACCCGCTGCAGCTCTCGCTCATCGGCCGGGCAGCGGAAGACGGCATCCTGGACCTGAACGTCACCAACCTGCGCGACTTCGCCACCGACAAGCACCGCAAGGTGGACGACACCCCGTACGGCGGCGGCGCCGGCATGGTCATGATGCCCGAGCCGTGGGGCCAGGCGCTGGACGCCGTACGTGCCCAGGCCCCGGCCGAGAAGAAGCCGGTGCTGATCGTGCCCTCGCCGGCAGGGACGGTCTTCAACCAGAAGATGGCCTACGACCTGGCCGAAGAAGACCACCTGGTTTTCGCCTGCGGCCGTTATGAGGGCATCGACGAGCGCGTCATCGAGTACGCGCACGAAAACTTCACCGTCATCCCGGTGTCGATCGGCGACTATGTCCTGAATGGGGGAGAAGTCGCAGTCATGGTGATGGTCGAGGCCATCGCACGGCTGATCCCCGGCGTGATCGGCAATCCGGAGTCCCTCGTTGAGGAGTCCCATTCCGACGTGCTGCTGGAGTACCCCGTCTACACCAAGCCGGCCTCCTGGCGCGGCCGTGAGGTGCCCGAGGTGCTTCTTGGCGGCAACCACCACCGCGTGGCACGCCACCGCCGCGACGAACAGATCAAACGCACCGCAGCCCGCCGCCCGGATCTGATTCCCCAGCTCGATGTCGAAAGCCTGAATCGTCGCGACCGAGACGCCCTGTGGCATAACGGGTTCGCCGTCGTGGAAGGCGAAATCCTGCCCAAGTCCCAGCTTGACTGGGCCACCGGCGCGGGGACCGAATCCGAGTAGGCGGTTTACGAGGTCGACATCACGGCGGGTTCCGCCGCCGAGGTGTTCACCTGGAGGCCATTTATATGGCAAAATTGTTTCTTGGTGTGTTTTGTCCGACTCCTGCCGCAGGGGGATCCCGGACTTCAAGAACCGCCGCATCGGTTGCTAAAGCCAGCCGGTGGTAAACGTTCCGGGGAGTTCGACGCCGATTCAGGCGCTCGAAGAGCCCCGCTACGAGGATTCGGTGACCTGCGGCATTGATCCTAGGAGATGCACAATGCATATTCTTGACTCTTTGGATGCAGCTAGCCTGCGTTCCGACGTTCCTGCTTTCGGTCCTGGCGACACCCTCAAGGTGCACGTCAACATCATCGAAGGCAAGAACTCCCGTGTTCAGGTCTTCCAGGGCTACGTACTGGGCCGTCAGGGCCGCGGCGTAGGCGAGACCTTCACCGTTCGCAAGGTTTCCTTCGGCACCGGCATCGAGCGTACCTTCCCGCTTCACTCCCCAATCATCGACAAGATTGAGGTTGTGTCCAAGGGTGACGTACGTCGTGCCAAGCTGTACTACATGCGCGATCGTCACGGCAAGGCTGCTCGCATCCGCGAGAAGCGCGACTTCGGCGGCAAGAAGTAATCTGCGTTCTTCCATGAACCAGATTGCTCGCCCTGAAGCGGCAATCACGAAGCGCCGGGCCTTTTACTGGGTCTGGCGCTTCGCTGTTCTCGCCGTCATTTGCGCATTGGTCGCCGTGATTATCATCCGCGCATTTTTCGTCGACGTATTCAGCATCCGCTCTGATTCGATGCAGTCCACGCTGAATCCCGGCCAAGCCATCTCCGTGGACCGCCGCGCCTACGACGACGCCGAGCCCCAGCGTGGGGACGTCATCGTATTCGACGGCCGCGGTTCCTTCCTGCCGTATGCCCGTTCCTCCGTGGTCGACGACGTCATGGGCGCCTTCAAACTTTCCGGCAACTCGCATTCCTACGTCAAGCGCGTTATCGGGGTCGGCGGGGATACGGTTGAATGCTGCTCCGCCGACGGCCGCATCACGGTTAATGGCGACCCCATCGACGAGCCCTACCTCTTCGAGGGCGATGTGCCCAGCGAGATGAAGTTCTCCGTTCAAGTTCCTGCCGGTCGGATCTGGGTCATGGGGGACCACCGATCAGTGTCGCAGGATTCCCGGTCATTGCTTGGCGCCAGCGGCGGTGGCATGATCAGCCTGGATCGCGTTACCGGGCGAGCAACCAATATCGTTTGGCCGATGGATCAGCGCGTGGATATCCGCTGATCCGGCATCCGCGTGGGCATGCAGTGTTCGCCAGATGAAACCCGTGCCTGATTGTTCGCTGCGCGGGTTTTCGCATTGGTACTTCCATGCGAAAAGTGACAAGAATTCTTGCCACCCTCAGAAGCAGATTGAGGAGGAACGCAGGCCCGATGCGCGGCTGTGTATGGACTCCAAGTGGCGCATGCCTTGCGTGAGACAAAGTACCCTGTCTGTTAGGTTGAAAGACACTTTGACATGGGAAAAGTAAGATTACTTAAGTCTTCAAAATCAACTAAATGTCGCTCGATCCCCCTTAGCTCAGACGCTGGAATATAGCTTGACTAGTAATGTTGCGACATTAGTTTTATATTTTTGTTTGATCTGTCGCTTGAAACGCCTGTTTGAATCCAGATAAGGTTTCGTTTTGGTAAAGAATTTGATTCTTTACATGCGCGCAGCGCCTGAGGCGCGCAAAAACTCGCATCTGATCTTCTGGGAGCAGGAACCATGCCAAAACCGCATAGTAGAACTGGGCAGCGAAGCTTCGCCGCTGCAGCAGCCACCGCTTTGGTTGTAGGTGGAAGCCTCCTGCCTGCCAGTGCGGCGCAGGATACACCCGAGGCTTTGCCTGAGAAATCCAGCGTTGCTGTGACCGCTACCCCTGCTACTTCCGCCCCCGGATTCGCCCTGGCAACCCCGACCAGTATGCCGGCCGAAGGCTTGGACGACGCGGAGGGTTTACGAGAAGCGGTGGAACGGGACCTGGGCAAGACCCTCGATGAGTTCAACGACGAGTCCAGAGCTGCAGAAGAAGCCGTCCAGATCCGTGAAAAGCTCACTTCCGAAGGCATTAACGCCTCGGCCAGTGTCAAAGACGGCAAGGCTGAGATTATGGTGTCCGAGGGAGACTGGGAAGAAGCTAGGGATGCCGTCGAGGCTACCTCGACGCAGTCAGCGTCGGTCACGACAAAACTCGGGGTGATCAATGACGTGCATGACGTCTACGAGGAAGTCCTGGACACCGTCAAAACCTCCGAAATCTCGAGGCTTACCGCCATCATGAATACCGCGGACGGCCTGCAGATCTTCGCTACCGACCCGGTCGCCGCAAAACGCGGGAGCAGCCAGGTCAAGGAGGGGAAATCAGTAGAGCCGGCCCTGAGCTTGGAAGAGTTCGCCGAAATCGCACCCGGCGTCGAGCTGGTGGAGGGAGCTGGTCCGGTGCGGGGCTCAGCCGGCGAAGATCTGCTTGGCGGCATGGCCTACTCGATCGTTGACTTCACGTCGCAGGTGCCGGAGTTAAAGATCTGCTCGACCGGTTTCAACCTCTGGTCGCCGACAGGCCAAGACGCCGTTCTCACCGCAGGCCACTGCTCCATGGACGGCCGGGGCACGATCTTGGGCATCGTCGAGCAATCCTCGCCGAACGAAATGGGCCCCGCGGGTGCGCCTCTTGGCACCTTCGGATTCAGCCAGTTCGGCGGTGCGGGCAACTCCGGGATTCCCCAGTCGGTGCTGGACGGTCTGGGAGATGAGGAAGCGGAGCACCTTCGGGATACTACTGTGCCGGGTACGGACATCGCCGTCATCGACGGCATCAACCCGGCGCTGACGCTTCCCACCGCCGTGACGAACTGGCCGGAAGCAGGCCCGCGCTCCGGATCGGTCAACGTGACCGGCGTGTCCCCGGGCATGCTCGGGGCCCCCGCCTGCGCCGCCGGCCGCACCACGGGCTGGAGCTGTTCGACCATCATCGGAGAAGGCGTATTCTTCGTGAGTGGCTACAACAATGACCAACGTCCGGTCTGGGGTTACGCCACAGGCAACCCCGGCCTGAGCGTCGTGAACGAGGGCGACTCCGGCGGGCCGATGCTCGTTGGCTCACACGCCGTGGGAATCACCTCGGCCTACAGCGTAGGTGTGAACAGCTCGTCTGAAACGGACGATATGGCGTTCTACACCTCGCTATCCGACGTGCAGTCCAATGGCTACATCAAGGGCTACCAGGTGAAGTTCTTCGTGAACGCACCGAAGGTGACCTCGGCGTCCAACGGGGTCGAGGTCAAGCCGGGCGCGAAGCTCAGCGGCGAAGTGACCGACGCTTCCAGCGGCACCAAGGTCAACGTGATCGTCGACGGCAACGTTGTCGATACCGTGACCGTGGATTCTTTGGGCAACTTCAGCTTCACCGCGCCGCAAACTGAAGGCGCTTTCAACTTCATCCTTGAGGCAGTCAATGGGCTGAACAAGTCCGAGCAGGCCAACGGAAACGTTGTTGTGGTGGCTCCGAAGCCGACCCCAACTCCGACCGAGCCTACGACTCCGACCGAGCCTACGACTCCGACTGAGCCGACCCAGCCGACTGATTCGACGGATGTGCCTTCGGAATCGGCGAATCCGACTCAGCCGACCGATTCGACCGACGAGCCGTCCGAATCGGCATCGCCATCGTCCTCAGCCGAGCCAACTGCCTCGGCCAGCGACGAGCCAAGCAAGTCCACCGAGGCCAAGGACCCGAAGAAGGACGAGCCGAAGCAGGATGCGCCGAAGAAGGAAGAGCCACTGGCTGAGACCGGTGCGGGCAGCGTTCCGCTGATCGCCGCCGGCGGCGCCCTGGCACTGATCGGCGCGGCAGTACTGTTGCTCCGCCGCAGCGCCCGACGCCACGGCTAAGGGACCACGCTCCCCGGTGACCGCCTCGCGGACACCATGGCAATGCCCCGCTGCCGCTGAAGGCAGCGGGGCATTGCCATGCGGCACACATGTGCCTACGAGTTGGCTTTGCGGGACGGCCGGTAGCCTCGGGTGCAAGACCCGCGGCACGCCGACGGTTCCGCCGGAAGACGAGGATTGAACATGAGAAGCACACATACGGCACGGCGGCTGCCGGTGGGGCTGGCCGCCTCGGCCGCCGTCGTCGCACTGGCGCTGACCGGCTGCGGCCAGCAGCAGGCGGCCCCGCAGGCCCCGCCCACCGCCACCCAGACCTCGACGAGCGGAGCCGACATGGACGTCAGCGCGCTGCTGCAGACCAACGAGCAGCTGGCGGCCCAGCTAGGCGACGAATACGTCCAGGGCTGGATCGAGGATCGCAAGCTGCACGTCGCCGCGACCAGCGACGGCGCGGTGAAGGCCATCGAGCAGGCCGGCGCGGTCGGGCATCTGGTGGACTTCAGCAACGCCCAGCTGCGCGAGGGCATCTCGCAGATCATGGCGTGGCAGGCGCAGCAGGAGCCGCGGCTGCGCTCGGCGATCCACGCGTACACGCTGAACCCGCGCACCGGCGGACTCACCCTGGCCGTGGACGCCTCCCAGCGCCAGGCCGTGCAGGACGCGCTGGCCAAGGACCAGCCGGCCGGCGGGATCCCGCTGGACTTCACCGACAGCAGCGGCCCGGCCTCACCGGCCCCGGCCACCGTCGGCACCCCGTCCGGCTAGCCGCGACCGCCCGAAATCGCCGGCGCCGTACCGGCAATAAACTGGGCATTTCGTGCGTGCAGCGTGCCACGGAGCTCCGCCGCGCGGCTGCGTACGTAAGATGGAGGGTATTGACCACCAGCGAAAGGGACCCACCCAGCCGTGAGCGCCGAATCAGCCGAAAGTCCGCAGCAAGGCGGACCGCTCTACAAACTCTGGCGCTTCATCCGCGAGATCGTGATCATCGTGGCGATCGCGCTGGTGCTGTCCTTCGTGATCAAGACCTTCTTTTTCCGCGCCTACTACATTCCCTCTGGTTCCATGGAGAACACCTTGCAGATCAACGACCGGATCTTCGCGAACCTCATGGTTCCGGGCCCGTTCGAACTGGAGCGCGGGGACGTGGTGGTCTTCCGCGACGACCTGGACTGGCTGCCGCCGCTGGAATCCCAGCCCGCCGCGGTGGAATCGGCGCTGTCCTTCGTCGGCATCCTGCCCGCGGCCGGCGAGCAGTACCTGGTCAAGCGCATCATCGGCACCGCGGGGGACACCGTGGAGTGCTGCACCGTCGACGGCAAGCTGAGCATCAACGGCACGCCCATCGACGAACCCTACATCTACCCCGGCAATGCCCCGAGCGACATGGCCTTCACGGTCACCGTTCCGGAGGGCAAGCTCTGGGTCATGGGCGACCACCGCGCCGAAAGCGCCGACTCCCGCTTCCACCCGGACGTCCAGGGCGGCTTCGTGGACGTGGACTCGGTGCAGGGCAAGGCCTCGGTCATCTCCTGGCCGCTCTCGCGCTGGGGCACCATCGACTCCCACGAAGAAGTCTTCGCCAGCGTCCCGGTTCCGGGCAACTAGCATGGCCAATTCCAAGGCCACCACGCTGGAGCACGAGCGGGACCTGGCCGCCGCCCACCAGGTGCGCTTCATCGGCGCCGCCGACGAGGTGGGCCGCGGGGCCCTGGCCGGCCCGATTTCCGTGGGCGTCACCGTGATCGACATCCAGGCCGTCGCCGAATTCCCGCAGCTGCGCGATTCCAAGCTGCTCACCGCGGCCAAGCGCGAGGAGCTGGTTCAGCCGGTGCGCGCCTGGGCGGCAGGCTACGGTGTCGGGCATGCCTCGGCCGCGGAGATCGACGAGCTTGGGGTCACCGGGGCCCTGCGCCTGGCCGGCACCCGGGCGGTGGCCGCCTGCGCGGTGGCTCCCGAAGCGGTGCTGCTGGACGGCAGCTACGACTGGCTGACCGCCCCGGAACAGGACTTGTTCGACCTGCTGGCCGAGGACCGCGAACCGGTCGGCCTGCACGTACCGGTGCGCACCATCATCAAGGGGGACATGACCTGCCAGGCGATCGCCGGCGCGTCGATCCTGGCCAAGGTGGAACGCGACGGGATCATGGCGCAGCTGGCGCAGGAGCACCCCGCCTTCGGCTGGGAGGTCAACAAGGGCTACGCCACCGCCGCGCACCGCGAAGCGATCGCGGCACTGGGCCCCTGCGACTACCACCGCAAGAGCTGGAACTTGACTTCCGGCCCCGGCAAGGACGAAGGTAAACCCACAAGATTGAAGGCAAAATAATGGCTGGCGACGAACTGGAAAACTACGAGTCCGACATGGAGTTGCAGCTGTACCGCGAGTACAAGACCGTGGTGGGGCTGTTCAACTTCGTGGTGGAAACCGAACGCCGCTTCTACCTGGCCAACCAGGTCGACGTGAAGACGCTGTCCAACGCCGGCGAGGTGTACTTCGAACTCACCCTGACCGACGCCTGGGTCTGGGACATCTACCGGCAGGGCCGATTCGTGAAGGCCGTCAAGGTGCTCACCTTCAAGGACGTCAACGTCGAAGAGCTGAACCGCGACGAGCTGCAGATCCCCAAGGAGGGGCTGGAGAACTAACCGCGTTCTCCACAATCCGCACCCGCCGCCTGGCGCCCGCGCCGCCGAACCTGAAACTGGTCTGACCACGCACAGACCGATTCAAGGAGGCGGCGATGACGACGCAGCAGCAGGAACTCGGAGCCCGGGGCGAGCAGGCGGCCGCCGAACACCTCGAAGCCGGCGGCTACCGGATCCTGGACCGCAACTGGCGGTGCCGCAGCGGGGAGCTTGACCTGGTCGTCCGCGACCGCTCCGGCGCCCTGGCGGCGGTGGAGGTCAAGACCCGTTCGTCGCAGGGGTTCGGCACCGCGTTCGACGCGGTGAACCCCGCCAAATTCGCCCGGCTGCACCGGCTGCTGATTATTTGGTGCAAGGCGCACCGGATCTACTGCCCGCAGCTGCGGGTGGACGTCGTCGAGGTCTATCCCGGACCCGGCGGAACGCTGTCCTGCCGGCACCTGCCGGATGTGCGCTCATGAGCACCGCCCGCACCCATGCGATCGCCTTCCAGGGGGTGAAAGCCGCGTTGGTCGAGGTGGAGGCCGACCTGGGCAACGGCATCCCCGGCTTCGTGATCCTGGGGCTGCCCGATGCGTCGCTGAACGAGGCGCGGGAACGGATCAAGGCCGCCGCGCGCAATACCGGCCTCCCGATTGCCAACCGCAAGCTCACCGTCAACCTCTCTCCGGCCACGCTGCCGAAATTCGGTTCCGGATTCGACCTGGCGATCCTGATCGCCGTGCTGTCCGCCGACCGGCAGATCGCGCCGCCGCCGAACACCGTCTACCTGGCCGAGCTGGGGCTGGACGGCATGCTCCGACCGGTGCCCGGGGTGCTGCCCGCCGCCCAGCTGGCCGTGGCGCTGGGGCTGCCCAACCTGGTGGTCGCCCGCGGCAACGAGGCCGAGGCCCGGCTGGTGCCCGGGGCCAGCGTGTTCGCGGCCGACCATCTGGGCCAGGTGCTGGTCCATTGCGGGGCGGCGGCCTCCCAGCTGAGCATCACCCTGCGCCATGCCGTCGGGGCGCGGCCGCCCGACGCCGCGGCGCCCGGGGAGCCCTGCGACCTGTCGCTGGTCAACGGGCAGGGCGAGGCCCGGCTGGCCCTGGAGATCGCCGCCGCCGGCGCCCACCACCTGATCATGGTCGGGCCGGCAGGAGCGGGCAAGACTCTGCTGGCCAGCGCCCTGCCCGGGATCCTGCCGCCGCTGGACGACCTGCAGGCCTTGGAAGCCACGGCGGTGCACTCGATCACGCACGGCGCCGATTCTCCCATCGCTGCACTGCGCCGCACCCCGGCGTTCATCGCCCCGCACCACACCGCCTCGCTCGCCGCGCTGATCGGCGGCGGCACCCGGCGCGTGGTGCCAGGGGCGATCACCCGGGCGCACCACGGGGTGCTGTTCCTGGACGAGGTGGCGCACTTCAATACCGGGGTGCTCGACGCCCTGCGCCAGCCCATCGAGGACGGGTTCATCACCCTGGACCGCACGCGCGGCCACGCCCGGCTGCCGGCCCGCTTCCAGCTGGTCATGGCCTCCAACCCCTGCCCCTGCGGGAGGAACTACGCCGCGGGCACCGGCTGCACCTGCACGCCGATGGCCCGCCGCCGCTACTTCGCCCGGCTCTCGGGGCCGATCCTGGACCGCACCGACCTGCAGCTGCGGCTGAACCCGGTGCCCGGCGGCCAGCTGGTCGGGCAGCAGGCCAACGAGTCCAGCGCCGCCGTGCGCGAACGGGTGCTGGCGGCCCGGTCCCGCGCCGAAGCCCGGCTGCGGCCCTACGGCATCGGCTGCAACGCGCAGGTCCCCACGCGGATCCTGCGCCATGAGCTGGACTACCCCCCTGGCAACACGCCGGGCCGTGGAAGCCGCGGCCGAACGCGGCGGCCTCTCGGCCCGCGCCACCGACCGGCTGCTGCGCGTGGCCTGGACCGTCGCCGACACCCAGGGCCGCCCCGGGCCCGCGCCGGAGGATGTGGACATCGCCGCCCACCTGCGCCAGAACCTGCATACCGCCTAGCTTCGGGATAAGGAACCACCATGAGCACCGCACCGCAGACCCCGGCACGGCGGCAGGACGCCGTCGGCCACCAGCCGCACACCCTGTGCCTGGCCGCGCTGAACCAGCTGGTCGAACCGAACGACGTCACCGCGGCCGCCCTGCTGGAACTGATGACGCCGGCGGAGCTGCTGGCCCTGATCCGCCGCGAGGACCACGTCCCGCAGGGCCTGGGGCTGAAGCTCGCCGAGGCCACCGGCCAGCAGCCGGCCCCGAATTCCGCCCAGGACCTTCACGTCGCGCTCACCCGCTGGCGCAAACGGCTGCCCTACGCCAACGAGCACGCCGCCCTGCAGACCATGCAGCGCCTCGGCGGGGGACTGCTCACCGACCAGGACCCGGGCTGGCCGGCCCAGCTGGGCGATCTGGGGCTCGGCCGGCCGCTGTGCCTGTGGTGGCGGGCGGCCGAGCCCGGCAACCTCGCCGGGGATCCCGCGCGGACGGTGTCCATCGTCGGCTCGCGCGATGCCAGCGACTACGGCAACCAGGTCACCTTCGAACTGGCCCGGGCGCTGGGGCTGCAGGGCTTCACGATCGTCTCCGGAGGCGCCTACGGGATCGACGCCGCCGCCCACCGCGCCGCCCTGTCCCTCGACGGCTGGGACTTCCCGAACCCGCCGACGATCACGATCCTCGCCGGGGGAGCGGACCGGCTCTATCCGGCGGGAAACCACAACCTGCTGGAGCAGGTCATCGCCCGCGGCGCGCTGTACTCCGAGGTTCCTCCGGGCACCACGCCGACCCGCTTCCGGTTCCTGAACCGCAACCGATTAATTGCCGCATTCAGCCGGCTGACCATCGTCACCGAGGCGCGGCATCGCTCCGGTGCGCTGAATACCGCCAGCCACGCAGTGGAGCTGGGCCGGGATGTCGCCGCGGTGCCCGGCAGCGTCTTCTCGCCGAACTCGGCCGGCACCCACCGGCTGATCCGCTCCGGCGCGGCCGAGCTAATCTCCAGCCCGGCCGAGGCCTCCGAGCTGCTGGGCATCGCCCCGGATGCGCCCGCCGGCACTGCGTCCGCCGAACCGGGCGATCCGCGCCAGCGCCCCGTGGACGGCCTGCCGGTGGAGGTCGGTATGCTCTACGACGTCCTGTCCTTCACCAAGCCGATGAGCCCTGACGAGATTTCAGCCCGAAGCGGGGTCACGATCCTGCAGACGCTGCGCGGGCTGTCGACCTTGCAGGGCCGCGGCCTGGCGGTACGCAACGACGCGGGGTGGAAGCTGGTGCGCAGCTAGCGCGCGGGTTCGGCGCGGTATCCTCGAAGGGATGAAGCAGGATACCCGCGCACCCAACTCCCCGCAGCTGCCGCCCTCGTTCGCTGAGCCGGTCGCCGACTACCTGGACTACCTGCGCCTGCAGCGCGGGCGCAGCGAGAACACCCTGCGCGCCTATGAAGTGGATTTGCGCACCCTGGGCACATTCCTGCATTCCGCCCATCAGGTCAGCACGCCGAGCCAGGTGGATGTGGAGATGCTGCGCGAATGGCTGGCCAGCCTGCACGAAGCGCAGATCTCCCGCACTACCATCGCGCGGCGGATCTCCTCGGTGAAGAACTTCTTCGCCTGGGCGCTGAAGCACCAGCTCATCGACGTGGACCCCGCACTGCGTTTGGTCGCGCCGAAGAAGGAGCGCCGGCTGCCGCACGTGCTGCAGCCCGGACAGATCGACCGGCTGCTTGCGCAGACCGCCGCGGATGCCGGGGTGCAGGGCAGCGGGGACGCCGCTGGAGAACTAAGCCCGCAGCAGCTGGCGGTCCACGCCCGCGACCGGGTGATCGCCGAGCTGCTCTACGCCTCGGGGCTGCGCATCGGCGAGCTGGTCTCCCTGGACGTGAAAAACCTTGACTTCGGACGCCGCACGCTGAAAGTGGTCGGCAAGGGCAACAAGGAACGAGTGGTGCCCTTCGGCAATCCTGCCCAGCGGGTGCTGACCTCCTGGCTGCTGACCCATCGGGCCGTTCTGGTCGACGAGGAGAAGGCGCAGGGAGCGCTGCTGGTTGGCGTGCGCGGCGGCCGGCTGAATGTGCGCCAAGCCCGCGAGGTGATTTCGCAGGCGTTGAAATCGCTGGGGGATACCGCCGCCAGCGGGCCGCACGCCTTGCGCCACACCGTGGCCACCCATCTGCTCGACGGAGGCGCGGACCTGCGCGCGGTCCAGGAGTTCCTGGGCCACGCATCGCTGGCCACGACCCAGCTCTACACCCATGTTTCCGTGGATCGGCTGCGCCAAAGCTACCGGCAGGCCCACCCCCGCGCCTGACGGATTCTTCCAATTCCCTCCAAATCGTCCTCCCGAGTAGCGAAAAGTGCTGTTCATCGGGCAAAATAGAATCATCGGCGGTAACTGCACCACCACGATGTTGACGTAGGGGAAGACGATCAACACCGTACGGAGGATGGCATGTCTGCACCGATGACCAGGGGCGTAATTTTTATTCATTCCGCCACTGCTGCGCTATGCCCACATCTGGAATGGGCTATCGGGTCCGTGCTCGGAACACCGGTCAAGATGGAATGGACCGAACAGCACGCTGCACCCGGCTTTCGTCGTGCCGAAATGGAGTGGGTAGGACCCCAGGGCACCGGCGCCTTGCTGACCAGTGGAATCCACGGTTGGCAGCATCTGCGATTCGAAGTCACCGAGGACCCGAGCCCGGGCGTCGACGGCAGCCGCTGGTCGGTGACCCCGGATCTCGGGATCTTCCATGCGACCATCGACACGGCCGGCAACGTCATGATCAGCGAAGAGCGCATCCGCTGGGCCTATGAGAAGGGCGACGGCAATCCTTCGATCTTCTACCAGGAAATGTCCATCGCCCTTGGCGAGGCCTGGGATGAGGAACTTGAACCCTTCCGCCATGCAGGCGAGAACTCGACTGTTCGATGGCTCAACCAGGTGGTTTAGCGACTGGTTAACTAGTCGTCCCGTCGCCGCCTGGCGGCCGGAATCCAGCCCCGGCGGTGCGGGGTGCTCGATCCAAAGATGAAATGCGGTCCCCTTGGGGATCGCATTTCGTGTTTCTCCGCGAAGTCGCCGCCCTGGTGCTAGGATCGATCGTGATGAAGACCAGTCAGGCCGTCTCAGGCCGCTCCCGGAACGGCTTCCTGGTCGTTCCCTGATCCGCGCTCCTCCCTGCGTACGACGCTCCACGCATCACGGAAACCGTACAACCAAAAGGGAAACATGACCGCACAGTTCAACCACACCATCATCGCCTCGACCGATGCCGCACAGATGGCCGAGTTCTACATCGACCTGCTGGAGGCCGCCGAGCAGCCCAGTTGGGGGCCGTTCCACAACGTCAGCATCGGCGGCGGCGTACTGCTGCAGTTCGCCGCGCCTCCGATGCAGTTCCCTGCGCAGCACTACGCCTACCTGCTGGACGACGCGCACTTCGACCGCGCCTACGCGCTGATCCTGGCGCGCGGGATCGAGCACTGGGCTGATCCGCAGCGCCAGCTGTCCGGGCAGCTCAACCACGAGCACGGTGGCCGGGGCGTCTACCTGCTGGATCCCTCCGGGCACTACCTTGAACTGATCACCCGGCCCTATCTGTAACGCGGGTCCGCCGCCGGTCAGCGCAGCACGTCGAACACGTTCTTCTGGATGCCGTTGGAATAGACGGCGGAGTCGACCAGCTTCAGCTTCTGCGCGCCCAGCTCGGCGCCGCTGAACAGGCGCTTGCCGGCGCCGAGCAGCACCGGGAAGACCAGCAGGTGGTAGCGGTCGATCAGGTGGTGCTCCTGCAGCGAGTGGACCAGCGTCGCTGAGCCGTGGATGCTGATGGGCCCGCCGTCGCTGGCGCGCAGCCGGGCGACGTCGGCGGCCGAACGCAGGATCGTGGTTTCGCCCCAATTGTCCACCAGGTCCTTGTCCTTGAGCGTCGTGGAGACCACGTACTTGGGCATGGCGTTGTAGCCGGGGAATTCCTCGGTCATGGCGGGCCAGACGGGGGAGAAGGCCTGGTAGCTGCGGCGCCCCAGCAGCAGCGCCGTGGCCTCGCCCTGTTCCGTGCCCTTCATCTCGTAGGCCGCCGGGTCGAAGTCCACCGACGTCATGGTCCAGCCGGAGTTGCGGTAGTCGGGTTCGCCGCCGGGCGCCTCCATGACCCCGTCCAGCGAGATGAATGCGGTGGCGATCAAGGTGCGCATGGTGCGGCTCCTTCGAATGGAAATTGCTGGGCGGCCTATCGAGATCGAGCGTAGCAACGCCCGGTGCCCGGCGACAATAGACATCGCCGGTTAACGCCCAGCGGGCCGGAACCGAGTGCTCGGTTCCGGCCCGCTGGGGGACAGCTGCTGCTAGATGCTGCGGATCGCGACGACGGCGTTGTGGCCGCCGAAGCCGAAGGAGTTGTTCAGGGCGACGATCGAGCCCTCGGCCGGAAGATCGGCCGGGGCGCCGGTAACGACGTTCAGCGGGATTTCCGGATCCTGGTTGTCCAGGTTGATGGTGACCGGGGCCTTGCGGTGGTAGATCGCCAGGGTGGTCAGCACGGACTCCACGGCACCGGAGGCGCCGAGCAGGTGGCCCATCTGGGACTTGGTGGCCGAGACGAGGACCTTGTCGAGGTGCTCGCCCAGGGCGGCCTTCAGCGCGGTGTACTCCGGCTTGTCGCCCACCGGGGTGGAGGTGGCGTGCGCGTTCACGTGCACCACGTCCTCCGGCTGGATGCGGCCGTCGTACATGGCGGCCTTCAGCGCGCGGGTGGCGCCCAGGCCCTCCGGGTCCGGGGCGGTGATGTGGTAGGCGTCGGCGGTGACCGACGAGCCGGCCAGCTCCGCGTAGATGCGGGCGCCGCGGGCCAGCGCGTGCTCCTCGGACTCCAGCACCAGTGCGCCGGCGCCTTCGCCCATGACGAAGCCGTCGCGGTCCACGTCGTACGGACGCGAGGCCTTCGTGGGATCGTCGTTGCGGCGCGAGAGCGCGTGCATGGACGCGAACGCTGCCATCGGCATCGGGTGGATCGCGGCCTCGGCACCGCCGACCATGACCACATCGGCCTTGCCGGCGCGGATCAGCTCCATGCCCACGTGCATCGCCTCGGTGCCCGAGGCGCAGGCGGAAACCGGGGTGTGCGCGCCGCCGGCGGCGCCCAGGTCCAGCGAGACCGCGGCGGCCGGGCCGTTGGGCATCAGCATCGGCACGGTCATCGGCAGCACGCGGCGCGGGCCCTTTTCCTTCAGGGTGTCCCAGGCGTTCAGCAGCGTCCAGACGCCGCCAATGCCGGTGGCGAAGGCCACGGCCAGCTTGTTGCGGTCGATGTCGTCCTTGGACAGTCCGGAGTCGGCCCAGGCCTCGCGGGCGGCCACCACGGCGAACTGCGTGGACGGGTCCATCCGCTTGGTCTCCGGACGGGTCAGCACCTCGGAAGGCTGCACCGAGGCGCGGGCGGCGAAGGTCACCGGCAGGTCGTATTCCTCGACCCAGCTGTCTTCCATGGTTGCGGCGCCGGAAACACCCTTCAGGGCGTTCTCCCACAGGGTAGGTACGTCCCCGCCGATGGGGGTGGTGGCTCCGAGACCGGTGATCACTACTTTGCGCGCCATCATCAAACTCTCTACTGGGGTACAACATTGCTGTCAAAATTTGTGGGGCCGGCTTGACGTACCGGCCGGTGTGCGCGGCTTGCCCGCACAACGGTGTGCCCGCGAATGGTTCGCGGGCGGAATGCTGCTAGGCCTGGGCGCCGGCGATGAAGCTCACGGCGTCGCCCACGGTCTTCAGGTTCTTGACTTCCTCGTCCGGGATCTTGACCTCGAACTTTTCCTCGGCCTCAACGACGATGGTCATCATCGAGATCGAGTCGATGTCCAGGTCCTCGGTGAAGGACTTGTCCAGCTGCACGTCTGCTTCGTCCAGGCCGGTCTCCGAGTTAACGATTTCGGCGAGGCCTGCCAGGATTTCTTCGTTGCTAGCCATGGATGGCTCCTTTTCTCATGATGCCGGACGGATCCGGTCGTTGCTCTGGATTCATGCCCGCGGCGGCGGGCCATGATCCGACTGTTCGAAACCGCCGGCGCGTCCCGTACGGGGCGCACTGATGGTTTCACCGCTTAAAGCTTAGGCCAGGTGGCCCTCACCGGTTGGGCGATGACGCGTCAAGCGGGCGAAAATTTTTGGGCGGCACCCTGCGGCGCCTAGTTGGAAGTGTGCTCCGCGATGAACTCGCGGGCCGCGTCCAGGTCTGCGGGGGTCTTCAGGGCCATGCCCTTCACGCCCTTCAGGCCGCGGCGGGCCAGGCCCACCAGGGTGCCGGCCGGGGCCAGCTCCAGGATGCCGGTGACGCCCTGGCCGGCGAGGGTCTGCATGCACAGGTCCCAGCGGACCGGGCGGGAAACCTGGGCCACCAGGGATTCGAGGTTGGCTGCGCCGGATTCGACGGCCTGGCCGTCGTAGTTCGACAGCAGGGCGGTGGACGGCTCGGACGGGGCCAGCGTTTCGGCCAGTTCCTGCAGCACGCCCACGGCCGGTGCCATGTGCGCGGTGTGGAACGCTCCGGCGACCTTCAGCGGGATCACGCGGGCCTTGGCCGGAGGGTTCTCGCCCAGCGCGGCGAGCTGTTCCATGGTGCCGGCGGCGACGGTCTGTCCGCCGCCGTTGGCGTTGGCCGGGGTCAGGCCCAGCTCGGCCAGCCGGTCCAGGACCTCCTGCGGATCCCCGCCGAGCACGGCGGCCATGCCGGTCGGGGTCGCCGCGGCGGCTTCGGCCATCGCGTTGGCGCGCACGCGAACGAAGTTCATCGCATCGTTTTCGCTCAGCGCACCGGCCAGGGCCGAAGCGGTGATTTCACCGACGGAGTGGCCGGCGAGCACTGCGTTGGCAGGAAGCCGCTCGCCGAAGAGCGCACGGGCGGTGACCAGGCCGGCGGCCACGATCAGCGGCTGCGCCACTGCGGTGTCCTTGATGGTCTCCTCGTCGGAGACGGTGCCGTGCTCGATCAGGTCGCGGCCGGTGATCTCGCCCAGCGCGGCGAGGTGCTCGCGCACGCCGTCGACGGCGAGCCACTCGGAAAGAAAACCTGGGGTCTGGGAGCCCTGTCCCGGGCATACGATTGCTAACACTCTTACAGCTTTCCAAAAATTGCGGCCTCGTGGCGCGTGGTCACGCACCAAGCTCACGGTCACGGTTTGTAGGTTTCCTACAAAAGCCTAGCGCATGGGGGACGTAAAAACCCATGTAACGCCGCTGCGTGACGGGTCTGCGACTGTGCGGAACCGCCAAAAGCGTTATTGGCCGGAGTCCGCCAGGCGCCCGACCACCAGCGCGCTTTGCAGTACGAAGGCGTCGCGCGGGGACAGCGGATCCCAGCCGGTCACTTCGGAAACGCGCTTGAGCCGATAGCGCACGGTGTTGGCGTGCACGAACAACCCGCGAGCCGTGCCTTCCAGCGAATGACCCAGCGCCAGGTAGCTGGACAGGGTTTCCAGCAGGCCGTTGGAGGCCTGCTGCAGCGGCCGGTAGATGCGCTCCAGCAGCGCGGTGCGCGCCAGCGGGTCGCCGTTGAAGGCGCGTTCGGGCCACAGGTCGTCCGCGCCCACCGGGTTCGGGGCCTGGGGCCAGGCGCAGGCGGCGGCGTAGCCGGTAATGGCGGCCTGCGCGGCCTGCGGCATGTCGGTGACGGTGGCGGCCAAGGGGGAGTAGACCAGCGGGCCGGGACCGAAGAAGCGGGCGAGCCGGCCCAGGTCGGCCTCCTCGAATTTGGTGTCGGAGAGCATCAGCACCGAGCGGTCGCCCAGCACGCTGACCAGCGAATCGCGGGCATAGCGGGTGGCCAGGCGGCGGATGGCGGAGACAAAGCTGACGGAGTTCGACCCCGGGGTGGCGCCGACCAGGATGCGGATGTTGCTCTGCGACTTCCAGCCGATGGCGGCCAGCCGGGAGGACAGCGAATCGTGGCCCTCCCCGTGCATCACCGCGTCCACCACATGGGCCTCCAGCCGGGAGTCCCATGCGCCGCGGGTTTCGGCCGCGCGGGCGTAGACGTCGGCCGCCGCGAAGGCGACCTCGCGCGAGTAGCGCAGCACCGCCTCGCGCAGCGCTGCCTGCTCGGCCTCCGGGGCGATGTCGGGGACCTGGGATTCGACGACCTCCACGATGGTGCGCAGCAGGCCCAGCGCCTTCTGCAGCGAGATGGAGCGAGTCAGCTCGGTGGGGGCCGCGCCGAACACGTCGGTGACCACCCAGGAGGGGATGGAGGAGGGGTCCTCGTACCAGGTGACGAAGGTGGAGATGCCCTTCTGCGCGATCAGTCCCAGCGCCGCGCGCTCGTTGGGTTCCAGCGAGCGGTACCAGGGCAGCTGCTGGTCCAGGTACTTCAGCGCGGTGGTGGACAGCACGCCGATGTGGTTCTTGAGCCGTTTGACGGTTTCGGCGCTCGGCGCGGGACGGGCTGCCCGGGCGCGCGCGGCGGCGATCGATTCGGTTTCTGGGACCATGCCTCCAAGTTTAGCGTTGCGGCATCTTTGGCGAGGCGCGGACCGAACTGGCGCACCGCCCGCAGACGGCAAGCCGCCCTGCCCGAAGCGGATTCGGGCAGGGCGGCTTGCCGGCGTTCGAGGTGAACGGACCGTGTGCCTAGGCGTCGCCGCCGGCGTTGCCGGACTTGCCGGCGTTCGGGTTGTTCAGATCGTACTTGGCGTGCGCCTTGATAGCCGAGTCGGCCGCGATCTCGCCGCGCTCCACCAGCGAGTGCAGGGTCTGCACGACCAGCGAGTGCGCGTCGATCTTGAAGAAGCGGCGCGCCGCCGAGCGGGTGTCCGAGAAGCCGAAGCCGTCGGCGCCCAGGGTGTGGTACTCGCCCGGAACGTATGGACGGATCTGCTCCGGCACCGCACGCATGTAGTCCGTGGTCGCGATGAACGGACCGGTGGCGGAGGACAGCTTCTGGGTCACGTACGGCACGCGGCGGGCCTTGGACGGATCGACCAGGACCTGCTCGTCGGCGTGCAGGCCGTCGCGGGTCAGCTCGTTCCAGGAGGTCACGGACCAGACGTCGGCGGACACGCCCCACTCGTCGGCCAGGATCTTCTGGGCTTCCAGGGCCCACGGCACTGCCACGCCGGAGGCCAGCAGCTGGGCGCGCGGGCCGTCGGTGGTGGCTTCCTTGAGCAGGTAGATGCCCTTCTCGATGCCTTCGACGTCCACGTTCTCCGGCTCGGCCGGCTGGTGGATCGGCTCGTTGTACACCGTGAGGTAGTACATCACGTTCGGATCCTCGTGGGCTCCGCCGTACATGCGCTCCAGGCCGGAGCGCATGATGTGGCCGATCTCGTAGCCGTAGGCCGGATCGTAGGTGACGACCGCAGGGTTCGTGCTGGTCAGCACCGGCGAGTGGCCGTCGGCATGCTGCAGGCCCTCGCCGGTCAGCGTGGTGCGACCGGCGGTGGCGCCGATGATGAAGCCGCGGACCATCTGGTCGCCGGCGGCCCAGAACTGGTCGCCGGTGCGCTGGAAGCCGAACATCGAGTAGAACACGTAGATCGGGATCAGCGGCTCGTTGTGGGTCGAGTAGCTGGTGCCCGCCGCAGTGAACGCGCCGACGGCGCCGGCCTCGTTGATGCCCGGGTGGATCAGCTGGCCCTGCGGGGATTCCTTGTAGGCCAGAACCAGGTCGCGGTCCACCGACAGGTAGTTCTGCCCGGCAGGGTTGTAGATCTTGGCGGTCGGGAAGAACGCGTCCATGCCGAAGGTGCGGGACTCGTCGGGCACGATCGGCACGATGCGGTGGCCGAATTCCTTGTCGCGCATCAGGTCCTTGAGCAGGCGCACGAAGGCCATGGTGGTGGCCGCCTGCTGCTTGCCCGAACCGCGCTTGGCGATAGCGTAGGCCTTCTCGCCCGGCAGGGTCAGCTTGACGTCGGACTCCTGGCGGCGGGTCGGCACGGAACCGCCGAGCTTGGCGCGGTGCTCCATCATGTACTTGTACTCGACCGAGTCCTCGGACGGGCGGTAGTACGGAGGCAGGTACGGGTTCGCCTCGAGCTGCTCGTCGGTGATCGGGATCCGCAGGTGGTCGCGGAAGCCCTTGAGGTCGTCGAGGGTCAGCTTCTTCATCTGGTGCGTGGCGTTGCGGGCCTCGAAGTGCGAGCCCAGGCCGTAGCCCTTGACCGTCTTGGTCAGGATCACGGTCGGCTTGCCCTTGAACTCGGTGGCTGCCTTGTAGGCGGCGTAGACCTTGTGGTAATCGTGGCCGCCGCGCTTGAGGTTCCAGATCGCGTCGTCGGTGTAGTCCGCCACCAGTTCCTTGGTTTCCGGACGCTGGCCGAAGAAGTGCTCGCGCACGAACGCGCCGGACTCGGCCTTGTAGGTCTGGTAGTCGCCATCGGGGGTCTGGTTCATGACATCGACCAGGGCGTTGGTCTTGTCGGCTTCGAGCAGGGCGTCCCACTCGCGGCCCCAGACGACCTTGATGACGTTCCATCCGGCGCCGCGGAAGAAGGCCTCCAGCTCCTGGATGATCTTGCCGTTGCCGCGCACCGGGCCGTCAAGGCGCTGCAGGTTGCAGTTGATGACGAAGGTGAGGTTGTCCAGCTTCTCGTTGGCCGCCAGCTGCAGGAAGCCGCGCGACTCCGGCTCGTCCATCTCGCCGTCGCCCAGGAAAGCCCAGACGTGCTGCTCTGAGGTGTCCTTGATGCCGCGGTTGTGCAGGTAGCGGTTCAGCTGGGCCTGGTAGATCGCGTTGGCCGGGCCGATGCCCATCGACACGGTCGGGAATTCCCAGAAGTCCGGCAGCGAGCGCGGGTGCGGGTAGGAAGGCAGCGCATGGCCTTCCTTCGACTTTTCCTGGCGGAAGCCGTTCATGTCCTCTTCGGACAGGCGGCCTTCGAGGAAGGCGCGGGCGTACATGCCCGGCGAGGCGTGGCCCTGGAAGAAGATCTGGTCGCCGCCGCCCGGGTGGTTCTTGCCGCGGAAGAAGTGGTTGAATCCCACTTCGTACAGGGTTGCGGCACCGGCATAGGTGGAGATGTGGCCGCCCACGCCGATGGAAGGCTCCTGGGCGCGGTGCACCATGATGGCCGCGTTCCAGCGCATGAAGGCGCGGAAGCGGCGTTCGATCTGTTCGTCGCCGGGGAACTCGGGCTCCTGGTCAACGGGTATGGTGTTTACATAGTCGGTGGTTGTCACCATCGGTACGCCAACGGACTTGGCGCCGGCACGCTGCAGGAGCGAGCGGATGATGAACTGGGCACGCTCGGTACCCTGGGTTTCGACGAGTGCGTCGAACGAGTCAAGCCATTCCTGGGTTTCCTCGGGATCCCGATCGGACAGCTGGTACGTCAACCCGCTACGGATCTGGGAGATGTGTTCCTCTACAGCCACTGAAGCTCCTTGATTGAAATTGCGGCTCCGCTGCGGTGCAGACATTTTTCTGCGGTGCAGCGGGATGGGACATCGGGTGCAGTAACACTGGAGTGGTGTGTCCTGCTCGGTTCACTGCCTACTCTAATGAATGGAACACCCAAAAAACGACGAGATTTTTGGGCAAAATGGCATAAAATAGGTTATTTTGGGTGACTTGTGCAACACTGTGCAGGAGTCAACGTTAGGTTGATCCTGTCAATTGGTGCCGTGTCACATTTTGGCGGGTGATATTCGTTCGGCGTGTTATCGCTGCAGCGCTTGAATGGAGCGACGAAACGGTGTTTCGTTGGTAGTAACGCTTTGCACCATCAGGAGGAATGAAGTGAGCGACGCCGTATCGGCAAACTTGGAGTCCGTTAAAAAACTGGGCTTCACGAAAGAAGAACTTATCCAGGAACTGGGTTACGACGATGACGTGGACTTCGATCTTCGCGACGCGATCGAGGACACTATTGGTTCAGACTTGCTCACCGAAGAGGATCACGACGTCGTTGATGCAGTGATCTACTGGTGGCGTGATGGCGACGGAGACCTTGTCGACGCGCTGATGGACTCGCTGAGCAACCTCGGGGAGGGCGGCGTTGTTTGGCTGCTGACCCCGAAGCAGGGTCGCGAGGGGCATGTGTCCCCATCGCTGATTCAGCAGGAAGCTCCGAGTGCAGGTCTGCACGTGACCACCACCGAGGGTGTCTCGGCCGACTGGTCGGCCATTCGTTTGGCACCACGCAAGAAGAACTAGATGATCGAAACGGGTTCACGCCTGTTCGATTTCTCGCTGGAAAATCAATACGGCGAAACGATCACCAGCACCGGGCTGTCCGACGGCCGGGTGCTGGTCGTCTTTTATCCGTGGGCTTTTTCCCGTGTCTGCGGTTCGGAACTGGCGCTGCTGCAGGAGAACCTCGGGTACTTCACTGAGCGTTTGGTGCGGGTCGTCGCAATCTCGGTCGACCACAAATTCGCACTCCGAAACTATGCCGAATCGTTGGGTATCCAATTCGATCTGCTAGCCGATTTCTGGCCGCATGGTCGAGTGGCGCAGCTAGCCGGAGCCTTCGACGAGCGGCAGGGTGTTGCGACGCGACTGTCGATCTACCTTGAAGACGGAATCGTGCGCCAGACATTCACCAGTGCCATGACGCAGCCGCGCAGCCTGGATGATTATCGGAACGCAATCGACAGGGTCTAGAGCATTACGGGTTTTGTGGGAGGGAACCCGATTTGCACAGAGTTGAAAAGCTCTGTAAAGTAATTCCTCGTTGGCTTGCAAAGGCCGATGTGGTTAGGGCCTTTAGCTCAGCTGGTAGAGCGTCACGTTTACACCGTGAATGTCATCGGTTCGATCCCGGTAGGGCCCACCAACAAGAACCCAGGTTCTCGATTATTGATCGGGAACTTGGGTTTTTTGCGTTTCAGTGTGGTGAGGTCTTGCGGAGCTAATCTCCGAGCATCCGTTCCAGCGCTTCCAGGGCGTCCGGGCTGCCCGCGTCGGCCAGCCGTTGAAGCTCTCGTGCGTCATCGTCCTTGGCGGCACGCCTGGTGAGCAGCAAGCCGGCGTATTCGCTGCCCTCGTCGAGCAGATCCGACAGCGCCTCCACGTCGCCGCGAGCTTCATAGATGTCGGCAAGCCGCTTCTGCGCAGTTTCGTTGCCTTCCTCGGCAAGTTCGCGCAGTGTCTCCTCGTCAATATTTCGGTCATTCATGGCTCGATTGTACGTACTGGCGGCTCTGGGATTTCGCAAAATTCATTGGGTTCACCCAAGCCGTTGCATGAAAATTCGTACTATCGGACTGTTTGGATTGTGCACCCCGGAATTGAAGGCCTCGGAATCGCGTTGATCGCGCTGGCGGCAGGGGTTGACGAGCTTGGACAGGATTGGAGCACCGCAGGTGCGCCAGGGCCATCCAGCGTGGATGCCTGAGTGGCGGAAGGGCATCAAGGCAGCAGGGTGTTGGCACCTGCCGACTTCTGGAATCCGGTTGGATCGACCGCACGGCCTCATTCGCTGCGCACAGCTAGCTAATGTCTCCCACCGACTTGCGCATCGACTAGGACATATTAGTGCGCCGACTATATCCAGCCGGCAGTCGGGGCGGTAGGGTACTGCCATGAGCATGGATTCAAGAGTGCCGGGCCACCGGGGAAAGCGCACCTTCACCTTCCGCAGTTTTCCCAAGAGCCTGACGGTAGTTCCAGGGCAGCCATTCGCCACAGGATTCGTCATGGCCGCCGGCGCATTGCTCGCAGTGGGGCTGGCCATGGTCGTGGTTTCGATGTCATCTGTGCTCATGTCCATTACGCTTGCGCTGTTCCTCGCCCTGGGCATGACTCCGGCCGTCAATGCGCTCAAGGGGCGCGGCATGCCTCATGGCTGGAGCGTCCTGACCGTGATTGCGGCATTTGTCCTGCTCATGGTCGGAGTTGCGGCGCTGGTTGTTCCCGCGATCGTCCGCCAGTTCACGGAGTTTCTTGCAAGCATCCCGCAGGAAATCGATGCGATTCAAGCCAGCTCGTGGTACACGGAGCTCTCCGAATCCATGGGGTTCAGCGCAAGCGAGCAGCTTCTGGCCGCGTTCGAAACGTACTTCACTGCAGAGAACCTGCTGATGCTCTCAGGAGGCGTGCTGCACGTCGGAATTGGTATCGTCAACGGCATTTCCTCAGCGTTCCTGGTGATCGTGCTGACGCTGTACTTCGTTTCCACCTTGGACCCGATGAAGAAGGCCGTGGCACGTCTGGTCCCTGCCTATCGGCGTGAGAAGTTCTCCGAGACCCTGAACTCGATCGTTTTCGCTGTGGGCAAGTCAGTGGCGGGAGCTGTCACGCTATCGGCGATCAATGCTTCAGTGGTACTGGTGATTTTTCTGCTGCTCGGCTCTCAGGTCGCGGTCTTGTTCGCCCTGGTGGCGTTCTTGATTACGTTAATCCCGATGATTGGTTCTGTTTTGTTCCTGTGTATTGGAACTTTGGGGGCGCTGCTGATGAGCCCGACGGCCGCGCTGATTTTCCTCGTTGTCTATTTCATTTACGTCCAATTGGAGGCATACCAGGTGACTCCCCGAATCATGGGCAAGGCGGTCAATGTTCCCGGCGTGCTGGTCATTATTGCGGCCATGACGGGCGCTGCGCTTTTGGGCCTGTTCGGCGCGTTGCTTGCCATTCCCATCACCGCTTCGATTCTGATCATTGTGCGCGAAATTGTGATTCCCAAGCGTGATGCGCAAACCGAGCCGCCGACCTAGAGATGCAGGTCACTGAGTCCTGACTTGCATGGATGCGGGGTTCCCCGTAAAGTTATTCCCTGTTGGCAGGAGGATTGATCCTCGGCTGGCATTGGTGAGGGCCTTTAGCTCAGCTGGTAGAGCGTCACGTTTACACCGTGAATGTCATCGGTTCGATCCCGGTAGGGCCCACCAAATAAGAAACCCGTTCACGAGATCTTCAAGATCCCGTGAACGGGTTTCCTTGTTCTCAGATGAAGTAGAAGGACAGCTGGGTCGTGGGAAACCGGTGTTGTCGTCGATTTCCATGGATGGCATGCCGAAACTGGTTTGCGCGTCGGAATTTTTGCCGAAACGCCGCAGCTGTGGCATTCGTTTCCACGGTCCATCTTCGTTCCCACATGCCATACTCGCTGGCCGTCCGAGAAAATCGGTTTTATTGCATTTCCTGAGGCAAGTGCCGTATTTCTGCTTCGTGACAAAGTATTACTTGGCCATTCTGAAACAATCGGAGAAATTTACTCCGATTGTCGGTAGTCAGTTGTAATCTAGCAATAGTGATAGTCGCAAGTCCGGACAAACCGGGGGCGTAGTCCGGAGCGGCATACGGTTTGCGTGGATATGGGGATAGCCACGACTACCTTCACTCGCAAGAAAACCCCACCAAGAAATTGGTGGGGTTTTCCGCATTCGGAGTAGAACGTTGCTGGCGTCCACCCAATCCCTTGTGTGGAGATGCTCAATACCGGCAAACCTGCTCGTTCCCCGTTGCCCTTCCTGCTGCAATAAGTTCTTGATACTCTCCTCGTGCTGGCTCCCAGTCTTCGGTCCGGCGTCTCCGGTAAGGGCCTTCAGGGGCTTCGAATATGAGGTTCGCTTCGTACACGAGAGCCGGACAGTGGCGCACGGTACGATATCCGCAAGCTGTCCGCCCCGCAAGCAATTGCTGCTTTCTTGGGTTTTTCTCCAGCGGCTACCCACCTGATCCGGAACCTTGATTGTTAGCGTTGGGTATGTACGAATTTCCAGCGACAGTGAGGAAAGTGCACATGAGTTTCGGTGACAAGGTCAAGAACAAGGCACAGGAAGCCAGCGGCAAGGTCAAGGAAAAAGTTGGCGACGCCACCAACAATGAAGACCTGCAGGCCGAAGGCCTCGCAGATCAGGCAGCAGCCAAGACGAAACAAGCTGGAGAACACGTCAAGGATGCCGCCAAGGACATCAAGAACGACTTCACGAAGTAGCGCCGCGACAGGCGACAACATCCCGAACGCCCCGGACACTGCAAAAGTGTCCGGGGCGTTGTTCGACTTATTACGAGTCGCTGCATCTGCGGACATATAACCCGGCTTTGGCCTGACGATATGAAAACATGGAACTCCATAGTTCACCCTCGGACCATAGGAGACAACATGTCAGTGCCAACCGGGCGGAGCATCGAGCTGATCACCGAGTTGATTGCCGTTGACACGACGAGTCGGGATTCCAACCTTCCGTTGATTGAGCTCATTGAAGACAAGCTCGCGGCGCACGGCATCGAGTCGGTGAAGATCCCCAGCCCGGATGGGCTGAAAGCGAATCTCCTGGCGACAATCCCGGCGGTCGACGGCTCGCGCACCGGGGGCATTGTGCTCTCCGGGCACACCGACGTTGTTCCCGTCGATGGCCAGGCCTGGCGCAGCGAACCATTCGCAGCCCAGGTGCGCGATGGAAAGCTCTATGGCCGCGGTTCCTGCGACATGAAGGGCTACCTCGGCGTGATCCTTGCGAAGCTGCCGGAATTGACCGCCGCCGAACTCAGTGAACCGATTCACTTGGCGTTTTCCTATGACGAAGAAATCGGCTGCGTTGGCGCGGTTTCGCTGGTCGAACGCATCGTCGAGCAGGGGCTGGCACCCCGTGGCTGTTTCGTCGGGGAACCAAGCAGCATGCGTGCGATCCGCGGCCACAAGTCGATGAACGTCTTCAAAGTCAGCTTCAACGGTGTTGCAGCACATTCGTCGCTGCCCAGCGAGGGGCTGAATGCCATCTCGTACGCACTGCGCTTCGCCTCCTTCGTTGAGGGCGTGGCCCGGGAGCTTGCAAGCACGGGGCCACGCGACGAATCCTTCATCGAGCCCACGACCACCATGAACGTCAACCGCTTCGACGGCGGAATCGCGGTCAACACCATCCCGTCAAGCTGCGTGGTGTTTTTCGAATACCGCTCACTGGCGCAGGTCGACCGCGATGCGCTGACCGAGCGGTTCCGTGTCGAAGCCGAAAGGCTTGAAACCGAAATGGTACGGCGGAACCCGGCGGCCTCGGTGAGCTTTGAACAACAGGCCGGGGCTCCGGGGCTGGAAACCGCGCCGGGGGAGGACATCGTGGGACTGGCGGCTGCCTGCGGTGCCATTGCCACCGACGAGAAGGTCACTTACGGCACCGAAGCCGGCCTGTTCTCAAGCGCTGGCATCCCCACGGTCGTCTGCGGGCCCGGCGACATCGCCCAGGCCCACGCGCCGGACGAGTTCATCGAGCTCGACCAGATTGCCGCCTGCGAACGATTCATCGACCAGTTGATGATCCAGCTTTCGACAAGTTAACCATTCGGCATCGGCGTGCACGGTGCCAGCCGCCGCCCGCTGGGCAGGCCGGCACCGTGGTTTTCCACGCTCTTGGCGGTCTGCGGGGCGGACCCTACAGCGCTACCAGAAGCACTGCCGTCCAGTGGCAGAGGAATGCCAGAACGGTGCAGGCATGGAACAGCTCGTGGAAACCGAAAACAGCAGGCAGCGGGTTGGGGCGTTTGACGGCGTAGAAGACCGCGCCGACGGTATAGGCAAGCCCGCCGGCAACGATCAGGATCATCACCGCGGGGTTGGCCGCCCAAAATGCCGGCAGATACATGACAGCACCCCATCCCAGCAGGATGTAGAGGCTGACGCCAACCCAGCGGGGAGCCCAGGGCCAGAACGACTTGACCGCGATTCCGGACAGCGCCCCGACCCAGATGATCGACAGCACGATGATCGCCTGCTTTGCCGGAAGCGTCAAGGCGGCGACGGGAGTATAGGTTCCGGCAATGAGCAGGAAGATGTTCGCGTGGTCAGCTCGGCGGAACAGCCCCATGATCTTGTCGGTCCAGTTGCCCCGATGGTACAAGGCAGAAGTGCCGAACAAGGTGATGGAGCTCAGCGCGAAGACGGCAGTGGTCCATTCGGCCAAGCGCCCGTCCGCCAGGACGATGAGCAGCAGGCCCATGATGATGACGCCCGGGGTAGACCACGCGTGAATGAGTCCCCGCCACCGTGTCCTCTCCGTGCCTTGGACTGCGGCTTGTCGAAGTGGACGTTTCGGCTGCTTGTCAGCGGACAGCGTTGGCGGAGTCATGCGGATCCTTCTGGTCTTTCGGGCGTATTTCCCGATTGATTGCAGTTTACGGCACCACACTGGCAACGTGCTGTGGCGGGGAAGCCGCACTGCTCAAGGCCCCGAGGGGCGCAAAATGAACAGCCGTTCCGTGAAGATGTCACCACCGTTCGCTGGTTGTCGGCGGCGTTGGCTAAACTCTGTCGTGGCTGGGGAATTCTTCGTCCATCGGCAAGGACGAACGAGTTGTGGCCGTGCCCGATCTGGGCAACATCACTCGCATTGCAAGAATGGGGAATTATGCTGCGCCGTTTTTTGGCCACAGTATCAGTGAGCGCGTTGGTGCTCGTCGGTTGTTCTGCTCCCGAAACGGGAACACGCACCACGGCGGAGGCTTCCGGGGAGCCCGCGATTGCATCGGTGCAACCGCTTGATCTGGATCTGGTGTCAACGAAATCCAAGGCGGTCAAGCCCGGCGCAAAGCTCGATGGAACCAAGGCGTTGACTGTCCTGAATACGCTGCCGGTGAAGGGCAAGGCACCGGCGACGGGGTACAACCGCAATACCAAGTTCGGCAATGGCTGGAAGGACTTCGACAAGGACAAGTGCGACGAGCGCCAGGAAGCCCTGTCGCGAGACATGTCCAAGGTGAAGTTCAAGGACAAGAAGAAGTGCACCGTGGCCTCGGGGACCTTGAACGACCTGTACACCGGCCGGCAGATCAACTGGAAGGTCAAGTCCGGTTCGGTGGATATCGATCATGTGGTCGCGTTGAAGAACGCGTGGATTTCGGGCGGACAGCAACTCTCGCAGGCCCAGCGCCAGGCCCTTGCCAATGATCCGCTGAACCTGATCGCAGCCGACGCCTCGGCCAACCGCCAGAAGGGCGACAAGAATGCCGCCGAATGGCTTCCCAAGAACAAGTCCTTCCGCTGCCAGTACGTGGCTACCCAAATCAGCGTGAAGAAGAAGTACGCGCTCTCGGTGACCTCGGCCGAAAAGAAGGCCATGAGCAAGGTCTTGAATTCCTGCAAGAACCAGAAGGCTGCCAAGGTCACCCCGATCAAGCCCGCTGGTTCCTCGAAGTCGACCACGTCCTCCAAGCCCAAGGCGCCGGGCACAGTGAAGGTCACAGTTTCTCCCGGAGCATTCTGCAAGGGCGTAGACAAGGGCAAGAGGGGCAAGTCGAAGGCCGGTAAAACCTACACGTGCAAGTCCTCGAAGAGCGAAAGCCGTTTGCGCTGGCGCACATGACTGAGCTCGTCCCGGTCCCGTAGCCGGGCACGCAACGACCCGCAGGTCGGCGAATGCTGCCGTTCCTGCGGGTCGTGGCGTTTAATCAGTGGGCCGTGCGCTTGGTGACCAGTCCCCAGATGAAGAGGACTATCAAGGCGCCGACGATCGCCAGCAGCCACGTTGACAGGTCCCAGAAGTTTTCGAGGCCCTTGTCGAACATCACGCTGCCGAGCCATCCGCCGAGCACGGCGCCGACGACTCCCAAGAGGAGGGTTGCGATCCAACCGCCGCCCTGCTTGCCGGGCATGATGGCCTTTGCGATGGCACCGGCGATCAGTCCTAGAAGAATGAAGCCTAAGAATCCCATTGTGCACTCCCATGCTTTTGATTCGTAGCCGTCGGTTCTGACTGGCTTGATCGTGACGATACCCCTCACTAAATGAAATGGTCTGCACGGGGCATGAACTTCTCAGAAATCCCCAAGGATCTGTGCCCAAGTCGCCGCTAGCCATGGAAGAAGTCCAAAAGATACGTCGCTGACCAGTAGGGATTCGGTTGGCTTTGATCCGCGCCGAGAACTTGCTTGACATCACATGGGTTGACTTTTAGTCTATATAAATATGATTTTATGAATCACTGGATCACTTAAGTCTGATTACAGTATTCATGCACAACGGAGTGACACATGACTGAACTGATCCCTCCCATCGTGGTGATGGGTGTTTCCGGCAGCGGCAAGTCGACCATCGGCGACCTGCTGGCCCGCCGACTGGAGCGAGCCTTCATTGACGGGGACTCGCTGCACCCGCAGTCCAACAGGAACAAGATGGCCGCCGGCCACGCATTGGACGACGCGGACCGGGCGCCATGGCTTGAAATCATCGGACTGAAGCTGGCCGAGACCAATCAGGCCGGCGCCCCGATCGTGCTGGCCTGCTCGGCGTTGAAGCGTTCCTACCGGGACCAGATCCGGGCCCACGAACCCTCCACCCTGTTTGTGCACCTCTCCGGCGGCAAGTCCCTGATCGGGGAACGCATGTCGGGGCGCGAGCACGAATTCATGCCGGCCTCGCTCCTCACGAGCCAGCTGGCCACGCTGGAAGAGCCCGATGGCGACGAACGGGTGATCACCGCAGACATCACGCAGACCCCCGCGCAGATCGTCGACGGACTGCTCGCAGCCCTGGCCGCACCAACCTCCTAGGCTATTGAGCCTGCACCCCACCCCTCACGCTCGACTTGATCAAGGACGACAATGACAACTGAGCTCGAACTCAACTGGACGCTGGGCACCCCGGCGCTCCTCGCCCTGGCGGCGGCGGCCATCGGCGTGCTGCTGGTGCTGATCATCCGCTTCCGCGTCCACGCCTTCCTGGCGCTGGTCATCACCAGCCTGTTGACGGCGATCGCCGCAGGCATCCCGGCCGGCTCCATCATCTCCACGATGACCGGCGGCTTCGGCAGCACCCTGGCCAGCGTGGCCCTGCTGGTGGGCCTGGGCGCCATGCTCGGGCGCATGCTGGAGACTAGCGGCGGCGCCGATGTGATGACCAACTGGCTCATCGGCAAGTTCGGCGAGAAGCGCGCGCCGCTGGCGCTGTCGGTGGCGTCGCTGCTTTTCGGCTTCCCGATCTTCTTCGACGCCGGCCTGGTCGTCATGCTGCCGATCATCTTCACCGTGGCCCGCCGCCTGGGCGGTTCGCTGCTCTTCTACGCGATCCCTGCTGCCACCGCATTCTCCGTGATGCACATCTTCGTTCCGCCGCACCCGGGTCCGGTGGCCGCCTCCGGCCTGCTGGAAGCCAACGTCGGCCTGGTATTGCTGCTGGGCCTGCTGGTCGCCATCCCCACCTGGTTCTTCGCCGGCCACCTCTTCGGCAAGTTCGTGGGCAAGAAGTTCGACATCGCCGTCCCGAACATCCTGGATGCCGCGCTGGGCGGCACCAAGCCGGGCGAGGCGGATCCGTTCAAGTCCTCGCCGTCGGTGGGCACCGTGTTCAGCCTGCTGCTGCTCCCGCTGCTGCTGATCTTCATGAACACCGGCCTGAACATGCTCGGCACCGCCGGAGTGGTCGATCCGAAGGCCGACTGGGTGCAGTGGCTGCGCCTGTTCGGCGAGACCCCGGTGGCGCTGCTGATCACCGTGATGCTGGCGATCTACCTGCTGGGCTTCCGCACCGGCAAGGCCAAGACCCTGATCGAGACCGTCGTCGATTCGGCGCTGGGCCCGGTGTGCTCGATCATCCTGATCACCGGCGCCGGCGGGATGTTCGGCGGCGTGCTGCGCGCCAGCGGCATCGGCACGGCCATCGCGGACTCGCTGGAATCGGTGGGCCTGCCGCTGATCATCGCCGGCTTCCTGATCGCCGCGATCGTGCGCCTGGCGCAGGGCTCGGCCACCGTGGCGCTGACCACCGCGGCAGCCATCGTGCAGCCGGCGGTGCTGGCCGACGCGTCGTTGACCGCCTTCCAGGTCGCCACCATGGTGCTCGCGCTGGCGGCCGGCTCGGTCTTCGCCGGGCACGTCAACGATTCGGGGTTCTGGCTGGTGTCGCGCTTCATGCAGATGGACGTGCCGACCACCCTGCGCGTGTGGACCGTGGGCCAGGCGCTGGTCTCGGTCGTCGGCTTCGCCTTCGTGATGGTGCTCTACGGCATCGCCACCGTGCTGGCCTGATCGGGTCGGCTCCGCTTTAACGCAGCGATCCCGCTGTCGGCACCTTGCATGGTGCCGGCAGCGGGATCGCTGTGTGCTTCAGGGCCGCTTAGCTGGTTTTCCCGGGGTCCACGAACAAGCGCGGCTCGTTCTCCCACAGGCTGGAAATCTCGTTGTGCGTGCGGCGCATGATGCTTTCCATGTTGCGCCGGGCTGCGGCCGGGTCCGAGTTGGAAATCGCGTCGGCCACCGACTGGTGCCACAGCAGCGCCTCCTCGTGGGGGCGTTCGGGCATCAGCCCCAGCTCGGTGCGGCCGCGCAGGATCGCCCCGATCGGGGTGGCCAGGTTGGCGAACATCTCGTTGCCGCTGGCGGCGAGCACCAGCGCATGGAAGCGGATGTCGAGTTCGAGGAAGCGGCGCAAATCGCCCTGGCGTCCGTAGTGGTTCATCTGCGCCGAGATCAGCATCAGTTCCCTGCGCATTTCCTCCGGGGCGACCTCGGCGGCCAGCTCGGCCGCCATCGGTTCCACGGAGATGCGCAGTTCGGTCAGCGAGCGCAGCTGTGCGCCCTTGTGGTCGCTGGCCAGTCGCCAGCGGATCACGTGGTCGTCGTACGGATTCCAATGCTCGGCGCTGAGCACCCGGATTCCGACGCGTTTGGTGCTGTTGACCAGGCCGCACTGGGCCAGGACCCGCACCGCCTCGCGGATCACCGAACGGGACACCTGGAGCTTCTGCTCCAGCTCGGCGGCCAAGATGATGGAGCCGCGGGGAATTTGTCCGCTGACGATGCGGGAGCCGAGATGCTCAACCACATGAGCGTGCAGACTAGTTGCCATGACGCTAGTTTAGCCAATGGGCGGATGGTATCGACCATCGCGGCCCCCGGCGCGCGTAAACAAATATGTTTTAAGTGCGTGCGTGCTCTGGGAATCGTCTCGCGAACCCTTGTAAGATGGGAGGGTCACGTGGTCGTGATCTGAGACCGTGACTGTCCCGGTCTCTGTTCCCGGCCCACCTCCCGGTAATTGATGGAGACTTATTTTTATGCCTGCACAGATTGGTGTCACAGGTCTGGCCGTGATGGGTGCGAACCTCGCTCGCAACTTCGCGCGCAACGGATACACCGTCGCCCTGCACAACCGTTCGGTAGCCAAGACCGACGCGCTGCTTGAGGCCCACGGCGATGAAGGGGACTTCATCCGCACCGAATCCCTTCAAGAGCTTGTCGCGAACCTCGAGTCCCCGCGCCGTGTGATGATCATGGTCAAGGCCGGCGGCCCGGTCGACTCCGTGATCGACCAGCTGGTTCCGCTGCTGGACGAGGGTGACATCATCATTGACGGCGGCAACTCGCACTACACCGATACCCGCCGCCGCGAAGCCTCGCTGGCCGAGAAGGGCCTACACTTCGTCGGCGTCGGCGTCTCCGGCGGCGAAGAGGGCGCGCTGCTCGGCCCGTCGATCATGCCCGGTGGCTCGGCCGAATCCTACAAGGCCCTGGGTCCGATGCTGGAGAAGATCTCCGCCAAGGCCGACGACGGTGCGCCATGCTGCACCTGGATCTCCACCGACGGCGCCGGCCACTTCGTGAAGATGGTGCACAACGGCATCGAGTACGCCGACATGCAGGTCATCGGCGAAGCCTACGACCTGCTGCGCAGCGCCGCGGGCATCGAGCCGGCCGCGCAGGCGCAGATCTTCGCCGACTGGAACACCGGCGAGCTGTCCAGCTTCCTGATTGAAATCACCGCCGAGGTGTTGGACCACACCGACGCCGCCACCGGCAAGCCGCTGATCGACGTCATCCAGGACTCCGCGGGCCAGAAGGGCACCGGCCGCTGGACCGTGCAGTCCGGCCTGGACCTGGGCTCCCCGGTCTCCGCCATCGCCGAATCCGTCTTCGCTCGCTCGCTGTCCTCGCAGCGCGAGATCCGCGCCGTGGGCCAGTCGGCCCTGGCCGGCGAAACCACCGAGGTCGCGCTGCCGGAGAACTTCGTCGAGGACGTGCGCCAGGCGCTGTTCGCCTCGAAGCTGGTTTCCTACGCCCAGGGCATCGACATGCTCACCTCGGCCGCCGCCGAGTACAACTGGGAGCTGAAGCTGGACGAGATCGCCGGCCTGTGGCGCGAGGGCTGCATCATCCGCGCCGCCCTGCTCAAGGACATCATGACCGCCTACAAGTCAGGTGCGCAGCCTGCGAACCTGCTGTTCACCCCGGCCTTCTCCGAGGCCATCGCCAAGGCCGTTCCGGCCTGGCGCCGCGTGGTGTCGATCGCCGTGCAGCTGGGCATCCCGGCGCCGGTGTTCTCCTCGTCGCTGGCCTACTACGACGGCCTGCGCCGCGACCGCCTGCCGGCGGCCCTGACCCAGGGCCTGCGCGACTTCTTCGGCGCGCACACCTACCGCCGCACCGACAAGGACGGCACCTTCCACACCCTGTGGAGCGGGGACCGTTCAGAGATCGAAGCCGAAGACACCCACTAGGTCTTCGAGCGCTGGATGCCGGCCGGGCAGGGGAACCACTTCCTCCGCCCGGCCGGCTTTTTCCTGCGCCCGGCGAGCGCCGCCGGCCCTGCGGATCCTGTCACAGCCGGGGCGGGGGATTCATACGTGCGGCTTTTGCGCTGAACAGAGACGTCACAGCCTGGGGGAAAAGAATGGGTGCAATCCCTTCAATTCCCCGAGGATGAGCCCCATGACGTTCCCGTTCCGACCCAAGGCCCTGGCATCGGTGGCGGTTCTGGCCCTTGCCGCGGCCCTGGCCGGCTGCTCCGCAGGGTCGACCAAAACCGTGTCCGAAGTGACTGGCAACACGACCTTCCAAAGCGCGGCGGTGCCCAGCAGCTCGCCCGACGGCAGCACCGCTGCACCCGGGGAGGTCACCGTGGACACCCACTTCGACGCCGGGGACCTGAAGTGGGACGCGGACGCCGAAACCAGGCTCACGCTGGCCGATTCCGGCTCCCTCGCCGAGGGCGCGAATGCCGCGGCGGTCTCGGTCTCCGGAGGCACCGTGAGAATCAGCGCGGCGGGCACCTACCGGGTTTCGGGGACGCTCGGCGACGGGCAGCTGGTGGTGGATGCCCCCGCGAAGGACCCGGTGCGGATCATCCTGGACGGCGCGCAGATTACGTCCTCCACGGGACCCGCCATCCTGGTCAACGAGGCGGACGAGGTGCTGCTGCATCTGGCGCAGGGGTCGTCGAACGCGGTCAGCGACGCCCCCGACTACGCCGACACGGGCGCGGACGCGCCGAACGCAGCGATCTACTCCATGGCCGACCTGGCCATCGCCGGCGAGGGCGCATTGACCGTGGAGGGCAACTACCAGGACGGCATCGCCAGCAAGGACGGGCTGGTGCTTGATTCCGGGCGGGTCACGGTGGCCGCGGCGGACGACGGGATCAAGGGCAAGGACTACGTGCTGGTGCTCGGCGGGAACTGCACCGTGACCGCCGCCGGGGACGGCATCAGCTCCACCAACGACTCCGATGCCGACCGCGGCTGGCTGCACCAGTACGCCGGACAGCTCACCGTCTCCGCGGGGGACGACGGGCTGAAGGCGCAGACGGCGTTGAGCATCAGCGGCGGCACCGCCGTGGTCAGCGATTCGACCGAAGCGCTGGAAGCAGCCGACATCCACATTTCCGGCGGTACCGTCAACGCCACGGCCAGCGACGACGGGCTGAACGCCGCGGGCGCCGCCTCGCCCCTGGGCGGCGGGGGAGGCGCACAGCAGGCCGGCGACGTCCACCTGGCCATCTCCGGAGGCAGCGTGACAGTTAATGCCGAGGGCGACGGGCTGGATTCCAACGGCGGCATCGCGATTTCCGGCGGGCGGATCGTGGTGAACGGGCCGGCCGCCGGCGGCAACGGTTCCATCGACGCGAACGGGGACGTTGCCGTCACCGGCGGGGTGCTGGCGGCCGCGGGCAGCGATTCCATGGCCCAGGGGCTGGGCGGATCCTCCACTCAGGGCGGGCTGCAGGTCTCGCTGGGATCCGCGGTTCCCGCGGGCACCGTGATCCAGGTTGCGGACTCGGCCGGGAAGCTCGTTGCCACGTTCGTCGCCAGCAAGCCGACCGAGAACCTGGTGTATTCGGCCAAGGGCATCGAGAACGGCCGGAGCTACACGATTTCCACCGGCGGCAGCGCCGAGGTGGCGGCGGGGCTCGGCGCCGGGAGCCTGGACGGGGCCGTGCCGGTGGCGACGGTCACCGCGGGGCAGTACGCCTCCGGCCTGGGCGGCGGGCCCGGCGGGCGCTGACCCTAGGCCTGCGCCCTGGCCAGCCGCCGAGCCGACTCGACCAGCCGGGCGGCCTCGGCGGGGCTGATGCGGACCAGCGCGAAGGCCGCGACCACCAATCCGGTGACCGCATCTGCCAGCAGCGCAAGACGCTGGTCGGCCAGTCCCGGGACGGCGGCCTGCAGCCCGCGGGAGAATGCGGCGTGCAATTCACCGCGGTAGGCGCAGATTGCCTGGCTGACGTGTTCATCGCTGGCGATCGGGGCGTTGGCGCTGTTGATCAGCAGGCACCCGTTGGCCGCCGGCAGCGATTCGGGCTTCTGGAAAATGTCCTGCGTCGCCGCCAAATACTCGTCCAGCGCCTGGGCGGCGACGTCGCCTCCGGCCAGGGCCGCGAGCCGCGGCCGGACCACCTCGTCCAGGTAGCTGTCGACCGCCGCGTCGAACAGCCCGCGCTTGGAGCCGAAGGAGTTGTAGATGCTCGATCGGCTCAACCCGGTGGCGGCTTCCAGCTCGGGGATGGCGGCCGATTCGTAGCCGCGGGACCAGAAAACGGCACGCGCCTGGCGCACCACCTCGGCGCGGTCGAAGGCCAGTGTTCGAGCCATCACAGTCCTTTCCCTTTTCGTAACGACCATTTCAGTATATATTGAAATGGTCGTTACAGAAATAGGTTCGCGGCGGCTGCCGCCGAGGGAAGGACGCAGCCATGATTCTCGCCTCGCAGTTCCTGGCACTGTTGGCCGCGCTGCTGCACGTGTACATCTTCGCGCTCGAGTCGCTGTGGTGGGAACGCCCTGCCACACGCAAGGTCTTCGGCACCAGCGCCGCGGACGCCCGCGCCACCCGGACCTTGGCCTTCAACCAGGGCTTCTACAACCTGTTCCTGGCGCTCGCCGTGCTCGCAGGGCTGGCCTTCCAGCTCGCGGGGCAGCTGGCCGTGGGATCCACGCTGGTTGTCACGGGCCTTGGCTCCATGCTGCTCGCTGCCCTGGTGCTGGGCATTTCCAGCCCCGAAAAATCCTCGGCCGCCCTGAAGCAGGGTGCGCTGCCGCTGCTGGGGCTCATCGCGCTGGCGCTCGGACTGCTCCGCTAGGGCGCCTATCGACTCGCCGATCCGGGCACCCTCCGGATCGTTCAACTACAGAAAGGGCACACCAACCCATGGACAACACCACCAGCACCCAGATCCTGCTTGCCTCCCGCCCGCCCGGCTGGCCCTCCGATGAGAACTTCGAGGTCCGCACCGCCGAGCTGCCCGCCATGGCCGACGGCCAGGTGCGGGTGCGCAACGAGTTCATCTCGGTCGACCCCTACATGCGCGGCCGCATGAACGACACGCGCTCCTACGTCGCCCCGTACCAGATCGGCGAACGGATCACCGGCGGCGCCGTCGGCCGGGTTGTCGCCTCCGCCGCGCAGCAGCTGCCCGTCGGCACGCTGGTCACCCACCAGCACGGCTGGTCGGACACCGTGCAAGCCGCGGCGGAAACCTTCAACCCGGTGCCCGAGATCCCCGGCGTGCCCAGCTCGCTGCGCCTGCACATGATGGGCATGACCGGGCTGACCGCGTGGGTGGGGCTGACCGTGATCGCCGGGATGAAGGAGGGGGACACCGTCTTCATCTCCGGCGCCGCCGGGGCCGTGGGCACCGCCGCCGGGCAGATTGCCCGCCTGCTGGGCGCCAAGCGCGTCATCGGCTCCGCCGGCAGCCCCGAGAAGGTCGAGCTGCTCACGCAGAAGTACGGCTACGACGCCGCCTTCAACTACAAGGACGGGGATGTCGCCGGCCAGCTGGCCGCGCTGGCGCCCGAGGGCATCGACGTGTTCTTCGACAACGTCGGCGGCGAGCACCTGGAAGCGGCGCTGGGGGCCTTCAACGACGGTGGCCGCGCAGCGCTGTGCGGTGCGATTTCCAGCTACAACACCACCCAGGCTCCCGCCGGGCCGCGCAACATGGCGAACCTGATCACCCGCGGCCTGAAGCTGCAGGGCTTCACCCTGTCCAACTACCTGCAGCATGCGCCGGAGTTCGGTCAGCGCATGGGCCAGTGGTTCACCGAAGGCAAGATCGCCTACGACGAGACGATCGTGGACGGAATCGAAAACACCGTTGAGGCGTTCATCGCGATGATGCAGGGGGCGAACACCGGCAAGATGCTGGTGCGCATCTAGCGCCTGGCATGGGCGGAGTGCCGGTTGTGGGAAACTGGGAGCATGACTGGTCCCGAAGAAAACCTCTGGCTTGCGGCACTCCGCAACAACCCCGACCACGCGGCGGACTACGCCGAACGCTGGCGCGGATTCATCGCGCAGGGCCGCGACATCCACGGCGAGGCCCGGATGATCGACGCCATGGCCGACCGCGGCGCGCGCATCCTGGACGCGGGCTGCGGCACCGGGCGCATCGGCGGCTGGCTGGCCGAGCACGGCCACCACGTGCTGGGTGTGGACCTGGATGCGCAGCTGATCCAGGTGGCCCGCGAAGACTATCCGTTCGTGCGCTGGCTGCAGGGCAACCTGGCCGACTTCACCCTGCCCGAGGGGCCAGGGGAGCTGACCGAGTTCGACCTGGTGGTCTGCGCCGGCAATGTGCTCACCTTCCTGGCCGCCGGCGAGCGCCTCCCGGCGCTGGCCCGGCTGCGCGGACGCCTGGCCCAGGGCGGCCGGCTGGTGGTGGGCTTCGGCGCCGGCCGCGGCTACGAGTTCGCGGACTTCCGCGCCGACGCCGCGCAATCCGGGCTGTCGGTGGACCAGGAATACTCCACCTGGCAGCTGCACGCGCCGAATGACGACTTCCTGGTCGCGGTGCTCAGTGCCGCGTAGCCCGGCATCCGGTCGCCGGGTTCGCAAGAGCTGGAAAATAGGCGACAGGCATGAGCGCCATTGCAAACGTCCGGGGCTTCGGAGCTGCGACCTTCACGTCGACCGCCCCGGACGGCTCGCGTGGAATCTGCCACACGAGCCATGCCCCGAAGTCGATATATAGCATTGCTTTGGAATTTTGGCAGATATCCTCGAAAACCATGGATTCATGAGCGGGGCAGGCCTATAATCTGGAATCACCTTTGGTGATCGCCTACCGCACGACGCTCAAGGGCGCCCCACGGGCAAGTCCGCGACCACGTAGCCCTTTCGGGCATTTTTCATTTTCAACCGTACTCACCGGAGGTAGTGAAAAGTTGCGTACCGCATACAAGATTCTTGCGCACATCATTTCTGCAGCCGTCGTGGTCCAAGCGGCCACTATAGGCATGACAACATTCCTGATGATCCAGGCGATTGGTGCCGGCACCACCATGAGCGAAGACGATGCGCCGGTTACGGCGATGCTTCACGGCATGCTCGGGCAAACGATCATCCCGATCCTCGTCCTGGCGCTGATCGTCGTGGCCCTGTTCGCCCACGCTGGATTGAAGTGGGCCCTGTGGCTCGCCGCCGCGGTGGCCGTCCAGATCACCATCGGCATCCTGGCCTTCGACGCCCCATGGCTCGGCCTGCTGCATGCGGCCAACGCATTCACGGTCCTGGCTCTGGCCGAGGTCGGTGCGTACGCCGTGGCGCATGCGCCGGCCTACGTCCCGCACGCCAAGGCCTCGATGCGTCCGGCCATGTAGTTCGGGCCCCTCGCCCGTTCCTTGATCAAGGGCCCGGCTTGCGGGAATGCCAATCGCGCGCCGGGCCTTCAGCCTGCCCGCCCCGGCTGATTCGGCGAAGAGAGCCCCTTCGACCGCTGTTCCCAGCGGCTTGCCAGGGGAGATGAAAGTGCATTGGCAACCACAGCCGCGGTGCCCTGCGCTTCCCGAACCCCGGGAAAGCCTGGTCGGTGCATTCCTGGGCCAGCCTGAACTTCCGGCGCTGCCTGTTGCTACGCCGGCTCGATGCGCAAAGCCGAACCGCGCATGATGCCCCGGTCTCCGATGAAGCAGGCAAGCACGGCACGGAGCTCTTGCATTGCGTAGGCGGCACCGCCGACGAATCCGCGTGGCATCCTGAGTCCATTCAGATCAGCGATGTCGCGCTCGCCGACGCGCCATTCGATGACGGTGCGGCCCGTGTCCTCGAAGTTCGGCATGTCAATGAAGATGCCCCAGGGCGTCAGGTGCGCGTCGTAGCCGAGGTCGTCCACGAGAAAATCGACGACCTGTTGGCGCTTGAAAGTCTCCATCACTTGAGTTCATGGCTTGTGGCAGCGCAGGGCGCCGCAATGCGCCCCACCCGCAGTCCGTGGAGGCGCCCTGGGCAACAACGAGCCTGGCCGCCTGCGGGCCAGTTCCTGCGCAGCCGGACGTCCACGCCTAAGCCTTCACGTAGGCGGCCAGGTGCTGGCCGGTGAGCGTGTCCGTGGCCGCCAGCTGCGCCGGGGTGCCTTCGAAGACGATGCTGCCGCCGTCGTGGCCGGCGCCCGGGCCCAGGTCGATGACCCAGTCCGCGTGGGCGATGACCGCCAGGTGGTGCTCGATCACGATCACCGTGTTGCCCTCGTCGACCATCTCATCCAGCAGCGCCAGCAGCCGCTGCACGTCGGCCAG
Organism: Glutamicibacter protophormiae; assembly: GCF_016894325.1. Lineage (NCBI taxonomy): Bacteria > Bacillati > Actinomycetota > Actinomycetes > Micrococcales > Micrococcaceae > Glutamicibacter > Glutamicibacter protophormiae. Next base: position 1,715,301 of record NZ_CP069806.1, read on the forward strand.
GTGCAGGCCGGTGGTCGGTTCGTCCAGCACGTAGGTGCCCGCGCCCTTGCCCAGGTTGATCGCCAGCTTCAGGCGCTGGCGCTCGCCGCCCGAGAGCGTATTCAGCGGCTGGCCGAGCTTCAGGTAGCCCAGACCCACCTGGTTCAGCCGCACCAGCATCGGCGCGGCCTTCTTGATCTTCAGCCGCGCCGCGGCTTCCTCGATGCTCAGATCCAGCACCTGGGCGATGTTCAGCCCCTCGAAGGTGTATTCCAGCACCTCGGCCTTGTAGCGCCTGCCCTCGCAGATCTCGCAGGGCAGCGCCACCCCGGCCATGGACACCAGGTCGGTGTAGGTGAAGCCCACGCCGCCGCAGTGCTCGCAGGCGCCCTCCGAGTTCGCGCTGAACAGCGCCGGCTTCACCCCATTGGCCTTCGCGAAGGCGGCCCGGATGGGCTCCAGCAGCCCGGTGTAGGTGGCGGGGTTGGAGCGGCGCGAGCCGCGGATCGCCGACTGGTCCACCACCGCCACGTCCTCGCGCTTGGAGATCGTGGAGTGGATCAGCGAGGACTTGCCCGAGCCGGCCACCCCGGTGACCGCGCACAGCACCCCGGTGGGCACGTCGACGTCCACGTTCTTCAGGTTGTGCAGGTGCGCGCCGCGGATCGCCAGCGGCGCGCCTTTCCGACGCACCGCATCCTTCAGCGGGATCCGGGTGGAGAAGTGCCGGCCGGTCAGCGTGCCGCTGGCCAGCAGCCCGGGCACATCCCCGCTGTAGGTGACTTGTCCGCCGTGCACGCCGGCCCCCGGGCCCAGGTCGATCACGTGGTCGGCGATCTTGATGACCTCGGGCTTGTGCTCGACCACCAGCACGGTGTTGCCCTTGTCGCGCAGGTCTTCCAGCAGCCGGTTCATCCGCGCGATGTCATGCGGGTGCAGGCCCACGGTGGGTTCGTCGAACACGTAGGTGACATCCGACAGCGCGCTGCCCAGGTGGCGGATCATCTTCACGCGCTGCGCCTCGCCGCCGGACAGCGTCCCGGCCGGGCGGTCCAGGCAGAGGTAGCCCAGGCCGATCTGCACCATCGCCTGGAGCACCGCGGTGAGGTTGGCCAGTAGGGGAGCGGCGGCCGGGATGTCCAGCCGTTCCAGCTGGGCCAGCAGGTCGGTCACCTGCAGCGCGGTCATGTCCGCGATGCCCAGCTGGTTGATCTTCGAGGCGCGGGCCTTCTCTCCCAGCCGTGCACCGCCGCAGGCCGAGCAGGGCGCCGTGGTGGAGATGCGGTCGATCCAGTCGCGGATGTGCGCCTGCTTGATCTCGCGCCCCGAATGGATGTAGTTGGACTTGATGCGGGTGACCAGCCCGGAGTAGCTCATGTTCGCGCCGTTCAGCTTCACCTTCCCGGCCTCCTCATAGAGCAGCCTCTCCAGCATCGCCGGGGGCATCTCGCGCAGCTTCACGTCCAGGTCCGCCTGGGTGCCGGCGGTCAGCGTCTGCCACAGCCAGGCGCCGGGGGCGAAGTTCGGGGCGGTGATCGCGCCCTCGTTCAGGGTCTTGTCCCAGTCCAGCAGCTCATCGAGGTCGATGCTCGCCTCGGTGCCGAAGCCCTCGCACACCGCGCAGGCGCCCTCGCCCAGGTTGAAGGAGTACGCCCCGGCGCCGCCGGCGCTGGGCTCCGAATAGCGCGAGTAGAGCACCCTCAGCAGCGAGTTGGCGTCGGTGGCGGTGCCCACCGTGGAGCGGGAGTTCGCGCCCATGCGCTCCTGGTCCACCACGATCGCCGCGGACAGGTTTTCCAGCACCTCCACGTCGGGGCGCGGCATGGAGGGCATGAAGGTCTGGATGAACGCGGTGTAGGTCTCGTTGATCAGCCGCTGGGATTCGGCGGCGATGGTGCCGAAGACCAGCGAGGACTTGCCCGAGCCGGAGACCCCGGTGAAGGCGGTGATGCGGCGCTTGGGGATGTCGGCGTCCACGCCCTTGAGGTTGTTCTCGCGGGCCTGGCGCACGCGGATGGTGTCATGGCTGTCTGCGGGGTGCTGGGTCATGGAAACCAGCCTACTTAAATCCGCCCGTGCGCGGGGGAATTTCGGTGCGCCCCGGCCACCCTCTATCATTGTTGGGTGCGCTGCGACACAATCCGCGGGCGCACCGCATCGCTCCGAACCCCTCACCCCAAAGGATCATCATGAAGCTGCTGAAATCGATACCGCTGCTGGGATGGATAGTCCTGGCCATCGTGGCCGGCATACTGCTGGGTCCGGTGATGCCGCTCTGGCTGGGCAGCGTCTTCCTCACCTACAACTCGATCTTCTCCGGCGTCCTGGGCTTCGTGGTGCCCCTGATCATCTTCGGCCTGGTCGCCCCGGCCATCTCAGAGCTCGGCAAGGGCGCCGGCAAGTGGCTGGGCATCACCGCGGTCGTCGCCTACGGCTCCACCCTGGCCGCCGGCCTGCTGGCGTACTTCACCAGCATCTGGCTGTTCAGCGGCCCCCTGTCCGGCGGCGGCGTGGAAGCCATCACCGAGGGCGAGGGGTCCGGCTTCGAGGCCTTCGTGACCCTGAGCGCCTCCGCGTCGGGCTCCGCCACCGAGATCGTGCTGCCGCCGGTCTTCGGCGTGATGACCGCGCTGGTGCTGGCCTTCATGGTCGGCGTGGGCATCACCTCCTTCCACTCCAAGGTGCTGTTCCGCGGCGTCGTCGAATTCCGTGCGATCATCGAGGGCGTCATCCGCCGCATCATCGTCCCGGCGCTGCCGCTGTTCATCTTCGGCATCTTCCTGGACCTCTCCGCCAGCGGCTCGGCCGTCGTGGTGATCCAGAAGTTCCTGCTGGTCGCCGTGGTCTCCTTCGCGCTGACCCTGGTGGTGCTGCTGCTGCAGTACACCATCGCCGGTTCGATGAACAAGCAGAACCCGCTCAAGGCGCTGTGGAACATGCGCGACGCCTACTTCACCGCGCTGGGCACCTCGTCCTCCGCGGCCACCATCCCGGTCACCCTGGCCTCCACCAAGAAGAACAAGGTCGCCGACTCCGTGGCAGGCTTCGTGGTGCCGCTGTGCGCCACGATCCACCTGTCCGGCTCGATGGTGAAGATCACCTGCTTCTCCATCGCGGTGCTGCTGCTCACCGGCGGCAACGTCGCCTTCGGCGCCTACCTGCCGTTCATCCTGATGCTCGGCGTCATGATGATCGCCGCCCCGGGCGTCCCCGGCGGCGCGATCGCCGCGGCCGCCGGCCTGCTGCAGACCATGCTGGGCTTCGGCGAGGTCGAGGTCGGCCTGATGTTCGCCGCCTACATCGCGCTGGACTCCTTCGGCACCGCGACCAACGTGACCGGCGACGGCGCGATCGCGATGATCATGAACAAGCTGACCCGCGGAAAGCTCGGCGCCCAGGCGCAGGACCCTTCCGACGAGTCAGTGGAACTGCTCGAAGGCCAGAAGCCTTCGCACCTGCTCGGCGAGTAGCCTCCCGCACCAACGGCACAGCGCCGGTACCCACTGGGTACCGGCGCTGTGCCGTTGGTGCCGTGGCGCTGCCGCAGGCTAGATCCACATGGCCGGATCGATGTACTCGGCCGGGTCCACGGCAGGCTGGCGCTGCTCGGGGGTGCGCGGACGGTTCTGCGCCGGGATGCCGGTCACGATGGAGCCGGCCGGGGCGTCCTTGACCACCACGGCGTTCGCGCCGATGGCCGAATCCGCGCCGATGGTGATCGGGCCCAGCACCTTGGCGCCGGCGCCGATGACCACGCGGTCCTCGATGGTCGGGTGGCGCTTGACCTTGGCCAGCGAGCGGCCGCCCAGGGTCACCCCGTGGTACAGCATCACGTCGTCGCCCACCTCGGCGGTCTCGCCGATGACGATGCCCATGCCGTGGTCGATGAAGAAGCGCCGGCCGATGGTCGCGCCCGGGTGGATCTCGATGCCGGTGATCGCGCGGTTCGCCTGCGAGAGCAGGCGCGCGGGCCAGCGCAGCGCGGGGTTCTGCCACATGCGGTGGGCCAGCCGGTGCATCCAGATGGCATGCAGGCCGGAATACACGAAGAAGTTTTCCACGTCGCTGCGCGCGGCCGGATCGTGGGAGCGGGCGGTGGCCAGGTCTTCACGTAGCCGGGAGAAGAAACTCATGAACTCTACCTTAGTGGTTGGTCGTTTTAGTGACGGAAATACAGATGTCACACAGCAAATCGGCGCGAGCCGCACCATTGCGAACCCTCTAAGGTTCAACGGTGGCTCGCGCCGATTTATTCACTTTTCGGCGAACTTCTTTTCAGATCACGCCCGCCGGGCCGGTTAGCCGCGGATGTCGTCGAAGAGCAGGGTGGAGATGTAGCGCTCGCCGAAGTCGGGGATGATCGCCACGATCAGCTTGCCGGCGTTCTCTTCGCGGGCGGCGACCTGCAGGGCGCCCCACACGGCCGCGCCGGCGGAGATGCCGCCCAGGATGCCTTCCTTCACGCCCAGGGCACGGGCGGTGGCGACCGAGTCGTCGATGCTGGCATCCAGGACCTCGTCGTACAGCTCGGTGTCCAGCACCTCGGGGATGAAGTTGGCGCCCAGGCCCTGGATCTTGTGCGGGCCCGGCTTGCCGCCGTTGAGGATCGGGGAGTCCTTCGGCTCCACGGCCACCAGCTGCAGGTCAGCGTTCTTGGACTTCAGGTAGCGGCCGGCGCCGGTGATGGTGCCGCCGGTGCCGATGCCGGCGACCAGCACGTCCACGGTGCCGTCGGTGTCTTCCCAGATCTCCGGGCCGGTGGTTTCGGCGTGGATCTGCGGGTTCGCGGTGTTGGCGAACTGCTGGGCCCAAATGGCGTTCTCGGTGGTGGCCACGATTTCCTTGGCCTTCTCCACCGCGCCGCGCATGCCGTCGGCACCCGGGGTCAGCACGATCTCGGCGCCGAAGGCGCGAAGCATGACGCGGCGCTCGGTGGACATGGTCTCCGGCATGGTCAGGATGACCTTGTAGCCGCGGGCCGCGCCGACCATGGCCAGGGCGATGCCGGTGTTGCCCGAGGTGCCCTCCACGATGGTGCCGCCGGGCTTCAGCGCGCCGGACTTCTCTGCGGCGTCGACGATGGCCACGCCGATGCGGTCCTTGACCGAGTTGGCAGGATTGTAGAATTCGAGCTTGACCGCGACGTTGCCTGGCAGGCCTTCGCTCAGGCGGTTCAACTTCACCAGCGGGGTTCCGCCAACTACTTCGGTGACATTGTTGTAGATCTTGGCCATCTTCTATGCAATCCTTACGTGACTTGTCTGCGAGTGAGTTCCGCGGTGCACTGACCGCGAGGGGTTCATGTCCAACACTAGTGGGGCAGCTGGAGGCTTAGGCCTCGATTAGCCATTGAGCGTAATATTTCCTGACTTTTGCGAGCTTTGGGTCGATGATGACCCTGCAATACCCGGCCTGGGAGTTGTTCGAGTAGTAATCCTGGTGGATTTCCTCGGCAGGGTAGAAATCTTTCGACTCTTCCATTGTGGTCACGATCGGATCAGGGTATAGGCCCGCATACTTCTTGATGGCCTTCTGGTAGGTTTCGCGCTGCTGCTCGTCGAGCGGGAACATGGCTGACCGGTACTGCGTCCCCACGTCGTAGCCCTGGCGGTTCAGGGTGGTTGGATCGTGCGTGGTGAAGAACATGTCCAGGATGACTTCTGCGGGCACCACGTCTTCGTCGAAGATCACCGCGAGACCTTCGGCATGACCGGTGCTCCCGGAGCACACCTGGTAGTAGTCCGGGTCGACGGTGTGCCCGCCGATGTAGCCCGAGATGACCGCGGCCACCCCCTTGGTGCGCTGGTATACCGCGTCCAGGCACCAGAAGCAGCCGCCGGCCAGCACGAAGGTGGTCAGCTGCTTGCCGTCGACGTCCAGGCTGGCAGTGAAATGATGGGGCGATTGAATGCTCAGAGTACTCACACAGTTCCCAACGTCGCGGCGTTGCATTCTGTTCCATCTCCAGTTCCAGCGCGTAGGCTTGGCATATGCAGAGCAAGGCAAATAACTCGCACGAACCGCAGTCCAAAGAAGCCGTTGCGGCGCCTCCTGCGCTCAAGCCCGTTGCCGACAAGCCGGCGGATCCGCAGGAGCGCACCAGCACCGTGGCGGCGACCTTGGGCAACGTCCTGGAGGCGGCCGAGGAGCTGTGGCCGCAGTCGCTGGCCGAGGACTGGGACGCCGTCGGACTGGTCACCGGGCGCACTGGCGCACAGGTCTCCAAGGTCGTGCTGGCCGTGGATCCCACCCTTGAGGTCATCGAGGATGCGATCGCCCGCGGCGCCGACCTGCTGATCACCCACCACCCGCTGCTGCTGCGCGGGGTCACCCAGGTGGCCGGCACGCACTTCAAGGGCGAGGCGATCCACCGGCTGATCGAAACCGGCACCGCGCTGCTCACCGCCCACACGAACGCCGACAGCGCCGTGGGCGGGGTCAACGACGCGCTGGCCGACGCCTTCGGGCTGAAGGACTGCGTGCCGCTGGTCGAATCCAAGGACGGGCTTCCCGAAGAGGGGCTGGGCCGCGTCGGTTTCCTCGACAAGCCGATGAAGCTGGAGGATTTCGCCGAACGCGTCTACACCGTGCTGCCGGCCGTGGCCGGGGGCATCCGGGTGGCCGGCGACCGTACCGGGCTGGTGCGCAAGGTCGCGCTGTGCTCCGGGGCCGGCGATTCGCTGTTCGACGCGGTGTGCTCGCACCAGGCCGATGTCTACGTCACCGCCGACCTGCGCCACCACCCGGCCAGCGAGGCGCGCGAAGCCGCCGGATCCGGCTTCCCCTACCTGATCGACGTGTCGCACTTCGCCTCCGAGTGGGTGTGGCTGTCTTCCGCGGCCAAGGCGCTGGACAACGTGCTGCGCGATCTGGGCCACGAGGTCGAGATCGAGGTTTCCCAGGTCAATTCCGATCCTTGGGACTTCATCCTCACCCCTTAAATAAGACGCCGATGCTGCATCATCTGGAGTTGTGGGTCCAGGACCTGGCCGCCAGCGAGGCGTCGCTCGGCTGGCTCCTGCTGCGCCTGGGATTCGCGGCCGACTCGCGCTGGAGCGCCGGGATCAGCTACCGCCACGAGGATTTCTACATCGTGCTGGAATCCGGGCCCGACGTGCTGCCCGGCGGTCATGATCGCACCCGTGCCGGGCTGAACCACCTGGCGTTCCATGCCGGAAGCCAGGAAGAGGTCGAGGCGCTGGCCGCCGAGGCAGGGGAGCATGGATTCAGCCTGTTATTCGCCGACCGCCACCCGTATGCCGGCGGACCGCAGCACTACGCCGCCTACCTGGCGGATGAGGCGGGATTCGAGGTCGAGCTGGTCGCCTCCGCGCCGGAACGCTGAGCCGGGCTCAGGCCACCTTGTTCACGGTGGTGAACTGGTGGTCTTCCGGAAGCAGGATGTTCAGCGCTGTGCCCTTCTTGTCCTCGACCAGGCTCGCCTCCCACCGGGTGGAGACCAGCTCCAGCAGCTGCTGCGCGGTGGACGGCGCCTGGGACTGCTGCACCAGAAAACGCGCGACCTCGCCGCGGGTGTGCTTCGCGAAGTGCGAGACCACCTTCGGGGTGCCGTTGCGCAGCTGGAAGACGTTGACCGCCACGGTATTGCCGCCGGCCGGCTTATAGGCCGCGGCGTAGGTGCTGGAACGGGCGTCGACCACCAGCTGCCCTTCGGCCGCCTGGTCGAGCGCCGCGCTCATGCGCTTTTTCCACCAGCTGGCCAGCTTGCCCAGCGGTTCGAGCTTGACCGACATCGACAGCCGGTACGGCGGGATCCGGTCGCTGAAGCGCACCGCGCCCCACAATGCGGAGATCACGACCACCGATGCGTCGGCACGCCGCTGCGAGGCCACATCCAGGCTGGAGTAGCCCAGGGCCTCGAACAGGACCCCCGAATAGATGTCGTGGGCGCGGGCGGCGGGCTCGGTATGCAGCTTGATGTTGCGGGCGACCTCCTTGGCCAGCGATGCGCCGACCCCGAGCAGTTCCAGCGCGTTGTCCCGCGAGGAGGTTTCGGCCAGCGCGGAGATGACCAGCTCGCGGTCCGCGTTCAATTCGGGGAACGAGAGCTCGGCCAGCTCGAAGGGGGTTCCGGCGGCGTGGGCGGTCTTGCCTTCTGAAGGCGGCAGCAAAATAAGCACGCTTTCCAGCTTATCGCCACCGCCGTCGACGTCCAGCCAATCGGGGAACTGCTGGGCATCGGCCAGAACCCCTATGCCGGGCGCCGCCGGCTCACTACGCTGGAGCAACAGCGGCAAGCTCGCCGCCTGGAGTGCAGGGAGGGACCATGCGGGATGCAGCCGGCAACGCCGCCGACTTTGACGTGATCGTGATCGGAGCCGGGCCGGCCGGGGAGAACGCCGCGGACTATGCGGTGAAGGCCGGCCTATCCGCGGCGATCGTCGAGTCCGAGCTGGTGGGCGGAGAATGCTCGTACTGGGCCTGCATGCCCTCCAAGGCGCTGCTGCGCAGCGGGCAGGCGCTGGACGCTGCCCGGCGGCTGCCCGGAGCGCGGCAAGCGGCGGCCGGCACGCTGGACGTCGCCGCGGTGCTGGCCCGGCGCGACGCCTTCACCAGCGGCTGGAAGGACAGCGGCCAGGTGGCGTGGCTCGACTCCGCCGGCATCACGCTGCTGCGCGGCCACGGCAGGCTGACGGTGCCGCGCACCGTCCAGGTGGGAGCGCAGGCCTACACCGCCCGCGCCGTCGTGCTGGCCACCGGATCGGTGCCGGTACTGCCGCCGATCGACGGGCTGGTCGAAGCCGAGCCCTGGGGCACCCGCGAGGCCACCTCGGCCCGGCGGGTTCCGCCGCGGCTGATAGTCATCGGCGGCGGCGTGGCCGGAACCGAGATGGCCTTCGCCTATTGTTCGCTCGGCTCCCGGGTCACGGTGCTGGCCCGCGGCCGGCTGCTGGGCAACGAGGAACCCTACGCCGGGGAACTGGTGGCCCAGGCGCTGCGCGAGCGCGGGGTCGATCTGCGCACGGGCACCACCCCGGCGCGGGTGGACCGCGGCCCCGACGGCGTAGTGGGCGTGCGGCTGGCGGACGGCACCGTGCTGCGGGCCGAGGAGCTGCTGGTCTCCACCGGCCGGAAACCCGGCATCGACGGGCTGGGGCTGGAAAACCTCGGCATCGCGGCCGCGGCGCTGCACGAGGTCGATGACACGCTGCTGGTTCCCGGCACCGACTGGCTGTACGCGGTGGGCGACGTGAACTCCCGCGCCCTGCTCACCCACCAGGGCAAGTACCAGGCCCGGGCCGCCGGCGCCGCGATCGCCGCCCGGCTCACCGGTCGGCCGCTGGCCGCCGGCCCCTGGGGAGCGCATGCGGCAACGGCCGACCACGGTGCGGTGCCGCGCGTGGTGTTCAGCGATCCGCAGGTCGCCGCCGTGGGGCTGACCGAGCGGCAGGCGCGCGAGCAGGGGCTGGACATCGCGGTGGTCGAGCATGATCTTGGCTCGGTGGCCGGCGCGAGCCTGCACTCGGACGGGTACGCCGGCCGCGCCACGCTGGTCATCGACCGGGACCGCTCGGTGGTGCTCGGGGCGACCTTGGTCGGGCAGGACATCTCCGAACTGCTGCACGCCGCCACCGTCGCGGTCGCCGGGCAGGTGCCGCTGGATCGGCTGTGGCATGCGGTGCCCGCGTACCCGACGATCAGCGAGATCTGGCTGCGGCTGCTGGAGGACTACTTCTACCCGCAGCCCTTGTGAGCCAGTCCGCGGGCACCAGTGGGCAGGAAGTTCTCGCAAAGGGACTAGACTGGTGGTGAATGGGATGGCCAGACGGCCGCGTGGCAAGCAATTGTCCCGAGGAACGTCCGGGCTCCACAGAACAGGGTGGTGGGTAACGCCCACTCGGGGTAACCCGCAGGCCAGTGCCACAGAAAATAAACCGCCAGGATTTCCTGGTAAGGGTGAAACGGTGGTGTAAGAGACCACCAGCATCCCGGGTGACCGGGATGGCTCGGTAAACCCCACTCGGAGCAAGGTCAGACAGACTGCGTTATGAGGGCTGTTCGCCCCATGCAGTCGGGTGGACCGCTAGAGGCTGTCGGCAACGGCAGTCGTAGATAGATGGCCGTCCCCGCTTCGGCGGGACAAAACCCGGCGTATCGGCCATCCCATTCGCACTCTTGGACGGTGAGATGATTCACAGGCGGAAGCCTGTGGAAAGTCCCTGCACCGTCTAGAATGGAAATCGTACTTGCGGGGATGATCCTGTTACCCCGCGCCACCGCAAAAGCAATGGTGCTTCTCTCGGTGCCAACCGGCTTTATGGATCTGCAAGTCGGCTGATTTGGAAGGATTCTCTGTGACCCAGCAGTCTGTCGTTGCCCAGGAAGAATGGAGCGGGCGCGAAGAGCTCGCCGAGGCCATGATTCCGCTGATCGGACGTCTCTACCGCAAGAACAATGTGGTGACCTCCATCTACGGCCGCAAGCTGATCAACCAGTCCGCCATCGATATCATCAAGGCCCACCGCGTGGTGCGCCGCATCGACGGTGAAGAGCTGGACCTGAATGCCACCAAGGCAATTCTCGATGTCATTGAAACCCTGAACGTTGGTTCGGTTTCCGTGGACCTCGGCCGCCTGAACAAGAAGTTCGTCGAGTCCGGCTCCGCCGACCTGAACGACTTCGTCTCCGCCGAACTGGGCGCAAAGGTCGGCCAGGCCGGCGCCACCGACGCAGAGCCTACCGACGTGGTCCTGTACGGCTTCGGCCGCATCGGCCGCCTGCTGGCCCGCATCCTCATCGAACGCGGCGGCTACGGCCTGCGCCTGCGCGCCATCGTCGTGCGCAAGGGCTCGGACGACGACATCGTCAAGCGTGCCTCGCTGCTGCGCCGCGACTCGGTGCACGGCAAGTTCGACGGCACCATCACCGTGGACGAGGAAAACAACACCATCCTCGCCAACGGCACCCTGATCCAGGTCATCTACTCGAACGACCCGGCCACCATCGACTACACCGCCTACGGCATCGACAACGCCATCGTCGTTGACAACACCGGCCGCTGGCGCGACGAGGCCGGCCTGTCCCAGCACCTGCAGTCCAAGGGCGTGTCCCGCGTGCTGCTGACCGCACCGGGCAAGGGCAACCTGAAGAACATCGTGCACGGCATCAACGATTCCGACATCACCGCCGATGACAAGATCGTCTCCGCCGCATCGTGCACCACCAACGCCATCACCCCGGTCCTGAAGGCCCTGAACGACAAGTTCGGCGTCATCCACGGCCACGTCGAGACCGTTCACTCGTTCACCAACGACCAGAACCTGATCGACAACTTCCACAAGGGCGAGCGCCGCGGCCGCTCGGCGGTCCTGAACATGGTGATCACCGAGACCGGTGCCGCCAAGGCCGTCTCCAAGGCCCTGCCGGAACTGGAAGGCAAGCTCACCGGCAACGCCATCCGCGTTCCCACCCCGGACGTGTCGATGGCGATCCTGAACCTCAACCTTGAGACCGCCACCGACAAGGACGAGCTGAACAACTACCTGCGCGAGACCTCGCTGGGCGCCGAGCTGCACAAGCAGATCGACTACATCGACTCGCCGGAGGTCGTCTCCACCGACTTCGTCGGCTCGCGCCGCGCCGGCATCGTCGACGGCTTGGCGACCATCGCCACCGGCAAGAACGCCGTCGTCTACGTCTGGTATGACAACGAGTTCGGCTACTCCTGCCAGGTGGTCCGCGTCATCGAGACCATGGCCGGCACCCACCCGGTTGCCGTTCCTGCTGTGAAGGCCGAAGCGGTCAACGCCTAGGCTCCACGCAGCGATACGCCCTTCCAAGGGGCCGCACCCCCGTGTTTCACCACGCGGGGTGCGGCCCCTTGGCCGTTCCCGGCGCCGGGGCCCGGGAGTAGACTCGGAAGCCCCGGGGATAGGGGCCCGGGGCTCGGCAAGGGGGCACAAGCATGGCTGACTCACGAGGCGCCCGCGCAGTGGACACCCCGCCGGCGCCCGCCCGGCAACACCCCCTGCCTCCGGGCGGCGGGTCATGAAGGCCGGCCGATCCCCGCAGCCCAGCGGCACCGGACGCGTGGAGGCGTTCTCCGACGGGGTCATGGCGGTGGCGATCACCCTGCTGGTGCTGGATCTGCGGGTTCCCGAACCGGAGCCGGGCCGCTCCCTGGCCAGCGGCCTGCTGGAGCTGTGGCCCAATGCGCTGGCCTACGTCATTTCGTTTATCGCCATCGGCATCATGTGGCTGAGCCACCACACCATGTTCCACCGGCTGGCCGGGGTGGACCATTCGGTGCTGGTGCTGAACCTGGTCCTGCTGCTGTGCATCGTGGTGCTGCCCTTCACCACCTCGGTGCTCTCCAGCTATCTGGATGTCCCCGGCCAGGGCGTCCTGGCCGCGGTGCTCTACGCCGGTTCGTTCCTGGTGACCTCCTCGCTCTTCTTCGCCCTGCAATACCACCTGCTCAAACGGCGCCCGCACCTGCTGCGCGAGGCGCCGGATCCCGTGCAGACGCGGTCGATCCTGCGCCGCGGCCTGGTTTCGATACCCGTCTATGTGCTCGCGGCGGCGGCCGCCCTGGTGTCCCCGTATCTGACGTTGGGCATCTGCATGGCCTTGGGCTTGTTCTACCTGTTGAGCACCGCCGGCCTCGGCGATCGGAGAACCTCCGGTTCCTAGCAGGCTGCGAGGTTGCTTCCCGGACCCGCCCGCCGTGGTGATCCGATGCAGGTGGAGTGCATGTTCCCCGAACGCCACGTGCGCACGGGCCCCGTCCCGCCCCTTCTGCGCGCCGATAGACTGGGGCCATGCCACATGAGCTCGCAACGCGGCTGGACCGCGTCGTCGCCGCGACCTTCGGGGACGGCTTCACCGTGCTGGAGACAGGGCTGCGCGAAAACCCGCCGCGGTATTCGGTTCTCGTGGGCAGCACCGTGGATCCGGGCCGCACTGCCTGCATCCGCCTCGACGGCGTGTGGCTGGAGGCATTCATTCCGGAGCTCGATGTCCAGTTCGGAATCCTGGATGGCGACGAGGAGGCCGGCAGCGACGAGGACAGCGAGCTTGACGGGCTGTGCCGCGCGCTGCGGATGTATCTGCGCGGCGAGGCGCGCATCGAGCGCAGGCCTCGATTCCTGCGTCCCGGAACGCGCACGGTGCTGTGCATCGACATCGATGGGCAGCGGTGGCGCCTGGGCCGGAACCGGTGGAGCGTGAAGTAATCCGGGCGCCGCCGCGCGGGCCATCGTGTTGCCAGGGGTGTCGGCCTGTGCGAAGCTCGGGGGCATGAAGCGATCAACGAACCCGGCTCCGGGCGCGTGGCCCGCAGACATGTCGCTGGCCATCGACGTGCACGCGCAGCAGCTGAGGATGCTGCTGTACATCAGGCATGCCTGGGGCCTGGCCGACGATCTGCCGCTGCCGGCCCTGCACCCGGTCCCGGAGGCCGGTTCTTCCGCGATGCCGGATGAGGTGGAACGGATCGTCTGGGAACGGCGGTGGCTGAGAACCTGGGTCCAGGCCTGGGGCGGCCAGACGCACGGCCCGTATCGACCGCCGGGTACCGGGAAGATCCTGCCGGACTCCGGACTGCGCAGCGACACTGATTTCTGGACCGCGCAGTACGGCAGCGCGGGCCTCGACCTCCTCGCCTTCGACCGATGGGAACAAATGTTCGAACCGGCGCTCGGCCCCAGCCTCGACCCGGTGCTGCGAAGCCCCCAGGTGGCGCCCGTGCTGGTTGCCGCGTGGGAGCGCGGCTTGGAAAGCCTGACCGTCGTGCCCTGGGCCGGGTACTGTATGTACCGGCTCAGCGCGTCGCACCTGGCGACTTCCTTCGACACCGCCGCCAGCTGGTCCCTGCTCAACCAGGCGCTCGCCGAGTGGATCCGCGCCCCACTGGCATGATGCGGCGGGCGAAGCATTTCCGGGTCTTGAGCGGCGCTGGATTCTGTGTCAGGCTCGCAGCACCACCGAGCGCAGCCAAGGAATGATTCGATGCCGCCGAGCAACCCCAGCAAGGCCCTGTCCTCCAGCGGCAGCAACCAGATGCGGCCGCCGGCCATGACCCCTTGCGTTCGACGGGCCCGGCCCATGGAGCGGCGCAGAATCCTGCAATTGCGCATGGCGAACCAGCTGCTGCTGGAACCTGCAGGGTCCATCCCCGCGGCCGCGGAACGCATGCTGGCCCTCCAGTCCCAGGACCTGGCCGCCGGGCGCTATGCGCTGGCCCAGCGCTCCGGGAGGAAAACCAGCCGGGCGGACATCGACGCCCTGTTCACCTCCGGTGCGCTGGTGCGTTCCTGGACCATGCGCGGGACGCTGCATATCTGCGCCGCCGGCGACGTGCGCTGGCTGGTCCGCGCGGCCAGACGGCGCACGCTCGCGGCCATGGAGCCGAGACTGCGTGAAGTGCAGATCGGCGCAGCTGACATCGACGCCGCCGGCGAACTGGTCTTCGGCCACCTGCAAGAGCACGGCTGCGCAAGCCGCGCGACCCTGTTCACGCTGCTGAACCAGCACGGAATCCCGACCGCAGCCCAGCGCGGGGTGCACCTGCTGATGTGCCTGGTCATGGACGGGCTGCTGTGCCTGGGGCCGATCCCGGAGGGCGCCGGACTGGCCGGACAGGACTTCATGCTCGTCGACGAGCTGGCGGCCGCGGACTTCGAGCCCGCAGAACCACTGCAGGAGCTGCTGCGGCGCTATCTGGCGGCTCATGGGCCGGCCAGCCTCCGCGATGCCGCCTGGTACACCGGACAGACGCTGACGCAGCTCAAGGCCGCCGCCTCCGACCTGGGACCTCAGCTGTATGGGGTGGGGCTGGACGCCCGCGAGGAGGAGCTCTACCTGCTCGCGGACTGCCCGGCGCTCGACGCGCAGCTCCCGAACCGGCTCCCGCTGCGGCTGCTCGGGCACTTCGACGAGTACTACCTGTCCTACGCGGACCGCTCGCTGGCCGTCGACGCGCCTATGCAGGCCAGCATCGGCCCGGGCAAGAACGGCATGGTCAAGCCCTTCTGGCTGCGCTCGGGACGGGCCGACAGCCTCTGGAACGCAGAAACAGCGCCGCCCGATCGGATCGGTGCGGCGCTGCATCAGCGGTATCTGGGGTTCCGGACCTAGTGGCCGAACGGGTCCTCATCGGTGCCCGGCAGCCAGGTGTTGCCCGGAACGCCCCAGCCCAGGGACTTCTTGGCCTTCTTCCAGCGCTTCTCCCAGCGCGGCTGCAGCTTGTCCACATACAGCAGGCCGTCCAGGTGGTCGTACTCATGCTGCATGATGCGGGCAAACCAGCCGTGTGCCTCGAAGGAGATCGGATTGCCGAACTCGTCGAACCCTTCCACCTTGGCGTAGTCGGCGCGCTTGAGCGGGAAATCCAGGCCCGGGACGGACAAGCAGCCCTCGGAGTCTTCCTCGGCGTCAGGAACGCCCTGCGAAACCTTGGACAGGGTGAGCCTCGGATTGATCACCACGCCGCGTTCCGGTGCGTCGTCCTGGTCCGCGTAGACGTAGGTGAACATGCGAAGTCCGAGGCCAACCTGCGGAGCCGCCAGGCCGACGCCGTGCGCCGCATCCATGGTGGTGTGCATGTCCGCTACCAGCTGGCGCAACTCGTCGTCGAACTGCGTCACCTCCACGGCGCGAGTATGCAGGACGGGTTCCCCATAGACGGTGATCTGCCGAATAGGCACGTGATCAGTTCCTTTCCAAAAAGTGCTTAGAGTGCTCGTCCAATAGTTTCACGCATAATCTCACTTGTGCCACCGAAAATGGTCAGCAAGCGGGATGCGGTGAACGACTGGGCGATCGGGTACTCCATGATGTAGCCGTATCCGCCGTGGATCTGCAGCGCCCGGTCGGTGAGCTTTTTCGCGCTTTCACTAGCCCAAAGCTTGACCTCGGCCGCTTCTGCCGCGGTGAGCTCGCCAGCGTTGTACGCAAGCACCGCGCGATCCACGAAACTCTGGGTGACATGCGCCTCAGTCTTCAGATCCGCCAGCTCGAAGCGGGTGTTCTGGAAGTCGGTCAATGCCTGGCCGAAGGCGGAGCGCTCGCCGGCATGGGCCAGGGCCTGGTCGAACGCGGCGGTGCAGATCGCGCTGGCAGCCACGGCGATCGCCAATCGAGCCTGGGGCAGCTGTTCCTTGATGTAGGCGAGACCCCGGCCCACATCGCCGATGCGGTCAGCGTCGGAGACGCGCACCTCGTCGAAGAACAACTCGGCGGTGTCCGAGGCACGCAGCCCCATCTTGTCGAAGGGCTGGCCGTTCGAGTAGCCCTCTGAGCGCTCCACCATGAACAGGGTGAATGAATCCTCGCCGGCACGCGAGGTCTGTCCATCCGTGCGGGCCAGCACCACCGCTGCGTCGCCATGGGCGCCGTTGCCGATGAAGGTCTTCTGACCGCTGAGCAGCCAGTCCTCACCGTCGCGCACCGCCTTGGTGCGCACGCCACGCAGGTCCGACCCGGCACCGGGCTCGGTGAAAGCGCATGAGGTGATGGTGGAGCCGTCCACGAAGCGCGGGAGCCAGCGCTGCTTCAGGTCCTGCGAACCGTAGGCCAGCAGGTAGGGGAGCACCAGGTCGTCGTGCAGGTGCAGGGCCAAGGCGACTGCAAGGTGTCCGGAACGGACGAATTCTTCATCGAGCACGACACGAAAACGGTAGTCGTCGATGCCCATGCCGCCGAATTCCTCGGGCACGGCCAGTCCCAGCAGGCCGTTCTCGCCGGCCGACTGCCATACCTCTCGGGGAATCTGGTGTTCTTTTTCCCATTGTGCATACTTACCGGCGATCTGCCTGGAGTTGAACTCAATGGCAAGTTCGCGGAACTGTTCGTGATCTTCTTCAAAGAGCGCGCGTTTCACGGGGAGATGCCTTTCACGGGGTGGGGAGGTGCGGCAGGCCGGAACGAGTCTGTCGTCCTGCGGATTTATTCACTTCCATTATGGTCGCACCCGCTGACATGCGCCTATTTGACGTCGAATATCTGATGCTCCCGTCATTTTTGAAGCAGTAAGTCACGAAAAACACGGGGTTAGACCACCATGGACACCAGATTCGAATATAGTTTCGAATCCTTGTCGTAACACGCCTTAACGACAAGGTGCCAGCATCAAAGGATGCTGGCACCGGTCTGTATCGGTGGGAGTCATTTGCGCTCATTGCGAGTGATTGCAATCTAAAGTCCCGCGATCCGTTCCATCAGCTACTGTGATTCCCCCAAGAACCCATCGCATAGGCTGACCGAACAAGAATCATCATATGCGTAAGTATGGACATTTAAGGAATAAAACCGGGGGACTAGGTAGGTGATCACTCAGAAATAGGTAGGGCTAGAGTATATTCTGTGGCCTGTGGCACTTCCGAGTCGCCTGTAGCGGGTTCAGCTAGCAGCTGCCGGCGGTCGGTAATACCCAGTTTCGAGTAAGAACGCTGCAGATGGCCCTCCACGGTACGCGGGGACAAGAACAGCTCCTTGGAGATCTCCTGATTGCTCGCCCCTTCGGCGGCCCTGATGCACGTGGCATACTCGCGTGCAGTCAACAGCGACTCGTCGACGCGCGCACGCCCCAAGGCAGGGGTGTTCACCTGGTCCAGCGGCTGGGCAATCTCCAAGGACAGCCCCAACAGATGGGTAGCTGCAGTCCGCCGCCCCATTGATCTGGCACGTTCGGAGCCGCTGGCGGCCAGCTGCGCCGCCAGCAGCAGCTGCCCTGCCTCCGCATGGGCCTGGACCAATTGGCCCACAGCCGACTCCGTCGGGTCGTCGAGCGCCGCCTGGTAACCCGCCAGAGTCGCCGCGAGCGGCCCTTGAACCAGCTCCGCAGCCCGCGAGAGCCGCTCAACGTCCGTGAGCAACCCGCACTGCCAGGCCTCTAGCAGCAGCCGCATCACCAAGTTTTTCCGGCCGAAAGCCTCGGCAGACGCAAGATGCTTCTCCAAATGTGCTTGCGCAGCATCGCGCCCTTCGACTTCCAGGATCACCGACAACAAGGACCGCTCAGCGATTGGCCTCAAGATCTGTCCCGACACCGCAGGCTCGGAGCGAGACATCTCCAAGTAGTACGACGCCTTCGCCCGATTTCCCAGCAGGTTGGCGGCGTAGGCCGCGAACGCCGAGGCGAAGCCCTTGATCAGATACGGGTCTCCCACGGACAGCAGCCCAATGGCTTGTTCCAAGGTCGACAATGCCTGTGAAGCCAGGCCGGACTCCAAAAAGCCCATGCCGATGCTCACGATGACATTCGCATGATCGGCGTTCGCCTGTTTGAGATCCTCGCCCACCGACATCTGCGCAAACGTGGCCGGATTCATCCCCAAAGCAAATGCAATCGTGGGGAAAGCAAAGATCAGCTCGGCCCGCACCGCGGCGGACCACTCCTGCCATTCCTGCGACGATGAAATCCGAGCATACTCAGCCATGGCATCTTCGGCCAGCCCCGCATACGACTGCTCAATCAGCACATGGGCCAGGAACGACGCCCTACCTTCGGTTCGAAGCTCGGGCATTGCCGCGTATCGGCGCAACGCCTCCACGTCGACGAGCTTATTCGCCCTTGACCGAATCAATAGCAAATACGCGGCGACCCCGGGCGGATCACCTGGACGCTCCTCAAGAATCTTCTCCGCAACTTCGAGCCGCCCCAAACTCGCATAGGCAATCTTGGCGGCGACAAAACGCATCTCCGGCGAACCCTGCGGCAGGTGTTCCTGAAGCAAGGCCAATGCGGCTTCCGGCTTGCCTAGCTCGTATAGTGCGTCGGCACGGGCAATCAGCAACGTTTCCAACTGCGCAGGGGAGTCGACTCGCTGTTGATCCAGCAGATCGGTCAGCGCGATCACCTGAGCGAACTGTCGCGCGCTCGCCGCTTGTTCAACGTCGGAGAGCAATTCCCGAATCGGCACCGTCAATCCCATATCCAAGCGATGCCTGGTGAATCGGCTGCGAGACGCTGAATCAAATAGCTCCCACGACAATCTCTCATCGATTGTCTTGATATGCCGGCGCAGGGTCGAGGA
Organism: Glutamicibacter protophormiae; assembly: GCF_016894325.1. Lineage (NCBI taxonomy): Bacteria > Bacillati > Actinomycetota > Actinomycetes > Micrococcales > Micrococcaceae > Glutamicibacter > Glutamicibacter protophormiae. The sequence goes on from NZ_CP069806.1 coordinate 1,734,278, forward strand.
ATCAAAGCTGCTGAAGACCAGCTGCGATGAGAGCCCAGCTCCAAGGCGAACGCGTTCGGTGCGCTCGCCGGTCACCGGATTCTCCGACACGAGGTCCAATCGCACCAAGTCGGCATCGATGGCGTCGTAGATGGACTGCCCCATGAGCTTGCGAGCCGCGCCAAGGGGAACTGGGCCCATGACGGCGAGAAGCTCCAAGGCCTCGCGGACGTTATCGGGTTGATCGCTCAGCCGGGCATTGATGAGATCCGTTGTTCGCTTTCCGTGGGGCGCCCACGCACGGCTGAGCGTCCAGTAGTCCTGCTGCTTGGTAAGGGCACCGGTTGCCTGTGCGTCCAGGGCCAGCTCGCGAAGATGCAATGCGTGGCCGCCGGAGAACTCGAGCAACGACGTGACGGTGCTGGAATTGACTTCTCCGGCAAGGATTTCGGCGAGCATCATGTGCGCATCTTCATATGTCAACGGCTCGAGTTCAATGCGCGTGAAAGTTGGCGAGGAGATCAGTGAGCGAAGTTCGCTCGGCATGGAGCGTACCGTCGTCGCCGCGACAACCAGTCGAATGTTGCCGGCGGTGCAGAATTGCTTGAGGACGGCAGCACTCTGCTGGTCCACGTGTTCGGCCTGGTCCAGGAAAATCCACTGTGTGCGTTTGCTTGTAGCCTGGCCTATGCCTGTGACTAGTTCGGTGGGAGTTGTCCCGGCAGGCCCGTCGGGAATCTGGGTTGCCAAGACGCTCAGGGTGGAAAAGGGGACCGAACTCAGCGACTTGGAGCCGATGATCCAAATGAAGCTGGATTCGATGCGATCCATGAGCTGCAAGGAAAAAGTTGTGCGCCCGGTGCCGACGTCTCCGATGATGAAGACGGGGCCACCACGATGAGCTGCCTTAATTGCAGTGTTCAGGGCATCTACACGTGAGGGAAGAACTTCTCGGCGTTCGATCTGGAAGCCAGTCATCCTACTAATATCAAACTCCCAGGTAGCGCCAGTCAAGTATCAGCCACTCATAACTCACGTAGTTTTGAGGGTATTGCAAGAGTGACTTTACTAGTAATAATGTCCCGGTCAACGGGTAAACTAGGTAGGTTATCCAACGCTTGTCGAATAATTGACGCGACCCATCGAATGTTCCATACTGCATGGCTGACATTCCACGGCGAATTTGATGTGGCTCACGCGCCCGAAATAATAACGAATATTGGCGTAACATTTCCAAAATTCCTGTTGTCCGTCGATTTTTCCGTCTCATGCTGCAGTCCAAAAGCAGTGATCAGTTGACGAATTCATACTTCCGAAGTTGCGAACCGGCGATTATCCAACCCTTGAAACGGCGTTTCGGGCGAACGGCGGGGAAGAGCGGCCGGATTGTCTGCTGCTTCCTATCAAGCCTGTGATCCCCTGTGGCTTCATCGCCCTTTGTGGAGGAGCAGGCTGTTATCCTTCCGAACTTTCATCAATTCGCGATTTCTCGTGTTTTCCCGTGCAATTGCCGAGTCATGCAGGTTCTGGTTCCCAGCGCCCGGCCTCACGCTTGCCTGGGTCGCAGGGAATTCTATGCAGTCGGCAAGGGAGCGGGCGGCGGCTTCAGCGCTGATGTTGTTCTTTCCAAGTTTGGATAGCTGGGCTCGCCGTGCGAAGGAATTGCCTGGAACTTTGTGCCCTGTCATGGTCGCGAATGCACGGCGCGTGCGGGCTCGTAATCCTTGGAGCAGAGCCTTGCTTCCACCATGGTGTCCTCAAGGGTGTCATGTGTGACTCGACCGATCATTCTGGCCGGATTTCATCGTGTCGTCTTGGCGCCGAAGATCCTAGCTGTGGCGGTCACGATGTTTTCTGCTGCCAGCGGGGCGCCGATCCCCGGGCGCGCTTTTGCAAGGATGGCTGCGACACCCCTAAAACGGGCAAGAAGTCATTACAGCGGTTGCTGGTTGTCGAAGGTCCTGCATTTCGACGATCGCGCAGCGCATGGAAACACCTGGTCTGGAGCTGCGGGCCAGCATGGTGAACAGGCGTTTTTTCGGGATCTGGTGGCGCTGGGTCGTTCCTGGGCATAGTGAAAAAAGACCAGGCTGGAATCTTCGTCAAGGACTATCCCTTGAACCAGATACCAGCCTGATCTAAATGGGGTGAGTAACGGGGCTTGAACCCGCGACCTTCTGGACCACAACCAGACGCTCTACCGACTGAGCTATACCCACCATGTTTACTAAGAACCTAGTCACAACGCGATTACGTTTCAACCGGAGTCCTTGGCAACGAGAATTACTATACACCGAAACTTTGAGGAAATGCCAATTCGGGTTTCCCTGTGCAGAGCGGGTCATTTTTAGGTGGGGTAAATTTGAGTTCATGCCTACTTCTGCAGAAAAACTTGTGTGGATCGATTGCGAAATGACCGGGCTCAGCCTGGAGAACGACGCGTTGATTGAAGTCGCGGTCCTGGTGACCGATTCGGAACTGAATGTCCTAGGTGACGGGGTGTCGGTTGTGATCAAGCCGGAGCCTCAGGCCCTGGAGCAGATGGGCGATTTCGTCCGCAACATGCACATCAACAGCGGGCTTCTCGAAGAGCTTGACGGCGGCATGGGCATGTCCGAGGCCACCGCCGTCGTCATGGACTACATCCGCGCCTATGCTCCGGAGCCGAAGACCGCCTTGTTGGCCGGCAACTCGGTCGGCACCGACAAGAATTTCCTGGCACGCGACATGCCTGAGGTGATTGACCACCTGCACTATCGGATCGTCGATGTGTCAACGATCAAGGAACTCAGTCGCCGCTGGTATCCGAAGGCCTACTACTCGGCCCCGGCCAAGGACGGCAATCACCGCGCGCTTGGCGATATCAAGGATTCCATCGACGAGCTGCGCTACTACCGCGCCGCTGTCATGGTTCCAGCCCCGGGGCCGGTTTCGGACGTTGCCGCGGGGATTGCCGCGGAGATTAAATCGAACCCTTCCTAGGGGGTGTCCGGTGACTCCCCGGCGGCCAGTGATGCAACCCACAGCCGCCAGGGGCGTTGCCGATTGGCCAGCGTCGGGAAAATGTGTGTATAGTATTTCTCGTTGCCGAATACGAGGTCACCGCGCAAAAGCGTTTTGACTTGGTACGAAAGCCAATATGGTGGGTATAGCTCAGTCGGTAGAGCGTCTGGTTGTGGTCCAGAAGGTCGCGGGTTCAAACCCCGTTACTCACCCCAAATGATCACCCGATCGGAAACATGGTTTCCGATCGGGTGTTTTGCATTCATCTCCGCGCCGCAGGCCAATGGTGTGATTCGCTTCGCATGCGGGCTGTCGTCCAGAGTTGGCGCAGTCCTGCGTGCTAGAGTTTCCGTTGATTCTTTTGTAATAATGGGCGTCCAGCGCCCGGCCGTGGGAGAAGTTCGCAGCGGGCCCGTTTCGGCGCGCTGACATGCGCAAAGTACGCGCGGCAAACCGCCGCCCCGAGCGGTTCGAGGACGGCGAAAGGGAAAAGATGGCGCCAGACATGCGCAAGGATTCCGCCGCGCGGCCCGTGGCAGACGCCCCGTCGGCAACCGATCGACATGCGTCCTTCAACCCGCTGTGGCAGGGGCTTGTCGGCTCGATGATGATTGCCTTGGGTTCCTTCGGCGTCGGCTGGCTAGCCAGCGTTTCTCCGATGAACCGCAACCCGCTGTTGATCGCCATCCGCACCGAATACGCCGGCGTCATCACCTCCACCGTGGTACTGACCCTGGGCTGCTGGATCCTGTTTCGTGCCTGGCTCCGGCTGGGCCAGGTTAATGCAGGCTGGGGCCCGGATTCGCTGAAGGCGGTCAAGAAGGCCGTCTGGACCTGGTCCGCCCCGATGCTGCTGGCGTTGCCGATCTTCTCACGCGACGTCTTCGCCTACATCGGCCAGGGCCGCCTCGTGGATGCCGGGCAGGACCCCTACGTCACCGGCATCTCTTCGCTGAACAACTGGTTCCAGCTCGGCACCGACATCACCTGGGCGCAGGATGAGACCCCGTACGGTCCGCTGTTCCTGCTGCTCGAATACTGGGTATTCCGCGCCGTCGGCTTCAGCCCCGACCTGTCGGTGCTGCTCTTTCGCCTGATTGCCTTCGCCGGAGTCATCTTGTGCCTGGCTTATGTGCCCAAGCTCGCGGCGCTGCACCACGTCTCCGGGGCGAAAGCCGCGTGGATCACCGTCGCGAACCCGTTGTTCCTGATCAGCTTCGTCGCCTCCGCGCACAACGACGCGGTGATGGTGGGCCTGGCCGTGGCCGCGACCTACTACGCCGCCACCCGGCGCGGTGTCCTCGCGGTGGTTCTGATGACGGCTTCCATCGGAATCAAGCCGATCACCATGGTGCTGCTGCCGTTCATCGGCCTGCTGTGGGCCGGAACCGACGCGAAGTGGCCGCGCAAGATCCTCTACTGGTGCTACACGCTGGCGCTGTTCGCCGCGATCATGCTGGCCGTCGGGCTGGCCAACGGCTACGGCATCGGCTGGCTGAAAGTCATGCTGGGCACCGGCACCGGCTCGGTGCTGTTCGCCCCCGTCGGCGCCCTGAACGCGTTGCTCTCCGGCATCTTCGATGCTTTCTCGCTGCCCACCAACTGGATCCTTCCGGTGCTGAAGATCGGCGGACGCCTGCTCTCCGTGCTGCTGGTGCTCGTGCTGATCTTCAAGGGCAAGCCGTCGCACCTGGTGCAGCGCATGGCGTTGGCCTTCACCGCGCTGGTGGTGCTCTCGCCGATCGTGCAGCCGTGGTACCTGCTGTGGCTGCTGCCGTTCTTCGCCGTGACCGGGATCCGCGACGACTGGCAGATCGTCTGGGTGTACTTCACCACCGCGTTCTTCATCGCCTTCGGCGCCGCCGACCAGCTGTTCATCTGGCAGTTCCTCGGTGACCTTGATCCATGGGTCAAGCACCTGTCCACCGGCATCTCCTGGGTCGCGATGTTCTATCTGGCCTACCTGGATCCGCGCACCCGCACGTTGTTCACCGGTCTGGTGCCCTCGAAGCAGTGGCTTCGGGTATTGCGCAGCGGCCCCAAGAAGGACGAGGTCGCGCCATCGTAGCCCCCACCCACCGCGACAACCGGCAGCCCGGGGCCGCGCCGCAGCGTCCGGGTCCGCGGGGCTCGCGGGGGCCGATCCTCCAGGGGCTGCTTGCCTCGGCCATGGTCACCTGCGGATCCTGGGGCGTGGGCTGGCTGCCCTATGCCCAGGAATCGGTGCTCGCCCGATCCCCGCTCGTGCTCCCGCTGCGCGCCGAAACCGTCGGCGTGATCATCTGCACGCTGTTGCTGGCCGTGGGCACGGTGCTGATGTTCCGCGCCTGGCTGCGCCTGCGCCAAACCACCAAAGGGCTGGGGGACCGGGCCCTGGGGCTGATGCGCCGGGCGGCCTGGACCTGGTCCGCGCCGATGCTGTTCTCCTTCCCGATCCTTTCCCAGGACGTGTATTCGTACCTCGGGCAGGGACGGCTCATGCATGCCGGGCTCTCGCCCTATGAGAACTGGGTGTCCCAGCTTCCGGGCTGGTTCGCCCAGGGCGCGGACTCGCTCTGGGCCGAATCCTCCTCTCCCTACGGGCCGCTGTTCCTCATGTACGCCCGGCTGGCGTATTTCGTCTCCGGGGGAGTCCCCGAATACGGCGTGGTCATGATGCGTCTGGTCGCGGTGGCAGGGGTGGCGCTGTGCATCTACGCGATTCCGCGGCTGGCCCTCAAGCTCGGCGGCGATCCGTCCTGGACGCTGTGGGTCTCCGTGGTGAACCCACTGTTCCTGATGAACATGGTCGGCGGCGTGCACAACGACGGGCTGATGCTCGGCGGCGTGCTGCTCGCCTTCCTGCTGGTCTACCGGCAGCGACGCGTGCTGGGAACCATTGCCATGGCGCTGTCCATCGCGATCAAGCCGGTGATGCTGCTGGCGCTGCCGTTCCTTGGGTTGGCGATGCTCAAGCCCGAGGCCCGGCTGCGCTCCAAGATCCGTGCCTGGCTGTGGATCACCGCGATCACGGTGGCGATCCTCGCCGCGCTTGGCGCCGCCACCGGCCTGTGGTTCGGCTGGATCGGCGGCGTGGCCAGTTCCGGCGACGCGGCGTTCCCCTACGCCCCGGTGGGCCTTTTCGGCCTGCTGGTCGGCTGGATCGGATCGCTGTTCGGCGGAAGCATCAATGCCGTCGCCGACATTGTCTACGCGGTCTTCAAGGTGTTCAGCATGGCGATCATCGCGTGGCTGGCGCTGCGCAAGCCGGCCGGAAACCCGCTGCTCTACTCGGGGTACGCGCTGGCGGCCAGCGTGCTGCTGGCCCCGATCATCCAGCCCTGGTACCTGCTGTGGCTGATCCCGTTCTTCGCCCTGGGCAAGAAGTTCAGCGTCGGCCAGGAACGCCTGCTGTACGTGCTGTGCCTGGTGCTGGCGATCGCCGGCGTCGTCGACCAGCTTTCCGTGGCACAGTGGTTCTCGCTGCTGTGGATGCGAATCTTCGCCGCGCTGGTCGGCCTGCTCTGCGTGGCCTACATGGTGTTCATCGATCCGAAGACCGCGCCGCTGTTCGGCCATCTGGGGCGCCGGCTCAGCCCGCGAACCCGCAAATTCCTACGTATTCCCAATCCAGAAGAAACGAGGCAACAGGACCGTGATGCAACCGGTTAAAACCCTGTTCAACGCCCGCGAGGCGACGCGTCCGGTGATCCTATGGCTGCTGGTCCTGACCGCGGTCGGCGCCGGTATTGCGGTGCTGACCAAGCAGTGGTGCCGAGTGAATGCCTGGCCTGCGGCCGAGCAGCACCTGCACATGTGCTATTCGGACTTCACGCAGCTGTTCGGCACCCGCGGCATGGCCGACAAGTTGTTCCCGTATTTCACCGGACTGCCGCCGGAGCAGGCGCTGGAGTACCCGGTCCTGCTGGCCATCGTCGCCGGCGTGACCGCGTGGATGATCCCCGGCATCGGGTTCTCCCCGGAGCGCCAGCTGGCATACTTCGACCTGAACTCGGCGCTGTCCTTCATCTGCTGGGCGGTGATCGTCGTGGCCATCGCCTACGCCGCCCGCCATCGCAGCCGCGACGCTATCATGGTCGCCCTGGCCCCGGGAATCATCCTCACCAGCCAGTTGAACTGGGACCTGTGGGCCGTCATGCTCGCCACCCTGGGCCTGCTGGCGTTCTCGCGCAAACACATCGTGCTGGCCGGCGTGCTGCTGGGCCTCGGCGCCGCAGCGAAGCTGTACCCGTTCTTCCTCTTCGGCGCGATTCTGGTGCTGTGCCTGCGCTCGGGACGCATGCGCCACTTCTGGGTGTCGCTGGCCTCCGGCGTGGTGGCGTGGCTGGCGGTCAATGTGCCGTTCATGCTCACCGCTTTCGACGAATGGAGCCGTTTCTACACCTTCTCCGGGGACCGCCCGGCGGGCAACTCCTCGATGTGGCTGGCCTTCGCCGGAACTGGAATGTCCGGCTCGACGATGTCGCTGCTGTCCAACGGCCTGTTCGGCTTGGCCTGCCTTGGCATCGCCTACCTTGGCCTGACCGCACAGCGCCGCCCGCGCATGGCCCAGCTTGCGTTCCTGATCGTTGCCGCATTCCTGCTGCTGGGCAAGGTGTACTCGCCGCAGTTCGTGATGTGGCTGATCCCGTTGTACGTGCTGGCTCGGCCGAAGTGGCGCGAATTCCTCGTGTGGCAGCTGGTCGAGGTCTTCCACTGGGCGGTGGTCTGGCTGTGGAGCGCCAAGGCGGTCTCCGAGGGCGGATACTTCGGCGGTAGCTGGACCATTGAGATCCTGTACGGCCTGGGCATCGTGGCCCACATGGCGATGCTGATCTACATCTGCATCAAGATCATCGGGGATATCCGTAATCCCGAACGCGATGTCATCCGCGCGGACGGAACTGACGACCCGTTGGCCGGTCCGATTGAAAATGCTGATGATGTCTTCGTTCTGGGGTCGGCAAAGAAGAGCTGATCCCCAGTCCACGAGAAAGCACTACGGATGCCGCCGATTTTCCCTGCAGGGAAGATCGGCGGTTTCCTTTTGCCGGGAGAAGTCTTTGGGAGCTAGTCCTACGGGTCGGGGTCCTCGGCCGGGTCCTCAAGCTCCTCACGCAGCAAGGTCTTCCCGCGCACCCATTTCGACTGGGTCAGCAAATCCGGGAACCGGCGGTGCCGGTACCCGGTCACCGGCGGCGCCACGGACTGGTAGTAGGCTCCGGTGCCCGGGTTGATGCGGATGGAGTGGGAGTACTCCCCGACGGGTACCTCGACCCAGTTCGGGGATTCCTTGGCCTTGTTGCACAGCGCGCAGCGCCCGTCCGCGTTCAGCACGTTGGTCGGCCCGCCCAGGTGGTGCTGGATGACGTGGTCGACTTCTTCGACCAGTCCGTCGCAGTACGGGGTGCGGCAGTGCTTGTCGCGGATCTTGATGAACTCCTTCAGGCGCGGCGGGAAGGCGCGGGCGGTGGAGTCCATGGCGATCAGCTCGGTGTCCCCGGGGGCGGTGTAGAGGCGCTGGATGTCGGGGAAGGACTCGATGCGCAGGGCCAAGGTCGTCGTGTGCGTCGGGGTACTGGTGGAAGTAGTCCTCGTTGCGGATTTCCGCGCCGGCGATGAGTTCGCGGGCGTGCTGGGCGGGGAGGTAGCCGTAGCCTTCGAGTAAGGCCGGGGCGCGGTCGCCGAGGAACAGGGTCTTGTCGGTCATGACCAGCTTGATGTTGATGGCCAAGGGCAGGGTGGCGGGGTGCCCGGCGATGGGGTAGGCGGCGAACAGGTCGGCCTGGAAGTTGGGTGCGGGTGCGCGGGTCGCCGTGCTGGCGCAGCTTGCGGGATTCCTGCGCAGGTGCATTTGCAGGGCGGTGCCGGCGGCGAGGGGGAGTTTGCCGTTCACGCGGATGCAGTCGCGGTCCTTGGTGAAGCGGATGTACCGGTCGGTGCTGGCTTCCTTGATGCGGTAGGACTTGGTGTGGCTTTCGAACTGCAGGGTGTAGTGGGTGACGGTTTCGCTGATTTGTTTTGGTCCCATGGCTTCGAACATGTCCGGGGTGCTGCGGAAGTGGGTGTCGAAGGCGGTGCGGCGGGCGGCGTTGACGTCTTGCAGCGGGGTGAGGATGGCCATGACCTGGGGTTCGGTGAGTTCTCCGAGGGCGAAGCGCTGGGCGGTGAAGGGGGTGTCTTCGGCGAGGATGCGGGCGTTGGTAAGGTAGGAGCGGTAGCCGTGGGGGTCGCGTTTGCGGGCCATGGCCACGGTGCTGGCTGCGCCGCGGGTGAGGTCGTTGGGGTGGGTGCCGTTGTTTTCGTTGGTGCGGAAGACTTCTTTTTCCAGCTGGTGGGCGAGCATGGCTTTGAGGTAGTCGTAGCCGGAGGTCAGGGCGGTGAGTTCTTCGATGGCGGCGGCGCAGTCGGCGGTGCTGCCGCACTCCAGGATGTGGGTGAGCTTGGTGGTCAGGGCGGTGAGCACGTTGGTGCATTCGGTGTGGACCGGGGGTATGGGCGGCCGGTGGCGTTGTTGCATTGCTTCGTACATGTGTTAATTGTACGGCTGTTTGTAGAACATGTGTTCGAATTTGGTCTAAGCTTATCCTCAGGAAAAGCTAAAGATTATCCGCGAATTCCAGAAGCCGGGCAACTGGAACCCAGGCCCGGCACCACGATGGTGCCGGGCCCGGGAATCTAGCGCTGCAGGTAGGAGGAGCAGACCGGGTCGACCGGGATGTCCCGGTGCAGCACCAGGATGCCCTGGTCCTCCGCAGCCACCGGCGTGAAGCCCAGCTCGGTGGCCCGCTCCAGGGCCTGGTCGGGAGTCAGTGGATCCCAGCCGCCAAGTTCCTCCACGTTGAAGTCGATGATCATCCAGCTGGAGAGGTCGTCGCCGATATCCCCGTGCAGCCCGACGTAGGTGCGGGTGGTCAGATGCGGGACGAGGCTGTCGGCGGCTTCGATGCAGACGCCATCCGGAACCATCGCGACGGCCCGCTCCTTCGCGGTGATCAGCTCCGCCGGAGGCCAGCCCTGGCCGGTGACGGTTTTGCCCAGCGGGAAGACCATGGGGAAGAACAGCGTGGCAATGACCGAGATCGACAGCAGCCAGGCCGGGCCGATGATGCGCGCGCGGCGCCAGTTGAAGCGCACGGCGAGCTTGCCCAGCACGTGGACCGCGGACATGATCAGGATCGGCGCCATGATCGCGTCGTACTGGTAGACCGGGGCCCAGGTGTTGAGCCGGTCGTTGAACAGACGCGACAGGAACAGCGGGGCGCCGAGGATGACGTACGGCGAGGCGAAGGGCAGCAGCGACAGCGGCAGGAAGGTCAGAAGCCACAGCGCCCACTTGAGCTGGTGGTCGAACAGGATCGCGATCGACTGCAGCGGGTGGGTGGCCAGGAAGACCACTGCCGCGCCGGCGGTCGCGCCCAGGGCGGTGTACTGCCAGTAGGAGAACTCGCCTTCGGGGGAGAACAGCGGGATGAGGTAGCCGGTGACCGCCAGGTACCCGAGCAGGCCGAGCGCCGCCGTGAGCGCGGCCTTGAGCCACTGGCGGTGGAAGAGCAGCACGATGCCCACGGCCACCATGGTGATGCCCATGTCCTCGCGCACCAGCAGCAGGCTGGCGGAAAGCCCCACGACCAGCCAGTAGCGGCCCTTGTCGAAGGCCCAGATGATCCACGCCATGATCGGCACGCCGAAGGCGATCTCGTGGAAGTCCCAGTTCACGATGGCCTGGAACGGCCACCACAGCAGCAGCGCGGCGCTGGTCAGCAGGGCGCCCAGGTGGCCGAAGCGCGGCCGGGTGAACAGGTACACCGGGATCGCGGTGGACACCAGCAGCAGCGCCAGCACGATGCCCAGCATCCGCGGGTCGTTCCAGATCCAGTAGAACGGCGCGAGCACCGCGAGGATGGGGTGGAAGTGGTCGCCCAGCAGGTTGAAGTCGACCCCCTTGACCGGCACGATCGGCGCCTTGAACATCGCGTACTGGCGTACCGCCTGGTCGAAGATGCCCAGGTCGTACCCGCGCGACTCGAAGCGCGCGAAACGCAGGAAGGAATGGACGACGTACAGGATTCCTGCCGCGAGCATGACCAGGCCGAGCTGCAGCTTGTGGGCGCCGGTCATGGGCGCGGGGGACGGGGTAGACATGGATTAAAGCTTATCGACTCGCCGTGCCAATGCGCGCATCAGGCGCCTGCCGCACCCGCGGGGAGTCGCGAAGTGCCCAGTCAATCCACTGCAGGCATGGTGAATATTCCCAGCGACCTTCCAGCCCAGAGACGGCGCCGGAGGCGCATCCCACGCGCCGCCACGCGGTTAGATGGAAGCATGAACAGCATGATCTGGCCCGGAGCGGTCGCCATCCTCGGCAGCTTGCTCTTCATGGGCGTCGCCGGCATCTTCCTGCTCGCCCTGCAGTACCGCCGCCACGGACGCCTGTCCTGGCGGCGCACCATCACCACCGCGGCGGCCGCGCTCTACGGTTTCGGGCTGTTCAGCTACACCATGCTCCCGCTGCCAGCCACGCGCGACGCGTTCTGCCGCCCGGGCGTCGCGGTTGCGCAACTGGAGCCGGCGCATTTCCTGGCCGACTTCGCCAACGTCTACGCCCAGCTGGGCCTGCGCGGCTTCGCCACCAGCTTCACCCTGTGGCAGGTGCTGTTCAACATCATCTTGTTCATGCCGCTGGGCATCCTGGCCGTGCGCTGGCTGCGCGGCAACGTGTTCACCGCAATGGTGCTGGGCCTGGCCGCCAGCCTGGCCATCGAGCTCACCCAGTACACCGGCATCTGGGGGCTGTACACCTGCGCATATCGCGTGGCCGACGTCGACGACCTGATCATGAACACCTTCGGCGCGCTGCTCGGCGCGGTGATCGCCTACCTGCCGGTCTTCTCCTTCCTGTCCGCCCCGAGGGAGCCGCGCGCCGAGCAGGCCCCGCCGCGCCCGGTCACCCTGGCGCGCCGCGCGCTGGCCGACGTCTTCGACTCCTCGTTCACCGGCGCCGCGGTCTTCGTCATCGCCGCGGCGGTGAACCTGGCCGAGCAGCTCGGCGGCCCGGTCGTCGACCCCGGCCTGGCGGGCATCTGGGTGCCGGCCGTCGTGGTTTTCTTCGTCTTCCTGCTGCCGAGCCTGGCCCCGGGGCGGGCGACGCTGGGCCAGCGCTGCGCCTGGATCCGCGTCACCGGAGCCCGCGGGCGGCGCGCCGCCGCGGCCTGGCGGGCCGGGCTGCGCACGATCCTCGGCTTCGGCGGGATCACCTTCCTTTTCCAGCTCACCACCGGCCTCAACGAAATCCCGGATGCGCCGTGGCTTGGCACCGCGGCCATGCTCTACGCCGTGGCCAGCGCCCTGTGCTTCGTGCTGATCCCGGGCGCGCGGGCGCTGGCCGGGGTGCTCACCGGCACTGGATTCGCCGATCGCCGCGCCTGATCTGCGAAAGTGTGTGGACGAACACTGCGCATGCGGCGAGGTTAAACGCTAAAATGGATCCGGTGCCCGGTGTGCAAGCCATGCCGGCCGGCCCGACTCGCGTCAGCTGAACGTCCCCGATTATGCGAAAGTATAGGTTCCAAGCGAAGCATGGAAGATATCAAACCAGAAGTTCCGAACGAACCTCACAAGGCAGTGCTCGGAACCGCAGTCGGCGCCACCGTCCTGATCGCGATCGGCGCGTTCGTGCTGTCCTTCGCGGCCCTGACCGACCTGGCCGAACGCTCCGGCATCCAGTCGAACCTGGCATGGATCTGGCCGATCATCATCGACGGCATGATCGTGGCCGCCACCGTGGCCATCGTGGCGCTGAACGGGTTCAACCGCCGTGCCATGATCTACCCCTGGTCCCTGCTGTTCTTCGGCGCGATCGTCTCCACCGCCGCGAACTCCACGCACGCCATCCTGACGGTCGACTCGATCGTCGACGGCGTGCCGCCGCTGGTTTCCGCGCTGGTGGCCGCCATGCCGCCGATCGTGCTGCTGGCCATCACCCACCTGACCGTGCACATGTACCAGAAGAAGTCCGAAGCCGCGAAGCTGCGTGCCGAGCTGGAGTACGACGAGGAAAAGGAAAACGCCGAGAAGTACGGCCTGGCCTACGACGACGGCTACAACTCGGCCCTGGCCGACGCCAAGTCCGCCGAGGATGAGCGCTTCGCCCAGCTGGAGCAGGAGCACCAGGACGATTTGGCCCGCGCCCGCGCCGAGGCGATCGCCGCCGCGCGCAACGACGCCAAGGTCACCCCGATCAAGACCGCCGCGCCGGCCAAGGAAACCGCCAAGAGCGCTCCGGCGGCCGGCAGCGACGCCAAGGCCCCGTTGTACGAGGACATGGCCAAGCGCCTGACCCGACCATAATCCCGGTATTCCCGTCAACCCGGGACTACCCCACCTCAAGTCATTCCCGAAGGGGCGCGGCCCGCGGGCTGCGCCCCTTCGGCTCTCCCCGATGAAGCCGCAGCGCCAGGTGTTCTAGGAGGCATCAGCGATGAATCCACAGCAGGAGTCCAACGCCGACGAATTTTCCGCGCAGATCGCCGCCGCGGTCGCGCAGTACGGCGCCGTCAGCGGCGAGCTGCAGTCCGTGCTCAACGCCATGAAGGCCAAGATCCGCCGGCTCTTCGTCGGCAGCGAGGTGCAGCCGCTGTTCATCACCGGCCGGGTGAAGTCCACGCTCTCATTCCAGGCCAAGGCCTCGCGCCGGCTGCAGGAGGACGCGGACAGCGACCCGGTGCTCGAGTTCCCCAACCCGCTGCGCGAGGTGCACGACATGGTCGGCATCCGCATCATCGTGATGCTGCCGCACGAGATCCAGCAGGTCGCCAGCCTGATCAAGTCGCACCGCGAGGCCTTCGACTGCCGCAGCGACCGCGAGAAGGACATCGGCTCGGTGGAATCGGGGACCTACGGCTACTCCTCGCGCCACCTGCTGCTCAAGACCCGCAACGAACCCACCGTCCGGCGTTTCCAGGAGGCGCTGGGCAAAAACGTGGTGCCCAGCGGAAACTTCATCTTCGAGGTGCAGATCCGCACCATCCTGCAGCACGCCTGGAGCGAGATGGAACACGACATCCGCTTCAAGCATCCCGGCGAGGCGGCCTGGAACCCGCAGATCGACCGCCATTTCACCGCCACCTCCGCGATGCTGGAAACCGTGGAGAACTACTTCACCGACATCGACGAGCTCTACCACCGGCTCAACGGCTACCACGACAAGAACGGGCTGGGCGCCGCGAAGCTGACCGGCGAAAAGATCGGCGAGATCTGGCAGACGCTGCTGCCGCACGTGGACCGCAAGCGCGACGACGACTGGTCATGGGCCGCGGAGCTGCTCGGCGCGCACGGCATCGACGCGACCTGGCAGCTGGTAGGGCTGCTGGACGCCGACGTGGTGCGCGAGGTGCGCGCCGCGCTGGACCACCGCTATTCGCCGGGCCCGGACCGGCTGCTGGACGACGTGCTGCTCTGGCGCTTCGGCAAGGCGCACATCGAGAAGACCAGCGGCTCGGACCTGCGCCGCGAGGCCTCGCTGAGCCGCCGGCTGATCCAGATGAACGACTACCGATCCTCGCCCAAGGGCTGATTCCCGGGGTTCGGGCCGGGCGGGTTCCAGGCGTAGAGGGCGCCGGCCACCGGCAGGAACGCCAGGGCCGGGAGCCACTGGAAGACCGCCAGCGCGATCAGCGCGGCGAGCAGGACAACCAGGGCCGCCAGATTCGTGCTCATGGTGCGCCTTCCTCTCGGGGTGCTGCAGATCATACCCGATCCGGCCGGGTGCGGCTGTCGAATCAAACACAGTTCGCCCCGCAGGCCGCGTTGCACGGCTAAACTAGTTAAGTTGCCCTTTTCGGGGCGCCAAAGTTTTTTCCGGACCCGCTGAAAGGCCCACCCTATGATTTCCGTAGCCAACCTCGAGCTACGCGTCGGCGCCCGTCTGCTGATGGACGAAGTGAACTTCCGCATCGACAAGGGCGACAAGATCGGGCTGGTGGGACGCAACGGCGCCGGAAAGACCACCATGACCAAGGTGCTGGCCGGCGAGAGCCAGCCCACCGTCGGCGAGGTCACCCACAAGGGCTCGATCGGCTACCTGCCGCAGGACCCGAAGACCCCTGACATGGAGCAGCTGGCCCGCGACCGCATCCTCGGCGCCCGCGGCCTGGACAAGGTGCTGAACAAGCTGGCCCGCGCCCGGGACGAGATGGCCAGCGAGGACGCCGCCGTCTCCGCCAAGGCGATGCGCCGCTACGACCGCCTGGAAGCCGAGTTCATCGCCGCCGGCGGCTATGCCGCGGAGTCCGAGGCCGCCGCGATCTGCGCCAACCTGGATCTGCCCGAGCGCATCCTGAACCAGCCGCTGCGCACCCTCTCCGGCGGCCAGCGCCGCCGTGTGGAGCTGGCCCGCATCCTCTACTCGGACGCCGAGACCCTGCTGCTCGACGAGCCCACCAACCACCTGGACGTGGATTCGATCGTGTGGCTGCGCGACTTCATCAAGAACTACTCCGGCGGCGTGCTGATGATCAGCCACGACACCGGGCTGCTGGACGAGACCGTGAACAAGGTGCTCTACCTGGACGCCAACCGCGCCACGGTGGATGTCTACAACATGAACTGGAAGCGCTACCAGGTGCAGCGCGAGACCGACGAGCGCGCCCGCAAGCGCGAGCGCGGCAACATCGAGAAGAAGGCCTCGGTGCTGCTGGCCCAGGCCAACAAGATGAAGGCCCGCGCCTCCGGCGCCTCGGCCGCGCAGTCAATGCTCAAGCGCGTGGACCGCATGCTCTCCGGCCTGGAAGATGTGCGCGCCCACGACAAGGTCGCCGCGCTGCGCTTCCCGGATCCGGCCCCCTGCGGCAAGACCCCGCTGATGGCCGAGGGCCTGTCCAAGTCCTACGGCTCGCTGGAGATCTTCACCGACGTGTCGCTGGCCATCGACCGCGGCTCCAAGGTCGTCATCCTGGGCCTGAACGGCGCCGGCAAGACCACGCTGCTGCGCATGCTCGCCGGCGTGTCCGCGCCCGATTCCGGCGACATCGTCCCCGGCCACGGCCTGAAGATCGGCTACTTCGCGCAGGAGCACGACACCCTGGACCAGGAGGCGACGGTGCTGGAGAACATGCGCCGCAACGCCCCGGAGCACCTCGGCGACGCCGACGTGCGCTCGATCCTGGGTTCCTTCATGTTCGTCGGCGACGACGTGTCCAAGCCGGCCGGCGTGCTCTCCGGCGGCGAGAAGACCCGCCTGGCCCTGGCCACCATCGTGGCCTCCAGCGCGAACGTGCTGCTGCTCGACGAGCCGACCAACAACCTCGACCCGGCCTCCCGCGCCGAGGTGCTCGGCGCGCTGTCCACCTTCCCGGGCGCCGTGGTCATGGTCAGCCACGACGAGGGCGCCGTGATGGCGCTGAAGCCCGAGCGCGTGGTCATCCTGCCCGACGGCGACGAGGACCTGTTCAACGAGGACTATCTGGAACTGGTCAGCCTGACCTAGTAGCATGGCCGCATGACGGCCTATCGCAGCGTATCCAGCGCCGCCGGGATCTTCCTGGCGGCGCTGTTCTTTTCCGGGTGCTCGGCGCCGCCGGAAGAACCCGAGGCGCCGGCGCCCAACGCGTACTGGTCGCTGCTGGATTCGGCGGCGCCGGTGCCCGGGGCCACCAGCCTCCAGCTGGGGGTCGTGCGCTCGGGCTGCTCCGGCGGCCTGACCGGGAAGGTGCTCGACAGCCGGGTGGACTACGCTGCGCAGCGCGTCACGATCACCATCTGGGTGGAGCAGCTGCCCGACGGGGCCTACAGCTGCCCGTCCAATGAGACCGTGCCCTACACCCTTGAACTGCGCGAGCCGCTGGGGGAGCGGGAACTGGTGGACGGCGCCTGCGCAGATCCCGGCGCCCTGGGCACGGTGGTGTGCAGCGAGGGCGGGCTGCGCTGGGAGCCCTAGCTGCTGCCTTTTTTAACGACGAAGCCGGCGGGAATCATCCCGCCGGCTTCATGTGCTAGCGTGCGTCGCTGCTGCTGTCCTGCTGATCGAGCAGCGCGTCCTCGATCGCCTCGTCGGTCAGCGAGCCGTCGCGGCGGTGCACCTTGGGCCCCTTGGCGCGGATCTTGCGCACGGTGTGCACCGGCTCGTCGTAGCCCAGGGCGCGGGCCTCGGCCAGCTCGGCCGCTTCCTCCGCGTTGATCTTCTTCTGGGTGCGCGCCGCGTACCAGAAGCCGACGAAGGCCAGCACGCCGAAGATGTACCACTGGATCTCGTAGGACAGGTGCGGGCCCTCGTCCATGTCCGGCGGGTCCAGCTGCTGCGGGGCGCTGGCCAGGGCCGGGTTTTCCTCGTACATGATGCCGTAGGCGCCCTGGGCCAGCGGGTAGCCCACGGCGGCGGAGAAGTCTTCGAGCTGGATGGTGGCCAGCTGGCCTTCCGGGGCGCCGCGGTCCAGCCGGATCTCGCCGGGCTTCAGCCGCGCCTTCACGGTGACTGCGCCGGCCGGAGGGGCGGGAATGGCGTCCGGGTGGCCGTTTTCCTGGTTGCCGATGGGCAGGAAGCCGCGGTCGACCACCACGACCTCGCCGCCGGTGGTCTTGAACGGCACCAGCACCTCGTAGCCCGGGGCGCCGGCCTTGATGCGGTTGCGCACGATCCGGGTGTCCTCGGCCAGGTAGGTGCCCGACAGCTCGACCGTGCTCCAGGTCTTGTCCTCGGGCAGCTCGGCGAAGTAGTCCAGCGCCGCCTGTCCGGTCAGCGGGGCGGCGAAGTAGTTCTTGTTCACCCGCTCGATGCCGGTGAGCACCTCCTGGCGCCGGTCGGCCTGCCAGTTGCCCAGCGACACGCAGGCCGCGGCGAAGACGGCGACCAGCAGCAGCCAGCCGATCCAGCGCGAGCTGGCCAGAAAACGATACATCTAGTGCTGTGCTCCTTCGGCGTCATGCAGCGGCAGGGTTTCCCTGTACAGCAGCCGGTCCTTGAGGTAGGACTCCAGCCACTGGCGGTGCTCGGTGCAGGCCAGCCAGGTTTTGCGGCGTTCGGGGGTATGGATCTTCGGGTTGTTCCACAGCAGGCGGAACTCGGCGTCCTGGCGGCAGCCCTTGCGGGAGCACTTCACCGGCGCCTGGGCTTCGGCGCCCGACAGCGATCCGAGCAGGTCCATCAGTTCTCCTTGCCGTGCTGGGGGTCGTCCCCGGAATCGTCCCGCGGCTGCTGGTCGTCGAGCAGCGTGCCGTCGATCACCTCGGCACCCTCGGGGGCCGGGGCGACGTCGGCCGGCCCGCCCTCCAGGGCCTCGGGCCCGGTGGGCCGGTAGAACTCGGCCGGCGGCTCGCGGCGGGACAGGTCAGCGCCGCCGTTGGCGATGACCACGGCGACGTAGGGCAGGAAGATCGCGCCGATCAGGAAGAACCAGCGCAGCCACCCTGTGGTGAAAAAGGCCAGGATGAAGCAGACCACGCGCACGGTCATCGTGATCGTGTATTTGCGCACACGGGTATCCTGCTCGACGGTATGGGACTCGCGGGCTTCGGTAATGCGGTGCACATGGGGCTCATCCGAGCCATGGTGCGCGGGCTGGTGCGACATTGAGTGGAACTTCACTTCATCGGGGTTTCGGTTGTTACATTGTCTCACTCACGGCCCCGAGAATCGAATTTCTACCGTACGTCGAAGCGGTAAAACCAGCTGGTAGCAAATAGGATTGACTTCAGAAGCAGCTACTTACCTAGGCACAGTGCACACCACGGGTCCGTCCGGCGGCAGCCGGAACGGCATTTCGGCGTGCGTGAACGGAGATATACATTGACTACTGAACCAACGACTGGCCGCAGCGTCCTGGTCACCGGCGGCAACCGTGGAATCGGCTTGGCCATTGCCCGCGCCTTCGAGGCCAACGGCGACAAGGTCGCCATCACCTACCGCAGCGGCGAGGTTCCCGCCGGGCTGCTGGGCGTGAAGGCCGACGTGACCGATGCCGAGTCGATCGACGCCGCCTTCAAGGACGTCGAGGCGGCCCACGGCCCAGTTGAGGTTCTCGTCGCCAACGCGGGCGTCACCAAGGACACCCTGCTGCTGCGCATGAGCGAAGACGACTTCACCTCGGTGATCGACACCAACCTGACCGGCGCCTTCCGTGTGGTTAAGCGCGCCGCCAAGGGCATGATCCGGCTCAAGCGCGGCCGCGTCGTGCTGATTTCCTCCGTGGTGGGCCTGTACGGTTCCCCGGGCCAGATCAACTACGCCGCCTCCAAGTCGGGCCTGGTGGGCATCGCCCGCTCGCTGACCCGCGAGCTGGGCTCGCGCGGCATCACCGCGAACGTGGTGGCCCCGGGCTTCATCAACACCGAGATGACCTCGGTGCTGCCCGAAGAAACCCAGAAGGGCTACCTGGCCAGCATCCCGGCCAACCGCTTTGCGGAGCCCGAAGAAGTGGCCAACGTGGTGCGCTGGATCGCCAGCGACGAGGCCGGCTACATTTCCGGCGCGGTCATCCCGGTCGACGGCGGTCTGGGCATGGGCCACTAGCCCGCAGCCCCCGAATTTTCCCCCATTTTAAGGAGTATGTGAAGTTGAGCGAATACAAGGGTGCAGTCGTCACCGGTTCTTCCCGCGGCATCGGTGCGGTCACCGCGCAGCTGCTGGCCGAGCAGGGTATCGGCGTGGTGGTGAACTACCGCGCCAAGGCTCCGCGCGCGAACAAGATCGTCGCCGCCATCCAGGAGAAGGGCGGCCAGGCCGTTGCCGTGGGCGCGGACCTGACCACCGTCGAGGGCCCGCAGGCGCTGGTTGACGCGGCCGTGGAGAATTTCGGCTCGCTGGACGTCGTGGTGCTGAACGCCTCGGGCGGCATGGAAACCTCCATGGGCGAGAACTACGCGCTGCGCCTGAACCGCGACGCGCAGGTCGCCATGCTGCAGGCCGCGCTGCCCAAGCTGCGCGAAGGCGGCCGCGTGGTCTTCGTGACCAGCCACCAGGCGCACTTCATCAACGAGGTCTCCACCATGGACGCCTACGACGCCGTGGCCAAGTCCAAGCGCGCCGGCGAGGACGCGCTGCGCGAAATGATCCCGCAGCTGTCCGAGAAGAACATCACCTTCGTGGTGGTCTCCGGCGACATGATCGAGGGCACCATCACCGCAACCCTGCTCAACCGCATGGAGCCGGGCGCCATCGAGGCCCGCCGCGAGCAGGCAGGCAAGCTGTACTCCGTGGAGGAGTTCGGCGCCGAGGTCGCCAAGATGGTCTTCGCCGACGTGCCGACCGGGCACACCGAGCTGGTCGGCGGCGCCGAGGACTTCCTGGAGCAGTCAGGCAAGTAGCGTTTACGAACACATGCCAAGGGGCGCCCGGCCATCGCGGCCGGGCGCCCCTTGGCGTACCCGCTGCTGATTCATTGCGGCCGATTGGTGTGTTTCGCGAGTTCGTCGAGGTCGCGGACTAGGCGCTCGTAGCGGGCCGTGCCCAGGGCCTTGCGCCATTCGGCTTCGATTCGCTGGATTTCCGCCGCGGCCACCGCGGCGGCCGCCAGGCCGCGTGCGTCGGCGATGACCAGACTGGCTCGCGCATCCAGCGGATCCGGCATACGCCGCACGTAGCCATTGCTTTCCAAGGAGCTGACAAGCACGCTGGCGGTTTGCTTGGTGACGTAGACGCGGTTGGCCAGGTCGGTGATGCGCGATCCGTTGGCGGAAATCCGTTGGAACAGGCGTGCCTGGGGCAGCGTGATATCGCTGTAGCCGGCGTCCTGCACCGCGGCGAAGACCCTTTCCTCCAGCTCCCGATAGGGGATGAAGAGCAGTAGGCCGACGTTGAACGGCCCCGGATCCATGGAATTTTCCCCTTGCATATGGTCAGTGTAACGAACTAATATTAGTCAGTAAAGTTGACCATAATTAACAATGAATCGGGTGCCCGATGCAACAGAATCGGATGTGGGAGCTGGTCGCCGAACAGCGACTGCTGCTGGTGGGCCTGCTGGAAGGCCTGGATGAAGAGCAGTGGAATGCCGATTCGCTGTGTCCCGGGTGGCGGGTGCGCGACGTGGCGGCCCATGCGATCGCCCCGGCCAGCACCAGCCTCGTCCGGGTGCTGCGCGCGATACTCCGGGCCCGCGGCGATTTCAACAGCATGATCTTCTTCGATGGCCGCAGCCGCGGCGACGCGCCGGTGGAGCAGATCGCAGCGGACTACCGGCGTTTCGCCGCCTCGAAGCACCGCGCTCCCGGCGCGGTCGGCGCCACCCCGCTGACGGACATCATGGTGCACGCCCGGGATATTTCCATTGCCTTGGACGTGGAGTATCCACCCATGCCGGTGGATGCCGCGCGGGCCGGGGCCGACTTGGTGTGGAGGCTCCCGTTCCCCTTCAACGCGCGTCGCAAGTTGGCCGGATACCGGCTGCAGGCGAGCGACGCGCCGTGGTCGGCGGGCGAGGGAGCCTTGGTTGAGGGGCCGATGGAGGCCCTGCTGCTGCTCCTGACGGGCAGGAATGCCTGGCTGGGCCGGTTGGACGGCCCGGGCGCGGAGCGCTTGCGATTGGAGTCATGAGGCCAAGGAGACGGCCATGGAAACACTCAATGTTGTGGGGCAGCTTGCGGCCCTGGTCAGCGCGCTGATCCTGATCGCGGTCGCGCCGCTGGAAATGTTCTTCTACGGGCGGCCCAAGGTGGCCAAGTTCCTGAGCGTCGATCCGGAACATGCCGATTCGGTGAAGCTGTGGTCCTTCTGCATCGGGGCGCGCAACCTGCTCTCGGCCCTGGGGGCGATGGCAGGGCTGGCGATGATCCGCTGGGGCGACCCGCAGGTGGGCACCGTGGTCGTCCTGTCCTTCTGCTGGTACATGCTGCTGGCCAGCCTGGCCATGGCCGCCGCGGATGCGATGGGATACTGGAAGCCGCGCGGCGGCAGCATCAAGGGCACCGTATCCTCCAGCGTGCTGCCGCTGGTGGTGGTCTTTTCGCCGCTGTTCGTCTGATCGCGGGCAGAACGCCGAAGGGGCCGCGATTCCCGCCCTTGTGGCGGAAGCCGCGGCCCCTGTGGCGTTGGTGACTAGTCGCAAACGATCTTGTTCCATGGGCTGTAGGTCCAGGACTTGGTTTCTGCAGGAAGCTTCTTGGAGCCGTCGACGGTCTCCCGGTAGCGGGTGATGTCGATGCTGAAGCCCTTGCGTCCGCCGGATTCGGCGATGCACTTGTCGGCCTTGTTGTGCACCGTCTTCGGATCGGTCTGGTTGTACTTGCCGGAGCTGTCCTGGGAGACCTTCCAGTATTTGGTGGACCACAGGCGGGTGTTCACCGCGTCGCCGGAAACCCAGGCCTCGATCATCACGCCGTACGGGGTGTTGTTCTCCCAGATCATGTCGACCTGGCCCTCCCAGAGGGTGGCCTCGCGGCCGGCCGGGTAGCGGTCGAACCAGCGCGAGTGCGGCTTGTGGGTGATGTCGTCGTAGCCGGCCAGGAAGCCGACGTTGTACATCTGGGTGGAGATCTGCGACAGGCCGCCGCCGACCGCCTCGGAGCTGAAGCCGTTCTCCACGACGCCCGAGCTGTAGTAGCCGTTGGCGGTGGTGATCGGGCCCAGCGCCTGCAGCAGCGAGAAGCGTTCGCCCGGCTTCACGATGGTTCCGGTGACCCGCGCGGAACCGGCCTTCAGGTTCTTGGTGCGCACGGTGTCCGAGGCGGGGTAGGGGGTGGAGAATTCGACGATCTCCTCCTTGATGCCCAGCTTTTCGGCGTCGGCGGTGGTGAAGTCCGCGTCGCTTTCGGTCATCGCGACCTCGGCCCGGCGGGATTCGGTCTGGCTGGCGGCCAGCACCTTGGCGCCCAGGTCCTTGGTTTCCAGGGAGATGCCCTTCACCGACTTCACGATGGTCGGCTTGCCGCCCTTGAGCACGATCTTCGCGTCCTTGGCGGTGCTGGAAAGGTCGGAGTTCTTGGTGGCCGCGAGGTAGAGCTTCTCGTCGTCCAGCACCAGCTGCGGTTCGCCGTCCTTGGCCGAGTAGCTCGCCGCGGCGGCGATGGACGCGGGGGAGATGGCGGTGTTCTTGTCCCCGGAGACCAGGATGACGTCCTTCTCCAGCAGGGAGGCGACCTGCGTGTCGTAGAAGGACTGGAGCTTCTGCGCGGAAACCTCCGGGCTGGTGACATCGGCATCCAGTTCCATGGCGGGGCCGGCGATTTCCCATTCCCCGGCGATCTTCTCCGCCGATTTCTGGACATCCAGCGCAACGCCGTCCACGGGCTGGGACAGGGTTGCCTTGCCGTCCTTGAACGCGATGGTGCCTTCGGCGACCTTGGTGTCAGCCTTGGCGGCCAGCTTCTCCAGCTGGGCGTTCAGCTTGTCCTGGTCCACGTCGATGACTGCTTCGGCGGTGAAATCGCCGGTGAGCCGCTCGTAGAGCCTGACCGGGTTGGCTTCAAAGGCGGTCAGGTCCGCGATGGTCTTCTCGACGTTCAGGCTCAATCCCGCCTTGGCCGGGTCGAGCTGGTAGCCCTTGCCGTTGACCGTGGTCTCCAGCGGCTTCAGGGCCAGCGGCATCACCTGGGTTTCCAGGGCTGCGCGGGCCTCGTCCTGGTTCAGCGAACCGATGTTGACGCCGGCGATGGTGGCGTTGGCGGGGACCTGGGAGCTGATCACGCCCGCGGCGCCGAAATATGCCGCGGTCGCGGCGACGACGCACGAACCGGCAATGATCCACGGTTTGGCCGAGCCCTTCCGACGGCCGTCCTTGGGATTTCCTGCAGGTACGGCGGGCTGGAACGCGGTGGATTGATTGTCCGGGGTGGGTGTCTGCACTGGTCTATCGGCTCTTTCGAAAAGCGGTCAGATTGCGGCACATACCCCGACAAGCTGCCTGGGTCAAGGGTTGCGTCACCTGAAATACTATCGGCTGGAACAACCAACAAACCGAAAACCAGCGTTTTCTGGGCGAATCGTTATCGACTTGTTGGATTTGAACTAGTTCAGGTCGTCCAGGACGAGGTCGGCGATCACGTCCAGGCGCGAGAAGTTGATCTGGGCCCCGGCCTTTTCCTTCAGTGCGGGCTTGGCGTTGAAAGCGACACCCAGGCCGGCTGCGGTGACCATGTCCAAATCGTTGGCGCCGTCGCCGGCGGCGATCGTGGCGGCCATATCGATGCCGTGGGCGGCCGCCCAGGAGCGCAGCATCTCTTCCTTCATGGCGCGGTCAACGATCTGCCCGTGCACGGTGCCGTCCAGCACGGGGCCTTCGATGCCCAGGGTGTTGGCCAGGGCGTGGTCCAGCTGCAGCTCCTCGGCCAGCGGGTCGAGGATCTGCTGGAAGCCGCCGGAGACGACGCCGACCTTGTGGCCCGCGGCGTGGAAGCGCTTGACCAGGTCCCGGGCGCCGTCGGAGAAGATGATGCGTTCGCCCACCTCGCCGAGCACGGAGACCGGAAGGTCTTTCAAGGTCGCCACGCGCTGGATCAGCGACTGGGCGAAGTCCAGCTCGCCGCGCATGGCGGCTTCGGTGACCGCGGCCACTTCCTTCTCGCGTCCCGCGTGCGCGGCCAGCAGCTCGATGACTTCCTGCTTGATCAGTGTTGAATCAACATCCATGACCAGCAGCAGCTGCTTCGCCTCGGTCAGGGCCGCGTCGACGACCGCGAGGCACACATCGGACTCGGCCACGGTTCCGGCGGCCACCTGGGCGTCGAGGTACTGCCCGGCAGCCTGGCGCGCCGCAGCGGTCTGGGCGTCGTCCAGCGCCACCTTGGCGACAAGGCGGTCGGAGCTGGTGCGGATCGAGATTTCAGCGTTGGCGGGAACCAACGAGGCAGCGCGGGCGCCGTCCAGCAGCGTGTCGAAGACGCTGCGGGGCAGGGAGGGGCGGGAGACGAAAACAAGGGTAGAGGCCATGGTTCCATTTTCGTCCCGGTGCGCCGTGCGACCAAAAATGACGTCGCCCTGCCGGCCGTCGCATGGTGTAGCTAACGTCATAGTCGGTGAGAACCGCGGACGGCACGAGGTTCGCGCCGCGTTAAAGACGTTGCTAATTAGTGATTCGCGGGGTCAGAAGTCTAGGCTTAAATACCATGAGCGAAGTGCTAAGTTTCAATGATGTCAGCGTGGTGCGCGGGCGTAAAGACCTGCTCAAGGACGTTTCCTGGCAGGTTAACGAGGGAGAGCGGTGGATCGTGCTCGGCCCGAACGGCGCCGGCAAGTCCACCCTGATGAACATTGCCTCCACCCGGATGCACCCTACCCGGGGCACCGCAGGCATCCTGGGCGAGACCCTGGGCCGCGTGGACGTCTTCGAGCTGCGACCGCTGATCGGCCTGAGCTCGGCCCTGGTCGCCAACTCGATCCCCGGCAATGAAACCGCGTTGAACGTGGTGCTGACCGCCGCCTACGGCATGACCGGCCGCTGGCGCGAGAAGTACGAGAAGCTCGACGAGCGCCGCGCGTTCGGCCTGCTGCACGACTGGGGCATGTCCACGTTCATGAACCAGTCCTTCGCCAAGCTCTCCGAGGGCGAACGCAAGCGCGTGCTGATCGCCCGCGCCCTGATGACCGACCCTGAGCTGCTGATCCTCGACGAGCCGGCCGCCGGCCTGGATTTGGCCGGCCGCGAGAACCTGGTCGCGAAGCTCGGCGAGCTGGCCTCCGACCAGTACGCTCCGGCGCTGGTGCTGGTGACCCACCACCTCGAAGAGATTCCCGAGGGCTTCACGCACATCCTGATGATGCGCGAGGGCCAGGTGGTCGCCGCCGGCGAGATCGCCGCGACGCTGACCGAGGAAAACCTCGAAGCCACCTATTCCATGCCGCTGGCCCTGCGCCGCGAGGGCGGCCGTTTCTCGGCGTTCGCGCGCCGCTAAGAGAGCCATCGCAAATAACAGGAGAGCCACACCATGATCGAATTCTGGCGTGAAGCCCTGGTCTTCCTCGGAGGACTGTGGGCCGGAACCATTAATACCGTGGTGGGATCGGGCACCCTGGTCACCTTCCCGATTCTCGTTGCGCTGGGCATTGCCCCGGTCAACGCGGTGGTCTCCAACGCCATGGGCCTGGTTGCCGGCGGATTCTCCGGCGCCTGGGGCTACCGGCGCGAGGCGGCCAGCGTCAAGGGTACGCTGCTGAAGCTGGTTCCGGTTTCCCTGGTCGGCGGCCTGATCGGCTCGCTGCTGCTGCTGAACCTGCCCGAGTCGGTGTTCGGGGTGGTCGCCCCGGTCCTGCTGGTGTGCGCGCTGGTGCTGGTGATCTTCCAGCCGCGGCTGGCCGCATGGGCCAAGACCCGGCAGGCCGCGCAGGGCGGCACGGACCCGGACGCCGCGGACAAGGCCAAGATCCCGCTGATCCTGTACATCCTGGTGTTCGTCATCGGCGTGTACGGCGGCTACTTCACCGCCGCGCAGGGTGTGCTGCTCATGGCGGTGTTCGGCGTCTTCCTGCAGGCCTCGCTGCAGCAGTCCAACGCGATCAAGGTGATCCTGTCGCTGATCGTGAACCTGGTCGCGGCGGTCATGTACCTGGTCATCGCGCCCGAGCGCATCCACTGGATCATCGTGCTGCTCATCGCCGTCGGCTCGCTGATCGGCGGGTTCATCGGCGCCAAGGTCGGACGCAAGCTCTCCCCGGGCTGGCTGCGCACCGTCATCGTCATCCTGGGCCTGGTGGCCCTGGCGAACATGGTCTACAAGCTGGTGGCCGGTGCCTGAGTTCCCCGCAGAAATCCTGAACCCCGAGCGGATCCTGCACGTCGCGGACCTGCAGGACGAGCGGCTGGACGAGTACCTTCGCCTGTCCGAGGCGCACCTGCGCATGCGCACCGACGTGGAAAACGGCCTGTACATCGCCGAGAGCACCAAGGTCGTGCAGCGCGCGATCAACGCCGGGCACACCCCGCGCAGCTTCCTGCTCGCGCAGAAGCACCTGGGCCAGCTCGTGGCGGAGTTCAACCGCTTCCCTGACGTGCCGATCTTCATCGGCGACGATGCGCAGCTGCAGGACCTGGTCGGCTTCCACCTGCACCGCGGCGCCATGGCGGCGATGAACCGCCCGGCGCCGCGGGACCTGGATGACGTGCTGGCCGCCAGCTCGCGGGTGGCGATCCTGGAGGACATCGCTGACCACACCAACCTGGGGGCGATCATCCGCTCGGCCTCGGGACTTGGCATCGACGCGGTGCTGCTCACCCCCAAATGCGTGGATCCCTGGTACCGGCGCAGCGCCCGCGTCTCCATGGGCACCGTGTTCGACCTGCCCTGGGTGCGCCTGGAATCCTGGCCGCGGGACATCGAGCGGATCCGCGCCCACGGCTACCGGATGCTCGCCATGGAGCTGACCGACGACGCCGTGCCGCTGAACGACATCCAGCTGGCCGCCGGCGAGAAAGCCGCGATGATCCTGGGCAACGAGGGCCGGGGAGTGACCGCGGAAGCGCTGGCCGCGGTCGACACAACCGTCATCATCCCGATGCACCGCGAGGTCGATTCGCTGAACGTGGGCGCCGCCAGCGCCATTGCGTTCTGGCATTTGTGCTCTTCGCCACGCTGAGCAGTTTTCATCCAGCCCCGCCCGTGCGCTAAGATGGAATGTCTGTGTGTTTCGATTCACCTGGTGGGTCGTGTGCAGGCGCAATTTTCCGAGCAATCAGCTGCTGGCAAAATCCAGTGGCCACAAACATAAAGGTGTATAGCTATGAAGGCTGATATTCATCCGCAGTACGGCCCAGTTGTCTTCAACGACCTGGCTTCCGGCGAAAAGATCCTGACCCGTTCGACCGCTACCTCGAACAAGACCATCGAGTGGGAAGACGGCAACACCTACCCGGTCATCGACGTCGAAATCTCGGCAGCTTCGCACCCGTTCTACACCGGCAAGCAGCGCATCATGGACACCGCCGGTCGTGTCGAGCGCTTCAACGCCCGCTTCAAGGGCTTCGGCGGCAAGAAGTAGTTCTTCGCCCCCTCGCAAGCTTTCACGGCGTGTTTCCAGATTTTCTGGAAGCACGCCGTTGCTGCTTTAACCGCAGATGCCCGCGTTTTTCGTGAGCGAAAATTCTGTTCAGCAGCGACTCGGGATTCACCGGATGTCCGCCGTGCAATCAGCTGGGGGTGTTGCCCGCATCGACGGCCATTGGCTAGAGTCGGCGTATCGTGGCGCCTGCGGGACTTCTTGTCAGCCGCAGGCCACCGTTGGATGGCTGGGCGCGACAGGGCCCGGATAGCCGCACGATCCATGCACCGACCATGAAACAAGGCAACAGGGGGAGAACATGCGCGCACTGCTCATCGAGTCCAAGGGCGCAGCGGCGCACCTCACCGATGCCGATCCGGACCTTCTTGAAGGCCCCGTCGAACTCGACATGCTGTACTCCAGCCTGAACTACAAGGACGGGCTCGCCCTGACCGGGAAAGGCATTGCGCGCTCCTGGCCCCTGATCCCGGGAATCGATGTTGTCGGACGGGTCACCCGGTCGGAAAGTCCCGAGTGGAACTCCGGCGACACTGTCATACTCAACGGGTCCGGGATTGGCGAAAGCACCCATGGCGGGTATGCGGACCAAGCTCGGGTCGCGCCCGACTTCCTCGTCCGGCTTCCCGGCACGCTCACCGCGCATCAAGCCGCGGCGATTGGCACCGCCGGGTTCGAGGCCGCAATCGCGGTGCAGAAAATCCTCGACTCGGCAGTGGCACCCGGCGACGGCGAGCTCCTGGTCACCGGCGCGGCCGGCGGCGTGGGCTCGATCGCCTGCGCGCTGCTTGCCCGCCATGGCTACCAGGTGGTCGCCTCCAGCGGGCGCGGCGACGAGGAAGCAGCGTACCTGAAGGCGCTCGGCGCGCAACGGATCATCGACCGCGCGACGCTGGCCGAGGAAGCCGGCGCCCCGCTTCAAAAACAGCGCTGGGCGGCCGCGATCGACGTGGCCGGGGGCACCACCCTGGCCAACGTGCTGGCCCAAACGTCGTACGGGGGACTGGTGGTCGCCTGCGGCATGGCCCAGAGTGCCGAGCTGTCCATTACCGTGTTCCCGCACATCCTGCGCGATGTCACCCTGGCCGGGGCCGACACCGTCAGCGCGCCGCTGGCCACCCGGACCCGGGCTTGGGAGCTGCTGGCCGCGGATCTCGATCTCAGCGTGCTTGAAGGGATGAGCACCACCATCGAACTCGAGCAGGTGCTGGACCGGGCCGAAGAGATCCTCGCGGGCCGCGTGCGCGGACGCACCGCGGTGCGCCTCACCGCGTGAGCGCCACTGCCCGCCCGTCGAGCAGGTGGTCAGGGATAGAATAGCCGCATGATGCATCACGGTGAATACAAGGTAGTCGGCGGCAAACTGGTCGTTGTGGATCTGGATACCGCGGACGAGGTGATCACCCGGGCTTCGCTGAACGGGGACTTCTTCCTTGAACCCGATGACGCGCTGGAAGACCTGAATGCGGCACTCACCGGGCTGCGCACCGATGCCAGCCACGGCACCATCCGCGATGCCGTCACCGCAAAACTGCGCGAGGGCGCGGTGATGTTCGGTTTTGACGCCGATGCGGTGGCCCGGGTGGTGCGCCGCGCGCTGGGCCACGCCACCAAGTGGGAAGACCATGACTGGCAGATCCTGGGCCCGGAGATCATACCGGTGGCCGAGCAGGTCGCCCTGGACGAGGTGCTGACCCGGCAGATCGCCAAGGGGGAGCGCAAGCCCACCATCCGGTTCTGGGACTGGGATGAATCGGCCGTGGTCATCGGCTCCTTCCAGTCGCTGCGCAACGAGGTCGACAGCCAGCAGGCCGAACACCACGGCATCAAGGTGGTGCGCCGCATTTCGGGCGGCGGGGCCATGTTCATGGAGGCCGGCAACTGCATCACCTATTCGCTCTACGCCCCGGAATCCCTCGTGGACGGCATGAGCTTCGCGGATTCCTACCCGTTCCTGGATTCGTGGGTCATGGAAGCGCTGGCGAAGATCGGCATCACCGCGCACTACAAGCCGCTGAATGACATCGCGACCGCAGCGGGAAAGATCGGCGGCGCCGCGCAGAAGCGCCTGGCCAACGGCGCCATGCTGCACCATGTGACGATGAGCTACGACATCGACGCCGAGAAGATGACGCAGGTGCTGCGCATCGGGCGCGAGAAGATCTCCGACAAGGGCATCACCTCGGCGGTCAAGCGCGTGGATCCGCTCAAATCGCAGACCAAGCTGGATCGGATGGAGATCATCGAGGTCATGATGGACACCTTCGCGCAGCACACCGGCGCGCAACGAGCCGAGCTGGACGAGAAGTCACGCCAGGCCGCGCGAGACCTGGCCGAAACGAAGTTCGACACCGACCAGTGGACGGCCAGAGTGCCGTAACCCGGCCGCAGTGCCCAGCGCGGCATTCGCTGGGGAGCCATTGGGAATAGAACCACCCTATATTCCCGCATTTCATGATTTGTGGGAATATAGGTGAAGTTCATTCCCATATCTTGGAAGGTGCCCAGCCAATGGTCCGTTCACTGCGACCCGGAATCCAGGGTGAAATGTCGGCCTCATGGCCTGCCATTGCCTTTGAGGAGATCGCGTGGATGGCAACTGCGGATGCCACGTATTCGCGCCGGCAGCGACTGCGCGCCCGCGGCCCCTATAGGGCCGCAGTTGTTCCGCAGATCGCGGATTGCCACCCGTGGGTTTCAGGGCGAACCTCTGCGCTGGTCGAAGAGGCCACGATCGAGACCGTACGCTTCGACCGTGATCTGGGTGATGCCGCCGCACCGTTTGCCGCACTGCTGCTCCGAAGCGAGTCGGCAGCCAGCTCGCAGATTGAGAACTTGACCGTTGGCGCACGGCGCCTGGCCTTGGCTCAATTGGGCGACCGCTCCAGCGTCAATGCAGCCCTGGTCGCTTCCAATATTTCCGCCATGTCTGCGGCAATCGACCTCGCGGAAAACCTCTGCAGCGAGAACATCCTGGCCATGCACCGCGCGCTGCTTGAAAGCTCCGAGCCCCAGCTAGCGGGACGCTACCGCACTGAAGCGGTGTGGATTGGCGGGAATTCCCCGCATTCAGCCATGTTTGTTCCTCCGCACCATGACAAGGTCGGCCCGGGCATCGCCGATTTGGTGCGGTTCATGCAGCGTGACGATATTCCCGCGCTGACGCAGACGGCCATTGCCCACGCGCAGTTCGAGACCATCCATCCCTTTCCGGATGGCAATGGTCGAACCGGCCGCGCGCTGGTCGGGTCGTTGCTGAGGAATAAGGGAGTTACCGAGAAGGTCACCATTCCGGTGTCATCCGGCTTGCTCACCGATACCGCGGCATATTTCGATGCACTCGGAGCCTACCGGGAGGGCGACATCGAACCCATCGTGGAAATGTTCGCGGAGTCCACTTTTAGGGCGACGGACAAAGGCAGGAAGCTGGCCGAGGACATCCGAAATGTCCGCGAACAGGTTCTTGCAGGGTTCGTTCGACCACCCCGCGGAGGCTTGAAGCAGGCCACGGAACTGATTTTCCGCGAACCGGCCATGACCGCCCAGCTGCTCATGCACGCCACCGGACAATCCTCCAGTGCCGCCTACCGGAATATCGAACGCCTGGAGCAGGTGGGTGCATTAAAAGCCGCGGGCTATGTCAACGGACAGAGGGCTTGGATCGCACCCAGGGTCATTGCGGCCCTTGACGATTTCGCAGCCAGAGCCGGTCGGCGCGTGCGCGGATGAAATTGACGGCAGCCCCCGGGCCGTTGGCGCTGAGTGCTCAGCGCTAGGCCCGGGGGCTGGCGGATTGCTACCGGCTGGTGCGGCTGAAGGCCTGGGCGTTCAGCGAACGCTGCAGCGCATCGCGCTCCTCGATGAGGATGCGGCGCAGGGCCTTGGGGGCTCCATCATGGCGTTCAAGCCAGACGGTGGCGTCGGCCAGCGCGGTGTTCTGCTCGATCGCCCCTTCCAGGTCCTGGGTCATCGGGTACAGGCCCTCGATGACGCGGGTGGCGAATTCCATGCTCATGGTCTCGAACACCGGTTGGATCGCGGCCCAGTAGCGCTGCTCGAACGGGGCGAGCAGCGAGGCCGATCCCATCGAGAAGCCCAGTGCCACCGCGGAGAGCGCGTCGTTGGACAGCGCACCGTCCTCGTCGCGGGCCATCAGCACGGTGTCGAACGCGTGCTCCTTGACCTGGGCGTCCGGGCGGGCGGCCAGCGCGGTGCGCACCGCATTCAGCGCCACACTGGTCGGGTTGGCCTTCGCGGCGGCGTGCATGCGCTGCTCGGCGGCTTCGTCCAGCCGGCCGGAGGCGGCCAGCGCGACGTAGGAATCCCAGAGCAGCTGCTCGTCCACGGCCACCGCGTACGGGTTCTCGCCCTCGGCGAGGAATGCGTCGATGACCTCGCCGGCCACCCCGGCGCGGGCCAGCCGGGCCAGGGTGCGGGCGGTGGTCGTCTGCTGGTCGCTGCCGGCCTCGAACCGGGTGAGCCATCCGGTGAGCACCTCGGCGGCGCGTTCGCGCAGCCCGGCGCGCAGTTCCGGCGCGGCGTAGCGGGAGATCGTGGTGACCAGCTGGTCGGTGAGCACGCCGAAGACGCCGGCGTCGGTGACGGTGTGCGCGTGGTCCAGGATCGCGCCGGCGTAGCTCTGCGCGTCCAGGGTGGCCGAGCGCACCGCATCCCACAGCGACGCCCAGCAGGTGGCGCGCGGCAGCGAGTCGGTCAGGCCGGACAGGTTCTCCAGCAGGGTGGCGCGGGAGGCGGCGTCGAAGTCGACCAGCGCGTAGGTCTCGTCCCCGTCGTTGGGCAGGACCAGGGCCGGGGCCGGCCGGCCGACCAGGAATGGCAGCGGCGCGCTGTCGCCGGTGAGCTCCACCGACTGCACCGCGGTGCGGGCCAGCGTGCCCTCGGACAGCGTGTAGGCGCCGACGGTCAGCACATGCGGGCGGCGGATCGGCTCATTGCTGATCGGATCGGTGCCGAACTGCACCAGCGATGCCTCGGTGACCAGTCCGGCCTCGTCGGTCGCGTAGTCCACGCGCAGCTTGGGCACGCCGCTGGTCTTCAGCCAGGCGTCGGCCCACTGGCCCATGTCGCGGCCGCTGGCCGTTTCCAAGGCCGCCAGGAAGTCATCCAGCGAAGTGTTGGAGTAGGCGTGCTTGCGGAAGTAGCTGCGTGCGGCGTCGCGGAAGGCCTCGGCGCCGACGAAGGCCGCCAGCTGCTTGAGCACACTGGCGCCCTTGGCGTAGGTGATGCCGTCGAAGTTCTGGTCCGCTGCCAGCAGGTCCGGGATGTCGGCGACGATCGGGTGGGTGGTCGGCATCTGGTCGGCCACGTAGGCCCAGGCCTTGCGGCGGGCGGCGAAGGTGGTCCAAGCGGTGGTGAAGTCCGTGGCGGCGTCGTTGGCCAGGGTGCCGATGTAGTCGGCGAAGGACTCCTTGAGCCACAAATCGTCCCACCACTTCATGGTGACCAGATCGCCGAACCACATGTGCGCCATCTCGTGCATGATGGTGTTCGCGCGCTGCTCGTGCTGGCCCTCGGTGGCGTGCGAGGTGAACACGTAGCGCTCGGTGAAGGTGACCAGGCCCGGGTTTTCCATGGCGCCCAGGTTGTATTCGGGCACGAACGCGGAATCGTACTTGCCCCACGGGTAGGGGTAGTCGAACAGCTCGTGGAAGTAGGCCAGGCCGCGGCTGGTCAGCTCCAGGACCTCTTCGCCGTCGAAGTGCTCGGCCAGCGAGGCGCGGCAGGTGGCGGCCATCTCGATGACCAGTTCCTCGCCGTTGGGAAGCTGCTGCACGTGCTCGTCGCGCACCACGTGGTAGGGGCCGGCCAGCACGGCGGTGATGTAGGAAGAGATCTTCGGGGTGGGGGAGCAGACCACGGTTTTGGTGCCGTCATCGTGGAAGACCTCGTCCACGATCGGCTGGTTGCTGGCCAGGTGCCAGGCCGAGGGGCCGGTGAGGGTGAAGCGGTAGCTGGTCTTCACATCCGGCTGCTCGAAGCAGGCGAAGACGCGGCGTGCCTCGGAGGGCTCGAACTGGGTGTAGAGGTAGGTTTCGCCGTCCTGCGGGTCCACGAAGCGGTGCAGGCCCTCGCCGGAGCGCGAGTAGATGGCCTGGCCGGTGATCTTCACGGTGTTCGGCGCGTCGGTGCGCAACCCTGACAGGTAGATGCGGGCGTCCAGCACGGCGTCGTCCAGGTCGATCGGGGCGCCGTTGACCAGGACCTCCTGCACGGACTCGTGGATGAAGTCCACGAAGGTCTCGCCGCTGGCGGTGTCGAAGTTTAGCGTCGTGACGGACCGGTAGCTGGTGGCGGCCTGGTCGGCCGCGTTGGAAAGATCCAGCTGGACCTCCGCGAAGTGCCAGGTGATATCGGCGGCGCGCAGCGCGGCCTCGTCCCGGCGGAGATTTTCGTTCGGTGCATAGCGTTCTAGTGTGTCCACCACACCAGCTTAGCTGTGAAGCAAGTGTTTGAGACTACCCGATGGGCAGATTTTTGGCCGTCGACTCCACACTAGCGCATGCCCCACGGTGCGCGCACTGCCAATTCGCGACCAATTCCCGGGTCGAATAGGGTTAAGCCAGAGAACGCAGACCAGCAGGAATGGGAGTACCAATGGACACCTTTATCAAGGGACCCTCCAAGCGCGACGTGGCCGGCATGAAGGCAGCCTTCGGCACGGTGGCGGCGGGCGACGTCGTCTCGGTGCTCTACAAGACCGTGCGCTTCGGCAACTTCCTGATCAGCGGACGGGCCCACGCCACGGTGCTCGACGACCTGATGGTCGGCGGGCTGAACGCCGCCGCGGCCAAGAAGGCCGCCAAGGGAGCCGACGGTGAAGAGGCCTTCCAGCGCCAGCCGGACAAGGACGTGCGTGCGTTCCCCGCCGAATTCGAGGGAAGCTTCGAGCCGGAGGCCGTGGAAGCGGCGGACTTGAAGCACGGCGACCTGGTGGTGGCCTCCTTCAGCCAGGAGCCCTATGGCGACTTCGTGGTCACCGGCGTGGTCACCGAGGCGGAGAACGACCACTCCTACCTGATGGTCGGCCCGTGGATCCTGCGCATTGCCGAGGGCAACGCCCCGCGCCTGCTTCAGGTCCAGCGGGTCTCGACCGCCGGCACCCACGTGGCCCCGGTGCCGACCCGCCGCGGGCTGGTCGAGGTCGCCGAACTCGCCAGCTAGGCGCGAATCGCCGTCAGGGGGCATCACCGATGAAACTCCACCATGTGCAGTTGCCGCGGGATCCCGGCGCGGTGGAACTCCCCGATCCGGAGGCCAGGCCATGATCCCGTCGCTGATTCGCGGCTACGACCGCTCCTGGGCGGTGGGGACCGTTGCGTGCACCGCGCTGTTCGCCACAGGGATCAGCCTGTGGTCGGTGATGGTTTCCGACCGGCTGCCGGCAGAACTCGCCACGCACTGGAACGAGCAGAATATCGCCGGCGGCTTCGAACCGCTGTTCGGGATCAACCTGCTGCTTTCGCTCACGGCCATCGTGTTGTGCGCCCTGGTCTGCGGGCTGGCCATCGCCCGCCGCGGCGCCTCGGCGCTCCTGGCCCGGGTCGGGGTTGGCCTCGGGGTGTTCTTCTCGCTGGGCGTCAACGCGATGCACCTGACGCTGATCGCCTCCCAGCGGGATGCTCCGGATCCGGCGCGGGTCACCATGAACCCTGCGCTGATGATTCCCACTGTCGGGCTGGCGGGTCTGGCCGGGCTGCTCGCCTTCATCTTCTATCGGCCGCAGCCTGCCGCTTAGCGGCTGAGCTGCTCAGGCGGTGCGCTGCTTGCGGCCGAACAGCGCCAACGCTGCGCCAATCGAGGCACCGAACATCATCAGCACCGAAAAAAGGTAGAAGAAGGTCGTATTCGCGGCGATGAACTGGGTTGCCGGCGGACCGGTCTCAGGCATGTAGTCGGCATAGCGCGTCGGTGTGGAAACCGCCAGCAGCAGCACGAAGCGCAGCACAAACGATGCCGCGGCGATGCCCAGCAGCACGACCAGCGTGGTGCGGGAAGGCAATCCCTTGGAACCGGTGTCTGCGGGGAGACGTTGGGCGGACATGATGAACAGGATGGCGCCCAGGGTCAGGCAGATGAACTGCAGGGCTACCGATCGCGTGGTCAGCATGGAAAGCAACGCCGCCCCGACGCCGAGCCAGGCCAGCTGCCGCGAACGAATCATCTCTGGGTGGGGATTGATCTCCGAACCTCTTTCGTGCAGAACTTCGCGGATGGCCACCGCTGCTATCGATGCCAGCCTACGTGGGATCGGCCGCGAGGCGAAGCTGGACCAGGGTCATGCTGTGGTTGCGGTTCACAATCTCGAAGCCTTCGGCCTTGAAGCTGCTGAGCACGCCCGTGAACAGGCCGGCGCTGTCTTTCGCAGTGATCTCCGTGTCGGTGGGTCGGGCGCGCAGGATTTCGGCCCCTGCATCTCGGGCATGCCCGATCGCCGCGCGCAGCAATTCGCGGGCGACCCCGCGCTTTCGATAGCCGTCGCGGACCACGAAGCAGGTCAGCGCCCAGATCGAGTGCGCCGCCTGGTGGCCCCGCGGCTTGAACCGGGGATAGCGGGTGCTCGGCCCGACCTGCACCCAGCCTGCGGGCTCGCCGTCCGCGTAGGCCACCAGACCGGCGGGGACCTGTCGGGTGCAGACCTGCGTCTGCAGCGCCAGATCGTTGGCGTCGGCGCCCTGGTTCCAGTTCTCGTCGATGAAGTACTGGCACTTGCACCAAGACGGGTCGCCGGTGGTGCCGAAAATCTGCCGGATGTCGTTCAACCGCTCGGCATCCGCCGAAAAGATCTCGATGCTCATGATGCCTGCCTGTTTCTCGTCTGGGAACCACCGAATCTGCTTGGACCCGCCGCACCGCGGGCGTAGCATGAGGCGCAATAACCTGCGCCTAAAGTACCGGAAACCCCGTGGAGAGGGAAGAGCCATGAGCCATGCACCGATACCCCAGATCAAGAGGTTCGACCATATCGGCGTCACGGTGTCGGACCTGGCAGCGGTGACCGGGTTCTTCGTGGAGCTGGGTCTGGAAGTCCAAGGAAGCCAGGAAGGCATGGAGGGGGAGTTCCTCGACACCGTCTGCGGCATCCCGGATTCGCGGACCAATATCGTGATGCTCGCGGTGCCCGGAACCGATGTCTGCATCGAACTGTCCAGCTTCGACCGCCCGGCTCCTGGCCCCGGGCAGCCGGAGGCGATGGCCAATGAGCTGGGACTGCGCAGCCTGGCCTTCGAAGTGGAGGACCTGCCCCTGCTGGTGAGCCGGTTGCAGGAGCGCGGCTACGGGCTGATCGGGGGTATCGGCGAATACGAGGGCATCTGGTCCATGGCCTACATCCGCGGGCCCGAGGGGCTGACCATCGCGTTGGCTCAACGGCTGGCGCAGCACTGAGGGCAAGAGCGCCTGGTCGGCTCGGATGATGGCCTCCGAACTCCCTTGCATCGTCGGGTGTGTCTTCGGTGCGGGGATGGGGCCTATCGTCTCTAGTGAACGCGTCAGGAATCCTGTTCGCAGCGCTTATAAGCAATCCACGATCCGATTCATTTTGTATCCGATCGGCGACATAACGTATTCATGAAAACCATCGATTCAGCAAAGGCGCTCGGCGCTGCGGCACGCGGTGCGCGCATTGAACGAGGGCTAAGTCAGCAAGCGCTAGCGGACCTTAATGGGCTTTCGAGGAAGTTCATTGGCGATTTGGAATCCGGCAAGAACTCACTTGAGTTAGGTCCTGCGCTCAAAGTCGCCAGTTCGCTGGGGATTCATTGGGGGGCTCCTGATCCTTCACCCCAGATGGTCTTGGACCAAGTTGCCAAGGATATAGCTGAAGAACTTTCTCAAGGGGAACGTGAGTCCACCTTGCGGATCGCCATGGACGCGCTCAAGCGCCTGAAATCAATGAGCCCGCAACGTTTGAAGAAACCTGAATCCACGGGAAGCGCAAAATTTGATGCGTTGCTTGCCGCTGGAGTGCGACTTGTTATGGAGGGCAACTTGCCGCATGTGCCACGGTGGGGGAGCGAAATTACCGCAGCCTTGGTTCCCCGGTGACGACACCCGGACGACGGGTGAGGCATTTCGAAATCTGACGATAAGACGGACCCCAAAGAAGTTTGCAGATTTCAATATCTTCATTAAGGACAATTCGCTGGAGGCCGCTTGAGTCGTGAACTGACTCTGGAAGAGATCCGCGGGCTCCTCAGGGAGCTTATCCGTCGGCTTGAAAGCGCCGCCCTGGCCACAACGATCCGACTGGTCGGGGGGAGCACCCATAGCACTGTCAGGCCACAGTAGGAGAGTTACGCGGGATGTTGAGGCCTCTCAGCCAGGCAGCGCGATATGGAAGACATCAGCTTTCTGGTTGCCGCGTTGGGTATCGAGGACCCCAATGAAGCCGTGAGGATTGCGGAAGAACTCTACACAGATGATGATGTCGCAGATTCACTCGTCAGTCGTGAAGATGCACCCATCGTGGCGCTGGAAGCATTAGAACAGGCACGCCACGACGAGATCCAGCCGGTCCCGAGGGGATTTTGGAAACTATGCTCCAGAATTTCCTCGTGCCGATGTTCTTTCGCCAGCAGCAGTGCTGTCCTCGATTGGTGAACTGGCAGGCGCAGCGCAGACTGCCCAAGCACGTGCGGGCCCCGTTATCCGGGAGGACAACGGGGCCCGCAGGCATACACGAGGTTCGGCGGATCAGGCTAGGCCTTGGCGCCGCTCTTGCGCAGGGACTTCTCGCTGACCGGGGCGTTGTCGCTGGCGCGCAGGCGGCGGAAGTACTCCATCGCCTCGTCCTGGCGCTGGCCCTCGATTCCGGAGGAGATCTCCGCGCGCAGGTGCTCCTGGGTGTAGCCGAAGGCGTCGACCAGGTCCTGGGCGTGCGGGCGCAGGCGGGCGAGCAGCCGGTTGACGTACTCCGGCAGGGTGCGGGCGCGCTGCATGGACAGGCGGCCGTTGGCCAGGAACCAGCCCAGGTCGTCCTCGATCACGCTCAGCGCGAAGACGTCGCGCAGCCAGGTCAGCACCTCCTTGGTGGCCGGATCCTGGATCTTGGCCAGGGCTGCGGTGAAGGCTTCCCAGCGCAGCAGCTGGCCGTGGTCGCGGGCGGCGGAGATGAGCAGGTCCTGGTTCTTGTTGAAGGCGTTGGCCGCCTTCACCGGATCCTTGCCCGCCGCGCGCAGGGCGCCGGCGACCTCGACGACCTTGGCGTTGATGCGCTCGGTGAGCAGCGCGCGCTGGTTGGCCGGGTCCTTGAAGAAGTTCGCGCTCTTGCGCTCGTCGCTCACGTCGGCGAAGGACTGGCCCACGCCGCGCAGCCCGAAGCGGTGCAGGGCGGTGCTGCCGACCTGCTTGGCCACGTAGCGGGCCACCGCGCCGGTATCCAGCTTGCGGAATTCCGAGGCGTAGTCGGTGAGCAGGCGCTTGCCCACCAGCTGCAGCAGCACGTTGTTATCGCCCTCGAAGGTGACGTAGATGTCCAGGTCGTTGTAGAGCTGGTTGAAGCGGTTCTTGGCCATGTAGCCCGAGCCGCCGCAGGCCTCGCGCGATTCCTGGATGGTGTCCAGCGCGTCCCAGGTGCTCAGCGGCTTCAGCGCCGCGGCGAGGGTCTCCAGGTCCTGGCGGTCCTCGTCGGTGTCCTCGCGGCCGGAGAAGACCGCGTCGAACTTGTCCAGCAGGTCGTCGTGCGCGAAGGAGGAGGCGTAGGTGCGGGCCACGCGGGTGAGCAGGCGGCGCTGGTGGCGCTGGTAATCCAGCAGCGTGGTCTCCTCGGTGTCCGAGGTGGAGTTGAACTGGCGGCGCTGGTTGGCATAGGTCACCGCGATCTGCAGGGCGATCTTCGAGGCGCTGGTGGCGGCGCCGTCCAGCGAGACGCGGCCCTGGACCAGGGTGCCCAGCATGGTGAAGAAGCGGCGGCCCGGGGAGGCGATTGGGGAGGTGTAGCTGCCGTCGGCGGCGACGTCGCCGTAGCGGTTGAGCAGGTTGGTGCGCGGCACACGCACGTTGGTGAAGTGCAGCCGGCCGTTGTCGATGCCGTTCAGCCCGCCCTTCAGGCCGTCGTCCTCGCCGCCCACGCCGGGCAGGAATTCGCCGTTTTCGTCGCGGATCGGCACGTAGAAGCAGTGCACGCCGTGGTTGACGCCCTTGGTGACCAGTTGGGCGAAGACGGTGGCTGCCTTGCCGTGCAGCGCGGCGTTGCCCAGGAATTCCTTCCAGGCGGCCTTGAACGGGGTGTGGATGACGAATTCCTCGGTGTCCTCGTCATAGGTGGCGGTGGTGGCGACGGCGGCGACGTCCGAGCCGTGGCCGATCTCCGTCATCGCGAAGGCGCCGGGGGTCTTCAGGCTCATGGCATCCGGCAGCCACTGGGCGTGGTGCTCCGCGGTGCCCAGGTGCAGGATCGCCCCGGCGAACAGGCCCCACTGCACGCCGGCCTTGATCTGCAGCGACGGGTCGGCGGCGACCAGCTCCTCGAAGGAGGCCAGCGAGCCGCCGTGGTCGTCATGGCCGCCGAATTCGGCCGGGAAGGCGCGCTGCACTGCTTGCTCCTGCACCAGGATGCCCAGCTGCTCCAGCACGCGGGCGCGGTGCGCGTCCATCGGCAGGGAGGGGTCGCGCTGCAGCTCGGGGCGGGCGGCGCGGGCGCGCGAGGCCTTGCGGACCTCGGCGTAGGGGCCGAGCAGCTGCTCGGCCAGGGCGTTGACGTCGATGCGGGTCTCACTCATGTCGTTACCTTTCGTTCTCTGCACAAAGTTGGTGGCGTGGTTGCTAGCGGGTTGCGGCGATGCCGTAGATGAGCCAGCTGGTCAGTTCGTCGGCCAGCGCGGCCAGGCTGGGCTTGTCCGGCGAGCCCGGTTGGCGCAGCCATTGCTCGCCGGCGGCGCGGACCATGCCCAGGGCCGCGCGCGGCCACAGGCTGATGGCCGTCGCGCCGGCCGCCGCCGGCAAGCTGGTCAGGCGCTGCGCGATCAGCGAGGTGATCTCCTCGAAGAAGTCGTTCAGCGCGCCGGAGGCGTCGTCGCCGCCGGAGGCCGGGGCCCCGGCCGCCGCGTCCCGGGGGACCGCGGTGACGAAGAAGTAGAGGTTGGGGGAGTTCGCGGCCAGCTCCAGGTAGGCGGTGACCATTGCGTGCAAGGCGCTGGCCTCGTCCTGCTTGGCCAGGCCCGCGGCGATCACACGCTGGCGGAAGTCGGTGATGACCATCGCTCCCAGCGCCTGGCGCAGCCCTTCCTTGTCCCCGAAGTAGCGGTAGTAGACCGGCTTGGAGGTCTTGGCGTGGTTCGCGATCTCCTGGATGGACACCTGCGGGCCGAGCTGGTGCACCGCCTTGCGGGCGAGCCTGAGCAGCTCCTCGTGCCGGGCGGTGCGGTGCGCCTCCCAGCGGGATGCGCGGCCGTCGGCTGCCGGGTCGAATACTTCGGTGATCTTGTTCACGTTACTCACAGTATCATGTACTCTTGGTTACAGTAATACCTGTCACATCAAATTCTCTGTAGGAGTTCAACCCAGATGAGCCAGCCCTCAGTGCGCAATGCAGTGATCATCGGCGGGAACCGCATCCCGTTCGCCCGTTCCAACACCGCCTACGTCAACGCTTCCAACCAGGACATGTTCACCGCCGCGCTGGAAGGCCTGGTGGCGCGCTTCGGCCTGCAGGGTGAACGCCTCGGCGCCGTCGCCGGCGGAGCGGTGCTCAAGCACTCCAAGGACTTCAACCTGGTCCGCGAATCCGTGCTGGGCAGCTCGCTGGACCCCGCCACCCCCGCCTACGACGTGCAGATGGCCTGCGCCACCGGCATGGAGGCCATCGGCTCGCTGGCCAACAAGATCAAGCTGGGCCAGATCGAATCCGGCATCGGCGGCGGCGTGGACACCACCTCGGACGCGCCGATCGCGGTCTCCGAATCGCTGCGCGGCATCCTGCTGGAACTCTCCCGCGCCCGCAGCACCAAGGCCAAGCTGGCCGCGCTGGCCAAGATCCGCCCCTCGCACCTGGCGCCCAGCGCCCCGGGCACCGGCGAGCCGCGCACCGGGCTGTCCATGGGCGACCACCAGGCGCTGACCACCAAGGCCTGGAACATCACCCGCGAAGCCCAGGACGAGCTGGCGCTGGCCAGCCACCTGAACCTGGCCGCCGCCTACGACCGCGGCTTCTTCAACGACCTGCTGACCCCGTTCAAGGGGCTGAGCCGCGACAACAACCTTCGCGCCGACTCCACCCTGGAGAAGCTGGCCAAGCTCAAGCCCGCCTTCGGCAAGAACCTGGGCGAGGCGGCCACCATGACCGCCGGCAACTCCACCCCGCTGACCGACGGCGCCTCCACGGTGCTGCTGGGCAGCGAGGACTTCGCCGCCGCGCACGATTTGCCGATGCTGGCGAACTTCGTGGACTTCGAAGCCGCCGCGGTGGACTTCGTGCACGGCGCCGAAGGCCTGCTCATGGCCCCGGCCTACGCCACCGCGCGGCTGCTGGAGCGCAACAACCTTTCGCTGCAGGACTTCGACTTCTACGAGATCCACGAGGCCTTCGCCGGCACCGTGCTCGCCACGCTGGCCGCCTGGGAGGACGAGCAGTTCTGCCGTGAGAAGCTGGGACTGGATGCGCCGCTGGGCGCCATCGACCGCGGCAAGCTGAACGTGAACGGCTCCTCGCTGGCGGCCGGGCACCCGTTCGCCGCCACCGGCGGGCGCATCATCGCCAGCACCGCCAAGATGCTGGCCGAAAAGGGCAGCGGCCGCGCACTCATTTCGGTGTGCGCCGCCGGAGGCCAGGGAGTCGTCGCGATTGTGGAGGCACGCAAGTAATGGCAGACAAGTACATGGAACTGGTCAACACCGGCATGACCAAGAAGCTCGCGAAGCTCTTGGGGCTGCCGCGCCCGCCGCGGCTGCGCCGCTACGGCGAAACCACCCCGTTGCTGCCCGGCCCGGTGCTGGTGCTGGGCAGTTCGGCCCGCGCCCAGGAACTGAGCGACACGCTGGTCTCCTGGGACCTGGACGTGCGCCGCCACGACGCCGGGGACGCCAAGCTAGGCGGGCTGGTGCTGCTGCTCGACGAGCTCACCCACCCCGAACAGCTCTCTGCGCTGATGCTCGCCGCCGGCGCGGCGCTGCGCCAGCTGGTGCCCGGGGCCCGCGTGGTCTCGATCTCCCGCCCGGCGCTGGACACCGACGCACCGGCCCTGGCCGCGGTGCGCCAGGGCATCGACGGCGCCATGCGCTCGCTGGGCCGTGAAATGCGCGGCGGGGCCACCGCCAACGGCATCCTGCTCAACGAGGGCACCGACCTGCTCAGCCCCGGCACCCTGGGCGCGCTGCGCTTCTTCTTCTCCGGCCGCAGCGCCTACATGGACGGCCAGTTCCTCACCGTGCGCACCACCGAGGGCGCGCTGCCTCAGGATTTCCGCAAGCCGCTGGCCGGCAAGGTCGCGGTGGTCACCGGGGCCGCACGCGGCATCGGCGCCTCGATCGCCCGCACCCTGGCCCGCGACGGCGCCCAGCTGGTGGTGGTGGACATGCCGGCCGC
Organism: Glutamicibacter protophormiae; assembly: GCF_016894325.1. Lineage (NCBI taxonomy): Bacteria > Bacillati > Actinomycetota > Actinomycetes > Micrococcales > Micrococcaceae > Glutamicibacter > Glutamicibacter protophormiae. Next base: position 1,777,696 of record NZ_CP069806.1, read on the forward strand.
CGGCGAGGCGCTGGCCGCGGTGGCCAACCAGATCGGCGCGACCACCCTGCAGCTGGATGTCACCGCGAAGGACGCCGCCCAGCAGATCATGGACCACGCCATCGGCCGCCACGGCTCGCTGGACATCGTGGTGCACAACGCCGGCATCACCCGCGACAAGCTGCTGGCCAACATGGACGCGGCGCGCTGGGATTCGGTGATCGCGGTGAACATCGCCTCGCAGCTGCGCATGAACGAGGTGTTCCTGGCCGCCAAGCTGCCGGGGCTGCGCGTGGTGTCGCTGGCTTCCACTTCCGGGATCGCCGGCAACCGCGGGCAGACCAACTACGCCGCCTCCAAGGGCGGGGTGATCGGCATGGTGCGCTCCAGCGCCAAGCTGTTCGCCGAACAGGGCGGCTCCATCGCCGCGGTGGCCCCGGGCTTCATTGAAACCGAGATGACCGCGAAGATCCCGCTGGGCACCCGCACCGTGGCCCGCATGGTGCTGCCCTCGCTGATGCAGGGCGGGCTGCCGCAGGACGTCGCCGAGGCGATCTCCTTCCTCGGCTCGGACGCCGCCGCCGGCCTGAACGGCCAGGTGCTGCGCGTGTGCGGCCAATCGCTGGTGGGTGCCTAGATGGGCGCCGAGCTGGTCGCGCAGATCCCGTCCATGGGCTCGGTCTACGCCAAAGCGGTGAAGACCCTGGGCCGCAAGGGGCGCAACCCGGTGCTGCCCTCCACGGTGCTGGTCCACCGCTCGGCCGCGGCGGATCCGGGTGGGCTGGATGCGTTCCGCCGCGCGGTCGGCGCCCCGTCCAACGGGGTGCTGCCCAGCCTCTACGTGCATTCGCTGGCCTTCCCGCTGGCCATGTCGCTGATGCTGCGCGCCGACTTCCCGCTGCCGCTGCTGGGCATGATCCACCTGCGCAACCAGGTGGCAGTGCACCGCCCGCTGGCCGAGGACGAGGTGTTCGACGTGGAGGTATTCAGCGAGAACCTGGCCGCCCACCCCAAGGGCGCGGCTTTCGACCTGGTGGTGCGCATCGTGGTGGACGGGCAGGAACGGATGGAGCTGCGCAGCACCTTCCTGGCCAAGGGGGTCAAGCTTGAAGGCTTCGTTCCGGAGAAGTCGGTGCATGCGGCGTTCGAGCCGCCGCAGCGCACCGCCTCCTGGAAGCTGGATGCCGGGACCGGGCGGCGCTGGGCGGCGGTGGCGGGGGACTACAACCCGATCCACCTCAGTTCGCTGAGCGCCAAGGCCCTGGGCATGCCGCGGGCCATCGCCCACGGCATCTACCTGGCCGCCCGCGCCCTGTCCGGCATCGAGCCGGCGGCCGGCGAGTACCGGTGGAGCATCGAGTTCAAGACCCCGGTGGTGCTGCCGGCCGGCGTCGACCTGGCGTTCACCCGCACGGAGGCGGGCTTCGAGGTGGCGGCGTGGAGCCCCCGCAAGGGCAAACCGCACTTCGAGCTGACGCTTCAAACGCAGGCATGACACCAAGCGAAGGTGCAGGACCATAAAGGTCCTGCACCTTCGCTTTTTTTGCGGGGAAATCAGCCGATCAGTGCGCTTTGCGCCATGCGGTAGCTGGCCAGCGAGGCGACCGCGGCCCGCTCCCAGGTGAACTCCCCGGAGTGCTCCAGCGCGTCGTGCCCGGCCTGGGTGACCAGCTTCGGGTTTTCGGCCAGCTCGACGAGCTTCTGCGCCCACAGCTGCGGGTCCGGTTCCGGCATGAGCCATCCCGAGCGTCCGTCGCGCACCGCGTAGCCCAGCCCGCCGACCGCGTTGGCCAGCACCGGGGTGCCGCAGGCCTGCGCTTCGGCGGCGACCAGCCCGAAGGTCTCGGACAGCGACGGCACGGCGACCACGTCGGCATTGGCGAACACCGCCGCCAGCTGCGCTGGCTTCAGCGGGTCGAAGAAGCGCACCAGGTCGGCGAGGTCCTCGCGTTCCACCAGCGCCTGCAGGTCGTAGTCGGCGCTGCCGGAGCGCGCCCCGAACAGCGAGGCGGTAATACGCAGCTGCGGGTGGCTGCGCCGGGCCAGGCCCATGGCTTCAAGCATCACATGCGCGCCCTTGAGCGGCTGCAGCCGTCCGGCATACACCAGGTGCAGGTCGTCGGGGCCCAGCGGGCGGCAGAGCTTGTCCTGCTCGGGATGGAAAATCCGGTGGTTCACCCCGGGCAGCACCACATCCAGCTTCTGCCGGTCCACCTCGTAGAAACGGGCCAGCTGGCGCGCCTCCACCGGGGTGTTGGCGATGATGCGCGAGGCCTCGGCCAGCAGCTGCTTCTCGGCCTGCTTGCGCGGCCCGGGCTCCGGGATGCCGGATTCGAATTCCTTCGCGGCGGCCGAGGTGTGCATCGAGAGGATCAGCGGGGCGCGGAATTCCCGGGCCAGCTGCAGGCCCACCATGCCCGAGAGCCAGTAGTGGGCATGGATGATGTCGATGTCCAGGCCGTGCAAGTGCTCGGAAATCGCGGCCGCCGCCGGATCGATGATCTGCGGCAGCTCTTCCTTGCCCAGCTGCTGGTGCGCCGCGATCTGCACCTGGTGCATCCATACGCCCTCGGCGACCTGCTGGGATTCGGAGTCCGCGGCGGTGCGCGTGACCATGTGCACCTCGTGCCCCAGCGCGCCCAGCGCGAAGGACAAATTCTGGATGTACACGTTCATGCCTCCGGCGTCGCCCGACCCGGGTTGCTGCATGGGCGAGGTGTGCAGGGAGAGCATGGCAATGCGCATCGGAGGACTCCGGATTTCCTAACGAACGAACCGGCCGCGGCAACGGCCTACCCTTGATGCTATCAACTGAGCCAATCGAGCATCGTGTTGTTGGCGGACTCCCAGTGGGCCGCCATCTGCGTGCCTCCGTGCCCGTCGTTCTCGCAGATCACCAGCTGCGATCCGGGCCAGTGGCGATGCAGCTCCCAGGCGGTGCGCAAGGGGCTGGAAATATCCTGCCGGCCGTGGACCAGGATCCCCGGAATGTGCTCGATGCGGTCCATCCGCTCCAGCAGCGGTGGGTCGTTGAACCCCGCGTGCAACCAGAAATGCGTGGTGAGCCGCGCGAAGGCCTGGCGGAATCGGGCATCGTCCCAGCGCGGGTCGCGCACCACGGGTTCGCGGCCCAGCGAAACATGCGTATCCTCCCACAGTGCCCACGCCTGCGATGCCGCATCGCGCAGCTGCGCGTCGGGCGCGGCGAGCAGATCGGCGTAGGCCTGGACGATGCGGCCGGCGCCGCGGGTGTAGGCGGGGTGGTGGATCTCGGCGAAGCTGGCGAACTCGTCCCACGCCTCGGGGAAGACCGCCCCGACGGTCTCGGTGATCCACCGGACTTCGGCCTCGCTGGTAGCGGTGACCGCGAACAGCACGAGCCCCGATACCCGTTCGGGATGGGCCTGGGCGTAGGCCAGCGCGAGGGTGGAACCCCACGAGACGCCGTTGAGCACCCATTGCCCGATGCCCAATGAGCTGCGCAGCCGTTCGATGTCGCCCACGAGCTTGGCCGTGGTGAAATCCGACAGCGGCACCAGGAGGTTGGCGGCCGATGGGGTTGACCTGCCGCAGCCGCGCTGTTCGAAAGTGACGAGCCGGGTTCGTTCCAGGTCCCAGCGGTGGCGATAGCCGCTCGCACCCAGCGTCCCGCCCGGCCCGCCGTGCAGGTACAGCACCGGTTGGCCGTCGGGATTGCCCCATTGCTCCCAATACATCTGGTGCCCGTCGTCCAAGGGAAGCATGCCTGACACATCGGGCATGGCTGGCTTGTCGTGGTGTCCGTTCATGTCGCTCGCTCCCGGGCCCGAGTGTGGTGGATTGCTGGAATCGCTGCCAGCTTACGTCCGCAAGCGAGTAAAACCGGCAATTCAGGCGAAAATGTTGTGACCCTTGACACGAATTTGCCCCGAGATCGCTGAAACTGCCTACTCAACCGCGATTATTCCGCGAAATTCCGGGATTTTCGACCTCTTTGGGCCAAGTGGCGCCCGATTGGAATTCACGCGAAGGCGGTGGTAAAGTTTTACTTCGTTGCCAGCGATAACAACGCGAGCAACAGACAACCTGCGCGGGTGGCGGAATAGGTAGACGCGCCAGCTTGAGGTGCTGGTCCTCGAATAGAGGGTAGGGGTTCAAGTCCCCTTTCGCGCACAGGTAAATCCCCGGTTGACTTCGGTCAACCGGGGATTTTTTATATGCATGTAGACGGAGCCAAAAAGGCTTGGGACCCAATCCTCCGCTGCGACCGGCATCAGCGGCCTGGCTCGTCGCGAGCCGGGCCGCTTGATCCGCTCTTCGAAATCAGGCGCTGGCTCCCTGCGCCGCCGCCAGTCCATTGTGGACACGTGCCTCCTGCGCAGCGCTGATTCCGGCGCGGCGGCCGAAGAAGCTTCCATCACCCAGGCTCGTGCCGCTGGCGTAGCCTCCGGCGCAGACTCCCGAGGTGCAGCGCCCCGCGGCGAACAGGCCCGGGATCGGTTCGCCGGAAACATGCAGCACCCGGGAGTCCGTATCGGTCTTCAGCCCGCCCAGGGTGAAGCCTCCGGTGCGGCGGCGCAGGTCGATGGCGGCCAGTGCGCCCTGAAGCGGCTTGACCCACTTCGGGTTCTTGCCCAGCAGGGGATCGGTGCCCTGCACCGCGAACCGGTTGTACTGCTCGATGGTGGCCTGCAGGCTGCCGGCCGGCAGCCCCATCTCGGCTTCCAGCTCAGCGGCGGACTCGGCCACCCAGGTCGGCTGCATCAGCAGCTCCGGGCTGGAGGTCTCGCTGGCCGAGCCTTCTTCGAAGGACTGCTCGTCGATGACCAGGAACGACTGGTTTTCCTGGTGGAACAGCGTCGCCTGTCCGATCCGGCCCGGGTAGGTGTCCTCGGTGATATAGCGCTGGCCCCGGCCGTTGACGAGGATGCCGCGCACCAGCAGCTGCGGATCGCAGAAAAACGCGACCTCGGTGGCGTCCATGTGGGCGGTGGCGGCACCGATCGACTGGCCCATCTGGATGGCGCGCCCGTCGTGCGCCTCGATGGATGCGGCCGGGCGGCCAAGGATCCGCGGGGCGTTGGCGCGGACCATTTCCTCGTTGTAGGCGAAGCTGCCCATCGCCAGGACCACGCCGCGGCGGGCCTTCACGTAGACATCCTCGCCGTAGCGCTTGGCCCCGATGCCCACGACGCGCCCGGCTTCGTCGATGACCAATGCCTGCACGCGCAGGTCGTACTCCGCGCGCACGCCCAGGGCCTGTGCGGTTTCGACCAGCGGCTTCATGAGCATGTAGCCGCCGCCCTGCTCGCCGGTCTTCTTGCCGGACATCTGCGGCACGTGCCCGCGCGGTGCCGGGGGAATCAAAGCGCTGAACGGGGCGGCGTTCTCGCCGCCTGAGTACATCAGCCCGTCGTCGTAGGGCGGCTCCCAGCCCGGCTGGCCCCAGAAGGACTCCTTGAAGACGACGCCCGCGTCCACCAGCCAGTTGTAGTGCTCCACGCTGCCTTCGCAGTAGGCGTCGATCTTGGCATCGTCGGTGCCCGGGCCGAGGGCTGCCTTCATGAAGTCCTTCATGTTCTCGACGGTGTCCTCGAAGCCCAGGGCCTGCTGCAGCGGCGTGCCGCCGCCGAGGTAGATGAAGCCGCCGGCCATGGACGCGGCGCCGCCCCAGCCGCCGGAGCGCTCGAGCACGAGCACCTCGGCTCCGGCCCTGGCGGCCTCGATCGCGGCGGTGGCCCCGGCGATGCCGTAGCCGGCCACGACCACGTCGGCCTCGAAGTCCCAGGTGCTGATGCTGCTGGCGGAAATGTTAAACGTGCTGGTATCGGACATGCGTGGGCATCCTCTCGAAACGGACCAAAAGTAACCAGAAGATTAGCTGTGCGCGTTCGACTCACCGGGACCCAGTCCCACTGGATGGAACCGGTTTCGCCTGCCTGCCGGGGCTATTCTCCGGTGCCCGCCAGCCGGCGCAGGCCGGCCGCGTCCAGCACCTCGTTGAAGACCGGGCCCTGCGGTTCCAGCGCCCGCCCGGCGGCCAGGTTCTGGAGGATCACCGGTGCGAAGCCGAGCACGCGGATCAGCTGCGCCACCGCTTCGGCGGCCTGAAGATCATCTGAGGCGACCCCCAACGCGCGCTGGGCGTCGCGCCGGGAGGCCTTGTCCGCATCCAGGTCCCAGTGGCTGATGTGGTTCAGCGCCTTGACCACGCGGCTGCCCTCGAAACGCGCGGCGATGACCTCGCTGCTGGACAGCCCTGCCTCCAGCCCGTCCTCGAACCACTGCGGCAGCGGTTCGTCCTCCCAGCGGTTGGTGGCATCCACCAGAATGGTCCCGGCCAGCGCCTGCGGGTCGACGTCGTCCAGTTCCTCCTGCGGCACCATGAGCACCACGAGATCGACACCCTGCGCCACGTCCTCTGCAGGGACCGCCTGGGCCTTGTTGGCGTACTGCGCCAGGTGGTATTTCATCGCGCTCGGCGTCCGGGTGGAGGCGATCTGGACCTCTAGCCCTTCTGCCGCGGCGACCCGGGCCAGTGCGGTGCCGGCCCGGCCGGCCCCCAGAATTCCGAAACGCGTGATATCCATGTGATCCATTCTGGATGGTTGGCGGCCGGCGGGCCGAATCCGGCGGCCTCCGGGTTAAGGAAAAAGGCCGCCGAACCATGCTTGGGGGCACATGGTTCGGCGGCCTCGGGGCTCCGGGAGCTAGCCGCCGAAGAGCGGCGAGAGAGACTTCCAGAGCTGCTGCCCACCCAGGATGATGAACAGGATCGCGGTCACGGCCAGGGCGCCGTTGGTGTGCCAGCGGTTCGCCCATTGCTTGGGCACCCGCTTGCCGTTGAGCAGTCCGAGCAGGGTCACGGCCATGAACGGCATGAACAGGGCGCCGAGCACGCCGTAGGCCAGGATCAGCGCGATCGGCTTGTCCAGCAGGAACAGCACCATCGGCGGGAAGGTCAGCCAGAGCACGTAGAACTTGAAGTACTTGCCGCCGGTCATGGTGTCCGGGTGGCCGGCCGGCTTCTTGCGCATGTGGCCCCAGAAGTCGGCGAACATCAGCGAGACGCCGTTCCACACGCCGATGATCGAGGAGAAGGACGCGGCCCAGAAGCCGACGAGGAAGCTGTTGCCCACCACGACGCCGTAGCGCTCGCGCAGCACGTCGGCCAGTTCCAGCAGGCCTTTGTCGCCGCCGGAGATGGCGACGCCCGCGGCGCGCAGCACCTCGGCGCCGACGATCAGCATGGCGATCACGAAGATGCCGGTCACGACGTAGGCCATGGTGTTGTCGATGCGCATCACGCGCATCCACTTCGGGGTGTACCAGCCCTTTTCACGCAGCCAGTAGCCGTACGCCGCCAGGGTGATGGTGCCGCCGACGCCGCCGGCCAGGGCCAGGGTGTATACGATGCCGCCTTCGGGGATCATCGGGATCAGGCCGGAGAACATCTCCGGGATGTTCGGGGCCGCAATGACCGCCAGGCCGACCACGGTGACGAACATGACGCCCACCAGCACCGCGGTGACCTTCTCGAAGAAGTTGTACTTGCCGAACCAGACCATGGCGAAACCGGCCAAGCCCATCAGCACCGACCAGATCTTCAGGTCGATCGAGGGGAACAGCGCCGCCAGCGGCATGGCCGCCGAGCTCATGGCGGTGGCGCCGTAGACGAAGCCCCAGATGATGATGTAGGGGCCGAAGTACCAGGTGGTCCAGCGTCCCAGCGTGCGCCAGCCCTCGAAGATGGTTTTGCCGGTGGCCAGCGTGTAGCGGCCGGCGCCCTCGACCAGCACGATCTTCAGGATCACGCCCAGCACCACCGCCCAGAGCAGCGCGTAGCCGTACTGGCTGCCGGCCACGAGGGTGGCGACCATGTCGGCCGCGCCTACGCCGGTGGCGGCGACCACCAGACCGGGGCCGACGATTTTCCATTTCGGCGGTGAACCGCCGTCGAGATCCGCATTCAGCGATCGCGTACTTTCTGACATGTGAGCCAGTCCTTTACGAATGTCGATCAGGCCCGGGCGGCAGCCCGGCACCTCGGTCAGCCGCTGCAGCAGGAGTTCACCATTGAATGGCCGCGGGCTGGAAGAACATTTCCAATCTAGAAGTGATGGCGGTTACGGCCAAGCTGGATGCGAAGAACTAACACTTCCTTAGGAAAGGACGTGACCCAAAGAACACGCAGGCCCCCGGCTGATAGAATTGACCAATTCAGAGCCCTTTATCCGAGGAAATACCGTGCATTTAATGGTCGTCGAAGATGACGATGCCGTGGCGATGGCGTTGGTCGATGCCGTGAATGCCGCCGGCCACGATGCGGTCCGGGTCGCGCGCGGGGCCGACGCCCTGCTGCAGCACCAGCAGGCGCAGATGATCCTGCTGGATCTGGGGCTGCCGGACATGGACGGGCTGGAGGTCCTGCGCAAGCTGCGCCAGGTCACCGGCGTGCCCATCGTCATCCTCACCGCCCGCAACGACGAACGCAGCGTGGTGCGCGGCCTGCGCCAGGGCGCCGACGACTACCTGGTCAAGCCCATCGGCCTGGCCGTGCTGCTGGCCCGCATCGAGGCGGTCGCCCGCCGATCCAGGGTGGAGGCGCCGGAGGCTGATGTCCTGGCCGTGGGGGAGCTGCGGGTGGACACCGGCAAGCGCGAGGCCTGGCTGGCCGAGCGCGAGCTGCCGCTGACCGCCAAGGAATTCGATCTGCTGTCGCTGCTGGCCCAGCATGCCGGCTCCGTCGTCACCCGCGAACAGATCCTGGATTCGCTGTGGGGCGATGCGTTCATGGCGGTTTCCCGCTCGCTCGACGTCCACCTGACCGGGCTGCGCGCCAAGCTGGGAAGGCCGGGCATGATCGTCAACGTGCGCGGGGTCGGTTACCGCATCGAGGCCGTGGCCGCGTGAGGCTCCGTGTGCTGGGTGTGCTCGGCTCGCTGCTGTGCCTGATCGCGGCCATCCTGAGCATGCTGCTGCTGCAGAGCATCAGCCGGAACACCACCCAGGACATCCAGCTCAGCCGGCTCGCCTCGGTGAACCGCTTCGTCGAGCTGGGCACGTACGCGCAGGATGCCACCGACCACGAGGAGCTCCAGCTGGAGATGGACGCCTACTCGGAGCTGTTCGGCGAGGGGCTGCTGATCAGCCTGGGCGGGCTGCAGTTCACCTCCGGCGGCATCGATCCGCTGGATCCGGAGGTGGGCGCCGTGCAGCGCCGAGCCGCGCTGAACCTCGACCAGACCGGGATCGAGCCGATCAGCCCGTTCTCCGAGGAGGCCGCGCTGATTGCCCGCCCCTTCGGGAACTCGACCCAGGTGTTGGGCTCGGTGGTCATGGAGGTCAACCTCAACGACGCCCGGCAGTCGATCCTGCAGAGCTGGGGCGCGGTGGTGCTGGTGTCGCTGAGCGTCTGCGCCGGCATGCTGCTGCTCGCGGAGCGGCTTTCGGCCTGGGTGCTGCGGCCGGTGCACCGGCTGAGCGACGCGGTGGCGGAGCTGGCCACCACGCAGAGCCCGACGCCGCTGCAGGAAGCTGGCCCGCCGGAACTGCGCGCGCTGTCCCGGTCCTTTCAGCACATGGCGCAGAGCGTCGCCGACAGCCTGGCCCAGCAGCGCGAACTGATCGCCGAAACCTCCCACCAGCTGCGCAACCCGATCGCGGCCTTGCGGCTTCGCGTCGACCTGCTGAAGCTGCGGCTGGGGGAACAGGCCGAACCGGAGGGCGTCGCCGCCGTGGAACGGGAGCTTGAACGTGTTGAAACGCTGCTGGACGGGGTGCTGCGCCTGGCCAGCGCCGAGCACCGGCTCTCGGAGCGCAGCGCCGGCACCCCGGCCGCGCTCGGCACGGTGGTCCCGGCCCGGCTGCTGACCGAGGAAGTCGAACGGCAGAGCGTCGCGGCCCGGGAGCGCGGCATGCAGCTCAGGCTGGATCTGGATGCGCCCGGCAGCCTGGATGCCCGCGCGCAGTGCAACGGCTTCGAGCTGCAGCAGATGATCGCCGAGGTGCTGGAAAACTGCTTCAAGTACGCCTCGGGCCGTCCGGTCGACCTATCGGTTGAGGACCGCGGCCGGAGCGTGGATCTGGTGATCCGCGACTACGGGCCGGGGCTCGCGGCGCACGAGCTGTCCGCGGCCGCCGAGCGCTTCTGGCGGGCCGAGTCCTCCCGGCAGTCGCCGGGCACCGGGCTGGGCATGGCGATCGTGGACCGGCTGGTGCGGGCCAACGGGGGAGAACTGCTCCTTCAGGCGCCGGAGGGCGGGGGACTGCAGGTGACCCTGCGGCTGCTCGCGGCAGGCCCCGGCTCCACGGTCGGCACCGCAGGGGAGCAGGCCTGAGATGACGGGAATTCCTTCACGGCGCGCGGTGCTGGGTTATGCCCTGGCGGCCCCGGCCGCCGGACTGCTGGCAGGATGCGCCGCCGGACCGCGCCATGAGCGGTTGGACATCGCGGCCGGCGAAAGCGGCGGAATGTACTTCGAATTCGCCACGCTGCTCTCCCAGGCGCTGGTCCGCTACCGGCTCGCCGAGCACTCGTCCGCGCTGCAGACCGAGGCCAGCGCGCAGAACCTGCACCTGCTGGCCGAGCGCCGGGCCTCGCTGTCGCTGGCCCTGGCCGACACCGTGGCGCACTACCGGGCCGGCGCCAATGTGGGCAATCCGCTGGCCCTGGGCCGCGTGTACCAGAACTACTTCCACTGCATCGTGCGGGCCGACGCGCCCATCCGCGGGCTGTCCGATCTGGCCGGACGCCGGCTGGGAACTGGCGCGGCCGGCTCCGGGACCTGGGTGACCGGGCAGCGGATCCTGGAGCAGGCCGGGCTGAAGTCCGCGGGGACCTCGCCGAGGGAAGCCAAGCTGGGCTACGTCGCCGGGATCGCGGCGCTGGAATCCGGCCGGATCGACGCGCTGTTCCTCTTCGGCGGCATGCCCGTGGGCTCCGTCTCGGAGCTGGCCGCGCGCGTGGAGCTGCGCCTGCTCGACCTGTCCGCCGTGCTGCCCGGCCTGCGGTCCCGCTATCCCGGCCTCTACGACCGGGTGGTGATTCCGGCGGGGACCTACCCGGGCGTGGCCCAGGCGCAGAGCCTGGGCGTCGCGAACCTGCTGATGGCGCCGGCCAGCCTGCCCGAGAAGACCGCCGGCCAGGTGGTCAGGCTGCTGGTCGAGCGAGCCCAGGAGCTGATTCCGCACAGCAGTGCCGGCATCCAGTACCTGACCCCGCAGACCCTGGTCAGCACCGCGGGGCAGCCGCTGCACCCGGGCGCCCGACAGGCCTACCGGCAGCTTCATGGCTAGGCTGACGTGGTGTCACTTGTTGCGGGATTCGTTTTGCGCATTAGTGTTGAACCCACAAGCACCCGTTCGCGAGAGGAAGGCCTTCCATGCCGAAGCCTGCAGCTGTAGAACTCATGGAGGAGGAAGCGGTCGACGTCTGCCGCAGCCTGATCCGGATCGACACCACGAACTACGGCGGCAACAAGGGTGCCGGCGAACTGGAGGCGGCGCGCTACGTCGTCGCGCTGCTCGAAGAGGTCGGGCTGAAGCCCCGGATCTACGAGTCCGCGCCCGGGCGCGCGAACGTCGTGGTGCGGATCGAGGGTGCTGACGCTTCGCTTCCGGCGCTGGTCGTGCACGGGCATCTGGACGTGGTCCCGGCCATCGCCGAGGACTGGAGCGTGGACCCCTTCGGCGCCGAGGTCATCGACGGCATGATCTGGGGCCGCGGCGCGGTGGACATGAAGAACATGGACGCGATGATCATCGCCGCCGTCCGCCACCTGTGCCGGCAGCGCATCGTCCCGCGGCGGGACCTGGTCATCGCGTTCTTCGCCGACGAGGAAGCCGGCGGCGACTACGGGGCCGGCTGGATGGTCCAGAACCATCCGGAGCTGTTCGAGGGCGCCGCCGAAGCCATCAGCGAGGTCGGCGGCTTCTCCGTGGAGATCAACGGACGCCGGGCCTACATGCTGCAGACCGCCGAGAAGGGCATCGCCTGGCTGAAGCTCACCGCGCACGGGACGGCAGGGCACGGCTCGCAGATCAACACCGAGAACCCGGTGACGCGCCTGGCCGACGCGGTCTCGCGCATCGGCGGCCACCAGTGGCCGTTGTCGTACACGAAAACCACCCGGGCGCTGCTGGAGAACGTCGCCGAGCTGGCGGGCCTGGAGTTCAACGAGGAGGACCCGGCCCCGCTGCTGGAAGCCATGGGCAACGTCTCGCGGTTCGTCGGCGCGACGCTGCAGAACACCGCCAACCCCTCGGCCCTGGACGCGGGCTACAAGCACAACGTGATTCCCGGCCATGCCGAAGCCCTGGTCGACTGCCGCACCCTGCCCGAGGAGCACGAACAGGCGGTGGCGAAAATCAGGGAGCTCGCCGGGGAACACGTCGAGCTGTCCATGGTGCACGAGCAGGATTCGCTGGAAGTCCCGTTCGCCGGGTCGCTGGTGGATTCCATGGTCGAATCGCTGCTGGCGGAAGACCCCGAGGCGGTAGTGCTTCCGTACATGCTGTCCGGCGGGACGGACAACAAGTGGCTGGCGACACTCGGGATCACCGGCTACGGGTTCGCGCCCTTGCAGCTTCCTGCCGAACTCGATTTCACTGGCATGTTCCACGGGGTCGATGAACGGGTTCCGGTCGACTCGGTCAAGTTCGGCGTGCGGGTGCTCGAAGGCCTGCTGCGCAGCTACTGATACACAGAATTCCAGACCACCGGATTCACAGGAGGAAAACCTTGTCCATTGAAACCGTGCTCAGCGACGAGCTGCTTGAGCGTTTCCGCCGGCGGGCGGCCGACTACGACAGGGAGAACAGCTTCGCGGCGGAGGACTTCCAGGAACTGGCCGCGGCAGGATACCTGCGTGCACTGGTACCGGTCGAACGCGGCGGACTCGGCTGGGATTTCCAGCAGCTGGCCCTGGCGCAGCGGCGGCTGGCCTCGGCCGCGCCGGCCACCGCGCTGGCGGTGAACATGCACCAGGTCTGGGCCGGGGTGGCCCACCTGCTGGCGGCCCGCGGCGACCGCCGGCTGGACATGGTGATCGACTGGGTGGCCAAGGGCGAGGTCATGGCGTTCGGCATATCGGAGCCGGGCAACGACGCGGTGCTCTTCGACTCCAAGACCAGCGCGGTGACCCATTCCGACGGGTCGGTGTCGTTTACCGGGACCAAGATCTTCACTTCGCTCTCGCCGGCGTTCACCCGCCTGGGGATTTTCGGGAAGGACACCGTTTCCGGCGAGCTGGTCCACGCTTTCGTCGAGCGCGGGGCCGGGGTGCGTTCGCTCGGGGACTGGGACACCCTGGGCATGCGCGCGAGCCAGTCGCACACCACCAAACTGGACTCCGCCACCGCTCCCGAGGCCTGGGTGCATTCGCGGCTGCCGGCAGGCCCGAATCCCGACCTGCTGGTCTTCGGCATTTTCGCGTCCTTCCTGACGCTGACCGCCAGCGTGTATGTCGGCATCGCCGAGCGCGCGGTGGAGCTTGCCGCGGATTCGCTGGGCCAGCGGGTGCACCATGACGGCGTGAAGTATTCGCAGGACGTGCGGGCCCGGGGAATCCTGGCCGACGCAGCGATGCGCCTGCTGGCCCTCGACGCGCTGCAGCGTTCCGTGGCCGGAGACCTGGAATCCGGCGTCGACCACGGTGCGGCCTGGTTCCCGAAGCTGGTCACGTTGCGGACCCTGGCCGGGCAGACAGCCCGGGAGAACGTCCAGGGCGCCGGCCAATTGCTTGGCGGCGGGGCGTATTTCAGGGGCAGCGAATTCGAGAGGCTGTATCGCGACGTGCAGGCCAGCTGGTACCACCCGTCGAATGCGGCATCCGCGGCGAACACCGTGGCCAGCTGGCTGGTCGGGCCGCTGGAGTCATGACGCGCGACAGGCAGCACAACGGCGCGGAAACGGCCGGCTTGCTGCCTGTCTGTTCAGTCTTCGGTGCTACTTGGATGCGGTTTTCCTGCGTCCGGGCGGTTTCTTCACCGGAACCGGAGGGATGAAAGGCCCGTCGCCGCCTATGAGCTGCTCCAACCGCACCAGACCAACCAGTGTGGGGCTGGTGGAGGCGTATTCGACCCCGGAGGTGGGCCTGATACGGATCTTGTGCGGGGCCTCACTGACCACCTCTTCTTCCCAGCCCGGTGTCTCCTTGGCCAGGTTGCAGGCAGGACAGCGGCCTGATGCATTTGAATAGTCGGTCTGGCCGCCTTTGGCATGCTGCATGACGTGGTCGACATGGCTTGGCGTGTTGTTGCAGTGCGGGGTGCGGCAGAACGGGTCCCTGAGCAGAATCATCTGGCGCAGCTGCCCCTTGAAGAGGCGTTCCTTCGAATCCATGGCGACCAGATCCTGGCCGTTGGGTTCCAGGAACAGCCGGCGGAGCATCGGCAGGGCCTCGACGCGGCGCCTGAACAGATCCAGCACTTCTTCCGGCGAATCGGGGCCGGCTGCCTGCCAGGCAATGGCCAAGCGGCGGCCGTATTCGGCGGGAATGCTTCCGTAGCCAGTGATGCCGGCCAGCTGGTTCTCACCCAGCAGGAGCGACTTGTCGGTCATGACGAGGTTGATGTGGAGTTTCACCGGCAATGGCCGGTCAAGCGGAGCCCCGGTGGCGGTGCCGACCAGCGCGTCGGCCCGCAATTGCTCAAGGGTCCGCTGGTCACCCGCGGACTTGGCGGCCATGGCCTTGGACTCCAGGTCATTTTTCAGCGCCAGCCCCACTTCGATGGGAAGGCGCGCGTTGACCAGCATGCAGTCCTTGCCGGGCCGAATATGCACAAAACGGTCGCGGGCCTTCTTCTCCATGCGCAGGGTTTGCTCTTCGCTGTGGTTGGTATCGACGTATTTCTGGGCGAAGTCGCGAGCTGCCTTGGTCGACATGGAATCGAAAAGCGATGGTGCGTGCGCGTACATGCGGTCGAAAATCCGGCGTTCGTCGGAGGGCAGGTCGTCAAGGGGACCCATGATCGCAAGGACCAGCGACTCGCTGAGGTCCCCGGCCTCGAAGCGCGAAAACAGGTATGGCATGTCTGGAATGAGATTGCGCATGCAGTGCAGATAGGCGATGGATCCGCTTTGCGAGCGACGCCGGGCGATCGCGACCATATGAGCGGTGCCGCGCTCCTGGTCGACGGGATGGTCCTCCGGGGTGCAGCCGGTGAGCGAATCGATGCGAGCCGCGGCGCGAGCCTGGACGGACGACCAGAAAGCCTGCTGCCGTTCGGCCTGTTCGATGACCGTGATGCAGTCCGAGGCTTTGGTTGAATCCAGGGCTTGGTTGATGAACGCGGCGTCGAAGGGGTCAAGGCGTGGTGCGCCTTCGAAGCTCCACCCCTCGGGCGGCAGCTCTTCGAAGTAGTTTCGAGACACATCTAGATCTTCGAACATATATCCATTTTACGCCTGTTTGCGCCAGGAGAACAGGGTTTTTTGGCTGCGATGCCATTGAATCTAGGGCAGCGGAGACAGCGTGCTCTGGACTCGCATGACCCGCCGGCGCAGCCAGTACTTGTAGGCGCCGCCCTCATAGCGGCAGGTGCGCATCAGCTCCCACTTGCCGTTGTCAGCATGCTCGCGCAGCGCTGCGCGAGCGACATGCTTGGACTCGCCGGGAAAAGCGGTGATCACCATGTACTCGTAGCGAGAATCGTTTTCCTGGTGCAACGGCGCCTTAATGACTTCCTGAAGCATCGAACCCCCTATCGGAAAGGATGATTGCGTTGTAGCGTGATGCCATGAGTACTGATCCGAGCTACGCACTGCAGGCGCTCATCGCGCATTTGGAGCAACACCTGGCCGTGGTCTCCCAAAGCAGGGGATCGGCCGATGCCGCGATCGATACGGCTTTCGGGTCGCTCGCCGATGCCTTCGAAGACTACGAAGATGCGCTGTATGAACAGTATTCCGAACTTTTGCCATTCACGATACCTTCGGATGACCAGTGAGCACGACCACGGTATGAATTTTGCCCGCGCAGGTGTTTCCAGTGCGCTGCGCACCGGGCGGGTGAAGTAATGTCGAGGGGTGAATTGGTTTGAAGCAGCTTTCCTTGGACTCATCCAGGGCCTGACAGAGTTCCTCCCGATCTCGTCCTCAGCCCACCTGCGTATCGTCGGCGAGATCCTCCCCAACGCCCAGGATCCCGGCGCGGCCTTTACCGCGATCACCCAGCTGGGCACGGAGACCGCCGTGGTCGTTTTCTTCTGGCGTGACATCGTGCGGATCATCGGCGCCTGGGGCAAGGCGTTGGCGGGGAAGATCCCGCATTCGGACCCGGACGCGAAGATGGGTTGGCTGATCATCGTCGGCTCGATCCCGATCGCGGTGCTCGGCCTGCTGCTGGAAGACTACATCGACACCAACTTCCGTTCGCTGTGGATCGTGGCGACCACGCTGGTGGTCTTCGGCCTGATCCTGGCCATCGCGGACCACTACGGCCGCCAGACGCGCAGCCTTGATACGCTGACGCCGAAGCACGGCATCCTCTTCGGCTTCGCGCAGGCGCTGGCGCTGATCCCCGGCGTCTCCCGCTCCGGCGGCACCATCACCGCGGGCCTGCTCATGGGGTATACCCGGGAAGCGGCCGCACGCTACTCGTTCCTGCTGGCCATCCCCGCGGTGTTCGCCTCGGGCCTGTACAAGCTGGTGAAGTCCTTCGACGAGCCCGGCGTCTACACCCTGGCGCAGACCGGCCTCGCCACCGCGGTGGCCTTCGTGGTCGGCTTCCTGATCGTGGGCTGGTTCCTGAAGTTCGTCTCCTCCCACTCCTACCGCGTCTTCGTCTGGTACCGCATCCTGCTGGGCCTGGGCCTGTACGTCGTGCTGGGAATGGGCCTGATCAACCCGTAGGCGCATGATCCGCAGGTGTCCGTGAAGCGATTCACGGACACTTCGCGGTTAACGGGAATAAACCCAACTCTGCTTGACTTGGACTTAAAGAACTCAATCGTCGCATCTGCGAAAGGATGTACAACAGTGCACGCGTGGAAATCCCCGGAAGTACCGCACATCGTGGGCTCGGCCCCGATCCTGGAGGTCTTCGACACCTCATCCGGTGCGCTCCGGGCCACCGCGGAGGCGGCCACGGCGAACGAGCCGGCGAGCCTGTATGTCTGCGGCATCACCCCCTACGACGCCACCCACATGGGGCATGCGGCCACCTACGTCACCTTCGACCTGCTGCACCGCACCTGGCTGGACCAAGGCCGCGCGGTGACCTACACGCAGAACATCACCGACGTGGACGACCCGCTGCTGGAGCGCGCCGAGGCCACCGGGGTGGACTGGCGCGAGCTGGCCGCCTCGCAGATCGAGCTGTTCCGCGGGGACATGGAAGCGCTGAACGTGATCCCGCCGCAGCACTACGTGGGCGCCGTGGAATCAATCCACTGGCTGGTGCCGGTGGTCGAGCAGCTGCTGGACGCGGACCTGGCCTACATCGTGCCGGCCGGGGCCGACGGCGTGGAGGGCGACGTGTACTTCGACTCGATCGCCGCGCAGAACGACGCCTGGAAGCTGGGCACCGTCTCGGGCTACGACCGCGAAACCATGCTGGGCTTCTTCGCCGAACGCGGCGGGGACCCCGGCCGCGCCGGCAAGCGCGATGCGCTGGATCCGCTGCTGTGGCGCGCCGCCCGCGCGGGGGAGCCTTCGTGGGACGGCGGCAAGCTGGGCGCGGGCCGCCCGGGCTGGCACATCGAATGCTCGGTGATCGCCCGGCGCACGCTGCCCGCCCCGTTCACCGTGCAGGGCGGCGGATCGGACTTGATCTTCCCGCACCACGAATTCTCCGCGGCGCACGCGGCGGCCGTGGACGGCAAGGCGCTGGCGCAGGCCTACGTGCACACCGGCATGGTGGGCCTTGACGGCGAGAAGATGAGCAAGTCGCTGGGCAACCTGGTGCTGGTCTCCAAGCTGCGCGCCTCCGGCGTGGAGCCGGTGGCCATCCGCGCCGTGCTGCTCTCGCAGCACTACCGTTCTGACTGGTTCTGGACCGATCAGCTGCTTCAGCAGGCCGCCGCGCGCGTCGCCGCCTGGCGCGCACGCCTTGCCGGCACCGGGCTGGCCGAGGCCACCGCGCTGATGGCCGCCATCCGCGCGCGCATGGCCGAGGACCTGAACGCCCCGGCCGCGCTGGATGCCATCGACCGGTGGGCCGCCACCGCGCCGGAAGGAAGCGGCGAGGGCGAGTCGCTGGTCGTGGACGGGCTGGATGCGCTGCTGGGCCTGAAGCTCAGGTAGCCGAATGACGCCGCTGCGGGGCCCGCTTTCGTGATCCTAGATCTCGAAGTCGGGTCCCTGGCCGTCGGTGCGGTAGCGGCCGCGGCGGCGCAGGTAGCGCTCGAACTCGCGGGCGATGGTCTCCCCGCTGGCCTCGGGCAGCTCGCTGGCGTCGGTGGCCTCCTCCAGCTGCTGCACGTACTTGGAAACGTCCGGATCCGAGGCGGCCAGCTCGTCCACCCCCAGCTTCCAGGCCACCGCATCCTCGCGCAGCTGCTGGGCCGGGATCGATGCCGGCAGCAGCTCTTCGAGCAGTTCCACCAGCGCCAGCTGGACGCGCGGGCTGGGCGCCTGCGCCACGTAGTGGGACAGCTGCGCCCACAGCGACATCGTCGGGACCCCGCTGCGCTGCAGCTCGATGCCCAGCACCGAGGGGATGCCGGTCGGCCCGGAATAGCCCGAAGCGGTGATGTTGAAGTGCTCCTGCAGTCCCGGATCGTCGCTGGACATGGAGGTCGGCACCGGGCGCGTGTGCGGCACGTCGGCCAGCAGCGCGCCCAGGGTCAACGCGGCGCGCACATTCTGCGCGGCCGCGTACTGCAGGATCTGGGCGCAGAATCCCTGCCAGCGGAACGTCGGCTCCACCCCGAGAACCACCACCAGGTCCGCGTCGGCCGCCGGCTGCGCGATGCGGTAGATATCGGTCTGCGGCCATTGCACCTCGCGGCCGCGCTCGGTCAGCTTCGAGGTGGGCCGGGTGAACTGGTAGTCGTAGTAGTCGTCCAGGCCGATGGTCGCCACGTGCTCCGGGGCGCTGATGTCGAGGATGCGGCGCACCGCATCGCTGGCGGCCGAGCCGGCGTCGTTCCAGCCTTCGAAGGCGGCGACGAGCACCGCCGGGCGGCGCTCATGGCCGCCGCGCGCGATGAAGCCGTTGAGCGTCGGCGCGTGGTATTGCTCGGTCAACCGGGACTCCCTTGCCGTTTTCGTGTGAGGTTTCGGGCTTCCGCTGCGGGGGTGCCGCAACGGCTTAGCCCCACTCTTCCATCTAGAATGGACTCATGCCAAGCACCAGTTTTGCCTTTGACACAAATCTGCCGCCCGAGGGCCCGCACGCCGTGCTGTGGGACATGGACGGCACCCTGATCGACACCGAGCCGTACTGGATCGCCGCCGAAGGGGAACTGGTGGCCGCCCACGGCGGGACCTGGAGCGAGGAACAGGCCCATGCCCTGGTCGGCAGCGCGCTGCCCGATGCCGCCCGGGTGCTGCAGGCCGCCGGGGTCCAGCTGGGCGTGCGCGAGATCATCGAGAAGCTCGGCGCCCGCGTGGCCGCCGGGATCCGCGAGCGGATGCCGTGGCGTCCCGGGGCCCTCGAACTGCTCACCGGGCTGCACGCGGCCGGGGTGCCGCAGGCGCTGGTGACCATGTCCGAGCGCAGCGTCGTGGACGAGCTGCTGCCGCTGCTGCCCGCGGGCATCTTCCAGGCCACCGTGACCGGGGAGGAAGTCTCCCGGGGCAAGCCGCACCCCGAGCCCTACCTGCGCGGGCTGCGGCTGCTCTCCGAGCTGGCGGGCGCGCCGCTGGACCCGGCCCGCTGCATCGGCCTGGAGGACTCGGCCCCCGGCATCGCCGCCGCCAGCGCCGCCGGCCTGCACGCGGTGCTGATCCCCAACGCCACCGATCCCGGCGCCGGGCCCTGGCGCCGGGTGGACTCGCTGTCCGGGGTCGACCTGCGGGTGATGGCCGCCTGGCTGGCCCAGGTGAACGCATGAGCGAAGAAACGCACAAGGCTCCGGGGCTCAAGCTCGGGCGGATCGGCGGCGTGCCGGTCTACCTGTCCTCCTCCTGGTTCATCATCACCGCGGTGATCACCGTCTCGATGGGCGTGCAGCTCTCGCAGACCGCACTGGTCCCGGCGGCCGGCGCCTACCTGCTGGGCTTCGCCTGCGCCGTGGCGATCGCGCTGGCGGTGCTGGTGCACGAGGTCGCCCACGCCATGGTGGCGCGCGCCTTCAAATGGCCCGACGCGCACATCGTGCTGACCCTGATGGGCGGGCACACCCAGTTCGGCTCCTTCAAGGCCAGCCCCGGCGCCTCGCTCTGGGTCGCGCTGGCCGGGCCGCTGTCCAACTTCGCGCTGGCGGGCCTGGGCTGGGGGATCGGCCAGCTGGCCGAGCTGAACATCTACCTTGAGCTGCTGCTGGACTTCGGCGTGTACGCGAACCTGCTGCTGGGCGCGTTCAACGCGCTGCCCGGCCTGCCGCTGGACGGCGGCCGGCTGGTCGAGTCGATCGTCTGGAAGGCGACCGGATCGCAGTACAAGGGCACCATCGCCTCGGCCTGGGTGGGCCGGGCGATCGCCGCCGCGGTGGTGTTCTTCTTCGTGGTCTTCCCGTTCCTGCGCGGCCAGGAGGTGCAGATCATCACCGCCGTGGTGGGGCTGATGGTCGCCGTGTTCATGTGGCAGGCGACCACCGCGCTGATCGGCCACTCCAAGCTGATGCTGAACCTGCCCACCGTCATCGCCTCCGACTTGATGCAGCCGGCCAGCGCCATGGCCTCGGCCGCGACGGTCGCCGACGTGCACCTGCGCCGGGCCCAGCGCGGCGGCCAGGTCATCCTGGTCGACCCGCGCGGCATGCCCGTGGGCGTGGTCGACGAGGCGGCGCTGTCCCGGGTCGACCCGGCGCACGCCGCACAGGTCCCCGCGCTGGCAGTCTCCCGGGCGCTGGGCGAAGGCGCCGTGGTGGCCGAGGACTCCGACGGCCGCGAGCTGATCGACTACCTGGCCAGCGTGCCCACGGCCGAATACGCGGTGATCTCCCACCGCGGCGTCGTGGTCGGCCTGCTGCACCAGGCCGACATCGTCAACGCGGTCACCGGCCGCAGGAAATAACCCCCAACGCTTCCAAGCACCAACCAATGAAGGACGACACCGTGAGCCAGACTCCCGAGCAGCCCCAGCCCGCCGCCGCCCCGCACGGAGCCGACGCCCGCCGCGGCCCGTTCCGCGTGGGCGACCGCGTGCAGCTGACCGATGAAAAGCGCCGCATCAACACCATCACCCTGCAGCCCGGCGGGGAGTTCCACACCCACAAGGGCGTGCTGCCGCACGAGGACATCATCGGCCTGCCCGAGGGTTCGGTCATCGAGAACGCCGACGGCTTCCGCTACCAGGCGCTGCGCCCGCTGGCCAAGGACTTCGTGCTGTCCATGCCGCGCGGGGCCACCGTGGTCTACCCGAAGGACGCCGCGCAGATCGTGCAGTTCGGCGACATCTACCCCGGCGCGCGCGTGGTCGAGGCCGGCGTGGGCTCCGGCGCGCTGTCCATCTCGCTGCTGCGCGCGGTAGGGGACGCGGGCTACCTGCACTCCTTCGAGCGCCGCGAGGAATTCGCGGACATCGCCCGCGGCAACATCTCCACCGTCTTCGGCGGGGAGCACCCGGCCTGGCGGATCTCCCTCGGCGACTTCCAGGACCGCGTGGTCCAGCTGGAGGAGCCGGGCAGCATCGACCGCGTGGTGCTGGATATGCTCAGCCCCTGGGAGTGCCTGGACGCGGTCGCCACCGTGCTGGCCCCCGGCGGGGTGTGGACCAACTACGTCTCCTCGGTGACCCAGATGTCCCGCGTGGTGGAGGCCATCCGCGAATCCGGCCAGTTCACCGAGCCTGAATGCTTCGAGACCCTGGTGCGCGGCTGGCACGTGGACGGGCTGGCCGTGCGCCCGGACCACCGGATGGTCGCGCACACCGCGTTCCTGATCACCACCCGCCGGCTGGCCGACGCCGCGGACGGCATCCCGAAGGCAAAGCGCATCAAGGAGCACTCCTACTCGGACGAGGACTTGAGCGCCTGGACCCGCGACCATGACGAGAACGAGTGGACCGCGCAGGCCCTGGGCGAGCGCGGGCTGTCGGACAAGAAGCTGCGCCGCGCCGCGCGCGACGCGAACCAGTCGGTGCGCGTGCGGGCCGCCCACGCCGAGGGCGCAGAGCAGGACTAGCCGCGGCAGGCGGTCCGCCATTTGAGATTCTTCATCTCATATGGTGATCCAGCGGCCCCGGGGGCGCTGTCCCCGGGGCCGTTGTCCGTACGATGGAAGTAGCCGCACGCTCCGGTGGCCGCGGGCGGCGGGAACAAGTGTTGGGAGATGTATTGTGAGCGAAAACCTCGAAGCGCAGCAACTGGCGCAGCGCCTGCAGATGACCGAACGCCAGGTCAACGTGCTGCGGGACAAGAACCGGGCGCTGGACAAGCAGCTGGCCGGGATCGGCGGGAACAACCAGCGGCTGGTCGCGCTGCTGGAAACCACGCGCGAGCAGATCATCACCCTCAAGGCAGCCCTGGAGCGCGACGGCGACGCCCCCTTCAGCTACGCCACCATCACCGCCAAGCACCCGCGCCGGCATCCCGAGCCCGGGCTGGGCATCGAATCCACCGCGATCCAGGCCGTGGACGTGATGTACTCCGGGCGCAAGCTGCGCGTGACAGTCTCCCCGCTGCTGGACTTCGAGAAGCTGCACGTGGGCCAGCAGGTGCTGCTCAACGAGGCGCTCGTGGTTATCGCCGGGCTGGGCTACGAGGAAACCGGCGAGCTGGTCACCATCAAGGAGCTGCTGGAGGACCACCAGGCAGTGGTGATGGCCCGGGCCGACGACCAGCGCGTGATCACCTTGGCCCAGCCGCTGCGCGAGGAGCACCTGCGAGTGGGCGACCAGCTCACCGTGGACTCCCGCACCGGCCTGGGCATGAGCCGCGTGCACCTGACCGACATGCAGTCCCTGGTGCTGGAGGAAGTCCCGGACATCGCCTACTCGGACATCGGCGGGCTGAACTCGCAGATCGAGGCGATCCAGGACTCCGTCGAGCTGCCCTTCGCCCACCCGGAGCTCTACCGCGAGCACGGGCTGAGCGCCCCGAAGGGCATCCTGCTCTACGGCCCCCCGGGCTGCGGCAAGACCCTGATCGCCAAGGCCGTGGCGCATTCGCTGGCCCAGCGCGCCGCGGAGCGCAACGGGGCGGGCAGCACCCGCAGCTACTTCCTGAACATCAAGGGCCCGGAACTGCTGGACAAGTACGTCGGGGAAACCGAGCGCCACATCCGGCTGATCTTCGCCCGCGCCCGCGAAAAGGCGCTGCACGGCGACCCGGTGGTGGTGTTCTTCGACGAGATGGAATCGCTGTTCCGCACGCGCGGCACCGGCGTGTCCTCCGACGTGGAAACCACCATCGTGCCGCAGCTGCTCGCGGAGATCGACGGGGTGGAGCGCCTGGACAACGTGATCGTGATCGGCGCCTCGAACCGCGAGGACATGATCGACCCGGCCATCCTGCGCCCCGGCCGGCTGGACGTGAAGATCAAGATCCGCCGGCCGGACGCCTCCGGCGCGGCGGAGATCTTCGGCAAGTACCTCACCACGCAGCTGCCGATCCACGCCGCGGAGCTGGCCGCCGACGCCGACGCGCAGGCCACCATCGATCGGATGATCCGCGGGACGGTGGAGGCCATGTACTCCACCGCGCAGGTCAACGAGTTCCTGGAGGTCACCTACGTGACCGGCGACTCGGAGATCCTCTACTTCAAGGACTTCGCCTCCGGCGCGGTGATCCACAACGTGGTGGACCGCGCGAAGAAGCATGCCATCAAGGCGCTGATCACCGATGGCGAGCGCGGGCTGAAGATGGAGTACCTGCTGCGCGCGGTGCGCGAGGAGTTCGCCGAGCACGAGGACATGCCCAACACCACCAACCCGGACGACTGGGCCCGCATCTCCGGGCGCAAGGGGGAGCGGATCAGCAACATCCGCTCGCTGGTGAACCAGCGGGCCGCCAAGTGAGCGCCCGCCGCCTGGTCGGGCTGGAAACCGAATACGGCATCATCCGCCCCGGCATGCCCAAGGCCAACGCCACGGTGCTCTCCGCGCAGATCGTCGACTCCTACGCCCAGCTGGTGGCGCAGGGGGATGCGCGGGTCCAAGGCGCGCGCTGGGACTACGCCGACGAATCCCCGCTGCAGGACGCGCGCGGCTTCGCCATGGACCGCGCCGCCGCCCACCCCAGCCAGCTCACCGACGTGGAGCCGGCCCAGCAGGAGGGCATCTGGACCGCGGAGTCCATCGCGCTGTCCGGCAACGACGCGCGCATCGGCTCGACCCTGTACCAGGAGAAGGACACCACCGACGTGGTGATGAACATGGTGCTGGGCAACGGGGCCAGGCTCTACGTGGACCACGCCCACCCCGAGTACTCCAGCCCCGAATCCACCTCCCCGCGCGACGCGGTGCTCTGGGACCAGGCCGGCGACGAGGTCATGCGCCGGGCCGCGGCCTCGGCCCAGGCGCTGGGCGGCGGGCAGCTGCTGCTGTACAAGAACAACACCGACAACAAGTCGGTCTCCTACGGCGCGCATGAGAACTACCTGGTGCCGCGCGCCGTGGAATTCTCCGACCTGGTCGCCGGGCTCACCCCCTTCTTCGCCAGCCGGCAGATCTTCTGCGGCGCCGGCCGCGTGGGCCGTGGCATGCTCGGGGAACGCGCCGAATTCCAGGTCTCCCAGCGCGCGGACTTCTTCGAGGCGGAGGTGGGGCTGGAAACCACCATCAACCGCCCGATCATCAACACCCGCGACGAGCCGCACGCGGTCTGGGACAAGTACCGGCGGCTGCACGTGATCATCGGGGATGCGAACCTCGGGCAGGTCTCCACGCTGCTGCGCGTGGGCACCACCAACCTGGTGCTCAGCCTCATCGAGGCCGGCCTGGCGCCGAAGCTTGAACTGGAGGACCCGGTGGCGGCACTGCAGCAGATCAGCCACGACCCGAGCCTGAAGACCGCGGTGCGGCTGCGCGGCGGGCGCCGCCTGACGGCCATCGAGATCCAGCGCGAATACCTGCGGGCCGCGCAGGCCTACTGCGCGCAGCGCGGCATCGAGGACGCGGACACCGCCGAGATCCTGCAGCGCTGGGAGGGAATCCTGGACCTGCTGGAGCGCGACCCGATGCTGGCCGCCGACCAGGTCGACTGGATCGCCAAATACCGGCTGGTGACCTCCTTCGCGGACCGCCACGGCCTGGGCCTGGACGATCCGCGGATCGGGCTGATGGACCTGCAGTGGGCGGACCTGCGCCAGGACAAGGGCCTGTACTACCGGCTCGCCGCGCGCGGGGCCATGCAGACGCTGTTCACCCAGGAGCAGATCAACCAGGCGGTCGCCGCCCCGCCGGAGGACACCCGCGCCTACCTGCGCGGCATGACGCTGCAGCGCTACGCGCCCTACGTCATCGCGGCGAACTGGGACGCGCTGACCTTCGCGGTGCCCGGGGCCCGCAGGGTGAACCGCGTGTTCCTCTCCGAGCCGCTGGGCGGATCGCGCAAGGACGTGGGCCGGCTGTTCGACGCGAACCTCGAGATCGACGAGTTCATCAACAAGTTGGCGCCGCGCGCCTAGAACGAGCAGAATAAGAATCACTGCCGGTGCGTATTTCACGGCAGCCACATTTGAAGCAAAGGAGAGGGCCATGACGCAGGAAAGCTTTTCGTCCCGCAAGCAGCACGAGACCCAGGAGCATGCCGAGCAGATCCAGGTCAACACCACCGGCCAGTCCGCCGGCGTGGACGACCTGCTCGACGAGATCGACTCGGTGCTGGAATCCAATGCCGAGGAATTCGTCCGCGGCTTCGTGCAGAAGGGCGGCCAGTAGCCCCACGGGCTGCAGCCACCATCCATAGGCGCCGCCGGCGCCGCAGCTGAGGGGAAGTACTTTTCCAGTGGATCGCAGAATCTTCGGCCTGGAGACCGAGTTCGGGCTCAACTACGTGCCGTCCGACGGACGCCGATTGACCCCGGAAGACGCCGCCAGGCACCTGTTCCGTCCGATCGTGGCCTGGGGCCGCAGCTCGAACGTCTTCCTGGAGAACGGCTCGCGCCTGTACCTGGACGTGGGTTCCCACCCGGAGTACGCCACCGCGGAGTGCGACCAGCTGCTGCAGCTGATCGCCCACGACCGGGCCGGCGAGGCGCTGATGCTGGACTTGGTCGACCAGGCCGAGGACCACCTGGCCGAGGAAGGGCATGAGGGCAAGATCTTCATGTTCAAGAACAACGTGGACTCGGCCGGGAACTCCTACGGCTGCCACGAGAACTACCTGATCCCGCGCAAGATCGAGTTCAAGCGTCTGGCCGACATGCTCATCCCGTTCCTGGTCACCCGGCAGCTGCTGTGCGGCGCGGGCAACCTGGTGCAGGTGGACGACGAGACCCGGTACGTGTTCTCGCAGCGCGCTGACCATATGTGGGAGGGCGTTTCCTCGGCGACCACCCGCTCGCGCCCGATCATCAACACCCGCGACGAACCGCACGCCGACGCGGAATACCACCGCCGGCTGCACGTGATCGTGGGCGACTCCACGATGAGCGAAACCACCCAGCTGCTGAAGATCGGCGCCACCGACTTGGTGCTGCGGCTGATCGAATCCGGGGAGATCTACCACGACCTTCGCCTGGAGAACCCCATCCGCTCCATCCGCCAGGTCTCGCACGACTTCACCGGCCAGACCGTCGTGCGCCTGATGGGCGGGGACGAGCCGACCGCGCTGCAGATCCAGTGGGTGCTCTTCGAAGCGGTGAAGGAATTCGTGGCCCGCCACGGCGCCCACCACGACCGCGTCGAGCAGATCCTCGAACTGTGGGAACGGGTGCTCACCGCCATCGAGGCGCAGGACTTCTCCGCCATCGACACCGACATCGACTGGGCCATCAAGCGCAAGCTGCTGCTCGGGTACGCGCAGAAGAACTCCCTGGAGCTCTCCTCGCACCGGTTGGCCCAGCTGAACCTGACCTACCACGACATCGATCCCGCCCGCGGGTTGTTCCACCTGCTCAAGAGGCGCGGACTGGCCACCTCCGTGGTGTCCGACGAGCAGATCCGCGACGCCGTGGTGAACCCCCCGGCCACCACCCGCGCCGCGCTGCGCGCCAAGTTCATCCGCGCTGCCCGCGCCACCGGCCGGCGCTACAGCGCCGACTGGGTGCACATGAAATACGAGGAAGGCGCCGGCGGCATCGTGCTGGCCAAGGACCCGTTCGCGACCACCAATCCGCAGGTCGACGAGCTGATCCGGATCATGAGCCAGCCGGTGTAGTGAGCTGGCGGAAAGACTTTTCACAGCAAGCGGAACTAGGCTTGGATGCAAGCGCGTTCCGCTGACACCCAGGTTCGCCACGCAATTTTTTGAATTAAACAGAAGAACGAAAGTAGATTCGTGCGCAAAGTTTTGGCAGCAGCCGCCACCGCTTCAATCCTCGCCCTGGCCGCCTGCGGTTCGTCCTCCAGCAGCGACCTGTCGGACATCAAGGTCACCCCGGCCAAGGATGCCAGCACCGCTCCCGAGGTCAGCATCGACGCCCCCTTCCTGACCGAGAAGGACGAAGCGGTCAACGTGGTCAAGGGAGACGGCGCGGAGATCAACGAGGGCGACACCATTTCGGTGAAGTCCGGCCTCTACAAGACCATTGACGGCAAGCTCACCGCAGAGAACTTCACCGGACAGGCCGCCCCGATGGTGCTGGACGACCAGTTCAAGCAGACCATGCCGGCGCTGTACAACGTGCTGATCGACTCGAAGGTCGGGGACTGGGTCGCCTACTCCGCCATTGAGAGCACCGATGCCACCGGCGCTGCCAAGACCCCGGAGCCGGGTAGCCGCGCCGAACGCATCATCGTGATGACCATCGAGAACACCACCCCGGCCAGCGCCAAGCTCTCCGAGGACGAAACCGCGACGCTGAAGAAGGAAGGCAAGCTGCCGACCGTCAGCTTCAAGGACAAGCTGCCGACCATCACCATCCCGAAGGACGTCGAAGCGCCCAAGGGCCTGATCGTCGACGTGCTGGAGCAAGGCACCAAGGGCGAAGCCGCCACCGAGACCTCCACGGTCAAGGCCAAGTACCTGGGTGTCACCTACGCCGACGGCAAGGAATTCGACGGCAACTTCGACGCCGAGGCCACTCAGTTCGGCCTGAACCAGGTCATCAAGGGCTGGACCCAGGGCCTGACCGGACTGAAGGCCGGCTCCAAGGTCATGCTGACCATTCCGTCGGATCTGGCCTACGGTGATTCCTCTACCAGCGGATCGCCCACCGGAACCCTGGTGTTCTACGTAGAATTGACCGAGGTATCCGCCGCGGCCGGCTAACAGCAGGCCACCTATCGACCACAAGAAAGGCCGTGAATATGTCGTTCGGAGAACGCAACTACGACCGCACCAAGCCGGAAATCGACTTCCCGGGCACCGACGCACCTACCGAACTGGTCATCACCGACCTGGTCGAGGGCACCGGCGCCGAGGTCACCCCCGGCACCACCGTCCAGGCCCACTACGTGGGTGTCGCCTGGTCCACCGGCGAGGAGTTCGACTCCTCCTGGGGCCGCGGATCGACCCTCGACTTCCCGGTCGGCGTCGGCATGGTCATCCAGGGCTGGGACCAGGGCCTGCTGGGCATGAAGGTCGGCGGCCGCCGCCGCCTGGAGATCCCTTCGCACCTGGCCTACGGCGAACGCGGCGCCCCGGGCGCCATCGCGCCGAACGAAGCACTGATCTTCGTGGTTGACCTGATGGGCACCAAGTAGCCAGACCGCTTGACGCAAAAAGCCGTGGCCCCGACTTCTTCGGGGCCACAGCTGTCTTAAAAGTCTGCGGTCAGCACCAAAAATCGCTAGGGTTATCTCGTGAGCACAAAGCAATCTTCAGGACCGAGCAAGGCTGAGCGTCTGACCAGCCTCATCTACGCGTTGGCCACCACGCCGCGGAAATTCACCACCGCAATGATCGGGGAGTACCTCACCCCTGAGGGAAGCGACGCCGCCCGCGAAAAATCCGTGGAACGGCTGCGCGAGGAAATCCGCAACGACTTCGGCCTGCGCCTGATCGCTGAAGAGGTCGACGGCGAGACCCGCTACGGCATCGACACCAGCGACTGGTTCCTGCCCGAGGTCGCCTTCACCCCGGCCGAATCGGCGATGATCTCCCTGGCCGCGAGCCTGTGGAAGGATTCGAAGCTGCAGGCCCTGGGCCTGAAAGCAGCCGCGCGGATCACCGGCTCCAGCGTCCCCGCCCCGGTCGCGCCATTCGCCGGCTCGCTGCTGCCGCGGCTCTCGCTGGACGCGCCGAACTTCCGCGAATGCGCCCTGGCGGTGTTCAACCGCAAAACCGTGAAATTCAGCTACGTCACCGCCGGCAACGTCGAATCGACGCGCGAGGTGGACATGTGGGGGATCGGACAGCGCTTCGGCAACTGGTACTTCACCGGCTTCGACCACACCCGCGACGCCCAGCGGGTCTTCCGCCTCTCGCGCGTCAAGGGCAACTTCAAAACCACCATCCGACGCGGCGGCACCAGCAGCGCCGGCTACCGGCCGCGCCCGGCGGACTTCAGCATGTCCCAGGTGCTGCTGGACTTCGACCTGCGCAACCCCGGACATCTGGCCACCGTGGAGATCCGCGACGACGCGGCCACCCCGCTGCGCGTGCGCGCCCTGAACGGCGCCTCCACCCAGAACCCGTTGCGCATCGCCTACGCCGACCCCGAATCCTTCGCCGCCGAACTGGCCGCCTACGGCCCGGCGGTCAAGGTGCTCGAACCGGCGCCGCTGGCCGAGCAGGTCGCTGCCACGCTGCGCGCGGCCCGCGACGCCCAGGCCCAGCTGGCCGCTGACCCCAGGATGCATGCCGCGTCCTTCCGGCCGCAGCGCGCCACCGGACGCGGGACCACCGCGTCCCAGGTGCTGCGCAACATCGACATGATCCAGTACGTGGTCTCCCACGGGGTAGTCCAGGTCGAGGAGCTCGCCGAGCGCTACCAGATGCCGGTGGACAAGGTCCGCGAGGAACTGGCGATGATCATGATGTGCGGTGTTCCCGGAGGCCAGCACGACGAGCTGATCAACGTCAACGACGGCGATTTGGAGGCTGACACCGTCACCATCTCCAACGCCGCCCTGCTAGCCGAACCGCAGAAGCTCGCGCCGCTGGAGGCCGTCGCGGTGCTCGGCGGGCTGAACGCGCTGGCCAGCATCCCCAAGTTCGAGCACCGCGAGGTGCTGGACTCCGCGCTGCACAAGATCAACGCCGCCGTGGCCCGTTTCGAAGGCTGGAACGGCTCGCTGGGCTTCGCCCTGTCCCAGGTGCGCGAACACGACATCCCCTCCCAGCTGGTGGACGCAGTGGTCGGCTCCCAGGTGCTATCCATCGACTACTATTCAGCCCACTCGCAGGCGCACCAGCGCCGGGAGGTGGAGCCGGTGCGGCTGGTGGAGGACGGAGCGACCCAATACCTGCGCGCCTGGTGCCGCACCCGCGAAGACCTGCTGACCTTCCGCGTGGACCGCATCCTGGATGCCAAGGCCACCGGCGAGGTCTTCGAACGGGGACCGCGCCACCGCGACGACGAGGAACTCGACATGCGCTACCGCGGTTCGGCCGAGGACCTGCAGGCGGTGCTCTACGTGGACGACGAGGAGCTGCCGGCGGTGGAGTCCTTCCAGCCCACGGAATGGTCCAGCTCGAAGATCGGCAGCGGCTACCTGGCCAAGGTGCGGATCTCCTATGATCTGGTGCCCGCGCCGCTGGTGGCGCGCCACGGCGGTAAGATTGCAGTGATCTCTCCCGACGCTACGCGTGAACGCGTGCGTGAATGGTTGGACGAAGCTATCCGGATGTATGAGGATAAATAAATGCTCCCTTGGTGGTTCTGGACCTTGCTGTGGACGGTCCTCGTCCTGGCAACCCTGCTCTGCGCGGTGCTGGCCGGCTTCCGGCTGTTCCGGCAGGGCATGAAGGTGTTCGACACGTTGGGGGAGGCCTCCGAGCAGCTGGGCGCCGAATTCGCCAAGCCCGGCACCGTCGTCGACTACGCCCCGGCGGGCCGCCGCTATCCGCACGGCACCGAGGCGACCCACGCCGATCCGCGGAAAATCAAAAAACTTGTGCGCAAGGGCAAGGCCGAACGCATCGAAGCGCGGCGGGTCCGCCGCGTGGCGCGTCGCACCGAGCGCGGACAGGCGCAGAACATGCAGGACTTGGGCCTGTTCTAACGTAGACTTGAAGTTGAGAGAAGGGAATCCACATGGGTGGCTTGCAGGGATGGCACTTGGTCATCATTATCGTTTTGGCTCTGCTGCTTTTCGGAGCACCGAAGCTTCCAGGTCTGGCGCGTTCAATGGGCCAGTCGCTGCGCATTTTCAAGTCGGAAGTCCGCCAGATGAAGGACGACGACCCTAAATCGGAGACCATTGACGGAACCGTCAATGACTCGAATCCCAACGAAAAGAACAACTCGTAGACCTTTTCAGTGGGAACTAACGCAAAGAAGACCCCGCGGACCAAGAAAAAGCGGGCAAAAAACGACGAAGGGCGGATGTCTCTCAAGGAGCATCTCGTCGAGGCTCGCAACCGGCTGTTCAAGTCGCTGGTTGCCCTGGCGCTTGGCACCATCGCCGGTTTCTTCCTCTACGACCAGCTGCTTGCGCTGATCATCGCGCCCGTGAACGCCGCGGGCGGATCAGTCAATTTCACGGCCGTCATGTCGCCGTTCGACATCATGATCAAGGTCGCGTTGTTCGTCGGTCTGGTGGTTTCCTCGCCGGTCTGGATCTACCAGATCTGGGCTTTCATCGTCCCGGGGCTGAAGAAAAAAGAGCGCCGCATGTCGATGGCCTTCGCCGGTGTCGCGGTGCCGCTGTTCCTGTTCGGCGTGGCCATGGCGTACTTCATCCTGCCTTTCGCGCTGCGCTTCTTCATCGGGCTGACCCCGGAGAACTCCGAGATCCTGGTCACCGTCGACAACTACCTGCCCTTCGTCTTCAGGCTGCTGCTGGCCTTCGGCCTGGCCATGCTGGTGCCGGTGCTCATGGTCGGACTGAACATGGTCGGGGTGCTGTCCTCCAAGGTGATCCTGAAGAACTGGCGCATCACCGTGTTCCTGATCGCCCTGGTTGCCGCGATGGCGGCCCCGGGCGGCGACGCGATCACGATGTTCGCGCTGGCCGGACCCCTGTTCATCACCTTTGCCGCAGCCACCTTGTTCTGCTTCATCAATGACAAGAAACGCGCCAAGAAGCAGCGGATCCAGGATGCGGAGAACGAACGGCTTGCCTCCGGCGCCATGTCGGATATCGACGCGCCAAGCACCATCGAGGAACCGAACTCCCAGCTGTAGCCGCCGCTGCGGCGCCCACCACCACCTTGTGTGTTCGGATAGCGGCTGACACCGCGTCCAGAAAGTGAACGGCCACCTGTGACTTCCCCTGCGGAACGCTACGCGAATTCCAAGGCGCGCCAGGTCGAATTCGGCACCAGCCTGCCGGACTTCCGGGCAACCCTTTCCTTCGACCTGGACCCGTTCCAGGCCGAAGCCTGCCGCAAGGTGGCCGAGGGCCACGGCGTCCTGGTGGCCGCTCCGACCGGAGCCGGCAAGACGGTGGTGGGGGAGTTCGCGATCTTCCAGGCCATGGCCGAAAACCGCAAGGCCTTCTACACCACCCCCATCAAGGCGCTGAGCAACCAGAAGTTCACCGAGCTGGTCAAGGTCTACGGCCCGGAGCAGGTGGGGCTGCTCACCGGCGACACCTCCATCAATTCCGAGGCGCAGATCGTGGTGATGACCACCGAGGTGCTGCGCAACATGCTGTACGCGGATTCGCAGACGCTGGACGGGCTGGGCTACGTCATCATGGACGAGGTCCACTACCTCGCGGACAAGTTCCGCGGCGCGGTCTGGGAAGAAGTGATCATCCACCTTCCCTCCAACGTGCAGATCATCTCGCTGTCCGCCACGGTCTCCAATGCCGAGGAATTCGGCGGTTGGCTGGATACCGTGCGCGGGGACACCGACATCATCGTCTCCGAAGTGCGGCCGGTGCCGCTGTTCCAGCACGTCATGGTCGGCCCGAACCTAGTGGACCTGTTCGCCGAGGACGTCGCCTTCGACAAGGTCGCCGAGGGCGACATCAAGGCCAGCGTGAATCCGGAGCTGCGCAAGCTCGTACGCAGCCACAGCCCCGGCGGCCGCGTGCAGCGCGGACGGGGCCGCGGTGCTCCACGCGGGCCGCAGCGCGCCCCCGGGCTCAGCCAGCGCGTCTCCCGCTCTTCGGTCATCGCCAGGCTCGACCGCGCCGGGCTGCTGCCGGCGATCTTCTTTATTTTCTCCCGCAAGGGCTGCGACATGGCCGTGCAGCAGTGCGCCATGGCGGATCTCCGCCTGACCACCAACGAAGAAGCCGCGCAGATCGCACAGGCGCTGGACGAGGTGGCCTACAGGATCCCCAACGAGGACCTGGACGTGCTGGAATTCTGGAGCTGGCGCGACGGGCTGGTCCGCGGCTTCGCCTCCCACCATGCCGGGCTGCTGCCGATCTTCAAGGAAATCGTCGAGGACCTGTTTGCGCGCAACCTGGTCAAGGTCGTGTTCGCCACCGAAACCCTGGCCCTGGGCGTGAACATGCCGGCCCGTTCGGTGGTGCTGGAAAAGCTGGTCAAGTTCAACGGCGAATCGCACGTGCAGATCTCCTCGGGTGAATACACCCAGCTCACCGGGCGCGCGGGACGCCGCGGCATCGACGTGGAGGGCCACTCCATCGTGCTGTGGAACGCTGACATGGAACCCGAAGCGCTGGCCGGCCTGGCCTCGCGCCGCACCTACCCGCTGAACTCCTCGTTCCGCCCGACCTACAACATGTCCACGAACCTCTTGGCGCAGTTCGGCCGCGAGCAGACCCGGCAGATCCTGGAAAGCTCCTTCGCCCAGTACCAGGCCGACCGCTCCGTGGTGGGCATGGCCCGGCAGGTGCGTTCCAGGGAGGAGTCGCTGGCCGGCTACGCCAAGTCCATGGAATGCCACCTGGGCGACTTCACCGAGTACCTGAAGCTGCAGCGGGAGCTGGCGGCGCTGGAGAAGACCGCGGCGAAGTCGCGCCGGCATGAGCGCCGTTCGGCCGCCGAACGCTCGCTGCAGGCGGTTATCCGCGGCGACGTGGTGGACCTGCCTGGAGGGCGCCGCTTCGGCCGCGCCGTGGTCGTCGCCCTGGACGAGGCGATGTACAACCCGCGGCATACCGTGCTGACCGAGGAGGGCCAGCTGCGCCGGCTGTCGGCCGAGGACCTGAACGGTCCGCTGCAAATCGTCTCGCGCATCCGGATCCCCAAGGGTTTCACCGGAAAGAGCCCGAAGGAGCGGCGCGACCTGGCTTCCTCGTTGCGCAACGCGATCTACGACCACCGTCCGCCGCGCCAGGACGCGCAGAGCTTCGACTTCGAGGGTGCGGACTCCTTCGAGCGCGAGATCGAGAAGCTGCGGCTGCAGCTGCGCGACCACCCGTGCCACGCCTGCTCCGAGCACGATGACCACATGCGCTGGGCCGACCGCTACTGGAAGCTGAAGAAGGACACGGAGAAGGCCCGGCGCAACATCCGCGGCCGCACCAACACCATCGCCACCCAGTTCGACAAGGTCTGCAAGGTCCTGGAGCAGTTCGGCTACCTGCTGCCCAGCGAGGACGGGGAGGACTTCAGCATCACGGACTCCGGCCGGCGCCTGCGCCGTATCTACGGCGAACGCGACCTGCTCACCAGCCAGGTGCTGGAAACCGGCAAACTGACCGGGCTCAAGCCCGAGGAGCTGTGCGCCGTGGTCGCCTTCCTGGTCTACCAGGGACGGCGCGACTACGACCGGCCCGACCCGAAAATGCCCACCGAGAAGATCGCCGACATCTTCACCCAGACCATCAACATCTGGGGTCCGCTCTCCGACGCCGAGGAAGCCCTGGGCCTGAACCCCACAGCCCCTCCGGAATCCGGCCTGATCTGGCCGATGTACAAGTGGGCGCGCGGCTCCAGCCTGAACAGCGCGCTGCGCGGCACGGATCTGGCCCCGGGCGACTTCGTGCGCTGGGCCAAGCAGGTCATCGACACCCTGGACCAGTTCGCGAAGAACACCGACCTGCCCCCGCAACTGGTGCGCGGAGCCTACCAGGCAGTGGACAGCATCAAGCGCGGCGTCGTCGCCTATTCGAACGTGCTGGACTAGCGCCGCACCCGCAGAGTTTATTCGCGCCGGGCACGGCCCGGCGGCGTGGAATGAAAAGGAAGTTAGCACATGGCAAAAATCCTGTACCGCAACGGTTCGGTGTATTCGGCCGCCGACCCGTTCGCGACCTCGATGGTTGTGGACGGCGACACCGTGGCCTGGATCGGCGGTGAGGAGGCTGCCGACCGCCACGCGGAGCACGCGGACGAGGTCGTCGACCTGTACGGCGCGCTGATCACCCCCGCCTTCGTGGAGTCCCACACCCACCTGGCCGCGCTGGGCCGCACCCTGGCCGGCGCCGACCTGGGCACCGCCGACAGCGCCGCCGCGCTGCTCGCCCTGGTCTCCGAACGCGCCCGCGCTTCGGCCTCGCTGGTGCTGGCCCAGGGCTGGGACAACTCCTCCTGGGCCCAGCCTGAACTGCCCGGCGAGGCGGAGCTGACCTCCGCCGCCGGCGGACGCGGCTACTACCTGGTGCGCCGCGACGTGCACAGCGCCCTGGTCAACCGGAAGCTGCTCGACGAGCTGGAACTGGGCGACATCGCCTCCGGCGTGGTGCGCGGCGCCGAACACGACGCGGTGCGCGAGGCCCTGGCCGGCACCGCGGCGGAGGCGGACTACCAGCGCCTGGCCCTGGAGCACTACGCCTCGCGCGGCTTCGCCACCGTGGTGGAAATGGCGGCCCCGCAGCTTGAAGGCCGTGCCGCGCTGGATGAGCTGCTGTCGCTGGATCATGCAGAGCTTCCGCAGGTCTACGCCTTCTGGGGCGAACTGGTCTCCGACGCCGGGCGCGCCGACGAGCTGATGTCCAGCTTCCCGGCCGGCCGCGTGCTCGGCCTGGGCGGCGATCTGCGGGTCGACGGCTCGCTGGGCAGCCACACTGCCTACCTGCGCGAAGACTACGCCGATGCGCCGGGCACCCGCGGCAACCTGTACCTGAGCCGCGAACAGATCGCGGAGCATCTGGTCGCCTGCAGCCAGCGCGGCATCCAGGCCGCTTTCCACGTGATCGGCGACGGCGCGCTGGACGCGCTGCTGGACGCCTTCGACCTGGCCGCCGGTCGCATCGGCACCGCCAAGCTGCAGATGTGCCGCCACCGCATCGAGCACGCCGAGATGGTGGACGAGGCGGCCCGCCAGCGCCTGCTGCAGTATTCGATCATGGTCTCCATGCAGCCGGGCTTCGACGCCGCCTGGGCCGGCGAGAACGGCATGTACACCGCCCGCCTGGGGGAGCGCGCGCAGGGCATGAACAACCTCTCCGCGATGCTGTCCTCCGGCGTGCCGCTGGTGCTCGGCTCCGACGCCCCGGTCACCGAGGTGGACGGCTGGAAGATCGTGCGTGCGGCGATGAACATGGCGGACGCCGACGCCCGCATCTCCGCCCGCGCCGCCTTCCTGGCCCAAACCCGCTCGACCTACCGTGCGATGGGGGAGAGCAACCCGCTGGCCGGCCAGCTGGTCATCGGCGCCCCGGCGACCTTCGCCGTGTGGAGCGCCTCGGAACTGGCCGTGCAGACCCCGGACGTGCGCATCAGCTCCTGGAGCACCGACGCCCGCGCCGGCACCCCGATGCTCCCGGTCGTCGACGAGCAGATCCCCGCCTGCCTGCGCACCGTGCGCGCCGGGCGGATCCTGTTCGACCAGTTGGAAGCAGCGGCGGGGGCCTCCCTTTAAGCCGCGGCGCCGGTGTCCGAAAAAATTCGCAACATCTTGTCTGACTTGAAGATATTGGACGAAGATTGTGGTCACCAGTTGGTTGACAGGCTGGGTGGGTCACCCATTAGGCTGTACTAAGCGCCTCTTCGTGATGCACCCAGCATTGTGTTCGAAACGACGCAATTTGAATAGCGATCCCCGGTGACCTTAGATAACATTTCCCGAGTTTTCCAACCTGTGAAATAGGGCCGAAGTCACTGGGGATCGTTGCGTTTTCCTGTGTCTGGGGCGATGCCCGCGGTGCCGGGTGAGTATACTTTGAATTTGGATCAGCCCTCATACGCAGTATTCCGGGCATACCCCCATGCCCCGTGAGGGCTCATTGCAGCCGTTAACCTAGAAAGGTGCCGCCGAGTGCGCGTCATTACGATCATTCCGACCTACAACGAACTGGAATCCCTCCCGCTGACGGTTGGAAGGCTCCGGACTGCCGTTCCTGACTCGGACGTACTGATCGTCGACGACAACTCGCCCGACGGCACCGGCGATTTGGCCGACAAGATGGCCGCCGAGGACAGCAATATCCACGTGCTGCACCGCACCGGCAAAGATGGCCTGGGCGCCGCGTACATCGCCGGGTTCGAGTGGGCCCTGGCCCGCGACTACGACGTGTTGGTCGAAATGGACGCCGATGGCTCGCACATGCCCGAGCAGCTTCCGCGCCTGCTGGAGGCCAGCGCCGCCGGAGCAGACCTGGTGATCGGCTCGCGCTGGGTCAAGGGCGGCGAGGTCGTGAACTGGCCGCTGCTGCGCAAGATCATCTCCCGCGGCGGCTCCTTCTACTCCCGCACCATGCTCGGCTTGCCGCTGCGCGACATCACCGCCGGCTACCGGGCCTTCAAGCGCCAGACCCTGGAGGAAATCGACTTCGATGCGGTCGAGTCGCGCGGCTACGGATTCCAGGTCGACATGACCTTCCGCGTCGCCATGATGCGCAAGCGCATCGTCGAAGTTCCGGTGACCTTCGTGGAACGCGAATTGGGCGCTTCGAAGATGAGCGGCAACATCGTCTTCGAAGCCATGTGGAACGTGACCCGCTGGGGCCTGGGAGCCCGCTGGAAGAAGCTGACCTCGCGCAAGTAGCGTCTGCCCAACAAACCACTCGCGGCGTCCGCGAAGCCCAGACTTCGCGGACGCCGCGTTGTTGTGTCCGGCTTCGCCGGCGCTTAAATGACTGCGGGGCCGGTTCCCTCCTGTTTCAGGAGGGAACCGGCCCCGCGGCATCGATGCTGTCTAGACGGCCTCGCCACGCGCGGTGCGCAACTGGGTCAGACGGTCGGCCAGAATCTTCTCGAGTTCTTCTTCGCTGCGGCGTTCCAGCAACATGTCCCAGTGAGTACGCACGGGCTTCTCATTGCTGGCTTCCTCGGCCTTGGCCTCCCCATGCACCAGCTTGGCTTCCTTGCCGGTCTTGGTGGCCCAAGTTGCAGGGATCTCTGCCTCGGCGGCAAAGACGATGAAGAGGGTTTCACCCTCTTCGGTACGGTATTCGACGCGCTGACGGGCAGCCGGCTCCACACCTGCCTCAGATTCCATGCTCTGTGCACCCAGGCGCATGCCTCGTAGGCTGCGATCGCTCATGTTTTCCCTCCGCGATGTCTAAAAAATTCGCTACACGTACCAACGTTTGGCGCGCTGAAATAATTCCGTCTCAAGTGGCGGAAGAAAATTCTTTACACCAAAACATCCATTATACGCGTCTGCGGCGAGGTGCAAGCTTCGCACCTCGCCGCAGCGTGGATATTGACCTGTTCGGGTCAACGCGGAATCAGATTCCGTCGGTGGAGCCCGGGTTCTTGGCGGTTCCCGTTCCGCCCAGCGCGCCGCCGATTCCCTTGAGCGCTTCGGTCAGCTCGCTCGGGATCACCCACAGGGTGTTCGAGGTGCCTTCGGCCAGCTTCGGCAAGGTCTGCAGGTACTGGTAGGCCAGGAGCTCCTGGTCCGGTCGGCCGGCGTGGATGGCGTCGAATACCTTCTGGATGGCCTGGGCTTCGCCGTCGGCCCGAAGGATCGAGGCCTGGGCATCGCCCTCCGCCTTGAGGATGGACGCCTGGCGCTTGCCCTCGGCGGTCAGGATGTCGGACTGCTTGGTGCCTTCCGCCGTCAGGATCGCGGCGCGGCGGTCACGCTCTGCGCGCATCTGCTTCTCCATGGAGTCCTGGATCGACAGGGGAGGATCGATGGCCTTCAGCTCGACGCGCGAGACACGGATGCCCCACTTGCCGGTGGCCTCGTCCAGCACCCCGCGCAGCTGGCCGTTGATCTGGTCGCGGCTGGTCAGGGCCTCTTCCAGGTTCAGGCCGCCGACGACGTTACGCAGCGTCGTGGTGGTCAGCTGCTCCACTGCCTGGATGTAGTTGGCGATTTCGTAGGTGGCCGCCCTCGGCTCGGTGATCTGGAAGTACACCACGGTGTCGATGGAGACGACGAGGTTGTCCTCGGTGATCACGGGCTGCGGCGGGAAGGACACAACCTGTTCGCGCAGATCCAGCAGCGGGAGCAGCCGGTCCACGAAGGGAATCAGGATGGTCAGACCCGGATTGAGGGTGCGGTTGTACTTGCCGAGGCGTTCCACAATGCCTGCTCGTGCCTGGGGCACGATACGCACACTGCGTAGTAGCACGACGATCACGAAGATCGCCAGAACGACAAGGACGATGGTCAAGCCAAAGCCATTACCGGTCATGGTTTGTACTCTCTTTCCTTGTGCTTGAGTGATAAATCGATGGGGCGGCAAGCTGCCGCTGCGGATTAGTTTTCCGGGGCCAGGGGCGCCGGTTCAAGATATGCGGTGGCTCCCTGAACACGCCGGACCACCGCGTAGGTACCGGGCATCATGGTGGGGGAGTTCGCCTCGGCGCGTGCGGTCCAGATCTCGCCATGGATCTTCGCAGACCCGGACAGGCGCGAGGTCGGCTCCAAGATCAAGGCGTCCTCGCCAATCAAGCGTTCGATATTCGTTCGGAATCCCTCGGGAGATTTCTTCAGATGCCGCACCGCTATGGGCCGGACCAGCAGGATCATCAGCAGGGAAACAACGCAGAAGACGACAACTTGAAGCCACATGGGGCCGCCCGAGAGGGCGACGGCGACGCCGCCGAGTGCGCCTACCCCGAGCATGATGAAGTACAGGTCGAGCGACAGCATCTCGATGATCGCCAGCAGCAAAAACACCGCGAGCCAGATGACCCACGCGTTGCTGATGATCCATTCGGCCGTTGTCATGGCATCCACCTTTGCTCAAATTGATCAATGGCCCGTTGCGAGTGGCCTTTTCTCCATTCTGCCGTAATCAGCGAACGAAAAGTGTAGTCATTTTGGGGTATTTTCTAGCCCTGCGGGACGAATAAATGTATGTCGAAGGATGCTGTTACGGTGCGCCGGCCGAGCGCGTCGGCTTTGGCGCGCAGGACCTCTGCGGCCAGATGGTGCCCGGCAGGCCCCATGGAGGCCAGATTAAACAGGTCCTCGGGTTCCAGCTCCATCTGGTACTTGATGTTGCGGGAGCTCAGATGGGTCAGCTGCTCAGCGCCGAATTTCTCGACCAGGGATTCCTGCTTGCCGCCGGCGATCGAAAGCATGTCCAGCGGTTCGCGGACCTCTTCCAGATGGTCGGCGGCCCCGGTGACCACCAGGCACAGGCCCCGCGGGCGCAGCACGCGGCGGAACTCCGCAGGGTTGTGCGGCGCAAAGCAGTTGAGCACCACGTCGCGTGATCCGTCGCCGCTGGGGATGGCCCGCCAAACGTCCCAGACAACCGCGAGCGTATCCGGCAGCTTGGCGGCCCGGCGCATGGCGAACCGGGAGATGTCCATGGCCAGCGCGTCCTTGCGCGCCGCCGGATGGCGGTCCAGGATTTCGCCAAGGTAGTAGCCTGTGCCGGCGCCGGCATCGATGATGTCCAGCTGCTGGGCAGTGTGG
Source organism: Glutamicibacter protophormiae (assembly GCF_016894325.1). Taxonomy (NCBI): domain Bacteria; kingdom Bacillati; phylum Actinomycetota; class Actinomycetes; order Micrococcales; family Micrococcaceae; genus Glutamicibacter; species Glutamicibacter protophormiae. The sequence continues at coordinate 1,818,605 of NZ_CP069806.1, forward strand.
TGCCCGGTGACCAGGGCGGCGAGTTCGGCGGCCAGCGGGGCGTAGTGCCCTCGATTTTGGAAGGCCTCGCGGGCCAGCACCATGGGCGAGGTGTCCTCGAGGAAATTCGTCCCCTTGCCGGTCAGGAAGTTGAAGTAGCCCTGTTTCGCCGCGTCGAAGCGGTGGCCCGCCGGGCAGGCCAGTGTGCGGCGCGGTTCGCTGGACAAGTCCAAGGCGCCTTGGCAGACGGGGCAGAGCAACGTGGTGGCGTCCGGCATCAGAATCCCAGTGCTTCCTTGGCGGAGGCCACGGACAGGCCCTGGTGGCGCCACAGTTCGGTCTCGTTGATCAGCGAGCGGGTGGCCGCCTTGTCGATGTAGACGGTCCCGGACAAGTGGTCGGTCTCGTGCTGCACGATCCGGGCCTGCCAGCCGGAGAATTCACGGACCACCGGGTTCCCCTCGCGGTCCTCGTAGCTGGCTTTGATGTCCGCCGGGCGGGTCACGACGCCTTGGAATCCGTCGAAGGACAGGCAGCCTTCGTAGAATTCGGCGGTGCGTTCCCCAAGCTGCTCGTATCGCGGGTTGAAAATCTCGAAGTACTCCAGCGGTTCGCGCTCGCGTTCGGCCGCCATGTCTTCGGGCAGGCTGTAGAGGTCTTCCAGCACCGCGATCTGCAGGGGAATACCAATTTGCGGGGCGGCCAGGCCGACACCCGGAGCGGCGTACATGGTTTGGCGCATGACCGACAGCAGCTCGTCGAGCAGTTTCCCCGGCAACTGCCCGGTGTAGCGGACAGCCTGCTGGCGCAGCACCGGGTGGCCCAGCTGGACGATCGGCACCACGTTGTTCTCTGCCGTGCCGAGCACGCCGGCGACGAGGATCTCGAGTTCTTCGGGGGAGTAGGTGATGCTCATGCTCAGAGGCCCATCCGTTCAAGTTCAATGAATTGCAGCTGGGCCAGGCGTGAGGCCAGCCGGTCGCGTTCGGTGTCGTGCAGCGACGAGCCCAGGTGTTCGAGCCCGTCGGCGGTATACAGGTGCAGCTCGATGTCGCGGTCGTAGAAGATGTCCAGGACGTTCGCCAGACGGCGTTCCTCGTCCATGGGCAAGTCCCGGCTGGCCGGAACTGCGGTGATATGCCAACGCGTGAATCGTCGGACCAGCTCCAGATAGTCCGCCGTGTTGCGCCGGGTGCCGCACAACTGGTCAAAGCCGATCCAGATGGATTCATCCGCCACGCAGGCCGGGCCGATCTCGTCGTATCCGATCCGGATCATTTCTCGCCGTGCGGTGCTTGGCTCGGCGGTGACGCCCACCGACAGGGTGCCCGCTCGGTACCCCCGGTCGCAGGCCTCGCCGTCCACGGCCAACGTACGGTAGTCGACGGATCCATCGAGTTCGAAAACGGTGAAGTTATCGCGGATCGAGGCGATGGTCGGCTGGACCAGATGGTGGAAGGCATCGTCGTCCAGCAGCCGGTCCGGCTCGTAGTTCGAAGTGGCCACCAAGAAGATCGAATGTTCCGCACAGTACTTGACCAGCCGCACCATCAGCATCGCGTCGCCGGGCTCGGTGCAGTGGAACTCGTCGAAGACCAGGGTCTTCAACCCCTTGAGCTCGCGTTCCAGCCCTTGGCTGAAGATCGCGCCGAGGCGTTGCCCGGGCACACGGTTTTTGGGGGAGTTCAGGTTCTGGAAGAACTCGTGGAAGTGGAACCGCGCGGTGGTTTGCCGAGGCGAAGAGGCAACCAGCGCATTGATGATCAGCGTTTTGCCGCGTCCCGGCGGGCCGTAGATGTAGGCTCCATGGTGTTCGTCAGAGAACCTGCTGGCGGCTGCGGAGCTGAGAATCGAGATCAACCGCATCTGCTGGGTGTCGGGAGACACCTGATGGTCTTCGATATTCCGCAGGATCCGAGCCTCGAGCTCCCTGGCCGGTGCTGATATCGGGGGCAAAGAAGGCATAGGTAAATCTTCCCATCTGCCGCGGTGTTGGCCAATTTACGTGCCCCGGGCCACGCCATAAGCGGTCGAGAGCACCACGAAAGCCACGGATAAAGGAAAACAGAAGGTCAAAACACGTATTGAGTTCTTCGAGTTAGATGATTTATTCGGGGGAGCAGTCTGTGCGCTGGAGGGGAAGGCAGTAATTTCTGAGATCTCCGGGGTGAACCTATCGCTTTATTCGCTTGCATGACCATAATGGACTCACTTGCGAACGGGAAGCATGTAGCGGCTCCGGGAAAGTCCCGGGCGCCAAGCGGATGATTGGGAGCGTGTGTCATGACCAGCGAACCTGTGGTTGAACCGATGCGCGACCAAATCATCGACGGCGACTTGCTGGACATGTCCGTATTGGTACTGAAGACGCTTTCCGATCCGGCGCGGTTGCAGATTCTGTGGGCTTTATGCCAGGAGGATCGCACGTTGTCCGAGCTGGCCCAGCAGGTTGGCGTGACACCGACAATTGCGAGCCAGTTGCTGACGCGGCTTCGCACGGCTGGCGTCCTGCAAACGCGTAAGTCCGGCCGCCACATGATCTATTCGATGCGTGATGAGCGTGCGCGTGAGTACATCCGCCAGACGCTGGACTTTGCGCGGTACCGCATGGAGCAGCAGGCTGACGGCGAAGCTTCGTGACACGCTGTCGCTGATGTGGTCCTGTGATGCGATTTCAATGAAAAACACCCACTTTCCGGGACATTGCAAATAAGCCGATAATCTACATTATGTAAAGTGGTGGAAATCTGGCGGTCCCCAACCAACTGCTGGCTGATGGTTGACCTGCATGTGCAAGCATTCTTTGATGATGCCTGCGCTCAATGGAATCACCCCCGTAGGGATTGACCAGTGGTGACGATCCAGCGTTGTCGATAGACAGCCGGGCCGGAGCGATCGAGAGCCGTCCCGTTCACCATCTCCGCCTGAGGATTGGCCTCTCACGTTCAGGAATCCGCAGATCGCTGGTAGGTCAGGATGGCGACGCCGGTCGGCGAGATCAGCGAGTCTGACAAGATGAAGTTCCTGCGGTGGTCGTCATTTGCGAAAAGTCGTTTTCCGGAGCCGAGGATGACCGGGTACAGAAGCAACGTATACTCATCGATCAAGTCATTTTTCGCCAAGGCTTGAAGCAATTGGCTCGAACCGAAAACGACCAGGTTTCCGTTGCCCGATTCACGCAACTTGCGGACTGAGGCCACCAGCTCTCCCCCGAGGCGCTGGCTGTTGATCCATTCGAGCTCGCTGGCGCTTTGGGTGACAACATACTAGCGCATTCGATTCATGGCCGCGATGGCGGGGTCTGCTGCGTTCGCCTGCGACCAGACCTCGGCGAAGATGTCATAGGTCCTTCGGCCCAGCAACATGCCAGCCGCGGAAATCGTGGCCTTTTGCATGACTTCGTCGACGGTGTCATCACTCGTCGCTGCGGCCCAACCACCGGCCGTGAAGCCTCCATCACGGTCTTCTTCCGACGACAATGGCGCTTGCATGACCTCGTCGAGACTGACGAAATTCACGGCAACGATGCGACCCATTTCGCGCCCCCTGCACAGAGTTGGTCTACACCATTCCACAAACTTTGCGGCGTCGCCAGGCGGTACCAGTGAATATTCTTCAGACCCTGCCTGGGTTCAGAAGGCTGCTGACCGACTGAGGCAAGTTCGAAGGCCCCCGGGTGGTTCTCTGGAGGAATTGTGTGCGGGGCCGTGCGCTCAGGTCGCGGACCTGTATCTGTTCATGGTCACTCCCCCGTCGAAGACCCGGGTTTCCACAAGCTCGAGGTGCACGTGTTGGTCGAGCAAGCAGAAGAACGGGTTGCCGCCGCCGAGCAACACCGGATGCGTGACCACGGTGTATTCATCGATCAAGCCCGCCCGCATGGCGGCGGACGCAAGCGATGCACCGCCGATGCGGATGGACCCATTAACTTGTTCCTTGAGCGTCCGGATCTCGGCCACGGCATCACCGGTAGCCAGCCGCGTGTTCCAATCAAGCGGTAGGCTGTCGGAAGCAAACACGATTTTGGGAGTGTCCCTCCAGTTGCGGGCATAGTCAACCTGGTCGGGCCGGGCCTCGGGCGACCTGTCCCCCGTTGGCCAATATGAGCTCATGGTTTCCCACAGCTTGCGCCCGTACAGCATGAGGCTCACCGCCTGTTCCTCCTCGAGCCACCATCTGAAAAGCTCCTCGGTGGAAACGCCCCATGAAATATCACCCTCCGTGTCGGCGATATATCCATCCAGGCTCACATTCATGCCGTAGATCAGGTTCCCCATGGCTGGTACTCCCCTCTGGTTGGTCTGCTCAGTGTAGACCCGTGACAGGGGTATTCCGGCACGACGGATGGATCTTCCGAGGCCTCTCAGGTTTGCGGGGATCTGCCCTGGACCGGGGACCCTGGCAGCAGCCGAGGCACCACCTTGACATAGACAAGCATTCCGAGAAGTTCGGTGATCGTCTGGGCCACCACCACGGCTGGGACCAGTGCAAGTGACGCGGGCATGGCCAAGGCCAGGGGCAGGACGACCAGCGAGTTGCGTGTGGCACCGGAGAAAACCAGGGCCCGCTGCTCCGGCACTGCGAGTTTGAAGATGCGTGCGATGCCTTTCCCCACGGGCGGCATGACGACAAGGAAAAGCACGTAGAGCGGCACAACCGCCAGCAGACGGGAGAACTCGGCCTTGACTGAACTGACCTGTGAAGCCACCACCAGGAACAGCACGAGCATCATCAGCGGCACCATGAGCAGATCCATCAGGTTTTCGATAACCTCGGCCGACCTGAACCTGCGGGCCAATAGCTGGACCAGCATGGCTGAAACGAGCGGAACGGCAATCAGCCACGTGAACGCATGGGCGAACGGTTCGGGGGTGATGACCGCGCCCAAGGCCGGGCCCGCGAACCAAGAAAGATAGATGGGCAGCATGACCACCTGGAGCAGCATCAAGACCGGCGTGGCCGCCAGCAATTGGTGGCTCGCTCCCCCGGCGATCCGGGTGAACACGATAACATAGTCGACACACGGCGCGAGGAGCACCAGCAACAAGCCGATCATCAATTCGGCATCTGCGGCGACCACGCGGCTCAGCAGCCAGACAATAAGCGGAACAGCCGCGAAGTTCAGCAGCACCGCGGCCATGAGGAAACGGATGTTGCGTAAGGCTCCGATGAGCCGGGTGAGCGGAATGGCGAGAAATGTCGCGAAGAGCAATAGTGCCAACGCCGGGTTGATCCCTGAATCCAGCACCGTGGCCGTCTGCGGTTGCAACAGGCCGAACGATGCGGCGGTCGCCACAGCAAGCAGGTACAACGGGACCTGCCACTTTTGAAGAATTCCATTGGTGTGTTCCAGCACGCGGGGAACCGCCTTTCTTGCTCCTGACGAGACCTTCCGGCTCCGGCTGCCACACGTCAAAACTGTAAGCGACATCAAATGATTCGTTGTAGCGCGAGGAAGAACCTAGGATATTTTCATGGCTCAAAAAATCCGTCAGTGGCCCGCCTGGGTCGCCATTGATCTAGTACTCATCGTCATCTTCGCCCTGCTGGGCCGCCGCGAGCATGAACATGGGCTGTCGCTGGGCGGCATCTTGTGGACAGCGCTGCCATTCTTGATCGGCTACGCGATCGTGACCCTGGCTTCGCGTCCATGGAAAACCATTAACAACCTGTGGCCCACCGGATTGCTGATCTGGATCGGCACCGTGGCCTTGGGCATCGCTTTGCGACTGGCATTCAACGACACCGCAGCTGTAGCCTTCATCATCGTTGCCACCCTGGTGCTTGGACTGTTCCTGTTGGGCCGGCGCCTCATCACCGGACTGGTAGCCAAGCGCTTAGCTAAGCAACAGGCCTAATCCGTAAGCGCCAGCTGCGACAAGCCCGCTGGCGAACGTCCCGAGGATGAACTGTTCAGCGGCCTGGTGATTCTTCAGTTCCGCGAATCGGCCAAGTCCCTTGACGGCAAGAACAACTGCAGTTCCCTCGGGCCAGCCGGCCCAGAGCGTACCCACAATGGCTGCGCGTTCCAGAAGTCCGATCCACAACCCGCCACGCAGCGGTGACGGATCGGACTTTTCTTTCGCCGGAGGCATCGGGGCCCTGGAAGCCATCGTGAAAACCAGTTCGGTGAAGGGCCCACCGAACGCAAGCGCGAAGAGCACGCTCAGCGAAATCGATAACACTGCCGGTACGGACTCGCTCTCGTGTACCGCGTGGCCGACGAGACCCAAGATCAGCGAAGCCAGCGCGAGCACGGCGGCCACGAGGGTAATCCAGGTGCGGATCGACGCGCGGCGTCCTTTCGCATAGCTGAGAAAACTCGCGGCGGCAGACAAGCCGGTGGCAACGATCAGAACTGCCCAAGCGGTCCAGAACACAGGAGCTACTCCCCTATCAGCTTCAATTGGCGCGCCAGCGACTTGGCAGCCTCATCCATCATTCGATTAGCTTCGAACCATAGTGCTGCTGACAGCCTAGACGAAACAGCCTGCTGAGTGATTCCGAGGCGCACGGCGATTTGCTGCTGGGTCATCCCCTCATCGGCCAGCGTTCCGGCTTCCCACGCCGTGGCACGGCGCTTTGAAACAACGGCAGCCGTTAGCTGGAGCTCGGCCTCCAGCCGAGAAGCCTCGTTGGTCGGCCCGTGGACCGCCAAATGCGCATTGGTGTTCTTGGCTCGTTCAACGGCCACCCTGGCGAACTCAAATGCGGGACCTCGGCCCGCGCGCGTTTCAGCCGGCAATGGCGTTTCGACCTGGCCGAAACCGATGCCAACGCTCCAATCCCCTGAAGCGGCCATCATGACCGCCAAGCGGATCGCTTCCGAGGCGTCGTCCATCACGGCCTGGATTTCATCTCCCGCGGTGCGTTGGAACGGGCGCACCACGGGTACGGTAGCATTAGCCTGTTTGACCAGTGCTTCAACCTTGTCGTCAGAGGAACGTGAACGCCTCTGATCAATCGTCAAGACAATCATGAAACAATGTTAAAACATTGTGTTTGATTTTACAAATTTTAAAACTTGTAGCATGGGTGTCCCGTTTGTTCTCAAAACGCTCGAATCTCACCCATTGTCGACTAAGGTTGAGTCAAGAGGATGGCCCAAGAGCAGGCGGGTCACGAGCATTGAGAGGTATCAATGGTTACCGCATTCGTAATGATTCAGACGGCTACCGACAGCATTCCCGAATCCGCCCAGCAGATTTCCGAGATCGAAGGCATTCGCGAGGTCTACTCAGTTGCCGGCGATTGGGATCTGATCGCAATCGCTCATGTGCACAAGCATGAGGACCTTGCGGAAGTGATCGCGAACAAGCTTTCCAAGATCCCCGGCATCCGCGGAACCCAGACGCACATCGCGTTCCGTGCGTACTCTACGCACGATCTCGATGCGGCGTTCTCCCTGGACTTGGGCGAATAGGCGAAACAATAAAAAACGAGGCCTTGGTTCATCGCTTGTAAAGCGACGAACCAAGGCCTCAATTTGTTGGCTGCGGCACTTGCCTAGCTGCCAACAATAGCCGTTGTGGTTTCAGACCAGGTCGCGAGCACCGCCGCTGCGGCGCCGGAGTCGATCGACTGCTTGGCGAGGTCGAGGGCCGCAGCCATGCGATCCTTGAAGCTGCCCTCGGCCTTCTCGTCGAACGCAACGATGCCGGCGGCGGCGTTGACAAGGACTGCATCGCGTACGGGGCCGGTGGCGCCGTTGACAATGTCGCGTACAACCTGGGCGTTATGTTGTGCGTCGCCTCCGCGGAGGTCTTCGAGGGTCGCACGTGCGATCCCGATTTCCTGGACGTCAAAAGTGAACTCGTTGACTTGCCCGTTGCGCACTTCCCAAACGCGGTTCGATGCGGTGGTAGTCAACTCATCCAGGCCGTCTTCTCCCCGGAATACCAGCCCGCGGACGCCGCGGCTGGCCAGAACCCCGGCCATAATCGGGGCCATCTTCAGGTCTGAGCATCCGATGGCCGAAGCGCTGGGCAAGGCCGGGTTGGTTAATGGACCCATGAAATTGAACGCGGTAGGGATCCTCAATTGACGTCGGGCATTGGCGACATGACGCATCGAGGGATGGAAGATATTGGCAAAACAGAACGCAATCCCAACCTTGTCGTAAACCTCAACAAGGCGCTCGATTGGTACGTCCAGGCGCACGTCAAGGGCCTCAAGCACGTCGGCAGATCCGGAGGAAGACGACGAGGCTCGATTGCCGTGCTTAACTATGCTGACTCCGGCGCCGGCGCAGACCAAGGTCGCCATGGTCGAAATATTGACGGTGTTCTGGCGATCGCCGCCGGTTCCAACAATGTCTAGAGTTGGTGCATTGACGCTCAGTGGACGGGCATTTGCCACCATCGAGTCCACCAAACCGGTCAATTCGGCGACGGTTTCACCCTTGGCGCGCAGGGCGACTAAAAAGCCAGCGATTTGTACGTCGCTCGCTTCGCCATTCATGATTTCGTTCATGGCCCAGCCTGCTTCGTCGCGGCTCAGATCGCCGCCCGAAATCAGTGTGGCCAGCAGATTTGGCCACGTCGGGAACTTTTCGTTTACAGGGCTCGTTGACACGTATGTAAGCCTAACGAGAAGCGCGGAAATCTCTCCACTTCATGTCTTAAGAAGTTGCGACTCCAGCCTCCGAAATCGGCACTTTGCAGGGAAGAATTACGCAACACAGATGTTGCATAAGTGAATGTTTCGCGTGACTCGCCGGATCAAGCTCTACGAATTGTAGAAAGAGTTTGATTCGAACTTCCGCGTGTTTCCGCGGTTGTTGCCCTGATGTGGTGGAAGAAACCACTGTCAGGCCCGGTTTGTATTGGTATCTGAGGGCCGTTTAGAGACATAATGTCAGTGTGACAACTGCGACTCATGCCCCAAATACGACGGCGCCACATGCGCCGAACCGCCCAAACATGGTGTCGGTGGGAACGATGGTGTGGCTCTCCAGCGAGCTCATGTTCTTCGCCGCCCTCTTCGCCATGTACTTCAGCCTCCGTGCTGCCGCGCCCGAACTCTGGGCGACTGAAACTGCCAAGCTGAACGTTCCGTTCGCGCTGGTTAACACCTTGATTCTGGTGTCCAGCTCGTTCTCGTGCCAGATTGGTGTTTTCAAGGCCGAGGCATTTAAGCCTCGCCGCACCGGCGGAGTGTTCAACCTCAAGGAATGGGGAATGATCGAATGGTTCATTCTCACCTTCATCCTTGGGGCTATCTTCGTTTCGGTCCAGGCCTACGAATACGTCGTCCTCATTCATGAGGGCGTTGCTATGAACTCGAACGGCTATGCTTCGGCGTTCTACATGACTACTGGCTTCCACGGCATTCACGTTGCCGGTGGCCTGATTGCATTCCTGCTGATCATTGGTCGTGCGATGCTCGCGAAGAAGTTTGGTCACTTCGAAGCAACCGGCGCCATCGTCGTGTCCTACTACTGGCACTTCGTTGACGTTGTCTGGATTGCTCTGTTCGCGATCATCTACTTCCTCAAGTAGGCAACTAACAATTCATCAGTTGCCTCCACAGAAGTACGGCAACACCACACCAAGAAATTAAGTGAGGAATCAGCAAGTGAAGGCTCTTTCGAAAAAGCGCCGCCACCCGCTCGCCGCTGTGGCCCTGCTGTTATTCGGATTGCTGATTACCGGCAGTCTCTACACTGCAGCGGGAAGCATCAGCGAAGCGAAGGCTGCGGACACCACCACTGCCTCGCAGTCGGATGTAGATGAAGGCGGAAAGCTTTTCGTCGCCAACTGCGCCACCTGCCACGGTATGAATGCAGAAGGAACCAACACGGGTCCGTCGCTGATCGGCGTTGGCGCCGCATCGGTTGACTTCCAGGTTGGCACCGGACGTATGCCGATGCAGATGCAGGGCCCTCAGGCCCAGGCAAAGCCAGTGCAGTTCACCGATGACCAGATCTCGCAGTTGGCTGCTTACGTAGCCAGCCTCGGCGCAGGACCGGCTATCCCGGATGAGGAAAGCTTGGATACCACCAAGGGCGACGCCGCTCATGGTGGAACCGTGTTCCGCGTCAACTGCGCAATGTGCCACAACGCCGCTGCTGCCGGTGGCGCCCTGACCCGCGGTAAGTTTGCTCCGACCCTGGCTGGTGTCAGCGAGAAGCACATTTACGAGGCAATGGTTACCGGCCCACAGAACATGCCTGTGTTCAACGATTCGAACATCACCCCGGACGAGAAGCGCGACGTTGTCACCTTCCTGAAGACCATTGAAGCCAATGGTTCCGCCGGCGGTTTCGCACTCGGATCGCTTGGCCCAGTGGCTGAAGGCCTGTTCGTCTGGACCGCTGGTCTGGGTATTATCATCGCCTTCACCATTTGGTTGACCTCGCGTCCTTCCTAAGGCACTCGCGGCGTAGCGCCGCAAACATCACTACGTACAAAAATTCCTAACAGAAGGATGAGAGAGAAACATGGGCGACCATAGTCACGGCAGTCCCGAAAACTCGGGCACCGTTGCTAAGGCTGACGATGTGGCTCAGGACCGGTTCCCGGATCCAGGACTACCTCCGCACCGTCCGCGTCTCGCAGACCGCGATCCGCGCGCAGCCAAGCGACACGAGCGCCAAGTAGCGCTCCTATTTACCATCTCCATCATCGGCACGCTGTTCTTCTTCGTGGCCTACTTCGTCCTGGGCCACCTGGGCGACATGACTTTCGCTGAACTTCGCGTTCAGAACGCAGCTCTGGGCCTCGGCACCGCATTCGCGATGCTGGGCATCGGTGTCGGCATCGTTCACTGGGCCAAGACCCTGATGCCAGACCACGAACTGGTCGAGAGCCGCCACGAAATTCGCACCGAAGCAGATCGCCAGGATGCAGTCGACATCGTTGACACCATCATCGACGAGTCTGGCATCAAGCGCCGTCCGCTGATCCGCAACACCCTGATCGGCGCCATCGCCTTGGCACCGATCCCTGCGATCTTCATGTTCCGCGACCTTGAGCGTTCCGGAAAGACCGCTGGCGAAATGGTCGAACAGCTGCGTCACACCATGTGGGACACCGGCGTTCGTTTGACCCGCGACCCATCGGGTACCCCGATCAAGGCTTCGGACGTACAGATCGGCTCGGCTTTCCACGTCATTCCCGAGGGATTGAACGAAGCCGAGGACGTGCTGAACGAAAAGGCCAAGGCCGTTGTTCTGCTGATGCGTATGGATCCACAGGAGATGAACATCTCCGAGGGCCGCGAAGACTGGAACGTAGACGGCATCGTCGCCTACTCCAAGATTTGCACCCACGTGGGTTGCCCGATTGCTCTGTACGAGCAGCACACCCACCACCTGCTGTGCCCTTGCCACCAGTCGACCTTCGACCTCGCCAATGAGTGCAAGGTTGTCTTCGGCCCGGCAGGTCACGCACTTCCGCAGTTGCCAATCACGGTGGACGCTGAAGGCTACCTCGTAGCCCAGAGCGACTTCCACGAACCGGTTGGCCCAGCTTACTGGGAGCGTGGTCAGTAATCATGACGACTACTAACGAGTACACCGCGTCGACCAAGACCGGCCGCCTGGCCAACTTCGTCGACACCCGCGTTGGCGCATCGACCATCGTCAAGGAATTCGGCCGCAAGGTCTTCCCTGACCACTGGTCCTTCATGTTCGGTGAAGTGGCGCTGTACACCTTCGTACTGCTGCTGCTCTCCGGCACCTTCCTGACCTTCTTCTTCGATCCTTCGATGACTCACATCACCTACGAAGGCTCGTACGTACCGTTGAAGGGTATCGGCATGTCGGCCGCCATGGCGTCGACGCTCGATATCTCCTTCGACGTGCGTGGCGGTCTGTTCATGCGCCAGGTACACCACTGGTCCGCACTGCTGTTCGTTGCTTCCCTCTCCGTGCACATGCTGCGCGTGTTCTTCACCGGTGCGTTCCGTCGCCCGCGTGAGCTGAACTGGGTTGTCGGCGGCGTACTGCTGATCATGGGCCTGGCTGCTGGCTTCACCGGCTACTCCCTGCCAGATGATCTGCTCTCCGGTAACGGTCTGCGCATTATCGATGGCGTGATGAAGGCCCTGCCTGTTGTGGGCACCTACCTGTCGATGTTCTTCTTCGGCGGTGAGTTCCCAGGGGTACACGTGATTCCACGTCTGTACTCGCTGCACATCATGATCGTTCCGGCGGTCATCATCCTGCTGCTCGTGGTCCACCTGTTCATGGTTGTGACCCACAAGCACACCCAGTACCCTGGCCCGGGCCGCACCAACGACAACGTTGTTGGCTTCCCAGTGGGTCCTGTGTACGCAGCCAAGGCTGGCGGCTTCTTCTTCATCGTCTTCGGCATCGTCGCTTTCATCTCGGGCATCTTCCAGATCAACCCGATCTGGAACTACGGTCCGTATGACCCGTCACCGGTTTCCGCTGGTACCCAGCCTGACTGGTACATCGGTTTCGTTGACGGCGCGCTGCGCCTGATGCCGGGTGTTCTGGGCGACTTCAGCTTCGTGTGGAACATTCCGTTCCCGTGGGGCGATAACAGCCTGGTCCTCTCGGTCCTGCTGCCGGCTCTGGTTCCTGCCGGTGCCCTGTTCGCCGTCATGTTCGCATGGCCATGGATCGAACGCTGGGTCACCAAGGACAACCGCGAGCACCACCTGCTCGACCGTCCGCGCAACGCACCGTTCCGTACCGCCATGGGCGCCGCTGGTGTTGTCTTCTACTGCGTGATGTGGGCAGCTGCCTCGTCCGACTTGATTGCAACCCACTTCCACGTAGCACTGAACGATGTCACCTACTGGCTGCGCGTTCTGTTCTTCGTCGGCCCGCTGGTTGCCTTCTGGCTGACCCGCCGCATCTGCCTGTCGCTGCAGCGCAAGGATCGCGAGATCGTGCTGCACGGCCGCGAAGCCGGCATCATCCAGATGTCGCCAGAGGGTGGCTTCTCGGAGAAGCACGAGGAAGTAGATGTCTACAAGCGCTACGTCCTGACCAACTTCAACGACAACCAGTACATCCCGGCCCAGCCGGATGCTGCCGGACACATCTCCCGCAAGGAGAAGCGTCGTGCGAAGATCTCGAAGTTCTTCTTCGAAGATCGCGTCGCCCCAGTAACCCCGTCGGAGCTGGAAGCTGCCAAGGCAGCCCACGGCCACCACGAGGTTGAAGGCGAGAAGCAGGACTCGATCGAGAAGTAATCTCGGCTCGCGTTAGTCACAAAACGAGGGACATACCGAAAGGTATGTCCCTCGTTTCGTTAACCCGCACTCCTGCAGGCCGCAGAACGCCTCCTGCAGGCCTCAAACGCAGCAGGGCGGACACCTGCTGGTTGAAGGAGCTGCGGCATCGCCACAGGGACCCTGGAGGGTCGATGGTGTCTTCGGGTGGGAACGCGAGGCGTGGCGGCGCAAGGCGGAGCTGCCGATTAGGGGCTGACTCCCCCGCATCCAATCACCCCGACGCACGGGAGTCTACGCTTTCGCCGCGCGCTCAGGGACCTTCGCGGAAGCCGCCGGACGGCGCCTGAGCAGCCTTCCAGTGCCGAATGAAGCAGGTTTTCCGGCCACGGGGCACTGCAGGCGTCGCAGGACCTCGCGCGTCGGCGGTTCCGCGGTCAAAGAAGCGTAGGGGCGCTTGGCGGCCGATGAACGCCAGACGGCGCAGCTCGGGGCTACACGGTGTCGGTATAGCGCGGCGTTCCGGTGCCAAGACGTTGCAGCGGTACGAAGAGCTTGTAGCGGTCCGAACGGTACAAGGAAATCGAGTAGTCGGCCAGACGCTCGCCGATGTAGGCGTATCGGGTGATCTGCAGCAGCGGGAAACCGGGCTCGACACCCAGCAGCTGCGCCTGGCGCTTGCTGGCAGCTGTGCTTTCGACCTGGTCCTCACCCCATTCCAAGAGGATGCCGTAGCGCTCATGCAGGGCCTGGTAGAGCTTGGACGGTGGTTCACCGTCGACGAAGCCGGGCACCAGATCGGCGGGCATGTAATTTTCATCAAGGCTCATGGGCGTCCCATCGGCCAGCAGCAGACGCTTGAACTGCACGACGCCGGTCCCCTCGTCGACCATGAGCTGGGAGGCGAGGTTGGGGTTGGCCTTGATCTCCGAGAATTCCAGTACATGGGCATCGGGCACCATGCCGCGGCGCATCATGTCCTCCGAGTACGAGTGCAGGCGCACCCGCAGGTCGAGTTTCTCCGGGACGACAAAGGTGCCGATGCCGACAACGCGTTTGAGGACCTGTTCATCGACCAGCGCGTCGATGGCCTGGCGGATGGTCTTGCGGGCCACCCCGAAGTGTTCGGCAAGCACCCGTTCCGGTGGCAGCCGGTAGCCGGGCTTGCAGTCTTCGCGGGCATGGGTCTTGAGGATCTCGCGGATCTGGCGGTATTTGCTGACCTTGCTGTCCGGATTAAGGACGGCCTTCACGATCGGCTGTGGAGCATGGCGCACCGCGAACTCTCCTTTTCCAAGGCGCCTGGAGCCCAGGCGGTAGTAATACTGCTGCTTAAAAGACTAACGGGGTGACAAGCAAAAATGCTTGTCACCCCGTTAGGGTTGGTGCTTAGTGTGCGTGGTCACCGCGGCTGTATTCGTAAACCCAGCCAACCAGTGCGATCACGGCCAGTCCAGCGCCGATGAAGAACACCCACCATCCAACGGCAATGCCGAGGAAGCCGATGGCTGCAGCGCCGGCAAGGACCAGTGGCCACCAGCTCCATGGGGAGAAGTGTCCAATGTCGCCTGCGTTTTCGTGGATCTCACCGTCGACGCGGTCCTCGGGACGAGGGCCAACACGACGGGCGGTGAAGTACAGGTACCAGCCGACCATGCCGCACAGGCCGCCGGTCAGCAGCAGTGCAGGGAACCCGACGAGTTCCTGCCAGTTGGTCATGTAACCGTAAACGAAAGCCACTGGGATGAAGAAGAAAATTCCTCCCAGGAACATCCATGCTTCAACTTTCATCTTTACAGGTCCTTCTGATCAGCGGGGCCAAAGATCTTCGCTACTGGAGACTCTGGGGTGACGCGGCCGCTCAATTCCGGGTGGTGCAGGTCCAGAGCTGGACGCTCCGAACGGATGCGAGGAATGGAGTGGAAGTTGTGACGTGGTGGAGGGCAAGAGGTTGCCCACTCCAGCGATGCGCCGAAGCCCCATGGATCATCAACTTCAACCTTCTTGGCATTGCGGTGGGTGATCCAGACGTTCCAGAAGAATGGAATCATCGAAGCGCCCAGGATGAATGCAAAGACGGTGGAGACCTGGTTCATGGCGGTGAAGTTGTCTTCAGGCATGTAGTCGGCGTAGCGACGTGGCATGCCCATGACACCCAGCCAGTGCTGGATGAGGAAGGTTCCGTGGAAACCAACGAACAACAACCAGAAGTGGATCTTGCCCAGACGCTCGTTGAGCATGTGGCCGGTCCACTTTGGCCACCAGAAGTAGAATCCGGCGAACATTGCGAAGACAACGGTACCGAACACCACGTAGTGGAAGTGAGCCACAACGAAGTAGGTATCGGAAACGTGGAAGTCCAGAGCCGGAGCCGACAGGATAATACCGGTCAGGCCGCCGAACAGGAAGGTGATCATGAAGCCGATGCTCCAGAGCATCGGGGTTTCGAACGTGATCGAGCCGCGCCATAGCGTACCGATCCAGTTGAAGAACTTCACGCCGGTCGGAACCGCGATCAGCATGGTCATGAAGCCGAAGAACGGCAGCGCAACCGAACCGGTGACGTACATGTGGTGTGCCCACACGGAAATCGACAGGGCAGCGATCGAGATGGTCGCGAAGACCAGGCCCTTGTAGCCGAAGATCGGCTTGCGGGAGAAGACCGGGAAGATCTCGGAAACGATGCCGAAGAACGGCAGCGCGATGATGTAAACCTCTGGGTGGCCGAAGAACCAGAACAGGTGCTGCCAGAGAATGGCACCGCCGGTTTCCGGATCGAAGATATGCGCCCCGAATCGGCGGTCAGCACCCAGTGCGAACAGTGCAGCGGCCAGCGGTGGGAACGCCATCAGGATCAACAGCGAGGTGATCAGGGTGTTCCACGAGAAGATCGACATACGCCACATGGTCATACCCGGTGCACGCAGGCAGATGATGGTGGCAATGAAGTTCACTGCACCAAGGATGGTGCCGAAGCCCGACAGTGCCAGACCGAAGACCCACAGGTCTCCGCCGACGCCCGGCGAGAACGTGGTGTTCGACAGCGGAGCGTAGGCGAACCAACCAAAGCTGGCTGCACCCTGAGGGGTGAGGTAGCCGGCCAGCGCTACGGTCGAACCGAAGGCGAAGAACCAGAAGGCCAGCGCGTTCAGACGTGGGAAGGCCACGTCCGGCGAACCGATCTGCAGCGGCATCATGACGTTGGCGAAACCTGTGAACAGCGGGGTTGCGAACATCAGGAGCATGACGGTGCCGTGCATGGTGAACAGCTGGTTGTACTGTTCCTTGGTCTGCAGGATCTGCATACCTGGTTCGAACAACTCTGCACGGATCAGCAGCGCCATAACGCCACCGATGCAGAAGAAGACGAACGACGTGATCAGGTACATGTACCCGATCTTCTTGTGGTCGGTCGAAGTAATGAAGTCGACGAAGAGGCGACCCTTGGACTTCGGCACAACGGCTGGGGCAATCGACTTCACGTCGTCAGTTGCATATTCAAACGTAGTCATAGCGATTACTCTCCTTCCCCTTCGTGCTTCACGATCACGCTGTTCACGGTATCCGGACTGCGGTCGTATTCTTCACCAATGTGTCCATCTTCCAGCTTGGCCATCTGAGCCTTGAACTCTGCCTCGCTGACAACCTTCAAGTTGAAGAGCATTTCCGAGTGGTACTCGCCGCAAAGCTCGGCGCACTTACCATCGAAGGTACCTTCGACCTGTGGGGTCAGGTAGATGTGATTGGTCTTACCTGGGATCATGTCCAGCTTCTGAAGGAAGGCCGGAACCCAGAACGAGTGGATGACATCGCGGCTGTTGAGCTGGAACTCTACCGACTTGCCTACTGGCAGGTACAGGGTTGGCAGAGTTTCCTGAATGCCCTCGGAACCATCGTCGTTCAGGTGAGCCTGAATGCCGGCGTAGTGCTTCTCCTGATCACCATCGAAGGTGTAGTTGAAGTCCCAAGCCCACTGCTTGGCGCGAACGTCGACGACGATCTCCGAGTCAACAGGCTTGTTGATGCTGTTAACCAGGTTGTTGTTGAAGCTAAAGAAGACCAGAACAAGGACCAATGGAATGGCCGTGTAGAAGATCTCCAATGGCAGGTTGTAGCTCAGCTGACGTGGGTAGCCAGTATCGTTCTTGCGGCGACGGTAGGCGATGATGCACCACAGCATCAAGCCCCAGGTCAAAACACCGATGACAACCACGGCAATCCACGAGTTAACCCAGAAGTCCTGGATAGCTGCGGTGTGGTTGGTGGTGTCGCGGTCCACGTTCGGAAGCCAACCGCGTTGAACTTCCGCTGAACATCCCGTCAACAGCAATGCGCTGGTGCCGACCAAGGCTAATACTTTGGCCTTGGCTTTACCGCGACTGCCGGTTCGGTCTTGCGAACTCACAGACGGCCCTTCCTCTTTGTTGGTGCAGAATGTGGTCTTCATAAGTCACCTCGCGAATTACTGCTTGCACGGTGAGGTGGCTTATGAAGCGAAACATAGTTTTACTACTTAACGTAGAGCTTACCCTCTCGGCACCCAGAATACCGAAAAACGCCGCTGTTCAAACGAGAAATTTCTTCAACGTTTGGACAGCGGCGTTAGTTCCCTAGGGCCTAGTGGAAGGAATCTCCACAGGCGCAGGAACCGGAGGCTGCTGGGTTGTCGATGGTGAAGCCCTGCTTGGAAATGGTGTCCTCGAAATCGATGGAGGCGCCGGCAAGGTAGGGAACACTCATCTTGTCGACGATAACTTCCACGCCGTCGAAGTCGCGCACTGCGTCTCCGTCGAGCATGCGCTCATCGAAGTAGAGCTGGTAGATGAGGCCGGAGCAACCGCCCGGCTGCACTGCAATGCGCAGGCGCAGGTCATCGCGGCCTTCCTGCTCCAGAAGCGAGCGAACCTTGGCTGCTGCGACATCTGAAATATTGACGTCGTGAGTTGGGACCTCGGTTGGATCACCCTTGGTCTGGTCTACGGCTGCAGTCATCATTTCCTCCCGAACTGCTTGGTTAGGCACCAAGTTTCATCGTTGTGACGGGCACTTGGGGCCTTTGTTCTTAGTTCTATCGTACGACGGGGACCCGAATAATGCTTCCCCTTGAACTGCGTCTATGACGCGGCTCATAGGCCTTCGGCGTTGATCCGGGCCAGAAGCAGCGCTTCCGCTTCAATCGCATGCTGGAAATCTCCCAAGTGCAGGGACTCGTTCGCCGAATGGGCTCGCGAGTCAGGATCCTCCACGCCGGTCACCAAGATCTGCGCTTCCGGGAAAATTTCCGAAAGGTCGGCGATGAACGGAATGGAGCCGCCTAGCCCCGTGTGGACCGGTACAACTCCCCAGGCTTGTTCCAGCGCCCAGGATGCGGTGTCGTTGGCTGAGGCGGCCAGGTCTGCCAGGTAGGCATTGCCGGCTTCCACTGCCTTGAACTGTACTTCCGCTCCCCTGAGGTCGACGTTCTTGACGTGTTCCTCGAAGGCTTCCAGGGCCTTGGCTGGATCTTGCCCCGGCGCCAACCTCATCGAAACCTTGAATCGAGCCTGCGGAATCAGGGTGTTCGAGGAATGGTCGACGCTCGGCATATCCATTCCAATGACACTGAGGGCTGGTTTATTCCACAGCCGATCGGTGATCTTGCCGGTGCCGGCAAGCGAGTAGGCATCAAGCGCGCCGGAATCGCGGCGGAATTCAGCTTCATCGAAGTCGACATCCGCGGAGTCATTGGACACAAGACCGGCGATTGCCACCGAGCCGTCCTCGTCGTGGAAGCTGGAGATGAGTTTTGCGGCGAGAATCGGCGCGTCGAGGATCGGCCCTCCGAACATTCCGGAGTGCACGGCGTGCCGAAGCGAACGCACGGTGATCTCTGCGGCGCACATACCACGAAGGGAGCTTGTCAGCGCCGGGGTGCCTACCGCCCAGTTGCTGGAGTCGGCGACGATGATGACGTCTGCCGCAAGTTTGTCCTGGTGTGCTTCGAGGAAGTTGCGGAAGGACGGCGAACCGGCTTCCTCTTCGCCTTCGAAGAAGTAGGTGACGCCGACGCCGAAGTCCGCCACCGAGTCCAGCACCGCACGCAATGCGGCGATGTGCACCATGATGCCGGCCTTGTCGTCTGCGGCTCCTCGCCCGTAAAGCCTGTCCCCTACGCGGGTTGCTTCGAAGACCGGGGTGTTCCAGTCCGCTTCATCGCCTGGGGGCTGAACGTCATGGTGGGCGTAGAGCAGCACGGTTGGCTTGCCGGGGGCCGCAGGGCGGCGGGCGACAACTGCTGGAGCACCCATGATTCCCGAGTCAGTGGGTTCGCGCAGGATCTCCACGCTGGGCATGCCGGCGCCTCTGGCCAAGGCCGCCACGGCTTCTGCGGATTTCTCCAGGTTTGCCGGGTCGAAAGATTCCCACGCGATGCTGGGGATGGCGACCAGCGAGCTCAGCTCTTCGAGGATCTGCTCGAAGTTCAACTGGATGTGGTTCTTGAGGCTAGCTACATCCACACCGTGTGCGGAGGCCTCAGGCATTGAATTTGATGACATGGTTTCAGCCTAGCAATTCTTGTGGTTGTGAATGTCACCTGATGATTCAATCCCCGCTAGGATAGAGGGGTGTTTGGACGTAAGAAGGATGAATCTCAATCCCAAGTAAATGTGGAGCCTGTTGACCAGGCTTCTGAATCGACCGACGGTCGTAAGGCTGGACCGACGCCCAAGCGCAGCGCGCAGCAGGCCAATCGCCAGCGTCCGTTGGTCCCGACCGATCGCAAGGCCGCAAAGGAGGCCGAACGCCAGCAGCGTATCGAGTCCCAGAACCGCCTGCGTATCGCCAACGAAACCGGTGATGAACGCTACTTGATGGCTCGCGACAAGGGGCCGCAGAAGCGCTATGCGCGAAACTTCATTGACTCCCGCTGGATGGTGGGCGAATTCATGATGTTCTTCATCCTCGCTTTCCTTGTTGTTTCGCTGACTTTCAGCGGCAACCTGGCCGTGCAGATGTACGTCCAGGTTGCGCTGTGGGTCCTGATTGCCGTGATCATTATCGAGGCAATTGTCACGACCTCGATCTTGAAGCGTCGCCTTGTCTCCAAGTTCGGCTCGCTGGATCGCGGCGTTCGCATGTACGCGACCATGCGAGGCATGCAGTTCCGCAAGCTGCGCCTGCCCAAGCCGCAGGTCAAGCGTGGAGCATCGATCGACTAGTCGATCTGGACAACTTCAAAGGGCGGATTCCGATTGGAATCCGCCCTTTCTCTTATCCGAAAGCAAGCGCCGACGAAGGATTCGGACTACGCCGGCGGCTCTCGACGACGGGACCGAAACTCCCCTTCCACCACCTTTAAAGTTTGTTCCCCATTGCATTGAACAACGGACGGCAAGCCCTCGCACAAAGGCAGGGGCTTGAAGAGGGCGGAGAGATCGTGGTTAAAACCACGCGCGGGCGTGGGCTGAAACCTCTGTTGGAGCCGCGGGACGGTTCGCGCGAGTATTCCTGCATGGGCGGCGCACCCTTGTAATCGCCGATACAAGGTTCTTTGCCCCCGTCTCGCACATGAATCCCGGACAAGTTGTGCATCTTGTGAGTGGCGGAACAAGGAATTTCCTGAAGCGGCTACTCCCCCAAACCCGTGTCTCGCGGCGGTCAGGGGGCCGTGGGAAATGCCGTGGATCTTAGCCTGCGCCGATTAAGACAATGGAGCTCCGAACCGTTGCCGGTCCGAAGCTCCAATATTCTGGCTGATGGGGTCTTGGCTAGAGCATGCGCTCCAACTCGCGATTGATCGAGCGCGCCCAGAACGGTCCCTCGTAAAGGAACGCCGTATAACCCTGCACGAGGTCTGCACCTGCGTCCAAGCGGGCCTTCACGTCTTTCGCATCGGTCACGCCGCCAACGGCGATGATTGCCATCTCGGCCGGAACCAGGGCTCGCAGCTGGCGGAGGACTTGCAGCGAACGCTCTTTCAGCGGGGCTCCGGACAGGCCCCCCGCACCGATCTCCTCGACCTTCGCCGCAGGACTCTTCAGCCCCTCGCGCCCGATGGTGGTATTGGTGGCGATGATGCCGTCGAGTTCCAGTTCGGTGGCGAGTTTCGCGACGTCGGCGATGTCCTCGTCGCTCAGGTCCGGAGCGATCTTGACGAGCAACGGGACGTGGCGTCCGGCAACGTGGTCCGCTAGTTCTCCGACTTCGGTCAACAGGGGCCGCAGTGTTTCGACGCTCTGCAGCAGCCGCAGGCCCGGAGTGTTCGGGCTGGACACGTTGACGACCAGGTAGTCGGCATGAATGGCTAGCTGGCGGGTTGAAACGAGGTAATCGCCCACCGCGTCACCAAGCTCGACGACCTTGGTCTTGCCAATGTTGACGCCGACCACGGGTCGGTTTTCCGCGTAGTCCGCCTTCAACTGCTGGCGTGCCTGCGCCACGCGCGCGGCAACGACTTCGGCGCCTTCGTTGTTGAATCCCATGCGGTTGATGACCGCACGGTCCTCAACCAGTCGGAACAAACGCGGCTGCGGGTTGCCGGGCTGGGCCTGTCCTGTCACGGTACCGATTTCAACGTGGCCGAAACCGATGTCGCTCAAGGCCATGATGCCGGTGGCACCCTTGTCGAAACCTGCGGCCAGGCCGAATGGGGAGGGGAAATCGATGCCCATGACGGTGCGCTTCAGCTTGGGGGCCGGGGCGAAGAACTTGCGGGCTGCCTTGGTCAAGCCAACGCGCTGGGCGATCTTGATCGCGTCAAAAGCGAAGTGATGGGCCTTTTCAGGATCCATCTTGGTGAAAACATGCTTGAAGACCAAAGGATAAATGCGCATGGTTCCAATCTTCCCGTGAAATGGGGTCTGTAGACAACTTGAGGTCGGTAAGCTGATTTCATGACGGTCGCAGAACTTCTTCCCACGGTGAGATGGCCCGAATTCATGCCCTCCACACCGCGGGGTGTCTGGGCGCCCGATCCGCTGGGTCCGGGCTACGAGTACCAGACCCTTGACTTCGGAGCCGACGCCGAGGGGCCGCTGCTGGCGACGCTCGTGCGCTACTCGCCCCCGGGCTGGTTCAGAAAACTCGGCCGCCGGGCAAAGGGGGTGGTGCTGTCGGTCCATGGCTGGAGCGACTACTTCTACAACCGCGAGCTGGCCGAGTTCTGGTACCACAGGGGCTACCACTTCTACGCCTTGGACCTGCGCCACCATGGGCGCAGCCTTCGCAGGGAGCACGAGCTTCCCGGGTACATATCGAACCTGGAAGACCTCGACCTGGAGCTGAACGCGAGCCTTGGCCTTCTTCGCCGCGAGCACCCGCAGCTGCCGATCGTGGCACAGGGGCACTCCATGGGCGGGCTGGTGCTGAGCCTGTGGATTTCACGCACGTCTCCGAACGTCAAGGGCCTGGTGCTCAATGCCCCGTGGCTGGAGTTCCAGGGCACGGCATTCCTGCGCGTGCCGATCAACGGGCTGATGGAAGCAATGTCGCGCAGCAACCCGCGGCGCAAGGTGCTGGCCAACCAGTTCGACCACTACTGGCAGTCGCTCAGCGACCAGGCCAGCGGCCAGTGGGATATCCATCCCGTGTGGCGCCCGACGCTGGCCTTCCCCACCACCGCGGGCTGGCTGCACACCATCCTGGAAGGCCACGCCCGGGTGGCCCGGGGATTGGAGCTGAGCCTGCCGGTCTTGGTGATGACCTCGAAGTCCTCGCACTTCAGCACCGCATATTCCGAGCAGATGCAGTACACCGATTCGGTCATCGACGTCACCCAGACGCGCCTGCGCGCGCTGAAGCTCGGCAGCTTCGTGACCCTCTCGGAGGTCGAGGGGGCCATGCACGATGTCTTCACCTCGGCTGAACCCGCCCGCGCCACCGCGTTCAGGGATCTGAACCTGTGGCTGAAGATGCTGGACGGTTAAGCGCCGGGCTTGTCGATCGCCCCGCCGTAGCGCCGGTCGCGCTGGGCGTATTCCTCCACCGCGGTGAACAGGGTGCGGCGGTCGACGTCGGGCCACAGCTGGTCAAGGAACACCATTTCGGCGTAGGCCGACTGCCACAGCAGGAAGTTGCTGGTGCGCTGCTCGCCGCTGGTGCGCAGGAACAGGTCGACATCCGGCAATTCCGGGGCGTGCAGGTACTTGCCGATGGTCTTCTCCCCGACCGAGGAGGCCCGCAGCTTGCCCGCGGCGACATCCCGGGCAATCGCCGCCATGGCATCGCCCAGCTCGGCCCGTCCCCCGTAGTTCACGCACATGGTCAGCTGGCAGCCGGTGTTCTCGCGGGTCAGTTCCTCGGCCTCGCGCAGCTCGTTGATGACCGACTTCCACAGCTTCGGCTCGCGGCCGGACCAGCGGATGCGCACGCCCCAGGAGTTCAGGGTGTCGCGCTGGCGACGCAGCACGTCGCGGGAGAAACCCATGAGGAAGCGGACCTCCTCGGGGCTGCGTTTCCAGTTCTCGGTGGAGAACGCGTAGACGGAGACGTACTTGATGCCCATTTCCACGGCGCCGGCCATGACATCCAGCAGCGCCGCCTCGCCGGCCCGGTGCCCCTCGGTGCGCGGCAGGCCGCGCTGGTTGGCCCAGCGGCCGTTGCCGTCCATCACGATGGCGACGTGCTCCGGGATGAGCTCCTTCGGGATCTGCGGCATGACCGGGTTCTGCGGGTGCGCGAACGGTGCGACAGGACCTCGGCGGCCGTTGATCTTGGGCAGCTTCTTCATGATCTCTCCACATGGCGTAGGGACTTGACGGCACGCTCCAGGTGCCATTGCAGGTAATTGGCGACGATGTCCGCCGCCTGCTTGCGGGCGCGCGGCCCGGCCAGGGCGACGGCATCCCAGTCCCCCTCCAGCAGCGCCTGCAGGTACTGGATGGTGACCGGGTGCGGGGAGAGCGAACCGGAGGGCCGGCAGTCGGCGCACACTACGCCGCCCAGCTGCACGTGCAGCGCTTCATGGGGGCCGGGCTTGCCGCAGCGCACGCAGCTGGTGAAGGACGGGGCCCAGCCTGCGATGGACAGGGCGCGCAGGATGTAGGAGTCCAGCACGGCCCCGGGCTCGACCGCGAGCTTGGAGAGCAACGCGAGGGCTCCGTGCAGCAAACGGTACTGTCGCAGGGTCGAGTCGCTGTCGGCTTCCAGCAGCTTCTCCGCGATTTCCACCATGGCGTTGGCCACGGTGTAGCTCGGGTAGTCGGCCACCAGCAGCTGGCCGTAGGCATGGCGCAGCTGGGCCTGGGAGACGATGTCCAGGTTGCGTCCCATCACCAGCTGGGCCTCGACCTCCATGAATGGTTCGAGGGTCGCCCCGAGCCGCGAGGTGGTGCGGCGCACGCCCTTGGCCACGGCGCGCACGATCCCGTTGGGGGTGAGCAGCGTGATGATGCGGTCGGCCTCCCCCAGCTTATGGGTACGCAGAATGATGCCGCGGGTGCGGTAGCTCTTGGAGGCGAAACCTGATCTGGACACGTGCTCAATTCTCCCACCTGGCCACCGACAGAATGCACAACGCCACGGCCAGCGAGGAGATGCTGGCCGTGGCGTTGGCGACGTGCGTTGGCGCTGGCGGCGGCTACTTCGCGTCGCGGATCGCGCGGTTGACCGCGGAAACCACTGCCTTCAGCGCGGCGATGTTGGTGTTCGTGTCCAGCCCTACGCCCCACAGGATGCGGTCGCCCACGGCGCATTCGACGAAGGCCGCGGCGCGGGCGTTGCCGCCCTCGCTCATCGCGTGCTCGGAGTAGTCCAGCACGCGCAGGTCCACGCCGTCCTCGTTGAGCATGTGCACCAGCGCGGAGACCGGGCCGTTGCCGCCGGCGGAGCGCTCATGCGGCGCGCCGTCGATGACCAGCTTGGCGTCCAGCTGGAAGCTGCCGTCCTCGGCGGAGGCCGCGGTGGCCGACGCGATGCGGTAGTGGCCCCAGGTCTCCTGGCCCGAGCCTTCTTCGGCCGGCAGGTATTCGTCCTGGAAGACGTTCCAGATGGTCGAGGAGGAGACCTCGCCGCCCTCGGCGTCGGTCTTCTTCTGGATTACCCCGGAGAACTCGATCTGCGCGCGGCGCGGCAGATCCAGGTTGTAGTCGTTCTTCAGCAGGTAGGCCACCCCGCCCTTGCCGGACTGCGAGTTCACGCGGATCACTGCCTCGTAGGAGCGGCCGATGTCCTTCGGGTCGATCGGCAGGTACGGCACGGCCCAGACCAGCTCGTCCAGGTCCTTGCCCTGCTCGCCGGCCTTGGCCTCCATGGCCTCCAGGCCCTTCTTGATGGCGTCCTGGTGGGAGCCGGAGAAGGCCGTGAACACCAGGTCGCCGCCGTACGGGCTGCGCTCGGGCACCGGCAGCTGGTTGCAGTACTCGACGGTGCGGCGGATGTGGTCCATGTCGGAGAAGTCGATCTGCGGGTCGATGCCCTGGCCGAACATGTTCATGCCCAGGGTCACCAGGTCCACGTTGCCGGTGCGTTCGCCGTTGCCGAACAGGCAGCCCTCGATGCGGTCCGCGCCGGCCAGGTAGCCCAGCTCGGCGGCGGCCACGCCGGTGCCGCGGTCGTTGTGCGGGTGCAGCGAGAGGATGATCGAGTCGCGGTTGGCCAGGTTGCGGTGCATCCACTCGATGGAGTCGGCGTACACGTTCGGGGTGGCCATTTCCACGGTGGCCGGCAGGTTCAGGATCATCTTGTTCTCCGGGCTGGCCTCCAGCACCTCGGCCACGGCCTCGGAGATGCGCTTGGCGAACTCCAGCTCGGTGCCGGTGTAGGACTCCGGGGAGTACTCGTAGGTGATCTTGGTGCCGGTCATCTGCTCTTCGTACTTCTTGCACAGGCGCGCGCCCTGCACGGCGATGTCGACGATGCCGTCCTGGTCCTGGCGGAAGACGACCTCGCGCTGCAGGATCGAGGTGGAGTTGTACAGGTGCACGATCGCCTGCTTGGCGCCTTCCAGCGCCTGGTAGGTGCGCTCGATCAGGTGCTCGCGGGACTGGGTGAGGACCTGGATGGTGACGTCCTCGGGGATGCGGTTCTGCTCGATGAGCTGGCGCACGAAGTCGAAGTCGGTCTGCGAGGCGGACGGGAAGCCGACCTCGATCTCCTTGAAGCCCATCTGCACCAGCAGGTCGAACATCTTGTGCTTGCGTTCGGGGCTCATCGGGTCGATCAGCGCCTGGTTGCCGTCGCGCAGGTCGACCGCGCACCAGCGCGGGGCCTTGGTGATGTACTTGTCGGGCCAGGTGCGATCGGGCAGATTGACCTCGATCTGGTCCTGGAACGGAACATACTTGTGGATTGGCATGTTCGAAGATTTCTGCATGTTCTGCATTTCGGTTGTCCCCTAGACAAAAAGTTGGTGCGTAGTTTGTGTGGGGCCAGACAAGAGCTTACTCCGCAACGAGGGGTCGGCCGAGGGACCACTAGCGGTCCGTTGGATCCTCGCAGCGGCTAAGTAGTAGTAGAAGCTCGAAATGCACGTGTTGAGCATAACACCGGCCCTCGGCGGGTGCTGAAACTGTTGCGCCTTTGTGTCACATTGTGGACAGGGCGGATGCTGGACACGGACGCAGCGGCGGGCGAAGAATGGGAATATCGTCGCGTCGGGGAAATCAGGTGCAGCATGCGGGCGCTCATCGTGGGAGCCGGAATCGCCGGGCTGGTCGCGGCCCGGCAGCTGGGCTTGGCCGGCTGGTCGGTGGACGTGCTGGAGCGCGCGCCCGGGCCGCGGCCGGAAGGGTACATGATGGACTTCTTCGGTCCCGGGGTGCGGGCCGCGGAGCGCATCGGGCTCTACCCGTACCTGGCGCAGGCAGCACACCGCGTCCGGGCCGCGGCCTATGTCGATGTCGACGGCCGGGAGACCGCCCGGCTGGACTACGAACAGTTCTCCGCGCTGGCGGGAGGCAACGTGCTCAGCCTGCTGCGACCGGATCTGGAAACCGCGGCGCTGCGCGCGCTCGGTGATGCGCCAGCGGGCGGCATCCACCTGCACTACGGGTGCCGGGCGGCGCGCGTAGTGCAGCGGCCGGGGGCGGTCGCGCTCGTGGCCGAGAACCAGCATGGACAAAGCCGCTGGTTCGAGGCCGACCTGCTGATCGGCGCCGACGGGCTGCATTCGCGGGTGCGCGAGGGGGTATTCGGTCCCGAGTCCGGGTGGCTGCGGGATTTGGGCATGCGCGCCGCGGCGTACATCGTGGCCGAGCCGGAGATCAACGCGGGCGCCCGGCACCGCTTTGTGCTCACCGACAGCATCGGGCGCACCGCCGCGTACTACGGGCTGCGCGACGGGCGCGTGGCCACGCTGCTGGTGTACCGGGCGCTGCCCGGGGACCCGCACAACGCCCGCGACAGGCTGCGCCGGCACTTCACCGGGCTGGGGGCAACCGTGGACCGGCTGCTGCAGCTGTGCCCGCAGGAGCCCTACGACGACGTGGTGGCGCAGGTGGTGATGCCGCGGCTGTCGCACGGGAACACGGTGCTGCTGGGTGATGCCGGAGGTGCGGTGTCGCTACTGGCCGGCCAGGGCGGATCGCTCGCGGTGGCGGGCGCCGCGCAACTCGCCGCTTCGCTGGAGAACCTGGAGGATCCGGGGTGGATCCCCGCAGCCCTGGCCGGCTTCTCCGCCCGCTGGCAGCTGACGGTGCGGTCCGCGCAGGTCTCGGGCCGGCGGGCCGCGGCGAGCTTCCTGCCCGCGACCCGCGCCGGGCTGCTGCTGCGCCGGTGGGTGATCCGCAGTTCGAGCGTGCCGCCACTGGACCGGCTCATCGCCCGGCGCATCGTGGCGTCGCTGGCCAAGTAGTGCCGCCGCAGCTGCGCGGCGGGCTAGAAGCCCAGGCGGCCGAGCTGCTTGGGGTCGCGCTGCCAGTCCTTGGCGACCTTTACGTGCAGGTCAAGGTACACCTTGGTGCCCAGCAGCTTCTCGATGCCCTTGCGGGCGTTGGTGCCGACCTCGCGCAGCCGCGCACCGCCGCGGCCGATCACGATGGCCTTCTGGCTGGAGCGCTCGACGTACAGCGAGACGTGGATGTCCACCAGCGGGTTGTTCTCGCTGCGCCCCTCGCGCGGGACCATCTCCTCCACGACCACGGCCAGCGAGTGCGGCAGCTCGTCGCGCACGCCCTCCAGCGCGGCCTCGCGCACCAGCTCGGCGACCATCTTCGCCTCGGGCTCGTCGGTCAGCTCGCCGTCCGGGTACAGCGGCGGGCCGGCCGGCATCTGCTGCACGAGCACGTCGGCGACCTCCTGCACCTGGAACTCCTTGACCGCGGAGACCGGCACGATCGCGGCGAAGCCGTTCGGGCCGAAGTTCTGGTTGCCCAGCTCGGTCACGGCGATCAGCTGCGCGGCCAGCGCCTCGCGGTCCACCAGGTCCGCCTTGGTCACGATCGCGACGATGGGCTTGCGCTGCAGCTGCGCCAGCTGGGTGGCGATGAAGCGGTCGCCGGGGCCGATCTTCTCGTTGGCCGGCAGGCAGAAGCCGATCGCGTCCACCTCGGAGAGCGTCTGCGCGACCAGGTCGTTCAGCCGCTGGCCCAGCAGCGTGCGCGGGCGGTGCAGCCCGGGGGTGTCCACGAGCACCAGCTGGGCGTCCTCGCGGTGCACGATGCCGCGGATGGTGTGGCGGGTGGTCTGCGGCTTCGCGGAGGTGATCGCCACCTTCTGGCCCACCAGAGCGTTGGTCAGCGTGGACTTGCCGGCGTTCGGCCGGCCCACGAAGGAGGTGAAGCCGGAGCGGAAGCCCTCGGGCCATTCGCCCAGGGTGCGCGGGGTGTGGTTTTCACTCATCAGAGGAATCCTCGTCGTTCTCGATATGATCTAAAGCGTCCTTGGCCAGACGCTCTACATGGATTTTGCCGATGCGGTTGCGGCGCCCCGCCAGGGCGACCACGGTCAAGCGCAGACCGTTCACATCCGCGGTGGAGCCGAGCACGGGCACGGACTCCAGCGCCTTGGACAGCAGCCCGCCCACGGTGTCCACGTCCTCCTCGTCGATGAGCAGATCGAAGTGGTCTGCAATATCGTCGATGGAGGCGCTGGCCACCGCGAACAGCGAGCCGTCCGGGTTTTCCACCAGTTCGGTGCGGCTGCGGTCGTATTCGTCGTCGATCTCCCCGACGATCTCCTCGATCAGGTCTTCGAAGGTGACCAGCCCGGCGGTGCCGCCGTACTCGTCGACCACGATCGCGAAGTGGATCGATTCCTGCTGCAGCTCCTGCAGCAGTTCGGCGGCGGACTTGGACTCCGGCACGAAGCGCACCGGCCGGGACAGCTCGGCCAGGTCCTTGGCCTGCTGCAGGCCGTGGATCTCCCCGATCAGGTCCTTGAGGTAGATGATGCCGCGGATGTCGTCGGTATCCTCGCCGATCAGCGGGATGCGCGAGTAGCCCGAGGCCATGAACAAATCCAGCGCGCTGTGGAAGGTGTGGTCAGGGTCCAGCACCACCATGTCGGTGCGCGGCACCATGACCGCGCGCACGTTGGTCTCCTCCAGGTCGATGACCCCGGAGATCAGCTCGGCGGATTCCTCATCAAGGTCCTCGCCCTCGCTGGCCCGGTCCACCAGGTCGCGCAGGCGCTCCTTGCCCAGGTAGCCGTCCTCGTCGCTGCCGCCGGGGCTCAGTGCCTTGGCGATGTTCGCCAGCCAGTTGGCCACCGGCCCCAGGGCCCGGCGCAGCAGCCGGACCAGCGGCGCGGTCGCCTGCACCACGCGCTGGGCGTTGGAGCGGCCGTAGCGCCGCGGCGAGACGCTGACCAGCACGAAGCCCAGGGCCGCCATGGCGATGGTGGCGACCAGGCCGGCGAGCCAGATGTTTTCCACCCGGATGGACACCAGCAGGGCCACGGAGACCGCGGAGGCGGTTTCGAACCAGACGCGCCAGAACTTGATGGCCTGGGCGTGGGACTCGGTGTCGTCCAGGATCGCGCTCAGCGCCTTGGAATCGGAGTCGGCGCGCAGCCGTTCTGCGGCGTGCCGGGAGAGCGCATAGAAGGCCGAGTCCGCGGCCGTGAGCACCGCCGAGCAGGCGATGAAGAGGATGGCCAGGACCAGCAGGAGTATACCCACGGCGGCTATTCCACCGTTTCCTTCGGAGCCGGGCGCCCGGTGTAGGACTCCAGCAGGCGGCGCTGCAGGGAGAACATCTCTTCCTTCTCCTCGGGCTCCATGTGGTCGAAGCCCATCAGGTGCAGCAGCCCGTGGGTGGCCAGCAGCAGGATTTCGTCGTGCGTGCTGTGCCCGCCGGCCTCGGCCTGCGCCTGGGCGACGGTCGGGCAAATCACGATGTCACCCAGGATGCCGGCCTCCGAGGGAGCGTGCTCGCGGCCGGGGCGCAGCTCGTCCATCGGGAAGCTCATCACGTCGGTGGGGCCTTCGAGGTCCATCCACTGAACGTGCAGCGCGCTCATGGCCTCCTCGTCCAGGAAGACGATGGACACCTCGGTTTCCGGATGCAGGTACATGGCGCTCATCACCGACTGCGCCAGTGCGTTGACGTCGTTCAGGTCGACGTCGAACTCGGTTTCGTTGTTGACTTCAATGCTCATTGCTTCGCTGCTCACTTCGTATGTCGCGGCCGTTGGCGGCCCGTGCGGCGGTTCTCGTCCCAGCGGTCGTAGGCGGAGACGATGTCCGCGATCAGCCGGTGGCGCACCACGTCGCTGGCGTCCAGCCGGCAGATCGAGATGTCCTCGATGCCTTCCAGCACCTCGCTGGCCATGCGCAGCCCGGAGACCGCGTTGCCCGGCAGGTCGACCTGGGTGACGTCCCCGGTGACCACCATCTTGGAGCCGAAGCCGAGGCGCGTCAGGAACATCTTCATCTGCTCGCTGGTGGTGTTCTGCGCCTCGTCGAGGATGACGAAGGCGTCGTTCAGCGTGCGCCCGCGCATGTAGGCCAGCGGGGCGACCTCGATGGTGCCCGCCTCCAGCAGCCGCGGGATCGAATCGGGGTCCACCATGTCGTGCAGCGCGTCGTAGAGCGGGCGCAGGTAGGGGTCGATCTTCTCGCTCAGGGTGCCGGGCAGGAACCCCAGCTTCTCCCCCGCCTCGACCGCCGGACGGGTCAAGATGATGCGGTTGACCTGCTTGTCCTGCAGCGCCGCGACGGCCATGGCCATGGCCAGGAAGGTCTTGCCGGTGCCGGCCGGGCCGATGCCGAAGGTCACCGTGGAATCCTCGATGGCGTCCACGTAGGACTTCTGGTTCACCGTCTTGGGACGGATGGAGCGCCCGCGGCCGGAGAGGATCTTCAGCCCCAGCACGTCGGTGGGCGCATCAGGGTTCCCGGCGCTGAGCATCTTGATGATCTGCTCGATGGTTTCCGCGCTCATCCGCGAGCCGCGCTGCGCCAGCGACCGGGCTTCCTCGGTCACCCGCTGCGCCTTGCGCACCTGGATCGGGTCGCCGACCAGGCTCAGGGTGGCCCCGTTGGGGCGGAACTGCACCTTCGGGTAGGCGCCGGTGAGGATGCGCAGCAACTCGTCGTTCGGGCCCAGGGTTGCGATCATCAGCTCGGGAGTCTCGAACGTGATGGCCAGCGTCGCCGGCCCGGTCTCGGATTGCCTCTGGTTCTGTTCAACCTGCATGCAGTGCTTCGTGCCCCTTTTGAGCTCGGAAAATAAAAAAACTTGCGCAAGTCCAGTCTAGCTAGTCCCGGGCGCCCGACGCGATACGTACCGCTCCGCTGAGCGCTGAAAATTCTGAAACTAGTATGAAATGAATCTAATCCGGGCAGGTCGCAAAGGTATAGATTTGGTTACGGATTGGTAGGTTTAGCGATTTTCGGCCTCATCCCGCACCCTGATGTGTCACGCTATATGAGCGCACGGAACCACGTTCTCGTTCCGGGCGCCGGAAAATCCCCGCAGAACAGATGGACTGGTCGAAACGTGCAGCAGTGGTACAAGCGCCGAATCCCGCGACGACTCGCGGCGACCGGCGCCATTGCGGCCCTGGCCCTGGCGGCCGGCTGCGGTTTCGCCGCACGCAACGACAGCTTCGAGATGCCTGCAAACTCCGCGGCCGCGGCCCAGGGGGTTCCGCTGGCCACCGATTCGATGGAGCAGGCCTTCCCCGGGCAGAAGATGCCGGTCTACTGGCTGGAGAACACCGACTCCGGGGTCTACCTCTACCGCGAATACGCCACCGACACCCGCCACCAGGAGCCGATGGGCGACGCGATCGCCTACCTGCTGGCCGGGAAACCCGCCGACCCGGCCTGGTACACCCACCTGAAGTCCACCGACGACGTCGGGGTCTCCATCGACAACCAGAACCTGATCACCCTGGACCTGCCGGCCAAGGTCTTCAGCGCCACGCTGGACGAGGGCCTGGCCGAGCGCGCCATCCAGCAGCTGGTCTTCACCGCCACCGCCGCCGCCTCCAACGCCGGCATCCTGGTCGGCGACACCCCGGCCAGCGTCCGCATCCTGGTCGACGGAAGGCAGAACGCCACCGTCTTCGGCGGCCACCGCCTGCAGGACGTGTACCAGCGCGATGCGAAGTTCATGGCGCCGATTTGGATCATCGACCCGCAGTTCGGCACCACCACCGCGGTGGGCGCCGTGAAGTTCCACGGGCGCACCTCCAGTTTCGACGGCGGCACCTTCTACTCCCTGCAGTCCAAGGCCTCCGACGGCGAGCCCCAGGTGATCACCGCCGCCAACCGGATCAACGACGAGAGCGTGGAGCCCGACGGGTCCTTCACGCTGACCACCCGGCTTCCGGCCGGCAGCTACACGCTGACCGTCTGGGGCAAGGAAGCCGGCAGCGATGCCAAGGTCGGCGAGGTCAGCTCCGACTTCACCGTGCGCTGAGCGCCGGCCCCGCCCCAGCACCGAATCGAGGTGGCGGGGGTGTCTCACGCTCTCCTCTCGCATCACTGTGCGCTTCGAGGTGTCGGCCCTTTCGTGGCCCCAGCAGAATTCGAACCGCTCGTGCAGCGTGTGCTGAACATCCGCGTGGGATGATCCGGGGCGGGCTGCTGCATCGCCCGTCCAGGGGCGCCGAAAGGATGCTCTTTCTTCCATTCTTGTCCAGCCCAGCCCCGCTGGGCAGCAATCCTGCCTGTCGTCAAATCACGATTGCTGATCGGGAAAAATGCCCTCCTGCTAAAGGATGATTTACCACTTTCGACTCTCATGATGGACTGGAACCGTCCTTGCAGTTGAACGAATCCAATCTATCTCCAGGACCTTGTGGCGAATTCCTGCATTCGCTTGGCACGGCGGAACGTGCGCCGGACCGTACAAGGAATCATGGTCCGGATCATCCGAGGGTGATATCCGTGGCGCCGCCACTTCACAGCTCCGCCGTCGCAGCATCCGACTGCTGCAGCACAGCCTTGACGAGGCCGGCCGCGGAGGCGTCGACGACGTCGGGCAGTGCCTGAGCGGTGCCGGCTAGCCACGGGAAGGGAAACACAGGCATGACAGCGATATCGAACGGACCATCCGCAGCACGGAAGGGCACCGTCGCAGCACTGCTCTTCCTCGCGGTTGCAGCGATCAACCTGCCGCGTGTTCCGCGGCTCGCCGACTACTCGACAGTGGGATGGGCTGTCGGCGGCGTGTTCCTCATGGCAGCACTGGTGCTCGCCATCGCAAACTTTCGGATCCAGTCGAAGGCCAGATCGTCGCAGGAGTAGGCGACGATATCCGAGACACGAGCAGAAACTCAATGGAGCTCCCAAAACCATCATGGTCGTGCGGGGAACCAGGGAGTTGCCCGCCAAAAAGGTCATCACCTTGCAGCGGGGCGCAAAACTACTTGCTACCAGGCAGAGATGATGCATGAGGATGAAAAGTGGCAATCCCGCCCCTGCCACTCCACGCGTCAAAGACCATTGCACTCGTTGGGGTTTTGCCACGCAATCTCAGCGGTATTCATGATTTGCAGGCTCAGCTGCTCGAGAATGGACTTCTCCTTCACCGGGTCTTCCTCCAAGGGACTTCCGCACTCTGGCAAATGCCCCTGCCGGGCCTGCTTAAACAGCGATTGCCGTGAACCCGAGAGGTTCACGGCAATCGCTGTTTAAACTTGCTAGAGTTCGCCGAGCAGGTGGCGCACCAGCACCAGCGCGGCAGGACCCGCGGTGGAGGCGCGCAGCACGTGGCGTCCGAGCAGCGCCGGACGCGCCCCGGCGGCCACGAACGCCTCGAGCTCGGCATCGCTGATGCCGCCCTCCGGGCCGACGACCAGCACCACGCCGGTGCCCGGCGCGGCGGCGGGCAGCCAGCCGGACACGGCCTGGGTTACCGAATCCTGCGCCTGCTCGTGCAGCACCAGGACCAGGTCGCCGGCGGCCGCGTGGGCGGAAATCGCCGCGGCCAGCGACTTGCTGGTGACCAGCTCCTTCACCCCGGGTTCGAAGGTGCGCCGGGACTGCTTCTGCGCCGAACGCACCTGGGCTCGCCACTTGGCCAGCGCCTTGTCGGCTTTCGCCGCGTTCCAGCGCACGATCGAGCGGTCGGCCTGCCACGGGCGCACGGTGAAGACGCCCAGTTCCACGGCGGATTCCACGGCCTGCAGGTCGCGGTCCCCCTTGGACAGCGCCTGGATGAGGGTCGCCGGATGCTCCGGGGGCTGTTCCTGGTGTCGTTCCAGGACGGTGACCGTGAGCAGCTCCTTGGCAGCGGAGGATACCTCGACGACCAGGCGCAGCCCGGTGCCGTCGAGCAGGTCCAGCCGCTCACCGGGCTGGACGCGCTTGACGACCACCGCGTGGTGCACCTCCGGCCCGGTCAGCTGCAGGGTGTCCCCCACGCGGGCCGCGGCGCCCTGCTCCGGATCGAGCACGAAACTGTGGTTGCTCATGGCCTAGCGCTGGTTCAGCTTGTCCCGCAGGCGCGAGAACATGCCGCCGGAATGCTCCACGCGTCCGGCGCTGAGCTCCTCGCCGCGCAGCTTGGCCAGCTGCTCGAGCAGCTCGCGCTGGGCCGCGTCCAGCTTGGTCGGGGTCTCCACCTGCAGGTGCACGATGATGTCCCCGCGCTTGCCGCCGCGCAGCCGCGGCACGCCGAGGCCCGCAAGCGTGAGGGTGTCCCCGTCCTGGGCGCCCGGTTCCACGTTCAGGGTCTGCTCCTCGTCGAAGGTTTCAAGCTTCAGCTCGCACCCCAGGGCCGCGGCGGTCATCGGGATCGTCATCTTGGCATGCAGGTCGTTGCCGGAGCGTTCGAACACCTTGTGGCGGCGTACGTCGATCTCGACGAACAGGTTGCCGTTCGGGCCGCCGCCCGGGCCGGCCTCGCCCTGGCCGCGCAGCTGGATGCGGGTGCCCGCGTCCACGCCGGCCGGCACATTCAGCGACTTGGAGACATGCTCGCGCACGCGGCCCTCGCCGTTGCACTCCAGGCAGGGATCCGGGATCGTGGTGCCGTAGCCGCGGCAGGCGGCGCAGGTCTCCACGGTCATCATCTGGCCCAGGAACGAGCGCACCGGGCGCTGCACCTGGCCGGCACCGTGGCAGATGGTGCAGGTGACCGGGCTGGTGCCCTCGCGGGTGCCGTCACCGTGGCAGGTCTTGCAGACCACGGCGGTTTCCATCTCCAGCGGGTAGACGGTGCCCTTGACGGCGTCTTCCAGATCGATG
This sequence comes from Glutamicibacter protophormiae, assembly GCF_016894325.1. Taxonomy (NCBI): domain Bacteria; kingdom Bacillati; phylum Actinomycetota; class Actinomycetes; order Micrococcales; family Micrococcaceae; genus Glutamicibacter; species Glutamicibacter protophormiae. Next base: position 1,854,288 of record NZ_CP069806.1, read on the forward strand.
GTGATGGTGATCAGCGCATCGCGGCCCGGCTGGGTGCGGGACATCGGCCCCTGCCCCTGCCCGCCGCCGAAGAACTGCTCGAAGATGTCTCCGAAGCCGCCGAATCCTGCGCCGCCGCCGAAGCCTGGCTGGCCATTGCCGTTCTCATCGCCCGTGGCGTCGTAATTCGCCCGCTTCTTCTCGTCGGAAAGAACCTCGTAGGCGCGGGTCACCAGCTTGAACTGCTCGGCCGCGTCCTCGCTGGGGTTCACGTCCGGGTGGAGTTTGCGCGCCAGCTTGCGGTAGGCGCTCTTGATTTCCTGCGGGGTCGCGTCCTTGGCGACACCCAGGGTCTCGTAATGCGAGCTCACGATCTTCGCCGTGTCCTTTCCTTTAAAATTTCACTTCTCAAGTTGTTCCGCGAACCGGCTTCGGAGCTAGTTCGCCAAAATCTTCGACAGGTAGCGGGCCACCGCGCGCACCGAGGCCATGGACGAGGAATAGTTCATCCTGGTCGGGCCGAGCACACCGAGCTTGCTGCGCTGGTCGGTGCTGTAGGTGGTGGCGATGACCGCCGCGTCGGACAGCTGCCCGTAATGGTTTTCGGTGCCGATGGCCACGGCCAGGCCGCGCGAATCCGCCTCCAGCTCGGAGAACAGCTTCAGCAGCACCACCTGCTCCTCCAGCGCCTCGAGCACGGGGGTGATGCTCAACGGGAAGTCGCCCTCGACGCGGGCCAGGTTCGCGGTGCCGGCCATGACGATGCGCTGCACGTTCGCCGCCTGCGCCATCTCCTCCAACGCCCGCAGCACGCTGTCCACCAGCGGTGCCTCGTGCCGGGCCGGGATGGCTCCCTCGTTGCCCAGCGGGCCGACGAGGTCCGCCAGCCGGTGGCCGCCGAAGGAGTTCAGCAGCCACTGCTTGAGGTCGTTCAGCTCCTCGTCCGAATAGGGCCGGGACACCGTGAGCATCCGCTGGTCCACGGTGCCGTTGGAGGCGATCATGACCATCAGCACCTGGCGTGCGCCCAGGCCCACCAGGTCGAGGTTGCGCAGTTCGGCGGTGTCGTAGTGCGGCACCTGGATCATCGCCACCTGGTTGGTCAGCCGGGCCAGCAGTCGCACGGTGCTGTGCAGCATCTCGTCGAGGTCCTGCGAGCTGTCCAGGATCTTGTTGATCGCCTCGCGCTCGGCGCGCGAGAGCGGCTTGAGTTCGCCGATCTCGTCCACGAAGCGGCGATACCCCTTCTCCGTGGGGATGCGCCCCGACGAGGTGTGCGGGGCGGCGATCAGGCCTTCCTCCTCCAGCAACGCCATGTCGTTGCGGATGGTGGCGGCGCTGACCCCGAGGTTGTGGCGTTCGCGCAGCGCCTTGGAACCCACCGGTTCGCGGGACTGGACATAGTCCTCGACGATGGCGCGCAAAACGTCCAGACGTCGTAGTTCGCTCACGAAAACACCTCCCGGGATGCCCTGCCGGCACAATTGGCACTCTAACCTGTCAAGTGCCAAGTCTAATACCTTCGGCAGTTGCTAGCATTGGATTTCGAGCGTATTCGATCACAGCGAAAGGCAGCCCGTGTCCAATTTCTCCTGGGGACCGCAAGACCTGAGTGCTCCGGCACCCAAAAAACTCCGCCAGGTGCCCGTTGAACGCGGCATGATCCTTGAAGACGCGGTCTCCGGCTGGGTCGGCGAAGTCGTCCGGACCGAGAAGTCCGGCGGCATGCGTGTGATCGTGTTGGAGGACCGCCACCGCAAGACGCGCTCCTTCCAGGCCGGCTTCGGCTTCCTGCTGGAAGGCGAACCGGTGGAGATCGTCGAACCCGTCGCGAAGGCCGCGGCCCCCGCGACGATGATCTCCGCGTCCGGTTCGCGGGCCGTGGCCGACCTGAAGGCCCGCACCGCCCGCGCCAGCCGCATCTGGGTCGAAGGCAAGCACGACGCGGAGCTGGTCGAGAAGGTCTGGGGCCACGACCTTCGTGTTGAAGGCATCGTCGTCGAGCCGCTGCACGGCGTCGACGACCTGGCCGGGGCCATCCGCCAGTTCGCTCCCTCCCCGACCCGGCGCCTGGGCATCCTGGTCGACCACCTGATCTCCGGCACCAAGGAGGAGCGGATCGTCGCCGAAGCCATGAAGGTCCCCGGTGCGGCGGGCAACGTGCTGATCCTCGGCCATCCCTACGTCGACGTCTGGCAGGCGATCAAGCCCGAAACCCTGGGCATCAAGGCCTGGCCGGTCATCCCCCGCGGCACCGACTGGAAAACGGGTGTGCTGCGCGCCTTCGGCTGGCCGCATGACACCGCCGCCGACATCGGCATCGGATGGCAGCAGATCCTGTCGACGGTGAAGCACTACGGGCAGCTGGAGCCGGCGCTATTGGGTAAAGTTGAGGAACTAATCGATTTCCTCACCACGGAAGATTACGGTTTCCTAACGATTGACTAAGATTTGGACATTCAGGGTGCCGTTGTGCCGGGCGTCCGCGGAAGCTCGATAACATGGTGGAGAAGCCGCACCGTAAGACAAGGACATTTCCGTGACATCTCGCCAGGTACCATCATCTGAGAATTCGCGTTTCGAGGGATCAAACGTGTCCGCGCTGCCGCTCTCCCCGTCGGAGGATCGCCAGTGGGCGACCATGGCGCACTTCGGCGCGATCCTCGGATGCATTCCCTCGGCCATCATCTTCGCCGTGTACCGCGACCGCGGACCCTTCACCGCCCAGGAGTCCAAGGAAGCGTTCAACTTCACCTTCCCGCTGACCATCCTGGCGATCGTGCTGAACATCCTGAACCTGCTGCCGGGCATCGGCTGGCTCTTTGCTGTCATCGCCGTGTGCCTGTGGGTCTTCATGACCCTGATGGGCGCGTACGCCGCGATCCAGGCAAACAAGGGACGCCCCTACCGCTACCCGATCAACCTGCGGTTGATGAAGTAGCGGCAGGGGCGGCAACGCCTGCGGGCTTCCTAGAAATCCAGCAATTCACGCACCACGAGGTCGGCCAGCAGCCGGCCTCTTTGCGTTAACACGATACGGCCGGCGAACGCCGCCTTGGGATCGACCAGCTCGTCGGCGATCAGTCCGGCGACCTTGGCGCGGCCCGCGGATTCCAGTTCGCCGATCTGCATGCCGGAACTGAGCCGGGTGAGCAGCATGGTGCGTTCTAGCTGCACGGCCTGGTCGTCGGGGAATTCGCGGCCGTGCCCCGGCGAGATGCCGCCGTCGATGCGCTGCTGGTAGGCGGCCGGGTGCTTGACGTTCCACCAGCGCAGCCCGCCGACATGCGAGTGCGCGCCGGGACCGGCACCCCACCAGTCCCCGCCCTGCCAGTAGGCGATATTGTGGCGGCAGGCGTGCTCTTCGCCGCGCGCCCAGTTGCTCACCTCGTACCAGTTCAGGCCGGCGGCGGAAAACAGCTCGTCGGCCAGCTGGTATTTCTCCGCGTGGTCGTCGTCGTCGATGTCCGGAACTTCGCCGCGGCGGATCTGCGCGGCCAGCTTGGTGCCGTCCTCGATGATCAGCGCGTAGGCGGAAATATGGTCCGGCTGATAGCTCAGCGCGGCCTCGATGCTGGTGCGCCAATCGGCCAGCGACTCCCCCGGAGTGCCGTAGATCAAATCGACGCTGACATCCAGCCCCGCTTCGCGGGCCCAGGCCACCGCCTGCGGCACCCTTGCAGGATCGTGCGTGCGCTCCAGCACCTTCAGCACGTGAGGCACGGCCGACTGCATGCCGAAGGACACGCGGGTGAACCCGCCGTCGGCCAGCTCCTGCAGGCTTTCGCGGGTCACCGAATCCGGGTTGGCTTCTGTGGTGACCTCGGCGCCGGGCTTCAGGCCGAATTCGGAAACGATGCGGCCCAGCACCGAAACGAGGTCGGAGGCGGGCAGCAGGGTCGGGGTGCCGCCGCCGAAGAAGACCGTCTCGATTTCCCGCTGCGGCACGCCGGAGCGTTCAAGAACCTGCTTGGCGAAGCCGATCTCCTTTCCGACCGTCGCCGCATAGGTCGCCTGGCTGGAGCCGTTGCCCAGCTCGGTGGCGGTATACGTGTTGAAATCGCAGTAGCCGCAGCGCACGGTGCAGAACGGAATGTGGACGTAAAAGGACATGGTCCGCTCCGACGCACCGTGCGCGCACGCTGCGGGGAGCAGACCATCGGCCGGAGCCGGATCGCCGTCAGGCAGGACTGAGGGCATCTAGCTACTTCTTTTTCGTTTCGTCGGTGGACAGCGCGGCGATGAACGCCTCCTGCGGGACCTCCACGCGGCCGACCATCTTCATGCGCTTCTTGCCTTCCTTCTGCTTTTCCAGCAGCTTGCGCTTGCGGCTGATGTCGCCGCCGTAGCACTTGGCAAGCACGTCCTTGCGGATGGCGCGGATGGTTTCGCGGGCGATGATGCGCGAACCGATCGCGGCCTGGATCGGCACCTCGAACTGCTGGCGGTTGATCAGCTCGCGCAGCTTCACCGTCATCATGGTGCCGTAGGCGTAGGCCTTGTCGCGGTGGGTGATGGCGGAGAATGCGTCCACCTGCTCGCCCTGCAGCAGGATGTCGACCTTGACCAGGTCTGCGACCTGCTCGCCGTCGGCCTTCCAGTCCAGCGAGGCATAGCCGCGGGTGCGGGACTTGAGCTGGTCGAAGAAATCGAACACGATTTCTGCCAGCGGCAGGTGGTAGCGCATTTCCACGCGGTCCTCGGAGAGGTAGTCCATCCCGCGCATGGTGCCGCGGCGCGACTGGCACAGCTCCATGACGGCGCCGATGAACTCGCTCGGGGCGAGAATGGTCGCCGCGACCATGGGCTCGTGCACTTCCAGGATCTTCCCGTCGGGGAATTCCGAGGGGTTGGTCACCGTGATCAGCTGCTTGTCCTCGCCCATGACCTCGTACACCACGTTCGGGGCGGTGGAGATCAGGTCCAGGTTGAATTCGCTCTCCAGCCGCTGGCGGGTGATTTCCAGGTGCAACAGGCCCAGGAAGCCCACGCGGAAGCCGAAGCCCAGGGCAACGGAGGTTTCCGGCTCGTAGATGAGCGCCGCGTCGTTGAGCTGCAGCTTGTCCAGGGCGTCGCGCAGCGCCGGGTAGTCGGTGCCGTCCAGCGGGTACAGGCCCGAGAACACCATCGGCTTCGGTTCCTCGTAGCCGCCGAGGGACTTCTGCGCGGGATTCAGCGAGTTGGTGACGGTATCGCCGACCTTGGACTGGCGCACGTCCTTCACACCGGTAATCAGGTAGCCCACCTCGCCCACGCCCAGGCCCTTGGTCGGGACCGGGTTCGGCGAGGAGACACCGATCTCCAGCAGTTCATGGGTGCTTCCGGTGGACATCATCTGGATGCGCTCGCGCGGCTCCAGCTTGCCGTCGACCACGCGCACGTAGGTCACCACGCCGCGGTAGGTGTCGTAGACCGAGTCGAAGATCATCGCGCGGGCCGGGGCATTTGCATCGCCCACCGGGGCAGGGAGCTGCTTGATGACCTCGTCGAGCAGGGCTTCGACGCCTTCGCCGGTCTTGCCGGAGACCTTCAGCACCTCGCTCGGATCGCAGCCGATGAGGTTGGCCAGCTCGGCCGCGTACTTCTCGGGCTGGGCGTTGGGCAGGTCGATCTTGTTGAGCACCGGAATGATGTTCAGGTCGCTCTCGATCGCCAGGTACAGGTTGGCCAGCGTCTGGGCTTCGATGCCCTGCGCCGCGTCAACCAGCAGGACCGCGCCTTCGCAGGCAGCCAGGGAGCGGGACACCTCGTAGGTGAAGTCCACGTGGCCGGGGGTGTCGATCATGTTCAGCGCGTAGGAGGTGCCGTCGACCTCCCATGGCATGCGCACGGCCTGGGACTTGATGGTGATGCCGCGCTCGCGCTCGATATCCATGCGGTCCAGGTACTGGGCCTTCATGTCACGGGCAGAGACCACGCCGGTGAGCTGCAGCATCCGGTCGGCCAGGGTGGACTTGCCGTGGTCGATATGCGCGATGATGCAGAAGTTACGGATGAGCGACGGATCCGTCGCGGCAGGCACCGGAGCGGTGCGGGCCAATGGAGACACCTAAACAGACCTCACTAGCGATGAGCAGACATGATTGAATTACGCCTATTCTGTCATGCTTTGCCGGTGAGAACATATTTCCGGCGCCGCTCACTGATAGTTTGTGGTGCATGGCTTTGAATGCACAGAAGATCTTCGACTTCATCCTCCGCGCGGTCAAGGAACTGGGTTCCTCCAGTACCAAGAGCACGAACGCCGGCGGCGCAAAGCCGCAGCGAGGCGGCGTGGCGGACTCCCGGCGTCCTGCCTCGGGAGGCAACCGATCCGCCGGCGCCAGCCCCCGACCCGCGCCGGCAGCGGGATCCAGGTCGGGCTACCCGGGCGACTTCACCGGAACCATCCGCTACGAGTACAACCCGAGCATGGACGGCGACGCGGACCCGGGCGAGGTCGTCTGGGGGTGGGTCCCCTTCGAAGAGGACTACTCGCAGGGCAAGGACCGTCCGGTGCTGGTCATCGGCCGCGACGACGGCTGGCTGCTGGGGCTGATGCTCACCAGCAAGGACAAGAACAATTCGCAGCACCACAATCCGAACTACCTGGATATCGGCACCGGAGCCTGGGACCGTGAACGGCGCCCCAGCGAGGTCAAGCTGGACCGCATCATCCGGCTCTCCCAGGACTCGGTGCGGCGCGAAGGGGCGATCCTGGATGAGGACCGTTTCCGCAATGTGGTGAAGGTCCTAAACAACCGCCGCTAAGCGGTCGCTGCGGGGAGCCTGTTCTGCTAGAGTTAGTTCTTGTGTGTCGCGCAGGTTGGGCGACACGCCCCCTTCGGGTCGCCATAGGTGCCCCACACCGCTCAGTCGATGGCCTGAAGGATGAACCCTCTACCGACCGTATTAGACGATAAACGAGAGAGTTTATTAAGTGGCAAACATCAAGTCCCAGAAGAAGCGCATCCTCACCAACGAGAAGGCACGCCTGCGTAACGTAGCTGTCCGCTCCGAGGTCAAGACCGTTATCCGCAGCGTCAACGATGCTGTGGTTGCCGGCGACAAGGACAAGGCAACCGACGCACTGCGTCTGGCCGGCAAGAAGCTGGACAAGGCTGTTAGCAAGGGTGTTCTGCATAAGAACAACGCTGCTAACCGCAAGTCGGCCCTGGCCAAGAAGGTTAACGCCCTCTAAGCTCAGCTAGACTCTACAACTCCCCCGGAACTTCGGTTCCGGGGGTTTTGTTTTGCCCCGGTGCAGCCCGCGGCAGTATTGGGGCTGCGCACCGGGGACAACGAAGGCGCCGCCAGAATTCCTGGCGGCGCCTTGTCGTAGGCCTTCTAGTGGCGCGGGGCCTTGCCGGCGATGAAAAGGATCGCGCGTTCCAGCGCATAACCCGGCGATCGCCCCCCGCCCTTGACCATGCGGTCGGTTTGCGCGATGGTTTCCACGCAGGCGGCCAAGTCCGCGCGCTTCCAGCCGCGGGCCTGCTGCTGCGCCTGCTGGACCTGCCACGGGGCCATGCCCAGCTGGGAAGCCAGCACCGCGGCCGGCTCGTTCACGCCCAGCACCTTGGCCAGCTGGCGCACCTTCATGGCCAGCGTGGCGACGATCGGGATCGGATCGGTGCCGGTGCCCAGCGCGTGGCGCAGCGTGCGCAGGGCCACCTGGGCGTTGCCGGCGATCGCCGCGTCGGCGACCTTGAAGGCGGTGGCTTCCACGCGGCCGCCGTAGTACTTGTCGACCACGTCCTGGTCGACGGTGCCGGTCGTGTCCTGGATCAGCTGGGAGCAGCTGGAGCCGAGCTCGGCCAGCGAATTGCCGACGGCGGCTACCAGGGCCTTGACCGCATCGTTGGTGATGCGCCGCTTGGCGGCCTTGAATTCGGCGGTGACGAACTCGATCTTCTCCGCGTCCTTCTTCACCGGCTGGCAGTTCACGAGCACCGCGCCGGCTGCCTTGACGGCATCGAGCAGCTTCTTGCCCCGGGCGCCGCCCGAGTGGTGCATGATCAGCACGTTCTCCGGCGCGGGGTTCTTGAGGTAGGCTAGCGCGTCCTTCAGGAAGTACTCGTTCATGGTCGCCAGGTCGTGGATCTCGACCAGGTTCGCGGTGGAGAACAGCGAGGCGCTGGTGGCCAGCAGCAGTTCCCCCGGTTCGTAGTTCTGCGCGTTCAACCGGGTGTGGGCGATGTCCTCGCGGGAGGCCGCCTGGGCGCGCAGCAGTTCGAAGGCGCGGGAAGCCAGGTACTGCTCGGAGCCGGAGAGCAGGATCAGCGGCTGCGGGGTGAGGTCTCGCCAAGAGATCCCGGGATTGGCCTGGGCGCGTGCCATCGAACTCCTTAGTGCAGGTGCAATATATCGATCCTACCGAACCGGCGCCCCCAGCGAGGCCGCGTGCACGCCGTCGGCATCCAATGTGAGCAGAACGGTGCCCAGCCTATCGGTGCGCAGCACCTGCGCGCCCTGCGCCTGGGCCGTGTCGAGGATGCCCTGGTTGGGGTGTCCGTAGGTGTTCTTGGCGCCCACCGACACCAGGAACACCTGGGGCCGGGCCGCTGCGACCAGCTCCTGCCCGCCGTTGCGGGCCCCGTGGTGCGAGGCCTTGAGGATCGCGGCGGGACCCTGCGGGTGGGCCGCGAGCAGCCGGTGCATGGCCTGCTCCTCCATGTCCCCGGCGGTGAGGAAGTCGATCTGCCGGTCCCCGCGGGTGAAGGTGAAACGCAGCACCAGCGAAATGTCGTTCGGCTCCGCGCCAGCCACGGCCGCGGGATCCGGGCCGATGACCCGGTAGGACACGCCCTGCCCCTGCCCGGTGTCCCCCGGGAGCAGCGCCCGGTGCGGCTGCCACAGCGGCTCCGGAAATCCCGCGGAGACCAGCCGCTCCCCCAGGTCGATGCCCGAGGACTCGAGCTCCGGCACGCCGCCGAAATGGTCGGCGTCCTGGTGCGTGATGAACACCTTGGTCAGCGACTCGATGCCCAGCTGGCGCAGGCAGCCGGCCACCCCGCCGTCGGGCGGCCCGGCGTCGATCAGCCAGCCCGCGGACTCGCCGTCGCGGATGACCAGCGCGTCGCCCTGGCCCACGTCGCACATCGCGATGGACCAGGGCTGGTCCACGGCAGGTTTCCAGAACAGCGTGGCCGGCAGCACCAGCGCGGCCAGGAACACCGCCAGCACCCCGAGCAGGGCCAGGCAGATCCGGCGCACGCGCAGCCGCTCGGTCTGGCTCCCGGCGACCAGCAGCACGCAGAAGACCGCCGCGATGCCGGCCGCGACCACGATGCCCGGCATGCCCTCGGGCCACGGGCGGCTGGCCCCGGGCAGCCGCACGGCCAGCCGGGCGAGCTGCCCGACCGCTTCGGCCGGCCATCCGATCAGCCAGGCCAGGGCGTGCGCGGCGCCGGGCAGCACGGTGCACAGCAGCAGCGCGGCCACCCCGAGCCCCGTGATCACCGGCAGCAGCGGAGCCGCCAGCAGGTTCGCCGGCAGCGAGTAGAGGCTGAAGTCCGCATTCAGCGAGATCACCACCGGCAGGCAGGTGAACTGGGCGGCGCAGCAGATCGCGGTCGGTTCCGCCAGCGGCGCGGGCAGGAACCGGGCGGCCAGCTCGGACAGCGGCACGGTGAGCATGATGATGCCGGCGGTGGCCAGCACCGACAGCGCGAACGCCGGCTCGGCGGCCAGCGACGGGTCAAGGACCAGCAGCACCGAGGCGCTCAGTCCGAGGATGCCCAGCGAGCCCTGCCCGCGCCCGGAAAGCAGCGAGAAGACCGCGATCGCGCCCATCAGTCCCGCCCGCAGCACGCTGGGATCCGGGCCGACGAAGGCGACGAACAGCCCCAGCCCGCCGGCCATCAGGACCCCGGCCAGCACCCGGGGCACGGCGAACAGCCGCAGCAGCACCATCAGCATCGAGCCGACCAGGGCGATGTTCGACCCGCTGACCGCGGTCAGGTGGCTCAGCCCGCTGCCCCGCATCGCCTCGCCCAGTTCCTCGTCCTGTCCGGAGCGGTCCCCGTAGAGCATGCCCGGCAGCAGCGCCCTGGCGTCGGGCGACAGCCCGTCCAGCTGCGCGGCGAAGCGCTCCTTGAGGTTCGAGGCGGGGGTGGGCAGCTGCCAGCTGGTGACCCTCGGCTCGCTGTCGGCGCGGGCCCACCAGCGGAAGCTGCCCGAGTCCCCCGCCGGCTGCAGCGAAGCGATCACGGTGAGGTCGCGCGCCCTGCCCGGCAGCGGGCCGCCCAGGGACAGGTGGATCGGGATCTCGCAGCGCCGCCACTGGCCCTGGTGCTGGTAGCCATCCAGCTGCGCCGCGCCGGCGACCCCGCCGCCGTCGACGGGCCGCGGCGGGTCGGTGAAATGCGCGGTGATCCGGCGCTGCTGCGCTCCGGGGTCGGGCAGCGTGCAGTCGGCCGCGCCCGGGTGCGTGCCGAGCACCGCCAGCGCCGCGAGTAGCAGCACCAGCGGGCCGGTGAACCACGGGGCCGCATGGGGCGCGTCGTGCCGGGCGCGCAGCAGCAGCGCGAACAACCCGGCGAAGAGCGCGAGCAGCACCAGCACCGCCCACCCCGGCGGCCGCAGCAACGCGGCGAGCCAGGCCCCGGCCAGCAGCCACAGCCCGCGGAAGTCGGTGCGCACTACGAGCCCCTCACGGCTGCACCAGCTCGCGCAGGTTGCCCAGCACCGCGGGGCCGATCCCGGAGACCGCGTCCAGCTCCTCCACGGAGGCGAACGGGCCGTTGGCTTCGCGGAAGTCGATGATGCGTTGGGCCAGCGCGGGACCGATGCCCGGCAGTTCCTGCAGTTGCTGGGCGTCGGCGCTGTTCAGCGAGATCTTCCCGCCGTGCGGCGCCCCGCCCGGTGTGCCGGAGGATGCGCCGCCGGAAGGGCCGGCGGCGGAGGGGCCGGCGGCGGCCGGGGCGTCCGAGGCGCCGGGCAGCACGATCTGCTGCCCGTCGGCCAGCCGCGCGGCCAGGTTCAGCAGTTCGGGGCGGGCGGAGCGCCGCAGGCCGCCGGCCGCCTCCAGCGCGTCGGCGATGCGCGATCCGGCGGGCAGGGTGTACACCCCGGGCCGCTTCACCGCGCCGACCACGTGCACGGTCACCGCGCCCGCGGAGCTGCCGGGGTCGGCGGAGGGCGCGGCGGAGGGGCCGGGCGCAGCGGTGCCCGGCGGCGAGGGATCGGAAACCAGCGGCACGGTCTGCAGCTGCGTGGTGGTCGGCGGCGGGGCCAGCAGGATCGACAGCCCGATCCAGGCCAGCACCACCAGCACCAGCACGAGCACCGCCACGCGGCTCACGGCGAATCGCAGCCGCGAGGCACGCGGCGCATACCTGCTGAAGAAGTCATGGCGCCCCATGGGAGCCAGTGTGCGTTAGCGGGCGGGCGGCTGCTGGGGTTGCGGCGCGGGCTGTGGATACAGCGGGGCCACGGCCACGCCGAGCACCCCCATGCCGGTGTGCGCGGCCAGCACCGCCGGCAGCGACTCGATGAGTACCTCGCCGGCACAGTACGGGTTCAGCTCGGTGGCGATCTCGGTGGCCAGCTCCGCGGCGCCGAAGTGCATGACCCCCAGCCGCACCGGGCCCTGCGCCGCGGCGGCGTCGCGCTGGGCGAGGGCGACCAGCCGCGCCTGGGCGCGGGCGAAGGAGCGCGGCTTCTCCAGCGGGGCGATGACCCCGTCGGCCAGGCCCAGGATCGGCTTGACATTCAGCAGGCTGCCGAACACCGAGGAGACCGCGCTGATCCGCCCGCCGCGGCGCAGCTGCTCCAGGGAGGGCACCGCGAAGTAGATGGTATTGCCGGCGGCGCCGGAGGCGATCTGCTCCAGCATGCCCAGCTGCGCGCCGGCGTCGCGCGCGGCGAGCACGTCGGCGACCGCGAAGCCCTGGGCCATCGCCACGGTGCGCGAATCGATGACGCTCACCGGCACCGGCGCCTGGGAGGCGGCCAGCCGGGCGGCGTCCACCGTCCCGGAGAGCCCCGCGGAGAGGTGGATGGAGACGACCTCCCGGCAGCCGGCCGCGGCCAGCTGCGCATAGGCGCGCGCGAACTCGCCGGGGGCGGGCCGCGAGGTCTTCACGCTCTGGCCCATGGCCAGGCCCATCATCAGCGCGTTCACGTCCTCCCCGTGCACATGGTTGTCCACGATGATCGGGATGCCCAGCTGGATGAAGTCAGCGCTGGCCAGCAGCGCCGGCGGCAGGCAGGAGGCCGAATCGGTCACCACCCCGATCCGGGCGCCGGAAAGCCCACGCGGGGCCAGCAGCTTGTGCAGCCAGCCCGTGCGTGGGCTCTTGGATCGCTCAGTCATGTCTTGAGCTTACGGTACGCGTCGGCCGGAACTACGGCGCCGGAACCACGTTCACGAGCTTCGGGGCGCGCACGATGACCTTCAGCGGCGCCTTCCCGTCCAGCATGCGCACGACGGCCTCGTGGGCCAGCGCCTGCTCGCGCAGCTCGTCCTCGGAGATGTCCACCGGAACTTCGAGGCGCGCGCGCACCTTGCCCTTGATCTGCACCACAGCGGTGACGGTGTCATCCACCAGCAGCGACTCGTCCACGTCCGGCCAGGCGCTGGTCGCGACGCTCGGGGCGTAGCCCAGCGCCTCCCACATGTCCTCGGCGGTGTACGGGGCGAACAGGCTCAGCAGCTGGGCGACCACGGTCGCGGCCTCGCGCACCGACGGATCGGCCGCGCCGGCGCCCGAGTCGATGGTCTTGCGGGTGGCGTTGACCAGCTCCATGGTCTTGGCGATCACCACGTTGAACTTGCCCGAATCCAGCAGCGCGGCGGACTCGTGCACGGTGCGGTGGGTGACCTGGCGCAGCGCCTTGTCCCCTGCCGCGTAGTCCACGCCCGGGACGCTGGCCACGTCCTGGGCCACGCGCCAGGCGCGGGCCAGGAACTTCTGCGAACCGTACGGCGAGACGTCGGCCCAGTCCACGTCGTCCTCCGGAGGGGAGGCGAACACCATGGTCAGGCGCACCGCGTCCACGCCGAACTTGTCCAGCTGCTGGCCCAGGTCCACGCCGTTGCCCAGCGACTTGCTCATGGCCTTGCCGCCGTTGAGCACCTGGCCCTGGTTCAGCAGCGCGCTGAACGGCTCCTGCACGTCGATCAGGCCCAGGTCGTAGATGACTTTGGTGAAGAAGCGGGAGTACAGCAGGTGCAGGATCGCGTGCTCGACGCCGCCGACGTACTGCCCCACCGGCATCCAGTCGCGCACCGCCTTCGGGTCGAACGGGCCTTCGGTGTAGTTCGGGGACACGAAGCGCAGGAAGTACCAGGAGGAGTCCACGAAGGTGTCCATGGTGTCGGTGTCGCGCTTTGCGGCGCCGCCGCAGCTCGGGCACGCCACGTTGACCCAGTCCTCTGCAGCCGCCAGCGGGCTGGTGCCCTTCGGGGACAGCTGCTCGCCGCGCAGGTCATCGGGCAGGCGCACCGGCAGCTGGTCCTCGGGAACCGGGACCTCGCCGCAGGCTTCGCAGTGGATGATCGGGATCGGGGTGCCCCAGAAACGCTGGCGGGACAGCAGCCAGTCGCGCAGGCGGAAGTTCACGGTGTGCTCGCCGGTGCCGGCGGCTTCCACGAGCTCGATGGCCTTGGCGATCGCGTCCACCTTGGTCAGCCCGTTCAGTTCGCCGGAGTTGACCAGCTGGCCCTCGCCGGCGGTGGCGATGCCGGTGTCGTTCGGGTCCTCTTCGCCGGTGTCCACGACCACGCGCACCGGCAGGTCGAAGGTGCGGGCGAAGTCCAGGTCGCGCTGGTCGTGCGCGGGCACGGCCATGATCGCCCCGGTGCCGTAGTCGGCCAGCACGTAGTCAGCGGCCCAGATCGGCAGCTTCTCCCCCGACAGCGGGTTGATGCCGAAGCGCCCGGTGAACACACCGGTCTTCTCGCGTTCGGTGGACTGGCGCTCGATCTCGGAAAGCGCCTTGACCTGCTCCTGGTAGGCTTCCAGGGCTTCGCGGTGCTCGTCGGTGACCAGCTCGCCGGCCAGCTCCGCATCCGCGGCGACCACCATGAAGGTCGCCCCGTACAGGGTGTCCGGGCGGGTGGTGAAGACCGGGATCTTCACCGCCGGCTGCTCCTGGTGCGCCTCGATCTCGAAGGTCACTTCGGCGCCCTCGGAACGGCCGATCCAGTTCTTCTGCATCAGCAGCACGCGCTCGGGCCAGTGGCCCTTGAGCTGCTCCATGTCTTCCAGCAGGCGGTCGGCGTACTCGGTGATCTTGAAGTACCACTGGTTCAGCGACTTCTTGGTCACCGCGGTGCCGCAGCGTTCGCAGGCGCCGTTGACGACCTGCTCGTTGGCCAGCACGGTCTGGTCCTTCGGGCACCAGTTCACCGGGTGGTCCTTGCGGTAGGCCAGGCCCTTCTCGAAGAACTTGGTGAACAGCCACTGGGTCCAGCGGTAGTACTCGGGATCCGAGGTGTGCAGGCGGCGGTCCCAGTCGGCGGAAATCGCGTAGCGCTTGAAGCTGGCGGCCTGGGTGTCGATGTTCGTGTAGGTCCAGTCCGCGGGGTGCGCGTTGTTCTTGATCGCGGCGTTCTCCGCGGGCAGCCCGAAGGAGTCCCATCCGATGGGGTGCATGACATCGTAGCCGCGCAAGCGCCAGTACCGAGCCACGACGTCGCCCATGGCGAAGGCCTCGGCGTGGCCCATGTGCAGGTCGCCCGAGGGGTACGGGAACATGTCCAGCACGTAGCGGCGTTCACGCGTGCCGTCGTCGGCCGGCTTGAACACCTCTAGCTCGTCCCAAACCGGTAGCCACTTGGACTCAATGTCCTTGAAGTCGTAGGTTCTGGTCTCGTTCGTCGATGATGTCACTGAGCTCTTCTCACAGATTCGCGGAAAAATTTCCTGACGGAAAACTGGTTTCTGCTTCCAGACACAACAAAAGCCCCCAAATTTCCACTCGGGGGTACGGCCGCATGGCCGTTCTTAGGCTAGGTCGCGCTGGGAATACATAGGGAGATTCTACCGCACCGGCGGCGGTGCTTGCCGCATCCGTGAAGCGCAAGCTTGGCCACAGTCCAGGCCGCGCCGCCTACATGTGCGCCACGTCCAGGCGTACGATCGCGGCGCCTGCCACAATTGGCTCATGACCTTACGCTCCCCGCGCCTCGCGCGCCGCTTCGCCGCCCCGCTGCTGCTGCCCGCCAGCGCCCTCCTGCTGGCCGGTTGCGCCCTGCTCGGCACCTACGAGGGGCACACCTGCGACGGCAGGAAACCCGTCGCTTCCCTGGAGCAGGCAGGCCGCCAGCTGGTCCAGGCCGCGTACGACCAGGACCTGGACGCCGCCTGCCGGGTCGCCACCCCGTACGTTGGCATCGAACTGGAGCCGGGCATGATCGATGCGACCCGGGAGCTGCTGGCCAAGGCCGGAGTCACCCCGCAGAACGTGCAGGTGCGCGTCGGCGAGCAGATGGGCAGCGCGTATTCCGTGCAGCTGGGCAGCACCGAGGGCGAGGGCCAGGTCGCGGTCACCGGCCACGCGGTCTGGGATGCCGGCTTCACCATCGGGCTGCCCGACCAGGTCTACCCGGACCTGCCGCCGGCGCCCGAGGATCCCGCCTCGCAATCCGCCTCCGCGGCGCCGTAGCCCGCCGCGGGCGCATCCGCCCACCGGGGTTATCCACACTGCGCACGCAACCGCCCCCGTGCGGCCGGCCCCGGGTCGAGGCTGGAGCCATGACCACCGAAGCCCTGCTCACCGCGCTGCACACCCTGTGCACCTCCCCGAAGCACCTGGGGACCCAGCTCACCGCTGGGATGCTGGTGCGCCTGGGCGCGCTGTGCCTGGCCTTGTTCACCGCGCTGGGCCGGCTGGTCCGCGACTCCAGGGATCCGCGCCTGGTCCTGGCCCACGCGCAGCTGGTGGAAGACTTCGGCCAGCAGGTGCACCATCAGCAGCTGGCCTGCGCACTGGATGCCGAGGTCGCCGGCGCGGCCGGGCTCAGTCTGGCCACCTACGACGCGCTGCGCGCAGGAACCTGCGACCTGGAGTCCGAACCCGACGTCGCCTCCGGGCGCGCCTGCTACAAGAGCGCCGGCGATCTGCTCGCCGCGTGGCTGGGCATCACCTATTTCGAGGCGCAGCGCCGGATCGACGACGCGCACCTGCTCATCGGCCGCCGCACCGCCCAGGGCACCATCTGCGCGCCGCGCTTCGAGCACCTGGCCGGGCTCTACGCCGACGGGCTGGCGGATCGCCGCGCCATCGCCGGCGTGGCCCGCAGCCTGGAGAAGCTGGAGAAGCCGGACACCACCTTTGACGGGGTGCCGAGCACGCTCACCGCCCGCGCCCCCGACGGCCGGCCGCTGGAGGAGCACGCCGCGATGGCGCTGCGCGGGCTCGGCCCGATCGAGGCGCGCAAGCAGATCGGCACCCTGGTCAAGGCCTACAAGGACCTGCACGAGGACAAGCTTCCGCCGGATTTGGGCCTGTTCATCGGGCCCGTCGTGCGCGGCGTGCACACCTTCACCCTGCGCACGCTGGCCACCCACGCGGAATACCTGCGCTCGGTGGCGGCCCAGGCCGGCAGCAAACGCACCAAGGCCGGCCGGCATGCGCGCAAGCCCGAGGCGGATTCCGGCGGTTCATCCGGCGCGGAAGGCTCCGGAACCCCGGACTCCCGAGCACAGCAGAACTCCCCCGAGGCGGACAACGCTGACAACGCGGACACCGCGGACACCACCCCCGGCAACGAGCGGCCGACCCCGGACTGGCTCCGGCCCGAGTCCCCGATGCCCGACTGGGCCGCGGAGGAAGCCGGCCCGAACGGCGGCGCGGACCGCACCCCGGAGCAGGAAGAACCGGAACCCGATGACGCGCAGGACGCGGACGAAACGGCCGAAACGGA
The DNA here is from genome assembly GCF_016894325.1 of Glutamicibacter protophormiae. Classification (NCBI taxonomy): domain Bacteria; kingdom Bacillati; phylum Actinomycetota; class Actinomycetes; order Micrococcales; family Micrococcaceae; genus Glutamicibacter; species Glutamicibacter protophormiae. Next base: position 1,871,122 of record NZ_CP069806.1, read on the forward strand.
CGAAACGGCAACCGGAACTCCGGCTCCGGAAGAGCCCAGCGCCCCGCTGCGCCGGCTGAACGCGCTGATGGCCATCCTCGCCGCGCCGCCCGCAGGCGCAGCCGCCAAGCCGATCGTCCCGAAGATGCTGGTCTACCTCTGGCTCAAGGACCTGCAGAACCTGGCCGAGGCCCACGGCATCACTGCCCACGGGGTGGACATCCCGCCAGGTGAACTGCGGCGCCTGCTGGCCACCGCGCGGGTGATCCCGCTGGTGCTGGGTGGCAACAGCCAGCCGATCGACGTCGGCCGCTCCAGGCGCTTCCACCAGGGATACCTCAAGATGGCGGTGATGGCCCGCGACCGCGGCTGCATTGTGCCCGAATGCACGACGCCGCCGGACCTGGTGGAGATCGACCACTACAAGAAGCCGTGGTCCGAGGGAGGCACCACCAGCGTCGACTCCGGGGCGGCGATGTGCTCCAACGAGCACCACGGCCGCCATTCCGGCCAGTTCAAGGTCGTCGACGTGGACGGGCTGCCGCATGTGCTGCTGCCCCCGCACCTGGACCCGGAGCAGAAGCCCCGGCGCAACACCTACTGGGGAGCCCTGCAGCTCGGCGAGGAACCGCCCGGCGCCGGGCCGCCCCCGGAAGCGGGACCTCCCGCGGACCGGCGCGGGTGAACGAAAAAGGATCCCGGCCAACGTGGTGGTTGACCGGGACCCATGGTCCGCCGGCGGCCTGGCCGCCGGGAAACGCCTCAGCTTCTAGGCCTTGGTGTCCTCGTCGACCCAGTCGAAGGTGCGGGTGACCGCCTTCTTCCACAGCCGCAGGCTGCGTTCGCGCTCTTCGGCTCCCATCACCGGCTCCCAGCGCTTGTCCTCGGACCAGTTCGCCTCCAGCTCGCCGAGGTCTTTCCAGAAGCCGACGGCCAGGCCGGCGGCGTAGGCCGCGCCCAGCGCGGTGGTCTCGGTGACCTTCGGGCGGACCACCGGCACACCGAGGATGTCGGCCTGGAACTGCATCAGGTGCTCGTTGGCGACCATGCCGCCGTCCACCTTCAGCTCGGTCAGCGGCACCTCGGCGTCGGCGTTGACCGCGTCGAGCACCTCCCGGGTCTGGAAGGCCGTGGATTCCAGGGCCGCCCGGGCGATGTGGTGCTTGTCGGCGAAGCGGGTCAGCCCGACGATCGCGCCGCGGGCATCCGAGCGCCAGTACGGGGCGAACAGCCCGGAGAACGCCGGCACGATGTACACCCCGCCGTTGTCCGACACCTGGCTGGCCAGCTCCTCGATCTCCGGCGCGCTGGCGATCATGCCGATGTTGTCGCGCAGCCACTGCACCAGCGAACCGGCGACGGCGATCGAGCCCTCCAGCGCGTACACCGGGGCCGCGTCGCCCAGCTTGTAGGCCAGGGTGGTGATCAGCCCGTTGCTCGAGGAGACGATCTCTTCGCCGGTGTTGAAGATCAGGAAGCAGCCGGTGCCGTAGGTGTTCTTCGCGCTGCCCGCGCCGAACGCCGCCTGGCCGAAGGTCGCCGCCTGCTGGTCGCCCAGGATGCCGGCGACCGGCACCTCGCGCAGCAGCTGGTTCGACGCCACGGCGCCGTAGACCTCGGAGGAGGACTTGATGGCCGGCAGCATCGAGGCCGGGACGCCGAAGTCGGCCAGGATCTGCTCGTCCCACTGCAGGGTCTGCAGGTTCATGAACAGCGTGCGCGAGGCGTTGGTGACGTCGGTGACGTGCACTCCGCCTTCCGGCCCGCCGGTCAGGTTCCACAGCACCCAGGTGTCGGTGGTGCCGAACAGCAGGTCCCCGGCCTCGGCGCGTTCGCGCGCGCCCTCGACGTTGTCCAGGATCCACTTGATCTTGGTGCCGGCGAAGTAGGTGGCCAGCGGCAGCCCGACGCGGTCCTTGTAACGCTCGATCCCGCCCTCGGCCGACAGCGCGTCGACGATGTCCTGGGTGCGGGTATCCTGCCAGACGATCGCATTGTAGACCGGCTCGCCCGTGCGCTTGTCCCACACCACGGTGGTTTCGCGCTGATTGGTGATGCCGACGACCTCGATGTCGTGGCGGGTCAGGTTCTCCTTGGCCAACGCGTTGCCGATGACTTCGCGCACGTTGTCCCAGATCTCGGCCGGGTTGTGCTCGACCCATCCGGCGGCCGGGAAGATCTGTTCGTGTTCCTTCTGCCCCACGGAGACGACCTCTCCTGCGTGGTCGAAGACGATGGCGCGGGAGCTGGTGGTTCCCTGGTCAATGGCGATGACGTACTTGTTGCTCACGGTCAATCAACTTTCTGTAGAGGGTGCGGGCATTACAGCAGGACGGCGACGGCCAGGCCGCCCAGGGCTCCGCCGGCCAGCGGACCGACGACGGGAACCCATGAGTAGGACCAGTCCGAGGATCCCTTGCCGGGGATCGGCAGCACCGCATGCGCAAGACGTGGGGCGAGGTCGCGTGCCGGATTGATAGCGTATCCGGTTGCGCCGCCCAGGGATAGGCCGATCGCGACAACCAGCAGGCCCACGGCCAGCGGGCCGAGACCATGCGGGGTCCCGCCGAAGCCGCCGATCACGAAGACCAGCACGAAGGTGCCGACGATCTCCGAGACCGTGTTCCACCCGTAGGAGCGGATGGCCGGGCCGGTGGCGAAAATCCCGAGCACCTTGCCCTGGTTTGCCGGTTCGTCGAAGTGCTTCTTGTAGGCGAGCCAGGCGACGACCGCGCCCAGGAAGGCGCCGATGAATTGCGCCGCCACGTAGACCAGCGCGGTGGCCATCGCCTTGGGCACACCAGGGGCGAGTTCCGTCGCTTCGGGGTTGACCATCAGGCCCAGGGTGACGGCGGGGTTCAGGTGCGCACCGGAGGGCGCCGAGACCCAGACCCCGGAAAAGACGGCCAGGCCCCAGCCGAAGCTGATGGCGACCCACCCGGCGGCGCTGCCGAGGGTTCCCTTCAGGGACACGTTGGCGCAGACGCCGGCGCCCATGAGAACGAGGATAAATGTACCGATGAATTCGGAGAAAAACACTTGCATGGGCAACTTTGACCTTTAGGGTGATTTCACATCCTGCCGGCGGCGCTCTGCCGCCGGCAGCAACGGCAGGCTCAGTCCAGGACGACCCCGTGACTGCCTGCCAGGACCGAGATCGTATGGGCGATCTCGGCCTGGGTCCGGGTTTCATCCCAGCCCATTGGTTCAGCCAGGCAATGTCCCGCCTCGCTGACCAGATCCTTGGTGACCAGACCGCGGAAGGCCAGGTTCGTGCGGCGGATGAAGACGTCGATGAGGCGTCCGACCTGCTCGTGGGCGGCCATGTAGGCCAGCTCCTGGCGCGAGAGCTCCCCGGAGTGCTGCAGCAGCGTGTCCTCGCCAAGCTGTTCCAGCACCGCGTCCGCGCCGGTGCCGTAGCGTTCGAGTAATACGCGCAGGCGGTCGCGTCCGGCAATGCTTTCGCGCGCCGCGTACCAGGCCGCCAGCTCGCCCTCGTTCATCGGGAAGTCCTTGCCGCCGCCGATCGCGACGCCGGCGGTGGAACGGATCTCGCGCTCGCCCAGGAACTCCAGCGCCTTGCCGCCCAGGTTCTCGCTCAGCGCGCGGAAGGTCGTCCACTTGCCGCCGATCAGCGAGAGCATCGTGGTTGCATCGGTCAGCCGGGTCTCGCGCACCTGGTAGTCGCGGGAGACGAAGCCGGGGGCGGTGTCGTCGTGGTTCGGCAGCGGCCGCACGCCGGAGAACTTGTAAACGATCTGCTCGCGGCGCACCGTGATGCGCGGGAAGACGTGGTGGACCAGCTCGAAGAAGTAGTCGACCTCTTCCTCGGTGCACACCGCCGGCTCGGCCATGTCGTGTTCCAGGTCGGTGGTGCCCACCAGCACGCGCCCGAGCATCGGGTAGATCAGCACGATGCGCCCGTCCTCGTGCTCGAAGAAGATCTCGCGTCCGCCGGTGGCGGCGAGCAGCTCCGGGTGGTCCAGCACGATGTGCGAGCCCTTGGTGCCGCCGGTCCACCGGGTGTCCCGGCCCAGCTGCTTGTTGGTCTCATCGACCCATGCGCCGGTGGCGTTGATGATGACCTCGGCGTCGAAGTCGAAGCCTTCTCCGGTGAGCACGTCGCGCAGCTGCGCGGTGCCGCCGTCGATCCCTGCCAGCTCCACGTAGTTGCTGGCGCGGGCCTCCGGGTTGGCGCGCAGGCCTTCGCGCAACACGTCCAGGGTCAGGCGCTCGGGGTTGTGCACGGAGGCGTCGAAGTAGGTGGCGGTGTACTTCACGTCCTCGCGCAGCTGCGGCAGGTCGCGGCGCGCGGCCTTGCCGGCCTTGAAGTTGTGCCACGGGGTGTTGCGCCCGCCGATGCCGGCGAAGACGTCGTACATCACTAGCCCGGCCTTGATCAGCGCCGCGCCGCGTTCGGTGGGCTTGCCGGACTTGTGGGTCAGGAAGCGCAGCGGGGCGGAGAGGATCCCGGAGAAGGTGGAGAAGATCGGGATGGTGGTCTGCAGCGGCTTGACGTAGTGCGGGGCGATCTGCAGCAGCGAGTTGCGCTCCTGCACGGACTCGTGCACCAGGCGGAATTCGCCGTTCTCCAGGTAGCGGATGCCACCGTGGATCATGTGCGAGCTGGCCCCCGACGCACCCTGGCAGTAGTCCCCGCGTTCGACCAGCGCGACATCGATGCCCTGCATGGCAAGGTAGCGGAAGGTGGCGACACCGTTGATGCCGCCGCCGACGATCAGAACCCGCGCGTTCGGCCGTTCGCGCAGTTTGGCCAGCTGTTCCCGATTCACGACGTGTTGCCCCTTTGTAACGATTGAGTAGTGCTACCGGTTAGTGTTGTCGGTAGTTCGCAAACCGGTCAAATGAATTGCACAAACGTGCAGAAATGGTCAGATTGATGCAGAAACCATCCTCCCCGGAGCCCATCCGGCGCCCGGCGCATGACACATCCGTGCAGTACGGCTCACGCGAGCGGGACGCGCTGCGCGCCGCGCAGCTGTACTACCTGCAGGACCTGAAGATGGAGGTCATCGCCCGCGAACTGGGCACCTCGCGCTCCACGGTCTCGCGCCTGCTCACCCAGGCCAGGCGCACCGGCATGGTCTCGATCAGCATCTCCCCCAGCGCCGACATGTCCGCCCAGCTCTCCAGCCGGCTGGCCGAGCGCTTCGGCATCAACGTGCAGGTGGTCCCCACGGACGGCTCCATGGACGACGCCCAGCTGCTCGGGCGCGTCGCCGCGCACGCGGCCCACCAGCTCGGCGCGATGGTCTCCTCCTCGATGACGGTCGGCGTCGCCTGGGGCTCGACCATGCAGGCGGTCTCCACCGCGCTGGGATCCCATCCGACCCACGACACCGTGATCGTGCAGTTGAACGGCGCGGCGAACCCGGTGACCAGCGGGGTGCGCTACGCCAGCGAAATCCTCACCCGCTTCGGCGAGGCGTTCACCGCGCGCACCGAGCAATTCCCGGTGCCGGCGTTTTTCGACCGCGCCACCACGCGCCGGGCGATGTGGCAGGAAACCTCGGTCAAGCGCGTGCTGAAGGTGCAGTCGGAGATGAACCTGGCGGTGTTCTCGCTGGGCGCGGCCGGCTCGGAGGTCGCCTCGCAGGTCTACCGCGGCGGCTACCTGAGCAAGCAGGAGACCGCGCAGCTGGCGAAGATCGGGGTGGTGGGCGATGTGGCCACGGTGTTCTTCGACGCCAATGGGCACAGCTCCGGGATCGGGATCAACGCGCGCTCCACCGGACCGGCGCTCGACGACCTGCGCCGGGTGCCCCAGCGCTTCTGCGTGGTGGCCGGCCGGGGCAAGATCGAGGCCGTGCGCGGGGCGCTGAAGGGCGGGCTGATCACCGATTTGGTGATCGACGAGGGCGCCGCGCTGGCGCTGCTGGACGGGTAGGATTTGAGCATGGGCCCACGCACGCAACTTGTCACCACACACCGCCTCTTCGGCTCCGCCGCCAGGGTCTTCACCTACCGGGCCTCCGCCCCGGCCAGCGCCGGGGTGATCTACGCGGTCCACGGATTCCGCGGCGACCACCATGGGCTGGATCGGATCATCTCCCAGCTGCCCGGGTACACCGTGGTGGTGCCCGACCTGCCCGGCTTCGGCGCGTCCAGCTCCATGACGCAGGCGCCGCACGACGTCGAGGGCTACGCCCGCATGCTCGACGTGCTGGCCGACGAGCTGGGACTGGGGCCGGGCACCCACCTGCTCGGGCACTCCTTCGGGTCCATCGTCGCCGCCCGGCTGGCCGCCGGCCGCGACTTCGCCTCGCTCACGCTGCTCAACCCGATCTCCGAACCGGCGCTGGAATCCTCGCAGGCGCTGCTGGCGCGGCTGACCAGCGGCTACTATGCGCTGTGCGCCGCATTGCCGGCGCGCATCGGCGAACCGCTGCTGCGCTCGAAGCTGTTCACCGACGGCATGTCCCTGGTGATGACCAAGAGCGCCGACCCCGCGATGCGCAGCTACGTGCGCGAACAGCACCGCGCCTACTTCGGCGGGTTCCATTCGCGCGACACCCTGGCCGAGGCCTACCTTGCCTCCATCAGCCACACCGTGGGCGAGTACTCCCGGGGCATCGGCATCCCCACGCTGCTGGTCGGCGGGCTGCAGGACGAGCTGGGCACCCCGGCCACCCAGGAGGCGCTGCGTTCCACGTTCGCGCAGGCGCGGCTGGTGATGCTGGAGGACGTCGGCCACCTGATCCACTATGAAAAGGCCCCGGAAACGGCAGCGGCGATCCGCCGTTTCCTGTCCCCGCTTTCGGCCTAGCTGGCGGCCCGCCCCGCGCCGTCATGAACGAGTGGCGCAGCTCATGGTGCGCTGGAGATCCAGGCAGCGCCCGCGTCGCTGTCATCGTGCCCGTTGTCAACGCCATGCCCTGTCTGCAGCAGCTGCTCGACAGCCTGGCCGGGCCAGCCCGCAAGCTGGGCTGGATGCCACGCGCGCCGGCTACGTGTTCTTCGCGGACGCCGACGACGTGCTCGCGCCGCATGCTGGACTACGCCTCGAAGCACGACTCGGACATGGTGATCCCGCGCATCGCCGGGATCAACGGCCGCGCGGTAAACCGGTCGCTGTTCGCGCGCAGCGAGCCGGACCCGGGGTTGCGCAAGATTTTCGGCACCCTGGCCCCGCAGAAGCTGATCCGGCGCGGTCGAACGGCTCGGCCTGCGCTTCTCCGAGGGGCGGGTGCGGCTGGAGGACGCCAACAACATCAGCGCCCGCAAGACCCGGCCCGAAGGCTACACCCGATCGGTGCGGCGGATCGCGCAGCAGGTGCTGGAGACAGGGCTGGAGCCGGAGCTGGCCCGGCTGATGGTCCTGGACCTCTACCAGCGCAAGATCCTGCGCACCCCGGGACCGGAGCTGGTGTGCGCGCTGCGTCGCACGGGTGGGAGCAGTCGTTCCCAGGGCGCCGGTTCTACGCGACCGTCAACGGGTACCTGAGCCTGGACGCCCGGAGCGCGGACTAGAGCACCTCATCGGGGTCGACCGCGATGGTGGCGACCGGCTCCTTGGCCGCGGACATCCGCGCGCGCACCGCGCGCAGCGCCTCGGTGACCGCCGGGCCGTGCGCGTAGCTGAAGAAGAGCACGTAGCGGTGCTCGACGGGCGGGCCGTCGATGATGCTCGGCCCGTGGATCGCGACCAGCGCGCGGGTGTCGTCGTCCAGCGCCGCGATCATCCGTTCGGCGCCCGGTCCCGAGACCAGGGCGCTGCGCACGGACGGCGGCAGCCCGACCTCGCGGCGTTCGGCCAGCTCGCGCTCGGCGAACCCGGCCGCATCCCAGCGCACCAGCGCGGCGCCGGCCGGGCCCGGGGTGCCGGTGAGCACCACGACCCCGCTGGCGCGCGCCAGCGACGCGGCGGTGAACCAGCGTGCGAGCACCTCCTCGGTGTTGCGCAGCGAGTCGTAGGCGAGCATCTTGTCCGCGTCCAGCAGCAGCACCGCGGCGTAGCCGCCCTCCGCGACCGGTTCCACCCCCGGGGTAGCGACCACCAGCGCCGGCTTCTCGCCGATGCGCGCCAGCGGTTTGGCCCCGGTGGAGGACAGCACGGAGACCTGCGGGAAGGCCAGGCCCAGCTCCTCGGCGGTGCGGTCGGCGCCGATGCTGGCCGCGCGGATGCGCGGCGAGCCGCACTGGGCGCAGCGGTAGTCGTGGAACTGCTCCCCGCACCAGCGGCAGCCCACGTGGGACTGCTTTCCGGCCAGCTGCAGCGGCCCCTGGCACAGCCGGCAGCGCGCCGGGGTGCGGCAGTCCTGGCAGGCCAGCGCCGGCATGAATCCGGTGCGTGCGACCTGTACCAGCACCGGGCCGCCCTGCAGCGCCTTGGTGGCCTCGCGCCAGGCCAGCGAGGGGATGCGCACGCGCGCCAGCAGCGGGTCGCGCTCCAGCTCGAAGTCGTTGGTGGTGGCCACCACGCGCGGGGTGTGGGCGCGCAGCGTTTCGCGCGGCAGCTTCAGCTCGCTCGCCCAGCCGGTCGCGACCAGGCGCTGGGCTTCCACCGAGCGCGACGGGGAGGCCAGCAGCAGCGAGATCCCCGCCTGCGCGCTGCGCAGCAGCGCCACCTCGCGGCTGTGCTGGTAGGGGGCGCGCTGTTCGCGGTGCGAGTGGTCGGCGTCCTGCCAGATGATCATCAGTTCCAGGTCCGGCACGTGGCACAGCGCGGCGGAGCGGGTGCCCACCACCAGCTGCACGTGCCCGCCGATGGCGCGCAGGAAATTGCGGTAGCGGCCGGTCGGGCCGTCGTCGGCCTGCAGCCGCGCATAGGACTGCTCGCCGAGCTGCTCGTCCAGGTGTGCGCACAGCAGGTCCAGGTCGCGCGCGTCGGGCACCACGATCAGCACCCGGGCCCCGCGCTCGAGTACCGGCCGGGCGGCGTCGAGCAGGAATCCGGGCCAGGAGCCGTAGAAGTTCGGCACCCAGGTCGCCACCGCGCGTCGGGTGGCGCCGTCGGCCCAGTCCTGCAGCACCGCGGCGCCCTGTTCGTAGTGCTCCAGCTGGTTCGGGGCGTGGCTGCGCGTCAGGGCGGGGGCGGAGACCAGTTCCTCGGCCTCGACCTTGGCCGCGCGGGCGGGCACGGCCAGGCGCACCACGTCCCACAGCGTCCCGGCATAGCGCGCGGCGACCAGTGCGGCGGCCTCGACGACGTCGGGGTGCAGCACCACCTGGCCGGAGACCAGCTTGGACAGCGGGCGCAGCTTCATCGCCGGCTGGTGGTCCTGGAGCAGCTCGACGATGAAGCCGGACAGCTGCTGCGGCCCGAACGGCACCTTCACGCGCACCCCGGCGCGGGCGTCCGCGTGCATGGACTCGGGCACCTCGTAGTCGAAGAGCCGGTCCAGGTGCGGGACCGAGGAATCAATCAGCACCCGGGCGACCCGCTTGACGCGCGCCTGTCCGGGTGCCGAGATGAGGGCATCCTGCTGCACGGCTGCTAGGCGTTGAACCAGCTGCGCAGGGCGTCGACGCGGTCCAGCTTCTCCCAGGTGAAATCGTTGTCGTCGCGGCCGAAGTGGCCGTGCGCGGCGGTCTTGCGGTAGATCGGGCGCTTGAGGTCCAGGTCCTCGATGATGCCCAGCGGACGCAGGTCGAACACCTCGTTGATCGCCGCGGTGATCTTCGCAGGGTCCACGGTTTCGGTGCCGAAGGTCTCCACGTACAGGCCCACCGGGCGCGCCACGCCGATCGCGTAGGCCACCTGGACCTCGGCGCGGCTGGCCAGCCCCGCGGCGACGACGTTCTTCGCCACCCAGCGCATCGCGTAGGCCGCCGAGCGGTCGACCTTCGAGGGGTCCTTGCCGGAGAAGGCGCCGCCGCCGTGGCGGGCGAAGCCGCCGTAGGTGTCCACGATGATCTTGCGGCCGGTCAGCCCGGCGTCGCCCACCGGGCCGCCGATGATGAAGGGGCCCGAGGGGTTCAGGATGACCTTGGTGTTGGAGATGTCCAGCTCCGAGCGCTGAAGGATCGGGGTGACGACCTCCTCGAGCAGGTCGGCCTTCAGGGTGTTCAGCTCGTATTCGGCGGCGTGCTGGCTGGAAACCACCACGGTGTCCACCGAGACAGGCTTGTCGCCGTCGTAGCCGATGGTGACCTGGGTCTTGCCGTCCGGGCGCAGCAGCGGCATGCGGCCGTTCTTGCGCATCTGGGTCAGCCGCTCGGAGAGGCGGTGCGCCAGGAAGATCGGGGTCGGCATCAGCGAGGCGGTTTCGTTCGATGCGTAGCCGAACATCAGGCCTTGGTCGCCGGCACCCTGCATGTCGCGCGGGTCCTTGGCGATGCCTTCGCGGGACTCCAACGAGTTGAACACGCCGTCGTGGATCTCCTGGGACTGCTGCCCGATCGAGACCGACACGCCGCAGCGCGCGCCGTCGAAGCCGTTGGCCGAGGAGTCGTAGCCGATGTCCAGGATGGTGCGGCGCACGATCTCCGGGATCTCGACGTAGCCGTTGGTGGTTACCTCGCCCGCCACGTGCACCAGGCCCGTGGTGGTCAGGGTTTCGACGGCGACCTTGGAATCCGGGTCCTGCGCCAGCATGGCGTCGAGGATCGCGTCGGAGATCTGGTCGCAGATCTTGTCCGGGTGGCCCTCGGTAACGGATTCCGAGGTGAAAAGACGTAGTTCAGGGGTTGTTGAAGTCACCTTTGTACTCTATCTGGTCGAATCGACCGGTTGGCAGAAGTTGCCGCGTTCGTGACCAAGCGCTATATGGCGCGGCTCACTTTGCGTCGGCAGTGTGTCCGTTTATTTCGGCGGCGAGCTGCTCGATGACGACGCGGGCCACCTCGATTTTGCTTCCGGCGGCGCTGACTGCTGGTCTCCCGTCGGCGAACAGCACCTGGATGGTGTTCGAGTCGGTGCCGAACGTCAGGTTCGCGCCGACCTCGTTGACCACCAGCAGCTCGCAGCCCTTGCGTGCGAGCTTGGCCTTGCCGTAGTCCAGCACGGTGCCCTGCTCGTCGCCGGTCTCCGCGGCGAAGCCGACGACGACCGGGGGCAGCCGGTCGTTCGCGCCGCGCGCGGAGACGACCTCGGCCAGGATGTCGGGGTTGCGCACCAGTTCGATCACCGGGGCGGAATGCTCGTCGCGCTTCTTGATCTTGGAGCCCTCGATGCTCGCCGGGCGGAAATCCGCGACGGCGGCGTTCATGATCAGCGCATCCTGCCCCTCGGCGTGGGCGAAGACCGCCTCGCGCAGCTCCAGCGCGCTGGAGGCATGCACCAGCGACACCCCGTGGGGAGCGGGCACTTCGAGGTGGGTGGCGATGAGCGTGACCTGCGCCCCGGCGTCGCGGGCGGCCTGCGCCAGCGCCACGCCCTGGCGGCCGGAGGAGCGGTTGCCGAGGAAACGCACCGGGTCCAGCGGCTCGCGGGTACCGCCGGCGGTGATCAGCACCCTGCGCCCGGCCAGGGTCGGCTCGGAGAGCAGATCCTGGATGGATTCGAAGATCTCCCCGGGCTCGGGCAGCCGGCCGGGTCCGGTGTCCTTGCCGGTCAGGCGTCCCGAGGCCGGTTCGATCACCCGCACCCCGCGCTCGCGCAGCACGGCGGCGTTCGCCATGGTGGCCGGATGCTGCCACATCTCGGTGTGCATCGCCGGGGCCATGACCACCGGGGCACGGGTCGCCAGCAGCGTGCCGGTGAGCAGGTCGTCGGCCAGCCCGGAGGCGGCGCGGGCCATGATGTCCGCGGTGGCGGGCACGACGAGCACCAGATCGGCCTGCTGGCCCAGGCGCACGTGGTTCACGGTGTCGACGGCGTCGAAGACGTTGGAGGTGACCGGATTGCCCGAGAGCGCCTCCCAGGTGGCGTTGCCGACGAAGTTGGCCACGTTCCCGGTGGGGATGACGTCGACGTGGTGGCCGGCCTCGCGCAGCAGACGCAGCAGGAGGACGGATTTGTAGGCGGCAATCCCAGCCGAGACGCCTAAGACGATTCGCTTCACGCAGCTCTTCCTTGGATGGTTGGGCGGTCGCAGTGATTTTCACCGCACCGCGGAACATCAACCCGTTGCGGGCGTGTTTTCAGGTCCTTAACGAAAAAGAAGGCGCCCACAAATGGGGCGCCACCTTTTCGACTAGTCCTCGGTGACCTCGGACGGAGTTACCTTCAAGAGGTTCCCGTCCAGCTCGCGCAGGGCGATGGTCAGAGGCTTCTCGTTCAGCTTGGTTTCCACCAGCGGACCGACGTACTCGAACAGGCCCTCGTTCAGCTGTGCGTAGTAGGCGTTGATCTGGCGGGCACGCTTGGCTGCATTCAGCACGATCGCGTACTTCGAGTCGTTCGTCTCAAGCAACGAGTCGATTGACGGGTTGATGATTCCCTCTAGGTTGGACACAGGACTCCCTTTAGTCATTCTTCAGCCCCATGAGGGCCACAAGCTCTTCGGCGGCACGTGCGACATCGTCGTTGACGATGGTCACGTCGAATTCTGATTCCGCCGCAAGTTCTAGTTTAGCGGTTTCCAGACGGCGCTGCTGTTCTTCGGGCGTTTCGGTGCCGCGGCCGATCAGCCGGCGCACCAATTCGTCCCACGACGGCGGGGCCAGGAAGACGAATTTTGCCTCGGGCATCGACTCCTTGACCTGCCGGGCGCCCTGCAGATCGATCTCCAGCAGCACCTTCTTGCCTTCGGCGACCGCGGCCTCCACCGTCGAGCGGATCGTGCCATAGCTATTCTGGCCGTGAACCACAGCCCACTCCAGCATCTGGCCCTGGTCGACGAGCTCGTGGAACTTCTTGGGGCCCACAAAAAAATAGTGGACTCCGTCGTTTTCACCCGGTCGCGGGTCGCGGGTCGTTGCCGAGACCGAGAGCCAGACATCTGGATAGTTATCTCGGATGTAGGTGGAGACGGTGCCCTTACCTACAGCCGTGGGGCCGGCTAGAACAGTTACCGACGCAGCGGTCATTGACTACACTTTCGTTTTTGGCGGGCTTTGCTTGAAGTGTTCGGTAATCGCGGTGCGCTGCTTGCGTCCCAGTCCGCGCAAACGGCGGGACGGTGAAATGCCAAGTCGATCCAGCAAATTCGCCGCGCGTACTTCACCAACGCCCGGTACCGATTCCAGAAGGTCCATGACGCGCATGCGCCCCACGGCCTCATCTTCGTATACCAAGTCTAGTACCTCGGTGATGGAAATCTTGCCGGCACTGAACTGAGCCTTGATTTCAGCACGACGGGTGCGGGCAGCAAGTGCTTTGGCGCGTGCCCGGATGCGGTCTTCGTCAGAGAGTTCTCGCAGAACCATCGTTCAGCCATCCTTAATGTGTAGTGGACTAAGGCTATGAACCGAACATAGCTTTCCAACACGCGTTTGGCAAGACTAATCGCGTTGTGGCCAGTAGAAACTCTCTTGGCCACAACGCGATTGGGTTACTTTTCCAGTTGTTGCTACTTCGCGGCGATCAGTTCGTCGCGAACCCTGCGGGCCTTGTCGCGCAGACCCAGCGCATCCGGTCCGGCCTTGAGGATGTCGCGGCTGCTGGTGCCCAGCACCTGGCGGTAGCTGGAGGCGAAAGCCGTCGCGATATCCTGCGCCGTCGCACCCTGGGCGCCGAGGCCCGGGGTGAGCAGCGGGGCCTTGGAAGCGCTCAGGTCGATCCCCAGTTTCGCCGGGGCGTCGCCGATCGTCGCGCCGACCACCAGGCCGACGTGGCCCATATCTTCGGCAGCAGCATTTTCCTTGCTGACCTGCTCGATGATTGATTTAGCAACCGACTTATCGCCGCCGACATGCTGCACCGAAGCGCCCTCAGGGTTGGAGGTCAAGCCCAGCACGAACACTCCCCTGCCGGTGGCCGCGGCCAGGTCGATGGCCGGGCGCAGCGACTCGTAGCCGAGGTACGGGCTCAGGGTCACGGCGTCGGAGGCCAGCGGCGAGGCATCGTCCAGCCAGGCGGTCGCGTAGGCCGCCATGGTCGAGCCGATGTCGCCGCGCTTGGCGTCGGACAAGGTCAGCAGGTCGGCCGCCTTCGCGGCCTGGAGGGTCTCCTCCAAGGCCGCGAAACCGGCTGAGCCGAAGCGCTCATACAAGGCGACCTGCGGTTTCACGATGGCCGCTACTCCGGCCATCGCCTCCACGACGCGCAGCGAGAACTCGCGCACGCCCTCGGAGCTGTTCGCAAGGCCCCAGGCCTCCAGCAGCGCCGGGTGCGGGTCGATGCCCACGCACAGCGGCCCGCGGGCGTCCATGGCCTGCCGCAGCCGGGTTCCGAAGGACACCGGACTAGGCATTGCGGGCTGCTTCCAGCGCGGCTTCGTGCTCCTGCAGGCTGGTGACGTCCCATGCGTATTCGCGCAGGGCGTCGATGGCCTGGACCGCGGCGCCGAATTCGGCCACGGTGGTGATCACCGGGGTGCCGACCGAGGTGGCGGCCGCACGGATCTCGTAGCCGTCGCCGCGGGCGTCGGAGCCCGACGGGGTGTTCAGGATCAGCCCGATCTCGCCGGCATGGATCTGGTCGACGATGGATTCGCCGCCCTCGTGCAGCTTGCCCACCACCTGGGTCGGGATGCCGTTGCGGCGCAGCACCTCGGCGGTGCCGCCGGTGGAGATGATCTCGAAGCCGCGGTCGGCCAGGTGCTTGACCGGCAACACGATCGAGCGCTTGTCGCGGTTGGTGACCGAGACGAAGACCTTGCCGCTGGTCGGCAGCGGGTTGTTCGCGGCGGCCTGAGACTTGGCGAAGGCGGTGTCGAAGTACTTGTCGATGCCCATGACCTCGCCGGTGGAGCGCATTTCAGGGCCGAGCAGCGAGTCGACGACCTTGCCCTCCGGGGTGCGGAAGCGGGCGAATGGCATGACCGCTTCCTTGACGGCGATCGGGGCCGAGTCCGGCAGGTTCGCGCCGTCGCCCTCGGCCGGCAGGTAGCTGCCGCGCAGCTCGGACAGGGTCCGGCCCACGCCGATCAGCGCCGCGACCTTGGCCAGCTGCACGCCGGTGGCCTTTGAGGTGAACGGCACGGTGCGCGAAGCGCGCGGGTTGGCCTCGATCACGTAGAGGATGTCGGAGGCCAGCGCGAACTGGATGTTGATCAGGCCGCGCACGCCCACGCCCTCGGCGATCGCGCGGGTGGCTTCCTTCACCCGGGCGCGCACGTCCGGGCCCAGGGTGATTGGAGGCAGGGTGCAGGCCGAGTCGCCGGAGTGGATGCCGGCTTCCTCGATATGCTCCATGATGCCGCCCACGTACAGGTCGGTGCCGTCGAACAGGGCGTCGACGTCGATCTCGATCGCGTCTTCCAGGAAGCGGTCCACCAGGACCGGGTGGTCCACGGTGATCTCGGTGGCGTTGGCGATGTAGCGCTCCAGGGAGGCCTCGTCGTAGACGATCTCCATGCCGCGCCCGCCCAGCACGTAGCTCGGGCGCACCAGGACCGGGTAGCCGATCGAGTCGGCGATGGCCTTGGCCTCCGGGAAGGACACGGCGGTGCCGTTCTTCGGGGCGATCAGGCCGGCCGAATCCAGCACGCGCTGGAAGGCGCCGCGGTGCTCAGCCAGGTCGATGGCCTCCGGGGAGGTGCCCAGGATGGTCACGCCGGCGGCCTTCAGCTGCGCGGCGAGCTTCAGCGGGGTCTGCCCGCCCAGCTGCACGAACACGCCCAGCACGCCGCCGGTCTCCTCCTCGGCGTGGATGATCTCCAGCACGTCTTCCAGCGTCAGCGGCTCGAAGTACAGGCGGTCGGAGATGTCGTAGTCTGTGGAGACGGTTTCCGGGTTGCAGTTGACCATGACGGTCTCGTAGCCCTCGGCGCGCAGCGCCATCACCGCGTGGACGCAGGAGTAGTCGAACTCGATGCCCTGGCCGATGCGGTTCGGGCCGGAGCCCAGGATGATCACGGACTTCTTCTCGTGCGCGACCAGCTCGCTCTCCTCGTCGTAGGAGGAGTACATGTACGGGGTGAAGGCCTCGAACTCGGCGGCGCAGGTGTCCACGGTCTTGTAGACCGGGCGCACGCCCAGCGCGTGGCGCACGCCGCGCACCACGGCCTCGGACTTGCCGGAGAGCTTGGCGATCTGCGCGTCGGAGAAGCCGTGGCGCTTGGCCTCGCGCAGCACGTCCTCGCCCAGGTCCTTGTTCGCGGCGATCATCGCGGCGGTTTCGTTGATCAGCGCCAGCTGGTCCAGGTACCACGGGTCGATGCCGGTGGCCTCGAACAGCTCCTCGATGCTCTTGCCCGAGAGCAGCGCGCGCTGCACCAGGGACATGCGCTCGGTGGAGCCCTTCTCGATGTGCTTCATGACCGAGTCCAGCTCGTCGGCGGGGATCGGCTCGAAGGACAGCTCGCTGCCCTTCTGCTCCAGGGAGCGCAGCGCCTTCTGCAGCGCCTCGGTGAAGTTGCGGCCCAGGGCCATGGCCTCGCCGACGGACTTCATGGTGGTGGTGAGGGTGGCGTCGGCGGCCGGGAACTTCTCGAAGGCGAAGCGCGGCACCTTCACGACGACGTAGTCCAGGGCCGGCTCGAAGGAGGCCGGGGTCTTCTGGGTGATGTCGTTCGGGATCTCGTCCAGGGTGTAGCCCAGGGAGAGCTTGGTGGCGATCTTCGCGATGGCGAAGCCGGTGGCCTTGGAGGCCAGCGCGGAGGAGCGTGACACGCGCGGGTTCATCTCGATGACCACGACGCGGCCGGTGTCCGGCTCGATCGCGAACTGGATGTTGCAGCCGCCGGTGTCGACGCCCACCTCGCGGATCACCGCGATGGAGATGTCGCGCAGGTTCTGGTACTCGCGGTCGGTCAGGGTCATGGCCGGGGCCACGGTGATCGAGTCGCCGGTGTGCACGCCAACCGGGTCGAAGTTCTCGATGGAGCACACGACCACGACGTTGTCGTTCTTGTCGCGCATCATTTCCAGCTCGTACTCCTTCCAGCCCAGGATCGACTCCTCCAGGAGCACCTCGGTGGTCGGCGAGTACTGCAGGCCGGCGCCGGCGATGCGGGTCAGGTCCTCGGCGTTGTACGCCATGCCCGAGCCCAGGCCGCCCATGGTGAAGGACGGGCGCACGACGACCGGGTAGTTCAGTTCCTCGACGGCGGCGAAGGCCTCGTCCAGCGTGTGCACGATCACGGACTTGGCGGACTCGGCGCCGCAGCGCTCCACGACGCCCTTGAACTTCTCGCGGTCCTCGCCCAGCTCGATGGCTTCGATGTTCGCGCCGATCAGCTCGACGTTGTACTTTTCCAGGGCGCCGGACTTGTCCAGCGCGATGGCGGTGTTCAGCGCGGTCTGGCCGCCCAGGGTCGGCAGGATCGCGTCCGGGCGCTCCTTGGCGATGATCTTCTCGACGACCTCGGGGGTGATCGGCTCGACGTAGGTGGCGTCGGCGAATTCCGGGTCGGTCATGATGGTGGCCGGGTTGGAATTGACCAGGATGACCCGCAGGCCCTCCTCCTTCAGCACACGCAGCGCCTGGGTGCCGGAGTAGTCGAACTCGGCGGCCTGGCCAATGACGATTGGACCCGAACCGATGACGAGAACTGAGTTGAGATCGGTGCGCTTAGGCATTACTTGCTGTCCTTTTCTGCGGCGGAATCCATCGAGGATACAAAACGGTCAAAGAGGTAGGCGGCGTCGTGCGGGCCGGAAGCTGCCTCTGGGTGGTACTGCACGGAGAACGCCGGGATGTCGAGGCAGGAAAGGCCCTCGACGACCTGGTCGTTCAGGGAGAAGTGGGAAACCTCGACCTTGCCGTAGCGTTCGATCGGCGCGGTGAAGCTGCCTTCGATCGGGGCGTCGACGGCGAAGCCGTGGTTCTGGCTGGTGATTTCCACGCGGCCGGTGGCCTTGTCCATCACCGGCTGGTTGATGCCGCGGTGGCCGAAGCGCAGCTTGTAGGTTTCCAGGCCCAGCGCGCGGCCGAGCATCTGGTTGCCGAAGCAGATGCCGAAGTACGGGATGCCCGCGTCCAGCACCGAGCGCACCAGCTCGACCTGCGCGGCGGCCGCCGCCGGGTCGCCGGGGCCGTTGGAGAAGAACACGCCGGTGGCGCCGGTGGCCTTGATGTCCTCCAGGGTGGCGTTGTACGGCAGCACGTGCACGCGCAGGCCGCGCTCGGCCAGGCGGTGCGGGGTCATCGACTTCATGCCCAGGTCGATGGCTGCCACGGTGTGCTTGGCCTCGCCCTCGTAGCCGTGGTCGGCGGGCTCGACGACGTAGGCGGTGTCCACCGACACCTCGGCGGAGATGTTGCGCCCGGCCATCGACGGCTGCGCGTTGACCTGCGCGATGAGGTCGGCGTCGGACGCGGCGGCGGCGTCGCCGGAGAAGATGCCGGACTTCATGGCGCCGGCTTCGCGCAGGTGGCGGGTCAGCGCACGGGTGTCGACCCCGCGGATGCCGACGATCCCGTTGCCGAGCAGGTCGTCTTCGAGGCTGCGCTGGGAGCGCCAGTTGCTCGGTCGTCGGCTGGCCTCGCGGACCACGTAGCCGGCGGCCCACATGCGCTTGGACTCGTTGTCCTCGTCGTTCACGCCGGTGTTGCCCACGTGCGGGAAGGTCTGGGTGATGATCTGGTGCGCGTAGGACGGATCGGTCAGCGTCTCCTGGTAGCCGGTCATGCCGGTGGTGAACACCGCCTCGCCCAGCGCGGTGCCGATCTTGCCGTAGCTGCGGCCGCGGAAGATGCGGCCATCTTCGAGGACCAGCACTGCGGGTAGGTTGCTCAGGGAATTCACTTGTTTGTCTCCTGCTCGGCTGCGCCGCGGTGGTGCGACGCCAGCAACTGATAAATCTTGGGGGTGTCCTCGGCGAACCGGGGGCGGAAGCCGGTGTCGAAGGCGAAGCCGTCCTTCTCCCAGCTGATCACGATCAGGCCGTTCTTCTCGACGAACTTCCCGATCATGCCCGAGGACCGGCTGGCCTTCTGGAAGGAGCCCCACGGGATGTGGATGTCGCGGGTACCGGGGCGGATCAGGTGCAGCCCCGCGGCGCCGAGCTGCAGCTCCGCATTGCTGCGGACCCCCAGGTCATGGACCGCGATGCGCTCCAGCCAGTCGTCGAACTTGGTGGTGGCCACGTACATTCCGGTGAACTCGTGGGCCACCTCGTCGGCGAAGGGCTCGAAGGGCTCGGGGACGTCCGATTGCCTGGCCTTCAGGTTGCGCCAGCCGATCAGGATCAGCGCGCAGGCGCCGACGATGACCAGGACCGTGACGATCACCGGCACGATGGCTTCCTCAGGCATCGGCAGGCCTCGGGGTGGCCAGCTGGCCGTCGAGCACCGTGGGGTGGCCGTGGAAGAAGGTGGCGCGGACCGATCCGGGCAGCTCCATGCCGGCGAACGGCGAGTTGCGGCCCTTGGTGGCCATCGCGTACGGGTCCACGATCCAGCGCGCGGCCGGATCCACGAGCACCAGGTTGGCCGGCTCGCCGACGGCGATCGGGCGCCCCTGGTCGGCGACGCGGCCGATCTGCGCCGGCGTGGCCGAGGTGATGCGGGCGACGTCTTCCCAGGTCAGCAAACCGGTGTCGACCAGGGTGTGCTGCACGATGGACAGCGCGGTCTCCAGCCCGGTCATGCCCATGGCGGCGGCGCCCCACTCGCATTCCTTGGATTCGGCCGGGTGCGGCGCGTGGTCGGTGCCGATCACGTCGATGGTGCCGTCGGCCACCGCGGCGCGCAGCGCCATCACGTCTTCCTGGCGGCGCAGCGGCGGGTTGACCTTGAAGACCGGGTCGAAGGTGCGCACCTTCTCGTCGGTCAGCAGCAGGTGGTGCGGGGTGACCTCCGCGGTGACCTGGATGCCGCGGGCCTTGGCCCAGCGGATGATCTCCACCGAGCCGGCGGTGGACACGTGGCACACGTGCAGGCGCGCGCCCACATGCTCGGCCAGCAGCACGTCGCGGGCGATGATGGATTCCTCGGCCACGGCCGGCCAGCCCGGCAGGCCCAGCACCGAGGAGACTTCGCCCTCGTTCATCTGGGCGCCCTCGGTCAGCCGCGGCTCCTGGGCGTGCTGGGCGATGACGCCGTCGAAGGCCTTCACGTATTCCAGCGCGCGGCGCATCAGCAGCGGGTCCGAGACGCAGATGCCGTCGTCGGAGAACATCTTCACCTGGGCGCGGGAATCGGCCATGGCGCCGATCTCGCTCAGCTGCTTGCCTTCGAGCCCGACGGTGACCGCGCCCACCGGGCGCACGTCGACCCAGCCGGCCTTGCGGCCCAGTTCGTAGACCTGCTCGACGACGCCGGCGGTGTCCGCCACGGGGGTCGAGTTGGCCATCGCGTGCACCGCGGTGTAGCCGCCGCGCGCCGCGGCGCGGGTGCCGGTTTCCACCGTCTCGGCGTCTTCGCGGCCCGGTTCGCGCAGGTGGGTGTGCGGGTCGACCATGCCCGGCAGCAGCACCAGGCCGCGGCCGTCGACGACCTGCGTGTCCGCGGCCGGCTCGATGGAGCCGAGCTGGGCGATGCGCCCGTCGGCGATGAGCACGTCCTGCGGCTCTGCGCCCAGGATGCGGGCCTGTTGAATGAGGTAGTTCATGGGTTCTTCCTTAGATCAGGTCGCCGGACAGGAGCATGTAGAGGCTGGCCATGCGCACGGCCACCCCGTTGGTGACCTGGTCGAGCACGGTGGAGCGGGGGGAATCGGCGGCGGCGGAGGAGATCTCCAGGCCGCGGTTCATCGGGCCGGGGTGCATGATCAGCGTTTCGGCGCCGGCCGCGTCCAGGGCCGCCAGGCGGGCGTCGTCCAAGCCCCAGTAGCGCGAGTATTCGCGCGGGTTCGGGAAGTAGGCGGCGTTCATCCGCTCGCCCTGCACACGCAGCATCATCAGCGCGTCCACGCCGTCGGCGATGACCTCGTCCAGGTCGTAGCTGATGGCGCAGGGCCAGGCTTCCGCGCCGACCGGCAGCAGGGTCGGCGGGGCGACCATGGTCACCGAGGCGCCCAGCGTGTTCAGCAGCCAGAGGTTCGAGCGGGCGACCCGGCTGTGCAGGATGTCGCCCACGATCGCGACCTTCAGCCCGTCCAGGCCCAGCCCGGTGGCGGAGACGCCGTCGCGCAGCGCCAGCTGGCGGCGCAGGGTGAACGCATCCAGCAGCGCCTGGGTCGGGTGCTCGTGGGTGCCGTCGCCGGCGTTGATGATCGGCAGGTTGATCCAGTCGGTGGCCGCCAGGCGGGCCGGCGCCCCGGAGTCGGGGTGGCGGATGACCACCGCGTCGGCGCCGATGGCCAGCAGCGTCTGGGCGGTGTCCTTCAGCGACTCCCCCTTGGACACCGAGGAGCCCTTGGCGGAGAAGTTGATGACGTCCGCGCTCAGCCGCTTGGCGGCGGCTTCGAAGGAGATGCGGGTGCGGGTGGAATCCTCGAAGAACAGGTTCACCACGGTGCGCCCGCGCAGGGCCGGGAGCTTCTTGACGACCCGGGTGCCGGCTTCGCGCATCTCGCCGGCGATATCGAGGATCTGGACCGCTTCGGCGCGCGTCAGGTCAGCGGTTGACAAAAGGTGTTTCATTCAGCTGCCTCGATCATCACTTCATTGGTTCCGTCGATTTCCGCCAGGTGCACACGCACCTTCTCGCTCTTCGCGGTGGGCAGGTTCTTGCCCACGTGGTCGGCGCGGATGGGCAGTTCGCGGTGCCCGCGGTCCACCAGCACGGCCAGGCGCACGATGCGCGGGCGGCCCCAGTCGGACAGGGCGTCCAGGGCGGCGCGGATGGTCCGGCCGGAGTAGAGCACGTCGTCCACCAGCACGACGACCTTGCCGTCGATGCCGCCTGCGGGCAGCTTCGTGGGCTCGGGGGTGCGGGTCGTGGAATGACGCAGGTCGTCGCGGTACAGGGTGATGTCGAGCTGTCCGACCAGGGATGCCGGATCGATGGGGCTGTCGGCGGAAGCCGCAATGCGGGCCGCCAGGCGCTGGGCCAGCGGGAAGCCGCGGCGCGGGATGCCGAGGAGAACGAGGTCCTCGATGCCTTTGTTGGCCTCGATGATCTCGAAGGCCACGCGGGTCAGTACACGTTCGATGTCGTCCCCGGTGAGAACCGTTCGGGCACCGGACGACGCTGAATTTTCATTCATGCTGTGCACCTCTCCCTTCTCCGCCTCACGGGACGGTCTTAAAGGAATATTGCTACTTCAAATTATCACGGGTGAAGACCGATTCTCGAGCGCAAGGGTATGCACGGGGGTGAATGCACAGTGAATTGCGCCACGACGGCCGATTTCGGCGGCCCCCGGCCTCGCGCAATCCCGGGCTCCAGGCCGCATTCCGCGCGCTGGCAAGGGCAAGTGTCGCATTCGCCACACGACCGCCGGCCCCAGCGGGCGGCGCCGCGCGGCGCGGCCCGAGGTGGAAGGCGGCGCAAAAAAGCCGCAGCCCGAACCCCCGGGAAAGGGGTTCGGGCTGCGGCGTGAAAAACAGCGGGGCCTAGTCGATCAGGGTGTCCTTGACGCTCTGGATGCGGCCCAGGACGCCGTTGACGAATTCGGGAGACTCGTCGGTGGACAGCTCGCGCACGTTGATGACGGCCTCGGACACGGCGACCGCGTCGGGCACGTCGTCGTTGTACAGCAGCTCCCAGACGCCGATGCGCAGGGCCGCGCGGTCAACCGCCGGCATGCGCTCGATGGTCCAGTCCTTGACGTAGCTCTCCAGGACCTCGTCGATCCGGTCCAGGTGGGCCATGACGCCCTCGATCAGGGTCATCGAGTACTCGTTCAGGCTGATGTCGGAGTTCTCGCGACGTGCGATCGCCACGCCTACCGGGTCGACGTCGCGGGCTTCCGCCTCGAAGAGGAATTCCAGGGCCCGTCGACGGGCTTTGGCACGGGCTCGCACTAGTTGACACGACCCAGGTAGTCGCCGGTGCGGGTGTCGACCTTGACCTTGGTGTTCTGCTCGACGAACAGCGGCACCTGGATCTCCTTGCCGGTTTCCAGGGTGGCTGGCTTGGTGCCGGCCGAGGAGCGGTCGCCCTGCAGGCCCGGCTCGGTGTAGGTGATTTCCAGGACCACGGAGGCCGGCAGTTCCAGGTACAGCGGGTTGCCGTCGTACATCGCGATGGTCAGTTCCTGGTTTTCCAGCATGAAGCCTGCGGCGTCGCCCACGGTGGCGCCGGCCACGGTGATCTGGTCGTAGTCCTCCAGGTTCATGAACACGAAGTCTTCGCCGTCCTGGTAGAGGTACTGGTAGTCGCGGCGGTCGACGGTGGCCAGCTCGATCTTGGTGCCGGCGTTGTAGGTCTTGTCCAGCACCTTGCCCGAGACGACGTTGCGCATCTTGGTGCGCACGAACGCGCCGCCCTTGCCCGGCTTGACGTGCTGGAAGTCGATGATGGTCCAGAGCTGGCCGTCGATCTTAATGACCTGGCCGTTTTTGATGTCGGTTGTATCCGCCACGGTTCCTCAATCCTCTATTTTCGCCTGCGCAGGGCCGGCATTATCAAAAATCCATCTACCAGTTTACCCCATGCGCGGCGTGCTGGCTTGTGCTTGGGCAGTGGTGCGCGTTACGCGCGAGCGGCCGGGCCCGTGGGGGCCCGGCGGCTACGCGGCGTCGCGCTCCTCGGCGATCTGCAGGCAGATGCTCGAGGCGTTGATCAGGTAGGCGTCGTCGTCCATCGCCATGCGCTGTTCCATGGCCATGCGGAAACGGGTCGCCGCGGCCTTGTAGTCGCCCTTCGCGAAGAAGCTGAAACCCAGGTGCTGGTGCATCAGCGGCTCGTAGAGCGTGCCGGCGAACTCCTCGGCGAGCTTGCGCAGGCGGTTGATCGCGCGGTCGAAATTGCCCTGCATGCGGGTCAGCTCGGTATCCAGCACGCGCAGGTGGGCGTTCATCGGGTCCAGCAGGCGCGATTCGGCGATCAGCTCGCCGGCCGCGGCGAGCTCGCCGCGGGCCAGCAGGATGACGACCCGGTCGGTCGGCGAACCAATCTGCATCTGCCGCTGCGCGGCCTCTTCGTCGGCGATGTACGGCTTGAGGGTTTCGGGGTCGATCAGCACGCCGTCGATCGAGGTGCCGACGCCCGCGCGGTTCACCGATGCGACGTCGATGGCGTATGCGGTGTAGTCGCCCATGGTTATTCCCCGATTTCCTGGTAGGCCGCGAAGAGCAGCGAGTTGTCCGGCACCTCGTAGATGCGCGGGCGGCCGATGTCTTCGAGCACCACGAAACGCAGCTGGCTGCCGCGAGCCTTCTTGTCGCGCTTCATGCCGTCCAGCAGCGCCGCCCAGCGGTCGTTGCGGTAGCTGGTCGGAAGCCCCAGGGAACGCAGGATGCTCAGGTGGCGGTCGGCGACGGCGTCGGAGGTGTAGCCGACCGAACGGCCCAGCTCGGCGGCGAAGCACAGACCGATGGAGACCGCCGCGCCGTGGCGCATCTGGTAGCGCTCGGCCAGCTCGATGGCGTGGGCCAGGGTGTGGCCGTAGTTCAGGAACTCGCGGTCCCCCGATTCCTTCAGGTCGCGGGAGACGACGTCGGCCTTGACGGCGATGGTGCGCTCGATCAGCTCGCGCAGGCGGGGGCTGGAGGGGTCGATCGCGTCCTCGGGGTCCTCTTCGATGAGTTCCAGGATGCGCTCGTCGGCGATGAAGCCGGTCTTCACGACCTCGGCCATGCCGGTGACCAGTTCGTTCTTCGGCAGGGTCGCCAGCGCGTCCAGGTCGGCCAGCACGGCGGCCGGCGGGTGGAAGGCGCCGACCAGGTTCTTGCCCTCGGCGGTGTTGATGCCGGTCTTGCCGCCCACGGCGGCGTCGACCATGGCCAGCAGCGAGGTCGGGATGTGGATGACCTTCACGCCGCGCAGCCAGGTGGCGGCCACGAAGCCCGCCACGTCGGTGACGGCGCCGCCGCCCACCGAGACGATGGCGTCCGAGCGGGTGAAGTCGTTCTTGCCCAGGACCTCCCAGCAGAAGGAGGCGACCTGGATGTGCTTGCCCTCTTCGGCGTCCGGGATCTCCGCGGTCAGCGCTTCGAGGCCCGCGGTCGCCAGGTCGTCACGCACCACGTCGCCGGTGGCCCGGAGCGCGCGGGGGTGGATGACCAAGACCTTCTTGACTGCGGGCCCGAGCAGCTCGGGCAGCTGGCCCAGCAAGCCGGTGCCGACCAGGACCGGGTAGGATTCCGCCGGGGTGGCGCCGGTGACCTGCAGTGTGGTTGGTGCTAATGGCATCAGTTTAAAACCTCCTGATGGTGCTGATTTTTCAAGCGTAGCCCTGCACGGGGGCAGATATGCCATCTCGTGGCACTAATCACAGATGCCCAAGTCGGGCCGTGATCTCTTCGACAATTTGTAGAACTGGTTTGTCGTCGACCAATACACGCACGTCAGCAATTGATTCGTAAATGCCCTTGCGGGCGGCCAGCAGCGTCGTCCAGGCACTGAGGGCCTCGTCACCGGCCAAAAGCGGGCGGGTGGAGTCGCCCTTGATGCGCGCGGCGGCGCCGGCGGCGGTCATCTCCAGGTAGACCACGGTGCCGCGGGCCAGGACCTGGCGGTTCGCCTCGCGCAGCACCGCTCCTCCCCCGGTGGCGATGACACCCTCGGGCACGCCGGCCAGGGTTTCCTCCTCCAGGTCGCGGAAGCGCTGTTCGCCGTGGGCGGCGAAAATGGAGGCGATGGAGCCGTGCGCGGCGACGATGAGCTCGTCGGTGTCGATGAAGGGCAGTGACAGCGCGGCGGCCAGCGACTTGCCCACGGTGGACTTGCCGCTGGCCATCGGGCCAATGAGGTAGATCATTCGGATGCTGTTTCCCCGGGTGCCTAGACGCCGGTGGATTCCAGGCTGTCCGGGATGCTGGCCAGGTAGGAGTCGATGTTGCGCTTGGTTTCGGCGACCGAATCGCCGCCGAACTTCTCCAGCAGCGACTGGGCCAGCACCAGGGCGACCATGGCCTCGGCGACGACGCCGGCGGCCGGCACGGCGCAGACGTCCGAACGCTGGTGGTGCGCGGTGGTGTCCTCGCCGGTGGCGGTGTCCACGGTGCGCAGGGCGCGCGGAACGGTGGCGATCGGCTTCATGGCCGCGCGCACGCGCAGCACCTCGCCGATGCTCATGCCGCCCTCAATGCCGCCGGCGCGGTTCGAGGCGCGGGCGATCGTGCCGCCCTCGGCGCGCACGATCTCGTCGTGGGCCGCGGAGCCGCGCCGGGCGGCGGTGGCAAAGCCGTCGCCGACCTCGACGCCCTTGATGGCCTGGATGCCCATCAGGGCTCCGGCCAGGCGCGCGTCCAGGCGGCGGTCCCAGTGCACGTAGGAGCCCAGGCCCGGTGGCAGGTTGTAGGCCAGCACCTCGACGACGCCGCCGAGGGTCTCCCCGGCCTTGTGCGCGTCGTCCACCTCGGCCACCATGGCGGCGGAAGTCGCCGCATCGAAGCAGCGCAGCGGATCGGCATCCAGGGCCGCGACGTCCGCGGCGGTAGGCACGGCGGCGTCCTGCGGGGAGGCCACGGCGCCGACGGCGGTGGTGTGCGAGACCAGCTCGATGCCCAGGTCGGACAGGAAGCGGGAGGCGACCGCGCCCAGCGCGACGCGGGCGGCGGTCTCGCGGGCGCTGGCGCGCTCGAGCACCGGGCGGGCGTCGTCGAACCCGTACTTCTGCATGCCGGTGAAGTCGGCGTGGCCCGGGCGTGGACGGGTCAGCGGCGCGTTGCGGGCCATCGAGGCCAGCTCGTCCAGGTCCACCTCGTCGGCGCTCATGACCTTTTCCCACTTGGGCCATTCGGTGTTGCCGATCTCGATCGCGATCGGTCCGCCCTGGGTCTTCCCGTGGCGCACGCCGCCGAGGAAGGTGACCTGGTCCTTTTCAAACTTCATCCGGGCGCCGCGGCCGTAGCCAAGGCGCCGGCGCGCGAGGGCATCGCGCACTGCTTCACTGTCCACCGAGACTCCGGCGGGCAGACCTTCAAGAATTCCTACAAGGGCGGGGCCATGAGATTCGCCCGCGGTCAACCAACGCAACATGTCCTCCATTTTGCCATGACCTGCACGCATTAACCGTGTCGATGAAGCCCCACGGAGTCATACATCGCATTTGTGACGCTTTCGCGGGTTTTTTCATCAAAATCCATCCGGCTGAAGGCGCGGGCCTGTTCCACCGCCTGGTGCACCAGCATGTGCAGCCCGGAGATGATCGTTCCGGTCCAGGCGGAGGCCAGCGCGGAGGGCCACGGATCGTAGGCGACATCCAGCAGGATCCCGGCGCCGGTTCCCAGGGCGGGGATCCAGCTGTCGGCGGCCCGCGGGGGCAGCGTGCTGAAGACCAGTTCGTCGCGCGCGACGGCGTCGCCGGCGCAGGAGGCGATCTCGATCACCTGGGGGTCGATGTCCAGGCTGCGCGCCAGGGCCGTCGCCCGGCCGGCGCGGGAGGCATCGCGCACGATCAGCTTCAGGCGCCGCGCGCCGAGCTCCGCGCAGGCCTCGATGGCCGCCAGCGCGGTGTTGCCCGAGCCGAGGATGGTCGGGTGCGCGCACTGCGTGAGGCCGAAATCGGCCAGCGAGAGCACCAGCCCGTCGACGTCGGTGTTCTGGCCGAACAGCGAGCCGTCCTCGCGCACCACGATGGTGTTCAGCGCGCCCAGCCGGGCGACGCGGTCCGAAAGCTCATCCATGTAGGGAACGAACACGTCCTTCAGCGGCATGGTCACCGAGCAGCCGGCCCATCCCCCGGCGCGCACGCGGTCGATATGCGCCGCGGCCTGCGCGGGATCGAGCTCGATCGCCTCGTAGCGCACGGGCGCGCCCAGCAGCGCGTAGGCCGCCCGGTGCAGCACCGGCGATTTGGAGTGGCTGATGGGTTTGCCCAGGACCGCTGCCTGCAGCGGCTGTGGGATCTGCGCCATGGGAATGCCTGGAACTTTCTGCCCCGCCCTCCGGCTGCGCGCAGGCGCGGCGGGACGCGGGACCGCTTGGAATGGCTACTGGCAGACGTCGGAGTTCTGCGCGCACCAGGCGCGGAATTCCGCCTGGTTCTGCTGGTGCTCCGGGTAGGTGGCGGCGAACTTCGTTTCGCCGGTCTGCGTATTGACCGTGACCCAGTAGTAGTAGTTGTTTTGCGCGGGGTTCACCGCGGCCTTGATCGCGTCGTCGCTGGGCGAGCCGATGGGGGTGGGCGGCAGGCCCGGGTGCACGTAGGTGTTGTACGCGTTGGACGCATCCGCGCGCTCCTGCGCGCTGAACTGCAAGCTGTAGCGGTCCAGCCCGTAGATGACCGCGGAGTCCACCTGCAGCAGCCCGCGGGTCTCGGTGTTGTCCTTGTGCAGGCGGTTCTCGATCGCGCCGGCGACGGCGGCGTAGTCGTTCGGGGTGGCTTCGGCCTGCATGATCGAGGCGATCTTCAGCGCACGGTAGCCGCGGGCGAGGTCGTCCTCGCCGGCGGCCTTCAGCGACTTCTTGGTCGCGTCGACCAGCGTCTGCAGCACCCTGTGCGCGCTGGTGTCCAGCGCGAAGCGGTATTCTCCCGGGTGCAGCCAGCCTTCGAGGTTCTCCACCCCGGCGGGCAGGCCGAACTTCGCGGGCTGCTCGGCGAGCTTGGCCAGCTCGGAGAGCTGGAGTCCCGAGCCCTTGGCGATCTCCTCCAGGGCCGCCGGCATCCGCAGGTTCGCCTTCAGCGCCACGTAGAAGACCTTGTCGGGCTTGTTGTTGATGAGCTCGATGGCGGCGTCCGCGGCGCGCATCTGCTTCTTGAGCAGGTAGTTGCCCGGGTGGATGACCTTGCTGGCGGCGGTGGATTCCTCCACGGCCCGGGCGAAGAGCTTGTCGTCGGAGACCACGTCCAGCTCCTCGAGCTTGCGCGAGATCACCTGCACGCCCCAGCCGTCCTGGACCGTGAACTCCACTGCTTCCCCGCCGGGGCCCGGATAGTCGTCGGGATTGAACTGCTTGAGCACGGACTTCACGGTGAGCACCGAACCGGCGACGACCAGGGCGAACACCAGCACCACGGCGAGCATCACGAGGTTGCGGCGGCGTTTGGTGCGCCGGCGGCGCTGTTTCTTGCCGTCCTCGCCCGGCAGCTGATCCGCCGGCGGAACGAGGTCGTCGGCGGGAGCCGGCTGCGCCTGGGCCTGCGGATCTCCCGGGGCGGGGACGGCGGCGGGAATGTACTCGGGGTCCGGCTGCGCCGCGGCGTCGCCGTCGGCGGCCGGGGCGCCGGGATCGACCGGCAGCAGCTGGTAGTAGCCCAGCCCGCTCAGCTCGGGGGCGGAGGGGGCGGCCAGAGGGGTTGGATGCGAGGACGAGCCCGCGGCGAAACGCTCGTACAGCGCCCGTTGGGTGGCGCGCTGCCGTTCGGCGCGGGCTGTCTCTCGCATCAACTCTCTTTTCTCGGGTAGGTCCCGGATCGCCTGGTCAGGGTGCTACTTCAGCACCACGCGGCTTGCCTGCACGCGCACGCCGTTGCGGCGCATGTCCAGCACCTGCTGCAGGATCTCGACGGCGGCGGCCTGGTCGACGACCTCGCGGTGCGAGGCCATCTTCTTGCCCGAAGCATGCAGCGCGCGATGGGCGCTGACGCTGCTCAGCCGCTCGTCAACCAGGAAAACCCCAACCTCGATGCTAGCCGCATTTGCCTCCTCGGCCAAGGCAATGGCGTAGTCACGGGCCATTTTGGTGGATTCGGTCACGTTCCCGGACAGGGCCTTGGGTTCGCCGATGTAGACCTCGGACGCCCCCCGGTCCACGATCATGCGCAGCAGCAGGCGACGGTCGGAGTTCTTCTTCGCGTCGCGGCGCAGCGTCATCACCGGGGTGGCGAGCAGGCCCGAGGGATCGGACACCGCGACGCCGACGCGGGCCAGGCCCACGTCGACGCCCAGCGCGATGTCAGCCATTGGCCAGCGCCGCGCGGATCGCGTCCAGCGCGTCGTCGATGCGCGAGGCATCCTGTCCGCCGCCCTGGGCCATGTCGTCCTTGCCGCCGCCGCCGCCGCCGAGCACCCCGGTGGCGGTGCGCACCAGCGCGCCGGCCTTGAAGCCGTTGGCGCGGGCCTCCTCATTGGTGACCGCGAGGACCAGCGGGCGCCCGTTGGACACGCCGACCAGCACGATCACCGCGGCCTGCGAACCCAGCTTGCCGCGCAGGTCCAGGGCCATGGTGCGCAGCGCGTCGGCCGAGTCGACCGCCCCGGCGTTGTGCGCCAGCAGGCGGGTGGCGCCGATGGTCACGACGTTGTCCAGCAGCTGCGCCGACTGCGCGAGCATTGCGGCGCTCTTCAGCTCCGCGATCTGCTTCTCCGCGGCCTTCAGCTTGGCCACGGTCTCGTTCACGCGCTCGGAGACCTGGTTGCCCGGCACGCGGAACAGGCCCGAGAGCTCGGAGACCAGGGCGCGCTCGGCGGCGCCGTGGCGGAAGGCCTCCATGCCCACCAGCGCCTCGACGCGGCGGTTGCCCGAGCCCACGGAGGCCTCGGAGAGCAGGGTCAGCTGGCCGATGCGGGCGGTGGTGTCCACATGGGTGCCGCCGCACAGCTCGCGCGACCAGGCGCCGTTCATCTCCACAACGCGCACGTTGTTGGAGTACTTCTCGCCGAACAGGCTCATCGCGCCCAGCTTCTTCGCCTCGGCCAGCGCCATCTCGTTGGTGACGACCTGGTGGTTGGCGGCGATCGCCAGGTTCACGACCTCCTCCATCTCGCTGCGCGCGGCCGCGGACAGGGCCTCGGCCCAGGAGAAGTCGAAGCGCAGGTAGCCTGCCTTGTTGAAGGAACCGGCCTGGGTGGCGGTGTCCCCCAGCAGCTCGCGCAGCGCGGCGTGCACCAGGTGGGTGGCCGAGTGGGCCTGCTCGCCGGAATGGCGGCGGATCGCGTCGACCTGGGTGCGCACCAGCGCCTCGGCGGGCAGTTCGCCCTCGCGCACGATGACCTTGTGCACGTTCAGGCCCTTGACCGGGGCCTGCACGTCGGTCACCTCCAGCACGAAGCCGTCGCCGGTGATCAGGCCGACGTCGCCGGCCTGTCCGCCGGCCTCGGCGTAGAACGGGGTCTCCTCCAGCACCAGGTCGATTTCCTGGCCCTGCTCGGCGAACGGCACCACGGCGCCGTCGCGGATGATGCCGCGGATCTTCGACTCGCCGGCCAGGGTGTCGTAGCCGGTGAAGTGCACGTGGCCGGCCTCGGCCAGCGCGGTGTACACCGACAGGTCCGCGTGGCCGGACTTCTTGGCCTTCGCGTCCTTCTGCGCGCGGGTGCGCTGCTCGTTCATCAGCTCGCGGAAGCGCGCCTCGTCCACGGCCAGGCCCGCCTCGGAGGCGATCTCCAGGGTCAGGTCGATTGGGAAGCCGTAGGTGTCGTGCAGCGCGAACGCGTCGTCGCCGGAGAGGTTGTGGCCCTCTGCCTTGGCATGGGTCAGCGCCTCGTCCAGGCGGGTGGTGCCCGAGGCGATGGTGCGGCGGAAGGCGCGCTCCTCGGCGTAGGCGATGCGGGCGATGCGCTCGAAGTCCTCCGCGACGATCGGGTACACGCCCTTCATGGCGTCGCGGGAGACCGGCAGCAGCTCCGGAAGCACCTCGGTGTCCACGCCCATCAGGCGCATGGCGCGCACGGCGCGGCGGATCAGGCGGCGCAGCACGTAGCCGCGGCCTTCGTTGCCCGGGGTGACGCCGTCGGAGATCAGCATCAGCGAGGAGCGGATGTGGTCGGCGATCATGCGCAGGCGCACGTCGTTGGCGTGGTTCGGGTCTTCCGGGTCCTCGGTGGAGGTGTAGGTGATCGCGGCGAGTTCCGCGGCCTTGTCCAGCACCGGACGGACCTGGTCGGTCTCGTACATGTTCTCGACGCCCTGCAGGATCATCGCCAGGCGCTCCAGGCCCAGGCCGGTGTCGATGTTGCGCTTGGGCAGCTCGCCGGCGACATCGAAATCGGTCTTCGAACGCACCGCGGAGAGCTGGTACTGCATGAACACGAGGTTCCAGATCTCGATGTAGCGGGTCTCGTCGACGGCCGGGCCACCCTCCTGGCCGTACTGGGCGCCGCGGTCGTAGTAGATCTCCGAGCAGGGGCCGCCGGGGCCGGGCTGGCCGGTGTTCCAGTAGTTGTCTTCCTTGCCGGTGCCGACGACGCGCTCGCGCGGCAGCCCGATCTCCTCTTCCCAGATGCGGCGGGCTTCGAGGTCCTTCTCCTCGCCGTCCTCGTAGACGGTGACCCACAGGCGGTCCTTGTCCAGGCCGTAGCCGCCCTCCTCGATGCTGCTGGTCAGCAGCTCCCAGGCGAAGTGGATGGCGTCCTTCTTGAAGTAGTCGCCGAAGGAGAAGTTGCCGCACATCTGGAAGAAGGTGCCGTGGCGCACGGTCTTGCCGACTTCCTCGATGTCACCGGTGCGGATGCACTTCTGCACCGAGGTGGCGCGGGTGTACGGCGGCTCTTCGCGCGCGGTCAGGTAAGGGATGAACGGGACCATGCCGGCCACCGTGAACAGCAAGGACGGATCGGCCGAGACCAGCGAGGCGCTGGGCACGGCGGTGTGGCCCTTGGAGACGAAAAAGTCGACCCATCGACGGGCAATTTCCTGCGTTTTCATCGTGTTACGGATGATCCCTTCATTTAGCTGAGTCCACGCCGAGGGCGGAACGTAATTCTTCTTCGCGGGCGTGCATTGCGGTGCTGAATGCCTGTGCGATCTCCGAGACGCGGTCGGCGTACTTGCCGACCTGGCGGTTCAGGGCCGCCCCGGAGGAAACTTCGGTGTATTTTTTGGACGCCAGCACGCCAATGCCGACGCCGATCGAAACCCACAAGAGCTTTTTCATTCTAGTCTCCTTGCCTGAGAGGCAGTTGGTCGTCTGCGGCTACCGGCTGCGGCGGGCCTTGCCCGAGGGCTTGGAGTTCATCGCGGCCTTGACGCCCTCGGTGAAGGCGGCGACCTTGATCAGCGGCTTGCCGACGGTGGCGGCGACCAGGGAGGACAGCGCCGAGACGTTGGCGGTGGCGTCGGAGACGTTGGAAGTGATCGTGTCGACCTTCTTGAGCTGGTCGTTCGTGGTCGCGACGGTGTTGGTGACCTCGCCGATCAGCGGGGTGGTCCCGTCGGCCAGGTCCTTGATCGAGTTGCGCAGCTCGTCGAACACCTTGCCCAGCTTGATGATCGGCACCGCGAGGATTGCCACCAATATGACAAACGCTCCGGCGGCGATGAGCCCTGCGATATCCGAACCCGACATGTGCTTCCTCTTCTGCTTGGGTTTTTGCTGCCAGTCCACCTTATCGAAGTGTGGGCCGCAACGGGTAGTTAAGCGGATGGCCCGCAACCGGAAACCGGTTGCGGGCCATCAAACGCACGGGTTTAGCGTGCGTAGTACTCGACCACGAGGTTCTCTTCGCAGGTCACCGGGATCTCTGCACGCTCAGGAGCGCGCAGGAAGGTAGCCTGGAGGGATTCCAGCTTGACGTCCAGGTAGGCAGGAACGGCTGGCAGCACCTGTGCGTGCTCGCCGGCTGCGGCCATCTGGAACGGAACCATCTTCTCGCTCTTCTCGTGAACGTGGATCAGCTGACCCGGCTTCACCTTGAAGGACGGACGGTCCACGCGCTGGCCGTCGACCAGGATGTGGCGGTGCACAACCAGCTGGCGG
Source organism: Glutamicibacter protophormiae (assembly GCF_016894325.1). Lineage (NCBI taxonomy): Bacteria > Bacillati > Actinomycetota > Actinomycetes > Micrococcales > Micrococcaceae > Glutamicibacter > Glutamicibacter protophormiae. The sequence continues at coordinate 1,904,628 of NZ_CP069806.1, forward strand.
GCCTGCTGGATGGTGCGGGCGAAGCCGGCACGCAGAACGAGGGCATCCAGGCGGGACTCGAGCAGAGCCAGCAGGTTACCGCCGGTCTCACCGCCCAGGCGCTTGGCTTCCTTGAAGGCGTTCAGCATCTGTACTTCGCGGATGCCGTACTGGGCGCGCAGGCGCTGCTTCTCGCGCAGACGCACTGCGTAGTCGCTGTCCTGCTTCTTGCGGGCGCGGCCATGCTGACCTGGACCGTACGGACGACGCTCCATGTACTTTTCAGCTTTGGGAGTCAGGGCAAGGCCGAGGGCGCGCGAGAGGCGCACGGTACGGCGGGCACGGGCGTTAGCCATAAGTGTGTCCTTTTCATTTAAGCGACGGAGTCTACTGGCCTCCCGGACGGAGAGTGCTTGGGCGTCGCGTCCCGATGAAGCACTGCAACCGCACGCGCCCCGGTCACCCGTGGCGCAGGCGGCTTGCCAGCCAAGGAACAAGTTTACACGAATCAGCCCGCGGCCGCGGTGAGGCCTGCCCCACATGCGCGGGCGGCTGGACTTCAGCGTTTGCGGCGCGGATCCTTGGCGCGGATGATCTCGCGCAGCCGGGTCAGCCGGGCGCCGATGGTCTTCTCCGCCCCGTTGGCGGTGGGCGTGTAGTAGTTCGTGCCGAGCAGGTCGTCGGGCAGGTACTGCTGGGCGGCGATCGAATGCGGGGCGTCGTGCGCGTAGATGTAGCCGGTGCCGTGGCCCAGCGACTTGGCCCCGGGATAGTGGGCGTCGCGCAGGTGGTCGGGCACCAGCGAGCCGCGGCCCTGGTCCACGTCGGCCAGCGCGGCGTTGATCGCGTTGTAGGAGGCGTTGGACTTCGGGGCGGTGGCCAGGTGCACGGTGGCCTGGCCGAGCATGATGCGCGCCTCGGGCATGCCGGTCAGCGCCACGGACTGCGCGGCGGCCACGGCCAGCGGCAGGGCGGTGGGGTCGGCCATGCCCACGTCCTCGCTGGCGGAGATCATCAGGCGGCGGGCGATGAAGCGCGGGTCCTCCCCCGCGGCGAGCATGCGCGCCAGGTAGTGCAGGGCCGCGTCCACGTCCGAGCCGCGGATCGACTTGATGAACGCCGAGATGATGTCGTAGTGCTGGTCGCCGTCCTTGTCGTAGCGTTGCACTGCCGCATCCATGGCCAGGTGCACGTGCCCGGCCTCGATCGCCACGGGCGGCTTCACGCCCTTGCCGGCCGCGTTCCAGGCCACCGCTCCGGCGGCCTCCAGCACGGTCAGCACGCGGCGCGCGTCGCCCTGGGCCAGCCGGACGATCGCCTCGCGCTGCTCCGCCTCCAGGGTGACCTGGCCGTCGAAGCCGCGCTCGTCGGCGAGGGCGCGGTCCACCAGCTGCGCCAGGTCCGCGTCGGTGAGCGGGCGCAGGGTGAGCAGCAGCGATCGCGAAAGCAGCGGGGAGATGACGGAGAAGGACGGGTTCTCCGTGGTGGCGGCGACGAGCACCACCACGCGGTTTTCCACCCCGGGCAGCAGGGCGTCCTGCTGGGCCTTGTTGAAGCGGTGGATCTCGTCGAGGAACAGCACCGTGGTGACCCCGCGCAGGTCGCGGTCGTCCTTGGCCTGCTCGATGACCCGGCGCACGTCCTTGACCCCGGCGGTGATCGCGGAGAGCTCGACGAACTTGCGGTCGGTGGCGCGGGCGATCACGTGGGCGATGGTGGTTTTGCCGATCCCCGGGGGTCCGTAGAGGATCACGCTGGCGGGCCCCGCCGGGCCGGTTTCCGGGTGCTCGGCCAGCTGGCGCAGCGGCGAGCCGGGGCCGAGCAGGTGCTGCTGGCCGACCAGCTCGTCCAGGGTGCGCGGGCGCATGCGCACCGCCAGCGGCGGCCGCGGCCGGTTCACGGGCGCTGACCCGGGTTCCTCGTTGAGTGCATCGAACAAATCGCTCACCCCTCCAGCCTAGCGATACTCTGGAAGCTGCGCCCGCACGCCGGGCGCCGCCACCCCGCCGCTTTGGAAAGGATCACATGCGCGCCGTCATCCAGGTCGCTTCCACCGCCCACGTCGAGGTCGACGATGAGATCGTCGGCCGCCTGCCCGCCCCGGGGCTGGTGGTCCTGCTGGGGGTGACCCACGAGGACGACGAGGCGACCGCGCGCAAGGTCGCCAAGAAGATCTGGCGCCTGCGCATCCTGGCAGACGAGGCCAGCGCCGAATCGACCAACGCGCCGCTGCTGGTGATCAGCCAGTTCACGCTGTACGCCGCGGTGCGCAAGGGCCGGCGCCCGTCGTGGTCGGCCGCCGCGCCGGGAGCGGTGAGCGAGCCGCTGTACGAGTACTTCGTCGGCTGCCTGCGCGAGCTCGGGGCGCATGTGGAAACCGGGCGCTTCGGGGAAATGATGAACGTCTCGCTGGTGAACTCCGGGCCGATGACGATCATCGTGGATTCGGCCGACCTGCCCTAGCTTGCCGAGGCGCCGCGCACGATGCCGCTGAACGCGGCGAAGGCCAGCGACTGGTGCGCCAGCTCGCTGCGCCCCGCGCCGCTCAGCTCGTAGACCTTGCGCCCAGGTCCGCCCTGCCCCTGCTCCCAGGACGTGGACACCAGGCCGTCGGCCTCCAGCTTGGCCAGCGCGGGATACAGCGTCGCGCCCTTGAGCGGGTCGAGCCCGCGGGCCGCCAGCGCCTTGGCCAGCGCGTAGCCGTGGGCGGGGCCGCGGCGCAGCTGCGCAAGCAGCAGCAGGGGCAGCACCGAACGCTGCCAGGCGGCCGGGAACTTCGGCTCCTCAGGCACAGCGCACCACCTTGTAGAGCGATGTACAAGAACTAGCTGTTGTCATATCGGGCCAGCACCGCCTCAGCGCGGCGTTGGCGCTGTTCAAGCTTCGCGCAGACCTCTTCCCGGCGCTGCGCCGGGCGCAGGCGCCAGCAGGCGGTCAACAGCAGCAGGAACCACATGACGGCCAGGGCCACGCGCCACGGCGAGGGCCCCTGCTCGATCAGCGGCGAGAGGACCGAGACCCCGTAGTAGGCCACCAGCGCGAGGAACGCCAGGCGGCCGAGCCACCAGCGGCGCACGACGGCTCCCGGGTTGGAACCGCCCAGGCTCATGGCGAATTCGGCGGGAGTGCCGAACTGCTCGGCGGGATGCCGCGCGCCGGTCTGCAGGCAGTGCTCGCGGACCTCTGCCAGTTGCCGCGCGGCCTCGGAGCGGGAGAAGCCGTAGCGCCCGCGCAGCAGCATCTGCGTGCGGGCCAGCCATTGCCCGCTGTCCATCGCCGGCGCCGCGGCGCCGGCGGGTTCCGCGGGGCTTTCGGGGTCAGCGGCGCCGGATATCGGGTGGATGCAGATCCAGGCCAGGACCAGCAGCAGTGCGCCGCCGAGCGGACCTGCGGCGTTAGGCAGCGGCACCTCGCCGACGAGCAGGACCAGCGGCAGGCCGGCGCCGGTGGAGGCCGCGGTGCCCAGCACGGCGACGAGCCAGGCGCGATGCAGCCGGCCGCAGGTGTACAGGTACCACCCGAAGCTCAGGGACAGGGCCGATCCGGCCGCCGTGCACAGGGCGCCCAGCTGCCACCCGTCCCAGGACCGCGCCAGCCAGCCGTCGCTGGCCGCGGTCCACACCCCGAAACCCAGAAGCAGCAGCCCCAGCGTCAGCAGGAATCCCATCAGCAGCACCGGCCCGCTGTCCACGGGCTGCTCCTGGCGGGCCAGCTGCTCCGGGGACATGACCTCGGCGGCCTTCTCGACGCCGCAGCGCCACGGGTCCCCCAGCAGCTGCTCGACCGGTTCGTCGCTGTCGCAGATGACGTCCAGCTGCTCGCGCAGCAGGCCCACGCATTGGCGCTGGCCCAGCCCTGCCCAGAGCAGCGAGGCAGGGAAGGTCTCGGCCCAGTTGCGGTCGCCCACCGGGTAGCGCGCGAACAGCGCGCCGGCGGGATCGCCAGCGGCGCCGGCGTGGCGGCGGTTCTCGGGCATCGGGCTCCTCGGGGTCGGCTAGGTGGATTTCCAACCTAGTGCACATTCCGGCTCAGGCCAAGCGCCGGGCGGCAGGCGGCAGGCGTGGAAAACGGCGCAGGGCCGGCGCGCCACCCCGTGCGGGATGGAGCGCCGGCCCTGCGGTCGGCGTAGCGCTGGGCCGTGCGGCGCAGCTGGCTACTTGGCTTCGGCCGGAGCCTCGGCCTTCGCGTCGGCGTCGGCCTTCTTCTTCTCGGGCTTGAAGTCGATGCCGGCCTCCTTGCGCTGCTGCGCGGTGATCGGCGCCGGAGCCTGGGTCAGCGGGTCGAAGCCGCCGCCGGTCTTCGGGAAGGCGATGACGTCGCGGATGGACTCCGAACCGGTGAGCAGCTGCAGCACGCGGTCCCAGCCCAGGGCGATGCCGCCATGCGGCGGGGCGCCGTACTTGAAGCCCTCCAGCAGGAAGCCGAACTGGGTCTGTGCCTGCTCCTCGGTGACGCCCATCAGCTTGAAGACGCGCTCCTGCACGTCGCGCTGGTGGATACGGATCGAGCCGCCGCCGATTTCGTTGCCGTTGCAGACGATGTCGTACGCGTAGGACAGGGCCGAGGCAGGGTCGGTGTCGAAGGTGTCCAGGAACTCGGGCTTCGGGCTGGTGAACGCGTGGTGCACCGCGGTCCAGGCGCCGGCGCCCACTGCCACGTCGCCCGAGGCGACGGCGGCGGAGGCCGGTTCGAACATCGGAGCGTCGACGACCCATACGAAGGCCCAGTCGCCGTCCTTGATCAGGCCGGTGCGGTGGCCGATCTCCACGCGGACCGAGCCGAGCAGGGCGCGGGATTCGGCCTTATCGCCGGCGGAGAAGAAGATGCAGTCGCCGGGCTTCGCGCCGGTGGCCGCGGCCAGGCCGGCCTTCTCCGTCTCGGAGAGGTTCTTGGCCACCGGGCCGGCGAGCTCGCCGTCCTCCTTGAGCAGCACGTAGGCCAGGCCCTTCGCGCCGCGCTGCTTGGCGAATTCCTGCCAGGCATCCAGGGTGCGGCGCGGCTGCGAGGCGCCGCCGGGCATGACCACGGCGCCGACGTAGGCCGACTGGAACACCTTGAAGGAGGTGTTCGCGAAGTACTCGGTCATTTCCGTCAGCTCGAGGCCGAAGCGCAGGTCCGGCTTGTCGCTGCCGTACTTCTCCATGGCCTCGGCGTAGGTCATGCGGCGGATCGGGGTCGGGATCTCGACGTCGATCAGCGACCAGATGGCCTTGACCAGCTTCTCGCCCAGGGCGATGATGTCGTCTTCCTCGACGAACGAGGCCTCGATGTCCAGCTGGGTGAACTCGGGCTGGCGGTCGGCGCGGAAGTCCTCGTCGCGGTAGCAGCGGGCGATCTGGTAGTACTTCTCGAAGCCGCCGACCTGCAGCAGCTGCTTGAACAGCTGCGGGGACTGCGGCAGCGCGTACCAGCTGCCGGGGGTCAGGCGGGCCGGAACCACGAAGTCGCGGGCGCCTTCCGGGGTGGAGCGGGTGAGCGTCGGGGTCTCGATCTCCACGAAGCCCTGCTCGTGCAGCAGGTTGCGGGCCACGCGGTTGACCTCTGAGCGCAGGCGCAGGTTGCGGGTCGGGGTCGGACGGCGCAGGTCCAGGTAGCGGTGGCGCAGGCGCGCCTCCTCGCCGACCTCGACGTGCTCATCAACCTGGAACGGCAGCGGCGCGGCGGTGTTCAGCACGATCACCTCGTCGGCGATCACCTCGATTTCGCCGGTGGGCAGGTTCGGGTTCTCGTTGCCCTCCGGGCGGCGCTCGACGGTGCCCTTGATCTGCAGCACGAACTCATTGCGCAGCGGGTGGAAGTCCTCCTCGTCGCGCACCACGACCTGGGCCACGCCCGAGGCGTCGCGCAGGTCCAGGAACGCCACTCCACCGTGGTCACGGCGGCGGGCGACCCAGCCGGTGAGGGTGACCTGCTGTCCAATGTGCTCGGCGTTTAGCACGCCCAGCTGATGAGTGCGTAGCACTACGATCCTTTCGGTCGATTCGACAAAGTGCGAAGTTCTTCTTCGCAAGAGTTTAGTGCACCCGGTGCGGGCGCAGGCGGCCGGGGCCTAGCCGACGGTGTTGTGCAGGTCCTGCGCCGGCGGGGCCCAGGAGGCCGGATCGGCGGCGAGCTGTTCGCCCGAGCGGATGTCCTTGACCTCGTGGCTGCCGTCGGCGTGGGTGAACCAGACGAACGGAATCCCGCGGCGATCTGCGTACTTGATCTGCTTGCCGAACTTCTCCGCGCTGGAGGCCACCTCGCAGGCGATCCCCCGGGCGCGCAGCGCGGCGGCGACGTCCTGCGCCTCGTGCCAGGAGTCCTCGTTGGCCAGCGTGACATATACCACCGAGGGCACCGAGCGGGCCGCGGTGACGGTTTCCTCCGCCAGGATGCGGGAGACCAGGCGGGTGACGCCGATGGACAGTCCCACGCCCGGGTAGGTCTTCTTGCCCTTGGAGGCCAGCGACTCGTAGCGTCCGCCGGAGCAGATCGAGCCCAGCGACTCGTGGCCGACCAGCACGGTTTCGTAGACGGTGCCGGTGTAGTAGTCCAGGCCGCGGGCGATGGACAAATCCGCCATCACCTTGCCCGGGGCGCGCCGGGAGGCCGCGGCGATGACCTGGGCGAGCTCGTCCAGGCCGGTGTCCAGCAGCTCGTGCTGCACGCCCAGGGCGCGGACCTGCTCGACGAAGGAGGTGTCCATGGTGCGGATCTTGGCCAGCGCGAGCGCGGCGTCGGCCTGCTCGCGGGTGGCGCCGACCTCTTCCATGAGGATCTTGGCCACGGCGTCGTCGCCGATCTTCTCCAGCTTGTCGATGGCGCGCAGCACCGCGTCAGGGTCCTCAAGCCCCAGGCCGCGGTAGAAGCCCTCGGCGAGCTTGCGGTTGTTCACGCGCAGGCGGAAGTCGCCGATCGGCAGGGCGGACAGCGCGTCGGCAATGGTCAGCGCCAGCTCCACGTCGTAGCTGAAGGGCAGGGTGCCTTCGCCGACGACGTCGATGTCCGCCTGGGTGAATTCGCGGAAGCGGCCGTCCTGCGGGCGTTCGCCGCGCCAGACCTTCTGCATCTGGTAGCGGCGGAAGGGGAAGGCCAGGTGCCCGGCGTTCTCCACCACGTAGCGGGCGAAGGGCACGGTCAAGTCGAAGTGCAGGGCCAGCGCGTTCGGGTCGTTCTTCTCGTCCTCGGCGGCCAGCCGGCTCAGGCCGTAGACCTCCTTGTCGATCTCGCCCTTGCGCAGCAGCTGCGCCCTGGTTTCCACGGCGCGGGTCTCGATGTTCGCGAAGCCGTGCAGCTCGAAGGTGCGGCGCAAGGTGTCCAGCACATGCTGTTCGACGACCCGTTCGGCTGGAAGCCATTCGGGGAAACCTGATAGGGAGGCCTTGCGTGCCATGAAACTCCTCGGTGCAAATTGCTGTAGGCAAAAACTGTGCGCAAACCGCCGTGCGAACGCGCCACCTACCCATCTTATAGCGCCAACACGAAGAAACCTGCGCACGTCGGCTTACTAAGAAGCGGAGGTCACAGGTAGAGTTGGCTGAGCAAGTACAGCGCAAAGTGAAAGAGTTTCAGCGGTGACCACCAGTCAGCAATCCGACGACAGCCAGAAGACCCCCCTGCCGCAGGCCGTAAAGCCTGCCGCGAAGCCGGTCGTAGCCCAGCCAGTCGTGCATTCCACGCCCCTTGACGAGGCAGCCAAATTTGCCCGTGTCGCCGAGGATGGCCACGTTTTCGTCATCATCGATGGCGCCGAGCACCCGGTCGGCCAGTACCCGGACGCGACCGCCGAGGAGGCCCTGGCGTACTTCGTGCGCAAATATGACGACGTTTTCTCCCAGCTGATGCTGCTGGAGCAGCGCGTGGTCGCCAAGGCCCCGGCCGGCGAGATGGGCAAGACCATCGACGCGCTGGCCGCCGCCGTGGCCGAACGCCACATGGTCGGGGACATCGCGCTGCTGGAATCGCGCCTGGAAACCGTGCGCGTCGCCGTGCAGGAGCTGTCCGCGGCCCAGCGCCAGGCCAACGAGGCCGCCCGCGCCGAGCAGCTCGCCGTGCGCGAGGGCATCGTCGAGCAGGCCGAGGCCATGGCCGCCAAGCGCCCCGAGCAGATCCAGTGGAAGACCGCCTCGGCGGCCATGAACGAGCTGTTCGAAAATTGGAAGGCCACCCAGCGTTCCTCCGTGCGCCTGCCGCGCGCCACCGAAGACGCCCTGTGGAAGCGCTTCCGCGCCGCCCGCACGACCTTCGACCGCCACCGCCGCGCCTACTTCTCGCAGTTGGATTCCACCAACGCCGCGGCGAAGTCCGTCAAGGAGGAGCTGATCGCGCGCGCCGAGGCGCTGCAGGATTCCACCGACTGGGCCGCCACCGCCGCCGAGTACCGCAAGCTCATGGACGAGTGGAAGAAGTCGCGCCGTGCCTCGCGCAAGGACGACGACCAGCTCTGGGGCCGCTTCCGTGCCGCCCAGGACGTGTTCTTCCAGGCCCGCGCCGAGGCCAACGCCGCCGTGGACGCCGAATTCGCCGCCAACCTGGTGGTGAAGGAAGCGCTGCTGGAGGAAGCCCGCGCGCTGCTGCCGATCAACGACCTGGCCGCCGCCAAGGCCAAGCTGGATTCGATCCGCTCCCGCTGGGAGGAAGCCGGCAAGGTGCCGCGCGCCGACCTGCAGCGCATCGAGTCCGCGCTGCGCCAGGTCGAGGATGCGGTGAAGGGCGCCGAGGAGGAGCAATGGCGCCGGTCGAACCCGGAGACCAAGGCCCGTTCGAACTCCATGCTCTCGCAGCTGCAGGAGACCATCGCCGCGCTGGAGGCCGACCTGGCCGCCGCGCAGGCCAAGGGCAACGCCAAGCAGATCGCGTCGGCCCAGGAAGCCCTGGATGCCCGCCGCATGTGGCTGAGCACCCTGGAGAAGTCGGCCGCCGACTTCGAGTAATAATCCACAGTTCGTCCGAACACCGCCAACGCGGCGGCGTGACCTGCTTCAGTAGCCTCATGGAGAATCTACATTCCACGGCTGCTGGACGGTGCGCCGCCGCGTTGCGCATTCCAGAGGATCTGCTGATTGCCGGCGAGCTGTTCAGCCGCAATGAACTCGGTGCCATGGCGGGGCGCGGACTGGTGCGCGAGGCGATGGGCAACTGCTTCGTGCCCATGTTCTTCAGGTACGACGCCGGGGTGCGGGCGCGGATCGCCGCGTTCGTCTCCGGGCGGCAGCTGCAGCGCCACGACGTGATCTGCCGCGAGACCGCTGCCTGGGTGCACGGGCTGCTGCCCTACACCTTCGCGCTGCGAATCAATTCGCCCGGCTACCGGCGGCCCTACCGGCCGGGCAACGGGCTGCAGGTCAGCTTCTCGCAGCTGCAGCTGGCCGAGGAGGAGATCATCTTCCGCCAGCGGGTGAAGGTCACCAGCCTGCTGCGCACGGTCTGCGACTGCGCCGCCTACGATCCGCTGCCCACCGCCACCCGGGTGCTGGCGGAAGTGGTGCGGCTTGAGGACGACTTCCTTCGCCTAGACGCGGTGGCGGGCCGGCTGGCGCAGTATCCCCCGCAGCCCGAGGTCTCCCGCGCGCTGCGGCTGGTCGAGTCCTTCGCGCCCGAGGGCCGGCTGGACCCGGGCCGCCCGGCCGCCGCCTAGCCGGCCGCTAGCGGCGGGAACCTGCAGTGGTGCGGTACACGTCGTACACCCCGTCGATCCGCCGCACCTGGTTCAGCACGTGGCTCAGGAACTTCGGGTCGCCCATCTCGAAGGAGAAGCGGGAGATCGCCACCCGCTCCCTGCTGGTCTGCACCGAGGCGGAGAGGATGTTCAGGTGGTTCTCGGAGAGGATCCGGGTCACGTCGGAGAGCAGCGACTTGCGGTCCAGCGCCTCGACCTGGATTTCCACCAGGAAGACGCCGTTGTGCTTCGAGGCCCAGGAGACGTTCACGATGCGGTCGGGCTCCCCGGCCAGCTGGGCCAGGTTCAGGCAGTCGGTGCGGTGCACGGAGACGCCCGCGCCGCGGGTGACGAAGCCCTGGATCTCATCCGGCGGCACCGGGGTGCAGCAGCGGGCCAGCTTGACGAGCACGTCGCCCACGCCTTCCACGATCACGCCGGCGTCGTTTCCGGTGCGCTTCGAGGGGGTGGCGACCTTGACGACGGCTTCCTCGTCGACCTGCTCGGCCTCCGGGGGGCCGATGAGGGCGGTGAGGTGCTCGATGACGTTCTGCGCGCTGGTGTGCCCGTCGCCGACCGACTGGTAGAGCGCCGAGATGTCCGAGTGGTGCAACTCGCCGGCCACCGCGGAGAGCAGGTCGTGGGTCATCAGCTTCTGCAGCGGCAGCTGGTTGCGGCGCAGCTCCTTGGTGAGCAGCTCCTTGCCCTTCTCGATGGCTTCCTCGCGGCGTTCCTTGGAGAAGTAGCCGCGGATCTTGGCCTTGGCGCGCGGGGACTTGACGAAGTTCTGCCAGTCCTGGGACGGGCCGGCGCCCTCGGCCTTGGAGGTGAAGACCTCCACCACGTCGCCCTGCTTGAGCTCGGTGTGCAGCGGGACCAGCTTGCCGTTCACCCGGGAGCCGATGGTGCGGTGCCCGACATCGGTGTGGATGGAATAGGCGAAGTCCACCGGGGTGGAGCCCACCGGCAGCGACATGATGTCGCCCTTCGGGGTGAAGACGTACACCTCGGCGGAGCTGATGGTGTAGCGCAGCCCGTCCAGGAACTCCTCGGAGTCCTCGGTGTCGGCCTGCCATTCCATCAGGGAGCGCAGCCAGTCCATGTTCTGCTCCGGGGAGAGCATGGAGTTCGCGTTCTGCCCGTGCTTGTACTGGAAGTGCGCGGCGACGCCGTACTCGGCGCGCACGTGCATGTCGTGGGTGCGGATCTGGATTTCCACCGGCTTGCCCTCGGGGCCCATCACGGTAGTGTGCAGCGACTGGTACAGGTTCAGCTTCGGGATCGCGATGTAGTCCTTGAAGCGGTTGGGCAGCGGGTTCCACTGCGCGTGCACCACGCCCAGGGCGCCGTAGCAGTCCTTGACGTTGTCCACCAGGATGCGCACGCCCATGAGGTCGTGGATGTCGTCGAAGTCCTTGCCGCGCACGATCATCTTCTGGTAGATCGAGTAGTAGTGCTTCGGGCGGCCGGAGACCGCGGCGTGGATCGCCACCTCCCCCAGGTCCCTGTCCAGGGTCTGGCGGATATTGGCCAGGTACTTTTCGCGTTCGGGGGTGCGGTCCCCCACCATGCGCACGATCTCCTGGTAGACCAGCGGGTGCAGCGCGGCGAAGGACAGGTCCTCCAGCTCCCACTTGACCGTGTTCATGCCCAGCCGGTGCGCCAGCGGAGCGAAGATCTCCAGGGTTTCCTTGGCCTTGCGCGAGCTGGACTCGGGCGAGACGTAGCGCCAGGTGCGGGCGTTGTGCAGGCGGTCGGCCAGCTTGATCAGCAGCACGCGGATGTCGCGCGACATCGCCACCACCATCTTGCGCACGGTTTCGGCCGGGGCGGCGTCGCCGTAGGTGACCTTGTCCAGCTTCGTGACGCCGTCCACCAGCATCGCGATTTCCTCGGAGAACTCCTTCTTGACCGACTCCAGCGAGTACTCGGTGTCCTCCACGGTGTCGTGCAGCAGTGCGGCGGCCAGGATCGAGCCGGTCATGCCCATCTCGGCGAGGATCGTCGCCACGGCCACCGGATGCGTGATGTAGGGGTCACCGCTCTTGCGCTTCTGCCCCTCGTGGTACTTCTCCGCGACCTCGTAGGCGTGGACCAGCAGGTCCAGGTCCGCCTTGGGGTGCTTGGACTTCACGGTGCGCAGCAGCGGTTCCAGCGTCGGCGAGGTGCCCGGGGTGCTGCCGCGGCCGGCGAAGCGCACCAAACGTGAGATCGAGCGTCGTTTCGCATTGTTCAGGTTAGGCGTGTTGGCCATGCCCCGCTCCTTCCACGTTGCACCGGTCAAACAGAGACGGCGCCGTGCACGGCGAGGGAATCGCCAGGTGCCGACGCCACTGCCTGCGTTCGGTCGAGATCCGTGCCGCCGCGGGGGTTACCGCGGCTTCCAGTAAAAACACGTTCTCCAGTTTATTCGTTATAGCACGTGAACCCGGTGTCCACGAATTCCACGGCGTCACGGGTTAAGAAAATCGGCACCCGCCACACAGGTGGCGGGTGCCGATTCGCATCGGGCTCGAGGCCGGCGGGCTAGGCCGCGGCGGCTTCCAGCTTCTTCGTGTGCGCGACGACCTCAGGGTCGTTGCGGCGCAGCCACGCGTACAGCGGGGCCTGGATGAAGATCGTGGACAGCGTGCCCACGATGATGCCGACGAACAGCGCCAGCGACAGGTCCTTGAGCGTACCGGCCCCCAGCAGGTAGGAGCCGATGAACAGGATCGCGGCGACCGGCAGGACCGCGACCACGGAGGTGTTGATCGAGCGGACCAGGGTCTGGTTGACCGCCAGGTTCACCTGCTGTTCGAAGGTGCGCTCATTGCGCTTGGAGAAGTCCTTCGTGTTCTCGCGGATCTTGTCGAACACCACGACGGTGTCGTACAGCGAGTAGCTCAGGATCGTCAGGAAGCCGATGATCGCGCTCGGGGTGATCTCGAAACCGGTGAGCGAGTAGATGCCCCCGGTCACGACGATCACCGTGAACAGGCCGATGAGGGCTGCCAGCGACATCTTCCAGGTGCGGAAGTAGGCGGCCATCAGCAGGCCCACGAGCAGCACGAACACCAGCAGGCCGACCAGGGCCTGGCGGGAGACGTCCTGCCCCCAGGTCGGGCCGATGAAGTTGCTGGTGACCTCGTTGGCGCTCACGCCGTAGCCGGCGGCCAGGTCCTTGGCGATGGCCAGGGTCTGGTCGTCGGAGAGCAGCTCGGTCTGGATACGCATGGTGCCAGGGGCGATGTTGGTGACGGTCGCCACGGCCTCCGGCGCGACGGCCTTGACGGCCTGCTCGCCGATGCCCTGCTCGGTGTGGGTGGTGTTGGAGACGGTGAACTCCGAGCCGCCGCGGAAGTCGATGCCCAGGTTGAAGCCGCCCTTGACGACGGGCAGCAGGATCGACAACACGACCAGTACTGCCGCGATGCTGAACCAGAGGCGGTGCTTGGAGGTGAACGGGTAGGAGCGTTTGCCCGTGTAGAGCTCGTTGCCCCACGTGACCAGCTTATTCATTGTTCTCCTCCTGCGCCTTGTCCTTCGCGGTCTTCGCCCCGGCCGGGGCGGAGTTCGCTTCGGCGCGGCGGCGTTCGGCGATGGTCATGCGCTTGGCTGCCTCAACGCCCGCCTTCTGGTTCTTCTTCCCGCGGTTCGCTTCCACGTTGTCGGTGAAGCGGCGGATCTGGCCCGCGCCCTTGTACAGCGGTTCGGCGCCCAGCAGCGAGGGATCCAGGCCGGAGAAGCGGTGGCCCTCGGCGAAGAACTTCGTGCGGGCCAGCAGCACCAGCGTCGGGTGGGTCATGCCGTACACGACCACGAGGTCGATGACGGCGGTCAGGCCCAGGGTGAAGGCGAAGCCTCGCACGTTGCCCACGGCCACGATGTACAGCACCACGGCCGCCAGCACGTTGACTGCCTTGGAGGCCAGGATGGTGCGCTCGGCGCGCTTCCAGCCGACCGCCACGGCGCTGGCCAGCGGGCGTCCGTCGCGCAGCTCGTCGCGCACGCGTTCGAAGTACACGATGAACGAGTCCGCGATCAGGCCGATGGCAACGATCAGGCCGGCCACGCCGGCCAGCGACAGCCGGTAGTTCATGCCCCAGCCCAGCAGCACCAGCGCCAGGTAGGTCAGCACGCCGGAGGCCAGCAGCGACGCGATGGTCACGAAGCCCAGCGCGCGGTACTGGAAGATCGAGTAGATGAACACCGCGATCAGGCCGATGATGCCGGCGATCAGGCCGGCCTTGAGCTGGTCGGCGCCCAGGGTGGCCGATACCTGCTGCTCGGACTGGATGTCGAAGCTGATCGGCAGGGCGCCGTACTTCAGCTGCTCGGCCAGCGCCTGACTGGTCTCCTGGGTGAAGCCGCCGGAAATCTGCGGGCGGCCGTCGGAGATCACGGCGTTGGTGGTCGGAGCGGAGATGGTGTTGCCGTCGAGCACGATGGCGAACTGGTTGCGCGAACCTGTCAGCGAGATCAACCGCTGGGTGGTGTCGGCGAAAGTCTTGGTGCCCTCGGAGTTGAACTCGATGACCACTACCCATTCGCCGGTGACCGAGCCGTTCACGCCGCGCGCCAGCTGGGCGTAGGCGTCGGAAATCTGGTCGCCGGGAATCTCCTGCGGGCCGAGGATGTACTTCACGCCCATGCGTTCATCGCACGAGATCATCGGTTTGGCCGGATCATGGGTGGTGGTGCTGGATTCCTTCAGCTCGGTCGGGCAGTCGTAGGCCTCGAACTGCTTGTAAAGCTCCGGGGTGATCCAGTTGGTGTCCGACGGATTCTCCGGCTTGCCGGTCGGCTTGGGCAGGTCCTTGGCAGGGGTGAGGTCGGCCTCGGGGGTCGCCGTGTAGGCTCCGGTGATCAGCACCGGGCGGAACTCCATGTTCGCCGAGGCCTGGATCAGGTCGCGGGTCTCCTGGGTCGGGACGCCCGGCATCGAAACGACGACGTTGCGCCCGGACTGGGTGGTGATCTCCGATTCGGTCACGCCGGCGCCGTCAACGCGCTGGCGGATGATCTCCACCGCCTGGTCCAGTTGTTCCTGGCTGATCGCCTGGTCGCCCTGGACACGCGGGGCCAGGATCATCTGGGTGCCGCCTTCCAGGTCCAGCGCGAGCTTCGGTGCGAAGCTCGTCTTGCCGCTGAGTACGCCGCCCACCAGCACGCCGGAGGCGATGAGGAAGACCACCAGCAGCCACAGCAAGGCTTTGCGTGCCTGCTTCACAGGTCTAATTGATGACATCTAATGTGCTTTCTCGTCTAGGCGGACCAGGGCGGGCCGCCGCGATTCTGCCTGGTTAGGCGTTGCGCTCGTCCTTGCCTTCGTCGTTCAGGCGACGAAGGGACTCCTCCGGGGTTTCCGCGGTGGTCGACGGGGCATCGGCCTCGGTTACGGCAGGGGCCGCCGCAGCGGCGTCGCTGTCCAGGAAGGTGGAGATGGCCTGGCGGTGCAGGGTCAGCACCACGCCGTTGGCGACCTCGACCTGCACGCGGTCCTCGGCGTCGATACCGACGACGGTGCCGAAGATGCCGGAGTTGGTCATGACCTTCGCGCCCGGGACGGTGTTGTCCTTCAGCTTCGCCTGCTGGGCTGCCTGCTTCTTGCGCCCGCGGAACATCATGAAGATCAGCACTGCGAACAGTGCGATCATCAGGATCATCGAGGGGTTGAAGCCGCCGCCGGCGGCCTGGGCGATCACCAGAGAGTTCACGTAAATTACCTGCTAACGATTCGTTGCGAATGCTGAAAATTCCGGATGCTGCAGGCGTCGGCGACGCGCAGAACAGCAAAGACGCCCCACCCAGACCCGGTTAAGGGCATAGGTCAGGCGTCTTTAGTCTAATGGGTGAGCGACTACTGGCGAACCATTTAAGCGTCCGGTGAAGTTATGCTGATCTAATCCTCATCGTTTTCATAGCTTTGCGCACTGGCGAAAATTGCGTCCTTGGGCATGGCAATCCCCAAATGCTTCCAGGCGCTGGGCATCGCG
Organism: Glutamicibacter protophormiae; assembly: GCF_016894325.1. Classification (NCBI taxonomy): domain Bacteria; kingdom Bacillati; phylum Actinomycetota; class Actinomycetes; order Micrococcales; family Micrococcaceae; genus Glutamicibacter; species Glutamicibacter protophormiae. Next base: position 1,920,222 of record NZ_CP069806.1, read on the forward strand.
ATGCGCCCGCGCGGGGTGCGCCCCATCAGGCCCTCGCGCACCAGGTACGGCTCGGCGACGGTTTCCACCGTCTCGGTTTCCTCGCCGACGGCGATGGCCAGGGTGGACAGGCCCACCGGTCCCCCGCCGAACTTCAGGCACAGCGCCTCGAGCACCGAGCGGTCGAGCCGGTCCAGCCCCTTCGAATCCACCTCGTACATGTCCAGTGCGGCGGCCGCGGACTGCGCGTCGATCTCCTCGAGCTTGTGCACCAGGGCCCAGTCGCGGACGCGGCGCAGCAGGCGGTTGGCGATACGCGGGGTGCCGCGGGAGCGTCCGGCGATTTCCGAGAAGGCCGCCGAGGTGACGCGAAGGTCAAGCATCATGGCCGAGCGGCGCAGCACCAGCTCGAGCTCCTCGACGGTGTAGAACTCCAGGTGGCCGGTGAAGCCGAAGCGGTCGCGCAGCGGACCCGGCAGCAGGCCTGCGCGGGTGGTGGCGCCGACCAGGGTGAACGGCGGCAGATCCAGCGGGATCGCGGTGGCCCCGGCGCCCTTGCCCACCACGATGTCGACGCGGAAGTCTTCCATCGCCATGTAGAGCATTTCCTCTGCCGGACGCGACATGCGGTGGATCTCGTCCAGAAACAGCACCTCGCCCTCGGTCAACGACGACAGGATTGCGGCCAGGTCGCCGGCATGCTGGATGGCGGGTCCCGACGAAATGCGCAGCGGGGCGTTCATCTCCGCGGCGATGATCATCGACAGGGTGGTTTTGCCCAGCCCCGGAGGGCCGGAGAGCAACACGTGGTCGGCGCTGCGTTCGCGGATCTTGGCCGCTTCGAGCACCAGGGAGAGCTGCTGGCGCACGCGGGACTGGCCCACGAAGTCGTCCAGGTTGCGAGGACGCAGCGCGGCTTCCAGCACATGCTCCTCGGGTTCGCTTCCGGCGTGGGTCAGCGGTTTGGAATCAGACACGGGATCATCCTATCGGGCGCGGTTGGCGCTGGACATGCTGCGCAGGGCCGCACGGAGGATGTCGGCCACGTTGCCGGTGGCGACGATTTCTGGATCCGCCTTGGACAGGGCCTTGAGCGTGGCGGTCGCGTCCTTCTCGCTCCAACCCAACCCGGTGAGCGCCTCGATCACCTGGGGTTCCCAGACCGACGCGGAACCGCCGGCCGCGGACGCGGAGGAGACCGGTGAGCCGGTGGGCACGAGCTTGCCGTTCAGCTCCAGCACGATGCGGCTGGCGCCCTTGGGGCCGATGCCCGAGACCTTGGTGAAGGCGGCGGTGTCCTTGGTGTTGGCGGCGATGCGCACCTCTTCGGGGGTATGCACGGCGAGGATGGCCAGGCCGGTGCGCGGACCGATGCCGGAAACGCCGATCAGCACCTCGAAGACGTCGCGCTCCTCGGTGGTGGCAAAGCCGAACAGGGTCATGGAGTCCTCGCGAACCACCATCGAGGTGTGCACGGTGGCTTCGCGGCCCTGGTGCAGGGTGGACAGCGTGCCGGGGGTGGCATTGACCAACATGCCAAAGCCGTTCACGTTGAGCACGGCGGTGTTCAAGGACACCGCTTGGACGGTGCCGGTCAATGAGCTGATCATGCCACTCCTTGGGATATATGTTCGATCCCAGACAGTTTATCGAAGATACCTACGAAGCGCGACGCCTACGCATCGCCGGTGAGTCTCAGCGCCGGGCGGCGCGGTGCTTGGACGAGGCCTCGGCGGCGATCCAGGCACGCTGGGCTGCGGTGAGCTGCTGGGAACCGCTGGAGCTGGCAGCGGAGGCCGAGGCGTTTGATCCGGCGGCGGCCCCACGCCAAGCGTGGGCGATTGCCAGGGCCACCGCGTCGGCGGCGTCGGCCGGCTTGGGCGGTTCATCCAGATGGCAGATCTTGGCGACCATCTTGCCGATGGCTGCCTTCGTGGCCTGCCCGGAACCGGTGACCGCGGCCTTGACCTCGGTCGGGGTGTGGAGCGCCACGGGAATGCCGCGGCGCGCGGCGGCGGTGATGACGATGCCGGTGACCTGCGCGGTGCCGATAACCGTGGACACGTTGACCTGGGCGAAAACCCGTTCAATGGCCAGCACGTCCGGCTTGTGGGTGTCCAGCCAGGCATCGATCGCATTCGCGATGGTCAACAGACGGGCATCCAGCGGGGTGCCCGGCGGCGTCCCGGCGACGGTGACGTCGACCAGCTCGACCTGGCGGCTTGCAGAAACGTCGACCACGGCCAACCCGCAACGGGTCAGGCCGGGGTCGACGCCCACGACTCGAAGGGACAAACCCTAGTTCTCTTCGTCCAGAGCTGCGCGTACCTCGTCGGAGAGGTCTGCGTTGGTGTAGACGTTCTGCACGTCGTCCAGTTCTTCCAGTGCGTCGAACAGCTTCAGGAACTTGCGGGCTCCATCCACGTCCAGGTCCACTTTCATGGAAGGCAGGAATTCCATTTCGTCGGACTCGTAGTCGATTTCCGCCTCGTCCAGGGCGGTGGCGACTGCACGCAGGTCACTCGGTTCGCAGACGATGGCGAAGGTTTCATCCTCGTCCAGAATCTCGTCGGCGCCGGCGTCCAGGACAACCATCAGCAGGTCGTCTTCGGTCAGCTCGCCCTTTGGCAGGCGGACAACACCCTTGCGGGCAAACAGGTAGCTCACGGAGCCCGGGTCGGCGATTGAGCCGCCGTTGCGGGTGATTCCGACGCGGACCTCGGATGCTGCTCGGTTCTTGTTGTCGGTGAGGCATTCGATCAGCAGCGCGGAGCCCTGCGGGCCGCGAGCTTCGTAGATGATCTCGGTGTAGTCGACAACCTCACCGGTCAGGCCGGCACCACGCTTAACGGCGCGGTCGATGTTGTTGATCGGCACGGAGTTCTTCTTGGCCTTGCTAACTGCAAGTTCAAGAGCAGGGTTGCCGGCCAGGTCAGCACCGCCGGCACGGGCTGCTACTTCAATGCCCTTGATGAATTTTGCGAAGGCCTTGGCGCGCTTGGCGTCAATGGCAGCCTTCTTGTGCTTGGTTGTTGCCCATTTGGAGTGGCCTGACATGCTTTAAGCGTCTCCTCGCGTGATGTTGATAAAGAATTCGTGGATGGCAGCGTTTCCGGATACCTCCGGATGAAAACTGGTTGCCAACAGATTTCCCTGACGTACTGCAACAATTCTACCTTGTGACGTCGGATCCGCTCCGGGTACCGTGCTGATCACTTCAACACCCTCACCTACCTGCACCGCTTCTGGCGCACGGATGAACACCGCTTCTATGTTCGTACCGTTGAAATCCAAGCGGTTCTCGAACGAATCAACCTGGCGACCGAAGGCGTTGCGCCGCACAGTCATATCTATGCCGCCGAAGGTCTCCTGCACCGCGCCGTTGCTGGCAACCGCCGGATTTTCAAGGCGGTCCGCAAGCATGATCATGCCGGCACACGAACCATAGGCCGGCATGCCCTCCGAGATGCGTCGGCGAATTGGCTCCGCAAGACCGTAGTTGCGCGAAAGCCGGTCGATCACGGACGACTCGCCGCCGGGAATGACCAGCGCATCGATCCGTTCAAGATCTTCCACGGTACGCACGGGCACAGCTACTTCACCGAGGTCGGTCAACGAAGCAAGATGTTCGCGGAAATCACCCTGCAATGCAAGGACGCCAAAGAGCGGCATGTTTCTACCTTCACAATTGAATCGATCCCCCACAGGTCCAGTACTTTGACTGCGGAACCCATGGGATCGGCGCGCCGGCAATCCAGGAAGCGCCGGATCAACGTTATTCCTCCGCCACGTCCAGCATCGGTTTTGTTACCAGGCGTGTCGCGAAACTTTCGCGTCGCCAGAAGAACCTTTGACAGCTTCGATCACGACGGTGGTCGAACTCTGTCGCAGGCACCCGGACACCGTGGAATCAAAAGTTGGGGAGCCTCTTCATGTTTGCGCTGCAAAATTCCGTCAATCGGGACTGCGCACTCGTCGAGACTTATCCACAGATTTGAGCAAAACTCTCCCATTCCATGGCCTCCGGGCATAGGATGACGCTCACTACGGCATCCCAGTGATTACGGAGAGTTCCCATGAGCGCTCGAAAAATTGCATTTGTGGCACTACTCGCAGCAAGTTCCCTCACCATCACCGCCTGCGAGTCCGGGAGCTCAGTCCAGCCTCCCGCAACAACTTCTGAAAATCAGGGAATCCAATCCGGAACCGCGCAAACATCGCATGCCCCAACCACAGCGGAAAAGTATACGCCTGCTACCGCGAAGGGGCCCGCAAAAAATGTCCCTGTCCCCCAAATGCCAGAGAGCGAAAGTAAAAACTCAGAAAACGGTGCTAGAAATTTTAGTGAATACTACTTCGACCTAGTCAATTACACGATAGAAACAAACGACACAAAATTAATAAAAAAATTCACAACGCATGCATGTGAGGTCTGTGGTCTCAGTATTATCGATCCGGCTGATCGAGCAAAAATTGACGGACGCTGGCAAGTCGGAGGTAAACACCGATATGAAGTGCTGGCGTCAGAAATTACTGGAGAGAATCTTGCCGTCACTTCCGTCCGATATTCGGCCGACAGTGCCAAGTTTTACGTAGAACCTCACGTTGTTGAGTCAGAGCTTGAACGTCTTCCATCTACAATTGTCGCTCTTGGACTTGAATATGACTCTGGGTGGAAAGTTTATAAGATTGTGGGCGATGACTAGATGCCTTCACATTTTCCTGTATTAATCCTCGGCATAATCACAATTATAACTTCTCAGGTCGGAATTCAGCATGCTACTGAAAAAATTAGTGATCCATGCGATAAAACACAGTCAAGAATTAGTGTGGACAGAATAAACTATTGGAAAAAATATTGCCCCGGGGAGAACGATTCAAACCAGAAGTATGGCCCCTCATGGTTCGGTAACCAACCTAAAGGTAAGGATAAAAACCCGCCAAAATTTAAGGTGTATGATTTCGATACATGTATTCTAGGGCAAGAAACGCTTCTCAACTGCAATAGCAACCCCGACATTGAAGCTTGCAACGACGAGTCCTACCCAATTGTTCGTCAGATAAGTGACTTAGAAGGTCGACTCATCCGCCAATTTTCATTCTGTCCCGGAGACCCGGAGACCCAAGAGGGTCAAGCTGACCAAGCCGAGATTATCCCGGTAGTTACGCCTGATCAGTTTCGATCTTTTCCAATCCTAGGCTCGAAGCTACACAGCGAACCCAAGAATTTCTCACTCAAGAATGGCCATACCCATCTGTGGGCTTCAAGAAACCTACAGACGTTCAACACTGTGATCGGTGGCTCAGACATCAAAATCAAAGCGATACCAATTCAATGGAATTGGAAATATGGCGATGGAGTGTCACGAAATCTAGATTTTCCGGGGCAGCCTGAGCCCGAACATACGCTACATGACAAGACAGACACCAGTCACATCTACAAAGAAACAGGGAAATTCCGCGTCGACGTGACCACCTTATATCGAGGCGAATTCAGTGTTGAAGGAGGACCATGGCAAGCAATCCCGGGCCAAGCTACGGTTCCCAGTACGTCGATTGAAATAGACGTTTGGAGAACCAAGAAAGAGTTGATCGCCAACGAATAGTCGAACAGAGATGAATCAGGGCAGAGTCCATTTCTCTAAGCCTTGTTCAATAGCGCCGTAGACGTTAACAGTCTTCAACGTACGTTCTAGTGACGCGTTAGCGTCACTCTCGGTGACACATGTTTGCGAAGTTGCCACCTGACACCAGGTCACTGGCGCCTTGCTTAGCTGGTGAGGCACCCATTGCAGCTTTGATACGTCCCAGCTCTCGTCATCTCGGGTGAATGTCGCCTTAACGCTGATTCCTTCGCGATTCAGGATCGTAGGAGTCGCGTGTTTCGCGACCGAATTCCCCAGCCCATACACAATCCAGGTTCCCTTGTACTTCTCGATCGGAAGAACCGAGTGCGTATGGTGCATGTAGATGAAATCGAACTCCCCCGAGCTGGCCAAGGCACGGCCCAATTTTCGCTGGGCTTCCGTTGGCCTATTAGTGTATTCAGCTCCTTCATGCACTGCTGCGACAACAATATCGGCCCCACCCTGCCGTGCGGATTTGGCACGATCAATGAGCTTTGCCGGGTTGACCCCTGTATCGACGCGCCAATCGGTATCGGCGCTCATGCCGTTCAATGAATACGTTGTGGCTATGACACCGAGCTTCACGCCCTTGATATCCATAATGGGTGGTTGCTTGGAGTCCTTCTCGCTTTCATAGCTACCGGTGGAGAACATTTCGTTTTTCGCCAGAGTTTCGAGGGTCCGCATGACGCCCTTCGTACCGGCATCCACGGTGTGGTTTGTCGCGGTAGTACAACCGTCGTAACCAATGTCGGCCAGATCCGAGACGATCTGCGATGGAACGGTGAACATCGGATACCCCGAATACGGAGGGGTCCCGATCGGCGTCTCCAGATTGCATATGGCCGCATCTGCGTCCTGAACATAGGGCTTCAGGCCTGCCAAGAGCGGCTTGAAATCGAAGTCCTTGGCGTTGCCACCGGTTTTCCCAGCAGCCGTAGCTGCCTCATCCAGCAGTTGCGGGTGGAGCAGCACATCCCCTGTGACCATCAGGGACAGCTCCTGCGGTAGCTCGTTTACAGTTTCATTCGGGGCATCTGTGCTCGTGGCTGGCTGCGTCGCTTCGAGCTCCGGTGCGGCCGACGGTGGCGGCACTGCACTTGGTTGCGTGTTCGGCGAAGCGTTGCATCCAGACAGGAGAGCCGCAGGAAGCATAAGCGATGCGGTCAGCGCAGCGAATCGAATCGGCAAGGGAACGGTCATACGCCACAGCTTACCCGTGGATGGCAGTTCGCCCATGGCATGACAGCAGCGTCAATGCAAGCTGCGTCACGTTGACTATGGGAACCTTATGGCATGTCGAATCAGCTTCTTTCTCCCAGCGAAAACCCTTATCAGTGGCCGGAGTTCCAGGCACTTACTGCCGAGGACTATGTTGTTGCAGCGCGCCAAGGAGCTGCCTTACAGCTTGAAGAGCTGGACGCGATTACTTCCAACAGCGAACCCGCGACATTCGAGAACACGCTGCTCGCCCTTGAAGCCTCGGGGCAGGTGCTTCGACGCACGCTAATGACGTACTTCACCGTGCTCTCAGCGCACGGAACCGAGGATCTGCGTGCGATCCAAAGCGAGATGTCGAGCATCATGACACGCCAGCAGGATGCCATCCACCTAAATGAAACGTTGTTTTCTCGTTTACAAGCGTTAGATCTCAATGCTCTGGTGGGTGAAGACGCGCGGCTGGCCGAGCAGACGCTGAGGGAATTCGAGCTGGCAGGCGCTGCGCTAGGCGCAGAAGCCAAGGACAAGTTGTCGAAGCTGAATGAACAAATTTCGGAACTTTCCAGCCGGTTCTCGAATTTGGCATTGGAAAACCAAAACGCACACGCAGTGCACTTTGCCGATGCCGTTGAACTTGAAGGACTAGGTGAAGCAGCCATCGCGTCGGCGGCTAAGGCCGCCTTGGATGCCGGGTACCGCGATGGTTTTTTGCTGCCGTTGGTTTCTCCTTCCCAGCAGCCTGTGCTTTCCCAACTTGCCCGCTCGGATTCCCGGCGCAAGGTGCATGAGGCTTCACTCTCCCGCGGGTTGAACTCGACCTTGGAGCTCGCGGCCGAAATGGCATCCCTGCGTGCAGAGCGGGCTTCGGTACTCGGCTTTTCCAATCACGCCGAAACGGTGCTTGCCGATGCAACGGCGCCAAGCACCGCGGCCGTGGCTGAACGGTTGGCGGAGCTGAGTACACCGGCCGTGCGCAATGCCAACGCCGAGGCGGCAATACTCTCCGAAGTTGCCGGCGGAGCCATCAATGCATGGGACTGGCGCTACTATTCCGAAAAGGTTCTGCAGGAAAAGTATTCGGTGGACACCTCGGCCTTGCGCGAATACTTCGAGCTCGAGCGGGTACTGGTCCACGGCGTCTTTGCCACCGCAACCCGTTTGTATGGAATCACCTTTGCCGAGCGATTCGATCTGCCCGGGTACCACCCTGACGTCCGCGTCTGGGAGGTCTTCGATGCCGATGGCAGCGCACTGGCGTTGTATGCCGGTGATTTCCTGGCCCGCCCCACGAAGAAGGGCGGCGCCTGGATGACCACACTGCGCGACGGCGCATCGTTCCTCGACGAACGTCCGATTGTCACCAACACCTTGAACATTGCACCGGCGGCAGACGGTGAACCTGTGCTGTTGACGCTGGACGAGACCAATACTCTGTTCCACGAATTCGGCCACGCCTTGCACGGCATGTTTGCCAACGGCAAGTACGCATCGCTATCCGGCACTTCGGTGCCGCGCGACTTCGTGGAATTCCCGTCGCAGGTCAACGAGATGTGGGCGCTGCATGAAGACGTCGTCGGCGGATATGCGAAGCACTACGCGACCGACGAGCCGCTGGATCCCTCCGTGCTCGACAGCCTGCGGGCTGCTGAATTGTGGGGGCAGGGCTTCGCGACAACCGAATACCTGGCTGCGAGCGTTCTGGACTGGGCCTGGCACACCATCAAGCCGGGAACGGTGATCTCGGATCCGGAAGAGTTCGAGCAGCTTGTACTTGCCGATGCCGGATTCGATCCGCAGATGATTGCACCGCGCTACCGCACCGGTTACTTCCAACACATTTTCGCCAACGGCTACTCGGCTGGGTACTACTCCTATATTTGGAGTGAGGTGCTCGATGCCGACACTGTGCAGTGGTTCGCGGAAAATGGTGGCTTAATGCGGGAAAATGGTAATCGGTTCCGTGAGGAGCTGCTGTCGCGCGGGAACACGCGCGATCCCCTGAAGTCCTACAGATTGTTCCGCGGACGCAATGCAGAGGTCGAACCGCTGCTGCGCCGTCGAGGATTGGTGAACGCAGAATAATGACGACGATTGCCTCCGCTCAGGAAGCGCTGAGCCACTGGCATCAGGCGCTGGCCGTTGCCACTGGCGGCAAGATCTTTACCACCCATGGTTGCTCGTGGGCATGGCAGCCGGTGCGCCGGCGCCTGGTGCTGCTCTTCCCGGAAAACCCGGAACCGGCTGGCCTGCGCCCCGCACTGGCCGAAGGCATGCGCTTGGGAGCACGCCGCGTGGAAGCCTGGGTTAATTCGGGTGCGGATTCCACGCAGCTCAAGTCCGCAGGGTTCAGCGACAACGCCCAGGTGTCATGGCATGCCGGGCCGCTGGCCATTCCCATGGACCGCTGGGAGGGAAAGATTCGCCTTGGCAACAACGTTCCGGAAGCGACCGGGGCCGATGCCGCTGAACTTGCAGTCACGAATCTGTGGCGTGAAGCCTCGCCGCAGCTCTCCAGCGGGCACCCTGCGCTGCGCCGGGTGGAGCATGCTCTTGCCCGTACCGAAGAAGGCAACATTGTCGGCCGCGGTTTCGCTCAGCAGGGCCTCAGCGGCCAGCTGATGATCCATGCGCTGGCTGTCGGCAGCGACTTCCGTCGCCAGGGCATCGGCACGGCGCTGCTGCACGGCCTGTCGCGATCGATGATCAACCCGCTGGCTCCGGCCGAAGACGAAGGCCCAACCGAGCTGATCGCAGCGGCAACGCATTCCAGTGCCGACTTCTTCACGGCCAACGGGCTGAAGCTGCTCGGCCGCGGACGTCACATGGTGCTGCGTTCCTGGGTCTAGCCTCAAGCTGGAACAATTTGCCGCGTCAACGGCGGGATCACAACCGGTCCCGCCGTTGATGTGTTCTGGCGTGGACGCCGGAAGTCAGCCGCGCTTGCGTACTTCATATCGCAGTCTCGCAAACGGCCCGGCCTGCCGCGCCTCAACAAGGCGGAGCCGATGGCTGCCGATGGCCCGTGGCAGCAGCGAAGCGCCGGAAGCAACGGTCGCCGGGGCGATCGTCAGTGCCAGCTCGTCGAGTTCGTCGATGTCCAGGAACTGGCCGAGCAGTTCGCCTCCACCCAGCACCCAGATGTTCCCGTCGCCAGCGGTTGCACGAAGCTCGGGCAGATGCTGGGCGACTTGCCCCTGCAGGAAACGGACATCGGCACCCTCCGGGATCGGAAGGTCCCGATGGGTGAATACATACGTCGGCCGCTCACCGTAGTAGGCCTGCCACTTTGCGGGTTCATCCATGAACTTTTCATGTTCAAGAACCCATAGGTACGTGTTCGCTCCTTCGACGTGAACTGCGACGTCGGTGGGCAGCAGACCGGGGTCCGGATCATCGGCGCCTTCCACCTCGAACAGCCACTGCAGGCTGTGGTTTTCATCGGCCAGGAAACCGTTCAGCGTAACCGCTGCATCAAAAACTATCTTGCCCATACCGCTAGTCTAGCCACGCGAGAATTCTTGGCCGTGATCTACCATTGACAGCCCGAGAGAGCCTGACGATCATGAAAGTCCCCATAGATCACAGTGTCTGGCTTGCACCGTGTCGCGGTGCCGACAAGCGGAGGTAAAACATCGTGAAAACTCGCATCTCAAGCATGTGCCGCGCCGGTGGAGCCGTGGCTTCTGCACTCTTGCTCGGCTCGTTGATGGCAGGTCCCGCCGCAGCGGCCAGGCCACCGCTCGGCACCCAAGGCTCCGTGCAGTCCGCCGTTCACCAGAACCAGAATGGCAAGCGCTCCCCCGTCCGGCAAGTAACCGGAGTACTTGCGGTCCAGCTGGATCCATCTTCGCTTCAAGCAGTGCCGATTTCTGGCGGCAACCGGTGCCAGTTCACTGTTAACGTCGTACTCCACCTCACCGGCACCGCAGTCGGCGCGGCTTCGGGCACCACCGTCGCCAAAATTGATGCGCCGTGCGCCGACGCATTGGCCATGCCTCCGGGGACCTTTTCCGACACGTTCAAGTTCACCGGTGGATTCGAAGGAACCATCGCCGGCTTCCCGAGCGCCGCCGGGGTTACCTACGCCGGAGTCACCCGAGCCGGTGGAGCCGTATCGGCATCGCTGTTCTTGAAGGACGGTCCGTCGATGCTTGCCTGTGTCCAAGCCCAGGCTGGCGGGCAGGGCACGTATTCGGGACTCCTGCTGCCGGGACATCACCGGGCGGGCAGGTAGTTCAGAGAACCTGCGTGAGGTCGAACCTACACGGCAATGCACCGCGCGGGTTCGCCAATGTGCCGAGAAATGACACGGGGCCGCCCAGCCATAGGAATGGCTGGGCGGCCCCGTGGATGCGCTGAGTGCTTACCAGCCGCGCTCTGCCAGGCGGTGAGGCACAGGCACGTCGGTCACGTTGATGCCGACCATGGCTTCGCCCAGGCCGCGGGAGATCTTGGCCAGCTCATCCGGGTTGTCGAAGAAGGTGGTGGCCTTCACGATGGCTTCGGCACGCTGTACCGGGTTGCCCGACTTGAAGATGCCCGATCCAACGAACACGCCGTCTGCGCCCAGCTGCATCATCATGGCAGCGTCGGCAGGGGTTGCGATGCCACCTGCGGTGAACAGCACGACCGGGAGCTTGCCGGTGGAGGCAACTTCCTTGACGAGCTCGTAAGGAGCCTGCAGTTCCTTGGCGGCAACGTACAGTTCGTCCTCCGGCAGTGCGGAGAGCTTGGCGATTTCGGCGCGGATCTTGCGCATGTGTCCGGTGGCGTTGGAGACATCGCCGGTGCCGGCCTCACCCTTGGAGCGGATCATGGCGGCACCCTCGTTGATGCGGCGCAGGGCCTCACCCAGGTTGGTGGCTCCGCAGACGAAAGGCACGGTGAAAGGCTGCTTGTCGATGTGGTTCTCGTAGTCGGCTGGCGAGAGCACCTCGGACTCGTCGATGTAGTCGACACCCAGCGACTGGAGGATCTGCGCCTCGACGAAGTGGCCGATGCGGGCCTTGGCCATCACCGGGATCGACACCTCGGCAATGATGCCGTCGATCATGTCCGGATCGCTCATGCGGGACACCCCGCCCTGGGCGCGAATGTCGGCAGGAACCCGCTCCAGCGCCATGACAGCGACCGCGCCGGCATCTTCGGCGATACGAGCCTGCTCCGGGGTGACCACGTCCATGATGACGCCGCCCTTGAGCATTTCAGCCATGCCGCGCTTGACGCGGTCCGAACCGATAATTGGGTTCTGGGAGTTCGAAGACATGGGGGAACTGGTTCCTTTCGATACTGCATAAAAAATGCCGCCTGACACCCGAGGTTCTACCGTGGAATTCGGGGAGCGGCGAGGTCGTACACATTCATCGTAGGATCCATGAAGTTCATTACCTCCTGTGTTGCGTAACATTGTTACGATAGGAGACTTATCCCTTGGATCAACTTTTCTCCGTAACAAACGAGAATTCGGATCACTACTGGTCAGCTAGAGTTTCCACGGATTTGTTAAGTCCACCATTTGAACTAGCGGACTTGTCACTCGAGCCTGCAGCGGCCCCGCGGTTTAAGCGGACACTTGCATCCTGCCGCGGCGTTGAACCGACTGCCACATAGATTGATGAGCCAACGTCGATCGATTCGATGACAACGAACCGCGCTCCATTCGCTGAGCCACGCAAAGCCGGGGCCTGATCGCAGGCTACAGGAGCTGCCTGCACGTGCTCACGGCGTATCCCAGTCTGCGGGATTCGGTCGCTGCATTGCCCGTGGGGCATCCTCAACCGCAAGGGAAACGCCGTCCCGGGAACCGGCTGTCGCGCTTGCGCGACATTACGGTTCCCGGGACGGCGGAAAGGCGCCCATGACAATTAGGACGTCGTGGCGGCCATGACCTGCGTAATCCATCGCTTGGCGGCCGCCGGATCGTCGGCGCACACTGCATGGGCTCCAATGGCCAAGGCCTTAAGCACATCGTCCGGGCCCCGCAGCGGCCACAGCGTCGGAAGATATCCGCGCCGGTGCAGTTCCTGTACGGCTGCGTCACGCACCGCATCGACATTCAGGTGCACAAAGGCCGCCCCGTTGTCCTCGAGCAGGGCGAAGAGCGAGTCGAGGTCCTCGGTCAAGGCGGTGGTCCCGCCGAGAATGAATCCGCGTGGAATCTGCGGGCAGAGGTTCTTGGCCTGCACCAGGGCTTCATGGTTGAAGCTGGTGAACTGCAGGCGCCCATGGTCCTGGGGTCGGGCATTGAGGATCGCAGCCGCCGCCGGCACCACACGTGGATCCTTGATTTCGATTTGGATCGATGTTGTGGTGGCATCCAGTGCCTCGGTGAGCGTGGGAATCCCCAGCCACTCCCCCAAGTCGACGCCCCGAAGTTGTTCCAGGGTCAGAGTCGAGACATCGACGCCGGAGAGGCTGCCGGGTACGGGGGCGACACGGTCGATGGTCGCATCATGCAGGATGAAGACGTGTCCATCGGCCGAAAGCCTGATATCCAATTCGATCTCCGCAACACCGAGCTCTTCGGCATAGCGGTAGGATTCCAGCGTGTTTTCCGGACGATGCGCCATCGCGCCTCGGTGCCCGACAATTCGTGGTCCGGTGTTCTCATTCATCGCTAGGCAACCTTTTCTTCGTAGGTGGAACGAATCTTCTCCGCTTCGGCGCGCAGTTTCTCCGCCACCGGCTTGACCAGCTCTTCCGGCGACACGTTCGAGGTGTAGTTCTTCTGGACCATCTGCTTGAGCTCCGAAATGGCGGAGGTGACGTAGCGGCGTACGTCGTCGGGGCCCGAGGCAATCTGGAGCTGGTCCACTGCGACCCGGTAGTTCGGGTTCTTGCCCATCAGGTCGGTGACGAGCTTGGAGCTGGTTGCCCCCTTGGTGACCGGCAGGTATCCGGTTCCGACGGTCCACTGGGCGGAGATTTCATCGCTGGCCAGGAACCGCAGCACCTCGACGGCGTCGGCCTTGCGTTCATCGCTGATCTGGCGCATGACCGAGAGGCCGCCACCACCGGTCGGCGTTCCAGCACCTGCCGGACCCTTCGGCATGAACCCTGTGCCGACATCGAACTTGGCGGCTTTGGTGACGCTGGTGAGCCCGCCGGTGGACTGGGTGACGGTGGCGCATTGGCCATTGCTGAAGTCGTTGACGAAGCTCTGTGCCAGGTAGATGCTCTTGTCCTCGTGGACCAGCTGGCGTTCGAAGTCCACCGCCGCCATCGACTCGGCGCTGTCCAGGGTCACGTCCAGCCCCTTGGATATCGATCCCCCGAAGGCCCAGAGCAGGCCGCTGAAGTACCAGTCATCGGTGCCGGTCAGCGCGCGCATCTTCATCGTGTTGCCCTTGAACTTCACCCCCGTGATTTCCTTGCCCCAGCTGCGGAATTCATCCCAGGTATCCGGGGCGCGATCCGGCAAGCCCACGCTGGCGAAAAGGTCGCGGTTGTAGTAGAACAGCGGGGTCGACCGCGCGAACGGAACCCAATAGGATTCGTCGCGCACGGTGCCTTCCTTGTAGAAATTCTCCGTGTAGACCGCCGGGCCAAAGCCCGAATCGTGGTATTTGTTCAGCGGCTCCAAGGCATCGGAGAGGAAGTAGCGGTTCCAGTGGATGTCCGAAAGCACGGCAAGATCCGGGATCTGCTTGGCCCTCAGGCCTGCAGTGAGCTTTTCGCCGACACCGTCATAGCCATCGAATTGCTGGACTTCTGCGTAGATCGCCGTCTGCGATTCGTTGAATTTCTTGATCAGGTCGGCGAACATCTTTCCGTTGTCGCCTCCCCACGAGCTCCAGATCACGACATTGCGTCGTCCAGAGAAACCCGCGGGAACCCTGGTCGCAGGCTGCGAGAATGCTCCCGCTGACGAGTTGCCGCAGGCGGCCAGCGCAGGAATCGCCAAGGCGGTGAGCCCGAGTGCGCCCAGGAAGCTTCGGCGCGACGAGGATTTGTTCAGGGTGCTGGCAAGAGGGTTGTTCTGCATGGAAATGTCCTTTTGGATTGCGATGGGAGGTGGAAGGTATTCGATCGGGTCATGAATCGGTTAGCGGCGAACCGCGGCACCGGCCATGCCGTTGATGATGTACTTCTGGGCGAAGAGGAAAAGCAGCAGCATGGGCAGCACGATCATGAGCGTGGCGGCCATGATCATGCCCCAGTCGTCCAGGCCCTCGGTTTGCTTGAGGAACATCAGGCCGATTGGCATGGTGCGCATGTCCAGGGTGTTGGTCACCAGCAGCGGCCAGATGAAGTCGTTCCATTCGTCGATGACCGCGATCAGTGCCACGGTGATCACGGCCGGCTTGGACATCGGCAGCACGAATGACCACAGCTTGCGCAGGTGGCCGGCCCCGTCGAGCTCGGCTGCCTCCAGCACCTCTTTAGGCAGCCCCATGAAGTGCTGGCGCAGCAGGAAGGTCCCGAAAGCCGAGCCGAGGCCTGGGAGGATAATGCCCGCGTACGTGTTGATCAGGCCCAGATTGCTGATGGTCGAGTAGTTCAGCAGCAAGGTGACATGCCCGGGGACCATGAGCGCCCCGAGCACAGCCAGGAACAGCCATTTCTTGCCGGGAAACGGCAGGAAGGCGAATGCATAGGCTGTCAATGCGGCAAGTGCCACCTTGACGGTAGCCCCGATGGTGGTGACGAGCAGCGAATTCATGAAGAATTGCTCGAAGGGAGCCGCCGACAAAGCCGCCGAGAAGTTCTCGGTGGTTGGCTCGCTGGGCCAAGGGGTGAATGGCCACTGGTAGATATCGTCGTTGGGCTTGAATGCCGCCAAAACCATCCAGTAGGCGGGAATCAGGAACACCAGCGCAACCAGCCCGAGCAACAGGTAGCTGGTGATCTTGGTCGGCCGGAACTTGGCGGTAGGGCGCGGTGCAGGGCTTGGCGCCGGGGCGGCTGTGCCGTGGCTGCGGGAAGCAAGGGTGCTCATGAGTAGTGCACCTTTCGTTCAGCGAATCGCATCTGCACCGCGGTAACCAGGAGCAGGATCACGAACATGAATACCGAGGAAGCCGCGGCGGACCCGATATTGAATTCCTGGAATCCCTGCTCGTAGATGTACCAGCTCAGAGTCGTGGTGGAACCGGCCGGGCCGCCGCTGGTCATCATCGCGATCAGGTCGAACGCCTGGAAAGCGCCGATGATTTGCGTAACGCACAGGAAAAAAGTTGTCGGTGTCAGCAGCGGCCAGACGATCTTTGTAAACGTCTTCCAGCGACCCGCCCCATCCAATTGCGCCGCTTCAATGACATCGCGGGGAATCGATTGGAGTGCTGCAAGATAGACGATGGCGACGAAGCCCGCGCCTTTCCACACGGCCACGATGATCAGTGCTCCCAACGCCATGTCCGGATCGGTCGTCCAATGCGGAGAGTCCATGCCGATGGAGTTGAACAGCAATCGCGACAGGCCGTAATTGGGATCGAAGATGAACAACCAGACCGCAGCCACGGCCGCACCGGAAATGACGTGCGGGGTAAAGGCCAACGTTGATACGGCTTTGCCGCCTCGGGCTCCCCCGTTGAACAGCAATGCCATGCCCAGCCCGAAGATGAGGCTGGAACCGACCACGGCCACCACCCAAATCAGGGTTCGGCGCATGACGTCAATGAAACCTGGATCGCTGAAAAGCGCGGTGTAGTTGTCCAAGCCGATGAAATTCGGCATTGGGGAAATCATGTCCCAGTCGGTCAGGCTCAGGGCAAGATTTCCCAGAATGGGCCAGTAGGCGAAAACCCCGATCAAAAGCAGGTTGGGGAAGGCGAAGAGCGCAAACAATACATACTGCCGGCGGTTGCCGGATTTCGTCTGAGCGGACTCAGGAGCCGGCCCAGGGACCGCTGGGCGGATAGCCGCGGTCGCGCCAGTGGGTGGCGCTGTTCTTTCGGTTTCGAGAACCGTCATTCTCATGCCTCTCAAATTTCACATGACTTCTTGAGATTTCACGTACTCGAGAACGATAGTTTCACCAGCTTCAAACCCGGTCAACTTGATTGACGCCTGCTTGGAAGCTCACATTTCGCTTTTCTCATTCCTCTGGAATTCGCGTATTCACAAGGATTTTCGGCGGTCCTCACCACGCTTCTCTTGCAGAATCCACCAGCACGACAAATGGGCGACAGGGAAACTTCAAGTGAAGTTCACCAAGGGTTCATAACTGCTTTTAAGTTAAATCACTAGATGCGGTAAGTTGTTATAAATCCCTGAAAGGCGGACCATGAGCACACCAAAAACCAGCACTCGCCCCCAGCGGCTTGAAGAGATTCTGCAGCTGCTTCTTGACGACGAGAAGAGCTCGGCCCAATCCCTGGCGGCGCGCTTTGACGTCTCCGTGATGACCATCCATCGAGACCTGGACGAGCTGCAGCGGCGGGGAATGGTGCGCAAGTTCCACGGAGGCGTTTCTGTGGCGCGCACCGGAAATCATGAGATTGCCGCCTCGCTGCGACGGAATATTGCCACGGAGAACAAGCAGCGGCTCGCCGAGTGCGCCGCGGGACTACTGCATCCGGGGCAGTCGCTCTTTCTTGATGATTCAACCACCGTGGCATTCATGGCCCAGGCCGTCGCCGGGATCGAGGGGCTGGGCATCTCGACGAATTACCTGCCCTTGATCAATACCCTGGCAGAATCCGGCACGGCGGAGGTTCGTGCTATCGGCGGCGCCTACAACCACAGCCACGAGTCGTTTCTCGGGTTGGCCGCCGTGCGGGCGGTGGAAGAATTGCGCGTTGATGTCGCGTTCGTTTCCACGAGCACCGCCGACGCCGACGGCTTCTACCACCAGGAGGAAGCGATCGTCGAATTGAAGATGGCGATGCTGCGCTCCGCCCGGCGCAGGGTGCTGCTGATGGATTCGAGCAAGCTCGGGCAAAGCTCCATGCACCGGCTTGGCGGATGGGAGCACGTCGACGATCTGATCACCGACATGCAGGCGCCGGGCGATTTCCTCGGCCAGGTGAAGGCGCTGGGTGTACGGGTGCATGTGGCTCCGAACGCGTTGGAAGGAGCTGCCCGATGAAGCAGAAGCTTCCCAGCGCGGTGCTGTGGGACATGGACGGCACGCTGGTCGATACCGAACCGTACTGGTTCCTGGCGCAACGCGAACTGCTGGGCCGATACTCGATCAAGTGGACCCAGGAACAGGCGCATGCCCTGGTGGGCAGCGCGCTGCCGGACTCGGCGGCCTTCTTCCGGGAGCTCGGGGTACCGCTGCCGGCGGACGAGCTGATCGGAACCCTGATCGGCGAGGTGGCGGCCCGCACCCGCGCCGATATCCCCTGGCGGCCCGGCGCCAGGCAGCTATTGCAGGAGCTGAACACCTTGGGTGTTCCCTGCGCCCTGGTCACGATGAGCCGCGGGCCGCTGGCCCAGGTGCTGCTCGATGCGCTGCCGCCGCAGACCTTCGACGTGGTGGTGACCGGTGAAATGGTGCACCGCGGGAAACCCGATCCGGAACCATACCTGCTGGCCGTGCAGCGGCTGCGCCGGATGCACGGCATGCCGCCCGAGGCGGCCCGGGCCATGGTTGCCGTCGAGGATTCGCGGCCCGGGGTGCGCTCGGCCCTCGCGGCCGGCCTGTGCACCGTGGGGGTGCCCAACATGGTGCCGCTGGAAGCCAGCGCGGGGCTGGTGCGGTGGGACAGCCTGGCCGGCCGGTCGGCCGCCCAGCTCGGTGAACTGGTGGGTCGGCCGGTCCTGGCCGGTTAGTTCGCCAGCACGTCGCGGCGGTTGAACCGGCCCATGCCGGCGGCGCCGAGCACCAGCGAAATCAGCAGCAGCACCGCCAGCGGCGCCCAGCTGAAGTCTTCGGCTGGCACCCTCGGGATCGCCCCGAACGGGGTGGCGCGGATGACGTCTTCCGAGAGCGAGAACAATCCGCCGAACATCGCGGCCATCACCGAAATGCCGTAGGCAGCCCAGGCGATCGCGGCGGTGAAGCGCGGCGCGTAGCCGAAGGCCAGCAGCTGCAGACCCAGCAGGGACAGCACCGCCGGCCAGAAGGCCAGGCAGGCGCCAGCCAGCAGCGCCGGCGCGGCCGATCCCTGGGAGGCCGCCCCGGTCAGGTAGCCGCCGAGCAGCAGGATCACCCCCGAGCCGAGGACCGCGATCAGCAGGTGCGCCCCGAGCCAGGTGCCGCGGGCCAGTGAGCCTGCCAGCTGCTGTTCCAGCCGGCCGCTTTCCTCCTCGCTGCGCGCCGCGGCCAGGCACTGGATCGCGAAGGCGCCGGCCAGCAGCGCGTTGAACAGCACGAAGATGCCCAGTACCCCGTCGAGCATGCTGTGCCCGGTGCCCACGAAGTTGCGGGCGAAGGGGTTCTCCGGATCCAGCAGCGAGCTCATGGCCTGCGCGACGGACCCGAAGAACAGTCCCGAGACGGCGGCGCCGAGGAACCAGCCGATGAGCGAGGAGCGCTGCAGGCGCAGCGCCAGTCCCAGCGCGGTGGTGGTGAAGCTTCCGGCCGCGGCCGGGCCCCGCCGTTCGGGCAGCAGCCCGGCCCCCAGATCGCGGGTGCTTTCCAGGCGCAGCGCGAGCAGGCAGCCGGCCAGCCCCAGGCCCGCCAGCGCCAGCAGCGGCCACCAGTTGTCCTCGCCGAAGGCGCGCATATTCTGCGCCCAGCCGATGGGCGAGAACCAGCTGGCCGCGCTGGGGTTGACGCCCTCGGCCTGCAGGTCGGCGGCGGCGCGGATGAAGTAGAACAGCCCGATCAGCGCCACGCCCAGCGAGTTCGCTCCGCGGCTGGTGGAGGCCAGCTGGCCGCAAATCGCGGCCAGGCCGATGAAGGCCAAGCCGGTGCCGGCGATGGAGGCGCCCATGACCCAGCTGCCCGTCGCGGGCAGGTCCACCGACAGGCACAGCAGGCTGATCAGCAGGCCGGTGGCCAGGCACAGGCCTGCGGACACCAGGTAGTTGGCGCTCGGGTAGGCGTGGCGCCCCAGCGCGGTGGAGCGCAGCAGCTCGGTGCGCCCGGCTTCCTCGTCGGCCCGGCCATTGCGGGTGACCAGGAAAACCACGGCGAAGGCCAGGGCCACGGCCAACGTCATCCAGATCTTGATGACCAGAATGCCGCCCAGCGAACCGGCCGCGTAGGGCAGGCCGGTCATGGCGGCCACCGCCGGGGTGTTGGCGACCTGCGCGTAGGCGTCGCGCGCGGCCTGCGTGGGGAATGCCTGCTGCTGCGAGTCGTAGACCACCGGGATCATCGAGGCCAGCACGAGGGCCCAGATGGCCAGGCGAAGCCAGTTGCGGCGCAGGATGAACAGCGCCGCGGTGCCGACCCCGGTCAGGGTGCCGGTGCCGCGTGCCGCGGCGGCATGGCGCTGGGCGTGCTCGGACGGTGTGCGGCGGCGGCGGGCGGTGCCGGTGCTCATCACCGCTCGCCTCCCCGGGCCGACACCGGCAGGGCCGGGTCCTCGGAGTAGTGGCGCAGGAACAGGTCTTCCAGCGACGGTGGGGCGCTGACGAGGTTGCGCGGGGAATGGGCGGCCAGCGCGGCCAGCACCCCCGGCAGCAGTTCCGGGTCCACGCTGAAGCTCGCGGTGGCTCCCGTCAGCTGCAGCTCCTCGATGCCCGGCACCCCGGCCAGCTCTGCCGGGTTGCCGGCGACCTCCACGGTGACCTGGGTGCGCTGCAGGTGGCGCAGCTCGGCCAGGCGGCCGGATTCCACGGCCCGCCCGTCGCGGATGATCGTGACGGTCTCGCAGAGCTTTTCCACCTCGGCGAAGATGTGGCTGGAAAGCAGCACGCTGCGCCCCTGCGCGGCGGCCTCGCGAATACAGGAGGTGAAGACCTGCTCCATCAGCGGATCCAGGCCAGAGGTCGGTTCGTCGAGCAGCAGCAGCTCGGCCCGCGACGACAGGGCGGCGACCAGGGCGACCTTCTGCCGGTTGCCCTTGGAATAGCTGCGGGCCTTCTTGGTGGGGTCAAGGTCGAAGAGGTCAAGCAATTCGGCGCGGCGGCGCTCATCCACCTCGCCGTGCAGCTTGGACAGGATGCTGATCGCCTGGCCGCCGGTCAGGTTCGGCCAGAGATTCACCTCGCCCGGGACGTAGGCCACGCGGCGGTGCAGCGCGACAGCATCCTGCCAGGGGTCGGCGCCGAGCATCCGCGCGGTTCCCCCGTCGGCCTTGAGCAGGCCGAGCAGGATGCGGATGGTGGTGGATTTTCCCGAACCGTTCGGCCCCAGGAACCCGGCGACCTGGCCGGTCTCGACCCTCAGGTCCAAGCCGGACAGGGCGGCGGTGCGCCCGAAGTTCTTTGCCAGTCCGCTTACTTCAATGGCCGGGGCATTGCTCGCCATGGCCTGCTCCTTACCGGGATACGCTGTTTCCCGCGGGTCCCGCGGGCGGGATGCCTGCTGCGCCGGAGGCCAGGTACTCGTTGAGGTAGCCAGGGTCGGCGAACAGGCCTTCGGTGAAAAGTTCCAGGGTGGGCAGGGCAACGTGCGCGTAGTAGTCCTGCATCACGGTGGTGAAGTCTTCCGGATCCTGCGGCGGGTTCAGCGCGAAGTAGAGCACCAGCGCACCCAGTGACTGCAGGATCAGGAAGCGCGCCCGGGCCGGTTCATCGCGGCTCGGGACGATCAGGCCGCGGGACACGGCCTGGTCCAGCAGGACCAACGCCTCCTCGATCAGCTGTTCGGTGAATTGCCGGCCGGCCGGGGCTCCTTCGCGCGCCGAGCGCAGGATGTAGAGCAGCAGCACCCCGCCCTCGCGCGAGCCTGGCAGCTGGTTGAATACCTGCTTCGGCTCTGCCTGCAGGGATTCTTCCTTCAGCCGGCGGTAGCGTTCAAGTACCGTCGCATCGCATTCGGCGCGCAACGCCTGCTTGGACCCGAAGTGGTGCCGCACCAGCCCGGCGGTGACCTGTGCCCGGGAGGCGATGGCCCGCAGGGATTCGTCGAACCCCTGCGCGGCGAAGGCCTCGATTGCGGCATCGCGCAACCTGGCCCGTCCGGTCAGATCCTCCTGGGCTGCACTCACGTATAGGAGGCTACTCCGGTGTATAGCCGTTGGCAATGGGTTTTTCCGACGGGTATTAGTCAACACCTACGGAGCAAACTCCGCTGCCGGTGTACCGTTGCTGGCCTCCACCGAAGAAAAGACCGAAAGCGGGTCACGTGTAGATGCGCCGACGTACTACAAGTACGGTAAGGCCAATGACTCGAACCGATCCGACTGGCTGGAACTGGTCGAACGGGGCAACGCCACGGACGGAAATACCAGAGTGCAGCACGCTCGGTTCGTGTACGGCCTGACCCCGTCGGGGGACGGAACCAACACGCCCAAGCTGGCAGAAAGCCAGGTCAAGCTCTGGGAACAGGACGGCACCCACAAGCCGGTGACCGGTTATGCGGTGTTCGGTCCGGGCAAAGCTATCGGATCATCCAAAGCAGCCTCGGTCGCGGCGGCTGATTTCAAGTACGCTGACCTGCAATATGTCGATGCGCAGAACCGCGTCGGCAACACCGCCTCCTATGCGGCAGGTGCCTGGCAGCTCACTGCCAACGTGTTCAACGCGCAGGGGAATGTCGAACGGTCCTACGATGCCCGGGCCATCCATAGTATTCAGGCAGCAGCAAAGACTGCTTCTAACCTGGACAAAGGCGTGCTGGACGGACACGAAGAGTACGCTCAGGTTAATGTTTACTACGAGGATCTGAAAACACTGGTCGATGAGAACGGCAACGGCCTCTCAACGAAAACCGATGCCACGGAAAAAGCGGCAGAAATCGCCAAGAATGAGGCGACCGCCGAGTTCCTGCGCGGCTACGTCACCGACACCTATTCACCAGTGACCACCGATGAAAATGATCAGCCCTCCCGGGTACATACCAAGACCAGCTACACGCCGATTACAGATGTTGACGCCGGGGGCATGCCTCGCATGCTGCCAACCACGGTAGTGACTTCCAAGGCCAGCTCTGGGAAAGTAGACCCAAAGACCACCGGGGAACCGATCATCACCCAAGTGGAGAACGGTTACAACGCGTACACCGTCGACAAGAACGGGAAGGCGATCACCGATAAGAATAATCTGCGTTCAGGCTGGGTGATTGGTTCACCCACCAAGGTTACCCAAGTCATGGCCAAAACCGCGGAGAATATCGTCACCGAGACCCGGTTCGATGATCAGGGCGCGTGATCGAATCCCGGCAGCCGAAGTCCGCCGGCGCTGATGCTGGAACGACGAAGAGCATCTACTACACCGCTGGAGCGAACGCAGCGGATAGTGACTGCGGAAGCAAACCGGAATATGCGGGGTACTTGTGCAAGAACATCCCGCAGGGTGCCGGGTCGGTCGCTAAGCATCAGACCGGGTTCAACATCTATGGCCAGCCAGCCACGTTCACCGAGTCCTCGACCGGAACCGATGGGGCCAAGCGCATCACCACCCAGACGTACCGGGCTGATGTCCAGGAAGAGAAGACCACGGTCACCACCAGCGGGATCACCACCACTGCGGTACAGCCGGTGGAGAAGCTCTACGACGTCACCGGAGTACAGAACGGCGTGCGGGCGGTAGCTTCCGGCTCCCTGCCGCAATCCGAGGTGAAGTGGACCCAGGACTTGTGGGGACGATCCACTTCCTACACCAACTCGCTGGGAGAAACGACCACCACTGAGTACGACGCGTTCGGCAACGTCTCCAAGACGGTCTCCCCGGTCTCGACCACCACGTATAAGTACGGGGCCCTATCCAATGACGCGGAGAACATGGGTGAATACCAAGGTGTAGTCACCAGCATGACCGTGTCCAAGCACGGCGGCACCAACACCGCAACCTACAAAGCCACCTACGACGGGGACGGCAACGTCCTCGCCCAAACCATCCCCGGGGACTTCACCCAGAGAATGGACTACGACGAATCCGGCAAGCAGGTCCGCCTGGCCTATGACGGACCGTTGAAAGCGGAAGACGGCACCAGCTCGATCGGCACCTGGATCGCGTGGGAGCTGAACCGTGACGTCACCGGACGCATCATGGGTGAAACCACCCCGGAAGGCGACGTGCTCGCCGGCACCTCGACCGCCGGGGACCGTGGGGCCGCCTATGACCGTGCGTTCACCTACGACCGGGCCGGACGGCTCACCGAGGTCAAGGACATTACCGCCACCCCGGGAGAAACGGTAAACACCGACCCCGAAGAAGGGGCCGTGACCCCAACGACGGTGCGGACGTACGTGTTTGATAAGAACGGCAACCGTGCCTCGCTGACCACCACGGTCAACGGCACCCAAACCGGATCACGGACCTGGGCCTACGACGCGGCAGACCGTGTCGGCGTGGGAGCTGGATACGTATATGACGGGTTGGGACGGCAGACCACGATCCCAGCCGCCGATGCGCCGGCAGCTGCCGGCGGAGTCAAGGCCGGGGCCGGGGCGATCACGGTGAAGTACTTCGCCGATGACGCTGCCGCAGCCATCACCCGCAACGGCACCACCTCCACCATCGCCCGGGACCCTGCAGGGCGCCGCCTGACGGTGACCTCGTCCGGTACCGCGGCTGCCGGGACCGAAACCAAGCACTACGCCGATGATTCGGATAATCCTGCCTGGACCACCCGTAAGCAAGGCACCGAAACCATCACCACCAGGTACGAATCCACCATCGGTGGAGACCTGGCGTTGACCCTCACCGGGAACACTGTCGAACTGGCCGTGAACAACCCCCACGGGGACGTGGTCGCCACCGTGCCGTTGACCGGTACCGGTGCGGGGCAAGGTATCACCGGGTGGGCGCAATACGACGAGTACGGCAACCAACTCACCGAACCAGTGAACACCGGTGCCACCACCTACGGTTGGCATGGCGCCGATGAACGCGCCGTCGATACCAGCGGTCTGATCCTGATGGGGGCACGGCTTTACAACTCGGTGACCGGGCTGTTTACCAGCCGCGACCCGGTCGAGGGCGGCAACACCACGACCTATGCTTACCCACAAGACCCAGTCAATGCACAGGACATTTCCGGGGAATTCTGGGGACCGCTATTCAGGATCCTTGCTAAAGCCTGTCAGCGATACTGTTCTAAAGTGACGAAGCCGGTCGGCAAATGGGGTAAATCCTCTTGGAGGTCTACAAAAGAACATGCAAAGCAAGGCTGGAAATACGCCAAGAATAAATGGAAGAAAAACAACTATTTTCGAGCAGGCAGACAATCCAATGGCGTTTATCGAGTTTCATTTGGGGTGGCTCGAAAACATTATGATAAGCAGGGAAGATTTGGGCGCACCTTCAACAGATTCCACTTGCACATTGAGCGTCGCAAGGTCTCATGGAGCTACCATTATGGGAAGAAAAAAGGTCAGAGCTGGCACGGAGGATGGGGAAGGAACTACAATAAGTGAGTGAGGAAACCTCTGAATACCTTAGTGGATTGAATAAGTATGCCAGAGAAATCATAGGTTCTTTACCGGCAGGATTTTCTGCTTCGGCGGAGCAGCGAGAACATGATGTTCTATTGAAACTGCAAGGGCCCAAACTCGGCCAATTTGTTCTCGTACTCGGTGGAGAAGTTGCAGAAGTGCATTATGACGATCGCTTCTACGGTTATGAACCTCTCAGTGATGAACATGAGGAACTACGAGAATTCATCACGGAGATTGTTGACGATATTGTTCTAGCGATTCAGAAAGGCATACCTCTGGTTAAAAGGAAGAGGCTTATGACAGCTTCTAAATTGGTTCTACCGCGTAGAAACGGTGCCAGCTTTCTTCTTCGGAAGCGGCGGTCAATCCATCGTTGAGTCGGGGGCAGATAGGAAGTCTTCTGCTCGCCTCTTTGCATACAGCTAGTGCTGAGTGACTCCGTTCCCTGAATCGGGGCGGGGACAGATGGTTTGAACAATAATCTCGCTTCAGTTTGTAAGGGTATGGCATCGATTCTCCATCGGTGTCATACCCTTCAGTCGTTCTTGGCACCGATGACCGCTCCGTCGATACAAATGGGTTGCTCCTGATGGGTGTCCAGCTGTTTAACCCAGCTTTTTCATGGTGGTTCAGAAACCCATCCGCGCCCGGCATGAGCCAAGCTCGGGTGGGTTTCCTGGTGGAGGGCACGACGAACAGCGCCACCCACTGACGCACGCACTGGCCACCACTCACCGAAAGAATATTGCTGTTGAAGGAACCACGGACCAGCAAGCAGCGGCTCAGGCCACCAATTGCCCCTGACGCCACCAGCCGGCCAGCGACCAGACCCGGTACCGCCAGAGCTTGTCAGATTGTTTGTGTAAGCCTCTAGTCACATCCGTTATTCAGGGCTTCGTAACAATCAATTCAAATACGTCTCGATGCGCTCCGGGTAGGCCATGGCCAGCTGCTGCAACGCCTGCTTCCAGCCGTTCGTCCCGGCTCCTTCCACCAGATGCTCCCCGGCACCAGCCCGCGGGATCCGCCCCTTCTTCTGCGCGTCCTTGAACCGCTCCCTGGCCCGCTTGTCCTCGATATTGCAGATCGCCAGCCAGAGCATCTTCACCGCCGCCGCATCGATAAGGAAATGGCCCCGGGACTTGATGACCTTGCGCAGCTGGTAGTTCATCGACTCAATCGCGTTCGTCGTGTAAATGACCTTGCGCAACTCGGGCGGGAACTCCAGGAACGGGGTGAAGCGTTCCCACGCGTTGCGCCAGGTTGCTACCGCCGACGGATACTTCTGCCCCAACGCACTGGCTTCGAAATCATCCAAGGCTTTCAGCGCGGATTCAATGCTCGGAGCCGTGTAAATGCTCCTCAGCTGCGCGCTGACCGCTTTGCGATCACCATAGGAAACGAACCGGTTTGCCGCACGGATCAAGTGCACCACGCAGGTCTGCACGGTCGCCCGTGACCAGGTCGCCTCGATCGCTTCGGGGAATCCGGTGAGCCCGTCGCAGCAGGCAATCAGGAAGTCTTTCACCCCGCGGTTGGCTTTTTACGCGCAAACACAGAGCCTGCGAACTTCGCGCCCTCGTTCTCGGTCACCCAGATCCCCAGCACGTGCTTGATGCCCTCCACGGTCACGCAGATGGCCATATGCGCGGCTTTGTTCCGTACCTGGTGCCCGTCGCGGACCTTGATGACCATGGCGTCCAGGTAGAGGATCGGGTAGAACTCCTCCAGCGGGCGCTCCTGCCAGGCCGCGACCTCGTCGAGGACCTCGTCGGTGATCTTGCTGATGGTGTCGTGGGATAGCTGGGTGCCGACCGTGGTTTCCAAGTGGTAGGCGATATCCCGCACCGTCATGCCGCCGGCGTAGAGGGAGATGATCATTTCCTCCAGGCCGCCGGTGCGGCGCGAGCCCTTTGGGCACCAGGGTCGGGGTGAAGGTGCCGGCCCGGTCCCTGGGGATCTGCAGGTCGATATCCCCGGCCACCGTGGACACGGTCTTCGGGTAGGAACCGTTGCGGGAGTTCGGCAGGAACCGGCCGTGGGCTTCGCCTTGCTCGTAGCCCAGGTGGTTGCTCAGCTCGGATTTCAGGCCGCGTTCGAGGCCGGCACGGATGATCTGCTGCGATGTTCTCCGTCCTTGCCGTCGAGCTGGATCTCGCCGCGGTCGATGAAGCCCATGAGCTCGCCGAAGGCCCCGGAGTCCTTCACGGCATCCATGGAGCCAAGGGCTGCGATCTTCTCGGCGATGTCGGAGGCGTTTTCCATGCTCTGTTCGGCCTGGTCTTTCTGGATGGTCATATCGTGTTTTCCTAGTCTATTTCTATCAATTGACTAGGGGTCTTACACAATCAACCTGACAGGCTCCTGGCCTGGGAACACGCCCGGGCCAGACACACTTTATTGCCTATAGCCCCTGGCTGTGGATTCTCAGTATTCTTAACCAGATAGAGCCACAATCCATTCAGGATTGTGGCTCTATCTCAATAAATCAATATCACCTGCTGAAGCAACCAAAGATGCTCTACCCGATAGTATAAAACGTCCTTGGAATGCCTAGAATCGAACGACGCGCCATCGAGCTTGATTCACAGCCAAGCTACTTTTCAAGTACAAGCCTATAGCTGGACCTTGAAAAGGTGATCTTAGATCCCGTCTTCTCTACCGTCACTTTGCCTGAGAACAATTCGTCTAGATGCTCAGTCAGTTCCGTAGAACTACCAGTACAGCCTGAGCCTGCTTGGATGAGTGAACGGGACACGGTCCATTCATCACCACTGACACTTTCGACTTGAAAGCCCGGTGACGAGCAGAAACCAATTGCACGAATCTCGCCTCCGGCGGGCGGATCAGGAAGAATGATTTCTAATCCTTCTGCGAGCAAGTCTTTCTTCTCATTCACCTCCAACGACACGACTTTGTAGGACTTGTCGACACTAGTTTGAGAGGGCATCTGCGAACTAGCAGGTGGCTTGTCAGTCGACGTATTGCCGGGCTGATTCTCAGTTCCTGAAACAGAACAACCTGCAAGAAGAAGAATTAACGGTGTGAGTATTAGAGACGTGGCTTTGAGTGACCAGCGCATAGATATCCTTCCCTATCCGGTGACCAACGAAGCGCCCGCAGACTTTGCGAACGTACGAGTCGAGGTGAACAGAACGGTCTTGGAGCACTTATTGCTGCCAAGGGACCTGACGCTACCGCAAGCAGAACCGGTCAACGCTGTCCCACTAATGGCCTGGATCATTCCCACGGCACCAACTGTTCCAGTGCCGTTCGGGTAGATCACTGGCCCTCCGCTGTCACCTTGAATTGCAGCAATATTCTTTGAAGACTGCTGAACAGCCTTGATGTTGTTGGCGGCTCCCCCTCCAAACTTGTCGTCCCAGGCAACTTTCATCGCTGTAACTTTCACGTTGCAGTGGACGCCAGAGTTCGCACCATTCGTACAGACGAAGTCACCGAGCGATACATCACGATACCCGGTGACTCGCTTGTTGAAACCCTTGGAATCGTTCCATGCACCATCCCAAGTGCGACCGGCACCTTTCCCGCTCAAAATCCGCGCTTGGCCTGCGTGGTTCGTTTTCACGGTTGACCCATAAGATTTCCCGTTCAAAGTTTTGTACGACTTGTTACAGTGGCGGGCCGTAGTGATCCTATTTACTCCAGCATATTTCATGGCGAATCCGGCCGAGCAACCTCCGCCCGAAGAGGTCATCCAGCCACCTGCATAAAATGGAGATGAGTCCGAATGTCGACCTGCAGCCGGAATTGTTGCTTCTTCCTCCCCAGCCACGGAAACTTTTACATCAACGGGGAAATTGTCAGCCAAGTTGTTTGCCACCTTTTGCACTGAAGTAGTCAGCGTCCTCGCTGAGGCTGAAGCATCATTCGGAATCAAGTTCAGTTCGACACCATCGACGTCCTCTTGAAGGGCTCTTCAGGATTCAGAGTGTAAACGTGGCCTGAACCCGCCGGTCTCCAATAACGACCGTGCGATATAGTGCGTCAGATTCTTGAACCCTAATGCGATACCTCGCAGATGCTCCAAACGTCCGTTGAGCGCTTCGGTAGGCCCATTCGAACTGCCGACATGGTCAAAGTACGCGAGGATATCCGTCTTCCTCCGACGCAGGGTCCCGCCGAGCTTCTTCAACTCCGGCAGCCCCTTGGGCACCTTCGTACCGATCTCGGCAATCAGTTGCTCCATAGCCCACCGCCCGATCTCGGGTTTCAGTTGCCGGTAGGCATCAACCATCTTCTGATACACGCTCCACACCAGTTGCACCGGCTCATACTCCGGGGCCTTGAACAGATCCTCCAGCTTGGTTTTCTGCTTCTCGGTGGCCAACGACAGCCCTGTGGTCAGTGTGCGCCGGCACTGATACAGCGGGTCGTCCTTGCGTCCTCGCCGCCCATGGTGCTCGCGCTGGACCCGTTGCCGGGTTTGATCCAGGGCTTCGGAGCCGAGTTTGACCACATGGAACGGATCCAGGACCTCTACTGCGTGGGGCAGCTCTTCGGCGGCAGCTGTTTTGAAGCCGGTGAACCCGTCCATCGCGACCACCTCAATGCCCTGCTTCCACTGCTCGTCGCGTTCGGCCAGCCAGGTCTTGAACACCGCTTTGGACCGGCCCTGAACCATGTCGAGCAGTCGCGCGGTGCCGGTGCCGTCGCGCACAGAGGTCAGGTCCACGATGACGGTGACGTATTTGTCGCCGGTGCGGGTGTGCCGCCAGACGTGCTCGTCCACGCCTAACACTTTGACTCCGTCAAACCGTGCAGGATCGCTGATGAGCAGCCGTTGGCCTTCGGCCAGCACCGCTTCGTTGGCGGTATTCCAGGTGACGCCGAGCCCTTCGGCAATTCTGGAAACTGACAGGTGCTGGGTGACGAGCCCGGCCAAAGCCCAGCGCAGCCCGGTCCTGCTGATTTTCTGTCGTGGCGCTACTGCTTGGCTCAGGTCTTCACGCCATACGCGTTGGCAGTGGCCACAGCGGTAGCGGCGGTGCCTGATGACCAGGACGGTGGGCCGCCAGCCGCAGGGTTGGTGGGCGAGTCTGCGAGTGACGGTATCGCGGGGAACTGCGGTGCCACCGCAGATGCGGCACCACGGGTCCGGGGTGGTGACGTGGCAGAGAATCTCGGCTTTCGCCGTGCTGAGGTGCTGCCCGATGGCGGTCAAGCCCAGCTGGTTCAGGCCTGCGAATGTCGTGAGGTCTGGTGCGGTGAAGGTAGGATTGAGCAACGTCGGGGTCTTTCGAAGAAGGTTGTGTAGGAACTTCCATTCTTCGCGAAGGCCTCGACTTTTTCGTGCTTTGGCGACATGCCCGGGATCCGGGGTGTTGGGTTTAGGCGGTTACACTCTGAATTCTGAAGCGCCTCTTGAAGACCCGTGACCGTATCGACCTGAAACCCACTATCTTCCAAAGCGGCGGCATCATCCATGAGTCGCTCCGCTGTTGATTCAAGCTCTTGGAGAGAGTACTTTCTTGGAATCACAGAAACGTTAAGCCCCCGAGCCTCGGCTTCTTCTTTGTAGAAGCCAGCTGCGTCGAGTCGATCCTCTTCCCAAAGCAACTTGACCGAAAGGCTGTTTGCATCGTTTACCGTAGCGATAAAGCCCAAATCCGTCGCTTCGTTCTGCTCCGCAAGCCAATCACCATACGAGAAAAGTTTGTCTTGGTTTTCCCATACTTCAGGACTCATGCCTCCTCCTTCTTCTTCGGAGACACGGGGTTCTTCTTCTTCGGAGACACGGGGTTCTTCTTCTTCGGAGACACGGGGTTCTTCTTCTTCGGAGACACGGGGTTCAGACTTCGACGGGCCA
The DNA here is from genome assembly GCF_016894325.1 of Glutamicibacter protophormiae. NCBI lineage: Bacteria > Bacillati > Actinomycetota > Actinomycetes > Micrococcales > Micrococcaceae > Glutamicibacter > Glutamicibacter protophormiae. The sequence continues at coordinate 1,951,262 of NZ_CP069806.1, forward strand.
GCCCATGCGCTACTAGGGACTGCCAGCATCACGGAGGCTGACAGAGCCGCAGCCGAGAACACAGATACGAGTTTTTTACGAAAAATTCCTCCTTTTTAGCGAATAGATCCAGCCTATCCAGCAAAGTTGGAAAATAACCGCTGAAATAGGTCTCAATAAGATATCGATTAATCTGAGGCAGATTAACCAAAAAGAAGAGTCTTACTCAGAATTCAGTAATCTAAATCGACCGAACTGAAGCAGTTGCTGTGACTTTCCGTTTGGAAAGTACATCCGCACGACCGACAACCACGACGGCGAAGAAACAAAAGCCCTGGAAACACCGGCTCGCACGCTGAACAGACCTTCTTGAACCATCACTGATCTACTGCCGCTAGCACCTGTAGCTCCACACTGCTGCCGCCAATGATCGAGCTCAGTGGGTGCTGGAACGATCCAACTGCGGCCGTACTGTTTCTCCTCACCACGGCGTCCACGTCCTCCAGCTCGGCGAAGCATGAGCTGACAACAAGCCCCAGCCCTACATAGCGGGACGTACAACCAACCCCGGTACTGGACCATAGCTCACTCCTACATCCCCGGCCGGGGACAAAAGCGCAGGACATGTACCACCGTCCCTCGTCAATGAGCACTGGTTGAGGGGAAGCCCGGCCGGTCCTTGCAGCAAAACATCCATTTGACGGCAGTAACCCGGCACCGCTGAAAACTATTCAGCCCCCTGGCACTGTATTTCGCCCACTGTTTCGCCCGTAAACAGTATGGAAATCCGTTTTTCTGCGCTCATCGCACTCGTCCCACAAAAGAGTTCCCGCCCCGCACACAACAAGTGCATGACGGAACTAAATCGCTGCTCGCAAGATACTGACAAACAGAATTCAAACGCTCGTGAACTAGCTTCTTCTCGGCCCACACAACGAGGGGTGACTAAAAATAACCCTCTCCATATAGCGTTCAATTCCGCAGTCGTACTGGCTGCTCTACTGCTTACCGGCGATCCCGGACCAGCTGTGCTTCCGTCCGTAATTCAATCAGCTCAAGCGCACGTCCAGGCCGTTCCGTTCTCTTCCGCCCTAGGCTGAAGTTACGTTAGGGAGAACGCCCGGATCCGCGGAATCACGCGGATCCGGGCGATTTCTCCTTTCTGTTTCTGGCTACGCTGGCTGCGCTGTGAGCTTTTCCAGGTGAGCGGTGATCAACTCCATCGCCCGGTGCTGGGTGGTGGTGGGCAGGGCCAGCAGCTCAAAGGACTCCTGCACCCCGGCCACGCTGACCGTGTTCCGGGTCCTGGTGGCCAAATGGGTGAGCAGTCCCTGGAAGCCGTACGCCGTCTCTCCTGTGGCCAGTTTCCGCGTGCTGGCCTTCCTGGCCGCCGTGGTGGAGCGTTCGGCCTTGACCACCGGGTCCTCACCGACGGGCCGCTCCTCGTCGGTGTAGGTCAGCGGTGCCAAGGCGGTGCGCAGGTGCCAGGTCAGGTGCGCGGCCAGCATGCAGAGGAACACGTGCGCCCGGGTGCGATCCTCGGTGTAGTGGCGGATCGGGCGGATCCCCAAATCCCGGCTCTTCAGGGTTTTGAAGATCTTCTCCACGTTCGCCAGGGACTTGTAGGTCCGCACCGCACCGCCGGCATCCATGCTGGTTTCAGGCACGTTGGTGCGGATGACATAAATCCCGTCCAGCCCCGCCTCCCGGGCAATGGATTCCTGGTTGCGGCGGTAGCTGAACGAGGTGTCGGTGATATCCAGCAGGAAGTGCTTGGCCATGTTGTATTTGCCCAGCACCTTGCCGATTTTCACCCCGATCGCCCCGGCACCGGTGACCCGGCCGGCGGCCGCGGCGGCGACCAGGGCGTCAAGGTGTTCTTCGGTGGCGGTGAGCAGGTTCTCGCGCTTGTGCTTGCAGTGTTCGGCCAGGGCGGGGTTGCGGCAGGCGATCAGCCGTTCGCCGGGATACTTCTCGTGGCTGATCTCTGCCAGGTTCTGCTCATCGAACAGGCTCATCTGCAACGGGCCGGTGTCTACGGCCAGGGCCTGGATGTCGGTGTTGCGCAGCGCGGTCACCCAGGACAGGGAGGAGGTTTTGGCCAGGTCGTTGATGCGGGCGCTGGTGATCATGCCGCGATCCCCGACCATGACCAGATCTTCCACGCCAGCCAGCTCCTGGATCTCTTCGGCAATGGTGATGAACGCGGTCGGGTCGGCGGTGTTGCCGGGGAAGACCCGCACCGCGATCGGCAGGCGGGCTGCGGTGGCGAGCATGCCGTATTCGATTTGCTGGTGCCCGCGTTTCTTGTCCCGGGAGTAGCCGTGCTTGGCCAGCGGGTTGTGGGTTCCGGTGACCCAGGAGGAGGACAGGTCGAACAGGGCCAGCCGCTGCGGGTTGGCGGTCTGGCGGCCCAGGTGGGTGCGGGCCAGCTGCTTTTCGATCCTCGGCTGCTGCTCCAGCAGCCAGTCCATCGCGGCGTAGAGTTCGTCGCTGCTGGTGGGCCCGAGGTCGCTGGCGTAGGTGGTGTCGGCGAACCAGGTCAGGGTGGCGTTCTTCGAGGTGGGGTTGCAGATGCGGGCGGCGAGCAGGCCCATGATCAGGTCGCGGTGCCGGCATTTTGTGCCCAGCAGGTTCTCGAAGCCCAGGCCGTGGGCGAGGGTGGTGATCGCATGGATGTGTCCGGCGGGCAGGGAGCGGTGGATGCTCAGGTCGGCGGTGGCGTCGATCAGGGGTTTGCCGGCCAGGGAGGCCTTCAGCGCGGCCAGGGCGTGGTCGGGGAGGTAGGAGACGTTGCCGAGGGTTTCGTGTTTGACCTTCCCGTTGTCGCGGTAGCTGCGGCGGATCAGGGCGGTGCGGTATTCCACGGTGGTGCCGGCTTGGTTGGTGCGTTGGCGGCGGTTGATGGCTACGTGCATCGCGGAACCCTTGGCGCTCATGGTCATATCATACGCCGATGTTACCGGTTGCGGAAGGGTGATAAGTCATATTTTTGGTGGCTACGTTTTTTGTGTGAAAAACGGGTTTTGCCCCGGAATCTTGCGGTTCCGGGGCAAAACCCTCACGTAACTTAAGATTAGTCCCTTGTTCCGCCCCTGCCCACCCCGTCCCGGCAAGGCGCCGCAGCGCGCGGCTGGGTGAGCGCCATCCCGGCGGTGCGCAGGGATTTTTCCGTGACTCCGGAGACCAAGCCGGCGGGCAGCGCCCCGGCCCAGTGCCAGCCGTGCGCAGCCGCCAGCTGCTGCAGGTTCTCCAGGTTGCGCCGGTGCAGGGCATCCGGCTGCGCGGGGTAGCTTCCCAGCAGCAGCGTGCCGGATGCGAATCCGCGGCGTACCGCGGCTTCCAGGGTCAGCGCGGTGTGGTTCAGGGTGCCGAGGTCAGGGCGCGACACCACCACCAGCGCTGCCCCGAGCGCCTGGGCCAGGTCGGCGATGCTCTCCCCTGCCGCGGTGAGCTCCACCAGCAATCCCCCGGCCCCTTCGACCAGCACGGTGTCGTACTCCGCTGCCAGCTGGTTGACGCGTGCCAGATGCTCGGCCAGCCCCGGAAGCTGTGCCACGGCGGCGGACCCGCCCTCGACCAGCGCGGCATCCACCGGCGCCATGGGTTCGCGCAGCCGGATGCCCTCGGCGACCTGCAGGCCCACCGGATGCCCGAGCCAGGCGGCGATGCTCTGGGCGTCGCCGGCCTCCCCTGGCCGCACCCCGGTCTGGGTGGGCTTGTAGACCGCGACGCGGCGCCCGGAGGCAAGCTCCCGGGCGGCCAGGGCGGCGGTGGCGACGGTTTTTCCCACATCGGTGTCGGTTCCGGTGATGACGTGGATCATGGTTGGGTCCTTTCGAAAGTGGCGCGGCGGACGCGGACTGCGGTTGGTGATTGGAAGGAAACCAGATGGCCCCAGGGCTGGCTCCTGTCGGCGAGTTCCAGATTCGGCCATGCCGCGGCGGCGGTGCGCAGGACCACCTCGGTTTCCATGCGGGCCAGCGCTGCGCCCAGGCAGCGATGCAGCCCGAAGCCGAAGACCAGGGAATCGTCCCCCAACTCGGCCAGCCGGCCGCCGGACAGGCGCAGCACCAGTTCATCGCCCGCGGCGAAGCGTCCGCCGTCCAGCTCCGTCTCGATCCGCGTGATGCGGCGCCAGGTGGGGACCGAGCTTGCTTCCAGGAGCACCCGCTGCACCACCCGGGAGCTGGCGGATTCGCCGGTGGCCGGATCGGCGCAGTCGGCCCAGTCGTCGTCGTGCAGGGCGCAGAACAGCGCGCTTTGGATGAGCATTGCGGTGGTTTCCTGCCCGGCGATGCCCAGGAAGTAGGCCAGCGAGACGATGCGTTTGGCGTCCACCCCGGCCTGGTGCAGCGCGGCGTAGAGGTTTCCGTCGTCCCGGGCCAGGGCCTCGGCCACGGCGCCGCGCAGCCAGGCGTGGTATTCGACGGCGCTGCGGGCCAGCTCCTGCTGGCGCTCCGCGTCCGGCCAGCCCCAGAACAGCTCCAGCGAGTCCCGGCTCCAGCGTTTGAGCCGGTCCACGGGCGGCACCGGGGTGCCGGCCAGCCGGGCCATGACCTCCGGCGGAATGACGGCGGCCAGTTCGACGGCCAGGTCCAGCTCCGCCCCGGCATCGAACTCTTCACGCAGCTGCTCGCACAGTTCGCGGGTGCGGCGGGTGATGAACTGTCCCTGCGCGGCGACCTTGGCGGGGCTGAAGAAGCCGGCGACCACCCGGCGCACGGCCAGGTGTTCGGGCCCCGAGGCGCTGGCGAGCACCGGCGGCAGCGCGAAGCGCCCGCAGGCCAGGATGCGCAGCGTGGCGGGAGCCAGCTGGACCGCAGCATGCAGCGCGTTGGCCGGGGTGAAGTCCTCGGCGCGGCGCAGGATCTCGCGGACCGTCGCAGGGTCCTCGATGCTGCGGTAGCGGCCGGTGACGGCGTTCGGCAAGACCTCCTCCAGCGGCCGGGCCAGGGGTGCGCCGGCCGCGGCGGACAGGGTGCCGGCGTAGGGGCAGCTCATGCTTCAACCTCCAGGATGGTGCCGATGACGCTCTGCAGCGCGGCCGCGAGGGTGTCGGGGTGGTGGTGCGCGTGGGCGGTCAGCCGCAGCCGGGACACGCCGTCGGGCACGCTGGGCGGGCGGAAGCAGTTCACGGCGTAGCCGCGTTCGCGCAGCAGCGCCGCGGCCGCCGTCGCCTGCGCGGGGGTGTTCATGCGCACCGACTGCACCGGGCCTGCCGAGGCTTCGACGCGGCCGGCCAGCCGCGGCTCGGCGGACAGGATGTCGCGGATCAGCAGGGTATTGGCCGCCAGCCGCGCGATGCGCTCTTCGGTGGCCAGTCCCAGCGCGGCCAGCGCCCCGCCCGCGGCGGCCGGGGCCAGCGCGGTGTCGAAGATGAAGGTGCGCGCGGTGTTCAGCAGGTGTTCGCGCCACAGCTGCGCGTCGTCTCCGCCGACCAGCACCGCGCCGCCCTGGGCGCCCAGCGCCTTGGACAAGGTGGCGGTGGCCAGCACGTGCCCTGCCTGCTCCAGCCCCGCCGCGCGCACCGCGGATCCGGAAGGCACCGTCGCCAGCGAATGCGCTTCGTCGACCAGCAGCACCGCGCCGTATTCGGCGCACAGCGCGGCGGCCTGCTCTAGCGGGGCGGCGTCGCCGAGCACCGAGTAGAGCGATTCGACCACGAGCACCACACGCGGCTTGGGGGCCGGGGCGTCGCGGTTGGCGCGCAGCAGCTGCTCGGCGGCGGCCAGGCTGTTGTGCTCGAAACTGCGCCAGGCGGCGCCGGAGAGCTTGGCCCCGTCGACCAGGCTGGCATGGGCGTGGGCGTCGAGCAGGAACAGGCTGCCCGGCCCGCCCAGCGCGCCGAGCACCCCGAGGTTCGCGGTGTAGCCGCTGGAGAACACCAGCGCCTGCGCGCGGCCGGTGTAGCTGCACAGGGCGGTTTCCAGCTCGCGGTGGATGTCCCAGGTGCCGGAGGCGACCCGGCTGGCAGCGGCGCCGGCGCCGGCGGTGCACAGCGCGGTGATGGCTCCGGTGCGCACCACCGGGTGCGCGCCCAGGCCCAGGTAGTCGTTGGAGGCCAGGTCGTAGAGGGTGGAGCGGGCGCTGTCGGTGCGCTGTATGTCCCGCTTGGCGCGCACCGCCGAGCGTCCGCGCAGCCAGCCTTCCCAGGCCGTGGTCGCGGGCGCGATCGCCACGTCAGCCACCGTGCACCTCCGATACCGCGTCGGTCAGGGCCGCGCCCAGGGTCTGCAGCTGCCCGTCGGTGCAGATGTACGGCGGCATCACGTAGACCAGGTCGCGGAACGGGCGCACCCAGGCGCCGCGTTCCACGGCGGCCCCGGCCACCTCCGCCACCTTGACCGGTTCGTGCAGCTGGATCACCCCGACCCCGCCGAGCACCCGCACCTGCCGCACGGCCGGCAGCTTCCGGGCTCCGGCCAGCGAGCTGTTCAGCCCGCGTTCCAGCCGGGCGACCTGGGCTTGCCAGGGGGCCTGCCCGGGGGCGGTGCCGGCCGGCCCGGCGAGCAGGTCCAGCGAGGCGCAGGCCACCGCGCAGGCCAGCGGGTTGCCCATGAAGGTGGGCCCGTGCAGCAGCGCGGAGCCGGCGGTTCCGGCGCCCGATTCCAGCGCCGCGGCGACCGCTGCGGTGCAGAGCATCGCGGCCAGGGAGAGGTAGCCGCCGGTCAGCGCCTTGCCCACGCACATGATGTCCGGCTCGATGCCGGCGTGCTGCGCGGCGAACAGCTTGCCGGTGCGGCCGAAGCCGGTGGCGATCTCGTCGAGGATCAGCAGCATCCGGTGCTCGTCGGCGATCTCGCGCAACACCTGCAGCACACGCGGCGGGTAGATGAACATGCCGCCGGCGCCCTGCAGCAGCGGCTCGCAGATGATCCCGGCCAGCGTCCCGGTGTGCTGCGCGGCCATCCGGCGGGCCCGGGTCTCCCAGAGCTGGAGCTCGTCCTCGTCGTAGATCCAGTCCCCGGCGATAGTGCGTTCGGCGGCCGGCGGGCGGGGCAGGAACAGCTGTTCGCGCGCCAGCGGGGCGAAGGCCGCGTGCATGCCGTCCACCGGGTCGCAGACGCTCATGGCGGCGAAGGTGTCGCCGTGGTAGCCGCCGCGCAGCGCCAGGAAGCGGCGGCGTTCGGGGCGGCCGCAGGCGTCCTGGTACTGCAGGGCCAGCTTCAGCGCGACCTCCACGCTGATGGATCCGGAGTCGGCCAGGAACACGTGGCGCAGGCCCTCCGGGGCCAGTTCGACCAGCCGTTCGGCCAGCTCGATGGCCGGCTGGTGGGTCAACCCGCCGAACATCACGTGGCTGAAGGCGTCGATCTGGGCATGCGCGGCGGCATCCAGCGCCGGGTTGCGGTAGCCGTGCACCATGGACCACCAGGAGGCCATGCCGTCGATGACCCGGTGCTCGGCGCCCTGTGCGTCGCGCAGCGTGAGCTCGGCCCCGCCGGCCGCGGTGACCGCGTAGTGCGCCCCCGCGTCCAGCGGCGCGTACGGGTGCCAGAGCAGCCCTGCATCCCGGGTCAGCAGGTCGGTGGCGGTTTTCATGCGTTCGGGCCCTGCTGGGTTCCGGCGCCGCGGCGGCGCAGCACCGGTTCGCGCGCGGCGCTGGGCCAGCAGCCCGAGGCGGCGCTGCCGCAGCCGGGTGCGTCGGCGGAAGCGGACGGGCCGCAGCCGGTGCCGCAGCCGCTGGCGCAGCCCCCGGCCGGGGCTTGCTCCTCGTGGGCCGCGGCCGCGTGCGCGGCTTCGCGCAGGCGGCGGGCGACGTCTGCGGGGCTGGAGGCTTCCTGGCCCAGGACTACGAAGCCGGCGTCGGCGATCATGTCCAGGTCCTTGGCCGCGCCCTGGCCTTCGCTGGTGAGGTAGTCGCCCAGGAAGATCGAGTTGGCGACCTCCAGCGCGGTGGACTGCAGCGAGCGCAGGTGCATCTCGCGGCCGCCGGCGATGCGCAGCTCCTTGTCCGGGCAGGCCAGCCGCACCAGGGCCAGGATCCGCAGGCAGGCCAGCGGGGTGAGCAGCCAGGTGCCTTCCATGGGGGTGCCGTCGAAGGGCATCAGGAAGTTGACCGGGATGGAGTCCGAGCCCAGCTCGCGCAGCGCGAAGACGGCCTCGACGAGCTGCTCGGGGGTTTCGCCCAGGCCCACGATGAGCCCGGAGCAGGAGGACAGCCCGGCGGACTGGGCCTGCTGCACGGTGTCCACCCGGTCCTGGTAGCTGTGCGAGGTGCAGATCTCCGGGTAGAGCGATTCGGAGGTGTTCAGGTTGTGGTTGTAGGCATCCGCCCCGGCGTCCTTCAGCCGGGCGGCCTGCCCGTCCTTCAGGATGCCCAGGCAGGCGCAGACCTCGACCTGCGGGTGCTCGCCCTTGAGCTGTTCGACCATGGTGGCCACGCGGTCCACGTCCCGGTCGGTGGGGCCCTTGCCGGAGGCGACCATGCAGACCCGCGAGGCGCCGCCGGCGATGCCGTAGCCGGCCTGGGCGACGGCCTCGTCGGGCTTGAGCCAGGTGTACTTCAGGATTTCGGCCTTCGAGCCCAGGCGCTGGGAGCAGTAGGTGCAGTCCTCCGGGCACAGCCCGGACTTCAGGTTGACCAGGTAGTTGACCTTGACGGTGTTGCCGAAGTGCTGGCGGCGCAGGGTGCCGGCGGCGCCGACCAGCGGCAGCGTGGCGAAGTCCGGGGTGGCCAGCACCGCCAGCGCCTCGGCTTCGGTGAGCCGGTGTCCGGAGGCGATCCGGGCGGCGAGCTCGTCGGCGTCGAGGAGCGCGGGCTGGGCGGTTTCTGCGGCTGCGGTATCCAAGGTCATGGGGTGCCTTTCCAACGGGAGCACCGCGTCCGGATCCTGCCGGCGAGGGGAATGCTCTTCCGGCGCGGCATCCTTGAACGGTGTTCAATATATGTTGATTACACACCGTACACCCTTGCGGGAGTTTTCTTGAACACCGTTCAACTATGTGTCCCGGGCGCCGCATGCGCCGAAAAGTCCCTGCAGCCGCCGGGAGGTTTCGACGCGCAGCGCTTTCGCGCCGGACGCGCGACGTGCTGATTTCGGCTTGATTCCAGGGGATCCCGCCCGCCGCGCAGCCATCCGCCGGGCACCTGTTCCGCTACGCGGGGCACGCCCAGGCCGGCTGCGCGCACGCGCTTCAAAGAGCTTCGTGTTTCGGGAGGCGATCACCTCTGAAGCCGCCGTCAATCACCGCGGAACGGCGTCCGGGCAGCAAAAAGCGCGCCGCGGCCCGGAAGGGAATTCCTTCCGGTCCGCGGCGCGCCCAAGCGGCGTACCGCCTCGGGGTGGCGCCCGGCCTATTCGACGTCCAGCCACGCCGCAGCGATGGCTTCGCGCACCTCGGACAGGGTCTGCGGAATCGCCTTGGTCTGGGCGATGATCGGGAAGAAGTTCCCGTCGCCGCTCCAGCGCGGCACCACGTGCTGGTGCAGGTGCGCGGCGATCCCGGCTCCCCCGGCTTCGCCCTGGTTCATGCCCAGGTTGAAGCCGGCGGGGTTGGACACCGCGCGCAGCACCCGCATCGACTTCTGCGCCAGGGCCGCCATTTCCGCGGTTTCCTCCAGCGTGATGTCGGTGTAGTTCGGCACGTGGCGGTACGGGCAGATCAGCAGGTGCCCCGGGTTGTACGGGAACAGGTTCAGGATCACGAAGCAGGTTTCCCCGCGGTGCACGATCAGCGCCTCGCCGTCGGTGCGGCCCGGGCCGGCGCAGAAGGGGCAGCTCGCCTCGTCCTTGACCTGGTCCTGGCCGCCCTTGATGTAGGCCATCCGGTAGGGAGTCCACAAGCGTTGGAACGAGTCGGGCACGCCGGCGAGTTCGAAATCGTCGGTGACCTGTGCGTCCTGCGGATACTGCATGCTGGTGGACTCCCTTGTTGCGGTGTGCTTAGTTGTTGTTGTCGCGGCTCTTGATGGCGGTCACGATGCGGGCAACCGCCTCGTCGACCGGCACCTGGTTGTCCTGGCTGCCGTCGCGGAAACGGAAGGAGACCGCGTTGGCCTCGGCATCCTCGCCGCCGGCGATGAGCACAAACGGGATCTTCTCCTTGGACGCGTTGCGGATCTTCTTCGGGAAGCGATCCGAGGAGTCATCCAGCTCCACGCGTACGCCGGCGGCCTTGAGCTTCGCGACGACCTCGGCGAGGTAGTCGTTGAAGGCCTCGGCCACCGGAATGGCGCGGACCTGCACCGGGGCAAGCCAGGCCGGGAAAGCGCCGGCGTAGTGCTCGGTGAGCACACCCAGGAAGCGTTCGATCGACCCGAACTTGGCGGCGTGGATCATCACCGGCTCCTGGCGGGAGCCGTCGGCGGCCTGGTACTCCAGGCCGAAGCGTGCCGGCTGGTTGAAGTCGTACTGCACGGTGCCCATCTGCCAGGTGCGGCCGATGGCGTCCTTGGCCTGGACCGAGATCTTCGGGCCGTAGAACGCCGCGCCGCCCGGGTCGGCGACCAGCTCGACGCCGGTTTCGGTGGCCACGCGCTCCAGCACCGCGGTGGCTTCCTCCCACTGCTCGTCGGAGCCGATGAACTTGTCCGACTCCGGATCGCGGGTGGACAGCTCCAGGTAGAAGTCGTCCAGGCCGAAGTCCTTGAGCAGGGACAGCATGAAGTTCAGCAGGTGCTCGACCTCGGCCGGGGCCTGCTCCTTGGTGACGTAGGAGTGCGAGTCGTCCTGGGCGAAGCCGCGCACGCGGGTCAGGCCGTGGACCACGCCGGACTTCTCGTAGCGGTAGACGTGGCCGAACTCGAACAGGCGCAGCGGCAGTTCGCGGTAGGAGCGTCCGCGGCCGCGGAAGATCAGGTTGTGCATCGGGCAGTTCATGGCCTTCAGGCGGTATTCCTGGCCCTGCTTGGTGATGTTGCCGTCTTCGTCGCGCTCTTCATCGATGTGCAGCGCCGGGAACATGGTGTCCGCGTAGTACGGCAGGTGGCCCGAGGTGTGGAACAGCCCGTCCTTGGAGATGTGCGGGGTGCCCACGTACTGGAAGCCTTCTTCCACGTGGCGGTCGCGCACGTAGTCTTCCATCTCGCGCTTGATGATGCCGCCCTTGGGGTGGAACACCGGCAGGCCCGAGCCCAGCTCGTCCGGGAAGGAGAACAGGTCCAGCTCGGCGCCCAGCTTGCGGTGGTCGCGGCGCTCGGCCTCGGCCAGGCGCTCCTGGTAGGCCTTCAGGTCTTCCTTGGTCGGCCAGGCGGTGCCGTAGATGCGCTGCAGCTGCTTGTTCTTTTCGCTGCCCAGCCAGTAGGCGGCGGCCGAACGGGTCAGCGAGAAGGCGTTCTTGATCAGCTTGGTGTTCGGCAGGTGCGGGCCGCGGCACAGGTCTTTCCAGACCGTTTCGCCGGACTTGCGGTCCACGTTGTCGTAAATGGTGGTTTCGCCGGCGGCGACCTCGACGGTCACGCCTTCGCCGGAGGTGTCGGCCGAATCGGCCTTGGCCAGCAGCTCGCACTTGTACGGCTCGTTGGCCATCTCGGCCTTGGCCTCCTGGGGGGAGACCTCGCGGCGGGCGAAGAGCTGGTTCTGGTTGACGATCTTGAGCATCATCTTTTCCAGCTGCTTCAGGTCTTCGGGGGTGAACGGCTCGTCCACGTCGAAGTCGAAGTAGAAGCCGTCGGTGATGTACGGGCCGATGCCTAGCTTGGAATCGGGACGCAGCTGCTGCACCGCCTGGGCCATCACGTGGGCGGTCGAGTGGCGCAACACCTCCAGACCCTCGGGGTCGGCGATGGTTACCTGGGTGACAGTGGTTCCGGCTTCGAGTTCGCGGGACAGGTCTCGCAGTACGCCGTCGACGTGCATGACTACCACGTCTTTGTCCTTGGCGAAGAACTGCAAACCGGTCGTTCCCGCGTCCACCTGTACCTGCTCGCCGTCGATGGTGAGAGTCAGCTGCTCGCTCATGAGATCGGGTTCTACCTTTCAATCTGTGATGGCTTCATAGCTTGTGGCATACCTTGGCCACAGCCAGCCAGAACCCAGTTTAGTTCAGCATCGCCCCGCGCAACCGGTTCACTTCGGCTTTTGCGTCGATTGTCCGGCCGAGTGTGACCCGTTCAACAGCTCATCGGCCGAGAGCAGCCCCGAGTAGTGCCACAGCTTGCGCTCGGAGATCGGCTGCGCGGTGGCGACCTTCCCGTTCTCCTGGTCCTTGCGGAAGGCGGGGATCACCTGGTCCAGCCGGCGTTGCAGTTCCTGGCGCTCGTCATCGGTGAGCATCAGGTTGCTGGTGCTCAGCTGCGCCAGGTCCTCCCGGATCTCGCCGCCGTCGTACCACCGCTGGGCGTGGGCCAGCGTGGCTTCGAGGCGGCGCTGCTCGTCGTGGATGACCTGCCCGAGATAGGCGTTCATGGCGGTGGCCGAACCGTCTTTGCTGCGGTCCGCAGGCTGGCCCGTGGTGTAGCCGGTGGCGGCCGGACGCCAGACGCGGTCGCGCTTGTCGCGAGCCAGCTCCGGGGCTTCCTCGATCATCTCCGCCTTGGCCAGCTCGCGCAGGTGGAAGCTGACCTTGTTCGGCGCGAGGCCCAGCAGCTCCCCGATGTCCGAGGCCCGCCCGGTGCGCATGGCCGCCAGCGCGTCGAAAATCTGCCGGCGCAGCGGGTTGGCCATGGCCTTGAGCATGGGCGTGGTGAACGTGACGTTCGACTGTGGTTGCGTCATGGATTCAGCATAACAATTGCCCAAATAAAGTTGCGCAAGTTCTATTGCGCAACTTTATTTGCGGGTTTATGGTGGGTGCATGACCACGGACCAGACGACTCCCCTGCTGCAGCCGCAGACGGCCGGCGCCGGCGCACAACGGCTGCCGGCGTTGCGGCGCCAGCGCAGCTACCGCATCTGGTGGGTTGCCGATACCACTGCCCTGCTGGCCGGCGGCATCTACGCCTTCGTGCTGCCGCTGATCCTGCTGGCGCTGACCGCTTCGCCGGTGCAGGCCGGAACCCTGGCGGCGGTGGGCCTGGCCGCGCGGGCCAGCCTGACGCTGCTGGGTGGTTCCGCGGCCGACCGTTCCGACCGGGCGCGAATGATGCTCCTGGGCGGAATTTGCGGTGCGGCGCTCACCTCGGCACTGGCAGTGGCCAGTTTCAGCGGGTCGCTGGGCGTCGCGGTGTTGTGCGTCGCCCATGTGCTCATGGAGCTGCGCGGAGGCTACTTCGGCACCGTCACGAATGCGGCGCTTAAGGACGTGGTCCATCCCAAGCAGCTGGGACGCGCCATGGCGGCGAACCAGGGGCGCGATTCGGCGCTCATGCTGGGCGCTGCCCCGCTGGGCGGACTGCTGCTCGGACTGGGCGCAGCATTTGCCCTGCTGGCTGTCAGTTTCCTGCAGCTGCTCGCCGCCGCTTCGGGATTCGCGCTGCGCGGGCCGTTGCGCGCAGCTGAAGCCGGCTCCAAGCCCGTGGAAAACTCCCCTGCCGGCAGCGCGCAGGTCTCCCCCGGCATCGCGGCGGGCATGCGGTGGTGTTTCGCCAAACCTCAGCTGCGCAGCCTGCTGATCCTGATTACCGTCATCAATATCGGAACCAACGGGCTGAACACCACGTTGATCTACGGATTGCAGCAGCGCGGCGAGGCCCCCTGGGTGATCGGACTGGTATCCACGTTCATGGGACTGGGCATGTTCGCCGGGTCGCTGTTCGCCGGACGCCTGATCGAGAAGGTCCGGACCGGGGTGCTGGCCTGCAGCTGCCTGAGCGTCCTGGGCGGCGCGATGCTGCTCATGGGCTTCAACACCCACCTGGTCTGGCTGGGCACCATGCTGCTGGTCGCCTTCCTCAGCGTCCCGGCGCTGAACGCGTCGGTCGGAGGCTATTTCATGGCGGTGGTCCCGCGGGAGATGGCAGGACGCGCCAATTCGCTGATCTTGTTCATGGCGCTGTCGGCTTTGCCGCTGGCGCCGTTTCTCACCGGGCTCGGCCTGCAATGGCTGGGCATGGGGCCGACGCTGGTGTTCTTCAGCTCCCTGGTGATCGTTGCAACCGTCGCCGCCTGGTGCTCACGGCATGTGCGCGGCATCCCGCACCCGGATCGCTGGACCAGCGAACCGGCGAGCGCACCTTCGCAAACATCGGCCGAGGCAGAGGCATCCGAAGACCTTGGGGCCTTGGGTGCCGGGCCGACGCAGGTTCAAGGAGAAGTGACCATGAAAAACAATCCAGCCCCAGAATCATCGGCGTCCGCCGGCCGGCTCGGCTTGCGGCGCATTCCCAGCAGCGTGCAACGCAACCATCATGCCCCGAGCCGAATGGATCAGGAGTTTCGTGCCCAGCGTGATCGCAATTTGTCCTCGCCGCGCAATGAGCAGTGGATCTATCTGTAAGGGCTTCGGCAAACTTCAACACTAGCTCTTGCCCAGTTTCGATGGGCTCGAAGCATCAGCATCCCGCGGCGACACATGGGTCAGCCAGAGCTGCCCCTGTCAAGACATCGACAGGGGCGGCCCTGCCTCTATCATTCGAGGTCAACGCACCTTAGTCTGGTGATATGAACAAGTCGGCCCCGCCGACCATCAGCGCGATCACCCTCGGCGTGCGTGATGTCGGTGCTTCAACCAGGTTCTATACCGAGGGACTGGGTTTCGAGCTGGTGCAGCCGGCCCACCCGGAGATTGCCTTTGTCCGTGCCGGGCATTCCTTGATGCTGGCCTTGTGGGACATTGCGCAGATGCCCAGCGAGTACGGTGACATCGGGCACGGCGAGAAGGCTCCCCCGGTTTCGCTGGGGCACAATGTGCATACCGACGCGGAGGTTGAACAGCTCTACCGGCGAGCGCTTGATGCCGGGGCCCAATCCGTCACGGCCCCTACGGTGCAGCCGTGGGGCGGGATGAGCGCCTGCGTGGCCGACCCGGACGGGTTCCGCTGGGATTTTGTGCACAATCCGTCATTTGTCATTGATGCGGATGGGCACGTGTCTTCCGTATAGCGAATGAGCGTTTTCCCCATGCTCAGTGGCGCAGGGGAAGATGAACCCATGCCCTCGCACATTTATTTTGATTTCTTCGGCACCTTGGTGCGCTATGACCCCTCGATTCTGCCGAGTGCGTTCAACGCTCCGCTGGAATTTGCGCGCAGGGCTTCGGCTCGGGTGGGACAGGCAGAGGCGGATGCGTTGTGGACTCGCGCATGGGACGAGCTGGACTCGGCGGCGCACCGCTCCGGGCGTGAGTGTTCGATGTTGCAGATCGCCAGTCGCTATTGGGAGCTGCTGGGTTCTCCGACTATCCGCGAGGGCGAGCTTGCCCGCCTGGTGCGGGAGTATCTTGCGGTGTGGAGCGCTCAGGTTGCCCCCGCTGCCGCTGTCCGGTCCTGTTTGCAGGATCTCTACGCAGACCATGTGCTGAGCGTGGTGAGCAATACCCACGATGCGGCGCTGGTCCCGAGGCTGCTGCGCGAGCTGCAGTTGGATACATATTTCGATCGGGTCTTCACCTCCATAGAGCTGGGGTGGCGCAAGCCGCACCGGCAGATCTTCCGGATGGTGCTGGATGCGCATGGTATCGCTGCGCAGGATGCGGTGTTTGTGGGAGATAACTGGGATGCGGACATCCGGGGCCCGCAAGCGGTCGGGATGCGCGCCTGCTATGTCGGCGCGCGGGAGCGGGGCCGGGAACCGGTTTCGCTCGCACAGCTGCCCGGCGTGGTTCGCGGAGCCTGACGGGCTGATCCCTCGCACCTCTGGTTCCCCCTACATGTTTTGGGCCCCGCGCTGGTCCAGGTCCTCGGCGTTCATGCGGCGGGCGAGCTCTCCGACGGTTTCGGCGGGGCTCTGGCCGAGCTTGGGCCGGTAGCTGGGGCGCGGGCGGGCTGTGTTCTCCAAGTATCCGGCGGCGGGCAGTGTTTCGGGCTGGTGCAGGTCCCAGGCGTTCAGGGCCTGCAGCGAGATGCCGCGGGGTCCGGTGCGCCGGGTGATGCCGTGGATGAGCAGCATGCGGGTGGAGAACAGCAGCGGCCCGGTGCGCTGCTGGGTGTCGTCGAAGAAGGTGGCATCGATGCAGCCGGTGCCGTCGTCCACGGAAATGAACACCACGCGTTTGCCTCCGCGCATGGGCGGGGTCTGGGTGGCCACGCGCACCCCGGCGACCAGCACCTCGGTGCCGTTGCGCAGGTGCAGCAGCTCGATGGCCTGGGTGATCGGCAGGTGGGCCAGGCGTTGCCGGTAGGAGGTGATGAGGTGTTCGCTGGCGTCCAGGTGCATGAGGTCCAGTTCGGTGCGGATGATCTCGGCCGGTTCCAGCTGCGCTCCGGTGTTGGTGATGTGTTCGATCTGCCCGAGGTCGAAGGTGAGCTGCCCGGGGCCGGGCCGGTATTTGGCCGGCAGGCTGGTGCGGGCCATGGATTGGGTGTGGGCGATGGTATCCGCCCGGTTGGTTCCGGACAGCAGGGAGTCGAAGACGCCCAGGGCTGCGAGGTTCTGGTAGGTGCGTCGGGACAGGCCTGCGCGGTCCCGCACCTCGGCCAGGTGCTCGTAGGGTTGGCCGGCGACCAGCCGCTGGACCTCGCGTTCGCTCATCTGGTGGATGTCGCGGAAGGCCAGGCGGACACCGTAGCGTCCGGGGCGCAGGGTTCCGGGCGCCCGGGGCACGGTGGGGGCCGCAGCGGGAGCGTATTCGAAGATTCGTTCGACTCGGTAGTGCCCGGTGGAGCGGTTGATGTCCAGCGGCAGGATCGGGATGCCCATGCGGCGGGCCTCGGAGACCAGCAGCCGCTTGGGGTACATTCCCGGGTCGTGTTCCCAGATGCCGGCGAGGAAGGCTTCGGGATGGTGGGCCTTGAGCCAGGCCGAGTGGTAGGTGGGTACGGCGAAGGCGGCCCCGTGGGCCTTGCAGAAGCCGAAGGAGCCGAAGCCTGCCAGCACTTTCCAGACCTTGTCGATGGTTTCCGGGCTGTAGCCCTTGGCGGCGGCGTTGGCGCGGAAGTATTCTTCGACCGCCGGTTCCTGGGCGGGGTTGCCCAGGTGGCGGCGGTAGACGTCGGCCATGCCCAGGGTGCAGCCGGTCATCACGTGCAGGATGCGCAGCACCTGTTCATGGAAGACGGTGACCCCGTGGGTTTCGGCCAGCGCGGGCTTGAGGTCGGGGTGCAGGAACTGCTCGGGGGCGAAGCCGTGGCGGTGCTCCAGATAGGGCTTGACCATGTTCGACTGCATGGGCCCGGGGCGGAACAGCGAGATGTCGATGATCAGGTCGTTGAATTCGGTGGGGGCGAGCTTGCCGATCAGTTCGCGCTGGCCCGGGGACTCGATCTGGAAGCAGCCCAGGGTGTGGGTGGAGCGGATCAGCTCGAAGGTGGGGGCGTCGTCCAGCGGGACCCGGGCCAGGTCGATGTGCCCGGCCGGGTCGATGTAGCTGGTGTCGGCGTGTCCTCCGGCGCGGGCGACCGCGGACGCGTCGGGGTGCAGCCGGGCGATTTCCTCAAGGGTGTAGGCGATGGCGGACTGCATGCGCACCCCGAGCACATCGAGCTTGATCAGGCCCATGAGGTCCATGTCGTGTTTGTCGAACTGGCTCATCTGCAGTCCCATCCCGGAGGGCTGCACCGGGGTGCGGTCCAGCAGCGAGGCATCGGAGAGGATCACGCCGCACGGGTGCATGGAGATGTGCCGGGGCAACCGGTCCAGGCGTTCGGTGGCGTCGATCAGGATGTCCAGCTGGGAGTCGGCGGCGAGCCGCTCGGCCAGTTCGCCCAGCTCCGGCTTCGCGGCGAGCGCTTCGCGGAAGGAGGAGGCGGAGAAGCGCCAGAGCTGCTTGGCGATGCCGTCCACCTGCCCGTCGTCCAGCCCCAGGGCGGCTCCGGCGTCGCGGACGGCGCCGCGGGCGCGGTAGGCGTTCTGCATGCTCATCAGGCTCACCCGCTCTTCGCCGAAGCTGGCGAAGATGGTGCGGTAGATTTCGTGGCGGCGCGCGGATTCCACGTCGATGTCGATGTCCGGCAGGGTGGTGCGGGTGTCGGAGAGGAAGCGTTCGAAGACCAGGTCGTGGGCCAGCGGATTGACCTGGCTGATCCCCAGCAGGTAGTTGACCAGCGAGGAGGCTCCGGAGCCGCGGGCGGCCACGCGCACCCCCAGCCCGGTGATGAGCTTCACGGTTTCGGCGACGGTGAGGAAGTAGCCGGCGAAGTCCAGCCGGTTGATGACCCCGAGCTCCAGGGATAGCCGCTTTTCGACGTCGTGCCGCTTTTCGCCCGGCAGCAGCCGGGGCACGGCGGCGTAGACGCGTTCGGTCAGTTCCTGCATGGCCGGGCGGTGCAGGCCCAGCACGGAGGCTTCGGGAATGACCGGCTTTTTCCAGCCCAGGTCGCTGCCGGGGTCCAGGACGGCGAAGCTGGCCACCGACTCGGTTTCCTGCAGCAGCTTGCGCATCCAGCCGCGCTCGGTGGCTCGGGAGATTTCGGAGGCCAACTGGCGCATTTCCCGCGGGGACTTGAGCCAGCCCTGGCCGTTGGGCTGGCAGGAGTCCATCTCCTTCAGGCTGTTCAGGGTACGGGCGGAATCCAGCAGGTCCGCGGTGACCGCGCCATCGGGGTCGGCGTAGCGCACCGCGTTGCTCAGCACCGCCTTCAGGCCCAGTTCGTCGGCGTAGCGGAGCATCCTTCCGGCTTCCCCGAGGTGGTAGCGGGATCCGCGGGTGGACAGGTGGGTGGTGATTTCCACGCGCAGCATGGGGCCGGCCAGATTTTTCCAGTCGGCCAGCAGCGCGCGGGCCTTGGCATACTGCCCGCGAACCAGCGCCCGGGCCACGTCGGATTCCCCGCCGACCAGCAGCATCAGGTTTCCCGCGGATACCCGGTGGGAGATCTGGCGACGGGTCAGCCCCGGAATGCCGTGGGGCGCCTGGTGGGCTTGGCTGATGCTCCGGCACAGGTCCGCGTAGCCGGCGCCATTGCTGTTCCCGCGGGCGAGCAGGATGATTCGCCCGGCCGCATGGCCCGGGGTGTCGAGCAGGGCCAGATTCACGCCCAGCAGGGGGCGCAGCCCATGTTCCAGGCAGGCGGCCACGTGCTTGACCGCCCCGTAGAGTCCGTCTCGGTCGGTGAGGGCCAGGGCTTCGGCGCCCATGGCGTGCGCGGCGGCGGCCAGCTGGGGCGGGGTGGAGACCCCATAGTGGGCGCTGTAGGAAGAGGCCACATTCAGATGCGTGAAGCTCATGCCACCGGCTCGAACATGTATTCGAAAGGCGACTCAGGCGCTACGGGCATGCTGTTCATGCAGGCGGACCAGGCGCCAGCGGGTGCTCTGCGCGTCGAAGCTGACATCGACGCTGAAGGACTCGCCGCGACCCTCCGACGAGACCAATTGCAGTCGCCACATTTCATAATCGGCTACTCCTGCCCCTAGTCCACGCGGAATCCTCATGTTCTCCTCCCACCATTTGCGGCGTTCGAACCAGCGTTCGGGTTCGGCCACCAGGCGGTAGTCTTTCCCTTGCCAGGTGACGCGCAGCGGTATTCCGTTCGCTGCGCGGGTAACCTCGATCGGCTCGGTGAATATGCCCACGTGTGCGCTCCTTAATCAACAAACTCATTCTATTCGAACATGTGTTCGATCGGTAGCTACACTAGTCAGCCCTGCCGACAGTTTGGCTCGGGCCCCGGATTCTTGAACAAATTTTTTGATCAGGACAACACGAGCCGCCCTCCACGGTGCAGGCGCGCGAAAGGCCCGGGGCCCGCGCGGTGGATCCGCATGAGCCTCGGGCCTCTAATGGGCGCCACTAGGGCGCCGGAACCGCCATAAACTCGCCCTCGGTGATCTGCGCGCTCTCATCCAGCGCGCGGGTCATCGACCAGGTGTCGGTGAAGCGGCAGGCGGACATCTTCCATTGCCCGTCCACCAGCACGTATTCGTCGTCGTATTCGCCGGTCTTCAGGTACTCGGTGCCCTCGAGCAGGTTGACCTGGCGGAAGCGCAGCGTCCAGCGGCCCCGGGCGGTGGTGGGGCTAATCAGCGTGATGTCCGGGTGCATTCCGTGGTGCATGTCGAAGATCACGTGCTTGCCGTCGACCTTGGCCAGCGCCACCTGGGTGAAGATCTCGGCCATCGGCTCCACGTCGTCGAAGGCGCCCATGGGGCCGTAGTCGATGATCGCGCCGCGTTTAATGAAGCAGTCGCGGAATCCCTGCGGGTCCTTCCCGTCGCAGGCGCGCCAGTAGCGGTGCTTCAGCGCCTTGATCTCTTCGATCGCCTCCAGCGCGGCAAGGCGTTGTTCCAAATCCATGGATTGTTCTCCTGACAAATCGTTTCGGGTTGGGGTTCGGTCGGCGGTCTAGGCGATCACGGCACCGGAGAACACCGGCGGGTTTCCGAGCATGGGGCGGTGGGAGATCGGCTGCGCCCCGTCCACGTCCAGCACTCCCAGCTCTGCGGCCAGCTCCGCGGCGATCAGCACCTGGCCGCTGCGCTGCATCAGCTGCGGGTCGCGGTGCAGCGCGTCGATCACCCGGCCGGGGAATTCCGGGGATTCGGCGGTGGCTTCCAGCTCCCCGTACTGCTCGGGGCTCTTCGCCAGCTCGGCCAGGGTGCGCTCGGTCTTCAGCATCCCCATCCACAGGGAGACGACGGCGACGCCGTGCGGCTTGAAGTCCACGGCCATGTCGCTGGCCATCTTGTCCACGGCGGCCTTGCCGGCCCCGTAGGCCGGCCCGTGCATGTAGCAGGTGCCGCCGAAGGACGAGGTGTTCACCACCAGCCCGCCGCCGGCGATCAGCAGCGGTGCGGCGTAGTAGCTGGCGACATAGCTGGAGCGCAGCCCGACGTTGAACACCTGGAGCAGGTCCAGCGACTTCTCCCAGAACGCCCCGGCGAGCGTCAGCTCCGCCGGCACCGCGTAGGCGTTGTTGACCAGGATGTCGATGGCACCGTCTTCGGCAGCGATGCGTTCGAAGAGCGCCTTCACCTGGGTGTCGTCGGTGTGGTCGAGCACCACCGGCACGCCGATTCCGCCGCGGGCGGTGATTTCCTCGGCGGTGGCGAAAACGGTTCCCGGCAGCGGGGCCTCGCCTTCGTTGGTGGTGCGCCCGGTGACATACACCTTGGCCCCGGCTTCGCCCAGTGCCAGTGCGATCCCCTTGCCTGCGCCGCGGCTGGCGCCGGTGACAACGGCGACGCGTCGGGTTTTCTGGGTCATCGATTTCCTCCCGTGGTTCTGGCGTCGCCCGAGATTCCGGGCGCACGTGGCACGATTACATCCCGGCCATGCACCGCCGAAATCCGCCATCCCACTGAGCGGGACGTCCGGTCGCGCCACCCCTACACGCGCAAAGGCCCGGAACCAGCCGGTCGATGACCGACTGATTCCGGGCCTTTGGCAGGAGGCGGAAGTTCTAATCCACCGGGTTGCCCAGCTCATGCAGCGGGGTCTTGAAGGTTTCACGGGCCCAGATGGCGCCGATGGCCGCCACGATGGAGGACCCTGCAACGATCCAGGCCGCCGGCCCGTAGTTGGCGGGGATGCCGCCGACCAGCACGGTGGCGATCATCGGGGTGAACCCGGCGCACAGGATGCCCACCTGCAGTCCGATGGCGACACCCGAGTAGCGGACCTTGACGTGGAACAGCTCGGAGAACCAGGCCGGATAGATCGCGTTGGACACCGCGTAGCTGCCCGCGGTGATCGCAATGCTCAGCAGGAAGACCAGCACGATATTCGAGGTGGAGATCGCCCAGAAGTAGACCCAGATCAACACGCCGGAAGACAGGATGCCGGTGATGAAGATCGGGCGTCGGCCGAAGCGGTCCGAGAACCAGGCGCTCAGCGGCTGGGTGAAGATCGCCAGCACGTTGCCAGCGATGCTGACCACCAGCATCGTCGCCGCGGGGATTCCCACGCTGACTGCGTAGGCCAGGCCGAAGGCCTGCATCAGGGTATTGGTCACGCATTGGAAGGACATCAGCGAGACCTGGAAGAACTGCGCCGGGTGGGTCTTGAGCATCAGCAGGAACGGCAGCTTTTCCTTCTCGCCGCCGCCTTGGGACTTGACCTCGTCCTCGAAGACTTCGGGCTCCTCAAGCGAGCGTCGTACCAGCATCGCCACGATCATCACGACCACCGAAAGCAGGAAGGGCACACGCCAGCCCCACGACATCCTGGCGGCCTCGTCCATCGCCGCGACCGGGATGAAGACCAGCGAGGCCAGCACGATACCCGCCGAGATCCCGCTCATCGCGAAGGAGGGGAAGAACCCGCGCCGGCCCACCGGGGACTCCTCCATGGTCAGCGTCGAGGATCCCGCCGTCTCGGCGCCGGCGGACAAGCCCTGGACCAGCCGCAGGAACACCAGCAGGGCCGGGGCCAGGTAGCCGGCCTGCGCGAAGTTCGGCAGCAGGCCGATGGCGAAGGTTGCCCCGCCCATCAGCATCAGGGTCAGCACCAGCGTGTTCTTGCGTCCCAGCCGGTCGCCCAGATGCCCGAAGACGATGGCACCGAAGGGGCGGGCCACATAGGCGACGCCGAAGGTGGCGAACGACGCCATGAGGGTGATGGTGGGATCCCCCGCCGGGAAGAAGATGTGCGAGAAGATCAGCGACGCGGCAGTCGCATAGATGAAGAAGTCATAGTACTCCAGCATGCCGCCGAGGAACGCGGCCAGGGCCGCCTTCTTCGCCCGCTTCACCCGGTAAGACTGCTCGGCGCGCGAGAGCTCTGTACCGGCAACTGCGCTGCTCTGGTCAATCGCCATGGGAACCTCCAAGTATCAAGAACTGAATTGCGCGCTATCCGAACAGTAGTACGTTTTGCGCACACTTGAGTGTACCCCCGCGTGACCTGCAACACCTAGGGAAATTTCGGGGAAATTCACCGGCCCCGGAAGGCGTCCCGGAAACGCTCGCCAAACCACAGGTCAGCAACCATTTACCGGCTTGCGGGCCACGATTAAAGCCGAAAAGGCCGCCCCGTATTCCGGGGCAGCCTTCCATGGTGTTGTGTTTTAGTGACCGAAGGAATCCGCATCCAGGCGCGGGCCGGCTCCCGTGTCCAGCGCATCGATCGCAGCCACCTGCTGCCCGGTCAGCGCGAAGTCGAAAATCTCCAGGTTCTCCCGCTGGCGGACATCGCTGGCGGATTTGGGCACTGCGATGCGCCCTGAATCAAGGTGCCAGCGCAGCACGATTTGGGCCGGGGTCTTTCCGTACTGCTCCGCCGCCGCGGTAATCGCCGGATGGGACAGGAAATCCCCCGCCCGGCCCAACGGGCTGTAGGCGACCGTGGTCAGCCGGTGCTGGGCATGGAACTCCAGCTGCTCGCGCTGCAGATGCTCGGGGTCGACCTGCACCTGGTTGAGCACGGGGCGCAGCCCCGCGTCGAAGACTGCCTGCAGGTGCGCCGGCTTGAAGTTGGAGACGCCCCAGGAGCGCAGCTTTCCCGCCTGCACCAGGTCCTCCAGCCCCTGGCAGGCTTCGACAAAGGTTCCCTGGGCCGGGTTGGGCCAATGCACCAGGTACAAGTCCAGGTAATCCAGCCCCATCAGTTCCAAGGCGCGTTCGTATGCAGCTGCCACGCCGTCGCGCGAATGGTCTTCCTTGTTGAACTTGCTGGTCACCCACAACTGGTCGCGCTGCACCCCGGCCCGCGCGATGCCCGCCCCGACGGCCTGCTCGTTGCCGTAGTTCGCCGCGGTGTCCACATGGCGGTAGCCGTTGCCCAGCGCCCTGGCCACCGCGTCGGCGGCCTCTTCTCCGGTCAGCGGCCAGGTGCCCAGACCGATGGCGGGGATCCGAAGCCCCGGGGCCAGTTCGATCATGTGTTGTTCCTGCATTACTGCTCCTTCGTCCCTGACTTGTGCTTTTCACCTCGGATAGTCCATTCAAGTATTAAGCGCCCACCGTGTAAAAGTCCACGATTAAACAGGACAGCAACTATGTAGGAATCCGGGACAATGGGCGGAGCGGGCAAAAAGGGCCGCTGACCCACGCCACACTTGGTCATTCGGCGCGCGGCTCCTAGCTTCGCGCCTGCCGCACCGATAGCATCGGGTCAGAAGCACAATCCACCACAAGGAGCCCACCGACATGTCCCATAAGGTCAAAGCGGTCATTTCCCGCGCCAAAGACGCCCCGGTCGAGGTTGTCGACATCATCGTTCCGGATCCCGGGCCGGGAGAGGTCGTGGTCGACGTGCTGACCACCGGCGTCTGCCACACCGACCTGCACTACAAGCTCGGCGGCATCGGCGACGACTACCCCTACCTGCTGGGCCACGAGTCCACCGCCGTGGTCAGCCAGATCGGCGAGAACGTCACCAACGTCAAGGTCGGCGACCGCGTCATCCTGAACTGGCGCGCGGTCTGCGGCCAGTGCCGCGCCTGCGCCAAGGGCGAGCCGAAGTACTGCTTCAACACCCACAACGCCACCCAGAAGATGACCCTGGAAGACGGCACCGAGCTCTCCCCTGCGCTGGGCATCGGGTCCTTCGCCGAGAAGACCCTGGTCCACTCCGGGCAGTGCACCATCGTGGACGAGGACGCCGATCCTGCGGCCGTGGGCCTGCTGGGCTGCGGCATCATGGCCGGCATCGGCGCGGCCATCAACACCGGCGAGATCAAGCGCGGCGAATCCGTGGCCGTCATCGGCTGCGGCGGCGTGGGCGCGGCGGCCATCGCCGGCGCGCAGCTGGCCGGCGCCACCACCATCATCGCGGTGGACGTCAACCCGGACAAGCTGGAAACCGCCAAGCGCTTCGGCGCCACCCACACCGTGGATTCGAGCAAGGTCGACGCCGTCACCGCGATCCAGGACCTCACCGGCGGCTTCGGCGCCGACGTGGTCATCGACGCGGTGGGCCGCCCGGAAACCTACAAGCAGGCGTTCTACGCCCGCGACCTGGCCGGCCGCGTGGTGCTGGTGGGCGTCCCGACCCCGGAGATGACCCTCGAGCTGCCGCTGCTGGACGTCTTCGGGCGCGGCGGATCGCTGAAGAGCTCCTGGTACGGCGACTGCCTGCCGAGCCACGACTTCCCGATGCTGGTCGAGCAGTACAAGCTCGGCCGGCTGGACCTGGATGCCTTCGTCACCGAGCGCATCACCATCGACGAGATCGAATCCGCCTTCGACAAGATGCACGCGGGCACCGTGCTGCGTTCGGTGGTGGAAATCTAATGGCCGCACGCATCGAGAACATCGTCACCTCCGGCACCTTCAGCCTGGACGGCGGCACCTGGGAAGTGGACAACAACGTCTGGCTCGTCGGGGACGACGCCGAGGTCATCGTCATCGACCCGGCGCACGACCCGCAGGCCATCCGTCAGGCCATCGGCAAGCGCGAGGTGATGGCGGTGCTGCTCACCCACGGGCACGACGACCACATCCGCGCCGCCGCGCAGTTCTCCGACGAGGTCGACGCCCCGCTGTTCCTGAACCCCGAAGACCAGATGCTCTGGGACGCGGTGTACCCGGAACGCGACATCGACGCGGAAATCCACGAGGGCGACAGCTTCACCGTCGCCGGGACCACGCTGACCGCCCTGCACACCCCGGGCCATTCGCCGGGATCCACCTGCTTCTACTCGGAGGATCTGGGAGTGCTGTTCAGCGGCGACACCCTGTTCAACGGGGGTCCCGGCGCCACCGGCCGCAGCTACTCGAGCTTCGAGACGATCATCGACTCGATCCGCTCCAAGCTGCTGACCCTGCCGGCTGAAACCGTGGTCAATACCGGCCACGGCGCCGCCACCACCATCGGGGACGAAGCACCGAACCTGGATGAGTGGATCGCCCGCGGGCACTAGCCGCATAGCGCTGCACCACGCCAAGCCCACGTCGGAATGGAATGAGAAATTCCATCCCGGCGTGGGCTTTCGTGTGAAAGGATGTTCCCATGCCTGAATCTTCCGCCCGCGTGCGCTCGGGGAAAATCCCCGGCTGGATCGGGGCGCTGTCCATCCTGGCCGGCAGCGTGCTGCTCTGGCGCGACAGCCAAGCCGAGTACCTGTTCTATTCGGGGAGCTACGAACCACTATCGGCGGACGCCTTTTCCATCGGCCCCTCGCCGCTGCAGGTTTCCGGCGAGTTGCTGCTGGCCTTCGGATTCGGGGCGCTGTGCCTGAGCCTGGGGCTGATCCTGGGGCGCCGCATGCACAAAAGCAGGAAACATGTACTCACCACGCGCATCATCTGGCTCACCGGGCTGCTGGTGCTGGCCGCCGGCACCGGCCTGCTGATCTGGGATGCGCTGCAGGTCCAGACCTTCGGCTGGTTCGCCTATGCGCCGTTGTCCAACAGCGCCATCTCCCCTGCACCCTGGGTGACCGGGACCCAGATTCTCGGCAAGCTGCTCAGCGCACTCGGGCTCGGGGCAATCGGCCTAGGGGTCGGGCTGCACGCGGGTGCACCGGCCCGGCGCACCGAAGCCTAGAACAACGAACGATGCGGTTCGATCAGTTGCGGGCCGTCATTGCGCACATTTCCCACCGCCGGATCCACCTCGTGCATGGTCCAGGTTGAGGCCACGTCGAAGGCCTCGGACCGGATCTGCTCGATCAGCCCGTCGCCGTCTTCCTGTTCCGGATCCAGCCAGCGGGCCATCATGTCCCGATCCAGCGGAATCGGCAGCCGGTCGTGGAGCCCTGCCAGTTCGCCGAGCACACCAGGTTCTTCGCTCGAGGGCGAATCCATGGTCATGATCGTGGTGGACAGGATCCAGCTACCGTCCTCGTCCTTCCACCATTCGTACAACCCGGCGAAGAAGAGCAGCTGGCCATCGTCGCGGTGCACAAAAAACGGCCGCTTCTTGCTGCCTTCCTTCTTCCACTCGTAGTAGCCCTGCACGGGAACCGCTGCCCGGCGCTTCTTGACCGCCGAACGGAACGTCGGCTTGGAGGATGCGGTTTCGCTGCGCGCGTTGAAGGCGCGCACCCCCACCGACAGCTCCTTGGCCCAGCCGGGAACCAGGCCCCAGCGGGCCACATGGATCTGGCGGTGCAGCTGCCCGTCGATCATCCGCTCGAGCACCACCGGGACATCGGTGGTCGGTGCGACGTTCCACGACTGGCGAAGCTCCAGATTCGCGTCAGCCTCGGCTTCCGCCTCGGCAACCAGGTCGCCGATGGCCTTGGCCATGACGTAGCGTCCGCACATGATGAACCCCCGCAGATTTGTTCGAATTTTGTTCCCAGTGTAGTCGGCTGGGCGACAGAAAACAGTGGCTCGTTCGGGTCACTCGGAACAAACGAACAGGTCACGTGGTTACATGAAGTATGAGCAACGAATTGAGCCTTGAGAAGTACGTTCCTGCCGCCGGCGGGGTCACCATGTTCACCACCAGCTGGTGCGGCTACTGCCGCAACCTGAAGCGCCTGATGGACCAGAAGGGCGTGGCCTACACCGAGGTGAACATCGAAGAGGTCGAGGGCACCGCGCAGATCGTCGAGTCGTTCAACAACGGCAACCAGACCGTCCCGACCCTGATCTTCCCCGACGGCACCGCGGCCACCAACCCGCGCATCGAGGAAGTCGTCGAGCGCGTCGGAGCGTAATTCCGCCCTAATTGCACAGTTCCCGGAACCTTGGAGGTTCCGGGAACTTCGTGGTTAACGGGCCTCCGGTTCCAGGACAGCGACATGCTCCCGGTATTCAGCCAACAGCGCCACGATCAAGGCTTCGGTCGTGAGTCCGGGAACCAGATCATCCCCGGCCCCCACCGTCTCGGGATTCATCGGGACTTCCATGGCCTGGTAGACGGCGTCCAGCACGCGGCGCAGCGGTTGCGAATTCTCCACCACAAAAACACTGGAGAACAGCCAAGCGCCGGAAATCACCCGCTGCGCGGTGCCCACCAGCTTGACCGAATGGCTGATCGCAGAGACCGCACCCGGGACCCCGTGCACAGAATGCTCCCCGACGCAGTACTCGCCGTCGATCGGCCCCACCTCGGCTTGGACCCCAACCCTGCGGAATGCATCGGCGTAAAGCCTGGCGAAGATCTCGAATCGCTGTTGCTGGTGCATGATCGCTTCGGACTGCGGTTCGATATGATCAACGATCAAGGTGCCGCGGTGGTAGGCTGCCGCTCGACCGCCGGCTTTCCGCACCAGTGGCGCGAACCCATGCTCTTCAGCAGCCTGGCGTGCCAGCTCGAAGCCCGGGAGCCGCACATCACGCTGGCCGAACGCCAAGGTGGGGTCCGGACGGTACAAGCGCAGGAGCGGCCCGCGCTCGCCGGATTGGACTTCGCGCAACAGTTGCACCCCGCGTTCCAGATCGTCTCCGGGAGCTCCGCTGGGGTCCTCGCGCAACAAGGTCAACGGGGCATCAGATTGTCGATTCCACAAGGTCATGGTCACGAGTCTAATTCAGCGAGCGAACCGGTTTGGAACGAATGACGCCCTGTCACCGGCGGAGCGAGCCGAGAGTTGAAATTACTGGGCCCCGAGCCCAGTAGGACATAATTGGTCGTGTGCCTTCTTCATCTACACCAGTAATTCTCATCGGCGGTCCATCAGGATCAGGCAAGTCCTACCTTGCGGCTCGGTTCGGAAATCCCCATCTTCCGCTCGATGAGTTCTACCGACAGCTTTCCGAAGACGGGCACCCCGTGGCGTTTCCCCGCACACCCTACGGAGAAGTCGACTGGGACCACCCTGGTACCTGGAATATGGACGCAGCGCTGAAAGCAGTCAACGAACTCCTGGAATCTGGCAGTACCATGGTGCCCAACTATTCGATCTCCACCTCAAGCTATGACGGGCACCGAAGGATTTCCGGCAACGGCGGCCCCATCATCGCTGAAGGGATCTTCCTTTCGGAAATCCTCGAACCGCTGCGCGCCCAGGGAATCGATGTCCAGGCCTACTACGTCGACGAGCCAGCACTGCTGACAACCATCCGCCGATTCGTCAGAGATGTTTCGGAACGCCGCAAGCCTGTGCTGTTCCTGCTCAAACGAGGCTACGCACTATTCAAGGCGCATGCCTCAGGCAGGGAGAACTACCGGGCCAAGGGATTCACTATCATCCCGAAACCTCAGCTCAAGAAGCTGCTGGCAAACCTCAACCCCGGATCCTAGCGCGAACGGACCGTCAGAATCTGCTCCGCCCGCCCGAACGGTCCGCTTTCATCGTGCAGAACCGTCGAGGTCAACCCGATTCCATCGGTGCCGTAGCTTTGCTGCGCTTCCAACCCCAGCCATTCTCCCGCCGGAGCGCGGTACATGTGGATCTGCAGATCAAGATTCGGGAACATCCATTGGCCGGCGCCGGGTTCCACCCGCGGAGCGACACCATTGGCGGTGTCGACGAGCCCGATCAGGCGCGACATCGATGAGGCGTTGTGGGCATCTACCAGATCATAGGGGGTGCGCAGCCAGGCAATCCCCTTCCCCGGGCGGCGACCCTCGGCGGCGCGCATCTCGACGGATTTGATGTATCCACCGGGCCAGAGCTTGGAAATTTCCAACACTTCACAATCCTGCGGACCAACGACCCGGGGGTCCTCGACACCCGCAACAGCCGAGGAATCCCCGGTAATCACCCGCCAAGCCTGCGCAACAATGCTGGTCCGGCCCTTGGCCGTCATTTTGGCCTCGATGAGTTCGATCGTCCGGCCCGGGCGGACCATGCGCGTAGTGATCTCGAATTCACCGGCATGGATCAGGCCGTGGATTTCAAAGCTCAGACGGGCTATGCGCATGTCGCTTCGCGGCTGGAACTGCTCAAGTTCGTGGGCCATGATGCCCGAGGCCGGTGCCATATGCTGCTCATGCGCATTCCATGCCCCCTGGGCATGCCACGAGGAGCGGTAGCGCCCGTCGCCCAGCGATTCGAAGTAGAAGTCTCCCGACGCAAGAATCTTGTCCAGATCCTCGGTGAGCTGATGCGTCATTGCTGCCCTCCAGGCATGTTCGCGCGGATGTGTCGTTGATCCCAGCGTATCGAATTCGTGAGCCAAACCACTAAAGCACTTATCGCGCCAGATCAGCTCGGTCGATCATCGTGATGCGCTCTGCGGCCCTCGTGATCCATGATGCTGAGAATTTCAGCGACCCCGTTCACGGCCCAGATGACGTGTGGGGTCAACGTGTCGAATTGGGCTGCCTGCCCGGCGATGACGTGGTAGGTCCTATCGCCCAGCTTCAACTGCACTTCGCCGGAGAGCACGGTGAACCATTCCTTGCCCGGGTGGATCCGTGCCTCGCTGGGCGCCGGGGCGGTCGCGGAGTCGTAACGGATTTTCGATACCGTCACGCCGTTGACTGCGTCCTCATTGGTCAGTTTCCAAATGGTCATTCCCGGCAGGTCAACCGGCTCCGGCCTGATGACGACGTCCCGTCCGGCCGTTGCGACCAGTTCGTCGAGTGTCGTGCCCAAGGCGCGGGCAATGGGCACGAGTTGGTCCAAGGCGATACGCCTCGAGCCGGTTTCGATGCGGCTCAGTGTGGAGACGCTGAGTTGGGCCTTGGACGCCAGGGATTCCAGGGACCAGCCCCGGCTTTGCCGCAGTGCGCGAATCCGCTGGCGAATGGTGCTGTCCACATCAAGTTCTTGCGTCATACGCAAAACGATACCCGGAAAAGGCAAATTCGAACTATCGTGGTTTTCACTATCCCTTGAAAGGACACTGCAATGGAAAACTTCGATGCAATCATCATCGGCGGTGGCAGCGCTGGACTGGCAGCGGCCGTCGCACTGGGGCGTTCGCGCAGGTCGGTTTTAGTCATCGACACGAACCGGCCGCGAAATGTTCGCGCCTCCCATGCCCATAACATTCTGGGCCAGGAAGGGATCAACCCGCAGCATCTATTGGAACGCGGGCGGAACGAAGCCGAACACTACGGAGCACGAACCATCGTGGAACAAGCGGAAAAGCTGAGCGGATCCGTCAAGGACGGATTCACCGTCGAAACCGGCAACAGCAAGTACTCCGCATCGCGCATCGTGCTGGCCACTGGACTCGTCGATAACCTTGCAGAAATCCCGGGATTGGCCGAAGCCTGGGGCATCTCCGCCATCCACTGCGCGTACTGCCACGGATGGGAAGTGCGGGATCAAGCAATCGCCATTTTGGGCATCGGGCCGATGAGTACCCATCAAGCCCTGCTGTTCGCACAGCTCAGCGGTCGGGTGATATTCATCAATCACCAACCAGGCAGCCTTGCCGCAGAAAACCGGGCAACGCTTGAAAAGCTGGAGGTGCCAATCGTGGAGAGTCGGGTGACGAATCTTCGAGTGGACGGCGGCGGACAACTCGAAGGTATTGAGCTTAGCAACGGCGAACTACTCGAAGCCCAGACGGTCGTCGTGGCCAGCAGGATGAACGCCAACGCAGGCCTCTACCAGCAGCTCGGCGGCACATTGCAAGAACATCCGCTGGGAACGTTCATTCAGGTGAGCGACATGGGCGCAACCGGCATCCCAGGGGTCTACGCAGCCGGGAACATAGCGAACTTGGGCGCCATGGTGATGGCCGCAGCGGCATCTGGCACCGTCGCAGGTGCTGCACTCAACGCAGAACTGGCCCTGGCGAACATTAACTCGAAGTCGCATACAACGCATGCCTAAGGGCTGCGGGTCTTGCGCCGGCCACCCAAGGAGCAGGCACCGCAAGGCTTATCAGCCCAAATGAAACCATGCATCGTGATGACGTGTTCCACAAGGGGCATTGTGGATCAATCCTTTTTCTGGATTCCCGTGGGCTTGTGAACTTTAACACGACGCACGTGACGCGGTGCCCCACAGAAGGGAACGAGCCAATTGAGAAGAAAACTCTTGCCGCGGGTATTCGCCGACATAATCGAGGAACCATATCCGAACAACAACCAAGACGATGAACCTCGGTCTAATCTGCGGCACCGCTCAGGAGCAGCCTTCGGCCTCACCGGCTCCGCGTGGGCAACCCAATATGATGTGCGTCTTCGATACAGGAAAAGCAGGCTGCTAGGCCGACTAGAGGAAATCGGGAATCTTTTTTACGATTCGCGTCAACTCTCCCTCGTTCAACGAGCATGACGCCAGGTTCATCAACCGACAAGGCATAGAGCTCGATGCCTTTGACGATCAGCTGGTTCGGCGAAGGGTCGCGGCAATTGTCGAGCCCGCTCATGGCTTTTTCTTCCCTCAAGCGATCCGCGACTTGGAAAAGTACTTCGACATAAGTGAACTGTAAACGGGGTCCCGCAGGATCCGCCTCGACCTCAGGCAACCGCCACCTAGCCAAACGGGCCAAGCCCGGTCGCGGGAAAGCATCTCATGTACGTTGAATCGCAGGAAGCACCCTTGACTTCGGGGCACAGGCAACGCGACACAATCGACTGCTGAAAATCCGAGTTCCATAGAAAAACCCACTCCGGCCGTTCGATCAAAAGCTAGCAGGACAGTGCATTAGCCCGAAGACAAGCGCCAACCTTCGCACCCCCAATCACAATTTGCCCCAGCATCAGAACACCGTTAGGAAGGTCACGAAGACATCTTCGGTTCCAGATGGTAGAGTTATTACGTTACCTCGGCGCTTGACGGTGTGACTCACCCGCCAACAAGCGTTAGCAGTATGGATTTGTAGCACAGCCAACAAATCGTCTGTGCAGCACATATCGGCTGATCGGATCCTGGATCAGATCAGCTCCTAACCGAAACGAATTCTTCATCTTCTCTTCTTCACTGCAAACTGGTTATCCAGACGCATCAATGCGTCCGATGGCAACCGATTCCGTGTTCTACTTCGATGCGACTGGTTCATCACCGTCCGTCTCCCGGAATCTCGCGGATAACTAATCCAGTGCAGCGACATCCGTTTTGGCCGATACCGGCAAAATCAGTAATCGATCCCCCGTATCGACGGCAGGCGAATCGTTTCGGATGGCACTGCCCGAGGTAACCTCAAAAATTTCCGATTCGAATCTCCGGATCGGCACCCAGGCCACCCTGTGGCCTACGAATAATAAGGAAATAACACTATGGCCACTGGCACCGTGAAATGGTTCAACGCTGAAAAGGGCTTCGGCTTCATCGCTCCTTCGGATGGATCGGCTGACGTCTTCGCACACTACAGCGCTATCCAGAGCTTCGGATTCCGCAGCCTCGAAGAAGGCCAGACCGTTGAGTACACTCTGGAAGCCGGTCCAAAGGGCCCACAGGCAACCAACATTCAGGCCCGCTAAGAGTCTTTGAAATAACGGCGTGGACTTCATCAATTGATGAAGCCCACGCCGTTGTTGTTTCCGGCCAGACTCCCCCGGCTCCGCATGCCGAAGGCTTCACATCAGATTAGACGGCCACGCGTTGCTTGGGTTTTAACGCGTCGCGGTTCGCGAAAATTACGACCAATGCCAGAACCAGCAGCAGCAACGCCAGCCCATGGAACCCGAAAAGCGCCAGGAGTGGACCCGCGCTGAGGCCGCCCAGTGCACCGGCCAGGTTCATCAGCAGGTCGCTGGTTCCTTGGAGACTTGTGCGTTCGTGAATCGGGGCCGCTGCCGAAACCATGGTGGAGCCCGCCACCGTTGCGGCCGACCACCCCAGGCCCAGCAAAGCCAATGCGACCGTCACCATGAGATGGTTCTCCGGGTTGAACCAGACGAAAAGGCTCGACCCGATCAACAATACTTGCCCCATCAGGGCAACGCGGGACCCTCCAATCCGGTCGGTGAGCCAGCCGAAGAGCGGCGACAGCGTGTACATGCCCAGCACGTGAAGCGAAATGGTGAATCCGATGAGTGTCAGTGTTGCCCCATGGTGCTGCATATGCACTGGGGTCATGGACATGAGAGCCACCATGTAGGCATGGCTCAACGCAACGGTCACTACCGCCCGACGAGCCGCCGGCCGCTCACGCAGGAGATGAAAACCTCCGCCGCGGCGCGCGATCGCCGGAACACTGCCGCTGTTTTGCTGCAGGGCGACCTTCATCGGGTCAGGCCGTAGCCCCAGGAGGTAAATGCTCATGCCGGCCAACTGCGCCGCCATGGCAATCAGGAATCCTCCGGTATATGCGGGCAGTCCCAAAGCAGTGGAGACTACTTCACCCGGGGCGAAGAGATTCGGGCCAATCACGGCACCGATGGTTGTCGTCCACACGACCAAGGACAGATCCCGGCCCCTGGTCTTCTCGTCCGAAAGGTCTGTGGCCGCGAAACGCGATTGCAGGTTCATCGCCGAAGCGGTTCCCAGCACGAGCATTCCGAGAAACAGCAGCGGCACCAAATCCAAGATTGCAGAGGTCACGATCAGCAGCGAACCGAGAACCGCGATCAAGGCTCCGGTGGAGAGCGAAATCCGGCGCCCAAAGCGGCGGGCCAGCATCGCCAACGGGATCGCCATGATCGCCGCGCCGAGGGTGTTCATGGTTGCGGCCATTCCGGCCAGCGAGTCGAGGCCCGAAACATCAACGATAAGCAAGGAGCCTAGCGTGATCGTCGCGCCGCCGCCGAGCCCTCCCAGTATCTGCCCCAGAGCGAGCACTGAAATGGACCGCCGGCGAATCGCACGGATCTGAGGCTCGCTGAACTGCTCAGGCCTGGCGTCTGACTTTGTGATGATTACTCCTTGGTACGTCGCCCAGCTGGGTTCACCGTATTCTATAGCTTCGGGCGCATTTCCAAGACCGGGCGATTAGCTTGCGTGGGGTTCCCCGGTTTGCAGGGTCCACAGCGGAATTGCGATCTGATCAACAAGTTCAACAATGAACCGGTCGGTAACCTTCCTGAAACCGATGAAACGCTGCTTGAACAGTTCGGTGGGGACCCGAAGCACCAGTTCGGACGGGATCTCCGCCAATTCCCCTCGCGCCTGAGCACGCTCGGCAACCAGATGCATCATATTGGGCCCCATCCCCCATGACATGTCCGCCATGCTCGGCGCTTGTTCCGACAAACTCGCAATGACCAAGCCCCGCAACAGCTCCCCGATCGGTTCTTCGATCTGTGCTGCCATCGAGCGCAGCACCAGAAGGAGGTCCTGGCGAAGCGTTGCAGCCTGCTCCGGCAGATCCGGCAGGACGGCCTTGTGCGCTGCGACGGCCCGCACCAGTTCGATTTTGTTCGGCCATCGCCGGTAGATGGACACCTTGGAAGCAGTGGCCCTACGGGCTACTGCTTCAAAGCTCAAGGCGGCGAATCCGGACTGCGCCAGCTCCAACGCCGCGGCATCGAGAATTGCAGTGACGAGTTGCTCCCCTCGCCGTCGCGGGCCGGATCGATAGTCTTTCTGATCAACCATGTTCTGGCTCCAACACGAGACCACGGTCGCCGTCAACGATGATTTGCTGGCCGTTGGCCAACACGGTGGTGGCGTTCGCGCATCCCATGACCGCCGGGATCCGGTATTCACGGGCAACGATGGCAGCGTGGGAGGCGGCAGAACCGTGATTGACCACCACCGCCGCTGCCCGGGCGAACAACGGAGTCCATGAAGGGTTGGTAGCGGGACAGACCAGGACTTCGCCGGGCAGCAGCTTTTCGAACTCTTCCGGCGAATTGATGATGCGAACACTTCCGCTGGCCCTGCCTCCGCCGGACCCAGTGCCGTGCAGCAATGCCCCTGGCACCGGAGACAGATCGTAGAGGGTGGCCGGAGAAATCATCGGAGCACCGGCTAGTTCATCATGGCGGCATCGACGGCCGGCCGCAATCTGGGCAAGTTGGCCACCGCTGAGCACCGCGACACCTGGTGCGCGGAGCAGGAGGTCATAGTTCACGAACCAGATATCTCCCGGGTCGTCCAAGGCCGAGGCATCATGCAGCCGGCGCCCCATTTCATTGATGGCGGAGCGTACTGCCGGCATGGTTCGGGTGATTTCGAAATGCGTGTCCTCGCGCACGGAAATGAATCCGCGCAGCCCCTTGATCCAGCGTTTGATTCGCGGTTCCAGCCACCGGCTGCCTAGCAGCGGGTGGGCCAGCAGATTCTCCAGGGCGTCGTTTTCCGCTACTTCTGCGCCAGTTCCATCGATCAGCATGCGCAGCAGGTTGAATACCGGGGTTGGATCGTCTCCCCAGGTCGCCGCCCGCGGCAGCAGCAAGCTGGCTGATTCCCTGTGGCCGTAGAGAGCGAGAAAGTTATCGATCTGGTCAGCGATTTCTTCCATATGCGGTTGCGAGCGCAGCGTCTGGATTGTTGATTCTGGCTCCGTATCCCGCAGAAGCTGGGCGGCTCCGGGCATCTCGGCGATCAGTTTAGCGATACGTTGCAGGGCGTCGTTGATTCGGTGGGTCTCGGTATCAGCAGTCACGCTCAGCGCCGCAAACTGCGACAGCTTTCCGGCCAATGCCAGTACTAGGATCAGCTTGATTCCCGCGGGGATCGCTTGGCGTAGGTATTTCACGCGCAGCTCAGTCACGAGTTGCATGCTGGTGGTGGCCCTGTCTGGAATCTCCGACAGTTCTTTCCACGGCAGATCCCCCACGTGGAGTTCGTTGAGCTGTCGGCAGTTGCGCAGGTACTCGTCATACAAGGGATCTTTTCGCCACGATCCGGTTGGAGCTTTCTGTCTAAAGGCTTGAACTATTTTCCGCGGAGTTGCCGCTGATAGTTTCGGCGTGACGGGAATGAATTCGGTGACGACCCCGTTCTCGCGCTTCAGCCATGCAGAGTAGTCCACGCGCACCCCGGTGATCCCGCGCAGCATACCCGCGACCAATGGGGCGATGCCGGCATCGATCCATGCTTCGGTTTCCAATATAGTGGGGCGCTGCGGCAGCAACTCGTAGAGCATCGGTGCGATTTTCCGTGCCAGCGGGCCGATATTGCGCGGGGCTGGAGGCAAGGCTGTCATCGGCCTGGCCTGCAGGATCAGGAGATCGCCATTGGCTACAGCCCATTCGATGTCCATGGGTCGGCCGAAACCTTCGCGGATGCGAACGCCGGCTTCCGCAATCTCGCGCAGTGTTTCCTTGGAAAGCTGCTGGTTTTCCTCGGGAGTCTCATTTCTGGTTCCACCGTCGGAGTTCAGCTTGATGACAGGGCCGGCCAGTCCGGCTCGGCGCTCGATGATCCTCCCCTTGGAATCAATGATCGCCCGATCTGCGGTCACCATTCCCGAAACCACGGCCTCGCCCAGGCCCGGGTTGGATTCCACCACGATGTGGTCCCTGGCCCCGGTCACCGGCTCAGCGGTGAACATCACCCCGGCGAAGTCTGCATCCACCATTGACTGAACCACGACGCCCATCGACATCACCGATTCATCGATCCTTCGTTCACTTCGATACGCTCGGGCGCGGTCGGAGTACAAGGAGGCCCAACAGTCTTCGACAGCCTGGAGCAGCTGCCTCTCTCCCGAGATGCCCAGGTATGTCTCCTGTTGCCCGGCGAAAGCGGAACCCGGCAGGTCTTCTGCCGTCGCGCTGGAACGGACGGCAACCAATGGACTTCCTAGTTCTCGGTAAGCTGCTCCGATCGCTTCGGCCAGTTTTGTTCCGCTGAGCGCGGTGGTGGAGCCGACTGACCGGAATTCTTCGTAGGCATCCGTCGTCACGACAAACCCCGGAGGCACGTTTTCCCCCAGCCTGATCAGTTCACCCAAACCTGCGGCCTTGCCTCCGACGGCGTTCAGGTTGCTTTGGGAAGCTAATGCCAAAGGCAGGATCTGCGGTTTTTCCATGAGGCCATGCTAGGACTTAGAGAACGATCCGTATACTATTTTTTAAGCTGAAGCTGTCGGCACAAATTTCTAAGCAACTTTACAAGGGAAGCCAGGCAGCATCTCGGGACCACAAGACGACAAAACCCGAACCTGCGAAACGCGGGTTCGGGTTTTGAATTTGGCTAGCTATCCGTGACTTAGGGAAAGCTTAGAAGTCCCAGTCTTCGTCTTCGGTGTTCACAGCCTTGCCGATGACGTAGGACGAGCCGGAGCCGGAGAAGAAGTCGTGGTTCTCGTCGGCGTTCGGGCTCAGCGCCGCCAGGATGGCTGGCGACACATCGGTCACCGTGGACGGGAACATGGCCTCGTAGCCCAGGTTCATCAGCGCCTTGTTGGCGTTGTAATGCAGGAACTTCTTGACGTCCTCGGACAGGCCTACCGGATCGTAGAGATCGTGGGTGTACTGGACTTCGTTCTCGTACAGCTCAAAGAGCAGCTCGAATGTGTAGTCCTTCAGCTCCTGCTTGCGCTCTTCGCTCAGGCCTTCAAGACCCTTCTGGAACTTGTAGCCGATGTAGTAGCCGTGGACTGCCTCATCACGGATGATCAGGCGGATCAGGTCAGCGGTATTGGTCAGCTTTGCGTGCGAGGACCAGTGCATCGGCAGGTAGAAGCCGGAGTAGAACAGGAACGATTCGAGCAGAGTCGAAGCGATCTTGCGCTTGAGCGGGTCATCACCGTAGTAGTAGCTCTCGATGATCTGAGCCTTCTTCTGAAGGTTCACGTTCTCGGTCGACCAGCGGAAGGCCTCGTCGATTTCCTTGGTGGAAGCCAGGGTGGAGAAGATCGAGGAGTAGCTCTTGGCATGCACCGACTCCATGAAGGCGATGTTGGTGTACACGGCCTCTTCGTGAGGGGTGATGGCATCCGGGATCAGCGATACTGCGCCGACGGTGCCCTGAAGGGTGTCGAGCAGGGTCAAGCCGGTGAAGACGCGCATGGTCAGCAACTTCTCGTCCTCGGTCAGG
Organism: Glutamicibacter protophormiae; assembly: GCF_016894325.1. NCBI lineage: Bacteria > Bacillati > Actinomycetota > Actinomycetes > Micrococcales > Micrococcaceae > Glutamicibacter > Glutamicibacter protophormiae. Next base: position 1,989,774 of record NZ_CP069806.1, read on the forward strand.
GTTGCCCACGACTGGATATCGTTGGACAGCGGCACCTTCTCCGGAAGCCAGAAGTTATTGACGAGTCGGTTCCAGACCTCCACGTCCTTGTCATCCTGGATACGGTTCCAGTTGATCGCTTCAACCTTGTGGGCGAGCTTAAGCTTTTCGGTCATTTGTTCCCTTATTTGCCACTTGCATTGCTGCATAGCAACTCAGCCTGCAGCTCTAACGTCGCAATCAACTCTACCCCTAAAATTGGCCGTTAACCTACCTGCGAGCAGTGTCGCGACACCTCAAAGAGAAAGATCACAAACCATTCCTGACTAGGCATTTAAGCACAGCAAGTCGCCAAACCCGCTTGGGGTTCAGCGACTAGCTGTTAATGCTGGCTAAACTCTAGTCAGCGCATATCACGAGGCTTTACAGCATGCAGGAAACGCAGTTTTCCACTTCGGTGCCTTCGAGAGCCAGCTGGCGCAGGCGGATGTAGTACAGGGTCTTAATACCCTTGCGCCATGCGTAGATCTGGGCCTTGTTGATATCACGGGTGGTGACGGTGTCCTTGAAGAACAAGGTCAGCGACAGGCCCTGGTCGACGTGCTGGGTAGCAGCGGCGTAGGTGTCGATGATCTTCTCGTAACCGATCTCGTACGCGTCCTCGTAGAACTCGATGTTGTCGTTGTTCATGTACGGGGCTGGGTAGTAGACACGGCCGATCTTGCCTTCCTTGCGGATTTCGACCTTTGCAGCAACAGGGTGGATCGACGAAGTCGAGTTGTTGATGTAGGAGATCGAACCGGTCGGCGGCACGGCCTGCAGGTTCTGGTTGTAGATGCCGTGTTCCATGACCGACTTCTTCAGCGCAATCCAGTCTTCCTGGGTGGGAATGTGCATGCCGTCGAACAGCTCGCGCACACGCTCGGTGGCAGGAGCCCATTCCACGTCGATGTACTTGTCGAAGAATTCGCCCGATGCGTACTTCGAGTTCTCGAAGTTGTCGAAGACCTCACCGCGTTCAATCGCGATCTTGTTCGACGCGGTCAGCGCGTGGAACAGAATCGAGTAGAAGTAGATGTTGGTGAAGTCGATGCCTTCTTCGGAACCATAGTAGATGCGTTCGCGAGCCAGGAAGCCGTGCAGGTTCATCTGGCCCAGGCCGATGGCGTGCGACTTCTTGTTTCCATCGGCAATCGAAGGAACGGAGTCGATGTAGGACATGTCGGAGACTGCGGACAGCGCGCGAATGGCGATGTCTACGGACTTGGCCAGGTTCTTGCCGTCCATGGCCTTGGCGATGTTCATCGAACCCAGGTTGCAGGAGATGTCCTTGCCCACGGTCTTGTAGCTCAGGTCGTCGTTGTACTCCGACGGCGAGGAGACCTGCAGGATTTCCGAGCAGAGGTTCGACATGGAGACGCGGCCCTCGATCGGGTTGGCCTTGTTCACCGTGTCTTCGAACATGATGTACGGGTAACCGGATTCGAACTGGATCTCGGCGAGAGTCTGGAAGAACTCGCGGGCGTTGATCTTGGTCTTCTTGATGCGCGAATCGTCGACCATCTCGGTGTACTTCTCAGTGACCGAGATTTCGCTGAACGGCTTGCCGTAGACGCGCTCGACGTCGTACGGGCTGAACAGGTACATGTCCTCGTTCTTGCGGGCAAGTTCGAAGGTGACGTCAGGAATGACAACACCCAGCGACAGGGTCTTGATACGGATCTTCTCGTCGGCGTTTTCGCGCTTGGTGTCGAGGAAACGGTAGATGTCCGGGTGGTGTGCGTTCAGGTAGACAGCACCGGCACCCTGGCGTGCGCCCAGCTGGTTGGCATAGGAGAAGGAGTCTTCCAGAAGCTTCATCACAGGGATGACGCCGGAGGACTGGTTCTCGATCTGCTTGATCGGGGCACCGTGCTCGCGCAGGTTGGTCAGGGCCAGGGCCACGCCGCCGCCACGCTTGGACAGCTGCAGTGAGGAGTTCACCGCACGGGCAATCGACTCCATGTTGTCTTCGATGCGAAGCAGGAAGCAGGAGACCAATTCGCCACGCTGTGCCTTGCCGGCGTTGAGGAAGGTCGGGGTGGCCGGCTGGAAGCGGCCTTCGATGATTTCATCGACGAGCTGGGTGGCCAGTTCTTCGTTACCGCGAGCAAGGTGCAAGGCAACCATGCAGACACGATCCTCGTAGCGTTCCAGGTAGCGCTTGCCGTCAAAGGTCTTCAGGGTGTACGAGGTGTAGAACTTGAAGGCACCCAGGAAGGTCTCGAAACGGAACTTCTTGGAGAAAGCGTGCTTGAACAGATCGCGGATGAAGTTCATCGAGTACTGGTCGAGGGTTTCACGCTCGTAGTATTCGTGCTTGACCAGGTATTCGAGCTTCTCATCCAGATCATGGAAGAACACGGTGTTGTTATTCACGTGATCCAGGAAGTACTGGCGAGCCGCATAGCGATCCACCTCGAACTGGATCTTTCCATCTGGACCGTAGAGGTTCAGCATGGCGTTGAGGTCGTTGTAGCTCAACCCCTGGAACTGAGCGGGGAGCTCCTTAGTGTCCTTCATCGTTCCTGCTGCTTCTGCGATGCTGGTTTCCAAAAGGTTTCAAGCCCTTCTTTGACTTTGAGAACATCTTCCTGCGTTCCCATGAGTTCGAATGTATAAAGTACGGGCACATCGCATTTGGCCGCAATTCGCTTGGCAGCAATGCAGTAGTACTCGCCGAAGTTTGTGTTGCCTGCTCCGATGACGCCGCGTAGGTTCTTGCGGTTCTCTTCATACCCGAGAAATTTCATGATCTGCGGAAGGATTGAACGTTTGCCGCCGTCTCCCCCATAGGTAGGAATCAGCAGAACGTACGGAGCTGTGGTGATGAGTTTCGGTTCGTAGCCGTAGAGCGGTATTCGCGCCGAATCCATCTCGAGTTTTTCAACGAACCGACGGGTGTACTCCGATATCGAAGAGAAATAAATCAGCTTCGAATCGGTGTACACCACTGGTTCGTGTGCCTCAGCATGTTGCCTGTCGGCAAGAGCTGTCGGTGGCATGGTATTTCGCCTCCACTGCAAAAAGAGCGGATTGAGTACCGATTGGTTTCGGTATCTGGTTAGTTCGCCGGAGCCAGCAGAGCGATCTTGTCCGGGCGGAATCCGGACCAGTGATCGTTGTCGGTCACGACAACTGGTGCCTGCATGTATCCAAGGCCACGTACGTGCTCCAAGGCGTTAGCATCCTGAGAGATATCGACCTTGTTGTACTCGACACCCTTCTTGTCCAATGCGCGGTAGGTGGCGTTGCACTGCACGCATGAAGGCTTCGTGTAAACCGTGATGGACATAGTCCCTGATCCCCTTTAAAAAGTCCTAGTTTTGGTCCGTCTTCGCACCGTTTTCACGGCGGTGCGGACCAACCTCTCGGATGCCCCGAAGTTAAACTTCGTGGTGTTTCCGGCGCCTGTCGCGCCATCGGATTCAATACTACATCTTGTGTCCGGCCGGTCAAGCGGCCACAAGATGATGTATTACGACGATTTCATCCCCCTGCAGCGGAGTCCACAGGAATTGTGGATATTGCCCACTGTTTAAACCTTGATTTCTCGCGGTCCAGCATGCTTTGTCCACAGCTTGGGATATCGGCTGTGTGGGTTAAAAATACTTAGTGTGAGAAGTTCCTCGGCGTGTTTCGCCCCCGTCAACTTGTGCCCTGGCTGAAGTGTCTGTACCTAGATGTAGTATCCGCCGCCCAACCGACAATTTGGGTCGGTCCAGGGCACGGTGTGGAAACATCCTGCGTGTGCATACAAAGACGCCATAGGCCAAGGGGTGCCCGCACGCGGAGCAGTGCGCGAGGACGGACCCAGAAGTCCCTAGGCAGGGTACTGACGGGCCCCGAAGATCCCCTGGCCCACACGAACGACCGTAGCGCCTTCCTGGATGGCGATCTCGAAGTCGCCGCTCATGCCCATGGACAGCTGGGTGAATTCCTCAGGGGCTCCGGCGGCCTGCAGCTCGGCAAGCGTCTCGCGCAGCAGGGTGAAGCTGGCGCGGATGGAGGCCTCGTCGGTGGTGTTCGCCGCCATGGTCATCAGGCCGACGGGCTTCAACCGGTCCAGCGGCTTCAGCGCGGCCAGCAGTTCCGCGGCTTCCGTTGCCTCGATGCCGGACTTCGACTCCTCCCCGGAGGTGTTCACCTGGAGGAAGACCTCCAGGGACCGGTCTTCGGCCTCCAGCCGGTTCTGCAGGGTTTCGGCGAGCCGGAGCGAATCAAGGGCATGGAACTCGTCGGCGAACTGCGCCACGAACTTCGCCTTGTTGCGCTGCAACGGCCCAATCACCGAGTAGCGCAGGTGCGGGTAGTCCTGCTTGAACTCCTCGTACTTGGCGTGCGCTTCCTGGACCTTGTTCTCCCCCAGCGTGTCCACGCCGGCGGCGATGGCCAGGCGCAGCCGTTCGGCCGGGATGGTCTTGGTGACCGGCAGCAGTCGAACCGATTCCGGGTCGCGGCCCACCGAGCGGGCCGCCCGCGCGATCCGCTCGCGCACCGCTGCCAGGTTGTGGGAGAAGTCCTCGGTGGTTGCCGCGTGGGCCGCGGCCGGTTGCGAAGTCAAAGCGCCTACGCCTCTTTCTGAAGATCACATGCAAAATGCCGGCGCCGAATCCACGGCACCAGCATTAAGCATAGGCAATTAAAACCTAGAACATCTGCCGCCAATTGGTCTTGGCCAGATCCAGCAGCTCATCGCCACGCCCGGACATGACGGTGCGAATGGCGTAGAGCGCGAAACCCTTGGCCTGTTCCAGCTTGATCGCCGGCGGCATGGACATCTCCTGGCGGTCGGTGACGACATCCAGCACCGCAGGCCCGTCGTGGGCCAGGAATTCCTTGACGGATCCTTCCAGCTGGGACGAGTCGGCCACCCGGTAGCCCTTGAGCCCCGCGGCGTTGGCCAGCGCGCCGAAGTCCGGGTTCTGCAGCTCGGTGGCGTAGGTGACAAAGCCCGCGGCCTTCATTTCAAGTTCCACGAAGTTCAGCGAGGAGTTGTTGAAGACCACGACCTTGACCGGCAGCTTGTTCTGCGTCGCGGTCAGCAGCTCGCCGAGCATCATGGCCAGCCCGCCGTCTCCGGCGAAGGCGATGACCTGGCGCGAGCGGTCGATGGCCTGGGCGCCCAGCGCATGGCACAGCGCGTTGGCCATGGAGCCGTGGTTGAAGGAACCCAGCACCCGGCGCTTGCCGGTCATGGACAGGTAGCGGGCCGCCCAGATCACCGGGGAACCCACATCCGCGGTGAAGATCGCGTCGTCGTCCGCCGCCTGGTCGATCAGCCGGGCCAGGTACTGGGGGTGGATCGCCGCGCCCGGCTTGGATTCCGTGGCCAGCTCGTCGAGCTTGGCGCGGGTCTTGCGGTAGTGCTCCAGCGCGGTGTCCAGGTGCTTGCGGTGGGTCTGCACCGGCAGCAGCGCCGCCAGCGCGGCGGCCGTGTCCTTCACGGTGCCCACCAGCGGGACGTCCACCCGGGTGCGCCGGCCGATCTGCTCGCCGCGGATGTCCACCTGGATGATGGTCGCCTGCTGGGGATAGAACTGCTGGTACGGGAAGTCGGTGCCCAGCATCAGCAGCACCTCGCATTCGGCGATGGCCTTGGCACCCGAGGCGAAACCGAGCAGTCCGGTCATCCCCACGTCGAAGGGGTTGTCGTATTCGATGTGCTCCTTGCCGCGCAGCGCATGCACGACGGGAGCAGCCAGCTTGTCGGCCAGGGCAATGACCTGGTCGTGGGCACCGGCGGTGCCGGCTCCGGCGAGGATGGTGACCTTGCGGGAAGATTCCAGGATCTCCGCGGCGCGCTCCAGCTCCTGCTCGTCGGGCAGGATGCGCGGGTTGGTTTTCACGATGGCGTGGGTTTCGCTGCGCTCCATGGCCGACAGGGCCACGTCCCCGGAGATCACCAGCACGGCGACGCCGCGCTTCTCGATGGCCTCGCGCATCGCGATGCGCAGCATGCGCGGCATCTGCTTGGGGTCCGAGACCTGTTCGGCGTACACCGAGCAGCCGCGGAAGACTTCCACGGGATGGGTTTCCTGGAAGTAGCTGGAGCCGATTTCCTCGGTGGGGATGTGGGCGGCGATGGCCAGCACCGGAACCCGTGAGCGCTGCGCGTCGTACAGCCCGTTGATCAGGTGCAGGTTGCCCGGCCCGCAGGATCCCACGCAGACGGCCAGGTTCCCGGTGATCTCCGCTTCGGCCGCGGCAGCAAACGCGGCGGCTTCCTCATGGCGGTGGTGGATCCATTCGATCTGCCCGTTGACCCGCAGCGCGTCGGTCAAGCCGTTGAGCGAGTCCCCGGGAATGCCGTAGATCCGGCGGACCCCCTGGGCGTCGAGCTGGTCGATGATGTGTTCGGCGACGGTAGGCAAAACAGCTCCTTTGGAACAGTGACGGTGTCACTTTCACCCTACTGCGCCAGCGCCCTGCGGGCTAAGTGTTTTTCGAGATACCCCGCTGCTTCTCAGGTCACAGGCGCTTGCGCGGGCAGCTCAGCCGGCGAACCCGGGCCAGTAGTGCGAGTCGGGCAGCGCGCGGGCCCCGAAGATGCCCTGCCCCACGCGCACCACGGTGGCGCCTTCGGCGATGGCCAGCTCGAAGTCGCCGCTCATGCCCATGGACAGCTCCGCGATCCGCTCATCGGTCTCGCGCACGGTATCGCGCACCGCCCGCAGCGTCTGGAAGCAGCGGCGCACCGCCGCGTGGTCGGTGGAAAAGATCGCCAGGGTCATCAGGCCCTTGACGTGCAGCCGGTCGAAGGCCGGCAGCTGCTTAACGAAGCCGGGCGCATCTTCCGGCGGCATGCCGAACTTGGATTCCTCTCCGGAGGTGTTCACCTGCACGAACACGTCCAGGGTGCGGTCCTCCAGCTCCAGGCGGCGCTGCAGCGCCTCGGCCTGGCGCAGGTTGTCCAGCGCCTGGAACTCGTGGGCGAAGCGCGCCACGTACTTGGACTTGTTGGTCTGCAGGTGCCCGATCACCGAGTACTTCAGCTGCGGCAAATCCGCCAGCTCCTCGGATTTCTGCAGCGCCTCCTGCACCTTGTTCTCCCCCAGCCAGTCCACGCCGGCGGCGATCGCCAGGCGCAGCCGCTGCGAGGGCACGGTCTTGGTGACCGGCAGCAGGCGCACGCTGCCCGGCGCGCGGCCCGCGGCCTGCTCCGCACGGGCGATCCGCTCGCGCACCGAGGCGAGGTTCGCGGCGAAGTCCGCCTGGGTCTGGGCGTGGGCGGCTGCGGAGGGGTGTTCACTCATGGTCCCATCCTACGACCGCGTCCGCGCTGCGCGGTTATGCTGGGTGCACAGATGACAGCCGCGCACCGGCTCGAATTCCGGCGCTGAACAGGAGCTCCCCATGACCAGCATGCCCCCGGTCCCGCACCGCATGGCCAACACCGCAGACCTCGCCGCCCAGGCGGCCGGCCGCAACGGGGCGCTGTGGAAACTTGAACCGGGCCAGCGGGACCTGGACGCGAACGTGATCGCGCTGGCCCCGGGGGCCGAGATCGGCGAGCATGCGGGCCCGGAGCTGGACGTGCTGCTGCACGTGGTCGCCGGGTCGGGCACGCTGCACGGCGAGGGAACCACCGTGCAACTGGCGGTCGGCGACGTCGTCTACCTGCCGGCCAGGGCCCGGCGCCGCTTCGTCGCCGGCGAGCAGGGGCTGTGCTACTTCTCCGTGCACCAGCGCAAGAAAACCGTGGGGCTGATGCCCGCGCGCCGGCCCAGCGAGTCCTAGTCCTCCCAGATCCCTTCGGCCAGGAAGCGTTCCAGCACCGCGGTGTGCGGGGCCAGGTCCAGGCCCTGGTCGGCCAGCCAGTCGTCGTTGTAGTAGGTGTTGGCGTAGCGCTCGCCGGAGTCGCAGATCAGCGTGACGATGCTGCCGCGCTCCCCGCGCTGGAGCATACCGGCGATGATCTGGAACGCGGCGTAGAGGTTGGTGCCGGTGGAGCCGCCGGCGAAGTAGCGGGTCTTGGCGCGCAGCAGACGCATGGCGGCCAGCGAGCCGGCGTCGGGCACCTGGATCATCTCGTCGATGACCCCGGGCACGAAGGACGGCTCGACGCTCGGGCGGCCGATGCCCTCGATCCGCGAGCCCACGCCGGTGGAGTAGCCCATGTTGCCGGTGCGCCAGCCCTCGTAGAAGGAGGAGCCCTCGGGATCCGCCACGGCGACCTTGGTGTCGTGGCGCTTGTAGCGCACGAAGCGCCCGAAGGTCGCGCTGGTGCCTCCGGTGCCGGCGCCCACCACGATCCAGCTCGGGATCGGGTAGCGCTCCGCGCTCATCTGCGCGAACACCGATTCGGCGATGTTGTTGTTGCCGCGCCAGTCGGTGGCCCGCTCGGCGAAGGTGAACTGGTCCAGGTAGTAGCCGCCGGGGCCGGCGGCCAGCTCGCGGGCCGCCGCGTCGACCTGCCCGGCCTGGTCCACCAGGTGGCAGCGCCCGCCGTAGAACTCGATGAGCTCGATTTTCTCGGTGCTCGTGGACTTCGGCACCACGGCAATGAATTCCAGGCCCAGCATGCGGGCGAAATACGCTTCGGAAACCGCGGTGGAGCCGCTGGAGGCCTCCACCAGCGTGGTGCCCTCGCGGATCTTGCCGTTCACCAGGCCCTAGAGGATCAGCGAGCGCGCCAGGCGGTGCTTGAGCGATCCGGTGGGGTGCACCGATTCGTCCTTCAGGTACAGCTCGATCCCCCATTGCTTGGGCAGTTCAAAGCGGTGCAGATGGGTGTCGGCGCTGCGGTTTGCATCGGCGTCCAGCAGGGAGATGGCCTCGCGGACCCACTGTGATGATTGCGTCATCGAACCAGCTTATCGCCACCTGCCGCGCCGCAAGGCAATCTCCGCACAGCCGTGGTAGTTTCGGATTCGAGACGAAGTATCGGATAAGGGATGCCATGACCAAGCCCCGGCAAAATGCGACACCACTAGTGTCGATCTGTTACGCTCTGGTCATTTTCGCGGCCTTGGGCTGGGCCGTGTTCGGCACCGGAGCCATCCGCGGCTCGCACCTGGGCCAGATCGCCGGCGGCTGGCTGGAGCCCGATGCCACGGTCATGGCGGTCCCCCTGGTGGGGCAGCTGCCCTGGTTCGCCCTGATGGCGGGCTTGGGCATCTACGCGGTGTGGCAATGCATGCCCACCGCCAGGCACACGGACCTGCACGGCAAGCTGCGTCCCTGGGTTCTCGCGCTGGTCCTGTTCAATGCCTTGTGGCTGCAATTGCTGCAGCGCGACCGGATGGGTTTCAGCCTGCTGTTCGCCCTGCTCATGCTCTTGGCGCTGACACGGATCGCCGTGATGATCGACCGCGTCACGCTGCGCAACAACATGGACCGCTGGATCACCCGCTCCAGCTTCGGGCTGTTCACCGGGTGGCTGGGCATCATCGTGCTCGGCGAGGCCGCGGCCTGGCTCGCGGCCCTAGGCGTGGACTCGAACCGGTTGATGTTCAAGGGAATCGCGGCCCTGGTGCTGCTGCTGGTCAGCCTGCTGCTGTGCGCCCTGACGTTCAAGAAGCCCATCGGGATCTACATGAACGCCGGTGCTCTGTGGGTCGTCTTCTGGATCACCATTGACCGCTATGCGTGGCAGGCATCCTCGCCCCTGTTCGCCGGCGTGGCCAGCGTCGCCACGTTGCTGCTGCTGCTCTGCCTTGCCAGCGCGCTGCGCACCCGGCTGCGTCGCTTGCGGCACCCCACACAGCCTTCGGACGGCGAGTCCGCCGCGTAAGCTGCGCCCGTGAAGTCACTGGGAGTTCGCACTGAGCACAACCAACGGTGCTTGAGCGCGTTATCGGTGCTGGCTAGGCTGGAGGCACGACCGCACGGCGTCCCAACCATGGGCGCAGGCAAACCGAGAGGAAGTTATGTCGAAGACCGCCAAGAATTTCAAGGAAGTAGAGAAGTCGCTGGCCAAGCTCGCCAAGTCCGCCAAGGAGGAGCTGCCGGAGGAGCTGCGTGAAACCTGGAACAACGCGATTTCCGGCGTGAACGTCGAGGCCATCAGCCATGCAGGGGCGAACCTCGTTGAGAGCGTGACCGGCAAGTCCAAGGCGGCCAAGCGCACCCGCGCGTCGGTGGAAAATGCGGTGAAGAGCGCGCAGAAGACCCTGGCTCCGAAGCAGAGCCACAAGGGCCGCAACTTCCTGATCATCTCGCTGATCGTTGCCGCAGTTGCCGCCGTGGTGCTGAAGAAGAAGACCGCCTAAGGCTTCAGAACTGAAGGGCATCCGGGCGCGCTCCGGATGCCCTTTTGCCTGCCCTGCAACGTGGCCTGCACCCCAGCACCTCGTTCTTCGCCTCACAGAACGTTGCGGCCGGCCGAAGGGTGTCGCACAATGAAGTTACCAATCAGTAAATTAGTGGTTGGCGGCGCGGCGGCCGTCGCGCAGAAAATACTTGCCAGCACCTGCCGGCGGAATCGGGGTAAACCATGATCCTCACCAACACCACAGTCCTGGGCACCGGCGTGCTGGGCTCGCAGATCATCTTCCAGACCGCTTATCACGGCCTGCCTGTTGTCGGATACGACATCACCGCACAAGCCCTGGAGGCCGCCAACCACCGGCTGGATTCCCTGGTGCAGACCTATGCTGACTTCTTCGATGCGGGAGACCGCGCCAAGGCCCAGGCGGCGCGCGAATCCATCCGGCTCACCACGGATCTGGCCGATGCGGTGAAGGACGCAGAATTGGTCATCGAGGCCGTCCCGGAATCACTCGACATCAAGCAGGCCACCTACGAGGCCCTGGCGGCCGTGGCGCCGGAGAACACCGTGTTCGCCACCAACTCCTCCACCCTGCTGCCTTCGGCCATCGCACCGCACACCGGGCGCCCGGAGAAATTCCTGGCCCTGCACTACGCCAACCACGTCTGGCAGAACAACACCGGAGAAGTCATGGGCACCGAGCTCACCGGCAGCGAAGCCTACGACGCCGTGGTCGACTTCGCCGAACGCACCGGCCTCGTGGCCATCCGCGTCCTCAAGGAGCAGCCGGGCTACCTGCTCAATTCCCTGCTGGTCCCGTTCCTCCAGGCCGCAAGCCACCTGCTGGTCAACGGCGTGGCCGACGCACCGACGATCGACAAAACCTGGAAGCTGGGCACCGGCGCCCCGAAGGGGCCATTCGAGATCTACGACATCGTCGGACTGAACACCGCCTACAACATCTCCAGCAGGGGTGACGAGACCAGCCAGAAGTTCGCCGCCATGCTCAAGAGCGAGTACATCGAGAAGGGCAAGCTGGGCGCCGCTGCCGGCGAAGGCTTCTACAAGTACAACTAACGGCGCGGCCAGCTGAACAGCTCGGGCAACTGCTGACCGTGATCGACCAGCAGGTCGATTTCGATGCCGTCGCTGTCATAGTCCACTCCATCGGGCAGCGTGGACAGCGAACGCCAGACGCGGCGCACTGGCGTGCCATCGGGGCGTGAGGGGTGGATGGCCAGCTCGCGGATCGCCGCAACAGAACCGCTGACGGTCCTGGTCTTCGCGCCATGGACGGCGAACTGCTCGTGCTGATCACACATGTAATAGGGCTGTTCACCGCGCGTGACGTAGGCCAGCACCCACTCGACACGCTGGCCGAGGCCCAGCGCCTGACCGCAGCAGGCCTGCTCGGCGGGGTCGAGGATCACGGTGATCTGCATCATGCCAGTATAGAAGCATGCCACGCATGAAGCGGGGACCGCGGCGGCTGTCGGCAGCCACCCCGGTCCCCGCTATTCTCGGTTGTCAGTGCCCGCGTGCAGTGCCGCGTGCCTTCAGGGCTGCGGCCACGCCGAGCCCAGCCAGGACCAGACCCAGGGGCAGGAACCACAGGCTGCCCACCCCTGTCTGCGCCAGGCCATCCGTGGCTGGTTCCGCGGCCGAGGTTTCCCCGGCGTCCGGCGCGCCCGCTGAGCCGTCACCCGTGCCCTCGCTGGTGGACGGAGTGCTCGACGGCGAGGTGCTCGGTGCAGCCGAATCGGTGGGAGTCGAGGATGCGGTGGGCGCCGCAGATTCGGTCGGGGCGGTACTCGACGCAGGCGCCAGGGCGAAGACTTCGGCCTCGGCCCCGAGGCTGGCGAAGACGGTTTCCCCGCTGGCGTCCTTCACCGCGTCGTTGTCCGTCACCACGTAGACCTGGCCGTTGCCGGCGACAGTGAGGCCTTCAAGCTTTTCCTGGGTCCGGCCGTTGGTCCGCTCCAGCACCGGCAGGACGTCCACCGTCAGCTTCTTCTCCAGCAGGGGAACCGTGTCGTTTGGCGCGCTGGCCGAGGTTTCGGGCAGGGCGAACTGGTATACGGCCTTCAGCTTGGCGTTCTCGCCGATGCGCTTGTCGCGCTCGATCACCGCAAAGCTGCCGTCCGAGAGCCGGGTGATCTCCGAGAGCCCGTTCCAGCTCCCGTCGTCCCCGGCATCCTCCAGCAGGTAGCCGTACCAGGAGAATTCTCCGCTGTCTGGAAGGTAGCGCCCGATGCGGACGAAGTCCTCGCCCGCCACCTCGCGCTGCAGGGCGAAGACCACTTCTTCCGCCTCCCCCGCGCCGAAGGCCGCAACTCCTTCCAACCCCTGGCCCTTCAACGTCCCGACGATGTCCTGCGGCAGCTGCACCCGCTCGGCGACCGCGCCGTCGGCATCGATGCGCACCAGCGTGTTGCCCGCGCCCTCGGCTCCCTCGCTGGCCGCCCAGAAGCCGCCCCCTGCACGGGCGGAGATGCCTTCCAGGTCCAATTTCGCCGGGGCGCCGTCCTCGGTCACCGGCAGGGAGCCCGTGACCAGCCCCCGGCCGGCATCGATGGTGTAGATCAGCGGTTCGTAGGCATTGTCACTGACCGCGAAAATCTGGTGCGCAGCCTCCGGGTCGGCGCTCAGCCCGCTGAGCGCTCCAAAGGGCACCGGAGCGGACGGATCGGAAGACAGCTGCGGGAACTGCGGCGCGGCGGCACCGAAACTGAACAGGGTCAGCGCCGAACGCACACCCTCGTCGGCCTCGTCGGTTTCCGAGGAGACGGCGAGCAGGTCGCGGCCCGGGATCGGAAGGATCCCTTCGGGACCATTGGTGGTGGGCAGCGTCTGCAGGTATTTCGGCTCGCGCGGGTCGCTCAGGTCGTAGACCGCCACGAAATTTCCGCGTTCGGAGGCGACGAAGCCGTACTCGACACCCCGGTACTCATGCACGGCCAGGCCTTCGGGCTCGGTGCCCTTCTTGCCTGCGCGGCCTTCGGGGAACAACCCCTGGGACAGCGCGAGGTGCTCAAAACGGTTTCCGGCGTCCCACACCGGTTCGCCGGTGAGGGAATCGAAAATCGTGAAGCCGCGGCTGCCGCCCTTCCAATCCCCCTCGTTGGCGGTCGCAAGGTAGCGGTCCTGGATCCATCCGATGGCATCCGGTTCGCGGGGAACTCCCTGAAGCGAACCGCTGGGGTCGAGTTTTCCGTCGTCTTGCGTGTCGATGCCGTCCAGATCCACGGATCCGGCGCTGAACGCCTTGGTGATCTTTCCGGTCGGCAGGTCGATGAGGACAATGCCATTGTTTTCCTGGAGGGTTACCGCCACCTGGTTGCGGTCATTGATAGTGACATATTCGGGTTCCGGATCTTGCGGGGTATCAAGTCCGGCCTGGGCAAGCTGGTCGAGGGCTACCGGCTTTTCGCGGGTGCCGCCGGTCAGCGGAACTTCGCGAAGCGTCCATTCGTCCGGGGTGCCGCCCAGCAGATCGAGGATGGCCACCGAACCGGCCGGAGCCTGCGGCAGTCCGCCGTCCCCGGCATCTTCATCGCGTTCATTCTCGATGGCGATCGCCGCGTAGGCGCCGTCGGCGGACAGGGCGATGGAGTCGGGCTGCCCGGACAGCTCGATGCTGTGCACAAGTTTGCGATCCGCGATGCGCACCACGTCCACGCGGCCCGACGGGTCGGTGTAGCTCTTGGAGGTGTTGACGACCACGAGCACGTACTCGCCGTAGGCGGCGACGCTGGTCGGCTCGTCCTCGGCGCTGCCCAGCTGGTGCAGCGGAAGGGTTCCCAAGCCCGCTGGATTCGAAGCGTCCGAGATATCGACGAACCCGATCCGGCGGGACACCGCGTCGGTGTAGATCAGCGTTGTGCCGTCTGCGGAAACGGTGGAGATTTCCGCGGCGGTCTCAGCCGCGGCCCCCTCGGGGTGGTTCTGGTAAACCGGGTAGGTGGCGGTGCGTTCAAAATAGTTCCCGGTGTCCGCGCTGGCGGCTGCGGACAGTGTCAGCGGCGCCAGACCGCCGGCCCCCAATGCCAGCGCGGCGATAATGCCTGCTGACCTCTTTGCGGTTCGATTCACGTGGGTAGTCCCCCAAAAAAATAGCTTAGTGTTTGCTCAAGATGGCCTCCCAAGAGTCTCAAGCCTTTGCAACCAGCTGGCGAACACCAGGCGACGCGCGGGTGTCCGCCTATCGTCGTTTTCGGCGGACCGCACCCCGCGGCAGGCAGACAGCCGCTAAACCCAGGGCGTGAATGTGCCGCTTCGAGCCAACCGCTCGCCCACCGGACCGACGACCGAGAATGAATCCCGCGCGGCAGCACCCTGAATTGCGTCCCGTTGGGTCAGCGTGGTGCCGTCGGCCAGGTCGATGCTCATCTCAAGGAGCAGGCTGGCACCCGTTGCCCGTTGCTCGTCGCGAAGGCACCCGGCGGCGACCGCCTCCACGATCTGTCCCAGCTGCATGATCGACGGCTCGTCCAGCAGGAAGGTCCATTCGACGCCGGCAATCCGCAACAGCAGCTGTGCCGGGATGTCGGTGAAATCAAGCCGCCAGTGCACCGCGGCTGCTCCCCGGGCCCTGGGCAGGAGCGATCCCCAACCTGCAGCGTCGATCCGCACCTCCGCCACGTGGCCGTAACGCTGCGCCACATCGGCAGCGAGTTCACGCAATTGGTCGGCTGCAGGACTGGATTCGAACTGCGCCAGGGCGGCGAATTCGCGCACTCCCGGCTCCGCCGGGCATTCCAATTGCGGATCCCAGTCGCAGATGTCCGGCAGCTGCCCGGGGTCCTGCAGCTTCAGGGTGACATGGATCAGGTCGTGGTCGAAGTCAGTGCCCGCCGGAACGCTGGTGGTCGAGGTGATCCGGGCAGGCTCCCCGGTCGGCAGCAGCTGGACCGGATCGCCGATGGCCGGCTCGTAGCGGCGGTCGATGTAGTGGATCTCCTTCACCGTGCCGTGAACCGCCGCGACCGGCACCCCTGATTCGCTGAGCGTGTCATGGTCATTCAGTTCGTAGACCACGGTGCCATCCGGATGGCGGAGCCTGGCAATCTCCCACTGCACCTGCTGACCCACCTCGAACCCCGGGTGGCAGCAGGCATGAAGCGCCCCATAGATTTCCAACTCGATCTGCATGGCACCACGCTAACCGAGCTGGTTGAACGGCAACGGGAACGAACCGGTCAAAGCCCGATAAGATTGCCGGGTGGCTCATATTGACGTGACAGACATCCAGTATTTCCTTTCCGACGGCACCCAGCTGCTGGGCGGGGTGACCTTCAAGGTCACCGCCGGTTCCAAGACGGCGCTGATCGGTCCCAACGGCACCGGCAAGACAACCCTGTTCAAGATCATCGCCGGCGACCTGAAAGCCGACGAAGGCTCCATCAACCGCACCGGCACCCTGGGCATCATGCGCCAGTTCGTCGGGCAGGTGCGCGACGAGTCCACGGTGAAGGACCTGCTGCTGTCCACCGCCGCCCCGGCTCTGGCCCAGGCCGCCGCAAAGGTCGCCGAATACGAGGCCAAGATGCTCACCAGCGAGGACGAGAAAGTCCACATGCGCTACGCCGAGGCGATCATCGAATGGGGCGACGCCGGCGGCTACGAACTGGAAACCACCTGGGACAAGGTCTGCATGGCCGCCCTGGGCGTCGGCTTCGACAAGGCCGGCGACCGGTTGGCCCGCACGCTGTCCGGCGGCGAGCAGAAGCGCCTGGTCCTCGAAGCGCTCTTCGAAGGCAATGACGAACTGCTGCTGCTCGACGAGCCGGACAACTACCTGGACGTGCCGGGCAAGCGCTGGCTCGAGGACACCATGTCTCGCTCCAACAAGACCGTGCTGTTCATCAGCCACGACCGCGAGCTGCTGAACAACGCCGCCACCCGCATCGTGACCCTGGAGCCGGGCCACGGCGGGGCCACCGCCTGGGTGCACGGCGGCGCCTTCGGCTCCTATGTGGAGGCCCGCAAGGAGCGCAACGAACGCTTCGAGGAGCTGCGCAAGCGCTGGGACGAGGAGCACGCCAAGCTCAAGGAGCTGGTGAACATGTACAAGACCAAGGCAGCGTTCCGCTCCGACATGGCCAACCGCTACCAGGCCGCGACCACCCGGCTGGAGAAGTTCCTGGAGGCCGGCCCTCCGCAGGCCATCCCGCTGGAGCAGAACGTGAACATGCGCCTGAAGGGCGGGCGCACCGCCAAGCGTGCCGTGGTCGCGGAAAAGCTTGAGCTGACCAACCTGATGAAGCCCTTCGACGCGGAGATCTGGTTCGGGGACCGCGTGGGTGTGCTCGGCTCCAACGGTTCGGGCAAGTCGCACTTCCTGCGCCTGCTGGCCTCCGGCGGCACGGACCCGGAGCGCGAGCACTTGCCGGTGTCCGACGTGGTCATCGAACCGGTTCAGCACGCCGGCACCGTGAAGCTCGGCGCCCGCATCCGCCCGGGCTACTTCGCCCAGACGCACTCGCGCCCGGATCTGTTCGGGCGCACCCTGCTGGAGATCCTGCACCGCGGCGACGAACACCGCTCTGGCCTGCCGCGCGAGGCGGCCGCCGGCGCGCTGGACAGCTACGGGCTGGCTGGCCAGTCCGAGCAGAAATTCGATTCGCTCTCCGGCGGCCAGCAGGCGCGCTTCCAGATCCTGCTGCTGCAGCTCTCCGGCGCCACCCTGCTGCTGCTCGACGAGCCCACCGACAACCTCGACCTGCATTCGGGCGAGGCGCTGGAGCGCGCCATCGACGCGTTCGAGGGCACGGTGCTGGCCGTCACCCACGACCGCTGGTTCGCCCGCGGCTTCGACCGCTTCCTGGTCTTCGGCTCGGACGGCAAGGTCTACGAATCCGACACCCCGGTGTGGGACGAGACCCGGGTGCAGCGCGAACGCTAGGTCCTACGGCTGACCCTACGCGGCGAGGTGCCTGGTGCTGGCGGCGGGCTTGGGCATCCTGCTCCCCTGCCACGCGCTGAAGCACAGGGCCGCGGCCAGGGCGAGAAGTGCACCGAGGGCCGCGGCGCCGCTGGTGCTCCACAACCCGTTTTGCGCGAACAGCGCCGGCACCGTACTCGACGGGATGCCGGCGCTGACCAGCAGCCATCCGGCGAAACGTTGCAGGTCGATGCGCCCCAGCCTGCTCACGCCCAGCGCGTGCTGCAGGAACAGGCACAGCCACATGATCGCCCAGGCAAGCCAAATGACCGCGAAAACCGGGTCGAAGTCCAGGGACATGAGCGCCTTGTAGACGGCAATGCCCGCCACGAAGCTGCCGAACCAGCCGAAGGCTGTTGCATCGAAGCCCAAGAGCGTATTCAGCCCTACCAGCAGGTAGGTCATGCCGAACAAGTAGCTGGGCCACGTATCGTTGATCAGCACGTGATCGCCCTCGGCCTGCACCATGATCAGCGTGGGCAGCAGGATCTGCACCCCGCCGACCAGCAGGTTCAGCACAGCGGCCGACCGCGCCGGAATCCGGCCCAGTGAAACCAGCCCGTTGACAAACAGGATGAGGCCTACAAAAACCAGCCCGACATGGACCATGGGTTCCTCCACTCGCACGCGGCGCACCCGGATGCGGATCCGGGCATCGGGACCCGCGTCCTGCCGCTAACCACAGTTTCAGATACCGATGCCCGGGTGGCAAGTCCGCGCCGAATCGTTACTCCACGAGTTTGCCTTCCTGGGACACCTCGGTGATCAGTTCCGCGATCTGCGCCGGAACTTCGGGAATCGGTTCGCGGGTGATCCCGGTGCTCGGCGACCAAACCAGGTTCACCTGCAGCGCCGGGTCCATGGCCGGGTAGTCGCTGCGGTTGTGGCAGCCTCGGGTTTCGCGGCGTTCCAGCGCCGCTTCCAGCGTGGCGCGGGCGGCCAGCGCCGAGGACTGCAGGTCGAAGGCGTGGGCCAGGTCCTGGTACCCGGCGATGTCCGGGTGGATTCCCACGTTGGCCATGCGCTGCTCGATGGCCTGAAGCTTCGCCAGGCCTTCCAGCAGCCCGGCCTCGTCGCGCACCACCCCGGCGTGCTCGGTCATCAGGTCGCGGATGGCGCGCTGCAAGTTGCGCACGTTTTCCTGTCCGCGGGATCCGAGCAGCTCGGCGATGTGGGCGCGGGCGGCGGCGATGGCCTGCGCCGAGCGCGGCTGGGAGGCCAGCGACGCGGAGTACTGCGCCGCGTGCTGTCCCACGATGCGCCCGAAGACCAGCAGCTCGATCAGCGAGTTGCCGCCCAGCCGGTTGGCCCCGTGCAGCCCGGAGGAGGCCTCGCCGATGGCGTAGAGCCCGGGAACTTCGGTGGCATGGGTCAGCGGGTCCACCCAGACCCCGCCCATGGAGTAGTGCGCGGTCGGTGCGATCTCCATCTTCTGCTGGGTGATGTCCAGCATCTGCAGTTCCATCATGGCCTGGTAGACCCGCGGCAGGCGCTTCATGATGACCTCGCGGTCAAGGTGCGAGACGTCCAGCCACACCCCGCCGTTCTCGGTGCCGCGTCCCTCGCGGATCTCGGTGTAGGCGGCCAGCGCGACCCGGTCGCGGGTGGACAGCTCCATGCGCTTGGCGTCGTAGCGGGCCATGAAGCGTTCGCCCAGCGCATTGGTCAGGATTCCGCCTTCGCCGCGCGCGGCCTCGGAGACCAGGGTTCCGGCGTCGCTTTCCGGTTCGATGATGCCCGAGGGGTGGAACTGCACCAGCTCGGGGTCGCGCAGCCGGGCGCCGGCCTGGACGGCCAGGCGGAACGAGTCGCCGGTGTTCTCGTCGCGGCGCGAGCTGCTGCGGCGCCAGATGCGGTTGTGCCCGCCGGCGGCCAGGATCACCGCGTCGGCGTGGATGAGGTAGCCGGTGCCGTGGTTGACGTCGAAGCCGTAGGCGCCGAAGATCTGCCCTTCGGCGGTGAGCAGCTCGGTGATGTACACGGTGTCGAGGATCGGCACCTGCAGCTGCTCGGCCCGCTTGATCAGCGTGCGCTGGATCTCCAGGCCGGTGTAGTCCCCGGCGAAGGCGGTACGGCGGAAGGTGTGGGCGCCGAAGAAGCGCTGCGAGATGCGGCCGTCCACCTCGCGGGCGAAGTTCATCCCATAGCGTTCAAGGTCTTCGATGCCGCGGGCGGCGCCCTGGGCGACCACCTGCACGGTGCGCGGGTCGGCCAGGAAGTAGCTTTCCTTGATGGTGTCGGCCGCGTGCTGCTGCCAGCTGTCTTCCTCGTCCATGGTGCCCAGCGCCGCATTGATGCCGCCGGCGGCCAGGGAGGTGTGCGCGTCGTGGCGCGAGCGCTTGCCCACCGCCAACACGTCGACGCCCTGCTCGGCCAATTCGATCGCGGCGCGCAGGCCGGATCCTCCGGTGCCGATGACGAGGACTGACGTGGATATCTGTTGTTCTGGTTTCATGTTTTCCAGCATCTGCCCGGCTCCACGATACGTCCAATGAATTATCCTCATCATTTCCATAGCGGTAGGCTATGCATCATGAATCTAGAGCAACTTCGTGGGTTCGCCACCATTGCCCGCGTGGGGCACTTCACACGCGCGGCCGAGGCCCTGCACCTCTCCCAGCCGTCGCTGAGCCGGCAGATCTCCACGCTGGAGCACGATCTGGGCACCACGCTGGTCAACCGCACGCGCGGCAACCTCACGCTGACCGCCGCGGGGCGCGCTCTGCTTCCGCTGGCTACCCGGATGCTGGCAGATGCGGAGTCGATTCGCGTGGAGATGGCCGAACTAGCCGGATTGCGCCGCGGCCGGGTGCGCTTGGGCGCGCCGCCGACGCTATGCGTGTCGCTGGTGGCCGAGGTGCTGGAAACCTATCGCGCGACGTATCCCGGCATCGAGTTGCAGATCTCCGAGGCAGGTTCCCGGACGCTGCTGGAGCAGCTCACCGGCGGCCAGCTCGACTTGGCGCTGATCGTCACCAGCGAGCACGCGGTGACCGAGCCAAGCTTGGCGCACACCGAAGTGCTGGTGGAGCAGCTGGTGGTGGCCGATTCGATGCAGCATCCTCGATTGGGCCAGGGTCCGGTGGAATTGCGGGACCTGGCAATGGTGCCGCAGATCGCCTTCTCCCCCAGCTACGACTTGCGGGCGGCGACGCAGAGCGCCTACCGTACGTTGGGGCTGAGCCCCAACGTGGTCATTGACGGCGGTGAAATGGACGCAGTGCTGCGCTTCGTCCAGCTCGGACTGGGCGTGGCCATCGTGCCGGCCACGGCCTTGGTCGGACGGAGCCAGCTGCACGGCAGGGCGCTGCGCAGCTCTGCACGCAAGGACACGGATCTTGCCCAGCCGAACCTTGAACGCACCATCGGGCTGGCGCATCGCCGCGACACCCCTCCCGGGGCGGCGGCCATCGCGATGCGCGAGCTGCTGTTGCAGACCGCGGGCCAGTTGGCCCAGCGCCACCCGCAGATCAGCCTGCGATCTTGATACCCAGATGGTCGGCCAGCTGCGGCGCTAGCGACATGAGCTGCAGCTGCGTGACCTGCGCGCCGCGCAGCCCGGTCACCCCGTCGACCATATCGAATTCAAGGCCAGTCAGGTCCACCGAACTCAGCTTCGCCTGATGGGCCGCCAGCACCTTGGTCCGCGATCTGGTGAAGCGCACCCGTTGCAGGGTGCCCAAATCCAGTTCGTCGAACTGGCAATCGCGGAACTCCACATCGCGCAGCGTGGCGCCGCGCAGGTTCAGCCAGCCAAACTTGCAGTTCTCCACCAGCAGCGAGTCGACGCTGGACTCGGCCAGGTCGGCCGAGCCAAAGCGGCTGTGCGAGATGCGCACCTCGTCCAGGCGCACGCCGGCGGCGGCCAGCACCGGAGCGGAGACCTGGTTCAGCTCGCTCTGCAACACCCGGGCATTGCACAGCGAGAAGCGGTCGGCGTTCAGTCCGGAGAATTCGCACTGCTCGAACCGCACGTCGTCGGCCGCAATCTCCCCGTCCAGCCCGGCAAAGCGCAGCTGGTCGAGGTAGCCTCCGGCGTCCAGATCCCCCGCGTAGCCCTCGGCCAGCTCGGGCAGGATGAACGGACGGATCTTGGGGGCTGGCATGGTGCTCCTGACGTGCGGCGTGAATGGTACTGCCACCCCACTGTACGCGCCCGATCCCCTAGAACTCGTCGATCACCAGCTTCTTCATGCCCATCATGTGCTCAAAGGCATTTGGCCTGGACATGAGCTCACCCAGGTTGGCGGGAACAATTTGCCAGCTGACCCCGAACTTGTCCGCGAGCCAGCCGCACTGCTCCGCTTCGGGCACCGCGCTCATGGCATCCCACACCCGGTCCAGCTCCTCCTGCCCGTCGCAGGGCCACTCCAGCGAGACGCCGGGAGTGAAGGAGAAGTCCTGCTCGACACCGGAGTCCATGGCGGTCACCCAGTCGTCGTCCAACGCGAAGTCGGAGAACATCACCGATCCGGCGGCCGCCGGCGCGGTGGGCTCGGGATAGGTGACGAACATGCCCTCGCGGGCGCCGAACACTTCCTTGTAGTGGGCCACCGCTTCCGCCGCGCGGTTCTGGGCCGCTCCGCCGAAGAGCAGGCTGGGCATCACGAAGGGACGCGGATCACCCTCCGGGCCGCTCAGGATCAGCTGCCAGGACACGTTGTACTTGTCCTGCACCCAGCCGTAGCGGGGGCTGTAGGGGTATTCGCCCAGCTCCATCAGCACCTGCCCGCCGGCCGACAGCTTGGCCCAAGTGGCGTCCAGATCGGCCCGGGCCCCGTCGACGCTGCCCTCGTAGTCCGCCGGGTCGAAATTCAGCATCAGCGAGATCGAGGGGTTGGGGGTGAAATCGGGGCCGGCATTGACCAGGGTGATCCGCTGGCCGCGCACGTACACCGCAACCGTCAGGGCTTGGCCTGCCAGCGGCTGCTGGAAGTCCAGCAGGCCCTCGGTGGGGTAGCGCGATTCCACCTCCATGGAGCTCCCGGGCAGGGCATCGGCATAGAAGTTTCCGGCTTCCTCGCCGGTGCCGTTCATCCACAAATTGACTCTGAGCTTCTGCATGACTGGTCCTCACGAATGTGCGCTCTTGCGATGCCGATCTGCCCACCGGCATGCCCGGGTATGGCCAGGTCGCGCGGCCGCGGCGGATGCCGTCCGCGCACCTGATGCTACCTGCTGCGCAGCGCGCGCGGAATACTTCGAGACCGATTCCCAGTTCGGGTTTGCCAGCCCTACACCGCGCTGTTGCCCGGGGTTTGCGCCGGACGCCCAGCCGCCGGCGCCCGTCCGGAAAATTCGTCCATGGAGTGGTAGATGCCCAGCACCTTTTCGGCCAGCAAATCCCAGGCCGCCCGCGGCAGCACCCCGCGCAGCGCCTGCCCCAGCTTGCTGGTCCACGGCAGCAGCACCATGGGGGTGGCACGCAGCATCGCATCCCACGCGCGGTCCGCCACCTGCTGCTTCTGTAGCATCGGGGTGAAGAGCATACGCCGGGCCCCGGCGAACATTCCGGTATCCACGTAGGTCGGGCAGAAGGTGGTCACCGCCAGGTTCCTTCCCGGCTCCCGCTCGAGCTCGAGGCGCAGCGAGTCGCTGAAGCTGGCGACAGCGGCCTTGGACGCCGCGTACACACTCATGTTCGGGTTCGATACCAGCGCCGCTGCCGAGGCAATGGTCAGGATGCGGCCCGGCCGCCGCACTCCCAGCTGCGGCAGCAGCGCATGGGTCAGGTACATCGGCGCCAGCGCATTGACCGCCATGGCGGAGTGGATCTGCCCGGTGCTGTGCTGGGCGAAGGGCTTGCCGGTCACCACCCCGGCGTTGTTGACCAGGATGTCGATGCCGCCAGCCGCCAGCGCCTGCGCTGCGCCCTCGGCGATCTGCGCGGGGTCGGCCAGGTCCACCACCCGGGTCTCGATGGCGGTCTGCGGGAATGCCGCGCGCAGGGCGCCGGCAGCCTGTTCCAGCAGCAACTCGTTGAGGTCCCAGAGGACCACCCGCGCCGCGTTGTCGGCGCAGGCCCGGCGGGCGAACAGCTCCCCCATGCCCTGGGCCGCCCCGGTGATCAGCACCGTCAAACCGTGGACCGATTCCAAAACCTGCGTGCGCGCCATGGTGCACCTTTCCCTGTGGGTTTGAAAAGGCCAGAATATCTTGTGAGATGCCCCATAGGGGTGAGGCTGCCCCGGCGCCCCGGGCAGCCGGTGCACCACGCTAGCCTTGAATCTGCGGGATCGCTCCGCAGCCTACGCAGCCGACGACGAAGTGAGGACCGAATGCGCATCGACCAATTGGATGCAGACCTGATCGAGCTGCTCACCGACTCCCCCATGCTGCCGGTCATGGAGTGCGCCCGCCGCCTCGGGGTGGCCCGCGGCACCGTCAGCAGCCGGCTGGCCCGGCTGCACGAGGCCGGGGTGATCCGCGGGATCGTCCCGCGCATCGAGCCCGCCGGCTTCGGATACACGCTGGTGGCCTTCTGTTCGGTGGAGATCATCCAGAAGTACGGACACGATCCGGTAGCCACCGCCCTGGAGGAGGCGATCCCGGAAATCGTGGACATGTACACCGTCACCGGGACCTCCGACCTGCAGCTGCGCGTCGTGGCCCGCACCCCGGAAGACCTGCAGGACATCTTCAACAGGATCAACACCGTCCCGGGTGTCGCGCGCACCTCCTCGTCCTTCGCGCTGCACGAGCATTTCCAGGGACGCACGCTGCCCCTGGTAGAAGCCTGTGCGAAAGCCGGTTCGGCGACTGTGCAGACTGACCAGTAAAATGGGGTGTTGACCAATTTTCGCTATGCAGGTTGCATAGCGGTGCGCGCGGCGATTGAAACGGCGGAAGACGCCGCCCTAGAGTCGTAGCTTGTGAATCGCGACACGCGAGGATATGAGCGGGGCCACCCGCACCCCCATTTGTGCCCATGGTCTTCAGAGAGGAACCCATGACCCTTCACCAGCGCCCTTCATTGCAGGCAGTTCCCGCTTACAAGCAGGGAAAGCCCGCCGCCGCTGGAGCCTCCAAGCTCTCGTCCAACGAGTCGCCGCACGAACCGCTGCCGTCGGTGCTCGACGCCATCCGCGACGGACTCCAGAGCATCCACCGCTACCCGAGCATCGCCGCCCCACAGGTCACTGCCGAATTGGCCGCCCTGCACAACGTGGATCCGGCGCACCTGACCCTGGGTGCCGGCTCCGTCGAGGTTGCAGCGCAGCTGATCCATGCGGTGGCCGCCGAGGGCGATGAGGTCATGTACGCCTGGCGCTCCTTCGAGGCCTACCCGTCGCTGGTGCGCATCGCCGGGGCCACCCCGGTCGAGGTGCCGTTGGATGCCGAGGCCAAGCACGACCTGGACGCCATGCTGGCCGCGGTCACCGAGAAGACCCGCCTGATTTTCATCTGCAACCCGAACAACCCGACGGGCACCGTGGTGGAAGCCGAGGCGCTGGAGCGCTTCATCGCCGCCGTGCCGCGCGAGGTGCTGATCGTGATCGACGAGGCCTACGTGCACTTCGACCGCTCGGCCGTCCGCGCCGACGGGGTCCAGCTGTTCAAGCAGAACCCTAACGTCGCCGTGCTGCACACCTTCTCCAAGGCCTACGGCCTGGCCGGCCTGCGCATCGGCTACGCCATCAGCCCGCTGGAGGTCGCCGAGAACCTGCGCAAGGTCGCCATCCCGTTCGGCGTCTCCGACCTCGCCCAGCGCGCGGCCGTGGCCTCGCTGCACGCCGCCGACGAGCTGGCGCTGCGGATCAACGAGGTGGTCGCCCAGCGCGAGCGCATGTACGCGGGCCTGGCCGCCGCCGGCTGCCCGGTCATCGCCTCCGAGGCCAACTTCGTGTGGATCGCAGCCGGTGCCGACACCGCGCAGATCGAAGCCCGACTTGAGGCCGGCGGCGTGGTCGCCCGCGCCTTCCCGGGCGAGGGCCTGCGCATCTCCTCCGGTTCCGAGCTGGATGTGGACCGCGTGCTGGCCGCGCTGGGCGCCGATTCCGCCGCCGTGGCCGCCACCGAAGGGGCCACCGCGTGAGCGCGGCCGTGAAGGACCAGCCCAAGCAGCAGCTGCACGCGGGGCTGACCCGCCGCCAGATTTCCATGATGGGCCTGGGCGGCGCGATCGGCGCCGGCTTGTTCGTCGGTTCCGGCCAGGCGATCTCCATCGCCGGCCCGGCCGTGCTGGTGTCCTACCTGCTGGCCGGCACCGTGATCATCGTAATCATGGCCATGCTGGCCGAGATGGTCGCAGCCAACCCTTCATCGGGCGCCTTCAGCACCTTCGCCCACAAGGCGATGGGCCGTTCGGCCGGAAGCACCCTGGGGTGGCTGTACTGGATCCAGCTGGTTGTGGTGGTGGCCGCCGAGGCCACCGGCGCCGCGGCCATTGTCTCCGGCTGGTTCCCCAACGTCCCGCAGTGGGGCTGGGTCCTGCTCTTCGTGATCGCCCTGTCCGGCGCGAACCTGCTGGGCGTGCGCAACTACGGCCGCTTCGAATACTGGTTCGCCGTCATCAAGGTCGCGGCGATCATCGCCTTCCTGGTGCTCGGCGCCCTGGTGCTCACCTACGTCATCCCGACCGATCAGCCGGTGGGTCTGGGGAACCTGGCCGCGCATGGCGGATTCGCCCCGGGCGGCATGGCAGGCATCGCCGCCGCGGTGCTGATCGTGATCTTCTCCTTCGGCGGCACCGAAGTGGTGGCCATCGCCGCCGCCGAATCCAACAATCCGGCGGACAACATCAAGCGGGTAGTGCGCTCGGTGATGGCTCGAATCCTGGTCTTCTACCTGGGCTCCATCCTGGTCATCGTCGCCGTGGTGCCGTGGAATGACCCGGCCATCGTGACCGGGCCGTTCGCCGCGGTGCTCAGCGTGCTGAGCGTCCCGGGTGTCGAGGTCGTCATGAACGCCGTAGTGGTCATCGCGCTGCTCTCGGCCATGAACGCCAACATCTACGGCTCCTCGCGCATGCTGTATTCGCTGGGCAAGCGCAAGCTGGCCCCGGTGGCAGTAACCCACGTGACCGGCAAGGGTGTTCCCGCCAAGGCCGTGATCAGCTCCGTTGCCTTCTCCTTTCTGGCCGTTGGCCTGAACTGGATCTGGCCGGAGAAGGTCATGCCGATCCTGCTGAACGTGGTCGGCTCCACGATCATCGTGATCTGGTCATTCATCGCTGTCACGCAGTACATCCTGCGCCGCCGCGCCGACCGGAACGGCGATCACCTGCCGGTGCGCCTGTGGGGTTTCCCGTACCTGTCCATCGCGACCATGGTGGTCCTGGCAGGCATCATCGGTGTCTCCATGACCGATGCGGCAGCCCGCACCCAGCTGCTGCTGACCGCGGGACTGACCGCAGTGATCTGGATCGTTTCCAAGATCGCGCTGCGCAACGTACCTGAAGTGATCGACGTAGAGCACGTCGACGAGGTCGCCTAGGCCCCCTGGCCAATGGCTCCGATCCGCACTGCGGGTCGGAGCCATTGTCGATTTCAAGGTGGTTTTCACTTGGCGCGATGCCCGATTTCGCGTTCCCGGAATTGTGTTCTATGATTATCAAGTTGCCTCATCAGGTAGCAATCCTCACGGGGGTATGGCGCAGTTGGTAGCGCGTCTGCATGGCATGCAGAAGGTCAGGGGTTCGAATCCCCTTACCTCCACGAAAATCAATCCCAGGATGCCTAGGCATCCTGGGATTTTTTCTTGTCCGGGCTCGATAAACCCACTCCTACAGCGGATTCGCCCACACTGCAGACATTTCGAACTCGACTCGTTAGCCTTGGCTCAACAACTCTCATTGCGGTCCTGACGCAGTGCCCTCAAGCACCACGAGCACCAACCAGACCTGCAGCAGCGACCACCGACAAGGAGCCGGCATGAGCACACCGAAACCCAGCGGACGCGTGGAGAAAAATGCGAACGGAATCGACCTCGTCCTGACCCGAATACTTCCCCTCGAACTTCAGGAAGCATGGGCGGCAATCACCGAGTCGGAGAAGACATCACGGTGGATCGGGCGCTGGGAGGGAACCGGCGCCCAAGGACAGACCATCAGGCTGCAGATGGGCTTCGAAGAGGGCAGTTCCTGGTCCGACGTCGTCATCACCGAATGCAGGGCACCGAATTATCTGCGGGTTCAAACCGTCGACGATTCCGGATCATGGGACCTGTCTATCGACTTGGCATCAGCGGATGAAGCTACTGAACTGCGTTTCGTGCACCGTGGACTCGTCCCAGGAGCGGTCGGAGACATCGGACCGGGCTGGGAATACTACCTCGACCAGTTGCTCGCTTCTATCACGGGTGGGCCGCTTCCCGTCTGGGATGACTACTACCCCGCCCAACGGGGATACTTCCAAGGGCAGGAAGGCTGAGCGGTTCCGATCTGACCGGCTCAGGCGTCTTCGCACGGTCGATAGTTGACGTCAACACTCCCAAATTTGGGCGCGCCCAGTTTTGCGTTGAAAGTCGATCGGAGTAGTGTTTATCCGGTAGGGGGCTATAGCTCAGTTGGTAGAGTGCTTCGTTCGCAATGAAGAGGTCAGGGGTTCGATTCCCCTTAGCTCCACGGCTTCCCGGCCGGGTTCATGATTCATGAGCCCGGCTGTTTCCGTATCATTCGCTTCCACAATTCGACGTGTGGCAGGTTCGCAGAGAAACCAGCCAAGAGAGCGGGTCTCGTCCCATGGCAGGTAGTCTCCCTCGTCGGTCACCGAAGCACAACATGCCAAGCCGCGTACCGGCGATCTTCCGCTTCATCCAGGATGGAGCGGTCATTCAAGCCCCCAAGGATGCCAACATCGCATCGGTGCTGGAGTTCCCCCGGACTGATGCAAACCGGGTTGGTCTGGCAATCTACCCGGCGCCTTCTCCCGAGGACATCCACCAGCTGGCTGAGGCCTGGAAGCTGCACCCCGTGCTGGTTGACGACCTGCTCCACGCCGGACAGCGTCCGAAGCTCGAACGCTATGGGGACGTGACATTGCTGGTTGTCCGATCTGCGCTGTACCTTGACGAGGCCGAAGAAGTTGAGCTTTCGGAGTTCCACGTACTGCTTCGGCCCGGGGCGTTGGCAATCCTATGCCAGGACAACCGCTGGATTAACGGAATCCCGGGCCGCGACTGGGCCTCGGGCATCGGCAGCAGCCAAGCCGTTCTGGACCATCAGCTCCTGGCTAACCAGGCATTGCTGAAGTTGGGGGCCGAAGCGATTCTCTACCGCCTGCTGGACGAGATCGTCGACGGGTACGTCCCTGCCCTGCAGGGGCTTGGCATCGACAAGGAACAGATCGAGCTGCAGGTTTTCGGCGGCGATGCCACTGTCACCGAGCGAATCTACCGCCTCAGCCAGGAAGTCATCGACATGCAGCATGCGACTGCATCGCTCAGCGAGGTCGTTCGCTCGCTGGCTTCCGGCTTCGAGAAATACAACGTTCCCGGTGAACTGCAGACCTACCTCCAGGACGTGTCGGACCACCTGACGCGGGCCCATACCCAAACACAGGAGTACAGGGATGCCCTGTCCCAGATTCTCAACGTGAACTCCACGCTGGTGGCCCAACGCCAGAACGAGGACATGAAGAAGATCTCCGGTTGGGCGGCCATCTTGTTCGCTCCGACGCTCATTGCCGCAGTTTATGGCATGAACTTCGACAATATGCCTGAGCTGCATTGGGCGCTCGGGTATCCCGTGGCGATCGCGGGCATGGTCCTGTTTGCCGCCGGGCTCTATGGTGTCTTCAAATGGAGGAAGTGGTTCTAGTGGACAAAATCGATTTCAAGAAAACCGATTCCTATCGCGCACCTAAGTCCTTCCAGTTCGTAGAGGTGCCGCAGATGCAGTACCTCATGATCGATGGGCATGGTGACCCGAACACAGCCCAGGCTTACCAAGATGCATTGCAAACCCTTTACCCAGTGGCCTACAAGCTGAAGTTCTCCAGCAAGCTGGCGGGCCGGGACTACGTGGTGCCGCCATTGGAAGGTCTGTGGTGGGCCGAGAGAATGGATTCCTACACCTCAGCGCGCGACAAATCCCAGTGGGACTGGACAATGATGCTGATGGTCCCCGATTGGCTCGGCCCGGAAGACGTCGCAAAGGCGCTGGGCACCGCACAGAACTCGGCCGACCTTCCCGCCGGCGACAAGATCCGCCTTGGAAACCTGTCCGAAGGCCGCTGCCTCCAGGTGCTGCACATCGGCTCGTATGATGACGAAGCGCCAGTTTTGGCTCGAATGCACCAGTACATCAAGGATCAAGGCCTGGATCTGACCGGGAAGCATCACGAGATCTACCTCTCCGACCCTCGTCGAGTCCAACCCGAGAAGCTTCGCACCATATTGCGCCAGCCGGTGGTCCCGGCCGCGAACTAAATATCCCACGAGAGAATCTAGGAGCAAGTCATGAGCACTGTCCTGACCCCGCAGAGCACGGTGGCCGAGGTTCAAACGGCTCTCGCCGAGTTGGAAGACCCGCGCATGCGTGCGGTCAATGAAAAGCACGGCGACGACCTCGGAGTGAATCTCTCCAAGCTTCGCGGGCTGGCGAAAGCCCTGAAAAGCAATCAGGAATTGGCACAGCGGCTATGGGCAACCGGCGAGACTGCCACGCGTCTGGTCGCCATCCTGATCTGCAAGCCACGTATGTTCAGCCTTGATGATCTGGAACGGTGGCTCCGCGAAGCCAGGACTCCAAAGGTACAGGGCTGGTTCGTGAACTACGTAGTGAAGAAGAGCAAGCACCTGGAAGACCTCCGAAAGCTCCTTATGCACGACTCCGATCCTGTTGTTGCCAGTGCCGGCTGGGAATTGACTGCGCACCAGGTCGTCAAGGCTCCGGAGAATCTGGAGCTTGCGCAATTGCTGGACATCGTCGAAGCCGAAATGAAGACCGCGCCCGACCGCTTGCAGTGGGCGATGAACAATACCTTGGCTCAGATCGGCATCGAGCATGAGCCGCTGCGGTCTCGTGCACTGCAAATCGGTGAGGACTTGCAGGTTTTGGCTGACTATCCAACACCTCCGGGATGTACCTCCCCCTTCGCACCCATCTGGATCAATGAGATGGTCAGCCGCAAGTCCACTTCACAGCAATAGCCGACAAGCTGCCCCGCGCGATTTACGTTCCACGACTACAGCCCTGTGCGAGGCAGGATGAACAGGTACCGTGGTCAGTTGGGCTTCTGCGCCAATCGGCCACGGTGACGTGAGGTTGACGCAAGCCAGAAAATCGTCTGGGCAGCAACTACGGTCGCGGTGCCCATCGCGACGGTTCCGATAGTCCAGGCACCCCACACCGTGCCGAGACCCAGCAAGCCAACCGCTGTCGTTGCCACGGCAACGGCAGCAAACAGGATTATTCTCCTCAGAGTTTCGTGGTTCTCGACACCATGCTTCCTCCCGGCTAACAGCTCCTGCGCCTGCACTAGCGCCACGCCGATGCCCGAACCTGTTGCGAACGCAATGACTCCCGGATCGGGGGAAGCAGTTTGAATCGAAAAAATCACTCCTGCGGCAATCACCAAGATCGCAGCCGCATCGATAGCGGCCGCAAAGACCTGCCATCGCCCCGCTCCCCCGTCGAGCTGGCGCTTGCGCGGAATGAAGTCCCACGCTCGGGCTGTCAGCCATCTGCTTGAGACCAAGCCGATGGCCAGGGATCCAGTGGGCGCGACTAGCGCCGCAAACAGGTTATTCGTAGCAACCCATACGACTGCCCCGATGGCGACAACCACCGGTACTGAATGCAATCGTGCAAACCACCATCCACGCAAATAAAGTCCGCGCGCCTCGGCCACTTCGAGAGGATGCAAGAACTTTTTCTCCGAGAAATCTGGCAGATCTACAGCTTCGTTCATCTCATTCATTTCGAGCTCCACGGCGTGGTTTTTATGAAGTCGGTGCCTACTTTGCCTTTGGCGAGTTCGTAGACTTTCTGCCTGGCCACTCCCAGAGAGCTGGCCACGGTGACTGCGCTGTATTCCTCCAGCAACACTTCAATGCTGGCCGCACGTATGGACGCTGCGCGAGTGACCAGATGGGAAGCGAGTGCGCTGACTTCGGCGGCGATGAGAGCGACTACACGCTCTCCACCGAATTCAGCTGCCCACGAAGCTCGTCCGGAAGCAGCGGCCGCGTAGAGTCGGTCCCCGGCGTCATGGAGATGGTACTCAACAATTTCCGGAGTGACACCAGCCGCTTGGAATCGCCCGATTGCAGCTTCCAAAACAGCAACTGGTTCGCGCCGACGATGCGCGAGCACACGTAACCACTCCGGATCAGCATGAACATCAATGCTGCACGGGATAATGTCACCCCCGGGGTTACACGTCATGCACTCAAGGATCGACCCCATCAGCCATGCTGTCAATAGGTGTTGGGCCACGGATCGTCCAGCAATGCTAAGACATGTCGCCGCCAAGGGCTGAAACGGATAGTTTTGGCACGGTTCACGCCAGCCACCGCCGATACCGATGTCAGAGACATATCATTAGGAGCCACTGCAGAGCTACTGGCCGGACAAGCAGAAATCCCCCGGCCGATGGCCGGGGATTCTGATCAAATTTTGTAAAGGATGTCTGTGCTCATCTGTCAACGATGTCTAGACTCTTCACATTTGTGGAGGTAAGGGGATTCGAACCCCTGACCTTCTGCATGCCATGCAGACGCGCTACCAACTGCGCCATACCCCCGCGAGGATTGCTACCTGATCAGGCAACTCATCTATCATAGATGAAATTTTGAACAGGATGCAAATCCATCGTGACTAGTTCTTTTTGCCGCTGACAGCAGGCAGCTCGATGACCGGGCAATCCGACCACAAGCGTTCCAGCGCGTAGAAGACGCGGTCTTCCTGGTGCTGCACGTGGACTACCACATCTCCGTAGTCGAGGAGCACCCAGCGGCCAAGGCCGAAGCCTTCACGGCGAACCGGACGCAGGTCGAATTTCTCGATCACCTTCGCCTGGATTTCATCCACGATGGCGTTAACCTGAGGCTCGGAACTACCGGAGACGATCAGGAAGGCATCGGTGATGCCCAAACGTTCGGCCACGTCGAGTGCGACCATATCCTCGGCAAGTTTTTCTGCGGCGGCAAGTGCCGCGGTATGCACGAGGGCAATTGAGTCTGCGTGTGCGCCCATGAAGTTGGGTGTCTCCTTTAGGAAGGGGTGGGTCAAGGACTTAATTGTCCTATAAAAACTAGTTGGTCAACAACATGATCAGGCCGGCGACCAGGGCCGCACTGCCAACGCCCAGCGCCACGATCATGGCGATGAGCATGTTATTGGCACGGCGGACGCCGTGAGTCTGCACGTCGAGCGGCTGTAGACCTTGGGCGTTGACTGCCTCGATGCGAGGTAGTTCGACAGCCTTGCTCTCCGGTGCCGATGCCGCCGCTGGTTTGGCTGCCGCGGGGGCCTTGGTAACCGGCGTCGGTTTGGCTGCTGGAGCTGGCTTCGCAACAGGCTTTTGTACTGGCTTTGCAGCCGGTTTTGCTGCGGCCGCGGGTTTCGGTGCCGGCTTGGCGGGGGCCTTCGCCGCGGGTTTCGGCGCGGGCTTTACTGCCGGCTTGGAATCGATCTTTCCCTGGGCGTCCAACGACAGCGAAACACTTTCGGTTTTCGGACCGGAGACGCCAGTTTTGGCGATCCGTTCTTCTACCTCACGGATATTGCCCATCGCGCCGGTGAAGGGGTCCGATGCAACATCTTCCTTGCCCTGCTTGGAGTTTTCAATACGCAAACGTTCGCGCTCAGCCGCCCGTCGCGAGATGATTGCGGCACGCGCAGCCATTTCACGTTGGTGGGCCAGCACTTCGAGGTCGATTTCTGAATCATCTTCGCCCAGCAAAACCGGGTCTACAGGAGATTTCGGGTCGTGTGCACGCCGCGCGGCCAAGGCTTCCTCGACGCTCATGACCGTGGTGTCTGGAGCATTCTCTGCTCCTGACGGCTTGGCGGGCTTGGTTCCCGACACAGGCTTAGCCGCAGCGGCGCCCTTGTTCTGATCGGCCAGGGCCTGCAGGCGCAGCTGTCGACGAGTCAGCGGCTTCGGGTCATCAGCGGGCTCCACCGTGGGAACGTGGCTTGTCAGCGAGCCGACTTCTTCTTCGAGGCGTCGGCGTTCACGCAAGGCTTCGCGGTCACGGGCGCGGCGCAAAGAAGCACGCTCCCCCAATGCTTCAGGCTTCTGCACCGCAGGTGATTCAGCTGACGTCGATACGGCAGTTTTGGAGGCAGCAGGCTTGCTCTCTGCGGGCTTCGACTGCGCGGGCTTGTTCGATGCGCTCTTAGCCGGCGCGAGTTTGGTTTCAGCGGGTTTCGCCGCCGCAGGCTTGGAATCGACAGGCTTGGCAGGCTGAGGCTTTGGCGCGGACTTGGCGGCCGGAGCCTTTTCAGCGGGCTTCGGGGCGGGTTTCGCTGGAGTTTTCGGGTTGCCAGAGTTGGCGGCTGGCTGCTTGGCCGCCGCGGCTGGCTTAGCTGCTGGCTTGGCGGGCGCCTTGGCCTCCGCGGCTGGCTTAGCTGCTGGCTTGGCGGGCGCCTTGGCCTCCGCGGCCTTGGCTAGAGCAGGCTTTGGAGCCGAAGATGCGGATTTTGCCGCACCAGACGAGTCCTTGGAATCGGAGTTGGCGGATTCAGCCTTGGCCTTCTTGTCCGCCTGTTCCTTGGCGGCCTGTTCAGCCTTGCTATTGGCGAGCAGCGCCTCCATTTCGGCGCGTCGCTTTTCACGCAATGCCCGCCTGCTGGAAACTGGCTGCGAGTTATCGCTCATCTGGTGCTACTCCCGACCGCATAGACAAATACCGTCACCTTAATCGATTATGCCGTGCAATACGGCTCAATGTGAGGTTACGACTCGGTATAGAGCCCATATTTTGCAATGTACTGCACCACACCATCGGGTACCAGGTACCAGACGGGCTTATCCTCTGCGACGCGTACACGGCAGTCGGTGGAGGAAATAGACAGTGCAGGAATCTCCAACTGTGAGACGTTGTCCCGCCCCACATCGGCAATCACGTACCCAGGACGGCTGACGCCGACGAAATGCGCCAAGTCCCAGACCTGGTCGATATCGCGCCAGCTCATGATCTGGCTCATGGCATCAGCGCCGGTGATGAAGAACAGCTCTGCCTCCGGTCGCTGCGCACGCAAGTCAAGCAGCGTATCCCGGGTGTAGGTGGCGCCCTCGCGATCGATGTCCACGCGGCTGACGGTGAACCGCGGGTTGGATGCTGTCGCAATGACGGTCATCAGGTACCGGTGTTCGGCGTCGGTGACCTTGCGGTCAGCCTTCTGCCATGGTTCGCCGGTGGGCACGAAGACCACTTCATCCAGGTCGTATTCCGCGGCCACTTCGCTCGCGGCAACCAGGTGGCCGTTGTGAATGGGGTCAAAAGTACCGCCCATCACGCCGAGGCGCAATGGGCGGTTCTTGACTTGCTCGTCCGCCAAGATTAGTGGTGCTCAGGGTGGGACTTGAACTGGCGGTGCTCGTCGAAATCGTCAGGCTTGATCTCGTGGCGCAGACCCACGTTGGTGTAGGAAACAGTGACCAGCAGCAACAGCATAAATGCCAAGAAGATGCCGCCGCCAATGATCAGGGCCCAGGTATGCGAATCCAACCCAGTGGTGCTTGCGGCTGCGGAAGCCATAATCAGCGCGTTCAAGATAATTCTCCAGTTGTTTTCCTCGTTGCCCGCCGCGTCGGGGGCCAGCCCCGGGCAGTGGCCCGAAAGGTCACTTACGTTCTTCTACATGGTACCGAATAAGGCGGTCAGAAACTATTTACGGATGTGCCCATCGCCTTGGACGATCCATTTGGTCGTGGTCAGCTCGGCCAGTCCCATCGGTCCGCGGGCATGCATCTTCTGGGTGGAAATGCCGACCTCGGCGCCCAAGCCCAGCTGGCCGCCATCGGTGAAGCGGGTCGAGGCGTTCACGATGACCGCAGCGGAGTCGATCTCGGAGACGAAGCGCTCCGAATTGCGCAGCGAGGAGGTGATGATCGCCTCGGTGTGTCCGGTGGAGTAGGCGCGGATGTGCTCGAAGGCCTGGTCCATGTCATCCACTACCTTGACCGCGAGATCCAGGTCGAGGTATTCGTTGGCCCAGTCGTCCTCCCCCGCCGGTACCGTGGTGATCTCCGGAACCAGTGCCGCGGCGCGTTCCTCGGCATGCAGGGTGACCCCGGCGGCGGACAAGGCCTGCAGCACGCCGGCAGCGGCCGCGGCGTTCTGGTGGATCAGCAGGGTTTCAACGGTATTGCAGACGCTCGGACGCTGGGTCTTGGCGTTGAGCAGGATGTCGGTGGCCATCTCCAGGTCCGCGCTTTCATCCAGGTAGATGTGCACGTTGCCTTCGCCGGTTTCGATGACCGGCACCTTGGCGGTGGTGACCACACGCTGGATCAGTTCTCGTCCGCCGCGCGGGATGAGCACGTCGATCTTGCCGCGTGCGCCCATCATGGCGTCGGCGCCTTCGCGGCCGTATTCGTCCACGGAGATCACCAGATCCCGCGGCAGCGAAACGGAGTCCAGGGCGTCACGGATGAAGCCGACCAGGGCCAGGTTCGAGTTCAGCGCAGCGGAGCCTCCGCGCAGCAGCACCGCGTTGCCGCTTTTCAGCGACAGACCGGCGATGTCAACGGTGACGTTGGGACGGGCTTCGTAGATGGTGCCGATAACACCCATGGGAACGTTCACCTGGCGCATGCGCAGGCCGTTGGGCAGGGTCTCTCCGCGCACGACGCGGCCCACCGGATCGGGCAGGCCTGCCAGTTCATGCAAGGCGGAAATCAGCGAATCGATGCGCGGGTCATCCAGCTTCAGGCGGTCCAGCATCGCCGCCGAGGTCCCGTTGGCCTTGCCGGCTTCGAGGTCCTTGGCGTTCGCGGCGATGATCCCTGCGCGGTTGGCGTCGATGGACGCCGCAATGGCGCGCAGGGCCTTGTCCTTCCAGTCGCGGTTGGCGCGGGCCAGCACGCGCGAGGCGCGGCGGGCCCGGTCGGCCAGCTTGTGGACGGCTGCATCGGTCTCGGAAACGGTGAGGGTCATGCACCCATTGTAGGTTCCGTAGCCTAGATCAACGCCAAGTCATCGACATGTACCACGGGTTTTTCGTAACCTTCGCCGAGGTCCGTGAGCAGCGCGGAGGTCGAGCGGCCGTACATCGCCGGCAGTTCCAGCGCGGCGTAGTTCACCAGCCCGCGGGCCACCACGGTCCCGGAGGCGTCGCAGATCTCCACCGCGTCCCCGGCCTCGAAGTCGCCGGTGGCCGAGGTGATGCCCGCGGCCAGCAGCGACTTCTCGCCGCTGCGGATGGCGCGCACCGCGCCGGCGTCCAGCATCAGCCGGCCGTGGGCCACCGCAAGGTGGGCCAGCCAGACGTCGCGAGCCGAGCGGCGGGTGTTGCGCGCGGCGAACCAGGTGCCCACGTCCTCCCCCGCCAGCGCGCGGGCGGCGTTGGCGGTGGAGGTGACCAGGGCGGGAATGCCGGCCGAGGCGCTGAGCGTGGCCGCCTGCACCTTGGTGATCATGCCTCCGGTGCCCACCGAGGAACCCGAGGTGCCCAGGTCGATGGCCCTGATCTCGTCCGGGTGCCCGACCAGCGGGATGCGGCTGCCGCCCTGGGCAGGGTGGGCGTCGTAGACGGAGTCCACGTCGGAGAACAGCAGCAGCGTGTCGGCCTTGACCAGGTGGGCCACCAGCGAGGCCAGGCGGTCGTTGTCGCCGAAGCGGATCTCGTGGGTGGCGACCGTGTCGTTCTCGTTCACGATCGGCAGCACCCCGAGGTTCAGCAGCCGCACCAGCGCGCGCAGCGCGTTGGTGTAGGTGGTGCGACGCATCAGGTCATCCGCGGTGAGCAGCACCTGGGCCACGGTGATCCCCTGCTGCGCGAACTGCGCGGTGTACTGCGCGAGCAAGAGCCCCTGACCCACCGAGGCGGCGGCCTGCTGGGTAGCCAGGTCCTTGGGGCGCTTGGCCAGCGCCAGCGGGGCCAGGCCCGCGGCGATGGCCCCGGAGGACACTAGCACGACCTCGGTGCCCGAGGCCACGGTCCTGGAGAGCGTTTCCACCAGGAAGTCCATCCGCTCTTGCGAGATGCCGCCTTCCACGGTGGTCAGCGAGCTGGAGCCCACCTTGACGACCAGGCGTTTGGCCTGGGGCAGCTGGGCGCGGGAGGTGATTGCGGAAAGGGTTTTGGTGGTGTTCACTGATCTTCCTGGGTGCGCTGCTTCGCCTTGCGCTCGGCGGCCTTTGCATGCACCGACTCGGTCCAGATGCCTGCGCGGCGCTCGGCTTCCAGCTCGTCGCGGGCAGCGGCCTTGGCGGCCTTGCGCTCCTCGTGCTCGGCGCGCTTCTCCTCGCGGGTCTTGCGGTCGCCGCGGTCCTCCAGGCGCACGTCTTCGCCGCGGCGGCTGCCCAGCAGCTCCGCTCCGGCGGCCATGGTCGGTTCCCAGTCGAAGACCACCGAGTTCTCCTCAGCGCCGATGACCACTGCGTCGCCCGGCTTGGCGCCGGACTTGAACAGCTGGTTTTCCACGCCGAGCTTGGCCAGCCGGTCAGCCAGGTAGCCCACGGCCTCGTCATTGCGGAAGTCGGTCTGCATGATCCAGCGCTCGGGCTTCTCTCCGATGACTCGCCACAGCGGTTCAAGGTTCTGCTCTTCACGGCGGATGTAGAATTCCTGCTTGTTCACCGAGCGCGGCCGGATCACCGGCACCTCGACGACCGGGGTTTCCACGACGCGCGAGGCGCGGGCTTCTTCGACCAGCTTGGCCATCGCGAAGGAAAGATCGCGCAGGCCGTCGCGGGACAGCGCCGAGATCTCGAAGACCTGGTAGCCGCGGCGTTCCAGCTCGGGGCGCACGAATTCGGCCATGTCCTTGCCGTCTGGCATGTCGACCTTGTTCAACGCCACCAGCTTGGGACGCTCGACCAGTGGAATGATGGTGCCGTCGGTTCCGGCGAAGGTGGAGTCGGCTTCGTAGTTGGCCAGCTCGGCTTCGATGGTCTCCAGATCCGAGATCGGATCGCGGTCGGATTCCAGCGAGGCGCAGTCCAGCACGTGCACGATGGCCGCGCAGCGCTCGACGTGGCGCAGGAACTCGTGGCCCAGGCCCTTGCCCTCCGAGGCTCCGGGGATCAGGCCCGGCACGTCGGCGACGGTGAAGCGGACTTCGCCGGCCTGCACCACACCGAGGTTCGGGACCAGGGTGGTGAACGGATAGTCGGCGATCTTCGGACGTGCGGCGGAGACCGCGGCGATCAGCGA
The DNA here is from genome assembly GCF_016894325.1 of Glutamicibacter protophormiae. Lineage (NCBI taxonomy): Bacteria > Bacillati > Actinomycetota > Actinomycetes > Micrococcales > Micrococcaceae > Glutamicibacter > Glutamicibacter protophormiae. The sequence continues at coordinate 2,028,222 of NZ_CP069806.1, forward strand.
GGACTTGCCGGCCGAGGGGTAGCCCACCAGCGCGATATCCGCCACGGACTTGAGCTCCATGACGACGTCTTGCTCCTGGCCGGGAATGCCCAGCAGGGCGAAGCCGGGGGCCTTGCGCTTGTCGGAGGAGATGGCGGCATTGCCCAGTCCGCCCTGGCCGCCGGCGGCGGCAAGGAACTCGTCGCCCACGTTGACCAGGTCGGCGAGGATGTCGCCGTCGCGGGTCTTGATCACGGTGCCGGCGGGAACACCGAGGATCAGGTCCAGGCCCTGCTTGCCCGGGCGCAGGCCGCCCTTGCCCGGCTCGCCGTTGCCGGCCTTGCGGTGCGGCAGGTGGTGGAAGTCCAGCAGCGTGGTGACCTGCGGGTCCACGCGCAGGATGATGTCGCCGCCGTCGCCGCCGTTGCCGCCGTCGGGGCCGCCCAGTGGCTTGAACTTCTCACGCTTAATGGACACGCAACCGTGACCACCGTTGCCTGCGGTGGCATGAAGGGTAACGCGATCAACGAATGCAGCCACGGGGCCATCTACTCCTAGAAAAGGGGTGCGAACTTCTGCTCGCTTAAAAGTCTAACTACGCACGCAAGGGGCGGACCGGAATCGGCCCACCCCTTGTGTACTAAAAATGCTGTTGCGTACCTAAGTTAGGCAGCAGCCACAATGTTCACCACGCGGCGACCACGACGGGTGCCGAACTCGACTGCACCGGCAGCCAGAGCGAACAGGGTGTCGTCCTTGCCGCGGCCAACGCCGGCGCCCGGGTGGAAGTGGGTGCCACGCTGGCGAACGATGATTTCGCCTGCCTTGACTTCCTGACCACCGAAGCGCTTTACGCCCAGGTACTGTGCGTTGGAATCGCGACCGTTGCGAGTGGAACTCGCACCTTTCTTATGTGCCATGATTTAGCCTCTTTCGCTACAAAAAATGGATAGTACGATCGCCTAATTAGGCGATCGAGGTGACCTTGACCTTGGTCAGAGCAGCGCGGAAACCCTGGCGCTTCTTGTAACCGGTCTTGTTCTTGTACTTCTGGATAACGATCTTCTGACCGCGAAGGTTTTCAACAACCTCGGCGGTGACCTTGACCTTAGCCAGATCGGCAGCGGCGGAAGTTACCTTCTCGCCATCCACCAGCAGCAAGGCAGGAAGCTCAATGGAGCTACCTGGGGCAGCCTGAAGACGGTCAACGGTGATCAGGTCTCCAACGGAAACCTTTTCCTGGTGGCCGCCTGCGCGGACAATTGCGTACACCACGTGGGTACTCACTTCTACTCGACGTTTATTGTCTTACCGGCGCAGAAATCAACCCGCAAACCTAATATCAGGTCCGTTACGCAGGGATCTCATGCGCTTGTGCCTTGACGCCGAGCGGACCAAAAGTCCGTGATCTTGGCGTTTAGCACCGATCAACTAGATTACGCTAGTCCACGCCACTGGGGCAAATACAAACTGCCCCAGTGGGTGAACCGTGACCAAGTTCATCTATTTCAATTCGCGGACCGGAACTCCCACACCGAACATGACCGGAGCACCGGCCGATTCGGCAGGCTTTTCAGTCTGCGAACTGACGGCATCCATCTGTACTACCGAACCGGTAGCAGCGGATACCTCGACCACTTCAACCGCAGCATTCGCATCGCCCTGGACCGAGGTGGCCCGACGGCTGCGTCGCTTTGGTTTGGTGGAACTCTGTGGGGCCGCCGAAGCGGCAGGTGCCGCAGCGGCGGCGACTGCCGGCTCAGTGGCCGGAGCCTGGGACGCAGGCAGGGCGAGGCCGGTCAGGACCGGCTGGTCCCCCGCTGCGGCGTCCTGCGGGCGCGAGGCACGGCGTGAACGGCTGCGGACAGGCTTGGAGGAAACCTGTTCGTCGTTATTCACCGGCTCGGCGGCTGGCTGCTGCACCTCGGCCTGGTTCTCGGTCCCCTGCTGCTCGTCCTGGGCGCGGTTGCGTCCACGGGAGCGCGAGCGGCGGCGAGACTTGCGGCCCGCGTCGGCCAGCTCGTCCTGTCCTTCACCCTCGGGCAGCGCTGCTTCCAGCGATTCCAAGGTCAGGGACGTGTCGGCGGACTCGGTGTCAACGTGCTTCGGCATGGGGATCTCGTCGCCGTTGATGTTCACGGCGTGTTCCGTCCCGTGATCCAGGTGCGAGGCCGCGGCGATGTTGGCCAGGGCATGGCGAGTCGCTTCGGTCTTCTCCTCGACGACTTCTCCCTGCTCCTGCTCGACAGGCTTGCTCTCGTCCTTGTCCCCACCGCGGCGGCGGCGGTTGCGCGAAGGCTTCTCCGAGTACTTCTTCGTGTGGCTCTCGCCATGCGAATTGAAGGACTTGCGCGATTCGACGGGCTCCTCGTGGGTGATCACGCCGGCGCCGGCGCAATGCTCGCACTCTTCGCCGAAGACTTCCAGCAGACCGGTGCCCATGCGCTTGCGCGTCATCTGCACCAGACCCAGGGATGTCACCTCGGCCACCTGGTGCTTGGTACGGTCCCGGCCGAGGCATTCGACCAGGCGACGCAGCACCAGGTCGCGGTTCGATTCCAGGACCATGTCGATGAAGTCGATGACGATGATGCCGCCGATGTCGCGCAGGCGCAGCTGCCGTACTACTTCTTCGGCTGCTTCCAGGTTGTTCTTGGTGACAGTCTCTTCGAGGTTGCCGCCCGAACCGGTGAACTTGCCGGTGTTGACGTCGATGACCGTCATCGCTTCGGTGCGGTCGATGACCAGCGAACCGCCCGAGGGCAGGAAGACCTTGCGATCCAGCGCCTTGGCGATCTGCTCGTCCACGCGGTAGGTGGCGAAGATGTCCTCGTCCTGCTCCCACTTCTCCAGGCGGCCCATCAGATCCGGGGCCACGTACATGACGTAGGCCTCGATCGTGTCCCAGGCATGCTCGCCGGAGACGATCAGCTTGGTGAAGTCCTCGTTGAAGACGTCTCGGACGACCTTGATGGTCAGGTCCGGCTCCGAGTACAGCAGCTCAGGGGCCAAGGTCTTGGTCGAGTTCGACTGCTCCTCGATGCCTTCCCACTGGGCGCGCAGGCGGTTGATGTCATTGGTCAGCTCCTCTTCCGAGGCGCCTTCCGCTGCGGTGCGCACGATCACGCCGGCATTCTCCGGCAGGTGGTCCTTCAGGATCTTCTTCAGGCGCTGGCGCTCGACGTCCGGCAACTTGCGGGAGATACCGGTCATGGAACCGCCCGGCACGTACACCAGGTAGCGGCCCGGCAGCGAGACCTGGCTGGTCAGGCGGGCACCCTTATGGCCTACCGGGTCCTTGGTGACCTGCACCAGCACAGAATCCCCGGCCTTCAGGGCGTTCTCGATGCGGCGCGGCGCTCCTTCGAGGCCCGCCACGTCCCAGTTCACTTCGCCGGCGTACAGCACGGCGTTGCGTCCGCGGCCGATGTCCACGAATGCGGCTTCCATGGAAGGTAGCACGTTCTGCACCTTGCCCAGGTACACGTTGCCGATCAGCGAATCCTGCTGGGTCTTGGACACGAAATGCTCGGCCAGGACGCCGTCCTCCAGAACGCCGATCTGGATGCGGTCTTCACGCTGGCGCACGATCATCTTGCGCTCCACGGACTCGCGGCGCGCCAGGAACTCAGCCTCGGTGATCACCTGGCGGCGACGGCCGGTCTCCCGGGATTCGCGGCGGCGCTGGCGCTTGGCTTCCAGACGGGTGGAACCGCGCACCGAAGCGACCTTGCTGTTCACGCTGGCGTGGCTCTCGATGCCGGCACGCGGGGCGCGGACGCGGGTGACCGTGTTCGGCGGATCGTCCTGCGATCCGCCTTCGAGCTCCAGATCGACATCGCCGCGGCGGCGACGGCGACGGCGGCGCGAGGTGACGTCTTCTTCTTCCTCGGACTGCTCCTCGGCCTCCGCATGCGGTGCGGTGCGGGTCTTCTTCGCGACGGCCTGGGCCAGCACCGAATGCGCCGACTCAGGGATCGCAAACGGGTTCATGATCATGGTGCTCCCGTGCTCGGCCAGCAGTGCGCCGGTGCGGTCTTCTGGCTCGGCGTTCGCCTCGGCCTCGATGGCCGCCTGGGCAATGGCCTCGACGGTTTCCAGGGATGCAGCAGGCGCTGCAGGCTCCACGACTTCAGCGGCGGGGGCTTGCACCTGTTCGGTGGCTTCGGCCTCGACGGCCTGCTGCTTTGCCGCCTGCTCATTCAAGGCTTCGTCGGCTTCCGCGCTGCGGGCGCTCTGGGCTCGACGGTCGGCTTGGCGGCTTGCGCGCTTGCTGGAGTCAGGGGTTGACACCTGGGTGCGGCGGGTGGCCCGCCAGCGGTACTGGGTGTCTTCAACGCCGGCAGCGGCATTAAGCTCTGCCAGGGTCATGGCGCGACGCAATGGACGAGCCGGGGTGGTGGATACCTGGGTGCGGCGGGCGCGCGTCGAACGATTGCCTCGCTTGCTTCCCTGCGCCCCACCCTTTCGCTGATTTGATGCGCTCATTTAATTTCGCGTACTCCTATTAACGTCCAGCTTCGGCATCCTCCACAGACGGCGCCTTGGCTGAATCTACAAACATGACGTGCGGCTCGGCCTACTTCTATGAGTCGGCCGGACACAAAAGCTCTATATATTCCGCAGCTGTCCACGCCCCGGAACCGGAGTACCGATCCCGACGCAGCAACTGCGGCTCAACGCGGCCCTTTCAAACCAGCTGCTTTCCTTTGCAGCCCTTCGATCCGCGGTATTCCCTCGGGAGGCGCACATATTGGGCACTCAACCGAAGCGATGCATCGCCTGACGATCTGTCGTTTCGAAAGTCTCTCGTTGGGTTGAAAGCAGACTGTGGATCCGCGAACAACCACTCCTATTCTCTCATATTTCGTTCACATCGCGTTCACGGGCACATATCCGTTGCACAGAAAATCTTTTTAGGATGAGAACGCACACGGCGGAGTCATCCGCTTTCCTAGGAACATATGGAATAGTCAAAGCATGGTTTCATCACTTGAAAATCAACAGACCCCGGGCGTGTTGCCTTGGTGGGCGAGGGATCGCGGGTTCGGCCTGTTCACCATCGTCACCGGCATCATCGCATGGGTCGCCGCCGGGATCCTGGTCCTGGAGCGGATCGAACTCTACAAGAACCCTGACTACGTCACGAGCTGCGACGTCAATCCATGGATTTCCTGCGGCACGGTCATGAAAACCGAACAGGCAGGCATCTTCGGTTTCCCCAACCCGTTCTTCGGCATCGTCTGCTTCGCCGTCGTGGTCGCCATCGGCTTCGCACTGCTGGCTGGAGCCACCAAGCTGCAGCGCTGGTTCTGGATCTGCTTCCAGCTGGGCGTCACCGCGGCGCTGGGCCTGGTCATCTGGTTCTGGTTCCAGGCGCTGTACGAAATCAACGCCCTTTGCCTCTACTGCATGGTCGTCTGGACCATGGTCATCCCGCTCTTTGTCTTCACTACAGGACGCAATGTGCTGACCGGCGTGATCCCCGCCGGCGAAGGAGTGAAGAAGCTGTTCCGCGAATGGAGCTGGATCATCACCGCCATTCTGTGGCTGCTGGTCGCCGCGACCGTGATCCTGCGTTTCCCGAACGCTTTCTTCGGATAGGCATGGGCAGCATTTCTGCGCGGCGCCTAACCCTGGGGATCATCGCCATGGCGATGATCCCCGCTGGTTTAAGCGCACGATACCTTGGCGGCGGATTGGCCGCAGACCTCTCCGGCGGGGTGCTGTATGCGGCGTTGTTCTACGTGTTCTTCGCCTTGATCCTGGTACGCCGCTCCCCCTGGATTCCAGCGTCCCTGGCGATGCTGTGGTGCTTCGGGATCGAATTCCTGCAGCTCACCGGCCTGCCGGCGCTTCTGGTTTCCATGCTCCCGGCGGCCCATCTGGTGTTCGGTTCTGGCTTCGCGGCGCTGGATCTAGCCGCCTACGCGCTGGGAATCCTGCTGGCCGCGGCGCTGGACCTTTGGCTGGGCCAACGCTTCAGGTCCGCGGCGAAGACCCGCTGAGGCGCTTCGGCGTGTCCGATGCGCCACCGCAACCCCCGGGACGGCTTAACTTCCTACCCATAGGGGCTTTTCCGGTTCACTGGTGGCCACGCTCGCCTGCCGTGGAATGCGGAGCCTGAATTACGCAACAGGGTAGATTGGATGCATGGCCAGTGACATATGGAACACAGAGAATGCCCAGGACTACGGAATCAACCTGCTGATTTCTGAGCACATCCGCCTGCGCGAACTGCAGGAATCCGACCTCCCGATCCTGACCCAGTGGTGGAACAGCCCGGAATTCATGGCTCTGCAAGGATCCTTGGTGCTCCCGCATCCGGGGACCGAAGCCGCCGAGCTCTTCAAGGGGCGCAGCCTCAACCGCGGCACCACCGACGGAGTGGGCCTGTGCATCACGCTTCCCGACGACACCCTGATCGGCCACACGGCGCTGTACAACTACAACGCTCCGGCCCGTTCGGCCGAGCTGATGATCATGATCGGCGGATCCAACGTCGGCCAGGGCTACGGCACCATGGCGACCAAGATGATTGTCGACTTCGGCTTCCGCGAAATGGGGCTGAACCGCATCGGGCTGAGCGTGTGGGCCTACAACGAACGCGCGCTGCGCACCTTCAACCGCGCAGGATTCCGGGAAGAGGGACGCGAACGCCAGGCCGGCTTCCATGACGGCAAGTTCCACGACCGGATCATCATGGGCCTGCTGGCCAGCGAGTACTTCGGGCCGCGCTCCTAACCTGCCTCGAACCTCCACCCAGCAAACGATCAACCCAACACTGAGCTGGCAAAAGATCATCCTCACGGTGTTGATCTACCGGCTGTTCATTTCGCTAGCCTATTGTTGGAGCTATCACAAACGGCATTGAGGAGCGAGTATGAGTTTGTTTCGCAGGGCGAAACCCGCGACGAAGGAGAAGCCGACGCAGGCCAAAGCCGACGCGGCATTGGGCTTGACCACCGAGCAGCCACCCGAATTCACCGTCAGCGGGCTCTGGACAGACCTGCTTGGACGCATGGGCATCCGCAGCGCACAGATCCTGGTGGTCGGCGCGCTGGCGGCATTCATCATCATCGGCATGCTCCGGCTCACCACCATCGTCATCCCGACCATCCTTGCGGTCATCATTTCCTGCGCGCTCTGGCCGTTGGTGGTCCGACTGCGCCGGGTGGTCAATGCACTGCTCGCTGCATGGATCGTGTTCCTCGGTTCGCTGCTGGTGCTCGGCGGAATCGGCACCGGCTTGGTGTTCTCGGTGACCAACGAATGGTCGACCCTGGTCGACAAGGCGGTCCAGGGCTTCAACCAGCTCAACGAGATCATCCAGGAAGTACTGGGCGATCTTCCGTTCACCATCGACCAGGAGCAGATCGACAAGACCGTCCAGACCGTCACCGGATTCCTGACCAGCTCCCAGTTCGGTACCGGAGCGCTGAATACCATCAGCGCCGCCGGCAGCTTCATCACCGGCCTGATCCTGTTGCTGGTCATCCTGTTCTTCTTCCTGAAGGACGGGGACCGCATCTGGGCCTTCGCGGTCTCCTGGACCCCGAAGCACTACCGCAACAAGTGGATCCTGTCCGGAGACCGTGCTCTGCACACCTTCGGCGGCTACATTCGCGGCACCTCGATCGTGGCGGCCGTTGACTCGATCGGCATCACCGCCACCCTGCTGATCCTGCAGGTGCCGCTGGCCATTCCGCTGGGCGTCATCGTCTTCCTCGGCTCGTTCGTCCCGATGGTCGGTGCGACCGTAGCCGGTGTGCTGGCCACCCTGGTTGCGCTGGTCACCAATGGCCCGGTGGTCGCACTGATCGTGCTGGCCGCCGTCATCATTGTGAACCAGTTGGAAGGCAACTTCCTGCAGCCGGTCGTCATGGCCAATGCCCTGAGCCTGCACGCGCTGGTCGTCCTGATGGCCCTGACCGCTGGCACCGTGCTGGCCGGCATCATCGGAGCGGTGCTTGCCGTACCACTGACCGCCGCGACCTGGGCCGTGGTCAAGGTCTGGACCGGGCGTGAGAAATCGGATCCGGCCGTCGAGGCCAAGCAGGACATCATCGCGGAAGTCGCGCTGGACGAGGAAGCATCCGCCATCGAACGGCTGGATGCCAAGGAAAAGGCCGCCAAGGAACGGGCGTTGAAGGAGAAAGCCGACGCCGGGAAACCTGCCCATTCGCTCTCCGAAGAGCCAAGGGACGCGGCCGAGTAGGTCCGCACCACCCTCCGATGCACGTTCAGGGGTCCAGCTTCCACCATCCGGGAGCTGGGCCCCTTGCTTTCCACCGGGTGCCCGCAGCAGGCTGTCCGCCGACGAAAGGGACATCGGGAACCGCATGAAACAGATCATGGAGCACAGGCTGCACGATGGCACGCGCCTTGCCCTGCGCAGCTTCACCAGCAGGACGTCGATACCGTGCATGCCTACGCCGCGGATCCGCTGGTCTGCCGGTACGTCGACTGGGGACCCAACTTCCGGTCCGGCTCCGAGGCGTTCATCAACGAGGCCAGGGCCTCCGCTGCGGGAGCCTTCAACCTTGCGGCCACTCTGGACAGCGAAGTCATCGGCGCGGGAGCCGTATGGACCACGAGCGAGCAACACGCCAGCGGAGAGCTGGGTTACGTCCTGAACAGCCGTCACTGGGGCCGGGGGTACGCAACGATAGTTGCCGGAATGCTGCTTGACCTGGGTTTCGCAACCGTGGGCCTGCAGCGCATTGAAGCCACCTGCGCCCCTCAGAACACCGCCTCGCGCAGGGTGCTTGAAAAATCGGGATTCAGCTACGAGGGACTGCTGCGCGGCCACCAGCGAACGGCGTCCGGGCGCCGGGACTCGCTGCTGCACGCCAGACTCTCCTCCAACTAGCCTCGACCCGCAGCCCCGGGCGGCCCGGGGGCTGCGATGCCGGCGGCGGGACTCCACGAATTCATCAATCCGTGTCACAAAATGATGCTGAAGATTGTATTGCCCGATGTTTGTGTGTTTAATGTGACTCATGTGAATTACCTGGAGCGATGCGAAGACCCCTCGTCCCCCGGATGGCCACCCGGCCGTCTAGTGCCGTGGACCCCCATCCACGGTGTGGGCATCGCCCCATCCTCGACGCTTTGAGCACATAACCCCCAGGAGGAATCTGCATGCTGAATTTCAGCTATGAAGAAGCCCTACAGAATTTCCCGCACCTATTGGACAACGTGGCGACCGGCCACCAGGTCATCACCGTTCAGGGCGCAAACCATGAATCGGTGGTCCTGATCTCCAAGGACGACTTCGATTCCATCAGCACAGGTGGCCGCCCGGCCCCGACGCTGGCAGCTTCTCCTCCCGGGGCCAACAACAATCTCGACGGCTGGTTGTAGGCTTTCCCGTTAAGCGCAGAATCCCAGGGACCCCGAAGGGTCCCTGGGATTCTGCGCTTCATCGGCTAGTTGCCGAACCAGATGCCGATCTCACGGGCGGCGGACTCCGGCGAGTCCGAGCCGTGGACCAGGTTCTGCTGAACCTTCAGGCCCCAGTCGCGGCCCAGATCGCCGCGGATGGTGCCCGGAGCGGCAGTGGTCGGGTCGGTGGTGCCTGCCAGCGAACGGAAGCCGGTGATGACCGCATGGCCCTCGGCGACGATGGCGACCACCGGGCCGGAGAGCATGAACTCGACCAGCGGCTCGTAGAACGGCTTGCCTTCGTGCTCGGCGTAGTGCTGGGCGAGCAGTTCGCGGGTCGCGGAGACCTGCTTCAGCTCGGCGATGGTGTAGCCCTTGGCTTCGATGCGGGCGATGATCTGGCCGGTCAAGCCGCGCTTGACGCCGTCCGGCTTGACCAGGATCAGGGTACGTTCAGTCATGTGACTACCTCTTCGTATCGGTGGATGAAACTTCGTGGGTGAACTGGACTAGGCCTGTTCGGGGTGCGCCTGGTCCCAGGCTTCCTGGGCCGCGGCTCGCTTGGCGTTGTCGCGGTCCATGCTTTCGCCCTTGGACAGCGCGTACCACCAGCACAGCGCGAAGGCGCTGGCCAGGTAGAACATGTCCACCAGGATGAAGCCGCTGAGGAAGAACACCACCTGCAGGGCCCAGCCGATGATGAAACCGATCTTCTTGGTCAGCAGCGCGCAGTTCACGATGCACAGCACCGCGATGGCGGCGCCCAGGCCGAGGACCACGGCAGGTTCGCCGCGCTTCAGCCCGAAGGCCGCCAGCGTGACGAACACCGCCAGCAGCGCCTCGCAGACCAGGACGGTGGAGGCGAACATCGTTTTAACCGAGCGCTGCTTTTTCTGCATGCCCGGGCGCCACTCGCGCTGGGCGCGGGTCAGCTTGGCCATTAGGCTCCTCCCTTGAGCAGTGTCGTAATCTCGCCCACCAGTGTAATCGAGCCGGTCACCAGCACGCCGCCGGACAAGTCGTTGCCTGCCTCGGCCCGTCCCACGGACCACTCGATGGCGTCTTCCAGGTCTTCGGTGACGTGGATGTCCTCTTCGGGCCAGCCGGCGGCCAGCGCCATGTTGGCCAGTTCCCCGGCCGGGATGGCCCGCGGCGAGGAGGACTGGGTGATGCACAGGTCCTCGACCAGGTCGCCGTACTCCTCGCGCATGGTGTAGAGCATGGCTTCGGCGTCCTTTTCCTGCAGGATGCCCACCATGAGCACCAGCCGGGAGAAGCCGAAGGATTCGCGGATGGCCTCGGCCGAGACGCGGATGCCGTCCGGGTTGTGCCCGGCGTCCACCAGGATGCTCGGCGCGGTGCGCACCAGTTCCAGGCGGCCCGGGCTGGAGGTTTCGGCGAAACCCTCGCGGACCAGGTCCGCGTTCAGCTCGCGCTCTCCCCCGCCCAGGAATGCTTCCACGGCGGCCAGCGCCACGGCGGAGTTCTGCGCCTGGTGGGCACCGAACAGCGGCAGGAAGATCTCCTCGTAGGTTGCGGCCTGGCCCTGGATGGCCAGCAGCTGTCCGCCCACGGCAACCTGGCGGTCCAGCAGCTTGAAGTCCAGGGACTCGAAGGCCATGGGCACCTCCAGCTCGCGGGCGCGGGCCAGCAGCACGTCGGCGGCGTCCACCGGCTGCACCGAGGAGACCAGGTAGCCGCCGGGCTTCAGGATGCCCACCTTTTCCTGGGCGATCAGCTCGGTGGTGTCGCCCAGCAGGTCGGTGTGGTCCAGCGAGATCGGGGTGACCACCGAAACGTCGCCGTCCGCCACGTTGGTGGCATCGGTGATGCCGCCCAGGCCCACCTCCAGGACCACCACGTCCACCGGGGCCTCCGCGAAGACCGCGAAGGCCAGGATGGTGACGGCCTCGAAGTAGGTCAGGCGGGTTTCCCCGCGCTCGTCCAGCTCCGCGTCGACGATCTCCAGGAAGGGGCTGATCTCGTCCCAGACGCGCACGAAGGTCTCGTCCGCGACCGGTTCGCCGTCCACGCTGATGCGCTCGGTCACGGAGACCAGGTGCGGCGAGGAGTAGCGGCCGGTGCGCAGATCATGCGCGCGCAGCAGGGACTCGATCATGCGGGCCGTCGAGGTCTTGCCGTTGGTGCCGGTGATGTGGATGACCGGGCAGGCCTTCTGCGGCTCACCGAGGATCTCCATGGCGCGGAACATCGGTTCCATGCGCGGTTCCATCTTGTTCTCCGGCGCGCGGTCCAGCAGTTCGCGGTAGACGCGGTTCAGGTCGCTCACTTGGCTGCGTCCTGCATGACGACGACGGTGACTTGTTCGGATTCGACCGAGTCGTCCACGAGCAGCTCCAGCTGCGCGGTCAACGTCTCCCCGGCCACCAGCTCGCGGTTGGCTTCCAGCGCAGCGATGACCTCTGCCTTGGCGGTGACCACGGTGCGGATGCGATCCGAGACCTGCAGGTCCGCGTCCTTGCGGGCGGACTGGATGGAGCGGATCATGTCGCGGGCGGCGCCTTCGGCGGCCAGCTCGTCGGTGACCTCGGTGTCCAGCACCAGGAAGCCGCCGTCGATGACCGCCGCGGCGATGTCCGCCGCTTCGTCCACCACGGTGTCCAGGGTGTATTCCCCGGCGGCGAGTTCCAGGCCGCCGGCGGTCACCACGCCGTCGGTGACGGACCAGTCACCGGACTTGGCGCCCTTGATGGCCTGCTGCACGTTCTTGCCCAGGCGCGGGCCGGCGGCGCGGGCGTTGACGACCAGCTGCTGGCTGATGCCGTAGCTGGCGGCGTCCACGCCGGCCGCGTCGATCAAGGTGAGCGACTTCAGGTTCAGTTCGTCCTTGATGATCGACTCGTAGGTGCCGGACAGTCCAGCGGCATCGGTGAGCACGATCTTCAGCTCGGCCAAGGGCAGGCGCACCCGCAGGTTCTTGGCCTTGCGCAGCGAGGAGCCCACCGAGCAGATCTTGCGGGTGGTTTCCATGGCTTCCAGCGCCGAGGTGTCGGTCGGGAAGTCGTTGGCATCCGGCCAGTCGGTCAGGTGCACCGAGCGCTGCCCGGTCAACCCGCGGTAGATCTCCTCGCTGGCCAGCGGCAGCAGCGAGGCGGTGACCTTCACCAGGGTTTCCAAGGCGGTGTACAGGGTGTCGAAGGCCTGGGTGTCCTCGTCGAAGAAGCGCTGGCGGCTGCGGCGCACGTACCAGTTGGTCAGCGTGTCCATGTAGCGGCGCACTGCCTCGGTGGCGTCGGAGACCTCATAGGAATCCAGCGCCTCGGTGACCTCGCGCACCAGCTGGCCGGTGGCGGCCAGCATGTACTGATCCAGCGGGTCGGTGGAAGCGGTGGAGAACTTCGCCTCGTAGCCGGCGCCGTTGTTCGCGGCGTTGGTGTAGAGGTTGAAGAAGTGCCACACGTTCCACAGCGGCAGCAGCACCTGGCGCACGCCCTCGCGGATGCCCTGTTCGGTGACGATCAGGTTGCCGCCGCGCAGGATCGGGCTGGCCATCAGGAACCAGCGCATCGCGTCGGAGCCGTCGCGGTCCAGGACCTCGGTGACGTTCGGGTAGTTCTGCAGGGACTTGGACATCTTCTGCCCGTCGCTGCCGAGCACGATGCCGTGGGAGATCACGTTGGTGTAGGCCGGGCGGTCGAACAGCGCGGTGGCCAGGATGTGCATGGTGTAGAACCAGCCGCGGGTCTGGCCGATGTACTCCACGATGAAGTCCGCCGGGTTGTGCCCGCCGTCGAACCATTCGCGGTTCTCGAACGGGTAGTGCACCTGGGCGTAGGGCATCGAGCCGGAGTCGAACCAGACATCCAGCACGTCCTCGACGCGGCGCAGGGTGCCGCCGGCGGCGCAGCCCTCGTGGGCGGCGGTCAGCTCGTCGATGAACGGGCGGTGCAGGTCGGGTTCGCCGTCGTGGTTCAGCGGCAGGCGGCCGAAGAAGTTCTTCAGCTCGTCCAGCGACCCGAAGACCTCGCGGTGCTCGCACTCCACGCCGTCGCACTCCCAGACCGGGATCGGGGAGCCCCAGAAGCGGTTGCGGGAGATCGACCAGTCGCGGGCGTTCTCCAGCCACTTGCCGAACTGGCCGTGCTTCACGTTGCCCGGGATCCAGTTGATCTGCTCGTTCAACTCCAGCATGCGGTCCTTGATCTTGGTGACCTCGACGTACCAGGAGGAGATCGCGCGGTAGATCAGCGGGGTGCGGCAGCGCCAGCAATGCGGGTAGGAGTGCTCGTAGGAGGCCTGCTTGACCAGGCGGCCGTCGGCCTTGAGCACGTTGGTGATGGTCTTGTTGGCTTCGAAGACCTGCACGCCGGCGATGTCGTTCAGCGGGCCGCCGGTGAAGACGGGCAGGAACTTGGCGCCCTCGTCCACGGAGAGGATTACCGGGATGCCGTGGGCTTCGCAGACCTTCTGGTCTTCCTCGCCGTAGGCGGGTGCCTGGTGGACCAGTCCGGTGCCGTCCGCGGTGGTGACGTAGTCGGCGGTGAGGATCTGCCAGGCGTTGTCGGTGCCGTACTTCTCGGTATCGGTGTAGGTGTCCCACAGCGGCGCATAGCGCACGCCGGCCAGCTGCGCGCCGGTGTAGCTAGCGGTGATGGCTGCGGCGGCGGCCTTGGCGTCCTTGTAGCCCAGGTCCTTGGCGTAGGAACCCAGCAGGTCCTTGGCCAGCAGGAACGGGCCGGCGGCCTCGGAGGCCTTCACGCCCTTCTCGCCTGCGGGAACCACGACGTATTCGACGTCCGGGTGCACGGCCAGCGCCTCGTTGGTCGGCAGGGTCCACGGGGTGGTCGTCCAGGCCAGGGCCTGCACGCCGGCCAGCTCGGCCGAGACCGGGTTCTCGCCGGCGAGGATGGTGAAGCCCACGGTGACGGTCTGGTCCTGGCGGTCCTTGTAGACGTCGTCGTCCATGCGCAGCTCGTGGTTGGACAGCGGGGTCTCGTCCTTCCAGCAGTACGGGAGCACGCGGAAGCCCTGGTAGGTCAGCCCCTTGTCGCTCAGCTGCTTGAAGGCCCAGATGACCGACTCCATGTACTCGACATTCAGGGTCTTGTAGTCGTTCTCGAAGTCCACCCAGCGGGCCTGGCGGGTGACGTAGTTCTGCCATTCGTCGGCGTACTTCATCACGGAGGTGCGGCAGGCGTCGTTGAACTTGTCGATGCCCATCTCCAGGATGTGCTGCTTGTCGTTCATGCCCAGCTGCTTCATGGCCTCCAGCTCGGCCGGCAGGCCGTGGGTGTCCCAGCCGAAGCGGCGCTCCACGCGCTTTCCGCGCTGGGTCTGGTAGCGGGCGACCAGGTCCTTGACGTAGCCGGTCAGCAGGTGGCCGTAGTGCGGCAGGCCGTTGGCGAAGGGAGGTCCGTCGTAGAAGACGAATTCTTCGCCCTCACGCTGGTCGATGGAGGCCTGGAAAGTGTTGTCGTTTTTCCAGTAGTCGAGCACGCGCTTCTCAATGTCTGGGAAACGCGGCGAAGCCGGGGTCGAACCGGTTGGGTCAGTAGTGACCTTCGGGTAGAAGCTCATCGCTTTGGCCGTCCTTCAAGCGTAGGGTCGATAAATCCTTGCCTACGAGGACGACGCATGCGCCGCGGTACCACCCCGCTTATCCCCCGCCCGATGCTGTGGGCACCGGCGGGACATCGCTTCTCTTCAGCTGTGACGGGCTGGACCCGGCCGGTTCTACTGGGCGTGAGACGAACGTGATCGACAAACGCTGTTCTTCCGACGACTCCCCGGTGATGGCCGGTTCAAAGTCATGATTCATCCATCGTATCGCGACTTGGGCACTGTGAAAATTCCGGGCGCACATCAATGTGCGCAGTGAGCGCACCGTCACACCTCCAGCATGCACAATTCGGAGAATTGAGTCGCTCTTCGACAGGGCAAGCAGGAAAGTTCCCACAAGCCTCATTTTCAGGATAGCCCCTGGGCACCCCCTTGCCGCAAGGCCCCGGGCGAGGCGCATAATCAATGCTTGCACCGCTAGTCTGACGTCATTTCCGGAGGCCCCAAATGCCCGACACCCCCATAGCCACCGATCCATTTGTCCAACAATTCTTCGCCCTCTCCGGCGCCAAGGCAGGACTGACGAACCCGGCAACGCTCGACGCGGACAACTACCGATTGCACGCAATCGCCCAGCGTACGGAGCAGCTTCGCACGCAGACCCGACATCGACTCATCACCCGCGGGACTGACCGGGCGGGTGTACTGCAGCAATCCATGGAGAGGGACGTGGAAGTCAGCGCGCTGGGTGCACGGCTGGCGCGACTGGATCATCTCGGCCCGCAGGCCTGCCTAGGATTCATGCAGACAACGACCGGCGAGCGCCTTTTTATCGGGCGCCTTGGCCTGAGCGACGAACAGGGCAGCCCACTCATGATCGACTGGCGTGCGCCTGCTGCGGAACCGTTTTTTGCTGCGACCCATGCGAACCCGCAGGGTTTGGTGATGCGCAGGAGATATCGCTGGCGCAAGCAGATGATTGCCGGCTACTTCGACGAGGTATTCGATCTGGAACGTCTGGGTGAGAGCACCTCACTGGATGACCATTCGGCGTTTCTAGCTTCGCTGGGTGAGCAGCGCACCGGGAAGATGCAAGATGTCCTGGCTACGATTCAAGGCGACCAGGATGCGATCATCCGCCGCCCATCGGCCGGAGCCCTCGTAGTGGACGGTGGGCCGGGGACGGGCAAGACCGTTGTGGCGCTGCACCGGGCCGCGTATCTGCTGCATGCGGATGCGCGGGTAAAGAACCGGGGCGGCCGCGTGCTTGTGGTGAGTCCCCATGATTCCTATACAGCCTATGTTTCCGATATCCTACCGAATTTGGGCGAAGACGAGGTTCTCGTGTCAACGCTTTCGAACATGGTTTCGAATGCTGGTGGTGCCCGGGTGGAAACCGACTCGGTGATTGGCCGGATCAAGGGGACCTCCGCCATGGTTGATGCCGTGGAACGAGCCGTGAGGGTTTTCGAACAGCCTCCCGCACAGGGTCTGGTCATTGAAACTCCCTGGGATGAGCTCATGCTCTCCCCCGACCAATGGACGGCTGCGGTGGACTGCCTCGAATCGGGTTTGGACCACAACACCGCGCGATCCCAGCTCCGTGAGGTGCTCGTCGAGCAGTTGGCGGCCAAGGCAACCAGCGAGGATGCCAGCGGTTCAGAATCCCGGCATGCATTAGCTGCCAACGACCAGCTGGATGCCTGTTTGGAGGAGTACTGGCCTGTCTTGGATCCGGAGAGGCTCCTTCGGACCCTGTATTCGAACGCACCCTTGCTGCGGTACTGCGCCCGGGGATTGAGTTTGGATGACATCGACACGCTGCTGCAGGCAGAGACCGGCGAAACATGGACCGAATCTGACTTGCCCCTGCTGGACGCAGCCCGCGCACTGGTCGGCGACCCGCACGGTGAACAAATCCGTGTGCAGCGTGCCGCCGCATTATCCTCCGCGCGCACCCTGATGCGACAGGTCGTTGACGACCTGATCGCTTCTGCCGACGACAAAGAAGACCTGTCCTCGCAGCTGATGAATGCCGACCTGCAGGACCAACTGGTTGAGCAGCGAGCCCCGGAGGAACCGGTTGGCGACGTATCCGCGGGCCCCTTCTCGCACGTGATTGTCGATGAAGCACAGGATCTGACGGATGCCCAGTGGGCCATGGTGCTCAGTCGCTGCCCCTCGGGCAGCCTGACGATTGTCGGCGATCGTGCGCAGGCAACTGCCGGGTTCAGCGGTTCCTGGGCTGAGCGCCTGGCCCGGGCGGGCATACGCGACGTTCATGTTGCAGCGCTGAACATCAACTATCGGACCACCGCTCAGGTCATGGACGCTGCGGCTACGGCCATCCGCCAGCAAGTGCCCGGGGCGAATGTTCCGGTGTCCGTACGCACCAACGGAGCCCCGGTACGTTACGCGCACCCGGACGATCTGGAGCCCATTCTCAATGCCTGGTTGCAAAGCCACGCTGAAGGTGTTGCCGCGGTCATCGGCCATGACGCGTTCACTGCACGGTTGAGGGTGGCTGCGTTGAGCCCTGGACAAGCCAAGGGACTGGAGTTCGATCTGGTTCTGCTGTATCGTCCCGAGCGTTTCGGTTCCGGTGTGGAAGGGGCAGTGCGGCGCTACGTCTCCATGACCCGCGCTACGGCGCAGCTGGTGGTGCTGCAGGATCCGGACGCAACGCGCGCCTCATGACTTCGGCGTGCTTTTTCGGGAGTGCCGGCAAGGTGTCCGCGCCGTAGTTGGATGGCGGAAATCGGCTACAGCTCGAGGTCTTTCCATTCAAATCGGGTGACGGTTCCGTTGGCCCAGTCCTCACGCAGAATCGAATAGGCGATCGAAGCCAAATGTCGTCCATCAGCCGTTGGCCATCCCATTCTGTAGTGAGCTTCCTTTAGAAACCCAGAGCGAATAAAGGTCTTGCGCATGGCGATGTTGTCTTCCCGTGTCTGTCCTTCGAAGCGGAGAGTGTTCGGCATCGATTCGAACACCATGCCGCACAGGGCGCGCAGCACCTCGGCTCCGATGCCTTGGCCTCTTTGGGATTCGGCCAGACGCAGATCAAACAGCGGGGATCCACCGTCCTGCAAGTCTTCCAGGACCACCATGCCACGACGTTGTCCGCCTCGGACGGCCCAGTAGCCCTGCCGGTCTTCATTCCAGAAATGGCTGCTATCGACTCTCGCCCGCACGTCAGCTTCGCCGGGCGCTTGATGGACGTGGAACGGGAATCGATTGGTGGTGAGGAACTCGATCAGATCGCCCCTATCAGCGGCCGACATCTGCACGAAAGTGATGCTCATGCTCCGAGCATAGCTACGCGGGTAGTTCCTGTCCCCCGGTTCTCTCCCCCGATTCGGGAAACAACATCTTGCAAAGGAATCGACAGCTGGTTCGAGCCAGTGGAATCGGCGAGCGCATATAGCTTTTCTTTCCCGAACAACGGGCATGGCCCGCACGGGTTGTTGGGTAGTCTCAAGATATGAGTCTTTACCCGGCTGCAGCGCCCCACCTGGATTCCGGCCACCAGCTGATCACTTCTCCAGCGATCCTTCGCTGGGGCCAACATGTGGTCACGGCCATCTTGCTCGCGGTGGTGGTGCTGCGCGGCCTCTCCACCGACGCCAGCCTCTGGCCTGTGCTCTTGGCGTCAGCGTTATTTGCCGGATGGTATGTGGCTGGTTTTGTCCGCATGGCAGTACGCGGGGAATCCAAGCTGCCTTCCTGGTGGATTGCCGTTCTCATGGCCACCTGGGTGGCAAGCCTGTGGACGACCCCGGAATTCATGTGGCTGGCGTTCAGCCTCTGGCTGCTGTTAGGCCATCAGCTGCCCCTGCTCCCGTCCATCCTCTGGTCATTGGTGCTTTACGCCTTCACCATCATGACCCCGTACCTGCACAATGGGCACTCTTCCCTGGCATCCGTCGTCGGACCCTTGGTGGGCGGATTGTTCGCCTGGGGCATCTCCCGCGGTTATCTGCAGCTTGAACGCGATGCGGAAATCCGCAGCAAGCTCGTGGATTCATTGATGCGCGCCCAGCAGGAAATGGCGGATCTCCAGGAAGAGCTGGCCCGCTCGCAGCATGAGGCGGGCATCGCCGCAGAACGCACCCGCTTGGCGCGGGAAATCCACGACACCGTGGCCCAGCAGCTTTCCTCCATCGGCCTTCATGCAAAGGCCGCCACTGCAGCCGGTGACCCGCAGTCTGCCCAGGATGCGCTGGCGCGTATTGACGAGCTCTCCGGACAGTCGCTCAACGACTTGCGTCGGATCATCGCAGCGCTGGCTCCTGCGGAGCTGGACGCCCAGGCGCTCGCCGGTGCCCTGGAACGTGTTCTGGCGTCGTTCGAAACTGATTCGAAGGTCGCGACTCGCCTGAATATTGAAGAAGGCATCCCTGCGTTGGAACCGGGGATCCAGATTGCGCTGCTGCGTACGGCCCAGTCGGCGCTGTCCAACGTGCGGCGCCATGCCCAGGCAACGCAGGTGAGCCTGAACCTCGGGGTGCTCTCCAATGAGGTCCGCATGGATATCGTGGATGACGGCATAGGATTTGATGTCGAGTCCCCACGCCATGGGGCAACACCCTCGGGCGGATTTGGCCTGACCGCGATGACCCAGCGTCTGGGCGAGCTCGGTGGCGGCTTGGACATTGAAAGCTCACCAGGTGAGGGCACCGCCCTGTGTGCACACCTGCCCCTGAATCTTCGAAAGGACGAGCAGTGATCAACGTGTTGCTGGTTGACGACCATCCGATTGTCCGCACCGGGCTGCGGGCATTGCTGGCCAACTATCCGGAAATTTCCGTGCTCGGTGAGGCGGCCAGCGGCGAGGAAGCGGTAGCCATCACCCGGCGGGAACCGGCCGATGTGGTGCTGTGCGATCTCCGTCTAGGCGATGGCATGAACGGCGTGGCAACTACCGCGGCCTTGCGGGCCTTGCCCAATCCCCCGCAGGTGCTCATCCTGACCACCTTCGACAAAGATGCGGAAATCGTCCAGTGCATCGAAGCCGGAGCCGCGGGCTATTTGCTGAAAGATGTTTCGTCCCAAACCATCATCGACTCGATTCGCCAGGCTGCGGCGGGGCAGCTCGTCCTGGCACCTGAAATGACCCAACGGGTGCTGGCCGGAATGCGCAAGCCCAAGGTGGAGCTCACCCAGCGCGAATCCGAAGTCCTGGAACAGCTGGCGACCGGCGCCAGCAACAAGCAGATCGCCAAGTCACTTTTCGTCTCAGAAGCGACCGTCAAAACCCATCTGGTGCATATTTTCGACAAGCTGCAGGCCAGCTCCCGCACCGGGGCAATCCATGCTGCCAAGGACCTCGGCCTGCTTTAGCCCGCGTCATGACGAGGCGACGCGCCCGGGGAGGCCTCAACCGTTTGGTTGATCTTTGAATCAGCACAAGCCACGATGGCAGACCCTATTAATCAGCGTTGACTGGAAGTATGAAAGTTCCAGTGATTTCCCGGGTTGCCAGTTCGCTGACTTCTCGGCGTTCAGCTCGTTGGTGGACCGTGGCCCTGCTGGCCGTGGTCGTGTTGCTCTTTGGCGCATTGAGCGGGGTGGATGCCCCGAAGCGCGCTGACAGCTCGCTCGTTGCCGGCTCCGATTCCGCCAAGGTCGCCGAGCTGGTCGCGCAGAACAGCGACAGCACCACGACCTCCGCAATTCTTGTCGCCAACGGTTCCAACGGGGCCGCATTGAGCGGTGACCAGATCGACCAGGTCAAAAAGCTGGCTCCGCAGATGGCTTCCGAGCTTCCGGTCAAGGCGGGTCCGGCGCTGCCCAGCGAAGATGCCCAGGCCGTGATGGTCCCGATTTCCTGGGACACCGTCGACCTCGATGCCGACAAGCAGACGCTGACCGACATCCGAGACTGGCTTGGAACCCATGAGTTGTCAGGGGTCCAGCTGCAGATGACCGGCTCCACCGCCTTCGCCGCGGATGTCAGCCAGGCTTTCGCCGGTGCTGACTTCACCCTGCTGGCCGTGACCGTCGGCATTGTGGCCGTGCTGCTGATTGCCACCTACCGCTCGCCGATCCTCTGGCTCATTCCGTTGGCCGTGGTCGCACTGGCCGACCGCAGCGCCTCCATGGTCGCCAATGTTCTGGGCAACGCCTGGGACCTGCACTTCGATTCCGGCGTGCTCAGTGTCTTGGTCTTCGGTGCGGGCACCAACTACGCACTGCTGCTGATCTCCCGCTACCGCGATGAACTGCAGAAGAACGAGGACCACCGCAAGGCGCTGGCCAAGGCCTGGGCCGCCAGCTTCGAAGCGATTCTCACGTCCAACCTCACCGTGGTGCTGGCCCTGCTGACCCTGTCGCTGGCCGTTATGGAAGACACCCGCGGCCTGGGCATTGTCTGCGCCGCCGGCCTGCTCATCGCAGCGCTGTTCGTCTTCCTGCTGCTGCCGCCAATCCTCGCACTGTGCGGACGCAAGGTGTTCTGGCCACTGGTCCCCAAGCCGGGCCAGCCGAGCACCCGGGGCAAGTACTTCGGAAAGGCTGCCACCGCGGTCATGCGCAAACCGGGGACCAATCTCGCGGCACTGGCAGTGCTGCTGCTGGTACTCGCCGGCGCGCTGACCGGAACCCGCCTTGGACTGGACCAGACCCAGCAGTTCCGCACCCCGACCGAATCGGCGAGCGCCATGAACGTGCTCTCCGAGCACTACCCGGCCGGTGAAGTCCAGCCGATCACCGTGCTGGTTGATGGATCCGACACCGGTGCCTTGCAGGAGCAGATCAAGGGCCTGGACGGGGTGCTGCGCGTCGGCGAATCCCACGAACTCGCGAATTCCTCCTGGCAGCAATTCTCCGTGATCTCCTCGGATGACCCCTCCAGCTCCGCGGCCATGGACCTGGTCGCCCAGATCCGCTCGACCGCCGGCGAGGCAAGCTCCGCCACGGTCTTGGTGGGCGGCCAGACCGCAGCCCAATACGACTCGCATCAGGGACACCTGCGCGACCTGTATGTCATCGCCCCGTTGATCATGATCATCTGCTTCGCCATGCTCGGCTGGCTGACCCGGTCCTGGAAGACGGCCCTGTCGCTGGGCTTGGTCAACCTGCTCAGCGCCGCGGCGGCCGTGGGACTCGGATCCCTGATTTCCTCCATGGTCTTCGACGTCTCGGCATTGGATGTCCAGGTTCCGTTGCTGGCCTTCGTGTTCCTGGTCGCCCTGAGTGTTGACTACACGATCTTCTTCACCCAGCGGGTGCGCCAGAACTCCGCCGCTTCGCCGCTTCGTGAAGCCGTGGCCAATGCCGCACGCAGCACGGGCTCGGTGATCACCAGCGCCGGGCTGGTCCTGGCAGGCGTCTTCGCGGCCCTGTCCGCCCTGCCGCTGATGGTCCTGGGACAACTGGGACTCATCGTGGGCCTCGGCGTCCTGCTGGATACCTTCGTGGTCCGCACCCTGCTGCTGCCGGCCCTCTTCGCAGTCCTCGGTTCAAACAACAAGCCGGTCTTCGGCAAGGGTTCAGGCATCCAGCATGCCGATGAATCCGAAACTTCACCATCGACAGAAAGCACCATCAATGCGTAAGCTCGTCAATCTTTCGTTCATCTACATGGCTGTCGGCGTGGCCTCCGGCCTGTTCTACCGGGAATTCACCAAGATGAACGACTTCCCGGAAGGCGGCTGGACCCAGCTGTCGGTCGTCCACACCCACCTGCTGGTCCTAGGGTTCATGGTCCTGCTCCTGGTGCTGCTGCTGGAGAAGGCATTCAACATCAGCGCCCATGCCAAGCTCTACGCGTGGTTCATGTGGACCTACAACATCGGTGTCATCCTGACCGCGGCAATGCTCACCGTGCACGGCTCGCTGACCGTGCTGGGCAAGGAGTCCAGCGCCATGATTGCCGGCATCGCCGGGCTGGGACACATTGCCCTGACCGTCGGCATGATCCTGCTGTTCGTGATGCTGCGCCGCAGCGTTCCCGCTGCCAAGGCTTCGAAGGCTGTTGGCGCCTAAGGCCCCGAGCCGTGCGCCAACGCACCAAACGCCACGGCCGTTCACCTGATGCACTTCAGGGAACGGCCGTGGCGTTCTTGCTCATACGTGGCGACATTGCTTGATCATCCAGTTAAAACTGGATCATGAAACTTGCCGGGCAAGCAATTCGACACACGGCACATTGAGACAGCCGGAAACGCCAAAGGAAGAAAATATAACCACGAATATTTATTGGATCTAATGCAAAAATAGTGGCAACAGGCTAGGATCTGAAAAACGTAGGAAGTCCGTGTTGCCCGTCAATCAAAAAACGATTTCGTTTTCTCTGGGAATCTCCAGTAAGTTGATTCCCTTGCCCCTCATTGCCCAATGAGAGCTAGGAGTAAGAGATCGCACCAATAGGTGCCGCCCACCCGCGGTTAGCATTCACACCGGCATAATGAACCAAGCCAGGCGCGAGATTAAGCACTAAAGTAGGCACTGACAGAACCTGCTATGCCTGTCAACCGGCCGTCGAAGCCTCCGCTTATGAGTTGAGAATGTGGTAGACGCGCCACTTAAGATTGCGCTTGATACGCTGGTAAATTTACCTGATGGCCAAATCCTTCCACTTCCCGTTTCTGTACCTATTTGCGGGCTTCCTCATCATGGGTCATGCGCGTGATCGCGACCATGTGCAACGCACTGCTCAGGCTCCTGTCGCCACCGCGGTTGAGCCGATGCCCGGTGGCATTCCCCGATGAGATCGGGATCGGGTTCACACCGACAAGCGAGGCGTACACGGCTTCCGAGTGGACCCGGCTCTGGTGGGTCCAGACGGCCAGGCAGGTGGCGGCCATGATGGTTCCGAAGACCTTCACGTCCAGCAGCGGCGCCGCCTCGCCGCGATTCCTGTACCCGTTCAACCCTGAAACACGTTGTCCTCGTCGACGTCAACGGTGACGGTTTCGCCGATGTCGTGTACGTCGTCTATGACGCCGTCACCGTCTGAACTAACCGCTCAGGAAGCGGCTTCGCACCGTCCTTCACCTTAGAAGGCACGCCGCCGACCTCGCCGGGACCGGCACCGTGGGACTGTTCTGGGCTGGAACAGAGATCAGCTCTCATTAAACGGCATCCTTTTTCGGGACAGCACAGATTAGAAGAGATACACATAGAGATCGCTTCAATCTCGCATACGCATTAAATGCGTGTAGAGTCTCAACATGGACTACCGAACCCTCGGCGCTCTCTTGCGCAAGGCTCGCGAAGCGAGTGGACTCGAACAGAGCGCGGTCGCGCGACACCTCGGCCTCCGTCAGCAGGCAATCAGCACATGGGAACGTGGTGCATCTAGGCCCCGACTCAACCAATTGTCCCAACTCTGCGAACTGCTCGATTTGGAACTTGCCATCGTCCGAGCAGCGGGAGAGTACGACCCACCTATAATCCCGGCGGGTCAGCCTCGGCCTCGTGTCTTGCCTTTCGAACAACTTACTGATGAGGCTTTCGAGGCCTTCATCCGCGACCTTTACCGCGGTCTACACCCTGAGTTGGAGGTCACGCGGAATGGTTCCACCGGCTACAAGCAATTTGGTGTCGATGTGTTCGCAACTGGCCAGGGTACTCGACTCGGTATTCAGTGCAAGCATGAAAAACGCTTTGGTCCCGCTGATGTCAAGAAGGTGGTGAAGGAAGTCCGCTCCGAAGCCGAAATAACGTCCGGGCTTCTTGCTCTCAGCCGCCCGACGGCTAGCCCAGGGGCACGGCTTGAGATACAGAAGCACCCAGGGTGGAAACTGTGGGACGGAGAGGATCTGACTACACGTGTGCGCGATCTTCCGAATGAAACGCAGCTCCGGTTGATCGACGCCTATTTCCCTCGAATGCGTGAGCAGTTTCTCGGCATACCGGCTTCCTCGCCGTGGCTGCTAGTCACTGAGTATGAGCCTGCGCTGGCAGGCAGGCTTGGATACGACAGGCAATTCGGTCTCGTAGGACGAGACAGTGAATTACAGCGGCTTTCCCAACTGATCGCAGACCATGAACGCATCGTGCTTGTGGTCGGGCGCGGCGGCATAGGGAAAACCCGGCTTCTAACCGAATTGGCGCGCACGGAGTCTGCACGACAGGTACGCTTCGCGTCGAAGGGCCCAATATCTGCCGAAACGTTCGATCTCCTTCCCGAGGGCGCTCCGGTCATCCTCCTCGACGATGCCCTTAGCCTCGATTCTTCTGCCGAATCGCTTGTCGCTGGGATCTGTGCAGCCCGTCCAGATGCCACGGTGGTGCTCTCAATTCGCCCGCAGCTTGAACCCGAGTTGCTCAACCGATTGTCTATTGCACACGCCTCAGCCAGCAAGATCAAGGTTGAAGTAACGGATCTACCTATCTCTGAAGCCGAGGAGCTCGCACGAGAAGCACTTGGAAAGCTCGCTTCGCCATGGACGGTGGAGCAATTGGGTCGTGCCGGATATGACTGTCCCTTGCTGATTGTTATCGGTGCACACCTCATCAAGGATGGGCACCTCCTCGCCGAGTCGCTTCTTGGAAAAGGTGACCTTCGTGAAGAAATCCTGACCCATTTCGCTGACGTGCTGACCCGTGGTTCAAACGGTGAGCAGCAACGCGCCGTTCTTGACGCGATTGCCTCTGTGCAGCCCGCTCGACTCGACGACTCGGAATCGCTGGGCTCACTAACTGCTCTAAGCGATCAGCCGGAACACGCAGTACTCCGCACCATTGACGAATTGGAAGATTTGGGCATTGTCATGCGCCGGGCGCAGTCAGTGCGCGTCGTGCCAGATCTTCTCGGTGAGGCAATTCTTGAACGCGCCTTGGTTACCCGCAGTGGAATTGACACAAGATGGTCAGCCCGTATCTCTCAGCTCGTCCGTGGTGGTGCGTTGGCCAATGCTATTCGCAATGTCAGCCTCATCGATTGGCATCGGCGCCAGAACAGTGACTCACGTCTGGGTTCAGCACTTTGGGCGAGCTTGACGGAGTCCGTTCTTGAAATGAGCAACTCCGAGCGCAAAAGCGTCATTAGTGGCGTCGAAGCAGTGGCCGCCGTGCACGCCGGAGACGCATTGGACCTTGCACAGCAGATCATTAACAATCCCGCCCCAGACGAAGAGAACGTCATTGCGCGCCTATGGGGAGGTGACCCATACGTCACCGCCGAATCCACCAACCAAACCCTAACTGGCCTCATTCGCAATGCGACCTACGACCCGGACTATTTGGAACGAGGCATGGAGCTGCTGTATGCAATCGGACGAAACGATAGCCGGGCAGAACATCAAAACCCGGGGCACGCGATGCGACTGCTCCGCGAAATCGGCAAGTACAGCCCCCGCAGGCCGGTCAGTTTCAATACACGATTCCTTGAAACCGTCGGTCACTGGCTCGCTGACAACAAACGGACGGCTGACCACCCTGCCTTGATATCGCTCCTCAAAGGGGTACTTGCTACAGAAGTCACAATTACAGAGTCCAGACGAGGGTCGATAACGATGACCCGACACAACATCAGCATGGAAACTGTACAACCGCTACGGCGCCAGGCTATAGAGATCGCCGGACAGCACCTACGGTCAGAACCGCGAACAGCACTTGCTGCGATCGACATCTTGTCAGAAGCTCTACGAACAGCTGGTCGAAATGCAGCCACGACTTCGGAAACCGAGCTCGTCCTCGACTTCATCGGCGACGTACTGGCAGATCCGAGTGCATCCCCAAGCGTCCGGCTGTCGGCTGTTCGCGCTCTCAATTGGCAAGCGAACTACGGGACTGGCGAGTGTGGCATGCAGGCACGTGTTGTACGTCGACGGCTTGTAATCGACACCGACTACATGTTTACCCGGTTACTGCGCCCCGGTTGGGCCATTGATGACGACTATGAAGAGAATACTGCTGAAGAACAAACAGATCAAGCAATGTCTCGATATGAGCGCTCAATGAACTCGTCGGATCGCATGACCAGCGAGATCGCGAACGAATGGTCGCTGACTCTCACCGATCAGGAAATACTTGAGCGCATGCACCGGCTCATGCGGGACGAGCAATTAGCTACCGGCAAGTTCCTTTCACCAGACCAGTTTCTGGTACGACTCTTTGAGGATCGTCCGGGGATTGCTCGAACCGCCCTCGCAAGACCTTCAGTTGGTGACGACGCATCGATGACCACGCAGCGTGTAGCCATGATGACGCTGTTCGCCCTCAAAGACCCGATAGCCGATGTTGCCGCGTCGACTCTCATGGGTATGAGTGTAGATGGCGCGCACCTTGTAGCGTCCGCAATCGCGAGCCAACGAGGAGCGACAATCATGGATGGTCAAAGGATGGTAGTTCGGCAACTCGCCGCCCTGAACGACGAGACCATCACGACCAAGCTTCTTGGCGCCGCCCGTTGGTGGCAACCGGAAGACCACGACCTTGTTCTCGAACTAGTCATGGGTGCATCGGTTGGCCGAGACACGGGTCTTGCTGAAGTGGTGGCCGACCTGTTGACCGATGGAAGGGTTCTAAGTTGGCTGGAACTGCCCGAATCCGACCGACAAACGTTGCTTGCACGCTTTGCGTTGACGCCGTCGCTAGACAGCTACGGTTTCGCCCGCCTACTGAATATGCAGATCAAGGATGACCCCGCGTCAGCACTTCGTCTGCTCCAGAATCGCATAGACAACGCAGCTGAAAAAGACCATAATACCTACGAGGCACTCCCCTACAGCTGGTCTGACCCCCTGGAGTTCAGGTCGACTGTCTACTTTCCAAAAGCCCTCGCCGAGATAGTCGAATGGATCATAGACGGTGACGACGGGCAACGGGAAACGTGGGGAACGCAACTCTTCGAGCAAGTCGCTAGACACTTCGATGCAGAAGTACTCACTATCCTCCTCGATCTGATCCGCACACGAGAGGATCGCCGTATCCAGCTCGTAGAGAACCTACTCCAGAACGCACCCCGACGTTTCGTGCTGGAAAACGCCGCTTTTGTGGAAGACGCGATTCGAATCGCACAAGATCTGGCCCCCCTCAGCAAGCAACGCGTAATTAATGGTCTAATCGCCTCCTTCTTGTACGGATCATATTCCCGCACAGTGGGTGCTGACGATCCGGACGATATTGCGTTGAGAGATGGAGCAACCGAATTAGCCAAAAACCACCCGGAAGGATCGCTCGTCCGATGCTTCTACGAAGACGTGGCCCGAAGAGCCTCAAACCGAATCGCAGAAGAGCGGCTAAGCGATCAGTCCCATTGGGAAACGCGGCAGTGGCAGTAGGCAGGGGGCAAGCCAAGAATCCCGGGCCCTGGGAGATGCGATCGACTGGCTGCACTATTGTGCAGCCAGCTTTACGACAGACGGTCTGCAGACCGTAATTTAAGCACCCCCAAAAATATCTCAGACTTTCGCAACACGTTCTAAGTGAAGATGTCACTTACTAGCGCGACAAAGCTCTTTCAAATTCTTGGTTGGACAGTTGCCTCAGTTTCCACTGTCTTGGGAATATTCTTCCTGACCACCCAAAATACGATTGGGATGGAAAGCAGGTTGGACCGGTGGAATTTTATTCATCGCAAGTAATCGATCTGGTGCCAATCGGCCTCGTCCGCCTTGGAGTCGGTATCTTGTCGCTGGTTGCCCTATGCCTCGTAGAGGTCCCTCTTCGTAGATCTCTATAAGCTGCCTCGGCTAGCCAATTTAGACACCATTCTTCGGGACAGCAATAGACAGAGAACACGGAGCAATGCAATTCCCAAAAATTGCAGCCGCATCGGCACTTCTGCGTGGGTCGCGTCTTTTTTATCAAATATTGCGTCGGGAAAAAACCGAAGACTTTTCAGCTGCTTTGAACTAGTCGGGCTAGGACGATTTCAGCGATGCGGCTTCATGGTGCCTGCGGTAAGCAACTGCCCCGCGTATAGCTGCGCGATCCCGGGCCGCTCGCTTCTTGAGCAGCACCGCCATCGCATCGCCGTCGTATCGGCCCAGCGGCTGCGGAGGCAAGTTGCCCGGTGCAAGCCATCTGCGAACCAGCAGCAGCACCAGCACGAAAACGAAGAACAACTCGATGCCAAGGAAGACCAGGTACGCCAGCGATGTTTGCCTGTTCTCTGCGTTCATCCACAGCACCGGCAGCGCGGCCATGGCCGCGACGGCGAGGATTTTGGCGCCGATCGCCAACAGTGCGAAATACGTTTCCGGATGCGAAACCCAGATGCTATAGCGGCTCCCCCTGCTATGGCGGATCGCCAGCGACGCGGCGAGAACTGCGTCGATGATCAACAGGTTCACCACCGATGTGGCGGAAGACAGGAACAGGACCGTCGCCCAATGGCGCGCCAGGCCTGCCGTTCCGTGGACCACCGCAATGTATGCGACGAGCACCCCCAGGTGGACCAGCATCATGAGTACCACGATCCAGAGCTTGCGGCGCACCAGCGAAGCCCGGGCACGAACCTGCCGCCCCGCCCTTGGCCGCCCCCACTGCTTGGCATACCAGCGGTCATAACCCTGCAGCGGTTCATCCCCCAGCAGCTCAAGCACCGCATCGGCCTGGGCGGCGTTGACCTCGTCTAGGTGTCCCAGTTGCAGCAGCAACGCGCCCACGGCGGCACACACCAGGTGTTCCAGCCGCTCGATGCCGGAGGTGAACAACACCCCGATGAATCCCAAGCCGATCATGCTGCCCAGGAAGAGCCGGCAGTTGTGGATGATGCGGCTCTTGACCGGCCGCTCCACCGGGTAGGGGGCCAGCGGCGCGTTGGCCGCGATGCTTGGCGGTGTCAGCGCCAGTGCGATCACGATGGCCACAATGACTGCGTAGCCTGCCAGAATCAGTCCGGGGCCCGGTACCGTCACCGCCTCGATCCACGCGGAAAAACCGATCCAGACACCCTCGCGCAGCAGCGGCAGCGTCAAAGGGATATACACGCTCAGTGCGAGGATTGCAGCCATCTGCCCCGGCTGGTCTCGACCGTACAGTCGCGTCCCCTCGGACAGATGCCTCAGTGATGAAAGAAAAGCATTGCGCATTGACGGCACACCATCCACTTCATGCCGAGGCCGTGGCGGCTTCGGGGTCGACCTGAACGAAAAAGCGACTGTGAACTGATCCTATGTGAAGCGCCGGGTTTCAGCCACGCACGCCCGGTGGGGAGAATATGAGGGACAGGATTCGACCGGCATGGCACAGGGGGAAATATGAAAATGGAAAGTGGAGTCTTCTCCGTGCTTGACACGGAAACCACGGGGTTGTTCCCCGGCGGCCATGACCGCATCGCCGAGATCGCCATCGTGAGAATGAACCGCCATGGCGAAGTGCTGGACCGTTGGGAAACGCTGATCAACCCGCAACGGGATGTGGGCAAGCAGTCGCTGCACGGAATTCAGAGCCGCGATCTGCTGGGTGCTCCGACGTTCAGCGATCTGTCCGAAGAACTCCAGTGGCGCTTGTCCGGCACCGTGCTGGTGGCGCACAACCTCTCCTTCGATGCGCGTTTCCTGGAGGCGGAATTCCGACGGGCCGGAATGCCGGTCCCGGGGCATTTCCTGGAACAGGGGTTGTGCACCATGCGCATGTCCCACCAGTACCTGCACGGTGCAGGACGCTCGCTGCAGGACTGCTGCGATTCCTTCGGCATCGAGCTTGTCTCGGCCCACAGCGCGGCCGGCGATGCGGCCGCCACCGCCGTCCTGCTCTCGCGCTACATGGAGCTCGACGAGCAGAACCCCGAATGGGATCTGCGCCTGGATCGGGCGGCGCGCTCGGCATGGGTGCAGGATTCACCCTCCGGGCGCATCATGCCGGTGCGGCGCACCGCCGCCTCCGCGCAGCCCAACGGCCATTTCCTGGACCGGCTCGCTACCCGCTTGCCCCAGTTCGCCGGCACCGAAGCCCAGGACGACTACCTGGCGATCCTCGACCGGGCGCTGATGGACCGGTACCTGTCGGCCCACGAGGAACAGCAGCTGATCCGCCTGGCCGCTGAGCTGGGATTGGACCGGGCCGGGGCGCTGGAACTGCATGAGCTGTATTTCCAGCAGCTGGTTCGCGCCGCCTGGGCCGACGGCAAGCTGGCCGAGGACGAGCTCGCTGACCTCGCAACCGTCGCGGAGCTGCTGGGACTGGCGGAGGAACGGCTCGGAAACGCGCTGATCCCGCCCGCGGATTTCGCGCCGCACACGCGTGCGGCCGAGCCGCTGGACGGGCGGATCGCACCTGGCTCGCTGGTGGTGCTCACCGGGGACATGTCCCGGGCCCGCGCCCACATCGAAGCGGAGCTGCGCGCCGCGGGATACCTGCCGCACAAGGCGATCACCAAGAAGGTGAGCCTGCTGGTGGCCGCCGATCCGGATTCGCTGTCCGGCAAGGCCAGAAAGGCCAGGGACTACGACATTCCCGTAGTGTCCGAGGACTACCTCTGGAGCACGCTGCTCGCCTGAACCGCTCGGCGGCGCCGGTTCACGGCGGAAACGTGAAGGGATGGCCCCGCCGGCAGCTGCGGCGGGACCATCCCTTCGATGTCAGAGTCTGGGGTGGAGCTTACAGACTCTCAGCCAATTTTTTTGCGCGGGAGAATTCCATCATGTCTCCGCGCTCGACAACCTTGATGCGGTCGCGGGTGATCTCGCCGAAACGGGTGGCCACGGTGCCTTCGGCGGCGCCCAGCTCCTTTTCGTGCTCGTCCAGGGACTTCCAGCCCTCCCAGTCGGAGAACTCGACGCCGCGCTCGTCCAGCAGGTCCGCGATGGACTGCTCAATGGTCGGCTGGGCCAGCGAGCCCAGGTCCTCCAGCAGGTGGTTGATGGTCTCCAGGGCATCGCCCTTGGTGTGGCCGATCAGGCCCACCGGGCCGCGCTTGATCCAGCCGGTGGCGTACAGGCCGGACACGTGGGTACCGGCGGCGTCCAGGACGCGGCCCTCGACGTTGGGCAGCACGCCCTTGGCGCCGTCGTATTCGATCTCGCCCACGGCCGAGCCGAAGTAGCCCACCGCACGGTAGAGCGCCTGGATCGGGTATTCGACGAACTCGCCGGTGCCGCGGGCTCCGCCGTTGCCGTCCAGCTCGTTGCGCTCGACCTTCAGGCCGGCGACCTTGCCGTTGTCGCCCAGGACCTCGATCGGGGACTGCAGGAAGTGCAGGTGCAGGCGGCGCGAGGCGCTCGGTGCCTCTTCGCGTTCTTCCTGCTCGATCAGCCAGTTGGTCAGCGTGGAGACCATGGTCTTGGTCTGGTTGTTGGTCTTCATGGCCTCGTCCGAGGCCTTGTCGAACTCGAAGTCCTCCGGGTACAGCACGATGTCCACGTCCTTGGAGTGGGACAGTTCGCGCAGTTCCAGCGGGGTGAACTTCACCTGGGCCGGGCCGCGGCGGCCGAACACGTGCACGTCGGTGACGGCCGAATCGTTCAGCTGCGCGTAGATGTGGGCCGGGATTTCGGTTTCCAGCAGCTGGTCGGCGTGCTTGGACAGGATGCGGGCCACGTCCAGGGCCACGTTGCCGTTGCCGATGACGGCGACTTCGCGGGCCGACAGGTCCCAGTCCTTGTCCGCGTCCGGGTGGGCGTCGTACCAGGACACGAAGTCCGCGCCGCCGTAGGAGCCGTCCAGGTCGATGCCCGGGATGTTCAGGTCCGCGTCCTTCTGGGCGCCGGTGGCGATGATGATCGCGTCGTAGCGGGCGCGCAGGTCATCAAGGGTGATGTCGCGGCCCAGTCCGACGTTTCCGTAGAAGTCGATCCAGTCGTTGTTCAGCACCTTGTGCAGGGCGGTGATGATTCCCTTGATGCGCGGGTGGTCCGGGGATACGCCGTAGCGGATCAGGCCGAACGGGGTCGGCAGCTCGTCGAAGAGGTCTACCTTCAGGCTCAGTGCGCCGGAGGAGACCGGCTGGCTCTTGTTGAGCAGATCAGCGGCATAGATGCCTGCCGGGCCGGCGCCGACAATTGCCACGCGCAGGGCGCGGGCCGAAAGGTGCTCGGGGACGATCAGTTCACTCATCAAACAACATCTCTTTCTTAGTCAACGAATGTGGCCGCCGCGGGGGCGTCGGCGTTCTCTAGCGGCAGGAAGCCTGCCAGGCTGTCGGAGGCTTCCGGGGCTAGCCGAACGACATCACCAATCACGATGACGGCCGGATTCGCCACTGCGGCCTTGCGGGCGCGCTTTACAATCCCTTCTAGCGTACCGATAGTTGTGCGCTGCGTCTGTGAGTAACCTCGCTCAACTATCGCAATTGGCGTACTTGACGGTAAACCACGGGTAAGCAATGTCTCAACAATTTTCGGCAAATTCGCCACTCCCATCAGCACGGCCAGCGTGTGGTCGCTGCGGATCGGCACGTCCGCCAGCTCGGTGTGGCCGCTGACCACGGTGAACCCCGCGGCCACGCCGCGATGGGTCACCGGAATGCCGGCTGCGGCAGGAACCGAGATGGAGCTGGTGATCCCCGGGATCACCCGGGTCGGGATGCCGTATTCGGCGGCGTAGAGCAGCTCCTCGCCGCCGCGGCCCAGCACGAACGGGTCCCCGCCCTTCAGGCGCACCACATTCTTGCCTTCCAAAGCGTATTTGACCAGTAATTCATTGATCTCTTCCTGGGTTTTCACATGGCAGCCAGGGGCCTTGCCCACGTCCACCACGATCACGTCGTCGGCCAGGTCCGCGAGCAGTTCGGTCGGTCCCAGCCGGTCGGCCAGCACCACCTCCGCGGCGAGCAGGGCCTTGTATCCGGCGACGGTGATCAGTTCCGGGTCTCCCGGTCCCCCGCCGATGAGGGTGATATGTCCTTTAGGCATGGTTTTCTCCAGTTCGAGTCATTCCGCGGTCGCGCAGCA
The DNA here is from genome assembly GCF_016894325.1 of Glutamicibacter protophormiae. Lineage (NCBI taxonomy): Bacteria > Bacillati > Actinomycetota > Actinomycetes > Micrococcales > Micrococcaceae > Glutamicibacter > Glutamicibacter protophormiae. The sequence goes on from NZ_CP069806.1 coordinate 2,061,899, forward strand.
GTTTGCGTTCCAGCGGGGCAAAACACAGTAGTTCGATCAGCACGCCCACCAGCAGGATAACCAGTATGACCAACATCACCAGGGGCAGATCGGCCAGGTCCCGGCCGCGTTGCAGCAGCGAGCCGACGCCCAGGGCGAGCGACCCGCCCACCGCGATCAGCTCCGCGGCCATGAGCGAACGCCAGGCGAAGGCCCAGCCCTGGCGCAAGCCGGCCACGTAGCCGGGCAGCGCCGCGGGCAGCTGGACGTACAGGATGTGCTGGCGTTTGCCGGCCCCCAGCACCCGTGACAGGGCCGAGTACTGGGCGGGGATCATGTCGATCCCGGACAGCAGCCCGTTGATGATCGAGGGAATCGCCCCGAGCAGCAGCACGGTGTAGATGGTCGCATCGCTCAGCCCGAAGAGGATGATCGCCGCCGGCACCCAGGCGATGGAGGGCAGCACCTGCATGGCCGAGACCAGCGGCCCCAGGCCCTTGCGCAACAGCGGCAGGTGGGCCAGCAGCAGGGCCGCCGGGGTGGCGATCAGCACCGCGATCGCGAATCCGGACAGCGCCCGGAACAGCGAGGTGCCCACCGCGGAGAGCAGCGACCCGTCGGCCAGCAGCTCGGGCAGCTTGGCGGCCACGGCCGCCGGGCCGGGAAACAGGTCTTCGCGCAGCGGCGAGGCCCACGCCGCGATCTGCCACAGGCTGACCAGCACGATCAGCGTGATGATCGGCGCGATGACCGCGTCCGCGCGCCCGCGGCGGCGCAGCGCCAGAGCCGCGGGCACGGCGGGCCGGATCCTAGCTTGAGTTGGTGCGCTCATGTTTTCGCTGCTCCTTTCGCAGGATGGCGGTCAGTTCGTCGGCCAGCGCGGCCGCGAGGGCCGGGGTGCGGCGCAGGTCCTCGGTGATCCTCCGGGTTTCCAGGATGCGCCCGGGGTGGGAGGAGAGCACCAGGATCCGCCCGGACAGGCGGATGGCCTCGCGCACGTTGTGCGTCACGAAGATGATGGTCTTGCCGGTCTGCTCCCACAGCGAGCGCAGCTGCTCGTGCAGCAGGTCCCGGGTGATGGCATCCAGCGCCGCGAAGGGCTCGTCCATCAGCAGCACCTGCCGGTCCTGGGCCAGCGCCCGGGCCAGCGCCACGCGCTGGCGCATGCCGCCGGAGAGCTCGTGCGGCTTCTTGTGCGCCGCATGCCCCAGCTGAACCAGCTCCAGCAGCCGGGTGATCCGCGCAGGCCGGTCGGCCTTGGGCTGCCCGGCGAGCTTCAGGGCAAGGTCCACGTTCTCCCCGGCGGTCAGCCAGGGCAGCAGGTTCGAATCCTGGAACATGAAGGCCGCCCCGTCGTCCGGGACCTCCAGCCAGCCGCCGGTGGGGGCCAGCAGCCCGGCGATCAGGTTCAGCAGCGAGGACTTGCCGCACCCGGAGGCGCCGAGCACGGCGATGAATTCGCCGTCCTCGATCTGGGCGCTGAGCCGGTCGATGACCAGCCCGGTGCCCGGATAGCTCAGGGAGACCTCGTTCAGCAGCACTCCCATTACCGCTCCGCCTTGTCATTGAACGAGTCGTCGACCAGGCCTTCGAGGCTGCCGCGTTCACCGATGCCCACGGCCGCCGCATGGTTCACCAGCGTGGCGAAGGTCCCGGCCAGCGGGGTCGTGTCGAAGCTGACCTGTTCGAGGGCCGATGAGATCACCGCGTCGGGCAGGGTGCCCGAGCCCAGCGCGGCCAGCGCGGACTGGATCGTGTCCAGCGTCTCCCGCTGCCCGGCGGCATTCAGCCAGCGCACCGCCTGCGCGTTGGCCTGCACCAGTTCCCGGACGGTGTCCGGGTGCTTGGCGATGAACTCCTGCGAGGCCACCAGCACCGTGGTGGGGAACCTGCCCCCGGGCCACAGGTCCGCCTCGTCGACAAGGCGGTGCGCCCCGTACTTCTCGACCAGCAGCGAGGCGTGCGGTTCGGGCAGCCAGGCCCCGTCGATGGATCCGCGGGCGAACAGCTGCGGGACGGTGCCGTTGGAGCTCGGGGTGACGGTGACGGCATCGGACAGGCCCTGATCCCGCAGGAAGCTGCGCAGCGCCACGTCCTGGGTGCCGCCGTACTGCGGGGTGGCCAGCTCGGTGCCGGCCAGCTGGGACACCTGCGTAATCTGCTTGGTGGTGACCAGGCTGGCCCCGCCGGAAGCGGCCCCGGCGATGATGCGCAGCGAGGTCCCCCCGCTGGAGAGGTAGCTGTTCAGCGCCGGGCTGGGTCCCAGGTAGGCCGCGTCGATGGCCCCGGAGTTCAGCGCCTCAATGGCCGCCGGCCCCGCGGCGAAGATCTGCGTTTCCAGCGTGGTGCCGTCCGCGCCCAGCGCGTCGTCCAGGTAGCCGTTGGCATCGGCCACCAGCGCCGGGGCGTGCGTGACGTTCGCGAAATAGCCCAGGCGCAGGGTCGCGGCCGGCCCCTGGTCGGCGGCCGTGCCGAGCCCGCCGGCCGGCGCGGGGGCGAAGGCGGTCAGCACCGCAGCGGCGGCCAGCAGCACCACCGCCCCGGCCCCGATCGCCCGGCCGCGCCGGTTGGCGCGCGGGGCGTGGGCGGTCAGCCGGGTGCGTCCGGCGGCCGGGCGCTCAGGCGGCTGCATGATCCGCCTCGATGATCCCGGCGGCCAGCGTGCGCCCGGTGGCGGGGTCGATGAGCAGGAAGCTGCCGCCGGCGCGCGAGTCCCGGTACGGGTCGACCGACAGCGCCGCGGAGCTGCGCACGCTCACCCGTCCCAGGTCGTTCAGGCCCAGGGTGTCGGCGGGGGTGCGGGTGTAGTCCGCCACGTTGAGCACGTTCGTGATCTGCGCGATCTTGGCGGCCGCGACCTTGGTGCCGTGCTTGAGCAGCACCCGCTGCCCCGCGGCCAGCGTGGCCTGGGCCAGGACGCAGACCTCCGCGTCGAATTCGCGGACCGCCTGCGGCGGCGGACCGGACACCACGGTGTCCCCGCGGGCGATGTCCACCTCGTCGGCCAGTTCCAGCACGATCGCCTCGCCGGGGTGCGCGGTGTGCACCGGCCCGGTCGGCGTGCCGATGGCCTGCACGCGGCTGGCCGCCGGGTAGCCGTTGGACAGGATGCCGACCGTATCGCCCACCGACAGGCTGCCGTCGGCCAGGGTGCCGGCGTAGCCGCGGTAGTCGCGGTATTCCTCCGCGTCGAGTCCGGGGGCCAGCCCTCCCTGCGGGCGGATCACGTACTGCACGTCCAGCCGGGCCGCGCCGGATGGCTGCGCCGGCTCCAGTTCCTCGAGCAGCCCCAGCAGGGTGGGGCCGGCGTACCATGGCGACGCGGCGGAGGGGTCCACCACGTTGTCTCCGTGCAGCGCGCTGACCGGGACGACGGTCGCGGCCTGGACGCCCAGCTCCTCGGCCAGGTCCAGGACCTGGTTCTCGATCTCGGTGAAGCGCTGCTCGTCCCAGCCGACCAGGTCCATCTTGTTCACCGCGAGCACCAGCTGCGGGACCCGCAGCAGGGCCAGTACCCCCAGGTGGCGGCGGGTCTGCTCCTGCACCCCGTGGCGGGCGTCGACCAGCACGATCGCCGCGTCCGCGGTGGACGCGCCGGTGACGGTGTTGCGGGTGTACTGCACGTGTCCCGGGCAGTCGGCCAGGATGAACGAGCGATGGGCGGTGGAGAAGTAGCGGTAGGCCACGTCGATGGTGATGCCCTGCTCGCGTTCGGCGCGCAGCCCGTCGGTGACCAGCGCCAGGTCCAGCGCGCCGGCTTCGCCGCCGAAGCCGCGTTCGGCGCTGGTGCGGGCCAAGTCGTCCAGCGAATCGGCAAGGATGGCCTTGGCGTCGTGCAGCAGCCGGCCCACCAGCGTGGACTTGCCGTCGTCCACGGATCCGGCGGTGGCGATGCGCAATAGTGTGGTGGTCATCTTAGAAGTACCCTTCGGTCTTGCGGTCTTCCATGCCCGCGGCGGAAATACGGTCGTCAGCGCGCGTGGCCCCGCGTTCGGTCAGCGTGGCCACGGCCAGTTCGTCGAGCACCTTCTGGACGGTGTCCGCGTTGGAGAGCACCGCGCCGGTGCAGCTGGCGTCCCCCACGGTGCGATAGCGCACCTCGCGGATGGCCACCTGCTCGCCCGGTTCGGGCTGGCTGACCGCGGTGACCGCCCGCCACATGCCGTCGCGTTCGAAGACCTGGCGGCGGTGGGCGAAGTAGATGGAGGGCAGCGCGATCTCCTCGCGCTGGATGTAGGCCCAGATGTCCCTTTCGGTCCAGTTGGAGATCGGGAAGGCGCGCACATGCCAGTCCGGTTCGTGGCGGCCGTTGTACAGGTTCCAGATCTCCGGGCGCTGGTTGCGCGGATCCCAGACGCCGAACTCGTCGCGCAGGGACAGGATGCGCTCCTTGGCGCGGGCCTTGTCCTCGTCGCGGCGGGCCCCGCCGAACACCACGTCGAAGCCGTTGGATTCGATGGTGTCCAGCAGCACCCGGGTCTGCAGCCGGTTGCGGGTGCCGTCGGGCAGCTGCGCCAGCTGGCCGCGGTCGATGTATTCCTGCACGGAGCCGACCACCAGGTTCAGGCCGTATCTGGCCACCACGGCGTCGCGGAAGTTCAGCACCTCCCCGAAGTTGTGGCCGGTGTCGATGTGCACCACGGGGATCGGCACGCGGCCCGGGAAGACGGCCTTGGCCAGCAGGTGCAGCACGACCACGGAGTCCTTGCCTCCGGAGAAGAGCAGCCCGGGCTTCTCGAATTCGGCGAGCACCTCGCGGATGATGTGGATGGATTCGGCTTCCAGGGCGTCCAGGACGCTGCGCTGGGTGCCGGGGCGGGCGGTAGCGGTGAGGCTCATGGGGATGTCCTTGGGGTTAGATGTGGATGCCGCATTCGGTTTTCGACAGGCCGGCCCAGCGTCCGGCGCGCGGGTCCTCGCCCTCGGCGACGGGCCGGGTGCAGGGTTCGCAGCCGATGGAGGGGTAGCCGTGGGCCAGCAGCAGGTTCACCGGAACCTGGTGTCCGGCGGCGTAGCCGATCAGCTCATCGAAGCTCCAGGCCGCCACCGGGTTGAACTTGAGCAGCCCGTGGGTCTCGTCGAAGGCGACCAGCGGCGTGTTGCCGCGGGTGGGAGCCTCGTCGCGGCGGACCCCGGTGAACCAGGCTCCGTAGCCGGACAGAGCGCGCTTGAGCGGGTCCATCTTGCGCAGCTTGCAGCAGGCGGCCGCGTCGCGGGCGAACAGGTCCTTGCCGTATTTTTCATCCTGCTGGGCCACGGTCAGCTCCGGGAGCACGTCCACCACGGTGACCGGTAGCCTTTCGGCGACCTCGTCGCGGGTGATGCGGGTTTCGGTGAAGTGGTAGCCGGTGTCCAGGAAGAGCACGTCCACCCCGGGCAGCTGCTGCGCCACCAGGTGCGGCAGCACCGCGTCGGCCATGGAGCAGGCCACCGCGATCTCGCGCACCTCCAGGTGGCGGGCGGCGAAGGCGATGACCTCCTCCGCGCTGGCGTCCCAGCCCAGTTCCTGTGCGCCCAGCGCCGCGATCTCGCGCAGCTCGGCTTCGGTTTTGGCGGTGCGGGGGCTCATGACAGGTCCTCCTCGGCGGCGCGGTGGGCCCAGGCGGCGAAGGATTCGCCGTCCCCGGCCAGCGCCGAATAGTTCTTCACCACGCGCTCGACGTAGTCGGGCAGTTCATCGGCGGCGACCTTCAGGCCGCGCACGGTGCGGCCCAGGCTGGCCTCGCCGTTCTCGAATCCGGCCAGCGTGCCGCCCAGGTGCACCTGGAACCCGGAAACCTGCTCGCCGGCGTCGTTGGTGATCAGCTGGCCCTTGAAGCCGAGGTCCGCGGTCTGCACGCGGGCGCAGGAGTTCGGGCAGCCGTTCACGTGCAGGGACAGCGCCTTGGGCAGCTTGCCCTCGTGGTCAGCCAGCCGCGCCTCGATCTGGCGCACCGCGTCGATGGTGGTGTTCTTGGTGTCCACGATGGCCAGCTTGCAGTACTCGATGCCGGTGCAGGCGATGGCCGAGCGGCGCAGCAGCCCCGGGTAGGCTTCCAGCCCCAGCGCGCGGGCGCCGCCCACGAAGTCCTCGACCCGCTCCGACGCGATGTCCAGGGCGATGATCTTCTGGTGCGGGGTGGTGCGCAGCCGGGTGGAGCCGTGGGCTTCGGCCAGGTCGGCCAGGGCGGTGAGCGTGGTGCCCGAAACGCGCCCGGCTTCCGCGGTGAGCCCGATGTAGAACTTGCCGTCCTTCTGCTCATGCACCCCGGAATGGTCTCCGGCGGTTTCCGGCTGCGGTCCGGGGGCGATGTCCGGCAGCGCGTAGCCCAGGTATTCGTCCTCCAGGACCTGGCGGAACTTCTGCGTGCCCCAGTCGGCCAGCAGGAATTTCAGCCGGGCGCGGTTGCGCAGCCGGCGGTAGCCGTAGTCGCGGAAGATGGAGGTGACGCCCTCCCAGACATCCGGGGCCTGCTCCTGGGTGACGAACGCGCCCAGGCGTTCGCCCAGCCGCGGGTTGGAGGACAGTCCCCCGCCCACCCACAGGTCGTAGCCCGGGCCCAGCTGCGGGTGCACGATCCCGATCAGCGCCACGTCGTTGATCTCATGCACCACGTCCTGGCTGGGATGCCCGGAGATCGCTGTCTTGAACTTGCGCGGCAGGTTCGCGAATTCCGGGTTGCCGACGTAGCGACGGGCGATCTCCGCGATCACCGGGGTGGGGTCGATGATCTCCTCGGCGGCGATGCCCGCCACCGGGGAGCCGAGGATGACGCGCGGCACGTCGCCGCAGGCCTCGGTGGTGTGCAGCCCGACGGATTCGAGCCGGCGCCAGATCTCCGGCACGTCCACCACGTCCACCCAGTGCAGCTGGATGTTCTGGCGGTCGGTGAAGTCCGCGGTGTCCCGGGCGAAGTCGGTGGAGATGCCGCCGATGACGCGCAGCTGCTGCGTGCTCAGCGCGCCGCCGTCGATGCGCACCCGCAGCATGAAGTAGCGGTCCTCGAGCTCCTCGGGGCTCAGCGTCGCGGTTTTGCCGCCCGGGATGCCCTGGGCGCGCTGGGTGTACAGGCCCCACCAGCGGAAGCGGCCGTGCAGGTCCTCGTGGTCGATGGAGTCGAAGCCCTGCACGGCGTAGATCTCTTCGATGCGCTGGCGCACGTTCAGGCCGTTGTCTGCGGCCTTCATTTCCTCGTTGGCGTTCAGCGGGGTCGTGCCGTCGATCTTCCATTGGCCGTTGGGCTTGGCCGCCCGTTGGGGCCGGGCCGGTGTGGTTGTCTGCGTCATGTTTCCCAGCGTAGGAAACCGGCCCCGGGGGCTGGCAACCGCCGGAGGTCACATGAACACGCGAGTCCTAAAGACTTCGAACTTCGTCATGCGGCGTCATGAAACCGGCGGTTTCAAGGGCGGTTTTCAGTCGCACGAGGAAACATTGGGCGATCGTGACGTCCGGCAGCAGCGGGCTTGTGACGACCGCGGCGCCCGTGCTAGCGAGCTTGTCCTGGAAGAATCCGTCGGCCAGCAGGACGCTGAGCAGCAGCACCGGCCGGGACCCTGCGTCGGCAACGGCATGGAGAACGTTCGGCTGCGCCCCGGCGCAGTAGGCCACGGCCACCTCCCGGCCCAGCAGGTCCTGCAGCTTGGCGGCGAGCTGGACGATTTGCTGCTGGCCGACCTCCAGCCGGGTCCCGGCCGCGGCCAGGATGACCATCGGATCATTCTCCAGGTGCGGCCGGGCTCGCTGGGCCAGCACCTTCGCGAGGTCGGGCAGCGGGCCCAGCGGGTCGGCGGCAATCGTCCTGTCCCGCGAGGCCACGGCCTGAGCCACGTCATGCGTGGTGTGCACGCCGTCGGCCACCAGCAGCGGCAGCACCACGGCCGGCTCCCCGGCGGGCAGGCTCGCGAGGACCTGCGGCAAGGAGGGTTGCTGCACGTCCACATAGGCCTCGTGCCAGCGCAGCTCGGGACGCCAGTTGGCGCTCAGCCCCTCCAGCTGTCCGCGCAGCTGGTTGATCAGCCGCTGCCCGTCGGGATTGTCGGTGCCGTGCGAGGCGGCCACCACGTGGATGGCCGGCGGGATGCTGGTGCTCATGGAATGCTCCTTGCCGGAAGGCCGGCTACTTGTTGGCGCGGATCAGCTTGTGGTTGGCGGCCTGGGCCTGCGGGCGGATGACGATCTGGTCAAGGTTCACGTGGGCGGGGGCGCTGACCGCGAACCGGATCACCTCGGCCACGTCCTCGGCGGTGAGCGGGTTGTCCACCCCGGCGTACACGCTGTCCGCCGCCTGCTGGCTGCCCAGCCGGCGCAGCGCGAATTCCTCGGTCTGCACCAGGCCCGGCAGCACCTCGATGACGCGGATGCCGTGCTCGACTTCCTCCAGGCGCAGCGCCTGGGTCATGGCGCTCTGTGCGGCCTTGGCGGCGTTGTAGCCGCTGCCGCCTTCATAGCTGGCCAGGGCGGCGGTGGAAGTCAGGTTCACGATGGTGCCCCCGGTCTTGCGCAGCTGCGGCAGCAGTGCGCGGGTCAGGCGCATGGTGCCCATGACATTTGACTGCCACATGAAATCCCAATGCTCATCCACCGCATCGGCCCAGTATTCGGTGCCCCGGGCGCCGCCGGCCACGTTGATCAGGGTGTCCGCACCCCCGTGCTCGGCCACGGCCAAGGCCAGCGCGTCCACATCGGTCTGGTTGCTGACATCGGCCGGGATCGCAATGGCGCCGGTCTGCTTGGCCAGTGCCTCCAGCCGCTCGGCGCGGCGGGCCACGGCGAATACGGTCCATCCCTGCTCGCGCAGGGCGCGCACGGTGGCCTGGCCGATCCCGGAGGAGGCCCCGGTGACGACGGCGGAACGATTGGACGAGGTGTTTTCCCAAAGAGTCATGGTTCTAGCTTAGGACTTCTGGGCCTCCACGCAGGATGTCGCGGCTTTCTCCTACGTTGCCCGGCCGCTTGTCTCCCGGCACAAACCCCTCCAGAAAGCCCGCCCGTTTAATGCAAAGGCGGCCTGGTGGCAAGCTCCTGGGCGAGGTCGGCAAAGCGGTAGTTGCCCTCATATTCGACTCCCGATATTCGACGTGTGGTGGCGTGGAACTGTGCCAGGAAATCTTCTCCGCGCGTTGATACCGCGGCTTCGACCAAAGCGCGGTAAATCCGTGGGCGGAAGCTGGGCATTTGAGCCGTATCCCGGCGAAATTCAGGCCGTCCTTGAAAAGCGATGATGCTGGCGCCGGAGGGAACCGAGGATTGGACCAGGTCGGCAACCTCAACTGCGTCATACTGCGCTTCTCGCCGCATCAGCATCCCTAATTCCGCCTCGGTGACCGGGATCAACACGCCGTTGATCAGTGCACCACGCTGCGGTGCGATGTCCAGAAAAAGTCCGTTGCATGCATACCCATCCTCGAAAATTATCGGCACCCTAATTTCCCAGTCACGCGAATACTCATGAAGCAGGCCAGTTGGCATCTGTTGCCGGTCGATTTTCCTTTTCAAGGTCCGAGATACCGATTCTGCGGAGACGAGGGAACCGTATCCGAAAATATACAAACCGTGATCCGCAATTCCATCCAAAGGTGTCATGGCTCACATACTATGAGTAGATGGCTGCTATCGGGAAGCAGTGGATCGCACAGTACGGAATGCATCGCCTGCTGGACAATGACTGTGGAGATCTGCGGGAAAATGGCTTTCGCAGCCATGAGGGAACCTTGGAAATTTTGCTGAGGCCCGGCGCCACCGCCAAAATCCTTGATGAGGCGATCCGGTCAGCTTCAGGTCGCCGCGATCGCGCCTACTGGCTCGTGCGCGGAACCAACCTCGGTGTCGGAATGCTAATTGGCGGTGGAACGCTCGTAGTCCTCGCGCTTATTGACCTGTTCAACCAACTGGTCGGCACCACAGTCATTGATCGTGTGCTGGGGACTCCCTGGCAAGGGTCACTCATGCTTTTGACCTTCCTCGCGGGCGGGGCTGCAGTGAGTTTCGCCCCCAGGCTCATTTCCGCTGATGACGGATGGGCCCGGGGCTTGGCCGTGCGGTGGATCAACGAGGAGGCCAGAGCGCGGTCTCGGATCAATCGTCGACTGCGAGCCTCATGCCAGCGGTCGCTGGTCAGACGAGTTGTCATTTGGAATGCCCTCTCCCCTGACTCGATTGGGCCCCATGGCATCCTCGAATGCTTCCGCGGTGTCGAGGTCGATGTGGAACTTCATATCCATCATGACGAGCAGGCCCAGCTCATGGACTTTTTGACAATACTGCGCGACCAGTGTCCCGAGGTCTGCTTCAACATGTCATCGCCCATCCCGAATCACGAATTCACAGCCGAGGCTGGATGCGCTGGCGAATCCCTTGAATCGCTAGGACAAGTCGCAGGTTTGCTTGCAACGCAGGCCTACGGCCTGGCCATCCAGCATTCCACTTATCGGGTCGTCGAGCCGTGGCGATCGGCAATAGTTAGTTCGGGAAAATTCCCGAATGCCGGCATCGCGTACCGCCTTGCGGCGGAACGCTACGACCAGTTGTTTAAACCAAGCGACCCGGACCAACAGTCCGTACGCGGCACCCAATGGATGCAACGCTTTGTGACAGATTACCGATTATTTGTGCCGGATCTCATCGCGGGGGTTTTGCGCACTGCCGGGAACGTTTCTGCGGTGGATCCGCTCTCGGCGCACCGGGAGCTCGCCCTCATGCTTGAGGTGCGCAACCCAGCCCATGCGCCGCTTCCGAATGACCTCAAAGACGATGTCGCTTCCGTTTTTATCACGATCATGCGAACCGAATCTGAGGATTGGGAATCGCCAGAATTCGGCATCTTGCTTAATCACTACGTGAATCTCGCCGCGGCCAAGGGCCACTACCGCGGCATCAACGTGCTGGCCGAGGTCATCGCGCAAGAGCTGGCCGTTCCGAGCGAACTGCGACGGCTGTTGCCGCAGTTGACGATAGAAAGTCTCATGCTCCTTCATGAGCCGCTTTCGATCGCTGGGCACGGACAGCTTGCGATTCGCATTGCCAACTGGATCGCTCCATTCACCGGAACCGCCGGCGCGCTGCAACGGGCGACCATACTGGAACGAATCGGTGACTATGACGCAGCCCGGTGCGAACTGGACTCGATTGAGGCGTTCGCATTAACCGATGCGCCATTGCTCGACAGCTTTCTGCGCCGAAGTGTCTGGCTAATGCTAAGCGCCGGGCGACAGGAACCTGGGTGGAATCCGGAACTGGCTCGAACCCAACTCGAAAAGCTCGATGAACTCTTTTCCCGTCCAAACCGCGTGAGGACTCCGAATGAAGCCCGCGAACTGGAAAACTTCTGGGCTTTGCTCCTCGAATGGGAGGACAACCGGCTGGCGGCTATCGAACGTCACCAGCGTGCAATAGACCTGCCGGGAGTTCCGCTGCGTCGCGTATTGGGAAGCATGATCAACAAAGGTCGCACCCAACGGGATCTAGCCGTTGCCCAGATCGTTAGGAACCCGGATCATGCCGGGATTTCTGATTTCAAGACCGCACTGGAGGCGTTGGAAGAAGCGGTCTCGGTCATTAACCGCGGATACTGGGGAAAATTGGAAATCGGCGACATGGACGAGTCGCCCATCGGCGCGCACAACCTGGCGATCGCAAGACTGTACCAATCGGCCGTCTGCGGAAGGCTCGATGGCAGAGAACGAGCCTTGGAGTTTGCCATGCTTGCCCTGGAACACGCGCAGGAGGGTCACGAGCAGTTGCGGATCAGCGGTTCAACACGCAAGAAATCAACACTCTTGGCCGAAGCCCAGCTTGCAGCGCGGATCGCCGGACTGTCGGCGTCAGATGAACATGTTTCTTGGGACTTGATACCCTTGGCGGACAGGCAGAACCTCGATTGGGTCTTCATTCTCAATCCAGCACTGAATTCAGAGGCCAGCTGACCCTTTTCGCTCGAATCGCTCCTGGATGGTTTCCGTTCACGCGCCAGGTTGGATGCCCGAGTTCCGAGTTCCGCGACAGGGTGTCCGCCTGATGACTCCGAACAGGCCGGATCAGCCCTCCACGATACCCTTGCGATCTCGGCTGGCCGCCCAAATCAAGCTGGACGGAATTTGAATCCAGCGCGGCACGGATTCGCGGTAGTTCTCATAGGCTTCACCGTACAGAGTGGCGAGGGCTTCTTCCTCGGCGGGGATCTGCAGCCGGTCGAGCCACAGCGTCACGCCGACTGCGGGCAGCAGCGCTCGCATCGAGCCTCGCCACAACCCGTGGGCGACCACCCCTCCAATCATGCCAAGATAGATCGGATTGCGGCTGGCTTGATATGCGCCGGAGACAATGAGTGTGGTGCTCCGCTCCGGGTGCATCGGATCGACCGTGGTTCGAGCCGCCCGGAATGCAACATCCGCCCATATTGCCAAGCCTGCACTTGCCGCGGCCAAAATGCCGGCGGCACCCTTGGCAACGACCGAGCCGGTCCTTCCGTCTGTCATCATCCGCTGCGCCCCAAGGGCGGCCAAGACCACCAGCGGCGGCGGAATCTTCGGTGCGGCATGCGACGTCATGTCACCGATCGTACGCTCTGCACAGTCCCGTGACTACGGTTCTCGGGCCGCATTCTTCCGCATGATGTGACGAAGCACTGACCCTTTTCTTGCGGTGCAGGCAAATGCGAGGCGGACGTGGGGCAAACCATTGACACGGATGACCGCGCGCCGGATAAAACATGAAAGAATGAACCCATGGCAGAAGAAAACTTGGGCACAGACGCGCCCGCAACGGTTTCCGTTCCTGACAAGCCCGCTTTGGAAGGCTTGGAGGAACGTCTCTCGTCCCGGTGGCGCACCGAGGGCACCTATCACTTCAATGAGGACACGACCCGCGAGGCCGTCTACTCCATCGACACTCCCCCGCCTACCGCGTCCGGTTCGCTGCACGTAGGACATATGTTCTCCTACACGCAGACCGACGTGCTGGCCCGCTACCAGCGCATGAACGGCAAGAACGTGTTCTACCCCATGGGTTGGGACGACAACGGCTTGCCGACCGAGCGCCGCGTGCAGAACTACTTCGGCGTCCGCTGCGACCCGACCAAGCCGTACATCGAGGGCTACCGCCCGCCGGAGAAGCCGGCCAAGAACCAGCGCGACTGGGACGTCATCGGCCGCAAGAACTTCATCGAGATCTGCGAAGAGCTGGCTGTCGAGGACGAGCAGGTCTTCGAGCAGCTGTTCTCCACCCTGGGCCTGTCCGTGGACTGGCGCATGACCTACCGCACCATCGATGACAATTCGCGTGCGGTTTCGCAGCGCGGCTTCCTGGAGAACCTGGCCAAGGGCGATGCCTACATGGCCGAGGCCCCCACCCTGTGGGACGTCACCTTCCGCACCGCCGTGGCCCAGGCCGAACTCGAGGACCGCGAAATGCCCGGCGCGTACTACCGCTACGGCTTCGCCACCGAGTCCGGCGAGCAGGTCTTCATCGAGACCACCCGTCCCGAACTGCTGGCCGCCTGCGCCGGCCTGGTCGCGCACCCGGATGACGAGCGCTACCAGCACCTGTTCGGCAAGACCGTGACCTCGCCGCTGTTCGGCGTTCCGGTCACCGTCTACCCGCACCCGCTGGCCCAGGCCGACAAGGGCTCGGGCATCGCGATGGTCTGCACCTTCGGCGATTTGACCGACGTGACCTGGTGGCGCGAACTGCAGCTGCCGACCCGCCCGATTATCGGCCGCGACGGCCGCATCCTGGCCGAGTCCCCGGAGTGGATCACCTCCGAGGAGGGCAAGGAGGTCTACGCCAAGATCGCCGGCAAGACCTCGTTCTCCGCCAAGGAGACCATGGTCGAGCTGCTCACCGAGGCCGGCCTGCTGGACGGCGAGCCGAAGAAGATCTCCCGCCCGGTGAACTTCTTCGAAAAGGGCGACAAGCCCCTGGAAATCGTCACCTCCCGCCAGTGGTACATCCGCAACGGCGGCCGCGACGAGGAGCGCCGCGCCCGCATGATCGAACGCGGCCAGCAGATCGACTTCCACCCGTCCTTCATGCGTTCGCGCTACGAGAACTGGGTCTCGGGCCTGAACGGCGACTGGCTGGTGTCCCGCCAGCGCTTCTTCGGCGTGCCGGTGCCGGTCTGGTACCAGGTCGACGAGCACGGCGAGCCGAACTACGACGCCCCGATCCTGCCTGAGATCTCGCAGCTGCCGGTCGACCCGGCCGCCGACGCCCCGGCAGGCTACACCGAGGACCAGCGCGGCGAAGCCAACGGCTTCATCGGCGACGCCGACGTGCTGGACACCTGGGCCACCAGCTCGCTGACCCCGCAGATCGTCGGCCGCTGGGGCCGCGACGACGAGTTCTTCTCGAAGGTCTACCCGTTCGACCTGCGCCCGCAGGGCCACGACATCATCCGCACCTGGCTGTTCTCCACCGCGGTCCGCGCCGATGCGCTGCACGGCAACGCCCCGTGGAAGCACGCCGCGATCTCCGGATGGATCCTGGACCCCGACCGCAAGAAGATGTCCAAGTCCAAGGGCAACGTGGTGGTCCCGAACGACGTGCTGGACAAGTTCGGCGCGGACGCGGTGCGCTACTGGGCCGCCAGCGCCAAGCTCGGCGCGGACACCGCCTACGAGATCAACCAGATGAAGATTGGCCGACGCCTGGCCATCAAGATCCTGAACGCGTCGAAGTTCGTGTTGAACCTGGGCGCCACCGAGGCGAACGTGCTCACCGACGACGCCTCCGTGGTGATCAACGGCCTGGACCAATCGCTGCTGACCCGCCTGTCCACGGTCATCGGCGACGCCCAGCGCGCGTTCGAGAACTACGACTACGCCCGCGCCCTGGACATCACCGAATCCTTCTTCTGGTCGTTCACCGACGACTACGTGGAACTGGTCAAGGACCGCGCCTACGGCGGACACGGCGAAGCCGAGCAGGCCAGCGTGCTGGCCACCTTGGCCACCACCCTGGATTCGGTGCTCCGCCTGTTCGCTCCGTTCCTGCCCTTCGCGACCGAAGAGGTCTGGGGCTGGTGGCGCGCCGGTTCGGTGCACCAGGCGCAGTGGCCGACCACCGGCCACCTGGCCGCGGCGATCGCCGATGCGGACGCAGAGGTGCTGCCGCTGGTGGGCACCGCGCTGTCCGGCATTCGCAAGGCCAAGTCCGACGCAAAGGTCAAGCAGCGCACCGAGGTGCTCTCCGGCGAAATCCATGCGCCGGCCGCACAGATCGCGCAGCTGCGGGCCGGCTTCGAGGATCTCAAGTCCGCGGCCAACGCCCGCGAGCTGACCCTCGTGGAAGCCGAAGGTGAATTGACCGTGGCCAACGTGGAGTTGGCACCGGTCGAAGAAGCCTAGTCCGAACGCGAAACGGCGGGCCGCCGGGAATGAGTTTTCCCGGCGGCCCGCCGTTTCGCTATGCCGAGGCTACTGCTCGATGAGGGGCCGGCCGGCCTGTTCGCGCCCGGTCCCCTGCCGCCGGCGCAGGATGCTGGAAATCGGCCAGGAGGCAGCGCCCAGGATGGCCGCAACCACTGCAACCGTAGTCAGGGCCCCGGTCAGCGATCCGGTGGCTTGGTTGTAGATGAGGTCGGCTACCGCAGGGTCCAGATTCGCGAACAGGTGCTCCCCCGCGTAGTCGGCCACCAGGGTGGCGATGGCCAGCGCGCTGAGCCCGGTCACCAGGCCCAGGCCGATCAGCGAGCGCGTCACATAACGCGGATTCAGGATGACCGTGGCCACCAGCAAGCCCGCGGCCACGTAGACCAGCCATGGCCCGTAGCTTTCAATGAGCGTGTACGCCTGCTGCACGGCGGGCAGCGCGTCGCTCTGGATGATCTGCACGTCCCATTCGAGGTTCGTCAGCGCGCCGAGACCGGGGATGCCCAGGGCGGTCAGGGAGTTCACGACCTCCCCGAGCACGTTGCTGAGTTGGAAGGTCAGGGCTCCGGCGTCGTCCAGGGAGACGGTGGAGCTGTTGCCGGAGAGAATGGCGACGGTTTTCGCGTGGCTGGCGCGCAGGGTGGATTCCCACACTGAGGCGAACTGGTTGGACTGCACCAGGTTGTGCACCGCGCCGTTGACAATGCCGTCCACTTTCCCGGCGATCTGCCCGCTGGGCACCAGGCTCGAGACGAACCCGTCGCCGGTCAGCGAATTGATGCGCTCTTCAAGCTGCAGCTGGTTGGAGATGGCCTGGGAGATCTGCCCGGAGAGCTCTTCCTGCAGCTGCGGGTTCTTGGCCAGCGGCGCGAGCGTCTGGGTGAAACCCTCGGTGTTCGTCACATGCTTCGTCGCCCACAAGCCAGTGATGGAGACCGGGGCGAGGACCAGGCCGATGATCAAGAATACGCTCGCGGTGATGGACCGCCAGCGGGAAATCGTTGCAGGCACGGTTTATCCTTCCTGGGGGCCATCGAATTGGCCCTGGCTACAGCTTAGCAATCGCCGATGCTCGCCGGACGGGCCGTCCCCATGTGCTTGGTGCGCCTGCGGCTTAAAACACCACAGGGACGTTCCGGAGCGGAACGTCCCTGTGGCGGCGAACTGACTAGTCGAATTCCGGGCTTTCGGTGCGCGAGCGCTTGAGCTCGAAGAAGTGCGGGAAGGCTGCCAGCGCGGCGGCGGCGTCGAACATCTTGCCTGCTTCTTCGCCCTTGGGGATGCGGGTGATCACCGGTCCGAAGAAGGCCACCCCGTCGACTGCGACGATCGGGGTTCCGACGTCCTGGCCGACCTTGCCGATGCCGACGTCATGGCTTGCGCGCAGCGCGTCGTCGTTCGCGTCGGTGTGGGCCGCGGCGGCGAGCTCGGCCGGCAGTCCGGTCTTCTGCAGCGCCTTCTCGATCACTTCGTCGCGGTCGGTCAGCTTCTCCTGGTGGAACAGCTCCCCCATGGCGGTGTAGAGCTGGTCCTTGACCTGGTCGCCGTGGTCCTGCGCCGCCTTGATGATGACCCGGACCGGGCCCCAGGAATCGTCCATCTTCGCACGGTATTCGGCGGGCAGGTCGCGGCCTTCGTTCAGCACCGACAGGCTCATGACGTTCCAGGAAACCTCGATATCGCGGACCTTCTCGACTTCCTTGATCCAGCGGCTCGTCGCCCAGGCGAACGGGCAAATAGGGTCAAACCAGAAATCGACATGCTGACGCGAAGCCATGAACTACCAACTTTCCTAGGGTCTCCCGCCGGAACCCGGCAGGCTGATGATGAGCTGAACTATGCGGACTTCTTGTTCCGCTTGGCCACCACTGCGTGCGACAGCAGGGTCGGTTCGGCGCCGTCCATGACGGTTTCGCGGGTCACGACAACCTCGGCGACATCCTCACGGCTTGGCAACTCGAACATGATGCCGGCCAGGGTTTCTTCCAGGATGGCGCGCAGGCCACGGGCGCCGGTTTCGCGTTCAATGGCCAACTCGGCGATGGCGTCCAGCGCCGGCTGCTCGAAGCTCAGCTGCACGCCGTCCATCTGGAACATCTTCTGGTACTGCTTGACCAACGCGTTGCGCGGCTCGGTCAGCACACGCACCAGCGCGTCGCGGTCCAGGTGCTCCACGGTGGTGATCACCGGCAGCCGGCCGATGAACTCGGGAATCAGGCCGAACTTCAGCAGGTCTTCCGGGCGCACGTCGGAGTACGAGGCAACCTCGGACTTCAGCGCGGTCAACGGGGCGCCGAAGCCGATGCCCTTGCGGCCGGCGCGGGAGGAGATGATCTCTTCCAAGCCGGCGAAGGCGCCGGCGACGATGAACAGGATGTTGGTGGTGTCCAGCTGCAGGAAGTCCTGGTGCGGGTGCTTGCGTCCGCCCTGCGGCGGGACCGCTGCGACGGTGCCCTCCAGGATTTTCAGCAGCGCCTGCTGCACGCCTTCGCCGGAGACATCGCGGGTGATCGACGGGTTCTCGCTCTTGCGCGAGATCTTGTCGATTTCATCAATGTAGATGATCCCGGTTTCGGCCTTCTTCACGTCGTAGTCCGCGGCCTGGATGAGCTTGAGCAGGATGTTCTCGACGTCCTCGCCGACATATCCGGCTTCGGTCAGGCTGGTGGCGTCGGCGACGGCGAAGGGCACGTTCAGCTTCTTGGCCAGCGACTGGGCGAGGTAGGTCTTGCCGCAGCCGGTGGGGCCGATGAGCATGATGTTGGACTTCGACACCTCGACGTCGCCGAGCGGGTCGTCATTGGTCAGGGCGGCAACCGGTGCGTGTTCCTGGTTGCCGTGGATGCGCTTGTAGTGGTTGTACACGGCGACGGACAGGGCGCGCTTGGCGTTCTCCTGGCCGATCACGTATTCCTGCAGGGAATCGAAGATCTCACGCGGCTTGGGCAGCGAGAATTCCTCATTGACTTGCTCTTCGGCAAATTCCTCGGCAATGATCTCATTGCACAGCTCAATGCACTCGGTGCAGATGTAGACGCCGTGGCCGGCAATCAGCTTCTTAACCTGTTTTTGGCTCTTTCCGCAGAAAGAGCACTTCAGCAGGTCCGAGCCCTCGCTCATACGTCCCATCGCACCATTCTCCCATTTGCCTTCAGTAGCTGTGGACTTACCCAATTCTAGGCCAGGTAGTCCCCAAAATAGCTGAACAAGGCGGCTTACCCGTCATGAGTCACTTTCAACCGAAAGCCACATTTCAGGTAAACCGCCAGTATTCAGCAATTATTCCCGGATCGGACTAGTGCCCCAGCACCGCGCGGTTGATCTTGCGCGGGGTCAGGACCTCGTCCACGATGCCGTATTCCTTCGCGTCGGCAGCCGTCATGAACAGGTCGCGCTCGACGTCGTCGCGAACCTTCTCCACGGTCTGGCCCGAATGCGCTGCGATGGTGGTCTCCAGCCAGGCGCGCATGCGCATGACCTCTTCGGCCTGGATCTGCAGGTCCGTCGCGGTGCCTCGTTCGCCCCCGCCCATGGCAGGCTGGTGGATCAGCACGCGGGCGTTCGGCAGCGCCAGGCGCTTGCCCGGGGTGCCGGCGGCCAGCAGCACGGCGGCGGCCGAGGCGGCCTGGCCGAGGCATACGGTCTGCACCTCTGGGCGGATGAACTGGATGGTGTCGTAGATCGCGGTCATCGCGGTGAACGAACCACCCGGGGAGTTGATGTACAAGGTGACATCGCGCTCCGGGTCCATCGATTCCAGGACGAGCAGCTGGGCCATCACGTCATCCGCGGAGGCGTCATCGACCTGGGCGCCGAGGAAGATGATGCGGTCTTCGAACAGCTTGGCGTAAGGGTCCTGGCGTTTGAAGCCGTACGGGGTACGCTCCTCGAACTGCGGCAGGATGTAGCGGGCCGAAGGCATCTGGCCGCTGGTGGCTTCAGGATTGAAGTGCATGGTGTTCTCCTAGGACAAATCTGTGTGATTCAAGCAGGTGGGTGCGGCGCTTAGGATTCGACTCCGCCGCCACCGGTGACGGAGCCGGCGTGCTTGGCGATCTTGTCGAAGAAGCCGTAGGCCAGGCCGTCTTCTGCGGTGAACCACTTGTCGCGCTGGTTGTCGATGAGGATCTGCTCCACGGTCTGGCCGGTCTGCTCGGCAGTCAGCTCGCTCATGACCTTCTTCATGTGCATGATCAGCTCGGCCTGGATCTTGATGTCCGAGGCCGTGCCGCCGATGCCGCCCGATGGCTGGTGCATCAGGATGCGGGCATTCGGGGTGGCGAAGCGCTTGCCCGGGGTTCCGGAGGACAGCAGGAACTGCCCCATGGAGGCTGCCAGGCCGGTGGCCACGGTCACCACGTCGTTCGGGATGTACTGCATGGTGTCGTAGATCGCCATGCCTGCGGTGATCGAACCGCCCGGCGAGTTGATGTACAGGTAGATGTCCTTCTCCGGGTCCTCTGCGGAGAGCAGCAGCAGCTGCGAGCAGATGGCGTTCGCATTGTCGTCGCGGACCTCGGAGCCCAGCCAGATGATGCGCTCCTTGAGGAGGCGGTTGTAGATGTAATCCTCACGGCCGGCCGGGTCAACGGTGGCCATGGTGGGAGTGCGCGAATCATTTGACATGTTCTCTACCTCTTCCAAACGTGTAGATCAGATTCTGGAATCCAAAGTCCGAATCCCAAAGCTGCAACTGGTTTACTTGCAGATTACTTACTTCAAGTCCTTGATGGGGCGTTTCATGCCCCTGTTTCGCTCACGGCGCATGCTGCACGCCGGAAGCGAACAAAAATGGCCGTCAACCAGCGTGTTTGCACATGCTGGCGGACGGCCATCAATGATTCGGGTGAAGGCTACTTGGCTTCGGTTGCCTCGGCCTCGGCCTCAACTGCCTCGTCTTCGCCAGCTGGCTTGACGAAGGAGCTCAGGTCCACGGCGGCACCGTTGGAGTCGGTGACCTTTGCGTACTCCAGGACCTTTGCCAGGGCCTTGCGGCGGCGTACCTCGCCCAGCAGCATCGGAACCTGGCCGGCGCCGTCCAGCATCTGCGCGAACTGGTTTGGCTCCATGCCGTACTGGCCGGCGGTCTGCACGATGTAGTCGATCAGCTCGGACTGCTCGACGCCAACCTCTTCGGCGTTGGCCACTGCGTCCAGGATGATTTCGTTCTTGAAGGCACGCTCGGTGTTCTCGCGAACTTCTGCGCGGTGCTCTTCGGTGTCGTGGTCGTCCTCGGCGTTCGGCTGATCGAAGTGCTGCTCGATCTGCTCGTTGATGACCGATTCAGGCACTGGAACCTCGACCAGTTCCAGCAGCTTGTCCAGGACCAGCTCGCGGGCCTCGACGCCCTGCTCGACGATCTTGCCTTCGGCGGCGGACTTGCCCAGGTCTTCGCGCAGTTCAACGATGGTGTCGAACTCGGAAGCCAGCTGCGCGAAGTCGTCGTTGGCCTCTGGCAGCTCGCGCTGCTTCACTGCGGTCACGACAACCTTGACGGTGGCAGGCTTGCCGGCGTACTCGCCGCCAGCCAGCTCGGTTTCGAAGGTTGCGTCTTCGCCAGCGGACAGGCCGGTGATGGCCTCGTCCATGCCCTCGAGCATGTTGCCCGAGCCGATCTGGTAGGACAGGCCCTGGGCCGAGTCGACCTCTTCGCCCTCGACCGAAGCGG
This sequence comes from Glutamicibacter protophormiae, assembly GCF_016894325.1. Classification (NCBI taxonomy): domain Bacteria; kingdom Bacillati; phylum Actinomycetota; class Actinomycetes; order Micrococcales; family Micrococcaceae; genus Glutamicibacter; species Glutamicibacter protophormiae. The sequence goes on from NZ_CP069806.1 coordinate 2,082,891, forward strand.
TCAGGTCGATGGTGACGAACGAATCAGCAGCTGCTGGAGCTTCGACGTCCTTCAGGGTGCCGAAACGGCCGCGCAGGTCGTCGAGGGCCTTCTCGATGTCCTCGTCGGAAACTTCCTTGGCTTCGACGGAAACCTCGATGCCCTTGTAGTCAGGCAGCTCGACGTTCGGGCGGATGTCAACTTCCAGGGTGAAGACCAGCTGGCCCTCGCCTTCCTTCTCGATGGAAGGCAGCTCGGTGATGTCGACCTCTGGGCGCGACAGCGGGGTGAGCTCGTTCTCGACCATGGCGGCCTGGTAGTACTCGTTCAGACCCTCGTTCACAGCGGTCTCGATCACGTAGCCGCGGCCAACGCGCTGATCGATCAGGCGGGAAGGGACCTTGCCCTTGCGGAAGCCAGGGATCTGGATCTGCTGAGCGATAGTCTTGTACGCCTCATCGACGCGGGGCTTCAGCTCTTCGTAAGGAACTTCAACGGTCAGCTTAACCCGGGTCGGGTTGACGTTTTCGACGGCGCTCTTCACAGCGTTGTACTCCTGAGTCGTAATAATTAGGTCTAATCTGCAAAAACCCCGCAACATGGTGGCGTTGCGGGGTTGTTCGACAGAGTCGGGGTGACAGGATTCGAACCTGCGACCTCACGCTCCCAAAGCGCGCGCTCTAGCCAAGCTGAGCTACACCCCGATTAGCAGTGATCAGTCTAACCGAAGTTTTACCGTATCCACTAATCGTCTGTGATGCAGTTCGGACTATTTCACTAGTATCCGAAGATCACAAGATCTAAATAATATTTAGCTCTCAAGTTTCATGTACTTCCGGACCGAAATCCCTGGTTCATGAGTCGGGGTGACAGGATTCGAACCTGCGACCTCACGCTCCCAAAGCGCGCGCTCTAGCCAAGCTGAGCTACACCCCGTTGAATTCCTGAGAAAATCGCTTTTCACTTGAATCAACTCTTTGTGAATTCAGGTTTGGATTTCTTTATCCGCGCCTGACCACAAGAAATAAAGATACACGGGTTCAGCGCAAATGCAAAATCAGGGTTCCTCTCCAGTCACCGCCGGGAAACCCCGTGTTTCCGGGGATTTTCCGAGAATATTACCGATCTTTCGTCCGTATTCAGCACAGACGTGAGGTGCATAACAACAAATGCGGGGGCCGCCGCAATTCGAGAATTGCTTTAGCGAAGTCCATTTGAACTGCGGCTCCCGGAGTATTCACGCGTTAGCCAGGCTTTTGACAGGGTTGGAGGGACAGCATGAATCATGACTTTCGAAACGACAACCATCGATCAGGAGCCGGAAGGTTCCGGGCCTTCGCAGGAGTCCTCAGGTCCATCGCGCCGGGCGGTGCTGGCGTTGATCCCGATTGGAATGCTTGGGCTTGCCATGACCGGAATCGGCGTGGGCAAGTTGATGAGCGCCCCGAAACTCACCGCGACCCCTTTGGGAGCCATGGGCGCCGTGTCCGGGGTCTTGCCCGCATCCAGGGACTCATTCCCCTAGAGCTCGATCACTAGCCTCCCGCGGTGCCGGCGCTCAGGGCGGCCCTGCCCGCGGGACTTCAACGCGTGCGCATGCTGGTGGCGTTTACCACCCTCGAGTTAGACGGCACTCGATTCACCGCCGCCGAATTCTCGGTGCACGTCGTCGCACCCTTCGATTCCGCGGTCTAGTGGACCAACACCGCGGACATGGTCATCAAGCCCGGCTACAGCCTGCCGGCCACCTTGGTGTTCGAGATTCCGGACAAATCCATCGAACTGGTGCTGGTCGGCCCGGCGCCGCTGCGCCCGGGCATGAGTTCCGAGCACCACTCTTGAATCTCGGGCGCCCCGTGAACGCCCTCCGCGGCCGGTCGATCGCGGAGTTGTCGGTGCACCGAACTGAATGGCAGGGGCCGCTCCGATGCCGCGGCGGCAGAAAAGTCGCGGCTCAGGGTCCCCAGGCTCAACAGCACCTTGCCCCGAACTTCATCCCGCGCGACGGGTCCGGAGCCCCGGGAGTCAATGGATGCAGCCCTGTTGTCGCCGAGCACGAAGACCGCGCCCTCCGGAATGGCAACCGGGCCGGACCAGATCCCGTCGATAATGCTGGCGTCGCTGCCCGGTTCGTCCACGCGCCACCCATCCACATCAAGCAGTGAGTCCCTGATAGAGACTCCCTGGCCGCCAACGGCTACTATGCGGTTGAGCACGACATCTTCAGAGCCCCCATTTAGTAATGACCACCTGCCACACAAATGTCCGGCGGTCCCTGAAAAATCATCGGCACCACATGCAACCGAGGGTCGTCGACAGGATCCATGCTGCGCGGCGCCGGAACCTCGATGCGTTGGAGTAGACGCGCCGCGCTGCCACCGGGGCTGCACAAGTCTCATGGCCCAAGCACCTAGAGTGTTGGGAATGATCCAGCACAGCGTGCGCGGAGCACCCTTGGGAAACCTTGGCATGCGGTCATTTGGTCTATTCCCGGGGCAAGAACAAGGCAAGAGCCCCGGTTGGGGGAAACCGGGGCCCTTGGGGGGCGCCACTGCAAGGTACCGGCGCCGTGGCCCAACCTGACGGGGCTTGGGAGATTCATCCGTCAGCTGGGGTGCTCCGGTCGAACCTGAAGGTCGGCTACGAACCATGCTCCGGTACGTTTAACGCCGTTGGTCAGATTGGCCGTTGCTCCAGTATTGCGGAGAAAACCTATGAAAAGCTGGCGGTCCACCACGCAGCACCGCGCAGGTCTTGTCCAGGCCCTGGCGAACCGCGGGGAACGCAAAAGACCTCACCGAGGTGAGGTCTTTTTCTGGAGGGGATGACGAGAATCGAACTCGCGTCATTAGTTTGGAAGACTAAGGCTTTACCATTAAGCTACATCCCCATTCCGAAGCTGCATCGCTTCGAACAAGTTCTAGTCTAGACCATGAAACTTGGGCATTGCAAATCGGGAAACCACTATCCGACTTGGGATCCATTCACTAGCACCGAGTTCGGTGCAGACGAGACAGAACACGCCGGAAATCCGAATTTGATCCGATAATTCCGAATTCCCGGCGCTTAAGAATCCTAATTGCCGCCGCGCTTGCGCGGCAGGCGCTGGCATTTAGGGCACCAATACAACTTCCTTGCGGCGACCTCCGCGAGCGAGATCTTTGCGTTGCATTTCCGGCACCCCATCCCCTGGCGCTGGTAAACGTAGTAGGCATTGTCCGGCCACAGCAATCCCTCGGGATCGCGGTCTTCGGGATGCGTCGTGATGATTCTTCCGTCACGCACCCCGTCTTCCATGGTCTCCACGATGTCGTTCCACAGTTTTCTGGCGGTGCGTGTCGAAAGCTCATTGGCAGGAAGGTCGGGAGAAATCCGATTGCGGAACAGCGCCTCGGCGCGGTAGATATTTCCCACGCCGCTGATGAGTTGCTGGTTCATCAGCACGATGCCGATCGGCGATTTGGTGCGCAGCAGGTTGGCGCGGAACAGCGTGTAGGCCTCATCCAGCCGGGCGTCCGCCTCGGCGGGATCCGCCTGCCCCTTGGCGGCCCGGAACCTGACGGCCGCGCCGACCAGCGGGTCCGGCCCAAGCTTGGCCAGCTGGATCTGCACCTGTTCGTGGTCCAGCACCTCGCAGGCAGTCGGGCCGCGCAGATCGGCCCAGCCATGCTCGGAGACGATGCGGGCACGCACCGCGCCCACCGGGGCTGGTGGACCGGCATACTCCCCCGCCTCCTGCGGCGCAGAAGTTTCGCGTTCACCGATCTTCCGCGGGGCGCCGATGGATGACGCGCCGGTGAAGTAGCTGTCTCCACCGAAGCTGAAGGCGCCGTATAGCCCCAGATGCACCCGCAGGTACAGATCGTTGGAGAAAAGGCAGAATAGCTGCTTGCCCTTGGCGAATGCATACTCCAGCCGGCACCCGTCGATGCGCTGCGCGTCCACCGCGAAGCGGCCCTGCGGGGAAGAAACGTTGACCGTCTGGCCGCCGAAAACGTCGTCGAATTGGCGGGCCAGGCGGTGAAGGGAATGTCCTTCGGGCACGGTTAGTCGATGACCTCGCCGGTGGTTTCATAGGTCGCGATCTTGCCGATGCGGCGAACGTGGCGTTCGGCTTCGCTGAACGGCTCGGCCAGGAAAGCCTCGATCAGTTCGGCGGCTTCCTCCACGGTGTGCTGGCGGCCGCCCACGGCGATCACGTTGGCGTTGTTGTGCTCGCGGGCCAGCTTGGCGGTGTCCAGGTTCCATGCCAGTGCGGCACGGATGCCCTCGACCTTGTTGGCGGCGATCTGCTCGCCGTTGCCAGAGCCGCCCAGGACGATGCCCAGCGCGTCGACGCCGGCACGCTGGTCTGCCACAACGGCCTTGGCCGCGTTGATGCAGAATGCCGGGTAGTCGTCTTCCGCGTCATAGGCCTTCGGTCCATGGTTGACCATCTCGTAGCCCTTGGCGGTCAGGTGCTTGACCAAGTAGTCGCTGAGTTCAAGACCGGCATGGTCGGTGGCGATATGCACGCGCATCGTGTGGAGCCTCATTCATTGGGGACGGTTGTTGCTGTCGCTTCTAGCTTAGCGACCAACGCGCGCACCATGGGCATTGCGTCACCCGCCGGGCAATAGTATGAAGTCGGGACGCGATTCGGACCGGCGAAATTCGTGACGCGAAAAAAATACGCGAAATATAAGGATTCTCCCGGCCGGGGGTTGCCATGGTGGCGGTGGCGGGTGCCACAATAGGAATAGATATTCAATATCCATTTCAGAACTTCGGGTGAGGTGACGCCTCACGAGGAATTGGAGACCCCCATGCCAGGAATGAACCTCACGCGCGCCGAGGCCGCCGAACGCGCCAGTTTGATCAATGTCGAGTCCTATGAGGTGAATCTCGACCTGACCCGCGGCGAGCGCGTGTTCACCTCGCAGACCACCGTGCGATTCACCGCGACCCCGGGAGCCGCGAGCTTCATCGACGCCGTGACCGACACGGTGCGCTCGGTGAAGCTGAACGGCATCGAGCTGGATCCCGCCGAGGTGTCCGACGGCATCCGGATCCAGCTGCCGAACTTGGCCGCCGAGAATGTCCTGGTGATCGACGCCGATGCGCTGTACATGAACACCGGCGAAGGCCTGCACCGCTTCGTGGACCCGGTGGACCAGGAGGTCTACCTCTACACCCAGTTCGAGGTCGCCGACTGCCGCCGCATGTTCGCCGTCTTCGAGCAGCCGGACATGAAGGCCACCTTCCAGTTCTCGGTGACGGCGCCGAAATATTGGAACGTCGTCTCCAACGCCCCCACCCCGCAGCCGACGGAAGACGGCGAGTCCGCCACCTGGGATTTCGCGCCAACCCAGCGCATCTCCTGCTACATCACCGCGTTGATCGCCGGCCCCTACCAGGTGGCCCGCGACTCGCTGGTCTCCTCCAGCGGGCGCACCGTGGAGCTGGGAGTGTTCGCCCGCGCCTCGCTGATGCAGTACCTGGATGTCGAGAACATCGTGACCATCACCCGCCAGGGCTTCGAGTTCTACGAGAAGAACTTCGGCACCCCGTACCCGTTTGAGAAGTACGACCAGTTGTTCGTGCCGGAATTCAATGCCGGGGCCATGGAGAACGCAGGTGCGGTGACCTTCCTGGAAGAGTACGTCTTCCGCTCCCGGCCCACCGGCGCCATGGTGGAGCGACGCGCCATCACCATCCTGCACGAGCTGGCCCATATGTGGTTCGGCGACCTGGTCACCATGAAGTGGTGGAACGACCTCTGGCTGAATGAGTCCTTCGCGGAGTTCATGTCCACCCTGGCCGCGGCGCAGAACACGGAGTTCACCAGCGCCTGGACGACCTTCAATACGCTGGAGAAGAACTGGGCCTACCGCCAGGACCAGCTGCCTTCCACCCACCCGATCGTCGCCCCGATCAACGACCTGGAGGACGTCGAGGTCAATTTCGACGGCATCACCTACGCCAAGGGCGCCTCGGTGCTCCGCCAGCTGGTGGCTTTCGTCGGCCAGGAAGAATTCATGGCCGGGGTCCGCGAATACTTCACCAAGCATGCCTGGGGCAATACCGAGCTGCCCGACCTGCTGCGCGAACTGGAAGCGGCCAGCGGCCGCGACCTGAGCCACTGGGGCGAGTCCTGGCTGGAAACCGCCGGCGTGAACACCCTGACCGCGCAGATTTCCGAGGACGAGCACGGCGCCATCACCGCCTTCGGCATCCGCCAGAGCGCCGCCGCGGACTACCCGACCCTGCGACAGCACCGCTTGGCCGTGGGCTTCTACTCGCTGGATGCCGACGGCAAGCTGCAGCGTGTGCACCGCGAGGAGCTGGACATCGACGGCGAGTTCACCGAGGTGCCGGCGCTGGTCGGCCTGCAGCGCCCGGACCTGGTGCTGCTGAACGACGACGATCTGACCTACACCAAGATCCGCCTGGACGAGCGTTCGCTGGCCACCGCCACCGAGCATCTGAAGGACTTCGCGCAGTCCCTGCCCCGCACGCTGGTCTGGTCCGCGGCCTGGGACGCGGTCCGCGAGGCTGAGTCCCCGGCGCGCACCTATGTCCAGCTGCTGCTGAACAACATCGGGCACGAGGTCGACTCGACCGTGATCATGGTGCTGCTGCGCCAGCTGAACACCTCGCTGGATTCCTTCGTGGCCGCCGAGCACAGCAAGGAGCTGGGTGTCCACGCCGCCGACCGGCTGTGGGAGCTGGTTTCGGAAGCCGACGCCGGATCCGACGCGCAGCTGCAGTTCACCAAGGCTTTCGCCCACCGCTCGCGCACGGACGCGCAGCTGGATACCGTGCAGTCGCTGTTCGACGGCTCCACCGTGCTCGACGGGCTTGCCGTGGACACCGATTTGCGCTGGGCCCTGGCCATCGCTCTGTCCGCCGGCGGCCGCATGGACGACGCCGCGCTGGACGCGGTGCTTGCCGACGACGACACCGCCAAGGGCAAGGCCTTTTGGCACACCGCCCGCGCCGCGCGCCCTACGGCCGAAGCCAAGGCCGCCGCGTTCGCCGCGGCGACCAGCGCAAACCTGTCCAACGACCAGCAGAGCGCGGTCATCGCCGGCTTCAACACCACTCATGACTCCGAACTGCTCTCCGGCTATTCGGAGCGGTACTTCGGCCTGCTGGTCAACACGTGGGAGTCCTTCTCCCACGAAATGGCCAAGCAGATCGTACTGGGCTTCTACCCGGGCTCGAACGTCTCCGAGCAGACGTTGGAGGCCACCGACGGCTTCCTGTCCTCGCTCGGCGAGAAGCATCCGGCCATGCGCCGGCTGCTGGTGGAGTCCAAGGCGGACGTGGTGCGCGCCTTGGCCGCCCGCGCGGCTGACGCGCAGGCCTAATAAGCCTGACCGGCAGCGAACCCGTGGTGTGCCACGCGCCGTGTGCGTGATGGCACACCACTGTTCGTTTAAAGGGTGGGAGAATAGGGTCATGGACCTCTCGCAGCACCAATACCGGGTGGGCATCGACTGGACCGGGAACCGCGGCGCCGGAACCCAGGGATACCGCAGCTATGGCCGCGACCACATTGTCCGGGCGCCGGGCCTGCCCGATCTTCCCGGCACCGCCGACCCGACATTCCACGGCGACAAGGACCGGTGGAATCCGGAGCAGCTGCTGCTGGCGGCGCTGGCTCAGTGCCATATGCTCTCCTACCTGCATGTGGCGGTGACGCACGGAGTTGTTGTCACGGGCTACAGCGATGAATCCACGGGAACTCTGCGCCTGAACCGCGACAACAGCGGCGAGTTCACGCAGGTGGTGCTGCATCCCCGGGTGGAGCTCGCCGACGAGTCCCAGCGGGAATTGGCCGATTCGCTGCACCGCGAGGCCAACAAGGTCTGCTTCATCGCACGATCCGTGAATTTCCCGGTCCTGCATGAGCCAGTCCCCTTCCAACCGACAGATACCCAAGGATCTAGCCAATGAGCGAACCACAGTTTCTTCCGCAGGCCGTCCGGCGCGACCCCATGAGCAACCCCTTGGTGATGGGAAAATCATCGCAGGAATTCCTCGACTTGGCGCAGGAGCCGGTCGATGCATCGCAGTACGCCGGAACGTTCTACGAGGAGGTCGGCGGCCGGCCGGTGTTCTCCCAGCTGACCAAGAACTTCTACGCCTCCGTGGCCGAGGATGAAGATTTCCGACGGATGTACCCGGAGGAAGACCTGCATCCGGCCCAGGTGCGCCTGCAATTGTTCCTTGAACAGTACTGGGGCGGGCCCACAACCTTCTCCGAGCACCGCGGCCATCCGCGCCTTCGCATGCGCCACCACAACTACCCGATCAACTCGCATTACCGCGATGTCTGGCTGGGGCACATGAACAAGGCCATCGACCAGCTGGAGCTTCCGATGCTCCAAGCCGAGACGCTGCGCGACTACTTCGATCGCGCGGCGCACTCGCTGCAGAACACCCCGGACACCATGTAACCTGCCGCAGAACATGGATGGGCTGGAACTCCCCCGGGAGTTCCAGCCCATCTTTCGTTTAGTGCCTGGTGCAGCCGGTTAGCCCAGCAGCGACGACCGGCGCAGCACCACGTGCCCGCGCCCGTTGCTGATCCGCACCCAGCCCCCGTTGCGGAAGATCCGGCTTTCACCGCCAAGTACGAGGAAGCCCAGGGCCTGCATCGCGAAGGCCGCTCCCATGGGCAGCTCGTGCTCGCTGGCAAGAATCGGCGATGACCAGATCCGCTGGCGGATCTGAGCCACCACGGGCTTTCCGGGAGTCTCAGGCAAGGCCTTGGCCACGGCATCAATGCCCGTTTGGGCCGCGGTGCGCAGCGCGTCATCGGCGATGGTTCCGCTGTCGGTCCACCCCGAGACCGGCACCGAGATCCCGGCCCATCGAGGGTTCTCTTCAACCGGTGGAAGCGAGAACTCGACCGAGCCGTCCGCCATGCGGGCCAGACGGTCCTGCATCGATGCCAGGGAGTAGCTGCGGGTCAGTTCCGCCGGCTGGGCCAGCCGGTGCACCCGCATGGCCAGGATGGTGTATTCCCCCTGGCCCAGGTCCGCCGGTACCAGCACCGGGACGTAGACTGCCAGGGCGGTACCCCGTGCCATGAGCAGCGCCGCATCGTCTTCCACGGTTTTGGCCCGGCTGATGAAGTTCGCCAGATCCGTGACGGAGGTATTGTCGTCAAAAACTAAAGCGCTGCTTGCCATGCATTCATCGTCTCACGACTCAGGTTCTGCCATTCCCTGCTTCCGCTAATGGCGTCATGAACTGCCTTGAAACGTATAGTTGGACGATGAGACTGTGAATAGAAGACGTCATGTTACTTAGGGGTACACGGCGTTGCCCTTCGTTCACATCATGGACCTGAAGGAGTCGAGAACGTGTCCGAAGAACTAGGCACAACACAAATGCTGCTGGATCTGCTCAATTTGGATGGCGATGACCATGCGCGAACCGATGAGGATATCTTCGTAGGCCACACCCCGTCGCACACCTTCGGGCGTGTCTTTGGCGGCCAGGTGCTGGCCCAGTCCGTCGTCGCGGCAACGCGCACGGTTGAACCAAGCCGCGCCGTGCATTCCCTCCATGGCTATTTCCTGCGACCCGGAGATCCCAGCCAGAACATCACTTTCGGCGTCCAGCGCCTGCGCGACGGACGATCCTTTTCGGCCCGGCGCGTGCACGCCTACCAGAACGGCGAGCCGATCCTGTCGATGATCACCTCGTTCCAGGAACCGGCGCAGGGCATCGAGCACCATGATCCGCTGCCGATCTCGGCTCCGGACCCCGAGACGCTGCCGACCACGGCCGAGCTCATCGGGCACATCGACCACCCCGTCGCGCGGGAGTGGGCTTATCAAAGACCATTCGATGTCCGGCATGTCACCGACGCCATCTATCTTCCGCACAAGTTCGAAAAGTCCCCCGAGGCCGTTGTCTGGTTGCGCACCACGGCCAAGCTTCCCGACGACCCGGCGCTGCATCGTGCCGCCTTGGCCTACGCCAGCGACTACATGCTGCTGGAACCGGTGCTACGAGCCCACGGCAAGACCTGGGTCCACCCTGGTTTGAGCGTCGCGAGCCTGGACCATGCCATGTGGTGGCACCGGGACTTCCGCGCCGATGAATGGCTGCTGTACGTGCTGCATTCGCCCTCGGCTTCATCGGCCCGCGGTCTGGGGACCGGACAGTTCTACGACCGCGAGGGAACCCTGGTGGCAACGGTGGCGCAGGAAGGCATGGTCAGGCTGCCGGAAGACTCCCTGTAGCCGGCACGGCCGCGGGCAGGGTCAGGTCGCGCGCAAGTCTTCGTCATCTGCGGCTTCCAGGCGGCGTGCACCAGAGCCTTCGCGGGCCAGCGCGTCCTCCGGGTTCAGCAAGGTACAGGCCTGCATGGAAAGGCATCCGCAGCCGATGCAGCCCATCAAACGGTCTTCGAGTTCCTCGATGGCCCTTCGGCGCGCTTCCAGAACCCGTTTCCATTCGGCCGTTGCCCGCAGCCAGTCGGCTTCGGAGGGCATGGTGTTCATTGGCACCGGCTCCAGCGCGCGCTTGATGTCGTTCAGCGGAATACCCAACTTGCTGCCCACCGTAATCAGCGAGATCCTGCGCAGCATGTGCCGCGGATACCGGCGCTGATTACCCGCCGATCGAAGCGACGCAATGAGTCCGACGTCTTCGTAATAGTGCAGGGCCGAGCGGGCAACCCCGGTTCGCTCGCTCACCGTGCCGATGCTCAGCAGTTCCTGCCCCGGCATCTTGTGCGACAGCTCGTCGCCACCATTTGTGTCCATGATCACCACACTCCTGCTTGACCTCAAGTTTACTTGAAGTCTTAGTGTTGGGCGTAGAGATGATTTAGATTCAGGGTTGGCAACGGCCCTGACCAACACCGGGCCGCCCTCGTCAGCCCGGCAGAAGGATCAGTGAATATGTCGACTTTATCCGATGATTTCCGGACCGCTTTCCGTCATCATCCCGCCGGCGTCGCGCTCATCACCGCAACGGTCGACGGCATTCCCTATGGCCTGACGGTGTCATCGCTGGCATCGCTGTCCATTGAGCCGGTAGCGGTGTCCTTTTCCCTGACCAAGGAATCCGGAGCAGCAGGGGCAGTATTGTCCGCGTCGAGCTTCATGATCCACTTGTTGGGCGAAGACCATGACGAATTGGCGACGAACTTCGCACAGCCCGGGGCCCCTCGCTTCACGCAGGAACAGGGATTCCAGTTCCTGCCCTCTGGCGAACCGTACTTTCCACACGCGCCGGTAGCTCTTCGCGCGAGCTTGCACTCCTCGATTAGCGTCGGCGGTTCACGGCTTATCGCCGCCGAAGTCCATGAAATCCTGCACGGCACCCATCAGCAGCACCTGCTCCACCAAGACCGCCAATACGTCCGGCTGTCAGGCCTCCTGGCCCCCGCGCCGAACAACTAGGCGGCCAGAAGATACTTCGCCAGGGAACGAAAAAGCCGCCACATTCGTGGCGGCTTTTTCCATACCCGAAACCCTTAGTCGCGAGTCAAGCGACGGTGGGTAACGCGGTGCGGCTTCGCTGCATCCGCGCCCAAGCGCTCGATCTTGTTGGCTTCGTAGGACTCGAAGTTGCCCTCGAACCAGTACCAGTTCGATGGGTTCTCTTCCGTGCCCTCGTAGGCCAGGATGTGGGTAGCCACGCGGTCCAGGAACCAACGGTCGTGGGATACGACCACTGCACAGCCCGGGAACTCCAGGAGTGCGTTTTCCAGCGAGGACAGCGTTTCAACGTCAAGGTCGTTGGTAGGCTCATCAAGCAGCAACAGGTTGCCGCCCTGCTTGAGGGTCAGTGCCAAGTTCAGGCGGTTGCGCTCACCACCGGAGAGCACACCTGCCTTCTTCTGCTGATCTGGACCCTTGAAACCGAAGGCTGAAACATAGGCGCGCGACGGCATTTCAACCTGGCCAACCTGAATGTAGTCCAGGCCATCCGAAACAACTTCCCACAGGCTCTTGTTCGGATCGATGTTTTCGCGGTTCTGGTCAACGTAGGAGATCTTGACGGTATCGCCGATCTTCAGGTCGCCGTCGTCCAGCTGCTCCATGCCGACGATGGTCTTGAACAAGGTCGACTTACCGACACCGTTCGGACCGATGACACCAACGATGCCGTTGCGCGGCAACGAGAACGACAGCCCGTCGATGAGGACGCGGTCGCCAAAGCCCTTCTTCAGGTTCTTGGCCTCGATAACCAGCTGGCCCAGGCGCGGGCCTGGTGGGATCTGGATTTCTTCGAAGTCAAGCTTGCGTGTGCGCTCGGCTTCTGCTGCCATCTCCTCGTAGCGTGCAAGACGGGCCTTGGATTTGGTCTGGCGTCCCTTGGCGTTGGAGCGAACCCATTCGAGTTCCTCCGCCAGGCGCTTTGCCAGCTTCTGGTCCTTCTTGCCCTGGACTTCCATGCGTTCGCGCTTCTTCTCCAGGTAGGTGGAGTAGTTGCCTTCGTATGGGTGCAGACGACCGCGGTCGACTTCACAGATCCACTCGGCGACGTGATCGAGGAAGTAACGATCGTGGGTCACGGCCAGGACGGCGCCTGGGTAGGCCGACAGGTGCTGCTCGAGCCACAGGACCGACTCGGCGTCCAAGTGGTTAGTAGGCTCATCGAGCAGCAGCAGGTCCGGCTTCTGCAGAAGCAACTTGCACAGTGCGACACGACGACGCTCACCACCGGAGAGGTGGGTCACCATTTCATCGCCTGGCGGGCAGCGCAACGCGTCCATAGCCTGCTCGAGCTGGTTGTCGATGTCCCAAGCGTCGGCAGCGTCAATCGCTTCCTGCAGCTTGCCCATCTCTTCCAGCAAGGAGTCGAAGTCGGCGCCGTCCTTGGCCATTTCTTCGGAGATTTCGTTGAAGCGCTGGATCTTTTCGTAGATCTCACCAACGCCTTCCTGGACGTTGCCCAGGACGGTCTTTTCTTCGTTCAGCGGTGGCTCCTGCAGGAGGATGCCGACCGAGTAACCCGGTGAGAGTCGAGCCTCACCGTTCGACGGGGTATCAATGCCCGCCATGATCTTCAGGATTGTTGACTTACCAGCACCGTTAGGGCCCACGACACCAATTTTGGCGCCCGGATAGAACGACATGCTGACATCGTCAAGAATGACTTTGTCACCAACGGCCTTGCGAGCCTTGGTCATCGTATAAATGAATTCCGCCATAACCTTAAGGCTAGTCTGTCGCAGGCTCCAAAACCCAATCCATTCGGCAGAATCTTCCTCTCACGGTGCCCGGATTCACAAAGCTCACCCGGGCACCGAGGGTTTCGCCGGATTCACGCAGCGTCGGTCTCCTCGCTGGCCCACATATTTTCACTCCCGGTTTCACCCGGAGCGCGAGGGGCGTCGACAGCCGACGAGTGAGTGATGCGATCGCCGTCGCCGTTTTCACTACGAACCTTTGTAAATTGGGAAATACCGTACCGGAGGTCATGCCCCAGCGAATAGGCCTCAAGGTCAGCGCTCATGCCCCGGGTGCCATCGGGACGGTCGAATTGCCGAATCTGCAACTTTCCGAAGATCACCAAATGGTCTCCTTGAGCGATCGACTCCATCGCGTTTTCCGCCAGGGCCCGAAAGGCCGAGACAGAGAACCAGCTCGTCGCGCCGTCAACCCACTGCCCGGTCTCTCCATCACGCTTGCGTTCATGGGTCGCAACACGGAACTTGAGCACCGCTAGACCCTTGGGGGTAATACTCAGCTGCGGCTCCGTACCGACAATCCCCCGGATGGTCATCAGATCAGCCATGGCGTGTTCTCCTTTGAACGTGGTACCGGCGAATGCCGGCTTCCACACCATGGTCGGCCCTATTCCACTCTTTCAAGAACGCACCGAACGAACTGTGGATACTTCCGGTTTTTCCTGTTCACGGAAGACTCGTGCGAACAGCATGACCGTCATGAGGGCCGCTGGAAGAATCCATCCTGACCAACCGAGGATGGAAGCTTTTTGAGTATCGAGCATCGTCCCCATCACCATGAACAGCGACACGAGACCCGCGCTGGCATTAAAAATCGCATGGGCGAAGGCCGCGGGCCAGACCGATTGGGAAAAGGAACGCAGCCAGGCAAAGAATGCGCCCACCACAATGCACATGCCGCACATGGACATCACGCCCCACGGCCCGCCGGCCAGAGGGTAGTTGTAACCCAGAAGAATCAGTGGCGCATGCCAAAGCCCCCACACGACTCCGGAAATAAGGATGGCAGGCAACTGGCCCAACGGTTGCAGTCGAGGCCACAACCAGCCTCGCCAACCCACCTCTTCACCTAGAGCAGGGAGAAGGTTTACAAGTCCGGCAACAAGAATCAAACCACCTTGATCAACAAGGTAACGTCCAACACCGGCCTCGCCTGAAACGATTTTCAAGATCGTGAAGTTCTGCAGATCCCCGGGAAAGACACCGATCCAGGACCCCACGAACACTGCCTGGATAATCAGAAACACCGGAATCAGTATCCCGAGGAGCATTGCTGTGATGAAGCGCCAGGGCCGATGCACTGGCCACATGCCAACGTCCGCGAAAAATCGTCCGAGCGTCCCTTCGAGCGCCGCCACGACAACAGCTGCAATACTCGGAGTTATCATCATTGCCAGCGCGATCCATGTGAATGACGGATGGCCCAGTCCCGGGCCGAGCCACAACGGCATGGCTACGATCCACGCGAGAAGCATGCTCAAGAGACAGAACAACACAGTTCCTCGTAGCCCGCCGATTTTCCATCGTTGCACGTTAACCTCGCCTAATCAGCAACTGTAATCTCACCGCTGGCTCCAGCCTATCCGCTTCGAATCGCGTTCCAAGCGAACCATAGGCTAAACTATTTTGGGTTCAGCCTCCGTAGCTCAGCTGGATAGAGCAAGAGCCTTCTAATCTCTAGGTCGTGGGTTCGAATCCCGCCGGGGGCGCAAGATGCAGAACCGCCGTTTACTTGATTCCAAGTGAACGGCGGTTCTGTTCAAGGTTGTGAAACAACCGACCAAGGCTGGCGGCCTTTGCGGGCGGATCCTTTAGAGGCCTAAGTACGAGTCGATGAGGATGAAGCAGGGCAAGAGTGCATCCTGCGGATCGCAGCTTTCTACGGATCTAAATGACCTCCGCACCTATGGCCCGGCCGGCTTGGCGGCCGGTGAAAAGGCACCCGCCGAGAAAAGTTCCCTCGAGAGCGTTGTATCCGTGCATGCCGCCGCCACCGAAACCCGCGGCTTCCCCAACGGCGTACAGTCCGTCCAGAACACTGCCTTCCGGAGACAGCACACGTCCCGAAAGATCAGTTTGCAATCCGCCGAGTGACTTGCGGGTCAGCACGTGCAGCTTCACGGCGATCAGCGGCCCGGCGGCCGGGTCGAGGATCCGATGTGGCGCGACAACTCGCATGAGCCTGTCACCCAGATACCGGCGTGCATTTCGGATGCTTTGCACCTGGGCGTCCTTGCTGAAGGCGTTTTCCACTTGGAGATCTCGTGATTCTATTTGCTGGCGCAGGCGGTCCGCGTCC
This sequence comes from Glutamicibacter protophormiae, assembly GCF_016894325.1. Classification (NCBI taxonomy): domain Bacteria; kingdom Bacillati; phylum Actinomycetota; class Actinomycetes; order Micrococcales; family Micrococcaceae; genus Glutamicibacter; species Glutamicibacter protophormiae. Next base: position 2,098,376 of record NZ_CP069806.1, read on the forward strand.
AGCATTGCTTCCGGCGCAATCGCATTCATTTTCGCGACCAGGCCTTCAAGCCTTTCGGATGTCACGAAATCCGCCCCGTACTCAAGGAACGCCGTGACAGGCGCCGGGGCGCCCTTGCCGAAAATCCGGTCCGCCACCACAGCCCGGCGGTCATGGTTGGTGAGGTCAGGATTCTGCTCGGAGCCTGAGAGTGCGAATTCTTTCTCGATGATCCTTTGATTCAGGACAAACCACGAGTGATCAAATGCAGACGCGCTTGCATCGGTTCTCAAGTGACGGAGGGTACCGATGGTGTCGTGCCCGGGTAGTCCAGGCACAGGCAGGCGGTTGCCATTCGCGTCGAACCACATTGGGGTGGGACCAGGGAGTATCCGGATGCCATGCATTGGCCAAATCGGGTCCCAGTTCCTGATTCCTTCGGTGTAATGCCACATACGATCGCGATTCACCACGCTTGCCCCTGCGGCTTCACCCAGCTCCAATCCGCTGCCGTCAACGTAGGCGGGCACCCCGGCGATCATGTGGGCCGGCGCGCTGCCAAGACGTTTCGGCCAGAATTTCCTGACCAATTCGTGATTGCCGCCGATCCCTCCCGTAGCCACGACCACAGCCTGCGATTGGATCTCGAACTCTCCGTCCACGCACCGGGATGACTTGACTCCGCGGGCACTTGCATCCGGTTCCAGGATGCTGCCGCGAACACCGGTGACCACCCCGTCGACCACCAACAGTTCGGTCACGCGATGCCTGAAGCGGAGGTCTGCCTTGCCATCCCGTTGCGCTTGAAGAATTTTCTCCGCGAACGGACCGCTGACTCCGGTGCCAGTCCCCCATGAAATGTGGAAGCGTGGAACGGAGTTCCCATGGCGCCCGGAAGCGCCGCTGCCCCGTTCAGCCCAGCCCACAACTGGAGTCAGCTCAATGCCCTGTTCACGAATCCACGAGCGTTTTTCCCCTGCGGCGAATTCGACATAGGCCTTCGCCCACTTTACAGCCCAAAAGTCTTGGTCTTCCAAGCGGTCAAACTGCGCACTGTCTTGCCAGTCGCTCCACGCAAGCTCAAAGGAATCCTTGACGCGGAGACGTCGCTGCTCTGGCGAGTCGACAAGAAAGAGCCCGCCGAATGACCAGTACGCCTGCCCACCGAGGTTATTCGAGCTTTCCTGGTCCAGGATGGTTACGTGCCGGCCGGCGTCTACGGCTTCGGCCGCCGCAACCAGTCCCGATAGTCCCCCGCCGATGATCACCACATCGGTTTTCAGTGCCTTGGCGCCCACTACCGCATCCCCGCCTCGCTGGAAGATCTTCAGATATTGCTCAGAGCCTACGTGGCATCCGCCGATCGCACCAGACTTGCATTAGTTTGACTAGGACATTAAATGGCGAGCCTGAACGCCTAATCCCAACCGGACGAATCACGCCAAGACCGATACATAATCTGATTCTGTGAATGGCATACGAACGAGCGCAACACCGGCACTGAAAAGCCAGTAGAGCGGGGCGCCACGCATGGAAACTAACACAGAATGAGATAAACTTTTAAGCAGTTTCACATCGAAGGGCGAAAGGGTAGATGACACAGGCCACCAGCACAGCTTCTCGGAGAGTTCTTACCGAGCGAGATAGTATTAATCTCATTTTTCTCGCTGCTGGCATCTCCTTTGCGTCGTGGGCTGGACGCTTGTCCGTCATCGATGAAGTCTTCGATTTTTCAGGCCTGACGTTCGGCTCCTTCCTCCTGTGCATGACCGCGGGAACCCTATTGGGAATTTCGATCATTCCGGCTATTAGCCGTAGATTCGATACTCGAAAACTACTCTTTTATTTCCCAATTCTTCTCGCCGCGTGTCTCGTCGGCCTTGGGATATCTATTTCAGTTACACGATCACCGGTAACTGCATTTATCATTCTTTTCATTAACGGCATATTTTTCGGATGCCTGGACATTATGATGAATGTCAGCGGCGCTCGCGTTGAAAGGCATCGCGGGCGAAGCCTCATGCCGATATTCCATGGATTCTTCAGCCTCGGAACGCTGCTCGGCGCGGGTCTCGCGACGGCAACTATTACCCTGCGGATGCTGACCATCTGGCATTTCGCGATGGTGGCCGCCCTGCTGGTACTCATCGCTTTCCTGGCGCAGCTTGGACTGGCCGGATGGGAGAAGGAAAACTACGGCACTCGTTCCAAGCCGGCGGGCAGGAGCAAGGCCGCCTCGAACCAAAAGTTGGGCCTGTTGCTCTTGCTCGGGCTCATGGTGGCGGGCCTGAGCTTCGCCGAAGGCGCGGCCAATGACTGGATTGCATTGGCTACCGTCAGCGGCCATGACTTGCCCCATCACACGGGTGCGCTCATGTTCACCCTTTTCGTGGCAGCAATGACAGCGGGCCGGTTTGCCGGCGGCAAGATCGTGGACAACCTTGGACCGCGGCGTACGCTGCTGCTCATGGGTTCGATCGGGCTGGTCGGTATTTGCATGTTCCTCGTCGGCCACGGCCCAATCATCCTGGGAATCGCCTCGGTCATGTGGGGTTTGGGAAGTTCACTGGGCTTCCCGGTGGGAATGACCATCGCTGCATCGCAGGGCAGCAGGCTGGGCCCCAACGCAGTGAGCATTATCAGCGCCTTTGGATACGGCGCGATGCTATCCGGTCCCCCGCTGATCGGGTTCGCAGTCGATCACACCGGTCTGCCGCAAGCGTTGTGGATCGCCTTTGCCGTCATGCTGATGTCCTTGCTGTTGTCACCACGCGTAACGCGAATACCCGCGAAGATCGAGGGCATCGACTAGACCGGCAGGACCGCCCTGCCCTTGATGTTTCGCATGACGATAGTGCTGGTCAGCTTTTCAACCGCGGGCAAGTTCACCAGCACCTCGTCATAGACACGCTGGTAATGCGGCAGATCCTTGGCGAAAACGCGAAGCAGGAAGTCGGGTTCTCCAAACAGGCGTTGCGCCTCGACGATGAGTTCCTCCGCTTCTACTGCAGTTTCAAATTCCTTCAGATGCGACCGGTCCCTGAGCGTGACGAAGACCAGCGCCTCGAAGCCGAGCCCGACCTGCTGCGGGTCGACCACGGCTTGATACCCGGTGATCACCCCGGACCTCTCCAGCTCCCGCATCCGCCGGTGACATGGCGCTACCGACAGTCCCACCCGGGCGGCAACAGCAGTGGCACTCATTCGCCCGTCCAACTGCAGTTCAGCGATAATGGCACGATCCAATTTATCCATAGCTCGATACTACTGCACAAAAATCTTGCTCTAGTTCGTGACTTTGCTAATTTATATTGCGCTCAAATTGCATCTGGGCAAAGATTCGGCAAGCACATTTCCTGTTTTTTCTCCTAACGTTGTTCCCAGATCATCGGATACGTACTGGAGGAACAATGGAAATCAGTCAGCTGACGGGTTTTTTGCTGGTTTCAATTACCCTTGCCTGCACCCCTGGCGCCGACTGGGCCTACATTATTTCCTCCGCGTTGGGAAAGACCAGCTACCGTCCAGCCGTCTGGGGACTGCTCTCCGGCTACCTGTTCCACACCGCACTGCTGGTCTGCGGCATGGCCGCGTTGGTGGCAAGCTCCCCCAATCTCTTGATGGGCCTGACCATGGCCGGTTCGCTCTATTTGCTCTGGCTCGGAATCTCGACGCTGCGCAGCTGGAAGAAGGCCAAATTCTATGACGGCGCAGGCACTGCCGGGCTGCAGGAAGTCGCCGACGAACCTGAGCCGGAAGCACCACGCGCGTCGATGTCGGTATCCGTGCTGCAGAAGGCGCCAGCCGAGGTGAAGACCGCCAACCCATGGCGCGCCCCGTTCCTCAAGGGGGTGCTCACGAGCGGCACCAATCCCAAGGCCCTGCTCCTTTATGTGGCGCTCATCCCCCAGTTCCTGGATAGTGCGCAGCCCATGCCAGTGACCTTGCAGACGGCCGCGCTGGGTATCGGCCATTTCCTGGTTTCGATCGCTGTTTACTTTTCGGTGGCGAAGGCCGCGCGGGTCCTGCTGCGCTCCCGGCCGGTGGCCGCGCGCACGGTAACCTTCTGCTCGGGAATCATCATGATCGGGCTCGCCCTGGGCCTGATCTATGAGCAGTTCTTCGTCGTATAGCGACTTTCTTGAACAGTGATCAAGAAAATTGAACGGTGATCAAGTATCCTCTTAATTGTGGCCGACTAAGCCATGAACTAAGAGCATGACTGATCGAACTGCAACCAGCAGAACTCATCGGCCTTGCATGAGTGACCTGCTGGAGCATTGTGAAACTACCTCGGATTCGACTTGAGAACGTGACGGTCCGCTACGACGACCGTGACGTGCTGACCAATCTCACGCTTTCACTCGACGAGCAGCGCATCGGTATCATCGGTGCCAACGGGGCGGGAAAGAGCACCCTGTCAAGGTTGCTGAATGGTTTGGTCCTGCCCACCTCGGGCACCGTCCACGTTGGCGACTTCACCACCGCCAAGCACTCAAAGCAGATCCGGCGCGATGTGGGATTCGTTTTCCAGAACCCTGCCAACCAGATCATCATGCCGCTGGTCGCCGAAGACATTGCCTTCGGCTTGAAGAACCTCGGTCTCGGCAAGCAGGAACGCCAGTTCCGCGTCGCCGAAACCCTGGCGCAGCTGAACATCATGCACCTTGCCGAACGTGAAAGCCATACCCTCTCGGGCGGGGAGCAGCAAATGGTCGCGCTGGCCGCAGTGATCGCGATGCAGCCGCGAACCATAGTCTTCGACGAGCCGACAACCATGCTGGACCTGAAGAACCGGCTGGCGTTCCAACGCGAAATCGCACGGCTGGACCAGCGGGCGATCGTGGTCACCCATGATCTGGAGATCCTGGAAGACTTCGACCGGGTCCTGGTGGTCACCGACGGCGGCATCCGTTTCGACGGCGCACCGGACCAGGCCATCGCGCACTACCGCCAATGGAGCCACGCATGATCGCGGCGAAGAACACTTCCTGGCTCGCAGGCATCCCGGCCGGCTGGAAATTCGGAACGCTGCTGGCGGTCAGCATCAGCTTGTACCTGATTTCCTCGTGGCAAGTCCTGCTTGCGCTGCTAATTCTCAGCGCGGCGACGCTTGCCTCGGCCCGCGTGGATTTCAAGCAGCTGCGCATGCCGCTGCTGACACTTGTGGCCATCCTGGGTGTGGTCCTGATCCTGTTGGGCGTCCAGACGGGCTGGCTCAACGCGGCCATCTCCGTGCTGCGCCTGCTCACCATGTGCCTGTTCGCCTATTCGGTCAGCCTGACCACGAGCTTCGACGCCATGCTGGAGCTGTTCCAGAACGTCGCTTCTCCCCTGCGCGTCGTCGGCGCCAATCCTGCGCAGATCGCGTTGGCCCTGTCCATGGCCATCCGGTTCATTCCGGAGCTCAAACGCGTCTACCTCGAGGTCCGCGAAGCGCAGCACGCTCGCGGGCTGGGCAACAATCCGCTGGCGGTCAGCGTCCCGCTGGTCATTCGATCGTTGAAAATTGCGGACGAAACCGCCGAAGCGCTCGACGCCCGCGGCTATGATTCCGCACCGGCACCGCGCAACCAGCGCTAGCCGCCGCACCCCACCTTCCTTCATCACGTTTTCACCACCTTTCTAGGAGAATCCATGTCCACCACGACCGCACCATCACAGACACGCAATACCGTGTACGTTGCAGTTTTCGCAGCGATGATCGCCGCAATGGGCCTGGTGCCGCCCATCACCCTCGGTGTCATCCCGGTGCCGATCACGCTGCAGACCCTGGGTGTCATGCTGGCCGGCGCCATGCTCGGGCCATGGCGCGGCGCCCTGGCGTCGCTGATCGTCGTCGTGCTGTCGGTGGCCGGACTGCCGCTGCTGGCCGGGGGCCGCGGCGGGCTGGGAGTGCTCCTCGGCCCGACCGGAGGCTACCTTGTCGGCTGGTTCTTCGGTTCGCTCGTGATCGGCGCGCTCTTCAAGTACTGGGTCATCCGCCTGCAGTCCAAGCCCCTGCAGCTCGTCGCCGGCCTGGTTTCCACCATCCTCGGCGGCATCGTGGTCATCTACCTGTTCGGCGTCCCGTGGACCGCGGTCGTCACCGGCCTCGACCTGAAGACCTCGTTGGTCGGCTCGTTCGCGTTCCTGCCCGGCGACCTGCTCAAGGCGGTCGTGGCAACCCTCGTCGCCCTGACCGTCCATCGCAGCTACCGCGGCCTGCTGAAATAATCTCGTGGATCTCTCGCTTGCCGTAGAGCATTGGGCTCGAAGCACGCCGGACCGGATCGCAGTGGCCTCCGCCGTGGAGGAACTGACCTTCGGCCAGCTGATGCTTCGAGCCCAAACTCTATCCGAGGCCCTTCGCCAGCACCCAGGCCAGCGCGTGGGAATCTACGCCCTGGATCCGCTGACCATGGCCGTGGGATTCCATGCAGCAGTCCTGGCCGGCAAGCCGCTGGTGGTCCTCGACCCGGCGTGGCCGCCGGCGCAGCTCACGGCGACGGCGCGGCGGCTCGGAGCCGCCGGGGTCATCGTCCATCCCGACCAGGCGGGTTCGCTGCGGGATCTGGCCTTCACCCCCTATCCGGTGCCAGCTGACGCCGCCGGCCGGCTGCGCCCGGTCCGGCCGTCCGATCCGGACCGCGAACTGCTGGTTATCTGCACCTCAGGATCCAGCGGCGAGCCCAAGGCGATCGTTCGCAGCCAGGCCTCGTGGCAGGAGTCCCTGGCTTCAGGCGCCGAGATCCTCGGCGCGGCTCCCGCGGCGGTGACCTTGTGCCCCGGTCCGATATCCCATGGGCTCGGACTCTACGCGCTGGTCGAATCGCTGCACACCGGCGGAACACTGCTGGCCAGCGGGCGCTGGAACGCGGATGCCGTGTGCGCCATGCTCTCCAGGCACGCCTGCACCCGCATCGTTTCGGTGCCGACGATCATCCAGCGCCTGCTCGACACCGCGGATGACTGCGCCTTCTCCTCACTGGCCACGGTGGTCAGCGGGGGTGAACCGCTTCCGGCCCCCACGGTGAACAAAATTTTTGTTCAGACCCCCGCCACTGCTTGCACCGAATACTACGGCAGCTCGGAACACAGCCTGATCGCCTACCGCCGGCGCGGGCCGGGCGAAGGACCCGCCGGCAACTTCATCGGCACGCCGTTCCCCGGAGTGCGATTGCACATCCACAGTGAGGGGCGGTCCCCGTTCAACGGCTTGATCTTCGTCGACAGCCCGTTCAACGCCAGCGGCTACGATTCTTCCGGAAGCGCAGCCATCGAGCGGTGCGGAACCTCCACCAGCGTCGGAGACCTCGGCAGATTGCTCGACGATGGCCGCCTGGAACTGCAGGGGCGCGGCGGCGCGATGCTGAACCTGAACGGCAACAACGTGCATCCCGGAGAAATCATGCAGGCCTTCGCACGGCTCGGGCTGGCAGATGTACGGGTCCTCATGGTTGAGCGCGACGGGAGCAAGACGCTGCTGGCCTATACCTGCGGAGATCCGCGGCAGGGACGGGAGCTCGGCGGCCGGCTGCGCGAGCTGCTCCCAAGCTACAAGATCCCGCACGAACTGGTATTTTTGGAACGCTGGCCGATGACTTCCAGCGGAAAGATCGCCGACTCCGAACTTCCTGGTACCGGCGTTCCCCAGCTAGCAAAGGTTTTCCTGAGATGAATAACGCCTACATAGTCGGCGCCGCCCGCACGCCCATTGTCCGGGCCGGCAAGGAGTTCACCCGGATCACCGCCGACCGGCTGCTCGGGTCCGTGATCGATGCACTGCTGCAGCGCGCAGGGATTGACCCGCACAGCGTGGACCATGTTTTTGCGGGGAACGCCGCCGGCCCGGGCGGCAACATCGCCCGCGTTGCTGCCCTCGCCTCGGAATTGCCGCACACCGTCCCGGCCACCAGCGTGGATGCGCAGTGCGCCAGCGGGCTGGAGGCCATCGCAGCGGCGGCACGCATGATCCGCTGCGGCGAAGCAGACCTCGTCATTGCCGGAGGCGTCGAATCCGCGAGCACCGCCCCCTGGCGGGTGGAGAAGCAGACCGATCCCATGATGCAGCCGCGGCTCTATTCCCGGGCGCGCTTCACGCCGACGCCCGATCCGGACCCGGACATGGGGGTCGCGGCGGAAAACATCGCGGTGCGCTACGGCATCAGCCGCGAACGGCAGGACCAGTTCGCGCTGGGCAGCCACCATAAAGCCCTGCAGGCCAAGGAAGCCGGAGCGTTCGACGACGAGCTGGTGGATATTTCCACCGCCGGCGGCCTGGTCGCGGCCGACACCTGTCCACGCCCGGGGCTGACACCACGAAAACTCGCAGCGCTCAAGCCCGCCTTCGTTCCGGGCGGAAGCGTCACCGCGGGCAACGCCTGCCCGATCAACGACGGTGCCGCCGCGGTGGTCCTGGCCAGCGAGAGGATGCTCCAACGGCTGGGGCCGGATTTCGCCTTGCGTTATCTCGGTGCGGCTTCCGGGGCGAGCGATCCTGAAATTCTGGGCATGGCGGCGACACCCGCCTACCGGAACCTGGTCCGCCTGCTCGGCGAGGATCCCGCGCGCAGCGACGCGCTGATTGAATTCAATGAAGCGTTCGCAGTGCAGGCGCTGGCCTGCCTGGACGAATTGGGCATTGGCGAACACCGGGTGAACCGCCAAGGCGGAGCCTTGGCCCTCGGGCATCCCTACGGGGCCAGCGGAGCTGTCCTGGTCACTCGCTTATTCTGGCAGGCCCAGCAGGCCCGCATGCCGGGCCAGCGCGCCGTCGCGTTGATGGCCGCCGCAGGGGGCACGGGAAGCGCAGTCGCCTTCGAATCGATGCCCCGCAACCAGGATTAGAGGTTGAAGCCCAGCGCGCGCATCTGGTCGCGGCCGTCTTCGGTGATGTGCTCGGGGCTCCATGGCGGCATCCAGACCCAGTTCAGCCGGTAGGACTCGACGAGGCTCTCCAAGGCGTTTTCCACCTGGTCCTCGATGACCGGGGTCAGCGGGCAGGCCGCGCTGGTCAGCGTGATGTCGATCTCCAGGGCGCCGTCCTCGGCGAAGCGCAACCCGTACACGAGCCCCAGGTCGACGATGTTCACGCCGAGTTCCGGGTCGATGACATCCCGCAGGGCTTCTTCGATGTCCTCGATGGGCTTGGCAACCAGCGTTGCGGCCGCGTGCGTCGTTTCTGTCACGATTCTCTCCCCTGTTGCACTGTGAGTGAGGTATCCCTAACTGGAATACAGGGAACTATACGCACGATTTCGAGCCGCTGGCTACCTCCAGTCCCACTCAGTCGAAATCAGCCGTTCCTCTGCCGGCGCCGTCCGCCGGCAAAGCCCGTGGAGCCAACGGCAAAGGGCGCCGCAGGAATCGAAATTCCTGCGGCGCCCTTCGAGGCTTGGCTTGGACTAGATGTTGAACCCGAGGGCCCGCATCTGGTCGCGGCCGTCATCGGTGATGCGTTCCGGACCCCAAGGCGGCATCCAGACCCAGTTCAACCGGTGCTCGTCGACGACGCTCTCCAGTGCCGAGGCCACCTGCTCCTCGATGATGTCGGTCAGCGGGCAGGCAGCGGTGGTCAGGGTGAGGTCCAGGATCAGCACACCGTCTTCGGCGTACTTCAGCCCGTACAGCAGCCCCAGGTCGACAATGTTGACGCCGAGTTCCGGGTCGATGACGTCCTTCAGCGCTTCCTCGACATCCTCCAGCGGAGTAGTCGTGGAACCCTTGCTCTGTTCCGTAGCTTCGCTCATGGGAACTTTCCTAACTAGGCGTTGACGTTCAGGAAGCGGTCGTAGCCTTCTTCTTCCAGGCGGTCGGCGAGCTCCGGGCCGCCCTGTTCAGCGATCTTGCCATCCACGAACACGTGCACGAAGTCTGGCTTGATGTAGCGCAGGATGCGGGTGTAGTGGGTGATCAGCAGGGTGCCCATCTGGTTCTCGTTCTGGGCGCGGTTGACACCCTCGGAGACGATCTTCAGTGCGTCGACGTCCAGGCCGGAGTCGGTCTCATCCAGCACGGCGAACTTCGGCTTGAACAGTTCCAGCTGCAGGATCTCGACGCGCTTCTTCTCGCCGCCCGAGAAGCCCTCGTTCACGTTGCGCTGTGCGAAGTCGGCGTCGATCTTCAGCTTGCCCATGGCTTCCTTGACGTCCTTGGTCCAGGTACGCAGCTTCGGGGCTTCGCCGTCGATCGCGGTCTTGGCGGTGCGCAGGAAGTTGGTCATGGTCACGCCCGGGACCTCGACCGGGTACTGCATGGCCAGGAACAGGCCCGCCTTGGCGCGCTCGTCAACGCTCATCTCCAGCACGTCTTCGCCATCGAGGGTGATGGTGCCGCTGGTGACGTTGTAGCGCGGGTGTCCGGCGATGGTGGCAGCCAAGGTGGACTTGCCCGAACCGTTGGGGCCCATGATTGCGTGGGTCTCATTGGTGTTGATGGTCAGGGTTACACCCTTGAGGATTTCCTTGGAGCCCTGCTCGGTGTCGATCGAGACGTGCAGGTCCTTGATTTCCAGAGTAGACATACGTCGTTCCGTTTCTTTCTAAAAAGCTGATGAAGACAGGTACTGACTAGTTCTCAGTCGCAGCCAATTCCATTTCGATGGTTTCGGTCAAGCGCTCCTGCAGAGCCTCGTCACCGATCTGCTGAACGATTTCGTTCAGGAAGCCGCGAACCACCAGTCGGCGTGCGGTCTTCTCATCGATGCCGCGGGCCATCAGGTAGAACAGGTGCTCGTCATCGAAGCGGCCGGTGGTCGATGCGTGACCCGCACCGTCGATCAGGCCGGTTTCGATTTCCAGGTTCGGCACCGAGTCGGCGCGGGCGCCGTCGGTGAGCACCAGGTTGCGGTTGGCCTCGTAGGAGTCGGTGCCCACGGCTGCCTTCTGGATCAGCACGTCGCCAACCCATACGGTGTGCGCGTCCTTGCCCTGCAGGGCACCCTTGTAGAGCACGTTGGACTTGCAGTTGGCCACGGCGTGGTCAACGAACAGGCGGTGCTCCAGGTGCTGGCCGGCGTCCGCGAAGTACAGGCCGTACAGCTCGATCTCGGCGCGTTCGCCGGTGAAGCGTGCCGACGGGTTCACGCGCACCAGGTCGCCGCCGAAGGTGACGACGATGTGCTTGAACGAGGCGCCCTGGGCAACCAGCGCCTGCTGCGAGGAAGCATGAACGGCGTCATTCTCCCAGGCCTGCAGGGAGATCACGGTCAGGCGGGCATCGGCGCGGACATCGAATTCCACGTTCTGCGCCAGCACGGCGGAGCCGACGTGGTCCAGGATGATGGTCGCTTCGGTATTCTCCTCGGCAACCACGATGATGTGCTGCGCCGCGGCATCCATCGATTCGCCGGTGATGCGCAGGGTAGCCTGCACGCCTTCGGCGCCCTTCGGCACGGTGACGACCTGGGTGCTGGAAGCGTACTTCCAGGCATTGGCCGACACGCGGTCGTCCGGGGTGTGCGCAATGCCGTTGAGCACGTCATCGGCGGCCACCTCGGTCAGCACCACGGCATCGCTGCCGGTCAGCTCGACCTTCGGCGCGGCGCCGGTCAGCTCGTCGGTGTGCAGGCCCTTCAGCCGCTTGAGCGGGGTGAAGCGCCAGTCTTCTTCGCGGCCGGTCAGCTTGGCGAAGTCCTCGACCTTGTAGCTGGTCAGGCGGCCGGCACGGGAGGAGTCGGGAACGCCGACTCCGCCGCCGTGGCTATGCGCCTTCGACGACGCACCGCCCAGCGGCGAGCCATCGTTGTCGTTGATCGGCGAGAGGTTCTCGCCCTCTTCGGTGAAACCGGGGATCGATGGCGCGCCGATGCGCGACTTCTCTTCCGGGATATGGGTGGTGGTCTCCGACATTCTTAGCCGACCGATCCTTCCATCTGAAGTTCAATAAGGCGGTTCAGTTCCAGCGCGTACTCCATTGGCAGTTCGCGCGCGATCGGCTCGACGAAGCCGCGCACGATCATTGCCATGGCTTCATCCTCGGCCAGGCCGCGGGACTGCAGGTAGAACAGCTGTTCCTCGGAAACGCGGGACACGGTTGCCTCATGGCCCATGGTCACGTCGTCCTCGCGGACGTCGATGTACGGGTAGGTATCCGAACGCGAAATCTGGTCAACCAGCAGCGCGTCGCAGACGACCGAGTTCTTGGTGCCCTTGGCGCCTTCCTGCACCTGGACCAGGCCGCGGTATGCCGAGCGGCCGCCGTTGCGGGCCACCGACTTGGCCACGATGGCGCTGGAGGTGTTCGGGGCGATGTGGACCATCTTCGAACCGGTGTCCTGGTGCTGGCCCTCGCCGGCAAAGGCGATGGACAGGGTCTCGCCCTTGGCGTGCTCGCCGACCAGGTAGACGGCCGGGTACTTCATGGTGACCTTGGAGCCGATGTTGCCATCGACCCATTCCATGGTCGCGCCCTCTTCGCAGACGGCGCGCTTGGTCACCAGGTTGTACACGTTGTTCGACCAGTTCTGGATCGTGGTGTAGCGAACGCGGGCGTTCTTCTTCACGATGATCTCGACCACTGCGGAGTGCAGCGAGTCCGACTGGTAGATCGGCGCGGTGCAACCTTCGATGTAGTGGACATAGGAGCCCTCATCGGCGATGATCAGCGTGCGCTCGAACTGGCCCATGTTTTCCGTGTTGATGCGGAAGTAGGCCTGCAGCGGGATCTCCACGTGGACGCCCTTCGGGACGTACACGAAGGAACCGCCGGACCAGGTAGCGGTGTTCAGCGAAGCGAACTTGTTGTCGCCAGCCGGGATGACCGAACCGAAGTACTCCTTGAAGATGTCTTCGTGTTCCTTCAGGCCGGTGTCGGTATCCAGGAAGATGACGCCCTGGGCCTCAAGGTCCTCGCGCAGCTGGTGGTAGACGACCTCGGACTCGTACTGTGCGGCAACGCCGGAAACCAGACGCTGCTTCTCAGCCTCCGGGATACCCAGCTTGTCGTAGGTGTTCTTGATGTCCTCGGGCAGGTCTTCCCAGCTGGTGGCCTGCTTCTCGGTGGAACGCACGAAGTACTTGATGTTGTCGAAGTCGATGCCCGAGAGGTCTGGACCCCAGGTTGGCATCGGCTTGCGGTCGAAGTACTTCAGTGCCTTCTGGCGAAGGTTCAGCATCCATTCCGGCTCGTTCTTCAGAGCGGAGATGTTAGCTACTACATCCTTGTCGACACCGCGGCGCGCGTTGGCTCCGGCGTCGTTCTTGTCGGCCCAGCCGTATTCGTAATTACCGATTCCCTGGAGTTCAGGGTTCTTTTCCAGAATCTCGGAAATTACACCTGGGTCTGCAGACTCCTGTGCAATCTGATCCGTCATCGCGGCCTCTCCTGCTTCGTGAACTGAATTCGAGTTCTCTTCTCGGCGCGCATTGGCGCCTTTTCACGCCCCACTGGGATGTGGGTCGTGCACACGTGTCCGCCTCCGGCCAGGGTTGAGAGCCTACGCACATCAACCCCGATCAAGCGGGCGAACATTTCGGTTTCCATGTCGCAAAACACCGGAAACTCCCGTGCCAAGTCTTGTATTGGGCAGTGCCCCTGGCAGAGCTGGACGCTATGCATCAGGGCCGTAGCCACCTTGGTGTCGACCTTGCGGGTGTACCCGACAAAGCCGTCCGTGCTGAGCAGTTCGCTCAAAACGTCAGCCCTGGCTTCCAGACCTTCCACGCCGGCCAAGGCCTTGGCGTAGCGGTCCTCCATGGCCGCAAACCGATCGCGGGCAAACTTGCGGATCGCGTCCTCGCCGGCAGCTTCACCGAGCACCTTCAGCGCATCGGTGGCGATTTCCAAGTAATCGTTGCCGAGCTTGGCTTGCCCTCGGTGCGAAAGCACATATCTGCGGGACGGGCGTCCAGCACCCGTCTTCTGGTTGGCCACGAGCTTTACTTCGACGAGCCCCGCCTTGGACAGGGCATCAAGGTGACGGCGGACCGCCGCGGGCGTGAAGCCAAGCTTGCTGCCAAGCTCGGCCGCACTGACCGGTCCATCTTCGAGAACTGCGTTCAGGACCCGGTCGCGCGTGCGTTCCTCTGTATCACCCGCAGCACCGGCGACGGCACTGGTCGAGCTACTCACTGAGTTTGAATTAGATGAATACACAACACAATCATGCGTATATTTTCGCGATCAGTCTAGTAAGGAAGGACTTACTAAGGGCGGGCTTTCCCGCCTTGTAGATTCGCGGTTTTTGACCTGCTTCTAACATCTTCAATTCTCTCGCGTTGGCGCTGACAACTGAAGCGATGGTGACGAACCACTCAAGCTCGAGAGTTCGACATGACGTAGAATGCTGTGGTGTCTTCTGTTACCCCCAGCCTCGTCATAAATGAGCTGGCCAAAGATTTAGGTCCAGTTCCGGCCTTAGATAATCGCATGCTGCGAGTCCTCGAGTCGGTCTCACTCAAGGCCTACCCGGGACAAATCACCACCCTGCTGGGCTCCAACGGTGCCGGCAAGTCCACGACCCTGGCCTGCGCGCAGGGCTTGATGCGTCCCGACGGCGGCTCCATCGAGCTGCTGGGACAGGACCCCTACGGGGACAATCCGGACCTTCGCGCCCGCGTCGGCGTGATGCTGCAGGACGGCGGGCTTCCCCCGTCGATGCGCCCCGTGCCGCTCCTGCGTCATGTCGCTTCGCTCTACAGAAATCCGGTGGATATCGATGCCCTCGTCGAGCGCCTCGATCTGAATTCCTTCGGATCGCGCACCATTCGCCGCCTCTCGGGAGGCCAGAAACAGCGTGTGGCCTTGGCCTTGGCTTTGGCCGGAAACCCCGACGTGCTGTTCCTCGATGAACCGAGCGCCGGGCTGGATCCCCAGTCCCGGCAGGTGGTCTTCGACCTGATCTCGGAGCTGCGTGACGCTGGCAAGGCAATTGTGCTGACTACGCACCTCATGGATGATGCGCAGCGCCTGAGCGACTACGTCTACATCATCGACAAGGGCTGCACGGTTGCCCAGGGCACCGTCTCGGAGCTCATCGCCCGGGCCCAGGAGGGCCACGATGCCCGGCCTGTCTCTTTCAGCGCCGAGGCCGGATTGGCGCTCCCACAGCCACCGCTTGGCCTGTACCTCACGGAGACCGCTGCCGGCCAGTACCGCTTGGACGGAGTCAACTCCCCCGAGCACCTGAATTGGCTGACCAGCTGGTGGGCCAGGGAATCGATCCTGCCAACCCAATTGAACTTGCAGTCACGCAGCCTGGAAGATGTATTCCTTGAGTTTGCGCAGAAGGAGGAACAGGCATGACCCAGGTCAGCACCGAATCCAATGCGGTTTCCCCGCTCAAGCGCATCCTGGTCCAGGGCAAGTATGAAGCGATCCAGATGCTCAGCAATGGCGAGCAGCTGATCCTGGCTGTGGTCATGCCGATGATTGCACTCTTTGTCCTGACTTTCACGGATCTGATTTCGGATATTGCAGAGCGCACCATTGATGCCGCGGTCCCCGGAGTCCTCGCGCTGTGCGTCATTTCCACCGCATTTACCGGCCAGGGCATCGGCACCGGATTCGACCGCCGCTATGGTGTTCTCAGAATGTTCTCCACCACCCCGCTGGGCAAGACAGGGCTGATTTTCGGCAAGGTCATCGCCGTGTTGACTGTGCTGCTCATCCAAGTTGTGTTGATCAGCGCCGTAGCGCTGCTGCTTGGCTGGCAACCGAATCCATGGGGCATCATCCCGGGGATTCTCTTCCTGCTCCTGGGCGCGGCGGCGTTCACCTCTCTAGGCCTGCTGATCGCAGGCACTGTGCGCCCGGAGGCGACGCTGGCCATCACCAACCTCGCCTGGATCCTGCTCGCGGGCGCCGGCGGCGTCCTCTACCCGCTGAGCATGGCACCGGAATGGTTGCAGCCCACGCTGAGTGCACTGCCATCCGCGGCGCTGGGCGATGCCATGCGCGATGCCCTGATCAACGGGCACTTCAACTTTCCCGGACTGATCTTCCTGGTGCTCTGGGCCGTTGCCGGCTCGTTCGCGGCCATCAAGAAGTTCAAATGGAACTAACCACCACACCAAGCCAAAAGGGATGATTTTCATGTCTTCAGACCTAGCCTCCAAGAGCTGGGCCGACAAGCTGCCAACGAAGGTAACCCGCCTCGTTCACGGTCTGGCGATCGCATCATTGATCTCCCAGATTGGCATCATTGTCACCGGTGGCGCAGTACGCCTGACCAAATCCGGCCTGGGCTGCTCGCAGTGGCCGAACTGCGTGCCCGGCTCCATGACCCCGGTTCCCGAGATGGGAATCCACGGCCTGATCGAATTCGGCAACCGCCTGCTGACCTTCGTCCTGCTGGTCATCGCCATCGCTTTTCTGGTTTCGATCTGGAACATGCGCAAGTCCCACACCACCTTGTGCAAGCTGGGTCTGGTGCTGCTGATCGGCATCCCCGGCCAGGGCGTCATCGGCGGCATTACCGTCCTCACCAGCTTGAACCCCTGGGTTGTCTCGCTCCACTTCCTGCTTTCCGCGTCGCTGGTCGCTTTGGCCACCATCCTGGTCAACCGCACCCGCCGCGAACTCAAGCACGACGAGGCACCGGCCACCAGCAAGGCCATTGCGCAGGTCGGCACCCTGGTGCTGCTCCTGGCGAGCATCGCCATCATCATGGGCACCATTGTCACCGGCACCGGGCCTCATGCAGGCGATGCCGATGCACCTCGCCACATGTTCGATCCACGTATCGTCACCCCGTTGCACACCGGCCCGGTGTACCTGCTGATTCTCGCGACTATTGCGTTCATGGTTCTCGCCTACCGCACGACCGGCAACCCGAAGCTCCGCACCGCAGGCTGGTGGATGGTCGTTGCCATCCTGATCCAGGGAGCCATTGGATACATCCAGCACTTGAACGGCCTGCCGGTCGCCTTAGTGCTGCTGCACATGCTCGGGGCGAGCATGCTCATGGTTGCGGCGACGAACGTGTGGGATCGTGCGAGCCTCATGCCGAAGTCTGTGCGCGTCGAACAGGATTAGTTCCGCTCCACACAACGACGGGCGGCCCCCAACTTCTTGTTGGGGGCCGCCCGTCGTTGTGTGGCAGGTATTTCCTACCCCTTTGGCGCAGGCCGCAGCAGCCCTGCAAGCCCTACGAAGAAATAGATCGTCCCGGCGACCCACAGGCCCAGCACCAGCATGCCCATGTCGAAGACCGCAGTCACCAGCAGCAGCGCACCGCAGGCCGTCAAGACCCAGTAGGCGGCGCGCAGGCCCATCATCGCTCCTGCGGCCGCCAGACCAAGGACCACCATGACTGTCACGCCCAGCACCCCGGTCCCCACGGTGCCCGTCACCAAACCAGCGAACAACGCGGCGGCAGGGGCGCCCGCAACCAGCCCGGCCACGATCCGCTGGGCCAAGAACTTGCGGCCCAGGGCCGGCTCCTGCCGGCGGTGGGATATCCCCGCAATCATCCATGCGGCGACGATCAGCGGCAGGAAAAAGATGCCGAGGTTGAAGCCGATGACGAAAGGCAAGGCCGTCACGATCAGGGCAGCAGCCGTGCAGTAAATGCGAGCGGCCCCGGATTTCACGAGCGATCCCGCCGCCACCATGATGCCGGGGAGCAGGAAGACCAGCATCAGTCCGGCACCCCAACGCGTGTTTACGTCGTAGTTGATCGAGCTCGAAAGCAGCCAATCCGGCCAGAACTCATCGATATTCGACGACGGGTAGATCCACGTGTCGACAACTGCGGCCAGCACTCCGGCAGCAAGCGCTACAAGACCCAGAACCCTGAGCTTCGAGCGGCGTTCTACTTCCGCCGCGCCGTCAGCGAAGTCCAACTGGACATCTGCGGCGATGGCTTCAACCGGCCCGAGAGAAGCAATGATCTGCGCATGACTGCGGCCGCGTTCTCTGGCTTCGTCAATATGCTCCGCAAGATCTGCAACCACGGCTTCACGCCGTGCTTGGGGAACGTTTCGCAGCTCCCGGTCAAGTGCCCGAAGATACTTGGCTGCCGCATCCTGGTTTTCAGTCGTGTTCATGTTGTCTCCCGAGTAGTTCGCCTACTTGCCCTGATATTTCATTCCACACCGCATCAAATTGCCGCAGGTGCGACATTCCACGTTCGGTGATTGCGTAGTACTTCCGCCGCCGTCCAGTACTACTTCCCTCCCAACGGGTGGTCACGAGGTCGGCTGACTTCATCCTCGCCAGCAAGGGATACAAGCTTCCCTCGCTGGCCGTCAGGTTGCGATCCACCAGCTCATCAGCCAGTTGAAGACCGTACTTGTCCCCCTGTGCCAGCAGAGCCAGCACACAGTATTCAAGGACGCCCTTGCGGATGTTCGTCGCAATCTTCTCGCCTTGATCTTCCATGGATGGAACTTTACCTTGCATAACAAGACTTGCATAGCAGGATAAGGAGTATTCCGCTGCGACAAGGGTTAAAAGAAACATCCGGCACCGAATCAAGTGATTCAGTGCCGGATGCCAAGATGCGGGAGAAGCCCTAGCCCAGAAGCGGGCTTCCGACGAACGGATCAATGGCCAAGGCCAGGAACACAATCGAAAGGTAGGTGATGGAGATATGGAAGACCTTCATGGCCTTGCGGTTGACCTCGGCAGGCTTGTGGTCGCGCTGAGCCTCGCGGTAGAGCACGTGGCACTCGTAGACGAACCATGCGCCGGCGCCGCCAGCGATCGCCGTATAGACGATCCCTGCGCCGCCCAGTGGCACGAGCAGCAGCGAGCAGACCACAGTGGCCCATGCGTAGAGCACCACCTGGACGGAAACGCGGCGTGCGTTCGCGATGGCGCCCAGCATAGGAACCGAGGCTGCATTGTAGTCGTCGGCGTACTTCATGGAGAGCGGCCAGTAGTGCGGCGGGGTCCACAGGAAGATGACGAGGAACAGGATGACCGCTGGCCATTCAATGGTTTCCTTGACTGCGGCCCACGCAATCAATACCGGCATGCAGCCCGCAATGCCGCCCCAGACAATGTTCTGGGCGGTGCGTCGCTTGAGGATCATGGTGTAGAGAACTACGTACAGCAGGATCGCCGCGAGTCCCAAAGCGGTGGTCAGCGGGTTGGTTCCCACCCAGAGCACCACCAGTGAGGCAATGGCCATGGTCCACGAGAAGATCAGCGCTTCCTTGGGCGTCAGGTCGCCGGTGACCAGCGGACGGCCCTTGGTACGCTTCATGAGCTTGTCCATGTCGCGGTCGATGTAGCAATTGAATGCGCCCGAGGCGCCGGCGGCCATGGCGCCGCCAACAATGGTGGAAACCATGAGCCAGACCGGCGGGAAGCCGCGCTGGGCAAAGATCATGGTTGGAAGCGTGCTCACCAACAGCAACTCGATCACGCGAGGCTTGGTCAGTGCGAGATAGGCACTGGCCTTGCGCTTCAGAAAGTCGCCAGCGGATTCACCAGGCTGGCGCGATGCGCGTGGCACTGACAAGTCGGCGACACTTTGAGTCTTCAATTAAACGCACTCAGTTCTTCAAAGGATACAAGGACAGACACAACCATTCTACGTCGTATAGAAATTGAATGAAACTCCCCCCTATCAGGGATTCGGCCGAAACATGGTGATTTGAGTCAACTTGAGACCTTTGCGCAGGCCGTCAACGCACACGAGCAGCCAGCCGGCAAGTAATGATCGACGAGCACACAGCCCACATGACGGCAACCCAGGTCGGGCGCCGGCGACGCAGCGGATGGAACCGGTCCGCGTCGGCACCCCGTCGTCGCGCGGCGGGAAACCGGCGGCAATCACCCGCGCGCCAGTGCTATTCACGGTGCATGGGCCGCGGCACAAACACTTAGAGATCAACGAACATCCGAGCAGCCCAATCGCAGGAGAACAATACTCAAAATTGGTTGGATCCGTAGCCACAAATTCGAACTTTTGTAGATTGTGAGTTCACACTGCTTGCGCAAAAGACACCATCCACTGCACCGCCCACTCCTGCTGGTCACTGGCCGGGGTTCCGGCCATGTCCCCTCGGATGCGATCCACCCAGTCCGCGCGGCCCGGAGAACCACTCACGAACTATCGGCAACAGGTGCAAAACGGGCCGGCAAACGCAGTGAGTTGCCCGCGGACGCAAATCTTTGGGTGTCATCTTGCTTAACCCGCGCATCAAATGGGTGTTTCGCGATAGAGTTGAACCTGATTGCGCCGTCGCGACCAATGACCCCTTTTAAGCTCGAATACCGGGTACATAGGACCGACGGCGTATTGCGTGTCAGCGGGAGTTATTCTCCCGTCCAAGCCTGAATGGAAGGAACGCCGCAGTGGCGACTGAATCCTTAGTAGAAGAGTTCTCCCTCACCGAGTTGGACCGTAAAGCCATTGACACCACCCGTGTCCTGGCAGCCGATGCTGTTGAAAAAGTTGGCAACGGCCACCCCGGCACCGCCATCAGCTTGGCCCCGGCTGCATATCTGATCTTCCAGAAGCACCTGCGCCACGATCCGAAGGATCCGAACTGGATCGGCCGCGACCGCTTCATCCTTTCCCCCGGCCACACTTCGCTGACCCTGTACCTGCAGCTGTTCCTCTCCGGCTACGGCCTGGAAATGGAAGACATCGCAGCCCTGCGCACCTGGGGCGCCAAGACCCCGGGCCACCCGGAGTTCGGCCACACCGCCGGCGTTGAGATCACCACCGGTCCGCTGGGCCAGGGACTGGCCTCCGCCGTGGGCTTCGCCTACTCGCAGCGCCGCATGCGCGGCCTGCTGGATCCGGAAGCACCAGCCGGAACCAGCCCGTTCGACCACACCATCTACGTCATCGCCTCGGACGGCGACCTGCAGGAAGGCGTCACCTCCGAAGCCTCCTCGCTGGCCGGCCACCAGGAACTGGGCAACCTCGTGGTGATCTACGACGACAACAAGATCTCCATCGAGGACGACACCGACATCGCCTTCACCGAAGACGTCCTGGGCCGCTACGCCGCCTACGGCTGGCACACCCAGCGCGTGGACTGGACCGAGACCGGCGAATACGTTGAAGACGTCGCAGCGCTGGATGCGGCCATCCGCGCCGCCAAGGCCGAGACCGGCCGCCCGTCGATCATCTCGCTGCGCACCATCATCGGCTGGCCATCGCCGACCAAGCAGAACACCGGCGGCATCCACGGTTCCAAGCTCGGCGGCGAAGAAGTCGCCGGCCTGAAGAAGGCGCTGGGCTTCGACACCGAGAAGAACTTCGCCATCGAGGACGAGGTGCTGGCCCACGCGCGCCAGACCCTGTCCCGCGGCGCCGCCGTCCACGAAGCCTGGAACAAGGACTTCGACGCGTGGAAGGCCGCCAACCCGGACAGCGCCGCACTGCTGGAACGCCTGGAGTCGGGCAAGCTGCCCGAGGGCTGGACCGAGAAGCTGCCGGTCTTCGAACCGGGCTCCACCATGGCCACCCGCGCCGCCTCCGGCAAGGTCATCAACGCGATCGCCGACGAGCTGCCCGAACTGTGGGGCGGCTCCGCCGACCTGGCCGGCTCGAACAACACCACCATCGACACCGCCAAGTCCTTCGCCCCCGAGCGCCGCTCGACCGATTCCTGGTCGGCCAGCCCGTACGGACGCGTGCTGCACTTCGGCATCCGCGAGCACGCCGCCGCCTCGATCGTCAACGGCATCGTGCTCTCGTCCCCGACCCGCGCGTTCTCCGGCACCTTCCTGATCTTCTCCGACTACCAGCGCCCGGCCATCCGGCTGGCGGCGCTGATGGGCGTGCCGTCGATCTTCGTGTGGACCCACGACTCCATCGGCCTGGGCGAAGACGGACCGACCCACCAGCCGGTGGAGCAGCTCGCCAGCCTGCGCGCCATCCCGAACTTCGACGTGATCCGCCCGGCGGACGCCAACGAGGTCGCCTACGCCTGGCGCGGCATGCTGGAACTGACCGGCACCCCTTCGGGCATCGTGCTCTCGCGCCAGAACCTGCCGATCTACGACCGTTCGGCTGCCGGCTTCCGTCCGGCCGAAGGCGCCCTGAAGGGCGGCTACATCCTGGCCGAGGCAGTGCGCGACGGCGCAGAGGTAACCCCCGACGTCATCCTGATCGCCACCGGCTCCGAGGTCGAGCTGGCCGTCGAGGCCCGCGAGGAACTCGCTGCCAAGGGCCTTGCCGCGCGTGTCGTCTCGCTGCCGAGCCATGAGTGGTTCGCCAAGCAGGACGCCGCCTACCGCGAAGAGGTGCTGCCCGCCGCGGTCGCCGCCCGCGTCTCGGTCGAGGCCGGCGTAGCCCAGGGCTGGCGCGAACTGGTCGGCGCCCACGGCGAAATCGTCTCGCTGGACCACTTCGGCGCCTCCGCCGACTACAAGAAGCTCTACTCGGAGTTCGGCATCACCACCGCGGCCGTGGTGGCCGCCGCCGAAACCTCCGTCCAGAACGCCTCCAACTAAGGAACTCAAGAACACATCATGAGCAACCCCAACACCCAGGCACTCACCGACGCCGGAGTATCCATTTGGCTCGATGACCTGTCCCGCGAACGGCTCACCAGCGGATCGCTGGCCGCGCTGATCGAAGAGAAGAACGTCGTCGGCGTCACCACCAACCCCGCGATCTTCGCCGCCGCATTGTCCAACGCCGAGGTCTACGGCGACGCCATCGCCGCGCAGCGCCACCGCTCCGTGGAAGACGCGATCACCGAGATCACCAGCGACGACGTCGCCTCCGCCTGCGACCTGTTCAAGGGCATCTACGAGGCCAGCAACGGCTTCGACGGCCGCGTGTCCATCGAGGTGGACCCGCGACTGGCCCACGAGACCGCCCCGACCATCGCGCAGGCCAAGGCGCTGTACGAGCGTGTGGACCGCGAGAACGTGCTGATCAAGATCCCCGCCACCGTGGAAGGCCTGGAAGCCATCAGCGAGACCATCGCCGAGGGCATCAGCGTGAACGTCACCCTGATCTTCTCGCTGGAACGCTACCGCGAGGTCATCAACGCCTACCTGATCGGACTGGAGAAGGCCCACGCCAAGGGGCTGGACCTGTCCAAGATCCATTCCGTCGCCTCCTTCTTCGTCTCCCGCGTGGACACCGAGATCGACAAGCGCCTGGACGCCCTGGGCACCGAGGCCGCCGCCGCGGTCCGCGGCCAGGCCGGCGTGGCCAATGCGCGCCTGGCCTACCAGGTCTTCGAGGAATCCTTCACCTCGGCCCGCTACGAGGTGCTGGCCAACGCCGGCGCCAACGTGCAGCGCCCCCTGTGGGCCTCCACCGGCGTGAAGGACCCGGCCTACCCGTCCACCCTGTACGTCACCGAGCTGGCGGCCCCGCAGACCGTGAACACCATGCCGGAGAAGACCCTGGACGCCACCGCGGCCGAAGCGCAGGTGCGCGGCAACGCGATCGCAGGCAACTACGACGCCGCGAACCGCGTGCTGGACAAGCTCGCGGCCCTGGGCATCGACTACAACGAGGTCGTTGACCTGCTGGAGGTCGAGGGCGTGAAGAAGTTCGAGGACGCCTGGAACGAACTGCTCCAGGATATGTCGGTGGCCCTGAAGGGAGCCAAGTAGATGGAACTGGGTCTGGTCACTTCCGGCGACGCACTGAAGTCGGTCGATGAGCTGCTTCCGCAGCTGATCGAGGCCCGCATCGGCAGCCGCATCGCGGCGCAGGATGCCACCATCTGGGGACCTGCCGCGGAGGCCGAATCGGCCATCCGCCTGGGCTGGGTCAACCCCTTCGACGCCGCGCAGCAGCTGGTCCCTGCCATCCTGGAATTGCGCGGGCAGCTGCAGGCCGAGGGCCTGACCCGCATCGTGCTGTGCGGCATGGGCGGCTCCTCGCTGGCCCCAGAGGTCATCGCCGCGCATGACGAGGTCGACCTGGTCATCTGCGACACCACCGACCCGGCCATGCTGCGCCCAATCCTCGCAACGGACCTGGAGCGCACCGTGGTGGTCGTGGCCTCCAAGTCCGGCTCCACCGTGGAGACCGACTCGCAGCGCCGCGCCTTCACCGCCGCCTTCCAGGCCGCCGGCATCGACCCGGCCACGCGCCTGGTGCTGGTCACCGACCCGGGCTCCCCGATGGACAACCCCGACGGCGTGCGCGCGGTCTTCAACGCCGACCCGAACGTGGGCGGACGCTACTCCGCGCTGACCGCCTTCGGCCTGGTGCCCACCGGCCTGGCCGGTGCGGACATCGAGGCGCTGATCGAGGAGGCCGGCCTGCTGCACGACGTGCTGGCCACCGACGACGAGGACAACCTGGCCTTCCACCTGGGCGCGGCCATGGCCACCGCCGGGCGCGACAAGCTGGTCATCGCCGGCGTGGGCGACGCCCTGCCGGGCTTCGGGGACTGGGCCGAACAGCTCATCGCCGAATCCACCGGCAAGGACTCCAAGGGCGTGCTGCCGGTGGTGGCGCACCCCGGGGCCCCGGAACTGCGTGATCCGGCCGCCGACGTGCTGCCGCTCTACGTCTACGACGAGCTGCCCGAGGAGATCGACGAGGAAGCCACCGCGGTGCATTTCAGCGCCCCGCTGGGCACCAGCTTCATGATCTTCGAGTACGCCACCGCCGTGGCCGGCTACCTGCTGGGCATCAGCCCCTTCGACCAGCCGGACGTGGAGGCCGCCAAGGTCGCCGCCCGTTCGCTGCTCGACGCCCCGGCCGCCTCCGCCCCGGATGCGGTGGACGGCCCGGTCGAGCTGTTCGGCACCTCCGCCGCCACCCTGGCCGGAGCGCTGGACGAGCTGGCCGCCGCGCTGCCGGACAACGGCTACCTGGCGGTGCAGGCCTACCTGGACCGCATCGGGGACTCGGAACTCGAAGGGCTGCGCGACGCGCTGGCCGCCAAGACCGGCCGCCCGGTGACCTTCGGCTGGGGGCCGCGCTTCCTGCACTCCACCGGCCAGTACCACAAGGGCGGACCGGCCCAGGGCGTGTTCCTGCAGCTCACCGCCGACCACCGCGAGGACCTGGAAATTCCCGGCCGCCCCTACAGCTTCGGCGGCCTGATCACCGCCCAGGCCAGCGGCGACGCCGGGGTGCTCTCCGATGAGAAGCACCACCGCCCGGTGTTGCGCGTGAACCTCACCGACCGCGCGGCCGGCATTGCGGCCCTGCTCGAGGCGGCGAAGTAACCGCAAATGAGCAATCCACTACGCGACGCCCGCGACCGGCGGCTTAACCGCATCGCCGGTCCGGGCGCGCTGGTGTTCTTCGGAATCACCGGCGACCTTGCCCGCAAGAAGCTGATGCCGGCGGTCTACGACCTGGCCAGCCGCGGCCTGCTGCCCCCGAACTTCGCCATCGTCGGCTTCGGCCGCCGCGACTGGTCCGAGCAGGACTTCGCGGCCC
The DNA here is from genome assembly GCF_016894325.1 of Glutamicibacter protophormiae. Lineage (NCBI taxonomy): Bacteria > Bacillati > Actinomycetota > Actinomycetes > Micrococcales > Micrococcaceae > Glutamicibacter > Glutamicibacter protophormiae. The sequence continues at coordinate 2,123,613 of NZ_CP069806.1, forward strand.
AGGCCCGCGAATGGATCCTGGCCAGCGCTCGCACCCCGTTCAACGAGACGGTGTTCGCGCAGCTGGCCTCCGGCATGCGCTTCATCTCCGGCGCCTTCGACGACGACGAAGCCTACGAGCAGCTCTCCGCCACCCTGGACGAGCTGGCCGAAACCCGCTCCACCGGGCGCAACCACGCCTTCTACCTCTCCATCCCGCCGAGCTGGTTCGACGTGGTCTGCGAAAAGCTCTCCGAGCACAAGCTGGCCAATGACGCCAACGAAGGCTGGGAACGCGTGGTCATCGAGAAGCCCTTCGGCCACGACCTGGCCAGCGCGCGCGAGCTGAACGAGATCGTCGAATCGGTCTTCCCGCCGGATGCCGTCTTCCGCATCGACCACTACCTGGGCAAGGAGACGGTGCAGAACCTGCTGGCGCTGCGCTTCGGCAACCAGATGTTCGAGCCGCTGTGGAACAACAAGTACGTGGACCACGTGCAGATCACCATGGCCGAGGACATCGGCATCGGCGGCCGCGCGAGCTACTACGACGGGGTGGGCGCGGCCCGCGACGTCATCCAGAACCACCTGCTGCAGCTGCTGGCGCTGACCGCCATGGAGGAGCCCATCAGCTTCGACGCGGACCACCTGCGCAGCGAAAAGGAAAAGGTGCTCGCCGCGGTCAAGCTGCCGCAGGACCTGGGCGCCGCATCCGCGCGCGGCCAGTACACCTCCGGCTGGCAGGGCGGCGAAGAGGTCGTCGGCTTCCTGGACGAGGAGGGCTTCAACCCCAAGTCCAAAACCGAGACCTACGCGGCGATCCGGCTGAACATCAACACCCGCCGCTGGGACGGGGTGCCGTTCTACCTGCGTGCCGGCAAGCGCCTGGGACGCCGCGTCACCGAGATCGCGGTGGTGTTCAAGAAGGCCCCGAACCTGCTGTTCACCGACCACAAGGACGACGAGTTCGGGCAGAACGCGTTCGTGATCCGGGTGCAGCCCGACGAAGGCGCGACCATCCGCTTCTCCTCCAAGGTGCCCGGCACCCAGATGGAGATCCGCGACGTCACCATGGACTTCGGCTACGGCAACGCGTTCACCGAGTCCTCCCCGGAGGCCTACGAGCGGTTGATCCTCGACGTGCTGCTGGGCGAGCCGCCGCTGTTCCCGCGCCACGAAGAAGTCGAGCAGTCCTGGCGCATCCTGGATCCCTTCGAGGAATACTGGGCCGCGCAGCCCGAGCAGCCCGACCCCTACGCCCCGGGATCCTGGGGCCCGGCCAGCAGCGACGAGCTGATGGCCAAGGACGGAAGGACGTGGCGACGCCCATGATGATCGAACTTCCCAACACGACCACCAACAAGGTCGCCAAGAAGCTGCTCTCCTCGCGCCGCACCCACGGCGTGGTGGCCCTCTCCCGGGTGCTGACCCTGGTGGTCATCACCCGCGAGGGTTTCGCGGAGAATGCCATCGAGGCCGCCAACCTGGCCAGCCGCGAGCACCCCTGCCGCATCATCGTGGTGGTGCGCGGCTCCGCGCAGGGCGAGAACCGGCTGGACGTGCAGATCCGCGTGGGCGGCGACGCCGGCGCCTCCGAGGTCATCGTGATGCGCACGCACGGCCCGGACATGGTGGCCGACGAGGCGCTGATCTCCGCGCTGCTGCTGCCCGACGCGCCGATCGTGGCCTGGTGGCCGCACGGCGTGCCGGTCGACCCCGCCGCCACCGCGCTGGGCAAGATCGCGCACCGCCGCATCACCGACTCCGGAGAGATGGAGGACCCCACCGCGGCGCTGTTCAGCCGCGTGGAGACCTACCGCGCCGGCGACACCGACCTGGCCTGGACCCGGCTGACCCTCTGGCGCGCCCAGCTGGCCAGCATCATCGACCTGGTCGGCACCGAGGGCCTGACCGGCATCACGGTGAAGGGTTCGGAGAACTCCCCCTCCACCACGCTGCTGGCCGCCTGGCTGACCATGTGCCTGGACGTGCCGGTGACCATCGCGGCGGACAAATCCACCGCGGGCCTGTCCTCGGTGCGCCTGTCCCGCGAGGGCGGCGACGTGGAGCTGTCCCGCCCCTCCGGACCGGTGGCCCACCTATACCTGCCGGGTTCCGCCCCGCAGCGCATCTCGCTGCCGCGCCGCTCGGTGGCCGAATGCCTGGCCGAGGAGATGCGCCGCCTTGACGCGGACGACGTCTTCGGCGAGGTCATCACCCGCGGCCTGGCCCTGACCAACCTGAGGAGCATCCGTTCCAGTGATCGCTAGACAGATCGTCATCCATGAGGACCTTTCCGCGACCGCGCACGGCATCTCCGCCCGGCTGATCACCTCGATCGCCGACGCGCTGGCCGCCCGCGGCGTGGCGCACGTGGTGCTGACCGGCGGCTCGCTGGGCATCGCCGCGCTGGCCGCCGTGGCCGAAAACCCGGCCCGCGCCAGCGTGGACTGGTCGAAGGTGCACTTCTGGTGGGGCGACGAGCGCTTCGTCGCCGCCGACTCCGCCGACCGCAACGCCGGCCAGGCCGAGGTCCTCTTCGAGGCCCTCGACGCGCTGGGGCTGGACCGCGAGACCGTGCACGCCATGGGCTCCACCGACCAGTACGACTGCGCCGAGGACGCCGCGGCGGCCTACACGCGGCTGCTGGCCGACGAGGCTCCTGAAGGCGCCGCCAACCCGGCGTTCGACGTGCTGATGCTGGGCATGGGCCCGGATTCGCATGTGGCCTCCCTGTTCCCGAACCACACCCGGTCCGATGAACTGGGGGCCATCGCGATCCACGACTCCCCCAAGCCGCCGCCGCACCGCGTGTCGCTGACCATGGGCACCATCAACTCAGCCCGCGAAGTCTGGCTGCTGGTCGCCGGGGCGGAAAAGGCCCCGGCCCTGGCCGCCGCGCAGCACGAGGTCAATGAGGCCTCCGTGCCCGCCAGCGCGGTGCAGGGAACCCAGGCCACCCGCTGGCTCGTGGACCGCGCCGCCGCCACGCTGCTCTGAGCTGCACTGCCCGCCGATGCCGCCAACACCAGATGTTGGCGGCATCGGCCTTTGTTTTTCCCGAAAGGACTCCCCCATGCCCACAGCACCGTTGAGAATCACCGTGATCGGTTCCGGCGTCATCGGCCTGTCAGCGGCCCACGAGCTGGCCGCCGCCGGGCACCAGGTCACCGTCGCCTACGACCAGGATCTCGCCGAGTGCGCCTCCTCGGTCGCGGCCGCCATCTGGTTCCCGTACCACTCGGAGAACTCCCCGGCCGCCGACAAGCTGCTGGCGGATTCGCTGGCCCGCTTCGAGCAGCTGTCCGAGCACCCCGAGACCGGCATCGACCTGCGCCGCGGCTTGAATGTGGACCACCTGCCGGGCGCGGACCGCAGCTGGACCCGCATCGTCGCCGGTACCGCGGAAGCCTCCCGGGAGGATCTGCCGGACGGTGCCCACGCGGGCGTGTGGGCGACGGTGCCGATCATTACCATGAGCACCTACCTGGGTTGGCTGCGCGGCCGGGTCGAGGAGCTGGGCGTGGACTTCGCCAAGGGCACGGTCACGGATCTAGCGCAGCTCAAGGGCGGCGCGGATCTTGTGGTGCTGGCAGCGGGCCTGCGCGGCGGCGAGCTGCTGGGCGACGACGATACCGTCTACCCGATCCGCGGTCAGGTGGTGCGCCTGGCCAACACGAAGAACCTGACGCAGTGGCTGTGCGACGACAACTACCCGGATGGCGTCAGCTACATCATCCCCCGCCGCGAGGACATCATCGTCGGAGGCACCGACACCGCGAACGACTGGAACCGCAAGGTCGAACCGCAGACCTCCATCGACATCCTGGAACGCGCTGCCACGCTGGTGCCGGAGCTGGAAGGACTGGAGGTCCTGGAGCACAAGGTGGGCCTGCGCCCGGCGCGCGAGACCATCCGGTTGGAGCACGTCGCGGGCCACGCGCTGCCGGTGATCGCCGCCTATGGGCACGGCGGTGCCGGCGTCACGCTCTCCTGGGGCACCGCACAGCGGGTCGCAGAGCTGGCTGCACAACTGGCTGGCGAGCCGGCCAGCTAGCGGGCCGGGCCGCCGGCTTCACGGCTGGCGGCGTTGGCCCTGCGTGTCGAGACCAGGATCAGGCAGATGAAGGCCGCATAGCCGACCGCAGTGACGGCAAAGGCCCACCCGGCCAGTTGAAACATGCACAGGGCTGCCGCCGCCGGCAACACGACCCAGCCGATCCTGCCAGCGGCCTTCAGCCAGGGCGCGGCGGCCACGTGGCCGCGGTGCCAGGCGGCATCGCTGCTCATCGTGTGCCTCGTCCTCAGGCCAATCACCCCGTTTCGAGGCAGCCGTCCGTCGGCCATCGCCGGTGCAAGCACCGCCGCAGCCGTCGCCATGATGAGCAGCCCGAACATGAACGGGAGCACGCTGATTAGCTCCATGGGGCTCCCTAGGACTCGCGCGGGCTCCTGCGCCCGAGGATCCAGGCGCCCAGGATCATCGCCATTCCGCCGAAAACCAGCAGGGCGGAGACCGAATTTGCCAGCAGCTGGCCCAGTGCCTGGGCCTGCGACCGGTCCGCCGCGGCGTACGCGGTGCCGGAGGCCGGTGTCCCGCCGTCGACGAACAGCATGGCGAACGCGATGCCGAGCGTCAGCGCGGCGGTGCCGGTGCAGGCCATCAAGCCGAAACTCCGCGAACCTGCCTGCGTTGCCTCGCAGTTTGGTGTGCAGTACATGATGTCCCCCGAGGTTGGTGGTGTTAAAAACCGATGGGCACCTTCCACAAGTCTGCGGATGATGCCCACCGTTTGCACGTCTGGCGCTAGGAGTCCTAGGCCTCGATGTTGAATCTCATCACCAGGGCCAAGCCAATAATGACTGCACCCCAGATCAGGCCAAGGACGATGGTAATGCGGTTCAGGTTTCGCTCAGCGACCCCCGAAGACCCCATCGAGCTGGTCATGCCGCCGCCGAACATGTCGGACATACCGCCACCCTTCCCCTTGTGCAGGAGAATCAGGAGGGTAAGCAAGACACTGGTAATGCCCAGCAGTACCTGCAAAATGATCTTGATAATATCCAAGACGACGGTTCCTTAGTTAGATTCAGTCGGTAACGAGATGATGCTCGAACCGTACAATATTAGCAAATTCTTCGGCGTCGAGGCTGGCTCCGCCAACCAACACGCCGTCGACATCGCGTTCACGCATGATTGCCGCCGCATTCGAGGCCTTGACGCTGCCGCCGTAGAGCAACCGGGTCTTCTGGGCGATGTCCTCGCCGAAGCGCTCGGCCAGTGCCCCGCGGATCGCTGCGCACAGTTCCTGCGCGTCGGCCGGTCCCGCGACCTCGCCGGTGCCGATGGCCCAGACAGGTTCGTAGGCAATGACCAGGTTTTCGGCCTGTTCAGCGCTCACTCCCGCCAGGGACTCATTCAGCTGCGCCAGCGTAAAGGCCACCTGCTCGCCGGCCTTGCGGACTTCCAAGCCCTCTCCCACGCACAACACCGGGGTCAGCTCATGGCGGTAGGCCGCCGCAAGCTTCGAGGCGATGACCTCGTTGGTTTCGTTGTGGTATTCGCGGCGCTCGGAGTGGCCCACCAGCACATAGCTGCAGCCGAGCTTCTTCAGGAACTGGCCGGAGATCTCACCGGTATAGGCCCCCGAATCCTGGGCGGACAAGTCCTGGGCGCCGTACACGACGTCCAGCTTGTCACCCAGGGTCAGGGTCTGCACGCCGCGGATGTCAGTGAATGGCGGGAAGACCGCCACCTCGGCGCGATCGTAATCGTGCTGGTGGTCCTTCAGCGTCCACGCCAGCTTCTGCACCAGAGTGATGCCCTGGACGTGGTCCATGTTCATCTTCCAGTTGCCGGCGATCAGCGGCTGGCGCACAAAGGCGCCGTTTTGCGAAATGGTCATAAATTAGCCTTCCAGTGCGGCAACACCCGGGAGGGTCTTGCCTTCAAGGTACTCCAGGGAGGCGCCGCCGCCGGTGGAGATGTGTCCGAAGTCGTCCTCGGAGAAGCCCAGCGCGCGCACGGCCGCGGCCGAGTCGCCGCCGCCTACCACGCTGAACGCCTCCGAACCGGCCAGTGCCTGCGCGACGGTACGGGTACCCTCCGCGAAGGCAGGGATCTCGAAGACACCCATCGGGCCGTTCCAGAACACGGTATTGGCGCCGGTGATGTAGCTGGCGAACTTCTCCGCGGACTTCGGACCGATGTCCAGGCCCAGGCCGTTGGAGCCGAAGCTAGCTTCCTCGATCTTGTCCGCATCAAGCACCTCGTAGGCCGCGTCGGCGCCGAACTTGTCGGCTACCACGACGTCTACGGGGAGGATGATGTCGCAGACGAGCTTCTCGGCGCGCTGCAGGTACTCCTGGCACACGGCGATCTGGTCTTCCTCAAGCAGCGAGCCGCCGATGTTGTGGCCCTGGGCCTTGAGGAAGGTGAACGCCATGCCGCCGCCGATGAGCAGCTGGTCGGCCTTGCCGATCAGGTTGTCGATGACCGCCAGCTTGTCCGAGACCTTCGAACCGCCCAGCACGACCACGTAGGGGCGCTTGGGTGCTTCGGTCAGGGTCTTGAGGACCTGGACCTCGGTGGCGACCAGGTCGCCCTGGTAGCTCGGCAGCAGCGCGGCGATGTCGTACACCGAAGCGTGCTTGCGGTGCACTGCACCGAAGGCGTCGTTGACGTAGGCTCCGTTTTCGCCGGTCAGCGAGGCCAGTTCCTTGGCCAGCTCGACACGCTCCGCGTCGACCTTGGAGGTCTCGCGGGCGTCGAAGCGGACGTTTTCCAGGACCAGGACCGAACCTTCGGCCAGGCCGGCGGCCGCTTCGCGGGCCGAGGGGCCCACGACGTCGGATGCCACGGTGACGTCGAAGTCGGCCAGTTCGTCCAGGCGGTTGGCTGCCGGGGCGATGGAGTACTTCGGGTCGAACTGGCCCTTCGGACGGCCCAGGTGGGCCATCACGATGACCTTGGCGCCGGCATCGGCCAGCTTGGAAATGACCGGCAGCGAAGCGCGTACACGGCCGTCATCGGTCACGGTGGCTCCGTCGAGCGGTACGTTCAGGTCGCTGCGGACCAGTACGTAGCGTCCGCGGACACCGTTGTCAGCGAGCAAATCGTCGAGAGTGTGTGAAGTCATGTCTCTAGGTTATCGACTAGAGGCTTGAACCCACGAATTCGACAAGGTCGACGAGGCGTGAGGTGTATCCCCACTCGTTGTCGTACCATGCCACAACCTTGACGCTGTTGCCGATCACGGTGGTCAGCCCGGAGTCGAAAATCGCCGAATGCGGGTTCGTCACAATGTCGGTGGACACCAGCGGATCGGTCGAGTACTCGAGGTACTTGGACAGCTTGCCCTCGCTGGCGGCCTTCTCGAAGGCCGCGTTGACCTCTTCCACGGTGGCGGTGCGCGCCAGGTTGACGGTCAGGTCCGTGGCCGAGCCGGTCGGGACCGGGACACGCATGGCGTAGCCGTTGAGCTTGCCCTTCAGCTCCGGAAGCACGACGCCGATGGCCTTGGCGGCACCGGTGGAGGTAGGGATCATGTTCAGCGCTGCGGCGCGGGCACGGCGCGGGTCGCGGTGCGGCGCGTCCTGCAGCCGCTGGTCGGCGGTGTAGGCGTGGATGGTGGTCATCAGGCCGTCGACAATGCCGAATTCATCGTTGAGCACCTTAGCCACCGGGGCCAGGCAGTTGGTGGTGCACGAAGCGTTCGAGATGATGGCGTGGCTGGCCGGATCGTACTTGTCATGGTTGACGCCCATCACGATGGTGATGTCTTCATGCTTGGCGGGGGCCGAAATGATGACCTTCTTGGCGCCGGCTTCGATGTGGTGGCGTGCTTCGTCGGCCTTGGTGAACAGGCCGGTGGACTCGATGACGACGTCCACTTCCAGCTCGCGCCAGGGCAGGTTGCCCGGCTTGCGTTCGGACAGGACCTTGATGCGGCGTTCTCCGACGATGATCTCGTCGCCGTAGACGGATACCGGCTCGCCCAGCGGGCCGAGCACGGAATCGAACTTCACCAGGTGAGCAAGCGAATCGATTGAACCAAGGTCGTTGACGGCGACGATATCGATGTCCGCCTCGTGGGCCAGGACTGCACGCAGGAAGTTGCGTCCGATACGACCGAAACCATTGATTCCAACACGGGTTGTCACGTGACTATCTCCTCTAAATGGGAAAATGATGCCACGACCGCAATCTTACGGAAGTGGCCTACTTTAAAGAGGACACTCCGTTGTGCCGTGCATGCGGATCCCGGCTGCTGCCGGGATCCACCACACACTTGAACATCCTACGCTATTTCAGCGAAGAATGTGAGCTAACTTACCGAATAAGTCAGTTTACTTGCCTGGAACGATCAGCGCAGCGGCGCCGTTGCGGGCAGCCTCGAAGCGAGCCTGGACGTCGGCCCAGTTCACGATGTTCCAGAAGGCCTTGACGTAGTCGGCCTTGACGTTGACGTAGTCCAGGTAGAAGGCGTGCTCCCACATGTCCAGCATCAGCAGCGGGATGGTTGCCACTGGAACGTTGCCCTGCTGATCGTAGAGCTGCTCGATGACCAGCTGGCCGCCGATTGCATCGTATGCCAAGACTGCCCAGCCGGAGCCCTGCAGGCTCATGGCCGATGCGGTGAAGTGACCGCGGAATGCATCGAAGGAGCCGAAGAAGTCGTCGATCGCCGCAGCCAGCTCGCCCTCAGGCTTGTCGCCGCCTTCTGGGGACAGGTTGTTCCAGAAGATCGAGTGGTTGGTGTGGCCGCCGAGGTGGAAGGCCAGATCCTTGGAGAGCTTCGGGATGTTGCCGAACTCGCCCTTTTCGCGAGCCTCAGCCAGCTGCTCCAGTGCCGAGTTGGCACCGGCAACGTAGGTTGCGTGGTGCTTCGAGTGGTGCAGCTCCATGATGCGAGCCGAGATGTTCGGCTCAAGGGCAGCGTAGTCGTACTGCAGTTCTGGCAGCGAATAGACAGCCATGATTCTCCTCAATCTGTTCAATTGGATGAATCTCCGCGGAAAGGATTACCGCGGGGACACTTTACTGTTCCAGTTCGTCTACTGGAACGCTGGACTCGGTGCCGGGTATTCCCAGATCACTGGCTTTTTTATCGGCCATCGCCAAGAGGCGGCGGATCCGGCCGGCAATCGCGTCCTTGGTCATGGGTGGTTCAGCCATGCGGCCGAGCTCATCCAGCGACGCCTGCTTGTGCTCCAGGCGAAGCAGTCCGGCGTAACGCAGGTGCTCGGGCACCTCGTCACCCAGAATCTCGATGGCGCGCTCCACGCGCGCACCGGCGGCCACCGCGGCCTGCGCGCTGCGGCGCAGGTTGGCGTCGTCGAAGTTCGCCAGGCGGTTGGCCGTGGCGCGCACTTCCTTGCGCATCCGGCGCTCTTCCCAGACCATCAGCGCGTCGTGCGCGCCCATGCGGGTCAGCAGCTGCGCAATGGCGTCGCCGTCGCGGATCACAACGCGGTCCACGCCGCGCACCTCGCGGGCCTTGACGGTCAGTCCCAGGCGGCGGGCCGCGCCCACCAAGGCCAGCGCTGCTTCGGGGCCGGGGCAGGTGATTTCCAAAGCGGAGCTGCGTCCTGGTTCGGTCAGCGAACCGTGGGACAGGAACGCCCCGCGCCAGACGGCCTCGGCGTCGGCGGTCGAACCGTTGACGATCACCGACGGCAGCCCGCGCACCGGGCGGCCGCGCTGGTCGAGCAAGCCGGTCTGGCGGGCCAGAACCTCGCCGTCCTTGGAGACGCGAACAATGTACCGGCTGCCCTTGCGGATCCCCGATCCCGACACCATGACGATCTCGGCATCGTGGCCGTACAGCTCGCCAATGGCAATCTTCAAGCGGCGGGCGGTCGCGGCCAGGTCCACTTCAGCTTCGATGACGATTCGCCCGGAGACGATATGCAATCCTCCGCTGAAGCGCAGCATGGTAGAGACTTCGGCCTTGCGGACCGAAGGCTTGCGAATTTCCACCCGCGACAGCTCGTCTTTGACGGAAGCCGTCAATGCCATGAATCAAACTCCCTTACATGGATCCTTTCTAGGACCCGATTGCGGTAAACACCTCGTGATAGGCCGCCGCTAGACGCAACGGGTCGTGCACCGCACGACCGTCAGATACCCCTACTCTACTAAAAAAGGTCCGGGCACCGAGTTTTTGCGCTGCCAGCTCAAATCGTTCCTTGTTGTTCACCAGCGACTCGTCGGCCAGAATGGCGTCGAATTTCACCTCGGGCGCGTAGCGGCTGAGCACTTCCAGATGCGCCGCGGCGTCCAGGCCGGAAGTTTCTGCGGTTTCCAGATCCAGATTCATGGTCAGCAGCCGCTTGGCCGTGGTGCTGGCAATGGCTTGGCGCATGTCGGGAAGCAGCAGGTGCGGCAGCACCGAGGTGTACCAGGAGCCGGGGCCCAGGACCACCCAGTCGGCCAGCTCGATGGCCTCCAGGGCTTCGGCGCAGGCCGGCGCGTCGGGGGGATCAAGGCTCACGTTGGTGACCAATCCCCCATGCCCCGCCTTGGCGATCTTCGCCTGGCCTTCGATGCGGCGGCGCACCAGCGTATCGGTGGCCGGGTCGGCTTCCAGCACCTCCCCGTGGATGGACAGCGGAACCGTGCTCATGGGCAGCACCTGGCCGCGGGCGCCGAGCAGCGCGCCGGCCCAGCGAAGTCCGGCCACCGGGCTCTCCAGCAGCTCCCAGAGCGCCAGGATCAGCAGGTTGCCCACGGCGTGGCCGTTGAGCGGCTCCTCCGCGTTCTCCAGCGACTCGAAGCGGTGCTGCATGACATCGCGCCAGGTGCGTCCCCAGTCATTGTCATCGCACAGGGCGGCCAGCGCCATGCGCAGGTCCCCCGGAGGCAGCACGTCGAAGGAGTTGCGCAGGCGTCCGGAGCTGCCGCCGTCGTCCGCGACGGTGACCACCGCGGTCAGGTCGGTGGACAGCCGGCGCAGCGCGGACAACGACGCGGAGAGCCCGTGGCCGCCGCCCAGGGCGACCACCGACGGGTTGCGGTAGTCGTCGCTGCGGTTCAGGCCCTGGATCGGTATGGGGCCGGTAGCGAATGCCATAACCCCTACTCGCGTCCCAGGTCTCGGTGGCTGACGTTGACGCGGACGTTGGGCAGCTGGGCCAGCCGGCGGCCCAGCTCGATGCTGGTGGCCACCGAGCGGTGCTTGCCGCCGGTGCAGCCCACGGCGATCGTCGCGTAGTGCTTGTTCTCGCGGCGGTAGCCCTCGAACACTGGTTCCAGCGCCTTGAGGTAGTTCTCGATGAACTCCCCCGTTCCGGTCTGCGACAGCACGTAGTCGGAGACTTCCTTGTCGCGGCCGGTTTGCGGGCGCAGTTCAGGCACCCAGTGCGGGTTCGGGATGAAGCGCACGTCCGCCACGTAGTTGGCGTCGGTGGGCAGGCCGTACTTGAAGCCGAAGCTCATCACGTTGATGCGCAGGATGATCGGGCCGGACTCGCTGAACAGCTCGTTGACCGAGCGGGCCAGGTCGTGCACCGACATGGACGAGGAGTCCAGGATGATCTCCGCGGCTTCGCGCAGCTCGCGGGTGATCTCGCGTTCGCGCTGGATGCCGTCGACGATGCGCCCGTCGCCCTGCAGCGGATGCGGGCGCCGGCCCTGCTCGAAGCGGCGCACCAGCACCTCGTCGCTGGCGTCGAGGTAGACCAGGCGGTATTTCACGCCGCTGGAGGTCAGGTTGGCCAGCGCATCGCGGATCTCCGGGAACATGTCCTTGGAGCGCACGTCCATCACCACGGCCATCTTCGGGATGGAGCCCTGGGAACGGCTCATCAGCTCGGTCAACGGCCCCAGCATGGCAGGCGGCAGGTTCTCCACCACATACCAGTCCTGGTCTTCCAGGGCATGGGCGACGGTCGTGCGACCGGCGCCCGACATGCCGGTCACGATCACCAGCTCGGACTCCGGGGGCTTTACGGCTTCATACTCAGCGCTCATACTTCAAGGCTAGTCCAGAATTTCTCCGGTAGTCATGTTTACCGCGCCCGGTGACGTGCCTTGAAGCGAATCGCTGATGGTTTGCGCCAGCTTCGGGCCGACGCCCGGCACTTCGAGCAGCTCTTCCACGCTGGCGGCGCGGATCTTCTTCATGGAGCCGAAGTGCTTGCGCAGCGCCTCCTGCTTGGCCTTGCCCAGCCCCGGCACGGCGTCCAGCTCGGATTCGAGCATCGACTTGCCGCGCTTGGCCCGGTGGAAGGTGATCGCGAAGCGGTGCGCCTCGTCGCGCAGCCGCTGCACCAGGTACAGTGCGGCGGAGGCGCGCGGCAGGATCAGCGGGAACGGGTCGTCCGGGAGCCACAGCTCCTCCAGGCGCTTGGCCAGGCCCACCACGGGGATGTCGTCGATGCCCAGGTCGTCCAGGGCCTTCTGGGCGGCGGCGACCTGCGGCGGGCCGCCGTCGACGATCACCAGCGAGGGCGGGTAGGCGAACTTCTTCACCTCGGCGGCGCCGGGTTCGACCTCGCCGCCGGCGAGCACCAGCGGGTCCACCTTCTCCTTCAGGTAGCGGCTGAAGCGGCGGTGGATCACGTCGTACATGCTGGCGGTATCGTCGCGTGCGGCCTCCCCGGTGATGGAGAACTTGCGGTATTCGCTCTTCTTGGGCAGGCCGTCCTCGAAGACCACCATCGAGGCGACCACGTTGGTGCCCTGGGTGTGCGAGGCGTCGTAGCATTCGATGCGCAGCAGCGCCTGCTCGGCGCCCAGCGCGTCCTGCAGCTCCTGCATGGCCAGCGAACGGGTGGTGATGTCCCCTGCGCGCTTGGACTTGTGCAGGCGCAGCGCCTGTTCGGCGTTTTCCACCACGGTGCCGGCCAGCGCGGCCTTGTCCCCGCGCTGGGCCACGCGCAGCGAGACCCGGGAACCGCGCAGCTCCGAAAGCCAGGTGGAGACCTCCTCGTCGTCCTCGGGCAGGTGCGGGACCAGGATCTCGCGCGGGATGCGGTCGGCGTGGTCGGCGTAGACCTGGGTGAGCAGCTGCTCGACGAATTCGCCCTCGGTGGTGTCGGCGACCTTCTCCACGACCCAGCCGCGCTGGGAGCGGATGCGTCCGTCGCGCACGTGGAACACCTGCACCGCGGCTTCCAGCTCGTCGCCGTGGATGCCGAAGATGTCCGCGTCGGTGTTGTCCGCCAGCACCACGGCGTTGCGCTCGAAGACCTTGTTCAGCGCCGCGATGTCGTCGCGGTAGCGGGCGGCCTGCTCGTATTCGAGCTGGGCTACCGCTTCCTGCATCTTCACGGTCAGCGCCTTGGTGAAGCGGGTGGCCTCCCCGCCCATGAAGGTGCACAGGTCCTCGGCCAGCGCCCGGTGGTCCTCCTCGCTGATCCGCCCCACGCAGGGGGCCGCGCACTTGTCGATGTAGCCCAGCAGGCAGGGCCGGCCCGAGGCCTGCGCACGCTTGAACACCCCGGGGGCGCAGCTGCGCACCGGGAACACGCGCAGCAGCGTGTCAAGGGTTTCGCGGATGGCCTTGGCCGGGTAGAACGGGCCGAAGTACTTCACGCCCTTGCGCTTGTCTCCGCGCATGACCAGGGCGCGCGGGTACTTCTCGTCCATGGTCACGGCCAGGTACGGATAGGTCTTGTCGTCGCGGAAGACGATGTTGAAGCGCGGGTTGTACTCCTTGATCCAGGTGTACTCCAGCTGCAGGGCTTCGAGCTCCGACCCGACCACCGTCCATTCGACGCTCGCGGCGGTGAACACCATCGCGCGGGTCTTGGGCGTGAGCCGCTCGGGCTTCGCGAAATAGGACAGCAGCCGGCTGCGCAGCACCTTGGCCTTGCCCACGTAGACGACCCGGCCGTGCTCGTCGCGGAAGCGGTAGACGCCGGGCCGGGTCGGGATGTCCGAGGTTTTCGGGCGATAGCTGGCGGGATCGGCCATGGCTTACTTCGCGTCCGGCGGCAGCTGGTTGTAGGAGTCCACGCGCTCCTGCCCGGAGAGCTCGGCGATCGCGTCGACGATCCGGTCGGTGGCCAGCCGGCGCTGCGGCAGCGGGTGCTTGCGTCCGAGCTTGTCGAAGTACAGCGGCTGACCGTAGTGGATGTGGAACTTGGCCGGGCGGAAGCCCTTGGTTCCGGCCGGCTGCAGCTTCTCGGTGCCGATCAGCCCGACCGGGACCACCGGCACGCCGGTGGTCAGCGCCAGCCAGCCCACGCCGGTGCGGCCGCGGTACAGCTTGCCGTCGCGCGAGCGGGTGCCTTCGGGGTAGATGCCGATGCCGGAGCCGCCCTCGATGATCTCCACCAGCGAATCCAGGGCCGCCACGGAGGCGGCCTGCTCGCCGCGCTGCACCGGGATGGATCCCACGGACTCGAAGAAGGACTTCATCAGCTTGCCCTTGACGCCGGGGGTGGTGAAGTACTCGGCCTTCGCGAAGAACGCGACATCGCGCGGCGTCAGCGCCTGGATGATCAGCGAGTCGAAGAAGGACAGGTGGTTGGAGGCGACGATGAAGCCGCCCTGTCTGGGCACGTTTTCCAAGCCGGTGACCTCGGCGCGGCAGATGCCGTGGATGATGCCGCGGATCGAGGATCGCGTCATGGTGTAGATGCTCATCTACTGTGCACCTTCCTGCATCGGTTTTTCAAAGTTCAATTCGGCCGCGGCTCGTTCTCCCAGCAGCAGCTGGGCCAGCTCGGCCGCGGTGGCAACGCGGTAGTCGGCGGCGTCGAGCTCGTCGCCCTGGGCGAATCCCCAGCGCACGCCGATGGATGTGACACCATTCGCGCGTGCCGCGTCCAGGTCGTAGTGCCGGTCCCCCACCACCACGCTGCGCGCGGGATCGAGACCAGCATGCTCCAGCGCGGCGGCCACGATGTGCGCCTTGCTCGAACCGTGGGATCCACCCTCGCCGGTGTTCCCGTGCACGGCGTCCAGGCTGCCGTCCAGGTCTTGCGCCGCGATCAGTTCGCGGGCGATCGGCAGAGGCTTGGCCGTGGTCACCGCGGTGTGGATGCCGGCGGCCTGCAAGGCACCCAGCAGCGTCCGCAGACCCGGATAGACCTTGGACTGCCGCATGCCGACCTCGGCGTAGCGGGCCCGGTAGGCGGCGATGATCGAGTCGATGTTCTGCTCGGTGACCCCGTCGAGGGTGCGCAATCCGACCTGCAGCGGCGGGCCGACCAGCGCTTCGATTTTTTCCTCTCCGGGATCCGTCAGTCCATGGGCCACGAGGGCATGGCGGATCCCCGAAGTTATGGAGCCTGCAGGGTCCACAAGGGTCCCGTCCAGATCAAAGAGCACGCTGGCAACCGACATATTCACTAGGACATCATCCCATGAAGCGGACGCGGGTAAACAATCCATAACTGAAATCGAATATACGCGCGCCCGCCGGCCGTATGCGCCGGGCCCGGCGCGATCCGGCTAGAGGATTTCGGCCAGGAACCGACCGGTGTGCGATTCGGCGACCTTCGCGACCTTCTCCGGGGTGCCGGTGGCCATGATGGTGCCGCCGCCGGAGCCGCCCTCCGGGCCCAGGTCGATGACCCAGTCCGCGGACTTGATGACGTCCAGGTTGTGCTCGATGGTCAGCACGGTGTTGCCCTTGTCGACGAGTCCCTGCAGCACCAGCAGCAGCTTGCGGATGTCCTCGAAGTGCAGGCCCGTGGTCGGCTCGTCCAGCACGTAGATGGAGCGGCCGTTGGAGCGCTTCTGCAGCTCCGCGGCCAGCTTCACGCGCTGCGCCTCGCCGCCGGAGAGCGTGGTGGCCGGCTGGCCCAGCCGGACGTAGCCCAGGCCGACGTCCACCAGGGTTTTCAGGTGGCGCGCGATCGGGGTGAAGGCGCTGAAAAATTCGGCCCCCTCGGCGATCGGCATGTCCAGCACGTCGGCGATGTTCTTGCCCTTGTAGAGCACCTGCAGGGTTTCGCGGTTGTAGCGCGCCCCGTGGCAGACCTCGCAGGGCACGTAGACGTCCGGCAGGAAGTTCATCTCGATCTTCAGCGTACCGTCGCCCGAGCAGGCCTCGCAGCGTCCGCCCTTGACGTTGAAGGAGAAGCGGCCCGGCTGGTAGCCGCGCAGCTTGGCCTCGTTGGTCTCCGCGAACAGCTTGCGGATGTTGTCGAAGACGCCGGTGTAGGTGGCCGGGTTGGAGCGCGGGGTGCGGCCGATCGGCGACTGGTCCACGTGGACCACCTTGTCCAGGTGCTCCAGGCCCTGCACGCGGGTGTGCCGGCCGGGGACCTGCTTGGCTCCGTTGAGCTTGTTCGCCAGCACCTTGTAGAGGATGTCGTTGACCAGGGTGGACTTGCCCGAGCCGGACACGCCGGTCACCGCGGTCAGCACGCCCAGCGGGAACTCGACGCTGACGTTTTGCAGGTTGTTCTCGCTCGCGCCCACGACCTTGAGCTTGCGGTCCTTGTCCACCTTGCGGCGCTTGGCAGGGATCTCGATCTGCCGGCGCCCGGAGAGGTAGTCGCCGGTCAGCGAACGGGTGTTTTCCTTCAGCCCCTCCGCTGAGCCGGAGTGCACCACTTCGCCGCCGTGCTCGCCGGCGCCCGGGCCGATGTCAACGATCCAGTCAGCCTCGGCAATGGTGTCCTCGTCGTGCTCCACCACGATCAGGGTGTTGCCCAGCGAGCGCAGATGCAGCAGGGTCTCGATCAGCCGGCGGTTGTCGCGCTGGTGCAGGCCGATGGACGGCTCGTCGAGCACGTAGAGCACACCCACCAGGCCGGAGCCGATCTGGGTGGCCAGGCGGATGCGCTGGGCCTCGCCGCCGGACAGCGTGCCGGCCGCGCGTTCAAGTGTCAGGTATTCCAGGCCCACATCCAGCAGGAACTTCATGCGGGCGCCGATTTCCTTCAGCACCTGCACAGCGATCTTCGCCTCGCGGTTGCTCAGTTCCAGGGTGGTCAGGAACTCGGCGGCGCTGCGCAGGTCCATGGCGGAGACCTCGGCGATGGACTTGCCGCCCACCAGCACCGACAGCGATGCCGCGTTCAGCCGGGCGCCGCCGCAGGTCGGGCACGGGATCTGGCGCATGTACTGCTCGTAGCGGTCGCGCGCATGGTCTGATTCGGTCTCCTGGTGCTTGCGGTGCACGTAGGAGATCACGCCCTCGAAGCCGGTGGAGTACTTGCGCTCGCGGCCGAAGCGGTTCTTGTACTGCACCACGACCTTGTGGTCCTTGCCGTGCAGGATGGACTGGCGGGCGGCGGAGGGCAGGTCCTTCCAGCGGGTGTCCATGGTGAAGCCCAGGTCGTTGCCCAGGCCCTCGATCAGCCGGTTCCAGTACTCGGTGGTGGCCTTGCCCAGCGACCACGGGGCGATCGCGCCGTCGCTCAGCGTCACCTCGTCGTCCGGGACGATCAGGTGCTCGTCGACCTCCAGCTTGGTGCCGATGCCGGAACAGGCGGCGCAGGCGCCGAAGGGGTTGTTGAAGGAGAAGGTGCGCGGCTCGATCTCGTCGATGGCCAGCGGATGCTCGTTCGGGCAGGCGAGGTTCTCGGAGAAGGAGCGGATGCGCTTCGGGTCGTCCTCGTCAAGGTCCACGAAGTCGGCCAGCACGCGGCCGTCGGCGATGCCCAGTGCGGTCTCGATGGAGTCGGTCAGCCGCTGGCGGACCTCCTCCTTCATCGCCAGACGGTCGACGACCACCTCGATGGTGTGCTTGACCTGCTTGGCAAGCTTCGGCGGATCGGTCAGCTGGATGGTCTGCCCGTCCACGCGGGCGCGGGAGAAGCCCTTGGACGAGAGCTCGGCGAACAGGTCCACGAATTCGCCCTTGCGGGCGCGGACCACCGGGGCGAGGATCTGGAATCGGGTGCGTTCGGGCAGCTCCATGAGCTGGTCCACGATCTGCTGCGGGGTCTGCTTGGAGATCGGCTCGCCGCATTCCGGGCAGTGCGGCCGGCCGACGCGCGCCCAGAGCAGGCGCATGTAGTCGTAGACCTCGGTAATGGTGCCGACGGTGGAGCGCGGGTTGCGGCTGGTGGACTTCTGGTCGATGGACACCGCCGGGGACAGGCCCTCGATGAAGTCCACGTCAGGCTTGTCGACCTGGCCCAGAAACATGCGCGCATAGGCAGAGAGCGACTCGACGTAGCGTCGCTGGCCCTCGGCGAAGATGGTGTCGAACGCGAGGGAGGACTTGCCGGAGCCGGACAGGCCGGTGAAGACGATCATCGCGTCGCGCGGCAGATCGATGTCCACGTTCTTCAGGTTGTGCTCACGCGCGCCCTTCACGACCAGGCGCGTCAGATCGGTTTTTTTGCTCTCTGCAGTAATAGCCACGAAGCAATACTAATCGAAAATTGCTTCGAATGAGTGTGAACTCTGACGCAACTCACATGCAATTCGCCGAAGACCCGAAGTTCGACCGGCCGGCGCCGCGCGGTCTCCCCCGCCGGGCGGGCACAGCGCCGGCCTGCCTGTCGCACCCACGGCACCGACGAGGGCAGGACGCGGCGCAGGCGCGGGAGCAGATGGACCGTTGCCAGCACCACCAGCAGGCCCAGGCCCAGGCCGAACAGCACGTCGTGCAGGTAGTGGGCGCCGACGCCCACCCGAGCCGCGGCAATGAGCAGGGCCACGGCGGCCAGGTACCAGCGCAGCCGCACGACGGCCAGGGCGCAGGCGGCCGCGAAAGCCGCCGCAAGCACCGAATGGTTCGAGGGCCAGGACCAGTCACCGGGCGGTGGGCAGGTTTCGGCGAGCGCCACGTGGATGCTCTGGCAGGGCCGCGCCTCGGTGAAGACCAGCTTGAGCGTGCTGCTTGCCGCGTAGGCGAGGAGCACCCCCACTCCGCCCAGCACCAGCCTTGTCAACGCCGCCCGGTCCTTGAACCAGGACCACACGGCCAGCCCGGCCGTGAACAGGACCAGCAGCAGCAACGCCGTATCGGCGAAGAACACCGCCAGCAAGGTGAGGCCGGGGAGGAATCGGCCGCCGCGGTGATCGCGGTGTACAGCTGTTTGCGGACCACGAAGGCCGGCAGGGACGGCGTCATGAGACCCAGTGCGATGAGTACCGGGAGAACAGGCCGCATCGAGGCGGCCCGTACGGATTCTGGAGTCATGAAACGCGATTCTAGGCCCGCTTTCTGGGAGGGCATGCCAGCAAATTTTCGGCCCGCTCCCAGAAAAACCTCCTGTCGCTTTGGCTTCCCGAGGCGCTACTGGCCGGGCATGCGGTACGCGACCATGCCGGTGCGCCCCGGGAGCACCGTGGTCTGCTGCTGGTCCTTGCCGGTGCGCTGGAACTCGGCGAACAGCGGCATCGTCTTCGTGTCCTTTTGCGTGTCGCGTGTACACGGTTGCACACTCTGTTGCACACTCAGGTAGGCCTTCGCCGTGTAGCCGTCAATGCGCCTGACTTCCACCGGTTCGCGATAGCTAGTGCACAATACCGTTTCGCCCAGAATCTGGGACAGTTCGAATTTTTCTCCGGTCGCACTGTCCACGGCGGCGTACCCGGAGGCGAACGGGGCGATGACGTATTTCCGGTCACCGAGGATCGTGTTGTTGGCTTCGGCCAGTTCCAGGGCCTTCTCGTAGTCGGGCAGCTCATGCGCCCAAAGCTCCCTGCCGGTGGCCGCCTCGATTCCGGCGACGTCCCATTCAAGGCCCGTGAGTGCTCCGCGCACGCCCGTGGACGGATGCACCGTGGCCAACGCCTGATGGAATCTGCAGGTGACGAAGGTGCTGCGTGTCTGGGCCGGGCGGGTCTCGATGATTCCGGAGCAGTTCTGGTCCGCGCCGGGCAACGCCCACCGGCGGTGTCCGGTGGCCGGGTCGATCCCGACCATCATGGCGTCCTTGTTCCAGTCCTGCACATAGGCATCGCCCTCGGAGTGGTACTGGTAGTCCATCCGGGAGCCATGGCCGACGAAGATCTGCTGCGGTTCCTCGAACGTGGTCCACTCCCAGCCGTTGTCCGTGGAGTAGTACGAATCGAAGACCTGTTCGTAGGGCACGCTCCACAGGATCTTGCCGTCCCGCGCGTAGCTGAGCATTTCCTCCCCCGGCCCGCGCTGCGACGTCGACGAGAGGCCCTCGCCGACGAATCGGTCGTCCGGATTCTTTTTCGGTGTGGCACGGTCCTCCCCGGTGATCTGCTTCCAGCGGCCCTGCCCCGCGTCGTAGCGCAAATTCACCGGTTCACCGGACTTCGTATCGCCGTCGACGCACCAGGACCCGTCGCATTCACCAGGCCGGGTGGTTCTGAAGTCAATGGCAGCGCTTGCCGAGGCATCCTTCCCGGTGGCAAGGTCGATGACCGCCAGCCGTTCGGTTGTTCCCTTCACTGCTTCGATGAATGCCGCCGTTCGGATTCCGTTAAGCTCTATGACCGGCAGCGTCATCTTCATGCCTCCGGGGTTGTGCCCCATTGATGCCTCGCGCTTCCAGCGCAGCGATCCGTCCGAGAGTTCGCGGGCCACCAGGGTCAGCCCGCCCCCGCGTTCCACATAGGCGATGGCCAAACCGAGCTGCTCCTCAACCTGGATTTCCGAGACCAGGTTCTCCTTGCTGGTCCAGGCAGTGGAGACCGGTTGCGTACCGCGGTCGGGCTCCGGTTGCTCGGGCTGCGCCGGCGGTGCGGTGCATCCGGCCAGCAGGCCGAGCAGCACGCAGGCCGCGACGGCGGCTGGCAGTTTCAAGCGGTTTTCGGTTCGGTGGTTCATGGTGTGCTCCCGAATCTTCCGTTGGGTCGATTCGCACAGCCTATGAGCTGCTGAAAATTTCGTGGACGGTTTTCCACAGGTCTGGCTGCAGTTCTTTGCGCGCCCGGGAATTATTTGGGAAGCGAGCTGAAGGCGGCGCGCAGGTACTTCACCGCGGTCTCTTCGTCCACGGACCACATCTGCGCGATCCGCGCCAGATCCGCGGCGGCGTCGCTGACTTCCTGCTCCCCGCGGTCCTCCGCGGCCTGGACCACCGTTCCGTGCCGGCCTCGGGTCGCCACCGCGCCCTGGAGCTCAAGTTCCTTGTAGACCTTGGCGACCGTGTTCACCGCAAGGCCCAGTGTTCCGGCGAGCGCGCGCACGGACGGCAGCTTGGTTCCCGGGGCGAGCCTGCCTTCGGAGATGGCCGTCAATATCTGCTCGCGGACCTGCTGATAGGGAGCTACCGTCGATTTCGCATCGAGGCTGACAAAATCCAGGTCGGTCATGCAACGCTCCGTTTCATAGATTGGATATCTATTCCGAGCCTATCGTGCGCGCACCGGGTTTCCCCGTAGTCTGGGGATATGAATGAACTTCTTCTCGACGATGTAAGCATCCGCTGGATCTCCGTATCCGAGATGGCCAACAACGTGTACCTGATCACCGAGAAGGCCAGCGGCAAGCAGCTGCTGGTTGACGCGGCCGATGATTTCCCCGCCATTGAAGAGTTGATCTCGGCGGCATCGGACGACGGCCCGAACCCGGAGATCGTTGCCATCGCGACAACCCACCAGCATTGGGACCATGTGCGGGCCTTGGCCGCGGCAGTCGAGAAGTACCCGGTCACCACCTACGCGGGTGCCGACGACATGCAGGGCATCGCGGACGAGTCGGGGGTGAAGATCAGCCATCCGCTCTCCCACGGCGACAAGATCCAGCTGGGCGACGTGGTGATCGAGGCGATCCACCTACGCGGGCACACTCCGGGATCCATCGCCTATGCGCTGGTCGATTCCTCCGGCCAGCCGGTCATCCTCAGCGGCGACAGCCTGTTCCCCGGCGGGGTGGGCAACACGTGGAAGGATCCGCAGCGTTTCAGCTCGCTGATCACCGATGTCGCCGAACGCATCTTCGGCCGCTTCCCCGACCAGACCAAGGTCTTCCCCGGCCATGGCGGCACCACGGATCTGGGCACCGAGCGTCCGCACCTTGATGAGTGGCGCGCACGCGGCTGGTAGCAGCCCAGCGCCGGGCGGCTATCGGGCCGGAGGCAGCTCCTGGTAGTACAGCAGCATGCGCCATGAGCTGTCCGGCTCGCGGTTGGCGAAGCCATGGCGTTCGTAGAAGCGTCGAGCGCCGGTATCGTCCTCGTCCACGTTGATGTGCAGCTCCAGGCTGCCGCGCCGTTGCAGTTCCAGCAGCAGGCAGCGCATGATGGCCGAGCCGAGGCCGCACCCGCGCAATGCTGGTTGCACGTATAGCTCGTCGAGCGCGGCCAGCGGCCCGTCGAAATAGATGGTGGGCCGCAAGGTGACCAGCGCGTGCCCCACGAGGCCGCGCCCGGCGCCGGCGGCAACGGCAAAACACCGATCTCCGGCCAGCATGGCCTCCAAACGCCGTGCGAGCACCGGAACCGGCGGGCACGGCGCATCGAATTCCCGGTTGAAGTCGGCCTGCAGCCGGGCCAGCTCCAGGCTGTGCTCCGGTGCCGCAACGAAGGCGTCGTGCTCGTCCATGCATGCAGTATGCCCCGTCCGGGCCGGCCGGGCCAGAGCCAAAAGCCCCGGGGACGGCAAGGACTCGCATGTCAGCCGAGCTTGCGCCCGATCATGAAGATCCGGCGGAACGGGAAGTTGGTGACCTTGGTGCCGTCCGGGCCGGTGAACGAGGGATAGTGCGCGGAAATCTGCACGCGGTAGTCGTCCTCGAACCTCCGGTAGTCCTCGGCGTCCAGGGCGGCTTTCACCGGCAGCAGCGCGGTGCCGCGCACCCAGTCGAGGATCGGATCCTCGCCGACCATCACCTGGTGGTAGGTCGTTTCCCAGACGTTCGCCTGATACCCGGCCTGCAGCAGCAGGCGCTGGTACTCCTCGGGCTCCCCGACCACGTCGTCATGGCGCAGCACCCCGGACAGCTTCTGCGCCCACGCGGCGCCGTCAGCAACCTGGCGCATCACCGCGTGGGACGGCGAGCCGAAGTTCCCGGGAACCTGGATGGCGACATGGGCCCCGGGCTTCAGCTCATCCAGCCAGCCGGCCAGCAGCTCCCGATGACCGGGCAGCCACTGCAGCATGGCGTTGGAGAACAGCAGGTCCGTGTCCGGCTCCGGATGCCAGTGCAGCGCATCGGCCAGCTCGAATCCCAGATTCGGCTCGTGCTCGCTGCGCGAGGCCTGCCGGATCATTTCGGGAGAGGAGTCCAGCCCGGTGACCTGCGCCTACGGCCAGCGCCGCGCCAGCAGCCGGGTCATGTTCCCCGGGCCGCAGCCCAGGTCCACCACCTTCGAAGGCTCCAGCTGGCCCAGCTGGCCGAGCAGGTCCGTGTAGGGGCGGCCGCGGTAGTCGGCGAATTCGGTGTACTTTCTCGGATCCCACTTCATAATCCAGAGCATATTCGCGCGGCGCGTGATCGCCTAGCGTGTGGTCACAGTTCGCAAAGGATAGGCTTGGAACATCATGTTGCTCACCGATTACCTGCCCGCAGACCCAAACAACGTATCCGACGACGAAATCTACGAGGCCTTCGGCCGCTGGGTGTCCACCCGCGGCATCGATTTGTACCCGGCCCAGGACGAGGCCTCCATGGCCCTGGCCGGCGGCAGCAATGTCATCCTGGCCACCCCGACGGGATCGGGCAAGTCCCTGGTGGCGATCGCAGCGCACTTCTACGCCATGGCCCGCGACCAGATCAGCTTCTACACCGCGCCGATCAAGGCGCTGGTTTCGGAGAAGTTCTTCGATTTGTGCAAGATCTTCGGCGCGGAAAACGTCGGCATGGTCACCGGCGACTCCTCGGTGAACGCCGACGCCCCGATCATCTGCTGCACCGCGGAAATCCTGGCGAACATCGCCCTGCGCGAGGGCTCGCGGGCCGACGTGGGCTGCGTGATCATGGACGAATTCCACTTCTACGCCGACCTGCAGCGCGGCTGGGCCTGGCAGGTGCCGCTGATCGAGCTGCCGCAGGCGCAGTTCCTGCTCATGAGCGCCACCCTGGGCGACGTGAGCCGCTTCGAGAAGGAGCTGGAAGAGCGCACCGGCAAGACCACCGTCACCGTGGCACACACCCAGCGCCCGATCCCGCTGCACTTCTACTACTCCATGGACCCGGTGCAGGAAGCCGTGGAGGAACTGATCAAGACCCAGCAGGTGCCGATCTACATCGTGCACTTCTCCCAGCTGGACGCGATCGACCGGGCCACCGGGCTGATGAGCATCAACGTGGCCACCCGCGAGGAAAAGGACCGCATCTCCGAGCTGATCGCCGGGTTCCGCTTCGCGGCCGGCTTCGGCAAGACGCTGAACCGGCTGGTGCGCCACGGCATCGGCGTGCACCACGCCGGCATGCTGCCCAAGTACCGGCGCCTGGTCGAGCAGCTGGCGCAGGCCGGGCTGCTGAAGGTCATCTGCGGCACCGACACCCTGGGCGTGGGCATCAACGTGCCGATCCGCACCGTGGTGATCACCGCGCTGTCCAAGTTCGACGGCACCCGCACCCGCACCCTGAATGCCCGCGAGTTCCACCAGATCGCCGGGCGCGCCGGACGTGCTGGCTTCGACACCGCCGGCACCGTGCTGGTGCAGGCCCCGGAGCACGCGATCGAGAACCACAAGGCCATGGAAAAGGCCATGAGGAAGCACGGCGAGGGCTCGGCCAAGCTCAAGCAGATCCCCAAGAAGAAGCCGCCGCAGGGCTTCGTGACCTGGGGCGAGAAGACCTTCGAGAAGATCGTGGACGCGCCCCCGGAGACGCTGAAGTCCTCGTTCCAGGTCTCGCACTCGATGCTGCTGAACCTGCTGGAGCGCGAGGACAACGCGTTCGAGGCCGCCGTGCGCCTGCTCACCGAGAACCACGAGACCCCGGCCGCGCAGCGCAAGCTGAAACTGCGCGCCATCGGCATCCTGCGCGAGCTGATCGCCACCGGCGTGGTGGTTCGCCGGCAGGAGCCTGACCAGTACGGCAACTACTACGAGCTGACCGTGCACCTGCAGCAGAACTTCGCGCTGAACCAGCCGCTGTCCCCGTTCGCGCTGGCCGCCCTGGAGCTGCTGGACCCGGATTCGGGAAGCTACGCGCTGGACGTGGTCTCCACCATCGAGGCGACCCTGGAAAAGCCGCGCCAGGTGCTCTCCGGGCAGGAGAAGAAGGCGCGCGGCGAGGCGATCGCCGCGATGAAGGCCGAGGGGATGGACTACGACGCGCGCATGACCGCGCTGGAGGACGTCACCTACCCGATGCCGCTGGCCGACAAGCTGGAAGCCGCGTTCGAGCAGTACCGCGCCGGCGCCCCGTGGCTGGCGGACTTCGAGCTGCAGCCCAAATCCGTGGTGCGCGACATGTACGAGCGCGCCATGGGCTTCTCCGACTTCGTGCAGTACTACCAGCTGGCCCGCTCCGAGGGCGTGCTGCTGCGCTACCTCACCGACGCCTACAAGGCGCTGCGCCAGAGTGTGCCGCAGGATGCGCTGCGCGAGGACCTGGAGGACCTGATCGAGTGGCTGGGCGAGATGATCCGCCAGATCGACTCCTCGCTGCTGGACGAGTGGGAGGAGCTCTCCCGCGGCGAGCTGCACGACGAGTCGCAGGAGATCACCCCGCCGGCCCCGGAAAAGCTCACCGGCAACGTGCGCGCCTTCCGCGTGATGGTCCGCAACGAGATGTTCCGCCGCGTGAAGCTCTTCGCCGACGAGCAGGACAAGGCGCTGGGCGAGCTCGACGAGCACAACGGCTTCGACGCGGACACCTGGGCCGACGCCATGGACGACTACTTCGAGGAGCACGAGGACATCGACGACGGCCCGACCGGGCGCAGCTCCAAGCTGTTCATCGTCAAGGAGCGGCCCGGACGCATCTGGGAGGTCCGGCAGATCTTCGCGGACCCGCAGGAGAACCACGACTGGGGCATCAACGCCACGATCTCGCTGGACGACTCGGACGAGGCCGGCGAGCCGGTGGTCACGGTGACCGCGGTGGGGCGCCTGGACTCCTGACCCCTTCGCACCTGCGTGCCCTCCCGGCCCGCGGCGGCGCCAGCAGCTCTGGCCTTGCCGCGGGCCGTGCCATAGGATGTGGCCATGAACGGTCCGCGGCTGCGCCTGTGCGGCGCCCTGATCCTGTTGCCGACCCTGGTGCTGCTGCTCAGCGGCTGGTCGGTGCTCTTCTCCGCCGAAGGCGCAGTGGCCACCATCGTGCAGTTCTCCCTGCTGGCCGCGGGCCTGGCCCTGGTGTACCGCGGCGAGAATCCCCCGGCCCCAGCCGGCGGGTAATGCTCCGGTAACGCCCCGGCGTCCATCCTTTGTCTGAGCACCGTGCCGAGCCTGCACGGTGCGCGGCACCGCAAAGGAGCACCCCATGGCATTGCTGAGCCTGCAGCCGGCCGAGCAGGCCACGCTGCATTCGCTGCCTCCCACCCTCGACCTGGAGGCCCTGCGCCCGCACCTGGTCAACCTCTCCAACGGGCAGTTCTCCGACGACGGCGCCCTGGTCACCAGCGCCGAGGACGTGGACGCGATCTTCGCCGAGCACCTGCCGCGCTACATGGACCAGCACCAGGGCCCGCTGCGGCTGCTCTTCTGGGCCCACGGCGGGCTGGTCAGCGAGGCGCGCGGCATCATCGGCGCCGCCCGCATGCTGCCGCACTGGCTGGAACACGGCATCTACCCGCTGTTCTTCATCTGGGAGACCGGGCTGCTCGACGCCCTGTGCTCGCTGCTGCCGCGCAGCGGCGCCCGCGAGCTGCAGGAACAACAGCAGGCCCGGGCCCGCAACCTCGTCGAGGACCTCTGGGCCGCCGGGGTCGAGCGGGCCGTGCGCCCGCTGGGCCAGAAGGTCTGGGCGCAGATGAAGGTCGGCGCCGACCAGGCGGTGGCCGTGGACGGCGGGGCCGCCTACGTGGCGCAGCGGCTGGCCGAATTCACCGCCCGGAATCCCGGCGCCGTGCAGGTGCACGCGGCCGGGCATTCGGCCGGCGCGATCTTCCATTCCAGGTTCCTGCCGCTGTACCTGCAGCACGGCTCGGGCACCGGCGTCAGCTCGCTGAACCTGCTGGCCGCGGCCCTGAGCATCGCTGACTTCAACCGGCTGCTGCGACCGCTGGTCGGCACCCCGCAGGGCATCGAGCACCTGCACCTGTTCGGCCTGCACCGGCAGCTGGAAGAAGAAGACAGCGTGCTGTGGCTCTACCCGCGATCGCTGCTCTGCCTGATCAGCGCCGCGCTGGAACCAGAACGCGGCATCGGGCTGCTCGGGCTGGAGCGCTCGGTCGCCGCGGACGCGGACCTGGCCGGTTTCCTGGGCGCCCCAGCGGCGGACGCCACCTGGTCCAAGACCGAGGTCGGCGCCCCCGGGCGCCGCTGCCTGGCCTCCGCCCACGGCACCTTCGACGAGGACCCCGCCACCTTGAACAGCGTCGTCTACCGGGTCGCCTCCGGATGATCCGGACGCGTAACGCAGGGGTAATAACCGGGTAACGACGCCCCGGCTACGCTGGAGCCTCCACGCGGCCGACGTGCCCGAACCCGGGCGGCCGACCCGGTATCCACCGGCGACGGCATGGGCGTTGGCCTCAGCATGAGGGGGAAATCATGGCGGACATCAATGAGGGGACCGATCTGGTCTTCGACCGGCTGCTTGCGGCCCGGCGCGAAGAGGTCGTCGCCCTGCAGAAGGCGCAGGCCGAGCGGCTGGCCGACGTCGAGACGCGCGGGCAGCGCAGCCTGGCCGCGCTGCAGGACTCGCTGCCGGAGTCGCTGGCCTCCTACCTGGGCGGCGATTCCTCCGCGGAGGAGGCGGCGGCGAAGGACATGAAGTCCTGCGCGGCAACGCTGGCCGGGCAGGCGCCGCGCGAATCCACGGCGCTCTCCGCGGTCATGGGCAACGGGCCTTCCGCTGCGGCGGTGGGCTGGCTGACCCCGTACTACGGCACGCTGCACGGGTCCAACGGGGCCATCTCCTGGCAGGGCTACAACCCCGGCAACATCGACGCGTCCTGCTGGGCCAGCGGTGCCGGCTCGGGGCTGTTCGGCACCGGCGCCGGGTCGTTCACGCTGTACATGGACTGGTGGTTCAGCTTCCGCGCCCCGGAGAACCGCAATTACGCGCAGACCATCTACGTCCCGTTCAACGGCTTCTACATCGTGCGGGCGGACGACGGATGGTTCGACTCCAAGGAGGCGAAGGTCAACATCTCGATGACGGCCCGCGGCTACCAGTACAACTACAAGCCGGCCGGCAGCGTGAACGTGCTGTCGACCGGGGATGACAACATCAATGTCAACGACCGTTTCGACGGCTGGCGTACGATGTACTACTCGGACCTGCTCGGTGCGGACCAGGCCTACCTGCTGCTGTCCGTCGCGCTCTACGTCTACGCGCGCGGCGGAGGCTCGAACGCCCAGCTGAACTTCGCCGACGGCAACGCCAACTACCTCGGCGTTCCGCTCGTCTACGTCAGCTAGGCAGACCGCGCGCCGCACCGCCTCCGGCGCGGCGCGCCCCCTCGATACTCCGTGAAACCTGAATCCAGGGAGCAGGATATGAGCAATGAAAACCGGCCGCTGTGCCTGACCAAGCCGATCGTCCAACGCGAGCTTCCTCCCGGCCTGCCGGACCTGCGGATGCGCCTCATACGGGTGCTGTCCAAGGTCTGGGTCAACGAGACCGAGCTGCACTATTTCTTCATCGACGGGCCCGAGGCGCAGCGCGAAGCCGTGCGCAAGGCGTTCGCCGAGTGGAAAGCCCTGCCGCTGGGACTGAAGTTCACCGAGACCACCGACCGCGGCTCCTCGGAAATCCGCATCGCCTTCGACCAGGCCGATGGCTCCTGGTCCTATGTGGGCCGCGACCTGCTGGGCATTCCCGCCACCGAAACCACCATGAATTTCGGCTGGGACCTGACCGACGACTACGGCCACACCACCGCCCTGCACGAGATCGGGCACAGCCTGGGCCTGCCGCACGAGCACCAGAACCCGTTCTCCGGCATCGTGTGGGACGAGGACGCGGTCTACAAGTTCTTCACCGGGTCCCCGAACTTCTGGACCCGGGCGCAGACCGAGCAGAATGTGCTGCACAAGTTCAGCCAGCAGGAGGTGGACGGCTCCCCGTGGGACCCGAACTCCGTCATGGAGTACTGGTTCCCCGCGGGCCTGATCGTGCAGCCTGCCCAGTATTCCGGCGGCCTGGAACCCGCCGGAGGGCTGTCGGACCAGGACAAGGAGTGGGCCAAGAAGTTCTACCCGGCCACCACCGCCGCCGTCACCGAGCTGAAGGCCTTCGAATCCAAGGTGCTGCAGCTGGCGGCCGGGCAGCAGGCGGACTTCGCCATCGTCCCGGAAGCCTCGCAGGACTACACGATCGCCACCTTCGGCAAGTCGGACATGGTGATGGTGCTCTTCGAGGACGACGGCGGCTCGCTGCGCTACCTGGGCGGCGACGACGACAGCGGCACCGGGCTGAACGCCCAGCTGACCACCCGGCTGCTGGCCGGGCGCCGCTACGTGGTGCGGCTGCGTTTGTACTGGGCCGGGGGCAACGGCACCTCCAGCATCATGTACTGGTAGCCGCTCGCGGCCGCGTGCCCCGGACCGCCGGATCCCGGACGGTCCGGGGCATCTTCCTGCCCTAGGCCGGGCGGCCCTGCCCATCGGTCTTAAACGACTGGGTCTGGAACTTGTTCAGGAAGCCCAGCAGCCGCCCGTCGGGCTTGAGCACGATGGTGCCGCCGTCCTGCCAGATCCAGTTCTCCGCGTCGTGCCCGCCGCCTACCGGGTCGCCCTGGTTCTGGTGCACATTGTGCACTCCCAGACCGCTGGAGAAGGGTTCGCCGAACACGAAGAACCGGGCGCCGGCATCGATCACGTTTTCCAGTTCGGTCAGCGCCTGGAACCCGGTGCCGCTCTTCCACGGAGGATTCCAGCGCAGCCAAGCCAGCAGCCGGTTCAGGCAGCTCGAGTAGCGCAGCAGGTGGATGAGGACCGGCGGGTGCAGCACCGCGGCGCGGATGTAGTCCAGCGCCCCGGTGGACGGGTCGGAGGCCAGCGGGTGCCAGCCGTCGGGCAGGGAGGACATCGCCGCGAAGTCCAGCGTGCGCAGCGACACGGTGCGCCACTGGACGCCGTCGGGCATGTTCTTCGGATCCACGTCGATGGCGCACTTGTAGTTGCCTGCCGGCGCGTGGATCACCAGGTTGCCGTGGTAGTAGCGTCCGAAGTCATCGGGCGGGTCGCGGTAGTAGTCGTGCAGGGTCCCGATCAGCACCCCGTACCCGTTGGCCAGTGGCATGTCCTTGTCCTTTCCCCGACGCCGCTCATTCGTTCGGCGCTTCCACCACTTCGCCGACCTGGTCCTGCACGCGCTTGGCCTGCTGGTCGACCATCACGGTGAACAGCTGCTGGGCGGCGCCGAAGATCACCGCCCAGGCCAGGATCTGCGGGGCGCTGTCCAGGTCGGAAAGCCCCGGGAAGAATCCGCCGCGGATCAGCAGCAGCCCGAACACCGCGATCAGCGCCCCGAGCGGCAGCTTCAGCAGGGCCATGGCGATGGCCAGGTTGAACGGTGTCGCGGTGCCGCCGACGCTGCGGAAGGACCCGGCGGCCGTCACCGCCGCCCCGGCCATGCCCACCAGGAGCAGCAGGGAGATGTCGGTGGGACGCACGGTGCCGGCGATGACCTCGTCGCGCCGCTGTTGGCCGGAGGACACCTGGGCGGAGCTCTCGGTGTTCTCCGCGGCGCCGGCCGGCGCCGCGGATTGGCCCGCGGCGTAGGGGCTTTCCCTGGTGGGGCAGACCACGGTGCCCTGGCCCTGCGGGGTGAAGCAGATCGCCAGGTCCGTGGGACGCACCGCGCCCCAGACGGCCAGGCCGGCGGCCAGCACCAGCAGGATCACTGTCCATGCCGTCAACCCGCGGTGGAAGCTGAGCATCCGCGCGTACTCGCGCCGGTAGGACATGTTCGCCGCGGTGCCGGCGTTGATGATCTCCTCGCGCACGTGGCCGGAGGAAACCAGGTCGCGTTTGGCCTGCCCGTTGGAGCCGAGCTTGTCCATGTCGCGCATGAGCTGTTCGAAGCCGATGCGCTGGGGGTCCTTGAGCCGCAGGTGGTTGCGCACGTCGGACTGGATCTTGGGCAGCTTGCCCAGCAGGTAGTCGGTGTCGCCGCGGCGCAGCATCAGGGATTCGGCGGCGTGCACGTGGGCCATGACGCTGCCGATCAGCGTGGTGCCCAGCATCATCTTGAACCTCGGCCGGGTCAGCCGCGCCTGCGCCGCGTCCAGGTGGTGCTTGATGGCCTGGTCCAGCTCGGCCGCGGTCTGCGGCGTGCCGGCGGGGTTCGCCGCGGTTGCCGGCAGCTGGGCGAGATACCGCGCCTCGTCCTGCCACGCGGTGAGGTCCGACACGGCGATCGGGAAACGGCGCTGGGCCATGTTGGCGATGAATTGCGGATGCGCGCCGGTGTTCGGCATGGCCGGTCCCTCGATTGCTGCCCGTGGTTCCACGGAAGGCGAAGCGGTACGAGCCGCCGGCGGCCCCGAACCGCGGGTCACCGGCGGGAAACAAGGAGCCTGCCGGACACGATCGCTGCAGGCCCACGGCGCCCGGGCTGCCGGGGCGATGCGCCGGTTCCCGGGTAGACCCAGTGTCCGCCGGGCCGCATTACACGGGCATTACCGGAATCGATCACCGGCCCGCAGCCGATGCCATGGGTCAGGCGACGATCAGCGCGACACCCACGTAGACGGTGAGCAGGGAGGCCAGGGCCCATTCGGCCGCGGATCCGGTTTCGGCAAGGATCGGTAGCGCGACCCGCCCGTTGGCCTTCCACACGCCGCCGATGACCGGCAGGCGCCGGAACCAGCGCGGGGAACGGATCTTGATCGGCCAGATCAGGTTGCATCCGCCGATGGTCAGCATGTCCCCCAGCACGTGCACCACGACGCCGACGGCGACCGCCACCAGGAACCACTGGTTTTCCGTCGGCGCGTTCATGCCGACGAACGCGCCGGCGGCCAGCGCGATGACCCAGCACAGGGCCGGGGGCATGAATTTCACCGACTTCACGGCGAAGGAGATCAGCAGCACCGCGAACAGCGCCGCGGCCGGGTACACGGTGCCCAGCGCCGCGGTCTGCACCGCCCAGCCGTTGGCCAGCCAGGCCAGCAGGATGAAGAACGCCATGCCGAGGATCGAGTGCGTGCCGTTGCGGTGCCCGCCGGAGACCTTGCCGATGATGCGGGTGAAGATGCTGGAGATGGGCGGCAGCGAACGGGCGATGGTGGCCCCGTGGTGGTCCGCGTCGGGCAGCAGCGCGGCGCCCGCGCACACGATCGCCCCGGCCAGCGTTTCCCACCGGTCCATCTGCAGGGCCCCGAAGCCGAGGTCTACGGAGCCAATGCTCACCGGAGTCGTAATTGCTAGCCATGCGGCTGCGCCGCTCATGGCGTGGTGTCCACCCATCATGGGTTCAACCTTAAGACTGGTCACCGACGAATTGGCGGCACGACGGCGGTAAGCTTGAGCACATGAGCAATGTGCGCGAAGCAACCCCTGCCGACTGCCCGCAGATTCTGGAGCTGATCCACGAACTGGCAGTTTACGAGAAGGAGCCGGACGCGGTCCGCAACACCGTGCAGGACCTGGAAAACCACCTGTTCGGCGCGGACCCCAAGGTCTTCGCCCATGTCGCCGAGGACGACGCCGGCACCGTGATCGGCGTGGCCGTCTGGTACCTGACCTATTCCACCTGGGAGGGCCGCCACGGCATCCACCTGGAGGACCTGTATGTGCGCTCCGCCCGGCGCGGTTCGGGCACCGGCACCGCGCTGCTGCGCACCCTCGCGCAGATTTGCGTGCAACGCGGCTACAAGCGTCTTGAATGGGCGGTGCTGGACTGGAACGAGCCGGCCATCAAGTTCTACGATTCCATCGGCGCCTCCTCCATGGACGGCTGGACCACCCGCCGGCTGGACGGCGCCGAATTAACCGCCCTGGGCACCGAAGGAGCAGCACGATGAGCCACTACCGCGGCATGGACGTCACCGAGCACCGCGTCGAGGTCCCGCTGGACCATATGCGCCCGGCCGGCGAGAAGATCAGCGTGTTCGCCCGCGAGATCAGCACCGATTCCTCGCTGCCGTGGCTGCTGTTCCTGCAGGGCGGGCCGGGCGGAAAATCCCCGCGGCCTGGGTCCCTCTCCGGGTGGCTGGCCGAGGCGGTCAAGCACTTCCGCGTGCTGCTGCTGGACCAGCGCGGCACCGGGCTGTCCACCCCGGCCAACCGCCAGTCCCTGGCCTTGCGCGGCGACTTCGCCGCCCAGGCCCGCTACCTTGAGCATTTCCGCGCGGACTCGATCGTGCGCGATGCCGAGGCGCTGCGCGAGCAGCTGGGCATCGAAAAGTGGAGCACCCTGGGACAGAGCTACGGCGGGTTCTGCACGTTGACCTACCTGTCGCTGTTCCCGCAGTCCCTCGACCGCTGCCTGGTCACCGGCGGGCTGGCTTCGCTGGACGCCGAACCGCGCGAGGTCTACCGGGCGACCTACCAGCGCATGGCAGAGCGCAATGCCGAGTATTTCTCCTGGTACCCGCAGGATTTCGAGGTCCTGGGCAGGATCTACGAGCATGTGCGCCACGGCGGCGACGAAGTGCTGCCCAACGGGCAGCGCGTCACCGTCCCGCTGGTGCAGATGCTGGGCATGTACCTGGGCGGCAACAGCCGGGTGCACCTGCTGCACCACGTGTTCGAGGAAGCGTTCATCGACACCCCCGGCGGCCAGCGGCTGTCCGACACCTTCCTGGATGCGCTGTACACGCAGTCCTCCTTCGCCGCGAACCCCTTGTATGCGCTGATGCACGAAAGCATCTACGCCCAGGGCGCGGCCACGAACTTCGCGGCCGAAGCCGTGCTGCCGGAATTCCCGCAGTTCACCGCGCACGCCAAGACCCCGCTGCTGACCGGGGAGATGATCTTCCGCTGGCACTTCGCCGAGGACCCGGCGCTGCGCCCGCTGGAGGACGTGGCCCGGATCCTGGCCGAGCACGAGCACTTCGGGCCGCTCTACGACGTCGAGGCGCTGGCCTCCAATACCGTGCCGGTGGCCGCGGCGGTCTACCATGACGACGTCTACGTTGATCGCGAGCTGTCGCTGGAAACCGCCTCGCGAGTCAAGGGCCTGCAGGCTTGGGTGACCGAGGACTTCCACCACGATGGGCTGGGCGACGAGGGTCCGGCGATCTTCCGCCGGCTGCTGGCTATGACCAACGGCGAGGACCCGGAAGCCGCCGCGAAGGGCGATTCCGGGTCCTAGGCCTGGCCGGCGCGCCGGGGCCGTTCAGCGATCCAGCTGGGCGGCCAGTTCCTCGCACAGCTTCGCCAGCAGCGGCGCGGCCGTAGCCAGGACCTGCTGGTCGGCATCGGGCAGCGCCTGGATGCCTCCGGCGAGCGCGGTGTAGGCCCGCAGCCGGTAGGCTTCGACCTCTTCCCTGCCCTGCGCGGTCAGTTCGACCAGGCTCGCACGCCCGTCGTTGGGGTCGGGCCGGCGGGACACCATGTGGTCCTGCTCCAGCCGGATGACCAGTCCGGTCATCGTCGGCTGCGCGACACGCTGCTGGAGCGCAAGGTCCCCCACGCGTTGCGCCCCGTCGCGGTCCAAGCCGGAGAGCACTCTCCATGCGGTGACCGATCGCCCCTGCCCTGCGGCATGCCCCAGCAGGCGGGAAAGCGTCCCGGAGGACACCGCGATCCCGGAGGCGGTTTCGGTGGCGGAGGAGGGTGTGGTGCTCATGATGTGTACCCTAGCAGAATGCGTTAATGGTGGATTTCGGACAGCGAAAAGCCCGCCGCCGCGGCCCTTGGCAGGCCGTCGGCGGCGGGCAGTTCACGTGATGAGGCTACTTGCTGCCGTTGGCCTCTGCCGCGGCCTTGGCCGCCGCGGCGATGGCCTCGGCTTCCTCGGCCTTCTCGGCGGCCCGGCGGCCCATCGGGGTCCACAGCGAGAGCACGGTGGCCACGACAATGGCACCAAGGATCACCAGCAGGGAGATGCCCACCGGAATATCCAGCCAGGCGAACTGGTGCAGCGGTTCGCCGCCGTTGATGAACGGCACCTGGTTCTCATACAGGGCGTGGAAGACCAGCTTGACGCCGATGAAGGCCAGGATGAAGCTCAGTGCGTGCTTCAGGAAGACCAGTCGGTTCATCAAGCCGCCGAGCAGGAAGTACAGCTGGCGCAGGCCCATCAGGGCGAAGATGTTGGCGGTGAACACGATGAACGCTGACTGGGTCAGGCCGAAGATCGCGGGAATCGAGTCGAAGGCGAACAGCAGGTCGGTCATGCCGATGGTGATGAACACCAGCACCATCGGGGTGAACAGCTTGTTGCCGTCGACCACGGTGCGCATCTTGTTGCCGTCGAAGTTCTCGGAGATCGGCAGCTTGCTGGTCAGCTTCTTGACCAGGCCGCTTTCCTCGTCCTCGTCGCCCTCGTCCTTGAGCTGGTTCCATGCGGTCCACAGCAGGAAGGCGCCGAAGATGTAGAAGACCCACGACCACTGCTCGATGATGGCCGCGCCGGCCACGATGAAGATCGCGCGCAGGATCAGCGCGATGATGATGCCGAACATCAGCACTTCCTGCTGGTACTTACGCGGTACCGAGAAGCGGGCCATGATGATGATGAACACAAACAGGTTGTCAATGGACAACGCGTATTCGGTGACCCAGCCGGCGTAGAATTCCTGGCCGAGCTGCGGGCCGGCCTGCCACCAGAGCACGCCGCCGAAGACCAGGGCGAGGGCGACGTAGATGCCGACGAAAATGCCCGCTTCCTTCATGGAAGGAATGTGGGGGCGCTTGGTCACATAAAGTAGATCGGCGACGAGCACCGCGCACAGCACGATCAGTGCGATGATTTCAAATTGAAGTGTTAACCCGGAAATGCCCACGGAAGAGCGACCTTTCATTGCAGGGTATGGCTGATAATCGCAAGTCTCTCCGCCGGCCCCACCGCATGATGGCGGTGCGAAATTCGGCTGCTGCGCCCGGCGAATCACCGTTGATTCGCGTGCTGACGTTCACAGCATTTGGGATACTCCCCTACGTCCAATCAACCATTGTAGCCCACAGCAAAATCACAGCCCCAGGCGGAGCATCCTGCACCCGGTCCGATGGCCGGGCGCGTGAAACCCCGTCCCGGCGGGGATTACCGCGGGGACGGGGTGGCATTTCCGCGTACGCCGTGCCGGTCAGGCGTGCCCGGCGGCCTTCATCTGGCGCAATTCCTTCTTCAGCTCGGACACTTCATCGCGCAGCCTCGCGGCCAGCTCGAACTGCAGCTCCGCGGCGGCGGCATGCATCTGCCCGGTCATCTCCTCGATCTGGCCCAGCAGGTCCTCGGCCGGCGCAGCGGCCAGCCCGTCCTTGCGCACGGTCGACGATGCGGAGGTGCGCTTGCCGCCCTTGGCCAGGCGGTTGTTGTTCAGCAGCTCCTGGGTGTCGGCGTCTTCCCGGGCCAGCTGGTCGGTGATGTCAGCGATCTTCTTGCGCAGCGGCGTCGGATCGATGCCGTGCTTCTCGTTGTGCGCCCGCTGGATCTCGCGGCGGCGGTTGGTCTCCTCGATCGCCTGGCCCATCGCGTCGGTGATCTTGTCCGCGTACATGATGACCTGGCCCGACACGTTGCGGGCTGCGCGGCCGATGGTCTGGATCAGCGAGGTCGCCGAACGCAGGAAGCCCTGCTTGTCGGCATCCAGGATCGTCACCAGCGACACCTCGGGCAGGTCCAGGCCCTCGCGCAGCAGGTTGATGCCCACCAGCACGTCGAAGGATCCCATGCGCAATTCGCGCAGCAGCTCGACGCGGCGGATGGTGTCCACGTCAGAGTGCAGGTACTGCACCCGAACCTGGTGCTCGGTGAGGTAGTCGGTGAGGTCTTCGGCCATGCGCTTGGTCAGGGTGGTGACCAGCACGCGTTCGTCGCGGTCCACCCGGGTGCGGATCTCGTCCAGCAGGTCGTCGATCTGCCCCTTGGTGGGCTTGATGATGATTTCCGGGTCGATCAGGCCGGTCGGGCGGATGATCTGCTCCACGAAGCCGTCGGACTTGCCCAGCTCGTACTTGCCCGGGGTCGCGGACAGGTACACCGTCTGGCCGATGCGTTCAAGGAATTCGTCCCACTTCAGCGGGCGGTTGTCCATGGCGGAGGGCAGGCGGAAGCCGTGCTCCACCAGAGTGCGCTTGCGCGACATGTCGCCCTCGTACATGGCACCAATCTGCGGCACAGTCACATGGGACTCGTCGATGACCAGCAGGAAGTCATCCGGGAAGTAGTCCAGCAGGCAGTGCGGGGCGGAGCCGGCCTCGCGGCCGTCGATGTGCCGCGAGTAGTTCTCGATGCCGTTGCAGAAGCCCATCTGCTCCATCATTTCCAGGTCGTAGGTCGTGCGCATGCGCAGCCGCTGGGCCTCGACGAGCTTGTTCTGGCTCTCCAGCTCCTTCAGCCGCGCCGCCAGCTCGTCCTCGATGGTCTTGATCGCCTTGTGCATCCGCTCGGCGCCGGCCACATAGTGGCTGGCCGGGAAGATGTACATCTCGGTTTCCTCGCGGATCACCTCGCCGGTGACCGGGTGCAGCGTGAAGATCGCCTCCACCTCGTCGCCGAAGAACTCGATGCGCACCGCCTGCTCCTCATACATCGGGATGATCTCCACGGTGTCTCCGCGCACCCGGAAGGTGCCGCGGTGGAAGTCCATGTCGTTGCGGGTGTACTGCATGGCGACGAACTGGCGCAGCATCGCGTCGCGGTTCAGTTCCTCGCCCTGGCGCACGGTCACCATCCCGGCCACGTATTCCTCCGG
Organism: Glutamicibacter protophormiae; assembly: GCF_016894325.1. NCBI lineage: Bacteria > Bacillati > Actinomycetota > Actinomycetes > Micrococcales > Micrococcaceae > Glutamicibacter > Glutamicibacter protophormiae. The sequence goes on from NZ_CP069806.1 coordinate 2,161,307, forward strand.
GGTGCCCAGGCCGTAGATGCAGGACACCGTGGCGACCACGATCGTGTCGCGGCGGGTGAGCAGCGAGTTGGTGGCCGAGTGGCGCAGCCGCTCGACCTCCTCGTTGATCGAGGAGTCCTTCTCGATGAAGGTATCGGTCTGCGGCACGTAGGCCTCGGGCTGGTAGTAGTCGTAGTAGGACACGAAGTACTCGACCGCGTTGTTCGGCATCAGCTCGCGGAACTCGTTGGCCAGCTGGGCCGCAAGGGTCTTGTTCTGCACCAGCACCAGTGTGGGGCGCTGCACCTGCTCGACCAGCCAGGCGGTCGTCGCGGACTTGCCGGTGCCGGTCGCGCCGAGCAGCACGATGTCCTTCTCACCGGCCTGGATCCGCTGCGTCAGCTCCGCGATGGCCTGCGGCTGGTCGCCGGCCGGCTCGTATTCGCTGATGACCTCGAAGGGGGCGACAACTCGTTTGATGGGCTGTGCAAGACTCATGACTCTAGCGTACGCCCTCGACCCCGACGCTCACCCCGGCTTCGCTACCCGTGAATTCCCCGACGAGGCACTCCGATCATGCCGCGGTAACGCGCTGGTAATGCTCCACAACGCACCATGGGTGGCCGTACCCTCGGCAGCGAATCCCAGGAGGTCGCCGTGTCGGAGTTCAGCATCATCCACGACGCTTCGTTGCGGCTGCGCCGTTCACTCTTCGACGCGCTGCAGGCAACCGACGGCACCGGTTTCGGGCTCGACGGGGACATCGAACGCATCACGCTGCGCTCCCCCGCAGCCGCGGTGGAACACCCGGCGGTGGCCAGCCTGTATCTCTATCGGTTCGGCATCAATCCCTCGCGACGCCTGCAGGCCAATCCCCCCGAACGCGGGGACTCGCGGCATTTCCGCACTCCGGCGGTCTCACTGAGGCTGCACCTGCTCTTCGCTCCGTTGCTGGATGACGAATCCGCCAACCTGCTGCTCCTGGGCCGCGTGCTGCAGCAGGTGCATGACGAACCGGTCATCACCATGCTCAACGGCCAGCCGGTCGACGACAGCCACCCGGCGGCGGACCTGATGCTGCGCTGCACCCCCGAGGAACTCGAACCGCTGATCCTCACCGGCCTCTGGTCCGCACTGGGCGCCCCGTTGCGGCTCGCCGCCTTTTTCAAGCTTGAAACCATCGCCGTAGCCAACGGACTGCCGTCGCGGTAATGCCGCAGTAACACAGCGGTAATTACCCAACGGCATAGTAGTGACAGCTCGTCCGCCGCCGGAATTTCCGGGGCGGCGCGCCACGGGGTGAACCGGCGCAGTTCTTGCCGACTGCTCCCCCGGACAACGTTGCGCATACCGGGCGCTGGCTTTTCGAAGCTGCCTCCCGCTGTGCCTTGGCGAATCCCGCCTGCCGCCGCTACGCCGCGGACGACGAGGAATCAATCCCACATCACGCCACCCAAGGGAGGAAGGCACCCGAATGCCAGTCCCATTCCAAGGCGAACTATTCACCTTTCAGAACCCCGACGGCTCCGAGTTGACGCTCAAGGGCTGGGGAAACCAGTTCCATGCGGTCTTCGAAACCCTGGACGGCTACACCGTCGTCAAGGGCGAGGACGGCTACTACGAATACGCGCAGCTCGCCGAGAACGGCGAATCGCTGCAGCCCACCGGCGAACGCGTCGACACCGCCGATCCGCAAACCCTTGCCCTGCCGCAGCACCTGCGGGTCACCCGCGAATCCAGCGCCATGCAGGCCCGCGAGGCGCGCGAATCCCTGGGGCCGGTGCCGCGCTGGATGCAACGCCGCATGGGAGCCCAGGCCCAGGCCAAGTCGGCTTCCCCGGAGGCTGCGCCGCCGTCGAATCCGACCACCGGAAATTTCCGGGGGCTGGTGCTGCTCATTGATTTCAGCGACTTCCCGGCCACGATCAGCCGGCAGGAGGTCGACGACTTCTGCAACAAGGCGGGCTACACCGGCTTCGGCAACAACGGATCGGCATTCGACTACTTCCGCGACGTCTCGGACGGCAAGTTGAGCTACAAGAACCTCGTGGCCGCCTACTACCGGGCGGCCCATCCGCGCACCTACTACACGGATCCGGCCATCAGCTACGGCACCCGGGCCCAGGAACTGATCCGCGAGGCGCTGAACTCCCTGGTGGCGTCGGGCTTCGACTTCTCGTCGCTGACCGCAGATGCCGGCGGCTACATCAAGGCGCTGAGCGTCTTCTACGCCGGGGTCCGCTCGAACGCGTGGAGCGAAGGGCTGTGGCCGCACAGCTGGGCGCTGGCCACCCCGTACGTGCTCAGCGCGACGCGCCGCTTCTCCGACTACCAGATCACGGATTTGGGCAACCAGCTCACGCTGCGCACGTTCTGCCACGAGAACGGTCACATGGTGTGCGACTTCCCGGACCTGTACGACTACGACAGCGTCGGGGTCGGCCTGGGCGTCGGGCACTATTCGCTGATGTGCTACGGCGGCAACGACAAGAATCCGACCCAGGTCGACGCCTACCTGAAGCATGCGGCGGGCTGGTCCTCGGCGGCCACTACCATGGCATCCGGGCAGAGCTACACCATCGCGGCCGGACGCAACGAGTTCCTGCTGCATCCGCGCAGCGCCACGGAATACTTCATCGTGGAAAACCGCGAGCAGGCCGGACGGGACGCCTCGCTGCCTGATTCCGGCGTCGCGATCTGGCACGTGGACACCACCGGCAACAACAGCAACCAGGAGATGACCCCGGCCAAGCACTACGAGCTGTCCCTGGAGCAGGCGGACAACCGCTTCGACCTTGAACGGCGGGTGAACTACGGCGACGCCACCGACCTCTACGGGGGTTCGGGCTCCAGCTTCGGCCCTTCCTCGGCGCCGAACAGCAACTGGTGGGACGGTAGCGGCTCGGGACTGGACATCGAGTCCGTCTCCGCCGTCGCCCATTCGATGACGGTGGCCACCAGGAACACCGGCCCGGCCACCCACTACAACATCGCGGTCAACCAGGTCTTCGCCACCGTCAATGCGCAGAACGCGTGGGCGCATGTGGGAACCCTGGGCTGGCGCAAGATCACCACCGGCGCCCCGGACGGCATTACCAACATGCTGGCCCTGCTCGCGCTGGCTCAGGCCAAGGGGCTGAAAGTCACCGTCGTCGCCGACGCCTCGACCATCTCGCAGTGCTACCTGTGAATCCGTCCACGAGCGACACGAAAGAAGGAAGAACCATGTGGACCACCATCAACCAGATCTTCACCTCCAACCATTCGCAGAACGCCTGGGCCCATTTGGCCTCGGACAACGCCTGGCACAAGGTGCTGACCGGAGCAGCCGACGGCGTGACCAACGTCCATCTGCTGCTCTCGGTGGCCAAGGCCACCGGCAAGCAGGTCTATGTCGTCCTGGACGCGGCGAAGAACATCACGCAGGTCTACCTCTAGCCCGACGGACAGAGAAAGGGGTGCAGTCGCACATGAGCAAGGACTACAAGATCAAGATCAGCGTTGCGGGTACCGGCGAGGCGGGGTCCCAGGACGCAGCTGACTCCTCGTCTCCGTCGCCGATGGCGCTGGAGCAGCTGGCAGGCGCTGCCGGAGCGGGAACAACGGGGGCGGCTCCCGAGCCGATGGCCATGGGCCAGATGGCCGCCGGAGGACCGGACGCGGCGCCCGAACCCATGGCGCTGGATGAATTGCCCGATCCGGACGGCTCCTGACCCGGCGCGGTCCTGCCGAAGCGCGGCATCGCGTGGTGCGCGGCCGATCCCAGCGGTCGGCCGCGCAGTGCTGCGCCCGGTTACGCTAGCGCCCGCGCTTCATGCCGTAGCGGATCGAGTTGCGCGCCACGGTGCGGCGGATCATCCCGCCGAACACGCCGACGGTCAGCCAGGTCGCGGCCGCCAGCCCTGCCAGGGCCAGCCAGCCGCTGATGTGCACCACCGGCGGGTAGGGCCCGTCGGAGGCGACGAATTCGCTGCGCCCGCCGAAGCCCAGCCACAGCACCAGCGCGGCGGCGAAGCAGGCAAGCATCGTCCACTTGGCGGTTTTCAGCATCAGCGGCCCAGCTCCTGGCGGTAGAGCTCTTCGACCCGGGCGAGCAGCTGCTCGCGGGTGCCGTCGTTGACGAGCAGGTAGTCGGCGATGTCTGCGCGCTGCTCGTCGGTGGCCTGCGCGGCCATGCGCGCCTCGGCGTCCTGCCGGGTCCAGCCGCGGTCCTCCACCATCCGGCGGATGCGCTCCTCGCGCGGCGCCTGCACGACGATGACCACGTCGTAGGCCGGGGCCTGCCCGGATTCGGCCAGCAGCGGCACGTCCTCTACCACCAGCGCACCGGAGGGCGCGGCTTGGCGCAGACGCGCGGATTCCTCGCGGATCAGCGGGTGCACGATCGCGTTGAGCTTTTCGCGGGCTGCCTCGTCGGAGAACACCAGGGCGCCGAGCGCGGCGCGGTCCAGCGTCCCGTCCTCCTGCAGCATCCGCTCGCCGAAGGTTTCGCGGATCGCCGCCAGCCCGGGGGTGCCCGGTTCGACGACCACCCGCGCCAGCGCGTCGGCGTCGATCAGCACCGCCCCGAGCTGCGCCAATTTCGCCGCCACTACTGATTTACCGGATGCCACCCCACCGGTCAGGCCCACATGCATCATGGGTAACAGCCTAGTATGGCCCCGGCCCGGAGCAGGTTTCCGGCGCACCGCAACCTGCCGTGAGCTCGGGACCGGGCCGGGTGGCTGGGCGCGGTACAGCTAGGCTCCGCGCAGCTGGGTGAGCGTGTGCAGCAGCTCGGGGCTCGGCTCCACCCCGAGCTCGGTCTTCAGCCGCCCGATGAACTGCAGCAGCCCCGCGGTGGCCGAGGCGTTGTTGCCCTGCCCTGATTCGGCGCGGGCACTGAGGCTCGCGGCCGATTCGCGCATCGGGTCGATCCGCAACGCGCTCTGGGCCAGCTGCCAGGCCCGATGCTGCAGCCCCGAATTCAGCAGCTGCGCCGATGCGGCCTCCAACGCGCGCAGCTGCAGCTGGCGCAGCGCCTCCTGTTCCTCGAACAGCCAGGGCTCGTCCCAGTCCGGCAACAGCGCGCGGGTGTTCAGGAAGTTGTCCTCCTGCAGGCTTTCGGCGTCGGGGGACAGCAGCGAGCGCTGCAGCCGATGGCGCAGGGTGTGCAGGTCCACTGACACCGCAGGGTCGATTTCCACCCAGCCGTCGTCGCAGCGGATCACCCCGGGGCACTGATGGTGGATGTGGCACAGGCTCACGCGCAGGCTGTCGGCCGCGCGCATCTCGGTGGTCTCCGGCCAGAGCATCCCGGCCATCCGGCGCCGCGAGACCGGCCCCTGGACCGCCAGCAGGGTCAGCACCCGCTGCTCGCGCAAACGCAATTTGACCGGTTGGCCGTCGGCGATCAGACGCCATCGGTCAAGCAGTTCAATTTCATATGATGCAGCCATCGGCAACTCCCCCAGCAAAGCACAACCAGCCCCAGTAGATGCCCCATGAGGAGAATTTTCCCACTCCCCCGGCACCGGAGTCAATGCCCGGAGTATGGATAAATCAACCTGAATGACCGTAGCGAGGTGCAAACATCGGGTTAAATCGTGCAGTGCGGACTATTGCGGCGGCCGCCCCTCCGGATGCCTTCACGCGCGTCGCGATAAACTGGTGGCAATGAACTCCACCGATTCCCGGGCGTCGGCCTACACCACCCTGAGCCGCGACAGCGTCCACGAGGTCGAGATCAAGCGTTCCCGCTTCATCACCTACCTCTTCAGGGTCGACTCCGAGGCGGCAGCCCGCGACCACATCGCCGCGCTGCGCAAAACGCACTTCGACGCCCGCCACCACTGCAGCGCCTTCATCCTGGGCCCGGACAGGATGGTCCAACGCTCGAACGACGACGGCGAGCCCTCGGGCACCGCCGGCATCCCGATGCTCGAAGCCCTGGCCAAGCGCGACACCGGACGCGGCACCGACCTGTCCGACGTGCTGGCCGTGTGCGTGCGCTACTTCGGCGGCATCAAGCTCGGCGCCGGCGGCCTGGTCCGCGCCTACTCGGATTCCGTCTCCCAGGCCCTGGAGCATTCGACCCTGCACGTGCGCCAGCGCATGCGCATCTTTACGCTCCCAGCCCCGCACGCGCTGGCCGCCCGCTGGGAGAACGAGCTGCGCGCCGCCGGCTACCAGCTCGAACCCAGCGTCTGGGAAGCGGACAACGCGGTGCTGCACATCGGGATCGACGACACCGCGCAGGACGCGGACCAGCTGGCCGCCTTCACCGCCGCCCTGACTTCCGGCGAAGGCCGGCTGCTTCCCTACGACACCAAATGGGTGGACCTTCCATGAGCACCATGAGCGAACCGGCCGGCGCAGGAGCCGGCGCCGAAAACCCCGCCGCCGATCCAGCCGAGGCACTGCTGGCGCAGCTGAGCCGCTGGCCCGACGTGCAGGCGCAGAACCTGTTCGCCGTCGACGCCGCCGACCGGCTGGTGCTGGACACCTGCGCCGGCGCACTGGCCGAACACGGCGCGCCCTGGCCCGAATCCGTCGCCGTGATCGGCGACCACTACGGCGCCCTGGCCCTCGGCGCGCTGGCGCGCGGAGCCGGGCGGGTGCGCGTGTTCACCGATGCGCTGACCTCCCGCCGCGCCATCGAGAACAACCTGGCCGCCCTGGCCCCGCAGTGGTCCGGCCGGGTCGAGTTCGCCGCGCTGGCCGAAGTCGCCCGGGGCGCGGGCCACGTGCTGATGAACCTGCCGCGCGGGCTGGATGTGCTGGCGGAGCAGGCCGACGCGATCGCCGCCGCGGCCGGCCCCGCGGTGCAGGTGTTCGCCGGCGGACGCATCAAGCACATGAACCGCTCGATGAACCAGGTGCTCGCCGAACGCTTCGCCCAGCTCGACGTCTCCCTGGCCCGGCAGAAATCGCGCGTGCTCACCGCCTCCGGGGTGCTGGACAACCGGCCCGCCAGCCGCTATCCGCAGCGCGCCTCCCACCGGGTCAACGGCACCTCCTTCACGCTCGCCGCGGGGGCCGCGACCTTCGGCGCCGCCCGGCTGGATCCGGGCACCCGGCTGCTGCTGGAGCACCTGCCCGACCTCTCCGGCCACCGCACCCTGGTGGACCTGGCCTGCGGCAACGGCTCGATCGGCATCTACGCTGCGCTCACCCACCCGCAGCTGCGCATCGCCGCCTGCGACCATTCCGCCTCCGCCGTCGCCTCCACGCTGGCCGCCGCCCGGGCCAACCACGTCGAGGACCGGATCGACGCGGTGCAGGACTACGCCCTGTCCCGCCTGCCCGAGGCCAGCGCCACGCTGATCACGCTGAACCCGCCGTTCCACATCGGCAACACCGTCACCGCGGACATCGCGTACAAGCTGATCGACGACGCCGCCCGCGTGCTGGCCGACGGCGGCGAGCTGGTCTGCGTGTTCAACTCGCATCTGCGCTACCGCGGCGAACTGGCCCGGCGCATCGGCCCCACCCGCCAGCTGGCCCGCGACAAGACCTTCACCGTCACCGCCTCGACGCGCCGACGGGGCTGATCCCGAAAAAGTTATCCACATTTTCGCCGGCGCTGCACCACCTCCGGCGGCACGCGGGCATGCTGGACCTATGAGCACACCACTGACGCAGGTCCTCGAGGACCTGTCCCGCAGGATGGACCAGCCGGGCCTGGACGCCGGCGACGCGCTGGCCGTCGCCGCGCTCATCCCCACGCTCCTGCGGCGGCTGCGCACCGCGGGCGGGCAGTCCTCCTTTGCCGATCCGCGCTTCGCGCTGGCCCTGGCCGCCTCCGCGGAAGAAACCGCCGACGAGTCAGTGCGCGCCCAGGTCCACGCCGCCCACCTGATCGAAGCGAGCGCCGCCCACGGCCTGTCGGTGCTGGAGCTCGACGCCCTGCGCGAGACCGACCCCGATCTGGCGCTGCCGCCGCAGCTGTGCCAAGGCCGCCCCAGCTTCAACTCCCCGGAGGAGCTCACCGCCGCCTGGCTGGACCTGGACTTCTTCGAGGCACGGCGCCGGCTGGCCGACGCCCACCACGTGATCGCGCAGTTCGACTACCAGCACCAGCAGTACCCGCCGCAATTCACCCGGCTGGCCGCACGGTTCGCGGATCCTGGCCAGCATCCGCGCGAGGTGCTCTCCGCCGCGCGACGGCTGGAAAAGTTCGAGGAACCTGTCCCCGAATTCGCCGCCCCAGCGGCCTGCAGCGCCCAGGACCCCTCCGGGGCGCTGCTGGAGCAGCTGGTTGACGACGCGCTGGACGAGCCGCAATCGACCACGCGCCAGCGGCGGGTGAACAAGATCTTCAAGCAGGCCCGCACCCAGGCCGAAGAGGAAGACCCGGCCGCGCTGGCGGGCCTGTTCCGCCGCGGCACCCGCCGCGGACTGACCCGCATCGAGCTGCTGCTGGACCCGCTGGGAGCCGAGCTGTTCGACTCGATCGTCGCGCAGGCGGACAATCCGCGCACCCAAGCCGGCCAATGCGCGCGCGAAGGACAGGCGAACGTCGTCTTCGGCAGCTTCGGGCGCCAGGAATCCGCCTCCCCCATCCCCGACCACCCTGATTTCGTCACCGACGAGGAAGCCGCAGCCCACACCGAGCCCGACCCGGCCCCCGAGCCGTCCGTGGCGCTGCGCCGGCTCAATGCCCTGCTCGGGTTCCTGCGCATCAATTCGCAACGGCTGCGCAAGCTGGCCGGAACCGATGGACAACTCCCGCCGCCCGAGGCGCAGGCCGCCGACGCGGCATCCGGTGTGGCCACCGTGGCGCCGCAGGTCGTCGTCACCCTGACGCTGGCCGAACTGGAGGAACGCGCCGCAACCCACGGGATCACCCTGCACGGGCACGAGCTGTCCGCCGCGCAGCTGCGCCGGACCTTGGCCGAGGCAAAAATCATCCCGCTGGTGCTCGGCGGCAAGAGCCAGGTCCTGGACATGGGCCGGGCCGTCCGCTTCCACACCGCACCGATGCGCCTGGCGATCACGGTGCGCGATGGCGGCTGCATCGTTCCCGGCTGCACTCGGGACCCCGAGTCCTGCAACATCCACCACATCTGGCTCTGGTCCGAAGGAGGCGTGACCTCCGTGTACTGGGGCGCCATGCTGTGCGAGAAGCACCACCACGACGTGCACGCGGGACTGATCAAGGTGATTGCCGACGGCGGGGTGCCCAAGGTCATCATGCCGCGTTTCATGGATCCCGCGCAGCGTCCGGTGCGCAACACCGTCAACCAGCACCGCGCCGCTTAACCGCGGCCCCGGAGCCGGCGCACCGCCGGTCTCACAGTCCTTCGAACAGGTCGGTCAGCAGCGGTGCGCCGTCCGGGCGCGGCGGTCAGGCGAGCACCGCGGGTTCCCGCCCCACGATCCGCTGCCAGTCGGCGTCCCCGCCGGGATAGGTCAGCACCGGGCGCTGGCTGCGGTGTTCACGCAGTCCGGCGAGGATCCGCTCGGCCACCTGCGTGGTATCCGCTTCGATGTCGATCTTCTCGTCCGGCACCGGCCGCAGCTGGTATTCGACCGCCGGATTGAAACGCGGCAGCCCGCGGCGCATCCGCGAAGCGTTCCAGCGGTGGAAGGTCGATTCCCGCAGCGCCCCGTGGACCAGCCGGCGCAACCCCGGCCCGGGCACCGCCCTGGCCTGGTGGAACGCCGCGTCGACCGCGCGCCCGATAGCGATGTGGTCGCGGTGCCCGGTGATGCCGTCGGGGCCGAAAGTCGCTACGACCTGCGGCCTTTCCTCCAGCAGGATCCGGCGCACCCGCTGCTCCAGTTCCCCGGCATCAACCAGGTGCAGCCGGCCATCGGCATAGTCCAGCCATTCGTGGCGGTCCGGCACCCGGCCGTGGGCCTGCCAGGCGCCCAGGGTGGCCGCCGTGGCCGGGATGCCGTCGGCGATCATCCCCGCGCCCCCGTCGGTCGCGATCACCAGGATGAACCTAAATCCTGGATCGGCTTCGTGCAGGGCGATCGATCCTGCGCACGCATAGGCGTCGTCGTCCGGATGGGCGACGATCACTGCGATCGAATGCGGTTCGTTCATGCAAGCATGATAAATCCGCGCGGGATCTGACCGCTAGGACCTTGCGGCATCCCGTGCAGCCGGCACCCGGGCCACGGAGTCCTCGAAACGCACCCGTTGCCCCGCCACGCGTACCGCATGCCCGCGCAGGCCCACGGACGCCAGATTCAGCCGGTCGATGACCCGGTCCGAGCCGGCATCGGCCGCTTCCGGGAGCAGGGCGTTGCCCTGGGGATCCAACCACCTGATGCTGCGATCGGCACGGCGCAGCGGTTCGCGTGCCGTGGCGGGAAGCAGCTGCGCCCCGGTCTGGAGTCCCCCGCTGAAGAAGCCGCGAACTCCCAGCCGCACCGGCTTGGCACCCCAGCCGTAGAGGCCGGCAATCACCATGCGACCGGTGGCCGAGGATTGCAGCGCCGCGGCGTTCGCGCCGTACACCCATGGTTCCCGGGCGATTTTCAGGAACTGCTCTGGAGCGAGCTCGTTGACGGCGCGGATACCGTGGACCGCGCACTGCTCGGAGGCCAGGATCCAGCCGGGGTACTTGAAATCCTCGGCCTTGCTGTTGGCTTCCGCTGCCGCACAGCTGCACTGAACGGGCTGCAGCTGTGCCGCCGGCAGCGCATTGCCCAGGCCGATGAAGCCCAGCGGCCCGATGTCGGGCGCCACAGGGATCTCCAGCGCCATCAGCGGAACGCTGCGGGATTCGAGCCACTTGAAGAGCCCGACCAGCTGGACCAGGGCCGTCACCCCGAGCCCGACGCCCAGCTCGTAGTAGAGTTCTGCGTCGATCGCGGCGAAGTCCATGTCGGCGCCGGTGAAGAATTGCCAGCCCGCCTTGAGCAGCGGCCACGCCACTATGGCACTAGTCAGGCCCCACATCCAGGGTGGAAGCAGCTGGGTGTAGCGCAGCGGCTGGAGCGCTTCCACGGGTACCTTCACTCTCTCCTGCGCCTGCCGGCGCCAGCTATTGAGCAGCGACGCAAATCTCAGCTGGCCGATCAGGCCGGCGATCGCCAGCAGCCCGAAGTAGCCCATGGCCGCCTGCAGCACCTGTTGCTCGGTTCCCGTCGGTTCCAGCAGCGCATCGAACCAGATGGCGGCCGCCAGTCCGATCCACGCAGCATGCCGGCCGGCGCCGCCAAGCAGCACGATCACGCCGATGAAAAATGAGTAGGTCAGCAGGACCGGGGCCCAGCTGCCGAAGACCAGGGGCTGCGGCGCGAAGCGGATGAGGTAGAACAGCAGTGTTCCCAGCGGGACCCAGGCCCCCACGCTCAGCCAGAGGTCCGGGATGCCGCGTGGCACCTGCGCCCATTGATCCTCGTGCAGCGAACGGAAGGGGATTTCCTTCTGCGCCGGCGACGCGGGCGCGGGCTGATTCTCCATCTGCACTCCAGTACTCCTCGGGACCAGCGAATCGGCCGATGCCGAAGCCGGAAACGTCTTCTGGGTTTAGACTACCGAACTGATCTATTGGAGTGAGTCCACCGCGGGAGCGATCTGTTATCCCCGGATCAGCACTAATGATGACGCGGCACCCGCGCGCCGGAGAAAGACCGCCGGTTAAAAGGCGCAAGGCCCAACCCGATGTGGGTTGGGCCTTGCCGCGCTCGACAAACGCTCTCGTTCATCCCACCGCAGCGGGAGAAGCGAAATTAGTTGCCGGTCAGCTTCTCGCGCAGAGCAGCCAGTGCTTCGTCGGAAGCCAGGGTGCCTGCATCGGTGGCTGGAGCCTCCGACGAGTACGATGCCGGGGCAGCCTCGCCGGCAGCAGCAGGCTCTGCTTCTGCGTCGGCGGTGATTGCGGCAGCAACCTGCTTCTTGTGAGCTTCCCAACGCTCCTGGGCAGCAGCGTACTGTGCTTCCCATGCAGCGCGCTGGGTCTCGAAGCCTTCGAGCCATTCGTTCGACTCTGGGTCGAAGCCCTCTGGGTACTTGTAGTTGCCGGCCTCGTCGTACTCTGCAGCCATGCCGTAGAGTGCTGGGTCGAACTCGGTGCCCTCTGGGTCCACGCCTTCGTTGGCCTGCTTGAGCGACAGCGAGATGCGGCGACGCTCCAGATCGATGTCGATGACCTTGACGAACAGCTCGTCGCCCACGGAGACAACCTGCTCGGCCAGCTCAACGTGGCGTACTGCCAGCTCGGAGATGTGAACCAGGCCTTCGATGCCGTCTTCGACGCGAACGAACGCACCGAATGGAACCAGCTTGGTGACCTTGCCCGGTACAACCTGACCCAGTGCGTGGGTGCGGGCGAAGGTCTGCCATGGATCTTCCTGGGTAGCCTTCAGCGACAGGGAAACGCGCTCGCGGTCCAGATCGACTTCCAGAACCTCGACGGTGACTTCCTGGCCAACCTCGACAACCTCGGATGGGTGGTCGATGTGCTTCCAGGACAGCTCGGAAACGTGTACCAGGCCGTCTACGCCGCCCAGGTCCACGAATGCACCGAAGTTGACGATGGAGGAAACAACGCCCGGACGAACCTGGCCCTTTTCCAGCTTGTTGAGGAAGGTCGAGCGGACCTCGGACTGGGTCTGCTCGAGCCATGCACGGCGGGACAGCACAACGTTGTTGCGGTTCTTGTCCAGCTCGATGATCTTGGCTTCGATTTCCTGGCCGATGTATGGAGCCAGGTCGCGAACGCGACGCATCTCGACCAGCGACGCAGGCAGGAAGCCGCGCAGGCCGATGTCCAGGATGAGGCCACCCTTGACAACCTCGATGACGGTACCGGTAACGACGCCGTCCTCTTCCTTGATCTTTTCGATGTCGCCCCAAGCGCGCTCGTACTGCGCACGCTTCTTGGACAGGATCAGGCGGCCTTCCTTGTCTTCCTTGGTCAGAACCAAGGCCTCGACGTTGTCGCCAACGGTGACAACGTCACCCGGGTCAACGTCGTGCTTGATGGAAAGCTCGCGGGAAGGGATGACACCTTCGGTCTTGTAACCGATGTCGAGCAGAACTTCGTCGTGGTCAACCTTGACGACGGTGCCTTCGACGAGGTCACCATCGTTGAAGTACTTGATGGTGGCGTCGACTGCGGCCAAGAAGTCCTCAGCAGATCCAATGTCGTTGATTGCGACGACTGGTGCGCTGTTGTTCTCGTTCGAGGTGATGGTCATGTAGTAGGGACTCCGATGTGGATAGATTTGATCAGTCGAAACCCCGGAAGTCCCGGAATTTCGAGCGGGTAAAACAATTTGCGGACATGGCATGGCCACGGTGCGCTGTTCAAGTCTACGCTCTGCGCTGAGCCGAGGCAAAGCAGATCGCCCCAACATCGACGGCGCCGCTTTGTGAGGTTCGCTACATTTGCGGTCCTGAACCACGCGGTCGGAGGCCGATCACCAAGCTTGGGACAGCCGCACAAGCTCGACTCCAGCGTCCTGCAGCGTCTTCAACCCCTTGCGCACTCCGGCGGCGGTGCCGGAATCCGGGCGGTTGAAATGGCCGATTCCCACGTCCCCGGCGCGCAGGCCGCCGACCTGCGCAGCGACGACAGAGGCGGCGAAGGTGGCCCCGGCGTCCAAGTTGACGGTGAAGTTCATCGGCACCAGCCCCAGGTCGCGGCACAACTCGGCGCCGATCTGGTCCATGTGAGCGGTGCCGGAGCGGAAGAAGCGCGCATCGAGGCCGAATTCCCCCGCCAGATAGCGCTGGTTGCCCATGATCTCGTCATAGGCCTGGCCCACCGATGCCGTCCCGGGGATCCCGTAGGCCTCCTGACCGGCCACGCCCAACGGGGCATGACTGGTTCCGTGGTTGGCGATCTCGAACAACGGATCGGCGGAGAGGTCCGCGAGCAGGCCCCGGTTGGCCCGAGCCCAGCGCTGGTTGACGAAGAGCGTGGCCGGGGCGTCGGCGTCGCGCAGGGCCTTGATCAGGGCCCGGTCGAACGATGTTCCTCCCGGTCCCCCGCATGCGTCGAAGGACAGCGCCGCGGCCTTGCTCCCGCGGGGCAGCCCGAGCTGGATCCCCGGGACGTCCAGGCCGAACTGGCCCGGCTTCCGGCCTCGGTACTTCGCGACCGCCTCGGCGCGCGTCATAACCGCCGCGGCAGCCGGCGGCGGCGTTGCGGACGGGCTGGCCGCGGGATTCGGCGGCGGCGGGGCGGCAGGCGTCGGGCTCGCCTGGGGTCCGGACGGGGCCTCGGGAGGCGTCGCGCACCCGGTAAGCGCGGCGAAGCCAAGTGTTCCCAGTCCCAGCGCGCCCCGCAGCAGCCCGCGCCGGGTCGGCTCGGCTTGCGCGGCAGGTCGTATCGATGGCGGCATCGGGTCTAGAAATCCGCTTGGCAGTAGGGGGTCCGCGGGCCGGTGAACAGCCGGTCCAGTTCGCCAAGTGCTCCGGTCCGGTGCTCGGCGAGCAGCCCTGCACCCGCCAAATGCGTGGCGCTGCGGGTGCCCAGATAGAGGGTGGCAAGATCCCGGGCGTCGAGGGAAGCCTCGGCCTCGGCCGAATCCGCGCGGCGCACCGTCATCCCTCCGTCGGCGGTTTCCAGCGCCCAGGTGCCTGCGGCGTAGCCCAGCTCGTCGCCCACCTGCAGGACAACACGCGTATCGTGCAGGTAGCGCCGGGCGCCCAACGCGGCGGGCACGTCGAGGATGCGGACCCACAGGTGGTCGCCGCGGTCGGTGAGCTTGTAGTCCCGCGCATTGTTCAGGGCGGTGGGCAGCACGTCGTCCACCGGGGCGCGCCCGCTGACGCGTTCAATCAGGTCGTGGTCGCATAAGTAGGCGAGCAGCTCGCGGCGCGCGGCATCGTTTGCGGTGCACAGTGTTCCGATGGACATCGTGGCCGGGTCCTGCTTCCATCCCTCGAAGGTGTAGGTGAGGAATCCGTCCAGGGTGCCGTCGGCGTCGTAGTGCAGTGCGCCGCGCAGGTTCTCCGGGGGCTTGAGGTTGTTGTAGCTTTCCCAGCGGCCGGTGGCCCGGCCCAGGTCGAAGGCGCTGTGGCTCACCGAGCCGAGGGTGGCGAGGTGGTGCGCGCGGTAGAGCTGTTCCACCTGTTCGGCCATGGCGGCCGGGTCCACTGCCTGCACGGTGCCGGCCGCGGGGGCGCGGAACTGCGCGCCCTGCCCGGCGGCCAGCTCGAAGCGGCAGCGTTCGGCGGCCACCCCGAAGCCGAAGCGGCCGTAGATGGTGGCCTCGGAGGCGGTCAGCACCGCCACCGGGATGCCTTCGGCCGCGGCGCGGTCCAGATGCGTGGTGATCATGGAACGCAGGATGCCGCGGCGGCGGTGGGTCGGGCTGACGGTGACCGAGGTGATCTCGTGCACGTCCACCGGTTCCGGGCCGCCGACGTTCAGCGTGCCGGCGAAATACGAGTAGGTGCCCACGGGGTCCGTTGCGTGCAGGCTCGGCGCCATGGCGGTGCGGTCGAACGCGACGATCGACTGCAGCCCGTCCTGCACATCGAGCTCCGCCAGGATCTTGCGCCCCTCGGCATCCGCGCTGGCCTCGTGGAAGCCGCGGGTGATGGCGCGTTCCAGCCTCAGCCAGGATTCCGTGGGCTGCCCGTCCACGAGTCCCGGCGCGATGAATTCAAGTCTGATCCCCTGCGGGGTGGGCGAGTTCATGGGTCGGGCCTTTCATCGATGGGCGGTGGGAGGAAGTGCTGCGCCGCCGGGCCGCACCGGCGAGGGTACGGCCCGGCGGGGCGGCTAGTGCGCCGCCTCGTGCCAGGTGGCGCCGACGCCCGGCTGGACGTCCAGCGGAACGAGCAGGTCCGCGGCGCGGCCCATTTCCAGGGTCACCAGCTCGCGCACCGCGTCCAGCTCGCCGGGGGCGATCTCCAGCACGAGTTCATCGTGCACCTGCAGCAGCATCCGCGAAGCGTATCCGCCGGCGGCCAGCCCGTCGGCGATCTTGAGCATCGCGACCTTGACCAGGTCCGCGGCCGAGCCCTGGATCGGGGCGTTCAGCGCGGCGCGCTCGGCGATGTCGCGCAGGCGCCGGTCGGAGCTGTTCAGCTCCGGCAGGTAGCGGCGGCGGCCGAAGATCGTCTCGGTGTAACCGTCCTTTCGGGCCTGCTCGACGACCGAGCGCAGGTAGGTGCGCACGGCGCCGAAGCGGTCGAAGTAGTCCTTCATGAGCTTGCGCGCCTCGTCCACGCCGATCTTCAGCTGCTTGGACAGCCCGAAGCTGCTCAGCCCGTAGGCCAGGCCGTAGCTCATCGCCTTCACCTTGGAGCGCATCTCGGAGGTGACCTCGGCCGGCTCCACGTTGAACACGCGCGAGCCGACATAGCGGTGCAGGTCCTCGCCGTTGCGATAGGCCTCGATCAGGCCCTCGTCGCCCGACAGGTGCGCCATGATACGCATTTCGATCTGCGAGTAGTCCACGGTCAGCAGGGTTTCGTAGCCCTTTCCGACCACGAACACGTCGCGGATCCGCCGGCCCTCCTCCGAACGCACCGGGATGTTCTGCAGGTTCGGGTTCAGGCTGGACAGGCGGCCGGTGGCCGCAACGGTCTGCGCGTAGGTGGTGTGGATGCGCCCGTCAGGGTGCACCGCCTTGAGCAGCCCGTCCACGGTCTGGCGCAGCTTGATCGCGTCGCGGTAGGCCATTAGCGCGATGAGGAACGGATGCCCGGTCTTGACCAGCAGGTCCGACAGCGACTCGGCGTCGGTGGTGTAGCCGGTCTTGATCTTCTTGGTGCGCGGCAGGTCCAGCTCCTCGAACAGCACCACCTGCAGCTGCTTGGGGCTGGAGAGGTTGACCTCGTGGCCGATGGCGGCGAACGCCTCGTTGGTCGACTGGTCCACCTGGGCGGTGAAATGCGCGCGCAGCTCATCGAGGCGTTCGCGGTTCACTGCGACGCCGGCGCGTTCCATGGCGAAGAGCACCGGAATCAGCGGCAGCTCCATGTCACGGGCCAGCTTGTCCGCGTGCTTCTCCACCAGCTTGGCGTCCAGGAAGGCGGACAAATCGAAGATTGCCTGCGCCTGGGCCAGGGTCGGTTCGGCCAGCTCCCCGGCCAGCCCCAGATCGAGTTCGCCCTTCTTCGCCTGGTAAACCGGCACCTGGTATTTCATGTGGTACTGCACCAGGTCGACCAGTTCGTGGCTGCGCCGGTCCGGCTGGATCAGGTACGCGCTGATCAGGGTGTCGTCGGCGATCCCCGCGACTTCCAGCCCGCGATCGGCCAGCAGATGCATGGCGGCCTTCGCATCGTGGAAAACCTTCGGAGCATCGGCGTCCGCCAAGAAGTCCGCCAGCACTGCTTCGGTCGCCTGGTCCAGGGCCGAAAGCTCCACCCAGGCGGCCTCGTTGCCGCGGAACAGCCCCAGGCCGACGGCCTCGCCGTTCGCGACGCCGGGCTGGATGGCGATCGGGGCGCCGTCGCCGGCGGCCAGGAAGGCCGCCAGGGACTGCTCGTCGTCGGTGATGACGCGGGCGAATTCGGCGACCTCCGGGGCGGTCTCCTCCTCCTGCGCCGCGAACAGGTCGAACAGGCGCTTGCGCAGGGTGTTGAATTCCAGCGCGTCGAACAGGTTCTCGATCTCTTCGCGGTTCGGCGCCACCAGCTCCATCTCGTCCAGGGTCACCGGCAGGTCCAGGTCGTGGCGCAGCTGGTTCAGGCGGCGGTTGCGGGTCACGTTGTCCACGTGGGCGCGCAGCGACTCGCCGACCTTGCCCTTGATCTCTTCGGCGTGTTCGAGAATGCCTGCCAGGTCGCCGTACTGGTTGATCCACTTGGCAGCGGTCTTCGGGCCCACGCCGGGCACCCCGGGAAGGTTGTCGGCCGATTCGCCGACCAGTGCCGCCAGATCGGAGTAGCGTTCGGGGCGCACGAAGTACTTGGCCTCGACAGCATCGGCATCCATCAGCGGAATATCGCTGATGCCCTTTTTCGGGTACAAGACCAAGGTCTTGTCGGTGATCAGCTGGAAGGCGTCGCGGTCGCCGGAAACCACCAGCACCCTGAAGCCGGCCTTCTCGCCGCGGGTGGACAGGGTGGCCAGGATGTCGTCGGCCTCGAACGGGTCCAGGCTGATGCTCGGAATGTTCATCGCCTGCATGACCTGCTGGATCAGCTCGATCTGCCCGTAGAACTCTTCCGGCGTCTTGTTGCGTCCGCCCTTGTACTCGCTGTATTCCTGCACGCGGAAGGTCGGGGTGTCCAGGTCGAAGGCCACCGCGACGTGGGTCGGCTTCTGCTGGCGGATCATTGTCAGCAGCATCGAGACGAAGCCGTGCACGGCGTTGGTGTGCTGACCGGTGCTCGTGGCGAAGTTCTCCGCCGGCAGCGCATAGAACGCGCGGAATGCCATGGAGTGTCCGTCGATGATCAGCAGTCTGTTGTCCGACGTGGGCGTCGGTTTGGTAGTTTCGCTCACACCTGAAAGCCTAGTTGGCATGAGCGACAATTTCACTTCCCAACCCGCGCAATCTTCAGCACACCCATTTGCGGAGCAGCTTTCCTCCCACGGCGTCCCCGAGGGCATGTGGCCCTTCCTGTCGGACCACGGGGTGGGCACCTTGGTCCAGAAGCTGGGCATCGTCTTCACCGACTTCGCGGTCGACCGGCTCTGCGCCACCATGCCGGTGCAGGGCAATACCCAGGTGAGGGGCATCCTGCACGGCGGCGCCTCGGCCGCGCTGGCCGAAACCCTGGGTTCCTTCGCCGCCGCGCTGCACGGGGCCGGCAAGGCCAACCCGGTGGGCGTGGACTTGAACATCACGCACCACCGCGCCGGGCGCGCCGGACTGGTCAGCGCCGTCTGCACGCCGCTGCACCTGGGCCGGCGCAGCACCACCCACGAAATCGTGATCAGCGACGAAGACGGCAAGCGCGTGGCTACCGCCCGCATCACCAACATGCTGCTGCCAGTCGAGCCCTAGCTCCCGCCCCTGCATGAAGTCGAAGCGCCCGTCCCGGCTGGAGCCGGGACGGGCGCTTTCTTGCAGTGAGCCGTCGGCTGGCGGGCGGTCAATCAGCCGATCGCGTAGCGCGAGGCGAAGACGTTGCCGCCCAGCTCCTTGAGCTCCAGCCCATCCAGTTCCATGCTCACGCCGCGGCCGAAGATGTTCGCTCCGTCCCCCAGCAGCACCGGCACGGTGATCAGCAGCAGCTCGTCGAGCATGCCGGCCTCCACGAAGCCGCCGGCCAGATCCGCGCCTCCGACCACCCAGACGTCGCCCACCGAGGCGCTGCGCGCAATATCGCGGCTCCAGAAGCCGAGCTCGCCGCGGATGAAGGTCAAATCGGCCCCGGGCACGGTCGGCAGCTCGTGGTGCGTGAAGACCCACACCGGCTTGTCCCCGTAGATCCATTCCAGCTTGCCCTCGGCCACGTCGCGGGCGATGTTCTCGTAGGTTTTGCCGCCGATCACCACCGCGCCGATGCCGGCGAAGAATTCGTCGAAGTGCTCCCGAACCCCGGCCAGCTTGGTGAACGGTTGGAGCCAATGCGCATCCCCTGCGCGATCTGCGATGAAACCGTCGATGGAGGCACCCACGTAGTACTTGAAGCTTGTCATGGCTCTAGTCTATGGGTGCCTCCATCGAAGGCAATATTCAGTTGTCCGCCGGTTCCCGGCAGGTCAGGCCGGTGGGCCTAGGAGACCCCCAGGATTGCCTCGCTCAGCTGCGGCACGATCAGCACAACGCCGAAAGCGACGATCAGCCCGCACAGCGTGAAGCAGGCGTAGGCACCGGACTTATGCAGGCCCGACTTGGCGCCCTCGTCCTTGGCCACGGCCAGCAGGCGCACGCCCAGGGAATACGCGCCCACGATCAGCAGGGCCGCAGCCCACGTAACGACGGCAACGATCAGAAATGCTGTCCAGTCGATCATGCGTTGTCAACCTTTTCTTCTTCGGCTTCCTCGCGTTCAGCCTTGGCGCGCAGGGCCTGCTGCTTGGCTTTGGCTTCCGCCTTGGCCTTCGCGCGGCGTTCCTTCTTGCTCAGGATGTTCACCGCTGCACCGGAGTTGTCGATATCCGACAGCGCGGTTTCATGGGTGTGCGGGTTCTTGCGGGACAGCACCCAGATGGCCAGCATTGCGGCCAGCCCGGCTGCTGCGACGATAACCACGCCGATGGTCCCCGCATGCGTGATCCACGCCGCCAGACCGCCGACGATGGCGGCGGCCGGCAGGGTGAACAGCCAGCCCAGGGCGATGCGCCCGGCGGTGCCCCAGCGGACTTCCGCACCCTTGCGGCCCAGACCCGAACCGATCACCCATCCGGAGGCGACCTGGGTGGTCGACAGCGCGAAGCCCAGGTGCGAGGAGGTCAGGATCGCCGATGCGGTGGACATCTCGGCGGCGAAGCCCTGTGCAGGCTTCACGTCGGTCAGGCCGGAACCCATGGTCTGGATGATGCGCCAGCCGCCGGTGTAGGTACCCAGCGCGATCGCAAACGCACAGGCCGCGACAACCCAGAAATGCACCGGCGAGCCGGCGTCCTGCAGGCCCGAGGCGACCAGCGTCAGGGTGATAACACCCATGGTCTTCTGCGCATCGTTGGTACCGTGCGACAGTGCCACCAGCGAGGAGGAGAAGAGCTGTCCGTAGCGGAAACCTCCGCGCTTGGGCGAGGTCCCCGACTGGCGCTTGGTGATCGCGTAGGCCAGCTTGGTGCACAGGTATGCGGAGATACCGGCGATCAGCGGGGCCACGATGGCCGGCAGCAGCACCTTGGAGAGCAGCACGCCGTAGTTCACGGCGCCGAATCCGGCACCGACGATCGCCGCGCCCACCAGGCCGCCGAACAACGCGTGGGAGGAGCTGGATGGCAGTCCCAGCAGCCACGTCAGCAGGTTCCAGATCACCGCACCCATCAGGCCGGCGAAAATCATGGCCGGGCCGATGGCGACGCCCGTGGTGGGGTCCTCGTTGATGATGCCGCCGGAGATCGTCTTGGCGACTTCCGTGGAAAGGAACGCGCCGACGAGGTTCAAAACTGCGGCGAGGGCAACTGCTTTTTTGGGCGAGATTGCCCCGGTTGCGATTGGGGTGGCCATCGCATTGGCCGTGTCATGGAAACCATTGGTGAAGTCGAAAAACAACGCCAAGGCAATGACCAGGACGACGATAAGCGTCAAATCCATTGAATACCAGCCTGAGGGGTCGAACGGCAAGGAAAATTACGTGGACCGCGGACGATCCGTGTTGCGAGTTGGAGGGCGCGCCAAACCAAGGGTCAGCGCGTAATTTCAATCTTATGCCCATGAAATGGTTCGTCAACATGTCCACCATGGCAACACAAGGTTAACGGAAGGTGAACAACCTGCAACTTCCTGCGCAAACACCGGCAACGCAGATTCCGCGCACCGCGGCTGAAATAAAAAATGTGCGTCAAACCACAGGTGGTCTGACGCACATTTCAGCGCAATAGCGGCACTACGCCGGTTACTTCACCTGATCGATGACGGTTTCGGCGACCTGTCGCATGCTCAAACGACGGTCCATCGAGGTCTTCTGGATCCAGCGGAAGGCCTCGGGCTCACTCAAGCCCATCTTGGTGATCAGCAAGCTCTTGGCCCGGTCCACCAGCTTGCGGGTCTCGAACTGCTCGGCCAAGCTGGAGACTTCGTCCTCCAGCGCACGCAGTTCGTCGTTGCGGGAGATCGCGATTTCAATCGCCGGGGTCAGGTCGGCCGGGGTGAACGGCTTGACCACGTACGCCATGGCGCCGGCTTCGCGGGCACGCTCCACGAGCTCTTTCTGGCTGAATGCGGTCAGCAGGACCACCGGGGCGATACGTTCCTTCACAATGGCCTCGGCAGCGGTAATGCCGTCCATGACCGGCATCTTCACATCCATCAACACCAGATCCGGCTTCAGCTCGCGGGCCTGCTCCAGTGCGCTTTGGCCGTTGTCGACCTCGGCGACGACGTCGTAGCCTTCGGAACGCAGAATTTCGACGATATCCAGGCGAATCAGCGTCTCGTCTTCGGCCACGATCACGCGGCGCGGCGAGTTGCTCGGCTCGGAGGGGATTCGGGTAATTTCTGGTAGCTCGCTCATTCGGCGCCGTCCTTCGTCTTAAGAATTCCTGCCATCATGATCGGCAGATTTCGGTGGTTCCAGTACTTGAAGCCCCGTTGCCTCAGTGTCACTTCCAAGCCTACTGGCTTGCACTGAAATCACGGCGGAAATCGCCCATGAACTCAATTAGGAAATCACTGAACCCTCAAGTAGGATATTCTTTGTGCTCGCCCAAGTGGCGGAATCGGTAGACGCGCCGCACTCAAAATGCGGTATCGAAAGATGTGTGGGTTCGAGTCCCACCTTGGGCACCAATACAAACCGCTGGCCGCAGTTATCCAACTGCGGCCAGCGGTTTTTTCACGTTTCGCGCCGCCCCGCACGACCTCCCCGGCGGCACCCGGCCGAGCACGGCAAAGGACCCGCCCGCACCACGATAAACGTGGCGCAAACGGGTCCTGCGGGCCGGCGTCCGCCTGGTTACAGCGACTTGGGCACGGAAACGTTTTCCGGATCCCACGGGCCGACCGTTTCGCGGGCGGGCATCGGCTTGCCGTTGACCAGCTGGCCTGCGTCGGCCAGGTCACCGACCTTGTGCACGCGCAGCGAGTTGGTCGATCCGGCCTGTCCCGGAGGGGAACCGGCGGCGATGCAGACGATGTCGTTCGGCTCGGCCAGCCCCTCGGAGAGCAGTGCCTCGTCGACCTGCGCGGTCATCTTGTCGGTGTGGTCCGCGTAGGCGACCAGTCGCGCCTGGACACCCCACATCAGGGTCATGATGTTGTAGGTCTGCTGCAGCGGGGTGAACGCCAGCACCGGCTTCTTCGGGCGCAGGCGCGACAGGCGCCGGGCCGAGTCGCCGGACTGGGTGAACGCCACGATGTACTTCGCATCGAGCTGGTCGGCGATCTCCACCGCAGCGCGGGTGATCGCCCCTCCACGGGTCTTGGGCTTGGAGCCCAGGCGCGGGATGCGGTCCAGGCCGTGCTCCTCGGTGGAGGCGATGATGCGGGACATGGTCTCCACGGTCTCCACCGGGTAGGCGCCCACCGAGGTCTCCCCCGAGAGCATGACCGCGTCGGCGCCGTCGAGCACCGCGTTGGCGCAGTCCGAGGCCTCGGCGCGCGTCGGGGTAGGCGACTCGATCATGGATTCGAGCACCTGGGTGGCGACGATGACCGGCTTCGCCCAGCGGCGGGCCAGCTCCACGGCGCGCTTCTGCACCACCGGCACGTCCTCCAGCGGCAGTTCCACGCCCAGATCGCCGCGGGCGACCATGATGGCGTCGAAGGAATTGACGATCTCCTCCAGCGCGGCAACGGCCTGCGGCTTCTCGATCTTGGCGATGACCGGCACGCGGCGGCCTTCTTCGTCCATGATCTCGTGCACGCGCTCGATGTCGCTGGCGTTGCGCACGAAGGACAACGCGACCATGTCGATGCCGGCGCGCAGCGCCCAACGCAGGTCGTCCTCGTCCTTCTCGCTCAGCGCCGGCACGTTGACCGCCACCCCTGGCAGGTTGATGCCCTTGTTGTTGGACACCTCGCCGCCGACAACCACCTCGGAGCGCACCTCGGTGTCGGTGACCTCGATGGCCCTGAGCTTCACCTTGCCGTCGTTGACCAGCAGGAAATCGCCCACCTGGACATCGGTGGGCAGGCCCTTGAAGGTGGTGCCGCACAGGTTGCGGGTGCCTTCGACCTCCTCGATGGTGATGGTGAATTCCTCGCCCGGTTCCAGGATGTACTTCGCGTTGTCCTTGAAGCGGCCCAGCCGGATCTTCGGGCCCTGCAGGTCGGCGAAGACGCCGACCGCGCGGCCGACCTCAGCGGCCGCATTGCGCACGTTCGCCAGGGACTGCGCGTGCATGGAGTGGTCCCCGTGGCTCATGTTCAAGCGGGCCACGTCGACGCCCGCCTTCAGTACCGCTACGGTGTTTTCATAGCTCGCCAGGGAAGGGCCCCAGGTAGCAACAATCTTTGCGCGTCTCATTCCGTCAGCCATATGCCTTTCATGTAAACCGTAGGCAAAATGCGGCCCACCCCGGGTGGGGTGTGCCGCATTCAAGCCTGTGACTCTCAAATGATGCTGATGGCCCTATCGGTTGGAGCTACGGGCGCGGGAAGCGTGGTCGAGCCCATGAGGTACTTGTCCACCGAGGCTGCGCAGGCGCGCCCCTCGGCGATTGCCCACACGATCAGCGACTGTCCCCGTCCGGAGTCCCCGGCGGCGAACACCCCATCGGTGTTCGTCATGTAGTAGCCATCTCGGGCGACGTTGCCCCGGTTGTCGAATTCGGTACTGACCTGTTCGACCAACCCGGAATCTTCCGGACCGGTGAACCCGAGGGCAAGCAAAACCAGATCCGCCTTGATGACGCGTTCGGTTCCGGGCTTCGGGAGGCGCTTGCCAGCAACAAATTCTGTCTCTGCCACTGTAACACCGATCACGGCGTTCTGCTTGCTGCCCTCGCCGGCCACGAAGTCCACGGTCGAGGCCAGGTAGCTGCGCGTCCCGCCTTCCTCATGCGAGGACTGCACCTCGAAGAGCACCGGCATCATAGGCCACGGGTGGTTCTCGCTGCGTTCGGTGCCGGGCTGCTTGCCGATCGCCAGCGTGGTGACGCTGGCCGCCCCCTGGCGCAGCGCGGTGCCGATGCAGTCCGACCCGGTGTCTCCGCCGCCCAGCACGACCACGTGCTTGCCCTTGGCATCGATGCTGCGCTCGGGCTTCAGGCCTGCCACCACGCGGTTGTTCTCGACGAGGAATTCCATCGCGTGGTGCACCCCGTCCAGCTCGCGGCCGGGCACGGGCAGTTCGCGCGGAACGGTGGCACCGGTGGCGACGATGACGGCGTCGTAGTCGCGGCGCAGCTGCTGCCAGGTGATGTCCCTGCCGATCTCGATGCCGGTGCGGAAAATCGTGCCTTCCGCGCGCATCTGCTCCAGGCGGCGGTCGACGACGTGCTTCTCCAGCTTGAAGTCCGGGATGCCGAAGCGCAGCAGCCCGCCGATCGCCTCGTCGCGCTCGTAGACCGCCACGGTGTGCCCGGCGCGGGTCAGCTGCTGGGCGGCGGCCAGGCCGGCCGGGCCGGAGCCGACGATCGCCACGCGGAACTCGGTGTGGCGCGCCGGCGGGGCCGGGGTGAACTCCCCCGCGTCCATCAGGTGCTCGGCCAGCTCGGCCTCGACCTGCTTGATGGTCACCGCCGGCTGGTTGATGCCCAGCACGCAGGAAGCCTCGCAGGGGGCCGGGCACAGCTTCCCGGTGAGCTCCGGGAAGTTGTTGGTGCTCAGCAGCCGGGCGGCGGCGTCGTCCATCCGGTCCTTGTAGACCAGGTCGTTGAACTCCGGGATCAGGTTGCCCAGCGGGCAGCCGTTGTGGCAGAACGGCACGCCGCAGTCCATGCAGCGCCCGGCCTGGGACTTCAGGGTGCCGGCCGCCTGGCGTTCGGTCACCTCCCGGTAGTCCATGAGCCGGATCGGCACCGGCCGCTTGGGCTGGGTGACGCGTTCGGTCACCGTCAAGAATCCGCGTGGATCAGCCACGGGTCACCTCCAGGATTTTGGTCCAGACGTCCGGCGAGTCCGGGTTGTCCCCGGCCGCGAGGGCGTCGCTTCGCAGTTGCTGCACGGCGGCGAAGCCGCGCGGGATGATGCTGGTAAAGCGGGTGCGGGTGCGTTCCCAGTCCAGCACCAGGCGCTGGGCCAGCGGCGAGGCGGTCAGCGCGATGTGCTCGGTGAGCAGCGCGTAGACCGCCTCCGCTTCCGCGTCGTCCAGCGGCCGGATCAGCAGGTCGCCATCGGCGGCGGCCAGCGGATTCAAGGTGGCCGCATCGAAGTCCAGCACCCAGGCGGTGCCTCCGGAGAAGCCGGCGCCGAAGTTGCGCCCGGTCTCCCCCAGCACCAGCACGGTGCCGCCGGTCATGTACTCGCAGCCGTGCTCGCCGATGCCCTCCACGACCAGGGTGGCCCCGGAGTTGCGCACCGCGAAGCGTTCGCCCACGCAGCCGTTGATGAACAGCTGCCCGCTGGTGGCGCCGTAGCCCACCACGTTGCCGGCGATGACCTGCTCCTCAGGGGCGGATTCGGTGCGCTGCGGCGGATGGATCGCGATCCGCCCGCCCGACAGGCCCTTGCCGACGTAGTCGTTCGCGTCGCCGGAGAGGGACAGGGTGATGCCGGCGGGCAGGAACGCGCCCAGCGACTGGCCGGCGCGGCCGGCGAGGTTCACCTTGATGGTGTCCGCATCCAGCTCGTCCAGCCCGAAGGTCTTGGTCACGTGGTGGCCCAGCAGGGTGCCCACCGAGCGGTCGGTGTTCGCGATCTGCGCCTCGATGGCCACCGGCAGCCGGTCCGCCAGCGCCGGCTGGGCGGCGGCCAGCAGCTGCTGGTCCAGGTGCGACTGGAGCCCGTGGTCCTGGAAGGTCCGGCGGCTGCGGGCAGCCAGCGGCACGTCGGGCACGTGGGTGATCGCATCCAGCGCCAGGCCGGCGACCTTCCGGTGCGCATCCAGCTGGTCCCGGTCGACCTTCAGCAGCTCGACGCGGCCGACGACCTCGGCCAGTGTGCGGGCCCCGAGGCTGGCGAGCAGTTCGCGCACCTCCTGGGCCAGGAACTCGAAGAAGTTCACCACGAACTCGGCCTTGCCGGAGAAGCGCTCGCGCAGCACCGGGTTCTGCGTGGCCACGCCCACCGGACAGGTGTCCAGGTGGCACACGCGCATCATGATGCAGCCCGAGACCACCAGCGGGGCGGTGGCGAAACCGAACTCCTCGGCCCCCAGCAGGGCGCCGACGAGCACGTCGCGCCCGGTCTTCAGCTGGCCGTCGACCTGCACTGTCACGCGGTCGCGCAGCCCGTTGAGGATCAGCGTCTGCTGCGCCTCGGCCAGGCCCAGCTCCCACGGGGTGCCGGCGTGCTTGAGCGAGTTGATCGGCGAGGCGCCGGTGCCGCCGTCGTGCCCGGAGACCAGCACCACGTCGGCCTTGGCCTTGGCCACGCCGGCCGCGACGGTGCCGATGCCGGACTCGGAGACCAGCTTCACGTGCACGCGCGCGGAGGGGTTGGCGCACTTGGCGTCGTGGATCAGCTGGGCCAGGTCCTCGATCGAGTAGATGTCGTGGTGCGGCGGCGGGGAGATCAGCCCGACGCCCGGGGTGGAATGCCGGGTCTTGGCGATCCACGGGTACAGCTTCTGGCTCATCAGCTGGCCGCCCTCGCCGGGCTTGGCGCCCTGGGCCATCTTGATCTGGATGTCGTCCGCGTTGGTCAGGTACAGGCTGGTCACGCCGAAGCGTCCGGAGGCGATCTGCTTGACCGCGCTGCGGCGCTGCGGGTCCAGCAGCCGCTCGGGGTCCTCGCCGCCCTCGCCGGTGTTGGACTTCGCGCCCAGCCGGTTCATCGCGATGGCCAGGGTCTCGTGCGCCTCGGCGGAGATCGAGCCGTAGCTCATCGCGCCGGTGGCGAACCGCTTGACGATCTCGGAGACCGGCTCGACCTCGTCGATGTCGATCGGGGTGATGCCGGCGGTGTCGAATTGAAGCAGCCCGCGCAGGGTCTTCAGCTCCGCGGCCTGGTCGTCGACGGCCTTGGTGTACTCCTTGAACACGTCGTAGCGGCGGGTCCGGGTGGAGTGCTGCAGCCGGAAGACGGTTTCCGGGTTGAACAGGTGCGGCGGGCCTTCGCGGCGCCACTGGTATTCACCCCCGGTTTCCAGCTCGGCAGGCTGCGCGCCGCCGGCGATCTGCGGGTAGGCGCGGGCGTGCCGGGCGGCGGCCTCGGCGGCCACCACGTCCAGCTCGATGCCCGAGAGCTTGGTGGCGGTGCCGGTGAAGTACTGGTCCACCACGCGCTGGGACAGGCCGAGGGCCTCGAAGGTCTGCGCCCCGCAATAGGAGGAGACCGTGGAGATGCCCATCTTGCTCATGATCTTCAGCAGCCCCTTGCCCAGGGCCTTGATCAGGTTGGCGCCGGCCTTGGCCGGGCCCACGCCGGGCAGCTCGCCGTTGTCGGCCATCTGCTCCACGGACTCCAGGGCCAGGTAGGGGTTGATGGCGCTGGCGCCGTAGCCGACCAGCGCCGCGATGTGGTGCACCTCGCGGGCGTCGCCTGACTCGATGATCAGCGACACGCGGGTGCGCATCGAGCTCTTGAGCAGGTGGTGGTGCACCGCGGAAGTGAGCAGCAGCGACGGGATCGGCGCCCAGGCGGCCGAGGAGTCGCGGTCCGAGAGCACGATGTAGCGCACCCCGCGGTTCACCGCGGCCGAAACCTTCTCGCAGATTTCCTGCAGCCGGGCGCGCAGCTCGGATTCGCCGCCGGTGGGGCGGTAGAGCCCGCGCACCTTCAGCGAGTACTTGGCACCGGCTTCATCGCGCAGGTTCACGATCTTGGCCAGCTGGTCGTTGGAGAGCACCGGGTAGTCCAGCGCCAGGTGGGTCTGCGGGACGCGGTCCAGCGCCAGCAGGTTGCCGTCGGGCCCGATCGAGGTGCCCAGGGAGGTGACCAGCTCCTCGCGGATGGCGTCCAGCGGCGGGTTCGTGACCTGCGCGAAGGACTGGGTGAAGTAGTCGAACAGCAGGCGCGGGCGGTCCGCCAGCGCGGCGATCGGGGTGTCGGTGCCCATGGCGGCCAGCGGCTCGGCGCCGTTGGCGGCCATCGGGGCCAGGATGACGCGCAGTTCCTCGGTGGTGTAGCCGAAGGTCAGCTGGCGCAGCAGCACGGAGGCCGAATTGTGGCGCACGTGCTCCAGGTCCGGGAAGTCGTCCAGCGACTTCAGGTTCTGCGCCACCCACTCGCGCCACGGCTTGGCGGCGGCGACCTGCGCCTTGATCTCGGCGTCCTGCACGATGCGCCCGGCGTCCAGGTCGATGGCGAACATCTTGCCCGGTGCGACGCGGCCCTTGGCCAGGATGTGTTCCTCGGCGACGTCGATCACGCCGACCTCGCTGGCCAGCACCACCAGGTCGTCGTCGGTGACCCACCAGCGGGCCGGGCGCAGCCCGTTGCGGTCGAGCACCGCGCCGGCCATCGTGCCGTCGGTGAAGCACACGGCGGCCGGGCCGTCCCACGGCTCGATCAGCATCGAGTGGTACTGGTAGAAGGCGCGCAGGTCCGCGTCCATGGCTGCGTCGTTCTCCCACGGCTGCGGGATCATCATCATGATCGCCTCGGCGACATTGCGCCCGGAGAGCATGAGCATCTCGGCGACCTCGTCGAAGGAGGCGGAGTCCGAGGCGCCGGCGGTGCAGATCGGGAACAGTTCCTCGGGCACTTCGCCGAGCAGCTCGGAGGACAGCGTGGCCTGGCGGGCGCGCATCCAGTTGCGGTTGCCCTTGACCGTGTTGATCTCGCCGTTGTGCGCGATGGTGCGGAAGGGCTGGGCCAGCGGCCAGGAGGGGAAGGTGTTGGTGGAGAAGCGCGAATGCACGATCGCGCAGCGGCTGGCGAACCCGGGATCGGACAGGTCCGGGTAGAACGGCTCCAGCTGAGCGGTGGAGACCATGCCCTTGTAGACGATGCTCTGCGAGGAGAACGAGGCGAAGTAGACGCCTGACTTGTTGTGCGCGCGGCGGCGGATGCGCCAGGCGGCGGCGTCGAGCTCGCGCGCGGCGGCGCCGCTGCGGGCGGCGACGAAGAATTGGGTGATGTGCGGCATCACGGCGCGGGCCGAGGCGCCCAGCACGGAGGCGTCCACCGGCACGTCGCGCCAGCCGAGCACGGTGAGGTTTTCCTCGTCGGCGAGGGCTTCGAGCTCCTCGCGGGCCAGCTGCAGTTCGGCGGCCTCGGCGGGCAGGAAGCCCATGCCGACGGCGTAGGACCCGGGGGCCGGGAGGGCGAAGTCGGCGACGCTGCGCAGGAAGGCGTCGGGCAGGTGGAGCAGGATGCCGGCGCCGTCGCCGGTGCCTTCGTCGGCGCCGATCGCGCCGCGGTGCTCCAGGCGGCGCAGGGCGGTCAGCGCGTGGGAGACGATTTCGTGGGACGCGGAGTTCTTCAGCGATGCGATCATCGCCAGGCCGCAGGCGTCCTTCTCTGCGGCGGGGTCGTACAGGCCTTGCGCGGGGGGCACGGCGGAGAATCGGGTGTAGGGCGAGGGGCGTCCCCCGCCAAAATCTGGCGAGGCGTTCAACTGGACTCCGGTCATGCTCATGAGCGTGCCTTTCTATGGTTCAAGCAGGAAAGGCGGTCCGGCTGGCGACAATTCGCTGCGCGGCATCAATGCTCGGTGCTGTGCTCCATCGGCTGCCGGCCACCTGTGTTTCGTCATCGTGCCCAAACACATCGAACTGGTAGCGCCGGTGGGCTCTACGGTCGAGGTTTCGAGGGACGAACGGTTCCCACCTCGTTGTGGTTCACGCACCGCCGGGTCTCCGCGGGGTGGGGAGGCTTCCGGTGCGGCGCGTGGAATTCAGACTACGCACCGTTTGTTTCTTTCGAGCGCACGGTTGTGTTTCCGAAATGTTAAAAGCGCCTAGGACTTTCCGCAATGCCGGAGGGCGACGGCAGGCGGGCGCGCAGCCCGCACCGCTGATTGCGCCGGTTCCAGGGGGCCGGAATGTTTCAGGCATGTTGCGGGCGAGACCCGGCAGTGATCTCCGGCGCGGCAAATATGTCGTTCGGAATCGGTTTTTTGACGTCCCCCTGCGGCGCGGCCGGGCTGGGACGGAACAGGGGACCATCCTGGTGGATGGTCCCCTGTGCGGCGTCGTGCGGCTAGTCCTCCGACCCGCCCTCGGAGCTGGCCGTGCCGGATGGCTCCGTGCCGGAAGCTTCGGTGCCGGATGGTTCGGTGCCGGAAGGCTTCGCGAGGCCCTCGGCCCCGTCGGCCTTCGCCTCGCGCCCCGCTGGCGCAAGCTCCGGTTCGCGGCCCGGAAGGAAGATCGAGTCCTGGTGCTGCGGGCGCAGTTTGGCCAGCACGTAGACCAGCGCGACGGTGCCCAGCACGATCAAGCCGATGGCCAGCCACTGGTGGATGCGCAGGGACAGCGGGCCGATGGTGATGATTTCGGCCGGATCCAGGCGCAGCGACTCGGTGAAGGTGCGGCCGATGCCGTACCAGATCACGTAGCACCAGAACAGTGCGCCGCGGCGCAGCTGAAACTTGCGGTCCAGCCCGATCAGCACGAAGAAGCCCAGCAGGTTCCAGACCGATTCATACAGGAACGTCGGGTGGAACAGCGTGTCCGCCGGCAGCCCGGCCGGGAAGTTGTGGTTGCCCGGGTCGATCTCCAGGCCCCAGGGAAGGGTGGTCGGGGCGCCGAAGAGCTCCTGGTTGAACCAGTTGCCCCAGCGTCCGGCCATCTGCGCGAGCAGCACGCCCGGGGCGGCGGCGTCGGCGAAGGCAGAGAGCCTGACCCCGGCCCGCCGGCAGCCGATCAGCGCGCCGACCGCGCCGAGCGAGATCGCTCCCATGATGCCCAGCCCGCCCAGCCACAGCTGGGGTATTTCAGCCCAGTGGGCTTGCTGCCCGCCCAGGCCGAAGTAGTACCCCGGGTCGGTGATCAACACGTGGTAAAGCCGCCCGCCGACGATGCCGAAGGGGATCGCCCAGATGACGATGTCCCAAAGCATGTCCGAGTTGCCGCCGCGCGCGGTCAGCCGGCGGTTGGTCACCCACAGGGCCAGCAGGATGCCCGCCAGGATGCACAGCGCGTAGGCGTGGATGGTCAGCGGGCCGATGGAGAACTTGGAGAACTCCGCCGGCGGCGACGGGATGGAGGCCGGCAGGGCCAGGGCAAGCTGTGCGGGCAGGTTCATCCTAGGCGTGCTCCTTGGCGGCGGCGCCGCTCAGCTCGGCGGCCAGGGCTCCCACCGCGGCCACTCCCCCGTCGCGCAGCGCGGCGACCAGGGCGGTGCCCACGATGACCCCGTCCGCGTAGGCGCCGATCTCCTGCACGTGCTCGCGCTTGGAGACACCCAGTCCCACGCAGGCGTTTTCCGCTCCGGCTTCATGGGCGGCGTCCACCACCGCCTGCGCGGCGGAGGACACCTCCGAGCGGGCCCCGGTCACGCCCATCAGCGAAACGCAGTAGATGAAGCCCGAGGAGGCGTCGACGGTGCGCTGCACACGCTGTTCGGTGGAGGACGGGGCGATCAGGAACACGCGTTCCAGATCGTGCTTCTCGCTGGCCTCGATCCACTCGCCGGCTTCCTCCGGCACCAGGTCGGGGGTGATCAGCCCGGAGCCGCCGGCCTGCGCGAAGCGGCGGGCGAACTCGTCCACGCCCATGCGCAGCACCGGGTTCCAGTAGGTCATGACCATCACGGCGGCGTCGGTGCGCGAGGTGATGCCACGCACGATCTCGAACACGTCGGCCACGCGGAAGCCGTTCGCCAGGGCCTGCACGGTGGCGGCCTGGATGACCTCGCCGTCCATCACGGGGTCGGAGTACGGAATGCCGATCTCGATGATGTCCACGCCGTTCTCGGCCAGCGCGACGGCCGCCTCGATGCTGGTGGGCACGTCCGGGAAGCCCGCAGGCAGGTAGCCGATCAGTGCCGGGCGGCCCTCGGCGCGGGCCGCGGCGATCTTCTGGGCGCTGGTTACCCGGGTCATCTACTTCTCCTCGCTGTCCGCTGCGGAGCGCTCGGCGGCCGCCGCGGCGCCGCTGATCTCCGCGTCTGCGTCTTTTTCGTCGATCATGTTGAACCAGGCGGCGGCGGTGCCCACGTCCTTGTCCCCGCGGCCGGAGAGGTTCACGATGATGATGGTCTCTTCCGGGGCGGCGCCGTCGGCGATCATCCTCTGCGCCAGCCGGATGGTGCCGGCCAGCGCGTGGGAGGACTCGATCGCCGGCAGGATGCCCTCGGTGCGGCACAGCGCCTTGAACGCGTCCATCGCCTCGGTGTCGGTGACCGGTTCGTAGTTCACGCGGCCGATGTCGGCCAGGAACGCGTGCTCGGGGCCGACGCCCGGGTAGTCCAGGCCGGCGGAGATCGAGTGCGACTCGATGGTCTGCCCGTCGTCGTCCTGCATCAGGTAGCTCTTCGCGCCGTGTAGCACGCCGGGGCGGCCCAGGGTGATGGTCGCGGCGTGGCGGTCGGTGTCCACGCCGTCGCCCCCGGCCTCGAAGCCGTACAACGCCACGTCCTTGTCATCCAGGAAACCGTGGAAGATGCCGATGGCGTTCGAGCCGCCGCCGATGCACGCGGTGACCGCGTCGGGCAGGCGTCCGGCCTGCGCGAGGATCTGCTCGCGGGCCTCCTCGCCGATGACCTCGTGGAAATAGCGGACCATCGCCGGGAACGGCGCCCCGCCGGCGGCGGTGCCCAGCAGGTAGTGCGTGGTTTCCACGTTGGCGACCCAGTCGCGCAGCGCTTCGTTGATCGCGTCCTTCAGCGTCTGGGAGCCGACGGTCACCGGGATGACGGTGGCGCCCAGCAGGCGCATCCGGGCGACGTTCAGCGCCTGCCGGCGGCAGTCCTCCGCGCCCATGTAGACCACGCATTCCAGGCCCATCAGGGCGGCGGCGGTCGCCGAGGCGACGCCGTGCTGGCCAGCCCCGGTCTCCGCGATGATGCGGGTCTTGCCCATGCGCTTGGCCAGCAGCGCCTGGCCCAGCACGTTGTTGATCTTGTGGCTTCCGGTGTGGTTCAAGTCCTCGCGCTTGAGGAAGATGCGCACCCCGCCGCAGAACTGCTCCGAGAAGCGCTTGGCCTCGGTCAGCAGCGAGGGGCGCCCGGAGTAGTTGGTGTTCAGGTCGCGCACCTGGGCGACGAACTCGGGGTCGTTCTTGGCCGCTTCGAAGGTCTCGTTCAGCTCGTCCATCGCGGCCATGAGGGATTCTGGCATCCATCGTCCGCCGTAGGCACCGAAGTACGGGCCGCTGGCGTGCTTTAGCGACTGCTGGTCGATCGAGTCGGCGTGCTCGGAGTGCTCCGGTGTGCTCATCGATTCCCTCTTTCCTTCAACGAAACGTCAATCGTGGTAGATTTCGTGCCCCGCCGGAAGCTTCCTGCGGGGCACGATCAGTTTGGTGGGCTGCACCTAGGCGGGTCAACCGCCTCAGCGCTGCGGCTTGGCCGCGGTTCCTGCCTGGATGAACTCCCGCACCGAGGTGCGCGGGTCGGCGTGCTTGACCAGCGCCTCGCCGACCAGGATCGCGTCGGCGCCGTCCGCGGCGTATTGGCGCACCTGCACGGTGGACTCCACGCCGGATTCGGCGACGATGACCGCGCCGACCGGCAGCAGGTGGGCGAGCTTGCCGAAGTTCGCCGGATCCACATCCAGCGTCTTCAGGTTGCGCACGTTCACGCCGATGATCTTCGCGCCGACGGCGACCGCACGTGCGATCTCCTCCTCGGTGTGGGTCTCCACCAGGGCGTTCATTCCCAAGTCATGGGTCAATTCTAGAAAAGTTCGCAGCGTCTGGTCATCCAGCGCCGCAACAATGAGCAACACGAGGTCGGCGCCGTGGGCGCGGGCCTCGTAGATCTGGTACTCGTCGACCGTGAAGTCCTTGCGCAGCACCGGGATGCGCACCGCGGAGCGCACGGCGTCCAGGTCCTCCAGCGAGCCGCCGAAGCGACGGGCTTCGGTCAGCACGGAGATCACCGAGGCGCCGCCGGCCTCGTACTCGGCGGCCAGCACTGCCGGCTCCGGGATCTCGGCCAGCGCGCCCTTGGACGGGGACTTGCGCTTGACCTCGGCGATCACCCGCAGCGTGGTGTCGCGCTGCGCGGGGTCGGCATGGCCGCCCAGCGCGGCGTAGGCGTCGAGCGCGGCAGGCGCCTGCGCCGCGCGGCGCTTGACAGCCTCAAGGCTCTGAAGCGCGCGACGGGCGCCCAGGTCTTCCTGGACGCCCGCGATGATGTCATCAAGAACAGTCAATTTAGTGAGCTGCTCCGCTGCGCGAACCGCCCACTCCGAAGCCGGCGGCCTTCAGCACGCCGCCGAGGACCAGGCCTAGGACGACGACGCCCATGGAAACCCAGAAGAAGGTCCAGTTCAGGTTTGCGAAGGCGATGCCGCCGGCAATGGCGCCGACCATCATGGTCAGGACGCAAGCCCAGGCAGCGACGGAGTTGCCGTGGCCGATCTGCTCGGTGTATACCGGATCGATGTCGGTTTTCTGCGACATTGCTCGATGTCTCCTTGGTAGTTGTGGTGCGTGTGCGCGCCCGGTTCCGGGACCCGCACGGTGATCTGCTGGTTCCATTCTGCCATCTGAATTCGCTTCAGGCCTATTCCTGCCGCGAACGTGTCGGGCAGGTGGCCGGAATCACGCTCAGCGGCGATCCGCGGTGGGGTCCTCGCCGTCCGAAAGCTGTTCCCAGCTGGAGATGTTCCGCGAGGAAGCATCCTTGGGTTCGACCGCGGTTTTCCCGGCCGAACGGGAGTACTTGTCCGCCTTGACCGCCCAGCTTCGGGCGAAGACCAGCACGAGCACCGCCTGCACGGCGATCAGCGCGCCGCCGGCGACGGCCACTGCCGGCCAGGCGCTCACCGAATACTGCGCGGCGTTCTGCGCCAGCCCGGTCGCGGTGGACACCGCGGTGAAGGCCGCGGCCTGCGGGTCGGCCAGCGTAGCCGCGCCGGCGGCGATGATCGCGATGCCGGCCAGCAGGCAGATGGCCGCGATGATGTAGCGGGAGATCTTGCCGGCGATCAGCAGCGCCAGCGATCCGGCCAGCACCGCGATGGACAGCGCGGTGGTGGCGGCCGCCGCGGAGGCTCCGTCGACCACGATCTGCGGGATCTGCACGGTGCCGGAGGCCACGTCGACGGTGATCCAGGTGCGGGTGGCGGACCACAGCACGATCACGGCGCCCAGCGCGCCGAGGAAGGCCAGGTT
Organism: Glutamicibacter protophormiae; assembly: GCF_016894325.1. Lineage (NCBI taxonomy): Bacteria > Bacillati > Actinomycetota > Actinomycetes > Micrococcales > Micrococcaceae > Glutamicibacter > Glutamicibacter protophormiae. The sequence continues at coordinate 2,197,036 of NZ_CP069806.1, forward strand.
GCGGGCGGTCAGTGTCTGCTTCACTTGCTCTCATCCGATTCGGTGGTGGTGTGCGCGGCGCGCATGGACTGCGCGGCCCACACGGCTCGCAGCGGCGCGGCCGCCTTGTTCACGGTTTCCAGGGCCTCGTCGGCGAACTTGGAGTCGTTCACGATGCCGCCGCCGGCCTGCACGTAGGCGCGGCCGTTCTTGAGCAGCGCGGAGCGGATGGCGATGGCCATGTCCATGTCCCCGGCGAAGTCCAGGTAGCCCACCACGCCGCCGTAGATGCCGCGGCGGTAGGGCTCGTACTGGTCGAGCAGCTGCAGGGCGCGCGGCTTCGGCGCCCCGGAAAGGGTGCCGGCGGGGAAGGTCGCGGCGAGCACGTCGTACGCGTCCACGTCCTCACGCGCCTTGCCCACGACGTTGGAGACCAAGTGCATGATGTGGCTGAAGCGCTCGACCTCCATGAACTGGGTGACCTCCACGCTGCCGGCCTGGCAGACCCGCGAAAGGTCGTTGCGCGAGAGGTCCACCAGCATCAGGTGCTCGGCGCGTTCCTTCTGGTCGTTGACCAGCGACTTCTCATGCAGCTGGTCTTCCTCGTAGTTCGCCCCGCGCGGCCGGGAGCCGGCGATCGGGTGGGTGACGACGTGGCCGTCGTTGACGGTGACCAGCGCTTCCGGGGAAGAGCCGACGATCTGGAACGGCTCGCCGTGCTCGTTGACGAAGTTGAACAGGTACATGTAGGGGCTGGGGTTGGTGGCGCGCAGCACCCGGTAGACATCCAGCGCGTCGGCCCGGGTCTCCAGCTCGAAGCGGCGGGAGACCACGATCTGGAAGACCTCCCCGTCCACGATGGCCGTCTTGGACTTGGCCAGCGCCTGCAGGTACTCGTTTTCAGCCCAGGAATGCGTGACCGAATCCATCAGCTGCTCGCGGGGCACGTCGGTGCCGGTCAGCACGGCGGCCGCGCCCTGCACCGGGACGGCCAGCTGGTCGAGCATGGCCTGCAGGCGCGCGACGGCGGCGTCGTAGGCCGCCTCGGCGCGCTCATCGCTGTCATCGAAGTTGATGGCGTTGGCGATCAGCGTCACGGTGCCCTCGGTGGCGTCGTGCACCGCCATGTCCCCGACCAGGTTCATGCTCAGCTCGGGCAGGTCCAGGTCGTCCGCCGGCGGGTTGGGCAGCTTCTCCCAGTGGCGCACGCAGTCCCAGCCGATGAAGCCGACCATGCCGCCGGTCAGCGGTGGCATGCCGGGGATCGGCGCGGTGTGCAGGGCACGCACGGTGTCGCGCAGTACCTCGACGCCGACGCCGCCGGAGGGCAGGCCGGCCGGGGCGGTGCCCTGCCAGTAGGCCTCGCCGCTGCGGGTGCTCAGGGTGGCCGGCGAGTTCACGCCGATGAAGGAGTAGCGGCTCCAGACGCCGCCGGCGGCGGCCGACTCCATCAGGAACGTGCCCGGGCGGCCGCCGGCCAGGGTGCGGTACAGGCCGATCGGGGTCAGCGAGTCGGCCAGCACCGACAGGGTGACCGGGATGACGCGGCGGGTGGCCGCCATGGCGAGGAATGCCTCGCGGGTGGGTGAAATGGTGCCGAGGGTTTTCATCTGTTTCTTCTTCTAGGCGCTGGTCGATGCTCTGGTCGTCCGGCCCGTGCGCGGGCCTTGGTGCGGGCGATGCCTGGTCAGTGCGGACGGTTCCGGGGCGGCCTAGGCCGGGCGGTGGCCGACGACTGCCGGCAGCTCGCGTCCCGTGAAGCAGGATTCGGTGCCGGTGTGGCAGGCCGCGCCCACCTGGTCGACCTGCAGCAGCAGCGCATCGCCGTCGCAGTCCAGCGCCGCGGACTTCAGGAACTGGAAGTGTCCGGAGGTATCGCCCTTGCGCCAGTACTCCTGGCGGGAGCGGGAGAAGAAGGTCACCCGGCCGGTGGACAGCGTGCGGCGCAGGGCCTCGTCGTCCATCCAGCCGAGCATGAGCACCCTGCCGGTGTCGTGCTGCTGCACGATCGCGGCGAACAGGCCGTTGGCATCGCGCTTGAGACGCCGCGCAATCGCAGGGTCGAGTTCCGGGAATTCGGGGTCCGGCCGCGGACCCCCATGAGAAGTAGCCATCCCCTACAGCATACTGGGTGCACGCCCGATTGCGCGCCCCGTGACCTGCGGCCGACGGCCTCCTGGCCCCGGGTCCCGACACCCGAGTCGTGTTGCGCGCACGGCGCGGCGAAGCGTGCTAGTTTCAGAGGTGATGCACTTAGTTCACGCTTCCCGATTGGCATTGGCCGAGACGCTGCTGGCAGCAGGTCCCACCGCCGAAACCCTGTGCGCCGGCTGGCAGACCCGCCACCTGGCCGCGCACCTCGTCCTGCGCGAGAATTCGCTGCTCTCCGCCGGCACGCTCTTCAAGCCGCTGTCCGGGAAACTGGAGGAGAAGCTGCGGCAGACCGCCGACGAGGCGCAGTCCCCCGAACGCTACGCCGCGCTGGTGCGCCGCTTCCGCTCGGGACCGGCGAAGTACTCGCCGTTCTCCATCGACAAGGTGGACCAGGCCGCGAACCTGAGCGAATACTTCGTCCATACCGAGGACGTGCGCCGCGCCCGCGGGCAGTGGGCGCCGCGCGTGCTGGACAAGGAGTACACCGAGCTGCTCTGGCAGTCGCTGACCCGGATGTCCCGGCTGCTGTTCCGCAAGGCCCCGGTCGGCATCATCCTCACCCGCCCGGACGGCCAGCGCCACGTGGCCAAGAAGGCCCGCAACGCGGTGTCGATCAGCGGCCCGGTCGCCGAGCTCATGCTCTACGCCTTCGGGCGCACCGACCACTGCCTGGTGACCTTCGAGGGCGGGGACACCGCGCTGGACATCATCAAAAGCTACAGGCCATCGCTCTAGCGTCCGGGGCCGACGCGATCCCGCGGACCTGATACCAACGCAAAAGGTGCCGGCCCCCGAGGGGGCCGGCACCTTTGCGTGGACGCCGCTAGCGGACCGGGTAGCCGGCCTCGCGGATCTGCTGCTTGACGCGGGCGATCATGTCGGTCGGGCCGAAGTGGAAGATCGAGGCCGCGAGCACCGCGTCGGCCCCGGCCTCGATGGCCGGCGGGAAGTCCTCCGGGCGCCCGGCGCCGCCGGAGGCGATCAGCGGGACGCTGACCTCCTTGCGCACGGCGCGGATCATCTCCAGGTCGAACCCGTCCTTGGTGCCGTCGGCGTCGATGGAGTTCAGCAGGATCTCACCCACGCCGCGCTCGGCGGCTTCCTTGGCCCAGGCCACCGCGCACATCCCGGTGCCCTGGCGGCCGCCGTGGGTGGTCACCTCGAACCCGGAGGCGATCGCCGGGTCGGTGGTGCGGCGCGCATCCAGCGACAGCACCAGCACCTGCGAGCCGAAGCGCTCGGTGATCTCGTTGATGACCTCGGGCCGGGAAACCGCGGCGGTGTTGATCGACGCCTTGTCCGCGCCGTTGCGCAGCAGCCGGTCGACGTCTTCCACGGCGCGCACGCCGCCGCCGACGGTCAGCGGGATGAAGACCTCCTCGGCGGTCTGGCGGACCACCTCGTAGGTGGTCTCGCGGTCCGAGCTGGAGGCGGTGACGTCCAGGAAGGTCAGTTCGTCGGCGCCGGCCAGGTTGTAGCGGCGGGCGAGCTCCACCGGGTCCCCGGCGTCGCGCAGGCCTTCGAAGTTCACGCCCTTGACCACGCGCCCGGCATCGACGTCGAGGCAGGGAATCACTCGAATTGCAACACTCATCGCGTTGTGCTCCTTGGGTGGGGCCGGCTAGATGCGGCAGGCGTGGATCTGGCTGACCAGGATGGCGCGGGCGCCCACGTCGTACAGCTCGTCCATGATGTTGTTGGTCTGCGACTTCTTGACCATGGCGCGCACCGCGCACCAGTCGGAGTTCGCCAGGTCGGAAACGGTCGGCGATTCCAGGCCGGGGGTCAGCGCGCAGGCCTGTTCCACCAGGTCGCGGCGCACGTCGTAGTCCAGCATCACGTACTGGCGGGCGACGAGCACGCCGCTCAGGCGGCGGGTGAGCACGTCCAGCCCGGCGGGCTGGTGGCCGATGCGGCCGATCAGCACGGCCTCGGAGGCCAGCAGGGTCTCGCCGAAGATCTCCATGCCGGCGGCCTTGATGGTGTTGCCGGTTTCCACGACATCGGCGATCGCGTCGGCCACGCCCAGGCGGACCGAGGATTCCACGGCGCCGTCCAGGCGGACGACGGAGGCCTGGATGCCCGACTTTTCCAGATAGTGGCGCAGCAGCACGTCGTAGCTGGTGGCGATGCGCTTGCCGTTCAGCTGGCTGGCCTCGGTATAGGCGCCGACCGGAGCGGCGAAGCGGAAGGCCGATTTGCCGATGCCCAGCGGGATCAGCTCTTCGACGTCGTCGTCGACATCCGCGTCCAGGTACAGGTCGCGGCCGGTGATGCCGACGTCCAGGATGCCGCGGCCGACGTAGACGGCGATGTCGCGGGGACGCAGGTAGAAGAATTCAACGTTATTGTCCTCGTCGACCATGACCAGTTCGCGGGAATCGCGGCGCTGGAGGTAGCCGGCCTCCTTGAACATGGTGGAGGCGATGTCGGACAGGGCACCCTTGTTGGGCAGGGCTACGCGGAGCATGGAGTGACTCTTTTCGGGAGTGTGGCGCTGCGGCGTGGTGCCAAAAACAAGCGCCAAGGAGTGGTTTCGTTGGCCGTTGTTACTGCCGCCGTGCGTTGGCGCGGCGCGGATCGCTGAAAAAGGATCCGCGCCGCGGCCGCGCGACGGCTAGAGATGCTTGTAAACGTCGGCCAGGGACAGTCCCTTGGCGATCATGAGAACCTGCACATGGTAGAGCAGCTGCGAAATTTCCTCGGCGGTTTCCTGGTCCGATTCGTACTCTGCGGCCATCCAGACTTCGGCGGCCTCCTCGACGATTTTCTTGCCGATGCCGTGGACACCGGAGTCGAGTTCGGTGACGGTACGAGAGCCTTCCGGGCGGGTTTGGGCCTTGAGCGACAGTTCGCTGAAGAGCTCGTCAAAAGTTTTCACATCCACCAGTCTAGCGTTTCCCGCCTGCCGGGCCGAACTCGGGGCATGCTTTGTGACGGCATGGGACCGGGTCCGGCGCCGGCAGCGCGGCGGTGCGCTGGAGGCCTGCTCAGGCCAGCGCGGCGACGGTCATGACCGCCGCGCTGTAGGCCTCGTAGCCCTTGTCTTCGCTGGAGTTCTCCAGTCCCGCGCGGTCCAGCCCCTGCTGCTCGGTGTCGCAGGTCAGCACGCCGAAACCGATCGGCGTCTTGGTGTCCACGCTCACATTGGTTAAGCCGTTGGTCGCGGCAAGGCAGACGTAGTCGAAGTGCGGGGTGCCGCCGCGGATGACCACGCCCAGCGCGATCACCGCGTCGTAGTCCCGGGCCAGTGTGGCGGCGGCGACCGGCAGCTCGAAGGTGCCCGGGACGCGGATCAGCGTGGTGGCCTCCGCCAGCCCGGCGTCCTTGGCGGCGCGTTGGGCGCCGTCGATCAGCCCGTTCATGATGACCTCGTGCCAGCTGGCCGCGACAATGGCGACCTTCAGCTGGGAGAAGGCGTCGCCGGCGGCCAGCGTCTTCAGTTCCTCGGCGACGTTGGTCGGCGCTCCGTGTTTGCTCATGGTGATGTGTCCTTTGCTTGTGTCGGTGGCGGCGCTCAGGCGCCGTGGTAGGCCTGGGCCTGGGCTTCGTCCTGCGCAGAGTCCTGCGGCAGGCCCAGCTGGTGGCCGAAGCGGGCCTGTTTGGTCCGCAGGTAGGCCTCGTTCTCGCGGCGCGGCGGCACCAGGCTAGGCACCAGCTCGGTGACCTGGATGCCGGCCTCGATGAGCTTGTCCCGCTTGTCCGGGTTGTTGCTCAGCAGCCGGATGGAATGCAGGCCCAGCTTGGCCAGGATCGCGGCGACCGCGAAGTACTCGCGCGCGTCGGCCGGGAAGCCCAGGTGCAGGTTCGCATCCAGCGTGTCCAGCCCGTGCTCCTGCAGCGCGTAGGCGCGCAGCTTGTTGACCAGGCCGATGCCGCGGCCCTCGTGGCCGCGGATGTAGACCACGTGCCCGCCCTCGGCGGCGATGCGGGCCATGGCGGCGTGCAGCTGCTCGCCGCAGTCGCAGCGGTAGGAACCCAGCACGTCGCCGGTGAGGCATTCGGAGTGGATGCGCACCAGGTTGCCGGGGTCGGACCCCTCGGGGCCCGGATGGCTGAGCACCAGGTGCTCGTGCCCCTCGACGAGCGCGGCGCGGGCGGTGAAGTCGCCGAAGGCCGTGGGCAGCGCGACCGGGTCGGTCAGCTCGATCCGGTCGTTGATGCGGCGCCAGCGGGCCAGGTCGTCGATGGTGATCAGCGGCAGGCTGTGTTCCGCGGCGAAGACGCGCAGCGCGTCAAGCCGCATCATCTCGCCGTTGTCGTGGGTGATTTCACCGATCACTCCGACCGGGGACAGTCCGGCGGCGCGGCACAGGTCCACCGCGGCTTCGGTGTGGCCGCGGCGTTCGAGCACTCCCCCCGCGGCGGCGCGCAGCGGGAAGATGTGCCCGGGGCGGACCAGCTGCTCCGCGGTGGTCTCCGGGTCGGCCAGCAGCCGGCTGGTCAGCGCGCGGTCCGCTGCCGAGATGCCGGTGCTGATGCCGCTGGCCGCGTCGCAGCTGACGGTGAAGGCAGTGCCCTTGGAGTCCTGGTTGATGCCGACCATCGGGGCCAGGCGCAGCGCGTCGGCGCGGGCGGCGTCCAGCGGCACGCAGATCACCCCGGAGGTGTACCGGACGGTAAAGGCCATGAGCTGCGCGGTGGCGTGCTCGGCGGCAAAGATGATGTCGCCCTCGTTCTCGCGGTCTTCGTCGTCGACGACCACCACGGCGCGGCCGGCGGCCAGCGCGGCCAGGGCGGCGGGAATTGAGTCAAAGGATGCGGCAGCCATTAGTTTCGACCTCCAAAGGCGTTCAGGCGGGCGACGTACTTGGCCAGGACGTCGACCTCGATGTTGATGCGGTCCCCGACCCGGCGGGATCCCATGGTGGTTTCGGCCAGGGTGATGGGGATGATGCCCACCTCCACCCAGTGCCCGCCGGCCGGGGCGTCGGCCGGGGAAACGGCGGTGAGCGTCAGCGAGATGCCATCCAGCGCGATCGAGCCCTTTTCCGCGGTCAGCGGGGCGTACGCGTCGGGCACCGAGATGCGGAAGGTGGTCCACTGGCCGTGGTCCTCGCGGGCCAGCACGGAGCCGACGGCATCGACGTGGCCCTGCACGACGTGCCCGTCCAGCCGGGCCCCGGCCGGGGTGCAGCGTTCCAGGTTGACGGTGGAGCCTTCGGCCAGCTGGCCGGTGGTGGTGCGCTCCAGCGTTTCGCCCATGACGTCGACGCTGAGCGTGTCCCCGTCCAGCGCGGTGGCGGTCAGGCAGACGCCGTTCACGGCCAGCGAGCCGCCCAGGCCCAGGTCCTGCGTATGGCCCGGGGCCTTCAGGGTAAGGACCGCGAGGCCCTTGCCTGGGTCGGTGGTGATGCCGGTGACGGTGCCGGTTCCGGTGACGATTCCGGTGAACATGGTGGGTGGTTTCCTTCTCAGAAGTTGGCGGATCCGCGGGTTTTCGGGTACGGCGAGGCCGCCGCCGGTGCGCGGAAGGTGAGGCGGGGGTGTTTAGTGCTGCGGCAGCGGTTCCAGGTGCAGCATGATGTCGGGGCCGAGCCGGGCGAGCGTTTCGCCGCTGTAGGCGTCGATCCGGTAGGCTCGCGCGTCACCCAGGGTGCGGGTGCCGGAGAGGTTCACCGAGCAGTCCCCGGCGCCGATGATGATCGGCGCCTGGTAGCAGTAGATCTCGTCCGCCAGGTCGGCGGCGATGAAGGCCGAGGCGATGGTTGCCCCGCCCTCGACCAGCAGGTGCCCGTAGCCCAGTTCGCCGGCGCGGGCGATCAGTTCGCGCACGTCGCGCGTGCGCACCTGTTCCCAGTGCTCGTCGAAGGCCAGGGCCAGGGTGCCGGGCAGTTCGCGGGTGCCCATGACCAGCCGGTGCGGCTGGCGCGGCAGCGCGGTGCCGTCGGCGGCGCGGGCGTTCAGCCGGGGATCGTCGTGCACCACGGTGTTGGTGCCGACCACGATCGCGTCCACCCGGGCGCGCAGCGAGTGCGCGTGCGCCCGGGACTGTGCGGAGGTGATCCACTGGCTGGTGCCGTCCGGGGCGTTGATGCGCCCGTCCAGCGACTGCGCGGTCTTCACGGTGATGAACGGGCGGCCCTGCTCCTTGGCGCGGATCCAGCGGTGGTTCAGCTCGCGGATCGCGGAGATTTCGCGCGCCCGGCTGACCGCGACGCCGGCGGCGGCCAGGTAGCGCGCTCCCCCGCTGGCGTCGGTGTCGTCGCCCAGCGCGTAGTGCACCGCGCCGATGCCGGCCTCGGCGATGGCCGCCGCGCAGGGACCGGTGCGCCCGGTGTGGTTGCACGGTTCAAGGGTGACGACCATGGTCAGCCGTGCGGCGCGCTCGCGGGAGATCCTGCCCAGCCGGCGCAGCGCGTCGATTTCAGCGTGCGGGGTGCCGGCGCCCTGGTGGTAGCCGGTGGCGATCAGCGAACCGTGCTCGTCGAGGATGCACGCGCCGACCAGCGGGTTGGCGCCGCGGTGGCCCCGGCGGGCGGTTTCCAGCGCGGTTTCCAGCGCCGCATCCAGCTGCTGTTCGGTGGCCATCGCGGTTACCGCTTGCCCTGGAGGGTCGGGTCGGGCAGCTCGGTTTCCACCGCTGGCTTGTCGCCCTTCTTGGCCCGGGCCCAGACGAAGAAGCCGATCAGCGTGAACGCGCCGTAGAACAGGTACATGAATGCGCTGGCGTAGTAGCCGGCGGAGAACAGCAGCGGCACGCCGACCGCGTCGACCGCGACCCAGATCAGCCAGAACTCAACCCAGCCCTTGGCCATGCCGAAGGTCGCCAGCAGGGAGCCGACGAAGGTCCATGCATCGGCCCACACCGGCTCGTAGGAGCCCAGGATGCGGAACAGCGGGGTCAGCGCGATGGTGCCCAGCACCAGCGTGACGGCCAAGCCCAGGCGGACCTTGTTCGAGGCCCATGCGGGGGTGACTGCGCTGCCGCTGCCGTCGCGGGCCTGCTTCCAGCGGTACCAGCCGAAGACGGAGACCGCGATGAACATGATCTGGCGCCCTGCCTGGCCCCAGAGGTTCGCGGCGTAGTCGGTGTCGAACAGGCTGCCCAGGAACACGGTCAGCAGCAGCAGGTTGCCGACGATGCCGACCGGCCAGGCCCAGACCTTGCGGCGCATGCCGCCCACGGCGCTGGCCAGCCCGAAGATGTTGCCGACGACCTCGCGCACCAGCAGCGCCGAGGAACCAACCGCAATTTGTGAATTAAAAGCTTCAATGAGCCACCGCAGGAAATCCATCTTTCCACCCTTCTCGAAGCGGCGGCTCCGGGGGTGTGCATTTGATGGACCTGCGGCGTAGGCCGGAGAATACGGCTCCGCTCAGGGAGCCGCCGGCAATACCGCAAGGCAAATCAAATTCGTGCTTCTCCCATCCAGACTTTAACTGTCGGTACCGGAATTCCACCGGCTCAACCGCTTCCTCGGCTTGTGGCTTTGGATGCGGGTCGCGGACTATCACCGCCGGTTCGGACTTTCACCGACCCCGGAGCACGTATTTACGTTTACATTCGTTATTGTTGCATACTTTGTGGCGCTTCAGTGCGCGCCGAGGGCAAGATTGCGTAATACGTCGATTTCCACCGACGGCTCGGGCGAGGCGTACACCGCGGAGCCGGCGACGAACACGTCGGCCCCCGCTTCCGCGGCGCGCAGGATGGTGTCGCGCGAGACCCCTCCGTCGACCTGCAGGGCGATGGGCCGGCCCGAGCCGTCGATGGCGGCGCGGGCGCGGCGGATCTTGGGCAGCACCAGGTCCAGGAACTTCTGGCCGCCGAAGCCCGGTTCGACCGTCATCAGCAGCAGCATGTCCAGCTCGCCGAGCATGTCCAGGTAGGGCTCGATGCCGGTGGCCGGGCGCAGCGCCATGGCGGCCTTGGATCCGGCGGCGCGCAGCTCGCGGGCCAGCCGGATCGGCGCGGCGGCGGCTTCCGCGTGGAAGGTCACCGAGTCCACGCCCAGCTGCGCGTATTCCGGAGCCCAGCGGTCGGCATCCTCGATCATCAGGTGCACGTCGATGGGCAGCTCGCTGACCTTGTGCAGCGCCTCGACCACGGGCTTTCCCAGGGTCAGGTTGGGCACGAAGTGGTTGTCCATGACGTCCACGTGCACGCCGTCTGCGGTGTGGATGCGCGTCAGTTCGCGCTGCAGGTTGGCGAAGTCGGCGGAGAGGATCGAGGGGTGGATGCGCGCGGTGCTCAACGGGGGCTCCTTGGGTTCTGGCAGGGGCGGAAAGGTTCTTGATGCAATACTGCCAGCGTCCGGGCGGACGCTGGCAGTTGGTGACGCGGCGCGGTGCTATTCGGTCGGGGCGACCTTGGTCAGCAGCGCCATGAACATCGCGTCGGTGCCGTGCAGGTGCGGCCAGAGCTGGGCGGTGGAGCCCTCGCCCAGCGGGTGTCCGGCGGCCGGCGCGTCCTCGTACATCACCTTGGCGACCTCGGCGCCGGTGTCCAGCAGCTTGGCCTGTCCGGTGCGCTTGAGGAAGTCCTCCACCACCAGGCGGGTTTCGGCCTGGTGCGGCGAGCAGGTGACGAAGCCGACGACCCCGCCCACGCGCACGGCGTTGAAGGCGGCGTCCAGCAGTTCGCCCTGCAGGGCGGTGAGCTCCGGGATGTCGCGGGGGGCCTTGCGCCACCGCGATTCCGGGCGGCGGCGCAGCGCGCCCAGGCCGGAGCAGGGGGCGTCGACCATGATGCGGTCGTAGTCGCCGGCGTAGTCTTCCCCGCCATAGGCGCGGCCGTCCAGCTCGGTGACCATCCAGTAGTCGCGGGGCACCGCGTCCATGGAGTTCTCCACCAGCCGGGCGCGGTGCGCGGTGGGCTCGTTGGCGGTCAGCCGGGCGTCGCGCTGCACGGCCAGCGCGCCGAGCAGCGCCGCCTTGCCGCCGGGCCCCGCGCACAGATCCAGCCAGTAGCGGTCATCGCCATCGGCCGGGAGCTGCACGTTGGCCAGGGCACGGGCCATGACCTGGCTTCCGGCGTCCTGTACGCGCACGGTGCCTTCACGCACCCCGGGGACCCGGGCCACGTCGCCGTGCTTGTAGGTGGCGGAGCCCTCCAGCAGGGTTCCCGGCTCCGCGCCGTTCTCCATCGCGCCGGCCAGGCCCCCGAGGCCCGGCAGGGCCACCAGGTTGACCACCGGGGCGGCGTTGTCGGCCTGCAGCAACGCGGACAGTTCCCCGGGGTCGCGGCCGTGGGCGATCAGCGCGCCACGCAGCGCCCGAACAATCCACTCCGGGTGCGAATGCTCGATGGCCAGCTTCGCGGAGTCGTTCTCCGCGCCGGCCGTCAGCTGGGCGACCCACGCCGCGGGCTCCTGTTCGCTCACGCGGCGCAGCACCGCGTTGATCAGCCCCGACGGGCCCGCGCCGATCTGCGCGCGGGCCAGCGAGACGGTCTCGTCCAGCGCAGCGTGCTTGGGCACGCGCATGGCCATCAGCTGGTGGGCGCCCAAGCGCAGCGCATCAAGAACCGCCGGGTCCAGCTCGGACAGCGGCCGGTCGACCAGCGTGGTCAGGATCGCGTCGTACAACCCCTGTCCGCGCAACGCGCCGTAGGCCAGTTCGGTGGCGAAGCCGGCGTCGCGGCGGTCCAGCTGGTATTCGCGGATCAGCTTGGGCAGCACCAGGTTGGCATAGGCGTCGGCGCCTGAAACCTCGCGCAGGGTCTTGAAGGCGACCAAGCGGGCCGGGTCCGCGTTGCGCTTGCGCTGGCCGGGGGCGGCCTGCGAGTACTGGCGCGGGCGTCCGCCCTGGCCGCGGTTGCGGGTGCGGCCGGACTCGCTGCGGCGCTGGCCGTCGCCCTGGTCCATGCTCCGGCGATCCCCGCGGGAATCCCCGCGCTGTTCATTGGCGCTCATGCGAAGCTCACTTCCGTTCCCTGGGCCAGCATGCCGCGGGCCCAGTCTGAGGCGTTCATCATCTTCTTGCCCGGGGGCTGGATTTGAGTTGGTTCAAGGGCCCACGTGGCGGTGCCGATGAGCACGGTGGGCTGTTTGCCCGGTACGATGCGCAGTTCGCCGGAGGCCAAGTCGGTGACGTCGCGGCGTTCGCGCAACGGACCGAACTTGTAGCGCTGCTCCCCCACGGCGCTCCAGGCGCCGGGGAACGGGGTGGTGCCGTGGGCTCTGCGGCGGATTTCGGTGGCCGGACGGCTGAAGTCCAGCTGGGCATCCACGTCGGTGATCTTCGGTGCGTAGGTGTGCGATCCGGCCTGGGGAACCGCGACGGCCCGGCCGGCATCCAGCGCCTGCAAGGTCTGCACCAGCAGCATCGAGCCCGACTCGCTGAGCCGTTCGAGCATGACGCCTGCGGTATCCAGCTCGTTGACCACCTCGGTCACCTGGCCGAAGACCGGGCCGGTGTCCAGCCCGGTTTCCAGCTGGAAGGTCACCGCGCCGGTGATGTCGTCGCCGTGGATAATCGAGTGCTGCACCGGCGCGGCGCCGCGCCAGTTCGGCAACAGTGAAAAGTGCAGGTTGATCCACCCGTGGCGCGGGACGGACAGTGCCGCTTCCGGAACCAGCCCGCCGAAGGCAACGATCGCTGCGGCGTCCAGGTTCAGCGCCTGCAACTGCTCGGTAACGTCTTCGGTGATCTTGGAGGCCTTGATGAGCGGCAGGCCCAGTTCCTCGGCGCGGGCGGCGACCGGCGAAGGGGTGAGCACGCGTTTGCGGCCCAGCGGCGCATCGGGACGGGTGAGCACGGCGGCGATATCGAATCCGGCCGCATGCAGATGATTCAGCGAGGCGACCGCGACCTGCGGGGTTCCGGCGAAAAGTATGCGCATGGACTACTTCCCCAATCCCGCGCCGAAGCTGGAGCCCAGCGACCCGGAGCGCTTGGCGACGGTCCGGCTGGCGGTCTGCGAGTAATCGGTGGCGCGAAGCTTGCGCCACGCCGCCTTTTTCTCCTCCGCCGGCAGCCGGTCCAGGAAGAGGATCCCGTCCAAGTGGTCAGTTTCGTGCTGCACGCAGCGCGAGAGCATGCCTTCGCCCTCGAGCACCAGCGGGTTGCCGTGCTTGTCGAAGCCGGTGGCACGTACATGGCGGCGGCGCGGAACGGGGGCGGCGATGCCGGGGATGGACAGGCAGCCCTCAACCTGGTCATCCTGGTAGTCCTCGCTCAGCTCGAGCACGGGGTTGATGATGTGCCCACGCTCTTCGCCGATCTGGTAGGTGAACACGCGCAGCGATACACCCACCTGCGGCGCGGCCAGGCCGGCACCGTCGACGTTTTCCATGGTCTGGTCCATGTCCTCGACCAGCTTTTGGATTTCCGGGCCGAACTCGGTCACCTCCTGCGCTGGGGTGCGAAGGACTGGATCACCGATGATCCGAATTCCCAAAATTGCCATAGTGCTTCCGACTACCTTCTGTTGATTTCAGCGGATCGCCCGGTCCGGCCGCAGTTCTACCGCGGGAACCCAAGCCCATCCAGTCTACGCGGTCGGCACCGGCTACTGCTGAGGTGGTGGAGTGATTTCCACCAGCGTGGCCCGGGACCGGGCGATCTTGAAGGCGGCTTCCCAGTTGCGCCGCAGTGCATAGAACTTGGCCCAATAGTTGGGCATGGCCTCGGGAGGAGCCATAAAGGTCCGACTCCCGGTGGGGCCGAGCGCCACCGCGAGCAGCATGGTGTCCGAACCGTAGGGCCAGGGCTCCCATTGACCGGACTCCGCGTCGGCAACCTGCTCCTCTGCCTTGCAGGCTGCGGCGAGCTGCATGATCACCTTGTCATCGGGCCGTTTCACGAAGCCATCGCGGTCGCTGGTCTTGGTCTTGTAGTCAACCAGGCACTCCCTTCCTCCGATCCTCGCGACCAGGTCGATGGTGCCGGCGTAACCGATGCTTTGGTTCCATACGGTCACCTCCGCCGCCACAGGCTCTACCCGGTAGTCCCGCCACCAGTATTCGAAGTGCTCGGCGTAGTCCTGTTCACCGTGCGACTGCAGCAGCTGGCGCGCTGAGTCCACTTCATGGGGCTGGCCAAGCTCCGCCAGCGCCCACTGCTCTGCGTAATTGTGCACGCGGTCTCCCCGGGCGGCTGCCGCATCGCGGTATATCTCTGCCGCGGAGGCGGAATCGCGCACGAGCGATCTCATCCGGCCAGGTTCGGAGATCGACGAGGCAAGCCGTGCATCCTCGGACAAAGACTTGGCGGCCATATAGCCCGCCCAACCGGTGAGGTCGACATGGTCCATACCAATGATTGTCGTAATCGATGGAACCGTTGCCTCGCCGCCGACTCGTCGGCTGTACATGCGGCCGAGATCGGTCTGAATCGCTAATTTCGGTGACGTCATATACACGATGATTGCACCGCAGGTGGACACTTCACCCCTAGTCGCTGCACGTTTAGGAATTATTCCGCGTATTTCCGGGGGTTTTGAGCTTTGTGAACCAGATCTCAGCACTTCGATTTGGAAGCTTGGGAAAACTCGTATAGAGTTTTTACTCGTTGGAAAGAACGAAAACGTTCCGAAAACAACCCTTTTGCGGACATAGCTCAGCTGGTAGAGCGCAACCTTGCCAAGGTTGAGGTCGCGAGTTCGAACCTCGTTGTCCGCTCGCAAAAAGATGCACCGACTACGTAAAAAATAGTCACCTGGCTTCGGCCGGATTTGGTGGGGTGGCCGAGAGGCGAGGCAGCGGCCTGCAAAGCCGTATACGCGGGTTCGAATCCCGTCCCCACCTCGCAATGAAGATTGCACATCTTTTTTGCGCGATTGGCGCAGCGGTAGCGCGCTTCCCTGACACGGAAGAGGTCACTGGTTCGATCCCAGTATCGCGCACGGAACTCGTAGTCCACCAGGCTACGAATTTCATAACTAAATATATGCGGTCATAGCTCAGCTGGTAGAGCGCAACCTTGCCAAGGTTGAGGTCGCGAGTTCGAACCTCGTTGACCGCTCCAAGAATTCATCGGTAAAATGATGATTCTGTCGGGATTCTTAACCGAATCTTCGGCGCGATTGGCGCAGCGGTAGCGCGCTTCCCTGACACGGAAGAGGTCACTGGTTCGATCCCAGTATCGCGCACTGGATACATGTATGTATCCATGCGGTCATAGCTCAGCTGGTAGAGCGCAACCTTGCCAAGGTTGAGGTCGCGAGTTCGAACCTCGTTGACCGCTCCATAACTTCATACAAATCCTGCGGTCATAGCTCAGCTGGTAGAGCGCAACCTTGCCAAGGTTGAGGTCGCGAGTTCGAACCTCGTTGACCGCTCCAAATAACTCGGGACCCACACTTCGGTGTGGGTCCCAAGTTTCTTTATCAGCGAAAACTGCTATTAGTTTACTACTCAGCCGTGACTTTCGCCGCTCCTTCGCAACTCGGAAACATACATGTTCATTGTGCGCGCTACCCAACATGGATGTTGCATCCTATGATGGACCCAAGAGTTGAGGGCAAGAGGCCCTCCGTGTTGAAGGGAGGTGTCCATTGGCAGGTTTTAACGAGCTAAAGGGCAAGGTCGAAGGACTGGCACACAAAGCCGGAGAATTCGCGAGCCAGAACTCTGACAAGATTTCAGACGGCATCGACAAGGCCGGGGACTTCATCGACAGCAAAACCGGCGGCAAGTATGCCGACAAGGTCGATGGCGTCCAGGATGGAGCTAAGAACTTCCTGGGCAACCTCGGAAACAAGGATCAGGCTTAACGTCCAGTCGATAGATCTTTGGCCTTCCCCTAGGCACGTAGGAAAGCGCCACCCCAAGCGGGTGGCGCTTTTCTATTTAATCCTGTGATGTCTCGACACATGGGTAACAGTTCTGTATCACCACATCGGTAACACTTGATGTATCGAGACATCGGTAACAGTCACTCCACGTCAGGCATGTTCTGGAACTTCGCCTTCGCGTGCTGCAGGCTCAAATACGTCACCCCCTCGGGGAAGGGGAAACCGTATTTCGCGATCAGCTCGCCATCCATCGAGACCACCATCAACTCCGCCTGCTTCCAGAGGACCTCCACCTTCGTTGAGCGCAGCAGCTTGCCCAGATAGAGCTGGACGCCGGCCACCCGCAAGCACCGGTTCTTGTTCACCCTCATCAGCTGGCTACCGGCAGGTTCCATGCGCTCGGCCCGTAGCGTGGCGCTGAGCTTCACTGGTTCCGGGCTCGCCGCCGCGTCCTTGCCCGCGTCCGGGCCCGCGCCCTCCGGCAGGGCGGCGAAGGCAGCTGCTGCACTGGTGGGGGCAGGTGTGGTGCTCAGCTTCACCCACTCACCCGGCGCCAACGGCTCGGCCACCGCAGTGGCATCCCACGCCTCCTGCGGCGTGCACCGGTCCTCCAAGGACTGATGCCCGCGTTGGGTGTTGTACGCCTGGTCAAAGACATCGATCTGCGCTTGCAGCTCGGCCAGATTCTTGGCGAATGGCTGCTTCTTCAGCCACGTGAACAAGGTCGAATGGAACCGCTCGTTCTTCCCCTGCGTCGTGGGCTTGAACGGTTTACCGGTGATCGTGGCAACGCCCAGACTGTTGGCGTAGGCGACCAGCTCACTGGTCATGCCCCGACGAATCGGATTCAGCGCATCCCCGTTGTCGCTGAGCAACCGCTGCGGCATACCGCGGGCGGCGACGCCCGCCCGGAAGACCTTCACCGCGTCCGCGCCGTTCTCCGTCTTGGCGACCAAGGACGCCACGGCCAGGGGGGAGTGGTCGTCAATAAGCTGGAAGATCACGCATTTGCGTCCGCCTTCCAACACATACTCGGTGGCGTCCAACTGCCAGCAGGCGTTGGGCATCGGATAGCGGAACGACCGAAACGAGGACCGGGGGCGTTTCTGCGGGGCCGGGGTGATCAGACCGCGCTCGCGGAAGATCCTAGCCAACACGGCGACCGACGGGGCTTGCATGCCGAGCTTGAGCATCTTGTCGTGCACGCTGATCGGCCCGTGATCCCACCCGGAATCCTCCAAGGTCTTACGCATGGCCACGGCCTGATCCTTGAGTGTTTCACTAGTGGTATTCGGTGAGGATTTCGGCCGGCGGGAGCGCGGTTCCAACGCGGCGGCTTGCCCTTCGGTGCGGGCCCGTTTCAGGATGTGGTAGAAGGTTTTGCGGCTGATGTCGTGTTCGGTGCAGAACGCGGTGACAGCGCCTCTGGGTGCGTCCTCTGGCCATCGGGCGATGGCAAGGCGTATTGTCGGGTCGACTGGATCATTTTTCACGAATACCAGTCCACCAGCCCGCCCCTTTGGCCTTGTGCCGTGGGGCGGGCTGTGTGGTTTTGCCGGGGTTAAAGATCCGGGTGAAGTGTTACCACTTTAATCGTGGAAGTGTCACCGATGTCCTGATACAGAACTGTCACCGAAGTCCCGATAGAAAACATTTTCTATTTAATCCATCCCACAAACAGTGAAGCCAGATGAATACACAAAGCGGCGGGTCTCAACCCGAGCGCCACTATGAATAGAAGCTCAAATACGTGTGCACAAGAATATGCATACGACGTCGATTTTTGACCGCCTCCCTCCCCCATCCGCTCTAGACGAGTCAGGCAGGAGCCGGACAAACCCACGGGTTCGGGCACCCTTTGCCACAATCAATCTATGATGTATTAGGCGCCGAGCTAGTAAGGTAAAGATGCACCCGGCTTTCCGCATCCAGACCACAAAAGGCCCAAATTCCTCCAAAACGGGCCATAGCTCCTGATTATTACGCCCGCCCGACAGGAGCATCAGATTTCGCGACAAGCGACCAATAACGTGAATGGCATCACACACCAGACCCGCACGAGTTCAAATATCGATCACGGATGGCCGTTTGTAAACAAATTTACACAATGGGAACTGTAAAAAAATCCCCTGTGAAACCCGGAGTTTACCTTTGGTTCATTTAGATCAGTAGAATTGCTAGGCGTGTCCGAAAATCGAATCTTGGATTCGTTGATCACGGCCAGCGGCAGGAAACGTCATCCTGCCGTCCCCTTATTCTCAGGAAGATAATGACCTTCGAGGATCAAAAAGCTTCAAGGGCAGCTGTCGCTCCCAAAGCTCGCAAATCAATTAGCAAAAATGTTTCAATCGGAGCGGCGATTGCCGTGGCCACGATTCTGGGTACCACCCCAGTTCATGCATCACCGCTAGCGCCAGCCGTCACCGCATCCGCACTGAGCACGGAGGTAAGCACTTCGGCTGTAAAGCCGGAAGTAATCCCCGCGGATGGAATCGCTTCCGGCGAAATCAAGACGTCTGGCGACCTGCAAAGCGTAAAGACTGGAAAGTACACAATTTCCGGTCACGCTTGGCTCAGCACCACAGGCTCGCCGAGTACCACTCAGAACGGCCTCGAAGCTGTGCCAAGCGGTACCAAGGTCTATGCGCAGTGGAAGGATTCCGACGGATCTATTTCTCCGATTTACTCTGCTGCAACGCATGACACAGTTACGGGTGAGCAAGGCGGACCGGGAACCTATGCGTTCAAATTCCCCAGCTGGACCGATTCAACTGGGAAGCATCACTATTTCACAGCATCCAGAAAACAGGAATACAAGCTATGGGTCGAGCCTCTTAAGAATCCCGACACCGGTGGTGAGCTCACCATGCTCCGGATTGCCGATGGTTTCTTCCCCGGACGATTCGTAGATACGGGTACTCGGGATGGCAGTCTGGGCGCAGTAACCGTCCAGTGAACGAATGTTCAGCGGACCGGAATCTACCTGTACGAAACGCCTCAAGAGCACATGCGGGCAGGGCAGATCACCGTTGATGAAAACGGACCGCTAAAGTATCCAGCGACCACTCTCGAAGAGAAATACTCGGTCTCAGGGACTGTTTGGTTGGAAACCGGTGCCGGCGACCGAAGCAACTCAGCGTCCGGACCGAACCTCAACACGGTCTTGGGCGATGTGCCTGCCGCTGGCTATAACGTGTACGTCTCCATGTTGACGCGAGAAGGTGCAGCGGCCAACGAGAAGATTCTGAAACTTCCCGAGACGGAGCAAGCGGCAGCCAGCAAGGACATGTTGGAAAAAAACCCGCACTATATTGCCAAGACCGTCCAAGCCAAGACCGACGCAAACGGCGATTACACTGCTCGAATTGGCGAAGGCTTCTTCGACTATGAGCATATGTACACTGGATCGAGTCTCCTGAGGGCGAAATCCTCTCCAGCTATAGTTCGTCCGTATATCCGGTATTCACCAAGTACAACTCGAATACTTTATGGACCCCGCAAGCTGCTCCCGCGATCAACCTTGCCTCGTACAACATTTTCAACCGGAACCACGCTGTCATCGACTACAGCAACGCGAAGCTCAACATCGTCAATTACGACATGTCTACCAACATCGCGAGCCCAGGAAGTACTGCGAAACTCGCGCTCAGCGGTGATCTGACTGCGTTGCAGAACAAGATCGTATGGACCAATTCGGCAGGTAAAACAGTCCACGAATGCCTCGGAATTAGTGGTGTCGAGGATATTGCGTCCTGTACATTCACCGTTCCCAATGAGCTGGACAAGTACGAAATATACACAGCTACACTTTGGGCAGCTGACAACCCAGTTGCTTCAGACTCGTTTGCCGCCGATCCGACATGGAATGGAAACGCCTCGGCGTCCGCCGGAGCCAGCGTCAACGCCGACAGCAAATCCAACGCAGCAGCCCAGGTCGCAGCCCAAGCCGCCGCACTCAGCGATGCCACCAGCAACGCCAGCGCAGCCGCCGACGCCACGGCCAACGCCGCAGCCCAGGCCGCCGCCACCGCCGAAGCTTCCAAGGACGCGTCCACCGACGCCACCACCGAAGCCAACGCCGCAGCCAGCGCAGCAGCAACCGCCGCCGCGAACTCGGACGCAGACAGCAACACCGCAGCCAACGCCTCGGCCGCGAAGGACGCCAACGCCGCCGCAGCCTCCCAGGCCGCAGCCACCGCCGACGCATCCTCCAACGCCTCGGCCAACGCAGCAGCAGACGCCACCAAGGACGCCAACGCCAACGCCTCGGCGACCGCCGGAGCCAACGCAGCAGCAGAAGCTAACGCAGCAGCAGACGCCACCAAGGACGCCAACGCCAACGCCTCGGCGTCCGCCGGAGCCAGCGTCAACGCCGACAGCAAATCCAACGCAGCAGCCCAGGTCGCAGCCCAAGCCGCCGCACTCAGCGATGCCACCAGCAACGCCAGCGCAGCCGCCGACGCCACGGCCAACGCCGCAGCCCAGGCCGCCGCCACCGCCGAAGCTTCCAAGGACGCGTCCACCGACGCCACCACCGAAGCCAACGCCGCAGCCAGCGCAGCAGCAACCGCCGCCGCGAACTCGGACGCAGACAGCAACACCGCAGCCAACGCCTCGGCCGCGAAGGACGCCAACGCCGCCGCAGCCTCCCAGGCCGCAGCCACCGCCGACGCATCCTCCAACGCCTCGGCCAACGCAGCAGCAGACGCCACCAAGGACGCCAACGCCAACGCCTCGGCGACCGCCGGAGCCAACGCAGCAGCAGAAGCTAACGCAGCAGCAGACGCCAAGGACGCCAACGCCAACGCCTCGGCGTCCGCCGGAGCCAGCGTCAACGCCGACAGCAAATCCAACGCAGCAGCCCAGGTCGCAGCCCAAGCCGCCGCACTCAGCGATGCCACCAGCAACGCCAGCGCAGCCGCCGACGCCACGGCCAACGCCGCAGCCCAGGCCGCCGCCACCGCCGAAGCTTCCAAGGACGCGTCCACCGACGCCACCACCGAAGCCAACGCCGCAGCCAGCGCAGCAGCAACCGCCGCCGCGAACTCGGACGCAGACAGCAACACCGCAGCCAACGCCTCGGCCGCGAAGGACGCCAACGCCGCCGCAGCCTCCCAGGCCGCAGCCACCGCCGACGCATCCTCCAACGCCTCGGCCAACGCAGCAGCAGACGCCACCAAGGACGCCAACGCCAACGCCTCGGCGTCCGCCGGAGCCAGCGTCAACGCCGACAGCAAATCCAACGCAGCAGCCCAGGTCGCAGCCCAAGCCGCCGCACTCAGCGATGCCACCAGCAACGCCAGCGCAGCCGCCGACGCCACGGCCAACGCCGCAGCCCAGGCCGCCGCCACCGCCGAAGCTTCCAAGGACGCGTCCACCGACGCCACCACCGAAGCCAACGCCGCAGCCAGCGCAGCAGCAACCGCCGCCGCGAACTCGGACGCAGACAGCAACACCGCAGCCAACGCCTCGGCCGCGAAGGACACCAACGCCGCCGCAGCCTCCCAGGCCGCAGCCACCGCCGACGCATCCTCCAACGCCTCGGCCAACGCAGCAGCAGACGCCACCAAGGACGCCAACGCCAACGCAGCAGCAGAAGCTAACGCAGAAGCAGAAGCCGATGCCAACGCCTCGGCGACCGCCGGAGCCAACGCAGCAGCAGAAGCTAACGCAGACGACAAGTCCAACCCCAACGCAGCAGCAGAAGCTAACGCAGCAGCCGAAGCCGATGCCAACGCCTCGGCGACCGCCGGAGCCAACGCAGAAGCCGAAGCGGATACCAACGCAGACGACAAGTCCAACGCCAACGCAGAAGCAGAAGCTAACGCAGAAGCAGAAGCGGATGCCAACGCCTCGTCGGCAGCCGGAGCCAACGCAGAAGCTGAAGCCAACACTGATGCCGAAGCAGATGCCAGCGCTGATGCCGAAGCAGAAGCAACAGGTGATTCGAAAGCCGCTGACAACGGAAGCAATGATTCGCAGTCTGATAGCGATGCACTAGCAGATACCGGTCTGACGACTGAAGTTCTGTTGGCCGCTGTCGCAGGCGTCGCATTGATTGCCGGAGGAATCATCGCACTCGTAGTTTCCCGCCGTCGCCGCGCATAGGAATCGCGAGTAAAACCACCCGTTGACTATTAAGTCAGCACTGTCTTAGCGGTCTGGTCATTCATGGCTGGACCGCTAAGGCAATCCCTGCATTTATTTAGGAGTCGGCTCAATGAGTCAACAGACCGCGGGCGATCTCATGAAAGACAATTTCCCGGGTGAAGCCGAGAACTCAGCCCCAACCGTCGATCAAGAACCTCGGAAACGTTCCAAACTAGTACTTCGCCTCGTGACTGTGACGGCAGTATTGTTCACCGCATGGCATGTATTCGCGTCGTTTCTTTGGATCTCCCCACCATCAGAATTACGCAAGGTCGTGCCTGGCAACGCCTTGTCGGAATATATGCTGCCGATGTTTGGTCAGTCGTGGAGCGTATTCGCACCGGAACCCATCAATGGCGACAATCGGATGCTAGTGCGCGCGGTCGTTCTCGAAGGCGGCGAAGAGCGTATGACGGAATGGGTAAACGTAACAGACGTCGAATCCCAACTCATCTCACGAAAGGTTTTCCCTGCAAGGGCCGGAAACCAAAGCATAGACTTGGCTTCTGCATATAGAGCAAGTTATGCGAATCTCACTCCTGAGCAACAAGACCTCGTGAACCTGAACTTCTTCGAAGGCGAGAATTGGCATGTAAGGGTTACCGAATCCTTATATGAACTTTCGGACAATGAGCCAGCCATCATTGACTACATCAACAGCGAGTTCCGTTCGGTACGTTATTCGACGCAAGTCGCCAAAGCTATGTGGGGAGACAATGTCTTGCGCGTTCAGTTTCAAATGGAACGGCAAAACGTTATCCCATTTGCAGAACGCAATAACCCCGATGCTGTTCGTCCACCAGTTCAGCTAACACCGACAGGGTGGCGTGGGCTTCAATCCTCCACCGGGCAATCCGAGGAAGACTTTGCCAACACCTTTATGCGCCTCTACGAGAATCTGCAGCCATGAAAATAGTTGATTTTATCCCCCGTGCTGTTCGTTTCGCGTTCCTTGTTGCCAAAAAGGGGTTGACACTTTTCCAAAACACCGCCGGGCGACTGCTGGCCTACGGTGAAAACTGGCTTCTTGATTCGAAGAAGGCCATTCACGGTCTAGCGGTTACACGCATTGCTTTCGGAATCGTCGGAATCGGCATCTTACTTAGCAACTGGTCAACGCGGCTCTACGGCATGGGACCCGGCTCGATGTGGAACGGGGAATGGGCAGCCCCCGGCAGCGAATTCCCCTCGATGTGGATCTTCAGCATGTTCCGTACCGTCATGCCGAACGCTGGACTGTATACGCTGATGTACATCGTCTTGTTCATTCTGGCTGTGCTGGTGACGCTGGGGTGGCGATTCAAGCTCGTCTTGCCTGTCTACTTCGTCTTGTGGGTCAGCTTCATCGAGTCGCAAGACCAGCTCGGAGACCAAGGCGACAATATGTATCGCATCGCACTGTTCTTCCTCCTCTTCGCCGACGCCACCCAGGTGTGGTCCCTCGACTCTCGTCGACGAACGAAACTAGCTGGAACTTATACTGGTCCAGTTCTATGGCAGTTGTGGAAAGGGCGCACTCTTTTTGCAAGTGCGCCAGCATACTCAAACCTGTTCCACAACTTGGTACTGGTTGCATTGACCGCGCAGGTTTGCTTCGTCTACGCATCCGGGGCCCTCTATAAGGCTGGAGGTACCCCGTGGCAAGACGGCACCGCCGTCTACGCCCCATTGCAAACGGTTCAGTTCGGCACCTGGCCGGAACTCTCAACCCTGATCACGAGCGCAGGCTGGATGGTCGCCGTTGCGACGCTTGGTTCCGTGATCCTGCAGATGCTATTCCCGATGATGCTGCTGACCCATCCAACCCGGGTGGTCGCCCTGATCGGAATTCTCGCATTCCACCTTGGCATTGCTGTTGCCATGGGACTTCCCTGGTTCTCGCTCACCCTGGTTGCCATCGACTTCATATTCATTACGGAAAAGTCGTGGGCCAAAGTCATAAACACCGCCAAATCATTGTGGTCTTCGGCTTCACCCAGCATGCAACGCTTGTGACGACATATTTCTAGCCCACTATTGCCGAGACTATTCAGGGTACTGCCGCTTGCGCGGCGGTACCCTGCCTGTTTAATCCCACGTCATTGTTGCGGTCCTATTTACCCTGTTTCCCGCAGACGGGCTAGAAATAGCATATGCCTTCCAATACCGCACCCTCGCGTGAGTCGTTCAAAGTCCCGATCATCGCGGGATTCATCACCACCATGGTCGGTTTCACTTCGTCCTTTGCCGTCGTCATCACGGGGTTGCTGCAGGCGGGCGCGAGTCCCGCGCAGGCTTCCTCCGGCCTGCTCGCGCTGACCTTCCTGGTAGGCGCTGCTTCCCTGGTATTGTCCCTGAAGCACCGCCTGCCATTGACGATTGCGTGGTCCACACCGGGGGCGGCCCTGCTGGCAAGCCTGGCTCCGGGCAGTTTCACTTTCGCCGAATCCGTCGGCGCATTCATCGTCAGCGGAGTGCTGATCATGCTCACCGGGCTCGTCCCGGCGCTGCACCGGCTGCTGACCTCGATCCCGGTGCCTATCGCGCAGGGAATGCTGGCTGGGGTGCTGATTCCGCTGTGTCTGAAGCCGTTCACTGCGTTGGGCAGCATCCCGGTGGCGGCGGTGCTGATCCTGGCGGTGTTCCTGGCGGGGCTGCGTTTCCTGCCGCGCTACGCGGTGGCCTTGAGCATGCTCAGCGCCGTGGGCTACGGCCTCTTCTCGATCGGCCGTTCGCAGGCCTGGTCGCAAATCCAGGTGTTGCCGACGCTTGAATTCGTGGCTCCGGAATTTTCGTGGCAGGCGGTGGCGAGCATCAGCCTGCCGCTGTTCATCGTGACCATGGCTTCGCAAAACATCCCGGGTGTTGCCGTGATGTCATCCTTCGGGTTTGCCACCCCATGGCGTTCGAGCATGCTGTCCACCGGCTTCGGCAGCGCGGCGGGCGCATTCTTCGGCGGCCATGCGATCAACCTGGCAGCGATTTCCGCAGCCCTGTCGGCGGGCGAGGCCGGCGGCAAGGATCCCGGGCAGCGATGGAAGGCCTCGGCCTCCTCCGGGGTGTTCTACCTGCTGTTCGCGCTGGGGTCGGCGCTGGTCGCCTCCCTGGCAACGCTCTCCCCCGCCGGGCTGTTCGAAGCCGCCGCGGGACTGGCCCTGCTGGCGACCCTGGCGAACGCAATGCTCGGGGCCATGAAGGAACCGCGCTGGCAGCTCAGCGCCTTGGCCACGATGCTCGTCGCCGCGGCGAATGTGACGCTGTTCGGTATCGGCGGGGCCTTCTGGGCGCTGGTAATCGGGCTGTTAACGCACATCATCGCCGAGCAGGTCGCTGCCCGGCGATGATCTGGAAGTGGATGGCGCGGCTTAGAGCGCCGACTCGCCGATCTGGCCTTCGCGGGCCAGCGCGGTCAGGCGGGAGACGGCGCGGAAGTACTTCTTCTGGTATCCGCCGGCCATCATTTCCGGGGTGAACAGCTCGCTGAACGGCTTGCCCGAGGCAACGATCGGCACATCCTTGTCGTAGAGGCGGTCGGCGAGCACCACGAAGCGCAGGGCGATGGCCTGGTCGGTGATGGTGTCGACGTTGTGCAGCACCAGCGCGTCGGTTTCCGAGAGCAGCTGGCGGTAGCGCGAGGGGTGGACCTTTGACAGGTGGGCGACGAGGTCGGCGAAGTTGTCCACGGCCAGCGTCTTGTCCGGGTAGCGCTGTGCGGCGAAGGCTTCGATGTCGGCATCGTCCAGCGGCTGCGGCGCCTCGGGCAGGCCGCGGTGGCGGAAGTCCTCGCCCTCGACGCGGTGCACGTCGAACTGCTCGGAAAGGGTCTTGATTTCGCGCTGGAAGTCCACGGCGGCGAAGCGGCCCTCGCCCAGCGCGCCGGGCAGGGTGTTGGAGGTCGCGGCCAGCTTCACGCCGGCATCGGACAGCTCGCGCATCAGTCGGGACATCAGCACGGTGTCCCCCGGATCGTCCAGCTCGAATTCGTCGATGCAGACCAGCGAGTACTGGCTGAGCACGTCGACGGTCTGGCGGAAGGACAGCGCGCCGACCAGGTTGGTGTATTCGACGAAAGTGCCGAAGGCCTTGCGCCCCGGGGCCGCGTGCCACAAGGAGGCGAGCAGGTGGGTCTTGCCCACGCCGAAGCCGCCATCGAGGTAGATGCCGTTCTTGCTCTCCTTCTTCTTGCCGAACAGCTTGCCGAAGAAGGACCCCGAGGAGGACTTGCCTACCGACTCGGCGAAGGAGGTGAGCTTGTGGACGGCCTCGGTCTGCGAAGGCTGGTTGGGGTCCGGGCGGTAGGTATTGAAGGACACCTCACCGAAGCGGTATGACGGATGGAATCCGGCGAGCAGCTCGTCGATCGACAGCTGCGGGATGGTTTCGCTCAGGTGGGTGATCGTCGCCATGGGCTTCGTGGATCCTTCGGTTGAATGCGGTGATGTGCGGGCGCTCCGTGCGCAGCCCATCGGCCAGTTTACCTTGAATGACCCGGATAAACGGTGAAATGCCGCACCCCGCACGGTGCCATTGCGCTCGGAGCACTAGGCTAGGAGCAGAGCAAGCGATCGGCGGGGGCCTCCCGCCGCCCCGATACCGTCAAGGAACGTGATAGAAAATGCCTTTGCCCGTTGAGTCCAACGAGAAGTATGCAGCGTATGCCCATCCGGAACGGCTGGTCTCCACGCAGTGGGTCGCGGACAACCTGGGCGCCGAGAACCTGGTGGTGCTGGAGTCCGACGAGGACATCCTGCTGTACTCCACCGGGCATGTTCCGGGCGCGCTGAAAATCGACTGGCATACCGAGCTGAACGACGAGGTCACCCGCGACTACGTCGACGGCGAGGGTTTCGCCGCGCTGATGCAGGCCAAGGGCATCAGCCGCGAGAGCACCGTGGTGATCTACGGCGACAAGTCGAACTGGTGGGCGGCCTACGCGCTGTGGGTCTTCACCCTGTTCGGACACGAGGACGTGCGCCTGATGGATGGCGGACGCGACAAGTGGATCGCCGAGGGCCGCGAGCTGAGCACGCAGAAGCCGGCGGTCGCGCCGTCGCAGTACCCGGTGATCGAGCGTTCGGACGAGGCCATCCGCGCCTTCCTGCCGCAGGTGCTGGAGCACCTGGGCAACCCGCTGATCGACGTGCGCTCCGCCGAGGAGTACACCGGTGAGCGCACCCACATGCCGAACTACCCGGAAGAGGGCGCGCTGCGCGGCGGCCACATCCCGAGCGCCGCCTCGGTGCCGTGGGCCCGCGCCGCCGCCGAGGACGGAACCTTCCGCTCCCGCGAAGAGCTCGAAGCGATCTACCTGGACGAGGCCGGGCTGAAGCCAGGCGACGACGTGGTGGCCTACTGCCGCATCGGCGAACGCTCCAGCCACACCTGGTTCGTGCTCAAGCACCTTTTGGGCTTCGAGTCCGTGCGCAACTACGACGGCTCGTGGACCGAGTGGGGCAACGCCGTGGGCGTGCCGATCGTCCGCGGCGCCGAGCAGGGCGAGGTTCCAGCGAAGCGCGGGGTGCGCGCATGAGCACGATTCCCGCAGAACTGACCGAAATCATCGAGGAGTTCACCGAGGTGCCCGAGGCCGACCGCCTGGAGCTGCTGCTGGAATACTCCCGCGAGCTGCCCGAGCTGCCCGCGCGCCTGGCCGAGCACCCGGAGCTGTTCGAGCAGGTCGTCGAATGCCAGTCGCCGCTGTTCCTGGTGGTGGAGGTGTCCGACGCGGACGCGCATCCGGTGAGCCTGTTCTTCTCCGCTCCGCCGGAAGCGCCGACCACCCGCGGGTTCGCCTCGGTGCTGGCCGCCGGGCTGGACGGAAAGGACGCCGCCGCGATCCTGGCGGTGCCCGACGACATGCCGCAGCAGCTGGGCCTGACCCGCGCGCTCTCGCCGCTGCGCATGCGCGGCATGACCGCCATGCTGGGCCGCATCAAGCGCCAGATCGCAGAACAGCTCGCCGCCTAGGCGCGGCGCGCGCCACACCGCGAAGGAAGGTTCAAACGCCCGTGGGCAAGAAGAAACATGCGGCCTCCACCCCGGCCACCGCGGCCCTGGATGCCGCCGGGATCAGCTATGTGGCGCACAGCTACACGCACAGCGACGCGGCGGAGAGCTACGGCGGCGAGGCGGCCGAGCAGCTGGGGGTGCCCGGCGCCCGGGTGTTCAAGACGCTCATGGTCGCCGCCGGCGCCACCGCGGCCCAGGACCTGGCCGTCGCGGTGGTGCCGGTGGACAGCATGCTGGATTTGAAGGCGGTCGGCGCGGCGCTGGGCACCAAGAAGGTGCAGATGGCCGACAAGGCCGCCGCCCAGCGGCGCAGCGGCTACGTGCTGGGCGGAATCTCGCCCTTCGGGCAGCGCCAGCACTCGAGCACCGTGATCGATCAGAGCGCCCTGGAATTCGACACGGTGTTCATCTCCGGCGGGCGCCGCGGCTTCAGCCTGGAGATCGCTCCGCGCGATGCCGCGCGAGCCACCGGAGCCATCTGGGCGCCGATCGCCGCCAGCTAGGTGATCAGCCGCGGCGGTCGGCTACCTCTTCGTATTCGCGTCAATGCGCGCGGCGAGGAAGTCGCTGACCGTTTGCGCGAACCCCTGTGGATCCACGTTCGGCTCCCTGGTGTGGCCGGCAAGGGTGAAGGTCTTCAGGCTGACCAGGTCCGGGCGCAGCGCCGCCAGCTTCAGGCTCGGCCCGTTGGGCACGAACTGGTCGTCCCTGCTGTGCATGAGCAGGATCGGGTGGGACAGCTCGTCGGCGCGGTCCACCCAGTTCAGCCGCTTCAGGTTCACCGGTGCGGCCTGCCCGGTGATCCAGCGCCCGGCCTCGTTGGACAGCAGCCACTGGCCGAACCGCCCGACCGACTGCGGGATCTTGTTCGCCCGCGCCTGGTGGGAGAGCACGTCGACCCAGTTGATCACCGGCCCCACCAGCATCAGCGAATCCACCCGGTCGGCCAGGTCCGAGCGGTCGGCCATCTGCAGGCTGATCGCCCCGCCCATGGACCAGCCCAGCAGGATAACCTGCCGGGCGCCGCGCGAGGTCGCGAAGTGGACCGCGGCTTCGACATCCAGCCATTCGGTGTCGCCCAGCCCGTAGCGCCCGTCGGGGGCGGTCGGCGCCAGCCCGTCGTTGCGGTAGCTCATCAAGAGGGTGCTCACCCCGGCCTGGGCCAGGGCCGGCAGCGCGCGGATCGATTCGGTGCGGCGCGCGCCGCGGCCATGCACCCCGATCACCCAGACGTCCTTGTTGCTGGTCCCGGGCACCAGCCAGGCTGGCCCGTCGCCCACGTCGAGGCTGACTGCCACGTCTTCGGCCTCGAAGCCCAGGTCCGAGGGGTGCTCGTACATCGCCCCGGAGAGGTAGCCGCGTTTGACCCCGTCCAGGCTGCCTCGGTAAATCTGCTCGATCTGCCGGGCCACGATCCGCGGCTTGCCTGCGACATCCTGCGGTGCCGACAGCCGCACCGCGCAGGCGTCGAATTCGGACAGGAAGGTGCAGCCGCCAGGCTCGGCGGTTTCCGCGTCGCGGGCCAGATGCATCCACAGCCTGCCCTGAGCGTCGGTGGTGATTTCGCGGATGACCGCGTTCGAGGCGCGCCGCTCCTCCGGGGTGACCACCCGCCGGGCGAAGTATCCGGCCAACGCGGACACGCTGGCGGCCACCAGCGAACCGGCCGCGATGCCCAGCCCCGCACCGATCAGGGTCGCGGGAACTGTCTTGCGTGGTTCGAGCTTGTCGACGATTTTCCGAGCCATGTTTTCATCTTTGCAGATGGCGTGTTGGGAATCATCACGCCCCGGAGGTAGTTTCCTAAGTATGAACGAAAACCAGAACACCGAAGACCGGAACCCCGCCGAGATCGATTGGCGCCAGGTTCTCTCCCCCGAAGAATTCCACGTCCTGCGACAGGCCGGCACCGAACGCCCGTTCACCGGCGAATACTGGGACACGACGACCGAGGGCGTGTATTCCTGCCGTGCCTGCGGCTCCGAACTGTTCGCCAGCACCACCAAGTTCGACGCCGGCTGCGGCTGGCCCTCGTTCTTCGCACCGCTGGCCGAAGACCGCGTCCGCTACATCACCGACGAGTCGATGGGGATGAAGCGCGTGGAGGTGCGCTGCGCCAACTGTGATTCGCACATGGGCCACGTGTTCGAGGGCGAGGGCTTCGGAACCCCGACCGACCTGCGGTACTGCATGAATTCGCTGAGCTTGAAGCTGCGCGAAACGCAGGGCTAAACAGTGCTCAGCGTGAAGCGACGCAAGTCACCCCAAGAATAAGCATTGCTTATTCACCGAGGAGTCAGGATTACTTTTCCTTTCGATGGGCGTAGCGTTCTAGTTAAGCAACTGAACGCTGCCCTACCGAAGAAGAAGGTGTATCTCAATGACCCAGATTTCCGCAGAACCACGGCCAACCAGCCCCTCCGACGCCCGCCGCATCGCCGAGTCCGACGCATGGCTTGGACTCAAGGCCGCCGCCACTGAATTCCAGGGTCTGCAGCTCAAGGACGGCTCCGTGGCCGAGCCCGAGCAGCGCGTCCGCGCCGGCGAGCTGGTCGACACGATCGTCGACTCCATCCAGACTCTGCGCGGCTTCTTCGCGCACGAGGCCGACTACCTGGACAAGCTCGTCGCAGACCTGAGGCGCTGGGCCGAGCAGGGCTTCGGCGTGCCGGACTTCCTCGATTCGCTTATGGAATTCCAGCCGCAGACCCAGCGCGTGGACGGGCTGATGCACCTGGTGCTCTTCCCGATGTACACCCAGAACGGATCCACCAACCGCCACCTCGAAGCGGTGCTGGTCCAGGTGATCTGGCCCGAGTTCATTTCGCAGCTCGAGGCCGGCGAGTACTCGAACAAGCTGTTCGTGCCGCTGCGCTTCATCGACTTCACCGCCGGCTACGACACCAACTCCGCGGTGCTCTTCCCGGAGTCGGTCGCGATCCGCGAGACCCCGTCGTTCACCTGGGGCGCGATCTTCCAGGACCGCGAGGCCGCGCGCTTCCGCAAGGTGCTCAAGGCCGCCGCGCAGATCACCAACCTCGAACTGCCGGACGACGCCGCGGCGCTGCTCGAAGACCAGCAGCTGGCCGAAGAGGCGTTCATCATGTGGGACCTGATCCACGACCGCACCCACATGCGCGGGGACCTGCCCTTCGACCCGTTCATGATCAAGCAGCGCATGCCATTCTTCTTGTACTCGCTCGAGGAGCTGCGCTGCGACTTGACCGCGTTCCGCGAATGCATGAAGATCGCCGCCGATCCGAAGGCGGACGACAAGACCGCGAAGATGGCCAAGCTGGTGCAATACGCGGTGATCTTCGACCGGATCTTCCGCTTCGCGATTACCGGTTCGCGCGTGCGCAACTACGACGGCCTGGGCGGCCAGCTGCTGTTCGCCTGGATGCACCAGCACCACGTGCTGCACTGGACC
This sequence comes from Glutamicibacter protophormiae, assembly GCF_016894325.1. NCBI lineage: Bacteria > Bacillati > Actinomycetota > Actinomycetes > Micrococcales > Micrococcaceae > Glutamicibacter > Glutamicibacter protophormiae. The sequence continues at coordinate 2,228,418 of NZ_CP069806.1, forward strand.
GACACCAAGCTGCGCATCGACTGGGCCGAGGTGCCCGCGGTGGTCGCCGCGCTGGGCGACTCGATCGACGAGCTGTACTGGAAGTCCATCGACCGCCCGAAGCTGGCCCACTGGCTTGCCGCCTACGAGCTGGTGTCCGCCACCGTCACCCCGCACCCGGCCTCGGTCTGGGCCAAGGGCCCTCAGGCGCTGCCGCTGAACGCGCCGCTGCGCGAGATCACCGACCAGGTGATGGACGACGAGTTCCCGCTGTCCATGTTCTACGAGGCGCTGTCCAAGAAGATGACCGCGGTCATCGAGTCCACTCGCGGCATGACCGGCGCTGACCGCATCTAGTCGGCCCTTTTCAGGCCCGCTTGATTTAGGCTAGGTACGTGAGCGAACAAACATTGGACCAGAAGCAGCAAGGCCGCAAGGCCCCGGTGGTTCTCATCGCCGGGGCCACCTCGGCATCCGGCATCGCCTGCGCGAAAGCGCTGATGGAGGCGGGAGCCAAGGTGCTGGCCATCGGCAGCGATGCGGATCGGCTGGTGGAGCGCATGCCGCGCGGCGTGCTGCGCTACCAGTGCGATCTTGCCTACCACCCGGCGGTCGAGCACCTGCGCGACACCATCCACAACCAGCACGGCCCGATCGACGTGCTGCTGCACCTGGTCGGCGGCTGGCGCGGCGGCAAGTCGATCGCCGGGCAGAGCGACGAGGACTGGGACTTCCTGCACGAGTCCGTCATGACCACGCTGCGCAATACCAGCCGCGTGTTCGTCGAGGACCTGGTGGCCTCCGAGGCCGGGCGGCTGGCGATCGTCAGCTCCGAATCGGTGGTCAACCCGACCCCGTCCAACGCGAACTACGGCGCCGTCAAGGCCGCCGCGGAGCACTGGGTCAACGCCGTGGCACGGCTGTTCAGCAAGCAGGCGCCGCAGGCCTCGGCCTTCAGCTGGGTGGTCAAGGCGCTCAGCGACAAGCCGGCGGACCAGGCGCCCGAGGGGCACACCCCGGTCGAGTTCCTGGCCAAGGCCGCGGTGGACGCGTTGCGGCCCGAGGCCGCGAAGCTCAACGGCACCCGCGTCGCGCTGCCCAAGGCCGGCGCGAAGGACCGGCCCGCGGCGGCGCCCAAGGCCTAGCCGGCACGCGGCCCGGCGCACCCCGCCGTCCGCCGCATCCACAGTTTTCCCGGCCCACCGGCCGGCCCCGACATGCAAAGGACCTCCCCCACCATGACCTTCAGCCACGACACGGCACTGCGCGGATTCGCCTCGGACAACTACTCCGGGGTGCACCCGCGGATCCTGGCGGCCATCGAACGTGCCAACGGCGGGCACCAGATCTCCTACGGCGAGGACCAGTACACCGAACAGCTCGATGTCCTGGCCCGGCGGCTGTTCGGCGAGCAGGCAGCGATCTTCCCGGTGTTCAACGGCACCGGCGCCAACGTGACGGCGCTGCAGTCGCTGCTGCCGCGCTGGGGTGCTGTCATCTGCGCCTCCAGCGCGCACATCAACGTGGACGAGAACGGCGCCCCGGAACGCGTGGGCGGCTTCAAGCTGCTGCAGGTGGACACCGAGGACGGCAAGCTGACCCCGGAGCTGATCGACCAGCAAGCCTGGGGCTGGGGCGACGAGCATCGCGCGCAGCCGCTGGCCGTGTCGATCACCCAGGCCACCGAGCTGGGCACCCTGTACACCCCCGACGAGATCAAGGCCATCACCGCGCACGCGCACCAGCTGGGCATGAAGGTGCATCTGGACGGCTCGCGGCTGTCCAACGCCGCCGCCTCGCTGGGCGTCGAGCTGCGCGAACTGACCACCGACGCCGGGGTGGACATCGTCTCCCTGGGCGGCACCAAAAACGGCATGCTGCTGGGCGAGGGCATCCTGACCCTGCGCAGCGAGCTGGCCGCGGACATGAAGTACCTGCGCAAGATGAACATGCAGCTGGGCAGCAAGATGCGTTTCATCTCCGCGCAGCTGATCGAGCTCTACGGCACCGGGCTGTGGCGCGAGCTGGCCGGGCATTCGAACGCGATGGCCGCGAAGCTGGCCGCCGCGGTGCAGCGCATCGACGGCGTGGACCTGGTCTACCCGACCCAGGCCAACGGCGTGTTCGCGCAGCTGCCCACCGAGGTCAGCGACGAGCTGCGCCAGCACTTCCGCTTCTACGACTGGGACCGCGCCGCCGGCCAGGTGCGCTGGATGTGCTCCTTCGACACCACCGAGGCCGACGTTGACGCCTTCACCGCGAAGCTCGGGCAGCTGATGGGCCAGTTCGCCGCCGCCTAGCCGCGAACCCCCAGTTGGCCCCAGGCCGCCCGGCGCGCCGTACCGCACCAGCGGTGCGGCGCGTTTTAGACTCTGACTGTGACCAATGAACGCACTGCCGCCGCCGTCTCGTCGGCCTTCGCCAAGGCCTTGGACGAGTTGTCCCGCGCCACGGTGCGCAAGGAGCTTCAGTTCACCGAGATCCCGGCCCCCGGACGCCTCGCGCCCTTCGCCCTGGCCCTGAGCGGCGACGTGCTGGAGCACGCCGGCCCCAGCCACGGCCGCCTCGGCAAGGAAATGGGCCGGACCCCGTTCCTGCAGCCGGCCGAGCAGCTGGCCACCGGGCGCTTCATCCTGCTCTACGACCCGGCCGGGCAGCAGTTGTGGAACGGGAAGTTCCGCATCGTCACCTACATCCGCGCACGGCTCGAAAACGACATGGGGCAGGACTCCATGCTCGCCTCGGTCGCGTGGAGCTGGCTGGAGGACGCCTTGTGCGAACGCGGCGCGGCCTACCATTCGGCCGGCGGCACCGCCACGCGCGTCATCTCCGAATCCTTCGGCAACATGGCCGGGGAGCAGGACCACATCGACATCGAGCTGCGTGCCTCGTGGTCCCCGGAGTCCGAGGACCTGGGGGTGCACCTGAGCGCCTGGGCGGACATGGTGTGCACCTTCGCGGGACTGCCCCCGCTGCCCGAAGGCGTGCAGCAGCTGCCGCGCCGCCGCCTGAGCTAGGCACGAACTTCCCGCCGCGGTCTTAGAATGGAATAACCATGAGCAATTCCCAGCCGACCGCACCATTACCCGCTTCCGACGAATCGCAGCCCCCTGCGCCGCCGCTGATCCCGCTCACCGCGCCGCGCGACGGCGTCCCCGAGGTCATCAATACCCCGCCCGCGCTGCGCCGGGCAGTGCGCGCCCTGCGCGAGGGCACCGGGGACCTGGCGGTGGACACCGAACGCGCCAGCGGCTTCCGCTACGGCCAGCGCGCGTTCCTGGTGCAGATCCGCCGCGAGGGCGCCGGCACCTGGCTGATCGACCCGGAAACCCTGGACAACCTGGCGCCGCTGGTGGAATTCGCCAACGAGCTGCCCTGGATCCTGCACGCCGCCACCCAGGACCTGCCCTGCCTGAACGAGCTGGGCATGGCGCCAACCTCGCTGTTCGACACCGAACTGGCCGGCCGGCTGGCCGGCTTCCCGCGCGTTTCGCTGGGCACCATGGTCGCCGAGCTGCTGGGCCTGCAGCTGGCCAAGGAGCACTCGGCCGTGGACTGGTCCACCCGCCCGCTGCCCGAGTCCTGGCTGACCTACGCGGCGCTGGACGTCGAGGTGCTCGAAGAACTGCGCCAGGAGATCACCGGGGTGCTCGAGGAGCAGGGCAAGCTGGAGTTCGCGCGCCAGGAGTTCGACTTCGAGCTGATCCCGCCGCAGCCCACCGAGGTGGCCGAACCGTGGCGCAAGCTCTCGGGCATCCACAAGATCAAGAGCAAGCGGAACCTGGCCGTGGCCCGCGAGCTGTGGCTCTCGCGCGAATCGCTGGCCAAGAGCCGCGACGTCGCCCCGGGCAGACTGCTGCCCGACCGGGCCATCATGGCCGCGATCGAACACCGCGCCAACTCGGTGCCGGCGCTGCTGCAGATCCCCGGTTTCCACGGGCGCAGCGTCAAGCGCGACGCCCCGCGCTGGCTGGATGCGGTGCAGCGCGGGCGCAGCACCCGCGACCTGCCCGAGCTGCGCACGGACAAGGCAGGGCTGCCCAACCCGCGCGCCTGGACCGAGAAAAATCCGAAGGCGGCCGACCGGCTCGCCAGCGCCAAGCTGGTGATGACCGAGGTCAGCGAGGCATGGGACATCCCCGCCGAGAACCTGCTGACCCCCAAGTACCTGCGCGAGCTGTGCTGGACTCCCCCGGCGGTCATTTCCGAGGGATCGGTCGACGAATCCCTGGGCGCCATGGGCGCCCGCCCGTGGCAGCGCGAGCTGCTGGCCGACAAGCTGGCCGCCGCACTGAAGGCCTAGCCCCACCCGGCCTGCTGGCCAACCACCGGACCCGCTGCCGCATGCAGCACCTGCCGCCGAGCCGTCGGCGCGGGTGCCGCATGCGGCTTTTGCGTGCCTTCCGCCCCCCCCCCAGCGGGGCCCACTGAGCGGGAACGCCACTTGCGCTAAAAGTTACTCATGAGTAACGTATGGTGCAGGTCACTGTGACGGTGGCCACTGCCGGATCCCCTCCGGCAGGCAGAAGCTACCCCGCAAGGAGCCCGCCGGTGAGTGCCAACACCACGACCGAGCACGAGAACGTGCACAGAATGCTCGCAGACCGCGATGTCGTCTTCGTCGACGGGGTCCGCACCCCGTTCGGCCGCGCCGGCGAGAAGGGCATCTACCACGGCACCCGCGCCGACGACCTGGCAGTGAAGGCCGTGCGCGGCCTGCTGGAGCGCAACCCGCAGGTGCCGGCGGAGAAGATCGACGAGGTCGCGCTGGCCGCCACCACGCAGACCGGCGACCAGGGCCTGACCATCGGGCGCACCGTGGCGCTGCTCTCCGGCATCCCGCAGTCGGTGCCCGGCTACGCGATCGACCGCATGTGCGCCGGCGCGATGACCGCGGTGACCTCCACCGCCGGCGGCATCAGCCTCGGCGCCTATGACCTGGTCATCGCCGGCGGCGTCGAGCACATGGGCAACCACCCGATGGGCGCCGGAGCCGACCCGAACCCGCGGTTCGTGTCCGAGCGCATCGTGGACCCGCAGGCGCTGAACATGGGCAACACCGCCGAGAACCTGCACGACCGCTTCCCCGCGATCACCAGGGAACGCGCCGACCGCTACGCCGTGGCCTCGCAGGCCAAGCTCGCCGCCGCCTATGAGAATCGGCAGATCCAGCCGGATCTGGTGTCCGTGGCCGCCAAGCGGCCGGGCGAAGGCTGGGCAGTGCACAGCGTGGACGAGCCGCCGCGCCCGGGAACCACCATGGAATCGCTGAGCGGGCTGCGCACCCCCTTCCGCGCCCACGGCCGGGTCACCGCCGGCAACGCGGCAGGCCTGAACGACGGCGCCACCGCCGCGCTGCTGGCCAGCGGCCAGGCCGTGCGCGAGCTGGGACTGACCCCGAAGATGCGCCTGGTCTCCTTCGCCTTCGCCGGCGTCGCCCCGGACGTGATGGGCTACGGCCCGGTCCCGGCCACCGAGAAGGCGCTGGCCAAGGCTGGCCTGGGCATCGAGGACATCGGGCTGTTCGAGATCAACGAGGCCTTCGCCGTGCAGGTGCTCTCCTTCCTGGACTACTACGGCATCGACCAGGACGACCCACGGGTGAACCGCTACGGCGGCGCCATCGCCGTCGGCCACCCGCTGGCCTCCTCCGGCGTGCGGCTGATGACCCAGCTGGCCCGCCAGTTCGCCGAGGACCACTCGGTGCGCTACGGGATCACGACCATGTGCATCGGCCTGGGCATGGGCGGCACAGTGATCTGGGAGAACCCGAACCACCCCGACTTCGGCAGCAAGGCTTAAAGGAGCAGAACCATGACCGCCACAACTTCGCAGGACTTCTCGGCCATCGCCGAGCTCATGCACGATGAAACCGTAACCCACTCGCTGGTCTCCGACGTCGCCCTGCCCAGCGGCAAGGTGCTGGCCCTGCTGACCCTGGACAACGGGCTGGACCACCGCAAGCCGACCACGCTGGGCCCCAACGGGCTGATCGAGCTGCGCGCCGCGCTGGAAACCCAGGCCGAGCGCGCCAAGGCCGGGGAGATCCACGCGCTGGCCATCACCGGCAAGCCGCACTTCCTGATCGCCGGCGCGGACTTGTCCGCGGTCACCCGGCTTTCCTCGCCGGGACAAGGCAGCGCCATGGCCGCCCTGGGGCACCACGCCTACGACCTGCTCGCCGACCTGGGCGTGCCGACCTTCGCCTTCGTCAACGGCCTGGCCCTGGGCGGCGGCATGGAGATCGCGCTGGCCTGCACCTACCGCACCGTCAGCACCGCCGCCGGCGCGCTGGGCCTGCCCGAGGCGTTCCTCGGGCTGATCCCGGGCTGGGCCGGCGTCTACCGCCTGCCGCGACTGGTGGGGCCGGAGAACGCGCTGAAGGTCATGATCGAGAACCCGCTGAGCAACAACAAGACGCTCTCCGGCCCGGCCGCCTACAAGATGGGTGTGGCCGACGCCCTGTTCGAGCCGGCGGACTTCATCGAGCATTCGGTCGCGTTCGTCGACGGCGTGCTCAGCGGAGGGATCGAGGTGCAGCGCCCCAACGCGGTGGACCCGCGCGATCCCGAGGTGGCCCGCCGCTGGCTGGAAGCCGCCGACGCCGCGCAGGCATTCGTCGACGCGAAGCTGCACGGCGCGGCCCCGGCGCCGTCCAAGGTGCTGGAGGTCTTCCGCCGCGGAATGACCCTGACCCAGCCCGAATCGGCGCAGCTGGAAATCCAGGCGCTGACCGAGCTGATGGGCAGCGCGCAGTTCCAGAACACCGTCTACGCCTTCTTCGACCTGGTGCAGAAGCGCGGCAAGCGCCCGGCCGGCGCACCAGATCCCAAGCTGGCGCGCCCGGTGACCAAGGTCGGCATCGTCGGGGCCGGCCTGATGGCCAGCCAGCTGGCGCTGCTGTTCGTGCGCCGGCTGAACGTGCCGGTGGTCATCACCGACCTGGACCAGTCGCGCATCGACAAGGGCCTGGGCTACATCCACGGCGAGATCGACAAGCTGCACGCCAAGGGCCGGATGAGCCAGGACGCGGTCAACCGCGCCAAGGCGCTGGTCTCCGGATCGGTCTCCAAGGAGGCGTTCGCCGACGCGGACTTCGTCATCGAGGCAGTCTTCGAAGAGCTGGCCGTGAAGAAGCAGGTCTTCGCCGAGGTCGAGGCCGTGGTCTCCCCCGAGTGCGTGATGGCCACCAACACCTCCTCGCTCTCGGTCACCGAGATGGGCCGGGACCTGTTGCATCCCGAACGCCTGGTGGGCTTCCACTTCTTCAACCCGGTCGCCCTCATGCCGCTGCTGGAGATCGCCGCCACCGAGTGGACCAGCGACAGCGCGCTGTCCACCGCGTTCGTGCTGGGCAAGGAGCTGAAGAAGACCACCGTACTCACCCAGGATGCGGCGGCCTTCGTGGTCAACCGCGTGCTGCTGCGCCTGCTCAGCGAGGTCCAGGCAGCCTTCGACGAAGGCACCGACGCCGCGACCGCTGACAACGCCCTGTCCGGAATGGGCTTGCCGATGACCCCGTTCACCTTGCTATCGATGGTCGGCCTGCCGGTGGCGCAGCATGTCACCGAATCGCTGCACGCTGCCTTCGGCGACCGCTTCGCGGTGTCGCAGAACCTGCAGAAGCTGATCGACGCGAAAGTCACCTCACTGTGGGTCACCGACGAGCACGGCAGCCAGGTGCTGAACCCGGCCGCCGCGCAGGTCATCACGCAGGGCAGCGCCCCGTCGACCGGGCAGCAGATCCTCACCCGCGTCCAGGACGCGCTGGCCCAGGAGATCGGCCTGCTGCTCTCCGAGGGCGTGGTGGCGCAGGCCGCGGACGTGGATCTGTGCATGATCACCGGCGCGGGGTGGCCGATGCACCTGGGCGGCATCACCCCGTACCTCGATCAGGTTGGCGCCTCCGAACGCGTCAACGGCAAGAAGTTCAACAACTAGTCGGCAGCGGTTCTCGGGCTCCGCACAGGGTGGCCCGAGAACCTTAGAGCGGCACCTGCATCGTGCTGGTGCCGCTCGAAAATTCAACCGCGGTGGTTCACCGCCGCCAGGCCGGCGTCATGAATCCGATGGTTTGCGCTGTTCCACCGGCAGTTCGGTCAGCGGCGTCATCGCAGAAAGACTGCTGTCGGTAAAAGCCGTGGACGCGCCCTGATCCGCCGAGCCCGTCATGAGGCTCTGGTAAGTTTGCCCTGCCGAAGCCACAGGACCGAACGCGTCATGGGCCCGATGAAACGCCTTGGAAAATATGCGCACCATGAGCGCGATGGCGAATAGTCCAATGCATCCCCAGTAGACCCAAGCTCCAAGTCCGGCACAAGGCGAGTCTTCAGGCTGGACGATGATGAAGATCAATCCGGACAGCACCGCAAGAACAGCTACCGACCAAAAAATCTTTGTGATGCGCATGACGGCGCCTCCTTCCCCGGTTCTTGAAGCATAGCCCGGCAAAGCGCGCCAAAGGCAAGGATCGCCGTTTTGATCTCCACGGTGGCACAGATTGATCTGGGATAATGTAGCCCATGACTGACTTTGCCAAACCAGCCCGCCGCACGTTCATGTGCGCCTCTGCCGCCATTGGTTCGGCAGCCCTGCTGACCGCCTGCGGCAACGGAGAATCAGCCGTTGAAACCCCGGAGGCCAAATCCATCCCGGAGCCGAGCGGTGAAGGCCAGGTGCTGATGCCTGTCTCGGATCTGCCGGTCGGCTCGCGCGCCTCGGCGCCGGCCCAGTACCCCGACGGCACCGCGACCGCGGTCATGGTGTTCCGCCCGGATGAAAAGACCGTGCTGGCCTACTCGAACAAGTGCACCCACCAGGGCTGCGCGCTGACGCCGAAGTCGCAGGACGAGAACTTCTACTGCGCCTGCCACGGGTCGAAGTTCAAACCGGAAGACGGCACCGTGGTGGCCGGCCCGGCCAAGGCGGCCCTGCCGCGCTACGCCGCGGAGATCAAGGACAAGAACATCGTCGTCTACGTCACCGCCGACGCCTAGGACTACGCTGCCTGCGGCTTGAGGCACCATGCGGCGCAACCCCCGCTACGGGGTTTGCGCCGCATGCCGCGTTAAGCGCCGTCTAGAACGGGGCAATCGGCTCCGGGGCCGGGAAGATCTCGTCCAGCTCCGCGCGCTCGGCCGGCGTCGGGACCCAGCTGACAGCCTGCGCGTTGGCCGCGATCTGCTCGGGACGGGTGGCTCCGGCGATGACCGAGGCGACCGGCTGCTGCGCGGCCAGCCAGGAGAAGGCGAGCTGGATCTCGGTGAGCCCGCGCGCGGCGGCGAAGTCAGCGAACTTCTGCAGCTGCTCGAAGTTGCTGGATTCCACCAGGTGCTGCCGCGAATGCGTCAAGCGGCTGCCCTCGGGTGCATGGCCCTTGGAGTACTTGCCGGTGAGCAGCCCGTTGGCCAGCGGGAAGTAGGGCAGCACGCCGAGCCCGAATTCCCTTGCGGCCGGAAGCACTTCCAGTTCCGCACGGCGGTCGATCATGTTGTAGTGGTTCTGCGCGGAGATGAAACGTTCGGTCCCCAATTCCCGGGCGACGTACTCGGCCTGCGCGATCTGCCATCCGGAACGGTTGGAGTGCCCGATGTAGCGGACCTTGCCGCCGGCCACCAGGTCGTCCAACGCCCGCAGGGTTTCCTCGATCGGGGTGTTCGGATCCGGGGTATGGAACTGGAGCAGGTCAATGTAGTCGGTGCCCAGGCGCTTCAGCGAGGCCTCGACGGCTTTGACGACATAGCGGCGCGACCCTCGCGCCGAGAAGTCCGGACCGTTGACCCCGCGCATGTCCATGCCGAACTTGGTGGCGAGGATGATGTCCTCGCGGGCGCCGCCCAGCGCAGCACCAAGCCGGATTTCGGACAGGCCCGGCTCGCGGCCGTAGGTGTCGGCCACGTCGAACAGCGTAATGCCGGCCTCCAGCGCGGCATGGACGACCGCATCGGTCCCCTGCTGGGACTCGGTGGCGGTGCCGGAGCGCCCCAGGTTGTTGCAGCCCAGACCGACGACCGAAACGCTCAGGCCACTGCGGCCAAGTTGGCGGAATTCCATGGACACCTCTTCACTTCATAGTTGTGTTCCGCTTCACTGCAGCGGCTTATACCCATAGGCTATCTGGTAGGTTCCCGCGCGCGGCATTCAGTCTCAATTCACTACAATGCATATTTATCCATTAGGATGGAAACATGTCTAAAGTTCTTACCAATCTCCCCGTAGGCGAGCGCGTCGGTATCGCGTTCTCCGGTGGCCTCGACACCTCCGTTGCCGTCGCCTGGATGCGCCACAACGGCGCCATCCCGTACACCTACACCGGCGATCTCGGCCAGTACGACGAGCCGGACATCGACGCAGTTCCGGGCCGCGCCCTGGAGTACGGCGCCGAAGCCTCGCGCCTGGTCGACTGCAAGCCGGGTCTGGTCGAGGAGGGCTTCGCGGCCCTCGCCTGCGGCGCGTTCCACATCCGCTCGGGCGGAAAGTCGTACTTCAACACGACCCCGCTGGGCCGCGTGGTCACCGGCACCCTGCTGGTGCGCGCCATGCGCGAGGACGGCGTGGACGTCTGGGGCGATGGTTCGACCTACAAGGGCAACGACATCGAGCGCTTCTACCGCTACGGCCTGATGGCCAACCCGAAGCTGCGCATCTACAAGCCGTGGCTCGACCCGCAGTTCGTCGCCGAACTGGGCGGCCGCCAGGAGATGAGCGAGTGGATGGTCGCCCACGGCTTCCCGTACCGCGACTCGGCCGAGAAGGCCTACTCCACCGATGCCAACATCTGGGGCGCCACCCACGAGGCGAAGACCCTGGAGCTGCTGAACAGCTCGATCGAGAACGTCGAGCCGATCATGGGCGTCAAGTACTGGGACGAAAGCGTCGAGATCGCTTCGGAAGATGTTTCCGTGACCTTCTCCGCCGGCCGCCCGGTCGCCATCAACGGCAAGGAATTCGTCGACCCGGTCGCCCTGGTCAACGAGGCGAACATCATCGGCGGACGCCACGGCCTAGGCATGAGCGACCAGATCGAGAACCGCATCATCGAAGCCAAGTCCCGCGGCATCTACGAGGCTCCGGGCATGGCGCTGCTGTTCATCGCCTACGAGCGCCTGGTCAACGCGATCCACAACGAAGACACCGTGGCCAGCTACCACAACGAAGGCCGCCGCCTGGGCCGCCTGATGTACGAAGGCCGCTGGCTTGACCCGCAGGCCCTGATGCTGCGCGAGTCGCTGCAGCGCTGGGTCGGCTCGGCCATCACCGGCACCGTCACCATCCGTCTGCGCCGCGGCGACGACTACACCATCGTCGACACCACCGGCGAGAACCTGAGCTACCACCCGGACAAGCTGTCCATGGAGCGCGTGGGCGACGCCGCCTTCGGTCCGGTGGACCGCATCGGCCAGCTGACCATGCGCAACCTGGACATCGCCGATTCCCGCGGCCGCCTGGAACAGTACGCAGCCATGGGCCTGGTCGGCGGCACCACCGCCAAGCTCGTGGGCTCGCTGGAGGCCGGCGGAGCCGACGCCATCGTGGACGCCACCCCGGCGGACAGCGACGAGCTGGCCACCGACCGCGTGAACGAGCTGGCTGCCTTTGATTCCGGCACCGACTAGGCTCCTGCGCTGAGTCATTAGACGACGAAGGCCCGGGCGGATGCTTCCTTGACTGGAAGCAACCGCCCGGGCCTTTTTGCCGCCTGGGTCTGCGGGCGCCGGCCTAGGCGACAAGCCCGTTGAGCGTAGCCAGGGACTGCAGCGCCATGATGAAGCCGACCAGCGACAGGAACCTGAGGGATCCATGCAGCACCGCTCCGAGCCGGGTTTGCTTCGACGGGAGCTTCACCGCCTCGTCCGTCAGCCAGGTCACCAGTGTGATCACGGTGCCGATCAGGGCGATCTGCTCCTCGGGCAGCGACATCGTCTTGGCCAGCACGAGCCCCGCGGCGAAACCGATCAGCACCTGGGCGGCCGGCCACAGCAGGGATTTCAGCGTGCGCCTGCGCCTGTCCTGTTCGACGGGCACGGCTACGCCTCGATCAGCTGCAGCAGCGGGCTGACCGCAATGGTGAAGCCGACCAGCGAGACGATGCGCAGGATCAGCCGGATCCGGGCGCCGGTCCTGGTGTTCGGTTCGGGCAGATGGAAGCCCTGTTCGACGATCCAGGCGGCGATCACCACAATCACGCCGGCCAGCGCCAGCTGGGCATGGCCGATGCCGGAGAACAGCGAGGTGATGCCGATGCCGATGATGACGCCCACGCAGGCCTGGAACACCAGGTGCAGCGGCACCCGCGTGGCACCCATGTGCACCGGCTTGCGCTTGGCGCCGGGGTTCTCGTCCCGGTCTTCTTGAGGAATCATGTGTCCTTACTTCTGCTCGTCGTTGTCCGCGCCGTCGCGGGGCGCGAATTCTTCCAGTGGCCGGCACAGCAGCAGGCCCGCTCCCCCGGTGAACTCCACCGTGCCGAAGCTTGCGGCCCGCGCCCGGACGGTGAACCCCAGGCGGCGCTGCAACGCCAGCGAGGCGCTATTTCGCGTGTTCACCACGCACCAGGCGGCATCCGCCCGCTGCGCCACCCAGCGCAGCCGGGCCAGGCCCAACGCCGTGGCCACGCCGCGGCGCCGCCAGCGGCGGTCGACCTCGACCCCGCCCAGGTAGTAGCCCGCCGGGGCCACCGGATCCTGCGGATCCCACCACTGCGCCTTGGCCCAGCCGACCAGGCGCCCGTTCTCCGACGTGGCGCCCAGCAGGCAGCCGCCGGGCGCGAAGCGCTCCGGTGCACTGCGCCGCCCCAGGCTTCGGGACAGTTCGCGCACGGTCGGGTAATCTGCCGGTTCCAGTGGCTGGATGCTGAACGCCGGCGTCGGCATGGGTTGCGGCGCCTAGTCGAGGCTGAACGGCTTGGGCGGCATCGGGTAGGCCATGCGCGCCTTGTCCAGGCCGTCGTACGGCGCGGTGGCGATGACCATCTTGGTGAAGTCCAGCTTCGCTTCGCGGATGCAGACCTTGACGGCGTTGACCGCGAGCTTCGGGGCCGGGGTGAGGATGCGGATGTTCAGCTTGCGGTTGCCGAAGTCGCTGGATTCCACGGTGCCCAGTCCGCGCCAGGCCAGGTGGCCGGTCAGCGCTTCGGTGGCCTTGTTCTGCAGGTACTTGTCGCGCGCGGTGCCCTCGGCGGTCTTCAGCGCGTACTGCACGATGACCCAGGACTGCTCCTCGTCGGCGAGCTCCTTGTAGTCCTCGGCGGCGCAGGCCGCGACGAAGCCGGCGAACAGCTCGTCGGCGCGGTCGGCGGTGACGTCCTGCACCTGGCTGGTCTGCGACATGTGGCCTACCGGTCCGTGGTTGATCACGAACTGGCCCAGCTCGTCGTCCTCGAACTGCTGGAACCACGCTTCGCGGAACTGCAGTTCGTTCTTCTCGTTCATCCGGTATGTGCGAATGATTGCCATCGGTCTCCCCCAGGGGTTGGTGTCTCGGTGTCTTGCATGGTTTCGGTGCGTCGGGCCGGCTCAGCCGACGCGCTGCAGGGTGCGGGCCCGCTCCAGCCAGTGCCGCCGGTGCTCCGCGGTGAACGGCGCCGCATCCGCGCGCACGGCGTCAAGCAGCCTGCGGCTTTCAGCGCGGATCGAGCGTTGCAATGCCTCGGGATAGCCCATTTCCAGCCGGTGCTGCTCGAACTCGTCCTCGTCGTCCAGGAAGGTGCCGCGGCTGTGCGAGCGGATCACGTCCAGGTCCAGGTCGATGGAGTTCACTTCCCAGGCGCCGCGCTTCATCTGCTGCCAGCCAATGCCGCCGGCCAGGTCGATGTAGACGTCGAAATCCTCATCCGGGTCGTCGTACAGCGTGGCGATCCACTGTCCCTCGGACGGGAAAAGGCACAGCGCGTCGCAGGCGGCCAGGTGCGCGGTGCCCGGCCGGGAGACCAGCGAGCCGGCGGGCTGGTGGACCCAGTGGCCGTAGTCGTCGCTCCCCAGGTAGAAACCGGGCACCACCCAATGCGGGCTGGCGTCGTACTTCCAGGCGCGCGCCACCACCAGTGCTCCGACGGCAACGGCCTGGGGGTTGCGCGGCAGGTGCTCGGGGCAACCGGGCTTGGCGCTCACAGCTTGGGGATCTGTCCGGTGGGCAGGTCCTGGCCGGGCAGCGGTCGGGCGAAAGGGACCTTGGTGCCCAGCACCTGGGCCAGCGTATCGCGGGCGACCTGCTGGGCGGTCAGCCCCACGCGCTCCAGCACTTCGGCGCGGGTGCCGTGGGCCAGGAACTTGGTGGGCAGGCCGACCTCGTTCAGCGCGGTGTCCACCCCGGCGGCGCGCATTTCGGTGCGCAGGCGCGAGCCCACGCCGCCAGCGCGCACCCCGTCCTCGATGCAGACCACGATGCGGTGGCGGGCGGCCAGCGAAATCACGGAGGACGGCATGGGCAGCACCCAGCGCGGGTCGACCACCGTCACCGAGACGCCCTGGCTGTTCAGCCGCGCGGCCACGTCCAGGGACAGCTCGCTCATCGCGCCCACGGAGATGATCAGCACGTCGGGCGCGGCGCGGTCGCCCAGCCGGGCCAGCACGTCCACGCCGTCGGGCAGCCGGTCGATGGCCTCGACTTCCTCGCCCACCGAGCCCTTGGAAAAGCGGACCACGCTCGGGGCGTCGTTGATGTCCATGGCTTCGCGCAGTTCCTCGCGCAGGCGGGTGGCGTCGCGCGGTGCGGCCAGATGCAGGTTCGGGATGATCTGGGTCAGCGCCATGTCCCACATGCCGTGGTGGCTGGCTCCGTCCGGGCCGGTGACGCCGGCGCGGTCCAGCACGATGGTGACCCCGGCCTTGTGCAGCGCGACGTCCATCAGCAGCTGGTCGAAGGCGCGGTTCAGGAAGGTGGCGTAGACGCACACCACCGGGTGCAACCCGCCGAAGGCCAGGCCGGCGGCGGTGGTCATGGCATGCTGCTCGGCGATGCCGACGTCCAGCACGCGGTCCGGGTGGGCGTCGGACATCTTCTTCAGCCCCACCGGCAGCAGCATGGCCCCGGTGATCGCCACGACGTCCTCGCGCTCGTCGGCGATCTTGGCGATCTCGTCGCCGAAGACGCTGGTCCAGCTCTGCGCGCTGGGCTTGGCGACCGGGGCGCCGGTGGCCGGGTCGATGACGCCCACGGCATGGAACTGGTCCGCCTCGTCGGCCAGGGCCGGCGCGTAGCCGTGGCCCTTTTCGGTGAGCGCATGCACCAGCACGGGGCCGCCGTACTGCTTGGCCTGCTGGAGTGCTTCCTCCACGGCGGCGAGGTTGTGGCCGTCGATCGGGCCGATGTACTTCAGGCCCAGGTCCTCGAAGAGTCCCTGCGGGGCCCACCAGTCCTTGATGCCCTTCTTGGTGGCGTGCAGCGACTTGTAGGTGAAGTTGCCGACCGGGCCGGAATCCTTCAGCCTGCCCTTGAGCTTGTCCATGGCGGTTTCATACGCCGGGTGGGTACGGACCTTGTCCAGCTGCTGGCGCAGGCCCGCGAGCTGGTCGGCCAGACCGCCGATGGTCGGGGCGTAGGAGCGTCCGTTGTCGTTGACCACGATCACGGCCTTGCGCTCCTTGTCCGCGGCGATGTTGTTCACCGCTTCCCAGACCATGCCGCCGGTCAGCGCGCCGTCGCCCACCAGGCCCACCGCGTAGCTTTCGGTGCGGCCGGTCAGCTTGTTGGCCCGGGAGATGCCGTCGATCCAGGACAGCGAGGACGAGGCGTGGGAGGACTCGACGATGTCGTGCTCGGATTCGCCGCGGTCGGGGTATCCGGACAGGCCTCCCTGCTGGCGCAGCGTTTGGAAATTCTGGCGTCCGGTCAGCAGCTTGTGCACGTAGGACTGGTGGCCGGTGTCGAACACGATGGAGTCGGTCGGGGAATCGAACACGCGGTGCATGGCGATGGTCAGTTCCACCACACCGAGGTTCGGGCCCAGGTGGCCGCCGGTGCGGGCGACGTTGTCGATGAGGAAGGCGCGGATCTCCTGCGCCAGCTGGGTGAGCTGATCCAGGGTAAGCGCCCGCAGGTCGCTTGGTTTCTTTATGGTCTCGAGTAAAGACACAGTCATCCCCTTCACATTTCTGCCCGTGCGGGCACCGCAAGTCCGTGCGAAACAACTAGTCTATCGCGCACTTGACTGCTCCCATTATCCGCCACCTTTTGGGCTGAAACCAATTTTTCGATGATGATGTTGGCTACGCCCAGTTCGACCGCGGTCACGACGACGGAAAAGAAACTAGAAGCTGTCGAGTTTCCCTCTTTCCACACTCGTCCGGCGTAGGTAAGATGAGCCTAATTCTGGACACGAGGCTATCCACCTCGCGAATCTGCTAGGTCTTCCCAGGAGGGGGACATGGGGGAAATTCGTGCCGGCCGGGTGCCGACGGAATATGTAGATGCAGTTGTGGTCGGTTCGGGGTTCGGCGGTTCGGTGGCGACCTACCGCCTGGCCGAGGCCGGCAAGCAAGTGGTCCTGATGGAACGCGGCCGATCCTACGGGCCCGGCGATTTCGCCCGCTCCCCGGCGGAATTGGCCACCGCCTTTTGGGATCCGAGCGAAAAACTCTACGGGCTGTTCGACGCCTGGACACTGCGCGGCCTGGAGGGGCTGGTCTCCAGCGGCCTGGGCGGCGGCTCGCTGATCTACGCGAACGTGCTGCTGCGCAAGGACGAGAAGTGGTTCGTCAACGAATCCCCGCTGCCCGGCGGCGGCTATGAATCCTGGCCCATCGGGTACCGGGACCTGGAGCAGCACTACCAGCGCGTCGAGGACATGATCGGCGTGAACCGCTACCCCTACCCTGACACCGCCAAGACCAACGCCTTCGAGCAGGCCGCCCGGGCCGGCGGCCACACGGTGTTCCGTCCGCCGCTGGCGGTGAGCTTCTCCACCGATGCAAGCTCCCCCGCCCAGCCGGGCAGGATGCTGCCGCTGGCGGATTACGGCAACATCCACGGCAAGCCCCGCACCACCTGCACGCTGTGCGGCGAATGCGATCTGGGCTGCAACTCGGGGGCCAAGAACACCCTGGACCACAACTACCTTTCCGCGGCGGCGGCAACCGGCAACGCCGATCTCCGCACGCTGCACGAGGTGCGCGGCTTCTCCCGCGAGACCGACGGCAGCTGGCTGGTGCGCTACGTCGTCCACGACCCGCAGCACCCCGCCGCCACCGGAGACCTGCCCGAACGGCTGATCCGCTGCGCCAAGCTGCTGCTGGCCGCCGGCACCTTTGGCACCAGCTACCTGCTGCTGCGCAACCGGATGACCCTGCCCGGGATCAGCCCGGCGCTGGGCACCCGATTCAGCAGCAACGGAGACCTGCTGGGGCTGCTGTTCAACGCCAGCGAACAGGTGGAGGGCCGCACGATCCCGCGCCGGCTCTACGGCAACCACGGCCCGGTCATCACCAGCACCGTGCGGGTCGCGGACGCAGCGGACGGCAACGGGGCCACCGGACGCGGCTACTACCTGCAGGACGCCGGCTACCCGGCATTCTTCAACTGGCTCATGGAGCTCTCGCAGTTCCGCCAGGCCCTGCCGCGCGCCGGCAAGGTGGCAGCGAAGATCATCGAGAACCGGCTGTTCCAGCAGAACCGCAGCAGCATCTCCGCCGACCTGGCCATGGCGCTGGGCCCGGGGAGCTTCTCCAGCACCGCGCTGCCGCTGCTGGGCATGGGCCGGGATGTGCCCGACGGGCGCATATACCTGCGCGAGGGCCGCCTGGCCGCGGACTGGACGCTGTCCACATCACAGGAGTACTTCGAATCCGTGCGCGGCACCATGCGCGGCATCGGCGACCAGCTGGGCGCCGCCTTCAAGGACAACCCGCTGTGGAAGGCCCAGCGCGTGGTCACGGTGCATCCGCTGGGCGGGGCGCCGATCGGCGCGAACGACAGGGTCGGGGTCTGCGACCCGTGGTCCGCGGTGTACGGCCAGCCGGGCCTGTACGTGGTGGACGGCGCCGCCATGCCGGGTCCGGTCGGCCCGAATCCGTCGCTGACCATCGCCGCGATGGCGGACCGGGCCTGCGAGCACCTGCTCGACCAGCAGTGGGCCTCCCCTGGCGCCGCGGCCGGGGCATCCCCCGCCGACGCAGCTGCCGAGGACACCGCCACGGACGCGCAGGATCCGGCCGGGCTCTTGAATCCCCGGGCCACCTCGGTGGCGTTCACGGAGACCATGCGCGGGCACGTCACCCTGGGTGTGGGCGAACCGAAATCCGGCCTGGAGCAGGCGTCGCTGCGCCATGAGCGGATGATGTTCACCCTGACCATCACCGCCAAGGACATCGAGCGCTTCACCGACGACCCACGCCACCCGGCGAGCGCCGAGGGCTTCCTCGACGCGGACGTGCTGGGCGGGCATTGCCCGGTGCTGCGCGGCTGGTTCAACCTGTTTGTGCCCGACGGGCAACAGCGCCGGCTGATGCTGTACCGGCTGCACATCCAGTCCCCCGGCGGGCGGAAGCTGACCATGGTGGGGTTCAAGGACATCCAGGACGGGCCGGGCCTCGACCTCTGGCCGGACACCACGACGCTGTTCGTGCAGCTGCTGGACGGACACGTCTTCCCGCCGCCTCCGGAACTGCCCGCGGCCTCCGGGTTGCTGGCCTCCGAGGACCCGGCGGTGCTGGGATCCGGCGTCCTGTACATCGAGCCGTTGGACTTCGCACGCCAGCTCACGACCTTCAGGGCGCAGGGGCCGCGCAAACTCCAGGCGCTGTCGGCCTTCGGAGGGCTATTCCTCGGGTCGCTGTACCGCAGCTACCTTGCACCGCGCCGCTCCGGGAAGCCTGATCATGAACCAGCATGAGTTGGCGCAGTTCGAGCATGAACTGGGGTTCCGCCCCCGGCCGGCGGTGCGCTGGCTGTCCCCGCCCGAGCTGCTGCGCACCGGCATCCAGTCATTGGCCGCCCACGTCTTCCTGGGGTTCATGGACAACCGGGAAACGCAGAGCATCTTTCCGCAGCGGGCCCTGGACTTGGGCGGCTTCCCGCCGCAGGAGCAGGGCCGCTGGATCGACTTCATCGCTGACCTGGGCGACGGCTTCGACGCGACCTACACCATGGCCTGGGCGCTGGCCCAGCCCGAGCTGCAGGTCCAGGCCGCGGATCCCGGCCGGCCGCAGGTGGCGTTGCCCAAGTCGCAGCTGCTGGTCATGGGCGGTGACGAGGTCTACCCCGCGGCGTCCGAACGCGCCTACGAGGACCGGCTGGTGCGCCCCTACCGGGCCGCGTCGCTCCCGGGGCCGCCGGCCGCGCTGCTGGCGCTGCCCGGAAACCACGACTGGTACGACGGGCTGACGGCCTTCGAACGCATCTTCTGCCAGCAGGCGAAGATCGGCGGGTGGCAGACCCTGCAGTCCCGCGGCTACTTCGCCGCGCGGCTGACGAACCTGGAAGCCAACACCGTGCAGAAGACCTGGTGGCTGGTGGCGCTGGACAGCGAACTGGGCAGCTACATCGACCGGCCGCAGCTGCAGTACTTCGAGGCGGAGGTGACGCGGCACCTGAAGCCGGGCGACGCGATCATCCTGTGCGCTTCCTCCCCCACCTGGGAGGCCACCGGGACGCTGCCGGACGGCGACCCGAACGCGAACAACGCGCTGCGCTACTTCGAGAACCACTACCTGTTGCGGCGGACGGATCCGGCGACCGGGGAATCGACGCCCACCGGGGCGCAGATCCGGGTGCGGCTGACTGGGGACAAGCACCACTACGCGCGCTACGCCCAGCTGCATGAGCAGGCAGGGCCGGAAGACCCGCGGCGCGAGCAGCTGCTGACCTGCGGGCTGGGCGGGGCCTACCTTTCGGGGGCCCGGCACCTGTCGCCCGAGCTGCTACTGCCGCCCACCGGTTCGCGGGAGATGGTGAATCCGGCCGAGCGCCAGCGCTATGCGCTGGCCGACACCGTATACCCGACGCCCGCGCAGGAGCGGGCGCTGCACTGGCAGCTGGCCAACCCGTTCAGCCAATTTTTCCTGCCCTGGCGCAACCCGTGGTTCAGCACCGGGCTGGGTGTGGTGCATCTGGGCTGCTTCATGTTTTTGTGCACCATTTTCTCCGGGATCACCGGCGATTCGTATCCCGAGGCGCTGGGTTCGGGCGACTGGGTCCACGCCGTGGGCATTGTGGTGTTCCTGTTCGTGGTGCCGCTGCTGGTGGCCCTGCTGCTGTGGCTGGCGCGCAACGCCCGGGGACTGGTCAAGGCCGGGCCCGGGGACTCCGGGAGATCCAGCCCGCTGGTGCAGCCGCTGCTCCTTGTCGGGGTGCAGCTGCTGCTGGCGTCGGGCATCTTCACGGGGCTCATCGCCCTGCCCTGGCAGCGGAGCTGGAGCGCCGGGTGGATCACCGTGCTGCTGGCCGCGGTCTACGCCACGGTGCTGGGCGCGGCCGCCGGCACGATGGCCTTCGCCCTGCATTTGATGTTCGCCCCGCCCGGGGCGGTGGGCCGGCTGAAGATGACGGCGCTGGCCTATGAGGAAGGCAAGGGGTTCTTGCGGATGCACCTGCGCGAGGACGGCACCCTGGTGATCTATCCGGTGATTGCCGACACCGTCGTCCACGACTGGGAGACCGGGCCCAGCACCCGGAACCAGATGCGCCCGGTGCCCGCCGGCGGGCTGCCGCAGCTGCGCCTGCTGGAGGATCCGATCATTGTGAGCATCAACGGCTTCAGCACCCCGGGAGGTGTCCAATGACCACAGTGCAGACAACCCGCGCCGATCATGCGACCGAGGTGGTGCAGTTTTCGGCCGACGACGGGCTGCCGCTGACACTCATCCACGTATCCTCGCGCCGTTGCCCGGACGCCCCGCGCGGGCCGGTGCTGCTGGTGCACGGGGCCGGGGTGCGCGCCGAGCTGTTCCGTCCGCCGATCGCCCGCACCCTGGTGGACGCCCTGCTGGACGAGGGCTGGGACGTGTGGATGCTGAACTGGCGCGCGTCCATCGACCTGCCGCCGGTGGCCTGGACGCTGGATGACGCGGCAGTGTTCGACCATCCGGCGGCGGTGCGCGAGGTGCTGGCGCGCACCGGGG
Source organism: Glutamicibacter protophormiae (assembly GCF_016894325.1). Taxonomy (NCBI): domain Bacteria; kingdom Bacillati; phylum Actinomycetota; class Actinomycetes; order Micrococcales; family Micrococcaceae; genus Glutamicibacter; species Glutamicibacter protophormiae. Next base: position 2,249,450 of record NZ_CP069806.1, read on the forward strand.
CGGAGTCGCTGGCGGCGTTCGTGCACTGCCAGGGATCGACCTCCTTCACCATCGCGGCCGTGGCCGGGCTGCTGCCGCAGGTGAGCACCATCGTCTCCAATGCCTCCTCGCTGTTCGTGGACGTCCCGTGGGTGTCCCGCCAGAAGATCACCCACCTGCTGCCGCTGCTGGGCGGGTTCACCCCGATGCTCTCCCCGCGCTGGGGCTACAAGTCCCAGGGGTATTTCTCGCGTATCGTGCGTTCAGGGGTGAAGCTGACCCACCACGAATGCGACAACACCGTCTGCCGGCTGGTGTCCTTCACCTACGGGGCAGGGCACCCGGCCCTGTGGTCCCACGCGAACCTGGATGACGCCACCCACCGCTGGATCGTCGGGGAGTTCGCCGGTGCCCCGCTGTCCTTCTTCCGCCAGATGGCCGACAGCGTCAAGGCAGGATACCTGGTGCCCACCGGGAAGCGCAGCCAGCTTCCCGCTTCGCTGGTGGACGGGCCGCCGCGCACCGAGGCGCGGTTCTCCTTCATCGCCGGCGCGGACAACCGCTGCTTCCTGCCGCAGGGGCAGCGGCGCACCTACGAGTTCTTCGACCACTACGCCCCCGGGAAGCATTCGCTGCACGTGATTCCCGGCTACGGGCATCTGGACCTTATTTTCGGCAGGGACGCCTGGCGCGACACCTATCCTCTGATCCTTCAGGAGCTTGCATCATGAATCTGCTACCCCCGCTGCGCTCGGCGCTGCGCCTGCTGCCCTCCGCGCTGCCGGCTCGCCAGCGGCAGCTGTCCGGGCAGAAGGCCACCGTGGACGGCATCAGCTACCTGCTGCCGGTGAACTCCGAGCCCTCGCCGGTCCTGATGACCGCGTTCCCCGTCGACGCCAAAGCGGCCGCGCGGCTGATCCCCGGCGAGGAGCTGCATCCGTTCCGCCTGCCGGGAGGGAAATCGCTGCTGATGGTCACCGTGATCAACTACCTGGCCACGGATATCGGCGCCTACATCGAGTACTCGCTGGCCCTGGCGGTCACCCGCGGCATGCGTCCGGCGCCGCCGCTGCTGCCCATGCTGTTCCAGAAAACCCTGAACCTGGGGCAGTACGTGGTGGATTTGCCGGTGAGCACGGAGATCTCGGTCAAGGGCGGCAAGGGCATCTGGGGCATGCCAAAGCACCAGGCCAGCCTCGACTTCAAGGTGACGGACCAGACGGTGTCCAGCGCCTACGAGCTGGACGGGGTGAAGGGCGCGCTGGTGGAGATCGACCGCCCGGCGCCCACCGCGCTGCCGATCAAGGTCGGTGCGGTGAACTACTGCTCGTTCCGCGGCATGCTCTACAAGTCGAGCATCTATTTCCAGGGCACCGCCGACGTGTCGATCGGCCGGCAGGCCAAGGCGCGGCTGGAGTTCGGGGACCTGCCGCAGGTGGCAGGGCTGGCCGGGTTGGATTTCGACCCGCAGCCGGTGTTCACCCTGTATATTCCCGATTCGCACGGGGTGCTGGATGACCACTACGAGGCATGGTTCCAGTACGGCCGTGACCGCGCCCCCTACGGCGGGGATGGCATGGATTCGGTGGTCGGGCTGGGGCTGGGCGAAGAATGGCCCGACCCTCCGCAACGGGACCAAAGCCGAGTCCAATGAGCGCGGCACTGGCCTGGACCGCGCTGGTTTCGGCACTGGTCACCGTCTTTGGGGCATCGTTGTATCTCGGATTCATGACGGTGGCGCAGTTCTTCCTGCGTCCGGTATTTCTCGGCTTGCGGCTCGATGAGCTGTCGACGGTCTTCGCTGTGCCCATCACGGCGATCACCCGTTTCCTGGGGATCATGTTCCTCCCCTTGCTGGTCGCCCCGTTGGTCCAGATGTGGCTGGGCCGCACCCACGTGTGGGCGCTGGCCTTCGCCATCGCCACCGCCGCGGCATACATGTTCCTGGCCTTGTGGTATGCGCTGTCCATGCGTCCGGTCAACCAGCAGCTGCTGACCGGTGCGGTGACCGACGAGTCCGAACTGCGCGCAAAGATGCGCCAGTGGGTCTCGCGCAACTGGGCGAGATTCTACGCAGCATTGGTTTACTGGGCGGCCGCGGTCGGTTATCTGCTGACGGGCCATGAATTATGGGAGGCACTGCCATGAAACGCACATCAGTTAAATCCTGTTCCGGCTCGCTGCTGGATCGCGCGGCGCTTGGCATCGGTGCTGTCACCGTGGTGTCCGGGGCAAGCCAGGCAGCAGCTCCGGGGCTCGTGCTGAGACTCGTCGGGGCGGAGAATTCGCCGGCGACCCGCCAGCTGTTCGGGACGGTCGGGATGTTCATGACGGTCACCGGCGGGCTGTTGACCCACTCGATGCTCTGCCGCCAGTCGATGCGCCTGGCGCTGTTCTGGTCGGTGCTGCAGAAGGCCGGCGCGGTCGGCGCGGTCACGAGCGGGGTGCGCCGCGGTGTTTTCGCCCGCCGGGCGCTGGCCGTCGCCGCGTTCGACCTGCTCTCGGCCGCGGTGCTGGCCGCCGGCCTAGGCGCGAAGATGCTCCCGAAGTATGAACGGACGCAGCGGTGAAACGCTCGCTGGTCCTGGCCGGCGGCGGCATGCGCGTCGCCTGGCAGGCTGGCGTGCTCAAGGCCCTCGAGGAAGCGGGCCTGGAATTCACCCATGTGGACGGGACCTCCGGCGGAATCCTGAACACCGCCATGATGCTGTCCGGGCAGGATGCAGACCAGATGATGAAGCATTGGGCCTCGGTGAAGGTCTCCCATTTCTCCTCGCCGCTGCCGCTGCGCGACTACCTGCGGGGGCCGTGGAACCTGCCGGCGCTTTCCGGCCCCGAAGCCATGGTGACGAAGCTCTTCCCCTCCATGGGGGTGGATGTGGAGGCCATCCGGAAAAGCAAAATTCCCGGGACGTTCAACATCGCCAACTTCACCGAAAAGCGAAGCATCGCGGTCTCATCCAAAGACGTGGACCCGCAGCTGCTGGCGGCGGGCATGAGCTTGCCGATTTTCACCGCCCCGCTGCATCGCGACGGGGCCACCTGGACCGATGCGGCGTGGATCCGGGATGCGAATATCACCGCTACGCTGGATCATGGCGCTAGGGAAATCTGGTTGGTCTGGTGCGTGGGCAACTCCCCGTACTGGGGCAACGGCCCGCTGGAACAGTACGTGCACATGATCGAAATGAGCGCCACCGGCGGGCTGCTGGCCGATTTCGAGCAGGCCAAGGCCGCTGGACGTGAATTCGTCCTGCATGTCGTCAAACCGGAGCACCCGCTGCCGCTGGACCCTGTCTTCTATCTGGGGCGGATCAGCGCGTCCACGCTGATGTCCATGGGCTACCGGGACGCGGTCGCCTATCTTGAGCGGTCTCGGCCGGAAGGGGTTCACGCCGATTACCGATGCACCGCCATGACCGATGGGCCCGTTGGCGTCAGCTGGAACGAACAGCTGTCCGGGCATGGGTTCGGGGTGCAGCTGACCGTGTGGCTGCCGCTGGATGATATGCAGCCCGGAACCGTGACCGGGTTTATCACCGGGCGGCGCGGGAAGCCTCCGATCCCCTTGGCCGCCGGCGGCGTCGTGCGCACCGCCACCGCGTGGGAATACCGGGCACGGGCCAGGATCGATGGCAGCTGGGTTCCGCTGGTCATCCGGCGGGACGTTCCCGCAGGGCGGTCGATCTTCGAGCAGCTCCCGCGGGCTGCAGCGGAGCTCGGCACCCGGCGTGCGAAGCTGCGGATGGGACTGCTCGGACGGATCCGCATGCTCATCTCGCTGGAGCCCTTCGGCGCCCACGGACTTCGGCACCGGATCTTCGCTGTCCGGGACACCCTGAAGATGCTGCGCACCGCGCGTTCCGAATAAGGCTGCCGGCACCGTGGATCACCGGCGGGTGGCCGATGCCGGCCTGGCGGTCTTCAGCACCCGGCAAGCTGCAAGGCCCGGCCGAGCATGCGCTGGCCCTGGGCTTCGAAGTCCTCGGCGCCGAGGCGGTAGGCATAGACGACCGTGCCGATAGCCTCATGCAGGCATTCGATCGGCCAGCTGCGTGCCTGTCGCGGGTCGCCGCCGTAGCCCTGCAGGAAAGCCATTTCAAGCTCGGGGCGCCCCAGCCATTGCTGGTTGGCCAGGCGCACCAGGTCGGTGGACGGTGCACGGTAGTCGAAACGGCCGAAATCGATGACCTTCAAGTTTCCATGGTCGCTCAACCAGTTGCGCGGCTGCCAGTCGCCGTGGGTTGGAACCAGCCGGACCGGCCGCGGCCGGTAGGCCCGCAGGGCCTCGTAGGCCCGGCGTTCGTTCTCCGGTTCGATCCGGTGCCCTTGTCCCAGCCGCTTCAGGCTCACGGCCAGCAGCTTCGATTCGTATTCTGCGTCGAGCCACCCCGTGCCCTGGTGCAGGGTTCGCAGGGCGTGTCCAGCCTGGCGGTGGAATTCCGGGTCCAGTTCCCGTGCGGTGTGCTCGCTGAGGCGTCCGGGAAGATATTCGAGGATCATGAGCCTGGCCCGGGAATCGGCGAAACGCAGCGCAGCGCCGAACCCCGACTCGACCAGTGCCGCCGTCGGCCCGCTGTGGGCGACAAGTTCCCGCTCGAAATGATGGTTCACGGCTCCGGCGCTTTTGAGGATGTAGTCGCTTCCGGGGGTACGCAGGTGCAGGACCAGGGTATCGGTCTCATGCCAGGAGAGGTCCGCGACCACGGTGCAGTCAGGCAGCCAGCGTTCGACCGCATCGAGTTGCGCTGAATCCAAGAATTGATCAAGAAGGAGTTTTCGAGTCCTCATCTCGCGCATCGCTGCTTTCACCATGGCAGGGCTGGTTGGCGGACCGGGCGTATCCGGGCAGCTGCTCGCTGCCCGAACATTCTTGCACGTTTAACACCGTGAGACCCAAGGCCGGGGCCTTGGGTCTCACGGTGTTCCGGGTTGCGGAACTACCTAGGGTTCACGTCGATCAAGGATCGAAGCGGGATCCTTAGTTGGCGGCTGCGATCTGGCGCAACACGTACTGCAGGATGCCACCGTTGCGGTAGTAGTCTGCTTCACCCGGGGTGTCGATACGCAGGACTGCGTCGAACTCGACGACCTTGCCGTCTTCAGCGGTTGCGGTGACCTTCAAGGTCTTCGGGGTGACACCGTTGTTCAGTTCGGTGACGCCGGAGACTGCGAAGGTTTCGGTGCCGGTCAGACCCAGCGAGTCAGCCGACTCGCCTTCTGGGAACTGGAGCGGCAGAACGCCCATGCCGATCAGGTTCGAGCGGTGGATGCGCTCGAAGGACTCGGTGATGACAGCCTTGACGCCCAGCAGTGCGGTGCCCTTGGCGGCCCAGTCACGCGAGGAGCCCGAACCGTATTCCTTGCCGCCCAGGACGACCAGCGGAGTGCCGGCGGCCTTGTAGTTCTCTGCAGCGTCGTACACGTACGACTGCGGAGCACCTTCCTGGGTGAAGTCGCGGGTGAAGCCACCCTCGACGCCGTCCAGCAGCTGGTTCTTGATGCGGATGTTCGCGAAGGTACCGCGGATCATGACTTCGTGGTTGCCACGGCGCGAGCCGTAGGAGTTGAAGTCCTTGCGATCCACGCCGTTCTCGATCAGGTAGCGACCAGCCGGGGTCTCCGACTTGAAGGAACCTGCAGGCGAGATGTGGTCGGTGGTGACCGAATCGCCCAGCTTCAACAGCACGCGGGCGCCGTCGATGTCCTGGACAGGCTGCGGCTCGGCGGTCATGCCGTCGAAGTACGGTGCCTTGCGGGCATAGGTCGACTTCTCGTCCCATGCGAAGGTCGAACCCTCAGGGGTGTCCAGTGCCTTCCAGCGGGCGTCGCCCTCGAAGACTCCCTCGTAGCCCTTGGCGAACATCTCCTTGTCGATCGACGAGTCGATGATCTGCTGGACCTCGACCGGCGATGGCCAGATGTCCTTCAGGAAGACGTCGTTGCCCTCGGTGTCCTTGCCCAGCGAATCGGTCTCGAAGTCGAAGTCCATGGTGCCGGCCAGGGCGTAGGCGATGACCAGTGGCGGGGAAGCCAGGTAGTTCATCTTCACGTCCGGGTTGATGCGGCCTTCGAAGTTGCGGTTGCCCGATAGCACTGCGGTGGCGGCGAGGTCGTTGGCCTGGATGGCCTCGGAGATCTCGGCATCCAGCGGACCGGAGTTGCCGATGCAGGTGGCGCAGCCGTAGCCGACCACGAAGAAGCCGAGCTTCTCCAGGTATGGCAGCAGGCCGGAAGCCTCGTAGTACTCGGTGACGACCTTCGAGCCCGGGGCGACCGAAGTCTTGACCCATGGCTTGGAGGACAGGCCCTTCTCGGCGGCGTTGCGAGCCAGCACTGCTGCTGCAAGCATCACCGAAGGGTTGGAGGTGTTGGTGCACGAGGTGATCGATGCGATCGAGACCAGGCCGTGGTCCAGGGTGAACTGGGTTCCATCTTCCTTGGTGACCTCGACGGCGACCGATGGGCGGCCTGCGCCCTGGGTGTCCTCGGTGTCCGACACGTAGTTGTGCAGGTCCTTGCGGAACTGCTCCTTCGAGCTCGACAGCTCGATGCGGTCCTGCGGACGCTTCGGGCCGGCGATCGATGGAACCACGGTGGACAGGTCCAGTTCCATGTACTCCGAGAAACGGATCTCGCGGCTTGGATCGTGCCACATGCCCTGTTCCTTGGCGTAAGCCTCGACCAGTGCGATGTTCTCCTCGCTGCGGCCGGTCAGGCGCAGGTAGTCCAGGGTGACATCGTCGATCGGGAACATGGCTGCGGTCGAACCGAACTCAGGGGACATGTTGCCGATGGTTGCACGGTTGGCCAGCGGCACTGCTGCCACGCCTTCACCGTAGAACTCGACGAACTTGCCCACAACACCGTGCTTGCGCAGCATTTCGGTGATGGTCAGCACCACGTCGGTGGCGGTCGCGCCGGCCGGGATCTCGCCCGAGAGCTTGAAGCCGACAACACGCGGGATCAGCATGGAGACAGGCTGGCCGAGCATCGCTGCCTCAGCCTCGATGCCGCCAACGCCCCAGCCCAGCACGCCCAGGCCGTTGACCATGGTGGTGTGCGAGTCGGTGCCGACGCAGGTGTCCGGGTAGGCACGCAGTACGCCGTCGACCTCGCGGGTCATGATGGTGCGAGCCAGGTACTCGATGTTGACCTGGTGCACGATGCCGGTGCCCGGTGGGACGACCTTGAAGTCGTCAAACGCGGTCTGGCCCCAGCGCAGGAACTGGTAACGCTCCCCGTTGCGCTGGTACTCGATCTCCATGTTGCGCTCGACGGCGCCTTCGAAACCGAAGGTGTCGATCTGCACCGAGTGGTCGATGACCATTTCGGCAGGAGCCAGTGGGTTCACACGGGTTGGGTCGCCGCCCAGTTCCTTGACGGCCTCGCGCATGGTGGCAAGGTCGACAACACATGGAACGCCGGTGAAGTCCTGCATGATCACACGGGCCGGGGTGAACTGGATTTCGGTGTTCGGCTGCGCCGAAGCATCCCACTGTCCCAGCGCCTTGACGTGCTCGCTGGTAACGTTCGCACCATCTTCGGTGCGAAGCAGGTTCTCCAGAAGAACCTTAAGGCTGTAGGGAAGGCTTTCTGAGCCTTCGACCGTATTCAGTCGGTAAATTTCGTATTCGGTTCCATTGACGTCAAGTACGCCCTTGGCACCGAAGCTGTCCACATTGCTCACGTGGGACTCCTCTCGCCAGACACTCATTCTGTTGCACGCACACACTCGCATTCCAGTTAGGAGTTCCTAACTGAGATTCTCATGCTTGTATCGTTGCAGAGCTAAAAACAGTCTATCGCCAACTAGGACAAAAAGAATGAACAGGGATAATTTTCCGCCAAATTCGTGTCCAAACGGCAATATTCGCCGGTCTAACGGCGTACAAAGAGCCCGATCGACTCCATGTGGTGGGTGTGCGGGTACAAATCGTGAATCTCCATGTGTGCTAATTCGTAGCCACGGGAGGTCAACCGAGCGGTATCCCGGGCGAAAGATGCCGGGTCGCAGGAGACGTAACAAATGCGCGAAACACCACTGGAACCCAATTCGGCGGCCACCTGCTTGTCGATTCCGGCCCGCGGCGGGTCGAGCACGACCGCATCGAGCTGGGCGTCGCGGGCGACCTGGCGCAGCACGCGTTCCACGCGGCCGCGGATGACGCTGGCCTGGCGCAGCTCGCGCAGGTTCTTCTTGGCATCGGCGTAGGTGCCCGGCGCGCCCTCGATGGAGAACACGCGCCCCTCGGGACCCACGGCCTTCGCCAGCGGCAGCGAGAACAGGCCCGCCCCGGCGTACAGGTCCGCGATCTGCTCGCCGCGCGCCGGTTCGGTCAGTTCCAGGACCCGTTCGCTCAGCACGGTGGCCGCGGCGCGGTGCACCTGCCAGAAGCCCTCGCCGGTGATGCGGAAGCCCTCCCCCAGCACTGACTCCTGCAGCCAGCTGCGCCCGGCCAGCGCCTGCAGCTCGCCGCGGCCGTCGGCGGCCGAGCCGCCCTGCTGGCTGAAGGCCGCCACGTTCACGCCCTCGGGGAACTGGCGGGCCGCCTTGCGGGCCGCGCCGGGGCGGGACTCGGCCAGCAGGATCAGTACGTTGGCGTCGTCCGCGCTGGAGACCGCGGCCTCCACTCGCTCGATACCGCTGAAGTCCATCGCATACAGTCCGGTACGCTCGATGGCCGGGTGGGCCAGCGGCATGGAGTCGATGGCGGTGAGCGTATTGCTGCGGAAACCGCTCATGGCCAGCTTGCCGTCGGCGTCCACCGAGTAGGACATGCGGGTGCGCCAGCCCAGGCCGTCGTCCTGCCCGGCCACCGGCTGCACGGCCGGGAAGTTGTAGTCCTCGGCCTTCAGGCCGCCCAGCCGGGTCAGCTGCTCGGCGGCCACCGCGGCCTTCAGCTCGCGCTGGTGCTCCAGGGTGATGTGGCCGAATTCGGCGCCGCCCACCGGGTCGCGGCGGCGCAGCGCGTCGGCCGCGGCCCAGAAATGCGGGACGCGGTGCTCGCTGGCCTCCTGCACCTCCACGACGTCGGCACGCCAGAACTTGGCGTTCTCGCCGCTCTCGGTCAGCCGGACGGTGACCAGTTCGCCGGGGATGCCGTGGCGGACGAAGATGACCCGCCCCTCGTGGCGGGCCACGGTATGTCCGCCGTGGGCGATGGCGCCCAGGCGCAGGGTCAGGGTGGGTGATTCGGTCACGGGATTTAGTCCTTCGGCAGGGGTTTGGGTTCGCGGTGGGCCGAGGATTCCTCGGTCGGCCCGCCGCCCAGGGCGTTCTTGGCGCTCAGCAGGCGCCAGGGCACGGAGGCGATCAGCACCCCGGGCTCGTAGTGCAGCCGGTTCTTCACCCGCAGGGCGGTCTGGTTGTGCACCAGTTGCTCCCACCAGTGGCCGACCACGTATTCGGGAATGTAGACCACGATCAGATCACGCGGGGACTCGCGCTTGATCGAGCGAATGTGCTCGATCAGCGCCCCGGGGATGTCGCGGTAGGGCGATGCCAGCGCCGTGATCGGCACCGGGATGCGCAGCCGCTCCCAGTCCTGCAGGGTGCGCTCGGTCTTCTGCGGCTCCACGTCGACGATGATCGCTTCGAGCTTCGAGGGGCGGCTGGCCCGGGCGAAGGCCAGGGCGCGCAGCACCGGTTTGCGCAGCGTGGAGACCAGCACCAGGGCGTGCACGCGCGCCGGCAGCGCGGTGGCCTGGCCTCCGTCCTCGATGGACAGTTCGGCATCCACCTGCTGGTAGTGGCGGTGCAGCGAGTTCATCACGAACATCAGCAGCACGATACCCAGCACCGCGATCCAGGCGCCGTGCACGAAGCGGGTGGCCAGCACGATCAGCAGCACCAGCCCGGAGAGCACCAGGCCCACCAGGTTCAGCAGGCGCTGGCGCTTTTTCGCGGCGCGGATGCGCCGGTCCGCGACCGGGACCAGTTCGCGGTTCCAGTGCTTGAGCATGCCCAGCTGGCTCAGCGTGAAGGAGACGAACACTCCCACCACGTACAACTGGATCAGGATCGTGACATCGCCCTGGAACACCAGGACCAGCAGCACCGCGGCGACGCCCAGGGACAGGATGCCGTTGGAGAAGCCCAGCCGGTCACCGCGCGTGCGCAGCTGGCGGGGCAGGTAGCCGTCGGTGGCCAGGTGGCTGGCCAGCGACGGGAAGGAGTTGAAGGCCTGGTTGCCGGCCAGCAGCAGCACCAGGATGGTCAGCACCGAGACGACCACGGTGCCCAGCATGAAGTCGCCGAACACCGCCTGCGCCAGCTGGCCGAGCACCGGCACCTGGACATAGTCCGCGGAGACCGGCAGCCCGTCCAGCATCAGGGACTTCTGGGGGTCGGCGACGACCTTGATGCCGCTGGCCCGCGCCAGCATCAGCGTGCCCAGGGTCAGCACCCCGGAGAGCAGTCCGACCACCAGCAGGATGCGCCCGGCGTTGCGGGCGCGCGGCTTGGCCAGGTACTGGACGTTGGAGATCGGCACCTCGATGCCGGTCAGCACCGCGGAACCGGTGGAGAAGGCGCGCAGGATCAGCAGCGCGCCCACCACGCCGTGCAGCCCGTTGGAGAACTGCTCCTCGGGCACGATGGTGAACTCGGCACTGGGCGCCAGGCCCAGATTGCCGGTGGCCGCCAGCAGCCCGCCGATCGCGATCAGCGCCAGCATGCCGAAGACGAACAGGTACACCGGCACCGCCAGCGCCCAGCGGCTCTGGCCGCGCCCGCGCAGGTTCGCCACCACCAGGAAAACCACGATGCCCGCCGCGACCAGGCCGCGGTGCTCCCCCAGCACCGGGATCAGCCCGCTGAGGTACTGGGCGGCCGAGGAACTGGAGACCGCGACGGTGAGCACGAAGTCCACCAGCAGGGCCGCGGCCACGGCGGTGCCCGGCCGGGCGCCGAGGTTCGTGCGCACGATCTCGTAGTCGCCGCCGCCGGAGGGGTAGGCCTTGATGGACTGCCGGTAGGACAGCACCAGCACCACGAGCACCACCAGCACGGCCACGCCCACCGCCGGGGAGAGCATGGTCGCCGCGACGCCGGCCATGGCCAGGGTCAGCAGGATTTCGTCCGGGGCGTAGGCCAGCGAGGACAGGGCGCTGGAGGAGAAAACCGGCAGCGCAATTTTCGGTGGGAGCGGCTTCTTTTTCAGCTGTTCGGTGCTGAAGGGCCGGCCCACGAGGATCCGTTTCAGACCATCAAATAAAGCAGGCACGAGACAACGTTATCGCAGGCTCCGCGCGGCATGCCGACTTCATTGGGCTCAACGCGGCGCCGATCAGCGCTATTGTTGCATTCGTGGCACCAGCAGCGGTGCCGCGACGATGTTCATCCTGATGCTGGACCCCGAGGAGTTTTTGGTGGCGCACTTTGTGATCATGGGCTGCGGCCGAGTGGGTGTGGCGTTGGCCCATACGCTGGATTCCGCCGGGCATTCGGTGGCGGTCATCGACCAGAACCCGGAGGCCTTCCGCCGGCTCAGCGACGAGTTCTCCGGCAGCAAGGTCACCGGCCTGGGCTTCGACAAGGACACCTTGGAGCAGGCGAAGATCGACGAGGCCTACGCCTTCGCGGCGGTCTCCAGCGGTGATAATTCCAACATTCTGGCCACCCGCGTCGCCCGCGAAACCTACCACGTGCCGCATGTGGTCGCCCGCATCTACGACCCGGGCCGCGCCGAGATCTATCAGCGGCTGGGCATCCCCACGGTCGCCGCGGTGCGCTGGAGCACCGACCAGGTGCTGCGCCGCATCCTGCCGGACTACTCGATGCGCGGGGACTTCCGCGAGCCCTCGGGCCGCCTGGTGCTGACCGAGGTGGCGCTGCACCGCGAATGGTACGGCCGCCTGGTCAAGGACCTGGAGGCCGCCGCCGGGGTGCGCGTGGCCTACCTGACCCGCTTCGGCGAGGGGACCATCCCGGAAGGCCGCACCCGGCTGCAGGGCGGGGACCTGATCCACGTCATGATGCACCTGGACCGCAGCCAGGAAGTGGAAAAGATCCTGGCCAGCGCCCCCAAGCCCGCCCCTGCAGACTAAGCGAAAGGCCGAAGAATGAAGGTTATGATCGCCGGAGCCGGCTCGGTCGGGTCCTCCATCGCCCGCGAGCTGGTGGCCAACCACCACGAGGTGCTGCTCGTGGACCTCAAGGCGGAAATGCGGCAGCGCGCCGACCTCGAAGGGGTCAAATGGCTGATCGGCGACGCCTGCGAGCTCGCCGTGCTGCAGCGCCTGCAGCTGGAGGACTACGACGTGGTCGTCTCCGCCACGGGCGACGACAAGGTCAACCTGGTGGTTTCGCTGCTGGCCAAGAGCGAGTTCGGGGTGCGCCGCACCGTGGGCCGCGTGAACAATCCCAAGAACGAGTGGATGTTCGACGACGCCTGGGGCGTGGACGTCGCGGTGAGCACCCCGCGGCTGATGACCGCGCTGGTCGAGGAGGCCGTGGAGGTCGGCGACCTGGTGCGCCTGCTCACGCTGAAGGCCGGCGAGGTCTACCTGGTGGAGTTCACCGTGCCGCATGATTCGGGCATGATCGGGCGCACCATCGGGCGCGTGCCGTGGCCGGAGGAAACCACGCTCATGGCCGTGGTGCGCGACAAGACCCCGTTCCCGCCCAGCGACGACGATGTCATCGAGGGCGGCGACGAAATCTTCTTCATCACCACCCCGCAGGCCGAACCGCTGCTACGCCGCGTGCTGCAGGCGGCCACCCGGTAGCCGGCGCCGCCTCGGAAAAGGAAAACCCCGCCCATCCCGCAACGGGATGGGCGGGGTTTTCGCCGTGCGCGGCCGCTGGGAGCGGAAACACGACGGCAGTACTAGGAGGCCAGGTCCTCGGGCGTCGGGGCGTGCCCGGCGGTGGCCGGGCGCGAGACCAGCCAGGCGAACCAAAGGCCGGCCGCGTACAGCGGCACCCCCATCAGCGCGCGGGCGATGCCCAGCGAAACCACCTGGTCGGTGAAGTACATCGGCAGCTGCACGGCCAGGCGCAGCGCGAATACCGCGCAGATGATCCAGGTGGCGATGCCGTAGCGGCGCAGCCGGTCCGGCTGCTGGCGCCAGGCCACGCCCTCGTTGCGGATGAAGCCGAAGAGCAGGCCGATCAGCGGCCACTTCACGAAGATCGATACCATCAGGGCCAGCAGGTAGCCGCCGCTGATCAGGAAGCCGGGAACGTAGTAGTCCCGGGCGTCGCCCGAGGTGCGGGCCACCAGCGCGCAGATCAGGATGCCGATCAGGCCGCTGGCAGACTGCACCAGCGTCGACTTGTTCAGCAGGCGCAGCACCATGAAGACCACACCCAGCGCGATCGAGGACAGCAGCGCCCAGGACAGCTGGTTGCCCAGCGCGTAGACCAGCACGAACACGAAGCCCGGCACCACGGTTTCCAGGATGCCGCGCACCCCGCCCACGGTGGAGAGCACGTCGATGCCGCCGTCGGCGTTCTGCGCGACCTTGGCGTTCGCGCCGATCGCCTCGGCCAGGCTCGGCTTCTTCTCCGGCTCCGGCTCCGGCTGCTGGCCGGTCGGTGGGTTTTCGTTCACGGTGTTCTCGCTTCCGCCCGGTGGGGCTGGTCCGGCAGGCGCTGCGGCCGGTGGCGTTCTTCGTTCACCCTCGGGGAACGGGAACGATGACGTAGCGCGGATTGTAAATGGTGGGGATCTGGTCGACGGGCGCGACCATCCCCGCGTAGCGGACCTTCACCCCGGGTTTGATGCCCGGAACGTTCTTCTGGCCCATGAACCTCAGCCGCACGTGCGGCGCGGTTCCGCGGCGCGGCGCCCCGCTGCCCAGCCGGTCGACCACCACCGCGGTCAGCAGCGGCGCCGCGTTGGGCGCCGAATAGCTGACCGACTGGATGTAACCGGTGTGCTCCACCCTCCCCTTGGCCGGCAGCTGCTCCAGCGACTGCAGCCGGGTGAAGGTGCGGGCCGCCTGCGTGCCGTCGAGCTGCGGGGTGACCGGCTTGGATTCGAGGGGCACCAGGCTAGCCGATCTGGGTGATTTCCGGTCCGCGTTCCGGACGCTGCGCCGCCGCGTCCGGGTTTCCGGCTTCGACCTGCGCCTCGGCGTCCGGGCGGGTCTGGGCGTTGTGCGGGACGTTCAGCGGGAGCAGTTCCTGCGGAGGCAGCGGCTTGTCGCCGCGGTTCACCACGATGCTGCGCAGCAGGTCGTCGATGGCCTGGGAGGCTTCCTCGTCGCCGATGGCGGCGCCCCCGATGACGGCGCGCAGGAACCAGCGCGGCCCGTCGATGCCCACGAAGCGCAACGCGACGTGGCCTGCGCGGCCGTCGGGCAGCTGCTGCGGCACCTGAGCCAGCAGCTCCTGGCCGTATTCGCCGTCGCGCTGGTAGATCTCGCCGTTCTGGCTGGCGATGTCCTCGCGGATCTTGTCGCTGATCCCGGGCCACAGCGAAGTGGACTTGGACGCGGAGAACGCCATCAGCTGGACGCGGGACTCGGCCAGCTCCAGGGAGACCGCGATGACGCGCTGGTTGGACTGTTCGACGTCCATGCGCACCTTCAGCCCGGCAACCGGCTTGACCAGGATGGAGCCGAAGTCCAGGTAGTCGTCGGTGTTCTCGATGTCCGCGAAGTCGAACGGGCCGTTGAGCGTCGGCTTCTTGGCAGGCTGCTGCTCGGCCGGGGCCGCGCCCTCGACGGCGCCGGCCGCCTGCTCGGCTGCTGGCTCGGCTTTAGACTTCTTGCGCTTGAAAATCATGATGTCCTTAGAGAGTTTCGCTTGGCACCAAGCGTACCTAGTTGGCGCTGAATCCACCGGTCGAGCCGAAGCCGCCGGTTCCCCGGGCCGAATCCTCCAGGGAGTCGACCTGGACGAAGACCGCCTGCTCGACCTTCTGGATCACCAGCTGGGCGATGCGGTCGCCGCGGGAGATTTCAAAGGCCTGGTCCTTGTCGGTATTCAACAGGGTGACCATGATCTCACCACGATATCCGGCGTCGACGGTCCCCGGGGCGTTGACGATGGTGATGCCGTGCTTGGTGGCCAGGCCGCTGCGCGGATGCACCAGTCCGACGTATCCGTGCGGCAGCGCCAAGGCGATTCCGGTCGGCACCAGGGCGCGCTGTCCCGGTTCGAGCACCAAAGACGTGCGTGCATGCAGGTCAGCACCCGCATCCGAAGGATGGGCATAGCTTGGAACGGGTAGTTCGCTATCGAGCATCTTGATGGAGATTGAGATCGTAGGCTCGCTCATCGTGGTTTGGTCATCCCCCGGAACTCTGGAAAGTTGTAGCTGGTCTGCGTTTACCTGCACAACTCTATCGCGCCCGGCCGGACCGCGGACCACATCCGGCAGTTCGGCGTCCCCCGAAAGATTGCCTAGACTAGGACTCATGAGTAATAGCAGCCCAGAGGCTTCCAACGTCCTGTTTCGCGAAAAGATCTGGCCATCGTTCGGATCATGGATGTGGCCGCTGCTGATTGCCCTCACCGCTGGCATCGCCGTGGCACCGATCAACATCGCTGCCGGCTACGCCACCGGCATCATCGTCATGCTGGCCCTGGCTGTCATCATGCTCCTTCGCGTGCCGGTCATCGAGGTCACCGGACAGACCGTCACCGTCGGCCGCGCGACCATTGAACGCCGCTACATCGGGCAGGTCATCGGCTACCGCGGTGAAGAGGCCTTCAAGCAGCGCGGGCAGAAGCTGCACGGCCTGGCCTTCATGCTGCTGCGCGGCTACCTCGACGCGGTGGTCCGCATGGAAGTCACCGATGAACGCGACGCCACCCCCTACTGGCTGGCTTCGACCCGCCGCCCCGAAGAGCTCACCGCAGCGCTGGGCGGGATCATGTACGAATTCACCGACGAAGGCCGGCAGGCGGACGCCGCGGCGGACGAGGATCATCCCCGGGAGACCTAGGTGTAATGCCCACATAGGTTAAGAACACACGGCGTGGCACAGTGACAAAGAGAAGACCCCTGAGTGAAGTGGTGTTTGCGACAACATTCACGACAACCCAGAGGTCTTCTCCATGTCCCATCCTAACGCCACCCTCACCCCCAAAGGCCGCACCCTGCTCGCCCGCTGCATCGTCGAGGACGGCTGGTCCCTGCGCCGTGCCGCTGAACGCTTCCAAGTCTCCGTCGGCACCGCCAACCGCTGGGCCACCCGCTACCGCGAGCACGGCGCAGCAGGCATGCACGACCGCTCCAGCCAGCCACACACCAGCCCGCACCGCACCTGCACCCGCACCGAACGACGGATCATCGCCCTGCGCGTGAACCGCCGCTGGGGACCGGCCCGCATCGGCTACCACCTGGGCATCCACCCTTCCACCGTGCACAAGGTCCTCTCCCGGTACGGGTGCTCCCGCCTGTCCTTCCAGGACCGGGCTACCGGCCGGTGCATCCGCCGCTACGAGCACAAGGCGCCCGGGGACATGATCCACGTGGACATCAAGAAACTCGGGCGGATCCCCGACGGCGGCGGCCACCAGGTCCTGGGCCGGGCGGCCGGGAAGCGGAACAAAACCCGGACCGCCGCCAACAGGAGGCCTGGCTACGCTTACCTGCACAACGCGGTGGATGACCACTCGCGCCTGGCCTATACCGAGATCCTGAAAGATGAGAAGAAGGAAACCGCGGCCGGGTTCTGGGAACGGGCCAACGCCTACTTCGCCTCGCTGGGCATCACGGTGCGTCAGGTGCTCACCGATAACGGGGCGTGTTACCGGTCCCACGCGTTCAGGGACGCGCTGGGGGCAGCGGTGAAGCACCGGCGCACGCGCCCGTATCGGCCGCAGACCAACGGCAAGGTGGAGCGGTTCAACCGGACGATGCTGGAGGAATGGGCGTATGCCAGGTCGTACCGCACGGAGGCTGAGCGGGTTGCCGCGTTCCAGGGGTGGTTAGACTATTACAACTACCGTCGAGGACATACTGCACTGAAGGGTCTGGCGCCGGCTGATCGTGTTCTCAACCTCTGTGGGTAATACACCTAGGCTTCCCCGCAACGCATCGAACCCCGGAACCCGCCGCAAGGCGGGGTCCGGGGTGCTTTTGCGCGCTCCGGGATGGCGGCACGCAGGCAGGAGGCGGGGCCGCTCAGCCTTCGCATTCGGCGCAGAACTTCTGCCCGCCCGCTTCGCGCACCAGCTGGGTGCGGTGGCGCACCATGAAGCAGGATGCGCAGGTGAACTCGTCGGCCTGCTCCGGCACGATGTCGATGCTGGCCTCTTCGGACTGGGCTTCTCCCCCGGGCAGGATGAACAGCTCGGCCAGCTCGGATTCCGATTCATCGATCAAGTTCGCCATTGCCGCGGTTTTCCCGGCTTTGAGCGCGGCAATTTCCCGGGCCCGCGCCTTCTCGGCTTCGGCCAGGTGGACGGCGGCAGACTGTGTGGCCATGGTGATTGTCAGCTCTTTCCTGCAGGCGATGAAGTGGACGTCAATCCGCGGAAGGGAATTTCATTCCGGCATAGAAGTATAACGTCCGAAGGCCCCGGAAACTGCCCGCGTTCGGCGGGCTATGCCCACGGCGGAAGCCCGAACGCAACTTTCTGCGTGAACTTGTCGACTAATCTTGCGCCACGCCCCGCCCGGTGGTAGGAAAATCGGGCGACAAGTGGCAAAGTTTTACACAGTAAATGAACCGTGTGGAGGGTAGTAATGCGTCAGCTGAGACTGGTAGGAATTCATGAAAATGGTTCCAGTCTGCAGGTCAGCAGCGACGACGGGATGAGCTTCGAGCTGCCCGTTGACGATGCCCTGCGCAGTGCCATGGCCGAAATCGCTCGTTCCAGGGCGCCGCGCAACCGTGATGAATCCTCGGTGCACACCCCCAGGGAGATCCAGGCCCGCGTGCGCGCGGGTGCTTCTGCCTACGATCTGTCGCTGGAGTGGGACGTTCCCGTCGAGTCGATCGTCAAGTACGAAGGGCCGGTGCTGGCCGAGCGCGAGCACATCGCCGAGCTGGCCCGCCGCGTGGAGGTTTCCGGGCCACAGACTGATGCAGAGTACCGCGAAGTCTTCGGAGAGGAGCCCGCAGATCTGGGCTCCATGGTCGCCCACCGCTTGCACCAGCTGAATATCAATCCGCTCACGGCCCGCTGGAACTCGTGGAAGGATCCCGAGGGACAGTGGATCGTCACCGTTGAATTCGATTCGCCGCTGCAGGCCGACAATGTCGAGAAACTGGACAATGCGCTGCCGCAGCCGGACAATGTGGCCCGCTGGTCCTTCGCCCCGGCCCGCAAGACCTTGAGCAACCTGAACCGCTGGGCCCAGACCCTCAGCGAACAGGTCGCCCCGGAGTACTTCCGCCCGGTCTCGGCCATCTCGCAGGTCGAGGAACCCGCGGCTCCGGCCGCCCCGGAACCGGATGAGACCGAAGAGCTGGTATCCCTGCTCAACGCCCGCCGCGGCCAGCGTCCCAAGGACCAGGATCCGGAGCGCGAGGCCCGCTACAACGAGATCATCGAGCGGGGCATGAGCAAGTACGACGCCGAGGAGGACGAGTCGCTGCCGCACCTGCCGCAGGGCATCTCTCCGCGCACCTCGCAGCTGGTGGTCGTCACCGACGCAGACAAGTCCTCCGGTTCGGCCCCGAAGCCTGCCGAGGAGCCTTCCGAGGACGGCGCCGGACGCAAGGCCAAGCGGTCTTCCGTACCCAGCTGGGACGACATCATGTTCGGCAAGCGCAAAAAGGATACCGACTCCTAGGTCCGCACCCGCCCCGCACTGAATACCAGAAACCCGGGAGCAGCCAGCTGGCTGCTCCCGGGTTTCTTGCGTGCGGCTACCCCGCCAGCTAGGCGGTGCGGTGCACGAACAGCGGGACGAAACGCTCGGCCGCGGTGAGCGAGCCGTGCTGCCCCACCATCTCGAAGGCCATCGGCTTGACCCGGCGCCCGTCGTAGAACGCGATGGCTTCGGCGGCCAGGATCATCAGGTCACCCAGGCGCGGCAGGAATTCGGGACGGACCGGTCCGAAATACCCGAGCTCCACGGCCTCCTCGCGGCTGAGGATCCAGGCCTTGGACCCGTAGGCGCGCTGCCAGGCCTCGCGGACCTTGGCCCGCTGGGCCGCATCCGTGCCGGCGGCGAAGGTCAGCTGCACCCCGCGCGGCTCGCCGCTGGTCAGCTCCACGGCCTCGATGAGTTCGGGCTGCAGGCTGTAGTCGATGCGCTGCGATGCTGGCACGTCGACCATCCCGTGGTCGCCGGTGATCAGCACGGTGGTCTGCTCCGGCAGGCGCGAGACGAGGTTCTTGATGACGTAGTCCAGCTCTTCGAGCGTATCGCGCCACTGCGGGGAATCGACGCCGAACTTGTGCCCGGCCTTGTCCAGCTCGTTGAAGTAGGTGTAGACCAGCGCGTTGCGCTGCGCCGCGAACACCTCCGCGGTGGCGCGGGCCCGGGCCGCCGGCTGGCGCGCGGCGACGAACTTCGGGCCGCGCAGCGCCGCTCGGGTCAGCGCCGAGTTGGAGAATTGGTCGATGGACACCGTTGCGGCGTGGATGCCGTGTGCCGCGGCCTTTTCGAAGACCGTGGGCAACGGCTGCCAGGCCACGGGGTCCAGGTCGCCGGGCCACCCGCCGAGCTGGTTGACCACGCGGCGCCGGGCGGGGTCGACGACGTCGTAGCCGAGCATCCCGTGCTGGCCGGGAGCCAGTCCGATGGAGAGGCTGGACAGCGAGGTCGCGGTGGTGGAGGGAAAACCGGTGCCCAGCTTCTGCGCGCGCTCGAACAGCGGACGCAGGAACGGCGCGTGTCCGAGGTGCGATTTCAGCTGGTTCCAGCCCAGGCCGTCGACCATGATCACGGCGACGCGCTTGGTGGGTTCCAGGCCCAGCGGATTCGAGTAACCCGGGATGCCCAGTGCGTGGGCCGCCGAAGGCAGGATTTCCGACAGGGTGGCTGCGCCGTAGGCCGGCGCTGCGGGAAGTTTCTGGGCGGGGACAGGCAGGGAGGAGTCAGTCACGTTGGCTTGGCGTCCCTAGGCGATCGTCGCCAGGCGCAGGCGTACCGCGAATTCGCGGGCCTTGTCCACCGCACGCTGGCCGTCGGCCTCGGAACTCACGCGCAGCACCAGGTCCTCGGGCTGGGAAGTGCCGTTCAGGCCGTGGTCGGCTTCGCACTGCGGGTCGGCGCACTCGGCCGGAGCCAGGTCGATGCGCTTGGTGCCGTCCCAGGACATGCCGAAGGTCAGCTCGCGCACCAGATCGCCGCTGCTGTAATGCTGCGGCTGGTGGTAGACGTAGCTGGTCGCCACCGACTCGATGCGGGCCAGGCTGATCATTTCCACCGACACCTGGGCCATCACGTCGTGGCCGTGGTCGTCCAGCTGCTGGTCGTCGACGTGCACGATGAACAGCACTTTCTCGCTGCGCACCATGACGGTGATGTGGCGGTGGACCTCGGTGTGGTCGAAATGGGTCTCCAGATGCAGGAAGTGGTCCACTACCGGCAAGTCCAGCATTGCTTCGGCCAGCACGTCCTGGACCATTTGCGGGTAGAAGCCCGCGCGGACCAGGTCATGCTGGAGGTCGGCACCGGCAGTCGTCGAATAGGTTGCAGAGCTCATGATCCAATTCTACCCAGTGCGCCGCCGTGTTTCAGGTTTCGTGTCCTGCCGCTCAGCCGCGCAGCGCCCGGCGGATGCTGTCGGTGCGCCGTTCGGCATTCCCGATGCGCAGCTTGACCCCCAGCACGCTGAGCGAATCGGCGGACACGGACACCGGGGCGAACTGCGCGATGGTGACTTCCGGATGGTTGTCCTTGAACAGCGAGACGCGGGTGATGAAGTCCCGCAGCGCGTCCAGGTCCACCGCGGGCAGCCCCTGGTAGCCGAAGAGCCGGGCGCTGCTGCGCGGCCGGTGCATCAGCAGCGTCAGATCCGTGGCGGAGAACGGCGCGACGCCGTGCGCCCAGTCGTCGAGCAGGTTCACCGCGTCCCCGCTGAGCCCGAAGGAGACCACCGGGCCCAGCAGCGGGTCCTCCATGGCTTTCACGACGCAGGCCTGCCCGGCCGAGGCCATGGACTGCACCTCCAGGGAGTCGACGCCGTACTGCCGCATCAGCTCGCTCATGTGGGTGAAGTCCGCGCGCAGGGTCTCGGCGTCCGGGATGTTCAGGCGCACCCCGCCCAGGTCCAGGCGCTGGCGCAGGTCCGGGTCGTTGGCCTTGAGCGCCACCGGCCAGCCCAGCGACTTCGCTGCGTCGACGGCCTCCTGCGCGGTATGCACCACCTGGGACGGAAAGATGTTGATGCCGTAGAAGCCCAGCAGCTTCGTGGTCTGCTCGGTGCTCAGCTTGCGCAGCTCGGTGCCCGGGATCCCGGCGGAGAGCTGGTGCAGGTAGTCCGCGGCGCCTTCCACGTCCAGCCCCTCGGGTTCGACCAGCGGCTCGAAGGGGATGTCGAGCCATTGGCGGTAGCCGTAGGCCTTGCCCAGCGCCCCGACGGCGGAGGTCGGCGAGGTGTAGACCGGCACCCCGTGGTGCACTCCCCCAGCGATCTTGCGGTCGATCTGCCCGGGCAGCACAGTGATCACCGGCTTGGGCTGGGTGGAGAATTCACGGAGCACCTCCAGCACAGCTTCGGTGGAAATGCCCGAATAGGACAGGTGGGCGAGGATCACCGCGTGCACCTCGGGATTCGCGACCAACTCCGCTACCCGTTCGCGCAGCTTGGGCAGCACCCGCGACTGGCCCAGCGTGTAGTCCAGTTCCCGGTGGTCGGCGGTGGCCTTCAGCTTGCATGCTTCGGCGACGTCGCAGACCACCTCGGCCAGGGTCAGCGAGTTGGAGAGCACGGCAACGTTTGGACCGGCCGGAGCCTTGTAGACCGAAAGCAGGCCCGCCACGTCCATGAGCTCTTCCACGGACTGCACGCGGATGACCCCGGACTGGCGCAGCATCGCGTTCAGGGCGCCGGGCGGGGCCTGGCCCACGCGGACCGAATGCCCCGGCGGAAGGCGGCGGCCCAGCAGGTCGGACTTGGCGACGATGACCGGCTTGCTGCGGGCCAGGCGCCGGGCGATGCGCGCGAACTTGCGCGGGTTGCCGAAGGATTCCAGGTGCATGGCGACGAGGTCGGTGCGCGGATCGTCCTCGAAATACTGCATGGCGTCGTTGCCGGAGACGTCGGCGCGCAGCCCCGAGGAGATGGAGCTGCTCACGCCCACCCCGTGCTGCACGCTGACCCCCTGGAGGATCGCTCCCATGGAGGCGGACTGGCTGAAAAGGCCCACGTTGCCGGCGGTGGGCTGCACCGTGGTTCCGGTGACGGTCATGCGCACCTCGGGGTCCGTGTTGACCAGGCCCAGCGACGCCGGCCCGACCACGCGCATGCCGTTGGCGCGCGCCAGCGACACCAGTTCGCGCTGTGCCGCCAGCCCATCGGCGTTCTCGTAGCCCGCGGTCATCAGCACCAGTCCCTTGACCCCGTGGGCGCCGCAGTCCTCGATGACGCCGGTCACCTGGTCGCGCGGCACGCAGACCACCGCGAGGTCCACCGGGCCCGGGATCTCGGACACCTTGCCGTAGGCCAGGTGCCCGCCGACTTCCAGCGCGGCATCGTTCACCGCGTAGGTGGCTCCGGTGTAGCCGCCCTCGACCAGGCGGTCCAGGACCCGGTGCCCCAGCTTGCCCCAGGTGCGGCTGGCGCCGACCACCGCAATGGACTGCGGGGCCAGCATGGCGGCCACGGAGCTGGCCTCGGCGCGGTGCTCGCGCGCCTCGGTCACTTCACGGGAGCGTTCGGTCGGGTTGATCGGGAATTCGAGCATGACCACGCCGTCTTCGAAGTGGCGGGCCACCGCGTAGCCGGCGTCGGAGAAGACCGTGAGCATCTTGCGGTTCTCCGGCAGCACCTCGGCGGTGAAGCGGGTGATGTCGTTCTCCCGGGCCGCCGCGGCAAGGTGCTCCAGCAGGATCGAGCCGATGCCGGTGCCCTGGTAGGCGTCGGACACGTTGAATGCGACTTCCGCCTCGGTGGGGTCGTCGAGCCGGTCGTAGCGGCCCACGCCGATGATGTTGCTGCCGCGGAAAACGGTAAAGGCGACGCGATTCACATGGTCGACATTCGTGAAGCGCTCGAGCTCTTTCGCGGTCAGCGAGGACTTGTACGTAAAATAGCGTAGGTAAACCGAGGTTTCGGATTGCTTATGATGCATGTCCTGCAAACCCTGCGCGTCAGCCGGGGTTATCGGCCGAAGATGTGCTGTGGTGCCGTCTCGAAGCACCACGTCTGCTTCCCAATGGGCCGGATATGCCACCGAAAGTTTACGATCCACCATAGGCTTAGGATAGTCGCGACTTCGACATTGTGCCCAGTAGGAACACGATCAGCCGGCGACTTAAGCGAAAAGTTATGCAGATGAAGGAATTACAGGGTCATGGCTCGAAAGAAGTCTGAAGATCTCCCCGCGGATTTCGTGGAGAACATTGTCGACATCGATGTCACCAGCGAAATGGAATCTTCGTTCCTGGAGTACGCCTACTCCGTCATCTATTCGCGTGCGCTGCCCGATGCCCGCGACGGCCTGAAGCCGGTGCAGCGGCGCATCCTGTTCCAGATGGCGCAGATGGGACTGCGCCCGGAGAAGGGCCACGTGAAGTCGGCCCGCGTGGTCGGCGAGGTGATGGGCAAGCTGCACCCGCACGGCGACACCGCCATCTACGACGCGATGGTGCGCCTGTCCCAGGACTTCGCGCTGCGCCTGCCGCTGATTGACGGCCACGGCAATTTCGGTTCGCTGGACGACGGCCCGGCGGCCGCCCGCTACACCGAGGCCCGGCTGGCGGCCTCCGCGGTGGCCATGACGGCGAACCTGGACGAGGATGTGGTCAACTTCGTCCCGAACTACGACAACCAGTTCATGCAGCCAGAAGTGCTCCCGGCCGCCTTCCCGAACCTCTTGGTCAATGGCACCACCGGCATTGCCGTGGGCATGGCCACGAACATGGCCCCGCACAACCTGGGCGAGGTCGTCGCGGCGGCCCAGCACCTGCTGGTGGAGCCCGATGCCACCGTCGAGGACCTGATGAAGTTCGTGCCGGGCCCGGACCTGCCCTCCGGCGGCACGATCGTGGGGCTCGACGGCGTCCATGACGCCTACCGCACCGGCCGCGGCCTGTTCCGCACCCGCGCCACCGTGGCCCTGGAAAAGGTCTCCGCCCGCAAGTCCGCACTCGTGGTCACCGAGCTGCCCTACGGCGTGGGCCCGGAAAAGATCATCGAGAAGATCAAGGACGGGGTGAACAACAAGAAGATCTCCGGCGTCTCCGACGTCGTGGACCTGACCGACCGCCACAACGGCCTGAAGCTGGTCATCGAGCTGAAGAACGGCTTCAACCCGAACGCGGTGCTCGCCAGCCTCTACAAGCACACCCCGCTGGAGGACTCCTTCGGCATCAACAACGTGGCGCTGGTCAACGGGCAGCCGCAGACCCTGGGCCTGCGCGAACTGCTGACCGTCTACGTGGACCACCGCGTGGACGTGGTGCGCCGCCGCACCGCCTTCCGCCTGGCCAAGCGCGAGGACCGCCTGCACCTGGTCGAGGGCCTGCTGATCGCGATCGTGGACATCGACGACGTCATCGCCATCATCCGCTCCTCCGAACAGACGGCCGAGGCGCGCGAGCGGCTCATGACGGTCTTCGACCTCTCCGAGCCCCAGGCGAACCACATCCTTGAGCTGCGCCTGCGCCAGCTGACCAAGTACTCCCGGCTGGAGCTGGAGACCGAGGCCGAGCAGCTGCGCAAGGAGATCGAAGAGCTGCGCGCCATCCTGGACTCCGATGCGCTGCTGCGCGAGCTGGTCTCCAGCGAACTGGACGAGATGGCGCAGACCTTCGGCACCCCGCGCCGCACCAAGCTCTCCAAGAGCGCCCAGCTGCAGCCGCTGAAGGGCACCGCACTGCCGGAGGCCGTCGGCTCGGGCAAGAAAGCCACCTTGGCCATGGAAGTAGCCGACAGCCCCTGCTGGGTGCTGCTCTCGGCCACCGGCCAGATCGCCCGCACCCATGACCGCGCCGCACTGGACTTCTCCGCGGCCCGCATCAAGCACGACGTGCTGCTCTCCCAGGTCGCGTCCACCGCGCGCGGCGAGATCGGCGCCCTGACCTCCACCGGCCGGATGATCCGCATCTCGCTGATCGACGTGCCGGTGCTGCCGGAAATGCACGGCTTCCCGCAGCTAGCCCAGGGGGTGGCCGTGGCCGACTTCCTGAAGCTACCCAAGGGCGAGCAGGCGGTGGCGCTGCTGCCGTTGAACAAGGTCGTCGCCATCGGCACCGAGCTGGGTGTGGTCAAGCGGGTGACCCCGGACTACCCGCTGAACCGCGACGAGTTCGAGGCCATCACCCTCAAGGACGGGGACACGGTGGTGGCCGCGGCCCCGGCCGAGGACGAGGACGAGCTGGTGTTCCTGACCCGCCAGGCGCAGCTGCTGCGCTTCGGCGCTTCCGCCGTGCGCGCCCAGGGCCGCACCGGCCGCGGCATGGCCGGCATCAAGCTCGGCGCCGAGGACAAGGTCATCTACTTCGGGGTGGTCCGTGCCGGAGCCGAGGATGCGGTGGTGGCGACCATCGCCGCCGGCTCCCAGACCCTGCCGGGCACCTCCGGCCAGTCGGTGAAGCTGACCGAGTTCAGCGAGTTCCCCGCCAAGGGCCGCGCCACGGCCGGCGTGCGCGCCCACCGCTTCGTCAAGGGCGAGGACTACCTGGTCCTGGGTTATGCCGGGCACGGTCCGGCCCGCGCCAGCTCCGCGGCCGGCGTGGTGCGTGCCCTGCCGACCGAGTTCGGCAAGCGCGACGGCTCGGGCGCCCCGTTGGCGCAGAGCATCAACATCCTGGGCGGTTCACTGAACCTGGGCACCGTTGCGGCGCCGGCCTCATCCCCGCTGCCTCCGGCGGCGCCGTCGACCCGTCCGTCGGTGCAGCCGGGCGAGGACACCTTGCCCTTCGATGACGGCGGGGTCGTGCTCTAGCAGTTCCTGCCGGCCATCGGCAGATGGCAGCGGACAAGCCCGGGACCGGTTCTGCATGAACCGGTCCCGGGCTTGTCTGCGTTCGGCCTGCGGCCGGCGGTGCGCCGTGTCAGGCGGTGCGCCGTGTCAGGCGGTGCGCCGTGTCAGGCGGTGCGCCGTGTCAGGCGGCGGGGGCCAGCTTGGCCTGCAGCCGGATCCTGCCCTCGCAGTCGCCGGCCAGCTGCTCATCGTGGGTGATCAGCACGACGGTGCGTCCTTCAAGCGCAGCGCGCAGGGTCTGCATCAGTTCGACGGATTCGTCCTGGCCCAGGTGCGCGGTGGGCTCGTCCAGCAGGATCACCTGGTGCCCGCCCACCAGGGCGCGGGCGACGGCGAGCTTGCAGCGCTGGCCGCCGGAAAGCCGGTGGCCGCCGGTGCCGATGCGGGTATCCAGGCCCTCGGGCTGGGCGGCAAGCCAGCCGCCCAGTCCGACCTGCTCCAGCACGTCCCGCAGCTGCGCGTCGGATACCTGCGCCTCGTCGGCGGCGCCCAGCAGCAGGTTGCGGCGCAGCGTGGAGTCGAACAGGTGCGCCTCCTGCGGGCACCATGCCACCGAGTCCGGGTTCGCTGCGGCGAAGGGGTGCACCCGCCCATCGGCGTCCAGCGCGGCCAGGCGCCCGCCCTCCAGCGGCAGCGCCCCGAGCAACGCGGTGAGCACCGTGGATTTGCCCGAACCGGACGGTCCGGTCAGCGCGGTCCACTGGCCAGGCTCGATGCGGGCGGTCAGCTGCTCGACGACCGGGGCTTGCGGGCCGTAGCCCAGCGACACGTCCTCCAGCACGAAACCGCATACCGCCGGGGCCCCGGCCGGGGAGTTCTCGCGCAGGCCGGCCTGCGCCGCCTCCCCGCCGCCCACGCCCCGGGAACCGAGGGCCGTGGTCAGTTCCTTCAGGGCCCGGCCCTGCTGCACCGCAGCCAGCGCCGCGGTGGCGGATTCACCCAGGGCCAGGGCCAGGAGCACGGCGAGCGCCGTGAAGGAGGCCGAGCTGGTGGACAGCCCCGCGCAGGCGATGGCCAGTGCGCCGCTGAGCAGGGCGCCCAGGGCCGGTGCCAGGCCCTGGCCGAGCGCGTGGCGCCGGGCGGCCGCGGTGTTTTCCGATTCCTCGCGGGAAAGCTTTTCCAGCGCCCGGGTCAGCGACCCGTAGGCGCGCAGCGAGCCCTGGTTGCGCAGGATGCCCAGCACGCTCTGGTTCACGGACAGCCGGTGGGCCAGCTGGCGGGCCAGGTGCAGGCCCTCGACCCGGCGCACGAGCCAGCGGCCCGGGAATGCCAGCAGCAGCCCGGCGGCCAGCGCGGCGGCTCCGAAGACGGGCTGAAGGTAGAACAGCACGGCGATGCCGGCGGTCCAGACCGCGACGGCCTGGATCGGGGGAAACAGCACGCGGGCCAGCAGGTCGCGCAGTTCGTCGACCTCGGCCAGCAGGAAGCGCAGCACCACCGAGGAACGGCTGACCAGTCCCCAGCGGGCGGGGTTGGCGACCATGGAGGTCCAGATCTTCTCGCGCAGCGCCCCGGCATAGGCGAGCACCGCGTCGTGGATGGCCAGCTGTTCCAGGTAGCGGAAGGCGGCGCGGCCGATGCCCAGGGTGCGGACCATGACGAAGGCGACGGTCAGGTGCAAGATGGCCGGCTGGTAGCTGGATTCGACGATCAGCCAGCCGCTCAGCGCGGACAGGGCCACGGCGCACAGGACGCCGATGGTGCCATAGACTGCGGCCTTGCGGGCTGAGGAGTAGCCGGAGAACAGTTCGCGCAGCGGGTTGAAGCGCGGCGCGGCCCCGGCCGGGGCTGCTGCGGCGGCGGCGGCCGCCGGCGGGTCCGCGGGCTCCGGGTGCGTCGGGGCCGGGGCGGGATGGGAGGCCTGCGGCGCGCCGGATTCCAGCTTGTGCGCGGGCTCGTCCGCCAGCAGCGGGTCGTGGCTGGCCACCAGCACCGCGGTGCCCTCCGGAAGCTCGGCCAGCAGCTGGCGCACGGCGGCGGCGTTGGCTGCATCGAGGTGTGCGGTGGGTTCGTCGGCCAGCAGCAGGCGGCATTCGGGCACGCTGTGCAGGCGCAGCAGGGCGCGCAGCACCTCCAGCCGGCGCAGTTCGCCCGGCGAGTATTCTGCGATCTGCCGGGGCAGCATGGAGTCCAGCTCCAGCCGGGCGGAGAACTCGGCGGCGAGGCGCTCGTCGGCGTCCGGGACGTCCTGGGCCAGCTGGGCGGTGCCGGTGGCGGCGTTGAACTGCGGGTGCTGGCTGATGACGGCCAGCTGGCTGCCCGCGTAGACCTGTCCGCCGACCCGGTCCGCGTCGAAGCTGTTGTCGCTGGTGCAGGCCTCGGCGATCAGGCGCAGCACGGTGGTCTTGCCGGTGCCGCTGGCAGTGGACAGCAGCTTGCGCTGACCCGGCATCAGGGTGAGGTCCAGGTGCTCGTGCACCGGTTCGCCGGCGCGGTAGCCGATGGACACGTCGCGCAGTTCCAGCAGGCTGCCCGGGGTCACGGGGACCAGGGAGAGGATCTGGTGGTTGTCCTGTTCCGCGGTAATGGCCCGGTAGCGCTGGTAGGAGGCCAGCCCGTCGTCGGCGGCGTGGTAGGCGGAGCCGACCTCGCGCAGCGCGGAGAACAGCTCCGGGGCCAGGATCAGGATGACCAGGCCCGGGGCTAGTTCCATGTTGCCGCCGACCAGGCGCACGCCGATCATCACGGCCAGCACGGCCACCGAGAGGGTGGAGATCAGTTCCAGCCAGAAGCTGGAGAGGAAAACGGTTTTGAGGTTGGCCATCGTGGCCTGGCGGTATCTCTCGCTGACGGCGGCGATGGCGTTGCCGTGGCGGCGGGCGCGGCCCAGGCCCAGCAGGGCGGGCAGGCCCTGGGCCAGCTCGTACATCTGGTGGGCCAGCGCGTCGAGCTTGGACTGCGAGGCGGCCAGGGTGTCCTGGGTGTGCAGCCCGATCAGGGCCATGAAGACCGGGACCAGCGGGATGGTCAGCAGCAGCACTACCGCGCTGATCCAGTCCAGGGACAGGATGTAGATGCCCAGCAGCGCCGGGAGCACCATGGCGCCGATGAGCGCCGGAATGAATTTGGTGAAGTAGTCATCGAGCTTGTCGATGCCGTGGCTTGCAAGGGTTGCGGTGACCGGAACGGAGTGCTCGGCCGAGTCGGCCGGGACGATGCCCGGCCGGCTCGCCGCGGTGTGCACCAGCGTGGCACGCATCCGCTCCTTGGCCCCCAGCCCCATGCGCCGCGCCCCGGTGTTCAGCCCCCACACCCCTGCGGCCCGGCCCAGCACGCCGGCGGCGGCCAGGATCAGCAGCTGCGGGCTGTTGCCGAGGCCGGAAGCCATGTTCGCGATCCACTGGCCCAGCCCGTAGGCGGTGAGCACCAGTCCCAGGGTCTTGAGCACCGAGAACACGGTGAGGATCACGATCTGGCGCGGAGCGATCAGCTCACGGGGCAGGAAGCGCGGTGTGCGCATGGGGTGCGTTCCTTTCGGTCGCCGCGGTGGGGCGTGCTACTTGACGATCGGTTCCGGGTGGTGCGCCTCGGGGATGTGCTCCTCCTTGACGCGCTTGCGGAAGACCCAGTAGCTCCAGGACTGGTAGGCCAGGACCAGCGGGACGCCGAAGGCGGCGACGATGCTCATCAGCTTCAGCGTGTAGGGCGAGCTGGAAGCGTTGTAGATCGTCAGGTTGAACGCCGGGTCCAGGGTGGAGGGCAGCACGACGGGGAACACCGCGGTGAAGATCGCGGCCACGCCGGTGGCGAGCATCAGGCCCAGGGCGATGAAGGAAACCCCTTCACGCCCGGCGCGGGCGGTGGCGATGCTGACGACCAGGGCCAGCGCCGCGACGGCGAGCAGGGCCCATCCGACGGCCGAGTCGTTCTCCAGCAGCACGATCAGCACCCAGGCCACCAGCGGCAGCACGGCCAGCGGCAGCCAGCGGGTGAACAGCGTGCCGGCGCGTTCGCGGACCGGACCGTCGGTCTTCAACCGGACGAAGGCCAGCGCGTGGATCCAGCAGAAGGCCACGACGGCCACGCCGCCGAGCACCGCGTACCAGGTGAGCCACGCGAAGGGTCCGCCCACGCGGTCGCCGTTCTCGTTCAGCGGCAGCCCCAGGGTGGTCAGCGCCAGCATGGCGCCCACGCCGAAGGCCGCAACCAGCGACCCGTAGCCCAAGGCGGCATCCCACAGCTTCAGCGAGCGGGCGGTCTTGGCCTTGCCGCGGTACTCGATGGATACGGCGCGGAAGATCAGCGCCACGAGCACGAGGGTCAGCGGGATGTACAGCGCCGAGAACAGCGAGGCGTACCAGTGCGGGAAGGCGGCGAAGGTCGCGCCGCCGGCGGTGAGCAGCCAGACTTCGTTGCCGTCCCAGACCGGGCCGATGGTGTTCAGCAGGACGCGCTTGCGCTTCTCGGTGTTTCGTCCCAGGCCGATGAGCATTCCCACGCCCAGGTCGAACCCTTCAAGGAACAGGTAGCCGCACCAGAGCACAGCGATGAGGATGAACCAGAGTGCTGGTAGCCAATCCATGGTGTTTCTCCTTTGTTCGGTGCGGACTAGTAGGCGAAGGCGAGTACGTCGCCGTCGTCGTTCTTGTCATGGCCCGAACCGTCGGGATTCTTGGTATCCGGTGTCTCATTCAGCTCCGGCATGGCCGCTCCGATGCCGCCGCGGATGTACCGGGTGAGCAGCACCAGCTCGACCACCAGCAGCACGCCGTAGACCAGCGTCAGGGTGATCAGCGAGAAGAGCATCTCCCCCGCGCTGACCGTCGGCGAGACCGAGGCCGCCGTATACATGAACACCTGGTCGATTCCGCCCATCTGGGGGTTCGGCGCCACGGTGAACGGCTGGCGTCCCATCTCGGTGAAGATCCAGCCGGCGGAGTTCGCGCCGAACGGAGCCGCGATGCTCAAAAGCGCCAGGCGCGAAAGCCATTTGCTCTGCGGGACGGTGCCCTTGCGGGTCAGCCACAGGGCCAGCGCCGCGGTCACTGCGGACAGCCCGCCCAGGGTGATCATCAGTCGGAATCCCCAGTAGGTGACCTCCATGACGGGCAGGTAGTTGATCTCCTGGCCGGCGTACGGGCCGAAGTTCGGATCTTCCGGGTAGTACTTGCCGTACTTTTCCTGGTATTCCGGAATCAGCGTATTCACGCCCTTGACCTCGGTGGTGAAGTCGCCATTGGCCAGGAAGGACAGCAGGCCCGGCAGCTCGAAGGTCGCCACGATGTCATCGCAGTTGGTTGAACCCGCTGTGGTGATGTCGCCCAGGGTCAGCACCGAGAAGCCGGTGCCGTCGTGGCAGGCAGCTTCCGCGGAGGCCATCTTCATCGGCTGCTGCTCGAACATGAGCTTGGCCTGTTCGTGGCCGGTCAGCGCGACGCCGAGGAACGAGACCAAGGCGACGACGGCGCCGATACGCAGCGACTTGATCCAGACCTGGTAGTCCGTCTTGTCGCGGTTCTTGCCCTTGCTCAGGTCTTCTCCCACGACAACCCGCCCCTGGGCGTCGACGGAATCAATGCCTTCCTTGCGGCGGCGGTAGAGGTGGAACCAGGAGATGCCCAGCAGGAATCCGCCGGCAACGGCGAACGCGCCGAAGAGCGTGTGCGGGAAGGTGATCAGTGCGGTGTTGTTGGTGAAGACCGCCCAGGCGTCGGTCATCACGGCCTTGCCGTCGATGATTTCGGCACCGACTGGATGCTGCATCCATGAGTTGGCGACGAGGATGAAGTAGGCGGAGAGCAGCGAGGCGAGTGCGGCACACCAGATCGTTGCCAGGTGGGCCAGCTTGGGAAGCTTCTTCCAGCCGAAGATCCACAGGCCGAGGAAAGTTGACTCAACAAAGAACGCCAGCAGGGCTTCCATGGCCAGCGGGGCGCCGAACACGTCTCCGACGTATCGGCTGTATTCACTCCAGGCCATGCCGAATTGGAATTCCTGGACAATGCCGGTGGCGACGCCCATGATGAAGTTGATCAGGAACAGCTTGCCCCAGAACTTGGTCATGCGCAGCCACTGTTCATTGCCGGTGCGGTACCAGACTGTCTGGAGCACCGCCACGGTCATGCCCAGGCCCAGCGTCAAGGGCACCATCAAGAAGTGGTAGACGGTTGTAATGCCAAATTGCCACCGGGCAATCTCTAATGCATCCATCGGGTCCTCTGTATATATGTCGCGAGTTGACTTGGCCGCCAACTTCTACGCTTGGTAGAAATTGGCTCACACGATCACCTTAGATCAATTTCGACAACTTGTAGAAATCGCGTTGACTGCGTCACTTGCACGAGCGGCAATCCTGAGAATCAGCTCCGAAAATTGACGTTCGGGCGATTCTAAACCCGCAAACCGTTTCACGTCTACGGAAATTAAATTTCCCAAGTCAACGAAAAGGTAACCACCGGGACTGCACCCCATGCTCCACGATTCGGAAACAGTGTGCTCACGAACCTCTTTTACGACACGTAGAAATATTGGTCAATTGTCGCTACAATGAGATTTCCAAGCACCAGATTTCACGTCATTACGACGGGGACCCTGATGCGTCAGCAACTAAAGCAAGTGAGGTACTACCTAGTGGCCAGCCTTGGCGATCTGGAACGCTCCGTCATGGACCTGCTGTGGGACTCCGCAGAACCACTCACCGCAAATGATCTTCGCGATAATCTTGCGGCACTTGGTACCGATGCAAAGGAACTCGCAGTTACCACGGTGCTCACCGTGTTGGCACGACTGGAGAAGAAGGGCCTCGTGCTACGTGAACGTACCACCAGGCCTCACCGTTATACGGCGTCCTCGACCCGCGAGGACCACACTGTGGGACTGCTCAACGATGCTCTGGGGACCGCCCAGGATCGCGAAGCCGTCCTTGCCCGCTTTATCGGCGGCATTTCAGCAGATGAAGCAGCATCCCTTCGTGCTATCTTGGACACTGTAAAGTCCGCCTAATTTACACGAACTTCGGGGACTGAGTGCTTCTCACCTCATATTTTCTAGCGGCGTTGGCTATCGCATTGGCGTGGCCAACGCCGTTGGCGTTGTCCAAGGCAAAATGGACCTCCCGAGCTCCGGTGCAGGCCGTCCTGCTCTGGCAGGCCATTGCACTGGGCGGCGGCCTGTCCATGATCGGTTCCATGCTGGTCTGGGGCTTGGCGCCCCTGGGCAACGACCTGATTTCCGCACTGATTGCCGGATGGCGCCTGATCACCGGTGATCCCGATGTCGTCTACCCGGGCATCGTGCATCTATTTGCGCTGAGCACGGCCCTGCTCTTCGGCTTCCACCTGGTTCTCACGCTGGCCCGCGCCGCGTGGCGCACCACCAGGCAGCGCGCCAAGCACCGGCAGCTTCTTCGACTGCTGAGCAACCCTTCGGATACCCGTCCCAATACCCTCGTACTGGACCACGACATGCCGGTCGCCTACTGCGTGCCGGGAATCGCCCAGTCCGTCACCGTGCTGTCGCGCGGGCTGCTCACCAAGCTCTCCCCCGAGGAACAAGCCGCCGTGATCGCTCACGAAAGCTCGCATCTGGACCAACGCCACGACCTGCTGATCCTGGCGTTCACGGCCTGGAACGAGGCGCTGCCCTGGCTGCCGACCTCCCGGCTGTCCCTGGACGCGGTGCGGCAGCTGATCGAGATGCTGGCCGACGACAAGGCACTGGAGCAGGTCAGCCGCCAGACACTGCTCAAGGCCATCGTCACCGTCGCGGCGGCCGCCGCTCCCGAGGCCTCCGGAGCTGCCGGCGCAGGTTCCTCCAATGCCCAGCAGGTCGGGATGCCTGGCGGCGAAGTATCCTCCCGGCGCCTGCAGCGACTGCTCACGCCGGAGGAATCGCTGGCCAAACCGCAGCGCGGCGTGGTCTTGGCCTGCACCGTGCTTCTCATGGTGTGCCCGACCGTCCTGCTGATCGCTCCGCGCCTCCTGGCCTGGTAGCCGCCTGCACCGCCAAGAAAAGAAAGTCCGCCGCCACCGGCCCGCACGGCGCGGACTGGGGGCGGCGGACCTTTTTCCACCGGTGCTATACGTCGATGCGTTCGCGCTCCAGGTCATCGGCTCCTGCAATGATGAAGCTCTTGCGCGGGGCGACGTCCGAACCCATCAACAGGTCGAAGATCTCCTCGGCCGCCTGGGCATGCTCGATTTTCACGCGTCGCAGCATGCGGTGGCGCGGATCCATGGTGGTTTCGGCCAATTGGTCTGCGTCCATCTCGCCCAGGCCCTTGTAGCGCTGGATCGGTTCCTTGTAGCGCCGGCCCTCGGCCTCGATCTTCGCCAGCAATCGCTGCATCTCGGCTTCCGAATAGGTGTACACCACTTCGTTCTGCTTCGACCCGGGGTTGATGATCTCAATGCGGTGCAGCGGCGGCACCGCCGCGTACACGCGCCCGTGCTCGATCATCGGCCGCATGTAGCGGTAGAACAAGGTCAGCAGCAGGGTGCGGATGTGCGCGCCGTCGACGTCGGCATCGGTCATCAGGATGATCTTGCCATAGCGCGCCTGCTCGATGTCGAAGCTGCGCCCCGAGCCTGCGCCGATCACCTGGATCATCGCCGCGCATTCGGCGTTCGAGAGCATGTCGGAGACCGAGGCCTTCTGCACATTCAGGATCTTGCCGCGGATCGGCAGCAGCGCCTGGAACTCGCTGGAGCGGGCCAGCCGGGCGGTGCCCAAGGCGCTGTCACCCTCGACGATGAACAGTTCGGAACGGCCGACTTCCTTGCTGCGGCAGTCCAGCAGCTTGGTCGGCAGCGAGGAGGATTCCAGCGCGGTCTTGCGCCGCTGGGTTTCCTTGTGCATGCGGGCCGAGACGCGGGATTTCATCTCGTTGACGACCTTCTCCATCAAGGAGTTGGCCTCGGCCTTTTCATTGCGCTTGCTGGAGCCCAGGCGCTCGTCCATCGCCTTTTCCAAGACCTTGGAAACCACCTGGCGCACCTGCGGCGTGCCGAGAATTTCCTTGGTCTGCCCCTCGAACTGCGGCTCGGCCAGGCGCACGGTGAGCACCGCCGTCATGCCGGCCAGGACGTCGTCCTTCTCCAGCTTGTCCTTCTGGCCGAACTTCAGCTTGCGGGCGTTGGCTTCGACGTTCTTGCGGAACGATTTCAGCATCGCCTGCTCGAAACCGGTGGTGTGGGTTCCGCCCTTGGGGGTGGCGATGATGTTGACGAAACTGCGCAGCGTGGTGTCGTAGCCGATTCCCCAACGCAGGGCAACATCGACCTCGCACACGCGCTGTACGTCCTGGATATGGCTGCGGCCGTTCTCGTCGATCACCGGGACCTTCTCGTGGAACGAACCGCTGCCGTGGAAGCGCCAGATGTCGGTCACCGGAGAGTCGCTGCTCAGGAAGTCGACAAACTCGCTGATGCCACCGTCATGCTGGAAGATCTCTTCGTGCGGCCCCTCGGCTCCTGGCGTATCAGGCAGGCCGCGTTCGTCGCGCAGGGTGATGCGCAGGCCGGGCACCAAAAATGAGGTTTGGCGCGCCCGGTCTTGCAGGTCCGTGTAGGAGAATTTTGCGTCCGGGGTGAAGATGTAGTTGTCCGCCCAGTAGCGAATGCGCGTACCCGTGACACCGCGCTTGGCCTTGCCGATAATTTCCGGAGGGGTGGCCTTCTTGTGCGGGGTGAATTCCGCATCGAACTTCTTGCGGCCCTTGTCCGCGAAGGATCCGGGCTCGCCACGGCGGAACTGCATTGCGTAGGTCTTGCCACCGCGGTCCACCTCTACGTCAAGCCGGGAGGACAGCGCGTTGACCACCGATGCGCCCACGCCGTGCAGGCCGCCGGAAGCGCTGTAGGATCCGCCGCCGAACTTGCCGCCGGCATGCAGCTTGGTGAAGACGACCTCAAGCCCGCTCAATCCGGTTTTTGGCTCAACGTCTACCGGAATGCCTCGGCCATCGTCCTGGACCTCGACCGACCCGTCGCTGTGCAGGATCACGTTGATCGATTGGCCGAAACCACCCAGGGCCTCGTCAACCGAGTTGTCGATGATCTCCCACAGGCAGTGCATCAGGCCTCGGGAGTCGGTGGAGCCGATGTACATACCCGGTCGCTTGCGCACGGCTTCAAGTCCCTCAAGAACCGAGAGGTGGCGAGCGTTGTAATTTTCGGATGAGGCCACTGGGCTGCTGTCTCCTACTGACACGAGAAAAGAACTACTTCTCTTCCCATTCTAATCGTTACTTTGTTCGAATCCGTGGCATTTGACGGCAATCCGGGCGCTGGCGGAACTATGAGAGGTTATCCACACTCGCTACGCGGTGAGCGAAAGCGCGGCTCTTTGGGGATAAAGTCGGGGGCAAAGCTGGTTGTATAGAGTAACCATCTATTTAGGGAGGCTGGCGATGACTACTACAACTCCTAGTCGTGAACTCAACGCCCTCGACCGGTGCGACCGCTGCGGTGCACAGGCCTACGTACGGGCCGTGCTAGCTTCTACCGGCGGCGAGCTGCTTTTCTGCGCTCACCATGCACGGGACGTGGAACCAAAACTACGCCCACAGACTTCGCTGTGGCACGACGAGTCCTCGCGACTCTACGAAAAGCCGAAGGTCGACATCAACGACTGATAGTGCCCGATCCCTCAAGGGACGCACCGCAGGCGGACTCATCATCGATGGGGCCGCCTGCGGTTTTTTGCGCCGTCCGGCCATTCCATGCCGGCCGCACCTGGCTCCGTGATTATACAGGGAAGCCGGCCCAACCCTTGCGGATTGGACCGGCCCCCGGTGCAACTACGGCTTAGTCGAGGTAGTCACGAAGTACCTGCGAGCGCGACGGGTGGCGCAGCTTCGACATGGTCTTCGACTCGATCTGGCGGATACGCTCACGCGTCACGCCGTAGACCTTGCCGATTTCGTCCAGGGTCTTTGGCTGTCCATCGGTCAGCCCGAAACGCATGGCGACAACGCCGGCCTCGCGCTCCGACAAGGTGTCGAGCACCGAGTGCAGCTGTTCCTGCAGCAGGGTGAAGGACACCGCATCTGCCGGCACGACGGCCTCGGAGTCTTCGATCAGGTCGCCGAACTCGGAATCTCCGTCTTCACCCAACGGGGTGTGCAGCGAAATCGGTTCGCGGCCGTACTTCTGGACCTCGACTACCTTTTCAGGAGTCATGTCCAGTTCCTTGGCGAGCTCCTCCGGAGTGGGTTCGCGGCCCAGGTCCTGCAGCATCTGCCGCTGGACACGGGCAAGCTTGTTGATGACCTCAACCATGTGCACAGGGATACGGATGGTACGCGCCTGGTCGGCCATGGCGCGGGTAATCGCCTGGCGGATCCACCAGGTCGCGTAGGTCGAGAACTTGAAGCCCTTGGTGTAGTCGAACTTCTCGACGGCGCGAATCAGGCCCAGGTTGCCTTCCTGGATCAGGTCCAGGAACAGCATGCCGCGGCCGGTGTAACGCTTGGCCAGCGAGACGACCAGGCGGAGGTTGGCCTCCAGCAGGTGGTTCTTGGCGATCTTGCCGTCGTGGATGATCTGCTCGTAATCCCAGCGCAGTCGCTGGTCGATGGCGCCATCGTCGTGATCGAGCTTGTCCTGGGCGAACAGGCCAGCTTCGATTCGCAGAGCGAGATCGACTTCCTGTTCGGCGTTCAGCAGGGCAACCTTGCCGATCTGCTTCAGGTAATCCTTGACCGGGTCGGCGGTGGCGCCGGCAACCATGACCTGCTGCTGCGGGGCATCGTCGTCGGTAGTCGAGAGCGTAAAGCCCTTGGACTCTTCCTCCGGCTTTTCAGGGGCCTTAGCTTCGGCATCGTCGTCGAGTTCCTCGACCTCAGCGGCGGCTTCGGTCTGCTCTGCGGAGTCGGCTGCTGCCTTCTTGGTACGGGCCTTGGTAGCGCGCTTCTTCGCTACCGGCTTTGATACCGATTCCTCGGCGACCTCGACCTCAGCTTCGGTTGCCTTGCGATTAGCGTTCGTCTCAGAAGATGACACGAATAACCTTTCTAACGATGCGTTCCGGATGCACCTGCCGGTAACACCACTATGACCCTGTCAAGTCCGATAGCGATTCGTACACGACGAATCACCGTAAGTTGGCACGTACTTTACAACGCACCAGCTCCGCCGAATGTTCCCAAAATCATGGACTTTGAGGCAAAGGCGCTTTCGAACCTAACCGGGTCTGTTGAACCATTATCCATGAATTGATGCCCAGACACCACTTGAAGGGTTCAGCGTGCATCGTGTCAGGCGAAATGGGCTCTCCAAGCCCGCAGCTGGTCGGTCGCCCAATGCGGCATCATGCCCTGGTTGAGCATCTCCTTCAACAGCTTCGCCAAATTGTAGTCCGGGCATTCGCGAAGCACTTGGTCAAGCAGGGTCATGGCCAGCGATCCCCGGCCCTTGGCCCATTCGATCCAGCCGAGCACGCACATCAACGCGTAACGCTGGTTGTTCTCCGCGACGCCCAGCAGATCGCGGGCCAAGCTCCACAGCCGCTCGGTCCGCTGCCAGTCAGGGCTTCGCCATCCCTTGCCCAGCAGGAATTGCCCCAGCTCCGGCACTTCCTCCCCCTGTTCCCGCTCGGACAGCTTCAGCAGAACGCCTTTGGTTTCCGCATAGCTGGTACCGGCCAGATAGGGAAGGATGTCGCGGACAACTTTCCAATACAAGGAACCGATCAGCTCTGCCGCGCGCTTGGGGTCCTCGTGAATTTCCCGTGAGGCGATCTCCGAAGGCAGCTCCAGCAGCTTCGCCCAGCAGGCGATGCCTTCAAGAGAATTCATGCTGAACACAGCTGCCAGTTCCCGGACGATCTCCGCATTGGGCCACTGGGCCATACCGCACCCGTCCCAGGGCTTTTCCAGCGGCGCCGATCCGGCCAGCACCATCGACAAGTGGTTC
Organism: Glutamicibacter protophormiae; assembly: GCF_016894325.1. Classification (NCBI taxonomy): domain Bacteria; kingdom Bacillati; phylum Actinomycetota; class Actinomycetes; order Micrococcales; family Micrococcaceae; genus Glutamicibacter; species Glutamicibacter protophormiae. The sequence goes on from NZ_CP069806.1 coordinate 2,288,297, forward strand.
TCGTTGCCGCGGGTCTCCGGTCGCGGCAACCAGACGTTGACATCAGCCGTGCTGTAGTCCCAGATGCAGCTGTCGCCCACGCACCAGGCATGGCGCAGGTCGACACCCCGGTGCCGCAGCCGGGAGTTGAGTTTCGTGTGCATCTGCCAATAAGGGATCTCCGTGTCGGCGCCGAGGCTGGATGGCGCGTAAACCACTGCGACAACACTTTGCACCTCGGGCATGCGGCGCAGGAGGTTTGCCACCTGGAGCACCCAGGCATTCAGTTCCTCTTCAGGCTGCATATTCGGCAGGTCGACACGCAGAGTTGCTTCAAGCCGGCGATCCTGGACCAGCAGGAGCACCACCGATTCAATGGGATGGAATCCCAGGGCATGCGGGATGTAGGCCAGGATGTCTTCGATATCTGCGAGGGACAGCGGTTGGCGTTCGGGTGTAGTAGTCATGAAGCCACGGTGAGGCACCGGGGCCGTATCCCTTCGCAATGCCTCGCGAACTGTGGAGAACGCCCCTGACCCGCTGGCGCGAACTGCGGAATTAGCCGTTGTCGGCCAGGAACCGCTTGGCCTTTCCCCGTTCGATCAGCATGAAGGACACTCCGATGACCACCATGACGAACTGGAAGGACAGCGCGATGCGGAACGCCGGGAGGTTGTAGAGCTCACCAGTTGAGCCACCCGCCTTGTAGGCCCAGTCCATGATGAACCCGATGACGTAGATCGTGATGAAGGCACCGATAAATCCGCCGGTGTTCACCACACCCGTTGCGGTTCCCTGCAGGTGCGGCGGGTTGAATGTTCTGGCGAAGTCGAAGCCGATCACCGAAGCCGGACCGCCGGCGGCAACGGACACCATGAGGATGATCAGCACCCATATCGGAGCCTGGCCCGGCCAGAGCAGGACGACAGCCCACATGATGACCATCCAGGCGACGATGCCCAGCGCGAAGAAGGACCGCTTGTCGGCATGCCGAGAGGTCAATGCCCCCAATAGCGGGCCGACCAGCACCGCAACCACGACGAACACCGACATCAGGCTCGAAGCCAGGGCGCTGTCGATCCCCTGGCCCTGGACAAGGAATGGATAACCCCAGGTCATCATGAACGTATTGATCATGAAAGCGGTGCTGAAATGGGTCCAGAATCCGAGCCTGGTGCCGGGCTGGCGAAGGGCCGCGGCGAGGCGCGAGCCTTGGTGCGCTCCGACGCCCTGCTTGGCGTGGGTCCAGTTGTCGCCGTTGCGAACAAAGGCGATGGTGGTGATCAGCGTCGCGAAGGCGAGGGCGGAGAGCACCGAGAATGCGGGGGTCCATCCCCGGGCCACAAGAATCATGTGGAACGGGAAAATGCTGATCAGCTGACCGAGCTGGCCGAAAGTGCCGGTCAGCTGGGTCAAGATGGGGATCCGCGACCCGGAGAACCACAGCGGCAACAGCTTCAGCACCGAGACGAAGACCATGGCATCGCCCATACCCACCATGACGCGGCCGGCAAGGCCCATGGGGACGTTGGTTGAAATGGCGAGGAAGGCCTGCCCGGCCGTCATCAGCGCCGCGCCGGTGGTAATCAGGATGCGCGGACCGAACCGGTCCAGAAGCAGTCCGACGGGGACTTGGGCACCTGCGTAGACGACCAGCTGGACCACCGAAAAGGTGGCCATGATCTGGGCATTGGCGTTGAAGCGTTCGGTGGCTTCAAGTCCGGCCACACCGAAACTGGTGCGCTGGGCAATAGCTGAAACGTAGGTGAGAATTGCAAAACCGTAGACGAGCCACGATCTTTTCGAGTTCAGGCGGGAAGTGCTCACTGTTCCGATTCACCCGGGAACGGGCCATTCTCGGAATTGTTCAGCCAATCCTGGGTGTCTTCGATATTCGCCAGGAAGTCTTCAACCCTGGTGCCCAGTTCCTCGGCATCGGGCATGTCTTCACCCTCGTCGAGCAGCAGTGAACGGCGCTCATGCTCATGGGCGTGCGCGTCGAATCGCTGCTCGAAACCGTCAACCATCTGGCGCACGTCGGTGCTGCTTTCCAGTTGTTCGGCCAGTTGCGTGTCGATCAGCCGGCCCGCTTCGCGGAGGTTATCGGTCGGCAAGGCCAATTTCAGCGCCGCGCCGACATGTTCCAAAGCGGCCACAGCCACCGCGGGGTATTCGGATTCGGCGAGGTAGTGCGGGGTGTGCAGCGAATAGCCGACCACGTCGCGACCGGCGTCGTTGAGCCGGATCTCCATCAGCGAGGTGAGCCCCGCCGGGGATTCCACGGTCGGGCTCCAGGTCGAGATGTTTTCGATCAGGTCCTTGCGGTTGCCGTGCGCGGTGACCCCGACCGGGCGGGTGTGCGGTACCGGCATCGGCAAGGACGCGGTGCTGACCACAAGATTGATATTGAAGGCCTCGATGAAGCCGAGCAGCTCGGCAACCAGACGGTCCCACTTCAGGTCGGGTTCCACTCCGGTCAGCAGCCAGAACTTGCGATCGAGCTCATCGGTCATGAGATAGATCTCCAAACGCGGGGTCTGGTAGCCGGCGAAATGGTCGCCGAGAAAGGTCACTCGCGGACGCTGGGAGGTGTAGGCCACCAGTTCATCGGCGTCGAAAGTCGCGAACAGCTCGGAGTCCAGGCGGCCGAACAGCTCGTTGGCGACCTGCGAGTGGGTATGGCCCGCGTCGGACATTCCGCGCAGCGCCACATACATGCCCAGGCCCTGAAGTCGGGCGTCGTCCACCTCGGACGCGACCAACGTCATCAACGGTTCCCTGGACATCTCCACCCCTCTACTGACCACACTGGAAAAAATCTCTGCACCGCCGCGATGCTCCTGGCACACGGCAACCGGACACAGCTCAATGATCAATCCTAGCGCGTGCCGGCTTTCGCTCGCTGTGAAGTATGGCACGCCGCTGCCGGACCTCGGATAACATCGTCTATGGGAGATACGCAGCCCACCGGCATCACCGTTTCCGGCATTGAACTCTGGGCTGTCTCGTCCTTAGACCCTACAAAGGCATAGAAGGAATGATTTTGTGATCAACTCCAGTGATCTCACACTGACTGCCATCGGCACCGACATCAAGCGCAAGAGCGCCGATACCCTGGTGCTGGGCGTGATGAAGAACGGCGACAAGGTATCCATTGCCGCGTCCCCGTTCTCCGCCGACGTCACCACCGAACTTGAGACGTCGCTGACCCTGATCGGCGTCGGCGGCAAGGCCGACGAAGTAACCTTGCTGCCAGGTGTCGAAGAGACCAAGGCGAAGGTCTTGCTGTTCATCGGCCTGGGCGTCAAGGAACTGGCCGAGCTGGACGCCGAGACCCTGCGCCGCGCCGCCGGTTCCGCCGCCCGCCAGATGTCCAACGCCAAGAGCGCGATCTTCGCGCTGCCGGCCGACACCACCGAACGCGTCGCCGCGATCGCCGAAGGCGTCGCCCTGGGCGCGTACCGCTATGAGAATCTGCGCACCGCCGCCAACGACAAGCCGGTGCTCGCCGAGGCCATGATCGCCACCGATGCCGCAACCTCAAAGGACCTGCCGGAGGCCCTCAAGCGCGCCGCGATCCTGGGCCGCGCCGTGCGCGCAACCCGCGACCTGATCAACACCCCGCCGAACCTGCTCTACCCGGAGTCCTTCGCGGCGGCCGTCAAGGAATACTCCAAGCCGCTGCCGCTGAAGGTCACGATCTTCGATGAGAAGCGCCTGACCAAGGAAGGCTTCGGCGGACTGATGGGCGTCGGCGGCGGCTCGGCCCGCCAGCCGCGCATGGTCAAGGTGGAGTACGCCCCGGCCAAGGCGGAAAAGCACCTGGCCCTGATCGGCAAGGGCATCACCTTCGACACCGGCGGCATCTCGCTGAAGCCGCCGGCAGGCATGCACGCGATGAAGTCGGACATGTCCGGCGCCGCCGCGATGTTCCAGACCGTGGCGGCCGTCGCGGAGCTGGGCCTGAACCTGAAGGTCACCGCCTGGCTGTGCCTGGCCGAGAACATGCCGGGCGGAGCTTCGACCCGCCCGGGCGATGTGATCACCATGTTCGGCGGCAAAACCGTCGAGGTGCTGAACACCGATGCCGAAGGCCGCCTGGTGATGGCCGACGGACTGGCCGCGGCCAGCGAGGAAAAGCCCGACGTGATGATCGACATGGCTACCCTGACCGGCGCGCAGATGCTGGCACTGGGCCTGCGCACCGCCGGCATCATGGGCAACGAACAGGTCCGTGACGAGCTGGTCGCCGCTTCCGACGAAGCCGGCGAGCTCGCCTGGGCCATGCCGCTGCCGGAGGAGCTGCGCCCGAGCATCGACTCGCAGGTTGCCGACCTGGCCAACATCGGCGAGCGGATGGGCGGCATGATGACCGCCGCCGTCTTCCTGGAGGAGTTCGTCGGAGAGGTTGACGGGGTCAAGATCCCATGGGCCCACATCGACTTCGCCGGCCCGGCCTTCAACGAAGGCAAGGCCTGGGGCTACACCCCGAAGAACGGCACCGGCTCCCAGGTCCGCACCCTGGTTGCCTACGCCGAGAAGCTGGCCGGCACCCGCTAGGACAATTCGTGGCGCATGGAATTTCACCGTTTCATGCGCCACGGCCCGTTCAGGGCAACGAGACATACCCTACTTTTGGGCGCGCGAAGGTGACTGCAGCGCGCCGACGGTACTAAGGTAAGTTTTGAAACATCACCGCGGATTGCTGGCGCGCGCCTAACCAGTGCAAACCATCGATCTGCTACCCGATCCCCAGGCCGACCAAAGTCGGCCTCACTTAGCTAATAACGAGGGAGCGTTCACGTGGCCGATTCGGCAGCAACGCAAGAATTTGATGTCCTCATCCTCGGCGGTGGATCCGCTGGATACTCGGCAGCCTTGCGCGCCATCCAGCTGGGCTACACCGTCGGTCTGATCGAAAAGGAGAAGCTGGGCGGCACCTGCCTGCACACCGGCTGCATCCCGACCAAGGCTTACCTGCACGCCGCAGAACTCGCCGAGAACGCACGTGAGGGCGCCAAGTACGGCATCAACTCCTCGCTGCAGTCGATCGACCTGGCCGGCGTGCGCACCTACAAGGACGGCATTGTCGCCGGCAAGCACAAGGGTTTGCAGGGCTTGCTGAAGATGAAGAAGGTCAACGTTATCACCGGTAACGGCCGCCTCGTCTCGCAGGATTCCATCGACGTCGATGGCACCGTCTACAAGGGCAAGTACATCGTTCTCGCCACCGGCTCGGAGTCCAAGACCTTCGGCCTGGAAATCGGCGGCCGCGTCCTGACCAGCACCGAAGCGCTGAACATGGAAGACCTGCCGAAGAGCGCCATCGTCCTGGGCGGCGGCGTCATCGGCGTCGAGTTCGCCTCGGTGTGGAAGTCCTTCGGCGTGGACGTCACCATCGTCGAGGGCCTGCCGTCGCTGGTCCCGAACGAGGATCCCGCCATCATCAAGAACCTGGAGCGCGCGTTCAAGAAGCGCGGCATCAAGTTCAACACCGGTGTCTTCTTCGAAAAGGTCGAGCAGGACGCCAACGGCGTCAAGGTCTCCCTGGCCGACGGCAAGACCCTGGAAGCCGAGATCGTCCTGGTGGCCGTTGGCCGCGGTCCAGTCACCGCGAACCTGGGCTACGAGGAGCAGGGCATCACCATCGATCGCGGCTTCGTGATCACCGATGAGCGGCTGCACACCGGCGTGGGCAACATCTACGCCATCGGCGACATCGTCCCGGGAGTCCAGCTGGCACACCGCGGCTACCAGCACGGCCGCTTCGTGGCAGAGGAAATCGCGGGCCAGAAGCCGACCATCATCGAGGACATCAACATCCCGAAGGTGACCTTCTGCGAGCCTGAGATCGCCTCCGTCGGCTACTCCGAGCCGGCGGCCAAGGAGAAGTTCGGCGCCGACGCGATCGAGACCACCGAGTACAACCTGGCCGGCAACGGCAAGTCCTCGATCCTGGGCACCGGCGGCATCATCAAGATGGTCCGCGTCAAGAACGGCCCAATCGTCGGCGTGCACGGCATCGGCGGCCGCATCGGCGAGCAGATCGGCGAAGCACAGCTGATCGTGAACTGGGAAGCCTACCCGGAAGACGTCGCACAGCTGATCCACGCGCACCCGACCCAGAACGAAGCCCTGGGCGAAGCTGCAATGGCTCTGGCCGGAGCTCCTCTGCACGGCTAATAGTGCATCAAGCCATGCGGGCGGCGCAGTGTTCTGCCGTGCCGCCCGCATGCACTAGGCTCGGAGGCAACGCCTCCTACAAAATTCAAGCTTTATAAACGAGGAGATACGGGAAGATGTCTGAAACCGTAAACCTGCCCGCACTGGGTGAAAGTGTTACCGAAGGTACGGTAACCCGCTGGCTGAAGCAGGTCGGCGACCGCGTAGAGGTTGACGAGCCGTTGGTGGAAGTTTCCACCGACAAGGTTGACACCGAGGTTCCTTCACCAGTGGCCGGCGTCATCGAGGAAATTTTCGTGGCCGAGGACGAGGAAGCCGAAGTCGGCGCTCCTCTGGTCCGCATCGGCGACGGTTCGGGTGCCGGCGAGTCCGCCGCCCCAGCCGCGCCAGCTGCCGAGGAAGCCCCTGCCGCCCCGGAAAAAGAGGAAGCCCCGGCACCGGCCGCCGAAGCTGCTCCTGCAGCTTCTGCAGCTCCTGCCGCTGGCGCAGCCTCCGGCACCGAGGTTACCCTGCCAGCACTGGGCGAATCGGTCACCGAAGGTACCGTCACCCGCTGGCTGAAGGAAGTCGGTGAGGAAGTCTCCGTCGACGAGCCGCTGCTGGAAGTTTCCACCGACAAGGTTGACACCGAGGTTCCGTCCCCGGTGGCCGGCACCCTGCTGGAAATCCGTGTTCCGGAAGACGAGACCGCCGAGGTCGGCGCCGTCCTGGCCGTCATCGGTTCCGCCGACGCCGCCCCGGCAGCGCCAGCCGCTCCGTCAGCGCCAGCTCCGGCTGCGAAGGAAGAAGCTCCAGCCGCGCCGGCTCCGGCCGCGAAGGAAGAAGCACCTGCTCCTGCCGCACCAGCTCCTGCCGCTACGCCGGCTCCGGCTCCAGCCGCGCCAGCAGCTCCGGCCGCCGAGTCCAATGATTCGGGTTATGTCACCCCACTGGTTCGCCGCCTGGCCAACCAGCACGGCATCGACATCGCCTCGGTCAAGGGCACCGGCGTTGGCGGACGCATCCGCAAGCAGGACGTGCTTGACGCAGTTGCCGCCAAGGAAGCTGCTGCTCCGGCCGCTGCCGCTCCTGTCGCCGCCAAGCCGGCCGCTCCGGCTGTCGAGGCTTCGAGCCTGCGCGGCACCACCGAGAAGGCCCCGCGCATCCGCCAGGTCATCGCCCGCCGCATGCGCGAATCGCTGGATGTCTCGACTCAGCTGACCCAGGTCCACGAGATCGACATGACCCGCATCGTGAAGCTGCGCGGCACGGCCAAGAGCAACTTCAAGGCAGTCAACGGCGTCAACCTGACGTACCTTCCGTTCATCGCCAAGGCTGTTGCCGAAGCGCTGAAGGCCCACCCGAAGCTGAACGCCGAGTACAACGAAGAGACTCAGCAGATCACCTACCACAATGCCGAGCACTTGGCATTCGCGGTGGACACCGACAAGGGCCTGCTGGTTCCCGTGGTAGCCAACGCAGGCGATCTGAACCTTGCTGGCCTGGCCAACAAGATCGCTGACGTCGCTGCCCGTACCCGCAGCAACAAGATCGGTCCGGATGAGCTGTCCGGCGGCACCTTCTCGATCACCAACATCGGTTCGGTTGGCGCACTGTTCGACACCCCGATCATCAACCAGCCACAGGTTGCCATCCTCGGCACCGGTGCAATCGTCAAGCGCCCAATGGTCGTCACCGACGCCGAGGGCAACGATTCGATTGCCATCCGCCACATGATGTACCTGTGCCTGACCTACGATCACCGTCTGGTTGACGGCGCCGACGCCGGTCGCTTCCTGCAGACCGTCAAGGCACGTCTTGAAGGCGGCGCATTCGAGGGCGATCTGGGTCTGTAAGACTCGAACGCTTCAGCGCTTCTAGCAAGGGGAAGTTTTCCCGTCGGTTCGCCGGCGGTGGAAGCTTCCCCTTGGCGTTTCTACAATGCGTCGAACCTCGACTAGTCTAGAGATATGACTTTTGCAATCTCTATCCTCGTTTTCCTGCACATCCTGGGTGCGGCGGCGATCTTCGGCGGCTGGCTGGCCAATTTCAAGACCCCCACCGTCAACGTCTGGCAGTGGTACGGAGCGCTGCTGCAGCTGGTCACCGGCCTGGCTCTGGTAGGCATCTACGAAGCACAGGACGCTGAACTGAACCACATCAAGATCGGCGTGAAGGTTGTTATCGCCCTGGGCATCGCCGTAGCCGCATTCATCGGCCGCAAGAAGGTCAAGGCGGGCCAGGAAGTGTCCACCGGCATTGCCCACGCAGTTGGCGGACTGGCGCTGATCAATATCGCCGTCGCCGTGCTCTGGAGCTAATTGCGCGACAGGCGGCTGCCGCCGCCTATCGGCCGTTCTCCCGGATTTCAGGGGAGGACGGCCGTTCTCATTTTAACCGGGCTCCGTTCATTCGCCGCGGCTGAGTACTGGTCCGAGAAGCCACCGGTCGTCAACGAGCACCACCTCGACCTGGATTCGTTCCGGGTCGCCTGCGGCCACCTGGTGCCGCGTCTCGCCGGCGGCATCCACGTAGGCATAGGCGCTGTGCGTCGAGCGGGCGTTGAGGATGACAGTGTCCGCGGCGCCGCGCGCCTGGACCGAGACATCCTCCAGGCTCGTGGCAAGGCCCTTGAATCTCAAGCGCAGCTTGCTCATCGCTTCCAGGGTTTCCCGGTCTCGTTCCAATTGTTCCGAGTCCTCGACGTAGATTTCTTGCAGGGCGGAGGAATCACCGGAGTTCATGGCCTGGTCCCGCGCTGCCGAGAGGGCCAGGAAACTTGCAATAACCGTATCGGCTTCAAAGGCGCAGGCCGGCAGCTCCCCGACGTCCAGGATGCGGCACCTTTCCCCCTCGCCAGCTTCCGCCGCCTGCGCCACCGGATCCGGCAAGTGGCCGGGCATCAGATGCCGCACCCCGAACAAGCTGGCAGCAATCGCGATGACGCTGAGCGCCAGCGCCGCAACAATTTTCGCACCGCCGGGTGTTCGAAGCAGGCGATGCCCCTGCCAGCTGCCGCCGCTCCCGTCCTCGACCACGGTGGACTTCCGCGCACTGCGAGGTGCAACGGCGCGACGGTGTTTCGATCGTATCCGCAGGTCCGGGTGGATCGTATCCATCAACTGGCTGGTGTCGCTGTCAATGAAGCCCTCCCAGTGGATCGGCTCGGCCGGCATGCTGGAGAACAAGGTCCTGGCGAATTGGTCGGCGGTGGGGCGTTGCTGCGGATTGCCGTCCAGCGAGTCGGCCAAGAGCTCCTGGATGATCTCGGGCACACCGGGGAATTGGACCCTCACTGGGGGCCGGAAATGCGGCTCCGCTGGCGGTTCGCCATCAAGCAGGTACCAGAGGCAGCTTCCCAGGGCGAAGACATCCTGGGCGCCAAGTTCCTCCTCCCCCTGTCCAGCGAGCACCTCGGGTGCGATGAATCCAGGTGTCCCGGCGATCTCGGCCGCATCCTGGCTCAGCGTCGATTCCTGGAAATCGATGATCTTGGGCATGCCTTGCGCGGTGAGCATGATATTCGAGGGGGAAATATCCCCGTGCCGCATTCCTGCCGCATGCAGTCCTGCGATCGTCTGGGCAATGGGGGCCAGCGCCGTGATGCATTCGGCGAGGCTGAAGGTCGAGCGCCGGGTGACCAGCGCGGCCAAGCTGCCGCCGGGGCAGTACTCCATCAGCAGCCCGTCGCCCAGCTGGGTGCTGAGCATGCCGTAAAAATCGACGACATATTTCCCCGCAGCGTTGACATTGCCCAGCCGCTGCGCAGCCACATTTTCCATAGTCAGACTAAGTTTCAGCACCATGTACTGCTGGTCAGATTCCCGCCGAATGAGCCAGACTCTGCAAGGTGACTTGGTGCTTAAGGGCTTCACCGTCATGTACCCGGGACACGTCGGCCATGCCAGCAGATTCGTTGATTCATCCATGACTCCGTTCTACCGAAAATTCCCGAATTGCAAATTCGTTATCCACATGTACAGCGGACGGTGGAGAATTAGCGACCGCCGGTTCAACGGCGTAGGGTAACCTCCATGGCGATCGAATTCGAAAGAGTCGGACTCGGCACAGAATATATTCCGTACATGCAGGCCTGGGACTACCAGATCCAGCTGCATGATGCGGTGGCCGCGGACGAACAAACCCCAAAAGTCCTCTTCCTCGAACATGCAGCCGTGTATACGGCTGGCAAACGGACTGAACCCGAAGATCTTCCCCTCGACGGCACCCCCGTTGTGGATGTGGATCGCGGCGGTAAACTCACCTGGCATGGCCCAGGCCAACTCATTGGCTATCCCATCGTTAAGCTGCGCAAGATCAGCGCGATACGGCTGTACGTGGAAACCCTCGAGCAAGCGTTGATCAACGTCGTCGACGAGTACGGCATCCCCACCGTGCAGGTGAAGGGACGCTCCGGAGTGTGGGTTCCAGGCGCGGAGGGCGAGCAGGACCGGAAGATCGCTGCCATCGGCATTCGAATCAACCACGGCGTGACCATGCACGGCTTCGCCTTGAACTGTTCGAACGACCTCAGCGCCTACGATCAAATCATCCCGTGCGGCATCACGGATGCCGGAGTCACCACGATTTCCAGGGAACTGGGCCGCGAGATCTCCCCCAGCGACGTCGTCGATCGTGTCGAGCAGGAGCTTGAGCGCCTTCTCACCCCTCAAGTTGTCTAGACAACCACTCCCTTCCTTAAGAAAGAGCAGTCAATGAGCATCGAGCCAGAAGGCCGTCGACTCCTGCGCGTCGAAAAGCGCAACGCCGCCGTTCCCGTGGAGCGCAAGCCCGAGTGGATCAAGGCAAAACTCAACATCGGCCCCGAATACGTGGGGCTGAAGAATCTGGTGCAGTCCGAGGGGCTGCACACCGTCTGCGAAGAAGCCGGCTGCCCGAACATCTTCGAGTGCTGGGAAGACCGCGAGGCCTCGTTCCTCATCGGTGGTTCCGAGTGCACCCGCCGTTGCGACTTCTGCCAGATCGACACCGGCAAGCCGGCCGCGCTCGACCGTTCCGAGCCGTTCAAGGTCGCCATGAGCGTGAAGAAGATGGACCTGCGTTACGCCACCGTCACCGGCGTAGCCCGCGACGACCTCGAAGACGAAGGTGTCTGGCTGTACGCAGAAACCGTGCGCCGCATCCACCAGTTCAACGAGAACACCGGCGTGGAGCTGTTGATCCCGGATTTCTCCGGGAAGCCGGAGAACCTGGATGCGATCTGCGACTCCGCGCCCGAGGTCTTCGCGCACAACGTGGAAACCGTTCCGCGTATTTTCAAACGCATCCGCCCGGCGTTCCGCTACGAACGTTCCCTCGGAGTCATCACCCATGGCCACCAGCGTGGCATGATCACCAAGTCGAACCTGATCCTGGGCATGGGAGAAACCCGCGAGGAGATCTCTGAAGCCATGCGCGACCTGCATGAGGCCGGTTGCGATCTGCTGACCATTACCCAGTATCTGCGCCCGACCGAGCGCCACCTGCCGGTGGACCGCTGGGTGAAACCGCAGGAATTCCTGGAGCTGCAGCAGGAAGCTGAAGAGCTCGGCTTCGCCGGAGTCATGTCCGGACCACTGGTCCGTTCTTCCTACCGGGCCGGGCGCCTATGGGCCGGGGCCATGCGCAAGAAGGGCCGAGAAATCCCCGCGGCGCTCGCACACATCGAATCCTCCGGGGACACCCGCCAGGAAGCCGCTTCGCTGATCGGCGGTTAAGCGGCACAGCCGGCTTTGTCCCGGCCCGACGCGCTCCAGCCCTGGGGCGCATCGGGCCGGGACATTGTGCGTTTGATCTCCCCGCAGCCCCTCCGGACCGGCAATTTCCCGCACCGGATTAGATCTCATAGATTCATCGCGTAGAATTGAGGCACTATGGCCAAAAACTCCGACAACGACGCTGCCTCGCAATCAAAGCGTGGGCTTTTTTCGCGTAAACCAAAAGCTGAGAAGCAGAACAAAGAGCCCGGTCGCCTAAAGCAGATCGGCCAGGTCTTCCAGATGACCCGCCGCCACGACCCCATGGTCGTCTGGTGGATGGCTCTGGCCGCCCTGGGCATCATCGCCGTGGGCCTGGTCATCGGCTTGCTGATCCGCAACTGGGTCACCATGCTGATCATCTCGATCCCGCTGGCCCTGCTTGCCGCTATGTACATCATGTCCCGCCGTGCCGAGAAGGCCGCCTTCTCGCAACTGGTCGGACGACCGGGTGCCGTCGGCGCAGCGATGAGTGTACTGCGTCGCGGTTGGATCCTTAAAGAGGAACCGGTTGCCTACAACCGCCACCAGGACCTGGTGTTCATGGCCATCGGCCGCGCCGGCGTGGTGCTGGTTTCCGAAGGCCCCAAGTCGCGCGTGCGCGAATTGGTGATCTCCGAACGCAAGCGTGTTGGCCGCGTCCTGCCGAACGTCCCAATCCACGTGATCAACGCCGGACAGGATGAAGACCAGGTTGCCTTGGAAGACATCGCCAAGAAGATGAAGAAGCTTCCGAAGTCGATCACCAAGCTGGAGGTCAGCGCAGTTGAGAAGCGCCTCAGCACCCTGACTGCGAATCGTCTGCCGATTCCAAAGGGCATCGACCCGAACCGCGTTCGACCGAACCGCCGCGCAACGCGAGGCTAGAACCGGATAAAAAAGAAACCGCATCTTCGGATGCGGTTTCTTTTTTGTTATGGATCAGTGCAGGGCCGGCGGAGCCTGCGGTAGCTAGCGGATATTGACCAAGATGCTCTTGGCCAGGCGGTCGTGCAGTCCACGCTGGTCCTTGTCGGCAATCAGCACCGGGATGAACAGGCACAGCAGCACCGATCGAATCAGCCCCTGCAGCGGTTTGACCGCGGTGCCGTCCATCGACTGGACCTGCATTCTGAAGACCCGGTGGCCGATGGTATGACCTGTGATGCCCACGCCGATAATCTGGCCCAGACCGAACAGCACCAGCGTCGCCCAGTCGTTGAGGTCGAAAAGCCACCAGCTGAGCAGCATTGACAGTCCCCAGTCGATGCAGATTGCCCCAAGCCTGCGCGGCAGGCGCCCAATCGAACCGGGGCCCTTTTCCGGACGGCCCATGTGCTCCCCCGGCCAATGCTGGGAATTAAGCTGGGGCGGGCCTTCGAGCCACGAACTAAAGTCTTTACGTTCCACCCTTCTAGTCTATCCGCGCACCCGGTGTAAACATCTTTTGCTGATTTTCCGCAGGCTTCAGATTATTAAGCTCTTGCTTTCCGCCTGATCAGAGTCCTACGACACGCCCGGACTTCCTGTTTGTAACGCGGACGAAACAATAGAGACACCAATAAGAAACGGATACTAGGTAAGGTTAACGGGTAAGCAAGAGAACAGCTCAGATCACTTCACATGATCGTTCCGTTTACCAAAACCAAATCTCACCAGGGAGTAACCTGCACATGTTTAAGAGTCCAGAAGAAGCTTTGGCCTACATCACCGAAGAGGACGTCAGGTTCGTTGACATTCGCTTCACCGATCTGCCAGGCGTCCAGCAGCACTTCAATGTGCCGGCCAAGTCCGTCGATGCAGACTTCTTCGTCAACGGCCAGCTGTTCGACGGATCCTCGATCCGCGGCTTCGCTGGAATCTCCGAATCCGACATGCAGCTGATCCCAGACGTCACCACCGCGTTCATCGATCCGTTCCGCATCGAGAAGACCCTGGCCTTCAACTTCTCGATCATCAACCCGCGCACCGGCGAGCCGTACCACCGCGACCCGCGCGGCGTGGCCGAGCGTGCCGAGGCCTACCTGGAATCGACCGGCATCGCCGACACCGCATTCTTCGCTCCCGAAGCTGAATTCTTCATCTTCGAAGACGTCCGCTACGAATCCAAGCCGCAGGGTTCCTTCTACAAGATCGACTCGGACGAAGCCCCGTGGAACACCGGTCGCAAGGAAGAAGGCGGAAACCAGGGCTACAAGACCCCGTTCAAGGGCGGCTACTTCCCTGTTTCGCCAACCGACAAGCAGGCTGACCTGCGTGACGCCATCTGCATCGAGCTGGACAATGCCGGCCTCGAAGTCGAGCGCAGCCACCACGAGGTCGGCGCAGCCGGCCAGGCCGAAATCAACTACAAGTTCAACACCATGGTGCACGCAGCCGATGAACTGATGCTGTTCAAGTACATCGTGAAGAACGTGGCCGATGCCTGGGGCAAGTCCGCAACCTTCATGCCGAAGCCGGTCTTCGGAGACAACGGCTCGGGCATGCACGTGCACCAGTCGCTGTGGAGCAACGGCGATCCGCTGTTCTACGACGAGAAGGGCTACGCCGGCCTCTCCGACACCGCCCGCTGGTACATCGGCGGCCTGCTCAAGCACGCAGACGCCGTGCTGGCCTTCACCAACCCAACGGTGAACTCCTACCGCCGCCTGGTCAAGGGCTACGAAGCTCCGGTCAACATGGTTTACTCGCAGGGCAACCGCTCGGCCGGCATCCGTATCCCGATCACCGGCTCGAACCCGAAGGCCAAGCGCATCGAGTTCCGCGCACCGGATGCTTCCTCGAACCCGTACCTGGCGTTCGCGGCACAGCTGATGGCTGGCCTGGACGGCATCAAGAACCGCATCGAACCTGCCGACCCGATCGACAAGGACCTCTACGAGCTTCCTGCCGAAGAGGCCAAGGACATCCAGCGCGCTCCTGAATCCCTCGAAGAGGCACTCAAGGCTCTGGAAGCCGACCACGAGTTCCTGCTCGAAGGCGGCGTGTTCACCGAAGACCTGATCCAGACCTGGGTCGAGTACAAGCGCGAATACGAGCTCAAGCCACTGAGCCTGCGCCCGAACCCCTACGAGTTCGAGCTGTACTACGGCTGCTAATCACCGCCCCGCGGGGTGACAGCACAACGCCGGGTTCCACCAACAGGTGGAACCCGGCGTTGTTTTGTCCCGAGGTAGGCTGGCGTCATGGACATTTCAACCTGGGTCAGCGTACAGCGCGACGACGCAGAAACCGTGGGCTATCTCGACCCTGCGGATCCCGACTACACCCTGGTGACCCCGCGCAACGTCCTGGGCCACGCTGTAGCCGACGCCTGCGGGTATCTGGACGGCGAACAGCTGCTGCTGGAGCGCGGCATCAGCGAGGTGATGACCGCCTGGGTGCTGGATTCCGGCTCCCGCGATGCCACCGAGCTGCTGACCATACTGGAGGTCTCGCCACACGGCATCGTGCTGGCCAATGCGCTGCAGACCAAGGCCCTGCAGCCCACCGAACGCATCCACGTGCCTTGGCCGGATGTGCAGCACCGACTGGCGCCAGGCCGGCCCTGAAACAACGACGGCTAGTATTCCTGCTTGTCCTCCTTGGCAGTCCATGCCTCGAACGCCGCCAGGGCCGAGGCCAGCTCGACCTTGGTGAACGGGATGCGCCGTTCGCTCATTGGCAGCTCCAGCTCGGTGTAGATGAAATCGTCGTCGAAACCGATGTTCGCCGCATCCTGCCGGTCGTTGGCATAGTAGACGTGCTTGAATCGCGCCCAGTAGATGGCGCCGAGGCACATGGGGCACGGCTCGCAGCTGGTGTAGAGCTCGCACTGGGACAGGTCGAAGGTTCCCAGCGCCTGTCCTGCTTTGCGGATCACGTTGACCTCTGCGTGGGCCGTCGGATCGGAATCATGCACCACGGTGTTGTAGCCGGCGGCAATGACCTTGCCGTCCAGTACCACGACCGCCCCGAACGGGCCGCTGTCGTTGCTCTCCAGCGCCAGCACCGATTGGTCGACCGCTGCCTGCATTAGCTGTGGATCCATGTCCTGCTCCCCCTCAAACGATCGGCGTTGCCGGGCAATCCGGGGACGCCGAACCGAAAATTTTGCACTGCGTGCCCAGCCTATCCCCTGATCAGGCGCGGGTGCGAGGGTCTGCAGTAAATTCATGGTGTTGCCGCCGTCGCGCTGGTGCAGATGGCGTTCAGGACCTGCGCTGGCGCAGCGCCCGCAGGTAGCGCCACCGGGTGAGCTTCTGCGCGCCCAGCAGCAGCCAGAAGACCGAACGCCAGACCCCACGGTCCGAGGCGGCTGTGAGCGATCGGATTTCCAGGAACACCGAGGGCCCCAGCCGGCGCAGGATGAAGGCTTCCTCCCCGGAGACCGGATGCCCGGGCAGCGTGCGATAGGCGAACCCCACCACGTCGTCGGCTTCAACGACATCCACCACCTCGACGGGTTCGTGGATCGACGCCGGTCCCACCGGGACGATGATCTGCGGCCTGGCCCCGCTGCGGACCTTATCCTGCGGGCTGATGCGGAATCCGCTGCGGGTCTTCACTTCCCAGCGCAAAAGCGCTGCCGCCGACTGCTCCCAGAATGCGTCGCCCGAGCCCAGGTAGGTTTGGCGCCGCCACGCCCGGTAGCCGCCGGGCGCCGGGTTCCAGTGCTCCTCGCGAATCCGTGTCCGGGTCGTCAAGGCTAGTCTTCGAAGCCGTAGAACAGCTGCTCGAACAGCGCCCGGGAGTGCCGGGTGGCGCGCAGGTAGTCTTCCTCGAGCTCCATGCCGGTATTCGGCTCGTAGCCGCACCAGCGGGCCACTGCTTCCATGTCCCTGGCGGAGCTGGGCAGTACGTCGCTGGAGCGCCCCGAGGTGATGATCTCGGCGGACCGGATGCGGGTAGCCAGGCGCCAGGCCATGTCCAGCACCTCCGCCTGCTCCTCGGTGATGATTTCCAGGGCGGCGAGCTGGTCCAGCGCGATGAGCGTGGACGGCGTGCGCAGCTCCTGGTGCTTCCAGGCGTAGCGCAGCTGGTAGAACTGCACCAGCCATTCGACGTCGGACAGCGAGCCCCGGCCGAGTTTCAGGTGCCGGTTCGGATCCGCCCCGCGCGGCAGCCGCTCGGCCTCCACCCGGGCCTTGATCTTGCGGATCTCCTTGATCTCCGCCTCGTCCAGGCCGCGGCCGTAGCGGATCGGCTCGATCAGCTCCATGAAGTCCTGGCCCAGCTGCTCGTCGCCGGCGAACGGGCGGGCGCGTTGCAGCGCCTGCCGCTCCCAGACTTCGACCCAGCGCTCATAGTAGGCGGCATAGGAATCGAAGGAGCGCACCAGCGCGCCCTGGCGGCCCTCGGGGCGCAGATCGGAGTCGATCTTGAGCTTGACCTCGGCAGGGATGGCCGGTTTCAGCGGCTTCGAGCTCCACGACATCAGTTCGGTGACCACGCGGGAGGCCTGTTCCTGGGCCTGCTGTTCGGTCGCGCCCTGGACCGGGCGCTGGACGTAGAGCACGTCCGCGTCGGACCCGTAGCCGATCTCCTGCCCGCCCTGGCGGCCCATGGCGATCACGGCGATGCGAGTGTGTTCCCCGTGCGCGACCTGGTCGGCGGCCAGCAGCACGCGCAGGATCCCGTCGATCATGACTCCGTCGATGTCCGACAGGGCCTGGCCCACCTGGTCCACCTTCAGCAGGCCCGCGCCATCGGCGAGTGCGACGCGCAGGATCTCGCGGCGGCGTACGAGCCGGATCTGCCGGATGGCCGCCTCGGGCGCCTTAGTGCGCTGGATGATGGAGGTGTTCTGCTGCTCAAGGCTTTCGCGGCTCAGCGGCATCAGCGAGCTGTCGGTACCCAGCCAGGCTGCTGCGGCCGGTTCGTTGGCCAGCAGGTCGGTGAGGAAGCGGGTATTGGACAGCAGGTGGCTCAGCCGCTCGGCGGCGGCGTTGGTGTCGCGCAGCATGCCCAGGAACCAATGGGTCTTGCCCAGCGACTCGCTGAGCCGGCGGAACCCGAGCAGCCCGGCATCCGGGTCGACGCCGCGGGCGAACCAGTCCAGCAGCACCGGCAGCAGCTGGCGCTGCAGGGCCGCCCGCCGGGAGACTCCCCCGGTCAGCGCCTCGATATGGCGCATCGCGGCCTTCGGATCCAGGTAGCCCAGGGCGCGCAGCCGGGCTTGCGCCGATTCCGCGGTGAGCCGGACATCGTCCGCTGAAAGGTTGGAGCTGCTGACCAGCAGCGGGCGATAGAAGATGCGCTCATGCAGCGAACGCACCAGCCGCTTGGTTTCGTTCCAGCGGCGTAGCAGCTTGTCTGGGCTGGTGGCCTGCAGGTCCCCGGCTCCGCGAATAGCCCTGGCCAGCACGCGCTGGGCGTTTTCGTTGCGCGGCATCAGATGGGTGCGGCGCAGCTGGCTGAGTTGGATACGGTGCTCCAGCAGGCGCAGGAAGCGGTAGGAGCCGTCGAAGTTGGTGGCGTCCTCGCGGCCGATGTAGCCGGTCTCGCTCATCGCGTGGATGGCCAGGGTGGTGGTGGGCACCTGGATGGAGGGTTCCACCCGGCCGTGGACCAGCTGCAGCAGCTGCACGGTGAATTCAACGTCGCGCAGCCCGCCCGGGCCCAGCTTGATCTGCCAGGGCACGTCGTCCTTGGAGATGTTGTCGCTGACCCTCCGGCGCATGGCCTGCACGGATTCAACGAAGCCGTCGCGTTCGGAACTGGACCAGACCATGGGCGAGACCATGCGTTCGTAGGCCGCGCCCAGGTCCTTGTCTCCGGCGATGGCGCGGGCCTTGAGCAGCGCCTGGAACTCCCAGGAGTGTGCCCAGCGGCGGTAGTACGCTTCGTGCGAGGACAGCGTGCGGGTCAGCGCCCCGTCCTTGCCTTCGGGGCGCAGGTTGGCGTCCACTTCCCACAGCATCGGTTCGGGGCCCGGTACCATCAGCGCGCGGGCGGCATTGCCGCACAGCACCGTGGCGATGGCGCCGGCCAGGTCTTCTTCGATGCCCGGAAGCGAGCCATGCACGTAGATCACGTCCACGTCGGAGATGTAGTTCAGTTCGCGCGCGCCGCATTTGCCCATGCCGATGACCGACAGCTTCACCTGGTCGACCTGCTCCGGGGTGTACTGCTCCCCCGCTTCGGCGCGGGCAATGGCCAGCGCCCCTTCCAGGGCGGCCGCGGCCATGTCGGCCAGTTCGGCGGCGACCTGCGGCATGACCCACTGCGGCTGGGCCGAGCCCAGGTCGCGATAGGCCAGCGAGAGCAGCGCCAGCCGGTAGCTGACGCGCAGCTTCTGCCGTGCCTCGGCCCCGGTGCAGGAGGCGACCCAGTGGCCGTTCGGCGTCTGCATGGCGCCCACCGAGTCGAGCATGTCGCTGCGCAGCTGGTCGGCGGGTACGCCGGTGAACCCGGTGGACGGCGCCTGCGCCACGATCTGCAGCGCGTCCTCGCAGCGGATCAGGAATTCGCCCAGTGCCGAGGAACTGCCCAGCAGCCGGATCAGCGCCTGGCAGCTTTCGGCCTGCAGGAAGATCTTCGCCGCCTGCGGGTGGCGGTCCACCAGCCGCAAGGCCAGCAGCAGGGCCTGGTCGGGGTCCGGCGCATGCGCCATCATCTTCACGATCAGCTCCGGGTCCAAGGCGGACAGCTCCTTGGAATCAAGGAACTTCTTGGCCCGTTCAATGTCGGAGAACCCGGCGTTGATCAGGGATCGCGAGGAAATTTCTGTCATGGCGTGAACGTCGGCTCCTGACTGTGTGACGCGCGGCTGCGCGCCGGGATCCGCTTAGAGGATCCCCAGATATTTATCCAGCTCGTACGGGGTGATGATCTGTCGGTACTCTTCCCATTCGGCGCGCTTGTTGGCCAGGAACGAGTTGAACACCTGCTCGCCGAGGATCTCCGGCATGAGCTCGGATTCCTCCATGGCGCGCAGCGCGTCATGCAAGCTGCCCGGCAGCGGCACGTGGCCCGAGGCCCGGCGCTCGGCGGTGGACAGGCTCCAGACGTCGTCCTCGGTCGGATCCTCCAGCTCGTAGCCATCGCGGATGCCCTTCAGGCCGGCGCCCAGCAGGCAGGCGTAGGCAAGGTACGGGTTGGCGGCCGAGTCGATGCCCCGGTACTCCACGCGGGCGCTCTGGCCCTTGCCCGGCTTGTACAGCGGCACGCGCACCAGGGCGGAGCGGTTGTTGTGCCCCCACGAGCGGTGGCTCGGGGCTTCTCCCCCGCCCCACAGCCGCTTGTAGGAGTTGACGAACTGGTTGGTGATCGCCGTCATTTCCGGCGCATGGTGCAGGATGCCGGCGATAAACGACCGGGCGACATCGGAAAGCTGGTACTCGCGGCCGGCTTCGAAGAACGCGTTGACGTCGCCTTCGAACAGCGAGAAGTGGGTGTGCATCCCGCTGCCCGGATGCTCGGCGAACGGCTTGGGCATGAAGGTGGCGTGGATGCCCTTCTGCATGGCCATTTCCTTGATGACGGTGCGGAAGGTCATGATGTTGTCCGCGGTCTGCAGGGCGTCAGCGTAACGGAGGTCGATTTCGTTCTGGCCGGGGCCGGTCTCATGGTGGGAGAACTCCACCGAAATGCCCAAGGCTTCCAGCGTGGTGACCGAGGCGCGGCGGAAGTCCTGTCCGACGCCGTCCGGCACGTGGTCGAAGTACCCGCCGTTGTCGATCGGCTGCGGACGGCCTTCGGCGTCCAGCTCGGAGTTCTTCAGCAGGTAGAACTCGATCTCCGGGTGGGTGTAGCAGGTGAAGCCCATGTTCGCCGCTTCATTGAGCTGGCGCTTGAGCACCTGGCGGGGGTCGGCGTTCGACGGCTGGCCTTCGGGGGTGAGAATGTCGCAGAACATGCGCGAGGTCGGCTCGACCTCTCCGCGCCAGGGAAGCAGCTGGAAGGTTGCCGGATCAGGTTGCAGCAGCATGTCGGATTCGGAGATCCGGGACAGCCCGTCGATTGACGATCCGTCGAAGCCGAGACCCTCTTCAAAGGCGTCTTCGACTTCTGCGGGTGCCAGCGCAACAGACTTCAGTGAACCAACCACATCGGTAAACCACATGCGCACAAATCGAACGTCACGTTCTTCAATGGTGCGCAGCACGAATTCCTGCTGACGATCCATATTCCACCGCCTTGTAAATGCTAGAGTCCGGTGCCCATCAGGCCCGTAGTTATGTTGACCTGTTGCAAGACTATAACGTTTCGACCTCGTTAGCTGTGCAAGCACCGCCTGCGCCAAGTGCGATAAAGTCGTTTCATGCCTCAACCATACGTAGCGAACCCTGAAAAAGGCCCGTCCCGCATCCGGGTTCATCATCTGCAGCAAGCCAAGGAACAGGGCGAAAAATTCGCCATGTTAACCGCATATGACGTCATGATGGCCGAGATTTTCGATGAAGCGGGAATCGAGATCCTGCTTGTGGGTGATTCCGCCGCCAATACCGTCATCGGATACGAATCCACGCTGCCCATCAGCATTGACGAAATGATCATCTTCACCAAGGCCGTCGCCAACGGAAGCAAGCGCGCCATGGTTGTCGCCGACCTCCCGTTCGGCAGCTACGAGCAGTCCCCGGCCCAGGCCGTGGAAACCGCCGTCCGGTTGATGAAGGAGGGACATGCGCACGCAGTGAAGATGGAAGGCACCGCCGCCTACGCCGACCACGTGCGCGCCATGGTCTTGGCCGGGGTCCCGGTCATCGGGCATGTGGGATTCACCCCGCAGTCCGAGCACGCCCTGGGCGGCTACCGCATCCAGGGCCGCGGCGACGCCGTGGAGAGCATGAAACTCGATGCACTGGCCCTGCAGGATGCCGGAGCCTTCTGCATCCTGATGGAAATGGTCCCGAGTCCTGCCGCCAAGCTGATCGACGAGGCGTTGGCGGTGCCGACGATCGGCATCGGCGCCGGGGCATCGACGACCGGGCAGGTGCTGGTCTGGCAGGACATGCTGGGATTGGGCGGCCGCCGCACCCCGAAGTTCGTCAAGAAGTACGCGGACCTGCGCACGATCGTCTCCGGTGCGGTCAGCGCCTACCACCAGGACGTGCTGGCCGGGACCTTCCCGTCGGCCGAGTACGAGTTCGACAAATAGCAGCCGGCTGGCAGCAGCCATGGCAACAAACAAACCGGTGCGCGCACCCCTGCAGGGGTGCACGCACCGGTTTTTTCATGCGCGGAGGCGGGCCGCCTATTCGTCGTCTTCGTCTGCCGCGTCCCAGGCCTCATTGCGCGCCTGCACTTTTTCCAGTGCAGTGCGGGCTTCGGCCTCGCTGTCGTAGGGGCCGAGCAGCTGGGACCAGTCCGACTGCGCGCCCTTCTCGATGGTCTTCGTGTTCACGTTGTACCAGTACTGCCCCTCGCCAGGGGTGCCTTCTGAGCTCATCGCCCGCTCCTTCAGGTGGATTGAAGTCTGCCTACCTCAACGCTAGCGCACCGCGAGGGATTTCAGTGTGAAATGCGTTGTGCCCTGAGCTCATCCACGAAACCGGGGCCAGCCGGGCGATAGAATATGTGCATGGCTACTGTTGCAACTGCACCAATCGGAAATCTCACCGCGGGCGTGGTCTCCCCACAGCTCCCGGTACCCAAGCACATTGAACGTCCGGAGTACGTGGGCAAGCTCGAACCTGCCAAGAACACCGCTTCCGAGGTCAAGAGCCCCGAGGTCATCGAGCGCATCCGGATTGCCTCGCGCATTGCAGCCCAGGCGCTGGCCGAGGTCGGCAAGGCCTGCCAGCCAGGCACCACCACCGATGAACTGGACCGCATCGGCCACGAGTTCCTCCTGGACCACAACGCCTACCCCTCCACCCTGGGCTACCGCGGCTTCCCGAAATCCCTGTGCACCTCGCTGAATGAAGTGATCTGCCACGGCATCCCGGACTCCACCGTCCTGCAGGACGGGGACATCATCAACATCGACATCACCGCCTTCATCGGCGGGGTGCATGGTGACAACAATGCGACCTTCCTGGTGGGCGACGTGGACGAGGAATCCCGCCTGCTGGTCGAACGCACCGAGAACTCGCTCAAGCGCGCCATCAAGGCGGTCATGCCGGGCCGCGAGATCAACGTCATCGGGCGCACCATCGAAAGCTACGCCAAGCGCTTCGGCTACGGCGTGGTCCGCGACTTCACCGGCCACGGCGTGGGAGAGGCCTTCCACTCGGGTTTGATCATCCCCCACTACGATGCCGCCCCCGGATACAACACGCTGATCGAGGCGGGCATGGTCTTCACCATCGAGCCGATGCTCACCCTGGGCACCGTGGAATGGGACATGTGGAGCGACGACTGGACCGTCACCACCCGCGACAAGAAGCGCACCGCCCAGTTCGAGCACACCCTGCTGGTCACCGACTCGGGCGCAGAGATCCTGACCCTGCCCTAAGGCCCGCGCCGCAGCGGCGCCAAAAACAGCGAAGGCGTTGGCCGGCCCCGGAAGGGGCCGGCCAACGCCTTCTGGCGTATCCCGAAGGATCAGTCTGCAGTCAGCGGACGCTGGGTCCCCTGCGGGGCCTTGCCTCGCTGTTCGCGCAGCTTCTCCATGGCCGCCTCGAAATCCTGCAGCGACTGGAAATTGTGGTAGACGCTGGCAAAACGCAGGTAAGCCACCTCGTCCAGGCGCGAGAGCGGGTCCAGGATTGCCAGGCCCACTTGGTGGGCCGGGATCTCCGCGGCGCCGGAGGTGCGCACGGCCTCCTCGACTTCCTGGGCCAGGATCGCCAGATCGTGATCCGTGACCGGCCGGCCCTGGCAGGCCTTGCGCACGCCGTTGATCACCTTGTTGCGGGAGAACGGCTCGACCGCTCCGGATTGCTTCAAGACGCTCAGGCTCGCGGTCTCGATCGTGGTGAAACGCCGCGAGCACGCGGTGCACTGGCGGCGCCGACGGATGGAGACGCCATCATCGGCAACTCGGCTATCGACCACACGCGAATCGGGGTTGCGGCAATAAGGGCAGTTCATGGCACCTCCAACTCATTGCTAAATCGGGATTCCAGACGGCATAACGCCCGGAATCCTCACATGTCATGTATTAGTTTAGCGCTTTGTGCGCATTTCGCACCGCGACCGCGTCGCCGTGGGCCGGAAGATCCTCCGCATTGGCCAAATTGATGACGTGCGCGGCGACGTCGCCCAGCGCCGACTTGTCATAGCTGATGACCTGGACGGCCTTCAGGAAGGTGTTCACGTTGAGCCCCGAGGCATGCAGCGCGGTGCCGCTGGTCGGCAGCACGTGGTTGGATCCAGCGCAGTAGTCGCCCAGCGATACCGGGGCGTAGTCGCCCACGAAAATCGCTCCGGCGGCGGTGATGCGGGCGGCGTCCTGCGCGGCGTTGGCGGTCATGATTTCCAGGTGCTCGGCCGCGTAGGCGTTGCAGACCTCAACCCCCTGGTCCAGGTCCTTGACCAGGATGATCGCGGATTGGCTCCCGGTCAGCGCCTGGCGGACGCGTTCGCTGTGCTTGGTGGCGGCGACCTGGACGTCGAGCTCGCCGCGCACGGCCTGAGCCAGCGCCGGCGAATCGGTCACCAGCACCGCGGCGGCGTTGGCGTCGTGCTCGGCCTGGGAGATCATGTCGGCGGCCACGAAGTCGGCCTTGGCGGTGCCGTCGGCCAGGATCGCGATCTCGGTGGGGCCGGCCTCGGCATCGATGCCTACCACGCCCTTGACCAGGCGCTTGGCGGTGGCAACGAAGACGTTGCCGGGGCCGGAGATCACGTCGACCGGCTCGATGCCGCCGCGTGCATCATCGGGCATGTCCACGCCGTAGGCGAAGGCCGCCACGGCCTGGGCGCCGCCCATGGCGTGCACCTCTTCGATGCCCAGCAGCTTCGCGGCGGCCAGGATGGTCGGGTGCGGCAGTCCTCCGAATTCCTTCTGCGGAGGGCTGGCCAGGGCCAGGGACTGCACGCCCGCGGCCTGGGCCGGGACGGCGTTCATGATGACGGAGGACGGGTAGACCGCCAGCCCGCCCGGGACGTAGAGGCCCACCCGGCGCACCGGCACCCAGCGCTGGGTGACCGTTCCGCCATTGCTGTAGTCCACCACGGCATCGGAGGGCACCTGCGCGGCGGCGAAGCGCCGGGCGCGCGAGATCGATTCCTCCAGCGCCTGGCGGACCTTCGGATCCAGGTCGGCCAGCGCCTTGTCCAGTTCGGCTTGGGGAACGCGTGTATGGTCCAGTTCCACCTGGTCGAATCGCCGGGCCAGGTCCCTGAGCGTGGCCATGCCATGGGAGCGTACGTCGTCGATGATCTGCTGCACGGTTTCGGCGGCGGTCTGCGAGTTCACGGCAGGGCGCGGCAGGTTGGCCTTGAGCTGGGCGTAGCTGAAGTCCTCGGTACGCCAGTCGAGGGTTGCGAGTTCGGAAAAGACGGATACTGGATTGGAAGTCACGAACCCATTTTAACGCCGATGACCGGGCGCGGCACCCATTGGTTACCTCGCCCGGTCATCTGCTGTTGCGCGCCGGCGTGCCGGAGGGCTACACGTCCAGGCAGTTGGGGCCGAGCAGAACCTTCAGGTCGCCGAACAGCGCGGGGTTCGGGTTCACCCGGAAGTTCATGCCCAGGCGCATCAGCGAGGTGCCGCGGCTGCCGGTGAGCTTCACCCGGACCTCGGTATTGCCGCTGTGGGTGCGCAGCACGTCGCCGAGCTTCTGCACCAGGGATTCGGTGGCCTTGTGGGTCGGAATGCCGATGACCACCGGGCCGCCGTTGGCGTCCTCGGACAGCTCGGGGATCATCATCTCCTGGGCGTTCAGGGTGATGGATCCGTCGTCGCGGCGCTGCACGCGCCCCTTGATGACCACGATCAGGTCATCGGCCAGCACCTCGGCGATCGGCTGGTAGGCCTGCCCGAAGAACATGACTTCCATGGAGCCCGAAAGGTCCTCCACCTCGCAGCGCGCATACGGGTTGCCGCTCTTCTTGGCGATGCGCCGCTGCAGGCCGGAGATCATGCCCGCTATGGAGATGATGTGGCCGTCCTGCGGCCCGTCGTCGGAGAGTACGTGGGTCACGGACATGTCCGCGTACTGTTCCAGCGCTGAGCCCAGGCCCTGGAGCGGGTGATCGGAGACGTAGAGTCCGAGCATGTCGCGCTCGTAGGCCAGTTTTTCCTTCTTGTCCCAGTCCGGCAGGTCCGGGACCGCGACGGTCATGGCGTCCGACGCTTCGGAGGGATCCAGCGCGCTGAACAGGTCGAACTGGTTGGCCGCCTCGTTGCGCTTGAGCTGGATGACCGAGTCCACGGCTTCTTCGTGGATGGCAACGAGCGCACGGCGCGGGTGGCCCATGGAGTCGAAGGCGCCGGCCTTGATCAGGGATTCGATGGTGCGCTTGTTGCAGACCACCGCCGGGACCTTGTTCAAGAAGTCGCTGAAGTCGGTGTAGGCGCCCTTTTCCTTGCGTGCCTGCACCATGCCGTCCACGACGTTGGAGCCGACGTTGCGGATCGCGCCCATGCCGAAGCGGATGTCCTTGCCCACTGGGGTGAAGGTCAAGGCCGATTCGTTGACGTCCGGCGGCAGCACGGTGATGCCCAGGTGGCGGCACTCGTTCAGGTACAGCGCCAGCTTGTCCTTGTCATCGCCCACCGAGGTCAGCAGCGCGGCCATGTATTCGGCCGTGTAGTGCTCCTTGAGGTACGCGGTCCAGTAGGACACCACGCCGTAGGCCGCAGAGTGGGCCTTGTTGAACGCATAGTCGGAGAAGGGCAGCAGGATGTCCCACAGGGCCTGCACGGCCTCCATTGTGAAGCCGTTGTCGGTCATGCCCTTCGAGAAGCCGGCGAACTGCTTGTCCAGTTCCGACTTCTTTTTCTTGCCCATGGCACGGCGCAGGATGTCTGCCTGCCCCAGCGAGAAGCCGGCCAGCTTCTGCGCGATGGACATGACCTGCTCTTGGTACACGATCAAGCCGAAGGTGCCGCCCAGGATTTCCCGCAGCGGTTCTTCAAGCGTCGGGTGGATGGGAGTTTCTTCCTGCAGCTTGTTTTTGCGCAGCGCGTAGTTGGTGTGCGAGTTGGCGCCCATGGGGCCCGGGCGGTACAGCGCGAGCACCGCGGAAATGTCTTCGAAGTTGTCCGGGCGCATCATCTTCAGCAGCGAGCGCATCGGACCGCCATCGAGCTGGAACACTCCCAGGGTGTCGCCGCGGGCCAGCAGCTGGTAGGTGGACGCATCGTCCAGGGGCAGGGTCTCCAGGTCGAGGTCCACCCCCTTGTTGGCCTTCACGTTCGCCAGCGCGTCGGAGATGATGGTGAGGTTTCGCAGGCCGAGGAAGTCCATCTTGATCAGCCCCAGGCCTTCACAGGTCGGGTAGTCGAACTGCGTGATGACCTGGCCGTCCTGGATGCGCCGCATGATCGGGACAACATCGATGATCGGATCCGAGCTCATGATCACGCCGGCGGCGTGCACACCCCACTGGCGCTTCAGGCCTTCCAGGCCCTTGGCGGTTTCGAAGACTCGTTTGGCTTCGGGGTCGTTGGCCACGAGGTTGCGGAAGTCCCCGGCCTCTGAGTAGCGCTTGGAGTCCGGGTTCTCGATGTCGTTGAGCGGGATGTCCTTGGCCATCACCGCAGGCGGCAGCGCCTTGGTGAGGGACTCGCCCATGGAGAAGGGGTAGCCCAGCACGCGCGAGGAGTCCTTCAGCGCCTGCTTGGTCTTGATGGACCCGTAGGTCACGATCATGGATACGCGTTCATCGCCGTACTTCTCGGTCACGTATTTGATGACTTCCGAGCGGCGGCGATCATCGAAGTCGACGTCGAAGTCGGGCATGGAAACGCGTTCCGGGTTCAGGAAGCGCTCGAAGATCAGGCCATGGACCAGTGGGTCGAGGTCGGTGATGCGCATGGCGTAGGCGACCATGGAGCCTGCACCGGAACCGCGTCCCGGGCCGACGCGGATGCCGTGGTCCTTGGACCAGTTGATGAAGTCCGCCACGACCAGGAAGTAGCCGGGGAAGCCCATCTTGATGATGACGTCGAGTTCAAAATCCGCCTGCTTGCGCGAAGCCTCAGGGATCCCGTTGGGGTAGCGGTAGTGCAGGCCCTTGTCGACTTCCTTGATCAGCCAGCTGGTCTCGTCCTCGCCGGGCGGGCAGGGGAACTTCGGCATGTAGTTGGCGTTGGTGTCGAAGGTCAGATCCACGCGGTCCGCGATTTCCAGCGTGTTGTCGCACGCCTCCGGGAATTCCTTGAACAGCTCGCGCATTTCGCGCGCGCTCTTCAGGTAGTAGCCGGTGCCGCTGAAAGCGAAGCGGCTGCCGCCCTGGTCATAGGTCGGCTCATCCAGCGTGGAACCGGAGTTGATGGCCAGCAGCGCTTCGTGGGCCTTCGCGTCGGACTCGTGGGTGTAGTGCAGGTCGTTGGTGGCGACCAGGGGAATGGCCAGTTCCTTGGCCAGGCGCAGCAGGTCCTTGGTGATGCGGCGTTCGATCTCCAGACCGTGGTCCATGATCTCGCAGAAGTAGTTGCCCTTGCCGAACAGGTCCTGGAATTCGGCGGCCGCGGCCTTGGCGGCGTCGTACTGGCCCAGACGGAGCTTGGTCTGCACCTCGCCCGAGGGGCAGCCGGTGGTGGCGATCAGGCCCTCGTGGTGGTCGCTGAGCAGCTCGCGGTCCCAGCGCGGGTACTTGCCGAAGACGGAGTCCAGCGAGGCGCGCGAGGAGCCCTTGAAGAGGTTGTCCATGCCCGTGTTGTTGTATGACAGCAAGGTCATGTGGTTGTAGAGGCCGCCGCCCGAAACGTCGTCGCCTTTCTGGCGCTCCTCGGTACGCCACTTGACACGCGTCTTGTCGGTGCGGTGGGTGCCGGGGGTGACATAGGCTTCCACGCCGATGATCGGCTTGATGCCTGCACCGGTAGCCTGGCGCCAAAAGTCGAAGGCTCCGAAGAGGTAGCCATGGTCGGTGATGGCCATGGCCTCCATGCCCTGGCGGTTGGCCTCGGCGAAGAGTTCGCCTAGTCTGGCCGCCCCGTCCAGCATGGAGTATTCGGTGTGTGTATGAAGATGGACGAATCCGTCACGTGTCGCGCTCACCAATCCAGTCTAGCGACAGCCGGCGCGGAAGTCTTCGACCCCGAACCAGGTGTGGGAAGAGATACAGCCGCCGGGAAAATATTCCAGGCGGCTGCAGCCCTGCCATGAGCGCGGGGTTCTCCTGCTGCTAGTAAGTCCCCTCGCGCAGGAGCTCCAGGGCTCCGGACAAGTCCGAGGGGTATTCGCTTTCGTATTCCATCCACTGCCCGGTCACGGGGTGCTCGAATCCAAGTCGCTTGGCGTGCAGCCACTGCCTGGTCAGGCCCAGCGCCGCCCCCAGCTTCGGGTCGGCCCCGTAGGTCTGGTCTCCGGCGCAGGGGTGCCCGAACGCGGAGAAATGCACACGGATCTGGTGGGTGCGCCCGGTTTCCAGATGCACCTCTACCAGGCTGGCGCGGCCGAAGGCCTCGATGACCTTGTAATGGGTGACCGAGTTGCGTCCGCCATCGAGGACGGCAAACTTCCAATCGTGGCCCGGATGCCTGCCGATGGGTGCGTCGATAGTCCCCTCCAGCGGATCGGGCAGGCCTTGGACGACCGCATGGTAGATCTTCTTCGGCGTACGCTCCTTGAAGGCGCGCTTCAGGGCGCTGTAGGCGCGTTCGGACTTCGCGACCACCATCAGGCCGCTGGTGCCCACGTCGAGACGGTGCACGATGCCCTGGCGCTCGGAAGCACCGGAGGTCGAGATCGTGTAGCCCTCGGCCATCAGTGCGCCGACGACGGTGGGGCCGACCCAGCCCGGCGACGGGTGGGCCGCGACGCCCACCGGCTTGTCGATCACGACATAGTCGTCATCGTCGGCGATGATCTTCAGATCTTCCACGGCTTCTACCCTGATTTCCAGCGGGTCGGCCTGGGCCGGTATGGACACCGACAGCTGATCCCCCGCTTTGAGCTTTAGTGACTTGGCAATAGTTTTCCCGTTGACCTTCACGTGGGAGTCCTTGCACAGGCTCGAGGCCAGGGTGCGCGGGATCTGCAGAACGCGAGCCAGGTACGCGTCCAGCCGGGAGCCGGCGTCGGCATCCTGAACCGACAGCTCGTGGTGCGCTGCGTCTACGGCGGGGGTCATGCCGCAGGCTTCTGCGGATCGTCGCCGTCGCCTGCGGATTCCCCGTCCTTGGGCTTGTCCCCGATGGTGCCGTCCAGGTTGATGCCGCGGATGAGCATGTATGCGACCACGATCATGGAGCAGACGATGAACGAATCGGCGACGTTGAAGATCGCGAAGTTCGTCACAGAGAACATGTCCACCACGTGGCCGAAGCCGAAGGCCGGTTCGCGGAACAGCCGGTCGCCCAAGTTTCCGAGCACCCCGCCCAGCAGGCAGCCGAGCACGATCGCCCAGCTGCGGATCTTGACCCGTCGGAACAGCAGGTAGGTGACGACCACGGCGACGGTGGCCTGAAGGATGGTGAACACGACGGTGAAGTTCTCGCCCATGGAGAAGGCGGCACCCGGGTTGAGGATGTAGTGGATATCGAAGAACCCGGGAATCACCTCAAAAGACTCGCCCAGCTTCATATTGTTTTCGACCCAGAGCTTCACACCCTGGTCAAGGAGCAGGGCAATCAGGGCGATGATCAAGCCGAGTCCGGTGTAGCGTTTGGCCTTTGCGGCGGCGCTGCCCGCTTGTGGTTCACTCACGGTGTTACCCATTAATTCCTTTTAAACGTCATCGGTGGTGCCGGACAGAATCCGGGCACCACCGATGATCTTACTTTATGGCCAGTTCATGCGTTGAACTGCAAGCAGTTAGTTGGCCTTGCCTGCTGCGCCATCGATCGAACCCTGCGACTCGAGGTCGCGCAGCTGTCCTTCGATGTAGGTCTTCAGGCGAGCACGGTAGTCGCGCTCGAAGCCACGCAGCTGCTCAAGCTTGCGCTCGAGGACAGACTTCTGCTGCTCCAGGGCAGACAGGGTCTTGCGGCTCTTCTCTTCGGCCGAGGTGACCAGGGAGTTTGCCTCGGTCTTGGCGTCGGAGATGATCTTGTCGCGCTGCTCAACACCTGATGCGACGTATTCGTCGTGCAGGCGCTGGGCCATGGCCAGAACGTTGGCAGCCGATTCGGCGGAAGGAGCGACGGCCGGCGCTGCAACTGGAGCTGCTTCGACCTTCTTCTCCGCAGGCTTGGCGGCAGGAGCCGCTTCGACCTTCTTCTCCTCTGCCGGCTTGGCAGCTGGGGCCGGAGTAGCCTTGGCTTCTTCGGCAGGCTTGGCTTCAGCCTTCTTTTCCTCTGCCGGCTTGGCAGCCGGAGCAGCGGAAACTGGGGCCGGAACAGACTGTTCCTTGGCTACAACGTTCGCGTCTTCGCCAAGTTCGCTCAGACGGCGGCGGAGAGTTTCGTTTTCACCGGTTAGGCGACGCAGCTCCACCACGATCTCGTCGAGGAAGTCATCTACCTCGTCCTGGTCGTAGCCTTCACGGAACTTGGTCGGCTGAAAGCGCTTATTGACTACGTCTTCTGGCGTCAAAGCCATTGGGTCACCTCAATGCTGGGATCATTTTCGCAAGGCCTTAGATTGGCCCTGCGAAACACTTACCGTTCTTCAGTGTCGCGACCGGTGAAGTCGGAGCACTATTTCCTAAAGGATATAACGATTTGGACACTAAACACGAAATCGGGTCTTCACCCGAGTCTCTTTTTCTTTGAATCTACCTTGTAAGCGCTGAGCCTACAATCCTTTTGCTGAAGGAGAAACTCCTACTCAAATACCTGTGCTCGCCCCCAGATTGCCGATGATTACCTTCGCGATCATGACGACGATAAAGAAGATCAAAAAAGACAGGTCAAGGCGGATTCCACCCAGATCCAGCGGCTTGATCTTCCCTCGAAGCCACCGCAGCGGCGGGTCCGTGATCGACACGACGACCGACGCAACGACCAGCGCGATGCCCTTGGGACGCCAGTGGCGGGCAAAGTTTTCAGTTATGTCCAGCACAATTCGCATCAGAAGCAGAATTTGCAGGATCGCCAATGCGAGATAAATAATCCCGAACACCATTTTTGTGCGCTCGCTCCTGGCGTCTTAGCTCTGGTTGAAGAAGGTAGCCTGGGCTTCGGACTGCTTGCGGTCCTCACCCAACACCTCAACGGTGGACGGCGAGAGCAAGAACACCTTGTTGGTGACTCGCTCGATCGATCCGTGCAGCGCGAAAACGAGGCCGGCGGAGAAGTCCACCAAACGCTTGGCGTCGGTTTCACCCATGTCGGTGACGTTCATAATCACCGGAATGCCGTCACGGAAGTTCTCACCGATGATTTTGGCATCGTTGTAAGAACGAGGGTGCACGGTTGTAATCTGACGCAATTCGGAATCCTCATCCCTCACTGAAGGGGCACGCTTGATGGGGGTCACCGGTGCACGGTATTCGGCATCCGGTTCTGTGGCAATTGGTTGCGGAGCGGCAGCGCGAACGACTGGCTGCGGGCGCGGGGATTCAGCGGGACGCTTCGGAGCAGGGTCTTCGACGACGCGCACCTGAGGCTTCGGCTCTGACTTCTCTACCACAGCCTCTTCGTGCTCGACGGCGTCCGCCAAGCCGAGATAGACCATTGCCTTGCGCAGTCCGTCAGCCACGATAATTCTCCTAGTTTGTCCCGTTCATGCACCCCATGCATGATTCCGCTACTTCGACGCTACCGCACAGAATTCAGGTAGCAATGTTCATTCTTGATTTTCTCACCGGTGTGTCGCACACGGGTGTTACCCGCGCCAAACGAGTCCCGCCAGACGGCCCGACTCAGTAGATCTGCGGTATGAAAAAAATCGCTCGTCTTCCAAAGTGCAGACTCCGCAGAGACGGACGTGGACATCCAACAGCTCAAGCTCCCGGGCCGCGGAGGCCGGAAGATCCAGGGCGTCGGTTCCCCAGGAGGTCTTGCTGCGGATGCCGGGTCGCTGCCGTTCCGATTCCTCGGCCATCTGCAGCGGCACTTCGTAGCAGTTGCCGCAGATGGAAGGGCCGATGACCGCTTCGATCTGCACCGCTCCGTGGGATCGCAGCTGCTGCACCGTCTTGGAGAGTATTCCGTCGAGCAGCCCTCGGCGTCCGGCGTGGGTCGCGGCGGTGAGGCTGCTGCCGGTCTCCGGGTTGCGCCCCACGAAAAGCACCGGCAGGCAGTCGGCGACCATGACGGCCAGCGGTTCAAGGCCCGTGGGGTCGATCAGCCCATCGCAGGTCGGCGCCTCCGGTTCACTCCGCGAGGTGCGTTGTGCACCGTCGACGGCATGGATCCGCGCGGAATGGACCTGATTCATGAAATTCAGGGAAAAACGACGAACCCCGATCGAGTCCTCCAGCCTGGCCCGATTCTCCGCCACGCGGCGGGGATCGTCGTTCACGTGCAGGGCGAGGTTTCCCTCGGCCTGAGATGTGAAGGCCAGCTGAATACTCGGATCGAGGTTCGACGCGAAATGTAGCACTGCTCAGCTTCCTGCTGTTCTTACTTCAGGAAGTCCGGGACATCCAGGTCATCGTTGGAGCCGTTGAGGTCCGAGTCGACAACGTCTGGCAGGTCCTGGAAAGGGTTCTGCTCGGCGGCAGGCTTCTCTACAGGCACCGGCGCGGCCGGCGGAACGACGGCTGGAGCAGCAGGAGCGACAGGTGCAGCTGGCTCTGCTGCACGGCTGACGGCTGGCCTGGATGCGGCCGGTGCGGACATCGGCTTGCTGGTCACGTCCGGCTCGTCGAAGCCTGCGGCGATCACGGTCACGCGCGCTTCATCTCCCAGGGCATCGTCGATGACGGCGCCGAAGATGATGTTCGCTTCCGGGTGGGCGACTTCCTGGACAAGGCGCGCGGCTTCGTTGATCTCGAACAGGCCGAGATCCGAGCCGCCCTGGATGGACAGCAGCACGCCGTGCGCACCGTCGATGGAGGCTTCCAGCAGCGGCGAGGCGATGGCCAATTCGGCCGCCTTGACCGCGCGGTCCTCGCCACGGGCCGAACCAATGCCCATGAGCGCAGAGCCTGCGCCCTGCATGACGGACTTGACGTCGGCGAAGTCGAGGTTGATCAGGCCCGAGGTGGTGATCAGGTCGGTAATGCCCTGGACACCGGAGAGCAGGACCTGGTCGGCCTGGCGGAAGGCATCCAGAACCGACACGTTGCGATCCGAGATGGACAGCAACCGGTCGTTTGGAATAACAATCAGCGTGTCGACTTCGTCGCGCAGCGCCTCGATGCCGGACTCCGCCGAGTTGGCGCGGCGGCGTCCTTCGAAGGTGAATGGACGGGTGACCACACCGATGGTCAGCGCGCCCAGGGAGCGTGCGATGCGGGCAACGACGGGAGCGCCACCGGTACCGGTGCCGCCGCCTTCGCCAGCGGTGACGAAGACCATGTCGGCGCCGCGCAGGACGTCTTCGATCTCCTCGACGTGGTCCTCGGCTGCCTGACGGCCGACCTCTGGGTTGGCGCCTGCGCCCAGTCCGCGAGTCAGTTCACGTCCAACATCCAACTTGACGTCGGCATCGCTCATGAGCAGAGCTTGAGCGTCGGTATTGATGGCGATGAATTCAACGCCCTTCAAACCGACTTCGATCATACGATTGACTGCGTTTACACCGCCACCGCCGATTCCGACGACTTTAATGACCGCGAGGTAGTTCTGTGGAGCTGCCACGTCCCGCTTCCCTTGTTAGATGTGCTACATGAATCCGACCCAAACCGAAACCTTCACCCTTAGCCTGAAGGTTAGGTTTCTGTCAAGCGATCGTTATTAAGAACGCTATGAGTCGTATGGTCTTTGTGCAACGACCGCCGAGGCGTGTCGCTACTTCAAAACTATCTTTCCAGAATTTCGGCTGAGAATGTTCATCCCGCGCCCAAGCCTGACGTACTTAATAGGTCACCGGATTTTCCGGGTTGGAGACGTCGATGGTCTTCTTCGCCTCCGCGCTGTCCTTGGAGTTATTCAGGAAAATCTGTGTGACTTGATTTTTCAACGCGGCGTTGTCCCCGTTGCCCCAAATCAGTGTACGCTTCTGCGGCAGGGCAAGCTCCATGAATCCCGCTTCAGTCAACGAGGCGGTGGAAACCTGTTCCAGCACCTTGGCATCCACACCGCTGAGAATCGAGGTCAGCAGCTTGAACTGCTCGGGATCCTTGGTCGCGTCCGAGGCCTTGATCTTCGGCAGCTTGGTCTTGTCCTTGGCACCGAGCTTCTTCAGCTTGCCTCCGGTGTCGGAAACCAGATAGTTGGTTTTGCCGTCCACCAGGATCGCCACGGGCACTTCCTCATGGATTTCAACCACCAGGGTGTCCGGCATCTGGGCCCGAACCACGATGCTGTCGATCGCCGGCTGCTCGCCGAGCAACTCTTCGACCTTGGCCTCGGAGATCCGCGGCAGCGGAGTGCCTTCCAGGGGAGCCAACGACTCCAGCAGCTGCTTTTCACTCAACAGCTTGGTCCCGGTCACCTCGATCTTCTTGGCGGCCAGCACCGGGGAGAAACTCAGCACCAACACCACGACCAGGCTGAGCACCACGATGGCGGCGCCGCCGATGAGCATGATCTTGCGCCGTCTCTTCTCCGGACTGGGCGGAAGTTCAACGACCTTGGCTTTTTCGTCCATGGATTCCTCGGATTGCGTTCGTCGAGCGGTTCTCAGGACAGCGCGTCGAGCAGCTGGCCGGCGAGATAGGTGACGTCGCCGGCTCCCACGGTCATGATCACATCGCCGGGCTCGGCGTTTTCCACCACATGGGCCACGGCCGCCTCCGGCGTGAACACGTGGGCAGGCACTTCGACGCGTTCGGCGATCAGCTCGCTGTTCACACCCTCGATGGGCTCCTCGCGCGCCGGGTAGATCTCGAGCAGGGTTACGGTGTCAGCGAGCGAGAGCGCGCTGGCGAACTGGCGGTAGAACTCCTTGGTGCGGGAGAACAGGTGCGGCTGGAAGAGCACGTGCAGCTTGCCCTCCCCTGCCATTACGCGGCCGGCCTTCAGCGCGGCGGTGACCTCGGTGGGGTGGTGCGCGTAGTCGTCGTACACCCGGACGCCGTCGGCTTCGCCCTTGAATTCGAAGCGGCGGGCAGCGCCGCTGAAGCCGGCCAGGGCTTCGAGCGCGTCGTCCACGTCCACCCCGGCGTCGATGCCCACCGAGAGGGCGGCGGCGGCGTTGAGCAGGTTGTGCTGGCCCGGCACCGCGAGATCCAGGATGTGCTCCTGGCCGCTGCCCCATTCGATGGTGGCGGCGAACCGGCCGTTGTCCAGGGCGCGCGCATCGCCCAGACGGCGGTCCGCGTGGTCGGAGAAGCCGTAGGTCTGCACGCGCAGGTCGCCGCGGCTCTGGCGCATCTTGTGCGCAAGCTCATTGGCTCCGGGGTCGTCGGCGCAGCAGATCAGCAGCCCGTCTTCCGGCAGCAGCTGGGCGAAATCGACGAAGGCCTGGTGCACCGCCTCGGCGGTGCCGTAGTGGTCCAGATGGTCGGCCTCGACGTTGGTCACGATAATGACGTCCGGGCGGTAGTTCAGGAACGACGCATCGGATTCGTCGGCCTCGGCCACGAAGTAGCCGCCGTTGCCCAGTTCCGCGTTGGTGCCCAGGCTCGGGATGTTGGCGCCCACCGCGAAGCTCGGCGCGGCGCCGACGGTCTTGAGCATGTGGGCGGTCAGCGAGGTGGTGGTGGTCTTGCCGTGCGTTCCGGCAATGGCCACGACGCGGTCATGCCCGCGCATGGTTGCTTCCAGCCCCTCGGAACGGTGCAGGATGCGCAGGCCGCGGCGCACAGCCTCGTCGTATTCGGGGTTGCCCGGCTTGATGATCGAGGAGATCACCACGGTGTCCGCGTCGCCGAGGTGCTCCGGCGCGTAGCCGACATGGATGCGCGCCCCGCGTTCGCGCAGCCCGTCCATGACCGGCAGGTCCTTGGCGTCGGATCCCGAAACGGTCAGCCCGTAGTCCAGCATGAGCCTGGCTACGGCGGAGACGCCGACACCGCCGACGCCCATGAGGTGTACCTTGCCCAATTCGGCCTTGAGTTCGTCGGCTCGCTTCGACATGTTTCTAGCCTTCCTGTCCCGAGTGGACCCGGGATGAAACTTCGGTGATGATCTTCCGTGCCATGATCTGCGCGGCGTCGCGCCGTCCCAGTGAGGAGGCGGCCTGCGACATCTGCTCCAGTTTATGCTGATCGCCCAGCAAGGGGATGACCTGCTCGGCGATATAGCCGGCGGAGAAGTCCTTGTCGTCGACCAGCAGCGCGCCGCCAGCCTGGACGAGTTCGCGGGCGTTGAGCTTCTGCTCGCCGTTGCCGATGGGCAGCGGGACCAGCACCGAGGGGGTGCCGGCCACTTCGAGTTCGCAGACGGTTCCGGCGCCCGAGCGGCAGACCATCAGATCCGCCGCGGCGTAGGCGTAGTCCATGCGGTCCACGTATTCGACCTGCGTGTAGCCCTCGTGGGCCAGCAACGCTCCGGTGGCGTCGGTGAGCTGCTTGCCGCGCCCGGTGATGTGCACGGTGCGGATGCCGGCGGCGTTCAGCTGCTGGAGGCTCTGGGCGACGGCATTGTTCAGGCTCAGCGCACCCGAGGAGCCGCCGGTGACCAGCAGCACCGGGCGGTCGTCGGTCAGCCCGAAGTGGGCCCGGGCCTCCTCGCGCAGGGCGGCTCGGTCCATGGTGGCCACGTTGGAGCGCATCGGCATGCCGACCTGTTCCTCGCCGGGCAGCCCGGTGCCGGCGAAGGTGGTGCCCACGGCGGCGGCGTGCTTGGCGCCGAGCTTGTTGGCCATGCCGGCCTTCGAGTTCGCTTCGTGCACGAAGATCGGGACGCCCAGCTTCTTGGCGGCCAGGTAGGCCGGGGTGCAGACGTAGCCGCCCACCCCCAGCAGCGCCTGCGCGTTGCTTTGGCGCAGCACCGCCTTGGCCTGGTTCACGGCCTTGGCGAAACGGAAGGGGAACTTCAGCAGATCCAGGTTGATGCTGCGCGGCATCGGCGCCTTGGGGATCAGTTCCAGCGGGTAGCCGGCTTCCGGCACCAGTCGGGTTTCCAGTCCCCCGGGCGAACCCAGCGCGGTGATCTGGGCGGCGGGGTTGTCCTGCTTCACCGCGTCGGCGATGGCCAGCATGGGCGAAATGTGCCCGGCCGTGCCGCCGCCGGCAACTACCAGTCGAATCGGTTCGCTCATGGTGCTGGTTTACTCCTTGGGTTCGTCGGCAGCGGGTGCCGGAGTTCGGTCGGTGGTTCGCGCGGCGGGATCCGGACGCCGGGCGACGGGTTCAGTCCTTGGGCTTGGTCGTCGGCTTCGCGGTAGGCAGGACGGCGACCAGCTGGTCCTTCTTCTGCTGCCGTGCCGAGGAAAGCACGAAGCCCATGGCCAGCATGACCGCGAGCATCGCCGAACCGCCGGAGGAGATGAAGGGCAGCGGCACGCCGATGACCGGCAGCACGCCGGTGACGGTGCCCAGGTTCACGAAGGTCTGGCCGATGATCCAGGACATCAGGCAGCCCATGAGCACGCGGGTGTAGAGGTCGCTGGCGCGCATGGCGATGCGGTACATGGCCAGGGCGAGGATGGCGAACAGCGCGAGCACGAAGATCACGCCGATGAAGCCGAATTCCTCGCCGAGGATGGAGAAGATGAAGTCGTTCTGCGCTTCGGGAACATAGGACCACTTCATCCGGGACTGGCCGGGACCGACCCCGAACCATCCCCCCGAAGCGAAGGCGTGCATACCCATGTTCGACTGGTAGCACTGGTCTCCGCTGCCGCAGTCGATGCCCAGCCACGCCTTGATGCGTCCGCGGCGGTTGGCCGAGGACATCACGGCGACGGACAGCAGCACGAACCCGGCGGCGCCCAGGCCCAGCAGCCATTTCATGCGCAGGCCGCCCAGGAACATCGCGGTGGCCAGGATCATGATGAGTACCAGGGCGGTGCCCACGTCCTTGCCGAGCATGACCAGGAAAAGGATGGCGACGCCGACCGGAGCCAGGATCGGGATCACCAGATGCTTGACGTCGCTCAGCAGGTGCTGCTGCTTCTTCTCCAGCATGAAGGCGGAGAACACCGCCAGCGCGAGCTTGGCGAATTCGCTGGGCTGCAGGCCGATGGTGGAGGTGATCTTGATCCAGTTGCGGTTGCCGAGGACTTCATGGCCCAGCGGGGTGAACGCGACAAGGCCCAGCAGGATCACTGCCGCCCACACCGCCGGCCACGCAAGGCGTTTCAGCTTGGACGGGTGGATGAACTGCATGACCAGCATGCAGACGATGCCGACCCCCGCGAAAAGCGCCTGGGACAAGGCCACGGTGAAACCGTTGCGGCCCGCCGCGATCGCCTCGACCGAGGCGGAGGACTGCACCATGATGACGCCGAACACCGACAGGAAGATGGAGGTTACCAGTACCAGCCAGTAGTCGGTGGAGGCCAGGCGTGCGCTGGCCTTTTCGACCCCGCTGAAGATCCCGCCCTGCGGGCGCAGGCCGGGCTTCTTGCCGGAGGCAGCGGCCTTCCCGGTCTCGGCCTTGGCGCCCTGCGGCTGCTTGCGCTCCTTGGTCACCACCAATGCCCCCGTCTGTTGTTGCTTTCCGGCCCGCGCCGGATTCTCTTGCGTGCTGTTAGTCGTTGGAGTTCTGATCCGTGGAATCACTATCCATCAGATCACTGACCGCGCTGATAAAGGCGTTGCCACGCTGGGCATAGGAGCTGAACTGGTCCATGGACGCGGCGGCCGGAGCCATCAGCACGGTGTCGCCCGGCTGGGCCAGCTTCCCCGCGGTGTACACCGCGCGCGTCATGACCTGGGCCCCGCTGGGCAGGGTGCCGGTTTCGGCGTGCACCGCGGCGGTGATGTCGATGACCTCGACCTCCGGAGCGTGCTCGGCCAGCGCTTCGCGCAGGCCCTGGATGTCCGTGCCGATCAGCAGCACGGTGCGCAGCCGGGCCGCGTGCTTGGCCACCAGCGTGTTGTAGTCCACGCCCTTGGACAGGCCGCCGGCGATCCAGACGACCTTGGTGAAGGCCGCCAGCGAGGCATCGGCTGCGTGCGGGTTGGTGGCCTTGGAGTCGTTGATCCACAGGATATCGCCACGGCGGGCGACGGCCTGGATGCGGTGCGCGCCGGCGTCGAAGCCACTCAGCCCGCGGTTCACTGCTTCCGGCTGAACGCCGAAGGCGCGGGTCAGCGCCGCGGCGGCCGCGGCGTTGGCAGCGGTGTGGCGCGGGACGATCTCCCCGATGTCCTTCAGCGCGATCAACTCCACCGCGTTGGTGCGGCGGTCCTCGATGAAGGCGCGGTCCACCAGCAGGTCCTCGACCACGCCGACCATGGACACCGCCGGGGTGTTGGTGGTGAAGCCGATGGCGCGGCAGCCCTCGATGACCTCCGCGTTCTCAACCATGTCCAGGGTGACTTCGTCGGCGGCGTTGAAGATCGCGGCGGTCTGCGTGCGCTCGTAGATCTTGGCCTTGTCGGCCTTGTAGTTCTCGAACCCGTCATGCCAGTCCACGTGGTCTTCGGCGATGTTCAGCACCACGGAGGCGACCGGGGAAATGCTGTGGGTGTAGTGCAGCTGGAAGCTGGACAGCTCCACGGCGAAGGCGTCGTAGTCGACCGGCTCGCGCACGGCGTCCAAGATCGGGGTGCCGACGTTGCCCACGGCGATGGCCTTCAGGCCGGCGGCCTGGAGGATCGCCTCGGTCATGCCCACGGTGGTGGTTTTGCCGTTGGTGCCGGTGATGGCCAGCCACTTCGGCGCGGTGCGTCCCTCGCGGTTCTGCACGCGCCAGGCCAGCTCGATGTCGCTCCAGACCGGGATGCCGGCCTCGGCGGCTTCGGCGATGACCGGGTGGCGCGGGTTCCAGCCCGGCGAGGCGAGCACCAGCTGCGGCTGCTGATCGTTCACCTGCGGGAGGTGCTTGACGTGCTCGGACCCCAGCAGCACCTGGTGGGCGCCGACGATCATCAGGGTTTCCCCGCGCTGCCGGTTCAGCTCGTCGTCGCGCCCGTCCAGGACGGTCACGACCGCGCCGAGCTCAATCAGCGTGTCGGCGGCGGAGAAGCCGGACAGGCCCAGGCCCGCCACGACCACGCGCAGGCCCTTCCAGTTCGAATCCCAGCTGGTTAGTTCGGCCAGATCGGCATTGGCGTTTGCGCTCACAGTGCGACAACCCATTCGGAGTAGAAGATGCCCAGACCCGCGGCCACGAACAGGCCTGCCAGGATCCAGAAGCGGATGACGACGTTTTCCTCGGACCAGCCCGACAGTTCGAAGTGGTGCTGCAGCGGAGCCATCTTGAAGACGCGCTTGCCGCCGGAGAGCTTGAAGTAGCCCACCTGGATGATGACCGACAGCGAGATGACCACGAACAGGCCGGCGATGACAACCAGCAGCAGCTGGGTGCGGGAGAGGATGGCGAAGGCAGCCACGGCGCCGCCGATGGCCAGCGAGCCGGTGTCGCCCATGAAGATCTTGGCAGGCTTGGCGTTGAACCACAGGAAGCCGATCAGCGCACCGGAGAGGATGGCGCCGAGCATGGCCAGGTCCTGCGGGTCGCGCACCGAATAGCACACGTCCAGCGCGTTCACGTTGCTGCAGGCCTGGTTCTGCTGCCAGATGCCCATCAGCGTGTAGGCCCCGAAAACCATGATGGAGGCGCCGGTGGCCAGGCCGTCCAGGCCGTCGGTGAGGTTCACGCCGTTGGTGGTGCCGGTGACGATCAGGTTCGACCAGAGCACGAACAGGATCAGGCCGAGCATCGGGCCGGCGAAGGCCAGGTCGATGTTGGTGTCGCGCAGGAAGGAAATCGCGGTGGATGCGGGGGTCAGCCCGTCGGCATTGGGGTACTGCAGCGCCAGCACGGCGAAGCTGATGCCCACCACGGCCTGCAGCACGATCTTCTGCCAGGCCCGCAGGCCCAGGGAACGCTTCTTGAAGATCTTGATGAAGTCGTCCAGGAAGCCCACCAGCCCCATGCCGCCGAACAGCAGCAGCACCAGCAGGCCGCTGGCGGTGATGCCGGCGCTGGCCCGACCCATCATGCCCAGGATGGCGTGGGTCAGGAAGTAGGCGATGAACACCGCGAGCACGAAGACCACGCCGCCCATGGTGGGCGTTCCGGACTTCACCGCGTGGGACATCGGCCCGTCGTCGCGGACCACCTGGCCGTACTGCTTCTTGGTGAGCAGCTTGATGTACAGCGGCATGAACACCACGGTCAAGAGCAGCGCAATGCCCGCTCCTACGATTAATGCGATCATGCGTTCTCGCCTTCCTTCACGAATGCTGCAATGTCATCACCCAGGTGGCGCAGTCCGGCGCCGTGGGAGGACTTGAACAAGACGATGTCCCCCGGCTCCAGCTGCTCCTGCAGCAGGGTGCGGGCCTCGTCCACGTTTTCCACGAAGAACGCCTCGTCGCCCCAGCTGCCTTCCAGCACCGCGGAGTTGTAGGCGGCCTTCGCGCCGCGGCCGACGACCACGAGCTTCTTGATGTTCATCCGCACCGCCATCCGGCCCAGCAGGTCGTGCTGGTGGATGGACTCCTCGCCCAGCTCCAGCATTTCCCCGAGCACCGCCCAGGTGCGCCGTGCCGGGGCGTTGTCGCCCGGCAGGCCCAGCTCGGCCAGTGTCACCAGCGCCGCGCGCATGGATTCCGGGTTCGCGTTGTAGGCGTCGTTGATGATGCTCACGCCGTCCGCGCGCTCGATGCGCTCCATGCGCCAGCGGCTGCCGGCCGTGCGGCCGTGCAGCACGCGGGCAATCAGTTCGGGGTCGATGCCCAGGGCGCAGGCGGCGTTGGCCGCAGCCAGGATGTTCGACACGTGGTGGCGGCCGAGCAGGCCGGAGGTGATGCGTCGGGAATACCCGTCGGGGAACTGCAGGGTCAGTTCCGGCTGGCCCTGGGAGTTGACTTCCACGTCGGTCGCCCACACCCCTGCGCCCTCCACCGGGTTGCCCCCGGTGCCGAAGAAGCGCACCGCTCCCCCGGAACGCGAGGCCATGCGCGCCACGCGCGGGTCCTCGGCGTTCAGGATGGCGATCCCGTCGGCGTCCAGCGCCTCGACCAGTTCGCCCTTGGCCTTCTCGATGTTCTCCACGCCGCCGAACTCGCCGGCATGCGCGGTGCCCACGCACAGCACCACGCCGATCTTCGGGTGGACCATGTCGGTGAGGTAGGTCAGGTGCCCGATGCCGGTGGCGCCCATCTCGATCACGAAGTACTTGGTGTCCTCGGTGGCGTTGAAGACGGTCAGCGGGACACCGACCTCGCCGTTGTAGGAGCCGATCGGAGACACGGTCGGGGCGACCTCGGAGAGGATGGCCGCCAAGAGGTCCTTGGTGGTGGTTTTGCCGGCCGAGCCGGTGATCCCCACGACCACCGCGTCGTTCTTCTGCTTTAGGTAAGCGACGATGTGCGCCGCGATCTTGCCCATGGCTTCCACGGCATCCGGGACGATGACCGCCGGGTGCTCGCGGCGCTGCTCGTCGAGGGTGACGCGTTCAGCCAGCGCCAGCACCGCCCCGGAGGACAGTGCGGCGTCGATGAAGGCGTGGCCGTCGGAGAATTCTCCGGGCTTGGCTACAAATAGCGAGCCTTGTACGACATCGCGGGAATCGGTGGTCGCCGAGGTCACCACCGTGTCGGGGGCGGCGGTATTCGTCGCTTTCCCTCCGGTGATGCTCAGCAGGTCGGTCAAAGACAGTTCAATCATGGCATTAAGGACTTTACACTCGGGCGATGACGTTGATGGACAGGGGCGTGCTAGGCAATGGTCACAAAACCATGAAGTTTCAGGGCATTGGCCAGTTCCACCCGGTCGTCGAGCTCCACGTCCATTCCCGCGACGTCTTGGCTGACTTCGTGTCCTCGGCCGGCCACGAGGATCGCGTCGTTGACACCCGCCAAACTCACAGCAAACTCCACGGCTTTGGCGCGTGGCGCGATGTTGTGCAGCTGAACTTCGGGACGCTCGGCCTGGATGGCGCGGGCGGCTCCGGCGGCCACCTGCTCGCGGATCGGGGCAGGATCCTCCCCGTGCGGGTCGTCGTCGGTGACGATCACGATGTCCGCGTGGCGTGCAGCCACCGCGCCCATGTCCGGGCGCTTGGTGGTGTCGCGGTCGCCGGTGGCGCCGAAAACGATGATGCGCCGTCCTCCGGGGCCGGGGCGCACCGAATCCAGGGCCTTGGCCAGCGCGTCCGAATTGTGTGCGAAGTCCACCACCGCCACCGGCGACTCGCCGACCACCTGCATGCGCCCCGGCACCGCAACCGACAGCGGGTCGCTGGCGTCCAGCGCCTGCTGCAGCCTGGCCAGCGGCACGCCGCCGGCCAGCACCATCAGTGCGGCCAGCGCAGCGTTGGCGACGTTGAACATGCCAGGAAGCCCGGTGCGGGTTTCCAGGGTGCGACCGTCGCGGTGGGTGATGCGGAAACTGTGCCCCAGTCCCGAGTGCCGCAAGTCCTCCACGCGCCAGTCGGCGCCCGGGTGCGCGGGGTCCAGGCTCAGCGACTCGGTCGGAACCAGCGCGCGGTCGGCCAGCTGCTGGCCGTACTCGTCGTCGACCAGCACCACGGCTCGCTCGCTGCGCTCGGGGGTGAACAGCTGGGCCTTGGTCTCGAAGTAGTCCTGCATGGTGCCATGCAGGTCCAGGTGGTCCTGGGTGAGGTTGGTGTAGCCGGCGACGGCGAAGGACAGCGCGTCGACCCGTCCGTAGCTCAGCGAGTGGCTGGAGACTTCCATGGCCACCGCGGCGACCTGCTGTTCGGACATGCGGGCCAGCACCCCGTGCAGCTGGGTGGATTCCGGGGTGGTGAGTACGCTGGGGATGATCTGTCCGCGGGCTGACATCTCGATGGTGCCGACCAGCCCGGTTTCGGTGCCCAGCGCCTCAAGAATGGAGCGGATCATGAAGGTGGTGGTGGTCTTGCCGTTGGTGC
This sequence comes from Glutamicibacter protophormiae, assembly GCF_016894325.1. Lineage (NCBI taxonomy): Bacteria > Bacillati > Actinomycetota > Actinomycetes > Micrococcales > Micrococcaceae > Glutamicibacter > Glutamicibacter protophormiae. The sequence continues at coordinate 2,333,116 of NZ_CP069806.1, forward strand.
CGGTCACGCCGAACAGCTCCGGGCAGCGGGTCGCGGTGCCGTAGATGCGCTGGGCCGCGGCGGCGGCGATGGATCGCACGTTCGAGACGGATGCCACCGGCAGCTCGAAGTCCGCGGGAAGATGGGCCAGGCCCTGGGCGTCGGTGATCAGCGCCAGTGCCCCGTTGGCCACCGCGGTGGCGGCGAATTCCGCCCCATGGCGGCGCGCGCCGGAGATCGCGAGGAAAACGTCCCCGGGCTGCACCACCTGCGGGTTCAGGCTGACACCTCGAATCAACGGGTTCGCGGCCGGGTTCAGCGCACCGCGCAGGGCGCCGACCGCCGTGCACAGTTGCTCGAAGCTGGTTTCCGCCACGGAGTGCGGACGCAAATGCTGTTCCAGCGCGCGCGGCGTGCCGGGTTCCTGGACTACCAAGGTTTCTTTTGTTCCTCACCTACAAAGACGTTATACGCCTCTGAATCGCTTGTGCTCGGGGGCACGTTGTACGTATTCAACGTATGGCTCATCACTTCGGTGAACGTATCCGCCACCGAGAAGTTCCGCCAGTTGCCCTGCGGCCGGTACATCGTGGCTACAACCACGTACTGCGGGTCGTCCAGCGGGGCGACGCCCGCGAAGGAGTACGTGTAGCCGTCGTAGCCCTTTGCACTGGCGGCCTGGCCGGTACCTGACTTACCGCCAACGCGGTAGCCCGGTATCTTCATTTTAGTACCGGTTCCCGACTCAACGACCGATTCCATGAGTTTGAGCATCTCGGATGCTGTTGAATCCTTCACAACCCGGGTTTCCTTGCGCTCGGCCGGCTCGGAGATGGATCCGTCCTCGTTGCGGTACCCGTCGATCAGGCTCGGCTGGATGCGCACGCCGCCGTTGGCCAGCGTCTGGAAAATCGACGCGGTGTGCAACGCGGTCTGCGAGTAGCCCTGGCCGAACATCGTGGTGTATTGCTGGCGGCGGTCCCAGGTTTCCGGGGCGGCCAGCTGGCCGGCGCTGGCGCCGTTCAGTCCGACGTCGATGGGGGTTCCCAGGCCGAAGGCGCGCATGTAGTCGTAGCGGGTCTGCTTGCTGACGGTATTGCCGACCATCACCGTGCCGGTGTTGTAGGAGCGGGCGAAGATGCCGGCCGCCGTCATGTCGTAGGTGGCGTGGGGTAGCGAGTCGTTGATGGTCTCCTTGGTGAACGTCTTCTTGTTCGGGACCGTGAATTCGTCCAGCGGCTTGACCTTGCCCTGGTCGATGGCCGCGGCGAAGATCGCCGCCTTGCCCGTGGAGCCCGGCTCGAAGGCGCGGGTGATGGAGACCGAGCGGCGGAATTCCGGTTCGGTGGCGCCCGGGTTGTTCGGGTCGAGTTCGGCCGAGTCGCCGATGGCCAGCAGCTTGCCGGTCTTGACCTCCTGCACGATGACGGTGGCCCACTCCGCATTGAACTGCTTCTGCTTGGCCTCCGCCGCGCGCTGGGCGACGTACTGGATGTCGTTGTCGATGCTGAGCATCACGTCCTGGCCGTTGACGGCCGGAGTCTCTTCCAGCTCGGTGGTCGGGATGCGCACGCCGTCGGCGCTGACCTCGAACTTGCGTTTGCCGGCGCTGCCGGCGAGATGCTCTTCTTGGCTGAGTTCCAGGCCTTCGGCGCCGACAACGCCCTTTTGGTCTTCGGAGTTGCGCACGAAGCCCAGCAGCGGACCGGCGATGACGCCCTGCGGGTACTGGCGTTCGCTGCGCAGCACCGAGTTCAGCCGCGGAATGCCGATTTCCATGACCTCGTTGCGGACCTCGGGGGTCACGCTCTTGGCGATCATGACGTAGCCCTTGGGCTTCGCGCCCTCCTGCGGGCGGATGGCCTTGGTCAGCTCGTCGACGTCCTGGTCGAGGACCACGGAGAGCTCCTTGATTGCCTGTTCCCAGGAAATGCGTTCGCGCGCGTTGGAGCCGTCCCGCACCTTGCGCCGGATGGTGTCCTTCTGGTCGCGCTGGTCCACAACAAGGTCGTAGCGGTCCACGGACACGGCGAGGATGTTGCCGTTCTTGTCCAGGATGGATCCGCGGGTGGGCGCGATGATCTCCTCGCGGTTGCGGGTGTCGGCCGCTTCCTTGGCCGCGGCCGCGGGATTGATGCCCTGCACCCAGAAGAGCCGACCGGCAATAATCACCAACAGCAAAATGGACAGCAGCAATACGAAGCGCATGCGCTTCTTCGCGGTGTCAGCGACGGTCGAACTCACGGTGAACCCAACTTTCCTTCATCGTGGATTTTTGACAGCCAACACGCCGCCCTGTCTCAAGCTTAGGAATCGAAACTTAGTCCGTCGGGGATTTCATGGTCGGCGCCGGAATCGTGCCGCCGTTGAGCTCGCTCTCGGTGAACACCGGGCGTCCGTCGTCCCCGACCTTGCGCTCGACCGTTTCAGTTTTGGTCCCAGCAGCAGCTGCCTGCTCGGGCTTTTCGGAAGCCTGCTTGCCAACCGTGGTTTCGGGCGCCGTGGACTTCGGCTTCTCCTCGGCCGCCTTGGCCTTCTTGCTGCCGTTGATGCTCTCGCCGGGCAGCGGCAGGGTGTCGTAATTCGTGGCGTTCTTGTCGCCCTTGACCGCTTCTTCAGCGGGCTGGGTGATCTTTCCCTCAGAGAGGTCGATCAGTCCGGGGGCACCCGGTGCAACGAGCCCGAGGTCGGCGGCCTTCCGGGCCAGTGCCTGCGGAGCAGAGAGCGACTGGGCGTCCTTGAGCAGCGTCTGGTTCTCCTGGGAGAGTGCACGCTCCTGGTTGCGCAGGGAGACGATGTCGTACTGACGCTGGGCCACGGACGTGTTCATCAAGACCAGGGTCACAACGACGGCGACGAACAGCATCACCATGGCCACCGACGTGACCACCATGGAGCGCTTGTTCGTCTCGTTGATCCGTGGAACCAACGAGAGAGTCACGCGTTGCGGCGTGTCGACGAACTTGAGATCGCTAGCGGAAACGGGCTCGGGGCGCACGGCGCGGGCAGTACTGCCGTCAACGACTGGCTGGGCAGTCATGGCTACGTTCTTTTGCACTCGGCGCTGGGCTCGTTGGCTCATACTAGCTCCTCTTAAGAACTCGTTCCACAGCCCGCAGGCGGGCTGAGGCGGCACGTGGATTTTCGGCGATTTCCGCTTCGCTGGGCTTTTCGGTCCCCTTGGTCAGGACCTTGAACTCAGGCTTGTGTTCCTCAAGCTCTACCGGGAAACCCGGAGGGGCCGAGGAAGTCGATCCCTGGACGAAGTGTCGTTTGGTGATCTTGTCTTCCAGCGAGTGGTAGCTCATGACCACCACTCTGCCTCCGACGTTCAGGGAGCTCATGGCAGCCGGTATGGCTCGCTCCAAAACGTCCAGTTCTTCGTTGACCGCAATACGCAGCGCCTGGAAGGTCCGTTTGGCAGGATGTCCGTGGTTGCGGGCCGCCGCAGCGGGGACAACTGTTCGGATGACCTCCACCAGCTGGGCGGTGGTTGTGATTCGGTCCTTGGCGCGTGCTTCGACAATTGCTGTCGAGATTCGACCGGCGAATTTCTCTTCGCCCCACTGGCGGATAATGCGCAGCAGTTCGTTTCGTTCAAGGTCGTTGACCAGGTCCTCGGCGGTCGGCCCGACTGAGGTATCCATGCGCATGTCCAGAGGAGCATCGTAGGAGTAGGCAAAACCGCGTTCGCGCTCATCAAGCTGGAGCGAGGAGACGCCGAGGTCGAACAGGACGCCGTCGACGCCCGGGAAACCGAGATCGGACACGACATCCGCGATTTCGTCGTAGACCGCGTGCACCAGGTCGATACGGTCCTGGAAGGGCCGCAGGCGAGCACCGGCCAGCTCATGCGCCTGCTCGTCACGGTCCAGGCCGATCAAGTGGAGGTTCTCGAACCGCTGGAGTATGGCCTCCGAATGACCACCCATGCCCAGGGTGCAGTCGACGACGATTGCCCGACGCCCTTCTGCATTGGCTCGTTCAATACCCGGAGCCAGCAGATTGACGCAACGATCCAGAAGTACCGGAACATGTCGTTCTGATGCTGGTCGTTGGGAATCCTGATTCGTCACTGCGCCCCCTTTCGCGTTCAAATCGGTGCTGAGATCAGATCCCCCTCCAACCGTTGACGGCGAGTCTTTCTGGCTCCGGGGAAGTGAAGCCAGAAGTTTTCGCCTTCAAGGTGGCTGGAGATCTCATCCCAGCTGCTTGGTTGACCTGATGGGCCGTCCTCCAAAAGGAGGGCTAATCCTCATCGGTCTCGGAAAATACTTCTTCCTGTTCCTGCAGGTACTGCTGCCATGCGGCGGAATCCCAGATTTCAATGCGATTACCCGCACCAATCACCGTTACCTCGCGGTCGAGGCCGCCATAAGTGCGAAGCACCTGCGGGATTGTGACTCGCCCCTGCTTGTCGGGAACTTCGTCAGATGCACCGGAGAGAAACACGCGGGCATAGTCCCTGGCCTTGCGAGACGTCAGGGAAGCCTGAGCTAGTTGCTCGTGTTGCTTCTCGAACTCTCGTTGGCTGAAGACGTAGATGCAGCGTTCCTGTCCCCGGGTCAAGACCAGCCCATAAGCTAACTCGTCACGGTATTTGGCAGGCAGAATCAGGCGCCCCTTTTCGTCGAGTCGCGGCGTGTAAGTTCCAAGGAACATGCACACCGCCTTTCTCCGCGAAGTGGTCAGAATCCCCGATTCCCTCTACTGCACTCCACTTTACTCCACAACCCTCCACTGTCAACGCAGCAAACAGGGTTTGCCGAAGGTTTAGACATAAAAAATAGCGTATTTCCGCGTATTCAGAGAAGAAAACGCGGTGGAGGTGCATGGGGCCTCTGGAACGCGAATTGGCGAAGGAGACCTGGCAAAGCGCCGAAAATGCCCGGGAATTCGGGATTTGGGCCCTTAGTGGTGGAATGTGGAGGGCGCTGGGGAGGGAAGTGGGGCCGGCGTTCCAGACCCTAAATTCGTTCCCTAGGAAGTTGGTGGGAATCGAGGATCCAGCCCATTGCCGCGAGTTGCCTCAACGGCGTGCTTGGTTCCCGCTGCACCGAGGTACCCGCTGTGCGCGGGCTGGGATTGAAAAGCGGCATTAAAAAAACAAAGAGGTGCAACCCTAGGGTTACACCTCTGTATACGATCGTCTCTAGCCGTCGGACTGGTCCCGCTTACGCTGGTTCCACTTCTCTTCAAGGCCGCTCATGAACTGAGAATTGCTCTTCGCATTCGATCCTGCGCGGGGCTTGGCACCCGGGCCGATTTTTCCTGCTGCCGACTTCTTCAACGCCAACATGACTCCACCGAACATCACCGCGAAACCAATGACACCAACAATGATGACCTGCTGGGAGATTCCGAAAATCAAACCGGCCAGTCCGAGAATGACCAAGAGGATGCCCAGCGCGATGTTGCGGGTTGAAAGCCGCCCCGTGCTTGATGGGGCTTTCATGTTGGAGGCAAAGCGACGGTCTTCGTGCAGCTGCTTTTCCAACTGCTCCAACAGACGCTGCTCGTGTTCCGATAGCGGCATCGCCTTCTCCTTCCAATGACTTTCAGACGGTCATGCACCGTCTATTGGTTCCAACGCTTCATGCCCGGAAAAAGTTCCCAGTCATAGTTCGAACCTACTTCAAGGATAGTCTCTTTTGTCTCCACCCTGCTAGTTGATCTTCACCACTGTTAACTTAGGCATAGGTAGGGAAAACACGTCCTTTACTCCTTAGGGCGCAGAAAACGGGCAGGACCAGTCGACGACTTCGGGAATTTCTGGCTTATCAGATCCGCGATCCGCTCGGCTTCCCGAGTTTTTTCGTCCTTGGGGTCCAGGCTCAGCTGGATCCCCTGCGCCGAGTCTTCGAGCCGTTCGGCCTTGACTCCGAGCAGCCGGATGGGCTGGGCTAACGGCCACAGATTCCGAAACAGGCTGATTGCCTCTGAGCTGATTGCCGACGACGAATCCGTCGCGGCGGCAAGGGTCTTGGAACGGTTGATCCCGCTGAAGTCCTGATACTTCAGCTTGATCCCCACACCGCGTGCCACCTTCTCCTGGGCTCGCAACCGCTGACCCACCCGGTGCCCGAGGCGCAGCAGCTCTCGTTCCAGGACGTCCTTGTCCCGGATATCGGTAGAAAAGGTATGTTCAGCCGATAGGCTCTTTTCCTCACGCACTGGCTGCACAGGACGGTTGTCTATGCCATGGGACAGCAGGCATAGTGCGCGGCCATGCTCGCCAAATCTCTGCACCAACCTCGACTCGGGTTCGGCCGCGAGCTGTGCCACCGTATCGATGCCCAAGGCATGAAGCTGCTCGGCAGTTCGTTTCCCCACGCCCCACATCTTGGTGACAGGCAGCTGATGCAGAAATTCCAAGGTGCGCTCCGGCGCAACCACGGTCATCCCGTTCGGCTTGGCATAGGTCGAGGCCAATTTCGCCACGAACTTGTTTCGGGCGATGCCAACACTGGCAGGCAACCCGAACTCGTTCTGGATGTGCGCCCTGATCTTCTGGCCAATGGCGACCGGTCCTCCGAGCATTCTCATGCTCCCGGTGACATCCAGGAAAGCCTCGTCGACGCTGACTTGTTCCACCTGCGGAGTAACCGTGTGGAGGTAGGCCATGATCCGCTCGGAGATCGCGCTGTATTTCCCGTGAACCGGCTCGACGATGTTCGCTTCGGGCATCAGGGCAATCGCCTGGCTCATCGGCATAGCCGAATGCACTCCCCTGGCCCGGCAGTCATAGGAGGCCGAGAGGACGACGCTGCGTCCGCCGGGGAAACCGACAATGACAGGTTCGCCGACGAGCTCGGGATGGTCGATCAGTTCCACGGAGACGAAAAAGGCATCCATATCCACGTGCAGGATCGCGCGATGCTCCTTGTCATTCATGACAGCTATATTAGTGCGCGCTCCCGACAGTGTGCTGGCAACCGAGCGACACGGCACTTCGCCTGCACCTGCCGAGACATATCCGGAAAAAATCCCCTATGGATTCCCGGTAGAGTTGATCCTAGCCATCTGCCCCTTCACGCGGAGAATTGATTTTGCATGTCGTTGCCTGAAACCGTCTCGCCCTTTGAGGCTGAAGTCCGAGAGCTGAGCCGGAGCTTTACGGACGCCGTTGCCACAAAGCTTGAAGACTTCCTTTCCGCCAAAAACGATGAAGTCTCGTCAATTACCACCAGTGCGGCGGAAATCGTCAACGCGATCCGGACCTTGACGCAGGGCGGCAAGCGGCTTCGCCCGTTGTTCGCGTACTGGGGCTTTTTGGGCGCTGGCGGCCCCAAGGATTCCGCAGATGTGATTCAGCTGGGCGCCGCGCTTGAGCTTTTCCAGGCAGCGGCATTGATCCATGATGACATCATCGACAATTCCGATACCCGTCGAGGACGCCCAAGCGTCCACAAGCATTTCGAGGCGCAGCATCAGTCGCTGGGCTTGTCCGGAAGCGCGGCGAACTACGGAATGGCTAGCGCCATCCTGACCGGCGATTTGTGCCTCTCCTTGAGCGAAGAGCTTTTTGCATCGATTCCCGGGGTCGACGCCGCAACACGCACCATCTTCAACCGCATGCGCACCCAGGTCATGGCCGGGCAATATCTCGATGTGCTCGAAGAGTCCGCCGGCCCCGCCTACGATCCGGCCGAAGCCGTAAAGCGCGCGCGCACCATCGTCCGCTACAAGTCGGCGAAGTATTCCACCGAGAACCCCGTTCTTCTCGGCGGCGCGCTTGCTCGGGGGAATGAAAGCCTGCTTGAGAGCTACAGCGCCTTCGCCCTGCCCTTGGGCGAGGCCTTCCAGCTTCGTGACGATGTCTTGGGCGTTTTCGGCGATCCCGAGATCACCGGCAAGCCTGCTGGTGACGACCTCCGCGAAGGAAAACGAACCGAACTCATCGCCCACGCGTTGCTGCTGACTTCTCCGGAAGAGCGGGACTTCATCCAGAACAGGCTCGGTGCTCCGGACCTCTCGGATGCCGAAGTGCAAAAGCTCAGCGAAATCCTGCAGGCCAGCGGCGCGTTGCAAGAAACCGAACGTAGCATCAGCGAACTGACCTCGCAGTCGCTACGGGCGTTGGACGCGATCGAGGCTCACTGCCTCGCACTGGCCGGAATGAAATTCCTCAGCGACGCGGTGACCAAGCGCAGCAAGTAGGCTTGCGGAACATCACGCATACATAACAATAGGTCTCGACTTTCCTTCCAAATGGAGGAACGTCGAGACCTATTGTTTATCTTAAACGGTGTCGCTCTACCAGGCCAGCGACTGCGCGCGACGGCGAATCTCGGTCTTACGGCCCGAGCGCAGCGCGTTCATTGGGGTTCCCGGAAGCGATTCGTCCTCGGTGAAGAGCCACTTGATGCTCTCTTCGTCAGAGTAGCCCGAGTCCTTGAGCACGGACAGCGTGCCCTTAAGGCTGTCGACCACCGCACCATCCTGAAGGAATTCTGCAGGAACCGAACGAACCTTGCGCTCGCCAATGCGCAGTGCCACAACTTCACGCTCGTCAAGCATGCGGTGCACTCGGCGAATATCAATGTCTAATTCTTCGGCCAGATCGGGCAGGGTCAGCCACTGGCCAACGAGTTCTTGAATTTCATTCACCCCTTAAGGTTCCCATAAATTGCGATTCACCGCAGAAACTTTGTTCAAACCAGTCACAGCTGTTTCCATGCGTCACACAAGTAGTGTAAATTTTCATGTATCACTTTGATAACAATTGCAACACAAACAACTCCTGAAGCAGCCGGTTCAGGTGCCCTTGTGACTGTTCGCGATTATCGCAACCGTACAAATGAGGAATGACTCTATGCCCCACAAAGCGAACCATGTCTCCACGCATGCGCTAGGTGTTGTCGCAGGTGCAGCGATCCCCGCTGCTGTCATCGGCAGCCTCGCCTTGGCCCCGGCTGCTTATGCAGCGCCTGCGGTATCGGTAAACACCCCAGGCTCGGCCGCAAAGTCGGTAACACCCGAAAACATCAAGATCGCCGAAGATCAGATCAAGGCACACCTGATTGCTTCCCGTGTTCCTTCCCTAGGTTTGCCAGCCAAGGCCAGCACCAAGGAGATCCAGATCCCGGCCGGCGCCAGCCTGTCCAGCATTGCGGTGGAGTACAAAACCACCGTTGCCAAGCTGAAGGACCTGAACAACCTCAAGAGCGACTTCATCGTTGCAGGCAAGACGTTGAAGGTCCCGGGCCACGGTTCGCCGTCAAAGTCTTCGAAGGCTTCAAGTTCTTCGGCTTCTTCGGCAACCGGCAGCTACACCGTCAAGTCCGGCGATACTCTTAGTGCCATTGCGGCCAAGCACAAGATGGGCCTGGCCGATCTGCTGAAGAAGAACGATATCTCCTCCAGCACCAAAATCTTCCCGGGCGACAAGATCAAGGTCAACGGCGGATCGACCGGCAGCTCCGGCAAGGGCTCTTCGTCGGGCAAGTCCTCCTCGAACAGCTCCGGATCCGCCAGCTACACCGTGCAAGCCGGTGACACCTTGGGCGGAATTGCCATCAAGCACAACATGAGCCTGTCGGCGCTCTTGAGCAAGAACGGCATCTCGGCCAGCAAGCCGATCTTCCCCGGTGACAAGCTCACCATCAACGGCTCCTCGAAGTCCTCCAGTTCCTCGGGCAAGTCCTCGTCGTCCTCGAAGACTTCCGGCGGCGCAAGCTACACCGTGACGTCCGGAGACACCCTCAGCGGCATCGCGGCCAAGAACGGCATGAAGCTGGGCACCCTGTTGAGCTTGAATGGAATTTCTGCTTCCAAGCCCATTTTCCCGGGCGACAAGATCAAGGTTTCGGGCAGCGCTTCATCGTCCTCGACTTCTACGTCGTCCTCCTCGTCCAAGCCGTCGGCGGGCTCTTCCAAGGCTTCGAGCTACTCGGTGAAGTCCGGAGACACACTCGGCGGCATTGCGGCCCAGCACGGCATGAAGCTCTCGGATCTGCTGGACAAGAACCCGCAGCTGAGCACCTCGACCCCGCTGCAGATCGGCGACAAGGTCAAGATCAGCGGATCTTCGGTATCCTCGACGTCGACCGGCGGCTCCAAGAAGAAGATCGGCAACACCTTCCTCGGTCGCACCTATGCCGACCATGTGGTCAGCAGCGCGAACGAGAACAAGGACTACCTCGACTCGGTCTCCGTGCCAAGCCGCAGCGAAATGCAGAGCATCATCGTGTCCACCGCCAACCGCATGGGCGTGGACCCAGCGCTGGCGCTGGCGCACTCCATGCAGGAGTCGGGCTTCAACATGCGCGCGGTATCCCCCGCGAACGCCTTGGGCGCCATGCAGGTGATCCCGAGCACCGGCGAGTGGATGTCCTCGCGCGTTGGCAAGAAGCTGAATCTGCTGGACCCGCAGGATAACGTGACCGCTGGCATTGCAGTCATCCGCTACAACCTTGACAACACCAGCAATCTGGATGATGCCATCGCTGCGTACTATCAGGGCCTTGGCGGCGTGAGGAAGTACGGCATGTACGATGACACTAAGCGTTACGTAGCCAGCGTGAAATCGCTGATGAAGCAGTACCGCTAAGCACTGTGCGAAGGGCGGCCCGCAGAAGTTTCCACTTCTGCGGGCCGCCTTTCGTTTTTCCTACGGCGAACAACGGCTGGCCGCCAGTCCGGCGGACGTTCAGGCCTGGGCCCGGCGATCCAGGGTCAACGGCATTTCGATGACGACGCGCGTTCCACCCTCGTGGCCGGGCAGCCAATGGATTTCCCCTGACAACTCGCTGTTCACCAGAGTGCGTACGATCTGCAGGCCGAGCCCTTCGCGGCGCTCCCCCTCGGGCAGCCCGTGGCCGTCATCCTCGATGATCACCCTGAGCCAGTCCTTGGTATCGGCGCCGAGATAGCGTTCGGCAATCAGTGCCACCTGTCCGTCGCGGTTGGCCAGTCCGTGTTCTACGGCATTGGTCACCAGCTCGTTGATCACCAGCGACAACGGAGTGGCCAAGTCGGCATCGAGCATGCCGAACTCCCCTTCGCGGCGGGTGGAGACCTTCTGCCCAGGTGAGGCGATTTCGACAATCAGGCGGAACTGGCGGTCCATCAAGTCGTCGAACTTCACGGTTTCGTTCAGTCCCTTGGACAGGAATTCGTGGACAGAGGCAATCGTGGACACGCGCCGCATGGCTTGTTCCAGGCCCTGCTTGCCCTCATCCGAGCTCATGCGCCGCGACTGCATGCGCAGCAGGGCGGCCACGGTCTGGAGGTTGTTCTTCACACGGTGGTGGATCTCGCGGATGGTCGCATCCTTGGTTACCAGCTCCTTTTCACGCCGCCGCAGTTCCGAAACGTCGCGGCACAGAACCAATGCACCCCAGCGCTTGGATTCGTCACGCAACGGGATGGCGCGCAGCGAGAGGGTGACTCCGCGGTACTCGACTTCGGTGCGCCATGGCATCTTGCCCTGGAGGACCAGCGGAAGGGTTTCGTCGACCACTCGCCGGTCGCGGACCAGCGCCATGGTCAGGTCGGCCAGCGGCTGGCCCTGCAGCACGTCGGCGGCGCCGAGTCGGCGGAAAGCCGAGACGGCGTTGGGGCTGGCGAATTCCACGGTTCCCTCGACACTGAGTCGGATGAAGCCGTCGCCCACGCGGGGCGCGCCGCGGCGCGAACCGGTCGGGCTGGCGAAGTCCGGCCACAGGCCCTTGGTGCCCATTGCCAGCAGGTCGTCGGCGCTTTGCCGGTAGACGAGTTCCAGATTCGAGGGGGTACGCGACTGGCTGCGGTCGAAGTGCGACGTGAGCACCGCGACGGTCCGGTGCTGGCGAACCAGAGGGACTGCCTGCACCGTGGTCAGCCCTGGAATCAGGTCGGCGCCGGGATGCTCGGCCGAACGCTGGATGGTTCGGCTGTCCCAGGCGCGGTCCACCATGAGACGCAGATCCTTGCGGATCCGCTCGCCGACGAAGTCGGTGTGGAAGGTCGTGTGCGAGGTGGAGGGGCGCACATGAGCCAAAGCGACATAGGATCCGTCGCCGGTGGGGAACCAGAGCACCAGGTCTGCGAACGCGAGGTCCGAGACCAGCTGCCAGTCCCCCACCAGCAGGTGGAGCCAGTCCTCATCACCGGGACCGAGGTCGGCCTTGTGACGTAGATCTTCGGTGATGAGGGCCATTAGGGGTGATTACCTCCGGACGATTGAACGCAACAGGCGAAGGGCCACCGAGAGCGATGCCATGTCATCGCGTTCAAGTCTGTTCACTTCGGCGAACATTGCCTTCGCACGATCCAGATTAGCCGCGTTCGCCACTTCCCACGCCGCAACACGCTCTGCCACGTCCGTGATCTCTCCCGAGGATTCCAGCACGTCGTTGGTCAGGTCGATGATCGTGCTGTACAAGTCATCGCGCATGGCCGCACGGGCCAGCGCCTGCCAGCGGTCCGACCGCGGCAGGTTGGTGATGCGGTTCAGCAGCGTATCGACGCTGAACAGGTCGTAGAGCATGAAATAGGTCTGCGAGACCTTCTCCACGTCCTCCTGGGTGCGGTGCACCAGGTCGGCCACGTCCAGCAGCGCGAAGGACTCGAACTGCGAGGCCCACATGCTGGCACGGCGTTCGCCGATGCCGTTGGCCAAGGCGTCTGCGTGCCACTGCTGGAAGCGCTCCTGGTCGTTGCCGTGCAGCAGCTGCGGCAGCTCTTCGCGCAGCTGGGTGACGATCGACTCGTAGCGCTCCACCGCCTGGCCGACCAGCAGTTCCTGGTCGACGCTGTTGATGAACCAGCGGGTGGCGCGGTCCAGCAGGCGGCGCATGTCATGGTGCTGGCGGCCCCAGTAGTCCACGTCTGTGCCCGCCGGCTGGGAGTTGATCGCGTCGAACTGCGCATCGAAGTGGTAGACCTCGCGCAGGGCGCAGAACACCTTGGCGATGTGCACTTCGCTGGCGCTGGTTTCCTCCATGGCGCGGAATACGTAGGTGATGCCGCCGATGTTCACCATGTCGTTGGCGATCACCGTGGCGATGATTTCCTTGCGCAGCGGATGGGACTGCAGCTGGTCCCCGAAACGCTCCACCAAGCGCTCCGGGAAGTACCGGCGCATGGTCTCGGCAAAGTAGGGATCCTCGGCCAGATCGGATTCGGACAGCGCATGGGCCAGTTGGATCTTGGCGTAGGCGGCCAGGACCGACAGCTCCGGTGCGGTCATGACACCGCCGGCCGCGCGGCGCTCTTCCAGCTCCTCGGAGCCCGGCAGGAATTCCAGCGCGCGGTTCAGGTCGGCGTGCTCCTCCAGCCACTGCATCAGGCGCTCGTAGGCCGGGGCCCAGGTCTGCGCGGCGTGCTTCTCATTCAGCAGCAGCACGTTCTGGTTGAAGTTGGTCTGCAGCACCAGGTCACCCACGTTGTCGGTCATCGACAGCAGGAAGTCCTTGCGCTCGGCAGGATCGATGTTGCCGGCCTTGATTTGGCGGTCAACGAAGATCTTGATGTTCACCTCGCGGTCGGAGGTGTCCACGCCGGCCGAGTTGTCGATGGCGTCGGTGTTCAGGATCACCCCGTTCAGTGCGGCTTCGATGCGGCCCAGCTGGGTCATGCCCAGGTTGCCGCCTTCGCCGACGACCTTCACGCGCAGGTCCGCTCCGTCCACGCGGATCGAGTCGTTCGCGCGGTCGCCTACCTGGCCGTGCCGTTCGGCCGAGGACTTCACGTAGGTGCCGATCCCGCCGTTGTACAGCAGGTCGACCGGGGCCGAAAGGATGGCCTTGAGCAGCTCGTTCGGCGACATGGCGGTGACCGACGCGTCAAGCCCCAGGACCTCGCGGACCTCCGGGCTGACCGGCACGGACTTCAGGCTGCGCGGGTACACGCCGCCGCCGGCGGAGATCAGCTCGCGGTTGTAGTCGGCCCAGCTGGAACGCGGCAGGTGGTAGAGGCGCTCGCGCTCCTCGAAAGCCGCTTCCGGATCCGGGTTCGGGTCCAGGAAGATGTCGCGGTGGTCGAATGCGGCGACCAGCTTGATCGTCTTGGTACGGCGCAGGCCGTTGCCGAAGACGTCGCCGGACATGTCGCCCACACCCACCGCGGTGAACTCCTGGGTCTGGGTGTCGATGCCCAGCTCGAAGAAGTGGCGCTTGACCGATTCCCAGGCACCGCGGGCGGTGATGCCCATGCCCTTGTGGTCGTAGCCCACCGAGCCGCCCGAGGCGAAGGCGTCGCCAAGCCAGTGGCCCTTGTCCTCGGAGATCTCGTTCGCGGTGTCGGAGAAGCTCGCGGTGCCCTTGTCTGCGGCGACCACCAGGTAGGTGTCATCGCCGTCGCGGCGGACCACGTTGTCCGGAGCCACGACGTGCTCGCCGTTCTCGTCGGCGACCAGGTTGTCGGTCAGCTCCAGCAGGGTGCGGATGAAGACGCGGTAGGCGCCCTTGCCTTCGTCCATCCAGGCCCCGCGATCTACGGCCGGGTTAGGCAGCTGCTTGGCGTAGAAGCCGCCCTTCGCACCGGTTGGCACGATCACGGAGTTCTTCACCATCTGGGCCTTGACCAGGCCCAGGACTTCGGTGCGGAAGTCCTCTCGCCGGTCCGACCAGCGCAGGCCGCCGCGGGCGACGGCACCGAAGCGGAAGTGGGTGCCTTCCACGCGCGGCGAGTAGACCCACAGCTCGTGCTTCGGGCGCGGGAACGGCGCGAAGTCGATTTCCCCCGGAGCCAGTTTGAAGGCCAGCGCCTGCTGGTTCTCGGCATAGTAATTGGTCCGCTTGGTAGCCTCGATGACCTTCACGAAGCGGCGCAGCAGGGTGTCGGCGTCCAGCGTCGGCACGGCCTCCAGCGCGTCGGTGATCTTCTCGTGGGCGGCGGCGCGCAGCGCCTGCGACTGCTCTGCGCTCAGCTTCGGGTTGAAGGTGGCGTGGAACAGCTCGACGATGCCGTGGGTGACCGCGGCATTGCTCACCAGCGCGCCGGCGATGAAGCCGGTCGAATTCGGCACACCCAGCTGCAGCAGGTAGTGCGCATAGCCGCGCAGCATGGCGACTTCCTGCCAGTCCAGGCCTTCTCGCAGTACCAGTGCGTTGAGGCTGTCGGACTCGGCCTCGTTGCGGACCACTGCGGCATAGGCGGCCGCCAGCTTGTCCTGGACGGCGGCGAAGTCGATGGAGTCGTCGACCTTAAGGCCCATGTCGTAGATGAAGCGCTGGCCGATGCCCTCCGGGTTCAATTCGTACGGGCGCTCGTCCACGACGTCCAGGCCCAGGTCCTGCAGCACCGGAAGAATGCGCGAGAGCAGCAGCGGGCGATCGACGTAGATCTTCATGCGCTTGGTCACCAGCGCATCCTCGTCATCGGTTTTCGGATCGTAGAAGGAGACGACCGGGCCTGCGGAGGCCTCAGGCTCCTGCAGTTCGGCGAGCAGCTCGATGTCGTTCAGCGCGTCGTCGATCTCGAACTGGACCTTGTAGGAGGCGGGGAACGCCTCGGCCCAGGTGTTGGACAGCTGGTTGGCCACGCCGGCTTCCAGGCTGTCGCGGGCCGCGTCGACGATGGCGTCGGACCAGGAACGCACGGCCATGGCGATGCGGTTTTCCAGGGCCTTGCGGTCCACGACCGGGGCCAAGCCGTGGCGCTGCAGGCGCAGGCGGTAGAACAGGCGCACCAGTGCGCCGGAACCCAGCTGGGCCTCGTACTCCACCGAGTCCGCGTTGAAGGAGGTCTGCAGCTCCTGCTCCACGCGGTGGCGGACCATGGTGGAGAAGCGGTCACGCGGGATGTAGACCATGGCGGTGACGAAGCGACCGTAGTCGTCGGTGCGGATGAACACCGAGGTGCGGCGGCGCTCCTGCAGGCGCAGAATACCCAGGGCGGTGGAGGTCAGGTCCTCGACGGAAATCTGGAACATCTCGTCGCGCGGGTAGGTCTCAAGGATGGTGGTGATGTCCTTGCCGGAGTGCGAGTTGCGGGCGAAGCCGGTGTTCTTCAACACCGCCTTGACCTTTTCGCGCACGACCGGAACGGACTTCACGCTGGAGGTGTACATGCTCGATGAGAACAGGCCGATGAAGCGGCGTTCGCCGTTGACCTCACCGTTGGCGTCGAAGCTCTTGACACCCACGTAATCCAGGTAGACGCCGCGGTGCACGGTCGACCGGGCGTTGGCCTTGGTGACGATCAGCGCACGCTTGTCGCGCGCGGTAATGCGGCCGCGCTTGGTCAGATGCTGCGGACCCTGGTTTTCCAGCTCGCTCATCAGGCCCAGGCCGGTTCCCGGGCGGGCCACCAGGACGTCCTCGCCGTTCACGGTGTCCAGGTCGTACTCGCGATAGCCCAGGAAGGTGAACTTGTCGTCGGCCATCCAGTTCAGCAGCTCAACGGCCTGCTCCAGCTCGGCGATCTGGCCGGCGTTGGTGGTCTGCGGGAGGCTTTCTGCAATGGCCTTCGCCTGGTCCAGCATGGCCGGCCAGTCCTTCACGGCGACGCGCACATCGCCCAGGACCTGGTACAGGCCCGTGATGATGTCCTCGGCCTGTTCGTCGCTCAGTTCACGGGCGAGCTCAACAGAGATCCACGATTCGATCTTGGTCAGCGATTCGGAGGAGACCAAGGTGCTCAGATCCGACAGGGCGGCGGTATCGCCGCTGGCCATGTGCTGGGTGCCGGTGAGGCTCAGGTTCTGGATCTGGCCGCTGGTGCGATCGCGGGAAACCACGAAAGTCGGGTGGACCACCAGTTGGATGGGGGCTTCGCGCTTGACCAGCGCCGTGGTGACCGAGTCCACCAGAAACGGCATGTCGTCGGTGACGATGTTGACCACGGAAATGCCCGCATTGCGGGTGATGGCGACGTTGGCGTGATCAGCTTCGCGCTCAAAGCCGATTTCCAGATGGGCGGCGACACGCGATTCGAGTTCGTTCGGCCTGTAGGCCGCAACATCCTCCTTTGCGATCTGGCCGTAGTACTCGCTCACCAAGGTTGGGGTGAGAGTCTCCGCCATGAATGATTCAGTCATGCTGGAATTCGACGAGTTCAAGTGAACGCCTCCAAGAACGGTTCGATTGGTCCGCGCCGTTGCGGACCCATAGTTTTACCCACATTACATGTTTCCAGCGCTTCGGGCTCACAGGTTCTTTGCCAATCGACGAGTCTTTCCCTTTGCCGGGGAATCCGAAGATTTAATGCCGGCCAATGACCGTATTTCTGAACGTAATGAACTTTTGGGAGCTATTTCCACTAATGGGCTTCCAGCCAAGATTGCAGCATGGCAAATCGGGTTGTCATTGGGCAAAAAGCCAACGACGGGGTGCGTTGGTCCAAAACGCTGCCAGGCCTCGAGAACCCGGCGTTTGGGGCTGTGCCCGGAATTGCCCGAAGACACCTTGTTGAAGATGATCTGCGGTTCGATTCCCGGGACTTTATCCTCCAGTTCATCGATGGCACGAAGCGCCCGGGGAATACCCAGGCTGTCGGCGGCGACCACCATGAAAACGTCATCGGCGCACTGCAGCATTTCCACTGTGACCGCGTTGCGCTGCGGGGCCTGGGTGTCGAAGCTGAGCTGCTCGTCCAGCTCGATGTAGGGAGCCACATCGAGCACCACCAGATCGTGGTGGGAGCGCAGGGTCAGCGCGGCCCGGCGCAGGGCCGCCGCACGGACTTCGGGCCAACGGCTGGCCCGGGGGATGCCGGTGGCTACCATGAGCGTGGAATCCGCGACCTCGACGGCCAGGCAGGTCGCGCGGAGCCGGGCCGGGTCGCGGGAACCGGAGTCGACAACGCGGCACATCTGCGCGATCGAGGCCGATTCATCCATCAGGCCGAGCTGGATCGCGAGAGCCGCCGCATAGGTGTCGGCATCAACGAGTACTACCGAGAGCCCGGCCACGGCCGCCTCCACCGCATAGTTCAGCGCCACGGTGCTGCGTCCCGGAGATCCCGGAGCGCCCCAGAAGCAGACGATCCTCCCTTCCCGCCCGGCACCTTCCTCGGGTGCCGCCGAGGACCCGGCTCCGCGTCCCTCGGCAGCGCCGCCCAGGCTGCCCAGTGCCCGGGTGATGAGCGCTTCCAGTTCGACCATGCCGACGGTGTCCTGGATTTCAACCAGGCCCGGGACGATGGTGGTGCGCCCGGGCTTCGGATCCAGCAGGGCGACCACGGTACGCTGCCCGGTCAGCTGGTCGACCTGTTCCATGGGCGGCATGAGGCCCCGCTCGGAAACCAGCAGGACGTCGGCCGCACTGGCGGCGCAGGCCGCAATGGCCTCCGCCGCGTCGTCGCAGACCCTCACCACGATCAACTCTCCGCGGTACCCTTCGATCTGGCGCACCAGGTGTTCATCGCGGCCAAGGACCACCACCGAGACGCTCATTGCTGCCCGCCCGCCGGGTTGTAGATCACGGTGATGCGCGCGTCGTTGGCCAGCGCCTGCAGGAAGGCCTCAAGCTTGTCCGCTTCAACCAGCAGCTCCAGGTTGGTTCCGTTGTTCCCCACCAGCCCTCCGGCTTGGGCGACGCGCGCGGAGACCTCGACCATGGAGGCCAGCTGCTCCGGCACGCCGTAGCTGGCGCCGCCGGCTGCGCGCTGGGCGACCCAGACATCCACGAAACTGCCCGGGGTAATCGCCTCGCTCAGGTCTGCGGGCAGTTCAAGGTTCACCGGCCGGCGCGAGCCGAGCTCGCTGCTGGTGATCGAGGAGAGCGGGATGAGCTCCCCGGCGCCGATGAAGGTGTTCGCCCGGGCCTTGCCCAGATCCACGACGTCTTCTTCCAGGTACTTGCCCAGCGCATCGCCAAGCTGGACCTCTTGCAGCTTGAGATTGCGGCTGGTGAGCTGCTCCCCCAGGGTGATGTTTGCTCCGGCCACGTAGACGGTCGTCGTTTCGTTCATGCCGCGCACCAGATACACCGTGCCGATGACCGACGCGGTAACCAGCACCGCTCCGAGCGCCAGCCGAGGATCTTTCCAGCTGGGCCGCTTGACCCGCGCTGCGGCGGCGGGTCGGGACTCGTTCACACGTCGTTCTGCTGGCACGGCACGCACCTCCAACACATGGATATATGTGAGCCGAGCCTACGACAAGTTTGCGGTGCGCGAAAGGCTGTAGTTGAAAACTGTGGATTAGTATCCCCTAGGTATGGAGATCCACCCGATCGCGGCCAGCGGCACGATGGAGTGTTCGGTAATGCTGGATTCGCGGGGGAATTCGTCCCGCGGATGGGCGGCGATGATCAAGAAATCATGGCCGATCTGGGTCGGGGTGCCCTCGGCCAACAGTTTGCCCCACCCGTCGTGGATCCGCATCCGGCTCCGGTCGCGCAACAACCCGCGCAGCAGTGCCGGAAGCTTGACCGGCGACGGTTCGGGCCCCGGCAGCGCCGCAGACCGAGAGGGCGAGGCCATGGTGATCCGCTGGATGGCCTTCACGGTGACCAGCAGGCTGGAGGCCTCGGCATCCAGGCACACGTAGTCCTCCCCCATCGGTCCCACCGTCCCCACGGCTTCCACGGAGCCCGCCAGATGCAGGTGCACGGTGCACCCCGCGAGCGACGCGAGTTTTCCCGCCAGCTTTTCCGTAGCGCGTTCGATGCGAATGTTTTCCGCGACCTCGTCGCGGAATTGCGCCTCCAGCTGCGCCTGAAGCTGTGATTCGAGGTCCTCGAAAAGTGAATCCCAACGCATGCGCCAACTGTACGAGGGAAAACTCGCTGACGAAACCCTCTTCACAAAATCACATCAAGGTGTCATCATGTGAATCAAACTTCATCAAATCACATCAAACGATACGAAAAGAGTTTTAGTGATGGATGGATTACGACGAACGCTTCTGCCCCTCCTACTGGCGCTGGGAACCGGCATTATCCTGGCCGGAGTTGGGTTCTGGCTTTGGCGAGAACGCCCGGTCTTCGATTACGCGAACCCTGGATCTGGCACGATAATCGTCCCTGCACTCTATGCCGCAGCGCTATTCGCGGCGTTCTACATCCTGCGCACCGCCACGGCGCACGCCATCCGCTGGGCCGCCGCCCGGCGGCATCAGCGCACCCTGCGGCTGTTGCAGGCAGTGGCCCCGCACGTGGCACGCGGCGTTCTGGGGACCGCGCTGGGGGCATCGCTGACTTTATCTTCCGCGACGGTTGCCTCTGCTTGGGCCGGGCCGAGCGCTGCCCAGCAGAGCATCGCCGCCTCGCTTCCCGCAACGACGGATACGACCGCTTCAGAACCCGAGCCGGTTGCCGCCAGCGAGCAGCTTCCCTCGCCGCGATGGTCGGCCGAGGCGATCAACGTGCCTTTGGCCCGGATCGTCGGCGGGCAGAAGCAGCCGTCGGGACGCGCGCAGGGCGTACGGCAGGAGGTGGTGGTCGCAAAGGGACAGACACTGTGGAGCATTGCCTCGCAGATGCTCGGCAGGCAGGCGACCATCGCGGAAATCTCCGCCCTGTGGCCCCGCATCTACGAGCTGAACCGCGCAGCCATCGGAGCCGATCCGGACCTTCTTAAAATCGGCACCGTTCTTTCGCTTCCGCCCCTGAAGTGATCCGGGCAGCGCCGCCGCATACCAGTGAACAACCTTTGAGGAGTCCCCATGAGCACCGACACCGGCTTCCAGGACTTGGCCTATACGGTCAGGGAAATCGAAGCCCGCAGAGAAGTCCTGAACCAGCGCAAGAGCTCCCATAGTCGTTGCCAACAGCCTGTGACGGCCGCCGAGAACCGGACTCCTGCCGCTATCGCCGTGCCGATGGACCACATCTTCCATCGCGGCCCAGGCTGTCGTTCCGAACGGATCAACGTGGTCAGGCTGTCGCATGCGGTGTCCCGCGCGGTCTTCGAGATCATCGCTGGCTACCGGACCGTCGCACAGCTGAACTTCGTCATGAACCCGGACTGCATCCGCAAGCTCCGGGATCAGGCGCTGATCGAGACCGACGGATACAAGACCGCCCCGGAACCAGGCACAAGCCACGGGCAGGTGCAGTCCATGCGGCTGCGCAGTACCCTGGGCGGCGGATGGGAGTGCACGGTGATCCTTGGCTTTAAATACCGCGTCCGCGCCGTGGCTCTGCGGGTAGAGCCATGGCACGGACGGTGGCAGGTGACAAGCGTTGAAATGCTTTAGCGCTTGTTCTTGGCCTTCTTCTTGTTGGCCTTCTTCTCGGACTTGCCTTCCGACTTGGCGGCCTGGGCGCGGGTGGTGCTCGCGTGGCCTTCCTCATCCGGCCCGGTGAACTGCAGGTTCGTCGGCTGGCTCGCAGCAGCGGCCTGGGGCTCGCCCGATTCCTCGGAACCGCTCGGGATTTCCAGGTTGAACAAGGTGCCGATGCTTTCCTCGCGAATGGCTTCCATCATCGTCAGGAACATGGTGTAGCCCTCGCGCTGGTACTCAACCAGTGGATCTCGCTGCGCCATGGCCCGCAGGCCGATGCCTTCCTTGAGGTAGTCCATCTCGTAGAGGTGTTCCTGCCACTTGCGGCCGATCGTCGACAGGACCACGCGACGTTCGAGGTCGCGCATGACGCCGGAGCCCACGCGGTTCTCGCGCAGCTCGTACTGGTACTGCGCATCGGAGAGGATCTCGCGTTCCAGGAACTGCGCCGAAAGGTGGCCAAGTCCGCCGGCTTCGTCGATGACCTCGGTCATGGAGATGCCGATCGGATACAGCTGCTTGAGGTTGGTCCACAACTGCTTCAGATCCCAGTCATCCGGGTTGCCCACCTGGGTGGTTTCGGTGACCATGGCCTTGACGACGTCTTCCAGGAAGTGGCCGACCTTCTCTTCGAGGTCGTCGCCTTCCAGGATGGCACGGCGGTCGGTGTAGATCGCTTCACGCTGGCGGTTCATGACGTCGTCGTACTTCAGCACGTTCTTGCGCTGTTCGGCGTTGACGCCTTCAACCTGGGCCTGCGCGGATTCGATGGCTCGGGAAACGATCTTGGATTCCAGGGCCACGTCGTCGGGCATCGAGGGATTGTTCATGATGCGCTCGGCCATGCCGGAGTTGAAGCGGCGCATCAGGTCATCGGTCATCGACAGGTAGAAACGGGATTCGCCCGGATCGCCCTGGCGTCCGGCGCGACCGCGCAGCTGGTTGTCGATGCGGCGCGATTCGTGGCGCTCGGTGCCCAGCACGTACAACCCGCCGAGCTTGGTGACTTCCTCGGCTTCAGCGGCCACGGTTTTCTTGGCCGCCTCGAAGACGTCATCCCACTGCTTGTTGTATTCGTCGGCGTGGTTTTCCGGGTCCAGGCCGCGGCGTTCCATTTCCGCCACCGCGAGGAATTCGGCGTTGCCGCCTAGCATGATGTCGGTACCGCGGCCGGCCATGTTGGTCGACACGGTCACGCCGTTCTTGCGGCCGGCCATCGCGACCACGGCGGCTTCGCGTGCATGCTGCTTGGCGTTCAGGACTTCGTGGCGAATTCCCTTCTTGGCCAGGAGCCGGGACAGGTATTCGCTCTTCTCCACGCTGGTAGTGCCCACCAGGATCGGCTGGCCGGTCTTGTGGCGTTCTTCGATGTCCTCGACGACCGCATTGAATTTGGAGATCTCGTTCTTGTAGATGAGGTCCGACTGGTCCTGGCGGATCGCTGGCTTGTTGGTCGGGATCTCCACGACACCGAGCTTGTAGGTGCCGTAGAACTCGGCGGCCTCGGTCTGCGCGGTGCCGGTCATGCCCGAGATCTTCTCGTACATACGGAAGTAGTTCTGCAAGGTCACCGTGGCCAGGGTCTGGTTCTCGGCCTTGATCTCCACGTTTTCCTTGGCTTCGATCGCCTGGTGCATGCCCTCGGAGTAGCGTCGGCCCTGCAGCGCACGACCGGTGTGCTCGTCGACGATCATGACTTCGCCGTTGACCACGACGTAGTCCTTGTCCTTCTTGAACAGCTCCTTGGCCTTGATGGCATTGTTCAGGAAGCCGATCAGCGGGGTGTTGTTTGCCTCGTAGAGATTGTCGATGCCCAGATAGTCTTCGACCTTCTCGATGCCGCTCTCGAGCACGCCGATGGTGCGCTTCTTCTCGTCGACCTCGTAATCATCTTCACGGGTCAGGCGCGAGACGATCTTGGAAAACTCGACATACCAGCGGTTCACGTCGCCCGAGGCCTGGCCGGAGATGATCAGCGGGGTACGAGCCTCGTCAATGAGGATCGAGTCGACCTCATCGACGATGACGAAATGGTGGCCGCGCTGGACGAGCTCGTCCTTGCTCCAGGCCATGTTGTCGCGAAGGTAGTCGAAACCGAATTCGTTGTTCGTTCCGTAGGTGATATCCGCAGCGTACTGCTTGCGGCGCGCGGCGGGATCCATGTTGGCCAGGATGCAGCCGCAACTCAGGCCGAGGAAGCGGAAGACGCGGCCCATCAGGTCGGACTGGTACTGGGCGAGGAAGTCGTTGGTGGTCACCACGTGCACTCCCTTGCCGCTCAGGGCATTCAGGTAGGCAGGCGCGGTCGCGACCAGGGTCTTGCCTTCACCGGTGCGCATTTCGGCAATATTGCCCATGTGCAGCGCCGCGCCGCCCATCAGCTGGACGTCGAAGTGACGCATGCCCAGCACGCGGTCCGCGGCTTCGCGCACTACGGCGAACGCCTCGGGAAGCAGGGCATCGAGCGATTCACCATCGGCCAGGCGAGCCCGGAACTTTTCGGTCTCCCCCCGGAGTTCTTCATCCGAAAGTTCACGAATCTCGTCTTCCAACGTATTAATCGTGTCGGCGTACTTACGAAGAACCTTCAGGGTCTTCTTGTCGCCGGTACGCAAAATACGTTCTAGCAATGATGCCACGTGGTAGCTCCCAATATCTCAAGCACAGTAAATCTGGCGTAATCAGTCTACGTGAGGAAAACGTCGTCAAACGCTATTTCAACGGTCTCTGCGGTGTTCTTGTGGTGAACGGCAATGGACCGAACAGGCAGTTCACAGTCAACGTTCAACCCTGCCCAGCCCGAGCCACTGCGCCATCCGCCCCAGCTCGCGGTCCAGCGCGCCGGAAACTTCCGGGGAAACACCGGGCTCGAAATGCACCGCCTTGGCCTGCAGCACCCCGTTGCGCCGGTCGGCTTTCAGGTCCACCCGACCTACGAATTCCTCGCCGTGCAGCATCGGGAACACGTAGTACCCGTAGCGCCGCTTGGCCTGCGGGACGTAGATTTCCACCCGGTACTCGAACCCGAAGAACCGTTCCAGCCTGCGCCGGTTGAAAACCATGGAGTCGAAGGGCGAAAGCAGTCGAAGATCAGGCTCGATGCTGCGCGGGATCACTGCGCCGGGAAGCCGGTAGCAACTCCCTGCAAGGCCGGCGACCTCCACCTGCTCCACCAATCGCTCATCGACGAGTACGCGCAGCAAGGCGGCAACCTGGGTCGAGGGCAGTCGAAAATACTCGGCAATGCAGTGGGAGGTACCCACGCCCAGTGCGCGCAGCGCCCGCAGCACCAGCCGGCGCAGTGCGGGTTCCCTGTCCTGCGCGTCTTGCCTCGGCGGCATGTCGATCACGTCCTCGGCCAGTGCGAAGCGGCGTTCGAACTGGCTGCTGCGACCCAGCGCAAGGATCCTGCCCTGGGCGAATAGCGCCTCGGTGACGAACTTCGTGTCGTTCCAGTTCCAGCCCCAGTGCTGCTTCTCCCCGACCGGCTGCACGTCCAAGGCCGTGCTGAGTTCACGGGCGGTAGTCCCCGGATGCTCGGCCAGATATGACAATACACTCTCGGTCAGCTCATGGTGTTTTCCGGTGAACAGATCAGAACGGTCGACCCAACCGCGCCGCTGCCAGGTGATCAGGTCCGCGACGAGCTCGCTGCGGACGTAGCTGGCTTCGTGCGCCCAGTATTCGGTCATGGGCCCGCGCCGGCGGGCCACCAGCGCATCCAGGGCCCCGGTGTCATAGGCGCCAAGCCGCGCGAAGAGCGGCATGTAGTGGGCGCGCCGCACCACGTTGATCGAATCGATCTGCAGTTGCGCAATGGCTTCCAGCGTCGAGTTCATCCGCCGCAGGGTCACCGGCTTGTCCGGGCGGGCCCGGGACAAGCCTTGGGCGGCCAGCGCAACCCGTCGAGCCTGTGACAGGCTCAGGGTGCGCTGACCGCCCTTGATTGATGGATTGCTAATGACTAGCCCTCGGTTGCCATTGCCTTGTCGCGGTACCCGCGGGTCTCGACGGTCGACTCGGACTCGGCGCTGAGCGAAGCATCCAGGGTGATGACTCCGTATTGGTACTGGGTGCGTCCGTAGACCACGGCGTGCTCTCCGGTAGCTTCATCAATGAACAGGTAGAACGGGTGCCCCACCAGCTCCATACGGTCAACGGCGTCATCGACGCTCATGACTTCGGCCGGGAAGGACTTGCGACGGATCACGACCGGCGAGTATTCGGCGTTCTCTTCGGCCTCGGCCGCCTCGGCGGCGGCTTGGGCTGCAAGGGTTTCCTCGACCAGAGACTTGTCGGTAGGTACCACTGGCAGCGAGCTGGTGGCCTGGTGGACTGCCACCGGGGCGTGGTTTCCGCGATGCACCTTGCGCTTGTCGCGGGCCTTGCGCAGGCGCTCAAGCAGTTTGGCGAAGGCGACATCGAAGGCTGCGAACTTGTCAGCGCCACGGGCTTCTGCACGGATGGCCGGTCCTCGACCGACAACCGTCAGTTCCACGGAGAGTGCGGTGCTCTGGTTGCGGGCGTGAGTTTCCTTGACGACCTTGACGTCAATGCGCTGGACCTTGGTGGCCAGCTGGTCGACCTTGGTGATTTTCTCGTCAACGTACTCCCGGAAACGGTCCGAGACGGTGATGTTGCGTCCGCTGTAGTTCAGCTCCATGGTGTCCTCCAAAATAGAGTCGGGTGACACAACAGTTCGAAAGTTTCGTCGCTTCGAACTGAAGATGGGCTTCGCTGCATCTATGTGATGCAACCCATACTTCACCTTAGGCCACGACGCCCCAGATTCAAGTACCGAACGCACACATTTCCTATCGCGGTCAGCGTAATTGCCCCGGCCCTTCGTCGCCCGGCGGCCTGGTCAGCGCAAGAACCACCGCCCCGAGCACCTCAAATCCCGCGTTATTACAGGTAATCGCGGCATTTTGCAGGGTCGCGCCGGTGGTCATCACATCGTCGACAAGCAGGATCGGCTGTTGGCGAACACGCGGGATCTCGGCAATCAGCTGCACGCGCCGCCCGCGCCGGTCGGCTCCTGACTTGCTCTTCTGGGCGCCGCTGAACACCTGGCCCAGCCGGTAGTGCAGCACCGGGGAAAGCTCCAGCCCGGCGTCGAGCAGTCCGAGGCGCTCGGCCGACTGGAGCATGGATTCCACCGGCCGGTAGCCCCTGCGCGCCACCGCCTTCAGCGAGGTGGGCATGGGCACGATCAGCGTGCGCCGGGCGCTGGTCTGCGGGACCAGCGCGGCGTTCAGCGCGGCCGCAAGGTAGGGGGCGAACAGGTTCTTCAGGAAGTACCGCTGGTGGTCCTTGTAGGCAAGGATGGCCCGGGCCAGCTCATTGCCGTAGATCCCGCAGGCGGCCACGGGGATCTGCCCAGCCAGAGCCGGCAGTTCCAGGTAGCGGTTTAGGCTTGCGGGCAGCGGAGGCAGGCCGAGCTGGTGGCGCACCGCACTGCGGCAGGCGGCGCACAGCCGGTCATCGGCCCGGCCGCAGACCGCGCAGCTGGCCGGCAGCAGGAAGTTCACGGTCTCGCGCAGCGCGAAGCGCAGCCATTGCGGGGTCTTCTGTCCGTACAGCTGGTCCAGATCTCGCAGGAATTCCCGGTCGTTGGAGCCCATGCTCCATGGTGGCCGGCCGAAGGGCTCGGCGGCCGCAGCGGGGCGCCGGGTGTGGATACCGCTACCCCGGGTAGGAGATGTCCTTGGCGAAGTCGTCCAGCACGTGCCAGGAGTTGCCCACCAGGGTGAACAGCTGGTCCTGGGACTCGGCGTAGACTTCCCGCTTGTCTCCCGTGCCGGCGGCGATTCCAACCATGCCCAGCAGGACCTGCAGGTGCTTGTTTCCGCCCTGGAAGGTGATCTGCTCGGCCAGTACCGGCTCGGTGAGGCTCAGGTCGGCGACGATGATCGAGCGGTCCGACTCCCAGACCGCGGTGTTGACCGGAACATCCGGGTAGATCTTCATCGGCGTCTTGTTCAGGCCGCGCGGCACACCGTCGGAATCGCGGATCACCCCGGAGACGTACACGGTCGTGGTGGAGTCCTTCGTGGCAACGATCAACGCACGGGCCCCGTCGCGGGAAATGCGCAGCGAGCTGACCGTGGAACCTTCGAGCCACGGCACGTTGATGGTGCGGGCCTCCCCCTTGCCGGCGATGTCGTCCGGCACCGCGCGCAGCGGGTTCTTGTCGTGGTTGTCAGCGGTCCAGGTCCAGCCGGCAAGGTCCATGGACGGCTGGATCAGGGACTCGCCTTCCAAGCCGAGGTCCAGCGCACCGTCCTCGCCGATGGTCCATAGCTGCTTGCGCGAGCCGTTCAGGAAGGCGTAGCGGTTGCCGATGGGCGACATGGCCGGTTCGCGCGGGTTGTAGCGGGAGATCTCCGGCAGCCCTCCCACCGGGATGATCGAGCGGCCCTTGACGTACACCAGCGACTTGTCGGCAATGCCGATCAGCGTGTCCGGGGTGCTGGGGTTCACCAGCGCCGGCTCGATGGTGGTGCTCTGGTCCGCCAGGGTTATTTCGTTTTCATTCTGCAGCATCTTCACGTTGGTCACGTTGTTCAGCGGGATCAACGTGGCCTCCAGCTGCTGGTCCATGAGCAGCAGCATCTGGTCGGTGGCGTCCTGGAAGGTCGCCCTGCTCAGGTCGATGGTGGCGGTGCCGTCGCGCACCGGCACCGCGGAGCGCACCAGGGATCCGGCGGAGCTGAAGGCGGAGACCACCGCGTTCTCCAGGTACGGCGCGGGCCCGGCCAGCAGCGCCTGGACCATGGAGGTGGCGGTGCCGCTGCCAGTGGGGAACCAACGCACGTCGGGCACCAGGTAGCGGAAGGTGGCGTTGTAGAAGTACAGCGTCTGCGCGGAGAAGATCTTGTTGAAGGTGGAGGCTTCCAGCATCACGCCGTTGGGCGCGTCGGAGATCCGCCACTGGTCCTCGACCTTTGAGACCACCACGTCCACCGCGCGGGTGGAGTGGTCCGGGTAGACGGTGCGCACGCCCTGGGCATCCACCGCGCCGATGATCTCCAGCTGGATCGTGTACTGGTTGGTGTCGGCGCCGTTGACCACGTTGACCGCTTCGTAGATCAGCGTGCTGGTGTCGCCGCGCCACTGCTGGCTCAGCTCCGGGGTGAGGAATTCGCGGGCCACCGCATAGTCCTCGGCCACCGAGCGGCCGGCGGCCACGAAGCCGTCCACGATCGACCTGGCGTCCGCGCCGTCGGCGGGCCCGTCCGCGGCGTAGCTGTACGGCTCGGCGCCGGCGTCCACTGCGTCCACCTCGATCTGCTTGACCGGGGAGGAGCGCGGGATGGAGGCGCAGCCGGTGGCGGCGAGCACCAGCCCCAGCAGCATGGCCAGCAGCGGAATCAACGTGCGTCGCATTACTTCTCCTCCGGCGAGGCGGGCGGAATCGGCGCGCTCGGATCGGCGATATCGTCATCTCCCGGCTCGTCGTCCTCGGGCAGCACCAGCGGGGTGAAGCCGATCTTGGGCACCTCGCCGGTCAGCGGGAAGCTGTCCCCCTGCGGCTCGTCCAGGGTCTGCGCGGCGGCAGGTTCCAGCGGCAGCGGCGAGGAGTCGATGGTGTCGCTGGCGGTGCGCGGCAGGGTGATGCGGAAGACCGATCCGACCCCCAGCTCGCCCCAGGCCTCCAGCCGGCCATCGTGCAGCCTGATGTCCTCCATGGCGATGGACAGGCCCAGGCCGGAGCCGCCGGTGGTGCGGGCGCGGGCCGGGTCGGCGCGCCAGAACCGGTCGAAGACATGCTTGCAGGATTCCTCGGACATCCCGATGCCGTAGTCGCGCACGGTGACGGCCACGGCGGAGTCGTTGGCGCCGATGGTCACGTCGATCGGCTGCGCCTCCCCGTGTTCCACGGCGTTGAGCACCAGGTTGCGCATCACGCGCTCCAGGCGGCGCGGGTCGACTTCCGCCACGCAGCCTTCGGACGGGGAATTCAGCCGGATGATCGAGCCGTACTCGTCGGCCACCGGGGTGGCGGTGACGATGACCTTGCCCACGATCACGTTCAGGTCCGTGGATTCGCGGTCCAGCACGGCCACGCCGGCGTCGAATCGGGAGACTTCCAGCAGGTCGTTGAGCAGGTTTTGGAAGCGTTCGATCTGGTTGTACATCAGCTCGGCGGAGCGCGCGGTCAGCGGGTCGAAGTTCTCGCGGGCGTCGTGGATCAGCTCCGCGGCCATGCGCACCGTGGTCAGCGGGGTGCGCAGTTCATGCGACACGTCGGAGACGAAGCGCTGCTGCATGGCGGAGAGGTTGTTCAGGGCGGTGATCTGCTCCTGCAGCGAGGCGGCCATGTGGTTGAAGGCGGTGCCCAGCCGGGCGACTTCGTCGCGGCCGGAAACCTTCATGCGGCGGTCCAGGTCGCCGGCGGCGATGCGCTCGGAAACATAGGCGGCGTCGGCAACGGGGCGCACCACAGTGCGGGCCACGGACCAGGCGACGAAGCCGACCACGGCCAGCAGCACCAGGCCGGTGAAGGTCATGGCGCGGTTGATGAACGCCAGAGTGTCCTGCACGCTGGACAGGTCGTAGACCAGGTAGAGGCCGTATTCGCGGCCCGGCGGGATCAGCACCTTGGTGCCGATGATCAGCCCGGGGTACTGCTCGCCTTCGACGCCCAGCTCGATGGAGCGCCAGAAAATGCCCTGCTCCCCCGCCACGGACTCGGCCAGGTCCCCGGGCACCACCCGGGTGGTCAGCGAGCCGGAGGCCATGGGGCCGACGTAGAGGTTCTCGTCCCCGGCGATGGGCATCAGCACGAAGTCGCGGATGACGGTGGCGCCGTCGCCTTCCAGGGTGGCCAGGGTGGAGTTCACCAGGGCCTGGGTGGAGGCGCGGTCGGTGGTCGCGGCGGATTCGAGGATCGAGCGCGCCTGCGTGAGGCCGCGCTCGGATTCCTTCTCGATCTGGTTGAAGCGTTCCTGGAACAGCGTGGAGGCGATCTGGTTGGAGAGGAACGCCCCGGCCGCCAGCAGCGCCAGCGAGGTGAACAGCAGCGTGGAGATCACCGTGCGGTACAGCAGGTGGCGCTGCCAACGGTTGCGCACCGCCTCGACCGGGCGGCGGATCCAGTGCTTCAGCCGGTAGAAACGCGGGGCCTGGGGAATCTCATGGACACGCACATCGACCGGGACAAGTTCTTTTCCGGTCGGCGCGTGCGTGTTCAACTTGCCGATCCAGCCTTGTATCCGACACCGCGCACGGTCTGGATGATCTGCGGTTTCTCCGGGTCGACCTCGATCTTCGAGCGCAGCCGCTGCACGTGCACGTTCACCAGCCGGGTGTCGGCCGCGTGCCGGTAGCCCCAGACCGCTTCGAGCAGCTGCTCGCGGCTGAAGACCTGCCATGGTTTGCGCGCCATGGTGACCAGCAGGTCGAATTCCAGCGGGGTCAGCGACACCACGGTGCCGCTGCGGGTCACCCGGTGGCCGGCCACGTCGATGGTGACCTCGCCGACCTGCAGGGTCTCGGCCGCATGGGTCTCGTTCGGGCGCAGCCGGGCGCGCACGCGGGCCACCAGCTCGGCCGGCTTGAAGGGCTTCGGGACGTAGTCGTCGGCGCCGGATTCCAGGCCTCGGACCACGTCGGCGGTGTCCGACTTGGCGGTGAGCATGACCACCGGGACATCGGATTCGGCGCGGATCTGCTTGCAGACCTCGATCCCGTCGATGCCCGGGAGCATCAGGTCGAGCAGCACCAGGTCGGGATTGGACTCGCGGAAAGCTTCCAGCGCCCCGGAGCCGTCGTAGCAGAAGGAGGCCTCGAAGCCGTCGTTCTGCAGGACGATGCCGATCATTTCCGACAGCGCCTCGTCATCGTCGACGACAAGAATTCGAGCCTTCATCCAATTTCCCCCTGAAATGCTAGGACAGCCGCAGGCGGCCCGCCGGCAGAGGCAGGCCCGCAGGGCCTGCTCAATCGGCTGGTCGCCTGTGGGTAACTAAGCTACCGCCATTGTTTCTAAGATACATGACCAGCCCCCGATTTAGCCCGTTGACTGGCGCAAAGCCCTGCCTTTGGGGCAGATCACCGGCTAGGCGTCCACCCGGGTCTGTTCCAGGGCCTGGGCGTAGCCGGTCAGGCGCCCCAGGCACTCCACGACCTCGGCGGCGCTGCTGGAGGCGAAGGATCCGGCGGGCATGAGCGTCAGCGCCGAAAGGCGCGACAGCGGCAGGCCCAGCTGCCGCCAGGGTCTCAGGATGGTTTTCACACCCTGCACGATGCCCGGGGCGCGGCCTGCGGGTTGCAGCAGCTGCAGGAACAGCTGCGCTCCCGACTCGACCAGGCCCGCGGCGCGTTCCCACTGCCGGGGGCCCATCACCGCCGGATCCAGCAGCCATCCATCGATGCCCGCCTGATGCAGCAGGTCGACCCTTTCGATCCACGAGGCGTCCGCCGCGGGCAGGTTGACCGCCACGCGCAGTGCCGACGGCTCCTTCCCGTCGGACAGCACCGACAGGAAGTCGGCGTAGCTGGTGCGCACCTCACTGCGCGGAATGGAGCGCAGGGTGCGGTAGCCGCTGGCGGTGGGCAGGGCGCCGTCCAGCGCGGCGGGAAGCTGCGGCTCGTCGAGCTGCAGGGTGAACCCGGTGATGCCGGTGGCACGGGTGATCCGCGCCAGGTGCTCGCGCACCCCGTGCGCGTAGGCTTCGATGACATCGCGCCGGGCCCCGTGGTCGGAGAGCACCTTTTCGCCGCCGGTCAGGTGCAGACCGGCGGCCAGGCTCCAAGGGCCAAGCACCCCCAGCAGCAGCCTGGAAGGCTGTTTCTTTTCGGCCCCGGCCACGTCAGCCAGCAGGTTTTCGTCGCTGCGCAGCAGGCTGCGGGCCCGCCGGGCGTCCAGCCCGTCGGGCACCCCGATGCGCCAGCCGTGCGGCTGGAGGTCGAAGCCGAGGTCCGCGACCATGGTGGCGCTGCGGCCCAGGGCGTCGGCCCCGACCCCGCGGTCCGGCAGCTGCGGCAGCACGGCGAGGTTCGGTTCGCCCAGCTCCCCGCGGATGACGCGGTGGATTTCCAGCGGATCGGCGCCCGGGAACTGGCAGAAGGAGGTGACGTGCACATCCTCCCGGCGTGCCGGGACGGCCGAAAGGTCCTGCGTTTCAGGCATCGATGCCGGGTCCCCGATGGTTGTTCGAAATGTGCTGGTGGTGGCGGATGACCTCGGAAATGATGAAGTTCATGAACTTCTCGGCGAATTCCGGATCCAGGTGGGCCTCGTGGGCCAGCCGGCGCAGGCGTTCGATCTGGGCCTTCTCCCGATTGGGGTCGCTGGCGGGCAGCTGGTGCGTGGCCTTCAGGTGTCCCACGCGCTGGGTTGCCTTGAAGCGTTCGGCCAGCAGGTAGACCAGCTGGGCGTCGAAGTTGTCGATGCTCCCGCGGATCGCATACAGCTCATCGAGCACCTCCTGCTGGACTTCGCCCTGCAGGGAACTCGCGTGCGGGTCGAAGGCGTTCTTCTCTTCGGTCAGGTTCGGCTCGCTCATGGTTTGTAGTTTACGTGGTCACCGGGCGCTTCACCCAGAAGGTGACGCCGGACACCGGGGAACGCGAAACGTCCGCGCAGGGCACGCTCCCCGGCGGGGAGGTGCGCTGCGCGGACGGATGCGGCGGGCGGGGGGGGGCAGGGCTCAGCCCCTGGCGTTCAGCTCCTCGATGCGGGCGCGGCGCTGGGCCTGCTCGCGCGGGTCGGGAACCGGCAGCGAGGCAATCAGCCGCTGGGTGTAGTCGTTGCGCGGGTTGGCCAGCACCTGCGAGCCCAGCCCCTCCTCCAGCAGCGTCCCGCGGAACAGCACGCCGACCCAGGTGGCCAGCTGGTCCACGACCGCCAGGTCGTGGGAGACGAACAGGGCTGCGAAGCCCAGCTCGGTCTGCAGCTCGCGGAACAACTCCAGCACCTTGGCCTGCACCGACACGTCCAGCGCGCTGGTCGGCTCGTCGGCGATCAGCAGCTTGGGCTCCAGCGCCAGGGCGCGGGCCAGCGAGGCGCGCTGGCGCTGGCCGCCGGAGAGCTCATGCGGGTAGCGGTTGGCGAAGCCCGAGGGCAGCTGCACCGCTTCCAGCAGCTGGGCGACCTTGGCGCGGGTGGCCGAGGCGCCCAGTTCGCGGTGCACCGTCAGCGGTTCGGCGACGCATTCGCCGATGGTCAGGTGCGGGTTGAAGCTGGCGGCCGGGTCCTGGAACACGAAGCCGATCTGCTCGCGCAGCGGCTTGAAGCTGCGTTCCTTGAAGTCCGCCATTTCGTAGCCCAGCACCTTCAGCGATCCGGAGGTCATCCGGTTCAGGCCGGCGATGGTGCGCCCGATGGTGGTCTTGCCGGAGCCGGATTCGCCGACCAGGCCGTAGACTTCCCCGGCGTGGATCTTCAGATCGACCTTGTCCACGGCGGTGAAGCCGGGGGCGCCGAAGCGTCCCGGGAAGTGGACCACCAGGTCCTTGGCCTCGACCAGCACCTCGGCGCCGGCGACCGGGCGTTCGGTCATGCCCTCGGAAGCGCTTTCGCGGCCCAGGTGCGGCACGGCGGCCAGCAGCGCTCGGGTGTAGTCCTCCTGCGGGGTCTCGAAGAGGGTCAGCGCCGGCGCCTCCTCCACGATCTTTCCCTGGTTCATCACGATCACTCGGTCCGCGATGTCGGCGACCACCCCCATGTTGTGGGTGATGATCACGATCGCGGTGCCCAGCTCGTTGCGCAGCTCGCGCAGCAGGGCCAGGATTTCCGCCTGCACGGTGACGTCCAGCGCAGTGGTCGGCTCGTCGGCCACGATCAGCCCGGGCTTCAGCGCCAGCGCGGCGGCGATCACCACACGCTGCTTCTGGCCGCCGGAGAACTGGTGCGGGTAGTAGTCCACCCGCTGCTCGGGGTCCGGGATGCCGACCTGGCGCATGGCCTCGATGGCGCGCGCCTTGGCTTCCTTCTTGGAGATCTTGTTGTGGGCGCGGATGCCCTCCATGATCTGCCAGCCCACGGTGTAGACCGGGTTCAACGCGGTGGAGGGTTCCTGGAAGACCATGGCGACGTCCCGGCCGCGGGCGGCGCGCAGGTCCGCCCCGTGCAGGGTCAGCATGTCCTTGCCGTTGAGGTACACGGCTCCGCTGGCGGCTCCGTTCTCCGCCATGATGCCCAGCGCGGTGCGCGCTGTCACGGACTTGCCGGATCCGGATTCGCCGACGATGGCAAGGATTTCCCCGGCCTTGACCGTGAAGTCCACGCCGCGCACGGCGGGCACCGCACCTGCGTCGGTGACGAAGTCGATGTTCAAGCCCTCGACGCGCAGTACTGCGTCGCGGTCTTCGGTGATGGTTGGCGCTGCGTGGCTCATGCTCCGACTCCTGCCTCGGTGATGCGCTTGGCCTTCTTGCGGCTGAAGCGGCGCAGGCGCGGGTCGTTCAAATCATTCATGGATTCGCCGACCAGGGTCATGCCCAGCACGGTGACCACGATGGCCAGGCCCGGGAACAGGCCGGTCCACCAGATGCCGCTGGTGGCGTCCGACATCGCGCGGTTCAGGTCGTAACCCCATTCCGAGGCGCTGGTCGGCTCGATGCCGAAGCCCAGGAAGCCCAGGCCCGCCAGCGTCAGCAGCGCTTCGGTGGCGTTCAGCGTGAAAATCAGCGGCAGCGTGCGGGTGGCGTTGCGCAGCAGGTGGGTGAACATGACCCGCCACGGGCTGGCGCCGATGACCTGCGCGGATTCCACGAACGGCTCGGCCTTCAGGCGCATCACCTCGGCGCGCACCACGCGGAAGTACTGCGGGATGAACACCACGGTGATGGAGATGGCCGCGGCCATGACGCCGCCGAACACCTTCGACTGGCCCTGCGAGATCACGATGGACATCACGATGGCCAGCAGCAGCGACGGGAAGGCATAGATGGCGTCGGAGAGCATCACCGCGATGCGGTCGAACCAGCCGCCGAGGTAGCCGGAGACCAGGCCCAGCAGCACTCCGAGGAACAACGACATCACCACGGCGGCGATGATCACGAAGATCGCGGTCTGCGCGCCGAAGATGGTGCGGGAGAACACGTCGTAGCCGCCGGAGGTGGTGCCCCAGATGAAGTCCCCGCCCGGGGCGGCCTGGCGCGGGAAGTCGCCGTTGGCGTTGCCGGACTGGGCGAAGCCGAACGGGGCGATCAGCGGCGCAAAGATCGCTGCGATGAGGAACAGGCCGGTGAGGACCAGCCCGCTGATCAGCATGCCGCGCTGGAGCCCGGAGGACATCTTCAGGTGGGAGATGATCGGGAGCTTGTCCACCCAGGACTTGTTGGATGCGGGAAGAGTAGCGGTGCCCATGGTTAGTACCTGACTCTCGGGTCGATCAGTGCGGCCAAGATGTCCACGATGAAGTTGGTGAAGGCGACGATGATCGCCAGCAGCACCACGATGCCCTGGACGGCGACGAAGTCGCGGGCCGTGAGGTACTCGGCCAGCTTGAAGCCCAGGCCCTTCCATTCGAAGGTGGTCTCGGTGAGCACCGCGCCGCCGAGCAGCAGCGCAATCTGCATGCCCATCACGGTGATGATCGGGATCAGCGCCGGACGGTAGGCGTGCTTGGTGGTCAGCCGGAATTCGCTGACGCCGCGCGAACGCCCGGCCTCCACGTATTCGCGGCCCAGGGTGCCGATGGCGTTGGTGCGCACCAGGCGCAGGAACACGCCGCCGGTGAGCAGGCCTAAGGCGATGGCCGGCAGGATGGCGTGCTGGGTGACGTTCACGAACGCGTCCATGTTGCCGCTGCGCAGTGCGTCGAGCCAGTAGATGCCGGTCGGCGCCTGGAGCGTGGTCAGCTGCAGTTCGGTCTGCCAGTCGGCGCGCCCGGCGATCGGCAGCCAGTGCAGCCAGACGCCGAAGATCAGCTTGAGCAGCAGGCCGGCGAAGAAGACCGGGGTGGCGTAGGCCAGGATGGCCAGCACGCGCAGGATGGCGTCCGGGTAGCGGTCGCGGAACTTGGCGGCGACCAGGCCCAGCGGGATGCCCACGATCAGCGCCACGAGCACGGCGTTGATGGCCAGCTCCAGGGTGGCGGCGCCGTAGGTGGTAAGGATGTCGGTGACCGCGGTGTTGTCGGTCAGGGTGCGGCCCAGGTTGCCGGTGAAGATCTGCCCCAGGTACTCGAAGTACTGGATGAACAGCGGCCGGTCGTATCCGGCTTCATGGATGCGTTCGGCAAGCTGGTCCGGGGTCAGGCGCCCGCCCAGTGCGGCGGTGATCGGGTCGCCGGTCACGCGCATCAGGAAGAAGACCACCGTGATGAGGATGAAGACGGTGGGGATGATCAGCAGAAAGCGCGTGATCACGTAGCGGAGGAACCCCCCGCCCTTCTGCTTGGCTGGCTTGGGTGCCGCCAGCGGGCTGGGAACTTGTCCCGGTGGAGACGTGATGGTCATCGTCAATCCTTTGGAAATCGCAAAATACGTGCGTTGCGCCGGGAGATCCCCGGGCGCAGATTTAGGGGATCCGCCGCGCGGGATCCGGTGGATTCCGCGCGGCGAACCCCCTGGGGTTCAGGTCAAGCCAGTGCGCTGATGCTTACTTGCTCAGAACGCCCAAGCGGAACTTGAACGACGGGTCCAGGGTCTTCTCGACGCCCTGCACGTCCTTGCCCGCCACGGCGACCTGCGCGCCCTGCAGCAGCGGCAGGGTGGAGAGGTCCTTGGCGACCATGGTCTGCAGGTCCTCGATGGCCTTGGTGCGCTCGGCCGCGTCGGCCATGCCGCGCTGCTCCGAGATCAGCTTGTCGACCGCCGGGTTGTCGTAGTTGTTCGACAGGAAGTTGTCCTTGGCGAAGAACGGCGACAGGTAGTTGTCGGCGTCCGAGTAGTCAGGGAACCAGCCCAGCTGGTAGGCCGGGTAGTCGGTGACGCGCTGCTTCTGGTAGGTGACCCATTCGGTGGACTTCAGGTCGACCTTGAACAGGCCGTCGGCCTCCAGCTGCTTCTTCACCAGGGCGTACTCGTCGCCCGAGCTCGGGCCGTAGTGGTCCGGGTTGTACTGCAGCGGCAGGCTGACCGGGATGTCGACGCCGGCATCCTCCAAGACCTTCTTCGCCTTGGCGGCATCCGGCTTGCCGTCGGTGCCGTACAGCTCCTTCAACGGCTCGATGGCGCCGGTGAAGCCCTGCGGCACGTAGGAGTAGGCCGGGGTGTAGGTGCCCTTGTAGACCTCGCTGGCGATGGCCTCGCGGTCGATCAGGTTCGCGGCGGCCTGGCGCACGGCCAGCGACTTCGCGGCGTCCGCGTCCGCGGTCTTGGCGCCGTACGGCATGGTGTCGAAGTTGAACACGATGTAGCGCAGCTCGCCGCCCGGCCCCTTGTGGACCACGAGGTTGCTGTCCTTGCCCAAGTCCTCCACATCGGTCGGGGTCAGCGAACGATACGCGACATCGATGTTGCCCTGCTGGACATCCAGCTTCAGGTTGTTCGAATCCGCGTAGTACTTGATGGCGGCCGACTTGTTGGCCGGTGCGCCGAGCACGCCGGCGTAGGCGTCGTTGGCCGACATCGAGATCAGGCTGTTCTTGTTGTACGAGTCGATCACGTACTGGCCGCCGAAGGCCTTGCCTGCGACGATTTCCTCATCGGCCATCACCTTGTCGGCAGGGAAGACCTCGTCATCCACGATCGGGCCGACCGGCGAGGTGAGCACCTGCGGGAAGGTCTGGTCGTTGGCGACCTTGAGCTTGAAGACCACGGTAGTGGCATCCGGTGCGGTGATGGACTCGACGTTGCCCAGCAGCGAGGACGGACCGTTGGGGTCCGCGATCTTCAGCTGGCGGTCGAAGGTGAACTTCACGTCCTTCGAGTCCAGATCGTTGCCGTTGGCCCACTTCAACCCCGGCTTCAGCTTCACGGTGAATTCCTTGTCCGAGGTGAACTCGGCGGACTCGGCCAGGTCGTTCGACGGTTCAGGGCTGCCCGGCTCGGAGTTCAGCAGGAACGGGAAGATCTGGTTCATGACCATGAATGAACCGTTGTCATAGGAGCCGGCCGGGTCGAGCGAGGTGACCTTGTCCGTGGTTCCCAGGGTGATCGGCGCGCCTGATGCGTCGCCGCTTGGCGCACCTGATGCGTCGCCGTCGTTGGAGGCGGAAGAGGTGCAGCCGGTCAGTGCGAGGGCGGAAATTCCCAAAGCGGCCGCGGCGAGTCGCAGCCCGTTCTTCTTGCGAGTCATGAAGTGATCCTTAATCTGTGAGCATGCTTGCGGTGATTGAAAACACATGCTTCACATAGACTAAGTGATACAGCCCACCTATGACCAATAGCACACTGGGTCAAGTCGCAAAAATTTCACTTCCGGGCCTGATTTCGATGCTTTGGCTCACAGCTTCCGTGCCTGACGTCCAGTTTCCCACCCGGCTTGGATGCGCGGGCGCACCGGTAGATTAGGCTGGTAGGCGATGATGACACGTAGAGACGCCGCCATTGCGTTGGATATCCCCCTAGAAATGGCCAAGAAGCACGGCATCCCTTCGAAGATGAGCGAAGCCGAGTTCCGCGAGCTGAATTCAAATCCGCCGGCATGGCTGGCCCAGTCCCGCGCCAACCGGACCGGCAAGCGCCCGGTCTGGGTGCATCTGGTCTGCGAAGTATGCGGCTCCGAGGACTACGAACGACCAAAGAAATGGTGGCCGACCTTTGACTTCGTGCACTGCTCTCATCACTCCCCCGCCCAGCTGCCGAAACTGGAAGCCGGCCGGACACGGGTCGAGTACCCGGATATCTCCGCGCGCATGTACGGCATCGTCGACGAGGACTAGCAACCGCTTGCAGGGCCCGTGACCCTTGGCTGCTAATCCAACGTCGAGAAAACCCTGCGGTGCCTGCCGTCCCGAGGGACGGCAGGCACCGCAGGGTTCTTTTCGCTTCGCTCCTGGCTCCATCCGGTCAGCGCGTGCGATCAGGCCTGACGGCTTTCCATGTACTTGAGGATTTCCACCTGGACGTCCAGCAAATCCTGGTTCGTGAAGTCCAGAACCACGGCGTCTCCGGCCATGGCCCCCAAGCCGCCGGCTCCGATGCTCAGCTTCCCCTTGACCAGCAGCGGGCCGCTCAGGCTTGGCGGGCCGTCAAGGTCCAGGGATTCCTTCTTGTTGAGCAGGAAAGCCCCGACCTCCTCGGTCTGAGGGGTGCTGAACGCCATCCCCATCGAGGCGAAGGACTCATATTCGAGCGCTTCCTCCTCCCACTGGAATGTCAGCCCCACGGTCGCATGCTTCGTCAGATCAGACGACCCCCTCGCGGCAGCTTCCGTGACCCAAATGCAGCTCACGTCCGCTTCCCCGAGGGATCCCATATCAGTTGTCATCGCTTCGTCGGCAAACACCAAGCCCTTAAACAAGTCGCCGCTGAGTTCTGCAACTTCAGCACAACTGGGAAACGACACGTCGCCGCCGCCGGCGTCCGCGGGAGGACCTGCCGAAGGTGTCGTTTCGGTACCAGCCGCTGCTTCGGCCAGCGGTGGCGTCGGATCGGCGTTGCTGCAGGCGCTCAGGGATACCCCCAGCAGCAGGGCAGCCCAGACGGACAGCAATTTTCGTGCGCGCATAAAACCTTCCAATAGATAGTCGGTGCATCATGTGGCATCTGCCTGCATCGCCTAGGAGATCAGGCACCCACCTGAGGCGATACGGGCAACAAGCTATCATCAAGCGTTTGACGATGCGAGTATGTGCGGCAGATTTCCTCCACGGGGCATAAGATTTCATTTTTCCCCGCCGCCTGCGCTAGCTCCGGCGAATCGCCGCCCGAAATGCGCAACGGGCCCCTCGGCCTTCCGGATCATCCGCGGAAGGCCGAGGGGCCCAAATGCTCCGGAACCCGGAACGGCGGCTACTTCCAGCCGATGTCCTTGACGACCTTCGTAATGTTGGCCATCACATGCTCGTTGTATTCAACGCCCAGCTGGTTCGGCAGGGCGAAAAGCAGGTAGTCGGCTTCGGACATCGCCGCGTCGCGGGTGAACAGCTCGGCCAGCTCATCCAGGGATCCCCCATAGGTCGGACCCGAGCGTGCCCGCATGCCTTCGATCTGCCCGACGGAGTCCCCGCGTTCGCGGCGCCCGAAGTACAAGTCGTCGGTATCGGTGATCACCGGGAAGGCGCTGCGCGTTACCGCGGCCTGCCCGCCGGTGGTGTGCCCGCTGGCGTTGTAGGAATCCAGATAGCGGCGGATCTGGTCGCGCTGGGCGATGTGGAAGGGACGCCCGTCGTCCTCCAGCAGCAGGGTCGAGGACAGCAGGTTCATGCCTTCTCGACCGGCCCACTCAGCGGTCTCGAATCCCGCCGCGCCCCACCAGATGCGGTTTTCCAACCCCGGGGAAACCGGGGTGATCGGCAGCAGCTGGCCGCCGTGTTGCTCGGGATGCACCGGGCGGGCAATCGGCGTGCCGGCAATGGCTTCGCGGAAGGTGGCTGCGCGTTCGCGGGTCACGCTGGACCAGCTCTCCCCCTCGCCCAGCGTGTAGCCGAACAGCTCCTGGCCGTTGGCTGCGGGCTCGGGTGAACCACGGCTGATGCCAAGCTGCATGCGGCCGCGGGCGACGGCGTCGGTCACCGCGGCTTCCTCCGCCATGTACAGGGGGTTCTCGTAGCGCATGTCGATCACTCCGGTGCCGACCTCAAGTGTGGTCGTCGAGGCGGCCATGGCCGCCAGCAGGGGGAACGGGGCGGACAGCGAACAGTCGAAGTGGTGCACCCGCAGCCAGGCTCCGTCGAAGCCGCTGCGCTCAGCGGCCTGCGCCAGCTCCACCATCTGCCGCACCGCGGCGGCACCCGTGGGAACCGCGGAGTTTGCAGTGCCCGACCAGTGGCCGAAGGTCAGGAAACCAATTTTCTTTGGCATGTCATCTCCGTTTGAACAAAGTCGGTGGTCTTTTCACCTACCAGTCACAATAGTAATTGACGCGTCAATATTCCTGTTATGAGTACGCTCACAACATGCCCCTGCCCGCAGGCCGATCCCCCTGAGAGGCCCTTGCATTCGCCCGTCGCAGTGCCAATAATTGCGAGCAACTAGCCGAACCGAGGAAAAGCGGCGCAATGAATGCACTTGTCCATGAGACCATCACGCTGAGCAGGCGCATCCCCTTTCCCCGCGCCGAGGTCTGGAATGCCTATGCCGACCCCGCGCGCCGCTGCGTGTGGGGCGTACCGGCAGGGGAAGGCATCGAGTACGCCGCCGAGGACTTCCGCGAAGGCGGACGCGAGAGCTACCGCTGCGGTCCGCTGGGTTCCCTGGATTTCCTCGTCGAGGCGCAGTACCTCCGCGTGGTCGAGCAGCAGC
The DNA here is from genome assembly GCF_016894325.1 of Glutamicibacter protophormiae. NCBI lineage: Bacteria > Bacillati > Actinomycetota > Actinomycetes > Micrococcales > Micrococcaceae > Glutamicibacter > Glutamicibacter protophormiae. The sequence continues at coordinate 2,374,499 of NZ_CP069806.1, forward strand.
TGATCGTCTATGCGGAAACCGTGTGGACCAACGAGACACCGCTGTCCTCCGCACTGGTCTCCTGGACCTTGGAGCCGTTGGGCGGCGCGACGCAGGTGGCTGTTACCAGCCAGGTGACCTCTTTCGTCGGAGCGGGCACGATCGAGGGCAGCCGTTCCGGTCACCGCATCGTGCTGGCGCAGCTCGGCAGGTTCCTTGCCGACGCTGCCGCTGACGCTCCGGACCCGGGCGGCATGGAAGGACCCGGGGGCTACGGCGAGCGCTAGTTCGGATCAGAAACCCTGATCATGCCGTGCGCCCCCTTCTCGCCGTCCGACATGTAGTGCGTGACGAACGGGTAGTTCCCGGCCTCGGGCAGCGCCAGCTCCACGAATCCTCCCTGCGCGGGGGCCAAGGCCAGGGATTGGGAACCCCCGCCGGTTCGATCGCGGGCGTCCAGCTGGTAGGCGCCTTCGAAGTACACGGTGTCGAACTGGCCGCCGATCACGTGGAAGCTGCTGGGCCTGTTGGGGCCCGCGGCGAGTACCCAGATGCGGATGCGTTCACCGGTGGCAACCTGCAGCGGGTCGAAGGAGTATTGATTTGCATAGCCGTTGAACACCACCAGGTCGGGGTTCCCTCCTGCGATCTTGTCCACGTCCACCGGTTGCCCTTCCGCGCCGAGGTAGTACTCGGACTGCACCATCACATACGACTTGTCCACCGCGGGCAGGTCCTCGGGTTCGATGATGACCGCTCCGTACATGCCGTTGGCGATGTGCGCGCTCATGGGTGCGGTGGCGCAGTGGTACATCCAGATCCCGGACTTGGTGGCGGTGAACGTGTAGGTCAGTTCCTCGCCAGGGGCGATGGTTCGCATCGGTTTGTCCGGGGCCAGGGACCCGGCGTGGAAGTCGATGGAGTGGCCCATGGTGCCGTCGTTGTAGAGCGTGATTTCGAATTTGTCGCCGATCCGTCCATGCAGGACCGGACCCGGGGCGGTGCCGTTGAAGGTCCACAGGTTCTGCGTGAACCCCGGCGACACTTCGGCCTGAAGCTCGCTGGCCGTGAAGCGTTGCTTGTGCAGCGCCGGCTTGCCGGTGTCCGCAGGCAGTGGATCCAGCACCGGGTTGCGGGCGGTGAATCCGTCCGCGGGCTGGGCCTGCAGGTCGGGTCCCGCGGCCGCGGGCGGCTGGCCAGCATCCTGCAGGTGTCCGTGGGACGTCTCGGGTGCCGTGTCGCCGGGTGCGGCGGCGGCGCCGGTCACCACGATCCGCATCACCATGCCCATCTGCTTGTGCCCGACGATGGAGCACCAGCCCTCCATGTCCGCGGTGATGACCCCGGCGTCCACGGTGGCGCTCTGGCCCGGCGCCAGGCGCCCGGAGTCGCTCCCGTTGGCCAGCACCAGGTCGTGGACCTGCGTGGCATCGGTGTTGGCCAATTCGATGACCAGCCGTGTTCCTGCTTCCACCTCGATGGTGGAAGGTGTGAACCGCATGTCCTTGGCGGTCATCTGCACGGTCTTGACCGGTGCGTTGGCAGGGTCGACCGGCTGCTGCGCGGTGGAAGCGGCCGGCGGGCGGATCCCGGCGGCCGCGGGATCCAGCGCTACGCCGACGGCGATCACCAGCACAACCGACATCAGACCTGCGGCCGCCTGGCCCAGGCGTTGGCCGGGCGGGCGGGCGCCTTCGGGTTCCACCGGGCCGCGCTCGCGGGCCCTCGGCTGGCCTGCGGATTCCGCGGCTTCTTTCTTGGCCAAGCGATGGGCCTTCAAGGCGGTGAAGAGCAAGGGGATGAAGCTGCCCATGGCGCCGAGGTAAAGCACCGAGCACAGCACACGCACCAGCGAGGAGACCGGCAGGGCGCAGGCCAGCAAGGCCGCGTTGGCCATGCTCACCCGCCAGGCGGCTCCACGGTCGAAGGCCGTGGCCGCCGCGCGGACCGGGCGCGGCCCGCCGCCCAGCGCCACGGGCACCAGATAGGACAGCGCGCCCAGCAGGATCTGCGCGGCGAAGCCTGCGGCCAGGTACGGCACGATGGTGTCGAAGTGCCGGCCCATCTGCGTCCAGTCGCCGCTGGCAGCCAGGGCGTAGAGCGTCCACACCAGGGTGCCCGTCCACCAGCAGACCGCGGACAGGACCGACAAGGTGGCGAAGCTGCGCGGCGGCTTGGCCCTGGCGGCATGGATGAACGGCGAGGCCGTCATTCCCAGCCCTGCCAGATAGCCGAGCACACCCAGGGCTGCCACCAGCAGCAGTCCCGCGGCCGCCCCGCCCGCGGCCACCAGCACCGAGGCTGCGAGTACCGGCAGCGCCCGGCGCAGGCGCACCGCGGCATTGGGGGCGATGCGGGTGCGCAGCATCGTGGGCCACAGCGTGATCAGGGTTCCGGCGACGGTCAGCCCGACCCAGCCCAGCAGGTTCACCAGTGCATGGGCCAAGGTCAGCCGCTCATGCAGCGGAGAAGCGAGCCCGGCGGAAATCCAGGTTCCCAGCCCGGCGCCGATCGGCAGGAAGCAGGCGGCGGCGATGTAGTAGCGCACGCTCGCGGCATAGGGCGAGGGCAGCGCGCCGCGCAGGCTGCGGTACAGCCAGGCTCCGTGCCAGGCCGCGGCCGCGGCGACCAGCAGCGCACCGGCCAGCGTCAACGGCCACGGTTCGGCAAGCACCCCGGCAACCACCACGGCGGCGCCGCCGTTCATCAGCCCCAGGCGCAGCGACTGCCAGCGGCGTTCCTGGACGGTCACCACGCGTTTGAGCAGCGCGGTGGCGAAGTACTGCGACCAGACCAGAATGGCGTGGGACAGCGCGCCGAGCAGCAGCAGGTGGATCAGCAGCCAGCGGGGCGCCGGCAGCTGGCGGTGGACCAGCGCGACGACAACCACCAGGATCAGCCACAGCGCCGTGGGCAGGTCGCGCAGCGGCCAGAAACCCCGGCCGGGGACCTTCGCCGCGGCGGGCCCGGTGCTCAACGGCAGGTTCATTTAACGGATTCCTTCCCGGAGGCGGGTGCGGACGCGAGCGCCAGCAACGCGCTGGCGAGGGCCACGAACACGAAAAGCAGCAGCGCGACGACGTTGAGAACACCACCGACCTGCCATGCCAGCTGCCCGCCCAACCCGTTGCCGAGCCACAGGCGGATCACCAAGCCGGCATGCATGAGGATCACCGGCAGCCACATGGCCTGGCGGTAGGGAAGGTCGATGGCCAGTACGGCCGGCAGGATCGTGGGCGCATGGGCCATGATCATGGACATCACGAAGCCCAGGAAAACCGCGTGCACCGCAGTATCATAGGCGCCGGAGCCGGCCGGGTACCCCAGCATCCAGACGACGCCGGCAACCAGCAGCCAGAAGTAGCCGGCCAGCAGGCAGGCCGCCATGTAGCGCGGCGCGCCCGTCAACTTGACGGTGCGCCGCGCGACGTCGTTGACCGCCAGCCAGAGCACCAGTGCGCACAGCACCAGGCCGAAGAGCACGGTCCCGGCTTGGACGAACAGCGTGGACGCCGCGGCGGACATGAGCAGCGCAACGTTGAGGACCACCGCCAGGGCTTGCGAGCGCGAGGTCAACTGGATGCGGGCCAGCTCAACCCGTTCCCCGGCGATGGTCGTCACCAGGAACGCGGCCAGCCACTGCAGCAGCAAGGAGATCTCCACTCCGCCGGCGTACAGCACGGTGGCGCCCAGCCCGGCGCAGGCGCCGAGCATCTGGATCAGCACCGCGTCGGCACGCTGCCTGCGCCACAACGGGTAGTAGGTGGCCAGCAGGGCGGCCATGCCCAGGATCAGCAGCGTTCCGGTCAGCGCCCGGGGCGCGGCGAACAGCTGGCTGCCACCGCCAAGCGCCAGCAGGACGGGCGCCGCGTAGCCCGCGGCCCGCCCCCAGGCCACCGCTCGCTCCAAGGCAATCAGCGCTCCGACAAACCCGAAGACCATGGCCAGCGAATGCGCCGGCCCCCACGCGGCAATCTGCACCGGGGCGGGTACATCCAGCAGGATCAGCGCCGCATCCAGCCCGGCCAGCAGGCACAGGCCGGCCGGGAGCATCAGGGCCAGGCGCCACCGTCCCCGGCGTTTGGGCCTGGACGGCGCAGCATAGGAGGCCGGGCTCATCGTTGCCCCTCGCGCTGTGGCGATAGATCAAGGCGGCAGCCGTGCTCCAGCGCGAAGGGCAGGATCCGGCTTCCTGCAGGATCCCGTCCGTGGGACTGCAGGATCCCCCGCACGATCCCCAGATGCACGTTGCAGATGACCTGCGGGTTCTCCCGGGCCGCGCTGAGCAGCGGGCAGGAGAGCAGCGACACGCTGTGGTCGGCTTCGAGGCGGGGCGCAAAACCGAGCGCAGCCAGCGAGTCGATAACGGCGCCATGGGCATCGCCTTCCCGGGCGGCTTCTGGCAGCGTTGCGCCCCAGCGCTGGCCGGCCTCGATGCCGGCCCGGGCCGGGTTGTCGCTGAGCAGCGCCACCTGGTCGGCCAGTACGTTGGCCAGCGCGGCGAACGGCGAGGGGGTTGGCGCCGCGGCCCGCCAGATCCACGCTGGCCGCCCGCGGCCGGCGGCGGGCGCGGACTCCCGCTGCACGTATCCGTCGGCGAGCAGCGCGTCCAGATGGCTCCGGACGGTGTTCTCATGCAGGCCCATGAACTCGGCCACCTGAGGCAGGCTCAGGCCCTCGCTCCGCATTTCGACCAGCGATAGTATCCGCTCGCGGGTCGACGAGTGAACGCGCCCGCCTCCGCTGCGCCGGGGCGCTCCGCCATCCGGTCCTTTGCCCATGATTCCGCGCCTCCTTGGAGCCAGCTCTTTCCCGCCCCGCTATTTTCCACTAAGTTAAGTGTAATAAAATAAATCGAACCGCACCACGCGGACCGGCATGCGCCCCACGCGGCGACGCCGGACCAGGGCAAGGGAGCAGATCATGGCAGAACGCATCGAGATTTCCGGCAGCAGGGAAGAAGCCCTGAAGCAGCAGGCACCGGGCGGCTGCGCCTGCGGCGGGCATGACGAGGACCTCCCCCAGCTCGATGTCCAGGCGATCCCCCATGCGGTCCGCCACGCGGCCATCTTCGGCGCGCTGGATTCATTGCGGCCCGGCGCAGGCCTGGTGCTGTCGGCCACGCATAATCCGCTGCCGCTGCTGGCCCAGCTGCGGCAGCGCGATGCGACGGCCTTCGAGGTCAGCTACCTCGAAGAAGGCCCGCAGCGGTGGAAGCTCAAGTTCGTGCGCAGCTAGCCGGTCGAAACAGCAATGGCCCCGGCCTGCGCGAAACCTCAACGGGTTTCGCGCAGGCCGGGGCCATCGCTCGTGAAGCGCAATCCTTGGGGCGCGTTATCCGACCTTCGCCGGATCCCAGGCGCTGGAGCGGGCGGAATCGATGGTCGCCTGGCCCAGCACTCGGCTGCCCTGGTAGACGACCATGGTCTGGCCCGGGGCGACGCCGCGCATTCCTTCGGGCAGGTTGACCACCAGTTCGTCGCGGTCCTCGGCCGAGCGTTCCATGTGGGCCACCGCGGCGACCGGGTCGCCGTGGGCGCGCACCTGCACCATGCAGTCGAATTCGGCGCCGCTGGCCACTTCCCCGATGGGCACTCCGGCCCAGGAAATGCGGATGCCGCGCAGCTGGTCCACGGCCAGCAGGGCCTCCGGGCCGACGATGACCTTGTTTTCCTTCGGGCGGATCTCCAGCACGAAGCGCGGCTTGCCGTCCGCAGCCGGGCGGCCCAGGCGCAGCCCCTTGCGCTGCCCGACGGTGAAGGCCTGGGCTCCGGCGTGCTCGCCGAGCTCGTTGCCCTCGTGGTCGACGATCGCGCCGGGCTTCATCTCGATGCGTTCGGCCAGCCAGCCGCGGGTGTCGCCGTCGGGAATGAAGCAGATGTCGTAGCTGTCCGGCTTGTTCGCCACGGTCAGGCCGCGGGCGGCCGCCTCGGCGCGCACCTCGGCCTTGGACGGGGTCTCGGCCAGCGGGAACATGCAGTGCTCCAGCTGCTCGTGGGTCAGCACACCCAGCACATAGGACTGGTCCTTGGCCCAGTCGGCGGCGCGGTGCAGTTCCGGATTGCCCTGCTCGTCGCGCAGCACCTTGGCGTAGTGGCCGGTGCAGACCGCGTCGAAGCCCAGGGCCAGCGCCTTTTCCAGCAGGGCGGCGAACTTGATCTTCTCATTGCAGCGCATGCACGGGTTCGGGGTGCGGCCTGCCTCGTACTCCGAAACGAAGTCGTCCACCACGTCCTCCGCGAAACGGTCGGAGAAATCCCACACGTAGAACGGGATGCCCAGCTTGTCGCAGGCGCGCCAGGCGTCGTTGGAGTCCTCCACCGTGCAGCAGCCGCGCGAGCCGGTGCGCAGGGTTCCGGGCATGCGCGAGAGGGCCAGATGCACGCCGACCACGTCGTGGCCGGCCTCGACCGCACGGGCCGCGGCGACCGCCGAGTCCACGCCGCCGGACATTGCTGCTAGTACCTTCATCGCGTAAAACCCGTTCCTGCCGTGTGGATGCTGCTTTCATCGGCTGCCATTCCAGCCTTCCTTGCCCGCTCATAGGCCTGCGGCAAGGCTTCCAATAATGCGTCAACGTCTGCCCGGGTGGATCTATGCCCCAGTGTGAAACGTTGCACACTGCGCGCCGACCGGGCATCCCGGCCCATGGCCAGCAGCACATGGGAGGGCTGCGGGACCCCGGCGGTGCACGCCGATCCGGTGGAGGAGGCGATCCCCAGCATGTCCAGCACGAACAGCAGCGAATCCCCCTCGCATTCGGGGAAGGTGAAGTGCAGGTTCCCCGGCAGCCGGGCGCCCCGGTTCTCCGCGTCGCGCGGGCCGTTGAGCACCGCCTCGGGGACCAGCTGCGAAATCCGCTGCACCGCGTATTCGCGCAACCCGCTCAGCCGCGCGGCTTCCTCGGCGAGGTGCTCCGCGACTTCCGTGGCGGCCGCGGCGAAGCCTGCCGCCGCCGCCGCGTTCAGCGTTCCCGAGCGCATTTTGCGTTCATGTCCTCCGCCGTGCTGCACCGGCATCAGGGCCACGTCGCGGCGCACCAGCAGTCCGCCGATGCCCACGGGGCCGCCGATCTTGTGGGCGCTGATGGACATCGCCGCCAGCTTCGAGTCCGCGAAGTTCGTCGGCACGGCGCCGAAGGCCTGCACCGCGTCGCTGTGCGCAGGAATCCCGTAACCGGCCAGCAGCGCCGCGAATTCCGGAACCGGCTGCACGGTGCCGACCTCGTTGTTGGCCCACATGATGGTGCCCAGGGCGATGTGTTCGTGGTGTTCTTCCAGCAGGGCGCGCACGGCCTGCAGGTCCAGCACGCCGTCGGCGTCCACCGGCATCCAGCACAGTTCGGCCTGCTCGTGCTCGGCCAGCCAGGTGACGGTATCCAGCACCGCGTGGTGCTCTATCCCGGAAACCAGGATCATCCGCGCCGCCGGGTTGGCGTTCACGCGGTTCCAGAACAGGCCCTTGAGCGCCAGGTTGTCCGATTCGGTGCCGCCGGAGGTGAAGATCAGCTCGCTGGAATGCGCGCCGGCGGCGGCCGCGATCGCGATGCGGGCGTCATCGACCACGCGGTTGGCGCGGCGGCCCGCCGTGTGCAGCGACGAGGGGTTGCCGGTGGCGGCGAACTGCGCGGTGATGGCGGCCAGCGCCGCCGGGGTCATGTCCGTGGTTGCCGCGTGGTCCAGGTATACGGCGGAAGTATTCATATCCCTTCCATGGTACGAGCTTCGCGCTCCTAGTTTGAATGCCCGATCCGTGTGAATTGCCCGACCTCGATGGCTTCGAGGCCCGGATCCTTCAAGATCGCCTCGATCAGCGCGGACGGCCCGCCGACCAACGTGCAGTCGTCATAGGGTTCGGTGGACAGCATCCAGGAGCGGTCCTCCGGGAAGACCAGCGAGGGGCGCTGGCGCTGCTCCCCCGCCGCGGTTTTCGCCCACAGCGGGTCGCTCAAGAACGCCGCATCGGCGCGGAACAGGTGGTAGTTGCGGTAGCCGCCGCCCAGCTCCAGCGGGCCTCCGGCCAGGTCTTCGTCCGCGAAGGCGGGCTTCTGCGCCTCGGCGAGCGCGGCGGCATGGGCCGCGGCATTCTGCTCGTCGTTCAGCGCAGGATCCGGCTCCAGCTCGATCTGGATGCGCTCGCCGCCTTCAATGAAGGCATAGCCCGCCCAGAGGCCCAGCACGAACTCCTGCTTGCCACTGGCCTGGATCAGCTGCAGGGCCAGGTCCTTCCACTGGTTGGCCGGCAGCTCGTCCAGCGGCAGGTCGGTATCCACCCAGGCGTCCTCGGCCACCGGGTTGCCCTGGGCATCCAGTCCGGCAACAGTTTCAAACGAATCGGCGGCGGTCAGCACGTGGCCGCGGCTGGCGGCCACGGTGGACCAGCCCACCTGGCGGTCGTCCTCATCCAGCGCCGGATGGAGGATGCGGGCGTAGCGTTCATAGCCGACCGGCACCTGGGCGGTGACCGTCAGCGGGTCTGCATCGGCGCAGGCGTCGATGATCCATTGGCCGTATTCTGCGGAGACATGGGAAAACTGCATGTCCTAAGACTACCGAGCCATTCCCCTGCCACCGCGGGTTTCGGCTGCCGCAGTGATATGAATGATGAAGTAGGTCCACACCGTCAGCCAGCCACCTCAAGGGAGCCGCCACCGATGTACATGCCAGATCTGTTGGTCCCGATTCATCAGTTCGCCCGCAAGAGCATCGATTTCTCGCGTCGCATCGCGGTCATGGCGGTGATTAACCGCACGCCGGATTCCTTCTACGACGCCGGGTCGACGTTCGGATTGGATGAGGCCGTTTCGGCGGCGCTGCGCGCGGTGGACGCCGGGGCGGACTGGGTGGATATCGGCGGGGTGCCGTTCTCCCCGGGCCCGGAGCTGCCCTGGCGCGAGGAAGCAGAGCGCGTGGTGCCGGTGATCCGCGAGGTGCGCCGGCGCAGCGACGTGGTGATTTCGGCGGACACCTTCCATCCGCTGGTGGCGCAGGCGGCCATCGACGCCGGGGCGGATGTCATCAACGACACCACCGGCCTGGCCTATCCCGAGCTGGCGAAGGTTGTGGCCGCCAACGACGTGCATCTGGTGCTGACCCATTCGCTGGCCAAACCGCGCACCATCTACCCCCGCCCGCACTACGACGACGTGCTCGCCGAGGTGCGCCGCTACCTGCACGAGAAGGTGCAGCTGGCCAAGGGCTTCGGCATCAAGGATTCGAAGCTCATCATCGATCCCGGGCACGACCTGAACAAGAACACCCGGCATACCCTCGACTTGACCGCCGGGTTCCAGGCCATTGCCGAACTGGGCTATCCGGCGCTGGCGGCGGTGTCCAACAAGGACTTCATCGGGGAGACGCTGGACCTGCCGAAGTCCGAACGCATGCTGGGCTCCATGGTCGCGGCCACCATGTGCGCCATGGGCGGGGCGCGGATCCTGCGGATGCACAACATCCCGGAATCCATGCAAACCGTGCGCCTGATCGAAGCCGCCCAGGGCTGGCGCCAGCCGGTGAGGCAGATCCACAATATGGGGGACGTCAATCCCCCGGCGCATCCCGAACGCGAAGCCAGCGCCTAGAGCATCCAAGGAGATCCATGCGAGCCCTTCTGCCCCAGCCGATTGAGCAGGTCGACGACGACTACCTGCTCTCCCGCTACGCCGGCGCCGCCCTGCCGTTCGTCCGGTTCAACTTCGTGTCCAGCGCCGACGGCAGCGCCCAGCTCGGCGGGCTGTCCGGGGCGCTCGGCTCAAACGGGGACCACAGGATCTTCAGCCTGCTGCGCCGGCTGGCCCATGTGGTGCTGGTTGGTTCAGGCACGGTCCGCGCCGAGGGCTATGCCGGCCCGCTAGTCTCCGACGCGGACCAGGCCTGGCGCACCGCCCACGGGCTGGACGCCCACCCCGTCTTCGCCATCGTCTCCCACAACCTGTCCATCGCCCCGGACGCCGAGGTACTGACGGCCTCGCCCGGGCCGGTGCTGCTGTACACCTGCGCACAGGTCACCGAGCCGCTGCGCGAGAGCTATCCGGAGCATGTCCAGCTGGTCCAGGTCGCGGACAACGGCGAGGGCCCCGACCCGGTGCAGATCGTCGCCGACCTCGATGCGCGGGGCCTGCAGTTCATCCACGCCGAGGGAGGACCGCACATCTTCGGGCAGTTCATCTCCGCCGGGCAGGTCGACTCCCTGTGCGTGAGCTACTCCCCCGTCCTCGCGGCGGGAGCCGGGTCGCGTATCGCCCGCTCGGCCCGCGAACAACAGCGCAGCCTCAGGCTGCATACCCTGTTGGAGGAAAATTCGATGCTCTTCGCCGAGTACCGCGTCGACCGCTAACGCATCAGCGGCAGGGCTCCGGGGACGACCCGCACGGTCAACGCCCCTCGACCCAGCCGTTCCCCGTCGGCATAGCAGTCCCCTGCGGCCCCCACCCTGAATTCCTTCGCCCTGGCCGAAACCCGGAAGGGATGCTCCCGCCCGGCCAGAATCCGCGGCACATGCCTGAGCACCGGGGCGATCCGGCCGCCGCGCACCAGCGACAGGTCCGCCAGCCCGTCGTCGAACTCGGCCGAGGCGAACAGCGTGATGCCGCCGCCCAGCGAACGGATATTGGCGATGCTGGCGGCCAGCGCCGGTCCGCGGTAGTCCAGCCCCTTGGCGGCGACCCGGGTGTCGAAGGCCCTGAGCCTCGGCAGACACAGCAGCAGCGCCACGATGTAGCGCAAAGATCCCAGGCTGCGCGGCAGCCGGTTGGCCCTGGCGTTGACCGTAGCCTCGAATCCCCAGGAGATCGCCCCGACCACGAGCCGGGTGCGGTGCGGTGTTTCGTCGAACTCGACCTCCAGCAGATCGACCGGGTGCGCGGCAGTCCCCCCGCCGAGGAACGAGGCAACCCGGTCCATGGACTGTGCGGGATTCGCGTCGCGGAGCATACGCCAGGTGTCGTTGCCGCTGCCCGCCGGGATGATCCCGAGCGGAATCCCGGTCCCGGCCAGCACCTGCACCACGTGGTGCATCAGCCCGTCCCCGCCGACCACCACCACCGCGTCCGCTTCCGCAAGCTGTGCGGCGATCCGCGCCGAAGGCAGCGACGAGACGTCGAGCAGGTTCGCTTGGATGCCCGCGCCAGCCAGCCGTTGGGCCAGCTGCGTTGCGCGGCGGCTTCCCCGGCCCCTGCCCGAGGCGGGGTGGAAGACGATCTTGATGCGCTGGAAACGGTGCTGGACGGACATGCCTATAGACAATACCCAGCTAACGTACAGATTCGGAAAGCATTGGCCACAGGTCTTTCGCTACGATAGTAAGGGTCGGCGATAGTGCGCCGCATCGAAAGGAACTTGCCTGACTATGAGCTCGCCGAGCCCCCACGAAATCCTTGGCGTATCCCGCACGGCAAGCATGGAAGAAATCAAGGTCGCCTACCGCAGGGCCGCGCGCGCCACGCATCCGGACCTGGGCGGAAGCGAAGACGCCTTCAAGGAAGTCCAACGCGCATTCCAGCAGCTCAGCGACCAGCAGTCCGATGATTCCTTCGAACGCAGCTTCCAGTCCCCGGGCCAGGCGCCGCGGGCAGGCTTCAGCGCCCGCCAGTACGATGAACGGCTGCGCACCACGCCGCAGCAGCCCAAGGCCCAGCTGCCCACCGAGTACGTTCCGCCGCTGAACGATGCCCAGTTCACCGCCCTGGACTCCAAGCGGTCCGCGCAGCGGGTGCACGGGGAACCGCGCAAACGCGGCATGTTCAGCTCCCGGTCGCGCCTGCAGCGCGAGGCCACGACCATCAACCTGCTCAGCAAGAACGTGCTCAACGTGCTGCCGGCGGCACGCTTGGTCAACGGGCTGCGCTCCCCCAACGGGGGCCACTACGACCACGTGCTGACCGCCGGATACCGGATGGCGGTGATCAACACGATGACGCTGCCCGAGGGCTACTATGCCTTCGACGGCTCGGTGCTCCGCCACGGCAACAAGATGACGCAGCCCCCGGAAATCCAGATCTCCGGCATGCAGCGGGCCTTCATGCAGATGAATGTCGCCGCCTACACGCTGGTCCTGGCCTCCAACGGGAACCACCACGAACCGGTGATCGATTACCATCGCAACGCCCAGCCCTCGCTGGCGAGCTCCGCGAACGTGCTCAATGCAGCGGGTCTGGTGCGCGAGCTCAAGCTGTTCCTCGGCTCCGGACCCTCGCCGAATATCGTGGACCGCGAAGTCCTCGCCCGGCTGATCGGCGGCATGTACTAGGCCGATGACTCGATCTGCGTTCGCACCCCTTAAACTGGAAGTGTGTTTCGTATCGTTTTCAATGCCCCAGAAATTCCCGGCAACTCGGGCAATGCCATCCGACTATCAGCCATCACCGGTGCAGAACTGCATCTGGTCAAACCCCTGGGCTTCAACTTCGAGGACGCCAACCTCCGTCGTGCCGGCCTGGACTACCACGACCTGGCATTCGTGACCGTGCATGAAAATCTCGATGCCGCCTTCGAGGCTCTCGGTGAAGGGCGGGTCTTCGCCTACACTTCCGAGGGCGAGACCATCTACAGCGATATCAGCTATGAGCCGAGCGACATCCTGCTGTTCGGCAAGGAATCGGTGGGATTGAGTGCCGAGGACAAGCAGCATCCCCGCGTCACCGACCTGGTCAAGCTGCCCATGCTCCCGGGCCGCCGCTCGCTGAATCTGGCCAACGCTGCGTCGATTGTTGCCTTCGAAGCGTGGCGCCAGCACGGCTTTGCCGGAGCATAAAGTACCAGCGAAGTACGGCCACGTATACAGGTTTACCCAATCTTTATAAAGTAGGCTCGATATGTGCCCGCTGATCCGCAGGTATTGAACTTTGACCACAACCCCGGGAGAAACCAAGACAATGAACGGTAGCCATTCCCAGCACCGCGACGAGCCTCAGGACGAAGACCTGGGTCTAGACCTGGTTGACCAAGTGGCCAGCAGTTCACGCGCCGAGAGGAACTCCAGGCCGAAGCGCTGGATCCTCGGTGTTGTCGGCGTCGTGATCGTTGCGGTTCTCGCTCTCGTGGTCTTCTCGCTGCTCAACGGCGGCCCCAAGGCTTCCAAAGCCGCCAAAGCCGACGACGCGGTGATCCAGACCATCCAGCTCAAGAACGGCGGACAGGCCGTCCTCAGCTCCTCCGCATCGGAAGACGCCATCGGCGTGGACCTGACCAGCCTGCCGGGCCTCGCCGACGGCCAGCAGTATGTCGTGTGGGCTGTCCATGAGGAAACCGGAGTGTCCGTTGTCGCCTCGTCCACCGGCGACGATGTCGATGCGGGCTTGACCCCGGCCGGCGACGTCCTGGCCATCCATATCACCGTCGAGGGATCCACGATCCCTTCGGCCCCGTCGGAGGACACCGAAGCATCGGTGGACCTGCCGCTGGACCCTGGGGCATCCGAAGTTCCCGACGCCCAGGACAGCGGTGCCAGCGACACCAGCACCCCGGGTGCGGACGACTAGCAGCCGTCCAAGCCGCAAAACATGAGGCGCGTTCCCCCAAAGGGAACGCGCCTCATGTTTTGTCCTGTTCTGGCTTGCGGTCCTAGAAGCCGGAAATCGTGTCGTCCGCATTCACGGCGACTAGATGGAAGGACTCGGCCAACGCGGCGGCAGGCAGTCCCCCGCGTTCGGCATTCGTCCGGCACTGGTGCTCCACGAAACGCTCCATGGAGGCAACGTCGGGGTGCTGGGTGAAATGCGCCCGCAGCGCCTCCATCTTCTGCCCGAAGAACTGCGTGATGTCCACGAAACCGTTCTCGCGCTCGCGCGGAGCGCCGTACAGCCACAGCCACGGCACCTTGTAGGCGTCCAGGCCTTCCTCGGCCACCAGTTCCGGGTAGGCGAACGGATTCTCCACCGCCGGGTAGATCGCCCGGGTGACCGCTTCGCCGCAGGCCAGATGGTCCGGGTGCGAGCGCTGGATGCGGTCCCAGTTCCGCTCGGGATGCATGGCCATCACAATGCTTGGACGCACCTGGCGGATCAGGCGCACCACCTTGCGGATGACCTCATGGGTGGGTTCCAGGTACCCGTCGCGCTCGCCGAGGAAGTGCACCGTGCTCACGCCGACCTTGGAAGCTGCAACGGTCTGCTCCTGGTGGCGCAGGCGCGCGGTTTCCTGCGGGTCGCGTTCGTCGAAGCCCCCGGCATCCCCGTCGGTCATGATGCAATACTGCACCTCGACACCGGCTGCGGTCAGCGCGGCGATGGTTCCGGCGGCGCCGAAGTCCAGATCGTCGGGGTGGGCGGCGAAGGCCAGCACCCGCTCGGTCTGGGCCGTGATGAATTGGGTTGTGTCGATCATGCTCGGCGGCGCCTGATCTCGGCGGCGGCCTGCGGCAGCACCTTGGCCAGGTCCCCGACAATGCCCAGGTCCGCGATCTCGAAGACCGGCGCGTCGACGTCCTTGTTCACCGCGATGATGTACTTGCTGGTCTGCATCCCGGCCTTCTGCTGGATCGCCCCGGAGATTCCGGCGGAGATGTACAGCTGCGGCGACACGGTGATGCCGGTCTGGCCCACCTGCGCGTCATGTGAAATCCATCCGGCGTCGGTCGCGGCGCGCGAGGCGCCAATGGCGGCGCCCAGCGCGTCGGCAAGGTCCTCCAGCGGTCCGAAGTCGCCGTCGACGCCGCGGCCGCCGGCGACCACCACGCGGGCTTCGCCCAGCGACGGGCGCTCGGAAACAGCCTTCTCCTCCACCGCGACAACACTGACCTTCGGCGCCTGCTCGGCGCCGAGGTCCAGCTCCTTGACCTGCACGGTTCCCGCGGAACCAGCCGGCGAATCCTGGATGCTGTTCGGCTTGACGGCGGCGATCAGCACGCCGGTGGTGGACTTGGCGCTCGCGCTGTAGCTTCCAGCCAGTTCGTCCTTGGTGGCAATCAGGTTGGCGGACACGTCGACGACGTCGGTGACGATCGCCGCCTTGCGGCGCACCGCGATGCGCGCGCCGAGCTCGCGGCTGAAGCTGTCGTTGCCCAGCAGCACCAGGTCGGCATCGGTCTGCAGCAGCGCCGCATCCAGCACTGCCAGTTCATGCTCGCCAAACCCCTGCCCGGGGTTGGCGGCCTGCAAGGCGGTGCCGATGCCGTAGCCGGCGATCACGTCGCGGGCCTCGGCGGAAATCTCGGTGGCGGCGGCCACCACCGCGGTCTGGAAGCGCGAGGCCAGGGTCAGCAGCTCACGCTGTGCCTTGCCCGGGGCGGCGCTGAGGTCGGAGAAAAATACAAGTGCAGAAGGCATGTTCGAATAGGTCCTTAGATCAGCTTCTGTTGGGCAAGGAAGTCGACGAGGGCAATGCCCGCTTCACCGCTGTCATTGATGATGGTGCCGGCCGGCCGGGCAGGTCGTTGTTCGGCGGCCAGCACGGAAGTGGTGGAACCTTCGGCCCCGACGTCCTGCGCAGCCAGGCCGATCGCGGCCAGATCGACTTCCACGATCTTCTTCTTCTTCGCGGCCATGATGCCCTTGAAGTTCGGATAGCGGGGATCGTTGGCCTGGTCGGTGACCGACAGCACGGCGGGAAGCCCTGCCTTGAGCGTCACACGTTGGTTGAGGTGGTCTCGTTCGACGGTCAGCTCACGGACCGAGGCATCGAAAGCCACCGATGCCGCATGGGTCAGCTGGGCGAAGCCGAGCAGCTCGGCGAGCTGCGCCGGAACGACCGAGGTTTCAGCATCGGTGGAAGCCATGCCGGTGATCACCAGATCCGCATCGGGTACGTGGCGCACCAGGGCAGCCAAGGCCCTGGAAGTGGCCACGGCGTCCGATCCGGCGAGCGCAGCATCATTCAGGTGCAGCCCCGAGGAGGCACCCATCTGCAGTGCCTTCTTCACCGAGTTCACCGAACTGCCGGAACCCATGGTCGCCGCGATGACCTGGTGGCCGGCCGCGAATCCCCCGTTGTCCTCAACGATGGCGAGGGCCGCCTCGACGGCGTACTCGTCAAGTTCCGAAAGAACCGACTCGGTACGGTCCAGCCGCAGGGAATCCTGGTCGATGTGCCGGTCAAACTGGACATCTGGAACATGTTTGACCAGGACCACGATGGTCAGTGGCGTAGTGCTCGCGTCGCTCATTCGCGCCTTCCTCGAAGTTTGGGTAATCCGGCCGCACTGTGCGCCAGGCGCCGGAAGATCTCATCTGCATCTATCGTATCCACCAACGGCGATGCGATTGCCGTTTATCGCTCAGAGAACAACACGTGACGCGGTTGGTTAATCACCAGACCGCGTCACGTGTCTCACAATGACGATATGACGACTCTCGGAGTCATATTTACTTGCTGCTCAACGATCCCACGGTGGCCGTTGCGGTATTCTCCTGCCCGTTGCGCAGGTAGGTGATCTTCGCCTCGCCGCCAGCTGGCACCTCGCGGATTGCAGCTGTAACGGTCTGTGAATCGCGGACCGCGCGGCCGTTGACCGACGTGATAACGTCCCCGGACTTCAGGCCTGCCTTTTCCGCAGCAGACCCCTTGGTCACATCCACGATGGTGGCGCCCACCGAGAAGGACGTTGTGGCGGTGCCGGAAGAATCCTTGGCTCCGGCCGTGGCCTGGACGGTGGCGCCCAGCAGGCCATGGGTGGCGGTGCCGTTGGCGATCAGGTCGTTTGCGATCCGCTTGGCGTAGTCGATCGGGATGGCGAAGCCGACCCCGATGGAACCCGAGTCCTCGGTGCCGCCCGCCGAGGCGATCGCGACATTGACGCCGATGATTTCGCCCTTCGCGTTGACCAGCGCGCCGCCCGAGTTGCCGTGGTTGATGGCCGCGTCGGTCTGGATGACGTTGACGAAGATGGTGCCAGCCGAACTCTGCTGTTGATCTTCTCCCGGGAACTGGAAGTTGAACTGGCTTCCGTTGTCGCCGTTGCTTTCCGGCGCGGTATTCTCAGGCACGGCGGAGGACGCGATGGAGATCGTGCGATTCAGTGTCGAGATGATGCCGTCGGTCACCGTACCGCTCAGTCCCAGGGGTGCACCGATGGCTACCGATGTATCGCCAACGTTCAGGTCAGCAGAGCTGCCGAGGGTTGCCGGCACAAGGTTGCTCGCCTCGATCTTGATCACGGCCAGATCCGACATCGGGTCGGTGCCGACGACCTTGGCGTTATAGACCTGTCCGTCGTTGGTTTGCACCGAAATGTCCGGGTTGGCGACCTTGCCGCCAAGCGTCACCACATGGGTGTTCGTCAGAATATGTCCGTCCTTGTCCAAGATGATGCCCGAACCGGATCCGCTGGATCCACTGCCGGAGACCTCTATGGTCACCACGCTGGGGCTGGCCTTGGCCGCCGCCGCAGTGACTTCGGTGACGGAGTCGGGATTGTTGATGACAACCCCTGCCTGCGGGGCGGGGGTGGTGGTGCCGCCGGTGCTTCCCGTATCCGACAGGAAGTAGCTCGTTCCCGCCGCGGTCAGGCCGCCAACCAAGGCGGCCGCGACCATGCCGGAGATCAAGGTGGTTCCGGTGAAGGTCTTCTTGTCCGATGGCTTGCGTTCAGGCGGCACCGGGTAGTTCACGTGCTGCGACTGCGGCGCGGAGTATCCCGAACCGTAGGCGGCGTTCGACGTGTTGTCCGAGGCATTCGAGTAGTTGTATGAGGCTCCTGGCCCGGCATGCTGGGCTGGCTGGTATTCCGAGGTAGCGTCCTCGCCGCGATTGGCATGCGGGTAGGCGGCGGTTGGCTGATCGTTGCCCTGCGGGGTCTGGCCGACCCGGGGAAGGTTGACTGTCGGCTCAGACGAAGCCGGCACGTTGGCATCGGGATTGTTTCCCGACTGTGCAGAGCCGCCTGCGTTGTTGTCGCGTGGCTCGTTCGGGTTCTGGCTCATTGTTCGTCTCTTTCAGCTCTAGGATCTCTTGACTTCAATTATTCCGTTGCGTTCTGTGGCATGAAACTGCGCAAACTTAGCGCCCCCTGTGAGTTAACTATTCTGGAAGCTGAATGTCATAGACGTGCTTCACTGGGGCAAATAGAATCAATTCGAAGTGTGAATACGGCTTCCTGTATTTACCAAATCGGGGTATCGCCCTTGGTTTTAGTACGACGTAGCAGTTCAGGTGGGAAAGCATGAGTAGCAAAGCTCGGCGAATATTGGCCGGAGCCCTATTGGCCTCGGTGGCTGCGGTGGGTTTGACCTCGCCGGCCATGGCGGAATCTCCGGTCACGATACCTCCCGGGGACTTCGTTGTCGACAATTCAAACGTACTTGGTTCAGATGTGCCACAGCTGGAAAACCAGATTGCGCAGCTGCGCAAGGCTACTGGGTACAGCCTGTTCGCCATCTACGTCGATGAGTTCACCAGCCCAGAGAATCCCCAGAAGTGGGCCGAAGCAGTTTTCAACAAGAAGAACATGGGCACGAATGATGCCATTTTGGTTGTCGGAACCGAAAGCCGCCAGGCATTCTTGGGTACTTCCGACAAAAGCCCCCTCGATGATTACCGCCAAGAGATCTTTTCGAATGAAGTACTACCGGCCTTGGGCGATGACGATTGGTTGGGGGCGGCAGAGGGTGCTATCTCAGGCATTGAGGCTTTCGACAACGGAACCTTGGCCGGCAGCGGTTCGTCCAGTTCCTCGTCGGGTTTCAGCTTCTTCTGGGTCATGATCATCATCGCCGGTGGCGCTGTCGTCGCGTTCATGGTGTTGAGCCGCCGCGGAAAGTCGAAGTCTGCGCAGTTGCCAACGGGACAGGGCCCCGGCTTCCCTGGCATGCCGCAGCAACAGCTCGTTCCGTTGGACCAGCTGCGCCGCCAAGCCGACCAGCTGCTTGTCGCAGCAGATGACTCGATTCGTTCCTCCGAGCAGGAGCTGGGATTCGCCGAAGCCCAATACGGCAAAGAACCCATCGAGGTATTCACCCAGGACCTGGTCCAGGCCAAGCAGCACCTGTCCGAATCATTCCGGCTGCAGCAGCAATTGGATGATGACATCCCGGACACGGAACAGGAGCAGCGCTCCTGGCTCGGCGAAATCATCAATCGTTGCGGACAGGTCAATGAGACGTTGCAGAAGCACGCCGACGACTTCAGGAAACTGCGCCAGTTGGAGCAGAACGCAGAAACCCGGATCACCGAAGTAGCCGCCGAGCAGGAACCCCTGAATCAGCAGCTCTCCGCACGGGTTGCCATCCTTGAACAGCTCACCGACAGGTACGACCAGTCCGCGGTATCGCAAATCCTGGACAACGCAAAGCAGGCCTCTGATCGCCTGAGTTTCGCCGCTTCGGCGCTGAAGCAGGCCTCCGAGCAGCTGGGCAGCGACCGGGCAAACGCCGCACTGCTGATCCAGAACGCGGAGGAAGCCCAGGACCAGGCGGAAGTCCTGCTGGAAGCCATCAACAAGTCCGCAACGGCACTGAGCCAGGCAGAATCCGATCTGGAATCCGCGGTTGCGCTCGCCTCGCGAGATGTAGCCCAGGCCCAAGCACTGGTGAATAATGGCTCCCAGCCCAACTTGGCCGGCCCCGTTGCCGGTGTGCTCAGCGCCTTGAACAACATCAAGCAGTCACTAGGCAGCAAGCACAACCCGCTAGCCCTGATTTCGCAGCTTAATGAAGCCAGCAAGCCGCTGGCGACGTCGCTGGCCAATTTGCGCAACCAGGCAGAGCAGGAGCAGGCCGCTCGCGAGCAGCTGCAGAGCCTGCTGCATACGGCCGAATCGCGGATCAACGGCACCGAAGACTACATCCGCGCCCGTCGCGGTGGCGTACGTTCATCGGCGCGAACCCGACTATCCGAAGCACAGCGCGCCTACGACGACGCCCGTTCGCAGTCCAGCCGCAACCCTTCCGCCGCAGTGGCATCCGCCCAGCGCGCGATCCAGCTGGCCGATCAGGCTGCAAGCATGGCTGAACAGGACGTCAACGGCTTCGGCGGCGGAGACGATTTCGGTGGAGGCTATGGAGGTCGAGGACGCGGACGCGGCGGCATGTTCGACGGTATCGGCGGCGCGGTGCTGGGCGGCATTCTCATCGATTCCATCCTCCATGGCGGCCACGGCGGCAACAACGGCGACGGCGGCGGGATGTTCGGCGGCGGCGGCTTCGGCGGCTTCGGTGGAGGCTTCGGAGGAGGGGGCGGCGGCGGCTTCGGTGGAAGCGGCGGCAGCTTCTAGCCGGACGGCCAAGAGATTTTGACAGTGTGCACGACCCGATTTCATAATCATCAATCAGACAGGACGAGCCAACCATGACCAAACAGTCAATTTTCGGACGTATCTCCCAGCTGGCGAAAGCCAACATCAACGCACTGCTTGATTCCGCAGAAGATCCCCAGAAGATGATGGATCAGATGGTTCGGGACTACAACGACAACATCGCCGAAGCCGAGCAGGCCATTGCCCAGACCATCGGCAACTTGCGAATGATCGAAGACGATTACAAGGAAGACCAGCAGGCCGCTGCGGATTGGGGCACCAAGGCCTTGGCCGCCTCCAACAAGGCGGATGAGTTCCGCAGCGCAGGAAACGCCGCTGACGCGGCCAAGTTCGACAACTTGGCCAAGGTGGCCATCCAGCGCCAGATGCAGTCGGAATCGGAGATGAAGACTGCCGAGCCGACGATCGCTTCACAGCGAGAAATCGTCGAGAAGCTGAAGACCGGCCTGAACCAGATGAAGGAGAAGCGCACCGAGCTGTCCAGCAAGCGCGATGAGCTGATCGCCCGTTCCAAGGCGGCCCACGCCCAGAACCAGGTCAATGAGGCGGTCAAGGCCGTCAACATCATGGATCCGTCCAGCGAAATCGGCCGCTTCGAGGAAAAGGTCCGTCGCGAAGAGGCTCGTGTCCGCGGCGCCGCAGAGCTCGCATCCTCCAGCTTGGATGCACAGTTCGAATCGCTGGAAGATCTCGGGGAGCAGACCGAGGTAGAGGCCCGATTGGCCGCGTTGAAGGCCAAGCAAACGGGCCAGCTGGAAGGCTAAGCGCCGGCCGGGGTCATCACCGGGAAAAGGGGGCTCCCCCTTGGCAAGACCGTTCGAGGTCAGCCAAGCGGGAGCCCCTTTTTTTCAGTTCCCGGCAAGTGGTGAAGCGCATTCCCGCGCACTGGTCCCGGAAGGAAGATTCACGGGGAAAAGCAAAATGGAGACCCTTTCGGATCTCCATTCACCTTGGTGGCGGGGAGAGGATTTGAACCTCTGACCTCCGGGTTATGAGCCCGGCGAGCTACCGAACTGCTCCACCCCGCGTCGGTAAATACAACATTACCAACGCGTAACCATGAACGCGAATCCGGGGCACGTGTCGTTCATCACCACTGCATTCCGGCTTGGCTCTTTCTCGGGCTAACTGCGATAAAGGAGGCTTGAAAACCCGCTCCCGCCCCCGAAAGCCGGGAAAGGACCAAGTCGCCCATGGATCCCACCCCCGCACAGCAACCCCAGACGGAAAACCTCCAGCCAAGCAGTCCGTCAATCCCCGAAAGAAAACGGCAACGCGCAATGGCCAACAATGAGCGCGGCGCATCAACTGCAACACTTCAACCACCTACCGCCGCCCGGCCCGAGTCAAACATGGTCAATGGGCCACCCCGGACCACCGGTTGGCGAATAGGAAAACCCCAACAGATCACGGAGGCGGCAAGCCGCGTGGCTCTTCCGCTACTGAACCGCCTGCTGGCGGACGGTGCCCCCTCCCCCATGCCGCGTCGACGAGGTCTTCGACGGGGTCGGAATTGATGGCATCTGGATCCACCAGGGGATGGCGCCTGCCACGCGTCAATCGATGACGAGCCTGCGAACGATTCCGCCAGACCCGCAATAAGGAGGGCGAGCGAGCGGTGCCACCAGCTGAGGCCGCCGCCCCGTCGTACGCGCTGCAGTTCCTGGAGGCCTTGGAGGCAGCGTCCGGCCCGAAGCCTCGTGGGGCGGTTGCGATGGCCGTGGAGGATCCATGCGTCAGCGCTGATTGGATCCGAGGGGTGGGTGCATACGCTTCGGAAATAAAAAAAGACGGAAGCTTTCGCTTCCGTCTTTCGCCTTGGTGGCGGGGAGAGGATTTGAACCTCTGACCTCCGGGTTATGAGCCCGGCGAGCTACCGAACTGCTCCACCCCGCGTCGGTAAATACAACATTACCAACAAGGAAACTGAATCGCGAATCGAGCGCCCGTGGCCTTCGTCACCCCGGTCGCCTTCGGAGTTCGTCGAAGCGGCAACCAGCCTCAAGGTAGCGGTAAAAACGGATGCTCAATGCTTCTCTTGGTCCAGCAGCAGGACACGACCGAGAGTTCCCCAGGCCGTGCGCCGAGCGGGAATTCCGAGCACAGGCGCCGAGGCCGAGTCGCACTTGTTATCGTGCGCGACGCTGGAGGCCGGCTGCGAGCCCTGGCTTCCTGGCCTTCAGGCTGTCGACGGTGCCATTCTTTGCCGGTTTGCGGCCGCTAGCAACGTCCATGCCCGCCGGGAGGACACTTCCCCGGCCGGCACGGCTGGGCAAGGCCCTCAAGCGCGTTACGGGCGGCGGTGGCATCGCAGCGGGCCGGATCAGCGCTCGATCACGGAACGCAACCTGGACGGACAAGGTTTCTGCCGTCAGACCGGCCGCAGGAAATTCACTGCGGGCTTCGCTGGCAAAGTTCATTGCGGATGAATGCTTCATCTGCACCCGCCCTGGAATCCACTCTCGGCTCGGATGCGATTCTGCATTCGTCACGGGACCTTGAGACCAAACTTGCGTTCGGACCGCGACGCTAACTTGAACCCGAGGAGACGCTGCCAGTGACGGTCATTTGAACTTCGCAGGGAATGATGATGGAAAACCGCCGGCCAGCTGCAATGGGCGGCTGCGAACGGCTCGAAGGACAGCGTCCGAGACGTCCATAACAAATGAGGGGAAGCTGTCCTGCCAGATTCACGATCTTGACGTCAGGTTCAGGTGCCTGGGAATGCAAAAAGACGGAAGCTTTCGCTTCCGTCTTTTTGGCCTTCGTGGCGGGGAGAGGATTTGAACCTCTGACCTCCGGGTTATGAGCCCGGCGAGCTACCGAACTGCTCCACCCCGCGATGACTAGTCAATTATTGCATCATCGCGGAGTGAAACGCAAATCGGGCGTTCGTGCCAGTTGAACTATCCGTTGTTCCCGTCGGTTGGGGCAGGCGATTCAGTTCCCTGTTCGCTGCCCTGGTCCTGGGCTGGATTCTCGGGTTCCTTTGGAGTGCCATTAATCGCGGCATCGGCCTCGATGGCCTTCTGCAGCGCGGCTTCCAGGTCCTTCTGCGACTTGCCATAGGCGGCGAAGTCGTTCTTGGCCAAGGCTTCTTGACCGGCCTTGATCGCCGCATTGGCGGCGTTCAGTGCGTCAGAAAGCTTCTGGGAGTCGGTCTGCGTCGGCTTCGAACCGTTGTCGCCCTCACTCGGCTTCTCGCCAGCGTTGGCGCCGCTTTCACCGGTCACCGCACCCGAGTCGCCGCCAAAGACCTGGTCAAGGGCTTCGGTGAGCGTATCGGCAAATCCAACCTGGTCGCCGAAGGCCACCAGCACCTTGCGCAATGTCGGGTAGCTTGTAGCACCCGAGGACTGGACATAGACAGGCTGGACATAGAGGATACCGCCACCAACAGGCAGCGACAGCAGGTTGCCGTTCTTCACTTCCGAAGCACCCTGGCGAAGCAGGTTAAGCTCCTGGGTCACCCGTGTATTCGTATCGAAGTTCTGCTGTGCCTGGCCGGGGCCCGGCACGGCGGTGTCGGTCGGCAGCTCCAAGAGTCTGAGCTTGCCGTAGTCCTCGGATTTGGTTCCCGCTGCGGTTCCCGCATCCGCGTTCGCCGAGAGGAATCCGAACAGCACGTTGCGCTGCTGGCCGCTGGCCGAGCTTGCAGGGATGAAGGTCGAGGTCAACGAGAACGCAGCTTCATCCTGCGTCGGCATCTTCAGCGACATGTAGTACGGAGGCTGCTTGACCTTTGCGTTGGCGGTGGTCGGGTCATCCGGGACTGCCCATGCGTCATTCGCCTCGTAGAACGTACCTGGATCATCCACGTGGTACGTCGACAAGACTTCGCGCTGCACCTTGAACATGTCCTCGGGGTAGCGCACATGCTCCATCAGTTGTGCCGACATGTCCGTCATCGGCTGGATGGTGTTCGGGAAGATGCTCTGCCAGGACTTCAGCAGCGGATCTTCGTCATCCCAGGCGTACAGCTTGACCGAGCCATCGTAGGCATCGACGGTAGCCTTGACCGAGTTGCGCAGGTAGTTCACGCGTCCGTTGAGCGCGTCGATGTCCTGGGCGTTGGTCAGGGAATCCGTGACCGCGGAGGACAGCTGCTGCTGCTGCGAGTACGGGAAGTTGTTCGACGTGGTGTAGCCGTCGATGATCCACTGCACGCGGCCGTCGACGATCGCCGGGTAGGCGTTCGAATCCAGGGTCAGGTACGGGGCAACCTTGCTGACGCGCTCGCGTGGATCGCGGTCGTAGAGGATCTGCGAATCGGCGTTTACGTCCTGCGAAAGCAGCAGGTCGGTCGAGGCGAATTTCAGCGAGTAGACGATGCGGTTGAACATGTTGCCCACGTTCGGGCCGCCGTTGCCGGTGAAGGTGTAGCGGGTGTCCTGGGCGTCGCCGCTGGCGCTCGGGCGGTCCAGCTCGCGGTCGTCCCAGCCCTCCTCCGGGCCGCCGACGATCGAGTACTGCGGCGAATTCTCGCCGAAGTAGATGCGCGGCTCGTAGTCCTTGTCGCTGGCCAAATCGCCGTTGGTAGGGATGCCGCCGAGCATGAAGTCCGGACGGCCGCCGGCGGCAACGCGGTTGCCGTAGGCGGCAACCAGGCCGTAGCCGTGGGTGTAGGAGATGTGCTGGTTCACCCAGGTGTCGGTCGGCGAAACGTTGACTTCGCGGGCCGCGATCACGGTGTCCTCGACCTTGCCGTTGACCTTGTAGCGGTCCACGTTGAGGGTTTCGGCGAAGGTGTAGTAACCGCGGAACTGCTGCAGCTGCGCGAAGGCGGCCGAGACCAGGTTGGGATCAAGCAGGCGGATGTTCGCGGTCGTCGAGGTTTCCTTGGCCAACGCGTTCTTCTCGGTGGTCACGGTCGCGTCGTACTGGGTGACCTCGATGTCGTCCAGACCGTAGGCCTGTCGTGTCATCTCGATGTTGCGTTCGATGTACGGGCTTTCCAGCGCACGCTGGGAAGGCACAACCTGGAACTGCTGCACCATGTACGGGTACACGCCGCTGGCCACGATCATGGTGATCACCAGCATTGCGGTACCGATCAGCGGCAGGCGCCAGCGGCCGGTGATTGCGGCGATCACGAAGGTGATGGCAATCAGCACGGCGACGATCGCCAGGATCATCTGCGCAGGGATGACTGCATGCACGTCGCGGTACAGCGCACCGGCCACGCGGCCGGACTGGTCGGTCAGGGTCTCGTACTGGCCAATCCAGAAGTTCACTGCTTGAAGC
This sequence comes from Glutamicibacter protophormiae, assembly GCF_016894325.1. Classification (NCBI taxonomy): domain Bacteria; kingdom Bacillati; phylum Actinomycetota; class Actinomycetes; order Micrococcales; family Micrococcaceae; genus Glutamicibacter; species Glutamicibacter protophormiae. The sequence goes on from NZ_CP069806.1 coordinate 2,399,906, forward strand.
AGCAGGAAGACTGCCACCACAATGGCGGTGTGCACGCGGGCTGCCTTGCCAATGGTGATGCCGCCGCGCTCTTCAACACGGATGCCGCCGTAGAGGTAGTGGGTCAGCAAGCCGGCCACACCGCTGAGCAGCACTACCGAGATCAGGAATCCGGTGACCAGTGCGATGAATGGCAGCGAGAACATGAAGAAGGACAGATCCATGTTGAACTGCGGATCGGTGCTCCCCCACGGGGTGCGGTTGAGGAACAGCAGGATGGTCTTCCACTGTCCGGCTACCGCCACGGCGGCGAAGATGCCGACCACCAGCGGAATGCCGATCATCAGGAAGCGGCGAACCGGCTCCAGCTGGGTCTGGTAGCGCGACATCGAGTCCGCACGGCCGCCGTCGGGTGCGTAGACCGGACGGTGCTTGTAGGCGCTGCGCATGGAGAACCACATCGGAACAGCCATGAGAACCAGGGCGATCAGGAAGATCACCAGCTTGGCAATGCGCTCGGTCCAATAGACCTCGGAGAAGCCCAGCTGGTTGAACCACAGGATATCTGCGTAGAAATTGGACAGGAAAACGAACACCGCGACCAAGATGACCACCGCGAAGATGGTCAGGGTCAGCGGAGACACCTTCTTGCCCGAGGGCCTGGACGGTTGCTGCGGTTGGCGGGGCCGCGGTGGGCCCCCGGACGGTGTATCCGATCCGTATGACACTATTTATTCCTTACCTTGTGTCCCCGACGCTGGTTTCGCGTCAGAACTCATGTACCTAATTCACGTGCGAGCGATTACGCACCAGTCTTGCTGTCTGCACCACATTCTTCCCGTGTTGCGCAGCTAAATCTATTCGCAGGTCGTCATGCTGGCCGGGTCCGCGCCGCTGGCCACCTTTTCAAGGACTTCGCGTGCTTCGTGCAGCGTCGATACCTTGACAACGTTTAATCCGTCGGGGACTCTCCCGACGACTTCCGGACAGTTCTCCGCCGGAGCCAGGAACTCCGTTGCCCCTTCCTTCTTGGCGGAGACCATTTTCTGGGCGATGCCGCCGATGGGCCCGACGTTTCCGGCCTGGTCGATGCTGCCCGTTCCGGACACGTGGTGGTCCCCTGCCAGAGAACCCTCGGTGAGGCGGTCGATGATCGCCAGTGCGAACATCATGCCGGCGCTCGGCCCGCCGATGTTCTCGACGCCGAACTTCACGTCGATCGGGAAATCGTGGGTGGTGTTCAGCAGCACGCCCAATTGCCGGTTTCCGGTCTCGCCGAGCGTGGTGGAAACTTCCACGTCCAGCTGCTTGGCTGCTGCCTTGCCGCCGGGCCGCTGGATAGTCATCGTCGCCGGCGCATCACCATGCTCGTCGAGATCCGCCTTCAGCTGTTCGAGCGACGTGATCTCCTTGCCCTCGTACTTCAGCAACCGGTCGCCTTCCTTGAGGACTGCCTTGTTTGCATCGGTGGCGAACCCTGCGACATCCAGCCACGTCTTGAAGTCGTAGCCCAGCTCGGTTAGCGCCGCGGCCACCGACTGGTCCTGCGAGGAAACCATCTGCATGTCGTTCTGCTCCGACTGCTCATCGGTGCTCACGCCGCGCGGGATGACGGTTTCCTCCGGGGCGATGTCTTTTGTCGGGTTGAACAGCGCTTCCAGCACCACCGGGATGGTCACGCGATTGGATCCGCCGCCCTGGACGAACACGGTCAGCATGTCCAGCGTGCTCTCGGATTCGTAGGACTTGGCGCCCTCGATGGTGATCAGTTCGGTGCCATCGACTTCGCCGAGCGTATTGAGCACCGGGCCTGGCGAACGGATCACGAAGTTCGTGGGCAGGAACATCATCACGCCGATGAGCAGCAGGGCGATCATTCCGGCGCTGGTGCGCTGCACTCGCGAGAAACCCCTGCCAGGCGCACCGGTAGGAGCCGGGTCGCTGGCTGAAATGACTGGTTCCTGTTCGTACACGTACCCTGCTCCTGACGGAAAATTGGTGCAGCAATGCCGAGAGTGGCAAGGCTACTGTTAACCCTACTGAAGGCATGCTGTGAAATTCATGAGGAAGCGTTCATAATCTATGTGCCGAAAGCGAACTGGGACTATTCCGACTGCGAACTCCCAGCCGCAGGCGGTAGTTTTAACTACATGGCACAGAACCCCCCGAATAACCGCCCCGACGGTAACGACGACGAGAACAACCCGCAGGATCCGTTCTCTGCGATGTTTGGTCAGCTCTTCGGCAGCGGATTCGACCCAAATAATCTTCCACCGCAGCTGCGAGACGCCCTGGGGGCCCAGGGCGACCCGGCGGCGATGCAGAAAATGATGCAGCAGGCGCAGGCCATGATGTCAGCAATGATGAGCAGCAATGCGTCATCCGGTCCGGTGAACTGGAAGCTCGCCTCCGACACCGCCCTGCAGGCCTACGCCAGCGAAGACCCCGAGGTTTCGGTTGCACGCCAAAGCGCGATCACCGACGCGTCCTACCTGGCGGACCTGTGGCTGAACAACTCCACCGTTTTCGAAGCAGGTTCCGCCCCCATCGAGGCGTGGACCCGCAAGCGCTGGTACGACAAGACGCTGGGCACCTGGAAGAAGATCACCGAGCCGGTGGCTGAATCCGTGGCCCAGGCGATTACCAGTGCCATGAAGGACCAGATTCCCGAGGAGATGAAGGGCATGCTCGGCAACGCCGACGGCATGTTCCGCAACCTCGGCGCCAGCATGTTCGGCATGCAGCTCGGCTCCGCGCTGGGAGAACTGGCCAAGGACGTGCTTGGCGGTACCGATATCGGGTTGCCGCTGGCCGGCACGACCCCGGGCATCGTGGCAACCAACGTTTCCGCGTTCGGCGACGGCCTGGAAATTCCGGAGCAGGAAGTGCTGCTCTATGCGGTGCTGCGCGAAAGCGCCCACGCCCGCCTGTTCAACCGCGTACCCTGGCTGAGCGCCAAGCTCATCGGCGCCGTGGAGTCCTACGCCCGCGGCATCCACATCGACATGTCGCGCATCGAGGAAGCAGTTCGCGGGATCGACCCGTCGAATCCCGAAGCGCTGCAGTCCATGCTCGGCGAGGGGCTGTTCACCCCGCAGCGCACCCAGACCCAGGACAAGGCCTTGGAAAATCTGGAGCTCACCTTGGCTCTGATCGAAGGTTGGGTCGACCATGTCGTCTCCGAAGCGGCCCAGAACCTGCCGTTCGCAGGCCACCTGCGCGAGACCATGCGCCGCCGCCGCGCATCAGGCGGACCGGCGGAGTCGACGTTTGCCGCCTTGGTCGGCTTGGAACTGCGCCCGCGCAAGCTGCGTGAAGCGGCGGCCCTGTGGGAGCACCTGTTCAACGAGCGGGGAATCGACGGCCGCGACGCCGTCTGGGACCATCCAGACCTGATGCCGACCCAAGCGGACCTGAGCGATCCCGCCGGCTTCACCAAGCGCCGTGAAGAGGCCGCCGAAGAATTCGACGAATTCGACGTGGCCCTGGGCAAGTTGCTCAACGGCGAATTCGACGGCATCGACCCCGTCGCCGAAGCGCCGAAGGATGAGAACAACGACGAGGATCCGCAGGATCCCAAGGCCTAGCCTGTTCTCCGGGACCGGTAACGTGGTGCGGGCGCCGAATCTTCTCGATTCGGCGCCCGCACCATTGCTGTCCCGGCTGAAAAGCGTCGGTGCCCCGTGAAGGAACAGACTATTCGTCCTCGTCGCCGTCGAACCCGCCCGCCTCGGCCGCATCCTGTCCGGTGTCCGCTGCGTGGGCCCGGTAACCTGCGCTGAAACCGGCCAGGTACTGGTCGGCCTCGGCGCGGCGTTCAAACCTGTCCAGCAGTGCCTGGAACGTAGCGCCGTGGCCGTCCCTGGGCGCCACCAGATGCGCAAGCTCGTGCACCAGCACGAAGTCCTGCACCCACTGAGGGGTGTGCAGCAGCTTCGAGGAAAGCCGGATCGTCTTTTGAAACACGCTGGCCGACCCCCAGCGCTTGTTCTGGTTGTTGACCCAGCGCACGGAGACCGGCTGCGCCAGGCCTCCGAAATAGCGACGGTCCAACTGCTCGGCCCGGGCCGCGAGGCCCGCGTCGCTGGTCGCCTCGGCACGCTGGACACGATTGCGGCGGTACTTCTTGACCATCTCGTCGACCAGCATCCGTTCCGAGCGTTCATCCAGCGCCGCAGGCACCTGGACGACAAGCCGGTCTTCCCTCCACTGGGAGGAAATCGTCTTCCGCCGTTTGGCCGACCGCACGACGCGCACCGGAATGTCGTCCAAGGCCACGAAGTCTATGGTCTTCGGCAAGGCAGGCATGGGCGCGTTCCCTTCAGGACTGGGGCAGGCATCCGGGGACCGGATACGAGCCGCGTGGCTACGGTTCACCATAGGCCGGGGCCTCGCGGTTGTTGTGCCGCGGGCACCGGTTGTGCAAAACCTAGCCGAGGTGGTCGGAGAGCACTTCCAGCACGGCCTGGCCGTAGCGTTCCAGTTTGCTGCGGCCCACCCCGGAGATCTTGCCCAGCGCCTGCTCAGAGGTCGGCCGATGCTCCGAGATGGCCATCAGCGTCGCATCGGTGAAGATCACGAAGGCCGGAACCGAGTTCGAGCTGGCTACCTGCGAGCGCCAAGCACGCAACGCTTCGAAGAGGGCTTCGTCGTAGGTCGCCGGACAGGAGGAGCAGCGCTTGAGTTTGCGTTCCTTGGCGCTGGTGAGGAAGGAGCCGCAGGTGCTGCACACCGCCGGAGTCACCTTCTGCTCGCGGCGTTTGGCCGGGGCCTGCTGCCTGCTGCTGGCCTGGCGCACCGATTTAATGCCGTCCAGGAACCTCGAAGGGTAGCGGTGGGCACGACCGCCCGGGGTCCGGGCGAGCGACCAGGACAGGTACAAGCGGATGCGGGCACGGGTGATGCCCACGTAGAGCAGGCGGCGTTCTTCGTCGTATCCGGCCTGGTCCTTGGCATAGGTGATCGGGACCAGTCCGTCGCTCAGGCCGGCCAGGAACACCACGTCCCATTCCAGGCCCTTGGCGGCGTGGAAGGATGCCAGTGTCACGCCGTCCAGGGTCGGTGCGTGCTGGATCGCGGCGCGCTCTTCGAGCTCGCGGACCACATCATGCAGCGTCGCCTTCTCCCCCTGCGTCTTGCGGCCCTCGACGAGTTCGTCGGCCAGGCGCACCAGTGCCGAAAGCGATTCCCAGCGCTGCCTCACGGCGCCGGTGCCGCCGCTGGGCGCAGCGGCGGAATACCCGTGGGAGGAAAGCACGTCGCGGACGAGCTGCGCCACGTTCTCGTCTTGCGAAACGTTCAGCGCCGCACGCAGGGCGAGCATTCCTTCCTTGACTTCTCGTCGCGAGAAGAAGCGTTCGGCGCCGCGCATGACATACGGGATCGAATGGGCGGTCAGTGCCTGCTCGAAGGCCTGCGACTGCCCGTTGGTGCGATACAGCACCGCAACCTCTGAGATGTCCTGGCCCTGCTTGACCAGCATCTTGATCCGCTGGGCGACCTCGTCGGCTTCGTTCTCGTCATCGGTCGCCTCGAAGAATTCGGGGGCGGGCCCGTGGTCCCGCTGGGCCACGAGCTCCAGCGGCTCCGGCCAGGTGACGGTGCGGTCGGGCACCGCGGTTTCGATACGGCGGGTGGCAAGCACTTTGTTCGCCAGGGAAACGATTTCCGGGGTCGAACGGTAGTCGCGCACGAGCTTGACGATCTTCGCTTCCGGGAAGCGGGTTCCGAAGTTCAGCAGGTAGTCCGGGCGCGCCCCGGTGAAGGAATAGATGGTCTGCGATGCATCGCCGACCACGCACAGTTCGTCCCGGGCTCCAAGCCACAAGTCCAGCAACCGCTGCTGCAGCGGCGAAACGTCCTGATACTCGTCGACCACGAAATGCCGGTACTGCAGGCGCACGCTGGCCGCCACCTTTTCGTCCTCTTCCAGGATCGCGCTGGTCAGCAGCAGCACATCCTCGAAGTCGATGACGCTGCGGTCGTCCTTGAGCTCCTCGTAGGTCTGGAAGATCCGGGCCATGCTCACCGGGGCCAGGCCATTGGGCATTTCGCGGCTTTCAACGATCTTGGCGTAGCTTTCCGGGGAATGCATGGAGACCTTGGCCCATTCGACCTCGGCCGCAAGATCCCGCACCATGGCACGGTCGCTGGAAATGCGCAGCCTGCGGGCGGCCTCGGCAATCAGCGGCGCCTTGTGCTCCACCAGATTCGGCAGGGTTCCGCCGATGGACTGGGGCCAGAAATACTGCAGCTGGCGCAACGCGGCGGCATGGAAGGTGCGCGTCTGCACCCCGGCGGCGCCGAGCTGGCGCAGCCGGGTGCGCATTTCCGAGGCGGCGCGGGTGGTGAAGGTCAGGGCCAGCACACTGGTCGGATTGTAGATGCCCGAATGGACGCCGTGGGCTATGCGGTGCGTGATGGCCCGGGTTTTACCGGTGCCGGCACCGGCAAGGATGCACAGTGGTCCGCGCAGGGTTTCAGCGGCTTCCCGTTGCTCGGCATCGAGGCCGGCCAGCAGGTCGTGGATTGGAGGGTTGTCGTACGCGCTCACTATTTGGATGCCTCCGGAAGGTCCTCGCCGTACCAGGACTTGATCAATGCATGCGCGATGGATGCACCGCGGGGAATCTGCAGGCTGCCGGCGCGCAATTCCGCGCCGAGCTGTTCACGGGTGAACCAGCGCAGGTCCTGGATTTCGGCGCCATCCGGGACCAGCTCGGTGCTCAACGCTTCCCCGGTGAAGCCGAGCATGAGCGAACGGGGCAGCGGCCACGGCTGGGAGCCGCGGTAGGCGACATCCCCCACATGGACGCCGGATTCCTCGAAGATCTCGCGGCGCACCGCGGACTCCAAGGACTCGCCGGCTTCCACGAAGCCTGCCAGGACCGAATACATGTGCGTTCGGAATGTCGCATTGGCTCCGAGCAGGATGCGATCCTCGGCGTCGATGATCGCGGCGATGACCGCTGGATCGGTGCGCGGGAACAGTTCGTGGCCATTCGCCACGCAACGCTGGCCCCAGCCGAAGGTGGCGGACCGGGTTGCCGATCCGCACCGCGGGCAGAACTTTTCCGTTCGGATCCAGTTCGCGATGGCCTGGGCTTCGACAAAAAGCTCCGCTTCGATGCTGCCCAGGACGGTGAATGCCTCGCGCAGGCTGATCCACTGCTCGGGGGCGATCTGCGGGTAATGCTCGGAACTGACGATGGCCAGCACGAAGCTCTGCGCCCCATGGGATCCGAGGAACACCTGGCGGTCATCGGCCTGCGGCACGTAGGCAGGACCGTCGAGAAACAGCAGTTGGCCGCCGGTGACGGCGGCACCGGCCTCGGAGAGCAGCAGAACCCGGGTGGACGCTTCGGAGAGGGCTCGCGGCAGCTTTTCCGGATCGTCGCGTTCCGTCAAAGGTCGGTGAATCTGTGACCGGGAAAAGCTCAAACCACTAATCGGTGAACGGTAAATGTCTGCCAACGCCATACTTCTAACCTAGTGCACTTCGAGGAGACGGGAACGCGCCAGCAAGACGCTGTGGAAATAATTGACAATGATCTTCATCGCAACACCGGTATTTCGCTGGAAAACGGCGCATCTTCCGTGCGTCATTCAACGATGCCGAAAGGAATCTCGCATACGGTGGACATTGTGAAACGCACTGCCATGGAACTCGCCGCAATTGCCACCGCCGCTGTACCCGGATTGTCACCGGTGGGCTTTGCCGCGCTATCCGATGATGCAGAAGACTTCGATTCAGCCCTGATCGTCGACGCGCAGAAGCACCGCTGGCGCGTACGTTCGCCGCGCCATGACGAAGCCAGCATGAGGCTGGAAGCGGAGTTGTCGGCATTGCGCGCTTTCTCCGCGAAGGTCCGCGCTTCCCTGCCCTTCGCCCTGCCCAGCGTGGCCGGCACGGTGCGCCAGGGTTCGCTGCGCACCTTCGTCTACAAGGATCTTCCGGGCCGGGTTCCGAACTTGGACGAACTGGTGGACGAGGGCAGCCGCTTGGCGGCCGCCTTGGGACAGTGCATGGCGGCCATCCACCAGATTCCCGATGAGTCCGTGGAGATCGCCGGGCTTCCGACCTACACCGCCGACGAGGTGCGCCAGCGCAAGCTCAACGAGCTGGATACCGCAGCCGCCACCGGCAAGGTTCCCAGCCGGCTGCTGCGCCGCTGGGAGCATGCAATGGAAGACGTCTCCCTGTGGCGCTTCAACGCAGCCGTGGTGCACGGCGACTTCGACGAAGAGCAGATCCAGATTTCCCAGTCGAGCATTACCGCCGTCAAGGGCTGGACCGACCTGCATGTCGGGGACCCGGCGGACGATTTTGCGTGGCTGTCGGCCATCGAGGACCAGAACTTCAGCGAGCGCGTGTTCGCCGCCTACGTCGAGGCCCGCGGAAAATCCGCCGACCCGCACATCATGCGCCGGGCGGCGCTCGCCGCCGAGTTCGCCTTGGCCCAATGGCTGGTCAAGTCGCTGGACAGCAAGGATGCCGAACGCATCGCCGAAGCCGAGGAGATGCTCCAGGAACTGGACCGGAATATCGCCGAGTACGGCGGCCAGCCGCTGTCCGTCGTCGAAGCGCCGCGCCCGCTGGGCACCCCGGCGGCACCTGCCGCAAGCCCGGCACCGCCGGCGCCGGCAAGCGAACGCCCCGTAATGGTGCCCAAGTCTTCGGCCCCGACCGTCAATTCTTCCAAGGTCACCGCGCTGGGAGGCAACGCTTCAGCTGCTGCACCGGCGGAAGCCCCGAACGGAGCCGCCTCGAATGGCGCCGAGCCGGACCCCCAGCCCAAGGCCGGGAATCCAGCCAACGCCGCGGCCCCCGGGACCGCCGCGAAGGCCGGAGAACGCCAGGCAGGTCCCGGCGCCTCCGATCCGGCGGCGCCGGAGGAGGAATCCGCCCCCTCGGCAGAGGACGGACCCGACTCCTCCAGGTGAGCCCTACCGGGTGCCGGCCGGTTCCCCGTCGGTCAATTGCTCAAAGGCAGCGGTGATCATTTCCTCGAGCTCTTCCTCGCCGGAAAGATGCTCTGCATGGATCGTCACACCCGCGGCAACGTAGTAGAAGGCAGCCTTGATCTGCTCCAAGGGAATTCCGTGGAGCCTGGACCAGCCCAGCCGGTAGACGGCCAGCTGCACCAGCTTGCTCTTCAAATCCTTGCCTGAGGGCACCCGCCCGGTCTTCCAGTCCAGCATCAACCAGGTGCCGTCCTCCAGGCGGAACACCGCGTCGATGCGACCGCGCACCGCGACCGGGCCGACCCGCGTTTCCAGCGGCACCTCCACATAGGCTGGCGACAGCTGCGCCCATTCGCTGGCGAGGAACGCCTCCTTCATGGATGCCAAATCCAGCGCGTCGTCCAGGTAGCTGTCGGCCGGCTCCATGAAGTCGCCCAAATCCAGCATCGCGGTCTTCTCGTAGTACTCCTCGATCCAGGCGTGGAACGCGGTGCCGCGGCGGGCGGCAAGCCCCGGGCGGCGGGGCACCGGCCTGCGCAGATTCTCCAGCACCTCGACGGGATCTTCCGCCAGCTCCACGAACAGCGAGGCGCGCACATGTTCGGGCGCTTCGATGCCGCGTTCCCTGTTCGCCAGGAATTCCCGCTGGGCGACCAGTCGCTGCGCTTCTTCGGCCCAGGCCCGCCCGACATCGGTGCTGATCTCGCGGTGCTGGTCAGCAGACACAACATCCTGCGCCAGCTGTTGCAGCACGCTGCGCCGCGAATACGGATGCGGGCTCTTGGCCACGCCGCCGCGGATCTCGGGTCCGGCCAGCGGGTCATAGGGCCAGTCGGCTTCCAGCGGCGTCATGCGGCTGGGGTTCTGCTCGGGCGCGTCTTCGTCCTTGACCCACACGCCGATCTGGGCCCGGGGATGCTCCCCTTCTGCCAGCGGCATCAACGCAGTGAAGAACAACGACGGTTCGGTCGGCTTGGTGCGGCTGTTCGTCCAGATGCTGCTGCTGCAGACCAGCAGGGTCTTGGCGCGGGTCACCGCCACATAGGCCAGGCGCCGTTCCTCCGCGATGTGGTGGTCCTCCACATCGGAGGTGAACACGGATTCGGCTTCGAGCAGCTCCTTGAGCGAACTCTGGTCGGTGTCCCACTGGGGCAAATCCCGCGCATCCCCGCGCAAGGGCCACGGCACGGCCTTGTCGCCGCTGGTCCAGCGGTCTGACTTGGAGCCGGGGAACACCCCGTCATTCATCGACATGACCGCCACGGTGTCCCATTCCAGGCCCTTGGAGGCATGCACCGTCAGCAGCTGCACGGCCCTCGGATCCGCGTCCTCACCCGGCAGCGGCAGCCCCTTTTCCTTTTCGGCGGCCTGTTCCAGCCACATCAGGAATCCGGCCAGTTCCACACGCGGCGCATTGCGGCAGTACTCGCGGACCACGTCAGCGAAGGCGTCGAGGTTCGCCCGGGACTTGTCGCGGTCCACCCAGGGACGGACGGCAACCTCGATATCCAGGTTCATGGATCGTTCGACCTCGCGGATCAGCGTATCCAGGTCGTCATTGGCCAGCAGCCGCAGCCCGGCCAGCTCCTCGCGCAGCTGCACCAGCCGGGAACGGCCTTCGGCGCTCAGCCGGCGTCCGTCCCCGCTGGTCCAGTGCTCCGGAGGGAGGTAGTCCAGCGCTTCGACCAGGCTGGCCCCGTCATTCAGCTCCGCACGGGCCGCCTCCAACGCCGGCTCGGATTCCTCCCCGGTCCCGTTCTGGATTTCCTGCGGGTTCAGCCCGCGGGCGCGGCGGCGTTCGAGCTGGCGCGACCAGTCGGCGAAAGCCGTCAGGTCCGCGGCGCCCAGCCGCCAGCGCGCGCCGGCCAGCAGCCGCATGAGCTTGTCCGAGCGCAGCGGATCCACCAGCACGTGCAGGCAGGCGACCAGGTCGGTCAGCTCGGGGGTGCTCAGCAGCCCGGACAGGCCCACGAACTGGTAGGCGATGCCCCGTTCGTCGAGCACCTCGGCCATGGAGGATAGCTGCCCGCGGTTGCGCGAGAGCACGGCACTGGTGCGCACGGTGCCATCGGCGGCGACGAAGCCCTCGGCCTGGATCAAATCGGCGATGGCTTCGGCTTCCTGGCGCACCGTGGCGCAGCGGTTGAGCACCACGCGACCGGGCATGGCGAAGGCCGAGGGCTCCAGCGGCTTCACGGCCACCGGCCCGGTGGACTGCGCGGAGCCGGCGGTAATGGCGTTGGCGGCTTCCAGCACGTTGACCGTGTTGCGCCAGGCGATGGTCAGGTGGTTGACGTGCGCCAGCTCGCGGCCGTTGGGGCGGTGGATCGGGAACTTCTCCGGGAAGCGGAACAGCTGGCCGGCGCTGGCTCCGCGGAAGCCGTAGATCGACTGGTTGGGGTCGCCCACCGCGGTCACCGGGTGGCCCTGGCCGTAGAGTTCGGAGAACAGCACCATCTGGGCGTGCGAGGTGTCCTGGAACTCGTCCAGCAGCACGACCTTGTGCGCGGTGCGTTCGGCGAGCGCGGCGGCGGGAACCTGCTGGGCGATGGTGGCCGCGTGGGCAACCAGGTCGCCGTAGTCCATGACGCCGAGCTTCTTCTTTTGCGCCGCGTAGTCCTCGGCCAGCTGCGCAATGGTGGCGCGGGAGGCCAGCTTGTCGATGAGCTTGAGCGCGGCCTGCGTCGGCGCCTTGTTCTTCTCCGGATCCATCGGCAGGGTGCGCAGCCGGGCTACCAGGTCGTCGATCCAGCTGTGGGCCTCGGGCGCGGTGAGCAGGTGTTCGGCCGCTTCGGAGCTGAAGGACACGATGGCGTCGATCAGCGTGCTGGTGGCGCTGTTCAGGTGGTGGTAGTCCCCCGTATAGCCTTCCAGCACCGAATGGGCCAGCTGCCAGGACTGCGCGGCACCCAGCAGCACGGTGTCCTCTTCCAGCCCCAGGCGCAGCCCGTGGTCCTGCACCAGGGTGTTGGCGTAGGAGTGGTAGGTGGACACCGCCGGGTCCAGGAAGTCCCGGGTGGTTTCCTCGCTGAGCAGGCCGGTGGCCACCAGCTGGGCGATCTTGGCGCGGATGCGCACCGACAGCTCACCGGCGGCCTTGCGGGTGAAGGTCACGCCGAGGATTTCCTCCGGCCGCACCAGCTGGTTGGCGACCAGCCAGACCACCTTGTCCGCCATGGTCTTGGTTTTTCCGGATCCGGCGCCGGCGATGACCAGCATGGGTTCCAGCGGGGCGCTGATGATCTGCGCCTGCTGGTCGGTGGGCGGGAACGTCTCCCCCAGCGCTTCGGAGAGCTCCTGCGGGGTGTACATGATAGTGCTCATGGCTCGGTCACCTGACGTCCTTCGTTGCACAGCGGACAGATTTCGGGAAGGGTGCAGCTGCCCAGCAGGCCTGCGGATCCGGCCACGTGCCGGGTGGTGAATTCGGTGTGGCCCATCAGTTCGGCGGCTTCCAGGATCAGCGTGCGGGCCCAGTCGTCCTCGCCCAGGGCCGGCTGGTCGCGCAGCGCCGGGCTCTTGGCGGAGGTTCCCACATAGACCAGCGACGCGCCGGCGGGGTCGTCCGACAGCCCTGCGGTGTCGGGGTGCTCTTGCAGGGCCCCGAGCTGGATGGCCGTCTGGTAGACGCCCAGCTGGGCGTGTTCCAGCACGTCGTTCTTGCTCGGCGCCGAGGCGCCGGTCTTCAGGTCCACCACGGTCACCCTGCCGTTGGCGTCGGCTTCGACGCGGTCGATGACGCCGCGGATCTGCACCGGGTCGCCCTCGGTGGGGACCTCCACGTTGAAGGGCAGCTCGCGGGCCACGAGCGTGCGCCCTTCCTGGCGCGCGGCCACGCAGTACTGGGCGAATTTCTTCAGCATCGAGTTGGCCCGGTCGAAGTCCCGCTGGCCTTCCCAGTTCTCCAGCTTCTCCAGTTCCGGCCAGCGCTCCTCGAGGATGCGCTCGTATTCGGAGCCGCTGGCCTCCGGGTGCTCCTCGGCGATGGAGTGGATCAGCGTTCCCAGCGAGGCGGCGAAGTCGTGGGCTGCGGTGCCCCCGGCGCTCTGCACGAACCAGTTCAGCGGAGACTTGACCAGCGTCTCGACCTTGGAGGGCGAGATCCTGCGCGGCTGGCCTTCCGGGATGACCGGGCCTTGGCTGCTCAACGGCAGCATGCCCCACCATGAGGAAGGGTGCGCCCCGCGGACGGTGCGCGGCTGGGCGGCCAGCCCGGCCAGCACCTGGGCGGCGTCCTGGTACAAGTCCTCGGCGCTGACCTGCGGAGGCGGGGCGATCGCGCCGAGCTGCGCGGCCTTGGCGCGTTCGGCGGTATTGCGCAGCTCCGCCACCAGGGCGGGCAGCGCGCGGATGCGCGGCACCGGGGTGGGCGCGCGGCCCTCGTCTCCGGGCGGTTCCACCAGGTCCATGAAGGAGGAGGGCTGGGAGTCCTCGTTGTCCACGGCGGTGCAGATCAGCTGCGAGCCGGCGCGGGAGACCGCGTTGCTGAAGCTGCGCAGCTCGTCGCTGCGGATCTGGCGGACCAGGTGGGTGGGGGTCCGGCTCGACAGGAAGCCGATGCCGTGCTCCACCACGTCGGCCAGCGCGTTGGAACCCAGCAGCTCGCCGCGCAGCCGCAGGTTCGGCCAGGAGCCTTCCTGCAGCCCCGGGATGAAGACAATCGGCCACTGCTTGCCCGCGGCGGCCGCGGTGGTCAGCACCGTGACGTGCTGGCCCCCGGCGCCGCGGCTGGCCAGCGAGTCCATGGGCAGTTCCTGGTGCAGGATGTGCTCGATGAACTGCTCCACGCTCGCGCCGGGCAGCTGGTCCACGAATCGCTCGGCGGCCTGGAACAGGGACAGGACCGCGTCCAGGTCGTGGTCGGCCCGGCGCGCGCTGGTTCCGGCGCCCAGGGCTTCCTCCCGCCAGGACTTGGCACGCCCGGAGGCCTCCCACATGACCCACAATGCGGTTTCCGGGGTGGCGGTGCCGGTGGCCAGTTCCTCGCGCAGCGCGGTGAACATCTTCAGCAGGCGCTGCAGGCCGAAGGCCGGTTTGCCCAGGTCTGCGGCGAGCTCCGGCTCGCTCAGGCAGGCTTCGAGCAGCTCCTGGCTGGAACGCCGGCCGCCGCGGGCCGATTCCTGCTGGCGCAGCAGCTGGCGCAGCCGGCGGATCTCCAGCGCGGTGCTCATGCCGTAGCGCGAAAGCAGCAGGTTCTGCATCAGCAGCGGGTCCTCGGCCGCGCCGTCGGCGAAGGCCAGGTCCAGCAGGTCCAGCAGCGGGCGGACGGCCGCCTCGTCCTTGAGCGGGATCTCCGCCGGCGGCACCTGCACCGCGATGCCCTGGCCTTCCAGGAAGCGGCTGAGCGAGCGCACCTGCGAGCCGTTGCGCACCACGATGGCGATGTCCGAGAGGTCCTTGCCCTCGAACAGGTTCAGCTGCACGATGCGCTGGGCGATGAAGCGCTCCTCCAGGGTGGAGTTCTCGAAGGTCAGCGCCCGGGCGGCACCCTTGCCGGCGGCGGCGACCGGTTCCACGGCGCGGCCCCTGGTTCCCGTGGCCACCGGGATGCGCTTGACGATGCGGCGCCAGGCCTCGGTGATCTCCGGGCCCATGCGGTAGCCGGTGGACAGCTCCAGGATCCGCGCGTCCGCTGCGCTGGTGTAGCGCTCGGAGAAACGGTGCAGCTGGTCGGCGCGGGCACCGCGGAACCCCTGGACCACGCTGTCCGGCGCGGCGAAGGCCAGCAGCGGGCGGTCGCGGCCCAGCAGCGCCAGCAGCCGGTGCTGGGACAGCGTGGCTTCCTGCAGGTCATCCACGAGGATCAATTGCAGGCGGTCCTGCTCGGCGTGCAGGAAGTCTTGGTTTTCTTCCAGGAGCTGCGCGGCCCGGGTGATCAGGCCCGCGGGGTCGAAGGCCTCGGCGTTGCCCAGGTCCAGCAGGTCGCGGTATTCCTGGTAGAACAGGGCCGCGGCAATCCATTCCTGCCGTCCCACCGCCTGGCCGTAGTCCGCGATGTCGGCCGGGTCCAAGCCAAGCTCAGAGACGCGGTCGAAGAATTCGCGCAGCTCCTTGCGGAAACCGCGGGTCGGAACCGCCAGGTCGAGGTCCGCCGGCCAGCCCGGGCCCGGGGTCAGCCCCTGGGCATGGCCTTCGAGCAGGCTGCCGATGAGGGTGTCCTGCTCGGGGCCCGACAGCAGGCGCGGGGAGCGCTCGATGAAGGGAAGCAGCCCTTCGACCCTGGCCCGGCGGATCAGGTCGAACGCGTAGGCGGACCAGGTGCGAACCACCGGTTCGGTGAAGGTGCGCTGGGCGCGGCGGCTGAGCTCGTCGCGGATGGAGGCGGCGCTCAGGCGGGTGGGCGCGATGACCAGCAGCGACAGCGGGTCCAGCCCGGCGTCCAGGCGGGCCACGGCGGTGTCGATGAGCGCGGTGGTCTTGCCGGTGCCGGGGGCTCCGGTGACCAGCAGGGGTGTTCGGGCGCTGGCCAGGGTGTCCAGCAGCGGGGCCGATTCCTCGGCGGGTACGTCGTGCATATTCATAGTTGATCATCCGCCTCGGACATTTTCGGGTTGCCCAATGCCGCACGCAATTTGTCGATGCGTTCCCACTGCTCGGGGCCGGGCTTCCAGCGTTTGATGTTCATGTCGATCCGCCGGCCCGGCGCCGCGAGCCCCTCGGCGGCCCAGTGCGGGCTGGCTTCCGCCAAGAGCGCACCGGTGATCGTTCCATCGGCCCGCAGGATCCGCCACCATGGTGTGCCAAGCGGGGCGGAACCCATGGCCTTGCCCGACTGCCGGGCCGAGCCTGCGCCCAGCAGTTCGGCCACGTCGCCGTAGCTCAGGACCGCGCCGCGCGGGACCAGCCGGGCCAGCTCGTGGACGGCGTCGGGATAGGCCAGTGAATCATCGCGCGGGGCTCGGGTCATGAATCCATTGTGCCAAGCCGGCCGCCGTGTTCCACATCCGGTGCGTCCAAGACCCGACATGTCTGCGCAGGGCTGTAGCGTTGAACCATGACTGAATGGCAGAACGGCCTCGCCGTAGGCTTTGACTTGGAAACTACCGGCGTTGACACCGCCACCGCGCGCATCGTCACCGCTTCGGTGGTGCTGCTCGATGCGCAGGAGAACATCGTCAACCAACGCGAGTGGCTGGTTGATCCGGGGATCGAGATTCCCGAAGCGGCCACGGCCGTGCACGGGGTCTCCACCGAGAAGGCCCGCGCCGAGGGCATTCCGGCCCCGCAGGCGGTGCGGGAGATCCTGGGCCTGCTCGCCTTCGCCTCCCAGCAGGCTCCGCTGATCGCCTTCAACGCCTCCTACGATTTCTCGGTGCTGCATTCCGAGGCGCTGCGCTACGACATGCCTCCGTTCATCCCGGGCAACGTGATCGATCCGTTCATCATCGACAAGCAGGTCGACAAGTGGCGCAAGGGCAAGCGGACCCTGGGCGCCGCCTGCGAGCACTACGGAGTGGTGCTGGAGAATGCGCACACTTCCTTCGCCGACGCCGTGGCCTGCGTGGCGGTGGCCCGGGCGATCGCGGAGAAGTACCCCCAGCTGCAGGTCGACCCGCAGGTGCTGCACGGCTGGCAGATCGGCTGGGCGCGCGAGCAGGCCGAGAGTTTCCAGGCCTACCTGCGCAAGACCAAGCCGGAGGCGGTCGTCGACGGCGCGTGGCCCATCAAGGACGACTAGGACCAGGCTCCCCGGCCGGAGCACCGGGGGTGGGTAATGCACTTCACAGCCCGTCCTGGCAGCCCTAGCACGCCGCGAAACAGGTCATTCGTTCATATATCACCGCCGTCGCGCGAAGTATATTCGACATCCACCCTGCCAATACCCGATATTAAGGACGATGACCAAGCACAAGGGGTCATTCGGGCGATTTTGTTCGATAGTGATTGAATGGGGGGTACTCTCTAACACCCTCTGAGAACCTGAAGGAACACGCCTAGTGATCACAGTTAGTGACCTGCGCAAGGTCTACCGCCAGGGAAGCAATGACGTTGTCGCCCTCGGCGGGGTCAGCCTTGAAGTCCCTACCGGGAAAATTCATGGCATCGTCGGACATTCCGGAGCTGGCAAATCCACCCTCGTCCGCTGCCTGACCTTGCTCGACCAGCCCACATCCGGGACCGTCGCGGTTAACGGCAAGGAGCTGACCAACGTCAGCGCGGACGAGCTGCGCGACGCGCGCCGCCGGATCGGCATGGTTTTCCAGCACGCTAACCTCTTCGATTCACGCACCACCGAGCAGAACGTCGGCTACCCGCTAGAGCTCACCGGCACCCCGAAGAAGCAGATCGCCGCCAAGGTCGCCGAGCTGCTGGAGCTCGTGGGCCTGACCAAGTTCGCCAAGGCCTACCCTTCCCAGCTTTCCGGCGGCCAGCGCCAGCGTGTGGGCATCGCCCGCGCCCTGGCCACCGATCCGGATGTCCTGCTGTGCGACGAGCCCACCAGCGCCCTGGATCCCAAGACCACCGACGAGATCCTGGACCTGGTCAAGAAGCTGCGCGACCGCCTGAACATCACGGTGCTGATCATCACCCATGAGATGCACGTGGTGAAGCAGGCCTGCGATTCGGTATCGCTGCTTGAGGGCGGGTTCATCGTCGAGCACGGCGATATCGCCTCGGTGATCACCAATGCCCAGGGCCGCTTGGCCCACACCCTGCTGCCGCTGCCCGGGGACGCTCCGCGTTCGGCCGGGGTCGGCACGATCCTGGACCTGCTGTACACCGGCGACCAGGCCACCGAGCCGGTGATTTCAGCGGTCTCCCGCACCTTCAACATCGACGTCAACGTCCTGGCCGGTTCGGTGGAACAGCTGGGCGACCAGCAGTACGCGCACCTGCGCATCCAACTGCCCCTCGATGCGGATGTCGAGACGATCACCAATTACCTGTTGTCGAACGGCATTGCCGTGACCGTGAAGGGAACCAAGTAAACCCATGGATTTCCTCACTCCCACCGTCCAGAAAGCCATGCTGACCGCCACCTGGGAAACCGTGGAGATGGTGCTCATCTCCGGTGTCGTCACGGTCGTCGTCGGCCTGCTGCTGGGCATCCTGCTCCACGTCACCGGCAAGGGCGGCTTGGCCCCCGTGCGCTGGCTGAACGCGATCCTCTCCGGGATCATCGTGAACATCACCCGCTCGATCCCCTTCGCCATCCTGATGGTGGCGCTGATTCCGCTCGCGGTCATCATCGTGGGAACCTCGCTGGGCCCGGTCGCCGCCTCGGTCTCGCTGACCATCGGCACCGTCCCGTTCTTCGCCCGCCTGGTGGAGACCGCCCTGCGCGACGTCGCCTCCGGCAAGGTCGACGCCGCGCTGGTCATGGGCTCCACCAAGATGCAGGTCATCCGCAAGGTCTTGGTGCCCGAAGCGATGCCAGGCATCGTCTCTGCCATCACCACGACCGTGGTCACGCTGATCGGCTACTCGGCCATGGCCGGCCTGGTCGGTGGCGGCGGTCTGGGCCGCATGGCCTACACCTACGGCTACACCCGCTACAACCCGGGCATCATGATCCTGACGATCATCATCATCGTCATCATGGTGCAGATCGTCCAGATCATCGGCGATCTGATCGCCCGCAAGGTCGACCACCGCTAGAAACGTCCGCCGGTCCATCCGGCGGTCGCCCGCAACGCTTCGGCTTCCGGGCAGAAAACACTCGCACACGCCGTTTACGGCACATCAAACTAAGGAATACGCAATGCGCAAAAAGCTCGCTCTTGCACTGACCGGTGTCGCAGCAATCTTCGCCCTCTCCGCCTGCGGCGGCAGCGATGCACCTGCCGCCGACGCCTCGGCCCAGCCGCTGGATCCGGCAAACCCGGTGGTCCTCAAGGTCGGCGCCAGCCCGGTTCCGCAGGCCCAGATCCTGACCTACATCGACGAGAACCTCGCCAAGGACGCAGGCATCGACCTGGACGTCGTGGAAATCGACGACTACGTCACCCCGAACACTTCCCTGGCCGACAAGTCGCTGGACGCCAACTACTTCCAGACCGAGAAGTACCTGGCTACCGAAGTTGCCGAGAAGGGCTACAAGTTCGCCCACGGCGCCGGCATCCACGTCGAGCCGATGACCGTCTTCTCGAAGAAGTTCGACAAGGCAGCAGACGTCACCGACGGCGCCACCGTGGTGCTGAACAACGACCCGGTCAACCAGCTGCGCGGCATGCGCGTGCTGGAATCCGCAGGCCTGCTGGCCGGTCTGGAAGACACCGACTCGGTGCTCACCGTTCAGGACGACAAGGCCAAGAACCCCAAGGGCCTGGAACTCAAGGATGTCAACGCCGAGCAGGTCCCGCAGTACTACACCAAGGACAATTCGATCGACATTGCCGTCATCAACGGCAACTTCATCGTCCAGGCCAAGCTGAACAAGGACGAGATCCTGGCTCAGGAATCCGGCGAGAACAACCCGAACGCCAACTTCCTGACCTGGCGTGAAGGCGAAGAGACCCCGGCCATCGCGAAGCTCGAAGAGCTGCTGCACTCGGACGAGGTCCGCACCTACATCAAGGACACCTGGACCGACGGAAGCGTCATCCCGGCCTTCTAGCCACCACGGCACCGCATGAATTGCTCGGCCGCTCATCCTCTTTGACCAGTGTCATTGGCCAGGATGGGCGGCCGTGTTTTTTTGCATCCGGTGATCCCCAGTCCGCCAGGCAAGCCCCGCGAGGCCGGCGGCGGCACCGCGGCCGCGCTCCCCCGGGCATCTCAGTGACCCGGCCACGATCAAGTCATCTAACGGCACAGGTCCCCAGGGTACTCCTCCCGGATGCCAGCGCACCAACACAAAACACCGATGTATTCCGCCTCGTCTGGATCACAGGGAAGGCGGATGCATCGGTGTTTTCAGAAACCCGGCGGGTCGGGCCACTTCAGCGGCAGGGCCAGCGGGTTATGCGGCTACCGGGCTGATGCCGCCGAGCTGTCTTCGAGTTCTGCGCCGCCCTCAGCGGCGTCGTCATCGTTCAGCCGTGAATGGCGACGGCCGTAGGCGAAGTAGATGAGTACGCCGGCTGCGAGCCATACAACGAAGTAGAGCCAGGTTTCGATGGCCAGGTTAAACATCAGGTAGGTGCACAGCAGGGCCGAAACGATCGGGATCACCGGGCCGAAGGGAACACGGAACGCGGGCTTCAGGTCCGGACGCTTGCGACGCAGCACCAGGATACCCAGGCTGACCATCACGAAGGCGGACAGCGTACCGATGTTGATCATCTCTTCGAGCACATCCACGCGAGTGAACCCGGCGGCCAACGCCACCAAGGTGCCGCAGATGACCGTGATGCGCACCGGGGTGCCGCGCTTGGCGCTGACCTTGGACAGCGAATGCGGCAGCAGCCCGTCGCGGCTGATGGCAAGCACCACACGCGTCAAACCCATCAGCAGCACCATCACCACGGTGGTCAACCCGATGAGCGAGCCGACGGCGATGATGGAGGCCGCGCCTTCGTTTCCTACCGCGGCGAAGGCGGTGGCCAGCGTCGGATTCTCCACGGCTGCCAAATCCTTGTAGGAAACCATGCCGGTCAGCGCGAAGGACACGCCGATGTAGAGCAGCGTGGTGAGCGCCAGGCCTGCGAAGATGCCACGAGGCAGCGTCTTGCTGGGGTTCTTGACCTCTTCGGCGCTGGTGGCCACCACGTCGAAGCCGACGAAGGCGAAGAACACCAAGGCGGCGCCCGCCAGCACTCCCGCCATGCCGTACTGGGCCGGTGTGGCTCCCGTGGCAAAGGAGAAGAGCGACTGCTGGAGCACGCCGGCAGTGCCGTTCCCGGCGGCCGGAACCGCCTCGGGGACGAACGGGGTCAAGTTCTCCGCGTTGAAGTAGAACAGGCCGGCGACAACCACGAAGAGCACCACGGCGATCTTGATGATGGTGAACACGTTCCCGACAGTTGCCGACAACTTGGTCCCCAAGACGAGCAGCACCGTGAACAGTGCAACAATCAGCAACGGCCCCCAGCTCATGGTCACGGGACCCAGGCCAACGGTCGGAGAGAGATGGATCCCGGCAAACTGGAATACTTCGGTGAGGTAGATACCCCAATATTTGGCGATCACCGCCGCCGCGGTGAACAGTTCGAGGATCAGGTTCCATCCAATGATCCAGGCGATGAACTCGCCCATGATGGCGTAGGAGAACACATACGCGGAACCCGCCACGGGGATCGCGGTCGCGAACTCGGCATAACACATGATCGCCATCGCACAGGTCAGTGCGGCGATGACGAAGGACACCGTGACGGCGGGGCCGGCGAAATTGGCGGCCGCCCGCGCGCCCACGGAGAAGATGCCCGCACCCACCGACACCGCGACACCCATGATCATCAGATCCCAGGTGTTCAGGGTCCTTTTGAGCTGACGTCCGGGCCCTGCGGCGTCCGCCAGGAAACTCTCAACTGGCTTGGTACGAAATAGGCTCACTTTGATCCCTTTGGGAGATGAAATGAGAAAAACTTACCGCACAAGCCTAGCCGTACAACATGGGAGCGGTTTTCCGCATTTTCCCAGATCAGAAGGTAGCAGGGCACTGGTTTCGACAGATTGGAGGGATACCGGCCACCGAATATTGTTCAACAATAATCCGGTTGACGTGGGTTGATGCCACGACCCGAACCGCCCGGAGCAGGCAACGCCGGCAGGCAGAGCTCCACGAAGCCCCAGCGACTTGGAGCATCGTCCTGTGACTCATGACTCGTGGAGCGGTAGCGCGCAGTGCCATTAAACGCAGGAGGCTCCCCGCCCATCCGCGCGACACGTGGTGTGTCGGGCGGATGGGCGGGGAGCCGATGATGCCCGTGGCCGGGGCGGAATCCTAGGCCGTGGCGGCCGCCGCGGCCTTGGCCGCTGCCGGCAGGGCGGAGATGATCCGGTCAAGCGCCGCGTCGTCGTGGGCGGCCGAAACGAACCATGCCTCGAACACGCTTGGCGGCAGGTAGACGCCGGAGTCCAGCATGGAGTGGAAGAACGGCGCGTAGCGGAATGCTTCCTGCTTCTGGGCGTCGGCGTAGTTGTGCACGCCGTTGGCGGAGGTGCCGAAGGCCACGGAGAACAGGGTGCCGGCACGCTGGATCGAGTGGTCCAGGCCCTCGGCGTTGAAAGCCGAGGTGATGGCATCCTGCAGGGCCGCTGACTGCTTGGCCAGGAAGGAGTAGACCTCGTCGGTGGCATTCTCCAGCTGGGCGATGCCGGCGGCCATGGCCACCGGGTTGCCCGACAGGGTTCCGGCCTGGTAGACCGGGCCCAGCGGTGCCAGGTAGTCCATGACCTCGGCGCGGCCGCCCAGGGCGGCGGTCGGCAGGCCGCCGCCGATGACCTTGCCGAAGGTGTACAGGTCGGCGTTCCAGCCTTCCACCCGCCCGGTCAGGCCCCAATAGCCGGCATCCGAGGCGCGGAAGCCGGTGAGCACCTCGTCCAGGATCAGCAGGGCGCCGTGCTGGGCGGTGGTGTCCTTGAGGAACTTGTTGAAGCCCTCCTCCGGGGTCACCACACCCATGTTGCACGGTGCGGATTCGGTGATCACCGCGGCGATGTTGCTTCCGTGCTCGGCGAAGGCCGCTTGAACGGCGGCGCGGTCGTTGTACGGCAGCACCAGGGTTTCAGCGGCGGTGGCGGCGGTGACGCCGGCGGAGCCCGGCAGGGCCAGGGTGGCGACGCCCGAACCGGCATCGGCCAGCAGGCCGTCCAGGTGGCCGTGGTAGCAGCCGGAGAACTTGATGATCAGTTCGCGGCCGGTGAAGCCGCGGGCCAGGCGCACGGCGGTCATGGTGGCCTCGGTGCCGGTGGAGACCATGCGCAGGCGCTCCACCCCGCCCATGCGGTTCTTGATCAGCTGGCCGAGCTTCGCCTCGTCCGGGGTGGAAGCGCCGAAGGACAGCCCGCGGTCCACTGCTGCATGCACGGCGGCCTGGATGGCGGGGTGCGAGTGGCCCAGCAGCGCAGGACCCCACGAGCAGACCAGGTCCACGTATTCCTTGCCGTCCGCGTCGGTCAGGTACGCGCCCTTGGCGCCGACCATGAACGGCGGGATGCCGCCGACCGAGCCGAAGGCGCGCACCGGGGAGTTCACGCCGCCGGGCATGACCTCGCGGGCCTCGGCAAAGAGCTTTTCAGAGTTCGACATGCGTATTACTTGCCTTCCTTGAGCCAGCCGGCAACTTCGGCTGCGTAGTATGTGAGGATCTGTTCGGCGCCTGCCCGCTTGATGGACAGCAGGGATTCGAGCACCGAGGCCCTGCGGTCGATCCAGCCGTTGGCGCTGGCGGCCTCGATCATCGAGTACTCGCCGGAAATCTGGTAGGCGGAGACCGGCACCGGGGAAATCTCCGCCACGTCGCGCACGATGTCCAGGTAGCTCATGGCCGGCTTGACCATGATCATGTCGGCGCCCTCGGCGATGTCCAGCTCGGCTTCCAGGATGGCTTCGCGGCGGTTGGCGGCGTCCATCTGGTAGGTGCGGCGGTCGCCCTTGAGCTGGGAATCCACTGCTTCGCGGAAGGGTCCGTAGAAGGCGCTGGCGTACTTGGCGCTGTAGGCGAGGATTGCGGTGTCCAGGTGGCCTTCGGCATCCAGGGCCTCGCGGATCGCGCCGACCTGGCCGTCCATCATGCCCGACGGGCCGAGCATGTGCGCCCCGGCCTGGGCCTGGGCCACGGCCATCTGGCCGTAGATCGCCAAGGTGGCGTCGTTGTCCACGGCGCCGTCGGCATCCAGCACGCCGCAGTGGCCGTGCGAGGTGAACTCGTCCAGGCACACGTCGGACATGACCACCAGGTCATCACCCACCTCGGCGCGCACCGCGGCGATGCCGCGGTTCAGGATGCCCTGCGGGTCGATGCCCGCCGAGCCGTTCTCATCGCGTTCGGCCGGGATGCCGAAGAGCATGATGCCGCCCAGGCCCAGCGTGACCGCTTGCGCTGCGGCGGCCTTCAGGCTGTCCATGGTGTGCTGGTAGACGCCGGGCATCGAGGTGATCTCGTTGGGCTCGGCCAGGCCCTCGCGCACGAATGCCGGCAGGATCAGCTGGCGTGCGGACAGTTCGTTCTGCGCAACCAGCGCTCGGACGGCCGGATTCTGCCGCAGGCGGCGTGGTCGATGCTGAGGGAAACCCATGGCTTCGTATCTCCAGTTCTAGTCTTGCTTCTTCGAAAGTCTTGGTGCGGCCGTGCGCTGCGCGGCCTGGTCGATGCCCAGCACACCGCGTGCGGCCTGCGCCAGGCCGACCGGCCCGGGGTCCTGCGCGGTGCCGTGCACCGGGAGTCCCGCGGCTTCCAGCGCGCGGGCGGTGGGCTGGCCAATGGCCAGCGTGTGAACGCGCTCGGGCAGCCGGCCGCCGGCCAGCTGCACGAAGCGCCGCACGATGCTCGGGGCGCTGAACACCACCAGATCCAGTTCTTCCAGTTTCGCACCGATCTGCGCCGGATCAAGGCGTGTGACGTGTTCCGGCGCAGCTGGCCCGGGCACGGGGCGGCCCGGGGTGCCGGCGTCCACGGTGCGGTAGGCGATGACCTCGTCCACCTGCACCGGCAGGCCGGCCAGGAAATCGCCCAGCGTGCCGCTGGCCAGGTCCCCGTGCGGGTAGCAGATGCGCGCCCCGACCGGCGGGGCCCACTGCGCGGCCATGCCCGCCGCGGACTGCACCTCGGGCTGGAAATCGGTCTCCAGGCCCAGCAGCTCGCGGGCCGATTGGGCGGTTTTGGCGCCGACGACCGCGAGCTCCAGGGACTGCGGCAGCGGCCGGCCGTCCAGCAGCTCGTGCAGCACCGCCACGGTGGTGGCGCTGGTGAGCACCAGCCAGTCGTAGGATCCGGCCCGCAGCGCCGCCGCCATGGACGACAGCGCCGCGGTGTCCTGCGGCCAGATGGCGTCGATCAGCCGGGCGCACCAGGAGGTGATGCCCAGCTTCTCGAATTCCTGCACGGTGGCCGCGGCGCGGGCCGCATCGCGCAGGATCAGTGCCTGGTATGCCATGGGCCTGCTAGGCCAGCCCGGCGATGACCGCCGCGCCGTCGGCCAGCATGCCGTTGGCCAGCTCGCGGCCCAGCGCCTGCGCTGCGGCCACATCGGCCAGCGGGGCGGCCGCGCTGCGGCGCATGACCTCGGAGCCGTCGGGGTTGCAGGCCACGGCGTCCAGCACCAGCTGGTTCTCCTGGACGCGGGCCAGCGCGCCGATCGGCGCGGCGCAGCCTGCCTCCAGGGCGTTGAGCAGCGCGCGTTCGGCTTCCACCTGCAGGCGGGTGTGCAGGTCGTCGAAGCGGGCCAGCGCCTGGTCGAGTTCCGCATGGTCGGTGCCGGCCGTGCGGGTCTCCAGCGCCAGCGCGCCCTGGCCGGGAGCCGGGAGCATGATCGACGGGTCCAGGTACTGGGTGATGTGCTTTTCCAGTCCCAGCCGGCGCATGCCGGCCGCGGCCAGGATCACCGCATCCAAGTCGCCCTGGGTGGCCCGTCCCACGCTGCCGTCGTCCAGGGTGTCCCCCACGCCCTTGACCCGGCCCAGCCGGGTGGGCACGTTGCCGCGGATGTCCACGATCACAAGGTCCTGGCGGTAGGCGCGCAGCTGGGCGGCGCGGCGCGGGGAGCCCGTGCCGATCTTCGCGCCTTCCGGCAGCTCGTCAAGGGTCATCCCGTCGCGGCCGCACAGCGCGTCGCGCACGTCCTCGCGCGGCGGGATGGCGGCGAGCACCAGGCCCTCGGGCTGCACGGTGGGCAGGTCCTTGAGCGAGTGCACCGCCAGGTCGCAGCCGCCGTCCAGCAGGTGCTGGCGCAGCGCGGCGGCGAACACGCCGGTGCCGCCCAGGTTGGCCAGCGAACCGGTCACCACATCGCCCTCGGTCTTCACCAGCACGGTGTCGACTTCAAGGCCGGACAGCTGCGCCAGCTGGTCGGCAGCCCATCCGGTCTGCGTGGTGGCCAGCGCGCTGCCCCGGGTTCCTACTCGGAAGGACTGGGTCATGGCTGCGGCACTCCTACCTCTGAGTCCACCGCGCCGATGGTCGGGCGCAGGGTGCCGTCCATGGCAAGCTTTTCGCAGCAGCCAGGGCGGCAGACGTCGAACCAGGGGCCCAGCGCGGTTTCGGACAGGCGCCCTTCGCGCAGCGGCTTGCCGTCGGGGCCGGCCAGCCGCTCCTCGACCAGGTCCACCAGGCCCGAGACGAATGCGCGGTGCGTCCCCGGGGTGGGCACGCGGGCGAAAGCCAGCCCCAGCCGCGCGCAGGTGTCCTTGGCCTCGGTGTCCAGGTCCCAGAGCACCTCCATGTGGTCGGAGATGAAGCCGATCGGCACCACCACCACGCCCGCCACGCCGGCTGCGGCGTCCTCTTCCAGCGCGTCGTTGATATCCGGTTCAAGCCACGGGGTGTGCGGGGATCCGGAGCGGGACTGGTAGACCAGGGAATGCTCCAGACCGGCGGCCTGCGGCACGTTGGCCAGGATGTGCTCGGCCACTGCGCGGTGCTGGGCGGTGTACAGGTTCTCGTCCAGCGTGCTCCGGATGGCCTCCGGGCCTGCCGCGTCGGCATCGCTGGTGGGGATCGAGTGCGTGACGAACACGATCTTGATCTTCCCCTCCGGCGTTCCGGCGGCGTCCAGCTGTTCGCGGACCGAGGCCAGCGAGGCCGGCAGCTGGTCGATGAAGGGCTGAACGAAGGCCGGGGTGTCGAAGAACTGGCGCAGCTTGTCGACCTCCACCACGCCTTCCAGGCCGGTGGCGCGCAGGCCCAGGCCAAGGTCCTCGCGGTACTGGCGGCAGGCCGAGTAGCCCGAGTAGGCGCCGGTGCCCATGAGCAGCACGGTGCGGTGCCCGTCCGCGGCGATCTGCTCCAGCGTATCGTTCACGAACGGGTGCCAGTTGCGGTTGCCCCAGTAGATCGGCACGTTGATGCCGCGGGCGGCGAACTCGGCTTCCAGCGCGGCCTTCAGCGCGCGGTTCTGCGCGTTGATCGGCGAGACGCCGCCGTTGGTGCGGTAGTGCACCGCGACCTCTTCCAGGCGCTCGTCCGGGATGCCGCGGCCTCCGGTGACGTTGCGCAGGAACGGGATGACGTCATCCTGCCCCTCGGGGCCGCCGAAGGAGGCGAGCAGGATCGCGTCATAGGCTTTCGGAATCATGCGCCCGTTCTCGTCGTAGCCGGTGCGCGGATCGAAGGACTGGCTCACAGAAGCACCTCAAGCGCCTCGGCGGCGCTGATGCGGCGGCCGGTGTAGAACGGGGTTTCCTCGCGCACGTGGTGGCGGGCCTCGGTGTAGCGCAGGTGGCGCATCATGTCGACCAGGTCGATCATGTCATCGGCTTCCAGGCAGATCTGCCACTCGTAGTCGCTGAAGGAGAAGGCGGCCACGGTGTTGGCCAGCACCTCGGGGAACTCGCGGCCCAGGACTCCGTGGTCGCGCAGCATCTTTCCGCGTTCGGCCGGATCCATGGTGTACCAGTCGGTGGAACGCACGAACGGGTAGACCGTCATCCAGCCCTTGGCGTCGACGCCGCGGGCGAAGGCCGGCGAGTGGTCCTTGGCGAACTCGGCCTCGCGGTGCACACCCATGGTGGAGTAGACGATCTGCGTGCCGGCCAGCAGCGCGGAGCGGCGGATCTTGCGCATGGAGGCCTGCAGCAGTTCAGCGGCCGGGCCGTGGATCCAGATCATGATGTCCGCGTCCTCGCGCATCGCCGACACGTCGTAGATGCCGCGCACGACGGCGCCCTCGGCGGCCAGCTGCTCAATCAGCGCGTCGAACTCGGCGGCCGCGGCGTCGGTACGCGGGACGGCGTCCGAGCGCTTGAAGATGGTCCACAGGGTGTAGAAGAAGGTCGGGTTCTCGCCGGCGTTTTCGCGTTCGCGGATGACTGGCGAATTGTGCTCCGGTGCGTTGCTCACTGGTGTTTCTCCTTGGATCTGCTGATCTGGGTTGGATCTGCCGTTCTGGCTTGGGTCTGTTGGTGTCGGCGGGGGCGGCTAGCGGGCGCTGATGGCCACCGCGCGGCGGGCCTGGGCGATGACGCGGGCCAGGCCGGTGCCGGCCAGCCACGCGCCCACCACGTCCACGCCGTCCAGGTCCGCCAGGGCCTGCTGGACCTTGGCGCGGCGCTGCGCGGCGGCGCCGCCCTGCAGCGGCACCATGTCGTTGAAGCGGGAGACCGCGCTGCCGAGCACGTCTTCCTGCTGCAATTGAACACCGAGAATCTTTGAGGCGTCTTTGACCGCCTGCTGGAGGAGCCACTCGTCATCGCCAGATTCGACGATCGGTTCGTGCTCCCCGATGCGGCCGAAGGACAGCCGCACCACGTGGGTGCCCGGCCCTGCCTGCTCGGCCAGCCACGGCCACTTGGCGGTGGCATGGGTCAGCGCCTTGGCCACCAGCGGGGCGCCGCGCGAGACCAGCACGCCTGATCCGCGCGGGGACTCGTCCAGCTCCGGCTTGTCCACCACGAGGGTGACCAGCGCGATGGCGTTGGCCTCGGAGTGGCCCGCGATCTGCGCGTCGGCCGGCAGCAGCGGATTGAGCAGGCCCAGGGCCGGTTCGGCCGGGGTCGCGATGACCACGCGGTCGGCCTTCAGCTCCTGGCCCAGGGTGTGCACGGTGTAGGGCTGCGCGGCCTGCGGCTGGCGGCTGACCGCGGTGACCGGTGAATTGCGCACCAGCGACACCCCGGAGGCCTGCAGCTGGCCGGTCAGCGCCTGGACCATGGTGAACATGCCGCCGTCCAGCCCCGCCACCCGGGATCCGGCCGGGGCGGCGGACTGCAGCTGGGTCACGGCGCAGGCCAGCGAGCCGGTGGACTGCAGCGCGGCGCGCAGGCCCGGGGCGGCCGCGTCGATGTCGATCTGCGCCGGATCGGTGGAGTACACGCCGTTGACCACGGGGGCCACCAGCTCGTCGAGCACGCCCTGGCCCATGCGCGAGCGCACCACCTCGGCCAGCGACAGCGGCTCGGTGGCCCACTTCTTGCTCATCGGGGTGATCAAATCCGCCGCGGCGCGCACGGTGGCGGCGCGGCCGATGATGTGGCGCACCTCGTCGGTGCGCACGTGGCCGGGGATGCCCATCAGCGAGGTCGCGGGCAGCGGGTTGGCCAGGATCTTCTCCCCATCGCCCTGGATCAGCCAGGCGCTGGCCCCGGAGGTGGCGGCGATGGAGCCGGAGAGGTCCAGCTCGTCGAGGTAGGAGCCGACGATTCCGCCGCGCACGGCGAAGGATTCGGCCCCCGCGTCCAGCTGCAGGCCGGCGACCTCGGCGCGGCGCACGCACCCGCCGAAGCTGTCCGCGGCTTCCAGCACCGTGACGCGGTGCCCGGTCTGGCGCAGGTCGCGCGCGGCCACCAGGCCGGCGACGCCGCCGCCGATCACTACAGCATGCGGGGCCGGGTCGGGCGCATCCTTGGCGGCGCGCTTGTGGGCTTGGGCATCGGTGGCGCTGCGCACCTTTTCCAGCAGGCGCAGCGCGTGGGCGGCGGCGTCGGAGGCGATGACTCGTCGCGCCTTGGGAGCGGGAGTCCGGGTCGAGGCTTCCGCCGCGTTCTCGCTGCGCTGGTCCTTGCTCACGTACCGATGCACCTTCTGTCTTTGAATCGTTTGCTGCGGTGCGCACGCCCGGGGTCGGCCCCCGAGGCGTCCGCCACCGCGATGACGCCTGTAAAACCTAGCTTAGTCCTGCCGGGCTACAGGGAGTGGATGAGCTCCACCACGCGGGTGAGCACGGTCGGATCCGTGGTCGGCGGAACGCCGTGCCCCAGGTTCACCACGTGCCCGCGCGCGGCCTTGCCGCTGGCGACGACCTCGCGCACATGCGCCTCGAGGACCTCCCACGGGGCTGAAAGCAGTGCCGGGTCGATGTTGCCCTGCACCGAGACGCCCTGGCCCAGGCGCTCGATCGCGGTGCCCAGCGGGATGCGGTAGTCCACACCCACGGTGTCCACGTTCACGTCGCGCATGGCGGTGAGCAGCTCTCCGGTGCCGGTGCCGAAGTGGATCAGCGGCACCCCCAGGTCGCGCACGAAGTCCAGCGAGCGGGCGGAGTACGGGGCGGCGAACTTCTGGTAGTCCGGCAGCGACAGCGAGCCGGCCCAGGAGTCGAACAGCTGGGCGGCGGAGGCCCCGGCCTCCACCTGGGCGCGCAGGAACTTGCCCGAGGCGTCGGCGGCCCACTGCATCAGCGCGTCCCAGACCTCCGGCTCGGCGTGCATCATGGTGCGCGGGCCCAGGTGGTCGCGGCTCGGCTTGCCCTCGACCATGTAGGCGGCCACGGTGAACGGAGCGCCGGCGAAGCCGATCAGCGGGGTGCTGCCCAGTTCGGCAACGGTCAGGGCCACTGCCTGGCGGATGGGTTCCAGGGCTTCGTCGGTCAGCTCCGGCAGAGCCGCGACCTGCTCGGCGGTGCGGATCGGTGTGTCCAGCACCGGGCCGACGCCCGGGACGATGTCCACGCCGATGCCGGCCAGGCGCAGCGGGATGACGATGTCGGAGAAGAAGATGCCCGCGTCCACCTTGTGGCGGCGTACCGGCTGGAGAGTTATCTCACTTGCCATGGCCGGGTCGAGGCACGAGTCGAGCATGCTCACGCCTTCGCGCAGCTTCAGGTACTCGGGCAGCGAACGCCCCGCCTGGCGCATGAACCACACCGGATGGTGCGACGGCTCGCGACCGGTCAGGGCCTGAATCAATGCGGAATCTTGGGTACGTCCATCGATCATCGGATGGTTCTGCGACAGAGTCATGATTCAATTCTGCCAACTCTTGCCTTTAAAGCCCATTTGGAGGGACACATGCTCACTCTCCGCTGAAATTAAGCGTCTGACGGGGATTGACCTTAGGCACACCTGCGTTGTTTATCCGGGGCGTTGAGCTTAACCTAGGGACATTGTGGTTTTCTTATCTCTTGTCGCATCGCATTCGCAGCTCGACCTTGAGACCGTGGCACAAATCAGCGCCTCGGCCAGCGGGCTCGCAGCTGCCTCCGTTAACGGTTCGGCAGCTATCAATGGCGCCGTCGTGCTGGCCACCTGCAACCGCTTCGAGGTCTACGCGGACGTGGAGCACGTCGAAGACGCCACCGAGCACCTCGTGTCCCATCTGGCGGCCACCACCGCGCTCAGCGCCGATTTCCTGGCCCGCCAGCTGACGACCCTGGAGGGCGACCCGGTCATCGAGCACCTCTTCTCAGTGGGCGCCGGACTGGACTCAGCCGTCGTGGGCGAACGCGAAATCGCCGGCCAGGTCCGCCGCGCGCTGGCCCAGGCGCAACAGGAGAAAACCACCACCAGCAACCTCACCCGGCTGTTCCAGAACGCCACCCGGGCGGCCAAGGACGTCGGCAGCAACACCAATCTGGGTACCCAGGGCAAGTCCGTGGTAGCGGTCGCCCTGGACCTGGCCGAGGAGCTCACCAACGAGGCGACCTCCTGGGCCGACCAGAACGTGGTGCTCTTCGGCACCGGATCCTACGCCGGCGCCACCATGGCGCTGCTGAAAGAACGCGGCGTCGAGCGCATCAGCGTGTACTCCAGCTCCGGACGCGCCGCCGAATTCACCGGCAAGCGCGGCGGCTTCCCGTTGAGCGACGAGCTGCTCCCCCAGGCCCTGCGTGAAGCCGACATCATCGTCGGCTGCTCCGGCGGCGGACAGCGCCTCGACCGCGAAGCCCTGGAGGCAGTTCGCGTGAAGAACCACCCATTGATCGCCATCGACATGGCGCTCACCCACGACTTCGATCCGGCACTGGTCGAGATGGCCGACGTCGAGCTGATCACCCTGGAGTCGGTGCGCATGGCCGCCCCGACCGACCAGGCCCTGGCCGTGCACGCCGCCAGCCGCATCGTGAAGAGCGCAGCCAAGGAATTCTCCGCCGCCCAGCGCGAACGCGAAGCGGACTTCGCCATCGTGGCCCTGCGCCAGCACACCAAGGCGGTGCTCGACGCCGAGGTCGCCCGCGTCCGCGCCCAGCACGGCTGCACCGCCGCCGCGGACGAGGTCGAACTGGCTATGCGCCGCATGATGCGCCAGCTGCTGCACATTCCCACCGTCCGGGCCCGCGAGCTGGCCTCCGAGGGGCGCACCGCTGACTATGTCACCGCGCTGGAGACCCTCTACGGCCTGGAACTGCGTGAACCGGAGTCACCGGCCAGCGCCACGGCGCCGGCCGCCTGCCCGGTGGACACCACCGCGCGCACCGCGTAGCGGCACCCGTAATTCTCCCGCATAGTTACCGTTCCACCGCGATGCGTGGAATACTACTTGCAAGTAGGCTCCCGGAAGATTTTCAAAATCCACAATGACGTGGGCGGAGCCTTGCACAGGGGGAAGGTCGAGGTCGACATGGCTGAAGCAGAAGCGCTCAAGGGACATCGAACGCAGCGAATGCCGCGGGAAGCGCGGCGCCGCCAGCTCCTCCAGGCCGCGCACGAGGTCTTCGTCGGCAACGGATACCACGGAGCCTCCATGGACGACATCGCCGACGTGGCCAAGGTTTCCAAACCCGTTTTGTACCAGCACTTCCCCGGCAAGCGCGAACTCTACCTGGCGTTGCTGGACTCTCATCTGGCGGATTTCAGCCGCCGGCTCGACGAAGCCATCCAGTCCACGGACGACAACCGGCAGCGCGTTTTCGCCACGATCAACACCTATTACCAGTACATCAAGAGCGAGTCGCAGGCCTACCGCCTGATTTTCGAATCCGATGTGCTCTCCGATCCGCTGATCGCCGCGCGCATCGAGGAATTCAACAACAACCTGGCCACTTCCATTTCCAAGGTCGTGGTCAAGGACACCGAACTAAGCGAGGCCGAAGGCCTGCTGGCCGGACGCGCGCTGGCCGGCCTGTCCCAGGTTTCGGCGCGCTACTGGGCCACGGGCGACGACTCGGTGGATCAGCAGACCGCAGTTGACCTGGTCTCGCGTTTAGCTTGGCGCGGAATTTCCCAGTTCCCCAAGGAAAAGTAGCTAGATTAGTGGCTGAGGGTCCCTTCTTTTAGGGCACACATTTTTCGAGAGGATCAACGACAATCATGGAAATCCGGATTGGCATTCAGAACGTAGCCCGCGAAGTCGTACTCGAGTCGGAACTGAGCAATGCAGAAGTCAACGAGAAGCTTGCTGCGGCAATTGCCGACGGTTCGGTGCTGTCCCTGACCGACCCCAAGGGCCGCGAGGTTCTCGTGCCGGCCGCTGGCATCGCCTACATCGAGGTCGGCCCGGAGGAAATCCGCCGCGTCGGCTTCGCCCACTAATTGGCTTTCGGCAACGCGCCGCGTTGCCCGCGCTTCGGCCGGCTCCCGCTTCCCGCGGAGCCGGCCGCGGCGTTTTAATGCGGGTTGCCGCGGGATCCTAGTTTGCACCCGGCTGCGGCGTGTAGGTTGAGGTAGTACCACCCCGGCAGAGGGTTCAACTTGGAACAGGCAGGCGGCGTACCGTGACCGAACAACGTATCCACGCACCGCGGCAGGTGGCCGCGAGCGACCTCGGCGAACTGCTTCTCGCGCTGGAAACAGAGTTCGAGGTCCCCGGCGAGTTCGATGCGGCAACGCTGCAGGCCGCGCAGCAGGCAGTCGACGCCCTGCCGGAGCCCGAAGCGGACGACACCGACCTACCGTTCTTCACCATCGATCCCCCGGGCGCGACCGACCTCGACCAGGCGATGTACCTGGAACGCGCCAGCGCCGGCTACCTGGTGCACTACGCCATCGCCGACGTCCCCGCGTTCGTCCAGCTCGGCGGCGTGCTGGACGCGGTCTCCCGCGAGCGCGGGCAGACCTTCTACCTGCCGCAGCGAAAGATCACCCTGTACCCGCCGCTGATTTCCGAGGACCGCGGCTCGCTGCTGCCCGACGTCACCCGGCCGGCCTTCCATTGGCACATCGCGCTGGATGCCGACGGGGCCCTGGGCCAGGTGCGGCTGACCCGCTCGCAGATCCGTTCCCGCAGGCAGCTGGACTACGACACCGCCCAGCGGCGTATCGACGCCGGCGAGGACGACGAGCAGCTGGCACTGCTGGCGGAGATCGGCCGGGCCCGGCTGGTGCAGGAACGGCTGCGCGGAGGCGCCTCGCTGAACCTGCCCGACCAGGAAATCGTGCCGGAGTCCGACGGGTACAAGCTGGTCAGCCGCACCCCGCTGCCGCTGGAGGAATTCAACGCGCAGATCTCGCTGCTCACCGGCATCGCCGCGGCCCGCTTGATGCTCACGGCGGGCACCGGGATCCTGCGCACCATGCCGCCGCCGGACCCGCGGGACCTGAAGGCCTTCAGGCAGCAGACCCGGCTGCTGGGCCGTCCGTGGCCCGAGGACACCAGCTACGGCGAATACCTGCATGCCCTGGACCTGGGCGACCCGCGCCAGCTGGTCATCATGCACCGCGCCGCCTCGCTCTTCCGCGGCGCCGACTACCAGGTGATCGCCGGCCAGCCCGAATCCGAGCTGGTCCAGGCCGCACTGGCCGCGCCCTATGCGCACACCACTGCCCCGCTGCGCCGCCTGGTGGACCGCTTCGTGCTGCTGACCTGCCACCTGCTCTCCACCGGACAGCCGATGCCCGGAGAGCTGGAACAGGCCCTGCCCGGGCTTCCGGAACTCATGCGCGCCAGCTCCGCGGCGGCCAACAAGGTCGCCCGGGCCGCGGTGGACCTGCTGGAGGCCTACACCCTGCAGCACCGGCTCGGCGAGCGGTTCCAGGCCATCGTGCTCACCGCCGCGCAGGGCGGGGCCGTGGCGGAGAACGGCAGCGGCCGGCCGCGGCCCGGGCTGCTGCAATTGGTCGACGAGCCGGTCACCGGCAGCTTCACCGGCCGTGCCGACGCCGGCACGCTGGTGACCGCCGAGCTCGTGGAAGCCGACCCGCGCACCCGCCGAATCCACTTCGAAATAGTCTCCCGCGGCTGACGAACCGCTGGATTCCGGCCAAACAAGTTATGCTGGTCAGTATTACTACTGAGGATGCCCGATCGCACAGCGCTGAAAGTAAGACCAGTTACCTGATGACTTCCCAGCGGTCATCATTCCGCAGGACCCCGCCGTGGGCTTCCCGCGTGCATCGAGCGATCGGCTCCGCTGGACCCGCCTCCCTTCGGGCGCACCCCCTGGATTTGCAGGGCAGGTCGACCCCGCCGGGAAGCCAACATGAAATGAGACAAGAGACATCGTGAGCGACACGACGCTAACGGCACCAGCTGCCGACACCCCGGAAGAGAACACCCCCGTCGAAGCCCCGAAGCAGAGCTTCGCGGAACTGAAGGTACGCGAGGACATCGTCGCCTCGCTGCTCGAGGCGGGCATCGAATTCCCCTTCCCCATCCAGGCGCTGACCCTTCCGGTGGCCCTGGGCGGCAATGACATCATCGGCCAGGCCAAGACCGGCACCGGCAAGACCCTTGGCTTCGGCATCCCGGCCCTGCAGCGCGTCATCCGCGAGGGCGACGCCGGCTACGAGGACCTCGAATTCCCCGGCGCCCCGCAGGCGCTGATCGTGGCCCCGACCCGCGAACTGGCCATCCAGGTCGGCGCCGACCTGGCGCAGGCCTCCAAGCATTCGAACATCTCGATCACCACCATCTACGGCGGCCGCCCCTACGAGGAGCAGATCGCCGCGCTGAAGGCCGGCACCGACGTCATCGTCGGCACCCCGGGCCGCCTGATCGACCTGAACCGCCAGCGCGTGCTGAACCTCAAGCAGATCAAGACAGTGGTGCTGGACGAGGCCGACGAAATGCTGGACCTGGGCTTCCTGCCCGACGTGGAGCGCATCCTCGCGGCCCTGCCCCCGGTCCGCCAGGCCATGCTCTTCTCCGCCACCATGCCCGGCGCCGTGATCACCATGGCCCGCCGCTACATGTCCCGCCCGACCCACATCCGCGCCCAGGATCCGGACGACGACGGCTCGCTGACCAAGCGCAACATCCGCCAGCTGGTCTACCGGGCGCACAACCTGGACAAGGATGAGATGGTGGCCCGCCTGCTGCAGGCCGAAGGCCGCGGCAAGACCATCATCTTCACCCAGACCAAGCGCTCGGCGGCCAAGATGGCCGACGAACTGATCGACCGCGGCTTCAACGCCGGCTCGCTGCACGGCGACCTGGGCCAGGGCGCCCGCGAACAGGCGCTGAAGGCGTTCCGCTCCGGCAAGGTGGAAATCCTGGTCGCCACCGACGTGGCCGCCCGCGGCATCGACGTGGACGACGTCACCCACGTGGTGAACCTGCAGTGCCCGGACGACGAGAACACCTACCTGCACCGCGTGGGCCGCACCGGCCGCGCCGGCAACAACGGCACCGCGGTGACCTTCGTGGACTGGGATTCGGTGCCGCGCTGGTCGCTGATCAACAAGGCCCTGGGCCTGAGCGTCCCGGAACCGGTGGAAACCTACTCTTCCTCGCCGCACTTCTTCACCGATCTGGACATCCCCAAGGGCACCAAGGGCCGCCTGCCGCGCGCCAAGAAGTCCGCTGCCGCCGAGGGCGACGGCTCGCCGCGCGAGTCCTCCTCCCGGGAACCGCGTGAGAACCGCGAACGCACCCCACGCCGCCGCAGCGGGTCACGCACCCGCACCCGCACCGTGAACGGCCAGAGCCAGGAGCGCGGCGGGCAGCAGGACTCCGGAGCCGAGGAGCAGGCCGGGGCGCGCCACGGGCATTCCAAGGGCCGCCAGGACCGGCCGTCCCGCGAGGCCGAGCGCCACCGCGAATCCCGCGTCTCCGGCGAGGACGGTGCAGCGCAGGACACCTCCAAGCCGCGCCGGCGCCGTCCGCGCCGCCGCACCGGTGGAAGCGGCGAGGCCGGCTCGCAGGACTAGTCCCGTGATCCGCAGCCCTCAGCACTCCGAAAGGATTCAGTACCCAGGTGCTCGCACAACCTGAAGATTCAACCCTGTCCGCGGCCGCGGCGCTCTCCGGTTCCCCGGTGAGCGCCCCGGCCGCGGGCAACACCGTGTTCCACGGCGACAACATGACGGTGCTTGCAACCCTGCCCGACGAAAGCTTCACGCTGATCTACGTGGATCCGCCGTTCAACACCGGACGCAAGCAGACCCGTGCCGAACGCACCATGGTCCGCGCCGAAGAGGGCGAAGGCACCCACGTGGGGTTCAAGGGCCGCAGCTATACGGCGGAGATCGGCCAGTCGCGCTCCTACCACGACAGCTTCGACGACTACCTGAGCTTCATCGAGCCGCGCCTGCTTCAGGCCTACCGGCTGCTGGCCGAGGACGGCACCCTCTACGTCCATCTGGACTACCGGGAAGTGCACTACGTCAAGGTGCTGCTGGATTCGATCTTCGGCCGCGAGTGCTTCCTGAACGAACTGATCTGGGCCTACGACTACGGGGCGCGGGCCAAGAGCCGCTGGCCGGCCAAGCACGACACCATCCTGGTCTACGTGAAGAACCCGAAGAAGTACCACTTCGATTCGACGGAAGTCGACCGCGAGCCCTACATGGCCCCCGGCCTGGTGACCCCGGAAAAGCGGGAGAAGGGCAAGCTGCCCACCGACGTGTGGTGGCATACCATCGTCTCCCCCACCGGCAAGGAGAAGACCGGCTACCCCACGCAGAAGCCCGAGGGCATCCTGCGGCGCATCGTCGCGGCCTCCTCGCGCCCCGGCGACTGGGTGCTGGATTTCTTCGCGGGCTCCGGCACCACCGGCGCGGTGGCCGCCAAGATGGAGCGGCGCTTCGTGCTGATCGACCAGAACACGCAGGCCATCGAGGTCATGCACGCCAGGCTGCCCGAGGGCACGGCGTTCGCCACACTGGACGGCTCGCCCGCCCCGGAGCCGCGGACCGGCGGCTAGCGCAGCAGCTGGGCGCTGATCCCGGTGCCCTGCGCCAGGATGCGCTCCAACATGTCCGGCTCGGTGAGATTCTCGCCGAGCCGGTTCAGTTTTCCGGTGCCGTGGTAGTCCGAGGACCCGGTGACGATCAGGTCGTGCTCCTTGGCCAGCGCCAGCAGCTGCTCCTTGCCCTGCGCGGAGTTGTCGCGGTGGTAGACTTCCACCCCGGCCAGCCCTGCCTCGATCATCTCGTGGATCGTGGAATCGGGCACCACCCGGCCGCGCAGCGAGGCCTTCGGGTGGGCGAACACCGGCACGCCGCCGGCCTCGCGCACCAGGCGCACCGCCGCGGCGGGGTTGATGGCAGGATGCGACACGTAGTAGCGCGAGCGCGAGGACAGGATGTTGGCGAACGCCTCGTTGCGGTGCGCCACCACCCCGGCGGCCACCAGCGCGTCCGCGATATGCGGGCGGCCCACCGTGGAACCCGGCTGGCAGTGCTCGGCGACCAGCTCCCAGCTGATCG
This sequence comes from Glutamicibacter protophormiae, assembly GCF_016894325.1. NCBI lineage: Bacteria > Bacillati > Actinomycetota > Actinomycetes > Micrococcales > Micrococcaceae > Glutamicibacter > Glutamicibacter protophormiae. The sequence goes on from NZ_CP069806.1 coordinate 2,438,130, forward strand.
GGTAGTCCTCCGCCAGCCGCTCCACGATGCGCTGGGCGCGCACGATCCGCGAATTCAGCGCCACCGCCAGCTCGTCGAGCAGCGGCTGATAGGCCGGGTCGTGCAGGTAGGACAGCAGGTGCACGCTGATCCCGTGCGAATCCTGGCAGGTGATCTCCATGCCGGGAACGAAGCCGATCCCCAGTTCCGCGGCCTTGGCGCGCGCCGCGGCCCAGCCGGTGGTCTGGTCGTGGTCGGTCAGCGCCACCACATCCAGCCCCGCCGCGGCCGCCGCGGCGATCAGCTCGGCCGGAGTTTCCGTGCCGTCGGAAACGTTGGAATGGGTGTGCAGGTCGATTCGCATACTCTCTAGAATATCGAAGTGCGCACGTTCTTTGGCGGCGCAGAGCTGATGGTGACACACTGGAATGTATGACCAATCAAGTTTCATCGCCTTCGGGCAGCGACCAGCCATTGGAAGACCGCGTGAACAACCGTTCGCAGCGTCCGACTTCCGAATCATTCAAGCAGTTCATGGCCTCGAACTGGGCCGCCGACACCTCGCAGCTGCCGGACGCCGATCCGTCCGCCGGCTACGCCGCCGCCCGCCGCGCCAAGCTCTCCGCCGCCTACCCGGGCGAGCGGCTGGTCATCCCCGCGGGCCCGCTGAAGGTCCGCACGAATGACACCGACTACCGCTTCCGCCCGCACTCGGCCTTCGCCCACCTCACCGGCCTGGGCGTCGACCATGAGCCGGATGCCGTGCTGATCATGGAGCCGACCGACGACGGCGCCGGAGACAACGGCAGCAACCACGCGGCCACCTTGTACTTCGCCCCGATGGCCGGCCGCGATTCCTCGGACTTCTACCTGGATTCGCGCTCCGGCGAGTTCTGGGTGGGCCCGCGCCCGACGCTGAGCACCATGTCCGCCCGCACCGGCATGCCCACCGACTCGCTGGAGCAGCTGGAACTGGCGATCACCAAGAACTCCGGCCCGCAGGCCATGGGCGGCATCCGCATCCGTCTGGTGCGCCAGGTGGACCTGAACGTCGAGGCGCTGGTGGACACCAGCCGCATCAACACCTCCCAGGATCTGGAGGCCTCCGACGCGCTGGACAACGAGCTGGCCGAGTTCCTCTCCGAGCTGCGCCTGGTCAAGGACGAGTACGAGATCGCCGAGCTGCGCAAGTCCGTGGCCGCCACCATCAACGGCTTCGAAGACGTGGTGCGCAGCCTGGATGCGGCCATCGCCCACGACCGCGGCGAACGCATCGTCGAAGGCTCGTTCTTCGCCCGCGCCCGCCTGGAAGGCAACGATCTGGGCTACGACACCATCGCGGCCTGCGGCAACAACGCCACCATCCTGCACTGGATCCGCAACAACGGGGCCGTGAACGAGGGCGAAGTGCTGCTGCTGGACGCCGGCGTGGAAGCCGACTCGCTGTACACCGCGGACATCACCCGCTCCCTTCCGGTGTCCGGGAAGTACACCGAGGTGCAGCGCCGCGTCTACGAGGCCGTGCTGGACGCCGCCGACGCCGCCTTCGCCGCGGTCAAGCCGGGCCTGAAGTTCCGCGACCTGCACCAGATCGCCACCCGCGTGCTGGCCGAACGCCTGTCCGAGTGGGGCATCCTGCCGGTTTCCGTCGAGGAGGCCATGAGCCCCGAGGGACAGCAGCACCGGCGCTGGATGCCGCACGGCACCAGCCACCATCTGGGCTTGGACGTGCACGACTGCGCCCAGGCCCGCGCCGAGCTGTACCTGGACGCCGAGCTGGAAGAGGGCATGGTCTTCACCATCGAGCCGGGCCTGTACTTCAAGAACGAGGACCTGGCGATCCCCCAGGAATACCGCGGCATCGGCGTGCGCATCGAGGACGACATCCTGGTCACCGCCACCGGCGGCGAGTCGCTGAGCGCGGCGCTGCCGCGCACCGCCGACAACGTCGAAGCCTGGATGGCCAAGCTGCGCAGCTAGCCGTACCGGTTTTAAAAACCGCTGGCCTTCATCGCCCCGAGGGGTTGGATGAAGGCCAGCGGTTTTTGCGCTGCCGGCGGCGGCTAGGAGTTCTTGTCCTGGCCGGCGTCTTCCGGAGCGCTCGAAGCTGGCTTCTGCGGCTGGTCGGCGGCGGGCTGCTCGTCCTCGGGCTGTTCGCGGACCTGGCTGCGGCCGATCTCAACCGTCGGCTCGACCTCGGACAGGTCCCGGGCCGGTGGGGCCGCCGCCTGCTGCTCGGTGCCGGCTGGCTGTTCGGCCGGCGCCGTTGGCGCGGCCTGCACGCGCACGCCGTAGCGCGGGCGTCCGTCCGGAAGGTCCGTGAACTGGCTGCTCGGGGCCTCGGTCGACGCCGGGGCTGGCTGCAGCGCGGCCCCCGGAGCCTGTGCCGGGGCCGCAGGCTGGGTCGGGACGGAGGCCGGAGGCTGCTGCATCGGGACATTCGGTGCCGAGGCGTGCGGACGCATCGGCAGCTTGGACGCGAGCTGGCGGGCGGCCTGCGCATTCTCGAAGTCAACCACCACGTCGAAGCTGGTGGCCACGAACTGGCTGGAGGAAGCGAAGTCGCGCTTTCCGCGACGGGTCGAGTAGCTGATCACGCCGGCGATCATCCAGATGGCCATGCCCAGGCCGATGGCGGAGAGGATCTGGTAGACGCCGTTGCCGCCGCCGAACAGCGAGAGCAGCAAACCGACGAACAGGCCCATCATGGCGCCCTGCGCGGCCCCGGCCAATGCGACCTTCGGGTAGGACAGCTTGGCGGTCACGCGTTCCACGGTGCGCACGTCGTTGCCCACGATGGTCACGGAGGCCACCGGGAAGTTGTTGTCGGCCAGGTAGTCCACGAGCTTCTGGGCGTCGAGGTAGCTGGTGTAGCGCCCCAGCAGCTCGCCGCGCGGCAAGCCGTTGGTGCTGATCGAATTTACTCCTTGTGGCGAGGTCATATCTATATTGTGCACGGTCATGCTGTGTTTGCACCCAGTTGTGAAGCCCGGATCACTGAGGGCGAAAGAATCCATCCCCGGATGTGTCACCGCGCACCGCGCGAACGCACCGGGCACGATAATCTAGAAGGGTGAACTCACAAGTGTCTAAAATCTTCGTCGCCCGGCTGCTCGGGCTGGACGTCTTCGACCCCTTGGGCGACCGTCTGGGACGCTTGCGAGACGTCGTCGTGGTCTCCCGCGGGCCCAAGAAGCCGCCGGCCTGCGTCGGCGTCGTGGTCGAGGTCCCCGGAAAGCGCCGCGTCTTCGTGCCCATGACCCGCATCCAGTCCATGGAATCCACGCAGATCATCTGCTCGGGCCTGGTCAACATGCGCCGCTTCCAGCAGCGCGGCCAGGAGCTGCTGGTCGTGGCCGAGCTCTTCGACCGCACCATCACCTTCACCGACGGCTCCGGCCGCGGCGTCATCGAGGATGTCGGCCTGGCCCAGACCCGCCGTGGCGACTGGGAGATCAACCAGTACTACGTGCAGCGCGGGGTCGCCACCCCGGGGTTGCTCGGGTTGCGCAGCCGCAAGCGCGACAAGGTGCTGGTTTCCTGGGAGGACGTCAGCCACGGCAACCAGAGCGAACCGCAGTCCGCGGACAACTTCGTGGCTACGCACGACGACATGAAGGCCGCCGACTTCGCCGACGCGTTGCACGAGATGAATGAGAAGCGCCGCCTGGAAATCGCAGCGCATCTGCAGGACGAGCGCCTGGCCGACGTGCTGCAGGAGCTGCCGGACCGCGAACAGGTGGAGATTCTCTCCGCCCTGGGCCTGGAGCGCGCCGCCGACGTGCTGGAGGAAATGGACCCGGACGACGCCGCCGACCTGCTTTCCGAGGTCTCCGAGGAAACCAAGCACCAGCTGCTGGAGCTCATGAACGAAGAGGAGGCCAAGGACGTGCGCCGCCTGCTGGCCTACCCGGAGGGCACCGCCGGCTCGGTGATGACCCCGGTCCCGGTGATCCTCACCCCCGAATCCACCGTCGCCGAGGCGCTGGCCTCGGTGCGCATGGAGGAGCTCTCCCCCGCCCTGGCCTCCACCGTCTACGTGGTGCGCCCGCCGCTGGAGACCCCCACCGGGCGCTACCTGGGCCAGGTGCATATCCAGGCGCTGCTGCGCGCCGCGCCGCCCGAGCCGCTGGGCGACATCCTGGACACCGAGCTGGAGCCCATGTCCGACCTTGCGAACATTTCCGAGGTCGTGCGCCACCTGGCCACCTACAACCTGACCAGCGTCGGGGTGACCAACAAGGAAGGCCGCCTGGTCGGGGCGATCACCGTGGACGACGTGCTCGACCACATCCTGCCCGACGATTGGCGTTCGCAGGACTAAGAACTTTGGAACCGGTCCGCCGGTTCGCCCGGCCCCGGCGCAGCCCGGGCCGCACCGCATCGATCAGTAGCAAAGGAGTTCGCCACCATGGCTGAACAGCGCAAGACCAGTGGCCTGGATACTCCCCTTGCAGCACGCCAACGCTTCTGGCCTAAGTTCTCCCCCGACCCGGACGCGTTCGGTTCCACCACCGAGAAGTTCGCCCGTTTCATGGGCACCCCGCAGTTCCTGGTCTACATGACGATCTTCTGCGCGTTCTGGCTGATCTGGAATTCCATCGCCCCGGTGGCCTGGCGCTTCGACGACGCCTCCATCGGCTTCACCGCGCTGACCCTGATGCTCTCGCTGCAGGCCTCCTACGCCGCGCCGCTGCTGCTGCTGGCGCAGAACCGCCAGGACGACCGCGACCGCGTGTCGCTGTCCGAGGACCGCGCCCGTGCCGAACGCAACCTCTACGACACCGAATACCTCACCCGCGAGCTGGCCAGCCTGCGCCTGGCGCTGCGCGACGTCGCCACGCGCGACTATGTGCGCTCGGAGCTGCGCAACGTGCTGGAGGAGCTGCTGGAGACCACCGACGGCGAAGAGCTGAACCTGCGCGCCAAGCGCAAGTCCAAGGGCGGCAATCCGCAGACCGGACTCATCGAGACGGTGCAGCCGGGCCAGAATTCCAACCGAAAGAACAACTAGTCGTGAGTTCGAACGAAGCACTGCTCAGGGCGCTGGACTCGGTCATCGACCCGGAACTGCGCCGTCCCATCACCGAGCTGGGCATGGTCGGCGACGCCAGGCTCGACGGCACCCGTGCCGAGGTCACCATCCTGCTGAGCATCGCCGGGTGCCCGCTGCGCTCCACCATCGAAGCGGACGTGCGCGCGGCTTTGCTGACGCTGCACGGGGTGGAACAGGTCGAGGTGGCCCTGGACGTGATGGATCCGCAGCAGCGTGCGGCCCTGCGCGAACAGCTGGCCAGCCGACGCACCCCGTTCTCCGACCCGGCCTCGCTGACCCGCGTCATCGCGGTGGCCAGCGGCAAGGGCGGGGTGGGTAAGTCCTCCATCACCGCCAACCTGTCCGTCGCGCTGGCCGCCCGCGGCTTCAAGGTGGGGTTGATCGACGCGGACGTGCACGGCTTTTCCATCCCCTCGCTGATGGGAATCAAGCAGAACCCCACGCGCGTGGACGACATGATCCTGCCGCCGGTGGCGCACGGCGTGAAGGTCATCTCCATCGGCATGTTCCTGGATTCCAACCAGCCGGTGATCTGGCGCGGGCCCATGCTGCACCGCGCGTTGGAGCAGTTCCTGTCCGACGTGTACTTCGGGGACCTGGACTTCCTGTTCCTGGATTTGCCGCCCGGCACCGGGGACATCGCGATCTCCGTGTCCCAGCTGCTGCCCAACAGCGAACTGCTGGTCATCACCACCCCGCAGTCCACCGCCACCGAGGTGGCCGAGCGCGCCGGAACGATTGCGCTGCAGACCAAGCAGAAGGTCATCGGCGTGGTGGAGAACATGAGCCACCTGCGGACGCCCGACGGCAGCAAGATGGAGATCTTCGGCTCCGGCGGCGGCGCCAAGCTCAGTCAGTCGCTGGGCACGCAGCTGGGCTACCCGGTGCCGCTGATGGCTCAGCTGCCGCTGGAGGAAGCACTGCGCGAAGGATCGGACAAGGGAATCCCAGTAGTGCTCTCCGCCCCGGGCTCCCGGGCTGCCATCGAGTTGAGCGCACTGGCCGATTCGCTGGGCCAGCGCCCCCGCGGCTTGGCCGGACGCAACCTGCCCATGTCCCTCCAATAGCAGCCGGGCGCCGTCCCCCGGACCATCCGGCCCGGCCACTCCGCGGCCCCGGCTGGTGCAAAACAGATCCCCGGCTCTGCAGTTCTCTGGAACTGCGGGCCGGGGATCTTCTGCTGTCTTAGGTGGCTTTGCGGCCTAGGTGGCTTCGTCGTCGAACGGGGCGCTCTCGTTCAGGCCCAGCGGAGCCTGGGTGGCGGTGTGGGTGGCCACGGAGGTGTGAACCGGAGCCGCCGCGGCCGAGGACGGCTTGCCCTTGGCCACATTGACCGCGTCGTCGAATTCGTCGATAAGCGCTTCCTTAATGATGCGCCGCGGGTCGTATTGGCGCGGATCCAGCTTGCGCCAATCCATGTCGGCGACCTCGTCGCCAACCTCTTCGCGCAGCTGCTCCTTGGCCCCGTTGGCCATGCGGCGAATTTCCTTGACGAGGTTTGCCAGTTTTTTGGCATAATCAGGAAGCTTCTCGGGGCCGAGCACGACGACCGCGATAATGGCAAGAATAATGAACTCGCCGCCATTGATACCTAGAAAATCCACAACACCAAGATTACCCTGTCCGACTCGAACTAACTAAGCCACCGGCGTTGCGGCCAGCTTGCGCCCTATCCCTGGACCGCGGTGCGGCGGCCCAGCGGGATCAACGGCAGCGACATGGTCTTTGCCTGCTTGTTGGACGGGTTGCGGTGCGCCAGGGCATCACGCAGCATTGCTCGTCCACGGTGGATGCGCGAACGCACGGTTCCCAGTTTCACGTCTAGGACCTGGGATACCTCTTCGTACGAGAACCCTTCCATGTCACACAGGACGATTGCTGCCCTGAATTCCGGGCTCAAGGCCTTCAGCGCCGCTTGAACATCCACATCGAGATTGTGGAATTCAAAGTAGCGCTCCGGGGAGATCACCTCTCCTGGAAGCCGGTCCTCGGAGCCTTCGGCAAACCGGTCAAAGCGAATCTTGCTCTTCCGGCGCGCCTGGTCGAGGAACAGGTTGGTGGTAATGCGGTGAAGCCAGCCGCCCATGGTGCCCGGGGTGTACTTGTCCAGGGCCTTGAACGCACGGACGAATGCCTCCTGCGAAAGGTCCTCGGCATCCTGGCGGTTTCCGGTGAGCCGGTAGGCCAGCCGGAAGACGCGCTCACCATGCTCGTGAACCATCTGATCCCACGACGGAACCACAGTCTCGGGGACTGCCAGGGTGGCTGTTGAGTCATTTTGTGCATCATTCACACTTAAAGTATGTGCGCCGAAGCTGAGCTACAGCTAAGAATCGCCTGCGCGGAGGGTATCAAGTTCACCGAAGCGGTGTCGGTTGTGTGGGTAACATTGGTGATGTCCCGATTCGCTCGATCCCTAGGACTTGTCTCCCATGCCTTCCATGAATCCAGAACTTCTTGCGAGCTGGAGCTATGCCCAGACCCAGGTCCACGAGAAGGACCACGTGGCGCAGGTTCGCGAGCGCTCTGCCGATCTGGGGGTGCGCTGCATCGATCCTGCCGGTCGCTCGATGCTGCAGGTGATCTGTTCCCTGCGCCAGCCGCGCAACCTCGTTGAAATCGGCCCCGGTGTCGGTGTGGCGTCGCTGGCGATGCTCGAGGTCCTCGGACCGGAGAGCACCCTGACTGCGATCGAGTCCAACCTTGAGCACGCCAATGCGATGCGCCAGTCGCTGCGCGAGGCGGGGGTGCCTTCGGCCCACGCCCGCATCATCAACGAACGGGCCGAGAACGTGCTCTCCCGTCTGGCGGACCACGCCTATGACCTGGTGCTGATTGATGCCGGCGCGGAACTGCTGCTGGAATACGTGGCCGAGGCCAAACGCCTGGTCGGCCCGCGCGGGGTCATCATCATCAACAACGCCTTCGACGAGCACCGCCTGTCCAAGCCGGCGGTGCGCCGCACGTCCACGGTGGCCACCCGCGATGCGCTGCGCCTGCTGCGCGAGGATCCGAAGATGCAGACCCACCTGATGCCCAGCGAGCAGGGGCTGTTCGTCGCCTCGGTGCTCCCGGCGACACGGATGCGCTAGGAAACTTCCGCAACCACAAAAAGGACCGACATGATGTCGGTCCTTACTTGTTGCGGCCGGCCCGCGAGCCGGCGGCCTAGCTATTCGGTGACTTCAACCAGGCAGTTGCGCAGCTCGGTTGCTTCATCCTTATTCAGCTCGACAACGAGGCGTCCGCCGCCGTCGATAGGCAACCGCAGGATCAGGCTTCGCCCCTCCTTGGTGACTTCCATCGGACCGTCACCGGTGCGTGGCTTCATCGCAGCCATGTAAGCAATTCCCTTCGTCCGTGGCTGGTACGGCGCGGCGAGTTCCTTCGCCGCCCGCGCAACCGCATACCTGGCCCATCCTCAGGTGTAATCCATCGCTGATTAGGGGCCACTTATCTCTTATTATTGCGAATTTTCTGCCGTGTCGCTAATCACACGCCGAGACTCGAAGTCACGAATCACATTTTCTAGCCGGGTGATTTCCGCCGCGAGGACATCCAGGGTGTCGTCGACCTGGTCGCAGCGGTAGCCGCGAAAACCCAGCGAGAAACGCACTTTGTCAATGTCGCCGGCTCGCGGATGCTCCGGGAGCAGCACCGGAGGCAACGAGGCAAGAGGCTCCGCCAAACCGACGATGGGCTCGGGAACCGTCTCGAAATGCCGCCCCGCATCGGCCGCGCGGCGGCGCCCGGACAGCAGCAACGCGGTCCCGCCGACAACGAGCAGCGCAAGGAAAACCAAGGCAAACGGCATCAGCTAGCTCCTGCCCGTCGGCGCCCGGCCGGAGGCGGAGCGCCGTGCGTTCAACACGATTTGCACCGCCTCGTCCGGGTCATCGGTCACGGTGAACAAATCAAGGTCGCTTTCCGAAATGCAGCGCTCCTTGGCCACCGTGTCCTTCAGCCACTGCACCAGCCCGCCCCAGTACTCCGTGCCCAGAAGGACAATCGGGAAACTGGTGATTTTCTGGGTCTGGACCAGCGTGAGCGCCTCGAACAATTCGTCCAGGGTGCCGAATCCTCCGGGCAGGACGATGAAGCCCTGCGAGTACTTGACGAACATGGTTTTGCGCACGAAGAAGTAACGGAAGTTGATGCCCTTGTTGACCCAGGCGTTCAGCCCGGTCTCGAATGGAAGCTCGATTCCCAGTCCGACCGAAATGCCTTCAGCGTGGGCAGAGCCCATATTCGCGGCTTCCATGGTTCCGGGTCCGCCGCCGGTAATGGTGGTGACGCCGGCCTTGGCCAGCAGTTCCCCAACACGGTAGGCCTGTTTGTAGTACGGGCTGTCTGGATCGGTGCGCGCCGAACCGAACACCGCCACTGCGGGGCCGGTGCTGGACAGGGTGCCGAAACCGCTGACGAACTCGGACTGGATGCGCAGCACACGCCAAACATCTGTATGCGTTACATCCGGCTGCGGGCTCTCAAGCAGGTAGCGGTCAAGCTGCTCCTCGGACTTCTTTCCGGGCCAGCTCGCCTCGACATGCATCCGTCCTCCAGCACGAGCACTTTCTTCACTCTTACGCTTATGGACCATGCCTTCACTCTATCCGCTGCACGCCGCGCTCCGCGTCAACCTTGGGGACGGTATTTAAGAACAGTTTGATAACAACTTGGTGTGACCTGACCGAAGAGTCGCGTAGCGCGCGTCACATCGAGTAATGTCAAGATCATGAAAAGCGATCATCAGGCTCAAGCTTCTTCTGATGGCCCCATTGTCCGTCTGGCTGGGGTCAACAAGCACTACGGTGCACTGCACGTCTTGAATGACATCAATTTGGATGTCGTCAAGGGCGAGGTCGTTGTGATCCTGGGTCCCTCGGGCTCCGGCAAGTCGACCCTGTGCCGCGCCATCAATCGTCTGGAGACGATCGATGACGGCACCATCGCCATCGACGGGAAGAAACTCCCCGAAGAAGGCAAGGCGCTGGCCCGACTCCGGGCCGATGTCGGCATGGTGTTCCAGTCCTTCAACCTCTTCGCGCACAAGACCATTCTTGAGAACGTGACCCTCGGACCCATCAAGGTCAAGGGCATGAAGAAGTCCGAAGCGGACAAGCTGGCCATGCAGCTGCTCGAGCGCGTCGGCGTCGCCAACCAGGCAGCCAAGCTGCCCGCGCAGCTCTCCGGCGGCCAGCAGCAGCGTGTAGCCATCGCGCGCGCCTTGGCCATGCGGCCCAAGGTGATGCTGTTCGACGAACCGACCAGTGCGCTGGACCCGGAAATGATCAACGAGGTCCTGGACACCATGATCTCGCTGGCCCGCGAAGGAATGACCATGCTCGTGGTGACCCACGAGATGGGCTTCGCCCGCAAGGCCGCGGACCGCGTGATTTTCATGGCCGACGGGCAGATCGTCGAGCAGGCCACCCCGGAAGAATTCTTCACCAATCCCAAGAGTGCGCGGGCCAAGGATTTCCTCGGCAAGCTCATCACGAATCACTAGCTCTCATCACCCACTCACCAGGAGGAACAATGCGGAAAAATCGTTTTGGCGCAATTGCTGCAATGGCGGCTGTCGCGGCTCTGACCCTGACCGCCTGCGGCGGCTCTGACAACGCCGGCGACGGAGAAGGCGACAAGGTTCGCATCGGCATCAAGTTCGACCAGCCGGGCCTCGGCTTCCAGGACGGCAGCACCTACACCGGCTTCGACGTCGATGTCGCCAAGTACGTGGCCAACGAACTGGGCTACACCGAGGACAAGATCGAATTCGTCTCGGCTCCGTCGGCCAACCGCGAAACCCTGCTGGAGACCAACCAGGTCGACATGATCTTCGCGACCTACACCATCAACGACAAGCGCAAGGAACGCGTCGGGTTCGCCGGCCCGTACTTCATCGCCGGACAGGACCTGCTGGTCCGCGCCGACGACAGCTCGATCACCGGCAAGGAATCCCTGGACGGCAAGAAGCTGTGCTCGGTCACCGGCTCGACCTCGGCCGAAAACGTCAAGAAGGACGTACCCGGGGTGAGCTTGGTTGAACAGCAGGGCTACGCCGACTGCCTTGGCCTGCTGGAGACCGGCAGCATCGACGCCATCACCACCGATGACATCATCCTCGCCGGCTTGGCCGCGACCTCTGCCAACAAGGGCAAGTTCAAGGTTGTCGGCAAGCCATTCTCCGAAGAACCGTACGGCGTGGGTCTGAACAAGACCAACGACAAGTGCGAAAAGATCAACACCGCAATCAAGAAGATGATCGATTCCGGTGAATGGCAGAAGGCCCTGGATAAGAACACCGAAGGCACCGGCTACAAGCCATCGGCGCTGAATCCTCCGACCAAGTTCGAAGCCTGCAGCTAGCACCTAGCTCGTTCCACGACTGGCGGTGCTGCACCTGGACCTAGACGTTCGCGTGCGGCACCGCCAGTTACCAGCTCATCCATCTACCAAGGAGAACAAGCCGTGCAAGGCTATTTAAGTCTTTGGGATGAATACGGTGCGCGCATCATGGAGTCCTTCTGGACCAACCTGCAGCTCACCTTCTGGGCGTTTATAGCCTGCGCAATCCTGGGCACGATTCTCGCGATCATGCGAATTTCGCCAATCCCCAGCCTGAGAGCATTCGGCACCGCCTACGTAAACATCTTCCGAAATACCCCGCTGACCATCATCATGACCTTCGGCGTCCTGGTTCTGTTCGGCGTTTTCCAGCTCCAGCTGTCCAGTGATTTCAATTTCAACTTCTTCCAGATCGCCATCATCGGCCTGACCATCTACCACGCTGCGTTCTTCTGCGAAGCTATCCGCTCCGGAGTGAACACCGTCCCGCTGGGCCAGGCCGAAGCCGCCCGAGCCATCGGCTTGGGCTTCCTGCCGGCAGCGCGGCTGGTCATCCTCCCGCAGGCATTCCGCGGGGCCATCGTCCCCATGGGCAACGTGCTTATCGCGCTGATCAAGAACACCACGGTGGCCTTGGCCGGCTCCGTAGCCGAGATCTCGGGCCTCATGAAGACCATGATCGAGTACCGGGCCGATCTGGGAGTGCTGATCTTCCTGACCGTCGCCCTCATGTTCGTGGTCATCGTGGTGCCGATCGGCATGCTGGTCACCTGGCTGTCCAAGAAGCTGGCGGTGGCACGATGAGCGCGCCAAAGCAGTCAGTCCTCTTCGACGCCCCGGGGCCCAAGGCCAAGCGCCGCATCCTGCTGCTCAACATCCTCGGTGTGCTCGCCCTCCTGGGCCTGCTCGCTTACTTGGCCATTGGCCTGAACTCCGCAGGCCAGCTGGCACCGGAGAAGTGGAATGTCTTCCTCAAGGGCGGCGTCTGGAGCAACTTCATCCTGCCGGGTCTGCTCAAGACCCTGCAGGCGGCCGCGATCTCCATCGTGACCTCGTTGCTCTTCGGCTTCATCTTCGGCATGGGGCGCCTGTCCCATAACAAGGTGATCGACTGGGTCAGCACGATCATCGTCGAGTTCTTCCGTGCGGTTCCGGTGCTGCTCATGATGCTGTTCCTGTGGATCATGCTCGCCCGCTCCGGCTGGGTGCAACCGCAGGATTCGCCGTTCTACGCGGTGGTCATCGGCCTGACCCTGTACAACGGCTCGGTCATCGCCGAGCTGATCCGCTCGGGTGTGCACGGCCTGCCCCGCGGCCAGCGCGAGGCCGGCATCGCCATCGGCCTGACCCGCGGCCAGAGCCTGCGGCTGATCGAGATCCCGCAGGCGTTGACCGCGATGCTGCCGGCCTTGATCAGCCAGTTCATCGTGATCCTGAAGGACTCCGCACTGGGCTACATCATCAACTTCAACGAGCTGCTGTTCAACGGCAAGCTGGTGGGTACCGGCAACTCGAACATGTTCCAGTCGCTGGTCATCGTTGCGGCGATCTTCATCATCCTGAACTTCGCCCTGTCCAAGCTCGCCTCGGTGGTCTCCTCGCGGCTCAGCTCGCGCGGCCAGATCTAGCAGGCAGCAACCAAAAGACCTCGGGTCCCGTTCCACCATGGAACGGGACCCGAGGTCTTTTGGCGCCGTGCAGGGACTAGCTGAGCCAGGAGCGCAGCGAAGCCAGGCAGTCGCGGATCGCCTGCTGCGGGACGTGCTCGTCATCCGAGTGCGCCAGCAGTGCATCGCCGGGGCCGAAGTTCACGGCCGGGATGCCGAGCGCCGAGAAGCGGGCCACATCGGTCCATCCGTACTTCGGCTTGGGCTCCTGTCCCAGGATCGAAATCAGCTCGGCGGCGATCTCCTGGTCAAGCCCCGGGCGGGCTCCGTTGGAACCGTCGGTGCGTTCGATGTCGAAGCCCTCGAACAGCTCGAGCACCACGGCTTCGGCCTGCTCCAGGGTCTTGTCCGGGGCGAAGCGGTAGTTCACCTCGACCTCGCAGTAATCAGGGATGACATTGCCTGCCACTCCCCCGGTGATGCGCACCGCATTCATGCCTTCGCGGAATTCCAGGCCTTCCACGTTAATGGTCTGCGGCTGGTACTCGGCCAAGCGGCGCAGCACTTCGGAGGCGTCGTGGATCGCGTTGTGGCCCATCCAGGCGCGGGCCGAATGCGCGGCGGTGCCGTGGGTGCGGATCACGAAGCGGCTGGTGCCGTTGCAGCCGCCCTCCACGGTGCCGTTGGTGGGTTCGAGCAGGATCGCGAAGTCGGCGGCCAGCAGCTCAGGGCTGTTGCGGGCCAACCGTCCCAGACCGGACTTGGATGCGGCGACTTCCTCGTGGTCGTAGAAGATGTAGGTGACATCGTGCTTCGGATCGGTGAGCTCGGCGGCCAGAGCGAGCTGCACGGCGACTCCGCCCTTCATGTCGGTGGCGCCGCGACCGTAGAGCACCCCGTCGATGACCTGGCCGGGCACGGTGCCCTTGGCGCCCGCGGTGCGGGGCAAGGGCACGGTGTCCAGGTGCCCGGCCAGCACGACCCGGCGGTCGCGGCCCAGGGCGGTGCGGGCGACGATTGAGTCCCCGTCGCGATGCACCTGGAGGTGGTCGAGTTCCAGCAGGGCAGCGTGCACCTTGTCGGCCAGTTCTTGCTCGTTGCCGGAGACCGAATTGATGTTCATGAGCTCTTCGGTCAGCACTGCGACGTCCTGCCGCAGGTCTAGGTCGTTCATGGTATTCATGGTCCTACAATCATCGCTTCACTAGCTTGTCATCTAACAACGTTACCTTTAGCATCAGCGTTACGATCAGTGTATGACTTCAGAACCTGTGACCTCATCCAGCGAATCTTCCGTACGATTGGCATCCGGCCACGGCCTTGCCACCATTGCCGCCGACGGCACCGTCCTGGACGTGTGGTACCCGGCACCTACGCTCGGTGAACTCGCAGCAGCAGAACAGCTGGCCGGCGAACTGGCCGCCGCCGCGGCCGACGACTCCGCCCGCGGCACCACCCAGGAAGTCGTGTCCTTGACCATCAACCTGGACGTCGCCCCGGCGGACACTGCCGATGTGTGGCTGCGCCTGCACCTGCTTTCGCACCGTCTGGTACAGCCGAACACCATCAACCTGGACGGCATCTTCGGCCATCTGGCCAACGTCGTGTGGACCAACTTCGGCCCGTGCCAGGTCGAGAACTTCGAGATGACCCGGCTGAAGCTGCGCAGCCGCGGCAACGTCGATGTCTACGGCGTGGACAAGTTCCCGCGCATGGTCGACTACGTCATGCCTTCCGGGGTGCGCATCGCCGACGCTGACCGCGTCCGCCTCGGCGCCCATCTGGCCGCCGGCACCACCGTGATGCACGAGGGCTTCGTGAACTTCAACGCCGGCACCCTGGGCGCTTCCATGGTCGAGGGCCGCATTTCCGCGTCAGTGGTGGTCGGCGACGGCTCGGACGTGGGCGGCGGCGCTTCGATCATGGGCACCCTCTCCGGCGGAGGCAAGGAACGCATCGTGATCGGCGAACGGGTCCTGCTGGGCGCCAACGCGGGCGTGGGCATTTCGATCGGCGACGACTCGGTGGTGGAAGCCGGCTTGTACGTCACCGCAGGCACCCGTGTCGCACTGGGCGAAAAGACCGTCAAGGCCTTGGAACTGTCCGGTGTGCCGAACCTGCTCTTCCGCCGCAACTCGATTTCCGGCGCCGTCGAGGCATTGCCGCGCGCAGGCCAGACGGTGGAACTGAACGACGCGCTGCACGCCAACTAGGCCGAAGCGGCACCAAATGTCGAGGCCGGAGAACCCCTATGGGTTCTCCGGCCTCTTTTCCCCTGCAGCGCACTCCGCTAGATCGGAAAGATAATGGTGAGCATGGGCTGGATGAACCCCCGGAAGGCCTTGGAGTCGCGCAGGAGCACCGAACTTGCCAGGATCGTGGATCCGCCGGTCAGCCAGGCCCGCGGTTCCTTCAATGGCACCTCGATCACGCTGATCTGTTTTTCCACCGCATCCGCCGCGTGCTCTATTCCGCGTTCGATCAGCAGCTGCTCAATCTCGTCCATGCGGTCCGGGATGTAATCCCGGCTTCTCCGTTCGAAGTCCTCGGTATGCTGGTGGGCGAAAAGCGTTGCCTGTCCGTAATGCGGCCGAGCCAGCCGGGCCAATTCGGGATATCCGTTGTCCTCAAGCCACTCCAAAAGGTTTGCGGGAACCGGGACCGCAACTTCCGGCGCCGTGTCATGGGTGGTCAGCGAGTCCCACCACGAACCCCATTCCTGCTTGATCTGCCCGTGCACTGAATGCGGGCCGGTACGTTCCTTGACATCCGGTTCGAGCCGGCAATTCGGGCCGACTTCCGCGGGATTCACGCCTGCCAGCTCCCGCAGATACAGCGCCATCAGCAGATGGGGATCCGTATATATGGTCAGCGACCAATTGTTTCCGCGACGAAAATACATCCAAACCACCTGACATGCCGACGTGTTGAAAGCATCCCCTTCACCCCACAATACGCCTGAACTCGGGGTTAAAACAGCGTTGGGCCGGGACTCCGCAATCTGCGGAGTCCCGGCCCAACGGCTGGGTACAAGCTACCTGGCGATCTTAGACACCCGGGTAGTTGCGGGCGGTCTCGCCCATGTACAGCTGGCGCGGGCGCCCGATCTTGGTTTCTGGATCGCTGATCATTTCGCGCCACTGGGCAATCCAGCCCGGCAGGCGGCCGATGGCGAACAGCACGGTGAACATCTTCTCAGGGAAGCCCATCGCGGTGTAGATCAGACCCGTGTAGAAGTCCACGTTCGGGTAGAGCTTGCGCGAGATGAAGTAGTCGTCGTTCAACGCCTTCTCTTCAAGGCTCATCGCGATGTCCAGCAGCTCGTTGTTGCCCTGCTTGGCCAGCAGGTCGTGAGCGGTCTTCTTGATGATCTTGGCGCGCGGATCGTAGTTCTTGTATACGCGGTGGCCGAAGCCCATCAGGCGGACGCCGTCTTCCTTGTTCTTGACCTTCTCCATGAAGGTCTCAGGAGCGATGCCCTGGGCCTTGATGTCGCGCAGCATGCGCAGCACTGCCTCGTTGGCGCCGCCGTGGGCAGGGCCGGACAGGGCGTGGATGCCTGCGGAGACCGAAGCGAACAGGTTGGCGTCCGAGGAGCCGACCAGGCGAACGGTGGAGGTCGAGCAGTTCTGCTCGTGGTCTGCGTGCAGGATCAGCAGCAGGTCAAGTGCCTTGACCATTTCCGGATCCAGCTCGTAGGGCTCGGCGGCGGTGCCGAAGCACAGGCGCAGGAAGTTCTCGACCATGTTCATCGAGTTGTCCGGGTACAGCAGTGCCTGTCCGATGGACTTCTTGTGGGCGTAAGCCGCCAGCACCGGCAGCTTGGCCAGCAGGCGCAGGGTCGAACGCTCAACCTGCTCGTTGTCCGACGGATCCAGCGAGTCCTGGTACCAGGTCGACAGAGCCGAAACGGCGGAGGACAGCACCGGCATCGGGTGTGCATCGCGCGGGAAGCCGCCGAAGAAGCCCTTGAGCTCCTCGTGCAGCAAGGTGTGGCGGCGCAGGCTGCCGTCGAACTTGGCCAGCTGCTCAGGGGTCGGCAGTTCGCCATTGATCAGCAGGTAGGAGACCTCGGTGAAGCTTGAGTGCTCGGCCAGCTGCTCGATCGGGTATCCGCGGTAGCGCAGAATGCCGGCATCGCCGTCGATGTAAGTAATTGCCGACTTGGTAGCCGCGGTGTTCATGAAGCCAGGATCGTAAGTGACGTTACCAGTGGTCTTCAAAAGTGGTGCTACGTTGAATCCGTTGTTTCCCTCGGATGCCGGGATAACCGGCAGTTCGAGGTTGGATCCGTTGAATTGTAGCTGTGCAGACGTCGTGTCTGTCATTGCATCTCCTAACCGGAAAGCGTGTAGTTCCGAAAGGTCAGTCGTCATCCTAGAACATACCGTGATATGTCCCCATAGCGCTAATCAGAGTGTCATCTTCAGCGGTTGACGGAAGAATTCAAGCGCTCAACGGCTGCGGCGATCCTCTCGTCGCTGGCCGTCAAGGCAACGCGCACGTGCTTCTCGCCGGCCGTGCCGTAGAAAACCCCGGGGCCGGCGACAATTCCCAGCTCTGCAAGGCGATTAATGGTCTCGAAGCTCGGGCGTCCCTCGGTGCACCACAGGTACAAACCTGCCACCGAATCCTCGATCTGCAGCCCGAAGTTCCGCAGTGCCGGGGCCAGTGCTTCGCGGCGCGCCCGATAGACGTCGTATTGCACCCTGACATGCTCTTCATCGTTCAGGGCCACGACCATGGCGTGCTGGATCGGTCCCGGGACGATCATCCCGGCATGCTTGCGGCCATTGACCAGCGCAGGCATGAGGTTCGGCGCACCGGCGATGAAGGCAGCGCGGTAGCCGGCGAGATTCGACTGCTTGGACAGCGAATACAGGGCGAATAAATCGTCGAGGTTGCCGCCGTTAACGCGCGGGTCCAGGATGCTCGGCACCTGGTCCCTGACCTCGCCCCACCCCAGTTCGGCGTAGCACTCGTCCGAGGCGACCACGGCGCCCAGCTCGCGGGCCTGCCGGACGATTTCCGCCAGGGACTGCACGTCCCGGACCTTGCCGGTCGGGTTGCCCGGGGAGTTCACCCAAATGAGCTTGACCTTGGCTCGCTGCTCATCGGTGAGCTGCGACAGTTCGTCAGCCGCGATAGGCGTGGCGCCCACCAGCTGAGCTCCGATGTCATAGGTCGGGTAGGCGATCTGCGGGCGCACCACGATGTCACCGGCGCCGAGGCCGAGGAACAACGGCAGCCAGGCCACCATTTCCTTGGAACCCACGGTCGGCATGACGTCGTCCACACCGAGCCCAGTCACATTGCGGCGACGGGCGAACCAGTCGACGATGGCCTGGCGGACCTCGGCGGTTCCGTGGGTCGTCGGATAGCCGTGGGAATTCGAGGCGGCGGCCAGCGCGTCCTGGATGTTCTGCGGAGTGTCGTCGATCGGCGTACCGATGGACAGGTCCACGACCCCGCCTGGGTGTTGTGCCGCCAGTTCGCGGTACGGTGCGAGCTGGTTCCAGGGGTAATCGGGGAGCTGAAGCATGAAGAAAAACCTAGCCTTGGTTCTGTGGTGGCAGTGCGCCGATCAGCGGGTGGTCGGTGCCCGTATTTCCAATCTTAGCGGCGCCGCCCGGCGAGCCAAGCTCGTCGAAAAATTCGACATTGGCCTTGTAATAGTCGGCCCACTCGTCCGGCACGTCGTCTTCGTAGTAGATGGCTTCCACCGGGCACACCGGTTCGCAAGCACCGCAGTCGACGCACTCGTCCGGGTGGATGTAAAGCGAACGGTCGCCTTCGTAAATGCAATCAACCGGGCATTCTTCGACGCACGCCTTGTCTTTAACGTCGACGCACGGCTGAGCGATGATGTAAGTCACGGGAGCTGCGACCTTTCCTTGCGCAAAGTGGTTTCAACATGAGCCTGCAGGATCACAAACTGCTGATTGATTCCCAGACAAGCTCAAACTACAGTCTAGTCCTGTTGCCAAGACAACCAAGACCCCCTCGTTCACCTGTGACGTAACCGACGATTCACATTTCGGCTAGCATCGCGGTAGATGAATTATTTTTACGGACAGTGACCTCAAAATGCTGAATTTCGCCGAGTTGACCACCGAAGACCGTATTGTGCTGCGCTACCGGCTCGATGCCCAGACCGGCGCCGGACAGTCCCTGACCGACGTCTTGGGCACCGTGCAGCAGGTCACTGATTCCGCGGTCGTGCTGCAGACCCGCACCGGGCCGGTGACGGTGCAGCGGTCCGCCATTACCCATGCCAAACGCGTCCCGCCGGCCCCCGTTCGCCGCGGCCGCGCACCCCGGAATCCGGAGGCCTGATTCCTACTCTCAGTGCTGCCGCGGGCGCCCCGCGCAGCGGCAAGGCGCATGCTGCACGGCTGAGCGGCCCCCTTTCCAGACGGCGGGGCGACGAATAACCACCGCCGTCGCGGCGCGGCGCGCCGGCAGCACACGATGCGCGACATGTGATTTGAAACTGCCAATCACTGAACGATTTTCGCGTATGCTGGCATCATGCCAACCGATGAACTTGTCCAGGCCCGTGCCCGTGCCCTCAGCTCCCCGCTGAGGCTGCGAATCCTGCGCTTGTGCCTGCATGAGTCGCGGACCAACAAGGAAATCGCGGACATCCTCGAACTGAACCCCGCAACCTCGCTGCACCATGTGCGCACGCTGGTCAGCAACGGCTTCCTGGAAGCCGAAGAGCCGCGCAAAGGCAACCGCGGGGCCAAGGAAGTCCCCTACCGCAGCACCAAGCTGTCCTGGGGCACCCGGATCCCGGATGCCGCACCTTTGCTGGTGGACACGTTTCTGCAGGAAATCAATGGGCTCTCGCCCCAGGAGATGCAGGTTGTCCGTGTGGGGCTGAAGCTCGGCGAAGACTCCCAGAAGGAAATGATGGCCCGGCTGCGCGCGGTCATCGAGGACTACGCGATGCGCGAGCCGGAAGAAGACGGCGTGCCGACCTCGCTGTTCCTTGCCCACCACCTCGACCTGACGGGCAACGGCCGCTCAGAAGACTAGGCAGGCATTGCCGCCCAAAGAAAAAAGGTGTTCCCCCCGAAGGAGGAACACCATTTTTTATGCCGTGCGGTCGGCTGTGCGGTTGGTCTTGCGCAGCACCCGCAGCGCGCTCATCAGGGCGATGACCGCCGGGATGACCATGCCGTACATCCACAGCAGCGACGCGAGCGTCGGGCCCGGCAGGAACTTGAAGTATCCCGCGCTGAGCAACAGCTGGTCGTTGCCGACGTAGGAGATCACGCCCACGGTCACGTAGCAGCCGATGAAGGCCACAGCGCCGGACCATAGCTTGCCGGAGGCCACCGTGGCCCAATAGACCAGGAGCCCCAGCAGCAGCCAGGCCACGGCGACACCCCAGATGATCGGAGTGTCGCCCGCGTAGAACAGCGACGCGTGGATGCCGGTGCCGAACAGGCCGGCCGCGAGGGCGGCAACCACCGCGCGCCACAGGGCGCCGAGGTTGCCGCCGCTGGCAGGGCGTTTATTAGACGCGGGCGCGGGCACGGGTTGCCTTGGCGCGATCGTTCGCGTTCAGCAGCACCTTGCGGATGCGGATGGCCTCGGGGGTCACCTCGACGCACTCGTCTTCGCGGGCGAATTCGAGCGATTCCTCCAGGGTCAGGGTCTGCGGCGGGGTCAGGTTCTCGAAGGTGTCCGAGGAAGCGGCACGCATGTTGGTGAGCTTCTTTTCCTTGGTGATGTTCACGTCCATGTCATCGGCGCGCGAGTTCTCACCAACGATCATGCCCTCGTAGACCTCTTCGGTCGGCTTCACGAAGAAGCTCATGCGCTCCTGCAGGTTGATCATGGCGAACGGAGTCACCACGCCGGCACGGTCGGCGATGATCGAGCCATTGATGCGGTACTCGATCGGGCCGGCCCATGGCTCGTAGCCTTCGGCCAGCGAGGCGGCGATGCCCGAACCGCGGGTTTCGGTCATGAAGCGGGTGCGGAAGCCGATCAGGCCGCGGGCCGGAACCATGAATTCCATGCGGACCCAGCCGGTGCCGTGGTTGGCCATGTTGGTCATGCGGCCCTTGCGCGAAGCCATGAGCTGGGTGATGGCGCCCAGGTACTCCTCAGGCACGTCGATGGTCATGTGCTCCATCGGTTCGTGGACCTTGCCGTCGATCATCTTGGTGACAACCTGCGGCTTGCCCACGGTCAGCTCGAAGCCTTCGCGGCGCATCTGCTCCACCAGGATGGCCAGGGCGAGTTCGCCACGGCCCTGGACTTCCCAGGCGTCCGGTCGCTCGGTTGGGAGGATGTTCAGCGAAACGTTGCCGATCAGTTCCTTGTCCAGGCGGTCCTTGACCTGGCGCGCGGTGACCTTGGCGCCCTTGACCTTGCCGGCTAGCGGCGAGGTGTTGATGCCGATGGTCATGGAGATTGCCGGCGGGTCAACGGTGATCAGCGGCAGCGGCTTCGGGTTTTCCAGGTCGGTGAGGGTCTCGCCGATCATGATGTCCTCGATGCCGGCGACGGCGACGATCTCGCCCGGGCCGGCTTCTTCGGCTGGAACGCGGGTCAGGCCCTTGGTGGCCAGCAGCTCGGTGATCTTGACCTGCTTCTGGGTGCCGTCCTGGCGGGCCCAGGCAACCTGCTGGCCCTTGCGCAGGGTGCCGTTGAAGATGCGCAGCAGTGCCAGGCGGCCGAGGAACGGCGACGCGTCCAGGTTGGTCACGTGGGCCTGCAGGACTTCGCCCTCGGTGTAGGTCGGGGCGGGGACGTGCTTGATGATGGTCTCGAACAGCGGCTCGAGGTCCTCGTTGTCCGGCAGCGAGCCATCGGCTGGCTGGTTCATCGAGGCGTAGCCGGCCTTGCCCGAGGCGAAGACGACGGGGACGTTCAAGATGGCGTCCAGATCCAGATCCGGTGCTTCGTCGGCCAGGTCGGAGGCCAGGCCCAGCAGCAGGTCCATGGAGTCGGAGATGACGCCGTCGATGCGGGCATCCGGGCGGTCGGTCTTGTTGACCACGATGATCACCGGCAGGTTCGCGGCCAGCGCCTTGCGCAGCACGAAGCGGGTCTGCGGCAGCGGGCCCTCGGAGGCATCCACCAGCAGCACCACGCCGTCGACCATGGACAGGCCGCGCTCGACCTCTCCGCCGAAGTCGGCGTGGCCGGGGGTGTCGATGATGTTCATGGTCATCTGCTTGCCCTGGGCGGCCGGGCCGCTGTAGAACACGGTGGTGTTCTTGGCGAGGATGGTGATGCCCTTCTCGCGTTCCAGCTCGCCCGAGTCCATCACGCGGTCTTCGGTTTCACCGTGGCTGTCGAAAGCGCCGGTCTGCTGAAGCATTGCGTTGACCATGGTGGTCTTGCCGTGGTCAACGTGCGCAACGATTGCTACGTTGCGCAGTTCTTCGCGGCTCGTGATGTTATCTGACATGCGTGAAGGCTCACTTCTGCTCGAGTTAAGGGTCAATGGAGTCGGGGCCAAGGTCGACCCAGCTATTTATTCTACGCTCTCAAGGCAAGCCAACCGGGGATCTGTGTCAAAACATACAGAAATAAGCACGCAACATCCGGATGAACCGGCAAATTCAGGCGGTCGCCACCCAGAAACGCAGCTGGGTGGTTCCATCCCCGTCCACGACTTCCGGGTGCGTCGCGTCGGGAACTGCCCCGCAGCCCAGGATGGTGGCGCGGGATCCGGAATTGCCGGCAGCGCAGGTGACCAGCGCCCGGTCGATCCCTGCGGCGCGCAGCTCGTCCAACCCGAAACGGCACAGCGCCGCGGCGACTCCCTGCCGACGGGCCTCGGGCAGCACGCCGTAGCCGATATGGCCGCCCAGGTGCTGCAGCGAGGCATTCAGTTCGTAGCGTACCGACACCCGCCCCAGCAGCCAGCCGTCCCGGTCCACCGCGATGAACAGGGCCGAGCGGACCCACCCCTCGGGGATGTGCTCCCCGTGCCGTCCGGCGTTCATCCGGTAGACGTAGTCGGCCCAGTTTTCCCCGTCCGTCCAGGCAGGAAGGAATTCGAAGTCCTCCGCCAGCAGCGTCTGGTGCGCGTCGACGGCCTGCTGCTCGTCGGCGTCGGTGAGTTCGCGAAACAACAGTTCGCCCAATTCGTCCATGGCTCCAGTATCCCTCGTGGCCGCGGGCCGCAGGTCAGTAGGCCAGGGCCTCCCCGCGCACCTGCCTGTACCAGTCCACGGTGCCGCCGGCCAGATTCAGCACCTGCGCTTCCGTCGGCGGCGCCCCGTCCGGCTGCGGGCCCAGGGCCTGGGCGGCGCGCAGCGACCGGGCCCCGCTCTTGCAGGCCAGCACCACGTGGGTGGCGTCCTTCGCGTCGATCGCCTCCCAGCCCAGGGAGAGGATCTGCTCCAGCGGCACGTGCACGCTGCCGGTGATCGCGGCGATCTGGCGTTCCCAGTCTTCGCGCACGTCGACGACCAGCACACGCTGCGCCGCCTCCCGGCGCAGGTCTTCCAGCGCGGCCGGGTCCAGCTGCGCGACGGCCGGGGCGGCGGCGCAGGATTCCTGCGCGTAGTCCCCCAGCTCCCGCACCGGTGCGCGCTGCGGGTCGCGCTCGAAGGCCAGGGTGCGCACCCCGGCGGTCAGCGCGTCGTAGAGCCAGAGCTTGCCGGAGAGGGTTTCGCCCGCCCCGGTGATCAGCTTCAGCGCCTCCACGGCCATGATCGAGCCTACCACCCCGCACAGGGCGCCGAACACGCCGCCTTCCGCGCAGCTGGGCACCGAGTCGGCATCCGGGATCTCCGGGAACAGGTCGCGCAGCATCGGCCCGGTGCGCGGGTCGAACACCGAGACCTGGCCGGAGAACTGGAACAGCGTGCCCCACACCAGCGGGGTTCCGGTCAGCTCGGCGGCGTCGTTGGACAGGTAGCGGGTGGCGAAGTTGTCGCTGCCGTCGATCACCAGGTCGTAGGCGGCGAAGAGCTGTTCGGCATTGTGCGCGGTCAGCCGTTCGGCCAGCGGCACGACGGCGACCTGGTCGTTCAGCTGGGCCGCCAGCCGGGGCACCGAGTCGACCTTGCGCGCCCCGACATCCTGTTGGCGGTGCATGATCTGGCGCTGCAGGTTGGACAGCTCCACCGTGTCGTCGTCCATGACCGCCAGCGTGCCCACGCCGGCGGCGATCAGGTAGTTGCTGATCGGGCTGCCCAGTCCCCCGGCGCCGATGACCAGCACGCGCGCGGCGGCGATGCGGCGCTGGCCTTCCTCGCCGATGCCGGGCAGGGTCAGGTGCCGGGAGTAGCGCGCCAGCTGCGCCGGGTCCAGCGCGGTGCGCGGTGCAACCAGCGGTGCGCGCCGGCTCACGAGAAGTCGCCGATCAGCGCCTGCATCATGCCCTCGCCCGGGGAGGAGGCCAGCGCGGTGTCGCGCACCGGGATGCGCCCGGCCAGCCGTGCGGCCCGTCCGGCGCGCACGGCGTCGCGCATCGCGGCGGCCATCAGCGGGGCGTTGTGGGCGCGGGTCACGGCGCTGGCCAGGAGCACCGCGTCGCAGCCCAGCTCCATGGCCTTGGCCGCGTCCGAGGCGGTGCCCACGCCCGCGTCCAGGATCACCGGGACGGTGGCGCGGGAGACGATGGCGGCGATGTTGTGCGGGTTCAGGATGCCCAGCCCGGAGCCGATGGGCGCGCCGGCCGGCATGACCGCCGCCACCCCGGCGTCCTGCAGCCGGGAGGCCAGCGCCGGGTCGTCGTTGGTGTAGGCGAAGACCTCGAAGCCGTCGGCCACCAGCTGCTCCGCGGCGGCGAACAGCTCCAGCGGGTCCGGCAGCAGGGTGTGCTCGTCGGCGATGACCTCCAGCTTCACCCAGTTGGTTTCCAGCGCCTCGCGGGCCAGGTGGGCGGTGAGGATCGCGTCGCGGGCGGTGAAGCAGCCCGCGGTGTTCGGCAGCGCGGCGATGCCGTGGCGCTGCAGCAGCTCGTACACGCTGGCCGAGCCGCCGGAGGAGTAGTGCCGGATGGAGACCGTGGTCAGCTCCGTGCCGGAGACGACGAGCGCCTGCTCCAGGGTGCTCAGCGAGGTGGCCCCGCCGGTGCCCAGGATCAGCCGGGAGCCGAAGCTGCGCCCGGCCACTTCGAAGGCGTCGTTGGCGGCGCTGAGCTCGGTGAGGCCCGCGGCGGCGTTGGTTGCGGTGGCGTGGTCCATGGTTCAGCCTCCCTGGGCGGCGGTGACGAGTTCGACGGTGTTCCCGGCGGCCAGTTCGCGTGTCGACCAGGCGCTGCGCGGGACCACGGCGCCGTTCACGGCGGCGGCCAGCCCCAGCTTGGCGCCGTCCGCGGCCTGGCCGCGCTCGTCCAGTTCGCGGCCCAGATGCGCGGCGATCAGCTCGCGCAGCGTGGAGCCGTCCGCGATGGTGGCGGGGGTTGAATTCAGCGTGATGTCGATGGTCATCGGTGCATCTCCATTCGGGTCGGTGCGGCGTGGCCGCCGGCACGGCGTGGGTCGGTGAAACGTGCGGGGTCGGTGAAACGGGCGGGGTCCACGGCCCGGGCGTGTTCCGCGTTCGGCGGCAGCCCCTGGACCAGGTCGGCGGCCAGCGCGGACCCGAACGGGGTGAGCAGCACCCCGTGGCGGGAGTAGCCGGTGGAAAGCACCAGCCCGTCGTCCAGCCGCCCGACCAGCGGCCGGTCGTCGGGGGTGCCGGGCCTGGCGCGGGCGATGACCTCGTTCAGCGAGCAGTCCACGATCCCGGGAACCAGCCGGCGGGCGTTGTCCAGCAGCCGGTGCATCTGCCCGATGTTGACCGCCTCGTTGCCGTCCTCGCGGCTGCTGGCGCCCAGCACCAGCGAACCGTCGGCGCGCGGCACCAGGTACACCGGGTCGCGGTGCACGATCCCGCGCACGGTGTGCTGCAGCAGCGGCGGTCCGGAGGGGCCCTGCA
The DNA here is from genome assembly GCF_016894325.1 of Glutamicibacter protophormiae. Classification (NCBI taxonomy): domain Bacteria; kingdom Bacillati; phylum Actinomycetota; class Actinomycetes; order Micrococcales; family Micrococcaceae; genus Glutamicibacter; species Glutamicibacter protophormiae. The sequence goes on from NZ_CP069806.1 coordinate 2,464,023, forward strand.
GCCGGAAGATGTCCCCGTACACCGGGCGCAGCGGCAGCCGCGGCGCCCCGGCAACGGCGCCCAGGCCCGCGGCGAGCACCACCTGGTCCGCCTCGATGATCCGGCCGCTGCCGGTGCGCACCGCGCGGGTGGCCCCGGCGCGCTGCAGCAGCTCGACGGCGGGTTCGCGGACCAGGTGCGCGTCCAGGTGCCCGGCCAGGATCCGAACCACCGAGCGCGGGTCGATCTGGTGGTCGCCGGCGCAGCGCACGGCGCCGGCGATGTTGCTGGCCAGCGCCGGTTCCAGCCGGCGGGCGGCGCTGGGCAGCAGCACTTCGGCGCCGAATCCCAGATTGGTCTGCAGCTGCACCAGCTCGTGCAGGGCATCGCGGTCGGCCGGTTCGGAGGCCACCACGAGGGTCGCGTTCCGCAGGTAGTCCGGGCGCAGGCTGGTGGCCTGTTCGATGCGTTCCACGAACTGCGGGTAGCGCTGGTTGGAGGCGCCGAGCAGTTCGTGCAGGATTCCCTGGCCCCAGGTGGTTTCGGCGGCCGGGGCGAGCATCCCGGCGGCGGCGCGGCTGGCGCCCTGCCCGGGATCCGGGTCGATGACGGTGACCTCGCTACCGCGCGAGAGCAGTTCGAAGGCGGTGGACAGGCCGATGATTCCGGCCCCGATGATGGCGACGTGCAACGACGGCACTTCCTTCCTACGGCGGCATGACCCGCATCAGGTGTGGCGGTCGGCTCGGTGCCCTCTCAGCCTGGTCGGTTCAGGCTCCCGCGGAGTTGAAGCGATTATAGGCACGACCCGCGGCGCAAAAGCCAGCCCGGCGCGTCCTTGCGCGTCATCTTCGCGCGCGATGGTCCCTGATCCGCGCAATGCACGGGGCTTTCCACGGCGCCGGGTGGGTAAATCCTCAAAGATCCATCAGTTTGTTTGCCCCGGGCCCGAAGGGTGCGGAAGTGTGGCGTGAAGGCGCCCGGAACCGGGCGGCACCGCAACCGGAAGGAGAACACAGTGCTGACACTGACCGATCAGGCCGATGCGATCGTGACCTCGCTGGTCACCAACCAGACGGAGGAGAACGAGGCGGGGCTTCGCATCCAGCCCGCCGACGCGGCCGAGGGCCAGCCCACCGCGCGTTTTGCCGTGCGCGTGGTTGACGGCCCGCAGCCGGCGGACCAGGTGATCCAGGGCGAGGGCAGCCCCGTCTTCCTCGACGAGCTGGTCACCGACGCCCTGGACGACAAGGTGCTCGACGCCAACGTGGATGCCGAAGGCACCATCACCTTCCAGGTCCTGGCCCAGCGTTAGGCTTCCGCCGCGCCCCGGGGCACGAGCTCCGGCGGCCCGGCCGCGAACGCGCCACTGCCCGGGCGGCGCTCGTCCGGTTCGGTCCACCCGGATCCGTACCACGAGCCGCTGCACCGGGCAGTGGCGTGTTGACTATGTTCTTATGCTCCGGCGCCTGGCCGGTTTCCCGCCGCGGCGGGAGGTTCGCTAGTCAGCGATCTCGCTGGTGACCTTGGCCCCCAGCTCGACGGTGCGCGAGACCGTGCAGTACTTGTCGTGGGAGAGCTTCACGATGCGCTCGACCATGCCGGCGGCCTTGCGGCCCTCGTCGGTGTCCGGGAACTTCAGGTCGAAGGACATCTTGATGTCCTCCATGCGTCCGGCGCCCTCCTCGCTCAGCTTGTAGCCGCTGGCGGCCACCTCGAACTTCTCCGGCTCGCTGCGGCGCGTGGTGGCCACGTCGACGTCGATGGCCGAGCACCCGGCGATGGCCGCCAGCAGCAGCTCCACCGGGGTCAGCAGCCCTTCGCCCTGGCCGAATTCCAGGCTGGCACCGGTTTCGCCGCTGGTTGCCCGGTACTTCTTGGACTCGACTCGCTCGACTTTGACTTCACGCAGATCACGGGTGTTTTCGCTCATGGATCTATCGTGACACGTCCGACGCGGAAATGTGGACATGGCGAAGCCGGATCCGGGCCAGCGGATCGGCCTGCTCCGCCGCCTTCTCAATCTCGAAGCCATGGTCAAGGAAGAACGTGAGGGTATTCGCATTCTGGCCGTTGATCTGGATGGTGGTGGCAGGGCACAACGTCAGGATGTCCTTAAGCAGCGCGCTGCCCACCCCCTGGTGCCGGTCGTGGTGGCGCACCCACAGCAGTTCGATCCGCGTTTCGCTCCACGCGGCAAAGCCGACGATGTCCTTGCCCAGCTGGGCGATCCGCACCGAGACCCGCTGCGAATACACCGCTTCGAGCGCGTTGGCGACGGCATCCACGTCTGCCGCCGAGAGGAAGTCGCGGCCTCCCTCCGCCGAGTTGCGCCAGACGTCCAGGAGTTCGGGAACTTCCTCCACGCTGGTCCAATTGCGAAGAACGAGCATCTCAGTCATTGCAACTCCTCTCCAGCCGCGGAATACACCGCATGTTGTCTTGTAATTTTCTCCTTGTGAGATGCCACCGAGAAGCACGGATTGGTAACAAGTAGCCACTCATCTGCGCCCTGAAACCGCGCACGGGGGTGGTGGACTGTCACAACTCACTTCCGGGAGTAGGCCAGAACCGCCCTGCTCCAGCGAGTCATTTCCCCTGCAACGATATCGGGTTGGTCAAGGTGCACGTTGTGCCCGGCCGATGGAACGACCGTGATTTCTGCCGAGGGATACCGTGCAGCGAGCTTGCGGGGATCCGCGAAGCCGGTGACATGGTCCTGCTGGCCGCACAGCATCAGCACCGGACAGTCCAGCGTGCCGGCCCGCTCGACAGGCAGTTCATCGAGGAAATAGCGCTTGGACAGCTTCACCATCGAGCGCAGGTTCACCGAGCGGATCCCCGGCAGCACATGGATGCTGAAGCGTTGCCAGTTCTCCACGGTCTGGAGCACTGACATCTTCTCGTAATGATCCGCGTCCTGCAGCGGAAGCCCTGCCAGCAGGCTCGGGTCGCTGTGCAGAATTTCCCGCGGCGGCACGGTCCGCTGGGCATGCAGCGGGAAGACCAGCGGCGCCAGCATGGCGATGCCGGCTACCTGCTCACCGAACCGGTCCCCCATCTCCTGTGCCAGCAGCGAGCCCAACGAGTTGCCGACCATCGCGAAGGGACGTTGTCCGCATTGCCTGCGGATCAGCGCTTCGAGCCAGTCGGCGATTTCGGGAAGTCCCCCGGCGCCCTTCAGGCCAGCGGTTTGGCCCATTCCGGGAAGATCCACATAGATGCGCTGGAAAATTCCGGTGGCGGCCAGCACTTCATCCAGCGCCAGGAGGATCCGGTGGTCCACCCCGTGCCCGTGAATCAGCACCAGGGGGATGCCCTGGCCGGCAACTTTTTGCACGCCGTCGATGTGGTGCTGGTTCATGCTCAGTGGGTCATTCCTTCGAGGCGCGGGCGTCAGATCGGCACGGGCCCCGCACCGATCACGGCCCGGCGGCTTGCGGCCTCGCGGCCGTTGGCGCCGCGTTGTCCTTGTCCAAAATAGCGCTCACCAGTAGAAACTGTCCAAGAATGTAGGTGAGCATGATCCAGAAGTCCTGGGCCGGGATATGGATGTCCGTGAACGAGCGCAGTGCAATCAGCGCATCGGAGAATAAGAACACCGCTCCGCCCAGCCCGCCCCGCAACCCGGTTCCGGTCGATAGCACAGCCATCGAAACCAATGCGAGGCCGTAGAGGACCACCGGCACCAGCAGCGCACCGGCCGAGGGCCCGCACAGCACCACCAGGGCAGCGAGCACGAGCAGATACGGGACCAGCCCCAGGGGCCGGCGGAGCACCGAGCCGCGCCACCACCGGCGCAGGAGCAGGATGTAGAAAACCTGCGCCACCATGAAACAGCCGACCATCGTCAAAAACCCGGGATCGCCGTCGATCACCCGCGGCAGGGAATCTCCGAGCCAGGAGAAGAACACCGCGGCCAGCGCCAGCGTGACGGTACGGCTCCGCGGCGCAGCGGTGGACGCAAGGATGAATCCGCCGAGCATGGGCATCAGCAGAACCTGCGTCGCCTCGCCGAGCATCCTCCCCGGAGCGACAAGCTGCGACGCCAAGTGGACCAGGCTGACCACCAGCAGAAGCGCCAGGAACACCCGGGCCAGCGGCCTGCTGTCCGTGCCCCCGACGCGTTCCAGGCGAACCCCTTCGCTGCCCATCGTTCCCCTTCATGACATTGCCGGCCCGGCGCGGCACCGGCCTTGGGACGACCCTAGCCAGTGCGGCCGACCGGGGCAAGGCATCGGTCCGTGCCGCGTTCAGGGCCCCTCATTGGCCGCCGCCATGGACCGTGCCCGTTGCCGGGAGAACGCAGAACTCGTTTCCCGAAGGGTCTTGGTAGATGCGCCATGGCAGCTGGCCCCATCCCGGGTGCAGTTCGCGGCCGCCGGCCGCGGCGATCCGCTCTGCGACAGCCTGCGGATCATCGTCGGCGTCCAGCCGAAGATCAAGGTGCACGGGGTTCTTCTCCGTCTCGCGCTTGGCCTCGGCTTCCGGGACGAATTCCAGAAGCGGTCCCCGGCCGCTGGGATGGCGCAGCGCCGCCGGTCCGCCAGTCTGGTCGATCCGCCACCCCGACAGCTCCGCCCAGAAGTGCGCATCGCGCTGCGGCCCGCTTGATTCCAGCCGGAGCGCTGCCAGCCGCAGCGGTCCCTCCGGCGCCTGCCCTGCGCACCCGCTGGCCACGGTGAACCGGTGACCCGCCGGGTCGCGTCGCAGGTCGACGTCCGCCGCTGGGCCGGACTCCGCTCCAGCACCGGCGACAAGGCCCGGGACCAGCCGCTGCCGCGAACGCCTGCCCGGCTCGACCTGCGGGAAGCACAGGTCGAGCACCGGTCCGCCGGGAATTCCCAGGCGGGTCTCGAAACCCTCAGCGCTATCGCTGAGCTGCTCGCAGCCCAGCATGTCCTGCCAGTACCGGCCGGCGGCCCGCGGTTCGGCCGCATCGAAAACGATGTTCTCCAAAAACATGGGTACACCCTACCGGCCTTGGGTGTGCTGCGGGCGTCCCGCGCGGGAAGTTTCCAGACGGCCGGCGGGTCCTGCTGCGGGAGGCCTGCGCCGCCCTTGGTTGCTTGGGCCACAGACCGGAAAACCGGAAGAATGTGGACTTAGTCAATGGAAAATGAATAAAAGCCCCAAAAGATCGTTGACTTAGTCAAAGGTAAACCGGGAGTTCTGCGGGTCGAAATGCACCGGGCTCGATTTCCGGGAACTCCGCGAACCGTTGGCTGACTTGGCTCCACGCAATGGACAACGAATTTATTCCGTGTTTCCGGAAACAAATTTCAGGTTCTGACATGCTTTTTCATGATTAATTCAGTCGTACGATATTTGCATGAGCACCAAGACATTTCCACACCTGATGTCGGAGGGCCGCATCGGTCCGATGACCACCCCGAACAGGATTGTTTTGCCAGCCATGGACATGAACGTGTCCGAAGGCGGCGAGATCGAGCAGTCCGAAATCGACCACTACGCATCCCGCGCCGCTGGCGGCGCCGGCCTGATCATCACCGGCGCCTGCGCCATCGCCTTCCCCTACGGCGCCGCGTCGATGAAGGAACCTGGCCTGTCGGATGACAAGTTCATCCCAGGCATCAAGGCGCTGGCCGACGCCATCCACGCCGCAGGCTCCAAGCTGTGCATCCAGTCGACCCACCACGGCAAGGTCGCCCGCGTCGACACCGCCAACGACCGCCCGGTCTTCGCCCCGAACCAGCCGGACTACAGCTACTCCATGGGTGCGCTGGCCGACTGCACCCCCGAAGAGCTGGCCAAGATGGGCGCGGCCACCGCAGGCAAGAAGATCAGCTATCACGAGATGACCAAGGAAGACATCGACTGGCTGATCACTTCCTGGGCCGATGCCGCCGAGCGCGTCGCCAAGGGCGGCGCCGACGCCCTCGAGATCCACGTGGCCCACGGCTACATCCTGGGTGTCTTCCTGAACCAGCGCGACAACCTGCGCACCGACGAATACGGCGGATCGCTGGAAAACCGCGCCCGCCTGGCCTGCGAGGTCATCGCCGCGGTCAAGGAGCGCGTGGGCGACAAGCTCGCGTTGCTGGTGCGCGTCTCCGGCGAGGAATACGGACAGGAAGGCGCACTGAGCCTTCCCGAGTCCATCGAAGCCTCCAAGATGTTCGAGGCCGCCGGCGCGGACGCCATCCACGTCACCGGCTGGGGCCGCAACCCGTTCGACAACTTCACCGACGGCCCGCTGCCCAATAAGGTCGGCGCCTACCTGGAAAACGCCGCCGAGATCAAAAAGCACGTCTCCATCCCGGTCATCGCCGTGGGACGCATGCTCCCGGAGATCTCCGAGAAGGCCATCGCGGAGAACAAGGTGGACTTCGCCGCCATGGGCCGCCAGCTGCTGGCCGACCCGGAACTGCCGAACAAGCTGCGCGAAGGCAAGTTCGACCAGGTCCGCCCGTGCATCAACTGCTACCTGTGCGTGGGAGAGAACTTCTTCGACGACACCCCGTTCTGCGCCGTGAACCCTGCGCTGGGCAACGAGAAGTTGCTGCCGCTCAAGCCGGCCAGCGCTTCCAAGCACATTGTCGTGATCGGTTCGGGCCCCTCGGGCATGGAATCCGCGCGTGTGCTCACCGAACGCGGCCACCGCGTGACCCTGATCGACAAGGCCGACCGCCTGGGCGGCACCATGTGGTTCTCCACCATGACCACCCCGGACAACGAGCGCCTGCTGCGCTGGCTGAAGTCCGAGCTCAAGCGCCTGCGCGTGGCCGTCAAGCTGAACACCCCGGCCACCGTCGATACCATTCGCGCGCTGAACCCGGACCACGTGATCGTGGCCACCGGCGCGGTGCGCCCGAAGCCGGACATGCCCGGCGGCGACCTGCCGAACGTGCAGACCGGCGACACCCTGCGCGCCATGATGCTGGGCACCGCCACCGCCGAGGAGGCCGGCCTGGTGCTGAGCACCATGGGCAAGATGGGCCGCCTGTCCGGATTGACCAAGTCGCCGGAGTTCGTCCGCCAGTTCACCAAGTACTGGCTGCCGATGGGCAAGAACGTCGTGGTCATCGGCGGTTCGCTGGTGGGCCTGGAGCTCGCCGAGTTCCTCGCCGAGCGCGGCCGCAAGGTCACCTTGGTGCATGAGAAGCAGCAGCTGGGCCTGCCGCTGGCCATGCCGCGCCGCTGGACCGCGGTCAAGGACAACCTGGAGCACGGCGTGCAGATCCACCGCAACGTCACCGTGGACCGCATCACCCAGAAGACCGTGGAATTCACCGTCAACGGCGAGGCCATGAGCGCCCCGGCCGACATGGTGGTCTATGCGGACGGCACCACCGCCGCCGCACCGGTCGCGGACGAGCTGCGCACCGCGGGCTTCAGCGTCGACGTGGTCGGCGATGCCGGTGCCGTGAACTACATCCACGGCGCCATCCACTCGGCCTGGGAAGCCACCGTTTCCCTGTAGGCTCCGACCCGGAAGCGCTACCCGAAACCCCGCTGCGGTCCACCGGCCGCGGCGGGGTTTCCCGTCTCCGGGGGCCTCGGCGCGCGATGGCGATGCACCAGGCCCAGCGGTACGCGTCCGCGAACAGCAGCCAGTCCAGCAGGGCCGGGTCGCGTTCACCCAGCTCGTGGCTCGGCGCCGCCTGGTCCGGGCCGGAGATCAGCCCTGCGCCCCGCTCCCCCGCCGCCGGGCCATGGCCTTCGCACGGCGCAGGAACTCTTCCATGCCGATGGCCCCGCAGGCTACGTCGGTCAGGTTTTCCACGTCCTCGCGGTTCGGAATCCAGCCCTCGTGCCAGGCGGAGGCCAGCGCCTGACGCACGGCGTTGCGCTTCACCGCGTCGAGCCGGTCGAACAGTTCCGGCCAGCGTTCCTCGATATCGAATTTATCGTCCATGGACAAGTCCTCCCCGATAATGCCGCCTCCCATTCTAGGTGCTGCCCTGCGCCCCTGGAAGCTTGGAAAGGGGCAGGTCAGATGGCACTGAAATCGGCCTCTGGCGGAGCTTTCGACAGGAGTCTACCCTGTAGCTAGCAGAACTATCGCACGCCCGGGAGCCGTGCAGGAGGACCCCATGAACAGCACCCAGACCACCGCCCGCGCGGATGCCTCGCGCACGGGTTTCAGCACCACGTTCCTGGCCACGCGCATCGATTTCCCCACCGCCGGACCGGACGTGCCCGCGGATTCCGTGGAGGTGGACGGCTCGCCGGTGATCAACTACACCCACTTCTCGCTGACGCTGAGCACCACGCAGAAACTCGCCCGCTGGGTGGCCTGGAACATCGACGGCACCGAGATCAAGCTGCTCTCCCGCACCGGGCTGAACTTCACCAAGGACCCGCGCATCCCCGAAGAATACCAGGCCGGCAACGACCTGTATGCGAACAACCGCTTGGACCGCGGGCACCTGGCCCGCCGCGCGGATCTCACCTGGGGTTCGGAGACCGAAGCGAAACAGGACAATAAGGACTCGTTCTATTTCACGAACATCACCCCGCAGATGGACGATTTCAACCAGTCCGGACAGGCGGGGATCTGGGGCCGGCTGGAGAACGCCCTCTACGAGGACGTCGAGCTCGACCAGCTGCGCTGCAGCATCTTCGGCGGACCCGTGTTCGCCGCCAACGCCCAGGTGTACCGGGGCTACCGGATCCCCACGGAGTACTGGAAGCTGATCCTCTTCGAACACGAGGGGCGGCTGAAGGCCAGGGCCTTCATGCTCACCCAGGACCTCGACCGGATGCAGGTGTTCATGGCGCTGGACGAATTCCGCGTCTACCAGATCAGCGTGGCCGAACTGGAGGAACGCACGGGGCTGGATTTCCCGGCCGCGGTCCACGCAGCCGACGACCTGGTCCTCGCCCGAGCCGGCGCGCGCTCCCCGCTGGGATCCACGGCCGACATCCTGTGGTGAGGCCCCACGGGCAGGGGCCCGCGGCCCCGGACAGGACAGCTAGAGGCGGACCTCGCCGTTGACGCAGGCCGCGACCTGTCCGCCGATCCAGATGTCCCCGCCCTCGATGCCCACGTGCACCCGGCCCTCGTAGCCGATCGCGGTTCCCTGCGCGGCGACGTAGTCCGCCTCGACGATGCCGGTATCCAGCATCCAGCGCCCCAGCCCCGCGTTCAGGCTACCGGTGACCGGATCTTCCCAGACCGGGTCATCGCCCACGAAGGCGCGGACCTCGAACTGTGTTTCCCGCCCCTGCGGGTGCGGGCCGATCACGCCGATGCACAGCGGACCCAGGTCCGCCGGGTCCGGGTCCAGCGCGAGCACCTGCTGCGCGCTGGCCAGCCGCACGCCGATCCACTGCGGCCCGTTCACGATCCAGGTGCTGTCCAGCAGCTGTTCGGGGTCCAGGCCCAGCACCTCGGCGACCCGCGCCCGCAGCGGCGCATCGAGCGGTTCGTAGCGGGTCAGCGTCGGCGCCTGGAAGGCCAGCAGTTCGCCGTCCGTGCGGACTTTCACCAGGCCGGCGCCGCACTCCTGGAGCAGGTGCCTGGGGTTCTTGGGCTGTCCGCCGGCCTGCCGCCAGGCGTAGGCCGACCCCAGGGTGGGGTGCCCGGCAAACGGCAGCTCGTGGGTGGCGCAGAAAATCCGCACCCGGTAGTCGGCCTCCGGGTCCGAGGGTTCGAGCAGGAACGTGGTCTCGGCCAGGTTGGTCCATTTCGCGAAGCGCTGCATCTGCTCGTCGCTCAACCCCTCGGCCCCGTGCACCACCGCCAACGGGTTGCCCCGGTACGGGGTCGGCGAAAAGACGTCCACTTCACTGTATCTGCGCGCAATCATGGCACTACGCTAGCAGTCGCCGCGCACGGTCCGTACCCCTGCCCCGGCCCGCCGGGGCTGACAGGCGGCGGGTCCATCAAGCACAATGGCGTCCATGAACATCAACGAAATCCTCAGCGGCATGGCCCACCGCCCCATCGACGCGGCCCGCAACCTGCCGGCGCTCACCGCCGAGCAGCTCAATGCCCACCCCGGCGGCCACCCGAACTCGGTGGCCTGGCTGCTGTGGCACACCGGGCGGGAAGTCGACATCCAGCTGGCGGCGTTGTCCGGCCGTGAGCAGCTGTGGCACCGCTACCGCGACCGCTTCGACCTCGGCGAGGCCGGCGACGGGATGGGCTACGGGCACACCCCGGTCCAGGCGCAGGCCATCCGGGTGGAGGACCAGCAGCTGCTGCTGGAGTACGTGGATGCGTCGTTGACCGCGCTGGGCGACTACGCGGCGCATCTGGGAGCGGAGGAGTTCGACGAGATCGTGGACCGCCGCTGGACCCCGGAGGTCACCCGCGGGGTGCGGCTGGTGTCCATCGTGGACGACGCCATCGCCCACGTCGGGCAGGCGGCCTACGCGGCCGGGGCGGTCACCGCGGGCGGAGAGTAGCCGCAGCCGGACGGCGCCCGGCACCGGGCCGTGCGCCGGGCCGCGGCATCAAGCCGGCTGCCGGCGCCCGCGGATCCAGCCCAGCAGCAGGTGGCGGAGCATCGCGCCGAACACCAGCGCCCAGACGAGCACCGCCACCGCCAGCGCCCCGTGCCCGATCGCCTCCACCACCGGCAGCTTGTCCACCCGGCCCAGGTTCAGCGAGGCCACCGCGAACATGCCCACCGGGAACACGATGGACCACAGCGCCGGGGTGTAGCCCAGCGGCACCCGGTGCACCAGGTGGCGCCAGACCCCGGCGCCGATGAGCATCGGGATCAGCCACAGGCAGAAGCTCCAGAACACCGCCACCGTGGAGGCGATGAGCACCCGGGTCGCGTCGATCATCGGGGTGGAGTCCATCTGCACGATCTTGGTGCCGGCCACCACCGCGATGGCCATGGCGCCCATGGCCACCCAGTAGGGCGGCTCGAACTGCCGGGCGGTGATGCCGAAGTGCACGATGCGCAGCAGCACCAGCACCGCGATCCCCGCGTACAGCGCCACGCCCACCGACCAGGACAGCACCGCCAGCAGCCCGACGACGTCCCCGGGAACCCCGGCGGCCGGTTCGACCACGCTCAGGCCGATCGCCAGCGACTGGCTGGCCACTGCCCAGATGAACCAGGTGCCGTTGGTGCGCGCCAGGATCGGCTCGCCGTCGCGGGTCATCAGCACCTGCCAGGGCAGCACGTAGCCGAACACGAACCACAGCGCCGCGGCGAAGAGCACCAGCGGAGCGGCGACCCGCAGCAGCCCCTCGGCGGCCAGCCGCACCGCCAGCACGTCGGTGCCCGCCACCACGGTGAAGTAGGCGAAGGCCGCTTCGGGGCTGCGCAGATCGTGCAGCATGGCCGTGCGGCAGGCCGCCGCCCGCCAGATGTACAGCACCCAGAGCACCGCGTAGGACGCCGCGGCGATCACCAGCAGCACCAGCGACGGCACCCGGGCCCCGACCTCGTGCAGGCCGATCGAGACGATGCCGGTGCCCATGACCAGCGCGAAGTATCCCGGGGCGAGGTGCTCCAGTGCGCCGCCCGCACCCGGGGTCCGGGGCCGGTGTCTGGTCGATTCTGCCGCTGCGTCGGGGCTCATGAGCCCAGCCTACGACGCGCACGCCCCGCGCAACAGAGACTTTTCGCGCCCGCTAGCGCCGGTGCCGCAGCGGCGCGGCGGAGAGCTCCTCCAGCCGCCCTGATGCGTGCTGCCGGGCGAGGTCGGCGGCGCGTTCCTCAGCCGTCGGCAGGGTGCCGCCTTTCGACAACGACATTCCGGGCCAGCGTCTTGAAGCGCGTGCCGTCCTCCTGGCGCACCGTGAGGGTGAGCGCACCGGTCTTGCTGGTGTTCAGGTCCTCCACGGTTCCGCTTTTTCCCTTGTGGGTTCCGGCCGCGACCCGGCACCGGTCGCCGTTGCCGGGCTGCACGTCCCCCGCAGGGTGTGCATTCTCGTTCATGGGTGCCAGTTTAAGCCGGGGGCGCCGTGGAGGCGAGCCCCCGGCGGGCATCCTGGATGCGCTCCTAGCCGATCCGGGTGATCGCCGGGAACACGTAGTCCTGCTCCAGGATCCGCGGATCCGGCTCGTACATGCGCAGCACCGGTCGGAAGGCGCCGGCCGGCGTCGGCAGCCAGTTGGCGCGATCCCTCGCATCGGCCGGCTCCCGGTGGGAGAGGTGGATGACCAGCGACCCGTCCGGCTCGAATTGCAGCCCTTCGGTGCGGTCGCCCAGCGAGTAGCGGCCGATGGGGTTTTCCACCAGGAAGTAGTTGGGCACGTCGTACATGGTCAGCGACCAGAAGGCCCCCACCGGCGGGGTCGGGTTCAGGTGCACCCGGTAGCTGTGCGCACCGGTGAGCGGCTGCTCGTCCTGGTCCACGTAGGTGGCCGTGTAGGCGGCCTCGAAGGCCTGGTTGCCCCACAGCCCGCCCAACGCGGCTCCCGCGCGCTGGGCGATGCGGCGCTGCGGATCGGCGATCTTGTAGCGGTCCTCGTCCAGCGAACCGACTTCGAAGTAGTCAAGGTTGTAGTCGAAGGAATGGTAGGCCAGGTTCCAGCCGTTGACCACCGCGTTTCCGCCCCCGGAGGCCAGCAGCTCATCCAGGGCGGCCCGGCCGGCGGCGAAGGCCTGCTCCAGCTGCTCCTCCCCGGCCTCGGCCAGCTGCAGGGCGCCGCGCTGCAGCTGCCCATCGCGCGGCGCCGGGGCGAACTCCCGGCTCCAGGCGCGGAACTTCGCCCAGAAGTCCAGCGCCGGCGCACCGGTCTCGGGGACCGGGGGCAGCCCGGCCGGCACCGCCGCGGCATCCAGTGGCGTAAGCGTCGTGGCATCCTGCAGCGCATGCGCTGCGGGAAGATCCGCCTCGTTGTCCACCGCCCAGCGTCCGACGATGCTGGCGACGCGCGTGGGCACCCGCACCACCACCGCGTCCTCCGGGGCCTGGCCCTCCCAGCCCGGGGGCACCAGCAGGTAGCGCCCGGCGCCGGTTCCGGTGGCGCGGTGCCCGACATACGCGAAGTTGTCAGTCCAGGCGCTGACGAACTGCAGCACGTAGTAGCGGCCGGCGGCCTCCGGCACCTCAAGCAGGATCGGTCCGACGCCCAGGTCCAGCTGCGCCATGGAGTAGATCGTGTCGTTGTTGATGGTCACGAAGGTGTCCTCGGGACCGGCCAGCGACCGGGCGTGGCTGAAGGTGTTCCACGGCGCGGCGGGATTCTTGCCGACGCCGGTGGCCACATAGCGGGCCACCTGCTCCAGGTTGAAGACCAGCGGGAAGGCGTAAAGGTAGGAAGCGAGCAGTTCCTCACGGCGTGGGCTCATGGGAGCGGTCCTTTCAGGCGGCGCGCCGGACCCGCGGTCCGGCATCATTGCCCCCCCCAGTCTGCCCCGCCGGGCGCCCGGGCGCATCCTCAATCGTTGATGATTGGCGGTGCTGCGCCCGGCATTGCGGCCCGGCGGCGCATGCGCGCGACCAGGTCGTCCAGCCAAGCGCCCACGTTCCTCCGGGCCTGGCCGGTATCCGGGTAGCGGCAGCGCAGGTGCACCCCGGCCTCGTCCAGGATGAACCAGAGCATCACCGAGTCGGTGCGGATCGCGGCGCTGACATACTGCGGCTCCAGCACGGTGGCCGGCAGCTGCACCGGCAGCCTGCGCAGGTCCAGCCAGGACACCGCGAACATGCCCGGCGCCTGCGGCATCCCGCCGAAGGGTTCCATCAGGGGCGCCAGCGGCCAGGAGCCCAGCGCGATGGCCTCCTTCACCGCCGCGGCGCAGGCGCGCGGGTCCGGGTCCGCGGATTCAAGCACCGAGTTGGTGATGAACCAGCCCACCGCATCGAACCAGCGCGGCTCGGTGCGGCTGTGCACCGGGAACACCGCGCGCAGCGGTTCCCCGGCCAGCGCGGCGGTGGTCTCGGTCATCATCGCCACGCTGAGCGCCAGCGTTGACACCCCGGCTTCCTTGGCCTGCGCGGAGAAGTCGGCCAGGGCCGCGGTGCCGAGCACGTCGCGCACCTCCACGCGTTCGGGCTGCGGACTCGGATCCCCCAGCGGCAGCCCGAAGCGCGGCATGGCCCCGCCGCCGGCCTCGATCAGCTGCGCCCAGCGCCGGCGCACCCCGTCCGGGGCGGGGGCCTGCCGCGCCAGGGACCGGGTGTGGTCGGTGAAATCCGGGGCCGGTTCCACCCCGGGCTCCGCCCCCGCGCCGATGGCTTCCAGCGCGGCGACCAGGTCCCGTGCGAGCACGAGCATGGACCACATGTCCACGTGGGAGTGGTCCGATCCGATCACCAGCGCCGGGCCGTCCGCGGTCTCGATCAGGCACAACCGGTGCGCGGGCCGCTCGAAGGGCGCGCAGCTGGCATCCAGCACCCGCTGCACCGCTGCATGCATGGTTTCGCCGGGCTCCACCCGGTGCTCGATCCACGCGCCGGGACCGAACCGCACCTGGTGCAGCTGCGCGCCGGCGGGATCGGCGTCTCCGCCGGGCCCGGGGGTGAAGACCGTGCGCAGCGTCCCGTGCCGGGCCACGACATGCTCCCAGGCGGCCGCGAGCTCGCCGCGCGGCACGGGTCCGGGCAGCCGGAAGGACAGCGCCATCCACGAGCCCGGCCGGTCGCCTTCCCCCACGTGCCGGGCCTGGTCGAAAGACACCGGCAGCCGGTCCCCCACCGCGCCCACGTCCAGGTCGTAGCTGAGCAGCGGGCCGAACGGCAGGCGCAGATACTGGATGTGGGTCAGTCGCATACCACGTATCATATTCGCAAAGCCACCGGAACAGAGCGGAGCCGCGGATGCATGAATTCCACGTGCCGAATGCGCGGATCGCCTGGGCGTTCAGCGACGAGGCCGGCCACCCTGTGGTGCAGCTGCACGGCCTGACCTCCAGCCGCTCCCATGACCGGCTGCTGAACCTGGATTTGGGCCGGGCCCTGTCCGGCACGCGCCTGCTGCGCTACGACGCCCGCGGCCACGGCCATTCCACCGGGCGCCCGGTGCCGGAGGACTACCTGTGGCCGGCGCTGGCCGATGACCTGCTGCGCCTGCTGGACTATTGGTTTCCCGGCGAACAGGTCCACGGGGTCGGCCCCTCCATGGGCGCCGGCACCCTGCTGCATGCGGCGGTGCGCCAACCGGAGCGCTTCAGCGGATTCACGCTGATGCTCCCGCCCACGGCCTGGCAGACCCGTCCCGCGCAGGCCGAATCCTACCGGCGCACGGCCGAGGGCATCGAGGCGCTGGGGCTGCAGGAGTATTTTGCGCGCGGCCCGGAATCCCCGCGGCCGCCGGCCGCGGCGGACAACCCGCAGGTGCTCCCCCACGTGGCCGAGGAGCTGCTGCCCTCGATCTACCGCGGCGCCGCCCTGAGCGACCTGCCGTCGGCCGCGCAGCTGGCGCGGGTCGCGGTCCCGACCACGATCCTGGCCTGGACCGGCGACCCGGGACATCCGCTGTCCACCGCGCAGGCGCTGGCGGGCATCCTGCCCCATGCCGAGCTGCAGGTGGTCGCGACACCGCAACAGGTGGCGGACTGGCCCCAGCTGCTGGCGCGGGACGTCGCCCGGCGGGCCGGCTGAACGCCGGCGGTCCATGCCGCGTCGCACGGGTCCCGGATCAGCCTGCGCCGCGCCGTGTCCGGGCAAGCCAGTCAACCAGCAGCGCCCGCAGCAGCAGCGGCTGTTCATGGGGCAGGGCGTGCCCGGCCCCATCGAGAACCGCCAGCGTGGAGTTCGGAAAATCCGCGGCGGCGCGCATCGTGCCGGCGAACCCGACGGTCGAATCCTGCCGCCCGGCCACCAGCAACGTCGGCGGCTCGTAGGTGGAAGGCGCCGCAGCGACCAGCTCCCAATGCCGGCCGATCCGTTCCATGGCCTGCGCATCGGCCAGTTGCGCTCCGGGCGCCACGAAACGCTCATAGCGTTCCAGCATGCCGCGGGTGTGGAGGACGAAATACTGCGTGAAACCTCGGTCTTCGCTCTGGACCCCGGGCACCAGGACCCGGTGCTCGGGAACCTCGGCATCGCCCGGCAGCAACGGGCAGACCAGAGCCAATCCAGCGACCCGCTGCGGCGCGGCCAACGCCATCGCCCGCGCGTAGTAGGCCCCGGCGGAATGGCCGGCCAGCAGGTAGGGGGCCCCGCCGCTGGCCCGGTCCGCGAAGTCGAGCAGGACCTCCAGCACATCCTCGGCGCCCCCGATTTCCGGCCCGGCTGCGGTTCGCCCCATCCCGGGCAGGTCAGGATAGATGCGCCGATACCCCGGCACGCCGTCGAAGGCCGGCTCGAAGCAGGCCTGCGGTTCGCGGTGGTCGACGCCGCCGCCGTGGAGAACGAGCACCGGCACCCCGGATCCGTGTTCGGCGTAGTGCACCACGGTGGTTCGCGTGGGAATGTCCATTGGCCCATGGTGCGCCCGCCGGCCGCCGTGGACAACGGCCGGCCGCCGTTCTTCGGCCGCCGTCCAGCCTCCGGCCTTGGGCCAGCCGGAGGGAGCTGCCGGAGGGAGCTGCCGCGGCCGCTTGCCGCGGGGCCCGACCCGCGCGCAAAATGTGACCATCAGCCACTTCGTTCAAAGGATCAGCGCATGTCGTTCCAGGCCTATTTGGACACCATCGAGAAAAAGACCGGGCTCACTCCCCGGCAGCTCGTCGAGCTCGCCGCGGCCAAGGGCCTAGACCAGCCGGGGGTGAAGGCCGGCGAGATCCTGGCGTGGCTCAAGGACGAGTACCAGCTGGGACGGGGCCACGGGATGGCGCTGGTCTACGTCATCCAGAACGGCCCGACGATCAGCTCCAAACACGTCGGCTCGGATTCGGTGCACCGCGACGACTCCGAGACGCTCTGGCTGGACGGCATCGCCACCAAACCGGAAGGCTGACGGCCGCGCCGCCACCGGCCCCGGCTAGGAACCCGACAATTGCCGATACGCGTCGGCGGCGGCTTCCTTCAGGAATTCCTCCGGCCAGTAGCCGCGCAGGGCCTGGCCGAACTCGATCTCCTGCAGCGTCGCACCCGCGGCGTGCGCCTGCGACAACACCGCCGCCAATGCGCTGAATCTGCCGGCCTGGTCGACCAGGAATGCGCGGTCCACGGGCGCTCCGTGCCCGGGCACCAGCACCTCGGTGTCCTGGATGCGTTCGGCCAGAGATTCCAGCACCAGCGGCCAGCCCAAGGGATAGGATCCCGAGCCGAACATCGGCGGCCCGGATTCCTCGATGACGTCCCCCAGGAACCACACCCCGGCATCCGGAATGCGGATGGCAAGGTCGGTATCGGTATGCCCCGGGCCCAGCGGCAGCAGCTCCAGTTCGCGTCCCCCTGGACGCACGACCTGCGCGGAGTCCAGCAGCGCGGTGGGCGGGGTCAGTTCCACCTGGCTCCAGGACATCTCCGGCTCGAGGTCGGGCCGCTCGCGCACGAGGTCCAGCCGGGGCCCTTCAAACTGCTCGAAGTGCCGCGGGATCAGGTAGTGTCCGTAGATCGGGATGCCGGCCCGGGCGAAGACCTGGTTGCCGAAGGTGTGGTCGTAGTGCGCATGGGTGTTCACCACCGCCGCAACCGGCTGCTCGAAGCGCCGCGCGACGTCGTGCATGATTTCCCGCGCCTCGGCGGGGTTGTTGCGGGTATCGATGATCGTCGCCCCGTGCGGCCCGATGACCGCTCCCACCGAGACATCCAGCGGGTCGTAGCGCCGCTGGAAGACCCCGGGGCCGACCTCCGTCCAGCCACCGCCGCTCATGCTTCCTCGCTGAAGGCCAGTCCGGCAAGGCCCGGCCAGGGGTCGGTGGCCAATCGGCCGTAGGTGGCCACGTCGATGCGCCGCCCGCCGACGGGGAACTTGGCCCGTTCGGTTCCCTCGCGGATGAATCCTGCGGCCCGGGCCACGCCGCCGGATGCCGGGTTGTCCACCCTATGGCCCAGCTCCAGCCGTTCAAGCTCCAGAGCGGTCAACCCCCAGTTCGCGACGGCCGCCGCGGCCCGGCTGGTCCACCCGCGGCCGCGTGTTTCGGAAGCCATCCAGTACCAGAACCAGCCGCTGCGATTGGCCGCATCGGCGTTCACGCACACCAGGCCCACCAGCCGGTCCTGGAGAACGACGGCCCACGGATGCCGGTTCGAGCCCGGTTCCAGCAGCGCCGCCACATAGCGTTCAGCTTCCCGGGGCGAGCCCACGGACCCCTGCCGTTCCATGCCCGTGCCCGGTGCGAAGGCACGCAGCACGTCCCCCGCATCGGAGGCCCGCAGCCTCCGCAGGCCCGCCTGCGCCTCCCCCGCGGGTTCCTGCCCGGCCCCGCCGCGTCCGCCGCCGGGCGCTTCTGCCGGCGGTGCCGCGGCCACCAGCACCGGCTCCCCGCCGGTCAGGTCCAGGATCGGCAGGTCCTCCCGCAGCACGTCAGCGTACATCAGCCGCAGGTCGTGGCGCAGTTCCTGCAAGGTTTCCCCGAACGGTCCCATGGCGTTGGCGGTGTACGCCGGAGGCTTGCCGGGGTCGGACTCGTACAGCTCGCAGACGTTCCAGCTGATGTTCCCCTCGCCGTCGGCATTCCGCGACGCCGCGTATCTCCACGACTGCATGCTCATGGCCCCAGCCTACCGATGCCCCCGGTCCTTGTCTGCCGCCGCCCGGCGTGCCCTTCGACGGCGCCACGGGAGGCGGCCGGCGAAGATGGGACCATGACAATCACCTACGAATCCGGCCGGCTGCCGGCGTGCGATGAACTGCTGGCCCTGTACGATGCGGTCGGATGGACCGCCTACACGCAGGACCCGCAACGGCTCGAAGCGGCGATCGCCGCATCGCTGTCGGTGGTCGCCGCGCGCGCCGCGGACCGCCTGGTCGGCCTGGCGCGCATCGTCGGCGACGGACTGACCATCGCCTACCTGCAGGACCTGCTGGTGGCGCCGGAGCACCAGCGCGCCGGGGTCGGCAGCGAGCTGTTCCGCCTTGCGTTCCTTCCCTACGACGAGGTCCGGCAGAAGGTCCTGATCACCGACGACGAACCGCGCCAGCTGGCCTTCTACCGGTCCATGGGCTTCAGCGAAATCCGCGACCTGGAACATCCCACCAAGGCGTTCGTCAGGTTCGGCTGACCGCCGGCGGCATGGCCGCGACATCATTGCGTCGACAGCTGCGATGCGGCTGTGCTGTACTGGGCCATGGGCCTGCTTCGCCGGTACCGCTCCACGGGAGCCGATCCGCTGTTCGGACATCCCCTCCGTGCGCACCACGGTGTCGCGATGGAGGGCTATTTCTGACACATCACCGACCCGGACACCGGGCGCGTGGTCATCGCGCTGTGCGGAGCCAACCAGGGGCCCGACGGGCCGTGGGCCACCCTGGGCCTGGCGGCCTGGCCCACCGGATTCCTGCGGACCGCCGCCGTCGACGGGGCCTGGACTGATCCGGACCGGCTGGGCGTCCGGGCCGGCGCGGACCTGCGGGCCTTCGACGCCACCGGTCAGCGCCTGCACCTCGATCTGGGTCCCGGAGCCGGACTCGACATGGAGATCCGCGATCCGCTGCTCTGGCCGCACCGTGCGCTGGGCGGTTCCAGCGTATTCCAGATGGTGCCGGGCCTGAACCAGTACTGGCACCCGTGGCTGTTGGGCGGCAGGGCCTGCGGCACCGCGGTGCTGGGAGATTCCGTGTGGGAGTTCGAGAATGCGCAGGTGTACGCGGAGAAGAACTGGGGGCGCGAAGGCTTCCCGGACTCCTGGTGGTGGGGCCAGGCCCAGGGCTTCGCGGATCCGCTGGCCTGCGTCGCGTTCGCCGGAGGCATGGTCACCGCCGGGCCGCTGCGCACCGAGGTCACCGGACTGGTTGTCCGCTTGCCCGATGCCCGGGTCATCCGTCTGGGCAACCCGCTGATCAGCCCGGTGGCCACGCGCACCGGCGACGAGCAGTGGCGGTTGTCCGGCCGCGGCTACGGTTGGCGCATCGATATTGAAGCCTCCGCCCCGCTCGATGCGGCGTTCGTGCTGCCCGTGCCGCTGCCCAGCGAGCACCGCAATGTCCCCGGAGACCTGGAGCATCTGGCCGGTGAGCTGAAAGTGACCGTGCGCCGCCATGGGCTGCTGGTCTGGGAAGGCAGCACCGCGCTGGCCGCGCTGGAACATGGCGGGCTGGCACGGGCCCGGCAGGAACTTCGCCGGCGCGGGCTTGGGGAAACGCTGGAATCTGCACCTCCAATGCGGCGGGAAAACTGACCCGCGCAACGCAGGCCGGCACACTTCGATCAGCCGAGTTCGGCCTGGATGGCGCGGATGGTGGCGCTCAGGATCCCGGTGCAGAGCAAGCCCGGTCCCAGCGGTCCCGACAAATCAGTCCCCAGCAACGGCAACTCGCGCAACGCCATCCGCTGCCGGTCACCCAGCTGCTGCACCTGCCACCGGATTTCTGCGGCGCTTGCCTTCGGCTCGTCCTCGCACGCCAAGTCCACGGCCTTCACCGCGTACGCCGCAGCGCCCAGCGCATGCGCTCCCATATGCGCGACCGACGCCGCTTGGGCCACCGATCTGGCCGCCGAGGCTCCGGCGGCGGTGCCAGCGGACTTCGCGGCTTTCCCCGCCGCGAAGCGCTTGCGGATCTGATCGGCGGTGTCTGCCTTTCCCTCCCCGTAGGCGCGGGTCCGGGCCACGGCCTCCTGGATGACGCGGCGGCCGGCCTCATCGCCGTCGTACAGGGGAACCACCCGTTCGGCGCAGGCCAGCGCCCAGCGGGCGAGGATGCGTCGTTGCGTATCGCTCAGGGTCTGGATTGATGCCATGCACCAAGAGTCGCACACCGCATGCAGTGCTTGGTTCTCTGCCCCCGCCATTTCCACCACTTTAATCGGATCAGTTTCCCTGCAGTGGCCGCACCGTGCCGGTGGAGCCGCACGCTGGCGATGCGTGGCAAAACTTCTCGCCGGCATGTCAGCATCCACCGGCGCTTGCCCCGCAAGGTCGCTGAAAGCACAATACCGGCCGCGCTGACCGCCGTCCCGCCCGGCCTGGTTCAGCCGGCAGACCTGCCACAAAGGAACACCCGATAGGCTGTTGGCATGCCAGCATTTGAGGGCCGCCTAGCAGGCGACGAATTCACCCCCACCGAGAAGCAGCTTCTCGACCGGTTGTGCTCCGGCCTCGGCCCGGAATCTTTCAGCGCCCGCCGACAGCTTCAAACGGCGCGCTGGGGAGGGTACGAATACGAGGGCTGCAAGTGTTTCCTGATCCAGATCCCCGCCAGCTCCACGGCACCGCTCATCAACCACGACGGCGGGCCGTTCACGATGCTCGAAGTCTCCGCGGATTCGGATTCTTTCGGCATGCTGGAGCTTTGGGTCCTCGACGGGCTCCTGCACTCAGTGACCTACATGCCCTTCGGAGAGGATCATGTCGAGTTGCCCACTGCTGCCGAATTCGAGCTGACCCTCATCGAATACCCCTGATCCTGCACCATGCCGGAAGCACGCAGCGATGAAGCAGGGTTCCGGCAAGGTGGCGACTGGCGATATCTTGGGCCTTGCAATGGGCATCTTGCGCCGCCTCGCACTGGATCATCGGAACAACTCGTAGACTGGATACGCATCCAGGTGCCGCATTATTGCCGGCACGTCGCCAACGGGCTCAAGTACCGGTCAACCGCCTCTCGTGCACGGCATGAGCTTCGACAAGACGTTGGCAGGGCATTGGTGTGGTTCAGACAGAAAAGGAATACCCATGACATTGCACCCTGGTCTGGCTTCAGTGGCCGGCCTCATCGGCACGTGGCGGGGTGAGGGCGACGGCGAATATCCGACGATCGATTCTTTCCGGTACTCCGAAGAGATCGCGTTCACGGATGTCGGCAAGCCGTTCCTCCACTACCTGCAGCGCACGTGGTCTCCTGCTGGCGCGCCGATGCACACGGAAACCGGGTATCTGCGGGTCGTCGACGGTTCCACAGCGGAGTTCGTGCTGGCCCAGCCTACGGGCCAGACCGAATTGGCGGAGGGCGCACTGGAAGCCACCGCCGAGGGATTCACCTGTTTTCTCGCATCACGAATCTTGAACTCGGCGAGCGCCAAGCACGTGGACTCCACGCAACGCCGCCTCGAATTGGCCGGGGATATCCTGACTACCCATTTCGCGATGGCTGCGGTGGGAGTCCAGATGACACACCACTTGAAATCGGTGCTGCGCAGGGTCTGAGATTGCCAGCCGCAACTGCGACGGGACCCTGGAACAGCATGCCATGAGCCAGGTGCCCAGCTTCCCCGCGAAACCGGGACCCTGGCTCATGGTGCGTGGATGTTTACCCCTGCAGCACGTAGCGCAGGGTCTCCACGACCTGGTTGGTGGTCTTGCACCATCCCTGGGCGCCGGCGTCGACCTCCTTGAGCGGGTGCACGATGTCTTCATCGTGCAAGGTCGCGTAGGGCTTGCCCAGCGCGGCGCAATACCCGGCGTCGAAGGCCGCGTTCCACTGCTTGTACTTGTCTCCGAAGCGCACCACCACGAAGTCGCTCTTCTCGATCAGGGTGCGGGTACGGATGGCGTTGATCTTGGATGACTGGTGGTCGCGCCAGAACTGGCTGGAGGCCTCCCCCAGGTGGTCGCCGGCGGCGTCGCTGGCCGGGTGGTCCGTGACCGGGGCGGTGAAAACGATGTCCAGGCCTGCGGCCTCGGCGCCGCGCTGGATCTCATCACGCCAATCGGTGTGGATCTCTCCCGACAGATAAACAGTGAAACTCATGGCCGACGGCTCCTTTGCTGGGACAGACGGACCCGGTTGGTCCTCGAATCCACCATCCTATGGGCCGCATCCGCTATTTCCGCTTCGGCGCCACAGCGCGCCTTAACAATCTCAGCGGCCCGAGCGGCGGCTGCCTTGGCCCTGCGCCGGCTACAGTCCCGAGGCCAGCAACTGCCGCCATCGCTGCGGCATGGGCGCGTCGATGGACAGCGTGGACCCGTCGGGCTTGGGAATGGTCATTGTGGCCGCATGCAGGTAGAGCCCGTTGCCGCCCGCTGCTGCGACCTTGCGGTTGAAGGCCTTGCTCCCGTAACGGTCATCCCCCGCGATCGGGTGTCCCGAATGCTGCAGGTGCACCCTGATCTGGTGCTTCCGACCCGTCAGCAACTGGACCTGGAGCAAGCTGGCGTTCCTGCCGATACGGCGCTGCACCTTCACCCGGGTCTCGGCCCGCTGGCCGGACGGCGCCACAACCACCTTGTCCTCCCGGCGTTGCAGCGGCGCATGGATCACGGTGGCCTTGCTGTCCCAGCTGCCGGCGACGACGGCCAGGTAGTGCCGCTCAATCTCCGCTTCCCTGTCGCGCAACAAATCATGCAGGTAGCGCAGCATGCTCGGGGTCTTGGCCAGGACCAGCACCCCCGAGGTATCCCGATCCAGCCGGTGGCTCAGTTCAAGCTGCGGCAGCTCGGGGCGCAGCTGGCGGAAGGCCTCGATCACCCCGGCCGCGACGTCGGTGCCCTTGTGCACCGCTACGCCGGCTGGCTTGTCGACAACCAGCAGGTCCCTGTCCTCGAACAGCACCGCATTGCCCAGGCTCTTGAGCAATGCGGCAGGAACCTGCGGTGCCCGGGCTTCTGCCGGTGCCGCGTCCAGAACCGGCATCTGGATGGTGTCTCCTTGGGCCAAGCGGTACGTCTGGTCGATCTTGCGTCCGTTGATACGCAACTTGCCGGTACGCAGCAGCTTGAACAGCTGGCCCGCGGGCACGTGCTTGAACTGGGAGCGGAGGTACTTGTCCAATCGTCGGCCAGCGTGCTCGCTGTCCACGACGATCGTCTTGTTCCCTGATCCGCGCGGTGTCATGAGTTGGGGCTGCAAAGCTGTCCCAGGCAAACAATCACTCCATATGCTGGTCCCGTTGGTTCTCGGGGCTCGGCGGTGCCGTTATCGGCGGGTCATTCGCTGGCGGCATCCGAGCAGTTGCGGCCATGCAGCAAGGCTCGAAAAGGCCAACTTTCATGGTACCGCGTTCAACTACGGACATCAGAATCCTCTGGTTCTCGAAGGCCGTGCTGGGTCCGCTGAAGCTGGTGCGCCACCCCGAGGCCCCGGCGACAGTTCCCCGTGTGTGGCCAGGCCCATCCACACCGATGACCGCAGGACCACTGCGTCCCGCCCATGACGCACCATTGGGGCTCGCCGTTGCGGTGAAGTTCACCGCTTCCGCCGTACCGCGCCGCCTGCCGTGGCCATCGCGCTCGGAGGGATAACGGCCACGGGATTCATGCTCTGGTGGCCTCGGGATGCAGCAGCGGACAGCAAGCCAGCAGTGCTCCCCCGAGCACGGAGCCCAAGCCGCCTACGGCCATGTCCGAGAGAGTGTCTTCATACGCGGTATAGATCTCCTTGCTGGCGAGTTCGCGACCTATCCATTCGATCATTTCCCAGAGGGCGCCGGCTGAAAGCCCCAGAGCGGTCACCAGCGTGACGCCCATGCGCGGGGAAAACGCCGGCGAACGAGGATCGGGCAACACCTTGGCATGGGTCAACGCCAGATAGAGCATGACGGCAATTGATCCGTTGCCCAGAAAGTGCACGGCCAGATCCCACCACGCTATCCGCACATACAGGTCGAGCACGTTGCTCCACGCGGCGGCCTGCAGGATCACCACGATCGCGGCGTCGGCGATCGGCCGCATTCCAAGGAACCTCGGTGCCACGCATCCGGGCAGCGCGAAGGCCAGGATTGCCGCGTCGGTGGGTCCGTACACCACCGCCGCCACCACGACGCCCAGTGCAGCAAGGCACCTGAGGACATCCGCGCCAACGGCCGCCGGGCCGTGGAGCCGGCGCAGGAAGTTCTCAATCATTCCACCGCTCCTGTTCCGGCAGCCGGAGCACCGCCTGCACGGGCAGGTGGTCCGACCCCCATCCCCCGTGGTAGCGCAGGCCGTTGGCGCCTGCCGCGGTGACCAGGATCCCGGGCGAGACGAGAATCCAATCCAGCTTGCGGCCCTCGGTCCGCGGAACACGATAAGACCCCAGCGTCCCCCACGCCATGCCCAGGGAGCGCCGTGCCCTGCCTGATGCCTCGAGCAGACCGTAGGTGCGCGTCAGCTCCTGCATTTCCGCGGCATCCAGCCCCGCATTGAAATCACCGGTCACCAGGACCGGAACCGGGCTCTGCGCGACCAGCTGGCCGATGCAGTGCACGGAGCGCCGTCGCGAGCCCGGCGACAAGTGGTCCAGGTGGGTGTTGACCATCTGGACGCAATGTCCAGTGCGCCGATCCCGGAAGCTCGCCCGAACGAGTATCCGCGGCAGGAGGTTTCCCCAGGAGATCGAGCCGGGACGGTCGGGGCGCGCCGACAGGGCACGTTGTTCCCAGCACAGCAGTTCTAGGCGCTGCGCATCGAAGATGATCGGGCAGCGTTCTCCGCGCCCCCGGCGGCTCCGTCCGTAGCCCACCGACCGGTAGGCGGAGCCGAGCGCCGACAGGACGAAGTCCACCTGGGAAGGAAGGGCTTCCTGCAGGCCGAGCACGCTCGGGCGCTCGGACTGCAGCAGGGACTTGATCCTAGGAGCCCTCACATCCCATCGATCCGCTGTCCGGCCCAGTGCATAACGGGTACGGCGCCTGATGTTCCAACTCATGACATGGATATCCGCCACACCGATCTCCCCGGCGAATGGCCTGCTGGCAGGGCGGGGCCCGGAGCCGCGTCCGCGCTCAGGCGACGCGGAAACCACTGGCGTTCCTCGTGTCCCGAGGGTGATTTCCACGGTCGACGCCGAGCAGCCTTTTCCAACGTCGGGGCGGGAATTCATCGGGCCAATGCACTAGAACGGTTCGGAAGCCGCGGCGCAGGCGTTTTGCGAAGGCGCGGGCGTCGAAGAATGGGCGCATCGACACCCCCATCATCGACGACTTCACATAGCCGACTTTGTGGTTCGCTCCAAGATGGAAGGCAAGATCCAGATCGTCATGAAGCTCGGGATCCCGGCGATGGGCCGCAGTGCGAATCTGCGCCCAGGCTTCCCGACGCAGCCCCATATTGGATCCGAACAGCGGACGATGGCCCAAGGCAGGTGCCGTGGCCAGCACGTACACCCCCAGGTAGACCGCGGCCAAGGGAGCGCGAAGCGCCCGGGGGCCGTCGGTGAAACGCGCGGGTCCGGTCAAGGCCGCGGTGCCCGGGTTCCGGGCAAATGCGTCCACCATGTCCTCCACCCAGGTCGCCGGAGGCACGCAGTCGGCATCCAGGCGCAGGATAATCTCGCAGCGGGCATGGTCATACCCCGCTGCGCTGGCCGCGGGGATACCGGGCTCTGGACACGCCACCACTGCCGCACCGGCGTCGCGCGCCACCTGCGCGGAATCGTCGGTCGACGCGTTGTCCACGACGACGATCTCGTCGGCGGCGCGGGTCTGGGCCTTGAGTGCAGCAAGGCACCGGGCCAGCAGGGGACCGTCGTTTTTCACGGGAATGACTATCGAGACCGTGGACCGCCCCGCCGGTCCGGCCTGGCGACCCGTGATCTCATAGTCCATATCCTGTGGCACCGTGTTCATGGAGCCTAGGCTATCGTCTCCGCGATCCGGCGCCGCCCAAACTGGATGCCAGCAGAAAAGGCAGACTGCGGCAATCCGGCCGGAAGCCTCGCGCCGACGCGCTGCACGGAAATTCCGTCGAAACCAGGCGTAGCGACGCCGGGATACTAGGCTGAAAGCATGGCAACCGTTATTCTCGTGCGGCACGGCCGCTCCACCGCAAATACCGCCGGCGTGCTGGCGGGCCGCGCCGACGGCGTCAGCCTGGACGAGGTGGGCCGGGAGCAGGCGTCGCTGGCCGGAGAACGGCTGGCCGCCGTCCCCCTGGTCGGGGTGGTCTCCAGCCCGCTGGAGCGCTGCCTGCAGACCGCCCAATTCATCATCGACCGCCAGCCCCAAGCGCCCTTCGCGCCCATGGACTCCGGCCTGGTCGAATGCGACTACGGCCAGTGGCAGGGCAAGACGCTCAAGGAGCTAGCCACCGAAGAGCTGTGGAAGGTGGTCCAGTCCCAGCCCTCCGCGGCCGCGTTCCCGGGCGGCGAATCGCTGGCGGCCATGCAGGCGCGCGCGGTGGCCGCAATCCGCCGCCGCGATGCTGCCTTCGAATCCGAGCACGGCCCCGGCGCAGTATGGGCGGCCGTCAGCCACGGCGACATCATCAAATCGATTCTCGCCGACGCGCTGGGCACCCACCTGGACATGTTCCAGCGCCTCAACGTCGGCCCCGCGTCGGTGTCGATCGTGCATTACGGGCCGCACCGTCCCAGCGTTTATGCGATCAACACCGAGGCCGGCGATTTGTCCTGGCTGGCCAAGGCCGCCCCTGCGGGCGACGCCCCGGTCGGCGGAGGCCCTGGACACCAGGCGCCGTGAACGTCTTCGGCCTAGAATATTGACATGTCTACACGTGTTCACGAGTTTTCCTGGCCAGATCGTGTCGTCGTCGGCGTCATCGGCGATCCGGGATCGCGGGCGTTCTACCTGCAGGTGCGCGCCGCCAAGCAGCTGGTGACGCTCGCCCTGGAGAAACAGCAATCGGCGGCGCTCGCCGAGAAAATCGACGAGGTGCTCGACCAGCTCGGCGCGGTCGAGGGCAACCCCTTCAGCGTCCCTGCCGGCACGCCCCTTGAACTGGTCGACAACGACCCGCTCGAACCGGTCGAGGTGCAGTTCCGCATCGGCGCGATCAGCCTGGGCTGGGATGCCACCACCTCGCAGATCGTCATCGAGCTCTATCCGCTGGGCGAAGACGACGACGAAGAGGTCCCTGCCGATGCCGACGAGATGCTGCTCGTGCGGGTGCCGGTGGGCACCGCGCGGGCCTTCGCCAAGCGCACCCGCGAGATCGTGGCGGCCGGGCGGCCCCTGTGCCCGCTGTGCGGTTACCCGATGGATCCCGAGGGGCATGTCTGCACCCCTCCGGAGGACTGATGCCGGCGCCGGATCTCATGGCCGCCGAGCTGACCCTCACCGGCCGCATCACCACGGCGTCCAATGCCACCTTTCTGGGCAGCATCGGAGCCACGGAGGTCGTCTACAAGCCGATCGCCGGCGAAAGCCCGCTCTGGGATTTTCCCGACGGGCTTCTGGCCCATCGGGAGGTCGCCGCATACCTGGTCTCCCGGGCTTTCGGCTGGGATATCGTGCCGCAGACCTGGCTGCGCGAGGGACCGCTCGGCGAGGGCATGGTGCAGCTGTGGAAGGAACCGGATGCCGGGCAGAGTCCCGTGGATCTGGTCCCGGCGGACCAGGCGCCGGACACCGGCTGGAAACACGTGCTCAAGGGCCAGGATGAGAGCGGACGCGTCGTCGAGCTCATCCACGAGGACACGCAGGCGCTGCGGCGCATGGCCGTGTTCGACGTGATCGTCAACAATGCCGACCGCAAGGGCAACCACATCCTCGCCATGCCCGATGGCCACCGCTACGGCGTGGACCACGGACTGACCTTCCACCGCGAGCACAAGCTGCGCACGGTGCTGTGGGGATGGCTGGGCCAAGCGCTGAACGACGACGAGCTCGAAGGCCTAGGCAAGGTCGCCGCGGGGCTGTCCGGCGAACTGGGGCGCAGCCTGGCGCAGCTGCTGACCGGCGAAGAAGTCGACGCCTTGGCCGCTCGCTGCCAGCGGTTGCAGGCCACCGGGACATTCCCCGGACCCAGCGGCCAGATGCCGGCTGTCCCCTGGCCGCTGTTCTAGGGACTCCGGCCCCGCGTGGTTTCCCGCTTCAGCGGGGTAAAGCCGGCAATCTCGGTGGCTTGCTCTCCCGGCGCCGGCGCGGATCGGCGCGCAGCGTGTCCGTCCGCCTCTCCGAATGCCTGCGCCGTCTCAGAGCTTCCCGTCGAGGTAGAGCTCCAGAAGCACTTCTTGCATTCGCGGCGCGTACTCCAGGGACTCGAAGGCGCTGCCGGTGCGGGTGTCCTGCCGCTGGACGATTTCTGCGCCCAGCAGCTTAGCCAGCACCGTCGGTTGCCACTCGCCGGGCCTGCCGGCCAGCACCCCGGCATCACGCAGGCGCTCGTTCATCCGCTGGGCCTTGAGCTGCGCGTCTTCGTCCCTCAGCTGCCCGGCACTGCGCCAGCGGTTCAGCAATGCGCTGGCAGTCAGCGTCCGGACGGGCGCCGGTTCTGCGTTGGCCGCCGGCATCCGCGGCGCCGGGGCGGGCTGCACAAGCACCGGTTCCGCGCCTTCGACCGCCGGGCCGGCCGCATCCTCGGGAGGATCCAGCGGGATCCTGGTCGCGTGGCGGCCCATGGTTTCGAAGGCCTGCCCGTTGTTCCAGCGGTTGGCCGCCGCGAACACCACAAACAGGTCCTTGGCCCGGGAGACCGCCACGTTGAGCAGCTCGTGGTTGGCCTCGATGAACCCGGCTTGGCCGCTGTTCTGCCCATAGGTTGCGGAGAACAAGACGATGGGCCGCTCCGCGCCCTGCAGCCGATGCGCGGTGCCGACGGCAACTTTCGAGGTAAGATCCGCCGGAAGGCCTTGGGAACCATCGGCTTGGCGGACTGCTTTCGCGATCTCCCGTTCGATGAGCCGCGCTTGGGCGCTGAAGGGGGTTACGACGCCGATGAGCTCGCCGCCGGCCGCTTTCTTGTTCAGTGAGGAATGCCGCGGGTTGTAGATCTCGAAATAGCGGGCATAGTTCTCCACGATCCACCGGGCAATGGCCTTCGCCTCGGCCTCGTTCCGGCGGCTGGAACCGGCCGGAGAGTCGAAGGATCCAGGCACGTCGTGCCAGGCGAACGCCTCCTCCTCGCCGTTGAGCGGGGAATTATCCGCTGGCCGGCGGGGTACCAGCAGTCCGTCGTAGAGCAGCTCGTTGCAGAACCCGATGATCTGCGGGTGGCAGCGGAAGTGCTCGCTGAGGAACAGTCCCGGATGCCCGTCCCCGTACTGCCACTTGGAGGCGTAGCTGGCGGCCTTCATCAGGCTGGACGGGGCGGAGCAGGTCAGCCCGCGCTCCCGCAGATCGCCCCACCAGCTGGCGGTGTCGATGCCCGCCGACGCGGCGACCTCCTCGTCGCTGAGCTCATCGATGTTCCACACCGGAGAGATCTGCTTGGTATCCCCCACGATGACCGCCCGCTGGGCCAAGGCCAGGGCCGGTAGTCCCAGCGGCGTGTCGACCTGCCCCGCCTCGTCGATGATCAACAGGTCGGCGCGTTCCAGGTCGAATTGATACGGTTCACCGGGCTTGATGTAGAGCTTGAAGTACTTCGGCATCTGGTAGAGCGTCATCACGAAGCACGGGGTCAAGGCCGCGGCCTGGCGCCAGTAGCGGTCCATGACGCGCCGCGTGTTCTTCTTGCGGTCCTCGGCATCCAGCAGGTCCTCGGCCAGCAGCCACTGCGCTTCGTAGTAGTGGACCGCCAACCAGAACTGGGCGTAGCGCAGGGTGAGGTCCAGCTTCTCGTCCAGTTCCTTCAGGTTCTGCGATTCCTTCACCTCGTCGATGCCCTCGATGAGGCGGCCGAAGCGGGAGGATTCCACGCCCGCGCACACCCGCTGGAATTCTTCCGAAGGGCCTTGGGACGCCATGACCTGCAGCAAGCGGATCCGTTCGTAGTCCAATTCCGACAGCGCGTCGTGGATCCAGTCGCACAGCCCTGCGATGTCGTTCGGTGCGCCGAAGTACCTCTTCGCGCTGTAGACGAAGTGGTCCCGCGCGCCGGCCCGGTAGACCTCGCCGCTGTAGGCGGCATAGGTCTGGCCCTTGTTGAGCTGCTCGACCAGGTATTGCCCTTTTGCTTCCTTGAGTTTTCCCGCGGCCGGGCAGTACACGGCCAGCGAACCCAGCGTGCTCCCGGCGAGCGCCAATCCGTCCTGTTCCTGCGGCAGCCAGCGGTAGTCCAGGATTCCCGGTTTGTCCTTGGCCACCGAGGCAAAGGAATTGATGATGTTGGTGACTGCCTGGTTGTTCGTCGAGGCCCCCACGATCACCGGCGGCGCGGCCTTCTCCAGCGCGCGGCGGGTGATCATGTTGGCGACGATGGCCTGCAGCATCGTGGTCTTGCCGGTCCCGGGCGGGCCGCTGACGGCGGTGACGTCGCCGCGGCCCGAGGCGAGGAACGCGTGGACGGCGCGGCGCTGCGAATCGGTCAGCGGATTGCCGTTGTCCATTGAGCCGCAGGATTCCTTGGCGCTGCGGTAGAGCCCACCGGCATCATGGATCGAGAGTTCTGAACGGCGTTCGCCCACCCACCCGGTGGCCGTGCTGTCCAGGAGCGGCGGAAGGGACTCCTGTGCTGACAGGAAATCGTAGAGGTCCAGTAGGGGCTTCACGGCGGTGAAGCGTTCATGTTCCTGGATATAGCAGTACTCGGTGGCGACGTCGAGTCCCTCGGCTTGCCCCTTGAGGGCGAAATCTTCCGGAGCGGAGCCCGAAACCTTGGTGAACAGCGTGTCGGCCATGCCCACCGCATCGGCGAACGACTCGGCCCGGGAAATGGCGGCGTTGGCCTCGGTGCGCAGGTAGTGCCAGAACTTCTCTTGCGGGCCCGCCATGACTTCCAGCCCGTCGCTGGTATCCGATGCCAGCCGATCCGCAGGGATCCACGGCGAGGTGCCTTGGTCGAATTGCGGCAGCAAGCGGCCATCCCGATACAGCTGGGCTGCAAGCAGCAGCAGTCCGCTGTGCCCGGATTCCTTGTACTCGGTGGAGAGCAGGGAGATGGCCACTGGCAGAGGCTTGTCCTGGTCGTCTGGCCCGTGCCGCCCCGAATTCCTGTCGTGGGCTTCGAAGATCCTGAGCGCTTCCTCAGGTGCGATGACGCCGGTGAGCAGCTCGGCGCGAGGCACGGCGATGAAGGTGGAGGATTTCTCGAAGACCACCGATTCCAGCTGGCCGCGCCTGAGCACTCGCGAGAAATAGTCTGCGATTGTTCGGGTATCGTGCACTTTGGCTCCCTGCAGTTCGCGGCAAGGCCATCCCCATCAACAGCTGGTGCGGACGAGTCGCCGTCCCCACTGCCTCACCGGACCGGCAAGCACAGCCCCCGGTTCCAGCTCCTGATGAGGCAAATAACTTCACCTCAGCGGACTTTTTCACAGACTAGCAGTCGGCGAGTGGAATCTACCGGTCATCGGCCACGTCGATCCGCGGCCTCGGTGGCCCTGTCCGCGAGGGTCGAGACGAGGCTGTCCGTGCGTTCGACGCTCTGCGGCGCGTCATCAGGCCTGGCTGCGTCGTACGTCCATGCCTGATTCGGCGAGCAGCAAGCTTTCCTGGCTCTGCGGCCGGTAGTACTCTGCACGGAATGCCGTGAACTCTTTCAGGTGCGGGGAAACCAGCTCATCCATGGCACGCAGGTAGTCTGGCACGATGTCCCGTGGCAGCCGCAAACCCATCGTCAGGTGCGGTGTCCAGCGCGGCCCCCTGCCCGCAGGATTCAGTGCGCTGATGCTGCGTGCTGCGATCTCCAACTCGTCGCTGGCCTCCAGCAGCCACGCCACGGTCTGCTTGCGTTTCGTCCCGAACACCACGGCGCCCACCCTGGTGAGCGTGGATGGAATGACCGCTGGCAGGAGCTCCGCTGCGCTGGCGACCACCTCCGGCGCCATGGCGGGGGCGAAGGTGATGGTGATGTGGGGTGTCTGCTGCTGCCGGGGAAAACCCCGCTGTTCCAGCTGCGCAAAGATTTCCCGGATCGACTGCTCTTGTGCCTCGGGAAGGCGCAACAGGATGTTCTCCGGCGACCGGCTCATCAAGTTCCTCCCCTGCACAGGTGACATGTTCTGGGTCCCAACTTACCAAGCCCGAAAGTTCTCCGGCGATCGCCGCGGTGGATTGCCGGTCACCCTCGCAGTGACGCAGCCACTTCCAAAACCCAGCGCTCTTGTGCAGATGTTTCAACAGCCCGGCGGTGGTAATGCTCCCGTACCCAAGCCACGGCATCCTCCGCCGGGATCCCGCTCATCACTGCCAATACCGACAGGGCCGCCCCGGTACGGCCGAAGCCTGCGCCGCAGGCAATCTCCACCCGCTGTGTTGCAGAGCGTTCGCGGGCCTCGTGCAGGGCCGCCACCACCTCATCGGTGGAATCGGGCAGCCGGAAATCCCGCCAGCGCACCCAGCGGTGCTCGATTGCTCCCGCCGGGGGTCGACGACCGGTGAGGTATACGACGAAGTCCGCGGCAGGCGCCGGTCGCCGCAACGAGCGCAGCCCGCGTCCCCTGATCTGCCGTCCATCGGGGAATTCGACGATTCCCCGGCCCTGTTCCCACTGTGCCATTTATCCGCCTCCCACTTCTTCGTGCAGCGCCAAGAAGCCCAGCTCCCGCGCCTATTCATCATGGCTCAACAGTGGCCTGCCCCTGCGTCGAGCACAAGCACCCGCCAATCACTGGGCGCCATCGGTGCAGCGCCCTTGCCCACCACCCGGGCAAAAGACTAGCGTGGCCAGTAAGGCATCACCCGGTCACGCCGACCGCCACGAGGACGGTAGTCTCCTTGTGGACGGGCAGCCACGCGATTCTTTCGGGCCTGCATTCGTGAAAACCTGCAGGCCCAGAATGTCGCAGCTGACGCAGGCCAACTTCCATCATCTATCGGCTCTCCGACGACGTGTTCCGCGAATTAGCCGCTACTGGGGCCTTCGATCAACGCCGACCCGTCTTGACAACGAACTCACGGAAGCATGCGTACAGCCGGAATAAGCATCGTACTTGTGGAACAAAACCGAGGTTGCGATCGATAATCGGCCAGATGTTAAGAAACAGCCCCAGATGTGCGAATACCCCGGATTCCAAAAGGAAACCGGGGCATTCACAGTGTTCAGGAATCAGACGTTGAAGCGGAACTCCACCACATTCCGGCACGTAGCAACGTCTCACCGATCACCACGAGCGGCCGGCTGAATCATCCTTCTTCCGGTATTTATCCAGCAGTTCCGCCGGAAGGTGACAGGAATCCTCGGGACAACGTGCGAGCCGGTCCTGGTGTTCCTCGGCGCTTCGCACATAGTTGGCCAGCGGCAGCACCTCAACGGCGATTCGGCGAGCGTCGTCTCTCGCAGCAATGAAAACTCGAGCCTGATCGAGATGGGCCTGCTTGTTGGAGTAAACACCAGTGCGATACTTCGGACCGAGGTCCGGCCCCTGCTGGTTGACACTGTAGGGATCGATGATCTCGAAGAGGTAGGCCATCAGCTGCCCGACACCCATAACCGACGGATCAAATCGTGTGCGCACGCATTCTGCGTACCCGTCGTAGTCGCTGTCGATACACTCGCTGGTTCCGTTGGCCCTTCCGGCCTCGGTGAACGTCACCCCGGGCAGTGTCGCGATGAAGGCTTGCACGCCCCAGAGGCAGCCGCCTGCCAAATAAATCTCTTCAACTACTTGCTCGGCTTCCATGTACCGATACTACTGCTACCTGCGCGGCGATCGTTCTGAGGGGAAAGGAACAACCCGAATACAACGGCTGTCCCGAGTCCAGGAGAGGTTGCCACGGGCTACCCGATACACGCAACAGCAGATACGGCCCGCTTGAGCTGACCCCTACGCATCTCTAGACTTCCGTCCGAAGCCGGAGTTGCCACGCCGTTTCGTTTGCGCCGAACTTGGCCTCAGATTTAACTCGGCCGCTTCGCCAGCAATGGGGTCGAGGTTTTACTGGGTCGCGATCCACCAAATGGCGCCCGAAGGGTCCATCACCCCGCCGCGCAGGTCGTCGTCCTGGTTCTTGCGGGCAGGCGCTTGGACGGCGGTCGCTCCCGCATCGATTGCCCGCGCAAAGGCGGATTCGGCGTCCCTCACATACAAATGCACATGTGCAGGAGCCGAGTCTGTCTCGGTCGCACCGCCACCAATCATCACAACGCTGTCATCAATCCTGACCTCGGCATGCATCAACGACCCGTCAGGGCGGTCAAATCGGCGCAGCAGGATCCCGTCAAAGGCAGCCTCAAGGAACGCGATTACTTCTTCCGCATTGCAGCAGATCAAATAGGGGCTAACCGACGGGTACGCAACAGGCTTCCATTTGTGCATGCCGTCAGGCTATGCCAAAAACTCAGCGATGTCAGCCCCGATGGCCCGATTCATGCTGCGACCGAGGCCTACATCGGCATCGTCTTCATGGCCGGTATCTTCCTGGAACGATCTCGGCACATGGCTCGTGCGTGACCATCGACTTTGTAGGAGACCTCGTCTCCGATTGGTGGCATGCATGCGTACCAGGCGCGGGATGCACCGCACCAGCAAAGACTAGGTGCTGGCTCAGAAGCACGAGCGTTTCGTCTCGCTGTGCTCGTTCAACGATCGAGCAGTTTCACACGCTAAACCGGAACCCCACCGAGTACCGGTACTTAGAACCAACAACGACGTCGCCCTAGTTGGAACCTTCAGAAATCTGCAGGTCTGGAGCACTACACTCTCACCACCGGTGGACTAGATGCCCGTCAGACACATATACGGCAAAGCCGCTCACGCGCCCCTCAACGGAGTGATTGAAGCGATCTGTTCCCCCACGAAACCCTCGGCACAATCAAGTTCATAGTGGCTCTGCAAATAGATTCAAAACTCCGCCGATGTGCCGAAGTACTACTCCAGCCACAGTTCGGTATTCGCGGTTATGCCCCGCTTGCTGTGCACGATCTAGTTGATCCGCCAAGGGGACGCCGATGAACACGGCGAGCTTGTTCTGAGTGATCCCGAGTTCTTCGATGAAGTCCGCCATAAGATCCTCACCCGGGTGGATTGGGCGATCAGCTCGACCTCGGTGGTAGTCGGTCAATTCGACATCTTCCATGCCTCCATCTCTTAAGACCAGGCATAGCCACCACCGCGCGATCACGCGAACGCAGTACTTCCTGCGACGATTACCGTCCAAAACGCACCAGCGGGTTCCCCGCCACACGATCCGGCCAACACGATTGATTTAATGCTAGACAATAAACACACACCGATCGGCCCATAGACCATACAATCGGTTTGGAGGCCGATCGGGTGTCCCTAATGCGGTGAATCGAAATTTCCACCACGTTACTCCAGATACCAACCTTTGAGGCTAATGCGCTAAAGGCTGACGATTCACGCGCTCTTCATTAGCCAATCGCAGTTGCAGGGCCACGAGTTCGATGATTTCCCAGGGGTCGTTTGTTGCACCCTGACCGTCGTGCTCGAGAACCTCAGCGACGTGTTCCGGTTTCTTAGAACTCGAATACACGAGTACCCGAGTCTTATCGCCCCACGAACGCAACCCATCGAGGAGTTCATACCCCGCGCGTCTGCTATCAGGTCGCCCCATATCAGTCACGATGACATCGAAGTCGTTATCGGCTATGAGTCGATATGCGTCGTCGGTCGTCGTTACACACACTGATCGAATACCGACCTCTGACAAGGCTGCACGCTCCCACGCGACCGACTCGGGTTCATCATCCACCCACAACACCAGTCCAGAACCAGCTTCACGTAGTTCGCTGTAGAGCCGGGGTATCTTCGTTGG
This sequence comes from Glutamicibacter protophormiae, assembly GCF_016894325.1. Taxonomy (NCBI): domain Bacteria; kingdom Bacillati; phylum Actinomycetota; class Actinomycetes; order Micrococcales; family Micrococcaceae; genus Glutamicibacter; species Glutamicibacter protophormiae. The sequence goes on from NZ_CP069806.1 coordinate 2,500,350, forward strand.
CAGGTTGGATGGGTACTCTTGTGCGCGTGACTTGTACGCTTCCCCGAGTACCTCGATCAAGCGAGCAACCCCTTGATTCGCGCCAGCCGCGCTTGCCGCCGCATCCTCGCTCGTGCTCTCTATGCGCCCCCACAACTTGAGATATCGGCTCTCTTGCAGAGTTCCTTGCTCTTCCTGAAGCGCAAAGATGCGTAGAGACACGTACAGCGCGAGGAAAGTAATCGCAAGTGCGAAGCACGCCAGGGGGTTCACCCCGGCATAGAACCAATCCTGCAGAACGAGAGACACGACAGTACCGACAAAGCACACACACGACGCGCTAAATGCGAGGGCACGGCCACATTTCCCGAGCAGGACCCGAGCAGATGCGCTGGCGAGTGATGCACCCTCTTCCACTGTGCCCCTTTGATTGTCGAAACGCGATTAGACGTTGAAGCGGAACTCCACAACGTCGCCGTCCTGCATGATGTAGTCCTTGCCTTCGATGCGGGCCTTGCCGGCGGACTTCGCATTGGCCACCGAACCGGCGGCGACCAGGTCGTCGAAGCCGATGACCTCGGCCTTGATGAAGCCGCGCTGGAAGTCGGTGTGGATCACGCCGGCCGCCTCAGGAGCGGTGGCTCCCTTGCGGACGGTCCACGCGCGGGTTTCCTTCGGACCGGCGGTCAGGTAGGTCTGCAGGCCAAGGGTGTCGAAGCCGACGCGGGCCAGCTTGCCCAGACCGGACTCGACGATGCCGGCGTCTTCCATCATCTCTTCGGCTTCGTCCTCTTCCAGCTCGGCCAGCTCGGCCTCGAACTGGGCGTCCAGGAAGATCGCCTCGGCCGGAGCCACGAGCGCGGAGAGCTTCTCCTGCATCTCGGTGTCGGCCAGGCCTGCCTCATCGGTGTTGAACACGTAGATGAACGGCTTGGTGGTCATCAGCTGCATCGGCGCGAGCTCGACGAGGTCCACGCCGTCGGTCTTGCTTGCCGAGTAGAGGGTGCGGCCGTCTTCGAGGATCTTCTGCGCGGCCAGCACGGCGTCCAGGAAGGACTTCTCGATCTTCTTGGTGCGCAACTCCTTCTCAAGGCGCGGCAGCTGGTTCTCGATGGTCTGCAGGTCGGCCAGGATCAGCTCGGTGGCGATGGTCTCGATGTCCGAGGCCGGGTCGACCTTGCCGTTCACGTGGATCACGTCGTCGTTGACGAACGCGCGGGTGACCTGGCAGATCGCGTCGGCCTCGCGGATGGTGGCGAGGAACTTGTTGCCCAGGCCTTCACCCTCCGAAGCGCCCTTCACGATGCCGGCGATGTCCACGAAGGACACCGTGGCCGGCAGGATGCGCTCGGAGTTGAAGATCCCGGAGAGGACCTTCAGGCGCGAGTCCGGCAGCGGCACGACACCCACGTTGGGTTCGATGGTCGCGAACGGGTAGTTGGCTGCCAGTACCTGGGCACGGGTCAGCGCGTTGAACATGGTGGACTTGCCGACGTTGGGCAGTCCGACGATTCCGATAGTAAGAGCCACGGGAGGAAATTCTACCTTTTACTAGTATTGTGCGCCCAGTTCTGTGCGGACGCGTGAAATATGTTGGGCCTAGCGGGATGCGGGGCGCGGGCCGCGTCCGCCCAGGGCGCGCTCCTCGTCGCCGGATTCCTTCAGCTTGCTGCGGATCTCCTTGGGCAGCGAGAAGATGATGTCTTCTTCCGCGGTGGTGACCTCGGCGACGTCGTTGAAGCCGTACTCAGCCAGCAGCGCGACGACCTCGCGCACCAGCACCTCGGGCACCGAGGCGCCGGAGGTCACGCCCACGGTGGAGACGCCTTCGAACCAGGTCTCGTCGACCTCGTTGGCGAAGTCCACGCGGTAGGCGGCCTTGGCGCCGTGGTCCAGCGCGACCTCGACCAGGCGCACCGAGTTCGAGGAGTTCGCCGACCCCACGACGATCACCAGGTCCGCCTGCGGGGCGATGTTCTTGATGGCCGCCTGGCGGTTAGTGGTCGCATAGCAGATGTCGTCGCTGGGCGGATCCTGCAGGTTCGGGAAGCGCTTGCGCAGACGTCGCACGATCTCCATGGTCTCGTCCACGCTCAGCGTGGTCTGCGAGAGCCAGATCAGCTTGTCCGGGTTCTTCACCTGGACGGTGTCAGCCTCTTCCGGGTTGTTCACGATGGTGGTGACCTCGGGGGCCTCGCCGTAGGTGCCTTCGACCTCCTCATGGCCTTCGTGGCCGATGAGCAGGATCTCGTAGTCGTTCTTGGCGAAGCGCACGGCCTCGCGGTGCACCTTGGTCACCAGCGGGCAGGTCGCGTCGATGGTCTGCAGGCCGCGGTCCGCGGCGGACTGCACCACGGCCGGGGAGACGCCGTGGGCGGAGAACACAACTAGGGCGCCCTCGGGCACTTCCTCGTTCTCCTCCACGAAGATCGCCCCGCGGGACTCCAGCTCGGAGACCACGTGGACGTTGTGCACGATCTGCTTGCGCACGTAGACCGGCGGGCCGTAGTGCTCCAGCGCCTTCTCCACCGCCACCACCGCGCGGTCCACGCCGGCGCAGTAGCCGCGCGGAGCGGCCAGCAGCACCTTGCGTTCGGTCACCAGCGGGGAAGCCGCCAGGATCTCCTGCACAGGGCGGCGGGTGCGCGGAATACGGGGGACCGGCAGGGATACCGGGACAGAAGTGGAAGTAGCCATACCCCTAGTCTACGAAGTGGGCGCAAGTTAGCGCATGCTCATATGAGCCGAACCACCCCGACGGGCCTGTGAGTTCCGCCTCTGCCGGTGATTTGGCGGTCCGTGCGCGGCCGTCGGCCGGGGCAAATCCGCGCAGATGTCGCACCGGTGGTGTAGCGTCGATTGCGCGCCACAGGTGCGCAAGAACAGCCAAAGGAGCCGTGAGCAGATGCAGTCACCGCCGTCATCCGGCGCGCCGACCGGCGTGCCCGCCACCGCTGCGCAGACGAGCCCGGAGAACCCCTGGCCGCTGCGGGTGCTGTCGGAAAAGATGAAGATCCACATCGAGAACTCCCCCTACACCTGGGTGGAGGGGCAGCTGCTGGAGGCGAACGTGCGCAACGGCCACGCCTACCTGACGCTGCGCGACGTAGACGTGGACAACTCGTTCTCCGTGACCATCTGGTCCTCGGTCATGCGCCAGCTGGAAACCACTCCCACCGTGGGCTCGCGCGTGGTCGCCCGGGTCAAGCCCAGCTTCTACGCCAAGACGGGCCGGCTGTCGCTGAACGCCACCGACCTGCGCCCCGTGGGCCTGGGCGAACTGCTGCTGCGCCTGGAACGGCTGCGCCAGGCGCTTGGCGCCGAAGGCCTGTTCGACCCCTCGCGCAAGCGCCGGCTGCCGGTGCTGCCCGGACGCATCGGGCTGATCACCGGGCGCGACTCGGACGCGGAGAAGGACGTGGTGCGCAACGCGACGCTGCGCTGGCCCGCCGTGCAGTTCTCCATCATCAACACCGCCGTGCAGGGGGTGGACGCGGTCCCGCAGGTCATCGCCGCGTTGCAGAAGCTGGATGCGGACCCTCAGGTCGAGGTCATCGTGATCGCCCGCGGCGGCGGCGCACTGGAGGACCTGCTGCCGTTCTCCAACGAGGACCTGGTTCGCGCCGTGGCCGCGGCGAGCACCCCGGTGGTCTCTGCCATCGGCCACGAGGCCGACCGCCCGATCCTCGACGACGTCGCCGACCTGCGCGCCTCCACCCCCACCGACGCGGCCAAGCGCATCGTGCCGGACCTGAATGAGGAGTTCGCCGGGCTGGATGCCGCACGCCAGCGCCTGCAGCGGTCCATCGACACCATGCTGCAGCGCGAGAAGCTGCTGGTCTCCTCGCTGCGTGCCCGCCCGGTGCTGGCCAACCCGCAGGTCATGGTGGATTCCCGGGCCGAGGACCTGCAGCGCTGGGTGCAGCGTTCCACCGCGCTGATGGGCCACCGCGTGCAGCGCGCCCAGGACGAAGTCACCCACCTGCGCGCCCAGGTGCGCGCACTGTCGCCCCAGCAGACCCTTGACCGGGGCTACTCGGTCACCCAACGGGCCGACGGCAGCGTGCTGCGCGACGCCGCCACCGCCAACCCGCAGGACCTGCTGCGCATCAGGGTCGCCGCAGGCCAGCTCACCGCCACCGTCCAGGACATCTTCCCCGCTGCCCCGGCAGCCAACTAGTTTGGAGCACCGACCCATGAATGAACAGATTCCGGCCGAGATCGCAGCGCTGTCCTACGAGCAGGCCCGCGACGAGCTGGTTGCCGTCGTCAACCAGCTGGAGACCGGCGGCGCGCCGCTGGAAGCATCGCTGGCCCTGTGGGAGCGCGGCGAAGCGCTGGCCGCCCACTGCGAGAACTGGCTCAACGGCGTCTCGCAGCGCCTTGAAGCCGCCCGCGCCCGCCACCTGGAGAACTCCGAGGACTAATCCTGCGGCCAGGTCGGAACCAAGGGATTCTTGGTGCTGCACGACATGGAGCGCTCCGGCTGGCTGGCGATGTCGGCTTCCGGGGCGCGTCGCCGTTACCGATCAGCAGCGCCGACCTTGCACTGGGGTACCTTGGGTGGGTGCAGTTCAAAATGTTTGAGGCCTATGCAGCCTCTTTGGCGGAGCCCGTTGCCGTGGCCCCCGAAGCGCAGAACAGCGACTACGAGTCCGGCCTCGCCCAGATCGACGGCGAAACATGGCATATTCGTACGGCACGCAATACTCCGACGAAGCCTGGCGCTTTCGTGGCATTCTGGCGCCGGGGAATCGACGGAACGACCATACCGTTCAGCGATGAGGATACGGCCGCAGGCCTGCTCGTCTTCGTGGAGCAGCAAGGCCGACGTGGTGTCTTTCGTTTTGCCCGCGCGCATCTGGCCGAGCTGGGAATCACCTCCGGCAGAAGGCCCGGCAAACGCGGGTTCCGGGTCTACCCCAGCTGGTGCAAGGACTTGAATACCCAGGCAACAGCCGCACAACGGGCTCAATCACCCGCATTCGAAGAATTCTGAATTGGCCGACCCAGCTGACCGGCTCAGGGCTTCAGCGATCCCCAAGCAGAACCGTAGTTGCCGACGAACCCGACTGTCCGCATCGCTTCCTTCCTCCGCGCTCCCCAGTCAGGCCATCGCCCACATCGGTTCAAAACGGGACATCCATCCGTCCGCGCCAGACAGGAAATCTCCCCTTGGCTGCGCAACGCGGAGGAAGCGGACTCCGGGGACACCATAAGAAGCTCGACTAGCGTGTCGCGTCAAGCCGGGCCTTTTCCGCGGCAACGTCGAATTTCGCCGGCGGCCACTGCGGGTCGATGCGCCGCAACGCCTGCAGCAGCAGCTCGGCGACGCACAGCCGGGCGCGCCACTTCTGGTCCGCCGGGATGACGAACCACGGGGCCGCGGCGCTGTCGGTGCGGTTGATCGCGACTTGGTAGGCCTGCTGGTAGTCGTCCCAGCGCAGCCGGTCCTCCACGTCGCTGGCCGCGTACTTCCAGAACTTGTCCGGACGTTCGAGCCGCTCGGAGAGGCGCTGATACTGTTCGTCGCGGCTGATGTGCAGCATCACCTTGATCGGGTGGATGTGCAGCTCCCCCAGCCGCTTCTCGAACGCGGTGATCTTCGCGTAGCGCTTCTCCACCTGCTCGGCGGTGCTCAGCCGCTGCACCCGGTGGATCAGCACGTCCTCGTAGTGCGAACGGTCGAAAACGCCGATGATGCCGCGCCGCGGCAGCCGCTTCTCGACACGCCACAGGAAGTCGTGCGCCAGTTCCTCCGGGGTCGGAGCCTTGAACGCGTAGTGGTCAACACCCTGCGGGTCCAGCAGGCCCACCACGTGGCGTACGATTCCGCCCTTGCCGGAGGTGTCCATGCCCTGCAGGATCAGCAGCACCGAGTCCTCGGCCTCCTGCTGCAGCGCGGAGGCGAAGAGCCGTTCCTGCAGCGAGGACAGCTCCTCGCCCAGCTCCTTCATCCGCAGAGCGGCTTCCTTCTTGTCCTGCGGCGCATCCGCCGGCCACCAGTCCGGGTCTCCCGTCGCGCGCAGGGACAGATCCAGGCCGGGCTCGGCGCGCAGCGCGCTGATCAGGTTTTCCGGGTAGGCGGTCATCGTTTCTCCCTTGTCCCGCACGTATTTGGTGCCAGCCTACCGGCTTCGAGCCATGGCGCAGTAGTCCGTGCGGACACATTCGGTCGCGTAATGATGTTCAATCCCCGCCCTGCTGCGCTCAAGACTGTGCAACGAGAAACACCACCCCGCTGGGCTGGATTCCAGCTCGACGGGGTGGTGCTCAAAGGTACTGCAGGAGCTAGGCGCGGGCGCGCCAGTCCTCAAGGAAGGTGCCGATGCGGCCGACCGCGTCGGTCAGATCGCGCACGTTGGGCAGCGTGACCAGGCGGAAGTGGTCCGGGCGCACCCAGTTGAACGCGGTGCCCTGGGAGATCAGGATCTTCTGCGCCTTGAGCAGCTCCAGGGCGAACTTCTCGTCGTCGTGGATCGGGTAGACCTCGGGATCCAGCTTCGGGAACATGTACAGCGCTCCCCTGGCCTTCTGCACGCTCACACCCGGGATGGCGGTGAGCAGGTTGTAGGCCGCGTCGCGCTGCTCCAGCAGGCGACCGCCGGGCAGGATCAGGTCGTTGATCGACTGGTAGCCCCCCAGCGCAGTCTGGATCGCATGCTGCGCCGGCACGTTGGCGCACAGGCGCATGTTGGTCAGCAGGTTGATGCCCTCGATGTAGTCCGCGGCCAGGTGGCGCGGGCCGGAGATGGCCATCCAGCCGGCGCGGAAGCCGCAGACCCGGTAGGCCTTGGACAGCCCGGAGAAGGTGATGACCAGCACGTCGTCGGCCAGGCCGGCGGTGTTGATGTGCTCGGCGTCGTCGTACAGGATCTTCTCGTAGATCTCGTCGGAGAAGACGATCAGATCGTGCTTGCGGGCCAGCTCCAGGATCCCCTCCAGGGTCTCCTTGGGGTAGACCGCGCCGGTGGGGTTGTTCGGGTTGATGATCACGATGCCCTTGGTGCGGTCGGTGATCTTCGCTTCCATATCCTCCAGGTCCGGAAGCCAGCCCTCTTCCTCCACGTTGAGGTAGTGCACCGGGGTGCCGCCGGCCAGCGAGACCGACGCGGTCCACAGCGGGTAGTCGGGAGCCGGGATCAGCACCTCGTCGCCGTTGTTCAGCAGCGCGTTCAGGCTCAGGGTGATCAGCTCGGAGACGCCGTTGCCCAGGTAGACGTCGTCCACGCCGATGGTCTGGATGCCGCGGGTCTGGTAGTACTGCGAGACCGCGGTGCGGGCGGAGAGGATGCCGCGCGAGTCGGAGTAGCCCTGGGCGTTGGGCAGGTTGCGAATCATGTCGACGAGCACCGCGTCGGGCGCCTCGAAGCCAAACGGCGCGGGATTGCCGATGTTCAGCTTCAGGATGCGGTGGCCCTCGGCCTCCATGCGGGTGGCGTGCTCCAGCAGCGGCCCGCGGATGTCGTAGAGGACGTTGTGCAGTTTCGTCGATTGTTTGAATTCGGCCATGGGTACACTTTCTCACGTCAGGCGCGCGCGGCGCGCCTTGTTACTCAACCGTTGCACTCGGCCGACGTCGTCGGCCGGGTGACGGGCTGCTAGTTGTCGATGATCCAGCGCCAGCGCTGCGCGGCGTCTTCCGGCGCCATCGCATCGGGGCCGGAGACCATCCTGTTCAGACCGATCAGCGCCTGCTGGTTCATCTGGCGGGTCACCTGGTTCAGGCCGTCGGCAGCGTCCCGGTCCACCGCGTCGCCGGCCAGCGCCAGGTAGGGGGCGGCGTCGAACAGCTCCGAGCTACCGTCGACCATGGAGAACCCCTCGTCGCCGATCACCGCGTCCTGCCGCTCCAGCACGACCACGCGGCCCACCGAGGCGCGCAGCTCATCGTGCAGCTTGGCGGCGTCGACGGTGCGGAACACCGGGTCGGCGCAACCGGCACCCGCCAGCGCGCTGTCCAGCCCGGCGGTCGACGCGGCGGCGGAGACGAAGGCCAGTTCGCTGCAGGCGGCGGCCAGCGAGGCGACCGAGTCGATGGAGTATTCGATCGCCTCGGCGCCGGAAAGCACCATGACGGCGTCGGCATCGCCCTCGGACAGCGGCAGCGCGGTGAACCCGAGCTCGGCGTCGTTGACCAGTCCCACGAGCGCCTTGGCCTCGTCGCCGGACAGCCGCTGGTCCTCGCCGCGCGGGTCCAGGTCCGCCGGCAGCAGTCCGATGGCCGCCGGGGCGGTGTCGATCGCGATGTCCGCGGCGCCGTCGGCCACCTGGCGGTAGGGATCCTGCGAGGGCTTGGCGAAGCTGATGGTGTAGCCCAGCTTCTCCAGGGCGTCGCCGTAGACGTGCGCCAGCGCCTGCCCGGTGGGATCCGCGGCAGGGGCGATGCGCAGCGCGACGTCCCGGCTGGGCTCGGTTCCGGCGTCCTGCGGCGGGTTCGTGCAGCCGGCCAGCGGCAGGGCCAGTACGCAGGCGGCCAGGGCCAGCGTGCGGGCGGGGGTGGTGTGTGGGAACTTCATGTCCCTACCGATTTTAGGCCAGCGCGGGGCGGATCAGTGGTTGCGCGCGCCGGGATCGGTCATCCGCAGCATCACATCCACCCTTTCGATCCTGTTCAGCTGGCGGATTTCCTCGCGGGTGAACCAGGCGGCCTGGCTGGTGGAGCCGTTCTGCTCGGCGCGCAGCTCCCCGCCGGCCAGCTGCGCGGTATAGGTGACAGCGACGGTCTGCATGGGATGGCCGCCTCCCGAGTAGCGCTTGGCACCGGGGATGATGCCGGTGGTGACATCCAGCAGCGCCAGGTGGTCCACGTGGTAGCCGGTTTCCTCGAAGACCTCGCGCACCACCCCGTCCGAGGTCTGCTCGCCCAGATCGATGCCGCCGCCGGGCAGCGTCCAGCGCGGGATGAACCGCGGATCGCGGTGGCGCATGTCCCAGAGGGCCAGCAGCACCTTGCCCGCGTTCTCCACCAGCGCGTAGGCGGCCAGGCGGGTGTCGTACAGTTCTCCGGTCTGCTCGGATGCTCGTGTCATGAGACTAATATATCCGTCGGCGCCGGCCGTTCCGGGCAGCTGCGCCGCACCCCGGCGGCAGCACGGCACGCGCCTTGCGCATCGAAGCAGTGCTCGATTCAGCCCAAGTATGGTGAAATATTCTTATGTCATCGCAATCAGAGCAGACCTACGGTACCGATCTCGACGAAATTGATCGAATCATCATCGACGAGCTGGTCGCCAATGCGCGCATCTCCAATGCGACGCTGGCCCAGCGTGCGGGCATCGCCCCGTCGACGGCGCTGCTGCGCACCCGCTCGCTGGTGGAGCGCGGCATCCTGACCGGCTACCACGCCGAGGTGTCGCTGCGCAGCGTGGGCCGCACCGTGCAGGCGCTGATCTCCGTGAAGCTTCGGGTCCACGACCGCGAGAAGATCGACACCTTCGTCGACCGCATCCCGCAGCTGCCCGAGGTGCTGTCCATGTTCCACGTCTCCGGCGGCACGGACTACCTGCTGCATATCGCGGTCAGCTCCACGGAGGCGCTGCGCGACTGGGTGCTGGATAACCTGGCCACCGACGAGTCCGTGGGGCATACCGAAACCACGCTGGTCTTCGCGCACCACCTGGGCCACCGCGGCCCGCTGCCTTCCGGGGAAAGCAGCCTCTAGGCACTGATGTCCGGGGGCCTTCGGGCTCCCGGGGCGGCGCCGTGGCGCAAACTCCCCCGCACGGCAAAAAACCTGCGCCCCTGAAGGGGAACGCAGGTTTTTTCTGTTGGCTGGCGGCGCTAGGCGCGGCGGCGCTGCATGACCGCATCCAGGTTCAGGCGGGCCTTGGCCGAAGCCGACTTGTCCGGGGCCGGAGCCTCGGTGCGCGGCGCGGCGGTGTCCGCGCCGGCGGCCTCGGCGGCAGATGGTGCGGCGGCGGCCGGCGGCTGGATCGCGGCGTCCTTCGCCGCAGGGGCCAGCTTGGCCGGAACACTGGCCACGGCGGCCTGGTCCTCGGCGGAGACTTCCGAGGCGATGCGCTTGGCATCCTCGGAGGCCTTGAGGCTGATCTGCTTGCTCGGACGCAGCGGCTCGGAGACCGGCAGCGGTTCCGGGGCCACGCGGGCGGCGATTTCGCGGTGGGTGGCCTCGCGCACCTGGACGTAGGTGGGGCGCGGCACGTTGGTCGGCTCCCAGGTGTCCGGCTGCTTCACGCCGCCGAAGCCATGCGCCACGCGCAGCGCCTCGGCGCGCAGCTCGTCGGCCGTGATCGCCGGGGCGCGGCGGGCGGAACCCGGACGGGCGTCGAAGACCTCCTCGTCGCCCTGCTTGCGGACCAGCACCGGGGCGGCGCCGTCCTGGATCGCAGGGGTCTGCATTGCGCGCTCGCGGGTGGCCTCCAAGGTGGCCAGCAGCTTGCGGTTGCGGTCGCGCACTGCAAGCATGCGCAGCGACGCGAAGGAGCCCAGCCCGGCCAGGAAGAAGATCCCGACCCAGCCGAAGGTCAGCGCGGTGAACGGTGCGAGAACCAGGCCGACGAGGGTGGCCACGACGGCCAGCAAACCCACCAGGGCGAGGGACAACCGGCCATAGCGCACGCGAATCCTGAATTCAGAGACAGCCTTCGCCTGCGAAGCGCTCTGTGACGTGCCGGCCATGTGGTTCCTCCATCACCGATAGGTTCGGTCAAATTCTGCGGGAAACCGGATACGGCTTCTCGAGTCAACACTATGCAACCGATGAACCGGTCACCCGCACTTGCGCAGGCGTGTTGCAAAGTTTTCGTGCACGATGTGCCACCTCAGAAGCGCATTGACGGCTTCGGGCCGGATTTGGCGGCTTTATTCGTAGATGCGTTCGATCATCGGCGCCGCCAGCTCCTCGCGGTTCAGCGCGAAGGTGCGGTGGTCGCGCCACTGCCCGTCGATGTGCAGGTAGCCGCGGCGCAGCCCCTCGTCGCGGAACTTCAGCTTGTCCACCACCCGCAGGCTCGCCGTGTTCTCCGGGCGGATGTTGATTTCCAGCCGGTGCAGGCCCAGCGCGCCGAAGCAGTGGTCGACGACCAGCGCGCAGGCCTCCGGCATCAGCCCGTACCCGGCATGGGACTGGTCGATCCAGTAGCCGATGGACGCGGTGCGCGCCGCGCCCCACTGCACCCCGCTGACCGAAACCTGCCCGATGATCGGCGGGTTCGCGCTGTGCAGCTGCGGCAGCGTGAGCACCCAGGCGTAGCCGGTGCCTTCCCGCGCGGCGGCGTGCTTCAGCCCGATCATGTCCCGGTAGGTCAGCACCTCGGGCGGACCCGCGGGGTTGGTGGGGTCCCAGGGCTTGAGCCACTTCGCATTCGCGTAGCGCAGCGCGGACCACTCGGCGGCGTCGGACAGTTTCAGCTGGCGCAGCACCAAACGCTGCGAGACCAGATCCGGAACCGCGACCCTGCCGCGCCAAAAGCCTTTCATGGCTTTAATGGTATCCGCCGCACGGCCCCGGACGCGGCCGCTGCGCGTCATACACGCCCCGGCGCGGGCGGCGCAGTGAGTACAGTGGGTGCCATGGATGCACAAAGCTCACCGTCCTCCGTGCCGGCCGATTCCGCCGCCGCGCGCCCCGGCGCCTTTGCCGAGTCGAAAAAGGCCCTGCGCACCGCGATCCGCACGGCGCGGCGTGCACTGCCGGACGAGGTCCGGGCGCAGCGCTCGGCGGCCATCTCCGAGGCGGTGCGCCGCTACCTTGCCGACCTCGCCCCGGTGGTGCGCACCGTGGCCGCCTACTGCTCCGCCCCGGACGAGCCGGACACCGAACCGCTGCTGGCCGCGCTGGCCGCCGACGGAATCCAGGTCTACGTGCCGGTGTGCGAACCGGAATACCAGCTGTCCTGGGTGCGCTGGGTCCCGGGCGTCGAGCTGGTGCGCAGCCCGCGCGCCCCGGTCATGGAGCCGGTAGGCCCGCGCAGGGGCCTGGAATTGTTCGATGAGGTCGCCACCTTGTTCATCCCGGCGCTGGCGATCGACGCCGACGGGCTGCGGCTGGGCCAGGGCGGCGGCTACTACGACCGCTTCCTGCCGCGGCTGGAGCAGTTCCCGGTGCAGGTGGCCGCGCTGGTGTACGACGAGGAGCTCGTGGCCTCCGGGACCTTCTCCGTCGCACCGCACGACATGCCCGTGGACCTGGTGATCACCCCCGGGGGCACCCGCCACTTCCTGGACTAGCGCTTCCCCCGAGCGCTTTTCCCCAATCCGCCCGGCCGCGCGGTACCACGCGCCGCCCCGGGTGTGCACTGGATGCATGAAGCACCCATCCGCGCGCCGCGCCCCGGCGATCCCCCGGCCCCGGGTCCGCCCGGTGCGCACCCGCAACGAGGCGCTGCGCCGCTACCGGCGCCCGCTGGCCGTCGCCTTCCTGCTGCTGGCCGCCGCGGCCGCCCTGAACGTGCTCTCCTCCGGGCAGCTGGCCCAGCGCGAAGTCGTGGTGGCGGCTACCGACCTGGCCGCCGGGGCCGTCATCTCCCCCGCCGACGTGCAGCTGCAGCGGATCCCGGCGGACCCGGAGGACCACCGGCTGCTGACGGACCCACAGGAACTGGTGGGCCAGCGGCTGGCCATCGCGGTCCCCGCGGGCACCGCCCTGCGCAGCTACCTGCTGGTCGGCCCGCAGCTGCTGGCAGGCAGCGCCCCGGGCACCGTCGCGGTCCCCCTCCGGCTGAGCGATCCGGCCGCCGTCGGCCTGCTGAATCCGGGACAGCTGGTGGACATCGTGCTCACCACCGGCGACGGGTTCGAGCAGCAGATCCGTTCGGAAACCATCGCCCGGGGCGTGGCGGTGCTGTGGGTTCCGGTGGCCGAGCGCGGCGAGTTCGGCATGCTCTCCGGAGGGCCGTCCCCCGGCGAGGGCATCATCGTGGTGGCCGCTGCGGCCAGCCTGTCCGACGACCTGGCCGGCGCGGTCTCCCGCGGCAAGGTCTCCGCGGTGCTGGTCAACTAGCCTGCCGCGCGCGGGCAGCACAAAGCCCGCCGGCTCCTGCGCGGTGCAGGCATTCGACGGGCTCTTCGGCGCTGGGCTGGGCTGTGCTGGGCGGCGCTGGGCTAGCCCCAGTGCGGGGGTTTTTCGCGTTTCATCGCTTCGGCCAGGTCCTCGGCGGCGTCGCCCCACAGCCGGGGGTCGTCGTCCTTGGCACGCAGGCCGGCCAGCGGATCCCGGGTCTGCTTCGCCGGGCGGGCCGCGTCCGCGATCGCGTCGGCCGGACGCGAGTTCGCGGCGGATTCATCCACCGAGGCGGAGTGCGGCACCGGGGCGTAGCGCCCGGTCAGCTGCACCCGGGCCTGCAGGTGCTGCGGCGGGGCGATGACCCGGGCGCGCTTTTTCCTGGGTGCCGGTTGCGGCGCAGCGCCGGGTTCTGGATCGGCCATCTACTTCGAGCGCTCCGTGTCCGTCGGCTGGGTGCTGGCCGGCACCGGCTTCGGGGTGGCGCCGTCGGCCTTGGCTGCGGGAGCCGCGTCCTTGGCCTGCGCGTTCTTCGAGCCTGCATCACCGGACCCGGCGTCCGCGGCCGCCGGGGCTTCGGTCTGCGGGGCTTCGGCCTGCGGCGTCCCGGCTGCGGCATCGGCAACAGCCCGGTCGGCCTTCGGCTGCTCGTCCGCCTCGGCCGCGGCCTCCGGCAGGGTCCCCTTGGCGGGCTCGGCGGTGACCTGGCTGGCGCGCACCGGCGGGGCCGCGGCCAGCGAGGCGCGCGACTGCCCGGCAGCGGCGGCCGGCGCGGACGCTGGCTTGAGCTGCAGGTAGCGGGCCAGCCGGTCGGTGACCGCGCCGGGATCGGTGAACACGTCGATGGTCCACAGCGGCACGTAGCGCCAGCCGTGGTTCTCGAAGAAGTCCGGGCGCAGGCGGCTGCGCTCGCGCACGGTCAGCCCGGCGTAGTGCTCGGTGCCGTCGTACACCACGGCCAGCGGGCGAATCTCCTGCCCGTCGACGTCGAAGGCGTGGGCGGCCAGGTCCAGCACGCCGCGGTAGTCCTCGGAGACGATCGCGCCGCGTTCGCGCAGGCGGCGGGCCAAATCGGAGACCAGCGCGTCGAAGCGCGGGTGCGCCCAGGTGGCGATGGACGAGTCCCCGGCCTGCACGCGGGTGAACAGGTCGAAGAACGCGCCGGCGCCGTGGTGCAGGCGGGAGGCTTCCAGTTCCTCGGGCTGCAGGCTGGAGACCAGGGTCAGCCGGGTGCGCGAGCGGGTGACCGCCGCGACGAACAGCTGCTCGCCGCCGGGGCGGGAGAGCTCGCCGAATTCGTGCAGGGTCTTGCCGTGCGGGGTGCGCCCGTAGCCCCAGGCGAAGATCACCGCGTCGCGGCGCAGGCCGATCAGCCGGTGCACGGTGGTGACCACGAACGGCTCGTGCTTGGCGCGCAGGTATTCCATCGCGTACTTGTGGTTCGGCAGCTGCACGCGGATGGCCTCCGCGATGGCCGCGGCGTGGCTGCGGTTGGTCGCGATGACCGCCAGCGACTCGCCGGGACGGGTGGAGAAGTGCTCGAAGACCAGGTCCACGATGCGCGCGACCTCCGCCGCGGTGGTCTGCACGCCGTCGTCGCTGCTGGCCAGGGCGCCGGTGGCGTCGGGCACGTACTGGGCGCTGAGCTGGCCCGAATGCGCGGCGGTGGCCATGGCCTGCGGCAGCCGGGAGATCGCCGAGTCGTAGTAGGTGGTGGACAGCTGCTGCACCAGGCCCTCGTCGATGCCGCGGTACACGGTGGACAGGGTGCCGGTGACCAGCACCTTGTTCAGCGCCGACAGCGCGGACACGCCGGCGTCGCGCGAGCCGATGCGGGCGGTGGGGTCCACGGAGACCTCGAAGGGCTTAGGACCGCCGAGCATCTCGTCGCCGATCGCGATGACCTGGCGGGAGCGGCGCACCGCGTCGAGCACCTCGCGCAGGGTCAGGTAGTTGGCCTCCAGCAGGATGACGGCGTCGAACTCGGCGTCGTCGGGCAGCGCGGTGCCCAGCAGCAGCGGCGCGGAGACGAACACCGGGGTCAGCGAGTTGACCAGCGATTCACCCAGGTTCAGCACCTTGGCGATGGAGGCGGTGTTGTCCTTGAGCATCTCGCGCAGGGCGCGGGAGGCGGCGCGGTGGTCGGCCAGGGCGGCCTTCCAGTTGCGGGCCAGCCGCCAGCGGATGCGTTCGGGCCCGGCGGCGATGTGCGCGCCGTCGGCCAGCCGGTACTCGGCTTCCAGCTTCTCCAGCTTCGCGCCGTCGTTCATGGCCAGGAAGTCGTCGCCGGAGATCATCGCGTCCAGCACTGACTGCCACCAGGACAGCTCCAGCTCGGCGTCCACCGCGTCGGTGTCGATCTGGCGCTGCGCGAAATCCTCCAGCAGGTCACCCAGCCCGGCTTCGGAGAGCTGTTCGGCGATCAGCGTGCGCTCGGGCAGCTCGGCGAGGTCTTCCTTGCGGTCCACCAGCGCGGCGATCAGATCCAGCAGCTGCGTGATCGGCATTTCGCGCAGGCTGCCGCCGGCGCGGGCCGGCAGCATCGAGGAGAGCTTGTCGATGCGCGCCCCGGCATCGTGGTAGCCGGCTTCAACGTCCAGCAGCCCGCCGGGGACCTGCGGGTTGCGCTGGGAGGTGGCGTAGGCGCGCCAGGCGTCGCGCTGCACGGCGACGGCCTGCAGCGCGGACTGCAGATCCGGCACGTGCATGCCCGGGCGGACGTACTCCTTGGCGATCTTGCGCAGGCGGGAGCGGACCAGCGAGCCCATCTCCACGCCGTGCTCGCGACGCCACGCGCTGGTGGCGGTGGCGGCGATCAAATCATCGATGTCGCCCTCGAAGATGTCGGATTCGAACTTGTCCAGCGAGCCGCGCACGGCGACCAGCAGGGCCAGCTGGTCTCCCCACTTGTCGTAGCTGTCATCCAGCCGGATCTGGCTGCGTTCGGCGATCTTGAGCATGTGCTCGTGCAGGATCGGCAGGTCGCGGCCCAGACCGCTGGCCAGGCTCAGCGCCTGCGCGGTGGCTTCCTGGTTGCGCAGCGGCGCGCCGTGCCAAGGGCTGGTGGTGTGTTCGCGGGAGAACGCGCCGAGCTGGGCGGCGCGCTTGAGCTGCGCGGCGACGTGGCCGCGCTGGCCCATGGAGTCCAGCACCGAGCGCTTGAGCCGCACCGTGGTGGACGGCGCCGGGTTCAGCGCGGAGAGCCGGGCCAGCTCCTGCATCGACTGGTACGGCGAGCAGCCCCAGCGGCTGCGCACCGAGTGCAGCGACTTCACGTGCTCGTGCAGCGCGTGGCGCGATTCGCGCAGGCGCTTGAACAGGTTGCCCAGCTGCGGTTCGGTGGCGCGTTCGTTGCGCAGGATGGCCCGGGTCAGCTGCTTGCGGACCGCGTCCGGGTCCTCGTTCGGCTCCAGCAGCAGGCTGGCGGCGTCAAGCTTCGCGTTGAAGCGCTCGACGAATTCCTCCGCGGCGGTGCGCTGCTCGGCGATGACCAGCACGCGCTTGCCCTGGGCGGCCAGCACCGCGGCGGCATTCAGCGCGGTCTGTGTGGCGCCGGTGCCGGCGGCGGCGTTGATCGCCACGGATTCGCCGGCGGCGATGTATTCGAGCATGCGGGACTGCGACTCGTCGGCGTCCAGCAGGTAGAGCTCGTCCTCGGGGTCGCGCTCGTCCGAGGACTTGGCCAGGGTGGAGTCCCCGGTGTGCACCTTGCGGTTGGCGCCGGGCGCAGGCTGGCCGGCGGCGCGCACCACGGGCTCGTGCGGGCGGCGCGGGCGGGCCGAATCCTTGATCAAGTTCTTGACCCGGCGCAGGCGCGATCCGGTGTCCTCCGGTTCGCCGGCCTTCGCGTCGGCCTTCGCGTCCTCCTTGGCCGCATCCGTTGCCGCGTCGTCGGCAGCGGAGGCATCGGCAGCGGAGGCGTCGGCGTTCTTTGCGGCGACCAGGTTGGCCAGCGCGGTGGAACCCTTGGTGGCTTCGGCGACCCTGGCGGCGCGCTCGGCCAGCTTCTCGTTGTCGGCCTGCCGGATCAGGGCCTCGATGACCGGGTGCGGGCCGTTGAGCTTGGCCGGGTCGGCCGGGTCGATGAGGTCGGAGAAGGTGGACAGCAGCAGGCGGTGGCCCACAACGACGCCGGGCACCTCGGAGACCAGGTGGCGCAGGGCGTCCATGCCGCGCACTGGGTCGAAGCGGGCAATGGAATAGGCGGCGGCGTCCACCGCGGCGACGTCGATCTTCGCGTGGTGATCGGCCTCGAACTGGCGTACGAACGCCGGGGAGATGGTGGCGCGGCCGACCAGCTGGACGTCGTAGTCGTCGGTGTCCACGTGCTTGGACAGGGTGATGCGCCCGAGCATGATCGGGGCGGAGACCGGTTCGCTCTTGCCCTCGTGCACGGCGCGCCAGTTGGCGACGCCGGCGGCCAGGTAGCCCACGTCGATGCCGCGCTCGTCCCACAGCTCGCTGATCTTGGAGGACAGGGCGCGGGCGGTGCGCTTGGCGGCGGCGTACTGCTCCGCGTCGTGCAGCAGGGTGGACAGGCGGGTGCGTCGACCGGCCAGGAACTGGGCCAGTCCCGAGGGGTTGGCGTGCGTGATGTCGATGCTGTTGGACGTCGACGGGGCGAACCTCAAAGTGGTGTCGGCCCCGGCGCTTTGCCCCAGGGATTTCACCCAGTCGGCTACTCGATCCGCAGCAGCATTCTGAGCACTGGTCACGACAGTTATTCCCTTCACTGAACCGGCCTTGCAGCGGCGCGCGCTCACGCGCTACACCTCTATCTAACGTAGTGCACGCGCGGGGCAGAACACCGGCGCGAAACACGTTTTAAGCGTGTGAAGCGGAACCCGGGCGGTGAGCCGCGGCGCATGACGCGCCGCGGCCCTTCGCATGGATTCCGCTTCGGGTGCCCGGGCCGCGCCTGGCGGCGCGTCCGGGACCGGCACAGCTAGTTGCCGGTTACTCCCATTCGATGGTTCCCGGCGGCTTGCTGGTGACGTCCAGCACCACGCGGTTGACCCCGTCCACCTCGTTGGTGATGCGGTTGGAGATCTTGGAGAGCAGGTCGTACGGCAGGCGCGACCAGTCGGCGGTCATGGCGTCCTCGGAGGACACCGGACGCAGCACGATCGGGTGGCCGTAGGTGCGGTGGTCGCCCTGGACGCCCACGGAGCGCACGTCGGCGAGCAGTACCACCGGCATCTGCCAGACTTCGTCGTCCAGGCCGGCTGCGGTCAGCTCGGCGCGGGCGATGGCGTCGGCCTTGCGCAGGATCGAGAGGCGTTCCTCGTTGACGGCGCCGATGATGCGGATGCCCAGGCCCGGGCCGGGGAACGGCTGGCGTCCCACGATTTCCTCGGGCAGGCCCAGCTCGCGGCCCACTGCGCGCACTTCGTCCTTGAACAGGGTGCGCAGCGGCTCGACGAGTTCGAACTGCAGGTCCTCCGGCAGGCCGCCTACGTTGTGGTGGCTCTTGATGTTGGAGGTGCCCTCGCCGCCGCCGGATTCGACGATGTCCGGGTACAGGGTGCCCTGGACCAGGAACTTCACCGGCTCGCCCTCGGAAGCTTCCTTGGCGATGATCGCTGCCTCGGCGGCCTCGAACGCGCGGATGAACTCGCGGCCGATGATCTTGCGCTTGGTCTCCGGGTCGGTGACGCCGTCCAGCGCGGTCAGGAAGCGTTCGCGCTCGTCGGCGATGTACAGCTTGGCGCCGGTGGAAGCGACGAAGTCCTTCTCCACCTGCTCGGCTTCGCCTTCGCGCAGCAGGCCGTGGTTCACGAACACACAAGTCAGCTGGTCGCCGATGGCGCGCTGCACGAGTGCGGCGGCCACGGCGGAGTCAACGCCGCCGGACAGGCCGCAGATGGCCTTGCCGTTGCCGACCTGGGCGCGGATGCGCTCGATCTGCTCGTCGGCGATGTTGTCGGCGGTCCAGTCGCCCTTCAGGCCGGCGCCGTTGTACAGGAAGTTCTCCAGCACATCCTGGCCGAACTCGCAGTGCTTGACCTCCGGGTGCCACTGCACGCCGTAGAGGCGCTTGGCCTCGTTGGCGAAGGCTGCCACGGGGGCGCCTGCGGTGGTGGCCAGGACCTCGAAGCCCTCAGGGGCTACCGAGACGGCGTCGCCGTGGCTCATCCACACGGTCGGGGCGTTTGCCGCTCCGGCCAGGATGGAGCGGGGCTCGCCGGCGAATTCGGTCGCGGTGCGGCCGTATTCGCGCAGCCCGGTCTCGGAGACGGTGCCGCCCAGGGCGTTGGCCATGGCCTGGAACCCGTAGCAGATGCCGAGCACCGGCACGCCGGCGTCGAACAGGTCGGCCCCGACGGACGGGGCGCCATCGGCGTAGACGCTGGAGGGACCACCGGAAAGGATGATCGCTGCAGGGTTCTTGGCCAGGATGGCTTCGGTGGACAGGGTGTGCGGAACGATCTCCGAGTACACACGAGCCTCACGTACGCGGCGAGCAATCAGCTGCGCGTATTGGGCCCCGTAGTCGACGACCAGAACCGGCTTATGTTCTGGATTGAGGGGAGCAGTAGTCACTCCCCTAGTCTACTGGGTTCGCCGGGCGCGAAACAGCGCGGCCACTGTCATCAACGTCACCACCGGGTCACATTCGGGGCGGTTTCGGCGTCCGCAGGCCGTCCCCGGACTGCTTCCGGGCGGATTCGCCGTGCGGTCAGGCACCGCGCCGCCCGGCGGCCGGGCTGCGCAGACAAGTGCGGCGGGCCGCCTCCCCGTGAGGGGAAGCGGCCCGCCGGGCGTGCTTGGTGTGCTGGCGAAGGCTAGTAGCGCTTGGCCGCCTTCGGATGGTTTTCCATTTCCGCCATGACTTCCTTGTGCACCTTGTGCTCGGTGATGAAGGACAGGAACGGCACCACGCCGCCCAGGGCGATGGTGATGAAGCGGGAGAACGGCCAGCGCATCAGGGACCAGAGGCGGAAGTCCGCGAACAGGTAGACCACGTAGAGCCAGCCGTGGGCGATCAGGATGCCCAGGGAGGCGTTGAAGCCGCCGGCGACCTCAGCCCGGTTGTGCATGCCGATGGTGTTGGCGGTGCCGTCCAGCAGCTGGCCGCCGATGAACAGCTCCAGCTGCCAGAAGTACTTGAAGACCATTTCCAGCACGAGCAGCAGCAGCATCACGCCGGTCACGTAGGCGAACACCCGGAAGAAGGCCGCTGCGGAGCGGATCTGCGCCGGGGTGCCGCCGAACTTGCGGGGGCGGGGTGCGGGGGTGGTGCTGGACATGGTCGGGCGGTCCTTCCGTGGGAGGTCAGTCATTCAAGTATGCGAGGGCGCGTCAGCTGCGCGCTTCCCCGTCGTCGTCGCGGGGGTCGTTCTGGTGGGCTTGGGCCGCGCGCTCGGCGATTTCTTCCATGCCGCGCTGGTAGTCGTCGCGCACCATCCGGTACCAGAGGAACAGCGCGAATCCGGCGAACACCACCCATTCGATGCCGTAGAAGACGTTGAGCCAGTTGACCTGGGCTTCCTGCGGCTGCGGGCCGACGAAGACGCGGGTCAAGCCCGGCTGCTCTACCGCTGCGCCGTCGGCGGTCTTCATCTCGTGGGCGGTCACGAATCCTTCGTACAAGGTGGCGTCCCACAGATTGGACAGCTGCGAGGAGGCCAGGGTCTCAAGGACCGGGTTGCGCACGTCGTGGCCCAGTTCCGGGCCTTCGGACGGCAGCAGGCGGCCGGTGATTTCCAGCTCGCCCTCGGGTGCGGGGGCAGGTGCCGAGGCGTCGGGCTGCCAACCGCGGACCACCGCGATGGCGGCGTCCTGCGGAGCGCCGTCGACGGTGAACTCGGTGACGACCCAGACGCCCTTGGCGCCGTCGTGCAGGCGCGGGGCGATCAGCTCATCGCTGCCCGCGACGAATTCGCCGCTGAAGGTGACAATCTGGTCTGCCACGGTACCCAGCAGTTCGGTGCCGACCTGGTGGTGTTCGGTCAGCGGGACGGCCACCTCGGTCTTGTCCGCCTTGACCAGCGGCTCGGATTCGGAGGAACCGAATTGCCAGCCGGACAGGGCGACGAAGCCGGTGGCCAGCGCCAGGGCGGCCAGCAGCGCGAGGAGCCATTGGGGTTTGAGGGCGGTTTTCAGCACCCTACCACCGTACTTCGATTGGCTGTAGAAGTAGAAATGCGCGGGGCGTGAGATTGACCTTGGACACCATGGGAGCCCTGGCCGGAACCTTCTACGCGGCTGGTTCGTTGAGGCGCCAGCGGCGGGCGGAAAAGCGGCGGCCCGCCGCCTGACCGGCAAGGGCGCAGGGGCGGGCCGTGGAAGCCTGCGGGCGCGAGGCGCCCGGACGGCTAGAAGCGGTCGGACTCGTACGGGGAGAGCACGACGTCCACGCGCTGGAATTCCTTGAGCTTCGAGTAGCCGGTGGTGGCCATCGAGCGGCGCAGTGCGCCCACCAGGTTGGAGGTGCCATTGGTTTCGCGCGACGGACCGTAGAGCACGTTCTCCAGCGAGCCGACGGTGCCCACGCGGGCGCGGTCGCCGCGGGGGCTGACCTCGTGGACAGCTTCCATGCCCCAGTGGTAGCCGGCACCCGGCGCCTCCTCGGCGCGAGCCAAGGCGGTGCCGAGCATGACGGCGTCGGCGCCCATGGCGATGGCCTTGACGATGTCGCCGGAGTTGCCCAGCCCGCCGTCGGCGATCACGTGCACATAGCGTCCGCCGGATTCCTCGATGTAGTCGCGGCGGGCCGCGGCGACGTCGGCGATGGCGGTGGCCATCGGGGCGTGGATGCCCAGGGTGCGGCGAGTGGTGGAGGACGCGCCGCCGCCGAAGCCGACGAGCACGCCGGCCGCGCCGGTGCGCATCAGGTGCATGGCCGGGGTGTAGCCCGCGGCGCCGCCAACGATGACCGGCACGTCGAGCTCGTAGATGAACTGCTTCAGGTTCAGCGGCTCGGTGGTCTTGGAAACGTGCTCAGCGGACACGGTGGTGCCGCGGATGACGAAGATGTCAACGCCGGCGGCCACCACGGTGCGGTAGAACTCCTGGGTGCGCTGCGGGGTCAGCGAGCCGGCAACCACCACGCCGGATTCGCGGATTTCCGCCAGCCGGGAGGTGATCAGTTCGGCCTGGATCGGGGCCGAGTAGATCTCCTGCAGCTTGGCGGTGATCTTCGGGTCGTTGCGGGTGGCCGCTTCGGAGTTCAGGCCGGCGATTTCTTCCAGCACCTTCTCCGAATCCTCGTACCGGGTCCACAGGCCTTCGAGGTTCAGCACGCCCAGGCCGCCCAGCTTGCCCAGCGCGATGGCGGTGGCCGGGGAGGTCACCGAGTCCATGGGTGCGCCGATGAACGGGGTCTCGAACTGGAAGGCATCGATCTGCCAGGACACCGACACGTCCTTCGGGTCACGGGTGCGGCGATTCGGTACGATCGCTACGTCGTCCAGGGAATATGCCTTGGTGGCCCGCTTGCCGCGGCCGATCTCAATCTCATTACTCACGTCCCTAGGTTATCAAGAGTGCGGCCGAAACCCGCTCTCGGCCACCGCCAGATTGCGCCGTGGGTCGCGTCTAGTGCGCCACACCCGCCGCCGTGCGCAGCGTGGCGGCAGCGTCGGCGAGCGACTGTGCGGCGTCCTGCTCGGCATCGGCAATCTGCTCCATGACCTGTGCCATCTTGTCGAACAGCGGCTGGCGTTGGTCAATGTCCACCGGCTCTTCGAACAGCTGGGCGAAGTCGATCCAGGAGGCCGCCAGCTGGGCGTAGGCAGCGGAGTGCTCCCCCAGCTCGGCCAGGCCCGGAAGGTCCGCGGCCTCGTCCAGGAAGTCCGCGTACAGCCCGCGCAGGCCGCCGATGCCGCCGAAGCGGGTGTCGGACAGGAATCCTGCCAGCTGCGACAGCCCGGTTTCCAGCTGCTCGGCATCGGCGAACATCTGGTTCCAGCCGGTTTTGCCTTCGGTGTCGCGTAGACGGGCGGCGAAGGTGCGCATGCCGGTGATGCCGAAGTTCTTGGCGAAGTGCACCGGGATGCCGCGTAGCTCGCTGGTGCCCAGCAGCCGGGCGGTGGTCTCCTGGACCGCGTCCAGCACGTTGGCGGCGAGAACCTGGGGCTTGGGCGAGCGACGGGAAGTGATCCAGGCTTGCCAGAACTTTTCGCGCTTGCGGCGGGCGCGGGCTGCGGCAAGGTCTTCGGGGCTGATGGGGTTCAGCGCGCCGGAGCCGTCGTCCACCAGCAGGTCGTCCTCGAGCTCGCCGACCACGGCCAAGTCGATGGTGTCCGACTCGTCGACCTCGCCCTCCTCGATCCAGGGCAGGGCGTTGACTGCCACGCGGACCACGACGGCGCGTCCGGCGTCCAGCCCCGTGTCGAGGTATTCGGCGGCGCGCACGGACGAGCCGGTGGTACGCTCGTTGATCTTGGCACCGCAGCGGGTGAGTAGGTTCTGAGTGTAGGGCTCCGGGTGGGCGCGGGTCACCAGGGCGATGCTGACGGCATCCTCGTCCTGGAAGCTGTGCTGCATGAAGCCGATACCGCCGGCCAGGCCCGCGAGCATGGCTTCGGAGTACGGCTGCCCGGTCACGGGGTTGGTCACGCCGGCCTGGGTGAGCACGCGATGCCACAGTGCGGCGTCGTACTGCACCACGTTCTCCGGCGCCGGGTACTCAGGCAGTTCGTCCAGGTCGGCCGGCGCGTTGGCCGACTGCCCGGTGTTCTTCGGCTTGGCGGACTTGGCCTTGCCGGAATTCTGCTTGCCGGTTTTGCCCTGCGAGGAGTAGTTGCGCGCCTCGGCAGCCCTGGCGGCCCGCGGGCTCTCGGGCTTGTTGGTGAGAATGTTCTTGCGGGCGGTCGTATAGCTTTCGCCGGTGCGCTCCATGCGCTCGCGGGCAAGTTTCTTCAGGTTCGCTGGCTGAGCCACGTGAATCGGGTTCCTTCCGTCCTGCGGCGCCGTGGCGGGAGGGACCCCGCACGCGCACCTCGCGCCGCCATCGACCAATTCTACGTGTCAGATTGGGTTTGGCGGCCGGTCGGGGCACGTGGGATTGGCAACTGCGCGCGGAAAGGAACCCGAATGCTCGTCATTCTGGTATCGGGATGCTGGTCGGGACGCCCGGCGGACTGTAATTCCTGCGCAACCGCTGCGCCGGATCCCGATCCCTGGGCAGCAGCACCCACGGCAGGCCCTTCACCCACACGATCTTGACCACCTCATGGTCGAATTCGATGTGGTGGTTCTTGCACCCCGGAGCGATCTTGTCCAACTTGGTTTCCCCGCCCAACGCGAACGGATCGGTGTGGTGGAATTCCAGCTGCTCCACCGCCGCGGTGCACCCGGGCACCAGGCAGTACCGGTCCCGGGCCAGCACCGCACGCTGCAGCACCTCGGGAACGAACCGCCGGGTGCGTCCGAAGTCCAGCAGCACCCCGTCGCTGTTGAATACCGCCGGGATCAGGTCCCGCCTGGCACAGCAGCTGCCGCAGCGCGGCCGGCGGCAAATCCACCCCGTGCGCGGTCTGCGCCGTCGAGGAGGCCAGGTGTTGCAGGTCGGCCAGTTGCAGGTGGGCGATGACCACCGGACGCAGCCGCTTGCGCTTGCCCCGGGGCGGGGACCCGGATGCGGACGCTTCGGACTGCGGGGAGCTTTCGGGCTGGCCGGTGGAGCGCTCGTCCCCGTCTTCGGGCCAGCCGCCGATGTCGGTGCTGTCGTCGTCGGTGCTGTCGTCGTCGGTGTTCTCGGGGTCGGGATCGAACAGGGATCCTGGCCCGGATCCCCGTTCCCAGCGGGTCCGGTCGGGTCGTCGCCGCTGGCGTCCAGCAGGATCTCCAGCAGCGCATTCAGGGCGCGTTCGGGCGGGGTCGCTTCGGGGATGAACAGCTCGTCCTCGTCCCAGCGCAGTTGCTCGGAGCCTTCGGGCAGCAGGTCCTGGATGGACCAGCCGCCTTCCCGTCGGGACCGGCCCCGGTAGCTCCAGACCCGGTGGCCTCGGCCCCGGGGTGCGCGCCGCTGGTGTCCGCGGCGTTGGCGCTGCCGGAGGTTTCGGTGCTGGTGCTGCCGCTGGTGGAGCCGGTGTCAGAGCCCGAGGTTCCAGTACTGCCGGTTGCCCCGGCGGCGGAATCTGCCTGTGGTTCTCGCGCCTGCCCCGAAGGCTGGTTGGGGTTCTCGGCGGGGTCCTTGAAAAACGAGGCCCCGGCCACCGGCCCGCCCGAGTCCGGCCCCGGGGACGGGGTCGCGTTCGGGTTCGCCGAGGCAGGGTTCGTGCGCGCGGCCTGCCCGGCCCGCGTGCTGGCCTTGTTCGCCGCCGCAATCAACGCATCCACCCACGCGCCTTCCGCGGTGGAGGTGCGCACCAGGAACTCGCGGAAATGCGGGCTGCGGATCGGCAGCTTGAACACCCCGCGCCGCAACGCGGCCGGCGGCACCGGGCCGGACTGGTTGATCGCCTCCAGGATCAAGGTGGCGATCTTCTTCACCGCCGCGAACGGGATCAGCTCCTGGCCCAGCAGCAAGGCGGCGTGTTCCTCCACGCTGCGCCCGTCGGCGTGCGTCAGGGTCACGGCGGTGGGTGTGCCTTCGAAGGTGCGGTCCTCGGGTTCGACCTTGGCCAGCTTCCGGCTGGCCTGCCGCACCACGGACGGGTCCACCCCGGACTCGAAGAGCAGCGCGGACAGGTGCTCGAAGCGCGGGGAACCCGGGCGCCGGTGAGGTCCTTGCGCCCGACCAGGTCTTGGGAGTCCAGCACGAGCCGGTGGGTGTGCCAGTAGGGGGTGCGCGTCCAGGAGGTAGGAGTTCTTCGGGGTTGCGGTAGCAGCACCGGCCGGTGGCGCGCACCGGGGCGGAGGTGGTGTCTGCGGGGTGTTCGCGCAAGGCGTCCAGCTCGGTTTGGGCCAGGGTGTGGGCGGCGGTGGCGGCAGCGCGTTCGGCCGCGACCAAATCCATGCGGGTCGCTTCGAAGCCCAGCTGCTGGGCGGTGGCCGCCAGTTAGAGGCCAGGCGGGGGTCGGTGGTGGTGGCCAGTTCCAGGCAGGCGGGGGTCGGTGGTGGTGGTAAGGGTTTCGCGCAGGGCGGCGAGGGCGTCCAGCAGGCTGGCGCCCAGGGCGCGGACCGCGGTGCCGGACAGCTCGGGCAGGGCGTCACCGGGTGCGGGGCGTACTTGGGCCAGTACGTGGTGCAGGGTGGTGAGGCCTTGGGCCAGGGCGGTGGTGTTCATGGATCCAGTGAACCGCCGCGGGGCGGCGGTGGGGCGCGGCCGGTCGCGAGCTGTGGAGAAGTGCCCGAAAAGAATTCTTTGCGCCCGGGGAAGGTCGGACGTCGCCGGCGCTCCTTAGTCGCCGTGGAACACAGGTAGTCACTGGCGATACACGCGTGCCGTTCCTGCGGGTCTTGCGATCTTGAACCAGACTAAAATTGTGGATGTATGTGTTTGCGCAACTTCTTGGGGGTAGTTGGAGTGAAGAACGGATCAGCCCGGTGGGCGTTGGTTGCGGCGGCGGTGTATGCCATCGCGCTGGTGCTGGTGGCGTTCTGGCCGATACCCGTGGACGCCGAGGCGGGGCCGTGGCTGTTCGCGTTCATCGACCAGCTGCACCGGATCGGCGTGCCGCAGTGGTTCGGCTACGGCGAGATCGAATTCGGCGCGAACATCGTGTACTTCATGCCGCTGGGCCTGCTGGCTTCGTGGTGGCTGCGCAGGCCGTGGCTGGCCGTGCTGTGCGGGCTGGCGGTTTCCGTGATGATCGAAACCGGGCAGCTGCTCCTGCTACCGGACCGGGTGCCCTCGGCCAGGGACCTGGTGGCCAATACCCTCGGCACGGTGCTGGGTGTGCTGGTTTTCGTGCTGTGCCGCGGCTGGCTGCGCCATCGCGCGAGGCAGGGCGCCGCACGCTAAGCCGCGGGCGCGTCCGCACCGGGGACGCAGCGCCGCTCCCCCGAGACGGGCGGCTTCACTGAGCGCGCTATTCGGGCTTGCGTGAGATGAGCAGCGTCGGGGTGACCTGCCGGTCGCGGACGGCCTCGATGGAGTGCTGCCGGCGCAGCACCACGTCCTCGCCCAGGATCAAGGCTCCGGACAGCGGGGCGCCGCCCTGCTGCAGCATCAGCGCTGCCCGGGCGAGCACCTCGTCGCGGTGCTCCAGGCTGCGCTGCACGTCGAACCCTGCGCCTTCCAGGTAGCCGCGGTAGGCGGCTTCGGATTCCACATGGGAGGATTCCCTGGTGATGGACCACGGCATCGGGAAGGTCAGCTCGTTGGTGCCCATCAGGTCGTAGACGCCGAAGACGCCGCCGGGGCGCAGCAGCCGGAAGACCTCGGCGAACACCGCAGCCTTGTCGGCGATGTTCATGCCCACGTGCAGCATCAGCGCCGCGTCGAAGGAGCCCTCAGGCAGCCCGATGTCCTGGCCAGGCCGGTTGAGCATGGTGACGGCGCCGTCGAGCCCGCAGGCGCGGTTCAATTCGGTGGCCAGGTCCACGAACTCCGCGGTGACGTCCACCCCGGTGACTTTCGCGCCGCGGCCGGCGAAGTAGCGGGCCGGCCCGCCCGTGCCGCTGCCGACATCCAGCAGGCGGGCGCCGTCGTCGAGTGCCAGGGTATCGGCGATCCAGACGGTGGTGTGCTTCCCGCCCAGGTGCAGGTGGTCGGCCTCGTTGGTGTCCTCGGCCCGCAGCCGGTCCGGGTCGTGTCCGGCGGCGCGCAGCGCGGCGAACAGGGACTCGCGCACGTTGCCGGAGGCGTAGTGGACGATGGTTTCCTCGGTGTCGCTCATGGCGCACCCTCCACGTTCTGCGGGCCGGGGTCGGGGTTTCGGGGCGAAACCGGCTGTAGGCCAGGGCGTCGTGCATCCCATGATAAGTCCGTGCGCGGCGCGCGGACCCGTGCATTTGCAGCGAATCCTGCGGGTGCGCCCGGGCACGGGAAAACCCCGCCCCTGCGCGCCGGATGGGCGGGCTGGGACGGGGTTTGGCCTGGAGTCTTTAGCGCGAACGGTAGTTCGGGGCCTCGACCGTCATCATGATGTCGTGCGGGTGCGATTCCTTCAGGCCGGCGGCGGTGATGCGGACGAACTTGCCGCGCGCCTTCAGCTCTTCGATGGTCGGGCCACCCACGTAGAACATGGTCTGGCGCAGGCCGCCGACCAGCTGGTGCACCACGGCGGACAGCGGGCCGCGGTACGGAACCTGGCCTTCGATGCCTTCCGGGATCAGCTTCTCGTTGGACGGCACGTCCGACTGGAAGTAGCGGTCCTTGGAGTAGGAGGTGTTCTTGCCGCGGGTTTCCATGGCGCCCAGCGAGCCCATGCCGCGGTAGGCCTTGAACTGCTTGCCGCCCATGAAGACCAAGTCGCCCGGGGACTCGGCGGTGCCTGCCAGCAGGGAGCCGAGCATCACCGAGTCGGCGCCGGCCACCAGGGCCTTGCCGATGTCGCCCGAGTGCTGCAGGCCGCCGTCGGCGATCAGCGGCACGCCGGCCGGGATGGCCGCCTTGGCTGCCTCGTAGATGGCGGTGACCTGCGGGACGCCCACGCCGGCGACGATGCGGGTGGTGCAGATGGAGCCCGGGCCCACGCCGACCTTGATGGCGTCGGCGCCGGCGTCGATCAGGGCCTTGGCGCCCTCGAAGGTGGCCGCCTGGCCGCCGATGACGTCAACGTGGGCCGCGGCGGGGTCCTTCTTCAGGCGGGCGATCATTTCCAGCACGCCCTTGGAGTGGCCGTTGGCGGTGTCCACGACCAGCGCGTCGACGCCGGCGTCGATCAGGGTCATGGCTCGCTCGTAGCCTTCGCCGAAGAAGCCCACGGCGGCGGCCACGCGCAGGCGGCCGTCCTCGTCCTTGGTGGCCAGCGGGTACTGCTCGGCCTTGTCGAAGTCCTTGACGGTGATCAGGCCGGTCAGCTTGCCCTCGTCGTCGACCAGCGGGAGCTTCTCGATGCGGTTCTTGGAGAGCAGCTCGATGACGGTCTCGCGGGAGACGCCGTCCTTGGCGGTGATCAGCGGCATGCCGGTCATCACCTCGTAGACCTTGGTGGTCAGGTACTGCTCGCGCGGCACGAAGCGGGTGTCGCGGTTGGTGATGATGCCCAGCAGCTTGTTGTTCTCGTCAACCACCGGCAGGCCGGAGACGCGGTACTGCGCGCACAGGTCATCCCAGTCGGCCAGGGTGGCGCCCGGGTGCACGGTGACCGGGTCGGTGATCATGCCCGACTCGGAGCGCTTGACCTGGTCGACCTGCTTGGCCTGGTCCGAGATGGACAGGTTGCGGTGGATCACGCCGATGCCGCCCTGGCGGGCCAACGCGATTGCCATCGGAGCCTCGGTGACGGTGTCCATGGCGGCCGAGCTGATCGGCACCTGGATGTTGATGCGCTTGGTGAAGCGGGTGGTGGTGTCGGCGTTGGACGGGATCACATCCGTTGGGCCGGGCAGCAGCAGCACGTCGTCGTAGGTGAGTCCTTCAAAGGCAAAGGGGTTGAACTCAGTCACGTAGGAACCTTTCGGGGCGAAAGCGGAGGTTGCTTATATGTTAGAGCCCTTTTGGCTGATCCGTGATTCCCAGTCGGGCCACTGTGTCCAACTTCATGTCCCGGTGCCGTCATACGCGCAGATCAACGCCGAATACGGCAAGGACGCCGCAACCGGGCTAGTTCGTGAAGCCGGTGGCCGCGCGGAAGGCGGCGGCGAACTCGTCCGCGGCGCTGTCCACGAACATCTTGGACAGGTGCGAGTTGTCCAGATAGGTCAGCACGTTGCCGATGACCGCCTTGCACACCCCCTGAGGGCAGAGCACCGGGGTCAGGTCCAGGGAGATCACCGTGGCGCCGTAATCGGCGGATTCCAGCCAGGTGTCCACCGGGTTGGTTTCGTTGAGCAGCTCGGAGGCCAGCCCGTCGCAGCGCGAGGGGTCGGACTTGGCGGAGTCCACGCATTCGGGAATGAGGTATTCGTAGCGCGGGGTGTCGCGCACCGCAACGACCTTGCTGCCGGCGGCCAGGAACGGGAAGATCGCCTGGTCGAACCCGTCGACCAGGGCTTCCTGCTCCCCCGGGGTGCGCAGGTCCTCGTCGTAGCCCTGCACTGTCATGCTGGCGTTGGCCATCACCCAGGTGGGGGCCAGCGCGGTCACGTACTCCTGCGCGGCGTCCTGGAAGTCGGCACAGGCCGGTTCGGAGCGCGCCGCGTCGGAGCCGTAGCGGCAGCCCGGGTGGTGCAGCAGGATCCAGCTGCCGCCGGAATCCTCCATCATCCGCGCCCCGGCCTCGGACCAGTGCTGCATGTGCGAGTCGCCCAGCATCACCAGCACCGGTTCCCCGGCGGCGAAGTTGCCGCCCTGCCGGCAGAAGGTGATGCGCGGGTCGTCGGGATCCTGCGCCCCGGAACACTCCTGCCCCGGGTTCTGCCATTCGCCGTCCAGGTCCGTGGCCAGCGGCAGGGTCAGCGCGGCCGGCGAGGGATCCCAGTCCTCGCTGGCGTTGGCCCCGGGAGTCTCCTCCGGGGCCTGCGCCGCCGCCACGGTGCGGCGGTATTCGACGTTGCCTTCCCAGGCGAGCACCGGGACGCTCACGATTCCCGCCCCGATCACCGCGACCAGCACCCCGGAGGCCAGCTGAGCCTGGCGTCCTTGGAGCATTCCCCCGAAGTCCACGGTGGCCTGCCAGGAGGTCAGCGGCTTCTCCACCCAGCGTGTGGTGCACCAGGACAGGGCAATGGATACGAGGATCAGCAGCGCCCCGGGAAGGATCCCGGCGCGGCTGGAGCCGCTCAGGGTCAGGTAGAACACCAGCAGCGGCCAGTGCCACAGGTACATGCCGTAGGACAGGTCCCCCAGCTTGCGCAGGGGCGCCAGCGACAGCAGGCCGGAAGGGTTGGCCCAGCTGCGGGCGGACGGCGCCATGATGACCAGCGCGGCACCCAGGGTAGGGACCAGCGCGATGTAGCCGGGGAATTGGCCCTGCACGTCCAGCAGCGCGCCGCAGGAGATGATCGTTGCCAGGCCCGCCCAGCCGCCGATCCGGCGCAGCCGCTCGGGCAGCGTGGACAACCAAGGCAGCGCGAGCGCCAGCAGGGAGCCCAGCGCGAATTCCCAGAGCCGGGCGCCGGTGTGGAAGTAGGCGACCTGCTGGTTGGCGGCGGTCAGCTGCATGGAGAAGGCCAGTGATCCGGCGAAGATGAGCCCGAAGGCGGTGCCGGCCACCCAGGCGAAGCTGTATCGGGATAAAAACAGCTTCCAGAGAAGCGCGCAGGCCGCGAGAATCAGCGGCCAGAGGATGAAAATCTGCCCCTGGATGGATAGCGACCAGAAGTGCTGCAGCGGCGAGGAGGCAGCGGTGTTGAAGGCGTAGTAGTCGACCTGGTTCTCGGCCAGGTACCAGTTCTGCTTGTAGAACAGTGAGGCGATGGACTGGTCGATCAGCTGCGGCCAGCGATTGCTGGGCAGCAGCACCCATGAACCGATGACCACCGCGAGGACCACCACTGCGGCCTGCGGCACCAGCCGGGAGAAACGGTGCGCCCATTGGCCCAGAACCCGTGGGCGTTCGCCGCGGCTGACGCGCTTGGCCACGGAGGCGGTGAGGAAGAAGGCGGAGAGCATCAGGAAGATGTCCACTCCCCCGGAGACCCGGGAGAACCAGATGTGGTAGACCATCACCAGCAGCACCGCCAGGGCGCGCAGTCCCTGCAGGTCGGTCCTGAATCCGGGTTTGGATTCGGCTTTCCTGGCGGGGGTGATCGTCAACGACACGAACTGGTGCTTTCCTCGGGGACAGAGCGGGTCCGGGGCCTTAGCCCATTCCAGACATCATTCGATCCTAGCAAGCAGGAATTTGTATTCCATTTGAACTGATTGCCGGCCTTCGGACCTTGGCGGAAGCAGCGGCTGCCCAAGGGCCCGCGCCTGGACCATCGGCAGTTTGCCGGATCGGGATTCCTACTCTTCGCGGCTCTTGGGTTCGAACATGGACAGCGGGAGCCGGGAGGCGAATACGCGGAACACCAGTCCCATCAACACCGTGCCCGGCACCGCAGCCAACAGATAAGTCCCGATATGGGATCCCGAAGAGTTATTGGGGCCGTTGGCAAAATCCACGGGCAAAGCAATCTCCGGGGCCATGGGATCGACGACCACGCTGATCGTGTCACCCAGATTCATGGACTTCAGCCCTGGGATGTCGCGCCACAGGCTGAGACGTCGGCCATCGACGTCAACCTTGGCAGACTCGCCCGAGCGGCCAGTGATTTCGTGCGCCGCCAAGGTCGCTTCCTGATGCGGATAGGTTTGAACCAGCATGCTGTCGTGGGCAAACGACGCCTTGTCGTCTGCGATGATCATCCAGCCGAATCCGACGGATATCACCAGACTGAAGCAGATCACCGTGTAGCGCACGGCAGGCGAGGCGTGCTGGGCCGAAAGCACCAACTGTTCAAAGCGACCGGCCTCGGGTTTGACACCGCGTTCGCGAAGAACGTGGGATGGACGGTCGTGCTTGAGCAGCAGCTGATAACCAAGGAGCCACGCCAGCAGGGTGAACGCCAGGGACAGCAGCACGCTCTCAAGTCCCCCGGCCTTTATCTGGGCCTCGGCGTCGGCCTGCCAGTCCTGGTCCCCTCCGACAACATAGTAGAAACCTGCGGACCATTCGTCGGGATCTTCCACGATGCTGACGGAACTACCAGATGGCAGCACAAAGCTAGGGGTGCACACCGTTTGCGCTTCAATAGGCCCTTCCGCACTGCGAGAGCCAGTGGGTTGGACCGTCACCGAACAGACCTCGAAGTCCTGCGACAGGACCGTGGCCGTAAATGGCCGCTCCACGGCGGTGAAGACAGCGATGCGTTCCGATTCGTCTTCGACCGCCCAGATGATTCCCATTGAGATGGCAAAGGTGGAAAGCACCATGACAAAGACCATGATGATTCGTGTGCCCCGGCGTGGGTAGCGCCGCAGATTCCACCACGGAACCTTGCGCCGCGGTGCCGGGTGCGCACCGTTCCAAGATCTGTTCATTGTCCATTCTTTCCCGGTCCCACCGTCGATGAACCCCCTCGTCAACGCGCCAAGTCAAGGGTTGTTGAAATGTACGCAAGGTTAAAGCACAACGCCGCCGGGTCGAGCGCAAGCTCGATCCGGCGGCGTCGTTTGCTGCCAGGCTAAGGCCTAGTGGCTGTGTGCTGCTTCCGGATCCTCGGCTGGCTTGTCAGCCACGAGGGTTTCGGTGGTCAGCACCAGGGCCGCGATCGAGGCCGCGTTGCGCAGCGCCGAGCGGGTGACCTTGACCGGGTCGATGACGCCTGCGGACAGCAGGTTCTCGTAGACGCCGGTCTTGGCGTTGAAGCCCTCGTTGGCGCCGGACTCGGCGACCTTGGAGGCCACCACTGCGCCGTCGAAGCCGGCGTTGGTGGCGATCCAGAACAGCGGCTGCACCAGTGCG
This sequence comes from Glutamicibacter protophormiae, assembly GCF_016894325.1. NCBI lineage: Bacteria > Bacillati > Actinomycetota > Actinomycetes > Micrococcales > Micrococcaceae > Glutamicibacter > Glutamicibacter protophormiae. The sequence continues at coordinate 2,533,683 of NZ_CP069806.1, forward strand.
CGGCGGACGATGGCCACGCCTGCGGCGATGTCGCCCTCTGCGGAGGTGGCGCGGGCATCCTCATCCAGTGCGGACAGGGCGTCGACCAGGGCGGTACCGCCGCCGGCCACGATGCCCTCTTCCAGCGCTGCACGGGTGGAGGACACAGCGTCCTCGATGCGGTGCTTGCGTTCCTTCAGCTCCACCTCGGTCGACGCGCCGACCTTGATGACGCCGATGCCGCCGGCCAGCTTGGCCAGGCGCTCGGAAAGCTTCTCGCGGTCCCACTCCGAATCGGTGCGGGACAGCTCGGCCTTCAACTGGGCCACGCGGTCCTGCACGTCTTCCTCGGTTCCGGCGCCATCAACGATGGTGGTCGAATCCTTGGTGATGGTCACGCGGCGGGCCGAGCCGAGCACCTCGGTGCCGACCTGGTCCAGCGACAGACCCAGCTCAGGGGAAACCACCTGGGCGCCGGTGAGGATCGCCAGATCCTGCATCATGGCCTTGCGGCGGTCGCCGAAGCCCGGAGCCTTGACGGCTACCACGTTCAGCAGGCCGCGCAGCTTGTTGACCACCAGGGTGGACAGGGCTTCGCCCTCGACGTCCTCGGCGATGATCAGCAGCGGCTTCTTGGCCTCCAGGACCTTTTCCAGCAGCGGCAGGAACTCCGCCACGGTGGAAATCTTGCCCGGGTTGATCAGGATCAGGGCGTCTTCCAGGACAACTTCCTGGCGCTCTGCATCGGTGATGAACTGCGGGGACAGGTAGCCCTTGTCGAACTGCATGCCCTCGGTGAGGACCAGCTCGGTGGCGGTGGTGGAGGATTCCTCGATCGTGATGACACCGTCGGTGCCCACGGTCTTGAAGGCCTCGGCCAGCAGGTCGCCGATCTCGTCCGACTGCGCGGAGATGGCGGCCACGTTGGCAACCTTGTCCTCCACGGCCACGGCGTTGGCGGCCAGGCGCTCGGAGACGATCTCGGTGGCCAGCTCGATGCCCTTGCGGATATCGCCAGGGGCGGCGCCGGCGGCCACGTTCTTCAGGCCTTCCTTGACCAGTGCCTGGGCCAGGACGGTGGCGGTGGTGGTGCCATCGCCGGCCACGTCGTTGGTCTTGGTGGCGACTTCCTTGGCCAGCTGTGCGCCGAGGTTCTCGTACGGATCTTCCAGATCGATGTCACGGGCAATGGTGACACCGTCGTTGGTGATGGTCGGGGCGCCCCAGGTCTTGGCGAGCACCACGTTGCGGCCGAGGGGGCCGAGGGTGACCTTCACGGTGTTTGCGAGCTTATCGATGCCCGCTTCGAGGGCACGGCGTGCTTCCTCGTTGAATGCTAGCTGCTTAGCCATGCATTGACTCCTGAAAGTTCGGCTGCATCCACAGACCTCTCCCCCGCGTCCGGCGAGCGCCGTGGGCGGTGGAAAGCTAGCGAATGCCGCGAGGTTGGCGTTACTTTACGACGACTGCCAGAACGTCGCGAGCCGAGAGCACCAGGTACTCCTCGTTGCCGACCTTGACCTCGGTTCCGCCGTACTTCGAGTACAGGACTACGTCGCCTTCGGCTACGTCCAGCGGGATGCGGTTGCCGTTGTCGTCGATGCGGCCTGGGCCTACTGCGACAACGGTGCCTTCCTGCGGCTTTTCCTTGGCGGAGTCCGGAATTACCAGGCCCGAAGCGGTGGTGGTGACGGCTTCGACCTGCTTGATGACAATGCGGTCTTCGAGCGGCTTGATGGAGACAGACATGGTCTCTCCTTTTCGTGTATGAACCAATGGTGTAGGGGTGCGCCCTACTGGCATTGGACCAACCGTCGTCGCGGTGCCAGTTGGTGGTATCCAGTCAGGCGGTGTGGCGTGCCGCTGGCATGCCACCCACACATGACTTTAGGACGATTATTAGCACTCGGTCAAGGCGAGTGCTAACGAATCGCCGAGTTCCCTGCCCCGGTTCGCGCAGAGCGCACCTTGGCTGATTCCTCGATGTCTTCCGGAGCGGACAGATCCATCTCCATCAATGGGACGACCCGTGATTTGGTCACGAGCCTGTGGATGAGCCAAAGCCCCAGGAAGAGCGGCAAGCCGATGTAGGCGGAGAGCACTTCAAGCCCGCGGCCGGCGAGCACTGCTTCATAGTTCTGCCCCGCAATGACCGCAATCAGCATGACGAAGGCAAGCAACGGACCCAGCGGGAAGAACGGGGCACGGTACGGCAGGTCCGACACGGCGTACCCCTGCGCCAGATAGCCGCGGCGGAAACGGTAATGGGATACCGCGATGCCCACCCAGACAATGAATCCGCACAGGCCCGAGACGTTGAGCAGCCAGGCATAGGCTGCGCCCTGACCGACCAGCGCGGTAAGGAATCCGAAGAGCCCCACGCCTGCGGTGGCGAACAATGCAGCCATGGGCACGCCGCGGGAGTTGGTGCGGCCGAAGATCTTCGGAGCCTTGCCGTCATGGGCCATGGCATAAAGCATGCGGGTCGAGGCGTAGAGGCCGGAATTGCCAGCGGAGAGGATTGCGGTGAGGATGACGGCGTTCATCGCGGCCGCGGCGAAGGCGATGCCGGCGCGCTCGAAGACCATGGTGAACGGCGAGGACGCCACGTCGGCTTCGCCGCTGGAAAGCAGGCTGGGGTCCGCGAACGGGATCAGGCAGCCGATGATGAAGATGGCGCCAATGTAGAAAAGCATGATGCGCCAGAAGACGTTGCGGATGGCTTTGGGGATTTCACGGCGCGGATCCTTGGCTTCTCCAGCGGCGACTCCGACCAGTTCGGTGCCTTGGAAGGAGAACCCGGCGATCATGAAGACGGCCATGATCGAGATCCATCCCCCCTGGAAGACATCCTGGCCTTCCCGCCAGTTGGCCAGCGGATCGGTGTGGTCGCCCAGGATGCCGAAGATCATCAAGACGCCAGCCACGAGAAAAGCGATGACAGTGACGACCTTGATCAGCGCGAGCCAGAACTCGCCTTCACCGAAAGCCTTGGCGGACAGGGCGTTCAGTCCAGTCAGCACGAAGAGGAAACCGCCGGCCCAGACCCAGCCAGGAACATCAGGGAGCCAAAAGCTCATGACGATACCGGCGGCCACCAACTCGGCCGCCACGGTGATGGCCCAGTTGAACCAGTAGTTCCAGCCGATGGCGAACCCGAAGGAGGGCGAGACAAAACGAGTGGCATAGGTCTGGAAGGAACCGGCCACCGGGATCTTTGCGGTCATCTCCCCCAGCGACTGCATGAGCAGGTACACCATGAGTCCCACTGCAGCATAGGCAACGAGCGCTCCACCCGGTCCCGCTTGGGCGATAGTGCCGCCGGAGGCCACGAACAACCCAGTGCCGATGGAACCGCCAATGGCGATCATCTGCAGATGCCGGCTGCTGAGCTGTCGCTTGAGCTTGTGTACCGTTGCATCGCTTGGCGTTGATTCCGCAGCAGGGACGGGGCCTCGTTGCGCCGTCGGCTGGCGTGTAGTTGTCTGCCTGAGTTTCATCACAGGTGACATACAACACTACGAAACCCCTCGGATGCGATGTGGAACACTCACCAATTTACTGACAGTAAAACTCGTGGCCGGGGTTCCCAACGAACGCCTGCCCACCCAAATGGGAGCGTGGCTCCAGCACACTAAACCTCAAAGGCGGATATTCCGTGGAATGATTTCTAAGCGCAGAGAAGGATTAGTCTTTATCACTCCTCAGGTCGCGTTGAATCAGGAAACCTAAGCCTCACGGGATTTCCAAAATTGCCTGATCGATTGAGTTAGCCCAATGAATCGTTGCCCGCGCTCGACTGACGGCCTCACCAAGAACGCTCAAAGAAATCTCGGAAAGTTCGAATATGACGCAAATATGACATTAAGCAACCCACCGAGCAGGCACAACCTATTACTAGTCCTTCGAATCTGGAAGTCCTGCCACAGCCACGTGGTGCCCCTCACGGTGCACAACGTCGAGCGCAGGTTCAGATTGGATATCGACGATGCGATGCAATAGCTGCCACCACAGGACTCATTCGGCTGTTCACGGTTAGAGCGCTTGGCAAGCGGTCACGTAAGATTCTCCGCAACGATGCTGACCAGTAGATTTCTTGTCGAGCATCCGCGTTAGACGAGGAAAGTGAAATGTTCAGTCACCGACAAATGGCTGCAGGCCTCATGGCAGGGGCATGCCTGGTTCTGACGGCGTGCGCGCCCACGGGTGTGCAACTGAAAACCCAAACCGAGGCGTCATCGATGGTCTGTGCACCATCGGACGAGCAAGGGCGACTGGCCATTGCGCAGGTACATGTCCAAGCGGACGGCTCAGACCCTGCACTCATACGTGCCGTGACACTCCAGCATTCCGACAACGTTCGAATTGAGGGCTTCGGAGTTATTGAGGATGGCAAGGACGGCTTTCGCGGTGTCTTGCTGCCTTCGGATGCCCAGATTTCGGATAACCATGAAGTGCCCGCGGGCGAAAACGCCACTATCCAACTCACAGTGGCATTGATAGATCCTCTCAAATCAGGAGTGATCGAGTCCGTAAATCTGGAATATGACAGTCCAAGGTGGACAGGTAGCGAGACGGTATCCGCGGGACTGAGTGCACAGGTATTTCCTGTAGGTGACAAGACACCGAAAGGCAGCATGTGCGACAAGTCTGAAGGGTAGTCGCTACCTCATGGGATCACCTTGTACCAGCGAGCCTCTCGCCCCACTCCGCCTGGCAGCAGTCCGGAACGATACTGACCACCAAACCCAGATAGTCTTGGAGCATGGCTCAGGCTTCCAATGACTCAACACTCAATGAACAATTTGCCGCACTCTTGTCGGCCGACGGCTGGAGTCTTCTCTCGACCATCGACCCGTCCATGGTGTCCACCAAGGACGCGGCGTGGACGCTGAATGAGAAGCTGCGCAAGGACGGGCACGACGCACAGGTCATCCGCGCGGTCATCGCCCAAGCAGAACTGAGGTACCGGGCCAGGGTGAAATTCGGCCCTTTCGCCGATTCGCTGATCTTCACTCCGGCTGGTTTGGAACAGGCTACGCGGCTGACCATCGCCGGGCTTCACGCGCGCCGGTTCACCTCGGCAGGCTGCACCCACGTAGCCGATCTTGGTTGCGGAATTGGCACCGATTCAATCGCCTTGGCCAGCGCGGGCCTGCAAGTCACCGCCGTGGAAAAAGATGAAACCACGGCAGCTGCCACCACGCTGAATCTGATGCCGTTCGAGAACGCCAAGGTAGTCCACGGCAGTGCCGAGGAAACCGACCTGACCGGAATCGACGGCGTCTGGCTGGACCCTGCCCGCCGCACCGATCAGGCGGGAAGCACCCGCCGCCTCTTTGACCCCGAAGCTTTCTCCCCTCCCCTGTCCTTCGTCGAGAAGCTTGTCGACGATGGCAAGGATGTCGGGGTCAAGCTCGGCCCGGGCCTGCCGCACGATGCCATTCCCGGTACCGCCGAGGCCGTATGGATCTCAGACCACGGCTCGGTCATCGAAGCATGCCTTTGGTTCGGTCGGCTCAAGCGTGAAGGCATCGCCCGCGCCGCGCTGGTGATCGACAAGGACGGCGCGCACGAATTGACAAGTCCTGTGGCGGCGCAGGCTGATGTGCCGGCGCCAGTGGGTGAGCTTGAAGCGCATATCTACGAACCCGATGGCGCAGTCATCCGCTCGCATCTGATTTCCACGTTGCTGGAGTCCACCGGCGGGCACCTGCTTGACGAGCACATTGCCTACTTCACCCATGCGAAGCAGATCTCCACTCCCTTCGCGCGTGGATACAAGGTCGTGGCAGTCCACGATTACAACGTGAAGAAGCTGCGCAGCTGGGTCAAGGCCAACGGCATCGGCACCCTGGATATCAAGAAGCGCGGTGTGGACGTGACTCCTGAAGAGCTGCGACGGATCCTGCTTGCGGGCTCGCCCAAGAGCGCCAAGAACAAGGCAACGCTCATCCTGGCTCGCATTGGCGACAAGCGCGTAGCATTCGAGGTGCAGCCCCACTAACCACGTGTTTGTTACATGCAATCTGCGGACATTGATGCAGTGAGCTGACAAACCCAACGCACCAAATACAATGGTTATGGTTATCCTCCAATCGGGTGTGGGGTACACCGGTTTCTATACATGCCGGTTCAGGCCCTGTCTGGATCGACCTTGCAATGAAGGAGTTCCGTGCAGAAGATCGAATTTGCCGACTCAGCCCAGTCCACCATCGGTGTCGAATGGGAAATTGCGCTCGTTGACCACGACACTGCTGATCTGTGTTCCGTCGCCGAGAAGGTGCTGTGCAAGCTCAAGGATGATGCCGGGATCCCGCATGAGGAAGAGCACCCGACTATCAAGCCGGAACTTCTGTTGAACACGGTGGAGATCGTCACCGGTGTTCACCACACCGTCGCCGAGGCCGCTGCAGAACTGCGCGAAAACGTCCGTACCCTCAGCGAAGTCACGACTCCGATGGGCGTGGACCTGTACTGCGCCGGCTCGCACCCATTCGCTGCGCCCACATCCCAGCCTGTGACCGACAAAGAACGCTACGCAAACCTGATCGACCGGACACAGTGGTGGGGACGACAAATGGTGATCTACGGTGTGCACGTACATGTAGGTCTCGATGACCGCGAGAAGGCACTTCCAATCACGGATGGCCTGGTCAACTACCAGCCGCATTTCCAGGCTCTCAGCGCCTCCAGCCCATACTGGGGCGGAGAAGACACCGGCTATGCATCGCAACGCGCGTTGATGTTCCAGCAGCTCCCCACTGCTGGAATCCCGTTTCATTTCAATACCTGGTCCGAATATGAGTCCTATGTTGCAGACATGCTCTACACGGGCGTTATCGACGATATCTCGGAGATCCGCTGGGATGTTCGTCCGGTGGCGCGCCTCGGCACCGTAGAAATGCGGATCTGCGACGGCATGAGCGCCCTGGAAGATATCAGCGCCATCACTGCCCTAACCCAATGCTTGGTACACGACATGTCGTTGAGCCTTGAAGCCGGAAACAAAATCCCGGTCATGCCTGACTGGTACCGAGTCGAAAATAAATGGCGCGCTGCACGTTACGGTCTGGACGCCATCATTATTCTCAACGCCCAGGGCGATGAAATGCTTGTCAGCGATCATTTGCGTATCGAAGTGAAGAGATTGATGCCAATAGCTGAACAGCTGGGTTGTGCGGACGAGTTGCAGGGCATCATCCGTTTAATCGAACGCGGTGCTGAATATCAGCTACAGCGAGAGGTGTTTGCCGCGTCAGGTGGCGATTTCCGCGAAATCGTCAGGACTAATGTCAGCCGAATGATCACACAAACTAACTGACAGATTCTTAGATGCGAAGCTACGATTCCAGCACCTGCTGGGCCCGCTCACCGATGCATGAAAATCTTGCTGCCAAATAATAAGGCAATTCTCCAAAATTGAAGGTGCCGTGCATTATTCAATGCACGGCACCTTCAGCGTATCGGATCCAGCCCCCGAAATATCTGCCCGTCAGCAGTCCTGAACTGCGAATTCCTAATGCGTCAGCACAATCTGTGTCACCGGCTGTGAGGAGTCGATCGCGAATTCCAGGCCTGATGGCTTTGCACCATCAGCAACCAATTGCGCACCAAGAGCGGCAACCATGCCGCCGTTGTCCGTACACAGGCTGAACGGCGGCACAACCAAAGCAATGCCAGCCGAAGCGCACCGAGCAGCCAGCAGTTCGCGCAGCCGTGTATTTGCGGCTACTCCCCCGCCCAGCAGGACGGTGGTCAGGTTGTTCTCGACCATTGCACGAACAGCTTTGGAGGTAATGACGTCGACGACAGCTTCCTGGAAGGACGCGGCGATGTCGGCCACTGGGATCGGCTCCCCCGCGGCTTCGAAGTGCTCGACGCAGCGCGCCACCGCGGTCTTGAGGCCAGAGAACGAGAAGTTGTTGCGGTGCTTGCCGGGGTTCGCTGCGCTGCCGACGAATTTCGGCAGCGACAGGCCGCGCGGGAAACGGAACGCCTTGCGGTCCCCGTCCTTGGCGGCCTTGTCGATGGCGGGGCCACCCGGGTAGCCAAGACCCAGCAGGCGGGCGACCTTGTCGTAGGCTTCGCCGGCGGCGTCGTCAATGGTCGAGCCTAGCAGTTGGACGTCGTTGGTCAGCGAGGTGACTTTCAGGATCTCGGTGTGGCCGCCGGATACCAGCAGCGCACCGAAGGTCGGGGGCAGCACGGTGCCTTCCAGCACGCCGACGCCCACGTGGGCGACCAGGTGATTGATGCCGTACAGCGGCTTGCCAGTGGCCAGCGCCAGTGCCTTGGCGGCAGAGACACCTACCATCAGCGCACCGGCCAGCCCCGGTCCGCTGGTCACTGCAATGGCGTCGATGTCATCGAGCGTCAGTTTCGCGGTATCCAGGGCTTGCTGCAGGGTGGGCACGAAGGCTTCCAGGTGGGCACGGGCGGCGATCTCCGGGATCACGCCGCCGAAGCGAACATGCTCGTCCATGGAGCTGGAGACGGCGTTGGCCAGCAGCTGGGTGCCGCGCACGATGCCGACACCGGTTTCATCGCAGGAGGATTCGATTCCCAGTACTACCGGTTCTTTCGTGCTCATGCGGTGGGTTCCTCTTTTTCATGCGTACGTTCTTCCTGCAGTGCATCCAGCTGCAGTCTCATGATCAGTGCGTCCACGCCGCCCTTGTAGTAGCGTGCGCGTCGGTGGATGGTGGTGAATCCCAGGGATTCATACAGTGCAATGGCAGTCGGATTGTCGAAGCGGACTTCCAGCATGACATCCAGAGCCTTGGACTCCCGTGCGGTGTCGATCAACAGGTTCATGAGTTTCCGGCCCAATCCCTGTCCTTGGTACGCCGGATCAATGGCGATGGTCTGCACATCGCTGATGGGCAGCACGGTGCACAAGCCCGCGTAGCCGACGACCTTGCCCTGGTCTTCGTAAACCCAGTAGTTGCGGGTTTCGTGCTGGGCCAGCTCGGATTCGAAGGCGGCCACCGGCCAGGCATCCTCGGGGAACAGCCGTGTTTCCAGCTGGTGCACTTCGGAGATGTCGGCGCTGGTCATGGGGCGCAGTTCGACGCTCATGCCGTGGCTTCCTTGGCCTGCGCCTGCTTCATAAAGGCCGGCACCTGAGCATCAGACTCGCGCAGATACTGCGGGGCGGTATTGGACAGGTCCTTGCCGGCGGCCAGGTCCTTGAGGCCATGCTTGGCCAGGTACGCGGACTCGGCGATCCATGCAAAGGACTCGGGCTGCGGGGCGGCGCCGGCTTCGCGCAATGCGTCCTCGTAGATCCCGGCGCCCACGCCGTACACCGGCAGTGCCGGCAGGGTCGCGGCGGCGGCCACGTGCGGGCCATCCGTCAAGGCTCCCTGGCGGTTGTACGTGGCCCAGTACACTTCCTTGCGGCGTGCGTCCGAAGCCACGATGAATTCTTCCGGAATCTCGTCCAGCTCCAGCACCCGTTCGGCGAGCGCATGCAGCGACATCACGCCGTGCACCGGAACCTGCCAGACAAAGCCGAAGGTGCGTGCCGCGACCAGTCCCACGCGCAGGCCGGTGAACGGGCCGGGGCCGACGCCCACGATGACGCCTGCCAGCTCCGGGCCCTGCTGGCCGTGGTCGGCCATGAGGTCGCGGACGTAACCGGCCAGGGTTTCGGTCTGGTCATTGCCCTTGGGCGACGTACGGGCGGCGATGACCGCTCCGGTGTCCGCATCGATCAGCGCGACCGATGCGTGGGCGGAGGTGTCGATGGACAGGTAGTTAGGCATGTAGCTCTCCGGTGTGCACGGCATCAAGCAACGTGCTCTTCAGATGTTCAAAGGCTGGTTCGTCCCAGCGCGGGCCGATGGCCTTGAGGGTGAACAGGCGTGGTTCGTCCAGGTCCGCTTCTTCTTCCCAGGGGTTAACGGCCGGCTTCTCCGCGGCGGCGGTGAGCGCTTCGCGGTCCAGTTGCAGTTCCAGGCGGGAGTCGGTCAGGTGCTCGACCTTGCCCAGTCCCCACTCGACCACGGTGACCGATTCGGCCAGCGTGGATTCCAGGTCCAGGGTGTCCACGTCGTTCTGGTCCTTGAGCCGGTAGGCGTCCACGTGGATCAGCCCGGGGCCCTCGACCAGCGAGGGATGCTGGCGGGCGAGCACGAAGGTCGGGGAAATGATTCCCTCGCGGACCTTCAGTCCCACACCCAGCGACTGGGTCAGGGTGGTCTTCCCCGCACCCAGGGCGCCGGTGAGGATCAGCAGGTCCCCGGCCCGCAGCTGGGTACCCAGTGCGGTGCCCAGCGCTTCGGTGGCGGCGAGATCGGTCAGTTGTACGGTGAATTCCTTGGCGGTCTCACTCACCGGCTTCTCCCCAGCTGCCCTGGACGTAGTAGCGCGGCACGCGCGGGGAGATGCGGGTGACGACCTCGTAGTTGATGGTGTTCGCGGCGTAGGCCCAGGTGTTGACGCTCTGGCCGCCCTCGCCGAAAATGATGGCCTCGGCACCCAGGAAGTCCGCCGGGTCAACGTCCGGGCCCAGGTCGATGACGCACTGGTCCATGGCGATGCGGCCGCGCACCGGGTAGGTCTTGCCGTTGATGGTCACCGGGGCTCCGGTGGCGATGCGCGGCAGGCCGTCGGCGTAGCCCAGCGGGATCAGGCCCAGGTAGGTCTCCGCAGCGGTGTGGTAGCTCAACCCGTAGGAGACACCCTGGTTCAGCGGGACCTTCTTGACGTTGGCCACACGGGTCACCAGTTTCATGGCCGGGCGCAGGCCGAAGGAGTCCGGGGATTCGTTCTCGAAGGGGCTCAGGCCGTAGAGGCCCAGGCCCAGGCGTACCAGTTCGTGGTGAGAGTCCGGGCGGGAGAGGATGCCCGGGGTGTTGGCGATGTGGCGCACTTCCAGGTCGAAGCCCGCGGCTTCCACCAGGGCGATGGCTTCGTCGAAGACGGCCAGCTGCATGTCGGTTTCCGGGCGCTCGGGCTCATCGGCCACGGCCAGGTGGGAGAAGACCCCGACCACGCGCAGCAGTCCGGCTTCCTGGTACTCGCTGGCACGCTGCAACAGGCTTGGCAGGTCTGCCATGGTGGAGCCGTTGCGGCCCAGTCCGGTGTCCACCTTCAGGTGGATGCGGGCGGGGGCCTGCAGCCGCCGGGCGGCCGCCGCGATGGCGTCGAGGTCCCAGCCGGAGACACCGAGGTCTATACCGGCCTCGATGGCGTCGTCAAACGGGGTGTCCTGGGTATGCAGCCAGGCGAGCATCGGGGCATCGAGCCCGGCTTCGCGCAGTGCGAGTGCTTCGGTGACGTGAGCGCAGCCGACCCAGCCGGCGCCGGCTTCCAGCGCCGCGGTGGCGACCTGCAGGGCGCCGTGCCCGTACCCGTCCGCCTTGACGACGGCCATGACCGCGGCCGGGGCGACAAGGTCGACAACCTGCTTGACGTTGTTGCGGATCGCTGAGAGATCGATGACTGCCCGGCGTTCCCACGGGGCGGAGGTCGGGGGCATTATCGCGGCAGTGTCATTGCTTTGCTCAAGTGCTTCAGAGTTCACCGTTCCATCTTCCCACTTTTCGTCTTTTCATGCCGTCACTTCCCCCGTGCCCCGAGTTGCATCACCCTGTGGTGTTAAATTCGTGGGGCGGGCCGCCTGGACCCGGAGGTCTGGCGGTCCGCCCCTGAAAGCGAGTGATGATGACGCTGAAGGTTGCTAACGCAGAGACTTGATCTCGTCGCGGATCTGTTCCAGCAGAGCCAGCTGCGGATCTGGTTCCGGCTCTTCTTCTTCGATGCCTCGGTGGCGCTTCAAGGCCTCAGTTGCCTTGTTCATTGGCATGACCAGCACGAAGTAAACGGCGGCGGCGATGAGCAGGAAGTTGACCAGAGCGGTAATGAATACGCCAACCTTGATGTCGACCCCGTCAATGGTGAAGAGCAGGAAGCCATCGAAGTTCGGGGACCCGACCAGCGCTGCAATCAACGGCATCAGCACGTTGTCCACCAGCGCGGTCACTACGGCGCCGAAAGCTGCACCGATCACCACGGCAACGGCCAGATCGACGACGTTGCCCTTCATAATAAAATCGCGGAAACCCTTAAGCATGGGTCGATCATACACAGGCATTTCTCAGATCGACAGGATATCGGCTACTCGAATTCGACTTGTTCGATAAAATCACACGTACTGTTAACGGCTGATTAGATCTTTCGCAACAACATCCGGCGCACCGAATGATCGGCCGCCTTGCGCAGTACCAGCTGGGCGCGTCCACGGGTAGGCAGCACGTTTTCCTTGAGATTCGGGGCGTTGATGCGCGACCAGATGTCATGGGCGGTAGTGCGCGCTTCCTCGTCGGTGAGCTTCGCATAGCGATGGAAATAGGAAGCCGGATCCGAGAAGGCACCGGAGCGCAGGTTCATGAAGCGGCGGATGTACCATTCCTCGATGTACTGGGTCTTCGCATCCACGTAGACACTGAAGTCGAAGAAGTCGCTCAGCGCCAGCCCCACAGTTCCGTCCGAGCGGGTACGTGCCGGCTGGAGTACGTTCAGGCCTTCGACAATCAGCACCTGCGGCGAGCGCACGTACTGCCGCTGGCCGGGAATGATGTCATAGGTCAGGTGCGAGTACACCGGGGCGCTGACTTCCGGCACGCCCGACTTCACCGCGGAGACGAAACGCAGCAGCGCACGGCGGTCATAGGATTCAGGGAAGCCCTTGCGCTGCATGATGCCGCGGCGCTCCAGTTCGGCATTGGAATACAGGAAGCCGTCGGTGGTGATCAGCTGGACGTCAGGGGTTTCGGGCCAGCGGCGCAGCATTTCCCGCAGCACACGTGCGGTGGTGGACTTGCCCACTGCCACCGAACCGGCCACGCCGATCACGAACGGGGTCCGCCGGGTCTGCTCCCCCAGGAAGGTCGTGGTCGCCCGATGGGTCGCCCCCGCCCCCTCGACATACAGGGACAGCAGGCGGCTGAGTGGAAGGTACACGTCACGCACTTCCTGCAGGTCCAGGGAGTCGCCCAAGCCGCGCAGGCGCTCGATATCGTCCTGATTCAGCGGCTGTTCCATTTGGTTGGAAAGCCGTGCCCAGGTTTCGCGTTCGAGGTCTACGAAAGGCGTAACTGTTGATTCGAGTGTGTCGTGTGGTTCCACGAGGACAAATTCTGCCAACAACTAGGGCCACAACCCAAATAACTCTGATTTAACACTCGGACGGTCGTCGCCGCTGCCGCGCGCCAAGGTGACCTATCGCACAGCTTTTTTTGAGTGCTCTGCCACGATTAGTTCCATCGTTTGACCATGAGCCGGTAGTCTTTTTTTCATGTGCGGAATTGTAGGATATGCAGGAACCTCAAGCGCGAACGCCGACCACGGCGCCCTTGACGTTCTGATTGAAGGCTTACGCCGATTGGAATACCGAGGCTACGACTCTGCCGGTGTAGCAGTCGTCGCTGACGGTGCTATTCATTCCAGGAAAAAGGCCGGCAAGCTGGTCAACCTGGAGAACGAGATTGCCGAGGATCCACTGCCGGCATCCATGACCGGCATCGGCCATACCCGCTGGGCAACCCACGGAGGTCCGAGCGACGGAAACGCCCACCCACACCTGGCCGACGGTGGCAAGCTGGCCATGATCCACAACGGCATCATCGAGAACTTCGCCAGCATCAAGGCCGAGCTGTTGGCCGACGGCGTCCAGTTCCTTTCCGAGACCGACACCGAAGTTGCTGCCGCCTTGCTGGGCAAGGTGTATGCCAACGGCGCCGAGGGCGATTTGACCCGCGCCATGCAGCTGGCAGTACAGCGCCTCGAAGGCGCTTTCACCCTGCTGGCAGTCCACCAGGACCACCCGGGCGTAGTCGTGGCAGCACGCCGCAACTCCCCGCTGGTGCTCGGCTTGGGCGACGGCGAGAACTTCCTGGGTTCGGACGTTTCCGGCTTCATCGACTTCACCCGTCGCGCCGTGGAACTGGGCCAGGACCAGATCGTGACCATTACCCCGGATGCCCATTCCATCACCGACTTCGACGGCAACCCTGCCGAAGGCAAGGAATTCACCGTCGACTGGGATGCGGCCAGCGCCGAGAAGGGCGGCTTCCCGTCCTTCATGGAGAAGGAAATCTTCGACCAGCCAGCCGCCGTGGCCGACACCCTGCTGGGCCGCTCGGACGCCGAGGGCCGCCTGACCCTGGATGAGCTGCGCATCGATGCCGAAGACCTGACCAAGATCAACAAGATCGTTGTGCTGGCCTGCGGTACCAGCGCCTATGCCGGCCAGGTCGCCAAGTACGCCATCGAGTCCTGGTGCCGCATCCCCGTGGAGGTGGAGCTCTCCCACGAGTTCCGCTACCGCGAACCGATCGTGGACAAGAAGACCCTGATCGTGTCGATTTCCCAGTCGGGCGAAACCATGGACACCCTGATGGCGGTGCGCTATGCCAAGGAGCAGGGTGCCAAGACCATGTCCATCTGCAACACCAACGGATCCACCATCCCGCGTGAATCCGATGCCGTGCTGTACACCCATGCAGGTCCGGAGATCGCGGTGGCTTCCACCAAGGCGTTCCTGGCGCAGATCACCGCCACCTACCTGCTCGGCCTGTACCTGGCACAGCTGCGCGGCAACCTGTTCTCCGGCCAGATCAAGGACATTCTGGCAGACCTGGGCAAGATCCCGGCCAAGATCCAGGACATTCTGGACCGCAGCGGGGAGATCAAGGAACTTGCCCGTTCCATGGCCGATGCTTCCTCCGTGCTCTTCCTGGGCCGCCACGTCGGCTACCCGGTCGCCATGGAAGGCGCGCTGAAGCTCAAGGAGATCGCTTACATCCACGCCGAGGGCTTCGCCGCCGGCGAGTTGAAGCACGGCCCGATCGCCCTGATCGACGACGGCCAGCCGGTCTTCGTGGTGGTTCCATCCCCGCGCGGCCGCGACTCGCTGCATGCCAAGGTCGTTTCCAACATCCAGGAAGTCCGCGCCCGCGGCGCCAAGACCCTGGTCATCGCGGAAGACGGCGACGACGCAGTGAAGGACTTCTCCGAGTTCGTGTTCTACGTGCCGGAGACCCCGACCCTGCTGATGCCGCTGCTGGCCACCGTGCCGCTGCAGATCTTCGCCTGCGAGCTGGCAACTGCCAAGGGCTTCGACGTCGATCAGCCACGCAACCTGGCCAAGTCGGTGACCGTGGAGTAATCCACCGGTTTCCTAGCCACGAGCTGCGGGTGTCCTCATGATGGGAGGGCACCCGCAGTTTTTTTATTGCCCCGCGGCGGCTCTGGATAAACTGGGAGGCATGATTGCAGGAATTGGTGTAGACATTGTCGACGTGCCGCGCTTCGGGCGGCAATTGGAAAAGACACCGCGACTGCACGAACGGCTGTTCACCGTGGATGAGCGCGGGCTCCCCCTGCGTTCGCTGGCGGCACGCTTCGCGGCCAAGGAAGCTATCGCCAAGGCCCTCGGTGCGCCGGCGGGAATGAACTGGCAGGACTGCAGCATCATCAAGGACGAGGCCGGGGATCCCCAGATCCATGTCACCGGGACCGTCGCGGAGGCGAGTGCCCAGCGGGGCATCACGTCTTGGCATCTGACCATGTCGCATGACGGCGACATGGCCATTGCGATGGTTGTCGCCGAACGCTCGTAACCCTCTTTGCGACACGAACTCGAATAAAACCAGCGTTGCAGGTAAAGGATGAGTATTGTTTGATTTATGATCCCCGTCTACAGTCTTGCCCAGGTTCGTGCGGTAGAAGCCCAGGAGATTTCACGGCGTTCTAACGCCGCCCTGATGAAACAGGCAGCCAACGCGTTGGCTGCGGAAGCCGTGGACATGCTTGGCGAACAGCCCGTCGCTCCCGGCACCCTGGTGGTAGGCCTGATCGGTCCGGGCAACAACGGCGGGGACGGGCTCTATGCCCTGGCCCAGCTGGAAGATCAGGGCTACGCAACTGCGGCGCTGCAGTGCGCTTCCTCGGTCCACTCCGATGCACTGTCCGTGTACGAATCGGCTGGCGGACGGATTGTGCCATATTCACAGGACAATCAGTCTCTCGCCGACGCGACTCTGATCATCGATGCCCTCTACGGTCTCGGCTACCGCTCCGGAGCAGAATTGCCCCGAATCCCCCGGGGTTCCCGGGTGCTGGCCTGCGATCTGCCATCCGGCCTGAACCCGGAAACCGGAGTCGCAGACGACATGGTGCTGCTGGCCGAACGGACTGTCACCTTCGGGGCGATGAAGTCCGGCTTGCTGACCGGTGACGGACCGCTGGTCACCGGGGAGATCATTGTGGTTCCGCTGGACTTCGACTTCAGCGGCCAAACACCCCAAACGCACATGGTGGACAAGCAGGTGGCACTGGAGCTGCTTGATGCCCATCGCTCATGGCGGGACGCGGGTCGCCACAAATACCAGCGTGGAGTACTCGGCCTCATCGCAGGTTCGTCGCTGTACCCTGGAGCCGCGCAGCTGACTGCCCGTGCTGCCGTGAATTGCGGCGTCGGCCTGCTGCGTACCCACGTGCCGGAAGATATTGCACCGCTGCTGGCCGTGGCGGCGCCTGAAACCGTACCGCTGAACGATGAGCAGATCAGGGAAGCACTGTCTTCGGCCCGCCGCTACCTGCACGGGCGGGGCGCCAAGATCTCGGCCTGGGCCATCGGCCCCGGCCTGGACAGCCGCACTCCCCCAACCGGTGTCATCGCGGAAGTCTTCGCCAGCCGCCAACCAGCTGTCATTGACGCATCGGGCCTGGAGCTCGTGCCCGCCGGCCCCAGTGAGCAACCACGCGTGCTCACTCCCCATGCCAAGGAACTGCGGATGCTGCTGCGCCGCGCAGGCGTCAACGTCACCATTGAAGAGATCACGGCGGATCCGATCCGCTGGACCCGGTGGGCCGCACTGTCGTACAACGCGGTCGTTCTGCTCAAGGGCCCTACGAACTACATCGTGGCGCCGGATGGCAGCAGCCTAGTCGTCAGCCATACCGCCCCGCAGCTCGCCACGGCTGGCAGCGGTGACGTATTGACGGGTATTCTGGGCTACCTGCTCTCAGACAGCTCGCTCACCGGCGTGAACGGCCTGCAGACGGTCTCCAATCACCGCATGATGGAGCTGGCTGCTTGCGCTGCTGTCATTCATGGACATTTGGGCCGCACTGCGGCTTTGGTTGGCACTGTCAGCGCATCGAGGCTCATCGAGCGTCTGCCGGAAGCCATGAAGGAATTCGGCTTCAAATAAGGCTGTTTCCCTCATGGGCACATATACCTGCGCCACCGTGGGTTCAGTAGTCGTTGCCGCCAACCCACCACGGATCGGCGACAACGACTACTGTTCATAGGGAAAATATTGCACTCAAACGGTCAGGAAGTGGTCCTGGCCTACTTGGGAATGACCCCAGCGTAGTCAGTCTGGTATCCGGTGACCGGCTGATGGGGAATCTCTTCCCAGCGCTCTGGATCTTCCTGCTGGACCTCGCCGCTGGCCATTCCGAGCAACAGTTCCTTGACCGCAAGGACATTTTGTTTGATCAGCGCGCCGCGGGCTTTCTGTCCGAGGCTTCCATTGCTGGTATTTCCACTGGTTTCGAGGAAAATTACGGGATTGCTGTGCCCTTCGGAATTCATGCCTCCATAGTCCAGACCCAGCATCATCGCGGAGACGACTCCGCCCTTGATATCGATTTCCTGACCATTGCCGACCTGATAACGGTCAATGTTAATCGACCCGTACTTGGAGAGCTCGTCGTATATATGGACTTGCATCTGCCGGGTTAGGACGTCGTATGCACCGTTCTTGATTCCTGGTAGCGTTGGTCCGCCTGGAGCCAAGGAGATGCCGAGAGACATGGTGACATCATCATTGGTTCCCCACTCCTTCTTGAGCCCCTGATGATGAATATCAATCCCAAAGGCGGGGTCGACCATGGTCCAGTATTCATAGAATGCCAACGATTCATTGGCGACGAAGCCGGTTGGCGTCCAGTCCCTGTTGAGATCGATTCGCTGTTCTCGACCATTAGTTCCCAGTTCCGGATCACCGGTCACAGAGTCGCGCAGAATGGTGTGGCGAATGTTCGCTTCCGATCCATCTGGGTTGTACATCGGAATGATGTGGAAGGTGAACTTCTCGCGGAGTAGTTTGTAGTCCGGAGAACCGTTGGTGCCAAGGTCTTTCAGCAGAGTCAGCAGGGAATCAGATCCGTAGGGTTCGTTGCCGTGGATTCGTCCTTGAAGCCAGACATCTTGTGGGCCGTTGCCAACAGTTGCAACATAGAGATCGCGCCCCTGCTCCGATTTGTTGACTTTCGTTCCGGCTTCCTCAAGCGTGAAAACATCGACACCGTGGCGGGAAGTCGACTCCAATTTCTTGAGCTCTTTAACGACATCTGCATAGGTCAGGATACTGGAGATGTTCGTTTGGCCGTTGGGCGATGGCAGATTTGCCTTGGCGATGGCCGGCGCGGCTACCGCAAGTGGTGCAGTGAGCGCGATCGCGGCTGTAGCGGCTAAGGCAAGACCACGTCGTTTGCGAGTTGATTCTCCATTGAATCGAGGCACAGGAGGCTCCTAAGAGTGAGGGATGCATAAGAAATTACCAGTCAAGCGTGTTTTTCAGGGGCCGCTCAACTTCAAACAACTTATGTGCAGTGACTCACTCCCGGCAAGGATGAACTGCTCAGGAAAGATTTAACTGAGCCCAATCGCCAACTTTGAATCAATCCGTCTACAAATGACGGCATTTTCTTACATTCGTCTAAACTATATTGGATTATTACGAATCGATGGGCACCGAAATTCAAATTCACTATTCAAAATGAAGCCAAAAGAAAACAGCCAGCCGGCGAATATCTGCTTCGCCAAAAGTGCCGGTTCCAGCGGGGTGGCGTGGCGAATCGTTGAACTCTTAAGCCTTGCCCGAGACCTGCACGGGAATCTGTGCCGTGCCCGGGGCAGTGTTCACGACTTCGAAGTACTCCCCCGGTCCGGTAATGGTCCATCCTGCTTCGCGCCAAGTAGGACGGTCCAGCACATTGCGCCCGTCAATCAGCACACGGCTGGAAACCACGCTGCCGAGCTCCACGGGGTCTAGGTCCCGGAATTCCTGCCATTCGGTCAGCAGCAGGACGATATCGGTGTCCTGGGCCGCCTCCTGCCAGGAGTCCACGTAGTGCAGGCGAGGGAAGCGTCCCGCGGCGTTCTTGTTGCCCTGGGGGTCGTAGACCGAGACGTCGGCACCGGCGTTGTACAGGCGCACGGCGATGTCCAGGGCCGGCGAATCTCGCACGTCGTCGCTGTCCGGCTTGAAGGTCACACCCAGTACGCAGATGTGCTTTCCTGCCAGCTCATTGCCCAGCATGCTGGAGGCCAGCGAAACGACGCGGTCGCGGCGGCGCAGGTTGATCTGGTCCACTTCGGCAAGGAAGCCCATGGTGTGGCTCAGTCCGAGCTCCGAGACGCGCGCCTGCAACGCGCGGATGTCCTTGGGCAGGCAGCCGCCACCGAAGCCCACCCCGGCATTCAGGAAGCGGCGTCCAATGCGGCTGTCGTGGCCGATGGCATCGGCCAGGGTCTTGATGTCGCCGCCAACTGTTTCGGTGACCTCCGCAAAGGCGTTGATGAATGAGATCTTGGTAGCGAGGAAGGCGTTGGCCGCGACCTTGACCAGTTCCGCCGTCTCAAGGTCGGTCACGATTTCCGGCGTGCCATGTTCCAGGATCGGGGCGTAGACCTCGCGGATCTTGCGCAGGCCGAAGCCTTCCGGATCCGTGTCGCTCAGTCCGTAGACCAGGCGGTCGGGGGTCAGTGTGTCTTTGACGGCGAAGCCCTCACGTAGGAACTCCGGGTTCCAGGCCAGAGTGACCTCGCTGCCGGGGAGCGCCTTGGCGGCGATGCGCTCGGTCAGGCGGCGGGCGGTGCCCACCGGTACGGTCGATTTGCCGACAATCAGCGCCTGCCCGGTGATGTGCTCCAGCAAGCTGTCGACGGAGCCATCCACGTAGCTCATGTCCGCCGATTGGGAATCGGCGCGCTGCGGCGTGCCCACGGTGATGAAGTGGATGTCCGCGTTGGCCGCGGCATCGGCGTAGGAATCGGTGAAGCGCAGCCGTCCGCTGGCCACGTGCTTGCGCAGCAGCTCCGGCAGGCCCGGTTCATGGAAGGGCAGGATCCCTGATGCCAGGGCCTTGAGCTTGGAGGCATCGACATCGAGGCCGATGACTTCATATCCCAGTTCCGCCATGCAGGCTGCGTGGGTAGCTCCCAGATAACCGGTACCGATAACGCTGATGCGTAGAGTCACGACTCTCCCTTTTCGTCCGTGCCCTCGCCGCACGGCGGGACCTGACTTCGAATTCTCTCTTCAGCATGCCACATCCCCGCAGTGCGAACCCTTGGGGAACACGCTACGGGGATGTGAGAATTTACTGAAGATCTACTTGCTAGTCCACCAGATCAACGTGGCATTAACCCAGCGCCAGATGCTCCAATACGGATGCGGCCAAGGCCTCAGCTTCGGCCTGCGCCTGCTGCTGGGTGGCGGCCTCGACCATCACGCGGACTACCGGCTCGGTACCGGAAGGGCGCAGCAGCACGCGTCCGGTGGAGCCCAGACGCGCTTCGGCGGCTTCGATATCCAGCTGCAGCGGTTCGCAGTCAGGCACGGCGGCCTTGTCCACTCCGCGCACGTTGATCAGGACCTGCGGAAGCACGGTCAGCACCGAGGCAAGTTCCTTCAGGGACTTGCCGGTGGCCTTGACCCGCGCTGCGATGTTCAGGCCGGTGAGCACGCCGTCGCCGGTGGTGGCGTACTTGCTAAAGATGACATGGCCGGACTGTTCGCCGCCCAGCGAGTAGTCGCCTTCCTGCATGCCTTCCAGCACGTAGCGGTCGCCCACGCCGGTCTGCTTCACGGTGATGCCGGCAGCCTCCATGGCCAGCTTCAGACCGAGGTTGCTCATCACGGTGGCGACCAGGGTGTTGTCCTTCAGCTCGCCGCGTTCCTTCATGTCGATGGCCATGATGGCCATGATCTGGTCGCCGTCGACGATGGTGCCTTCGTGGTCCACTGCCAGGCAGCGGTCGGCGTCGCCGTCGTGGGCGATGCCCAGGTCTGCCTTGTTTTCCAGCACGGCGGCCTGCAGCTTCTCCAGGTGGGTGGAGCCATAGCCGTCGTTGATGTTGATACCGTCCGGCTCCGCACCGATCACGATGACCTGTGCGCCGGCGGCCTTGAAGACCTCCGGCGAGCAGCCCGAAGCCGCGCCGTGGGCGCAGTCCAGCACGACCTTCAGGCCGTCCAGGCGGTTGGGCAGGGACTGCAGCAGGTGCACGATGTAGCGGTCCTCGGCATCTGCGAAGCGCGAGACGCGTCCGACTTCTCCGCCGACGGGACGCGGCTTGGGCATCTTAAGGCATGCCTCGATGGCGTCTTCCAGCGAGTCGTCAAGCTTCTTGCCGCCGCGGGCCAGGAACTTGATGCCGTTGTCCGGTGCGGCGTTGTGGGATGCGGAGATCATCACGCCGAAGTCTGCGTCGAGGTCGCCGACCAGGAAGGCCGCGGCCGGGGTGGGAAGCGTGCCTGCGTCCTTGACGTCGACGCCGGAGGCGGCCAGACCCGCTTCGATTGCGGCAGAGAGGAAGTCGCCGCTGATACGCGGATCCTTCGCTACCACAGCGACTGGTTTGTGCCCGTCCTCAGGCTGGCTCAAACCCAAAACCACCGAAGCTGCCTGCGCGAGTTCCATCGCCAGCTCGGGGGTTAACAATTCGTTTGCTTTTCCTCGGACCCCATCGGTCCCAAATAACCTTGCCATCGTAATCAATCATAAGCCCTGCGCTTCGATTTACCGGGCTTGCACGGTGCCCGGGGCGCTACCAATTACGAAGATTGCCAAGAATCCCGCGCCGTTCAACCGGCGGTTAACGGCCAACGGCCCCACAAACCCCGAAGGGTTGTGGAGCCGTTGGATAAACCTCGAAGTAAGGTTTAGCGCTTCGAGAACTGCGAAGCCTTGCGGGCCTTCTTGAGACCAGCCTTCTTGCGCTCGATGACGCGTGCGTCGCGGGTCAGGTAACCGGCCTTCTTCAGGGTTGGGCGGTTAGCGTCGCGGTCGATCTCGTTCAGTGCACGGGCGATGCCCAGGCGCAGTGCGCCAGCCTGACCGGAGATGCCGCCGCCGTGGATGCGGGCGATAACGTCGTATGCGCCTTCCAGACCCAGAACCTTGAAAGGCTCGTTAACATCCTGCTGGTGCAGCTTGTTCGGGAAGAAGTCGTCCAGTTCGCGACCGTTGACGGTCCACTTGCCGGAGCCTGGGATCAGGCGAACGCGGGCGATAGCCTGCTTGCGACGGCCAACTGCTCCACCTGGAACGGTCAGCGGAGCACGCTCGGTCTCGGCCACAACGGTCGAGGCAGCGGTCTCGGTGGTGTAAGACGAAGGGGTCTCGCCTTCAAATTCAGTGGTTTCTTCAGCGTTCTGAGCCACGATAATCTCCTATTAAGTGTTTGTTGTCGGGGCCAGGACTACTGAGCGACCTGGGTGATTTCCAGTGCCTTTGGAGCCTGAGCAGCGTGTGGGTGCTCGGCGCCGCGGTAAACCTTCAGCTTGGACATCTGAACAGCAGACAGCTTGTTCTTAGGGATCATGCCACGCACGGCCTTCTCAACAGCCAGCACTGGGTTCTTTTCCAGCAGGTCGGCGTAGTTCATGCTCTTCAGGCCGCCCGGGAAGCCCGAGTGACGGTAAGCGCGCTTGTTCTGCAGCTTCTTGCCGGTCAGAGCAACCTTTTCGGCGTTGATGATGATGACGTGGTCGCCCATGTCCATATGTGGAGCATAGGTTGGCTTATGCTTGCCGCGCAGCAGGGTTGCGGTCTGAACGGCGAGGCGGCCGAGCACTACGTCGGTGGCGTCGATGACGAACCACTGACGAGTCTGATCAGCCGGCTTTGGGGTGTACGTACGCACAGTAATTGCCTTACGTTGATTCGTTTCTGGTCAAACAGTCGCTTGGCCGGAAGCGGTGAGATCCCCCGGTGACGAGCACTGTCGTGTTGTTCTTGTGTTTGGACCAGTACGTCAGGTGAGGACTGATATAGACCGGCCGTCCAGGATTGTTCGCGCGCCCAGCAGACCAGCGACTATGCAACTAAGCCGTCACGCTTGGGCGTGTAGTGTCGAACGTGGACATACACAACTCATAAAAGTTTAGCTGATTAAAGCCTTTCCGGCCAAAAATGCTCGGTGCTGGTGAGTAAGAACACCCTTAATCGGCGCAGTTTTCGCTGCTTTGGACCGCAGCGGCTCCGCGCGGGTCCACGTCATGCTCTTCGCGCTTGGCGCGGGTCTGCAACGCACGTGCAGCCAGCTGGTCGGCGTCCGGGTAGTAGACCTCTTCGAGCACCAGCGCCCGGGGATGGGCCAGCTTGGTTTTGGAATCTCGGACCATCTCCTCGAGGCGGCTCGCCAGGAACCCAGGCTGCTCGCGTCCGTCACCCACCATCATGGCCGCGCCGATCAGCGCCCGGACCATATTGTGGCAGAACGCGTCCGCTTTCAGATGGGCGAGGATCAGTCCGTCCTCCGTGCGGGTGAAGCTGAACTCCTGCAGAGTGCGGATAGTTGTCGCATCGGGACGAGGTTTGCAGTAGGTCAAGAAGTCATGGCGGCCGAGCACTGTCCGCGCTTCGCGGTTCATCGCGTCGACGTCCAGCGGCTCGCGGTGCCAGGTTGTCAGGTGGCGGGTCAACGGATCCCAGCGATGGATGCCATCGGCGATCCGGTACGAGTAGCGGCGGGCCAACGCGGAGAACCGGGCGTCGAAGCCGTCCGGGGCCACTTCTGCCTCATGCACCCATACGGCTCCATCCTGCCGCCCTAGGATGCCGTTGATACGGCGAACCAAGGCAGGGCCGGGCTCCAGGGAAGAGCGACGCGGGAGTCCGTCGAACTCCTCCTGGGTCAAGTCCAGGTGGACCACCTGACGGCGGGCATGCACTCCTGCGTCGGTGCGGCCGGCGACCACCACGCGAACACGCCGGCGGATCAGCATTTCCAGTGCTTCTTCGACAAGCTGCTGGACGCCGGTGACATTGGGTTGACGGGCCCACCCGTTGTAGGCTGCACCGTCATATCCGAGAACCATGCGCATCCGGATCCATGCCGGGGTCCGGGCCTCCCCCAAGGCTGTGGTTCCCATCGGATCAAATAATTCAGACTGCGCACTCATGAATACCATTATGCGCAATGCCTTTTCATCTCACCGAATCCGGTGGCGCGGTTCACCCGCCTGCTGCCACCCTCCTCCGGCAGCCCTGTCATTTCCGCTTCAAGCCCTGGACACGTTGGATCGGCCGTGCGTAGAAATAATACAAAAGCCGGATTTATCCAAGGTAAACTAATCGGACGCCGAGAGGTCCCCTGGTGGCCGCACTCGCTCTCCCCATCACCAAGCTAAGGAAACCCATGCTGAAAAAGATTTCTGCCAGCGCCGCAGTACTGGCTATTGCCGGCACTGTGCTGACCGGTTGCAGCGGCAAGCTCTCCACCGAAGAAACCTGCAACTACATCAACGACCAGGCGCAAGAACAGAACCTCAAGCAGAAGATGACCGATGCTGGTTCCGCCATCGCTACGGGCGATGCGTCCAAGTTCAGGGATGCCACCGCTGAGCTCGCTTCCGTGATGAAGGATGCTGCGGGAAAGACGTCTGATGAGAAACTCGCCGACGCCCTGACTCGCTCCGCGGATCTGTCGAACAAGATGGCGGAGGCCATGGGCGATGACAGCCTTGACCTGGTGGCAATGGCCGCCAAGATGCAGGAATTCCAGACGCCGGAGTTCACCGAAGCCTCGACGTACCTGACAACGGCCTGCCCGAGCATGCCGGCACTGGATTAGGCTGGCCGCCCTGCGGGCGAACAATCCCGCGGGCCCATTGCGGACGGGCGGGTGAATCGCTAGTGGTTCATCCTCCCGTTTCGCATCAGCCAGTGCACGGCAGGGCTTAAACAAAGATCCCCGGAATATCTGAACGATATTCCGGGGATCTTTTGACGCTTCACGCGCCGAAGATGCTAAGCGCTAGGGCTTAGGCCTCTTCGGTAGCTTCAGCAGCCTTCTCGGCAGCCTTGGTGGCTTCCTTGACGACGGCCTGCTTAGGCGAAACTGGCTCCATCACGAGCTCGATGACAGCCATAGGAGCGTTGTCGCCCTTGCGGTTGCCGATCTTGGTGATGCGGGTGTAGCCACCGTTGCGGTCAGCCATGGCTGGTGCGATGTTCTCGAACAGTTCGTGAACGATCGACTTGTTGGTGCGCGAACGCGAAGCGATCACGGACTGGACGCGACGACGCGAAGCCAGGTCACCGCGCTTTGCGAAGGTGATCAGGCGCTCTGCATGTGGACGCAGACGCTTGGCGCGGGTCAGGGTGGTGGTGATCTTCTTGTTCTCGAAGAGCTGTGCCGACATGTTAGCGAAGATCAGTCGCTCATGTGCTGCACTGCCGCCGAGACGCGGACCCTTGGTAGGGGTAGGCATAGTGGTTCTCCTAGATGAATAACCCGTTCCGAACGGTCATACCGTGCGGACGGATGAAGTAGTGTGTCGCGAGACTCAGGTCTTTACAGACCCTCGTCGTAGTCGTCGCCATCGTCGATGGCGCTACGAGCGGCCAGATCGAAGCCTGGAGGGGAATCCTTCAGGGCCAGACCCAGTTCAACAAGCTTGGCCTTGACTTCGTCAATGGACTTCGCGCCGAAGTTGCGGATGTCCATGAGGTCGGCCTCGGAGCGAGTGACAAGTTCACCCACAGAGTGGATGCCCTCACGCTTCAAGCAGTTGTACGAACGAACGGTGAGTTCCAGATCCTCAATCGGCAACGCCATGTCGGCAGCCAGAGCTGCGTCGGTTGGCGATGGGCCGATTTCGATACCCTCTGCTGCAGTGTTCAGTTCGCGGAACAAACCGAACAGTTCAACCAGGGTGGTACCTGCGGATGCAACTGCATCGCGCGGGGTGATCGATTCCTTGGTCTCCACGTCAACGATCAAACGATCGAAGTCGGTGCGCTGCTCAACACGGGTGGCCTCCACGCGGAAGGTCACCTTCAGCACTGGGGAGTAGATCGAATCCACAGGGATGCGACCGATCTCGCCATCAGCGCTCTTGTTCTGAGCGGCAGACACATAACCGCGGCCGCGCTCAATGGTCAGTTCCATATCGAACTTGCCATTGGCGTTCAGGGTCGCGATGTGCAGATCAGGGTTGTGGAACTCCACACCGGCTGGCGGGGTGATGTCCGCTGCGGTGACGACGCCTGGGCCCTGCTTGCGCAGGTAGGCGACGACTGGCTCGTCGTGCTCGGAAGACACGGACAGGTTCTTGATGTTCAGAACCAGTTCGGTGACGTCTTCCTTGACACCGGCTACGGTGGTGAACTCGTGCAGCACGCCGTCGATACGAATGCTGGTGACGGATGCACCAGGAATCGAGGACAGCAGGGTGCGGCGGAGCGAGTTACCAAGGGTGTAACCAAAGCCTGGCTCCAACGGTTCGATAACGAAACGGGAGCGGTTTTCGGCAACTACTTCTTCGGTCAGGGTTGGGCGCTGCGTAATGAGCACTTACATTTCCTTTCAGCGAGCGTCCGCTATATGACGCCTCACGGGGGTGGAAACGACGGTAGCCTTCAGGTGGCCGTTCGTCTTTTGCAGGCTGATAAGTCCAAGATAGTCACCGGAGCACTCAGAAGAATGCTTCGGTGACTTCTCAAGCTTGGCCTAGCGAGTCAATTAGACGCGGCGACGCTTCGATGGGCGGCAACCGTTGTGTGCGCTTGGGGAAACATCCTGGATGGATCCAACCTCAAGGCCAGCAGCCTGCAGCGAACGGATCGCGGTTTCGCGTCCCGAGCCCGGGCCCTTGACGAAAACGTCAACCTTGCGCATGCCGTGCTCCTGTGCACGCTTTGCAGCGGACTCAGCAGCCATCTGGGCAGCGTATGGGGTCGACTTACGCGAGCCCTTCATGCCAACCTCGCCGGCCGAAGCCCACGAGATCACAGCGCCAGTCGGATCGGTGATCGAAACGATGGTGTTGTTGAAGGTGCTCTTGATATGCGCCTGACCCTGCGCGATATTCTTTTTGTCCTTGCGACGCGGCTTACGTACCGCTCCACGAGTCTTTGGGGGCATTTTTTCTCCTACGAAAAAGGTTTATGAACTAGACCGCTAAGATTTAGCGAGTCTTCTTCTTACCGGCTACGGTGCGCTTCGGGCCCTTACGGGTACGAGCGTTGGTCTTGGTGCGCTGACCGCGGACCGGCAGGCCCTTACGGTGACGAAGACCTTCGTAGGATCCGATTTCAACCTTGCGGCGGATGTCGGCCTGAACCTCGCGGCGCAGGTCACCTTCCACCTTGTAGGTGCCTTCGATGAAGTCACGAAGCTGAACGAGCTCAGCGTCGGTGAGATCCTTCACGCGGGTATCCGGGGAGATCCCGGTTGCTGCGATGGTCTCTTCTGCACGGGTCTTGCCCACGCCGTAGATGTAAGTCAGCGCGATGATTACGCGCTTTTCGCGTGGGATGTCCACGCCTGCTAAACGAGCCAAGTGGCTACCTTTCAACCAACGGAGGTCTGGAGCAGCACCTTCCGCGATTTACTCGCGGCCCCGGCCTCCGAACCCGGGGGTGAACGGCAACCTGGGTTGCCGCGGTACTGCCTAAATGACTACGCGTGGGATATCCCGAAAAACGGAATTAGCCCTGACGCTGCTTGTGGCGTGGATTCTCGCAGATCACCATGACGCGACCATTGCGGCGAATCACCTTGCACTTGTCGCAGATCGGCTTCACGCTAGGGTTAACCTTCAAGGGTTTACTCCTCTTGCGGTTGCAGTTAAATGTGGAGCAGTAAAAAGCTTATCCAAGAACAATCCTCTAGCGGGCGCTTTGCGATGAATCGCACAACGTCCGCCGGGAAAGTCAAAGAGTGCTGTTTACTTGTAGCGGTAAACGATACGGCCTCGGTTGAGGTCGTATGGGCTCATTTCAACCTGCACTCGGTCCTCTGGGAGGATTCGAATGTAGTGCTGACGCATCTTACCCGAGATAGTGGCGAGCACCACGTGTCCATTCGGCAGCTCCACGCGGAACATCGCGTTCGGCAGCGCTTCGGCCACAGTGCCCTCTACCTGGATGACACCTTCCTTCTTGCCCATTTTCCCCGCTAACTTTGGTTGCTTTGGTTTCCCTCAGCAAGTAATTGGTTCAAGTCCGACACCGGCGCATCCCAAACCTAGGGTTTTGGGCGCACTTAAATGACGAACCAACAGACAACACTACGCCATCACCACGGCCTTCGCCAATTCGGGCCGTGTTTTAAACTGTTAGATCCAGCACTTCGCGTGAACGCGGGGTGCTGGATCCACAGTCGAAAGATCCCCTACGGGAGAATCGGCGAGGGGGCCACGCCGAACGGAGCCAGGCCGGCCTCTCCCCCGTCATGCGCCGAGAGCACCCAGATGCCGCCCATGGTGAAGGCGACGGTGTGCTCCCACTGGGAGGCGTTGGACTTGTCGTTGGTGACCACGGTCCAGTCGTCCTCCAGCACCGAGGTCTCGATGCCGCCGCGGACCAGCATCGGCTCGATGGCCAGGGCCATGCCCGGCTTGATCCGCGGGCCGCGGTGGCCGGAATTGTAGTTCAGCACGTCCGGGGCCATGTGCATCTCGGAACCGATGCCGTGGCCGCAGTAGTCCTCCAGGATGCCCAGCTCGTCGCCCGGCTGGCTGGTGACGTAGTCGTCGATGGCGGTGCCGATCTGGCCGATGAAGCGGGCCTTGGCCGCGGCGGCGATGCCGGCCCACATGGCCTGCTCGGTGATGTCGCTCAGTCGCTGGTCGGCTGGGTCAATGTTCTTGCCCACGAGCACGGTGCGCGCAGAATCCGAGTGCCAGCCGTCCACGATGGCGCCGCCGTCGATCTTCAGCACGTCGCCGTCCTTCAGCTCGTAGTCCGACGGGAAGCCGTGCACAACCTCGTGGTTGACCGAGGCGCAGATGTTCGCCGGGAACCCGTGGTAGCCGAGGAAGTTGCTGGTCGCTCCGTGGCGCTCAAGCACCTTTGCGAAGACCTTGTCGACGGCTGCGGTGGTGACGCCCGGGCGTGCCATGGCGACGGCCTCATCCAGCGCCTCTGCCAGTACCAGGCCGGCTTCGCGCATCTTCAGGATTTCCGAGTTGGATTTGTACTCAATTCGCGGCTGTCCAAGTGCCAAGGTAACTCCCTTAGGTGTTCACGGGTTGCTCGCCGCCGGCGGGTGCCGGCTCGGGTGCGAGTCTTCAGTCTAAAAATCGCACAGGGACCGTGCCGCCAGCCCGAAGGCTTGCCGTGCACGGTCCCTGCGCGTGAAAACGCTTGTGGCTTAGGCGTTGACGTTCAATGCGGCCATGACGCGGTCGGTGACCTCGTCGATGGCGCCGATGCCGTCGACCTTGCGCACAATGCCGCGCTCTTCGTAGCGGTCGACCACGATCTTGGTCTCTGCGTTGTACAGGCCCAGGCGGTGGCGGATGACGTCTTCGGTGTCGTCTGCGCGGCCTTCGATCTCTGCACGCTTCAGCAGGCGTGCAACCAGCTCGTCGTCGTCGGCGGTCAGCTGCAGCACTGCGTCCAGGGCGATGCCCTTGGCCTCCAGCATTGCGTCCAGCGCGTCGACCTGTGCGCTGGTGCGCGGGTAGCCGTCCAGCAGGAAGCCGGTAGCCACGTCGTCCTGGTTCAGGCGGTCTTCGACCATGTTGTTGGTGACCGAATCAGGTACAAAGTCGCCATTGTCGATGTACTTGCTGGCTTCGATACCCAGCGGGGTGCCGCCCTTGACGTTCGCGCGGAAGATGTCGCCGGTGGAGATCGCGGGGATCTCCAGGCGCTCGGAGATCTTCACGGCCTGGGTTCCTTTGCCGGCACCCGGCGGTCCAATGATAAGCAGTCGACTCATCGCAGTAGCCCTTCGTAGTTTCGTTGCTGCATTTGAGCATTGATTTGTTTGACGGTCTCAAGACCAACACCAACCATGATGATGATGGAGGTACCGCCGAATGGGAAACTCTGGTCTGCGTTGATCAGCACAAAAGCAATCAGTGGAATCAACGCGACGAATGCCAAGTACAGCGAGCCTGGGAACGTGATGCGTGAGATCACGTACTGCAGGTACTCGGCAGTCGGACGGCCTGCCCGGATGCCCGGGATGAAGCCGCCGTACTTCTTCATGTTGTCAGCCACCTCAACAGGGTTGAAGGTGATGGCCACGTAGAAGTAGGTGAAGCCGATGGTCAGCAAGGTGTACACCAGCATGTACCACGGCGAGGAAGTCGAGGAATGCGTCTGCAGCCAAATCGCCCATTCCGGCAGCGTGCCGTCCGGGTTCTGGTTGAACTGCACGATCATCTGCGGCAGCGCCAGGATCGAGCTGGCGAAGATCACCGGGATCACGTTGGCCATGTTCAGCTTCAACGGGATGTAGGTGGAGGTGCCGCCCACGGTGCGTCGGCCGATGGTCCGCTTGGCGTACTGCACCGGCACGCGGCGCTGGGACTGCTCCACGAACACGACCAGGCCGATGATGACCAAGCCGATGGCGATGACGCCGATGAAGGTCACCCAGCCCTGGGTCTGCAGGATCGAGGTCATCGAGGCCGGGAAGCCCGAGGCGATCGAGATGAAGATCAGGATCGACATGCCGTTGCCGATGCCGCGCTCGGTGATCAGCTCGCCCATCCACATGATCAGGCCGGTGCCTGCGGTGAGGGTGATGACCATCAGCAGGATGACGATCAGGCTGTCGTCCGGAACCAGCGGAAGGCTGCAGCTCGGGAACAGATTGCCCGTACGGGCCAGGGTCACCAGGGTGGTGCCTTGCAACAGTGCCAAGGCGATGGTGAGGTAACGCGTGTACTGGGTCAGCTTGCCTTGGCCGGCTTGGCCTTCCTTGTGCAGGGTCTCGAAGTGCGGGATGACCACACGAAGCAGCTGCACGATGATGGCGGCCGTGATGTACGGCATGATGCCCATCGCGAAGATGGAGACCTGCAACAGGGCGCCGCCACTGAACAGATTCACAAATGAATAAAGTCCACCGGTGGTGTCACCCATTGCCAGACACTGCTGAACGTTGCTGTAATCAATGCCCGGGGTCGGGATGAATACGCCGATACGGTAGATCGCGATGATCCCCAGCGTGAACAGCAACTTGTTGCGCAGATCAGGCGTCCGAAAAACTCGGGCTATGGCGCTGAACAAGCGTCCTCCTGAAGTATGTTCCTGAGTCGTTAAGCCAGATACGACTACGACCTAATGATTCTAGCGTTCCGAGGTAGCTCCGCGCCAAATACAAGACACGGAAAATGCCGGGAATTTCTCATTTGTAATAAGAACTGCCATATCAGCGAAGTAATTTCCGACGGTCAGCCGAAAAACTTTGAGAAATGGAAAGCCCCCGTCCACTTTGAAAACTCAACGTGAACGGGGGCTTCGCCTTGGCTTGACCCTGGATTAGAGGGTGTTTGCCGAGCCGCCGGCAGCAGCGATCTTCTCAGCTGCGGAAGTCGAGAAGGCATCAACCTTCACGTCGACCTTGACCGAGATCTCGCCGGTGCCCAGCACCTTGACGGGCTGGTTCTTGCGAACAGCGCCCTTGGCAACGAGTGCCTCGACGGTGACTTCGCCACCCTCTGGGAACAGCTCCGAGATCTTGTCCAGGTTCACGACCTGGAACTCGACGCGGAACGGGTTCTTGAAGCCGCGCAGCTTTGGCAGACGCATGTGCAGCGGAAGCTGTCCACCTGCGAAGCCTGCCTTCACCTGGTAACGAGCCTTGGTACCCTTGGTACCGCGACCGGCGGTCTTACCCTTCGATGCCTCACCACGACCAACACGGGTCTTGGCGGTCTTGGCACCTTCAGCTGGACGCAGGTGGTGTACCTTAAGTGCGTTTTCCTTCTGAGCCATCTTTACTTCGCCTCCTCAACCTTCAGCAGGTGTGGGACCTTGTTGACCATGCCGACAGTCACAGGGTCAGCGGAGCGGACAACGGTGTGTCCGATGCGCTTCAGGCCCAGCGAGCGAACAACGTCGCGCTGTACCTGGTTACCACCGATGATGGACTTGATCTGGGTGATTTCCAGCTGGGCATCGCTTGGAACAATGTTCTTAGCCATTGAATTAAGCACCTGCCTTCTGGGTCTGGATGTGACGCAGCATTGCTGCCGGTGCAACCTCGTCCAGCGGAAGACCGCGGCGAGCTGCAACAGCCTGAGGCTCTTCCAGAGCCTTCAGTGCGGCAATGGTGCCCTGAACGATGTTGATCTGGTTCTGCGAACCCATCGACTTCGACAGGATGTCATGGATGCCTGCGCACTCCAGCACGGCGCGCACTGGACCACCGGCGATAACGCCGGTACCCGGAGCGGCTGGACGGAGCAAGACAACGCCAGCGGCGGCCTCGCCCTTGACCAGGTGCGGGATGGTGGTGCCAACGCGTGGAACGCGGAAGAAGGACTTCTTGGCCTCTTCAACGCCCTTGGCGATAGCAGCAGGAACTTCCTTGGCCTTGCCGTAGCCGACGCCGACCATGCCGTTGCCGTCACCGACGACTACCAGAGCGGTGAAGCTGAAGCGACGACCACCCTTGACGACCTTGGAGACGCGGTTGATAGCTACAACGCGCTCAAGGAACTTGTCCTTGTCTTCGTTGCGGTTATCCTTCTGATCGCGACCGCGGCCACGACCTTCACCACGACCGCGGCCTTCGCCACGACCGCGACCCTCGCCACGGCGGGATCCGGTGTTCTCGGTAGCGGGAGCAGCTGCAGTCTCGACTGCCTCAGTAGCTTCAGACACCTGAGTTTCCTTCTTGTTGGTTGCTTCGCTCACAGTGCCAGCCCACCTTCACGTGCGCCGTCAGCAACAGCAGCCACGCGACCGTGGTACTTGTTGCCGCCGCGGTCGAATACAACAGCCTCAATGCCGGCTGCCTTGGCACGCTCTGCAACGAGCTCGCCAACGCGCTTGGACTTTGCGGTCTTGTCTGCATCGCTTGCGCGAAGATCTGCTTCCATGGTCGAAGCGCTGGCCAGGGTCAGACCCTTCGAGTCGTCCACGATCTGAACGAACATGTGACGAGCCGAGCGGTTGATGACCAGGCGTGGACGGGCCTCGGTACCGGTGATGCGCTTGCGCACACGCAGGTGACGACGACCGCGCTGAGCGGACTTGCTCTTGCCCTTGATTCCGATAGCCATGATTACTTACCAGCCTTTCCAGCCTTGCGCAGGATACGCTCGCCGGCGTATCGGATGCCCTTGCCCTTGTAAGGCTCGGTCTTGCGCAGCTTGCGGATGTTAGCAGCAACCTCACCGACGTGCTGCTTGTCGATGCCAGCAACGGTGATCTTGTTGTTGCCCTCAACGGTCAGGGTGATGCCCTCAGGGGCGTCAACGCTAACCGGGTGGGAGTAACCCAGAGCAAGCTCAAGGGAGTTGCCCTTGGCCTGAACGCGGTAACCGGTACCGTGGATTTCGAGCTTCTTCTCGTAGCCCTCGGTGACACCGATGATCAGGTTGTTGATCAGGGTACGGGTCAGACCGTGCAGCGAACGGGCCTCGCGGCCGTCGTTCGGACGGGAGACGGTAACGGTGTTCTCGTCCTTGGCAACGGTGATCGGAGCCGAAACGGTCAGCGAAAGCTCACCCTTCGGGCCCTTGACGGTGACCAGCTGGCCATCGACATTCAGTTCAACGTTGGCAGGAACGGTGATCGGAAGACGTCCAATACGTGACATAGTGTTTTCCTTCCCTTCCCGTTACCAGACGTAGGCGAGGACTTCCCCACCCACGCCCTTCTTTGCAGCCTGACGGTCGGTAAGCAGACCGGAGGAGGTGGACAGGATTGCGATGCCAAGACCACCGAGCACGTGAGGCAGGTTGGTGGACTTTGCGTATACACGCAGGCCTGGCTTGGAGATACGACGTACGCCGGCGATCGAACGCTCGCGCGATGGGCCGTACTTCAAAGTGATGGTCAGCTTCTTGCCGACTTCGGCAGCCTCTTCCTCGAAGGAGGCAATGTAGCCCTGTTCCTTCAAGATGTTGGCAATGCGCAGCTTGAGCTTGCTCGACGGCATCGACACAGTGTCGTGGTAAGCCGAGTTGGCGTTGCGCAGTCGAGTCAGCATATCTGCGACTGGATCTGTCATAGACATGTGGGCTTCAGCCCTTCCTCGTTACGGTTTCCTTTGCGGACCTGTAACGTAGTGAGATTAGTTGTTGGTCTTGAACGGGAAGCCCAGAGCCTTGAGCAAGGCGCGGCCTTCATCGTCAGTCTTGGCGGTGGTCACCACAGTGATGTCCATGCCGCGCACGCGATCGATCTTGTCCTGATCGATTTCATGGAACATCGACTGTTCGGTCAGACCGAAAGTGTAGTTGCCATTGCCATCGAACTGGCGGTCGCTCAGGCCGCGGAAGTCGCGGATACGAGGCAGTGCCAGGGTGATCAGGCGATCAACGAATTCCCACATGCGATCGTTACGCAGGGTGGTGTGGGTACCGATCGGCATGCCTTCGCGCAGCTTGAACTGGGCGATCGACTTGCGGGCACGGGTAACCACTGGCTTCTGACCGGTGATTGCGGTCAGATCGCGTACGGCGCCTTCAATGAGCTTCGAATCCTTGGCTGCTTCGCCAACACCCATGTTCACGACAACCTTGGTCAGGTTAGGAACCTGCATCGGGTTGGCGTAGTTGAACTGCTCCTGCAGGGCAGGGCGGATGTCAGCTGCGTACTTAGCGCGCAGACGTGGCTGGATCTTGGTGGCTGCTTCAGTCATTACAGATCCTTTCCGGAAGCCTTGGCGTAACGTACGCGTACAGTCTTGGACACGCCGTTCTTTTCTACGGTTTCCTCGCGGAAACCAACGCGGGTTGGCTTCTTGGTTTCTGGATCAACCACAGCAACGTTCGAAACGTGTACTGGAGCTTCAACAACCTCGATGCCGCCAGTCTGGGTGCCGCGCTCGGTCTGGCCAGCCTTGGTGTGCTTGGTGACGCGGTTAACGCCCTCAACCAGCACGCGGTTGGTCTCAGTGATGACCTTCAGGACCTTGCCCTGCTTGCCACGTTCCTTACCGGCGATGACCTGAACCAGGTCACCCTTCTTGATCTTTGCGCCCATGCTTACAGCACCTCCGGAGCCAGGGAAACGATCTTCATGAACTTCTTGTCGCGAAGCTCACGACCCACTGGGCCGAAGATACGAGTTCCACGAGGATCGGCAGCGTCACCCTTGAGGATGACTGCAGCGTTCTCGTCGAACTTGATGTAGGAACCGTCGGCGCGACGGATTTCCTTCTTGGTGCGAACGACGACAGCCTTGACGACGTCGCCCTTCTTTACGTTACCGCCAGGGATTGCATCCTTGACGGTTGCGACGATGGTGTCGCCGATGCTTGCGTAGCGACGCTTCGAGCCGCCCAGAACACGAATGGTAAGGATTTCCTTAGCACCGGTGTTATCGGCAACCTTGAGTCGCGACTCCTGCTGAATCACTTCTTACTCCTGTCGTCTCGCTGGTTCTCATAAATGAGCCTTGCGGAACGGATATGGTCTCCACGATACGATCGCTTACCCCCACCGACGCGGGCGCACCGAATGCTGATCCCAATTGGCGGCAGGGCCGAGGCGTAAAATATCGAGGCTGTGTGTGCCGCGGAAATGATTTCCGGCCGCACTGCATCAGGCCGAAGGTGGATAGTCCCCGAACATGATGCGCACAGATTCTTAAGTTTAGCCTAGAGTGGCGCGAAACCGAAATGGTGTGGTAGGGCCGAAAGACGCGTTGTTGGTCACATCGGACAGGAAGAAGATCCGCGGAAAATCAAGGATTGATCATCAGCTCGGACACCACACCCAGATGATCCGAACCCTTGATGGCACTGGTTTCGAACCTCTGGGCGGCGGCATCCTTGACCAGAATATGATCAATCTCAATGACTGCCGGCACTTTCCCCAGTGCTGGCCATGACGTGTTGGGCCACAGGCCCGACGACTCGGTGAAACCGGTGGTCGCTCGGCGGTACTGCGGGTGGGCGCGGACCGCGTTGAAGTCCCCGGCAAGGATCACCGGTGTTCCATGCTCTTGTTGCGACCACTGTGCGAGGGCTTCCAGGCCCTGGTTCCACCGCGTGGCGTCATGCAGCGGCGGGAAGATGTGGATGCCTGCCACGGTGATCAGTCCCTGCGGCAGCTGGAGCTCAGCGACGGGAAGCGAATGCCATCCTGTTGCGGCGCTGGCCAGCTCCTCGCTGCGTTCCGTGAGCGGATAACGGGAGAAGATCACGGTATCCCGTTCTCCGCCGGCCGGTGCCTGCGCGCTCCGGAATTTCAATGCACCTATGGCACCTCGCCGAGCCAGGGCGGCATGCAGCGGCTCGCTGGTTTCCACCAGCACCAGCACGTCGGGGTCGGCCTGCCGGATCGCCTCGGCCAGGGCATCAGGGTCCGCGCCGGCCTTGAGCGCGTTGAAGGACATGACTGTCAGCGTTGCACCGCCCGCGTCGGTGGACGCCGGAGGCACCTGTGGGTTGATGCTGGCCGCGGAGCCGGCAAGCAGGCAGGTGAACAGCACGGCGGCTACCGCCCAGCGGCGTTGAAAAAGGGCGATGAGGCCGAGGGCCAGCGGCAACACCAGCAACCACAGCCCGAAGGCCTGCAGTTTGGGGATCCAACCGCCACCAAGCCAAGGGAGCCAGACGAGAACCGCGACGAGTATGCTTGCCGTCAGCACCAGCGACCACGCCCAGCGATGTTTGGTTGTCGTCCGAGTGCGCTCCATGCCTCGAGACTACGCGGTGAGCGTGCATGCACCCGCTAGCGTTGGCGTGTCCCTATTGTTCTGCGGCCCATTGGGCTACTCGTTGTGCGCTTTCTTCTTCGGACAGGTCCTCCACGCGGCTGAGGATCGACCAGCGGATGCCGAAGGGATCGATGATGGACGCGAAACGGTCCCCCGAGACGAAATTCGTTGCCGGTTCGCGGATAGTTGCCCCGGCCTGGACCGCCTTGGCGAGGACCTCATCGGCGTCCTGGCAGTACAGCCCCATCGAATAGCAGGCGTTCGGCGCGGCAGGCGGCGGTACGAGGCCGTACTCCGGGCTCGGTTCACCGATCTGCAGGTGCCCTTGCCCGAAATCGATCTCGGCATGCGCGAGAACCCCGCCCATGACGGTGGTATCGATAATCCGCGCCCCGAACACGTCGCGGTAGAACTCCAGCGCGCCGGCGGCATTGGCGATCGCCAGGAACGGGGTCAGGCTGCTCACGCCATGAGGCACGCCGTCGGTGGTGTGCTTGCCAGTGACGCCCCGGGTTGATTCATTCTCTGTTTTCATACCACCACGGTATTCCCCTGTGGCACCCTTGGACTTGTAAATACGCGACAACTTCAAGGCGGTGGCCGGTGGCGGATGAACGTGATCGCCGGGGTGTCTTGTACCCGGCGCGGCTCCCCCAGTTCGAACGCATTCTCCCGCCGCCCGAGTTGAAGGACCTGGTCGGCTGGTTCTGGCTGGTGCACTGGGATATCGCCGCAGGCCGGACCTCGCGGCAGCAGCTGCTCCCCTTCCCGCTGATGAATCTGGTGGTGCAGCGGGAAGGCGTGACGCTCTCCGGACCAGCCTCGGCGGCATCCCACCGGGATCTGGCCGGCAAGGGCTGGGCCGTGGCCGCCTTGCTTCGGCCCGCTGCGGCAACCGCCCTGGCGCTGTCCCCCGCGACGCTGATCGATCGCGAAGTCGGCTTCGAGACCCCGGAACTGTTGCAGGACATCAGCCGCATCCTGGAAAAGGGCAACGGCCCTGCGGCTAATCCGGAGAGCGCTCGGGCGCTCGGTGCGTGGTTCACGCGCTCGTGCCCCGCCCCTGATGCAAACGGGCTGCGCGCGAATGAATTTATCGACTACGTCGCAGCCACCCGCAGCGCCGTCAGCGTCGAGCAGGTTGCCGAAGCCTTGGGATTCAGCGTCCGGAGCCTGCAGCGGCTCTCGCTTCGCTATGTGGGCTTGCCGCCTTTAGCGGTGATCCGCAGATACCGCCTGCAGGAAGCAGCCCAGCGGGTACGGGAGAACCCGTCGGCTTCCATCGCCCAGATCGCCGCCGAGCTGCGGTATACGGATCAAGCGCACCTGGCCGCGGATTTCCGGAGAATCCTTGGATTCAGTCCCAGCACCTACCGTGCGCACAGCCAGTCCGCAGGCCCGCAGTCCGAGAACGAATCATGAGCGGCATGGTGCGCGGGACTCGGCGCACAATTGTTGAGCGGGGGTCAGGGCTGGATGGCGGCGATGGCGCTGATCTCAATCATCGCGCCGGGCATTCCCAGTCCAGCAACCATGCTGGCCACCACCAGAGGCGGATCATCCCGGACAAGCCGTGGAGCGATGGCGCCGTAGGCGGCGTTGACGTCGCAGCCCTGGAGCATCACCACCGTCCACTGGACCACGTCGACCAACTGCGCCCCTGCGGCAGTCAGCGCGGTGCCGGCATTCTCCATCGCCTGCGCGGCCTGCGCTGCGATGTCCCCTGCGCCTACCAGCTGTCCCTGCGCGTCTACCGCGTTTTGTCCGCCCAGGTAGATCGTGGCCATCCCGGGTGGAACGACCGCGGCGTGGCTGAAGGCCGGAGAGCGGACGAGCCCCTCGGGACGGAGGTACTGTATCTGTGCCATGAGGCATGGTTGCACAGAATCGCGGTCTCGGCCATGATGTCCAGGTTCTTCCGGGTACGCAAAAACGCCCCGAACTCTTCTTTCGAAGTGTTCGGGGCGTTTTGTGCAATTCACGTTATCCGTGAAATCACCAAGAAAGCTTACTTAGCCTTCTCGACGATCTCGACCAGACGCCAGTGCTTGTCAGCAGACAGCGGGCGGGTCTCAGCGATAACAACCAAGTCGCCGATGCCGGCTTCGTTGTTCTCGTCGTGAGCCTTCACGTTCTTGTTGCGACGCATGACCTTGCCGTAGAGGGCGTGCTTCACACGGTCCTCAACGTCAACGACGATGGTCTTCTGCATCTTGTCGGAAACCACGTAACCACGGAGGGTCTTGCGGTCGTTGCGCTCGGTTGCGTCAGCCACACCGTTCTCCTTCTCGCTCATTACTTGGAGTCCTTCTTGGTTTCTTCAACCGGGACGACGACATCCTGACGAATACCCAGCTCGCGTTCGCGCAGCACCGTGTAGATGCGGGCGATGTCGCGCTTGATGGACTTCAGGTTACCGTGGGATTCCAGCTGGCCGGTGGCCGACTGGAAACGCAGGTTGAACAGTTCTGCCTTGGCCTTCTTCAATTCCTCGTTCAGACGAGGAGTATCGAAGCCGTCCAGGGACTCAATGCTAAGGTCCTTAGAACCGATAGACATCCCTATTCACCACCTTCACGACGCACGATGCGTGCCTTCATCGGCAGCTTATGGATCGCGAGACGCAGGGCCTCACGAGCTACCTCTTCACTGACGCCACCGAGTTCAAACATGACTCGTCCTGGCTTGACGTTGGCGACCCACCACTCCGGCGAACCCTTACCGGAACCCATGCGGGTTTCGGCTGGCTTCTTGGTCAGCGGACGGTCTGGGTAGATGTTGATCCACACCTTACCGCCACGCTTGATGTAACGGGTCATGGCGATACGAGCGGCCTCGATCTGACGGTTAGTCACGTAAGCCGGGGTCAACGCCTGAATACCGTAATCACCGAATGCTACGGTGGTGCCGCCCTTTGCAGCACCCGAACGCTTCGGGTGGTGCTGCTTGC
The DNA here is from genome assembly GCF_016894325.1 of Glutamicibacter protophormiae. Lineage (NCBI taxonomy): Bacteria > Bacillati > Actinomycetota > Actinomycetes > Micrococcales > Micrococcaceae > Glutamicibacter > Glutamicibacter protophormiae. The sequence goes on from NZ_CP069806.1 coordinate 2,573,512, forward strand.
GGAACTTTACTCGACGTGGGATAAGCATTTAAGCCTCTCCTCCTTCCGCAGCCGGAGCTGCAGCGCCCTTGTTGCGGTCGTTACGACGACGACGCTCTCCACCACGTGGACGATCGTTGCCGCCGCGGCCGCCGCGAGCTGGAGCAGCAGCAGCCTGCTGTGCAGCCAGTTCCTTGGCGGTGACATCACCCTTGTAGATCCAGACCTTCACGCCGATACGGCCGAAGGTGGTCTTGGCTTCGAACTTGCCGAAGTCGATGTTCGCGCGCAGGGTGTGCAGCGGCACACGGCCTTCGCGGTAGAACTCCTTGCGGGACATTTCTGCACCGCCCAGACGACCGGAGCACTGCACGCGGATGCCCTTGGCACCTGCACGCATTGCCGACTGCATTGCCTTCTTCATCGCACGGCGGAAAGCCACGCGGGAAGCAAGCTGCTCGGCGATGCCCTGGGCGACCAGCTGGGCCTCCATGTCAGGGTTCTTGACCTCGAGGATGTTCAGCTGAACCTGCTTCTTGGTGAGCTTTTCGAGCTCGCCGCGAATGCGGTCGGCTTCGGCGCCGCGACGACCGATAACGATGCCCGGACGAGCGGTGTGGATATCCACACGCACGCGGTCACGGGTACGTTCGATCTCAACGCGGGCGATGCCGGCGCGGTCCATGCCGTCGGAGAGGAGCGCACGGATCTGTACGTCTTCCTTCACGTAATCCTTGTAACGCTGACCTGGCTTGCTGGAATCAGCGAACCAGTGCGACACGTGGTCAGTGGTGATGCCGAGACGGAAACCGTTCGGGTTTACCTTCTGTCCCATTTAGTTCTCCCCACCCTTCTTAGGGGTTGAAACAACCACAGTCACGTGGCTGGTGCGCTTCTTGATCTGGAATGCGCGACCCTGAGCTCGCGGCTGGAACCGCTTCATGGTCGGGCCTTCGTCAACAAACGCCTCGCTGATAATCAGCTCGTCCTCATTGAATGCTTCACCTGCGCGGTCCGCGGCGGCACGGGCGTTAGCCACTGCCGATGCGACAACCTTGTATACCGGCTCCGAAGCTGCCTGTGGGGCGAACTTCAGAATGGCCAGTGCTTCGTTGGTCTGCAGACCACGAACAAGGTTGACGACGCGCCGGGCCTTCATAGGCGTTACGCGGATGTGACGCGCAATTGCCTTGGCTTCCATTGCTATCCTTCTCTCGTCTATCGAAGAAGTGCTAAGCGATCACTAGTTCCCTTGCGGGGCCTAGCGGCGCTTGCCCTTCTTGTCGTCCTTTACGTGGCCACGGAACGTGCGGGTTGGAGCAAACTCACCGAGCTTGTGACCAACCATGGATTCGGTAACGAACACAGGAATGTGCTTGCGACCGTCGTGCACGGCGATGGTGTGTCCCAGCATGTCCGGGATGATCATCGAACGGCGGGACCACGTCTTGATGACGTTCTTGGTGCCCTTTTCGTTTTCAGCAACGACCTTCAGGAACAGGTGCTGATCGACGAAGGGGCCTTTCTTCAGGCTGCGTGGCATGTTTCCAGGCTCCTATCGCTTGTTCTTGCCGGTCTTGCGACGACGCACAATGAGCTTGTCGCTTTCCTTGTTCGGACGACGGGTGCGTCCTTCACGCTTACCGTTAGGGTTGACCGGGTGGCGACCACCGGAGGTCTTACCCTCACCGCCACCGTGTGGGTGGTCGATCGGGTTCATGGCTACACCACGCACGGTTGGGCGAACGCCCTTCCAGCGCATGCGGCCGGCCTTGCCCCAGTTGATGTTGATCTGCTCGGCATTGCCAACTTCGCCGATGGTTGCGCGGCAGCGCACATCAACGTTGCGGATTTCGCCGGAAGGCAGACGCAGCTGGGCGAAGCGACCCTCACGGGCTACCAGCTGGATCGAAGCACCAGCGGAACGAGCCATCTTGGCGCCGCCGCCTGGGCGGAGCTCCACAGCGTGAATCACGGTACCAACCGGGATGTTACGCAGCGGCAGGTTGTTGCCTGGCTTGATGTCAGCGTTCGGACCGGCCTCAACGGTGTCACCCTGGTTGAGGTTGTTCGGTGCGACGATGTAGCGCTTGGTGCCGTCCACGTAGTGGAGCAGGGCGATACGAGCGGTACGGTTCGGGTCGTACTCGATGTGAGCAACCTTTGCCGGAACGCCGTCCTTGTCGTGACGACGGAAGTCGATCACGCGGTATGCGCGCTTGTGTCCGCCACCCTTGTGTCGGGTGGTGATCTTACCGGAGTTGTTACGGCCACCGCTCTTGGTGAGCGGGCGAACCAGCGACTTTTCCGGAGTCGATCGGGTGATTTCTGCGAAGTCGGCTACCGACGAGCCGCGCAGGCCCGGGGTAGTCGGCTTAAACTTACGAATTCCCATTTATTCTATTCCTCGTTAAAGTGGTCTCCGCTTAGGAAAGCGGACCGCCGAAGATGTCAATCGAACCGTCCTTGAGGGTGATGATTGCACGCTTGGTAGCCTTGCGTGCACCCCACCCGAACTTGGTGCGCTTGCGCTTACCAGTACGGTTGATGGTGTTCACGGAATCAACCTTGACGTTGAAGATCGCTTCAACGGCATTCTTGATTTCCGACTTGTTCGAACGCGGGTCGACCAGGAAGGTGTACTTGCCTTCGTCGATCAGACCGTAGCTCTTTTCCGATACGACCGGTGCGATGACCACGTCGTGTGGAGCCTTGGAGAAGGTGCTCACTTGGCTTCCTCCTTCTGGACCAGGGCATCGAATGCAGCCTTGGTGAAGACTACGTCATCCGAAACCAGAACATCGTAGGTGTTCAGCTGGTCGACGTACAGAACGTGCACAGCGGCGAGGTTGCGCACGGAGAGTGCAGCAACATCGTTGGCGCGATCGATGACGACTAGCAGGTTCTTGCGCTCGGTCAGCGAACGCAGGGTTGCCAGTGCTTCCTTGGTCGACGGGGTTTCACCGGCAACCAGGTTTTCAATGACGTGGACGCGATCGAAGCGTGCGCGATCCGACAGGGCGCCGCGCAGTGCAGCAGCCTTCATCTTCTTCGGGGTACGCTGCGAGTAGTCGCGCGGGGTTGGGCCGTGGACGATGCCGCCACCGGTCATGTGAGGAGCGCGGATCGAACCCTGACGGGCGCGGCCGGTACCCTTCTGCTTGAACGGCTTGCGACCTGCACCCGAAACCTCGGAGCGGTCCTTGACCTTGTGGGTACCCTGACGGGCAGCAGCCAGCTGTGCAACGACAACCTGGTGCAGCAGCGGGACGTTGGTCTGTACGTCGAAGATCTCTGCAGGCAGTTCGACGTTAAGTGCCTTGGTCATTTACTTATGCTCCCTTCACGGCGGTGCGTACGAGGACGACGCGGCCGCGGGCGCCTGGAACGGCACCCTTGATCAGCAGGAGGTTCTTCTCAGCGTCGATGGCGTGGATGGTCAGGTTCTGAGTCGTTACACGCTCAGCACCCATGCGACCGGCCATCTTCTGTCCACGGAAAACGCGACCTGGGGTCGATGCGCCGCCGATGGAACCTGGCTTACGGTGGTTCTTGTGAGCACCGTGCGAAGCGGAGACGCCAGCGAAGTTGTGACGCTTCATAACGCCGGCGAAGCCCTTGCCCTTGGAGGTGCCAACGACGTCGACCTTCTGGCCGGCTTCGAAGAGCTCTACGGACAATTCCTGGCCAGCTGCGTACTCGGCAGCGTCTGCGGTGCGCAGCTCTACCAGGTGACGACGTGGGGTCACGCCTGCAGCTTCGAAGTGACCTGCCAGTGGCTTGGTTACCTTGCGCGGATCGATCTGGCCGTAGCCGATCTGAACTGCGGTGTAGCCATCGCGGTCAGCGTTGCGAAGCTGGGTGACAACGTTGCTATCAGCCTGCACGACGGTGACAGGGATCAGGTTGTTGTTCTCGTCCCAAACCTGGGTCATGCCGAGCTTCGTGCCCAGCAGGCCCTTAACATTGCGGGTTGCGGTCATAGTTTTCTCGCCACCTCCCCTTAAAGCTTGATTTCGATGTTGACGTCCGCCGGCAGGTCGAGACGCATCAGCGAATCAACAGCCTTCGGGGTCGGATCGACGATGTCGATCAGACGCTTGTGCGTGCGCATTTCGAAGTGCTCACGGCTGTCTTTGTACTTGTGTGGCGAACGGATAACGCAGTACACGTTCTTCTCCGTTGGCAGCGGCACTGGGCCGACTACGGTGGCGCCTGCGCGCGTTACCGTCTCAACGATCTTCCGGGCTGAAACGTCAATGACCTCGTGGTCATACGACTTCAGCCGGATGCGGATTTTCTGTCCCGCCATGGCGTCATGCCTCTTTCTGATAGCACTATTAACAAGTTCTGTGCCTAATACGGGCTCTTACGAGCCGGCACGCCTTACGCTGCGGCTGAATCCGAATGAAATCCGGGTTCCTCAACCTCAGGAGGCTCCGACCCCCGAAGTCGGGCGTGTCGCGAAAATTTTAGTCACGACAGCTCGCAAAAGTTTTCACTTTCAACGAGGGACTTATAGCTTGAAGCAATTGTATCGATCCCGAACCCCAGGCATTATCCTGCGTGAGAGTCGATCCCGGTCGTTCAAACCAGCCGATTACCCCAAAAATCGGGGATCGGGTTGCACCGAAGCAACTTATCTAGTCTGACAGGTCGGCGGGGATCGCGCAAATCTTTTATGCGCATCCGGGCGCGTGATCTTGACCTCACGCGCCCTCAAGGGCTAGCCGGGCTGCCCCGGCTCCTGCTGGTCGCCGTCTGCCCCAGGCCTGCCGCGCGGCGGCTGTGGAGCATCGGCGGCAGGGAACTGGCCCGGCCGGGAATCCCGCGACGCCGCAACGTCGGCCGCTCCCCCGCCCTGCTTGGAGCCGTCCACCCGGGAGAGCTTGATGACCGCGGCGACGATCAGCCCCGCCCCGAGGATCACCAGCCAGAGGAAAGCCAGCGACCGCAGCGACCAGAGCACCGCCAGGGTTATGGTGGCTGCGCCCCACCAGATGTACAGCCTCCGGCCCTGCTTCAGTCCGTAGGCAATCAATGCCGCGAAGAAGACGAGCGCGTAGATCCTGGCGACGTGGCTGGCATCGGCCAGGTTCGCCAGCATCGCCAGGTTCGCCATGATGCCGGCGGCGACGAGATACCGGTGCGCCAGCACCGGTGTTTTCTGCAGGTGGCGCCAGACGGCGAGCAGCACGAGCACCAGGCTGGCATAGGACGCCAGGATGCTGGCCGCCGGGAGGTGAGCCAGGGTCGCATAGCTGCTGATGCCCAGGCAGACGGCCAGCGGAAGCAGCAGGTCGACGGTGAAGGGCTTCAGCCGCGGCGGGCATTCGAAGACCCGCAGGGCCACTGCCACCGCGAAGACCAGTGCGGCGCCGCCCAGCACCGGGCCGGGGCTGTGATTCTCCAGATGCGCCAAGGTTCCGGCGGCGAAGGCCGAAGCCAGCCCCATCAGCAGATACAGCCGCGAGGCGGATCCCTTGGCATCTTCCGCCCGGTACTGCGCTGCGGGATAGCTCGGCCGCGTCCCGGCAAAGCGGCCGTGGGTTGCCGCCATGATGTAGAAGATGAAGGCGGCGGCCAGCAGCGCCCAGGCCACGTCCATGCTCTGCAACCGGTTCAGCAGCTGCTTGTCGCGCCATAGCTGCACCGAGTACAGCAGGGCGCCGCTGGCGAAGATGCCGGCGCCCAGCGCGAACCAGGCGACTGCTCGGGTGTGCACCATCAGGGCGAAGATCGCTGCGGCCAGCACGGCGCTGGCAATCACCCAGCCCTCGGCGGGGTTCCAGGCGTTGAGTACCAGCAGCGGGAGGAACATCCCCGCGCCGAGCGCCACCCCCAGGTTCGGGCGGTCTCGCAGGAGCCACTCCGCGGCCGCCGCCGAAGCGGAAAGAACCAGCAGCAGCGCGAAGGCGACGGTGGTATCCCACCACGAGCTGCGGATCCATCCGGTCTGCACGGGCAGGTTCCAAGCGGGGACCTGGATCAGCGCGAGCAGGCCAAGCAGCGGCGCGATCAGATAGTACTGCCGCCGCCATCCCTCCGAACGGTCCGCCAGATACAGCACTGCCCCGTACAACCCGAACAGCAAGCTTTCCAGCAGCAGCACTCCCCTGTCCGCGGCCAGCCCCCAGCCGGCGTAGGCCAGCGTGGATACGGGGATGAAGGCCAGCATGCCCCACGCGATAAAGCGAAGTTCATTGCGCAGTTCCCGGCGCCGACGCCATGCGGTTCCGAGCCGGGCAAGCTGCGGCAGGATCAGGGATACGGTGAACATGGCGAACTGCCCGTGGCGGTCGAAGTCCATATGCTCGGTGAACCACCAGACGGCGCTGGAGAAGGTGAGCTGGGCGGCGCCCACGTAGGCCATCTTCCAGCCGGCAAGCTGAGACCGTCGGGATTCGACCAGGTAATAGGCCAAGATCACCAGGGCGAACACCGGTGCAGGCTGCCACAGGCTCACGCCCAGGCTCAGCAGGTAGACCAGGGCCAGGACACCGGCCGCGATGCAGCGCACCGCCTGTTCCACGTTCCGGCTCACGGGCGCGGCACGCAGTGCGGCCACGATGGTCAGCCCGATGGTGAGCGCCGCGCCCGCAACAAACCATTCGACCGTCTCCAGGCCGTAGAAGGATGCGGTGTCCGCGGCGTCAAGGCCGACGAGCAGGGTCAGGCTCGCCAGCGCCAGGCCCGCGCTGGCGGCCATACGTAGCAGGCGCAGGTCGAAACTTCGGAAGCCCAGCGTCTGGTTTCCGGCGGCCGCGATGTCAACGGCCCACCAGATGAAGAGGACAGCCCACAGGCCCAGGACGCCGGCCATGCCGGATGCCGCGGGCTGCGCCGGGTGCAGCAGCTCGCCCACCGCGGCGCCAGAGGTGACGCCAAGCGACAGGCACAATGCCCACGCGATCATCCGGTAGGCGAGGCTCCACGGTCCCGCGATCCGCGGCCGCAGGGCGAGCACAACCAGCAGGGCCGCTCCCAGCGTGGGCAGCAGCCGCCATGGCTCTCCGGCCGCATCCATTCCGGGAAGGAAGGCGAGCACCAGCAGGGCCGCGAGTTCGATCTTGGCCTGCCACCACAGCGCGGGGACCGCAGCGAGCATGAGCACCGGCACCACCGCGAAGCTGATCAGCCAGATAGCAGCGCCAAAACCCGCCAACTCATAGGCGGTGAGCACAGACAGAACCGTCAGCATCCACAGCGTTGCCCGCTCGATGCGCCACAGCGTTACGTCGAGCTTGAAGATGGCTCGGTAGCTTTCGCCGGCCAGTACGACCAGCAGCGCCTGGGCGGCGAACAGTACCGCCACAACCAGCGCGGTGGATGAGGCCGGCAGCTCCAGCAGTGCGCAGCCGGCGATGACCGTGAGCAGGGCGCTGGCCCGGGCGGCCAGGAAGCGCAGGTGCCGTGCCGTGGCAAACAGCCGGACGGACAGCAGCAGCTGAATCGTCAGCAGGAAGAAGACCCAGAGGAAGTCCCGGGCCGCCAAGTCCGGGGACAGCACGACAGCCAGGGCCAGCACCAGCGCGGGAAGCAGCTGGGCCGTGGCCTGCAGCGCCTGGAAGAAGATGGAGGCGCGCACCGCCGGGCTGCGCGTGGCCGCGAGCAGCAGGATGATCGAGAGCACCAGCAGGAAAAGCAGGTAATAGAACACGCCGCGCTGCATGCTCGCCGCGCCGGCCATGGCGGTGCTGACCAAGATCAGCACGGCAAGCCATGCGAGCACGCGGGAACGGAAGCGCACCGTGGCGTAGCCGACCGCCACTGTGGCAATGGCGGAGAAAACCAGCCACACTGTCGGCCCGCTGAGGTGCACGGTGTTGTAGGTCGCTATGGCGCACAGCGGGAGCAGGGCCAGTCCGGTGCCGGCGAATGCTGCAGCCGCGGGCCGGAGGGATTCCCGGGTGGCATGGACAACCAATCCCCCGCCGTAGAAGGCAACGGCCAGCGCGAAGAGCGCCACGAGTTTGGCCAATGGCGGAAGGGCGAAGCTGAGGAAGAGCGCGCCCGCTGCCACGATCATCAGGGCGGCAACATAGAGGGTCACGTTGATATTGCGCAGCTCGCGTTCCCGCTTGCTCAGAACCTTGGCCGCCGAGGCCGGAGCCGGAGGCTGGGCCGCCGCCCGGTTTCCGGTGGTCTGCAGGATGCGCGGCCGCTCGCGCCACGAGCCCGGATCCCCATTAGCAGTGGAGGAGGTGGCAAGCGGCGGCTGTATCGCATCAAGCGGGAGGACAGCGGCAGGCTGTTGCTCCGCCGGTTCGGGAGTCGCCGGTTCGGGAGCGGCTGGTGCGGGAGCGTGGTCGGCGTACTGCGGTGCTGTTGCGCCGCGTGGCTCGCCGAGGTATTGGACCGCGGCGTCATAGCCTTCCCGCCAGGCGGTCGCGCGGGCCTCGCGCAGGGCCGGCGCGTCGCTGGAGGGAGCCTGACGACCCCTGTTGCGGCCGACAAAGTATGCCGCCGCGATGAATACCAGTGCCACGACTATTTCCATCGCCTCGGCGCTCCCCTCGCAAATGATTCTTCAATCCGGCGGCAAAACCCCGCCCGCATCAATTAGACCACCTTTTAGAATTACTCGCTACTCTAGGCGCCGTTTAAGACAGAAATCCCCGCCACTCGTGATGAGTGGCGGGGATTGCCGATAGACCACCAGGGTCTAGATCGTCAAGCAGAAACTACTTGGTGATCTTGGTGACCTTGCCCGAACCAACGGTGCGGCCGCCTTCGCGGATAGCGAAGCCGAGGCCCTCTTCCATGGCGATTGGCTGGATCAGCTCAACCGACATTTCGGTGTTGTCGCCTGGCATAACCATTTCGGTGCCCTCTGGGAGGGTGATAACGCCGGTGACGTCGGTGGTGCGGAAGTAGAACTGCGGACGGTAGTTCGAGTAGAACGGGTTGTGACGTCCGCCTTCGTCCTTCGACAGGATGTAGACGTTGGCTTCGAAGTTGGTGTGCGGGGTGATCGAGCCTGGGGCTACGACAACCTGGCCGCGCTCAACATCGTCGCGCTTCAGACCGCGAAGCAGCAGACCACAGTTCTCGCCTGCCCATGCTTCGTCGAGCTGCTTGTGGAACATCTCGATACCGGTAACGGTGGTCTTCTGGATCGGGCGGATGCCAACGATCTCGACCTCGGAGTTGATGGCCAGGGTGCCACGCTCGGCGCGACCGGTCACCACGGTACCGCGACCGGTGATGGTGAAGACGTCCTCGATCGGCATCAGGAATGGCTTGTCGCGGTCGCGAACTGGATCCGGGATGAAGTTGTCAGCAGCTTCCATCAGTTCTTCAACAGCTGCAACCCACTTTGGATCGCCTTCCAGCGCCTTCAGAGCGGAAACCTTGATGACTGGTGCGTCGTCGCCATCGAAGCCCTGCGAGGACAGAAGTTCGCGAACTTCCATCTCCACGAGCTCGAGCAGCTCTTCGTCGTCAACCATGTCGGACTTGTTCAGTGCGACCATCAGGGTAGGAACACCAACCTGGCGGGCCAGCAGAACGTGCTCGCGGGTCTGAGCCATTGGGCCGTCAGTTGCGGCAACAACCAGGATCGCGCCGTCCATCTGGGCAGCACCGGTGATCATGTTCTTGACGTAGTCAGCGTGGCCTGGAGCATCAACGTGTGCGTAGTGACGCTTCTCGGTCTGGTACTCGATGTGCGAGATGTTGATGGTAATACCGCGCTGGCGCTCTTCCGGAGCCGAGTCAATGTTAGCGAAGTCGCGCTGCTCGTTCAGATCCGGGTACTTGTCAGCCAGGACCTTGGAGATCGCTGCGGTCAGAGTGGTCTTACCGTGGTCAACGTGACCGATGGTACCAATGTTGACGTGCGGCTTGCTGCGCTCGAACTTTGCCTTTGCCACAAGTTCCTCCTAGAAACATTTACAGAAGACTTTCTTCGTCTGCGCGGTTCGCAAACGAACTTCAAATAGTCTACTGGGGGCATGGATAAATATGGAAATTTCGGTCCTCTGCGGGCCCTGCATGTGATGCAAATCCCTCGTTGGCCGTTTGCAAGGCCGGCGTCGACGGATCTCCGCCGGCCTTGCGATCGGCCACTTCCCCACACGGGGGTCACGGCCAAGTTTTAGTGCCTTCGGCGATTACTCGCCGCGGGCCTTCTGGATGATCTCGTCGGCAACTGCCTTCGGGACCTCAGAGTAGCTGTCGAAGGTCATCGAGTAGACTGCACGACCCTGAGTCTTCGAACGCAGGTCACCAATGTAACCGAACATCTCAGACAGCGGAACAGCAGCGCGGATGACCTTGACGCCTGCGGCGTCGGACATCTCCTGGATCGAGCCACGGCGGGAGTTCAGGTCGCCGATAACGTCGCCCATGTACTCTTCCGGGGTACGAACCTCAACGGCCATCAGCGGTTCAAGCAGAACAGGGTTGGCGCGGCGTGCACCTTCCTTGAAGACCTGCGAACCGGCGATCTTGAACGCCATTTCCGAGGAGTCAACGTCGTGGTAGGCACCGTCGATGAGGGTGGCCTTCACGCCGACCAGCGGGTAGCCGGCGAGGATGCCGTACTGCATGGCGTCCTGGATACCAGCGTCAACCGACGGGATGTACTCACGAGGCACGCGACCGCCGGTGACGGCGTTCTTGAACTCGTAGGTAACGCCGTCCACAACTTCCAGAGGCTCGAAGGAGACCTGGACCTTTGCGAACTGGCCCGAACCACCGGTCTGCTTCTTGTGGGTGAAGTCGACCTTCTCCACAGCCTTCTTGATGGTTTCGCGGTATGCAACCTGCGGCTTGCCGACGTTGGCTTCCACGCGGAATTCGCGCTTCATGCGGTCCACCAGGATATCCAGGTGGAGTTCGCCCATGCCGCCGATTTCGGTCTGGCCGGTGTCTTCGTTCAGCGAGACGGTGAAGGTTGGATCCTCCGCCGACAGCTTCTGAATAGCGGTCGACAGCTTTTCCTGGTCGCCCTTGGTCTTTGGCTCGATGGCCACGAAGATCACTGGATCCGGGAAGGTCATCGATTCGAGGACGATCGGGTTCTGCGGATCGCACAGGGTGTCACCGGTGGTGGTGTCCTTCAGGCCGATCACAGCGTAGATGTGACCTGCGTGGATCTCGTCTACCGGCTGTTCCTTGTTGGCGTGCATCTGGAAGAGCTTGCCAACGCGTTCCTTCTTCTGCTTGGTCGAGTTCAGCAGCTGTGCGCCGGACTCTGCCTTGCCGGAGTAAACGCGGATGAAGTTCAGCTGGCCGAAGAACGGGTGAGCAGCGATCTTGAAAGCCAGTGCCGAGAATGGTGCATCCTCGGAAGGCTCGCGAGTGAGCTCGATTTCCTCGTTCTTTGGATCGTGACCCACCATGGCGCCCACGTCGAGCGGGGTTGGCAGGAAGTCGATCACGGCGTCCAGCATCGGCTGGACACCACGGTTCTTGAACGCCGAACCACAGAAGACCGGGTAGGCTTCCGAGTTCACGGTCAGCTTGCGGATGCCGGCCTTGAGCTCGTCGATGGAGATCTCTTCGCCTTCGAGGTACTTCTCCATGAGCTCTTCGGATGCCTCTGCGACATCTTCAATCAGCTTGGCGCGGTACTCTTCGGCCTTTTCCTGCAGGTCTGCAGGAATTTCGCGAGTCTCGTAGGCGGCACCCATGGTGACGTCACCCTTGGAGTCGCCTTCCCAGACGAATGCCTTCATGGTCAGCAGGTCCACCACGCCGGTGAACTCCGACTCGGAGCCGATTGGCAGCTGCATGACCAGCGGCTTGGCACCCAGGCGGTTGATGATGGTGTCTACGGTGAAGTAGAAGTCAGCACCGAGCTTGTCCATCTTGTTCACGAAGCAGATACGTGGAACGTTGTACTTGTCAGCCTGACGCCAAACGGTCTCGGACTGAGGCTCAACGCCTTCCTTGCCGTCGAACACGGCAACGGCGCCATCGAGCACGCGCAGCGAGCGCTCCACCTCAACGGTGAAGTCAACGTGGCCCGGGGTATCGATGATGTTGATCTGGTTCTTGTTCCAGAAGCAAGTCACGGCCGCGGAGGTAATGGTGATACCGCGTTCCTTTTCCTGCTCCATCCAGTCGGTGGTTGCGCCACCGTCGTGGGTCTCACCGAGCTTGTGGTTTACACCCGTGTAGAAAAGGATGCGCTCGGTAGTAGTGGTCTTACCGGCATCAATGTGAGCCATGATGCCGATGTTGCGGACCTTGTTCAGGTCAGTCAGCACGTCCTGTGCCACGTTGTCTCCCTAAGAGGTGATGCTGGAACTGCTGGGCGCCGGTAGACGCCCAGCAATTCCAAGCGGTTCTTACCAGCGGTAGTGGGCGAATGCCTTGTTGGACTCGGCCATCTTGTGAGTGTCTTCGCGACGCTTCACAGCTGCACCCAGACCGTTCGAAGCATCCAGGATCTCGTTCATCAGACGCTCGATCATGGTCTTCTCGCGGCGAGCCTTCGAGTAGCCAACCAGCCAGCGCAGAGCCAGTGCGGTTGCACGGCCTGGCTTGACCTCAACAGGAACCTGGTAGGTCGCGCCACCAACACGGCGGGAACGAACCTCAAGGGCCGGACGGATGTTATCCATGGCCTTCTTGAGGGTCGACACTGCGTCGGCGCCGGACTTTGCAGCTGCACCTTCGAGTGCACCGTAAACAATGCGCTCTGCGGTGGACTTCTTGCCGTCCACGAGAACCTTGTTGATCAGCTGAGTGACCAATGGGGAATCGTAAACTGGATCAGAAACTAGTGGGCGCTTTGGCGCCGGACCCTTACGAGGCATTACTTACCATCCTTCTTTGCACCGTAGCGGGAACGAGCCTGCTTACGATCCTTCACACCCTGGGTATCCAGAGCACCACGAACAATCTTGTAGCGGACACCTGGCAAGTCCTTCACACGACCACCGCGAACGAGCACGATGGAGTGTTCCTGCAGGTTGTGACCGACACCTGGAATGTAAGCGGTGACCTCAATACCACCGGCAAGGCGCACACGTGCTACCTTACGCAGTGCCGAGTTCGGCTTCTTCGGGGTGGTGGTGTACACGCGAGTGCACACGCCACGGCGCATTGGGTTGCCCTTAAGGGCAGGAGCCTTGGTCTTTACGACCTTAGGCGAGCGGCCCTTGCGGACCAGCTGCTGAATAGTAGGCACTTTCGTGTCCTTCCATTGTCTAAGTTCTTCGGCACGGCATCGGAGCGGCGGCCTTATGGGGGCTGACACTTTCCTCTGCAGCACTAACTGCTTGCTTTACCGCCCATCCAGGATCAGAATGTCCCTAGGCGTGCGAAAGTGTGGCATTCGTTGCGCAACCTACCCGCAACCCGGACCGTGTCCATTTTGCCACACATAAAACAATTGCCTTAACTCTAGCATTAATCGGCCCCTGCACCATGAACAGTAAGCTATCTCACCGTCCGGGCACCGTGCGATTGCTGCTTGATGCCACCGGCCGGCGAGGAACTTGGCTCCAACCTATCCCCCGCGCGTGAACGCGCCGCCGCCACGAGATGGCGCTCCGTTGAACAGGACAGGGAAGGATTCGCCATTGGAACTAGTCGCTAACTCATCCAGAAGATAAATCTACTTTGAGGATCCTGATGCTACTCGCTGACCGGCATGCCGACCTGCATCAGCCTCCGGGCATTGTCCTGGTAGGCCTTGACCGCCTTGCGGTTGTGCAGTTCCAGGATGGCCTCGTCATTGCGCCGCAGGCTGGTGGAATTGTAATTGTGGCTGCCGGTGAAGACGAATGAGGAGTCCCCGCGGCGTCCTTCCGGCGAGGCGTTGTCCCGCATTCCGGAAACCACGAGGTACTTCGAGTGCACACGTCCTGTAGTAGACGTATCCTCTACTGAGCGGTGTTCGATACCCGCTGCAGCCAGGACACCGGCGACCTGCTCGCCGACCGGTCCGGCGGCCACGCTGACGGCGCAGCCCTGGCTCTTGAGCCGTCCGAGTTCTTCGGCGATGGCGGTGCGCGTATCGTCCCACTCGCTCATGGCGACCGCCACCGTGCTGTTCTTGTTTTTGCACTGCAGCTCTGAGAGCCGCTGCGCCACCGGGTCGGCAGCGGCCGCCGGGAAGAAGCGCGCCACCGTTGCTCCGGACGGGCCGTGCGAGGCCTCGGTGCGGTGGTAATCCGGGGTCTGCTCCATGCGGGCCATGTCCGCATGGTAGGAATGGTAGGCGCGGTACAGCCCGTCATCGCCGGTCACGGTCAACGCATTGTTCCAGTAGCTCACATGGTTCACATCCGTGACATTGGCAGAGGACTGCACCACGACGTTCTGCTGGCCGGAGACCGAGGAGAACAGCGCGAACTTGTTGTGCATGCCCTTGGTCCCCTGGCAGGAGCTGGTGTTGCCTTCGGGCGACTTGTTCGAGCACACCGCCACCCAGGAGCCTTGGCTCGTGTCGGTGCCCAGCGTCTTGATCAGCCGCGCCGCCGGGGCCTTGGAAATCTGCCAGCCGTCCATCACCACCTGGATATTGACTCCGCGCGCGTGGGCCGCCAGCAGCTGGTCGACGTAGTCTTCCCCGCTCTGCCCCGAGATCACGAAGGCCGCCAGCGAAATGGTGGAACCTGCATCGGCCTGCTTGAAGTAGGAGCACAGCCGTTCGGCAACCGCTCCGGCCGTATCCTGCAACGGATCGGAGAACACCGCGCCGGTTTCCACCTTCACCAGCGGCGCCGCGGCGCAGGGCAATTCGGGCTGCTTGCCCGGGTCGATCCGCTGCGCGGCCTGTGCCGGCAGGGTGCTGAAGAGCAGACCGAGTCCCATGGTCCCTGCTGCGATGGCCTTCAATGTCGTGTTCAACTTCTCCGAGTCTCCTTTGCGGTTCGTGGCGGGTGTCGGGGATCTCCCCCGCCCGCGGTCAACCACTGCACCGTTTCATCCCTGGATGAGCAAAGGGTAACTGCACGGTGAACAGATGCTTTCCGGCTTAAATGCGGAAGCGCCCGCCGCACACTTGCGTGTGCGGCGGGCGCCCTACGAGCTAGCTAGCTGCCAGCCTCGGTGCCGTCCGGTTTAGCGGAAGTCCGAGCCGTGGTCGTAGTCGTCCATCGAGATGGCGCGGAATTCGGGCGACAGCCCGCCTTCCAGCGCATCGTCGTACAGACCCGAGGAGAATGCCGAGGTGCCGGTGAACAAAGTTGCCTTTGCCTCGTCGGTTGGCTCGACGTCGACCTGGGTGTAGCGATCCAGACCGGTACCGGCCGGGATCAGCTTACCGATGATCACGTTCTCCTTCAGACCGCGCAGCGGATCTTCCTTGCCCTCCATCGCGGCCTGGGTCAGCACGCGGGTGGTTTCCTGGAAGGAAGCAGCCGACAGCCACGAGTCGGTGGCCAGCGATGCCTTAGTGATACCCATCATCTCGTCGCGGCCTGCGGCCGGACGCTTGCCCTCGGCGACGGCCTTGCGGTTCGCAGCGGTGAAGCGCGAACGGTCGGCCAGCTCGCCCGGGAGCAGCTCGGTCTCGCCGGACTCGATGACGGTGACGCGACGCAGCATCTGTCGGACGATGACTTCCACGTGCTTATCGTGGATGCCCACACCCTGGGACTGGTACACGTCCTGGACCTCGCGGACCAGGAACTTCTGCGCCTCGCGTGGGCCCAGAACTCGCAGCACCTGCTTCGGGTCCAGGGTACCGCTGGTCAGCTGGGTACCGGCGATGATGGACTGGCCATCTTCCACCAGCAGACGGGCACGACGCAGCACCGGGTAGGCCTGCTTCTCGTCGCCGTTGTCCGGGGTCACCACAACACGCAGCTGCTTCTCGTCGTCCTCGATCGACACGCGACCGGAGACCTCCGACATCGGAGCCACACCCTTCGGGGTACGGGCTTCGAAGAGCTCCTGGATACGGGGCAGACCCTGGGTGATATCGTCGGCCGATGCCACACCACCGGTGTGGAAGGTACGCATGGTCAGCTGGGTACCGGGCTCGCCGATGGACTGCGCGGCGATGATGCCCACGGCCTCGCCGATGTCCACGGTCTTGCCGGTGGCCAGCGAACGGCCGTAGCACAGGGCACAGGTTCCAACAGCCGAGTCGCAGGTCAGCACGGAGCGGACGCGGATTTCATCCACGCCTGCAGCGTACAGCTCGTCGATCAGCACATCGCCCGCATCCGAACCGGCGGCGGCCAGTACGTTGCCTTCGGCGTCCTTGACGTCGGCGGCCAGCGTACGGGTGTAGGCCGAGTTCTCCACGGTCTCGTGCTTGATGCGGATGCCCGAGGAGGAGTCCGCGATCGCGACGGTCAGGCCGCGCTTGGTGCCGCAGTCCTCTTCGCGAACGATGACGTCCTGCGAGACGTCCACCAGACGACGGGTCAGGTAACCCGAGTTGGCGGTCTTCAGCGCGGTATCCGCCAGGCCCTTGCGGGCGCCGTGGGTTGCGATGAAGTACTCCAGCACCGACAGGCCCTCACGGTAGGAGGACTTGATCGGACGCGGGATGATCTCGCCCTTAGGGTTGGACACCAGGCCACGGATACCGGCGATCTGGCGCAGTTGCAGCCAGTTACCACGAGCCTTGGAGGTCACCATGCGGTTAATGGTGTTCAGCTCTTCCATGCCGTTCTTCATGGCCTCGGCAACCTCGTCGGTGGCCTTGGTCCAGATGTCGATCAGGTCCTGGCGGCGTTCGATGTCGGAGATCAGGCCCTTGTCGTACGAACCCTGCACCTTGCGGGCGCGTTCCTCGTACGGCTCAAGGATTTCGGCCTTGTTCATGTTCGAGGTGATGTCCGAGATCGCCACGGTGATGCCCGAGCGGGTAGCCCAGTGGAAACCGGCATCCTTCAGGTTGTCCAGCGTTGCCGCTGCGACAATCTTCGGGTAGCGCTCGGCCAGGTCGTTGACGATGTCCGAGAGCGCATCCTTGCCGGCCACGCGGGAAACCCACGGGTAGTCCGCAGGCAGGGTGTCGTTGAACAGCACCTGTCCCAGCGAGGTCTCCAGCAGTGCCGGGGTGCCCGGCTCCCAGCCCTCGGGGGCCGGCTGCTCGTCCGAAGGAACGAAGTTGTCGACACGCACCTTGATCGGGGCGTTCAGGTGCAGCTCGCCGCGGTCCTTGGCCATGATGGCCTCGGAAACCGAGGAGAACACGCGACCGGCGCCCGTCTCGTCCTCACGCTTGGTGGTGAGGTGGTGCAGGCCGATGATCATATCCTGCGAAGGCAGAGCCACCGGACGGCCGTCCGAAGGCTTCAGGATGTTGTGCGAGGACAGCATCAGGATGCGTGCTTCAGCCTGGGCTTCGGGGCTCAGCGGCAGGTGGACTGCCATCTGGTCGCCGTCGAAGTCGGCGTTGAACGCGCCGCAAACCAGCGGGTGCAGCTGCAGGGCCTTGCCTTCGACCAGCTGTGGCTCGAAGGCCTGGATGCCCAGGCGGTGCAGGGTAGGTGCACGGTTCAGCAGTACCGGGTGCTCGGTGATGATCTCTTCGAGGACATCCCACACCTGCGGACGGTAGCGCTCAACCATGCGCTTGGCGCTCTTGATGTTCTGCGCGTGGTTGAGGTCAACCAGGCGCTTCATCACGAACGGCTTGAAGAGCTCCAGAGCCATCTGCTTTGGCAGACCGCACTGGTGCAGCTTCAGCTGCGGGCCGACCACGATGACCGAACGGCCCGAGTAGTCAACACGCTTACCCAGAAGGTTCTGGCGGAAGCGGCCCTGCTTGCCCTTGAGCATGTCGGACAGCGACTTCAGAGGACGGTTGCCCGGTCCGGTGACCGGACGGCCGCGGCGGCCGTTGTCGAACAGCGAGTCCACAGCTTCCTGCAGCATGCGCTTTTCGTTGTTCACGATGATCTCCGGCGCACCGAGGTCAAGCAGGCGCTTGAGTCGGTTGTTGCGGTTGATCACGCGGCGGTACAGGTCGTTCAGGTCCGAGGTGGCGAAACGGCCACCGTCGAGCTGGACCATCGGGCGCAGCTCCGGCGGGATCACTGGAACGGCGTCGAGCACCATGCCCTTTGGCGAGTTGCCATTGGCCAGGAATGCGTTGACGACCTTCAGGCGCTTGAGGGCGCGGGCCTTCTTCTGGCCCTTGCCGTTCTCGATGATGCCCTTGAGCTCTTCGGCTTCGCCTTCAAGGTCGAAGTTCTCCAGACGCTTCTGGATCGCCTCGGCGCCCATGGAGCCTTCGAAGAACAGTCCGTACTTCTCGCGCATGGTGCGGTACAGGCCTTCGTCGCCTTCGAGGTCGGCGACCTTCAGGCCCTTGAAGCGCTCCCAGACCGCACGCAGGCGCTCGGACTCGGCCTTGGCGCGCTTGTCGATCTGCAGCACGGTCTTCTCGGCCAGGGTGCGGGCCTTGTTCAGCTCGGCGTTCTTGGCGCCGTCTGCTTCCAGACGCTCCAGCTCGGCTTCCAGGTCGGCTGCAACAGCCTTCTTGTCGGCCTCGGCGTTGTTGGCCAGCTGGCGCAGCTCAAGGTC
The DNA here is from genome assembly GCF_016894325.1 of Glutamicibacter protophormiae. Taxonomy (NCBI): domain Bacteria; kingdom Bacillati; phylum Actinomycetota; class Actinomycetes; order Micrococcales; family Micrococcaceae; genus Glutamicibacter; species Glutamicibacter protophormiae. The sequence continues at coordinate 2,591,941 of NZ_CP069806.1, forward strand.
GTGCTGTGCCTGCAGGTTCGGCATCTCCGCGTGGCGGCGATCCTCGTTCACCGAAGTGATCATGTAGGCGGCGAAGTAGATGACCTTTTCCAGGTCCTTCGGAGCCAGGTCGAGCAGGTAGCCCAAGCGCGATGGAACGCCCTTGAAGTACCAGATGTGGGTCACCGGAGCGGCAAGCTCGATGTGTCCCATGCGCTCGCGGCGCACGTTGGCACGGGTGACCTCGACGCCGCAGCGCTCGCAGATGATGCCCTTGAAGCGCACGCGCTTGTACTTGCCGCAGTAGCATTCCCAGTCGCGGGAAGGACCGAAGATCTTTTCGCAGAAAAGACCGTCCTTCTCCGGCTTCAGGGTGCGGTAGTTGATGGTTTCAGGCTTCTTGACCTCGCCGTAGCTCCAAGCGCGGATTTCGTCCGCGGTGGCGAGGTTGATGCGCATGAGGCCGAATGAGGAATCGTTGGACATATGGTCCTTTTCTCTCTTCTTTGGTGTCTGAAGTCGATACGAATAAGTCGGTGTGCGGCGCGGCCGCCCGGGCTGTGCAGTCCGGGCGGCTGCGCCGGACTACACTTCCTCTACGGAGTTCGGTTCCGACCGGGACAGGTCGATGCCGAGCTCTTCTGCGGCACGGAATGATTCCTCGTCCGATTCGCGCATTTCGATTGTCTGGCCGTCGGTGCCGAGCACCTCGACGTTCAGGCACAGCGACTGCATTTCCTTGATCAGAACCTTGAACGATTCCGGAACACCTGGCTCCGGGACGTTCTCGCCCTTCACGATGGCTTCGTAGACCTTCACGCGGCCGTGGATATCATCCGACTTGATGGTCAGGATTTCCTGCAGCGTGTAGGCGGCGCCGTAGGCCTCCAGGGCCCACACTTCCATCTCACCGAAGCGCTGGCCACCGAACTGCGCCTTACCGCCCAGCGGCTGCTGGGTGATCATGGAGTACGGGCCGGTGGAACGGGCGTGGATCTTGTCGTCCACCAGGTGGTGCAGCTTCAGGATGTACATGTAGCCGACAGCAACCGGATCCGGGAACGGCTCGCCGGAGCGGCCGTCGAACAGACGGGCCTTGCCGGTGTTGCCGATCAGGCGCACGCCGTCGCGGGTTTTGTTGGTCGAATCCAGGATTCCGCGGATTTCCTCTTCCGAGGCGCCGTCGAAGACCGGGGTTGCCACGGTGGTCGGGCCCGACTGGCGAGGCAGGTTCGGCAGGTCCTTGACCCAAGCCGGCTCTCCCTCGATGTTCCAGCCCTGCTTGGCAGCCCAGCCCAGGTGGATTTCCATGACCTGGCCGACGTTCATACGGCCTGGCACACCCAGCGGGTTCAGCACGACGTCCAGCGGAGTGCCGTCCTCCAGGAACGGCATGTCCTCCAGCGGCAGGATCTTCGAGATGACGCCCTTGTTGCCGTGGCGGCCTGCGAGCTTGTCACCGTTGGTGATCTTGCGCTTCTGGGCCACGTACACGCGGACCAGCTGGTTCACGCCCGGGCTCAGCTCGTCGTCGTTGTCGCGGTCGAAGATGCGCACGCCGATGACGGTGCCCGACTCGCCGTGCGGCACCTTCAGGGAGGTGTCGCGCACTTCGCGGGACTTCTCGCCGAAGATGGCGCGCAGCAGGCGCTCTTCCGGGGTCAGCTCGGTTTCGCCCTTCGGGGTCACGCGACCCACCAGCACGTCGCCGGCCTCGACCTCTGCACCGATGTACACGATGCCGCGGTCATCGAGCTGGGAGAGGATGTCTTCCGAGACATTCGGGATGTCGCGGGTGATTTCCTCGGCGCCCAGCTTGGTGTCGCGGGCGTCGACCTCGTGCTCCTCGATGTGGATCGAGGTCAGCACGTCCTCGAAGATCATGCGCTGGGAGAGGATGATCGCATCCTCGTAGTTGTAGCCTTCCCAGGACATGAATGCCACGAGCAGGTTCTTGCCCAGGGACAGCTCGCCCTTGTCGGTGGACGGGCCGTCGGCGATGATCGACTGGTACTCCAGGCGGTCGCCTTCGGACACGCGCACGCGCTGGTTGTAGGCGTTGCCCTGGTTGGAGCGCGCGAACTTCATGATCGGGTACATCGACTCGGTGCCGTCGTCGTTCATGACAACCACCAGGTCGGCCGATACCTCGGTCACGACGCCCGGCTTGTTGGCCACCACGGAGTCGCCGGCGTCAATCGCGGCGTACTTCTCCATGCCGGTGCCCACCAGCGGACGGTCCGACTTCAGCAGCGGCACAGCCTGGCGCTGCATGTTGGCGCCCATCAGTGCGCGGTTGGCGTCGTCGTGCTCCAGGAACGGAATCAGGGCGGTAGCCACGGACACCATCTGGCGCGGGGAAACGTCCATGAAGGTCACTTCGTCGGCGTCGACGATGACAGGCTCGCCGCCGCCGCCCTTTTCACGGACCAGCACGGCGTCTTCGGTGAACGCGCCGTTATCGTCCAGCGGGGCGTTGGCCTGCGCGATGTAGTGCTGCAGCTCGTCGTCCGCGGTCAGGTACTCGACCTCGTTGGACACGACGCCGTTGGACACCTTGCGGTACGGGGTCTCGATGAAGCCGAAGGCGTTGATGCGGCCGTAGGTCGCCAACGAACCGATCAGGCCGATGTTCGGGCCTTCGGGGGTTTCAATCGGGCACATGCGGCCGTAGTGCGACGGGTGGACGTCTCGAACTTCCATGCCGGCGCGGTCGCGCGACAGGCCGCCCGGGCCCAGGGCCGACAGGCGGCGCTTGTGGGTCAGGCCGGCCAGGGGGTTGTTCTGGTCCATGAACTGCGAAAGCTGGGAGGTTCCGAAGAACTCCTTGATCGCAGCCACCACGGGGCGGATGTTGATCAGGGTCTGCGGGGTGATCGCCTCGACGTCCTGGGTGGTCATGCGCTCGCGCACAACACGCTCCATGCGGGACAGGCCGGTGCGGATCTGGTTCTCGATCAGCTCGCCCACCGCGCGGATGCGGCGGTTGCCGAAGTGGTCGATGTCGTCCACGTTCACCGGAACGTCGACGATCTCGCCCTTGCGGGTGCCCTGGACGGTCTTCTCGCCGGCGTGCAGCGCAACGAGGTAGCGGATCATGGCGACCAGGTCGTCGATCGAGAGCACCGAGGCGTTCTCCGCGTTGACCGGGGTCTCGACGCCGAGCTTGCGGTTGATCTTGTAACGACCGACCTTGGCCAGATCGTAGCGCTTCGGCTCGAAGTACATGTTCTTCAGCAGGGCCTGGGCCGCCTCGACCGTAGGAGGCTCGCCTGGACGCAGCTTGCGGTAGATGTCCAGAAGCGCTTCGTTCTGGTCCTTGATGTTGTCCTTCTCAAGGGTGGCGCGCACCGAGTCGTACTGGCCGAATTCGGACAGGATCTGCTCTTCGCTCCAGCCCAGGGCCTTCAGCAGGACGGTGACCGACTGCTTGCGCTTGCGGTCAAGGCGTACGCCGATCTGGTCGCGCTTGTCGATTTCCAGTTCGAACCATGCACCGCGGGACGGGATGATGCGTGCCGAGTAGATGGTCTTGTCACTGGTCTTGTCCGGTGCGGACTCGAAGTAGGCGCCCGGGGAGCGGACCAGCTGGGACACGACGACACGCTCGGTGCCGTTGATGATGAAGGTGCCCTTTTCGGTCATCAGCGGGAAATCGCCCATGAACACGGTCTGCTGCTTGATTTCGCCGGTTTCATTGTTCATGAATTCGGCCTTGACGTACAGCGGTGCCGAGTAGGTGGCGTCGCGGTCCTTGCACTCCGCAATGGTGTACTTCGGATCAGCGAACTCCGGATCCGAGAAGCTCAGGGACATGGTGTCCTGGAAGTCCTCGATCGGGGAGATTTCCTCGAAGATTTCGGCCAGACCCGAGGTGTTCGGCACGCTGGAGTCGCCAGCGGCTTCAGCCTTGGTCAGGCGCTCTACCCAGCGCTCGTTGCCGACGAGGCGGTCAAAGCTCTCGGTCTGCAATGCCAGCAGGTTAGGCACTTCAAGTGGTTCGTGAATCTTTGCAAAAGAAAGTCGGCCAGCGTATGCAGCATCGCGAGCCGAACTAGCGGTTTGGTTGTTAGGGTTGCTCGAGGCGACCAAGATGGATCCTTCCAAAGACCGTCAGGTTTCCGAACGCTTACCGTGCTAAGGTGCCTGTCATAGGACAGGCCCTCATTTTTCGTCCACGAGACCCACCGCTATATGAAGGCCGCGCGCGCAAACAGTAAGGCGCAAATTTCAACCTTACCGGAGGAATTTGCACTTGTCGACACCTCCGCCCGGAATCCGTGCTATAGTTTTGGGTTCTGCTCACGCAGGTCGGCCCCCACGCATCCCGGGATCCCGGGTTTCCCGCGGTATTCCGCGTGCCCCACTCCCCCGGATCGACACTTTTCCCAGATGATTCCGGCATTTTTTATGCGCCCAAAGCATCACCCGCATATGAACTGGTTCACATTTCGATCGCGCGGATTCGCGGGAAAACCTCAACGTGCGATTAGTCACAGCAGTGCAGTGCGGCCGTTGATGCTGCATCCAGGGGCCAGAATGACGCTGTTTTTGCGACCTTCGAAAATTTTCTCGCTTCATGACTTCCGAACCTCGGCGATCGGCCCCATCATCGCGGCAACGGGTGTTGGTGCTTTTCTTACTGCATGCCCCGCCTGGAACTGGGCATCGCTACGGCGAGTATCGCATCGGCATACGCCCCTTGCCGATTCTTCTGCACTAGGCTCAGCTATAAGCACGCCGCGGTCGCTGCGCTGCGCATCTGGATTGCGACCAGCCTGGTCACGTGATGAGGAGTAGTTTCAATGTCGGATCTGAAGTCGTCGGAAGCAATGACCCGCGTTCTGTTGGATGCCGCACGGCGCGAGGTGCCGATCGACATCGTGCCCCGCGCTGCGGCGAAGTCCCTGGAGGAAGCCGCCGAACTGCTGGGTGTGGTTCCCGAACACCTGCTCAAGACCCTGGTGCTCAAGCGTTCGGACGATTCTTTCGTCTTCGCCCTGATTCCGGGCGGCCGGAAGCTGGATTGGCCCAAGATCCGCGCGGTGCTCCAGGTCAACAAGCTCTCCCTGCCCGATGCGCAGACCGCATTGGCCGTGACGCATTACGCGCGCGGCACCATCACGCCTTTTGGCTCCCATACCGCATTGCCGGTCATCATCGACGCCAGCGTTTTCGCCGAGCCGGTACCGGAACGCGTGGCCATGGGCAGCGGTGATCCGCTGCATGGGCTGCTGGTGGATCCCCAAGACCTGGTCAGCGGCTTTGAGGCCACGATTGCCGATATTTCGACTCAGGAATAGCCACGTCGGGCTTCGCAAAGACGATCCGGACTGCGGCCTTGGCCTTGGTCAGTCCCGCGATGGTGCCATTGCGCAGGAGCAGGCCCAGCGGATTCTCGATGAACCGCACGACCACGTAGGACCACAGCATCAGCACCGCGATGGTGCCGGCCAAGAGGAGATACTTGTTCACCTGGCCATGCAGCTGCTCGATAATCCACCATCCCCAAAGCTGATGGAACAAGTACAGCGGGAAGGTCAGGGACCCCGCCACGGCCAGCCATTTGGCTTGGACATGTTGCAGCGGGGTTAGTGTGCACAGGGCCAGCAGGCCCACGCAGAGCACGATCAGCAGCTGGAAATGCCATGCGGGCACGTGCATGTTCGACAACTGCAACGCGTCTTCACTGCCCTTGAAGCCCGTGAAGTAGGCGGCAATCACCGTATTGAATGCCACGGCCAACCAGCGCAGCACGCTGTGTCCGCTGCGGTAGATCAGGTAGAGCACCATGCCTGCGGCGAACAGTGCAGCATAAGGGCCCGCGATCCATTCCTGGAGCTTGGCGTAGCTGGTGAAGTGCAGGTAGAGGCCCAAAGCCGGCCAGAGCACCGAGAGCAGCATGATCGATTTGTTGGTGATCAAGCCGCAAAGCAGCATCACGCCCAGCAGGATGTAGAAGCGCAGCTCGACCCAGAGCGTCCAATACACGCCGTCGAGATGCCGCACCTCGAAAGCCGTTTGCATCATGGTCAAATTCGGCAGGATGTCAGAGGGGGCGCGTCCATCGGCGATCGATGGCCAGATCACGAAGGACAACAGGGCCGCGGCGAGCACGGCGACCCAATAGGCGGGATAGAGCCTGCCCACGCGCGATCCGATGAACTGGATGACTGATTTCCCCTGCAACGACATCAGGATGACGAATCCGGAGATCAGGAAGAACAGTTGGACGCCGATTTGGCCGTAGCGGGTTGCCACGGAGAGCACCGGCCAGGCGTCGGGGGCATACTGGCCCCAAAAATTGTGGCCCCACGCGGTGTAGTGATAGAGGACTACGACCACGGCGGCGGTGATGCGTAGCCCGTCCAGCAAACCCAAGCGCGGGGCTGGTTTACGCTTCTGAAGGGTATCGCTTTTTGGCACGCTAATAAGCTTAAACACTGAACCTATAAAAACGCTGTTAATAGAAACGTTATAAAGGTATTTCTAAGTATTCATTCAGTTAACGGCCAAGGGCCCACAGATCGAAACCTGTGGACCCTTGGTAATAAGTTGCGAGTGACCGCGTAACTTACTTAACGGTAACGGTTGCACCGGCAGCTTCGAGGGCTTCCTTGGCCTTCTCAGCAGCGTCCTTTGCAACACCCTCAAGCAGAGCCTTAGGAGCTGCGTCAACGAGCTCCTTAGCTTCCTTCAGGCCCAGGGAAGTCAGTGCGCGAACTTCCTTGATGACTGCGATCTTCTTGTCGCCAGCCGCCTCCAGAACTACGTCGAATTCGGTCTGCTCTTCAGCAGCGGCTTCTGCGCCGGCAGCCGGACCTGCAACTGCAACAGCAGCAGCGGTAACGTCGAAGGTCTCTTCGAATTCCTTAACGAACTCGGAGAGCTCGATGATGGTCATTTCCTTGAATGCGGAAAGCAGCTCTTCGTTGGTGAGCTTCGCCATGGTCGGCGTCCTTTCGGTTTTGGCCTTGCGGCCTATGAATTTGGGTTACGTTGCGAGAGAATCTCGAAAGCTTAGGCTTCTGCCGGGGCTTCCTCGGCGGCAGCGCCACCGTTCTCTTCGAGCTTTGCACGCAGGGCGTCGACGACGCGGGCAGCGGCGGAAGCTGGAGCCTGCAGCACGGCAGCAACACGTGCCAGCTGAGTCTCGCGCGATTCCAGTGCAGCCAGGGCTTCGATGCCAGCCGTGTCAAGTGCCTTGCCTTCGAACCAACCGGTCTTGATAACCAGCTTTTCGTTGACCTTGGCGAACTCCGTGAGGCTCTTTGCGGCAGCAACTGCATCGCCCTTAATGAAGGCGATAGCGGTCGGACCGGAAAGCTGGTCATCGAAAGCTTCGATGCCGGCTTCCTTCGCTGCGATAGCGGTCAAGGTGTTCTTCACAACGGCGTACTTGGTCTCCTGACCAAGCGAGCGGCGCAGATCCTTGAGCTGTGCAACGGTAAGCCCACGGTATTCGGTCAAGACAGCCGCAGACGAATCTTTGAAGTCAGCAGTGATCTCTTCAATCGCTGCAGTCTTGCTCGGGGTTGCCATAACACTCCTTCCGGGGATTTGTTCGGTACCGTTTCATAACCGGCGAGGCCATAAAAAAGGCCCCGCGCAGGAGCACAGGGCAGTTTAACTCATTCAAGTCAAAGCAAATCTATGAAACCTGCGTTGGTTGTCCTTGCGGACCTTTAGGAGCATAAATGCTCAACCGACGGTCTTCGGTATTTCTATTGTAGGCGTGCGTCATGCCCTCATCCAAATTCAGCGACATCGACAGGGAGGTGATCCTGCCCACGCGATTCGCAATTTAAAAAGACAAGGCCTGCATCTAGCACTTGGGGGACGCTAGATGCAGGCTACTTGTCGATGAATAAGCTTTGGGGAAACTTACCCATCCAGCGCCTGCATAGTCTTGGGGGTCCCATGCAGACACCGCTGAATAACTCAGTGCTTCAATGGTAACATTTCTTGCTCGCGACACAGAACCGAAAGCTGGCAAATTCCAATGAATTTCCCATGTTTTCAGGGGTTGGGAGCCCGTAAACCGCGAGATCATGGGGTTAAACGCATGATGAAATAATTTGAACTCATTTGCATGTTTATGCGCTAGCGGCCAATCTCGGCGCTTTCTCGGGATTCCCGCGGCCGCGCTTCCTGGCGGGTTCTCCACCTTCCGACTCCGGTCCGGGGCAAAACGGAACCTGGGCCCAGAAGGCGCCCTCGACGCATCTCCGCTCGCATGCTCTCCCCCACCATGTGTAGCCGGGGCAGCCGGCGCAGCGGATCGCCAACCTGCGCTGCAGGCCCGAGCACTGCTTGGCACGGACCGGCTGGGCCCGGGACAGACCGAAGCTGTAACGCAAAAGCCCGCGGGCTCCACCACGATCAGTGATGGAGCCCGCGGGCTCAGCCAAGCTCTAAAGCCTAGGCCTCAACGCGGGTTACGTTCGAGTCAACAGGGATGCCTGGACCGAAGGTGGTGGCGATGGTGGCCTTCGAGATGTAGCGACCCTTCGAAGCCGAAGGCTTCAGGCGCATAACCTCATCCAGTGCAGCTGCGTAGTTCTCGGTCAGCTGCTTGGCATCGAACGAAGCCTTGCCAATGATGAAGTGCAGGTTCGAGTGCTTGTCGACGCGGAAGTCGATCTTGCCGCCCTTGATGTCGTTGACAGCCTTGGCCACATCCATAGTCACGGTGCCGGTCTTAGGGTTTGGCATCAGGTTACGTGGGCCGAGGATCTTACCCAGGCGGCCAACCTTGCCCATCAGGTCCGGGGTAGCAACCGCTGCGTCGAAGTCGGTCCAGCCGCCCTGGATCTTCTCGATCAGGTCGTCCGAGCCAACGAAGTCGGCGCCGGCTTCGCGGGCTGCCTCAGCCTTGTCACCGTTGGCGAAAACAACCACGCGGGCGGTCTTGCCGGTGCCGTGTGGCAGGTTCACGGTGCCGCGAACCATCTGGTCGGCCTTACGTGGGTCAACACCCAGGCGGAATGCAACCTCAACGGTCGACTGGGTCTTGTCGCCAGCGATCTCCTTGGCCAGGGCGATTGCCTCGGCTGGAGCGTAGAACTTGTCAGCCTCGATCTTAGCCGCGGCGGCTACATATGCTTTGCTGCGCTTTGCCATCTGCGTTATCTCCTTATGCAGTCGTGGTCGTATGGACCGCGCGGGGTCCTGCCACGGGCGAAAGTCCAGGTGAACTGTTCGCCTTTTCTTGAATTCTTGAGTGTCCTTCACCCATGGGGTGAATGACCGAAGGCGTTATTAGCCTTCTACGGTCACGCCCATGGAGCGAGCGGTGCCGGCGATGATCTTGGCTGCTGCAGCCAGATCGTTGGCGTTGAGGTCAGCCATCTTGGAGGTGGCGATTTCCTCAACCTGTGCCTGGGTCAGGTTTGCAACCTTGTCGGTGTGCGGAACACCCGAACCCTTGGCGATGCCGGCAGCCTTCTTGATCAGCTCAGCTGCAGGTGGGGTCTTGGTGATGAAAGTGAACGAACGGTCTTCGTACACGGTGATTTCAACTGGAATCACGTTACCGCGCTGCGACTCGGTGGCAGCGTTGTAAGCCTTGCAGAATTCCATGATGTTGACGCCGTGCTGGCCAAGTGCAGGACCAATTGGAGGAGCTGGGTTAGCAGCACCTGCCTGGATCTGCAGCTTGATGAGTCCGGTGACCTTTTTCTTTGGGGCCATGTCGGGTCCTTCTACTCTTGCAGTTCCCACAGCACAGGAGCGTGGTGCGGGTTGTGGCCGTCGTGGCGCGACAGCCGAACGCGCCCTCACTTCGAAAGCACTCGAAGCGGGGCACGAAGACTTAATACTACTGGATCTTAGTGACCTGGTTGAAGTTCAGGGTCACCGGGGTCTCGCGTTCGAAGATCGAAACGAGCACAACCAGCTGCGCGGCTTCCAGCTTAATCTCGGAGATCGTGGCCGGCATGGTCTCGAACGGACCATCGTTGACGATGACCGATTCGCCGACCTCGAAGTCCACCGTGACCTCGGTAATCGGGGCGCGACCTGGCTTCGCGGCGTTTGGCTGCTCGGTCGGGTCGACCACGGTGTGCTCCAGCATGGAGAACACTTCGTCGAGGTTCAGCGGGTTCGGATCGTGGGCGTTGCCCACGAAGCCGGTGACGCCTGGGGTATGGCGAACAACACCCCATGATGCGTCGGTCAGTTCCATGCGGACCAGGACGTAGCCCGGGATACGTACGCGGCGCACGATCTTGCGCTGGGTGTTCTTAACCTCGACAACCTCTTCCATCGGGACCTGGATTTCGTAGATGAAATCTTCCATGTCCTGGGTCTGGATACGGGTTTCGAGATTGACCTTAACGCGGTTTTCGTAACCTGCGTAGGTGTGGATTACGAACCAGTCGCCCGGAAGGCGGCGCAGCTTGGCGCGGAATTCTTCCTTGAGCTTGGCCACCTTGTCGGCAGCGTCCTCTTCAACTGGAGCTTCTTCCTCGGCGTCTGCATCATCGGCATCCACGTCCGCAACGAAAGCCTCGAAGGATTCGTCAACCGCTACGGTTGCCTCTTCGGTTTCGTCGATGGCAGCTTCTTCAGCTGCCTCCACCTGATCGCCGGCGGCTTCAACGAACTCGTTTTCGACCTCGTCATTAATCTGCGGTTCGAGTTCCTTGTCGGACACTGCGGATCCTGCTTTCTTTGACTGGATGACACTAAAATTGCCTCGGAGCGATTATACCGCCGAGGCAATCAAATTACTGTTCTACTTGCCGGGTGAACAGGAGGATCGATCCCTGCCCGAAGACGAAGTCCAAGGCCGTGACGATCGCGATGACCACCACGACGAAGCCAAGAACGACGAAGAAGTAGTTCACGAGTTCGCTGCGCGTTGGCGTGACGACCTTTTTCAGTTCGCCGATAACCTGGCGGAAGAACAGCATGATGCGGGCGAAGATGCCCTTCTTCTGCTTGCCCTTGCCCGGGTTCACTACAGCCTCTGTCACGCTGTTCCTCGTTTCAATTTTTTGGCCAGTTGAAACAATCACGGTGTGCCGCAGCCGTTCTGACCACAACACACCGTGACGTGAGATTCTCGCTGAGCGATAGATCGCTGCTGCGCAGGGCAGACAGGACTCGAACCTGCAACCTGCGGTTTTGGAGACCGCTGCGCTACCAATTGCGCCACTACCCTTTAGAGCTGAATGCCCTGTTGCACATCCATCAGCGGATTCAGCGTTGTGCCTTGTCCGTTCCGATGTCTTTGCAACGAGAAATAACTTTACGCAACGAAATCCAAAATGTCGAACTGGACAGATGTGGTGTGGCGCATAACGCATTTTCGCCACCGCTGGACCGGTCGTGAGAGGTCATTTTTACGGTTCGGCGTGGGAACCGCGCCCGCGGGATCTAGACTAGAGGCATCACCAACCCTCGTTGACTTCAGGACGAAATCTTCCATGTCTAGAATCTCTCGCCGCATCGGCGCCATTTCCGAATCCGCAACCCTCGCTGTTGATGCCAAGGCCAAGGCCCTGAAGGCCGCGGGACGCCCGGTCATCGGTTTCGGCGCTGGTGAGCCTGACTTCCCAACCCCGGATTACATCGTCGAGGCAGCCGTCCAGGCCGCCCGCGATCCGAAGAACCACCGCTACTCCCCGGCCGGCGGACTTCCCGAGCTGCGTGAAGCCGTTGCAGCGAAGACCCTGCGCGATTCGGGCTACGAGATTGCCCCGTCCCAGGTCCTGATCACCAACGGCGGCAAGCAGGCCGTCTATAACACCTTTGCCGCGCTGCTGGATCCCGAAGACGAGGTCATCGTCCCGGCTCCGTACTGGACCACCTACCCGGAAGCCATACGGCTGGCCGGCGGCAAGCCGGTGGACATCTTCGCCGGACCGGAGCAGGGCTACAAGGTCACCGTTGAGCAGCTGGAATCCGTGCGCACCAAGCGCACCAAGATCCTGCTCTTCGTCTCCCCTTCCAACCCCACCGGCGCCGTGTACACCCCGGAGCAGGTCAGGGAGATCGGCCTGTGGGCCGCGGAACACGGCCTGTGGGTTGTCACCGACGAGATCTACGAGCACCTGACCTACGGTGATGCCCAGTTCAGCTCCATCGCCACCCTGGTGCCGGAGCTCGAAGACCGCGTGGTCGTGCTCAATGGCGTGGCCAAGACCTATGCCATGACCGGCTGGCGCGTGGGATGGATGATCGGCCCGAACGACGTCATCAAGGCCGCCACCAACCTGCAGTCCCACGCCACCTCGAACGTCGCCAACGTCTCGCAGCGCGCCGCGCTGGCCGCGGTAGCCGGTCCGCTGGATGCCGTGGAGGAGATGAAGACCGCCTTCAACCGCCGCCGCCTTGCGATCGTCGAAGGCCTGAACACCATCGACGGCCTGCACTGCCCGACCCCGGACGGCGCCTTCTACGCCTATTCGGATGTCCGGGGCCTGCTGGGCCGCGAGATCCGCGGCGTCGTGAACAACACCAGCGCCGAGCTGGCGGCCTTCATCCTGGAACAGGCAGAGGTCGCCGTGGTTCCGGGCGAAGCCTTCGGCCCTTCCGGCTACATCCGCATGTCCTACGCACTGGGCGACGCGGATCTGGCCGAGGGCGTCGAGCGCATGGTCAAGCTGCTGGGCGAAGCCAAGTAAGCCCCTGAACACCACAAGCCGTGGCGCCAACCTTTCCAGGTTGGCGCCACGGCTTGTTTTCTCCCGGGGCCTAGAGGATCTTGCGCTCCACGGCCCAGCGGGTCAGCTCGTGGCGGTTGGACAGCTGCAGCTTGCGCAGCACGTTGGAGACATGCGATTCCACGGTCTTGACCGAGATGAACAGTTCCTTGGCCACTTCCTTGTAGCTGTAGCCGCGGGCGATCAACCGCATCACCTGAAGTTCGCGGTCCGTGAGCAGGTCCAATTCCTCGTCGATCGGCCCCGGGGCCGCCGAGGAACCGAAGGCGTCGAGCACGAACCCCGCAAGGCGCGGGGAGAACACCGCGTCGCCCCCGGCCACCCGACGCACCGCGTCGGAGATCTCCTGGCCCGAAATGCTCTTGGTGACGTACCCCCGCGCCCCGGAGCGGATCACCAGCACCACGTCCTGCGCCGAGTCCGAGACGCTCAGCGCAAGGAACTTGGTCTGGGCGAACAGGTGGGCGCAGGAAGCGAGCACCTCCGCTCCCCCGCCGCCGCGCCCGCCGGGCAGGTGGACATCCAGCAGGACCACGTCCGGGCGCTCGCGTTCGATGACCTCGATGGCCTGCTCCACGCTGCCGGCCTCTCCCACGATCTGCAGGTCCTCGGCCAGGTCAGCCCGCAGCCCGGAGCGGAAGATCGCGTGGTCGTCGACCAGCACTACCCGGTAGGCCGGTTCGATGTTTTCACTCATGATGTTTTCTGTTCTTCCTGGTCGTTGCCGCGCGACATGCTCAACTGTACTTCGGTGCCGTCCTGGTCGCTGCGGATGCGCGCGGAGCCGCCGGCGCGTTCCATGCGTCCGAGGATGGATTCGCGCACCCCGTGCCGGTCCTCGGGGATCGCGCCGAGGTCGAACCCGGTGCCGCGGTCGCGGACGAACACCTCGACCTGCGACGGCGAGCATTCAAGATACACCGAGATCTTGCCCTCGGCGTGCTTCGCGGCGTTCATCATGGCTTCCCGGCTGGCGGCCACCAGCGCCTGCTGTCCGGCGAAGCCCTGGGCGTTGCCCACTGCCACCACGTCGATGTCGCGCAGCATCAGCTGTTCGATGCCCTCCGCCTCGTTCTGGATTTCGACCACCACGTCCTCGGCGTCAAGGTGCTGCTCGCCGTACAGCCACTGTCGCAGCTCGCGTTCCTGCACCCTGGCCAGGGTGCGCACCGCGGCCGGCTCCTCGCTGCGCTTCTGGATCACCGCGAGGGTCTGCAGCACCGAGTCGTGCAGGTGCGCCGCGAATTCCGCGCGCTGCGCGGTGGCCTGCCGGTTGCTGCGCTCGGCCAGGTAGTCGCGCCAGAGCTTCGCGCCCCAGGGCAGCAGCACCACCACGGCGCCGGCGATGATCGCCAGGGCCGCCCAGAACCCGCCCAGCAGATCCCCCACCGAGACGGTGCCGCTGAGGATCGCCAGCAGCCCGCCGATCACCAACACCAGGCCCAGGGCCAGGCGGATGACCAGCGTGGCGCCCAGCTTGCGCTCCGGCCGCACGGCGCTGCGGTCGATCTGCATCCAGGCGAGCAGGATGCCGCCGAGGATGCCGATGACCGGCCAGATCAGGTCCCAGCGGAAGTTCCAGCCGGCCCATTGGCCCAGGGCCAGGACCGCCAGCGCCAGCAGGCCCGCACCGATCAGCGCATCGCGCCAGCGGCTCAGCGACACCGCATTGTCGCGGCCGCTGAACAACCCCTGTTGCACGCGGGCCATTTCCTCGGCCAGGCTGCGGTTCCGGGTGCCCCAGGAACGCAGCTCGTCGGCTTGGGTTTCGTCCGCGCTGGGGGTGAAGACCCACAGCCACCCATACAGCAGCAGCCCGACCCCGCCCAGGGCGCTCAAGGCCAGGAAGCCCAGGCGCACATAGCCGACCGGGATGTTCAGGTGCTCGGCCAGTCCCCCGCAGACGCCGGCGATGAACCGGTTCTCGCTGCGCACGATGAATTTTCGTTGTTCCGGACTTGCCATGCTTCTAAGTCAAGCATGGAATGCCCGGGTTCCGGCGGGTTCTGGGCACAACCGGGGGCACCCCTAGGGATAAATCAGGGTAGACCCTCATAGCGGGCACGGCGCCCTCGGCACGAGAATTGAAACATGAGGAACCAGAGCCCGGGTCACGAAGACAAGTTCTTCGCCCAGATGCGCAAGCCGAAGATCGTCCGCCAGGAATCCAAATGGATCGGCGGCGTTGCCGCGGGCATCGCCGAGCGCTTCGACATCGATGTGGTGCTGGTGCGCGGCGTGCTGGTGGCGCTGAGCATCCTCGGCGGTCTGGGGCTGGTGCTCTACGGCATCGCCTGGGCGTTGCTGCCGGACACCGAGAACCGGATCCATCTGGAACGCGCCATCAACAAGGAGTGGACCAGCGGCATGACCGGCGCGGTCATCACCGTGGCGCTCGGCATCTTCCCGGCCCCCTGGTTCCTGGACTCGCTGGCACCGATCCTGTGGCCCATCGCCATCGTCGCGGCCATCGTCTTCTTGATCTTCAAGCGCCGCAACACCAAGTACGACGGTTCGCGGCCCGGCGCTTCCTACCAGCCGGCCCCGGACTCCGGGGAAACCCCGACCGGAACCGTGGTTGAAAAACCCTGGCGTTCCGAGCGCACGTCGTTCAGCGCGCAGGCCCGGGTTCCGGGCAGCGAACCCGCCGGCGCCGCCGACCACTTCGACTTCACGCAGACACCCACTTCGGCTTCTGAGGAGCACACCATGGAATCTGAGCAACCGGGTCCCGCCGGACCGCAGGAGGGCCCCGCCTCGACCTCGCGGCCGGACGCGGACTACACCACCCCGTTCGAGCACCAGGCCTACCCGCCGCGGCCCAATCCCTCGAAGCAGGCCAAGGACGCCCGCCGGGCACGCCTGGCCCCTCCGGTGCCGGGCTGGATCGCCACTACCATCGTGGGCCTGACCATCCTGGTGATCGCCGCGGTGCTCAGCATCGACTACCTGAACCTCGTGGAACTGCCCGGCAACGGCTGGTCCGTCGCCCTGGCCTGCGGGCTGCTGCTGGTGGGCCTGAGCCTGATCCTGATCTCCGCCACCAAGCGCACCAGCGGGGGTCTGCTGGGGCTGGCTATTTCGATGCTGGTGCTGACCGTCGTCTTCGGCGGCAGCTCCCTCGCATCGGGCAACCAGGGACTGGTGCACACCGGCAGTTCCGAGAATTCCTACAGCGCCGTCTTCAGCAATTCCACCCTGGACCTGACCGACAAGCAGAACATCGCCTCGGATACGACCGTCGAGGTCTCTTCCGTCTTCTCCAAGCTGGAACTGAAACTCCCGGACAACGTTCCGGTGAAGATCAAGAGCGACGGCGTCTTCATCTCGGATCTCGAAGGCCAGCTGCCCCAGGAACTGCGCCAGCTGCCGTCCAACGCCCCGACCCTCACCGTGGACATCGACGGGGTCTTCTCCAGCTTCGAATCAACGGTTTCCACCGGTTCCAGCCCCGCCACTTCACCACAGTTCTAAGGAACGGACACATGAACGCCAAACCAACCCGGGAGACCAAGTTCCCCACCGGAACCCTGGTCTTCGGACTCATCCTCGTCGTGGTCGCCGTGGTCTCGCTGAGCAACACGCTCTTCGACTGGACGCTGGACACCCCGCTGTTCTTCATCTCCCTCATCGCCCTGGCAGGTATCGTGATGATCGTTTCCGGCATCGCCTCGGCCATGAAGCGCGGCAACCGGGATGACGAGCTTCCGCCCCCGGCCAACCCCAACTACTAGACTTCCACCCCGAAAAACCAGGAGCCCGAACATGGACAAGTTCTTCAACTCGATCCGATCAATCCCGCTGCGCCGCGGCCCGGCCCGCATGGCCGGCGGCGTGGCCGGCGGACTGGCCGACAAGTTCGGCTGGGACGTCACCATCGTGCGCATCATCATGCTGGTCGCGTTCCTGCTGCCGGTGCTCGGCATCGGCGCCTACATCGTGGCCTGGCTGCTCATCCCGGCCCAGGACGACACCATCATCCTGCAGAAATGGCTCAGGAAGCTCTAGTCGGCGCCGCCTGAGGCGGCACAGCGCCCCGGGGCGGGTTTGCGGATCACCACTGGTCCGCAAACTCGCCCTTGTGGCCTTAAACACGTAGACTATTTTTCGAACTCGATGCTCAAAGGCGCGCGGATATCGAATGACATCCAGATGGATTCCCTGCAGCGCTGCCCCTCGGGGATGAGCGAACTTCCCGGCCCAGGCTCCGCCGCAGGTGCAGTCCCATCATGACCAAGTGAGGGTAAATGCGCATTGGAATCATGACCTCGGGCGGAGACTGCCCGGGCCTGAACGCAGTGATCCGCGGTGCCGTGCTCAACGGCATCAAGAGCTACGAGCATGAATTCGTCGGCTTCCGCGACGGCTGGCGCGGCGTGAAGGACGCCGACTTCTTCGAGTTGCCCCGCACCGCGGTCCGCGGCATCGCCAAGCAGGGCGGCACCATCCTGGGCACCTCCCGCACCAACGCCTTCGAAGGCGAGAACGGCGGGCCGGAGAACATCTCCGCCGTGCTCAAGGACAACAACATCGATGCACTGATCGCCATCGGCGGCGAGGGCACCCTGGCCGGCGCGCAGCGGCTGTGCGAGGCCGGGCTGCCGATCGTCGGTGTTCCCAAGACCATCGACAACGACCTGGACGCCACCGACTACACCTTCGGCTTCGACACCGCGAACCAGATCGCCGTGGAGGCGATCGACCGGCTGCGCACCACCGGCGATTCGCACCACCGCTGCATGGTCGCCGAGGTGATGGGCCGGCACGTGGGCTGGATCGCGCTGCATGCGGGCATGGCCTCCGGCGCCCACGCCATCCTGATCCCCGAGGTCTCCACGAGCATGGAGCAGATCTGCCAATGGGTCAACGAGGCCCACGACCGCGGCCGCGCGCCGCTGATCGTCGTCGCGGAGGGCTTCGTGCCCGAGGGCATGGAGGAAGCCTTCTCCGTGCGCGGCGTGGACACCTTCGGCCGGGCCAGGTTGGGCGGCATCGGCGAGATGCTGGCCCCGCTGATCGAGGAGCGCACCGGCATCGAGACCCGGGCCACCGTGCTGGGCCATATCCAGCGCGGCGGGGTGCCCACCGCCTTCGACCGCGTGCTGGCCACCAGGCTGGGCATGGCCTCGGTGGACTCGGTGGACGACGGGGCGTGGGGAACCATGGTGGCGCTGCACGGCACCAAGATCAACCGCGTGCCGATGCGCGCGGCCCTGAACAACCTCAAGCGGGTTCCCATGGATCGCTACAACGAGGCGAAGATCCTGTTCGGATAGCCTGCAAAGCCCGGATACCGCGTTAAACAGCAGCACGAGCCGTGAAGTCCTTGCAGACTTCACGGCTCGTGCCGTTGTGCAGGCCGCCTACTTGGCAGGCGGGGTGCGCAGGAATCCGGTGAACCGCCCGGCCACCTGGCCGGCGTCCGGGGTCACGATGACCTCCTGGCTGGCGGGGTAGACGCTGTCGCCGTCCACCACGCTGAGCACCTCGCCGGGATCCACGTTGCGCTTGACGACACCCAGCGCGATCGGTCCTGCTTCGTAGTGCAGCGCCGCCGAAGTCACCCGGCCGACGGTCCGCTCGCCGAGCTTGATCTCTGCACCCGGCGACGGCAGCGTGTGCATGGAGCCGTCCAGGTCCAGGAACACGATGCGCCGCGGAGGGTGCCCGATGTTGTGCACGCGGGCGACCGTTTCCTGGCCCTTGTAGCAGCCCTTGTCCAGGTGCACCGAGGTGCGCAGCCAGTCCAGCTCGTGCGGGATGGTCTTTTCGTCGATTTCCGCGCCGAAGCGCGGCTCCCAGGCGGCGATGCGCAGCGCTTCCACCGACATCATGCCGGCCAGCTGCTCCTCGCCCGCCGCCTCGACGAGCTGGTCCAGCTCGACCACGTGCAGCAGCCACGGACGCTCGGCGCCCGGGTGGTCGGCGCGCGAGTAGGCCCAGCCGCCTTCGGCAACCCCCGGCCACGGATCGGTCCAGACCAGGTCCCCCGCGGTGGGGATGCGGCGGGTCGCCGCGAGCACGCCGTGGGTGGCGGAGAGGTCGTTGACCTCGACGCGGAGCATGAAGCGCATGGAGTTCAAGAACTCCTCCAGCGCCGGTCCACGGCCTGGTT
Source organism: Glutamicibacter protophormiae (assembly GCF_016894325.1). Lineage (NCBI taxonomy): Bacteria > Bacillati > Actinomycetota > Actinomycetes > Micrococcales > Micrococcaceae > Glutamicibacter > Glutamicibacter protophormiae. The sequence continues at coordinate 2,610,706 of NZ_CP069806.1, forward strand.
CGACGATCAGCAGCAGGCGCTCCCGGTCGACCAGCAGCTTCATCTCGTGCTCAATGCGCCCCTGGACTGAGAGCAGCAGCGCCTGGCTGCTGTCCCCGGGCTTGAGCGCCGTGGTCTGCTGGGTGCTCAGGGTGTTCAGCCAGCTCTGCCTGTCCGCCCCGGTGATCTCCAGGACGTCGAAATGCGACAGGTCGGCAATTGCCTCGCCCTGGAACAGCCGGCGGGCTTCGCGGGTGGGCGCACCGTAGTGCGCGGCAACCCCTGCGTCGACTCCTCCGGCTTCCACTGCGCCCTCGCGCTGCAGCAGCCGGGAACGATAGGTTTCAGTCATGGCTACTTCGTTGCTTCGTTGGCGGCAACACGCTGCAATGCGGCTGACGCGTGGGCTTTAAGTTCGAGATTCCCCTGCGACACGTCCCAACGCCAGAACAGCTCGCCGTTGACCAGCCCGTAGATACGGGTCGAGGAAGCGTATTGCTTGGCGTTTTTGCTGCGCAGCAGCCCTTCGGTGGCCAGCTGGACGCGCGGACCGTCGATGAGGCCGTAGTACAGCTCCGAGATGCCGCCGGGCTGGACGATGTGCGCCTGGATCTTGAATCCGTCCTTGGTGTGCAGCTTCTGCACGTCGTCCGCCGAACGCAGGACAGGGAACACGTCGCCCGGAATCATGCCGGGTCCGGCGTCGGCTTCGAGCTGCTCGCGGTCCAGGGACCAGAATCCGGTCTCTGCGGTCAGCACGCGCAGCTTGTTGCCCTCGGCGTCGGTGAGCCAGGATTCGCTGCGGTATTCGAGGTAGGGGCCGCCGATGTCACGGAAGGTGACCCGCTGCCAGAAGTATTCGTCCTCGGCTTCGCCTTCTCCAAGGCGCCCCATGCCTTCCCAGGTTCCAATGAGCCAGGCCAAAGGCACGAGTTCCGGGGTGAGATCAGTCGGTAGCTCAAAGGCCATGGACTACTCGCTCCTTAGTCGTTGGTGAAATAAAACAGCGCACACTCTATTGTGTGCGCTGTTTGCTACTTCTGGCCCTGGAAGAGACGCTTGACGACCAGTCCGGCAAACGCTGCCATTCCCAGTCCGGCGATGACTACGAGAGCCTGGAAGAAAATTTCGAGTGCAAGAAAATTATCATTCATGGCTTCATCTTAGCGCGAGCTTTCGGTGAACCGCGACATGCATGACGCAGCCCCGGTTTCGGCGCCGCCAGCGGTGCAATCCGCTAGCTGAAGACCATCAAGTCCACGGCATACCAGCTCGCGGCGCCGCTGATCAGGACGATGCCGCTGGCCAATCCCAGTACACCGGTGAGGTTCCGGACGCTGCGGGTGGACAGCGCCAAGGCGCGCAGGGCGCTGACCAGGATTCCTGCCAGCAACCCCAGGACCACCCCTTCGACGACATGCAGCCCCAGCGGCAGCGCCGTGGCGATCGCGCCGAGGACCAGGGAAACCAGCGGAGCCAAGAACATGGTGATGCGGTTGGGAAGCCGCGTCATCGCCACGAGGCCGGAGCCGGCCAGCCCGATGACGGTGACCAAGGTCAGCGCGAACCCGTAGTTGACGCTTCCGGCGGCGGCCCAAGCCGAACCCAGCACCGCCATGACCACGCCGGTGATGCCGCTGACCGTGCCGGCCATGCGGCCCTCGGCGTCGGCCCCGCGCAGCACTTGGCTGATGAAGACCAGCAGGACGCCGACCGCGATGACTTCAACGCCATGGGACATCGGCGACACGCCGGGCATGAACAGCACCGCCGCAGTCGAAGCCAAGGAGCAAACGGACAGGATGACCGTCAACGGCCACGGTGCTTCGGCACGGATCAGCCGAGGCCAGGCATAAGCGAAAACGAGCTGCAAAATGACCGCAACAGCACCCATCGCCCAATCGACGGATTGGATGCTGGCCGCCCCCATGAGCAGGGCCGAAGCCAGCAGGCCGCTTATTAATACCTTGATCCTCAAACCAGAATTCCTGACGGTAATTTATGCGCACTTGTGACTTCACATGCGAGCTTGGACTATTCCATTCTCTATACTTTGACACGTAAAAACGATTTTCTCGCATCTATCTGGCAGGAGGAAGACCGCTGTGGCGAACCTGCTGCTCCTGACGAACAACGGACAGTCCCAAGCTGAAGTGCTTCCGGCGCTCGAATTACTACTGCATCAGATCCAGTGCCTACCGGCGCAAACGCAGTCCCTAAGCCAGATTTCCGAATGCGACGCGGTCATCCTCGATGCCCGCACCGAGCTGGTGGCGGCCCGTGCACTGGCACAGGTCATCCATTCAACGTTGAAGCTCCCGCTGCTGCTGGTAGCCAGTGAAGGCGCACTGAGCATCCTGAACTCCGAGTGGCATGCGGCAGACTTCATCCTGCCCACTGCGGTTCCCGCCGAGCTGGAGGCCCGCATCCGGCTGATCCTCTCCTCCGCTCCGGAGCCTGCCGCGCCGGCGGAAGCACCGCAGAACCGTTCCGGGCTGCGCATCGACGAGCTGAGCTACACCGCCAAAATCGACCAGCGGATCCTGGATCTCACCTACAAGGAATTCGAACTGCTCAAGTACCTCTCACAGTTCCCCGGCCGGGTGTTTACCCGCGAACAGCTGCTGCACGAGGTCTGGGGCTACGACTACTACGGCGGCACCCGCACCGTGGACGTCCACGTTCGGCGCCTGCGTGCGAAACTGGGCACCGACCACGAACAATTAATCGGCACCGTGCGAAACGTGGGCTACCGGTTCCACAACGAGGCCTAACATGACGGGGGCTCTGGCGGGCCCGGTCATCGAACGGATAACCTGAGAGCATGAACGAGCTGCCCCAGAAAACTGTGTCCATCCAGAAGGTCCTCGGCGAGCTGGAACAGAGTTCGCTGGCCGAGGTCCGTGATCTCGCCGCCGCCGCCCTGCAACACGACGGCAATCCGCCCTTGAGCGACCAGACGCTGGTTGCGCTGGGCGCGGAAGAATCCGGCGAAAACGTCATCACGCTGCTGGCCTACTCGGGTGAAGGAACCGAGGCCCAGCTCAGCGGCGTCATCGTCGCAATCGACGACCCTGCATCCCGGCGCTGGGTCGTCGAGCTGGTGGTGCACCCCCAGTTCCGCAACCACGGCATCGGCCGCCAGCTCCTGCAGGCCCTTGGCGAACAGCTGGATCTGAGCCAGATCCTGACCTGGGCGCACGGCGACCACGAAGCGGCCCGCAAGCTGGCCGAGTCGATCGGCCTGTCGCGCAACCGCGAGCTGTACCGGATGCGGCGAGAAGGCACCGATTCCCTGGAAGAGACCCCGCTGCAGCGCGGCCTGACACTGCGCAGCTTCCGGGTCGGCGAGGACGAGTCTGACTGGCTTGAGGCCAACACCAAGTCCTTCGCGCACCATCCGGAGCAGGGTTCGCTGACCCTCGCCGATCTTGATGCCCGCATGAACGAGAACTGGTTCGACCCGCATGGCTTCTTCCTGGCCTTCGATCCGGACGACCGGCTCGTCGCCTACCACTGGACCAAGATCCACCCTGCCGGCGTCGACGAAATCCGCCCGATGGGCGAGGTCTACGTGGTCGGGGTGGTCCCCGAGGCGCAGGGCCTGGGACTGGGCCGCGCGCTGACCACGGTCGGCATCAACTATCTCCTGGAACAGGGCGTCGGGTCGGTGCTGCTGTACGTGGACGCCGAGAACGAGGCCGCGGTGAAGCTCTACCGGTCGCTCGGCTTCACGCTGTGGTCCGCAGACATCATGTACGGCCCCGAACAGATAGACTAATAACGCATGGCAACCCGGGATTTCCCCGGGTTGCCGGCTAACGGTGAAGATGGCCTCCACCTGCAGGAAGAAGTGAGTTCAGCAGATGACAACCACCCCTAAACAGCCCTCGGCACAGCTGAGGGATGTCCCTTCCTCCAAGGTCAATGAAGACCGCATCGAACCGGCAGAACTCCTGCCCGACCTCCATCCGGAAGGGGGTTTCGAAAACGAGAGATTCCTCGACCGGGAACTGAGCTGGCTGCACTTCAATGCGCGCGTGCTGGAACTGGCCGAGGACGCGGACCTTCCGCTGCTGGAACGGGTCAATTTCCTTTCGATCTTCGCTTCCAACCTGGACGAGTTCTTCATGGTGCGTGTCGCTGGCCTGAAGCGCCGCATCGTCACCGGCCTCGCCGTGCCGGCCGCCAACGGCATGAACCCGGTGGACCAGCTCGAGCTGCTGCTGAATTCGGCCCACGAGCTGCAGACCCGCCATGCCAGGGTCTACTCGGATTCCGTCTCCCCCGACCTGGCCGCCCACGGCATCCGCATCACCGGCTGGAAGGAGCTGTCCGCCTCCGAGCAGAACATGCTCTCCGAGTGGTTCGTGGCCCAGGTCTTCCCGATTCTCACCCCGCTGGCGGTGGATCCCGCCCACCCGTTCCCCTACATCTCGGGCTTGTCGCTGAACCTGGCTGTGGTGGTGCGCAACCCGCTGACCGGCAAGGAGCTGTTCGCCCGCCTCAAGGTGCCGGACACCATCGACCGCCTGATCAGCATCGACGGGCCGCGCGCCGCACACTCCTCGCACCGCGCCGCACGCTTCATCGCGCTGGAGGATTTGATCGCGGTGCACCTGGAACAGCTGTTCCCGGGCATGGAAATCGTGGAGCACCACTTCTTCCGCGTCACCCGCAACGAGGACCTGGAAGTCGAGGAAGACGACGCCGAAAACCTGCTGCAGGCCCTGGAAAAGGAGCTGCTGCGCCGCCGCTTCGGCCCACCGGTCCGCCTGGAAGTGGTTCACGACATCAACCCGCAGATCATGGACCTGCTCTCCCGCGAGTTGGGCGTGGATGAGGACGAGGTCTTCAAGCTGCCGGCCCCGCTGGACCTGCGCGGCCTGGGTGTCATCGCTTCGCTGGACCGCACCGAGCTGCACTACCCCAAGCACATGGGGCATACCTCGCGGTTCCTGAACGAGTCGGAAACTGCCAAGGCCGCCAACGTGTTCGCCGCGGTGCGCCGCCGCGACATCCTGCTGCACCACCCGTACGATTCCTTCTCGACCTCGGTCCAGGCCTTCCTGGAACAGGCCGCGGCGGATCCGAAGGTCATGGCCATCAAGCAGACCCTGTACCGAACCTCCGGCGACTCACCGATCGTCGACGCCCTGATCGACGCGGCTGAAGCAGGCAAGCAGGTGCTGGCGCTAGTGGAGATCAAGGCCCGCTTCGACGAGCAGGCGAACATCTCCTGGGCGCGCAAGCTGGAGCAGGCCGGCGTGCACGTGGTGTACGGCATCGTGGGCCTGAAGACCCACTCCAAGCTCTCGCTGGTGGTACGCCGCGAGGGCGACAAGCTGCGCCGCTACTGCCACATCGGCACCGGCAACTACCACCCGCGCACCGCCCGCTACTACGAGGACTTCGGGTTGCTGACCTGCAACGAGGAGGTGGGAGAGGACGTCACGAAGCTGTTCAACCAGCTCTCGGGCTACGCCCCGCGCTCCACCTACAAGCGTCTGCTGGTCGCCCCGCGCTCGGTGCGCACCGGGCTGCTGGCGCACATCGAGCAGGAAGTGCGCAACGCCCAGGCCGGGATCGACGCCAAGGTGGTCATCAAGGTCAATTCGATCGTCGACGAAGCGATCATCGACGCGCTCTACCGCGCCAGCCAGGCCGGGGTGAAGGTCGACGTGATCGTGCGCGGCATCTGCGCCCTGCGCCCGGGCGTCCCGGGGCTGAGCGAAAACATCCGGGTCCGCTCGATCCTCGGCCGCTTCCTGGAGCACAGCCGCGTCTTCACCTTCGCCAATGCCGGGGACCCCATCGTGTACATCGGCTCGGCGGACATGATGCACCGCAACCTGGACCGCCGCGTGGAGGCGCTGGTCGCCCTGGGGCAGCAGGAGGACATCGAGGAGATGATCTCCCTGCTGGAACGCTACATGGACGACGGGACCTCCTCCTGGCACCTGCACTCGGACGGCAAGTGGGACCGGCATTTCAAGGACGAGGACGGCAACCCGCTCTCCGATGTCCAGTTCTGGCTGATCCAGGACCACGCCCAGCGACGAAATAGCGGGCGAAACAGCTAGTGACCGAATCGAATGTCCACCGCGCCCTCGACCGGGTGCTGGAACTGCATCGTTCATCCGATGCCGAGGAAATCCGGCTGGGCCATTTCGACATCATCGCCGCGGGGGCCATCCCGTGGCGGCTGGAGCACGGGAAGCTGCGCGTGCTGGTGATCCACCGGCCGAAGTACGACGACTGGTCCTGGCCCAAGGGCAAGCTGGACGACGGCGAAGCCATTGCCGAATGCGCGGTGCGCGAAGTCCGCGAGGAGATCGGGCTGCAAATCACGCTCGGCCTGCCGCTGGCTGCCACCGCGTACTCGGTCAAGCAACGGACCAAGGTCGTCTACTACTGGGCCGCCGCCGCGGACAGCGAGGCGGAGGTCATCCCGGACGGTTCGGAATGCGACGAGGTCCGCTGGGTCTCCGCCAAGCAGGCCATGGGCATGCTGAGTAATCCTTCGGATGCAGCACCGTTGTTGGACCTGATCGCCGCCCACAAGGAAGGCCACCTGGAAGCCAAGCCGTTCATCCTGGTCCGCCATGCCAAGGCCAAGCCGCGCAGCAAGTGGACCCGGGCCGAAGGCGACCGCCCGCTGGCGGCCACCGGACGGCGCCAGGCCCAGGCGGTCTCGCGCTTGCTGGAGGCCTGGGGGCCGGGGCATGTTGCCTCCTCCCCGTGGATGCGCTGCGTGCAGACAGTAGCGCCGTACGTCACGGTGAACCAGCTGAAACTCAGCACCGTGCGGGCGGTGACCGAACATGCAGCCCACCGGCACCCGAAGCGGGCGGCGAAGGCGGTCCAGAAGCTCCTGGACAAGAACCGCTCCCAGGTGCTGTGCACGCACCGCCCGGTGCTTCCCACGGTCCTGAAAGTTCTCAAGGACAGCACCTCGGCGAAGATCGCAGAAGTGCTCCCCGCCAAGGACCCGTACCTCGATCCCGGAGGAGTGATCGTGGCGCACCAGATTCCCGGTGCGACTCCGCGGATCATCTCGCTGGAAATCCACACCCCGTATCACGACTGACCGCTCCGGCCGCGTCGCTGCGGCGCGGTCGGCGGACGGGCATCCCCGGTGCATGACGCCGCGAGGGTGCCCTCCGTTGCATCTGCGTACAAATACGACTATGACTGTTAATAAGAATCCTCAGTGACTCTCGTCACCCAGAGAAAGGCCAAGCCATGAGTGCAAATCAGCCCCAACAACCGGTTGAGAAGATCGTGCATCAGGGTCTGCGCCTGGACCATGACGAAGACCGCGGTCGCTTCTCGCTGTGGCACGGGTCGACCTACATCGGCTTCATCGGCTACCACCGCGAGGACGATGTAGTCACCATCCAGCACACCATCGTCAACGAGGAGTTCGGACGCCGCGGCTATGCCCGGGCGCTGGTGACCTTGGTGCTCGACCGGCTGGCCAACGAGGGTGCCAAGATCGTTCCCGAGTGCAGCTACGTGCAGGACTACCTGCGCCGCTACCCGGAATACCAGGACATGGTCGTCAAGGGCTGATTCAGGTCCAGCTGAGACTGTGAGGCACACATCTTTGCCTAATTGGACGGATGCGGAGCACTCGACCATCGAATTGCACTACACTGCTATGGTGACTATCCCTACGCCCTTCGAAGATCTGCTCCGTGATGTCCGGGAGAATGGAACGCCTAAGGAAGACCGTACTGGCACCGGAACTTTGTCTGTATTTGGTCGCCAGATGCGCTTTGACTTGGCTAATTCATTTCCACTGATCACCACTAAACGGATTCACTTCAAATCAGTTGCATTGGAACTACTCTGGTTCTTACGTGGTGAATCGAACGTAAAGTGGCTCCAGGACCAAGGGGTTCGCATCTGGAACGAATGGGCGGACGAAAACGGTGAACTTGGTCCTGTATACGGCGTCCAGTGGCGTTCTTGGCCCGCTCCCGATGGTGGCCACATCGACCAGATTTCACAAGTAGTTGAGTCACTGCACAATAACCCTGACTCACGACGTCACATAGTCTCGGCATGGAACGTTGCCGAAATCGAAAATATGGCTCTACCCCCGTGCCATGTGTTCTTCCAGTTCTATGTGGCCGACGGCAAGCTTTCATGCCAGCTATATCAGCGCAGCGCCGACATGTTCCTCGGAGTGCCGTTCAATATCGCTTCTTACGCGTTGTTGACCAGAATGTTGTCGCACCAGCTTGATCTAGAGCCGGGTGAATTCATCTGGACCGGCGGGGACGTGCACATCTACACCAACCACTTGGAGCAGGTTCGAGAGCAACTTTCCCGCGAGCCATATCCTTACCCGACGCTGGACTTTGCGTCGAAGCCAAGTTCTATCTTTGACTACTCGCTGGAAGATTTTGTCATCAACAACTACCAGCATCACCCGACCATTAAGGGAACCGTCGCCGTATGACCAACACAACGCGCCTCCGGGATGAACGCAGGCCGTTCATCGGCGCCATTTGGGCTGAAGACAAAAATAGAATCATTGGTGCTCTCGGCACAATGCCATGGCATGTCCCCGAAGATCTCGCCTACTTCAAAAATGTCACTGCCGGTCACCCTGTCATCATGGGCCGCACCACGTGGGATTCTTTTCCAACCAAATTCCGTCCGCTTCCTGGACGAACGAATATCGTGCTCAGCACCAATGCAGAGATTAGAGAGCAACTACGTGAGTCGGGAGCATTTCCGGCATCATCGCTAGATGAAGCACTCGAGTTAGCTGGTCAAAGCAACGGTAGCGATCAAATCTGGATCATCGGGGGAGGAAAAGTTTACGCTGAGGCGCTCGGCTATCTTGATGAAGCTCGCATCAGCAAGTTCGATCTAGAGCGCGAAGGCGATACATTTGCTCCTCAGTTGGGATCCGACTTTCGCTTAGCCGAAAGCGATCCTGCGCCTGTAGACAATCAGGATAGATGGCATGTCTCTAAGCACGAGGGTATTCAGTACCGTTTTGAAACCTGGATCCGCGAAAAGGACTAGTAACATCCCATGAAAAAATACCTCGCTGATCTCAAACAGCATTCGGACGCCCTGTTCATCCTCGGTTACATGCTTTTCCCGCTGCTCGCACTGGTTGTCGCGGTGCTCGGGTTCTTCATGGTGCTCGGCGGACACAAGATCTTCGGTGTGGTCCTGCTCTTCGTGCCGACCCAGATTTTCATCTTCGCAGCGTTCTGGGCCATCAAGAACCGCAAGCTGCTGCTTGAGGAAAAGTAGAACTTTCGCTGCCGCAGAATCACACCCGGCCCTTCTGGGGCTTGGGTGTGATTCTGCTTTAAGAGCTGTAACGAACCGGGATAATAACGTAATTCACCCCTACCATTGATGTATGACTTCATCTGTTGGTTTTGTAGGTTACCGTGGCATGGTAGGTTCCGTGCTCATGCAGCGCATGCTCGACGAGGGCGACTTTGCGCAGATCGACCCGGTCTTCTTCTCGACGTCGAACGCCGGCGGCCAGGCCCCCGCATTCGCCGAGGGTGCAGGCCCGTTGCAGGATGCCTTTGACATCCAGACCCTGGCCAAGCTGCCGATTATCGTGACTGCCCAGGGCGGCGACTACACTACCAAGGTCCATACCGAGCTGCGCAAGGCCGGCTGGGACGGCCTGTGGATCGATGCCGCATCAAGCCTGCGCATGAACGACGACTCGGTGATTGTGCTGGACCCGATCAACCGCAATGTCATCGACCAGTCGCTGGTCGCCGGCGTCAAGGACTTCGTGGGCGGCAACTGCACCGTCTCCTGCATGCTCATGGGCTTGGGCGGACTGTTCAAGAACAACCTGGTCGAGTGGGGCACCTCCATGACCTACCAGGCGGCCTCGGGCGGCGGCGCCCGCCACATGCGCGAGCTGCTCACCCAGTTCGGGGACATCAACGCCTCGGTCGAAGGCGAGCTCGCCGATCCGGCCAGCGCGATCCTGGACATCGACCGCAAGGTGCTGGAAACCCAGCGCGGCGGCCTGGACGCCTCGCAGTTCGGCGTGCCGCTGGGCGGTTCGCTGATCCCGTGGATCGATTCGGACCTGGGCAACGGCCAGTCCCGCGAGGAGTGGAAGGCGGGCGCGGAGACGAACAAGATCCTGCAGACCTCCGGCAGCCGCCACATCGCCATGGACGGACTGTGCGTGCGCATCGGCGCCATGCGCTCGCACTCGCAGGCGCTGACCCTGAAGTTGAAGGAAGACCTGCCGGTCTCCGAGATCGAGTCGCTGCTGGCCGAGGACAACGAGTGGGCCAAGGTCGTGCCGAATGAGAAGGAAGCGACCATGGAGCAGCTGACTCCGGTCGCGGCCTCCGGCACCCTGGATATCCCGGTGGGCCGCATCCGCAAGCTGGAGATGGGTCCGGAGTACATTTCCGCCTTCACCGTGGGCGACCAGCTGCTCTGGGGCGCTGCGGAGCCGCTGCGCCGCATGCTGGCCATCGCGCAGGGCCGCCTGTAGCAAAACCCTGAAAACTGAAAATCGCCGGGTCCAAACAGCTAATGCTGTCTGGACCCGGCGATTTTTCTCTCGCGGCTAGCTAGTGGCGCGCTTTTCCCATTCTTCGCGCAGCACCGAGTAGAGCAGCTGGTCGTGCCAGGCGCCATTCCGCCACTGTGACTGACGGATTCTTCCCTCCAGCACAAAACCCAGCGTTTCCAGGCACCGCTGCTCGGCCGTGTTTTCCACGGCAGTCGTGGCTTGGATCCGGTGGCGAGGGTAGTGCGTGAACAGGTAATTCACGAGCAGCGCCTGCGCCTTGGTCCCGATGCCGGCGCCGCGGTCGCTATCGAACACGCCGATGGCGATCTCCCAGCAGGCCGAAGTATTGGCGCGGCCCCAGCTGGTCGAGGTAAACCAGTCCACCTTGCCCACCGTCTGTTCCCCCAGCACTATGGCCAAGGCGCCATCCTGCTGACCGATGAACTGGTCTAGGGCCAGCCGCTGGCGTAGCCCGGCGGTGTTCCAAAAGCCGAACCATTGCTCCGCCCCTGCCCCGGCCGCAGACTGGAATTGCTGTTCAAGCAGGTCGATATCCGCCTCGACGAGTTTGCGCAGGCCTAGCCGGTCCGTCACAGGCTGATACCGATCAGCAGCGGCTCATTGACCAGCGTGATGCCGAAGCGCTCGGCAACCCCGGCGCGCACTGCGCGGGCGATGGCCAGGATGTCCGCCGCGGTGGCGGTGCCCCGGTTCGTGATGGCCAAGGTGTGCTTGGTGGACAGCGAAGCCCGTCCCCCGGCAAGGTGGAACCCGTCGGTCCCCTCCAGGCCGTAGCCCTTGCCGAAACCCGCCTGGTCGATCAGCCAGGCGGCCGACAGCTTGACCATGCCGGCCTGCTCTACCGGGTAGTTCGGGGCGTTCTGCGGCAGCCGTGCCAGCGTTTCCGCCTCGACAATCGGGTTGGTGAAGAAGGAGCCGGTTGAATGCGAGTCCGGGTCCTGCGGGTCGTAGACCATGCCCTTGGACCGGCGCAGCTCCAGAACCGTCTGCCGGACCAGCGCCGCATCGGCGTTCTGGCCGGCCTCGACGCCCAGCCGGCGGGCCAGCTCCGCATAGCGGATCGGCGCCGACTCGTTGCTTTGCTGAAGCAGGAACGCGGCTTCCAGCACCACATAGCGGGGAGAGCCGTGGGTGCTGGTGCGCTTTATCAGCGAATCCCGGTAGGCGAACGCCAGATCCTCCTTCGACAGCTGCAGGATCTCCTGCGTGCTGCGGTCCCAGACACGGGCCCAGACCAGGGTCTGGGAGACGTCCGCTCCATAGGCTCCGACGTTCTGCACCGGGGTGGCCCCTGCACAGCCGGGGATCCCGGAGAGGGCTTCGAGGCCGCTCAGGCCTTCGGCCAGCGAGTACTCGACCGTCGCGTCCCAGTTCTCGCCGGCCGCGGCACGCAACAGCGCCAGCCCGCCGCCTTGTTCCTCGGCAACCAGGCCGCGCGTGGCGATACGGATGACGGTGCCCGGGTATCCCTCGTCCGAGATGACCAGGTTCGAGCCGCCGCCGATGAACAGGATGTCCTCGCCGGCGTTGTCCGCGGCGGTGATCGCCGCAATCAGCTCGGCTTCGGTGGAAGCGGTCACGGTGCGGGCGGCCTCGCCGCCGACGGCCGTGGTGGTCATGTTCTTCAGCATTGGACTACTAACTTTCGATTTGTCTCTGGAGTTTCAGTGATCCTGGCGGATCTAGCCGGCCGTCTCGGGCTCGCGCGGATAGCCTGCGGCATTCTTGGCCAGCAGGAATGCCACGACAACCAGGATCGAGATGCAACCGAGGGCCGGCAGCAGACCGATAAACCCTGCCAGCAGGCCCAGCAGCGGCGGGCCACCCAGGAACGCCGCGTAGCCGATGGTGGATACCACTGCCACGCGGGCTGCAGCGTGTTCCGGATCATCCGATGCGGCGCTCATGGCCAGCGGGAAGGTCAGGGCCACGCCCATGCCCCACACTGCCAGTGCGACGAAGGCCAGCGGCAGGTTCCCGCCGAACGCGAAGATCAGCAGGCCCACCAACGCGGCAATGGCGCTGGCGCGGATCATCCAGACCCGGCCCATGCGCAGGATGAGGTCCCCTGCCAGCAGCCGGGTCAGCGTCATGGCGGTCACGAAGGTCGCATAGCCCAGCGCCCCGGTGGCCTCGGTCGTCCCGTAGCCGTCGGCGAGGGCCAAGGCCACCCAGTCCCCGGCCGCGCCTTCGGCGAGCGCCATGCCCAGCACCAGCACACCCAGCAGGACCGTTTGCGGTTCCTTCCAGGTGGACTGCAGCGAATGCCCCTTGGACTTCGAATCCTTGGAGGTCCGGCTCCTATCCTCTCCGTAGAAACGGGTCGAGTACAGCACCATGGCGATGATCAGGATCCCCATGAATCCGTAGTGCAACGGCAGCGGCAGCGCGACCGCTGCGGCACCAGCCCCGATTCCCGCGCCGAGGACGGTGCCCACGGAGAAGAACCCGTGCAGGGCCGGCATGATGCTGCGTCCCAGCGCGCGTTCCATGGCCGCGCCCTGGATGTTGGAGGCGACGTTCCACGAGGCGGCGCCAAGCCCCTGGCAGAAGAGCACCGTCGCGGTCAGGATGCTCGAATGCAGCAACCCCGAAGTGGAGCCGACGCCCATGAGCGCGATGCCTGAAATCAGTGCGCCGTAGCGCATGACGTTGGTGGCCCCGAAACGCATGACCAGGTGCCCGGCCAGGGACACCGACAGGAAGGATCCTGCGCTCATCCCGAGCAGCAGCAGCCCGACCTGCGAGTGGTCCAGTCCCAGCTCGTCGCGCAGGGCCGGAAGCCTGGAGACCAAGGTGGCCAGCAGCAGGCCGCTGGCCATGTAGGCGGCCATCAGCGCGTTGCGCCAATGCCTGACCTCGACCGGCACGTCGGCGGCGGTTTGCTGGTTCAGAGCTGCACCACGGCCTGGCACTTGAGCAGTACCTTGGTTCCGTTGGCGGAGACTGTCAGGTCCACGCGTGCGGTGCGGGCTTCGGCATCCAGCGCACCGATCTTGCCCTCGACCTCGATGGTGGTTCCTTCGAAGTCCGAGGGGTTGGTCCCCTCGGGATCCTCGACGACAACAGGCTTGGTGAAGCGGGTCTGGTAGTCGATGACCGCGCCCGGGTTGCCGACCCAGGTGGAGACGAGGTCGATGACCGCACCCATGGTGAACATGCCATGGGCGATCACCGAGGGCAGTTCAACTTCCTTGGCGAAACGCTCGTTCCAGTGGATCGGGTTGAAATCCCCGGAAGCACCGGCGTAGCGCACCAGGTCGGCGCGGTTGACCTTGACGGTATGGGTGCCGAGAACCTGTCCCTTTTCAAGGGTGTCGAAAACGATCATGATTAGTCCTCAGCTCGAACCAGTAGCGATGAAACAGTGGTGGCGATCTTTTCCCCGCCGACGGTAGTGATCTCGGCGCGGGTGGTGATCATCGCGCCGGCTCCCATTTCGCGGATCTGGTCGACGTACAGCTCGGCCAGCAGCTCGTCGCCGGCGACGATGGGACGGTGGTGGGTGAAGCGCTGGTCGGCGTGCACCACGCGGGAGAAGTCGATCCCCGAGGCAGGGTCTGCGATCAGCTGGGCGTCGGCGCGCTGGGCGACGATGATGGCGAAGGTCGGCGGGGCCACCACGTCGCTGAAGCCTAGCTTGCGCGCGGATTCGACATCGTAGTGGGCCGGCGAGGTGGCCTTGGTGGCTGCGGCGAATTCTCGGATCTTCTCTCGTCCTACCTGGTAGGACTCGCCGGCAGGGTAGATGCGCCCCACCAGATCAGGGTTGATGCCCATTAGTTCTCCTGAACTTTGTGACTGTGTATTGATTGCTGTCCGCGCAAGGCCCAGCCGCTCGGGGCTACAGACCCTGCGGAACGCAAAACCGTTGGGGTACGGAGCTATTTGCCGCCGTTGTCCTTGTTCTTCTTGGCTCGCGGAACGGCCAGCCCGTTGGCGATTCGCCAGTTGCGGACATCCTTGGCTCGAACCACGAGACCGGCCACATGGCAGAGCATGCCGATGACCAGCAGCCCGATGGCCATGTAGGCCAATGGCCGGTTGTGGCTGACCGAGGCGATGATTGTCAGGACGATGCCCAGACCGATGGTTCCGATCGCGATCAAGACGATCTTCTTGTAGTGCTGGGAGGCCGCCTCCCAAGGCGTATTGGTCATACCCACCAGTCTAGTTCAGGGCCGGGAGGGACCGCGGACGGTACGAGGGTATTTCTGCTGACACCCCGGAACCGCCGGTTCATTCAGGGATATCCGGCAAGCTCGTCGGCAGGACGCATCGGCGGGCCGGACGCCCGCGACGATTAGGCGAAGATGTATGGCAGCGCTCGCAGGGTGCTGAAGACCCCGAAGATCGCCACCGCGTAACCGAGGGCCAGGGCCAGGATGGCTGCTTTTGCTCCCTGTTCCTTCCTCGCCTTAATCTGGTTCAGCGCCACATGGCCGGCACCTACCGCGAAGACGGCAAGGCCGGTGCCGCCGAGGAAGATCAGGGCCGCGATTTCGGCAATGGCAAGGCAGAGGGCGATGATTGACAAGCGGTTCACCCGCGGGCTGACGGCGTTCTCCGTGCTGTCGAGTTGCTCCATGGTTCCTCCTTCAACTCAAAAATCTATCCGGATACCAGCTAGGTGCTCCGCGGTGATGGCGCCGGCCAGCGAGAGTGGACTGCCCAGTATCCGGCGGCAGCGCTCCGTCGACAGCTGCAATTCAGGATCCTGTTGCCGGTAGAACCAGTAGTTCACGAACTTCTGAGGATCAGCATTCCGCAGACGACTTGGAATTTCTTCCCGTCACCTATTCACCGAGTCTAGGTGACGTCGGCACAAGAGGCGCCCATGCCATCGGATCGTTTCTTCGCGCTGCGTTCGTTGCCCTGACGCGCCGGCCGGCGCTAGGCTCCACGGATGGCAGTGCCCACGCAGGGCGAAGCGAACTCGCCGTCCCCGGTATTAGTGGTCGAAAACCCTGCCCGCTTCCTCGAACACGAATGGCCTCGCGGCGAGGCCGAGCACGTTCGCATGTTCGAGGCGTTGGGCAGGCAACGCACGCAGCGGCCCAGAGAAGATTCCGGGGAGAGGTTCGGGGACTTCCCTGCTGTGAAAGTTCCTTCGGGGGCCGCAGTGGATACTAGTTGCAGCCGTGGCGCTTTCTTCCCCGTAGGCTCGATCGCTTAGAACAAGGCTGATTGTTCTTCGTGGAAGTCCCCGCGTTCATCGGCTACGTCCAATTCATGGGTTTTGAGTTCCGCTGCGTCGATAAGCCTCAGGGTTGTCGCTGGGCCGCTGTCGACCATGATGGTTTGCCCGAGAACTCCGCGCACCCTGATGTTGAACTGGTTGTCGGCGATCTCCTGATCCCACGGATGCAGCGAATGCGCATCCCATGCCTCAACCACCCGTTGCGCATACTCGGGCTGTTCCCATTGCTCGTCCCGAAGCTCGATGCCGTAGGTCTCCAGGCCGCGTTGCGCGGACAGGAAGCTGCGGGCTTTCGCCGCCGCTGCATCGTTGATTTCATCGAGGCTGGCCAAATTCAGTTCCCAGCTGGTCAGCCCCTTGACCTTTGACTTCTGCCGCACCTGCTGGCCCAGTCCCACGTGTTCGGTGATGAGATCTTCAAGCACGCGGATGGCCGCACCGTCCGCCGCACCGGCAATGTAGCGGGCGACTACGGCCCCCTGCTGGGCAAGACGGCTCCATTTGCTCTGGGTTGAGGTGGTGCCGACCTTCGTGGCTCCGTGGGCGAAGCTTGCCACGTACAGGAAGTGCGGCTGCTCCAGGTACTTGCGCATCCCCGCCGGCGCTTCACCGGTCGTATGGAAATGGTGCATGAATTTGGAGTGGTCCAGGCGCCGGCATCGGTCGCACTGGCTTCCGGTCCGCACGGCTTTGTTCTTGGGGCAGGGGAAGTTGTTGCGGCTTCCATCGGGGTTCATGGTGATATAGCCCAGGCAGAATTTCAGGTCGCTGACCTGCAGGCGCAGGGTGCGGTTCACCGACAGCGACTCATGGCTCCACTGTGAACCACGGCGCAGGCTCAGGCTCGGCGCCGGCTCGTAGTGGGAAAAACTAATCCCGTGGCAGAGCTGTCGTGATTCGCTGGGGAATTCCATGGAGGCCTTTCAAGAGAAGAGTCGCATTCAAGCCTAGGCCAGTGCCAACCGGTTCGGAGAACGTAGCCCACCAGAACGGCCGCCGCCCTCGCGGAACATTGCCGACCCGAGCGGGGTTGCCATTCTCACGGCCCTGGCCAGGATTTCTTACCAGCTACGTATCGGCCGCCGTGTAAACCGATGACTTTCGGGCGGCGCTCCAGGGGTTCTGGCCATTTTCTTAGGAGCGCGTTCTACGCTGGAGGTACATACAGGCGCGCGCTCCCGGCTTCGCGACAGTGATTATTCAGAGGTGATCGAGATTTCAACTCAAAGCTCAGACCGGCCGTCCCCGTCCCCGGTGGCACTGCCTACCGCAGCGATGAACAACCCTGAACTCCAGAACATGGCACGCACGTTCCATCACCAGTTCCAGCGTTTCATGATGGAGCACCAGTTTGCGGTCGATGAAATCCTGACCAAGGTCTCGATCCTCCGCGAGGAATTCCTGTACCTGCACAAGTACAACCCGATCGAGCATGTCACGTCCAGGGTCAAGTCCCCGGAAAGCATCATGAGAAAGGTTGCCCAGCGGCACATCACTCCAACGTTCGAGGCTATTCGCGAAAACATCAGCGACATCGCCGGCGTTCGCATTACCTGCAGCTTCGTGAAAGACATCTACAAGGTGCTCAACACGCTGACCTCGCAAAGCGATCTGGAAGTCATCCAGATCAAGGACTACCTCAAGAATCCAAAACCCAACGGATACAAGAGCCTGCATGCCATCGTGAAGGTCCCTGTTTTCCTGTCCGAGGGGCCGGTAGACATCACCGTGGAAATCCAGATCAGAACGATCGCGCAGGACTTCTGGGCGACGCTCGAGCACAAGATCTTCTACAAGTACGAGGGCGCGGTGCCTGAGCATCTCGTCGAAGAGCTGGCTGAAGCTGCACGGGTCGCTGAGAGCCTCGACATGAAAATGCAAAGGCTGCACACGGAAGTCCACGGTCACGACGTCAACAGCACCGAGTCGGAAAACGAACGCGGTTTCGATGATTCCGTGCTGCAGGAACTGCTGATGATCGCACAGCAGGGAGCGACGGCGGAACAACCCGAGTCCCAGAAGAAACGCAACTGACCCGGGTATGCGCGGATCGGTCTCAAACCGGCCCGCGCGTATCCCGCTCCCCGGCCTGCGGCAGGATGCACCCGGGATTTTTCCTCTTAACGAGAAAAGCCCCGGATGAACCGGGGCCATTCTTGTAGCGGCGCCGGGACTCGATCCCGGGACCTCACGATTATGAGTCGTGCGCTCTAACCAGCTGAGCTACGCCGCCACAAGTGAGAAGCTTTCCAGTAGAAGCCAAGATCGCTTCTCACTCAGAGCCCCCTGCCGGAATCGATCCGGCGACCTCGTTCTTACCAAGAACGCGCTCTACCACTGAGCTAAGGGGGCAACGAGTAAATACTCTACACGGGTTTCCGTGGAAACAAAAATCGTCAACTACCCCCGGAAATGCCGCGCAAAAATCATACATAACCCCAAGTCAGATAATGTTTTATGTTTGCCGAGGGGCATCAGTAAACGATGCCCGGGACAAAAACACTCACAGTGACGATGCTCACTGACGTTTCGGGGTCCAGGAATTGACAAGCCATTGGCGCCCAGTCATTAAATGACGGCCCGATCCGCTGGCTAATGCCCGAGCTATCGAAGATATTTGCGGGCACCCATTCACAATTCACCGCGATTCACCCAGGCGCCACGCATGCGGACGCGACCCCGGCAATTCCGCTTCTCCGGGCGATTCCCACGCCGTCAAGAATTCTGGCGCCACGGATCCCGCCACCCCCGATCCCCCATGCGACTACCGCTGTCATTGTCGACCTGAGTAGGAGCGATGTGACCTCAGCTACAAATTGCTGCAGAATTTTGCAATCACTCAAAAGCTGTGTAAAGTTATTACTCGTTGCCCCCTTAGCTCAGTGGTAGAGCGCGTTCTTGGTAAGAACGAGGTCGCCGGATCGATTCCGGCAGGGGGCTCGAAATAGGAGAGGCAATCTGAATTCAGATTGCCTCTCTTTTCGTTTCCCTGCGCCATTTCCTGCTCCATTGCTTGCGGGATTCTTTGCCGTTTTTCAGGCCTCGCCCGGGAACAATCAAGGTCCTGTAATCCCTAGCCGCTCCATGCCACGAGCCATCGGTTTTACAGCCCTTGGACCGCATTCCAACCGCCCACTTGCCTCTGCTCTCCATCCGGCAGGCATCCTTCTTCCCCACAGGCTGTTCCCCGGAGGCGTCCCAGGCATCGGCCGGCGGACCCGGCGAGCAGAGGCTGCCGCCGGGAGCATTCCGATGTCCCCCGTACATGCGTGCTTGCCCGCAGACCCGAGCAGGACTGTGGGCCGAGCTCCCACCCGCCAGAGCCCGTGAGAGGCCTTCGCAGCGCCCAAGACGGCACAATCCCGACCCCGCCCGTCCTTGGCCTGCAGATCAAGCGCTGTGCAGCCGCAGAAGGGCGGCATTCCCCGTCAGTGCGCGCCTGCTGTCCGCTGTCGTGCACCGCCGGGTTCTTTGGACACCGTTGCCACGCAGGTGCAGGGAAAACGAGAACCCCCGGAAAGGACCAAGTGGTCCTTTCCGGGGGTTCCCAGTTCACGCTGGCTAAGCCGCTGGAGGCTTAGTAGTCGCGGCGACGAGCCGAATCGCTGAAGCGATCCTTGCTGCGTCCGCCGAAGCGCTTTTCTCCGCCACCGCGGCGGTCATCGCCACGGAAGCCGCCCGAGCGCTTGCGGTCGTTGAAGCCGCCGCCTCGTCCGCCGCGGTAGCCGCCACGATCCGAATCGTCGTCGCCGTGCTGCTTGCGGCCGGAGTCAAGCTCCAGGTTGATCGGCTCTCCGCCGATGCGGGTGTTGGACAGCGCACGCCACTGGTCCTTGCTCAGCTCGGCTGGCAGCTCGACCAGGGTGTGGTCCGAACGGATCTCGATGCCGCCGATTTCCGAGGAGTTGAAGCCGCCCTCGTTGGCCAGTGCGCCAACGATGGAGCCCGGCTGCACGCGGTTGCGGCGGCCGACAGCCAGACGGTACATGGCGTTGCCTTCGGCAGCGGTCTTGCCGCGGCGGGGGCCGCGCTCTCCGCGATCGCCACGGTCGCCGCGGTCTGCACGGTCGCGCTCAAGACGGGCCTTCTTGGCAGGAGGGATAACCGGCTCGGTCATCAGCAGCGGACGACCGCCCTGGGCCATGAGGGCCAGAGCTGCAGCGATTTCCAGGTGGTCCAGGTCCTCGTGCTGGGAGGCGAACTGCTCCACGATTTCGCGGAAGGTGCCCAGGTCCTGACCGGTGATGGTGGCATCGATGCGGTCGGTGAACTTCTGGATGCGGCGGTTGTTCACCGAATCCAGGGAAGGAAGCTGCATCTGGGTCACCGACTGGCGGGTGGCCTTCTCGATGGCGCGCAGCAGGTACTTCTCACGCGGGGTCATGAAGAGGATCGCGTCGCCCGTGCGGCCTGCACGGCCGGTACGGCCAATGCGGTGCACGTAGGACTCGGTGTCGTGCGGGATGTCGAAGTTCACGACGTGCGAGATGCGCTCGACGTCCAGACCGCGAGCGGCGACGTCGGTGGCGACCAGGATGTCGATCTTGCCCGAGCGCAGGTTCTCGACCGTGCGCTCACGCTGCTGCTGCGGGATGTCGCCGTTGATGGCTGCAGCGGTGAAGCCGCGGGCCTTCAGCTTGTCGGCGAGGTCCTCGGTGGCCATCTTGGTGCGCACGAAGGCGATGACGCCGTCAAATGGCTCGGATTCGAGGATGCGGGTCATGGCGTCCAGCTTGTGTGCGCCCATCACCTGCAGGTAGCGCTGGGTGATGTTGGCGCCGGTGGTCTGCTTGGACTTCACGGCGACTTCCTGCGGGTTGCGCAGGTACTCGGAAGCGATGCGGCGGATCGTGCGCGGCATGGTGGCCGAGAACAGGGCAACCTGCTTGTCCGCCGGGGTGGCTTCCAAGATCTTGTCGACCTCTTCGGCGAAGCCCATGCGCAGCATTTCGTCGGCCTCGTCCAGCACCATGTACTGCAGGTTGGACAGGTCCAGGGAACCCTTGTTGATGTGGTCGATCACGCGACCCGGGGTGCCAACGACAACCTGTGCGCCGCGGCGCAGGCCGGCCAGCTGAGGGCCGTATGGCGAGCCGCCGTAGACAGGCAGCACGGTGAAATCAGGAAGGTACTTGGCGTAGGAGGTGAAAGCCTCGGCAACCTGCAGCGCAAGCTCGCGGGTCGGTGCCAGCACCAGGATCTGCGGGGTGCGGGCCGGACCGTTCAGGTCGGCCAGCTCTGCCATGCGGGACAGGGCAGGCAGTGCGAACGCGGCGGTCTTGCCGGTACCGGTCTGGGCCAGGCCGACAACGTCGCGGCCCTCGATCAGCAGTGGGATGGTGGCGGCCTGGATCGGCGACGGCTTTTCGTAGCCCAGGTCGGCCAGTGCTGCAAGCACGCGGGCATCAAGACCAAGTTCGCTGAAGGTAACCGTTGGTTCCTCGGTGGTCTGGGCGTCGGCAGTGTTTACGGGCATGTCAGAAGACAAGAAGAATTACCTCAATCGTTAGGGGAAAGGCCTAGCCGTCCCCATAAGAAACGACGCCAGGCTGCACAGTCAGAAAACAAGTCACGCTCATCAAGCGCTCCCCTATGACATAAAGACCCGCACACACTTTGCGGAGATACAACACGAGAAGGCTCTAACCTCAAAAATTGGGCCAGATGCAAGGGATACCCTGATGTTCGCGAACACCTAATGCTAACGAATCCGGAGCCTGTTTGTCAGCGTCAGGGGTGTGTGAGATCGGGCACCGCAGCTAAACCAGTAGGGTTGGAACCGTGAATATTCGTGATTTTCCAAGGCGTCCGGACGAGCCCGTGCCCGGCGGGCTGCTCATCTCGCAGCTGCTCTGGGTGCTGGCCGGAGTGCTCTTCCTGGGCTTCGGCGCATTCCTGGTTTACGAACAAACCCAACGCGGTTCCTTCGACCTCGGCGCGATGGCCCTGGTCGTGCTGCTGCTGGCCGCCGGGGCCGCGTTCGGCATTCTGGCGTACCGGCTGTTCCTCGGCCAGCGTTCGGCGCGGGCCCAGCTGACTTGGGTCGGGCTGATCGCGGCCCTGCCCATGGTGCTGCGCATGGGACGGTATTCAATCCTGGCGGCCATCGTGCTGTTCAGCGTCGCGCTGATGTGGGCGCCGGCCAGCAACCGCTACTTCAAGGTGGTCTCCCCCAAGCCGCGCAAACGCCGCCCGCTGCCCCCGCGCTGACAACTCCCGCGCCGCCCAGCACCCGGACCTGCAGGTTCGCGGGCAGGACGGCAAATGCGCGCTGAACCCGGTGACGGGTCAGCGCGCATTTTTCATTTCCGTCCGTTGCCTATTCCTCCGGCATCGGGTGTCCTTGCCTCCTACAGCGCGGAGAAGGCCCGGTCCAGGTCGTCAATGAGGTCCGCAGCGTCCTCGATGCCCACCGAGAGGCGCAGCAGATTCACCGGCACGGCCAGCTCGGTGCCCTTGACCGACGCGTGGGTCATCTCCGAGGGGTAGTTCATCAGCGATTCGATGCCGCCCAGCGACTCGGCCAGGGTGAACAGCCTGGTGCTTTCCGCGACGGTGCGGGCCGCCGCCTCGCCGCCGGCGAACTGCACGGAGACCATGCCGCCGAAGCCGCTCATCTGGGTCTTGGCGATCTCGTGGCCCGGGTGGTTTTCCAGGCCCGGGTACAGCACCCGCTCCACTTCCTTGCGCTCGCCCAACCAGGCGGCCACCTGCGCCGCGTTTTCCGAGTGGGTGCGCATGCGCACGCCCAGGGTCTTCAGGCCGCGGGTGGTCAGAAACGCGTCCATCGGGCCGGAGACCGCGCCCACGGCAAACTGGATGAACCCGATCTTCTCCGCCAATTCGGCGTCCTTGACGATGACCGCCCCGCCGACCACGTCGGAGTGGCCGCCGATGTACTTGGTGGTCGAGTGCACCACGATGTCCGCGCCCAGCGCCAGCGGCTGCTGCAGGAAGGGACTGGCGAACGTGTTGTCCACGACCAGCAGCGCTCCGGCTGCGTGGGCGATCCGCGCGGCCTTGGCGATGTCGGTGATCTTCATCATCGGGTTCGACGGGGTCTCGACCCACACCAGCTTCGCCTTGTTCTTTTCGATCGCTGCGGTCAGCGCCGCCTCGTCGCCCATGTCCACCGGGGTGTTGCCGATGCCCCAGGCGCCCAGCACGCGGTCGATCAGGCGGAAGGTGCCGCCGTAGGCGTCGTTGCCCAGCACGATGTGGTCCCCCGGGCGCAGGATCGCGCGGATCAGCGAATCCTCGGCGGCCAGGCCGGAGCCGAAGGAGAAGGCGTGGGTGCCGTGCTCGGCGGAGGCCAGCTGCTCCTGCAGCGCGTCGCGGGTCGGATTGCCGCCGCGGCCGTATTCGTAGCCGCTGCGCAGCTGTCCGATGGCTTCCTGCGCATAGGTCGAGGAGAAGTGCAGCGGAGGCACCACGGCGCCGGTGACCGGTTCAAAGGCCTGGCCGGCGTGGACGAAGCGGGTGTTGGATCCCTGGGCATTGTGGGTCATTGAATGTGTGTCCTTTGCGAAATCTCTAGCGGGTGACGTAGGCCAGCAGGTCTGATGCGGTCAGGGCGGCGACGACTTCGCCGTTGTCGGCCAGCAGCACAGCGGGGTGATCCGCCAGCAGCTGGTGGGCGCGTTCCAGGCTCTCCCCCACTCCCAGCAGCGGGACGGGCAGCGAGTCCAGGTCGGCCAGGGTGCTCTCCGGCGCGGCACCGGCCAGCAACGCCTCGGTGAGCTGCGCGGCGCCGACGACCCCGCGAACCTCGCCGATGCGGGCCGGCAACTGCGCCGTGGCGGCAACCAGCGCGTCCGCTCCGGATTCGCGCAGCGATGCCGCGGCCCGGGCCAGCGTGGTGTCCAGCGGAATGGTCATCACCGGGTCGGCCGCCAGCGCGGTGGCCACGCGACGCAGCTCGGCGTCGCCGTCGCCGGTGAAGCCCTGGGTCAGCATCCACGATTCGTTGTAGATCTTGGTCAGGTAGCCGCGGCCCCCGTCCGGGGCGATGACGACGATGACGTCGTCCTCGTCCAGGTCCTTGGCGATGCGCAGGGCCGCTGCAACGGCCATGCCCGAGGAGCCGCCCAGCAGCAGTCCCTCTTCCTTGGCCAGCCGGCGGGTCATGGCGAAGGCCTCGGCATCGGTGACGGCCTGGACCTCGTCGGGCACGGCAGGGTCGTAGTTCCCCGGCCACATGTCTTCTCCCACGCCCTCGACGAAGTAGGGGCGGCCGGTGCCGCCGGAGTAGACCGAGCCGTCCGGGTCCGCGGCGATGACCTTCACCGGGCCGGAGGCGCGGTCGGCGGAGATCTGCTTGAGGTAGCGGCCGGTGCCGGTGATGGTGCCGCCGGTGCCGGCGCTGATCACCACATGGGTCAGTTTGCCGTCGGTGTCGGTCCAGATTTCCGGGCCCGTGGTTTCAAAGTGGCTGTCCGGCGCCCCGGGGTTGGAGAACTGGTCGGGTTTGTAGGCGCCGTCGATCTCGGTGACCAAACGGTCCGAAACCCCGTAGTACGACTCGGGCGAATCCGGGGCGACCGCGGTGGGGGTCACCACGACCTCGGCTCCGTAGGCGCGCAACACGTCGCGTTTTTCCTCGCCGACCTTGTCCGGGGTGACGAAGACGGTGCGGTATCCCTTGAGCTGGCCCACCATGGCCAGGCCGACGCCGGTGTTGCCGCTGGTGGGCTCCACGATGGTGCCCCCCGGTTTCAGCTCGCCGCTCTGCTCTGCACGCTCGATCATCTTCAGCGCGATGCGGTCCTTGATGGAACCGCCCGGGTTCAAGTATTCGAGCTTCACGAGTACCGTGGCCTTGATGCCTTCAGTCACGCGGTTGAGTTTCACGAGCGGCGTGTTGCCGATCAGGTCCAGAACGGTAGGCGCATACTTCATGTCAAGAACTTTACCGGCGGGTGTCACACTTGTCGTTCCCGCCCGTAGTCTTACGTCACGCAGTTCCCGGAGCACCTTCGCGGTGCTAACAGAATGAGACGCCTGCGCCCAGCGAAAAGAGAGGATTCTGCCGCCGATGCAGTTGGATCAGAATGCCGCGACAGGGATCTTCGATCCCCAGCGCCCGGTGTCTCTGGGCAAGTCATTGGGGATTCTGCGCCGAGGGCTGGGTGATCCAACGATTCGCTTGTCCGGCTCCGAAGCCTGGCTGGTGTTCGCAACTCCCGACGGGGATGCCTCGCTGCGAATTCTCAAATCCACGCTTAACTCGCCTGCAACATTCCAGGCGTGGGGACCCGGAGCCCGGTGGGCGGTGGAGTTCGCCCCGGATCTGCTGGGCGCCAGTGACGACTGGAGCGCTTTCGACGCCCCGGAATTCAACGGGCTGCTGCCACAGATCGTGCGGCATACCCGTTCCCTGCACCGGGATGTCGTCTTGCCGCGGACCAACCGGATTTTCGAGCATCTGCTGGGCGCAGTGCTGGAGCAGCGCGTCACCGGGATCGAGGCGAACTTCGCGTGGCGGTGGCTGATCCGCCACAAGGGGCGGCCGGCACCCGGTCCGGTGCCCGAAGGCCTGCGTATTGCCCCCGGGGCCGAGCAGATCGCGACGATGAACCGGTGGGATTGGCAGGCAGCGAGGGTGGACCAGCAGCGGGCTTCGGCGCTGCGCCAGGTGGCGGCGGCGGCCGGAAGCCTTCAGTGGTGGGCCGGACGTCCAATCGAGGAGGCGAAGCCGTCCGCGAGAAAACCCGGAACCTTGGAGGCCGCGCTGCTCTCGCTGCCGGGCATTGGCCCCTGGACCGTGGCCGAGACGTTGCAGCGTTCGCATGGCTCGGCGGATTTAGTGTCCGTGGGAGATTTCCACTTGGCGGCGTTCGTGGGCCAGGCGCTCACCGGCAGGCGCGTGGATGACGCCGGAATGCTGGAACTTCTTGCTCCGTTCGCTCCGCATCGCCAGCGGGTGGTTCGCCTGCTGCAGCTTTCGGGCGAACGGAAGCAAAGCTTCGGGCCCCGCTATGCGCCGCTGGATCACCGGGAGCGCTAGAACCCGAAGCGTAGGGATTTAGGACTCCGCCTGTGCGGCTTCCTGGGCGATCTGCGCGTGGACCTCGCCCATGTCGATGCCCTTGACCGCAGTGACCAGGTCTTCGAGCTGGCTGGCGTTCAGGGCGCCGGCCTGCGAGAACACGAGGACCTTTTCACGGAAGGCCATGATGGTCGGGATGGAGGTGACGTTGGCGGCGCGGGCCAGGCCCTGCTCCGCCTCGGTGTCGACCTTCGCGAAGACGACGTCGGTGAACTTCTCCGAAGTCTGCTCGTACACTGGGGCGAACTGGCGGCAAGGACCGCACCACGCAGCCCAGAAATCCACGAGGACAATGTCGTTCTCTTCGATCAGCTGCGCGAATTCGTTTTCGCTCACATTTTTAGTTGCCATGCTTACACGGTAGCGGACGCACACGGTGAATACCCAGAAATGGGAGATTTAACGAGCCTTGGTCATTTCGGGAATAACTTCGGGTTAATCAAAAAACTCCCAGATCTTTCGATCTGGGAGTTATTTGTGGCAGATACTGGATTCGAACCAGTGAAGGCGTTGCCAGCTGATTTACAGTCAGCCCCCTTTGGCCACTCGGGTAATCTGCCGAGCCGCTCCGTTTGAGAACATTTGTTCTTGTCGGAACGAGAAATAACTCTACAGGAGATTTTCGATGATGTGAAATCGAGAGGGGCCTTTTTGCTGTAACCCTGATCACAGCCGGTTTTCGGGGTCTAAAACCGGTAGTCTTGGACTCGAATCTGAACCGTTACATCTAGGAGTATTCACATGGCTAGCGATTCCAGTTTTGACGTTGTCAGCAAGGTGGACAGCCAGGAAGTAGCCAACGCGCTGCACCAGGCCCAGAAGGAAATCCAGCAGCGCTACGACTTCAAGGGCGTAGGCGCCGAGATCGATTTCAGTGGCGAGAAGATCCTCATGAAGGCCTCGTCGGAAGAGCGCGTGAAGGCCGTTCTGGACGTCTTCCAGTCCAAGCTGGTCAAGCGCAACATCTCGCTGAAGTCCCTGGACGCAGGCGAGCCTTTCGCCTCGGGCAAGGAATACCGCATCGAAGCGGGCATCAAGGAGGGCATCGCCCAGGATGTCGCCAAGAAGATCAACAAGCTGATCCGCGACGAGGGGCCGAAGGGCGTCAAGTCCATCATCCAGGGCGACGAGCTGCGCGTCTCGTCCAAGTCCCGCGATGACCTGCAGAGCATCATTGCGCTGCTGAAGGACTTCGAGGAAGCCGACCTCCAGTTCATCAACTACCGCTAGGCGTTCACCGCTGCGGTACGACATAGGCGAGGAGCCCCTGCCGGGGCTCCTCGCCTATTTCTGTCTTCCGGGCGCGTTGCCGGAGCCTAGTACTGCCGGCCGCCTGCCATGGCCTCAAGGCGTGCAATGCGTTGGTCCATCGGCGGGTGGGTGGAGAACATCTGCTTCATCTTGGAACCGAACGGGTTGGCGATCATCAGGTGCGAGCTGTTGACCAGCTTCTGGTCCTGCGCGCCCAGCGGGGCGGCGCTGATCCCTGATTCCAGCCGACGCAGTGCGCTGGCTAGGGCCAGCGGGTCGCCGGTCAGCTTGGCGCCGTCCTCGTCCGCGTCGAACTCGCGGGTGCGGCTGACCGCCATCTGGATGATGGACGCGGCAATCGGAGCCAGCAGCGACAGGGCGATCAGCGCGATCGGGTTGACGTTGCGGTTCTCGTTGTTGTTTCCGCCGCCGAAGAACAGCAGGAACTGCGCCAGCGAGGTGATCACGCCGGCGATGGCAGCCGCCACCGAGGAGGTGAGGATGTCGCGGTTGTAGACGTGCATCAGCTCGTGTCCCAGCACGCCGCGCAGCTCGCGCTCATTGAGCAGCTGCATAATGCCCTCGGTGCAGCACACCGCGGCATTCTCCGGGTTGCGTCCGGTCGCGAAGGCGTTCGGCGAAGCGGTCGGCGAGACGTACAGGCGCGGCATCGGCTGCTGGGCGTTCATCGACAGCTCGCGCACGATCCTGTACATCTGCGGCTGCTGCTCTTCGGTCACCGGGTAGGCGCGCATCGAACGCAGCGCGATCTTGTCGCTGTTCCAGTAGCCGTAGGCCGTAGTGGCCACGCCGATCAAGGCGAAAATCCAGATGAAGCTGGCGTTGCCGGTTCCATTGGCAATCAGCGAGCCAATCGCCAGGAGCAACGCAAACATGCCGCCGAGCAAAAGGGCTGTCTTGAATCCGTTGTTGTGTCCATGCACGATGGCGTACTCCCCTAAAGATGAATCCGTACTAAGTCTTCCTAGTCTAGTCAACGTACGGATACGCCGCACCGTTCCGCCAGCCGGCGAATACTTGCGCGCCGGACCGGTGATCTTTGCAACATTGCCGGTTCGCCTGCGCAGGCGGGAATACGGAGCGCGAGGTGATGTTATACGGTGTGACTTGTATCTACTTCCCATGGGGAGTTCTCCGGGCTCCACGCAGCCCACTTCGTTCGAAGGCCATCGCACCGCATGACACCAAACACCGTGAAACCCATCCGTTCGCAGCACAGCTACGGCCTGATCCAGGGAACGAGCGCCTACCTCATCTGGGGCCTGCTTCCGGTGTACTTCCTCATGCTCCCGCAGATTTCCGCCTTTGAATTCGTTGCGGTCCGGGTGCTCTTCTCGTTGATCTTCTGCGTCCTGCTTCTGTTGGCGACCCGGCAGATGCGCCAGTTCGCGGCCATGTTCAAGGAAGGCAAAACCATGTGGCAGCTGGCCCTGGCCAGCTTCCTGATCGCGGCGAACTGGGTCCTGTACGCGGTGGCGGTGCTGACAGGACACGTGCTGGAAGCATCGCTGGGCTACTTCATCAACCCGATCGTGGCGATCCTGCTCGGAGTGCTTGTGCTCAAGGAGCGTCTACGACCCCTCCAATGGGTGGCCGTGGGCTTCGCCTCCGCCGCGGTGCTCGTGCTGACCATCGGCTTGGGCCGCGTCCCGTGGATATCTCTGGGACTGGCGTTCTCCTTTGGCTTCTACGGTCTCGTGAAGAACCAGGTGGGCCAGAGCGGCACCGCGCTGGGGACGCTGACGATGGAAACCCTGTGGCTGACGCCCCTAGCCGTCGTGTTCATCGGCTGGCTGGCCCTCGCCGACTCCTCGGCCCTGTTCCAGGCGGATTCCGGCACGCTGCTGCTGCTGGCGGCCAGCGGCATCATCACCGCGGTTCCGCTGCTGCTCTTCGGAGGGGCGGCGCGGCGGCTGCCGCTGAGCACCGTCGGCTCGTTGCAGTTCCTGGCGCCGTTGATCCAGTTCGTCCTGGGGCTGCTGGTCTTCGGCGAGCAGATGCCTGCCGAACGCTGGGTCGGCTTCGGACTGGTCTGGGTCGCGGTCATCATCGTGCTGGTCGACATGCTCCGGGCTCCCAAGGCCGGCAGCATGCCGGAGCCCAAGAAGCTCATCTAGCCCCGCGCCCCAGCCGGGCCAGACCCGCAGCACCTGCAACGGATCGTCCCCGGTGCTGCGGGTTTTCCTTTGCAACCTCTAGCTGGCCCCTTCAGCGGACCGCACCCGTTCCGCAGGGCCGTTGCGCATCCGCACGAGGCTCGGCGCTCTGCCGGGCCCAGGGCTTCCCGCTGGAGGATGCGCGGGCCGCAGGGAGCACCCAAGATCCCGCCTTCCGGTTAATGCACGGCATCCCCGCACAGCGTGAGCCGTGCGGGGATGCCGCTTGGGGTGGGTTTATCCGTTTGCTGCCGCTTAGGCGGCGTGCTTGCGGATGGCTGCTTCCAGCACGTCGAACGCGTCGGTCAGCAGTTCGTCGCCGATGACCAGTGGCGGCAACAGGCGAACAACGTTGCCGTAGGTGCCGCAGGTCAGGATCAGGACACCCTGGGCCAGGCACTCGTCGGCGATGGCCTTGGTCAGGGCGGCGTCAGGCTGCTTGCCGCCGGCCTTGACGAATTCCAGCGCAATCATGGCGCCGCGGCCGCGGACCTCGCCCAGTGCGGGAACGTCCTTCTGCAGCGCGGTGAAGCGGGCGAAGAACTGCTCTTCAATCTCGCGGGCGCGGCCCGGCAGGTCCTGGTCTTCCATGAACTTGATGGATTCCAGCGCAGCGGCCACGGCGACGGGGTTGCCGCCGTAGGTGCCGCCCAGGCCGCCGCCGTGCACTGCGTCGATCAGCTCGGCGCGGCCCACGATGCCCGACAGCGGCATGCCGCCGGCGATGCCCTTGGCCACGGTGATGATGTCCGGCTCGATTTCCTCGATGTCCGAAGCGAACCAGGCGCCCGAGCGGGCAAAGCCGGCCTGGACTTCATCGGCAACGAAAACGATGCCGTTTTCCTTGGCCCATTCGGCGATGCGCGGCAGGAAGCCGGCGGCGGGAACAATGAAGCCGCCTTCGCCCTGGATCGGCTCGATGATGATCGCGGCGATCTGGTCGCCGCCGATCTGCTTCTCCATGGCCAGGATGGCGCGCTCTGCGGCTTCCTTGCCCGAGATGTTCGGGTTCTCTTCGCGGTATGGGTAGCTCATCGGCATGCGGTAGATTTCCGGTGCCAGCGGGCCGAAGCCGCGCTTGTACGGAGCAGCCTTGGCGGTCAGTCCCATGGTCAGGTTGGTGCGGCCGTGGTAGGCGTGGTCGAAGGCGACAACAGCCTGGCGGCCGGTGGCCACGCGAGCCACCTTGATGGCGTTCTCCACTGCTTCGGAACCGGAGTTGAAGAACGCGGCGCGCTTTTCGAAGGTGCCGGGGGTGATCGCGGCCAGCTTCTCAGCCAGTGCAATGTAGCCCTCGTACGGGGCAACCATGAAGCAGGTGTGGGTGAAGCGCTGCGCCTGCTCGGCAACGGCCTTGGCCACTGCCGGGTTCGACGCGCCAACGGTGGTCACGGCGATGCCTGAGCCGAGGTCGATCAGCTGGTTGCCGTCGACATCGACAATGATGCCGCCGTCAACGTCTGCAGCGTACACCGGAAGGGTCGAGGCGACGCCTGCTGCCACCGCGTTGGCGCGGCGGGCGGCCAGCTCCTGCGACTTGGGGCCTGGGAATGGGCCTTCGAGCTTGCGCTTCTGTTCAATGCGGTAGGTAACGTCCACCAGCTTTTCCTCTCACTATGGCTCCTGCATTCGCCGGGGAATGCAAAGTTCTAGTAGCAGAATATGTTGGCGCGAATCGTTGCACTACCGGATTCAGCACAAGTGGGCACCGGCTTGGTAGTGCAAGTGCACAGACGCGGCGCGGCCCCCGTTCCGCGAAGGGAACGGGGGCCGCGCCGGTGGTGCCGTGGTTCGAGGCTACAGCGTGTGTGCCGGCTCGATCACGTCGTCATCGGTTTTCTCCGGGTGACGCGACAGGTGGATCAGGGAAACGGCCAGGCCGCCCCAGATGGTGAGCATTGAAACGATCATGAAAACAATGGCAATCGTACTCATTTTTAGTACTCCTTTCCTGCAGGTTCCGGAATTTCCTCGGCCTCGACGTTCTTCTTGTGCTGGTGGAATTCCGGATCATTGAGCTTGGATTTCTTGCTCCACGGAATCAACGACAGGATGACTGCGCCGACGATCAGCGCACCGGCCATGCCCCAGCCGAAGACGCCGTTGAACCATGCCGGATAGCCGGAGTACTGCTCGGCTATCTTGGTCTGGATCTCGTTGATGAGCATGTAGCCCAGGGCCGCCGGGCCGACACCGCCGACCAGGACCTTCCAGCCGGTGCCCACCTTGATGGAACTGTGGCGGTTCAGGTGCTTGGCCAGCTTCGGCAGCATGCCCAGGCCGGCGCCGAGGACGATCACGATGACCAGGGCGCAGGCGAGGATGCCGAACTGGTTGACGAACGCGTCCATGGTGTCCAGCAGGAACAAGCCAGTGGTGGTCGGGAACAGCGCCAGCGAAATCAGCGCGACCGGGATGGTCACGATCAGGGTTGCCGGAGCACGACGCCAGCCCAGCTTGTCCTGGAACGCCGCCACGATCACTTCGAGGATCGAGATCAGCGAGGTCAAGCCAGCGAAGACCAGCGACCCGAAGAACAGCACGCCGATCACCGAGCCCAACGGCGCCTGCGACACGATGGTCGGGAAGGCGATGAACGCCAGGCCGATGCCGCTGACGGCGACCTCGTCCACGCTGGAGTTCGCGTTGTAGGCCATGAAGCCCAGTGCGGCGAACACGCCGATGCCGGCCAGCAGCTCGAAGCTCGAGTTGGCGAAGGCCACCACGTAGCCCGAACCGGTCAGGTCGCTCTTGCGCTTCATGTAGGAGGAGTAGGTGACCATGATGCCGAAGGCCACGGACAGCGAGAAGAAGATGTGTCCGAAGGCCGCGGCCCAGACGCTCGGGTCCTTCAACGCTTCGAAGTTCGGGGTGAAGAAGGCGTTCAGGCCGTCGATGGCGCCGGGCAGGAAGACCGACTGGACCACGAGGATCAGGAACATGACGATCAGCAGCGGCATGAAGATTGCGTTGGCGCGGGAGATGCCCTTGTTCACACCGGCAACCATGATCACGATGGCGATCAGCCAGACGGCGAACATCGGGATCAGCACCGGGCCGACAAAGTCGAAGCCGACGGTGACCTCATCCTGGACCTTCAGGAAGTCGTTCATGAAGAATCCGCCGGCGCCGTCGGGGTTCTTGTCCCAGGCCTTGGTGATGGAGAACCAGCAGTACATGGCGGCCCACGCGATGATGGCCGCGTAGTAGATGGCGATGATGAAGCAGATCAGCACCTGCCACCAGCCGAGCACTTCGGCCTTGCGGTTCGCGCGGCGGTAGGACAGCGGCGCCGAACCGCGGTAGCGGTGTCCGACGGCGTAGTCCAGGAACAGCAGCGGGATACCGGCGCACAGGATGGCGACCAGATAAGGGATGAGGAATGCACCGCCGCCATTTTCGTAGGCGACGTAGGGGAAACGCCAAATGTTTCCCAGACCAACGGCCGAACCGATCGCGGAGAGAATGAAGAGTTTGCGCGAGGAGAATGTCTCACGCTTGTCTGATGCGAGCGGAGCGCCCTGATTAGATGATTGAGAGCTCATGTCACTAAGCTAGCGCAAAAATTTCGCAATGTGGTCACTTTTCGGCATCTTTCGCGCAGGTTTTTGAGCATTTTGCGCAAATCGTTGCAGGAGCGGTCGCACCATAGAATGAACCTATGGCAATTAGTTTACGCGGACTGCTGGAACATGACGAGCTCGGGTTGAAGGCTTTAACTGATCCTACACATGCCCTTGAGACCGCGATCACCTGGGGCGCGGTGACGGAGCTGTTGGACCCTTCCAAGTTCCTCACCGGCCGGGAGATCGTGCTGACCACCGGGGTCCGCCAGAAGTCGGTGCCGGCGCAGATCGACTTCGTCCGCACTCTGGCTGCAAACGATGTGGTGGCATTGGGATTCGGCATTGGCCTTGAGCACGAAAGCGTGCCCGAACCGGTCCTGGAAACCGCCCGCGAGGTTGGCCTTCCGGTGATCGAGGTGCCCTACAAAACTCCTTTCGCCGCCATCTCCCGCCTGATTGCCGAAGCCCTGAACGCCGACCACGTCAAGCGTGTCGAGAATCTGCTGCGCGCCCACCAGAAGCTGGCCCAGTCATTGCTCTCCTCGGACCTGGACCGCATGCTCGCCGAACTGTCGAAGATGCTGCACACGGACGTCGCGCTGAGCCTGCATGGGGAGATAATCAGCGGCGACTTCGAACCGGAGCGCTCCTGGCATGAACTGCCCGTGGCCACCGGGCTGCGCGACCGCTGCACGCTGCACATCGCAGAGCCCTACACCCACGACCCGATTGTCGAATACGCGCAATCGCTGATCGGCTTGGAATTGACCAATAAGTCGCGGTTGCGCGCTTCCCAACGGCTGGCCAACGGGCAGGTGCTGGCGGACCTCGCCTCCGGCGTGCTTTCCGGCTCGGACGCCGCGGTGCGCCTGGGCGCGCTGGGCCTGGAATCCCAGCGGGAGCACTCGGTGGTGCTGGTGCAGGCCAGCGGCCAGTCCGAGCGGCTGCAGACCCTGCCCCTGCCTGCGGATCTCGCCTCACAGGTCACCGCCATCGTCGAGGACCGTCTGGTGGTCATCGTGGCCTATAGGCAGGTGCAGCTGTCCATCGACCGGCTGGACGCGTATCTGGCCACGGCGGGAATCCCGGCCAAGGTCGGCTACGGAGGACGCTACTCGAACACCACCGGCATCCGGTGGAGCTATTTCGAGGCGTTGGAATCCCTGCGCCACGGCGAACGGGTGAACGTCCCCACCAAACTCTCGCTGACCTCGCTGCTGCTGGCGGCCCGCGACGTGCCGCTGCAGGATCTTGCAGCGGAGGCGCTGGGCCCCATCCAGGATTTCGACTCGTCACATGACTCGGGGCTGATGCGCACCCTGCGCGAGTATCTGAACCGCGACGGCTCGGTCGGAGCGGTGGCCGAATCGCTGGGACTGCACCGCAATACCGTGCGCTACCGCATGCAGCAGATCGCTGAACTGTCCGGCTACGACCCGAACGTGACCAGCGACAGGGTCCAGTTGTGGATTGCGCTCAGTGCACTTGAGCTGCGCTAGTTCTGGATAGGATTGAACCATGGCTGACATGTTTCTAGAGAAGTTCCGTTCCCTCGTCCCGAAATACCTTGAGGACCAGTGGAACGAAGCCGATGGCCTGACCGCCGGGGAATTAGCTGACGGCTTGGCGGAGTCCAAGGTCCAGATCCCCTTTGTCCTGGAAGAGTTTTATCTCGCCCTGGGCAACAATGACGATTTCATGGAGGCCTACCACTACTTCTTCGATCCCGAAGAACTCGAAATCGACGACGGCTACCTGTTGTTCCTCGAAGACGAGGAGGAGAAGTTCGTTTGGGGTTTCAAGCAGTCCCAGCTGGAGGTCCCGGATCCCATTGTCTACCGCCGGAGCAATGCCAAGGGCAACTGGGTCAGCGAGGAAGGCACCTTCAGCGAGTTCACCTTGGACATGTTCGCCTGGGTCTTCGAGGAATTAGCCGCCGAGCTGGAGGACTAGTGCTCTACCGTTCCCACGAACCGCTGGGCTACCAGTGTCCCTTCTGCGAGCTGGTCAACGACCTGCCCTTCAGCGAGGACAACCTGTGTGCACCCACGGACCTGATCTACCAGACCGACCAGGTCGCCGCGATCATGGCCTGCGACGGTTTCGGGAACTTCGGCGGGCATGTCATGATCATCCCGACCGCCCATCTGGAATCCCTGTACGACCTTGATGAGCAGATCGGCGCAGCGATCATGCGCGAGACCCGCCGCGTCGCTTTGGCGATGAAGCTGGCGTGGAAGCCCGATGGCACCAGCACCCGCCAGCACAACGAGCCGGCCGGGAACCAGCATGTCTGGCACTACCACCAGCATGTCTTCCCGAGGTATTGGGACGACGAGCTCTACCGCCAGCTGCGCCACCGCGTCCCCGTCGAGGACCGCGCGGCCAAGGCCCAGCAGCTGCGCGCGGCGCTCTTCAGCGACGAGCACCCGCAGCGGCTCTACGCGTCCGACGTACAGCGCTGAGGACCCGGGCCTAGACCAAGAAAGTCCTGCACTTCCCTTCCGGGAAGTGCAGGACTTCGTTCGTTGGCTAGTTGTCCGGGCCTAGGCTTCGCGGGTCACCACGGCGTCGGCGAAGGAGATCAGCGCGCTCTTCACGGTGCCTTCCGGCAGCGGTGCGAGCACCTCGATCGCGTCATCGGCCCAGCGGCGCGCCACATTCCAGGCGTCCTGGATCGATCGGTGGCCGGCGACGGCTTCCACGGCCTTGGCCAGCGCTTCGTCGCTGGTCAGGTCCGAGTCCACCAGTTCGACGGCGGCCTGGGCCTCGGCGTCGCCGTTCTCGGCGGCCTGGCGCAGCAGCAGCACCGGCAGGGTCGGCACGCCTTCACGCAGGTCGGTGCCCGGGGTCTTGCCCGAGTCGGCTTCCTTGGAGGCGATGTCGATGACGTCGTCGGCGACCTGGAAGGCCACGCCGACCTTTTCACCGTACTCGCGCAGCACCTCGATGAATTCCGGGATGCCGCCGAAACGGGCGCCGAAGGCGCCGGAGGTCGCCAGCAGGGAAGCGGTCTTGTCGCTGATCACCTGGATGTGGTGGGCGATGGCGTCGTCGCCCTCGCGCGGGCCGATCGATTCGTGCAGCTGGCCCAGGCACAGGCGTTCGAAGGTCCGGGACTGCCAGTTGACGGCTTCCGGTCCCAAGTCGGCGCCGAACACCGAGGCGCGGGCGAAGATCAGGTCTCCGGCCAGGATGGCCACCGAGTTGCCCCAGACCTCGTGCGCGGTGGGAGCACCGCGGCGCATCGGCGCGGAGTCCATCACGTCATCGTGGTAGAGGGTTGCCAGGTGGGTCAGCTCGACCACGGCGGCGGCCTTGATCACCTCGTCGGTGACGCCGTCTCCCAGCAGGGAGGTCAGCAGCACCAGCAGCGGGCGAACGCGCTTGCCGCCGGCTTCCACCAGGTGCCGGCTGGAGGCATCAATCAACGGATCGGAGTTGGCCAGCGCATCGCGCAGCAGTTTCTCCACCTTGGCCATGCCCATGGAAATGGCAGGTCCGAATTCGGGATCCTCGGCGATTAATGCGAAGCCCGAGGGAAGATTGATGGCCGCAGCAAGCACTGCGGTTTCAGGATTCAGCTCAATCGAGTCGGACACCTCGTGTCCGGCTGCGGTCCAGTTGCTCTTGGAATCAGTCACTGTTTTACGGCTTACTTATCTTTCATCGGGTTGGTCATCGCATTGAACGAGGACTGCTTGCCCGCGCTGGTGGCGCACAAACATCACTTCACTCTATCCGATGCGTTCCACTGAACGCTCGCAGGCCGGCGCTTGCCGTGTTTTATGGCATGGCACTGGGCCGCGAAACTGGTCAACACCGAGTTTACCGGGTCGCGCGCGATGGCGCGGCTCAACCCGCTGAAAGTCACAGCGGCGGCGGGCGTGGTGACAGCGGACACCACCTCCAGTCCCCGGTGGTCATTGCGCGGTAGGCTTAGCCCTATCATGTCTGCAGATTCGTCCGTTCTCGGCGCCAGCGGCCTTCACGCGTCGGCGCCTGCGTTAACCAGCATCACCTTCGAGTACGAAGGTGCCTCCGAGCATCTCATTTCCGATTCCCTGCGCCACGGCAGCATGGTCTGGACGCGGCGCGGACGCGGACTGGTGGGTTTCGGAACCGCCGCGCGGTTGACGACCCGCGGCGAGCAGCGTTTCATCGACGCGCGCACCTGGTTCGCCCAGCTTCTCTCCCAGGCCCAGATCACCGATCCGATCAACCGGCCCGGCAGCGGCCTGATCGCCTTCGGCTCCTTCGCCTTCTCCTTCACCAGCGCCTTCGATTCGCGACTGGTGATCCCGCAGATCGTGCTGGGACAAGATGACGAGAAATCGTGGATCACGGTGACCGGCAGCGCCGAACAGCTGGCAGGCCTCACCCTGGACTCGGCGCTGGAACGCGCGCGGGCGGCCATGGACGAGGCGGCTCTGGCCCCGACCAGCCAGGGCGACATCGAATTGACCAGCGGCCAGCTGACCGCCGGAGCCTACCTGGACGCGGTGCGCCAGGCCCTGGGCACCTTCAGCGAATCCGGCATCTCCAAGCTGGTGCTGGCCCGCGACATCCTGGCCCGCAGCACCATGCCGATTGATTTGTCCCATGTCGTCAACGCGTTGACCGAACGCTACGGCAACTGCTGGACCTACTCGGTGGACGGGCTGGTGGGCGCCACTCCCGAAATGCTGGTGCGTGTCACCAACGGGCTGGCCGAAGCCCGCGTGCTGGCCGGCACCTTGGACCGTGCCACCGAAGGCGCCGACGCGCCGGACTTCGCCAAGCTCCGGCTCTTCGACGATCCCAAGCAGCGCCACGAGCACCAGCTGGCCATCGACTCGCTGACCGAAGCGCTGAACCCGATCTCCCACGGCATGAAGTCCCCCGACGAGCCGTTCATCCTGCAGCTGCCCAACGTCTGGCACCTGGCCAGCGATGTGCGCGCCGAACTGCGCCCGGACGAGCGCGGGGCGCTCCCCTCCGCCCTGGACATTGCGGAGATCTTCCACCCGACCGCCGCCGTGTGCGGCACTCCCACCAAGCAGGCCGGCGCGGTGCTGCGACAGCTGGAAGGGCTGGACCGCGGACCGTATGCCGGTCCGGTGGGCTGGGTGGACTCCCGCGGCGACGGGGAATTCGGCATCGCCCTGCGTGGCGGCATCCTGGAGGACGCGAACCTCATGCGCCTCTACGCCGGGTGCGGAATCGTTCCCGGCTCGGTGCCCGAGGACGAATTAGCCGAGTCCTGGGCGAAGATGCGCCCAATGCGCCAGGCGCTAGGTGCGGAGTAGCGTTGCCGCTCGTCCCATGGCAGGTCAGGTAATGGTCGGAATTTGAGCACAAGTTTTACTTACGCTCACCGACACGTGTGTGAGGTGAATCTCATCCTCGTTGTAGCGTGGTTATGATTGTGCGTACGCAATGATCCACTCGCATTACCCGAAAGTAGGTTTAGATCCTATGCGTCTGACCAAAAAACGTTTTGCCACCACCCTGGCAGCAACTTCCGTAGCTCTCCTGGCATTGACCGCCTGCGGCTCCGACAGCGGTTCAGCCGAACCTTCGGCAGACGCCGCGGGCGGCCCCAGCTTCCTCACCGCAGGCAAGCTGACCGTCTGCTCCGACATCCCCTACGTTCCTTTCGAGTTCAAGGAAAAGGACAGCGACAAGATCGTCGGCTTCGACATGGATATCGCCGCCGAGATCGCCAAGGATGCCAAGGCCGAGCTGAATGTCATCGACGCTAGCTTCGACTCCATCGAATCAGGCCTGTTCAAGTCCCAGTGCGATATCGCCATCTCCTCGCTGTCCATCACCGAGGCCCGCGCCAAGAAGATGAACTTCTCCACTCCTTACCTGGATGACGACCTGGTGCTGGTCGCCAAGAACGGTTCGGGCATCACCGACCTGGAGACCTCCAAGGACAAGAAGGTCGGCGTCCAGCAGGCCACCACCGGCGAGAAGTACGCCAAGGAACAGGGCCTGACCCAGGTTGTGGGCTACGAGGATGCAGGCCTCCAGACCCAGGCACTGCTGGCCGGACAGGTCTCCGGGCTGCTGGGCAACCAGTCTGTGATGCGCTACTCCATCAAGGACCACAAGGATTTCGCAGTGGTTGCCGAGTTCAAGACCGGCGAGCAGCTGGGCATCGGCGTGCCGCTGGAGAAGGACGCTACCCTGACCCTAGTCGACGGCACCCTGAAGCGCCTGGCTGACTCGGGCGAGATGGACATGCTGAAGGCAAAGTGGTTCGGCGAGCAGTAAGCCCGCGACGCTAATGCACCATTTCTCCGCGGGGGCCCAGCTGATGCGCTCAAGCAGCGCCGCTACGGCCCCCGCGACCTTTATGAGAGGTACACCATGGCAATGACCACAAGTCAGCGCGCCCGCCTGAGCAAGACCATCCAGATCGTGCTGTTCATCGCGATCATCGTTGCGCTGGTTTTGGCACTGGACTGGGACAAGACGCGTTATGCCTTCTTCTCCTTCGAAGAACTGGGACCGATGTTCCCGGACATGATCATCGTCGGACTCAAAAACACGATCTTCTACACCGTCATCTCCTTCGCCTTCGGCCTGGTCGCCGGCCTGCTGCTGGCATTGATGAAGATGGCGTCCTTCGCCCCCTACCGCTGGTTCGCCACCGCCTTCGTCGAATTCTTCCGCGGGATCCCAGCCATCCTCGTGTTGCTGGCCTTCGGCTTCGGCCTGCCCCAGGCTTTTGGCACTCTGTGGCCGCAGCCGGTGAACATCATGCTGGCCCTGGGTCTGGTCTCCTCTGCCTACATCGCGGAAACCCTGCGAGCCGGCCTGCAGGCCGTGCCCAAGGGGCAGACCGAGGCGGCGCGTTCGCTGGGCATGCCGGCCTGGCGCGCCATGGTCACCATCGTGATTCCGCAGGCATTCAAGATCGTCCTGCCTCCGATGACCAACGAAGTGATCCTGCTGACCAAGGACTCCTCGCTGGCATTCATCCTGGGCATGTCCATCACCCAATACGAATTGACGAAGTTCGGGCGCGACGGCATCCAGTCCCTGGACGCCGGGCTCACTCCTCTCGTCGTCGCGGGCATGTTCTACCTGGTCATCACGATCCCGTTGAGCCTGGTAGCCCGGAAGTTTGAATCCCGCTCGGCTCGGACCAAGCGCTAGAAAGGACCGACAATGACCACGACACACAACTCGATGGCAGAACGCGCCGCCGGCGTGGAGATCACGGACCTGCGCAAGTCCTACGGCAGCAACGAGGTGCTCAAGGGCATCAGCCTGGATGTGAAGCCCGGCGAGGTCGTCTGCCTGATCGGTCCTTCGGGCTCGGGCAAGTCGACCCTGCTGCGCTGCGTGAACCTGCTGGAGCAGCCCAACGGCGGCACCATCCACGTGGGCGGCTTCGAGGCTACCGACCCCGAGGTCAACCTCGACAAGATGCGCCAGAACGTGGGCATGGTGTTCCAGCAGTTCAACCTGTTCCCGCACCTGACCGTGCTGGAGAACTGCACCGTGGCCCAGATCAAGGTGCTCAAGCGCGACAAGGCCACGGCGCAGGCCACCGCGAAGCTGAACCTGGAACGCGTGGGCCTGGGCGACTTCGGCGCGCGCTACCCGGACGAGCTCTCGGGCGGCCAGCAGCAGCGCGTGGCCATCGCCCGCGCGCTGTCCATGGAACCGACCCTGATGCTCTTCGACGAGCCGACCAGCGCGCTGGACCCGGAGACCGTGGGCGAAGTGCTGGCCATCATGAAGAAACTGGCCAGCGAGGGCATGACCATGCTGGTGGTGACCCACGAGATGGCCTTCGCCAAGGAGGTCGCCGACCGGGTGGTCTTCATGGACGGCGGCGTCGTGGTGGAGGAAGGACGTGCGGCCGAGGTCATCGGCAATCCGCAGCAGCCGCGTACCCAGGACTTCCTGCGCCGCGTGCTGGACCCGACCCACGTGGATATCTAGTCGGAGGTTCGAGCATTGCCGAAGCCCCGGCAGGCATCCTGGCCATCAGCCAGTTCGCCTGCCGGGGCTTCGTCGTATCCGGACCTGCGGCCGGGATCAGTCCAGCGGCCAGGGCAACTCGCCAAGGCGCTGGTTCAGTTCCTGGTGGTGCGCACGCAATGCCTGGCGGCTCGCCGGGATCTCGATCAGCCGCAATTCCCCGCGGGTGCCGGCTGACAGCAGCGAGCCGAGGTCGGCGCGGGTGGACACCCGGTGGTAGCTCCAGCCGTAGCCTTCGGCGAGCGCCCTCAGGTCCATCTGCTGGGGCGTGGCGAACAGCCGCTCCACGCTGCTGCCGTAGCGCCGGGACTCGTCCACCTGGCCGTGCTCCAGGGTGGAGAAGATCGCTCCTCCCCCGTCGTTGTAGACGACGACGTCCACGGTGGGCTTCTGCTCGCCGGTGCTCCACAGCATCGATCCGGCGTCATGGGCGAAGGTAATGTCTCCCATGACCGCCAGGGTGCGCTGCCCGCTGCCCGCCGCCAGGCCCAGGGCCGTGGAGATGGTCCCGTCGATACCGGCCAATCCGCGGTTCGCATGGCACGTGCCGGCTCCCGCGGCGCCGGGATCCGCCGCAAGGTCGAAGTCGCGCACGATGTTCGAGGACCCCAGCAGCAGCTGCGGGATGCCTGCGTTCCAGATTTCCTCCGCCACGCCGGCCCCGTCCAGTGTTCCGGGTTCCTGCAGTGCTGCGCGGATCGGCTGGGCCTGCGCATCCAGCTGCTGCCAGCCTTCCAGCCAGCCTGCCGGCGCGGTGCCGGCGAAGTCGACGAGCTGCTGGGGATCTGCCACCGGTGTTTCGCGCCGGCGCCCGGACTCGTACCAAGGGGCCGGGGCTGGTTCCCAGATCACCGATTCGATGTGCGCTGCGGCGAGCAGGCGGCCGACAGGGCGGCTGAGCGTGGGGCGCCCGAACAGCACCACGCGGTCGATGCGCTCAAGCCCTACCGTTATCAGCGGGCGGTAGTGGCGGATGGCGTGGGCCGAGAAGCGCGCGTTGGAGGACGGCTCGGCAAAGAGCGGCAGCCCCAGTTGCTGGGCGAAAGCTTGCGCCTCGGGTCCCGCAGCGTGGCCCGCGACAACCACTGTGCGCCGCGCGGCGGCCTCGCCGGGCTGCGGCCAAGCGGTTCCGGACAGCTGGGCCCCTGCGCCCGTCCAGTCCCCCGGATCGATGCCGGTCCAGGCCTGCGTCTCCACTCGGGAGTCGTCTTCCGGCGTCAGCGGGTCGCGGAATTGCAGGTTCAGCTGCACCGGGCCGGCAGGTGCCTGCGCATTGCCGCGCAGAGCGGCCAGGGCCGCATCCAGTGCAGCTGCAGGGCTGTTCCCGGCGGGGACGTTCAGCGCCGCACGGACGTGTTCGCCGAACAATGTTTTCTGCCGGGTGCTCTGGCTGGCGCCGGTTCCGTGCAGCTCGTCCGGCCGGTCGGCCGATAGGACCAGCAGCGGCGTGCCGGTGTGGTTGGCTTCCATGACGGCGGGCAGCATCTGGCCGATGGCCGAGCCGCTGGTGGCGGCGATGGCCGTGGGTGCGCCGGTGGCCTGGGTCAGGCCCAGCGCCATGAACGCGGCCGAGCGTTCGTCGATGCGCACATGCACCCGCAGCTTCCGGGCGGCTTCTGCTTCGGCCGCGGCGTAGGCCAGCGGTGCGCTGCGTGAACCGGGAGAGATCACCAGGTCCCTGATTCCTGCGGCAATCAGCACCGAGAGCACCTCGCGGGCCGTGGTGATGGCACGCTGTCCATCTTGCTGCGCACTCACGCGTTCAGTCACCTCTAGTCTTGGCCGGAAAGCATCCTTCCAAGTCTATCGAGTCGGCGGCTGTCTGGAATGCAGGAGCCGTGCCGGGAGGCGGGCAGCGGCTGGAAGCCTGATGCTTCCCGCCGCTGCCCGCCAGTCACTGGCTACGGCTAATGCTTGCCGTTCCCGTGGCCATTTCCGTTGTTGCCCTTGTGGTCCTTGAAGACCTGGACGACGCTGGGCCGCGGACCGTAGAACTGGCCCTTCTTCACCTTGCCCGGAGCTGCAACGAAGTCGGGGAACAACGACGCCGGCTGGGCGAAGCTGCCGCCCTCGCCCGGATGCTGCACCGCAACAAACACCGAACCGTCCTTGTCATGGATGACCGGGCCGCAGGTCTCGGCACCGGTGGGTACCGCGAGGAACTGCTCCACGCGTCCGCGGTCCTTGCCGGTCAACGTCACCTTGTGCAGTGCGTCGGAGTAGCCGATGGTGCCAGGGGCCCCATCGGTGGAGATCCACAGGTTGCCGGTCGAGTCGAAGGCCAGGTTGTCCGGGCAGGAAATCGGGGAGACCTTCTGCGCCGGGTAGCCGGAGAAGTAGGTGGAGGAGTTGACCTTCGGGTCGCCTGCCACCAGCAGGATGTTCCAGGTGAACTTCGTGGCCGTCGCGTCGTTGCCCGCTTCGGTCAGTTCCAGGACGTGCCCGTCGCGGTTTGCCACGCGCGGGTTCTGCTCCGTGGCGCCTTCCTTCCCGGCCTTGCCTCGATCGGAGTTGTTGGTCAGCGCCACGTACAGCTTGCCGGAGACCGGGCTCGGCTCCACATCTTCGGGACGGTCCATCTTGGTGGCGCCGACCTTGTCGGCGGCCAGCCGGGTGTACACCAGCACCTCTGCCACATTCATGCCCTCGACCATCGACTTGCCGCCGCGCACCAGCGGAAGCCAGGTGCCGGTGCCGTCGAATGCGCCGTCCGACGGCAGTGCGCCGCTGCCGTCGATTTCAGCGGCCGGCGAGTTGCCGGCGAACTTCGCCACGTACAGGTCGCCGTCCGAGAGCAGGGACATGTTGTGGCGGCGGTCGTTCTTCCGGTAGGTCGCCGAGGAAACGAACTTGTAGATGTATTCGAAGCGCGAATCGTCGCCCGAGTAAGCCACGGCCTTGCCGTTATTGGCGATGCGCACGTTGGCGCCCTCATGTTTGAAACGCCCCAGGCCGGTGTGCTTGACC
Source organism: Glutamicibacter protophormiae (assembly GCF_016894325.1). Taxonomy (NCBI): domain Bacteria; kingdom Bacillati; phylum Actinomycetota; class Actinomycetes; order Micrococcales; family Micrococcaceae; genus Glutamicibacter; species Glutamicibacter protophormiae. The sequence continues at coordinate 2,654,432 of NZ_CP069806.1, forward strand.
GGGGTGGACTTGGGATTCTGCGGATCAATTTCCACAACCCAACCGAAGCGGTTCGCCTCGTTCTCGAAGCCTTCGTGGTGCAGGCCGAAGCGCGGGTCGGTGTCCTCCCAGCCGCGCTCGGTGGCCTTGGCCGCAATGCCGTAGCGGGCTTCCTCTGCGGTGCCCCGGCCGCGGAAGTACTGGTCGATGTTCTCCTCCCCGGAGAGCACTGTGCCCCATGGAGTGGTGCCGCCGGCGCAGTTGTTCAAGGTACCCAGGATCTTGGTGCCCGTGCGGTCCGCTGCGGTCTTGAGCAGGTCGCTGCCTGCCGCCGGTCCGTCAACGGTGAACTCGGTCTGCGCGGTGATGCGGCGGTTGCGTTCGCCGCCCTGGACGTAGGTCCACTTCTTGTTGTTCTTCTTTCGCGAAACCTCAACGACGCTGAAGCCGTGGGCGTTCATGGCGATGCGGCGGGCCTCGTCCTTGTTCGCCTCGAACCAGTCGGCCTCGAACATCATGTCTTCGTTCGTGTATTCATGGTTGGCGACCAGCACGCCGGTGCGGCCGGAGTACTTGTCGACGATGATGTCCAGGTAGTCGCAGTTATAGCCGAACTGCTCGGCCTGCTTGCGTGCGGTCTGCTTCTGCGCGTCGAATTCCGGTGAGCGCTTGAACAGCGGGTCGCCCCAGCGGATGATGCTGTGCCAGTCGTAGCCTTCGGGCACGGTCATGGAGTCCACCGAACGCGAGACAGGCGCGATGGCCTGGAAACCGAGCTTCCCGCCGTTGGAACCGTGTTTTCCGGCGACGGCCACCTCTGCCGCAACGGCCGAGGGGGTGCCTAACAGCTGCGGGCCGACAACCAGTGCGGAGGCCCCGATGGCGCCCAGGCCAAGCATCTGGCGGCGTGAGAGCGCGGAGTCGGCGATGTCGCGGAAGTAGGCGTTGGATGAGTTGTTGCAATCCGGCTTGACGCAGGCATCCCCGCATTTGAAGTGGCAGGTCGCCGCGGAACGCCCGCCGCGGGTATGGCCAAGCATCGGCAGCAGGGTACGGGTGGGATTCATTGATCCGTCACTTCCTCGGTATGGCTCGCTTTTCAGGGGGTGAAGCGATTCGAGGTTTTCATCCGGAAGTGGTCAAAAGCCGTACGGAAGGTTAACGCAGGAATAATTCCCGGGGTGGCGCCCCTACTCCGCCTGCAGCTGCGCGTAGCAGTCCCGAACCCGCTGGTGCCACCAGGCTTCACGTTCTTGCCCCGGATGCAGCTTGGCCAGCTTGTGCGCCTGCGGCTTCACGCGGCGCACCGGCAGGTACCCGGCCGTGGCCAGCAACGGCTCGTCGGTCACGTCGCCCGCGAAAAGCGTCCCGGTGGACAGCCCGCAGGCGTAGGGAAGCTCGGGCAGGGCGCTGGCCAGCGCGGCGGCCTGGGCCAGGCCCACGGAGGTATCCAAGGCGCTGGAGACCACGACATCCAGCTCGGCCTGTGCGGCGATGTCCAGTACGGCCTGGATGCCTCCCAGCGGCTGGGCCTTGATGACCATCAGGTCGGCGGCGCCCAGTCGGGAGACTTCCAGCGGGTCGGTGTGCTTTCGCACTGCCTCGTCCGCGGCGATCTTCAAGGGGATTCCTGCGGACCGCAGCTGCGCGCGCACCTCGGCCAGTCCCGTGATGCCGGGCACGGGCTGTTCCGCATACTGCAGGTCGAAGTCGCTGAGCCGGGCCAGTGCCGCGACCGCGGTAGGGATGTCCCATCCCGTGTTCGCGTCCACGCGCAGCGCAGCCTGCGGGTACAAGCGCCGGGTTTCGGCCACGCGGGCCAGGTCCTCGTCGAGGCTCTGCCCTTGCTCGGCCACCTTGATCTTGATGGTATGCGGGGCATCGTAGCGTTCAAGCACGCGCCCGACCTCGTTGGCTGGTACGGCGGGCAGCGTGGCATTGACCGGGATGCTGGTCCGCAACGGCTGCGGGAACGGCTGGTAGGCGGCCTCGATCGCGGCCGCCAGCCAGCGGGATGCCTCCTGCGGACCGTATTCCAGGAAGGCGGAAAATTCCCCCCAGCCTGCAGGCCCTTCGATCAGCAGCGCTTCGCGCCGGGTCACACCGCGGAATTTCACCTGCATCGGCAGCTGGACTACGTGGCTGTGGGCGAGGATTTCTTCCAAGGCAGGCAGGGGAAAGTTCATATTCCCAGCCTAGCCAAGGTGGCGATAGTTACATGCCCAAAGCATGCCGTGGAGCACGTGAGTTATGACAGGCTAGATACATGAGCCGCCATTCCGCCACCCTGAAGCCGCGCCACGTGCAGTGGTGGTCAGGCGGGTTGCTGTTGCTGGCGTTGTTCATTGTCGAGTACGTCTTTTTTGTCCAGCTGCGCGCCGGGCAGTGGGCGGACCAGGTGGGTTTCACCGTGTGGTCCCAGTGGTGGCCGTCCACCAATTCGGGCAACCCGGTCCGCCGATTCCTGGATTTCCTGCCGCTGATCTGCGGGGCCATCGCCACGGTGTTCCTGCTCTACCGGGTCATCCGCGACCGGAGATTCCTCCGGGCGCTGATTGCGGTGGCTGCGGCCGGTGCCGCCATGGCCACAACACAAATCCTGAAGCACCTGGTCCTGGTCCGCCCGGATTTCAACTTCGGCACGTCGGGAAACTCCTTCCCCTCAGGGCACACCACGGCAGCAGCCGCAGCCATGGGACTGATGTATCTGGTCTCTCCACCCAAGTTGCGGCCCGTGGTCCAGCCCATCGCGTGGATTTTCGCCACGGCCGCCGGTGTGGCCACCTTGGTGTGCGGTTGGCACCGTCCCAGCGACATCGCCGCAGGCTTCATGGTCGCAGCGTTCTGGATGGTCCTCGCAAGCGCGGTGCTGCAACGAATCCAGCCGCTGAGCGGCGAAGTCAGCACCACCAGCTGGTCGCGCAGCCTTGGCATCATGAGCCTCGCCGTCTGGGCGCTGGTGCTGGTCTTGTCCTACTTGCTCCCCCACCCGCATATCCAGAAGGTGCCGCAGGAGCTGCTGGTGGCCTATGCGGTGCTCGGCATTGTGCATGTGGTGGCCGCGTCACTGGTCTCCGGACTGGTGCTGCGTTCCGCCGTCATCGGCCCGGCCCGCAGCTGACTCGCCGCGATACCGGTTAGCGTCCTTGGTTGATCAATGCGTTCAGCTGTGCGGCGGCCTGTCCGGCACGCGGGATCGTGACCGCGAAGCGGCGTTTGTCCTTCAATTCAACCGCCAGGCCCTCATGACGGCGCATCACCACGGCTGACCCGCCGGGAAAGAAACGCCATCCCCAGCCGCCCCATTCCATGGGCTGGATTTCCTCGGCGAGCACCGATTCCATGTCCTTGACATCGATGGTGCGCAGCGGGAAAGCGAATACGGCACTGGAAACGCGCAGCCTGCCGCCGGCAATCGTCACACGGATCCTGGCCAATCCGAAGACCAGCGGGGTGAGCAGAACAATGAAGGCGATGCCCATGACCAGGCTGACGGTGTCGCCTCCGCCACTGGCGTTCATGGCGATCATGAAAACGCCCATTCCCGCCATGAAAAGCCCCAGCAACCACAACCAGCCCGGGGCATTCATGGTTTCGCTGAACTCCTGTCCGGGTTCGACCGGAACCACCGGTGAGGTCTCGACCGCGGTCGCCGGCTGCTTCCCGCGGGCTTGGGCCAGGCGGTCGCGGCGTTTGTTCTGGCGGTTGAGCTGGTATTGCTGGAAGACTCCGCAGATCCACAGCGGCACGAGGCTGACCAGGGTCGCAGCGATGCTGGCAAAGATCCATGGTCCTGCCACGGCTTGCGTCGGGTCCCCGGCGAGCGCCGTAGGCACCGAACTGGAAACGTAGACCCCTGCACTGGTCCAGGTGGTCAGGCTTCCCACGAAGAGCAGCCCCAGCAGCACCATGGGCTTACGGGTCAGATACAGCGAAACCCACCCGACCAGGCTTCCGAGGATTGCGAAGGTCATGGAGGCGGTAAAGAACACCGCGCTGTCGGTGAACCCGTCCGGCAAGGCACTGTCCGACCAGTGGGTTGCGGTAATGCTGGGCAGGGAATCCCCCAGCAGCGTCCGGGTCAACGCGATCACCGCGATGGGCAGGAATAGCAGGATATGCAATGCTGTGCGGTTTCTGGCCTCAACGCGTTCGCTGGAAATGATCTGCCCCTTTCGGCATCGACGGGCCGCCCGTTGTCGGGCAGTCCGCCGGATAAGTCATGTTCAAGTCTAGGAAATGTCCCTTGACTTGCCAATTAATCCCCCGAAACGCGCGCTCGGCCGGAGGAGACGGGAAAAGCCCCGCCGCCAGGGAATTGTTCCCAGGCAGCGGGGCCCGCGCCAGGCCGTCTACAGGGTAGACAGGGCCTTCTTCGGATCGGTCATCGCGTCGGCCACGTAGCGCAGGAAGCCGGCAGCGGTGCCCCCGTCGCAAACGCGGTGGTCGAAGCTCAGGGTCAGTTCGCAGATGGAACGGACCTTGATTTTTCCGTTGACCACCCATGGCTTCTCAACGATCCGGCCCAGGCCGAGGATGGCCGCTTCCGGGTAGTTGATAATCGCCGCAGAGCCGTCCACGTTGAACACCCCGTAGTTGTTGATTGTGAAGGTGCTGCCCGACAGGTCGGAGACCCCGGCCTTGCCTTCGCGGGCTACCCCGGCCAGTCGGGCGAACTCGGCCGACAGCTCGTTGGCGTTCAACTTGTGGGCATCGCGCACGTTCGGAACCACCAGGCCGCGGTCGGTCTGGGCCGCGAAACCCAGGTTGACCCCGTCGAAGATGGTGTGCCGCAGCGAGCCGTCGGACTCCACGTCGATGCGGCTGTTCAGCTCGGGGAAGCGTTGCAGGCCGGCCACGGCGAAGCGGGAGATCAGCGCCATGATGCTCGGCGCCTGCCCCTCGGATTCCTTGATCTTTCCACGCAGCTTCAGCAGTTTGGTGACATCCACGTCCACCCACACGGTCGCTTCCGGGATTTCCCGGCGCGAGGTGCTCATGGCCGCGGCAATGGTCTTGCGCACGCCGGCGAGCACCTGGCTGGAAGCCACCGGCAGGCCGGTGCGCTTGTCATCGCCAGCGGCAGTGGCAGCAGCGGCCTTGGCCGGTGTGGCCGGTGCCGGTGCAGCGGCCGACGCAGGAGCGGCCACCGGGGCTGCCGGTGCAGCGGCAACAGCTGCGGCTGGCTGCCCCTGGACGATCAGCGCCTGGACATCGGCACGCAGGACCAGGCCCTCGGGGCCCGTGCCGCTCACGGCGTGGATGTCGATGGAGTTCTCGCGGGCCAGCTTGCGCACCAGCGGGTTGATGACCCGCACGGCCTGGGTGGAGGTCTCGCTGGACGCGGCCGCGGTGGTGATGCCGGCACGCGGACGGCGACGGCGACTGGTGCTCGGCTTGGAGGCACCGGTGCCGTAGCCGATCAGCACGTTGCCGCTGGCCTCGTCGGCATCGGCTTCCTCCGGCGCCTGGGCGCCGGCCATTTCCTCTTCGCGGTAGGACAGCGCGCCCTCGGAGGACGGTTCAGCGGCGGGCTCCGTGGCCGCAGGGGCCGCAGGGGCCGCGGCTTCCGGCTCGTCGCCTGCGGTGTTCACCGAAATGAACGGCTCGTCCACCAGCATCATCTGACCTGCGTCGCCGTGCAGCGTCGAGACCACGCCTTCGAACGGGCACGGGATCTCCACCAGCGACTTGGCGGTCTCCACCTCGGCAATGGGCTGGTCGACGATGACCGAATCGCCTTCGGCGATCATCCAGCGCACCAGTTCCGCCTCGGTCAACCCTTCACCCAGGTCGGGCAGCAGGAACGTCTTAATGCTCAATTTAGGCCTCCCACTGGAGCTGGTCGACCGTATCCAGGATGCGCTCGACGCTTGGCAGGTTGTACTTCTCCAGCGTTGGCGCCGGGAACGGGATGTCAAAGCCGGTCACACGCAGCACCGGGGCCGCCAGCGAATGGAAGCAGCGCTCCTGCACGCGGGCAACGATTTCGCTGGCCACGGAGGCGAAGCCCTGGGCTTCAGCCACCACGATGGCACGGCCGGTCTTGCGCACCGAAGCTGCCACCGATTCGTCGTCGAACGGAACGATGGTGCGGATGTCGATGACTTCCAGGCTGATGCCCTCCTCCGCTGCGACCTTGGCGGCCTGCATGCAGGTGGACACGCTCGGTCCATAGGTGATCAGCGTGGCGTCGGATCCGGCGCGCGCAATACGCGCCTTGCCCTCGGTTCGCGCCGCCTTGCCGGACTCGTACTGCTGGGCCAGCTCTTCGAGGTTGACCTGTTCCTTGGACCAGTACAGTTTCTTCGGCTCGAAGAAGACCACCGGGTCCTCGGAATCGATGGCTTCGCGCAGCATCAGGTAGGCGTCGGCCACGGTGGCCGGGGTGAAGACCTTCAGGCCCGGGGTGTGGGCGTAGTAGGCCTCGGAGGAATCGCAGTGGTGTTCCACGCCGCCCACGCCGCCGGCGTAAGGGATACGGATGACCATCGGCAGCGGCAGGCGGCCCTGGGTGCGGTTGCGCATCTTGGCCACGTGCGAGGCGATCTGCTCGAAGGCCGGGTAGGCGAACGCGTCGAACTGCATTTCGATGACCGGGCGCATGCCGTTCATCGCCATGCCGATGGCCATGCCCACGATGCCGGATTCGGCCAGCGGGGTGTCAAAGCAGCGCTCAGAGCCGAAGCGGGCGGTCAACCCGTCGGTGATGCGGAAAACGCCGCCGAGCGTTCCCACGTCCTCGCCGAAGATGACCACCGACTGCTCGGCGGTCAGGGCATCGGCCAGGGCGGTATTCAATGCCTTGCCGAAGGTGACCGGCTGGTTCTCGTTGGCGGCCTTGGCCGCTGCACGGGCGGTCGCGTCGGAGACGTTCGGGTTCACCCGCGAAGTGGTGGTAGTCATGCTAGGCCTCCTCACGGGCTAGTTCGTCGGCGAGCAGCGCCTGCTGCTCGGCCATCTGCGGGGTCTTGGAAGAGTAGACGTGCTCAAACAGTTCCAGCGGATCGGTGTCCGCGTCCTGGTTCATGCCGTCGCGCAGGGTCTTGGCCACGGCCTCCGCCTTCTGCGAGATATCGGCGGCGGCCTGCTCGGTCAGCAGCCCGGCGTCATCCAGGTAGGACTGGATGCGGATGACCGGGTCCTTGGCCTTCCACTCGGCGACCTCCGAGTCCTCGCGGTAGCGCTTGTCGTCGTCCGCGTTGGTGTGGGCCTGCATGCGGTAGGTGTGGGCCTCGACCAGCAGCGGGCCGTTGCCCTCGCGGGCCAGGCGCACGGCGCGGGTCATGACCGACATCAGCGCCATCAGGTCGTTGCCGTCCACGCGCTCGCCGGCCATGCCGTAGCCCACTGCCTTGTGGGCCAGGGACGGGGCGGCGGACTGCTGGGAGAACGGCACGGAGATCGCGTACTTGTTGTTCTGCACGAAGAAGATCACCGGGAGGTTGAACACCGCGGCGAAGTTCAGCGCTTCGTGGAAGTCGCCCTCGCTGGTGGCGCCGTCGCCGCACATGGCGACCACAACGGTGTTTTCCCCGCGCAACTTGGCCGCGTGGGCGACGCCCACCGCGTGCAGCAGCTGGGTGGTCAGCGGGGTGGCCATCGGGGCGCAGTTGTAGGCCTTCGGGTCGTAGCCGCAGTGCCATTCGCCGCGGAAGCTGGTCATGACTTCCATCGGCGCAACACCCTTGGTCAGCACGGCCACGGTGTCGCGGTAGGTCGGGAACAGCCAGTCGCCCTCTTCAAGGCACAGCGCGGCGGCAACCTGGCAGGCTTCCTGGCCGTGGCTGGACGGGTAGACGGCCATGCGGCCCTGACGCACCAGGGCGGAGTTCTGGTCGTTGACGCGGCGGCCGGTGACCAGCGCGGAATAGGCTTCCATGAGCCGGGCGGGGCTCGGCAGCGGGTACTCGTGGCCCGGTTCGGTGCCCTGCTTGTCCTGCGGACGGAGGGTTCCATCCGGATCCAGAAGGTTGATCATGTGCCGCGCCGGCAGCATGTAGTCTTCCGGGGTGATCCCGAATTTGTCGCTGACTTCAGTCATGCGATCCGCGTGTGCGTCGGTGCTCATGTTCTCCCACCTTTCGTAGTACTGCGAAGGTCCTGCGTCACCCATACCTGTGACTGGCTTCACCAAAACATCATTTGCAACCAATTATGCGTATCAGTGGCAATCTGTATCCACTCCCGGCGCTAATCATGGAAAGTTGAGCATGGGATACGTATACTCATAGACGATTCGTATCAAGAAAATGAGTTTGACGATGACTCGTCCGACCCGCTTGCAAGGAGTACAGATGGCCGCCGATGCGGAACTGAAACTGGATGATGTCGACCGCGCAATCCTGGCCGAACTCACCAGCGACGGCCGGCAGTCGGTCACCACCGTCGCGCAGAAAGTCCACGTCTCCCGAGCCCACGCGTACTCGCGAATCGCCAAGCTCCAGGATGCCGGGGTGATCACCCGCTACACGGTGGTCATCGATCCGGTGAAAACTGGCCTCAAGGCCAGTGCCTACGTGACATTGAAGCTGCGCCAGCACTCCTGGCGCGAACTGCGCGACCATCTGGCGTCGATCCCGGAGGTCCACCACATCGGTTTGGTCGGCGGAAACTTCGATGTGATCCTGCTTGTACGTGCCAAGGACAATCTTGATCTGCGCCGGGTGGTGTTCGAGGAGCTGCAGGCACTTCCCACGGTGCTGGATACCCAGACGCTGCTGATTTTCGAGGACACCGACACCCGCTAAGCGGGCAAACCACCCGAAGACAAAACGTCCGCCGGATCAGATCCAGCGGACATTTTGTCGTTGCCAAAAAGCGCCTGCTATCGGTGCAACGCGGCCAGCGCGCCTGAACTCCCCAGAGGTATGGCGCACAGTCACGAAAATCTTCGCGAATTGAATGGATACGCTGGAGATTCCCAGATTCGTCCATTCCTCTGTTGGCTTCAACCCACTGAATAGTAGAGTTCGCCTCTTCGAGTATGCCCGGAATGAACTCCTTGGGATCAACGATGACGGTTTGGGCCTCGGCAGCAAAGAGCGTCGGGCGTGTCTTGCCGCGCATGCATAGCAGGGTGGGCATGTCTGGAAACACCCGGTCCGCCTCCTCCGGGAGCATGAGCTCTTCAGCCAGTTCAAACTGAATTCCCGAGGCTTCGTCCCAGAGGTTCGCGGGGACGAAGTCATGCCAGTCATACGGCAGAGAGGAGAAACCTGCGCTGCCGCGGAGTTGCATTTTGGCCTATGGCGCCACATCTCGGCCTCGCGCTCGGGTTCGCCGAACTTGCTCCTCAGGTGGTTGTCCCGGTTGTTCACGAAATCTCGGAGATCGGCGACCGGGTGCGGGATCAAAATGAACGGTTCGCACTGGACTGCGGGTCCACTTGGCCCCTGCATCGATTCTAAGGCGGCGCCTCCGGCGCAATCGTGGCTAAACCGTTACCAGCTGGCTCGACGCGACCCAGCATTTCCAGGTTCAATCATCGCCGTTGGCGTTCAGTGGGATGCAGGCTGGAGACTGTCAGTTCACACCGTATCCGCTGGCGGCCGAGAAGGATCCAATAGGCTGGGTCTGCCGCTCTCAGCCAGCCCCAGCAAATACTGACGCGTTACGTCCAACTCCTCGGCGGTTATGTATGGAGAGTTCATTGACATGGCTATCCCTTCCGCGGCAAAACGCAACATGAGCGAGGCGGGCTGGCTCAGTCCGTCCGCGGCAAATGCTTCACGCCAAGACGCGGCATATTGCTCCATGAGATTCTGGGCCACCTGCTCATTGCCCATGATTTGGAGCAGGTAAGTTGGCGAGAAGATCTGCCTCATGATCGCGCTGTTCCCTGTCAGCGCCCTGATATATCCACGCATAAGCATTCCGGGGCGGTTTTCCGCGAGGTCGATATGCGCGTGAACCTCATCCCAGAATTGCTGCGCGCCGTCAGTCATCACTGCCTCTTCAAGCGCGCTGCGGCTGGCAAAGTGGTGGGTCAATGCACCTTTGGAGACCCCGGCCCGGGCTGCGATGTCAGCCAAGCTCACTCCGGCGCCGTGAGTAGAAAAAAGTGCGGTGGCCGCATCGATGAGCGCCCGTCGTGTGCGTTCCTTATCCCGGGTAGCATCACGCCCGGTGACTGGTTCAGTGCTCGGCACGGGTTTCCTCCTTGGAGATCGGCGTTGAGGGGATGAGCCGCCAGGCGATGAAAGCTGCAATGACCAGCAGCAGCGATGCGATGTAGGCGGTGATCTGCATACCGTGGGTGAAAGCGCCTTGGGCCACTGCCAACAGCTCGGCGTCGGACGAGCCCAGCGCTCCTGCGGCGCTTGCCAAGGACTCGTTCATGGCTTCGGCAAGCGGGTCCGGAGTGCCCTCTGGTATCTGTAGGTTCGCTCGGTAGATCGCCGTCTGAAGCGACCCGAGCACGCCGATACCCAAGGCGATACCCATTTCATACGCGGTCTCGGAAATCGAGGATGCAGCACCAGCGCGTGCCGGCGGCGCCGCCGATACCACTGCATCTGTCGAGAGGGTCATGGCCAGCCCGGTGCCTAAGCCGATGATAGCCAGTGAAATGCCCAGACCCATGTAGCCCGGCATCCCTTCGCTCAGGCCCAGCGCCGCCAGACCGAGTGCACCGATCAGCAAACCTGCGGCGATAGCGCGGCCCAGACCCAGTCGGGATAGCACTACCCCGACCAGCAGCACGACTGCCAATGAGGCAATGGTGGCTGGCATTTCAGCCATGCCTGCCCAGAATGGCGAATAACCGCGCACCAACTGCAGGTATTGCGAGAAGAAGAACAGTAGCCCGAAGAAAGCGAAAATTGCCAACGCATTGGAAGCCACTGCGCCGCTGAAGGCAGGAATCTTGAACAGGGAAATATCCACCAAGGGTGTGGTGAGACCCCGCTGCCGGCGAATGAACAGGAAGCCCGCGGCCAATCCGAACAGCAAGGTACCCAGCACCAGATAGTCAAACCCGTCGCTGATTACATGCTTGATGGCGTAGACCACCGGCACGATGGAACAGACCGAGAGGACCGCCGAGACGAGGTCGATCCGCACTGCATCGGGATTCTTGGACTCGGGCAGCAGCATGGCACCCAGAACGACGATCAGGATTATGACCGGGACATTAATGAGGAAGACCGAGCCCCACCAGAAGTGTTCAAGCAAGGCGCCCCCGACCAGCGGGCCTACAGCGCCGCCTGCCATGGCTCCGGCCGACCAGATGGCGATAGCGCGGGAGCGCTGGATCGGATCATGGAATAGGTTGCGGATGATCGACAAGGTGGAGGGCATGATCGTCGCTCCGGCGATGCCCAGCAGCGCGCGGGCTGCAATGAGGATTTCGGGGCTAGGCGCAAATGCCGCGAGAACCGAAGCGAGCCCGAAGCACACGCTGCCGATCATCAGAAGTTTCTTGCGCCCAATCCGGTCAGTCACGTTGCCCATGGTGACCAGGAAGCCGGCCAATACGAAGGAATAGATATCGCCGATCCACAGGATTTGTGTCGCTGTTGGCGCGAGATCGGCGGTAAGGGCGGGCACTGCCATGTAGAGGACGGTACCGTCAATGGCCAGCAGCGTTACTGCGAGGATCAGTACGACCAGTGCGGACCACTCTTTGCGTCCGGCACGCAGCGGGGCAGAGGAAATTGAATTCACCCATACATACTAACGAACCATTTGGTTCGTTATCTACTACTACGGGGCTGAAGGATGCATATCCAACGCGCAGACTGCGTTCAAAAAAACTCATTCGGAGGCCGTTGCTGCAGCCACCGTCCGGAAGTCTGCTCAACCAATCTGTGGCGAATGCGCCTTGATCTTGGACAGATCGCAAAAACGTCCATGGCTTTTCGCCGTGGACGTATGTTCAAGCCGATCTGGATACACCAAGCGCCCGCCAGATTGATTCTGGCGGGCGCTTGGCAACAGGTGTTTACTTCTTGCCGGTGAACACCGGCGGACGCTTTTCCTGGAAGGACTTGAAGCCCTCCGCGTAGTCCGTGGTGTCGCACAGCGCTGCCTGCGCACGGTTCTCGGTGCGCATGGAGTTCCACAGGCCCACACGCTGGTCGCGGATTTCCGCCACCAGCTGTTTGGAGGCGACGAAGGCCTGGGTTGCACCCTGGGCGACCTTGGCGATGATCTCCTCGCCTCGCTCAGCCAGTTCCTCGGCCGGGAAGGCGCGGGAGAACAGGCCCGAGCGCACCGCTTCGGCGCCGGAAATCAGCTCGGCGGTGTAGATCATGTCAAGGGTGCGGTGGGCACCCAGGCGTTCGGTGAACAGCCAGTGTCCCCCGGAGTCCAGGGTTGCGCCCAGGTTGGCGAACGGCGAACCGATCTTCGCGTTCTCCGCCACGTACACCACGTCGGTGGCGACTGCCAGGCCAAGTCCAACACCCAGGCAGGCACCCTGCACCAGGGCGAAGGTGGGAGCCGGGAAGCTGGACATCTTCTCCAGCAGCGGCTGCACCTTGCCTTCGAGGTAGCCGATGACGTCGTCATCGGCCGGGTTGACCCCGGAGATGTCGCGTCCGGCGCAGAAGCCGCGGCCTTCGCCAGAAAGCACCAGCGCGCGGACCTCTCCGGTTTCCACGGCCGCCGCAGCCTGGTCATAGGCCTCGGACAATTCGGCGAGCGCAGCCTCGTCCAGCGAGTTCATCTTCTTTGGCGCGTTCAGCACCACGCGGGCGATGGAGTCGGCAATCGTCAGTTCGATCATGAAGTCATCCTGCCGTTACTAGGCGTCGAAGTCGACGCTGAGCTTTTCGGTGGTCGGGTGCGACTGGCAGGTCAACACGTAGCCGGCCTCCACCTCGTCAGGCTCCAGGGCGTAGTTCTCAGCCATGGTGACGGTGCCGCTGGTGACCTTGGCACGGCAGGTGCCGCATACGCCGCCGGCGCAGGCGAAGGGAACGTCCGGGCGGACGCGCAGGGCGGCGTTCAGCACGGTCTCGTTGGCGCGCACCGGGGACTTGACCTCGCCCTGCAGGCCGTCGAGGGTGAAGCTGATCTCGTAGCTGTCCTCGTCCTCCTCGACCTTGACCGGGCGGCCGATGTGGCCCTGGGGCTTGCTCGGCTCGCCGGTGGAGAACAGTTCGAAGCGGACCTTCTCGGCCGGAATGTCCATGCCGGTCAGCTGGTCGCGGACCAGCTGCACCAGCTCGAACGGGCCGCACAGGAACCACTCGTCGACGTTCGGGGCCTGGACCACGGTGTCAAGCAGCGTGGAGAGCTTCTCCGAATCGATGCGTCCGGAAAGCAGCGGCGAGATGCGCTGTTCGCGGCTGAGCACGTGGTGCAGGGCCAGGCGGGACGGGTAGCGGTCTTTCAGGTCCGCCAGTTCCTCCAGGAACATCACGTCCATGGCTGCCTTGTTCGCGTAGATCAGGTCGAAGCGGGTGTTCTCGTTCGCGGCCAGGATGGTGCGGGCGATGGCCAGCACCGGGGTGATGCCCGAGCCGGCGGCCACGGCCACGAAGCGGTCCTGGGCCTCGGTGTCGATCTTGGACGGATCGTTGATCTCGGTCAGGCGGTGCTTGGAAATGAAGGCACCAGCCGGGCTCATCACGTCCATCTGGTCGCCTGCGGTCAGGTTTTCATTGGCCCAGGTGGAGAACAGGCCGCCAAGGTCGCGCTTGATGGCCACCTTGATCTCGCTGCCGGTCGGCTCGGCGCAAATCGAATAGGAGCGGCGCAGTTCCTGCAGCTCGCCCTCGGCGTTCGGGATTTCCTTGCGCAGCGCCACGTACTGGCCTGCAACGTAGTCGTACTCCGCGCTCAGTTCCTCGGGAATGGCGAAGGTGACTTCGATGGAGTCCTTGGTCAGCCGGCGGACGTTGGAGACGGTCAACCGGTGGAAGGACGCCCGGCGACGAGTTGATGTGGTTTGGTCGGTCATGAGAGCACCTTGAAGTAGTCGAAGGGTTCCAGGCAGTCTTTGCAGGTGTAGAGCGCCTTGCAGGAAGTCGAGCCGAAGCGCGCCAGCTCGCGGGTGTTCAGCGAATGGCAGCGCGGGCACTTGACGCTCATGCCGAGCGTCACGCGTCCGGCATGGCCCCGCCCGGTGGGCGGGGCGATGCCGTAGGCTTCCAGCTTGGCCTTGCCGCTCTCGGTCATCCAGTCGGTTGACCAGGCGGGGGTGAGCACCAAACGGACGTCGACCTGTTCGTGGCCGGCCTCGTGGAAGACCCGGTACAGGTCCTCGGTGATGACGTCCATGGCCGGGCACCCCGAATAGGTCGGGGTGATGACCACATGGACTGCGCCATCCTCGTCCTGCAGGACGTCGCGCAGGATGCCGAGGTCCGCAATGGTCAGCACGGGAATCTCTGGATCCGTGACCTTCGAGGCGATGGCGAACAGATCTTCGGTGTTGGTGATCAGGTTGCTCAAGACTGCTCCCCCTTAGCGGGCGAAAGGGTTGGTGTGGTGGCTACCAGCTCGCACCGGGGTGCTTGCGGGCAAGGACTTGCATTTCGGCCAGGATGAATCCGAGGTGCTCGGAATGCTCTCCGCCGCGGCCGTTGGCCATGGCCTGGCCGGTCTTCGGGATTTCCAGGCCGGAGTCGGCCAGGACAGCGGTGATTTCCTTGTCCCAGTCTTCGCGCAGCGAGGACGGAAGCACTGCGATGCCGTCCAGCTTGCGGTGCAGTTCCTGATCCTGGAACATCTCGTCCACGTATGGCCAGAGGATTTCCAGCGCATGGCGCATCTTGGCGGCCGATTCCTCGGTGCCCAGGCCCAGGCGGACGGTCCACTGGATGGCGTGGTCGCGGTGGTAGTCGACTTCCTTGACGGCCTTGGCGCAGATCGCGGCCAGAGTTTCGTCGGCGGATTCGGTCAGCTTGGAGTACAGCAGGTGCTGGAAGATCGAGACGATCAGCTGGCGGATGATGGTCACGCCGAAGTGGCCGTTAGGCTGTTCGACGATCCACAGCGAGGTGAAGTCGTCTTCTTCGCGCCAGTAGGCCAGGTCGTCTTCGGTCTTGTCCCACGCCAGGCCGGCGTAGGTCAGGAACGAACGGGCGTGTCCGAGCACGTCCAGAGCGATGTTGCCCAGGGCGATGTCTTCTTCGAGCTCAGGTGCACGGGAGATCCAGTGCGACAGGCGCTGGGCGAGGATCAGTGCGTCGTCGCCCAAGGTCAGTGCGTAGCGTGCCACGTCCTCGCTCGGCTTGGCGCCGCCCACGGCGATGTCCTCCGGGCGCAGCGCGTTGCCCGGGGTGACCCGGGTGGCCGAAGCGAGCGCATCGCCGAAGCTGTCGAGCTCGGCATCCAGTTCGTCGTGGTTCACAGGTGCTTCACTCCCTCACTGGCCTTGTAATAGGTCGCGTGGCGGTAGTCCTTGCCCTGGGGGGATTCGAAGAAGGCATCCTTCTCATCCGGATCGGAGCTGATGATGTCCTCGGACTTCACAACCCACAGGGACACTCCCTCATTGCGGCGGGTGTACAGGTCGCGGGCGTTGCGCACTGCCATCTGGGCGTCCGGTGCGTGCAGCGAACCTGCGTGGACGTGCGAGAGTCCACGGGAGGAACGGACGAATACTTCCCACAGGGGCCAATTGCTCTGTTGGCTCATGTTAGGCAACCTCACTTTGTACTTGCTTGGCGGCGTATGCGGCGGCGGCTTCGCGAACCCAAGCACCTTCGCGGTGGGCTTCGCGGCGGCGTTCCATGCGCTGCGCGTTGACTGGGCCGTTGCCCTTGATTACTGCCATGAATTCATCCCAGTTCAGATCCTTGTGGATCCACTGCTTGGTCTCTTCGTCGTACCGCAGTTCGGGATCCGGCAGGGTCAGTCCGAGGACCTTGACCTGCTCGGCGATCATGCCGACGAAGCGCTGGCGCAGTTCGTCATTGGAGAAACGCTTGATGTTCCAGGCCATGGACTGCTTGGAGTTCGGGGACTGCTCGTCCGGCGGGCCGAACATCATCAGCGCCGGCTCGTAGAAGCGGTTGATGGCATCCTGGGCCATCTTCTTCTGCGCCTCGCTGCCGCGGGACAGCGAGAGCAGGATTTCGAAGCCCTGGCGCTGGTGGAAGGATTCTTCCTTGCACACGCGGACCATGGCGCGTCCGTACGGGCCGTAGGATGCGCGGCACAGCGGGACCTGGTTGGCGATTGCCGCACCGTCCACGAGCCAGCCGATGGCGCCCATGTCCGCCCAGGAGCGTGCCGGGTAGTTGAAGATCGAGGAGTACTTGGCTCGTCCGGTCAGCAGCTGGTCGTTCAGCTCGTCGCGTCCGGTGCCCAGGGTTTCCGCTGCGGAGTACAGGTACAGGCCGTGGCCTGCCTCGTCCTGGACCTTGGCCATGAGGATCGACTTGCGCTTCAGCGATGGAGCGCGGGTGATCCAGTTGGCCTCAGGCTGCATGCCGATGATCTCGGAGTGCGCGTGCTGGGAAACCTGTCGGGTCAAGGTCTTGCGGTAGGCATCCGGCATCCAGTCGCGCGGCTCAATGCGCGAGTCCTTGCCGATCAGGGCGTCAAAGCGCGCCTGTGCCTGCTCTTCTTCGTAGCTTGGGACGGCACTCAGTCCCGGCTCCTGCGGTGTGGTCGGGGCCATGGGTTCACCTCACTGAAAGATATTTACATACTGACCGTTCGTTCAGTATGTCAGAGTGGGTTCGGTCACGTCAACATCACCACCAAAACCGACGTCGCACAACCGCTCCGTCCAACCGGCCGCCCGCTCAAACAAACCGGCGCCCGAAAGATGCTCTTTCGGGCGCCGGGCTCCACTACCCCTTAGACGCTCGGCACCGCCACAGCGGCCTTTCGGGCGAAGAGGAAGCGGTCAACCGAGTACGCCCCCGGACCGGCCAGCACCAGGGCCGCCGCCGCGGCCGCCAGGATGGCCACCAGCTCATATCCCCCGTTGTCGACAAAAATTCCGGCCGAAAGGTGGACCAGGAACAACGCCCCGAGCATGTCCACGGCCAGCAGCGCCGCGACGACGCGGGTCAACACGCCGAGGACCAGCGCGATGCCGCCGGCAAGTTCAAGGGTGGCCACGGCGGGAGCGACCACCGAAGCCAGCGGGACGCCCATTTGCTCGAACGAGGCCGTGGCGCCGTCCAGGGTGTATTGGAAGAACTTCTGCCAGCCATGGGCGGCCAGGATGAAGCCGAGCACGACGCGCAGCACCAGCAGCGCGACAGAGGTCATCGTCGGGTTGTTTCGGGTGGTCATTTCAATCTCCATCAGTGGATCTACGGGAATGAGCGGCTTCGCAACAACTCGGGTTCGACTCTAGCCTTAAAACTTGAAGCTTCAATGATAGTTTTCTATGTCGTTCCTGTGATCTGTTCCGCACATGGCAAAGCCGCCCGGGAATGAACAAAATTTTTGTTCATTTCCGGGCGGCTTGCGCTGCGGCACGATGCCGCATCCAATCTCAGGCGCCTACAGCACCTTGGACAGGAAGTCCTGGGTGCGGGCCTGCTGCGGGTTGCCAAAGAGGTCCTCGGGCTTGCCCTGCTCGCACACCACTCCGTCGGCCATGAAAACCACGCGGTCGGCGACTTCGCGGGCGAAGCCCATCTCGTGGGTCACCAGCACCATGGTCATGCCCGAGTCGGCCAGCTCCTTGATCACCTGGAGCACCTCCCCGACCATTTCCGGGTCCAGCGCGCTGGTGGCCTCGTCGAAGAGCATGATCCCCGGGGACATGGCCAGTGCGCGGGCGATGGCCACACGCTGCTTCTGGCCGCCGGACAACGATGCCGGGCGGGCATCGGCCTTCTCCTTCAGCCCCACGCGCTCCAGCAGCTCCAGCGCCTTGGCGCGGGCCTCGGTGCGGTTCATCTTCTTCAGCTCCACCGGGGCCAGCATGATGTTCTCAGCCACCGACATGTGCGGGAAGAGGTTGAAGTGCTGGAACACCATGCCCACGTGGCGGCGCACCTCGTTGATGTCCACCTTCGGGTCGGTCACGTCGAAACCGTCGACAACCACCGTGCCGGAGGTGATGTCCTCCAGCTTGTTCAGGCAGCGCAGCAGCGTGGACTTGCCCGAGCCCGACGGGCCGATCACGCACAATACCTCGCCCTCGCGGATCTCCAGGTCGATGCCCTGGAGCACGTTGTTGGAACCGAAGGACTTGTGCAGGTCGGTGACCTGGATCTTTACCTGCGAGTTCATCTCGCTTGCGGTGCTCACTTGTTGAACCTCTTATCGGCATAGTTGGCCAGCTTGGTCAGGGCCATGATGGCAACGAAGTAGATGACACCCACGATCAGCAGGGTCTCGGTAACGCGGAAGTTCGCCGCGTAGATCTGCTGGCCCTGGTAGAGCAGCTCGGCGAAGCCGATGGCCAGCAGCAGCGAGGAGTCCTTCAGGCTGATGATCAGCTGGTTGATCAGCGACGGGGTCATCATCTTGAAGGCCTGCGGAATCACGACCTTCTGCATGGACTTACCGTAGCCCAGGCCCAGCGAGCGGGCGGCTTCCAGCTGTCCCGGATCCACCGACTGGATGCCGCCGCGCACGATCTCGGCCACGTAGGCGCCGGCGTTCAGCGACAGGGTCAGGATGCCGGCAGTCCAGACGCTGATGTCCCATCCGGTCAGCTGCGGCAGGCCGAAGTAGAACATGAACGCCCACAGCAGCAGCGGGGTGCCGCGGAAGATGTTCACGAAGGTGGTGGCGATGCCGCGCAGCACGATGTTGCCGGAGATCTTGAAGAAGCCGAAGAGCAGGCCCAGCGCCATGGCGATCGCGAAGGAGATCGCGGTGACGCCCAGCGTGTTGCCCAGACCGGTCATCAAGGCCGGGAATGACTTGACCGCCAGGTCGAAGAAGTTGCCCGGGGTGTTGACGGTGGGGTCGGCCAGGTACTTGTCCAGGATCTGCTGGTACTCGCCGTTGGCCTTCAGCTCGGCCAGGCCGTCGTTGAAGGCCGCCAGCAGCGCGGTGTTCTGGCCCTTGTTCACCGCGAAGCCGTAGGAGCCTCCGGGAACCTTGTCGGTGACGGTCTTCAGGCCGTTGCCCTGGGCGATGCCGTAGGCCAGCACCGGGTAGTCGTCGAAGACGGCGACGGCGGAGCCGGCCTTGACCGATTCGTACATGGTGGCGGACTGGTCCAGGGACTTGACGGTGAAGTCGTACTGCTTGGCAATCGACTTGGCGTAGGTTTCACCCTCGGAACCGGTCTTGGCGACAACGGTCTTGCCCTTGAGGTCCTCGTAGCCCTTGATGTCCTCGTCGTCCTTGGCCACTGCCATCTGGACGCCGGATTCGAAGTACGGCTCGGAGAAGTCGTAGATCTGCTTGCGCTCGTCGGTGATCGACATGCCGGCGATGACGCCGTCGACCTGGTTGGCGGACAGCGCCGCCAGCGCCGCGCTGAAGCCCAGCGAGCGGACTTCGACCTTGAAGCCCTCATCCTCGGCGATGGCATGCAGGATGTCCATGTCGATGCCCGTCAGCTCGCCGTTCTGGCGGAACTCGAACGGGGCGAAAGTGGTGTCGGTGCCGATGACGTAGGTCTGGCCCTCGACGCTCTCGGCCCCCTGGGCCATGGACGCCGGGGCTCCGACGACCAACGCCATCAGACCGATGGCCGCGCCGGCGATCCACCGGGTAAGGCGACCTGTCCGGGTCGGGGTGTGGTTGTTTTTCACTTATCTCAATCGCTTTCTCATGATGTAGGGGCGAGTAACCCATGGGGCAGATTGATTCACTCTGCTTGCTAGCCTATGACCAATGCGCGCATGTCGGAACCTTTTCCACCCATTAGCGCGAGTCAGCGAGGCAGGGCCGGTCGAATGTCCGCGCTGAGCTTAGCGGCCTGCCAAACACCGCAGCGGTGGGATTGAATAGGTGTATGACTCCAGAACCGCTTACCGCCAGCGCGCCGATCGCCGCGAAGAATCCCGTCACCCGCACCTTCCACGGGGACACCTTCACCGATGACTACGAATGGATGCGCGAGAAGACCAGCCCGCAGGTCCTGGACCACCTCAAGGCGGAGAACGCCTACACCGACGCGGTGACCGCCGGCCAGGAACCGCTGCGCCAGGCCATCTTCGATGAGATCAAGGCCCGCACCGTTGAGACCGACCTGTCGGTGCCCACGCGGCGCCGCGGCTGGTGGTACTTCACCCGCTCGGTCGAGGGCAAGCCCTACACCATCCAGTGCCGCGTCAAGGCCCGGCAGACCGGGGACCTGCGCGCCGACTGGACCCCGCCGGTCATCGACCCGGAAACCGCGCTGGAGGCCGAACAGGTGCTACTGGACGGCAACCAGCTGGCGCAGGGGCAGACCTTCTTCGCCCTGGGCGGCATGGCCCTGAACGAGGAAAGCAACCTGCTGGCCTACTGCATCGACACCGCCGGCGATGAACGCTTCACCCTCTACGTCAAGGACCTGGACACCGGCCGGCTGCTGCCCGACGTCATCGAGGGCGTGTTCTACGGGCTGGCGTTCTCCCCGGATTCCTCGACCGTCTTCTACGTCGTGGTGGACGAGTCCTGGCGCCCGCACCAGATCAAGGCCCACGTGCTGGGCACCGATCCCGCCGAGGACACCGTGGTCTACCAGGAGGACGACCCGGGTATGTGGCTGGGCTTCGATTTGAGCACCGACCGCACCAAGCTGCTGATCTCCAGCGGCAACTCCGAATACGCCGAAACCAGCGTGCTGGACCTGACGGCGCCGGCCGCCCAGGTCCGGCTGCTGGTGCCGCGCTCGCTGCGCCTGCTGCACGGGGTGGACCTGCTGCCCGGAGCCGACGGGGCGGCCGTCATCACCCACGATTACCAGTCGCCGAACAACATGGTGTCGCTGGCCGGGCTCGACCAGCTCGGCGGGCAGACCCAACCCGCGCAGTGGCGCACGGTCGTCGAGCACCAGCAGACCGTGAAGATCGAGGGCACCGTGCTGACCGGGACGCATCTGGTGCTCTCGGTGCGCCGCGACACCTGCGAACGCGTCCAGCTCATCGCCCTGGACGGCCTGGGGACCGACGCGCAGCAGGCGGCCCTGGAACCGGCGTTCGAGGACGAGCTGTTCACCGCCTCCCCGACCTTCGCCTCGCTGGAAGCGCCGCTGATCCGCATCGGCTACACCGCGGACTTCACCCCGGCCCGCGTCTACGACCTGTGGCTTCAGGACCAGTCGCTGGTGCTGCGCAAGCAGACCCCGGTGAACAACTACAACGCCGAGGACTACCTCTCCACCCGCGAATGGGCCGTAGCGGCGGACGGCACGCGCATCCCGCTGACCATCATGCGCCGGGCGGATCTGGACACCTCCGTGCCCAACCCGGTGCTGGTCTACGGCTACGGCTCCTACGAGGCCTCCATGGATCCGGGCTTCGGCATCCCCCGGCTGAGCGTGCTGGACCGCGGGGTGGTGTTCGTCATCGCCCATGTGCGCGGCGGCGGCGAGCTGGGCCGCGACTGGTACCTGCAGGGCAAGAAGCTGCACAAGAAGAACACCTTCACCGATTTCATCGACGCCACCCGCTACCTGCTGGACACCGGCTGGGCCGACCCGCAGCGCCTGGTGGCCTTGGGCGGCTCCGCCGGCGGCCTGCTGATGGGCGCCATTGCGAACATGGCCCCGCAGCTGTACACCGCGATCGTGGCGCAGGTGCCGTTCGTGGACGCGCTGACCTCCATCCTCGATCCGGAGCTGCCGCTGTCCGCGCTGGAATGGGAGGAATGGGGCAACCCGATCGAGGACAAGGAAGTCTACGACTACATGAAGTCCTACTCCCCCTACGAGAACGTCACCGCGCAGGCCTACCCGAAGATCGCCGCGGTCACCTCCTTGAACGACACCCGCGTGCTCTACGTGGAGCCGGCCAAATGGGTGGCCAAGCTGCGCGAACTGACTACCGGGGAGCAGCCGATCGTGCTGAAAACCGAAATGGAGGGCGGCCACGGCGGCGCCTCGGGCCGCTACGAGTCCTGGAAGTCCCGCGCCTGGGACTACGCGTTCATTCTGGACGCGCTGGGCTGCCGCGAGATCGTGGACTAGCCGCGCACCACCAGAAAGGCGGCCATGCGCCACATCCAGATCTCCGAGTACCGCCAGCATCCCGCCGTGCGCGAGCTGCTGGCGCTGGCCGCCGACCCGGTGGACGAGGCAGCCCTGCAGGAACTGCTCGATGACTGCGAGCGGCTGCAGGTCCTCGCCGCCTTCGGCAAAGACGGCACCCCGGCGGCGCTGGCCGCCTATCGGCTGCACGACGAATACAGCCTGTGCGTCGAGTACCTCGCGGTGCTGGGGACGCAGCAGCGCCGGGGCCTGGCCTCGGCGCTGCTGCGGCGGCTGCAGAAGCTGCACGGCCGCTGCCTCTGGGCCACCACCGATGATGATGCGGTGGACTTCTACCGCGCGCTGGGCTGCGTCATCAGCGACAGCGCCGCGGATCCGCGCTGGCCGGGCGCCCGGCGCTACCTGTGCACGCTGCCCCATGCTCCCCTGCTCGCCCGGCAGCCGGACACCGACCCTGCGTACGAGCAGGTCGACGGCCGCCCCTCGCGCGGCATCATCGACCTGGCCCCGGCCGATGGCCGATGGCCCGATGACTTCGAGAAGATCCGCGCGGCGCTGGCCGCCGCCCTGGGCGCCCGGGCCCTGGCCATCGAGCACACCGGCTCCACCTCGGTGCCGGGGCTGCCGGCGAAGCCGCTGCTCGACATTGCCTTGCTGGTGCCGGACGCCGATGACGAAGAGCGCTACGTCCCGCAGCTGCGCGCCGCGGGGATGGTCTTCTGGCACCGCGAACCGGGGTGGTACAAGCACCGCATGTTCAAGCCCGGAGCCGGCACCGGGCTGGCGAACGGCAACATCCACGTCTTCAGCGCCGGAAGCCCCGAGTTCCTGCGCATGGTCCTTTTCCGCGACCATCTGCGCAGCCACCCGGCGGATCGCGACGCGTACGCCGAGGTCAAGCGTGAGGCGGCGCAACAGCTGGCGGCCCTGCGCGGGGCGCAGGGGCTGGTGATGGATTACAACCGGATCAAGGAACCATTCATCCTTGACCTGCACCGACGGATTTTCAGCCGCTAAGACTTTCCCCCACGATAGCCAGCCTTTCGCAGACGAATCACCGCCAGAACTTGACTTGACTCACATTTTGTTATTACCTAATGATCGTTCGGTAAATAATTCGGCGAAGGAAGTCCATGAGCGAAACACAGGTCGAGAAGCCTCTTCCGCACGCAATTCTCGAGAACGACTATGCCACGCAGTGGATGGGCATCGAGGTTGTCGAGGTCTGTGAGGGCAAGGCCGTCATCACCATGGAGCTGAAGCAGGAGATGCTCAACGGCTTCGGCATCGCCCACGGCGGGATGATCTTCGCTCTTGCCGACACCGCTTTTGCCCTGAGCTGCAACCCTCCCGAGGGTTCGGAAGACACCATCACCGTCGCTTCCGGAGTGGACATCAACTTCCTCAAGCCGGGCATGCCCGGACGCCTGTTGACCGCATCCGCGCGCCGGGTCTCCCAGCAGGGCCGCAGCGGACTCTACGACATCACCGTCACCCAGCCAGGCCGCGACGGAGCTACGGAAACCGTGGCCGAGTTCCGCGGACGATCACGAACCGTCCCGAAGCCCAAGAGCCGCTAGCCCTTTCCGCCACCACCACACGAAAGTACGAGCATGTCACAGAACATCGACCGCGACAGCCTGCCGAATCCGCTGGATGCAGAAGAGACCATGAGCCGCGACCAGATCGAATCGATCCAGCTCACCCGCCTGAAGGAAACCCTGCACCTGGCCTATGACAAGGTGCCGTACTACAAGGAAAAGTACGACGCGGCGGGGGTGCACCCGAACGACCTGAAGGAACTGGATGATCTGAAGATCTTCCCGTTCACCGAAAAGGAAGACCTGCGCAAGACCTACCCGTTCGGCATGTTCGCCGTGCCGCAGCACGAGGTCGCCCGCATCCACGCCTCCTCGGGCACCACCGGCCGCGCCACCGTGGTGGGCTACACCCAGCAGGACCTGGACGACTGGGCCAAGCTCGGCGCCCGCTGCCTGCGGCTGTCCGGCGTGAAGCCGGGCTGGAAGGTCCACAACGCCTACGGCTACGGCCTGTTCACCGGCGGCATGGGCGCCCACGCGGCGGCCGAGCGCCTGGGCACCACCGTGATCCCGATGTCCGGCGGCCAGACCGAGAAGCAGATCACCCTGATCAAGGACTTCGCCCCGGACGCCATCCTGTGCACCCCGACCTACCTGCTGACCATCGGCGATGCCATGCAGCGCCAGGGACTGGACCCGCGCGACACCTCGCTGAAGGTCGCCGTGCTCGGGGCCGAGCCGTGGACCGAGGAGATGCGCCATGAGCTGGAGGAGATGTTCGGCATCGACGCCTGCGACATCTACGGGCTGTCCGAGGTTATGGGCCCTGGCGTGGCCGGCGAATCGCGCGAGCGCAAGGACGGCAGCCACATCTGGGAGGACCACTTCCGCCCGGAGATCCTCGACGCCTACGACGAGACGAAGGTGCTGCCGGACGGCGAGCACGGCGAGCTGGTCTTCACCTCGCTGACCAAGCAGGCGCTGCCGATCATCCGCTACCGCACCCACGACTTGACCCGCCTGATGCCGGGCACCGCGCGTCCGGGCCACCGACGCATGGGCCGCATCACCGGCCGCAGCGACGACATGATCATCCTGCGCGGCGTGAACCTGTTCCCGAGCCAGATCGAGGAACTGATCTTGAAGGTGCCGGCCCTGTCCGCGCACTTCCAGCTGGTGCTCACCCGCCCGGACCGCATGGACCAGCTGGCCGTCAAGGTCGAGCGCCGTCCGGACGCTTCGGCCGAGGACGTGGCCAATGCCGCCAAGACCCTGGCCAAGCTGATCAAGATCCATGTGGGCTCCTCCTGCGCCATCGACGTGGTGGATCCGGAGACCTTGGAACGCTCCATGGGCAAGCTCAAGCGCATCTTCGACCTGCGCAACAGCTAGCCTCCACGGAGACGTGAAATAATCGAGGCATTATGCAATCAACCCAAGCAGTGACCCCACCGGTCAAACGCGGCCGTCCCGGTTACGACCAGGAAACCGTGCTCCAGATCGCCGTCGAGGCGTTCAACGAGTACGGCTACGATGCAACCTCGATGGGCAAGCTGGCCGACCGGCTGGGCATCAGCAAGTCGGCGATCTACCACCACGTCCCCTCCAAGGAGGATCTGCTGCGCCTGGCGCTGGACGAGGCGCTCATTCCGCTGGAGTCCATGATCGAGCAGGTGCGCCGGCACGAGGGAACCGCCGACGAGCGTCTGGAATTCTTCCTGCGCTCCACGGTGCGCATCCTGATCGCCAAGCGTTCCTACGTGACCCTGCTGCTGCGCCTGCGCGGCAACACGGAGCTGGAGCGCACCGCGTTGGAGCGCCGGCGCCAGATGGACCGCGAGCTCTCCGAGCTGGTGACTGTGGCACAGCGCGAGGGACGGCTGCGCGAGGACCTAGAGCCCCGCGCAACGGCCCGCCTGCTGTTCGGCATGATCAACTCCGTGGTGGACTGGTACCGGCTGGACGGCGTGATCGATGCGGTGACCTTGGAGAACCAGGCGATTTCGCTGCTGTTCAACGGCCTGCATGCGCTGCCCAAGAACCAGACCTCCTGAACCCGAGTGGCGAAGGCCCCGGTTCGCCCCTTTCGGGCGGGCCGGGGCCTTCGGCGCGCAGCGGGCAGTGCGCGGCGCTGCGGAACCCGCAGGCTCCCCTGCGCTTGTGCTCCTCACAGGATTCACGGCTAACATCGTAGGGGTGCGTTTTGCGCCCGCTGAGCCGTATACAACTCAACACAAAGAAGCATCGTGGATTCAATTATTGATAGTCTCTTCCAGCTGTCCTTGAGCACCAGCTCTGGCGTGCAGATCCTGCTGTTCGCGATCAGCGCCCTGTTCGTGGTCATCGCCGCGCTGCTGCTGGCGCACCGCAACGACCTGGGCTGGTGGGCCCTGATCATGGCGGTGTTCTCCGGACCGATCATCAGCGCCATGAAATACGACCTCTACTCGCTGTTCTACGGCGTCCCGCTGCTTCTGCTGGCGATCTTCGGCCTGTGGCGCTTCTCGCGCTTCGAGCTCAAGGGCAAGTTCATCCGCATGGTGACCCGCACCCCGCTGACCGCGACCTCCGTGGTCGGCCTGCTGGCGGGCGTCATCCTGCTGGTGGCCCTGCACTTCAATGTCTTCCTGTTCAACGGCAGCTACCTCAGCGCCACCCCGGAAGTCTGGGCCATGTACGTTTCCGACGCTGTGATCTTCGCGTCCTTCGTGCTGATCGCCCGCGGCGTGCGCAGCGGCTGGCTCCTGCTGGCCGCCGGAGCGATCTCCTATGTTGTGGTCTACTTCATGGTCAGCCCGATGCTGGGCATGCTGGGCCTGTACGTGTTCACCGCGCTGGCCGCGCTGTACGGCTGGTACCAGTGGCGCGCGCTGCCCGCCCCGGCGCAGCCCGAGCCGAGCGAGGAAGAGATCGCCCTGGAAGCCGCCGCCAAGGCCGCCCTGGACAAGTTGAACTCCGCAGACGACAAGTAGATATTTCTCGGCACAACACAACGCCGGCCTTCGAGAATTCTCGAAGGCCGGCGTTGTGTATAAGGCGCTACCGCCGCACGGGGCTTAGCCCTGCCAGTTGGCGTAGGTGGAGTCGGTCTTCTCCACCAGGGTCAGCACGTCGTAGGTCGCCACGATCTCGTCGTTCTGGTTGTGCAGCACGGCGTCCCAGGCGACCTCCCCGTACTCGTCGGTCACGCGCGGGGTGATCTTCTTGGCGGTCAGGGTCACGCGGATCGAGTCCCCCGCGCCCACCGGGGTGATGAAGCGCAGGTTCTCCAAGCCGTAGTTGGCCAGCACCGGTCCCGGAGCCGGCTCCACGAACAGACCGGCGGCCCAGGAGACCAGCAGGTAGCCGTGGGCCACGATGCCCGGGAAGAACGGGTTGGCTTCGGCGGCCTTCGCATCGGTGTGCGCGTAGAAGGTGTCGCCGGTTTCGTTCGCGAAATCGGTGATCTCCTGCAGCGAGACCTCGCGCAGGTCCGAGACGAAGCCGTCGCCGATCTTCAGCTCGGCCAGCGACTTGCGGAACGGGTGCACGTTGGAGGCCTGGCCGCCGAACTTCCCGCTGCCGGCCAGCGACTGGGCGGCTCCGGTGTGCCACACGCCGGTCAGGGCGGTGAGCATGTTCGGGGAACCCTGCACCGCGGTGCGCTGCATGTGGTGCTTGACCGAGCGCACGCCGCCCAGTTCCTCGCCGCCGCCGGCGCGGCCCGGGCCGCCGTGGACCAGGTGCGGCACCGGTGAGCCGTGGCCCGTGGTGCTGCGCGCGGTTTCGCGGTTCAGGATGTGCACGCGGCCGTGGTGGCCGGCGATGCCCAGCGACAGCTGGCGCATGGCCTGCGCGTCGTTGGTGCAGACCGTGGCGACCAGCGAGCCGGCGCCCAGCGCGGCCAGGGCCACTGCCTCGTCCACGGTGTCGTAGCCGACCACGGAGCTGACCGGGCCGAAGGCTTCGCGGGAGTGCAGGATCGGGTTGCGGGCGTCGTCCCAGCGCAGCACCATCGGGGCCATGAAGGCGCCCTGCTCGGCCACCGCGTCGGTGTCCGGGGCCACGCGGACCTTCGGCGCGTCCAGCGCGCCGTAGGCCAGCTCGCCGCCGGCGTCCAGCATGTCCTGCACCGCGGCGCGCACGTCGCGCAGCTGCTCCAGGGAGGCCAGCGCGCCCATGGTCACGCCCTCGACGCGCGGGTCGCCTACGACCACGCGCTCGTCGATGCGCTTGCCGATGGCTGCGATGACCGCATCCACCTGGCTTGCCGGCACGATGTTGCGGCGGATGGCTGTGCACTTCTGGCCGGCCTTGGTGGTCATCTCGTTGACGACGACCTTGATGAAGGCGTCGAACTCCGGGGTGCCCTCCACGGCGTCCGGGCCGAGGATGGCAGCGTTCAGCGAGTCGGTCTCGGCGCTGAAGCGCACGCCGCCGTCGATGACGTTCGGATGGGCCTTCAACTTGCTGGCGGTGGCCGCCGAGCCGGTGAACGCGAACATGTCGCGGTAGTCCAGGTGGTCCATCAGGTCGCGGGCCGAGCCGGAGAGCAGCTGCAGCGAGCCGTCCGGCAGTAGGCCGGAGTCGAGCATCAGGCGCACGACGGCTTCGGTCAGGTAGCCGGTCGGGGTGGCGGGCTTGACGATGGTCGGCACGCCGGCGATGAAGGCCGGGGCGAACTTCTCCAGCATGCCCCAGACCGGGAAGTTGAAGGCGTTGACCTGAACCACGACACCGGTCAGCGCGGTGTAGATGTGGGTTCCTAGGAACGAGCCGTCCTTGCTCAGCGGCTCGGTCGGGCCGTCGAGGATGACGTTGGAGTTGGGCAGTTCGCGGCGGCCCTTGCCGGAGAAGGTGAACAGCACGCCGATGCCGCCGTCGATGTCCACCATGGAATCGATCTTGGTGGCGCCGGTCTTGTAGGAGATCTCGTAGAGCTCCTTGCGGTGCTCGTTGAGGTGCAGGGCCAGCTCCTTGAGCTTCAGCGCACGCTCATGCAGCGAGAGCTTGGCCAGTTCGCGCTGGCCGGTGGTGCGGCCGTAGGCTACGGCGCCGGCCACATCGAGGCGGTCCTTGGTGACGGTGGCGAGCAGTTCGCCGGTGTTGGCATCAAGTACTTCGGTGCCTCCCTCGGCTGCTGGGGTCTGCCATTGACCGGCAATGAAACTTGGGACTACACCAATCTGGGCTGTCGTCATCGACGCAATTCCTTCCTGAACGGTCGGTCAGTATTAGTGTTAACCATAACAGCAATGACGTGATCGACGACACCCGTAAAGGACCGTGAAAATGACCGAAGTACAGCACCAGGCCCAGAACCTCGAACCGTGGACGATTGAGCTGGGCGAATTGGACCGCAAGATGGGTGTGCGCATCATCGAGGAGTCCGTGGACAAGGTGGTGGCCACCATGCCGGTGGAAGGCAACACCCAGTCCTTCGGGCTGCTGCACGGCGGCGCCTCGCTGGCCGTGGGCGAGGCGGTGGGCTCCTGGGCCGCAGTGAAGTTCGCGTCCACCTTCGGCAAGGTCGTGGTGGGAGTCGACGTCAACGCGACGCACCACCGCTCGGCCACCGAGGGCCTGGTGACCATCACCGCCACCCCGATCAAGCTGGGCCGCCGCATGACCAGCCACGAAGTGCTCATCACCGATGCTCAGCAACGCCGCATCTGCACCCTGCGCATCACCAATCTGGTGGTGGACAAGCCCAAGCGCTAGGCTTCCATGTTCCATGCTCGGGTTACGACGCGACAAGGCAGAAGCGAGCGGCTGACCCGGGATGCTGAATCTCATGAACACGCGGGCTCGCCGTCGGCGGGCCCGCTTCTAGTCGGAAGCCCAGACGCCCAGCTCGTTTCCGGAGGGGTCGGTGAAATGCAGCCGTCGGCCGCCGGGGAACGGATAGGCCGGCTGGTCGATCCAGCCTCCGGCCGCTTCGATGGCGCGGGCCGTGGCGTCCAGGTCCTCGGAATACAGCAGCACGAAGGGCCCTCCGACGGGCCGCGGCTTGTCGGCCAGCAGCAGTCCCCCGGATTCCTCCGTGCCCGCCTCCGGCATGAGGATGCCGGCGTACTGCTCGCCGTAGTCGACGAACTTCCACCCGAAGGCGACCGAGTAGAAGTCCTTGGCTGTTTTCAGGTCGGTGACGGTCAGTTCAACATAGTTCAAGGCATGATGCCGCAGCTTTCCATCCATGCCCCGAGCCTACAGTTCCGCTGCGGCCCTGTCAGGGGTCTTCGCGGCGCGCCAGCTCCCGCACGGCGGCAAGCCTGTTTTCGCCCAGGCCTTGGCCGAGCAGGTAGCCCTCGGCGGTGCCGAGCCAGTCGAGGAACTTCTCCAGCTCCTCGGCGCGGCCGCGGATGATCGAGTCCAGCTCGCCGGCCGGCTGGTGGGACTCGTAGGGGTGCTTGCGCGGAGAAACCCGATGCCATTCGTTGATGCCGCGCACCGCCGCTTCGTCGTGGGCCAGGACTTCCTCGCGCCGCCCGGCCAAATCCAGCAGCAGCGTCGCCACCAGGCCCGAACGGTCCCGTCCGGCGGAGCAGTGGATCACCGCGCCGCTGCGGGTTGCGGCCAGGTTCTCGAAGACCGCGGCCAGATGCCCGCCGAATTCCTCGCAGACCAGCCGGTACATCCCGGTGTGGTTCATGTACGGGACGGCGATCGCCTCGAAGCGCTCGTTGCCCGGGGCTTCCAGCGGAAGGTTGAACAGCTCGATGCCCCGCAGGCTCGGCTCCTGCACCACCGGGTCGTGTTCGCGGCGGCGGATCTCCCCGGGGTTGCGCAGGTCGATGACCCTGTCGATGCCGTCCGCCCGCAGCTGCCGCCAGCCCCGCTCGGTGAGCCATTCGTGGCGTCCCATGCGGTAGAAGGCTCCGCAGATGCGGCGGGCGTTGATCGCACCGTCCCAGTGGACGTCCATCGACTGCTTGCGGTACTCGGGGGCGTGGCTCATGTCTCCATTGCAACACATTCGCAATCTGCTGTAGAGTCTTAGTCATTGGTAAATGCCAATGAGTCTACCCGAGGAGGGATACCGATGAATGTCCGTTACCTTGCAACGCCATCTCCCCTCCTCACCAAGGACTTATTGTGTCTTACTACCCTGGCGGCGACACCGCCGCAACACCCCTAGCGTTCAACGGCTTCGACGAGGCCGACACCCGACTGAAAACCCGCCGCGGACGCCCCGCCTGGAACGAAACCGCCCAGGATGAGCTGGCCGACGGGCAGCGCTACTCCACGTGGCCGTCCATCGAAAAGGGCTGCCGCGGACCCAAGCCCTACCCGTCATGGCTCATCGAGGATGCCGCGGCCCTGGATACCGAGCTCGGGATCCTCAAGACCGGCAAGGAAGGGGATGTCTTCCTCGTGGAGCGGGCCACCGAGGCGCGCAGCGCGTTGCTGGCGGCCAAGCGCTACCGCGGCCGGGAGCATCTGCAGTTCAGCCGCTCCCAGGCCTACAGCGAGGGCCGCTCCGCGCGGCGCTCGCGCGATAACCGTGCGGTGAAAAACAATTCCAGCTACGGCCGCGAGGTGGCCGCCCTGCAATGGGCAAGCGCCGAATGGACGTATCTGCGCCGCTGCCACGAAGCGGGGATCCCGGTCCCCTATCCAGTACAGATCGACGGCACCGAAATCCTCATGGAGTTCATTGCGGACCCGCAGATCCCGCGGGCCGCCGCGCCCCGCCTGCAGCAGCTCTCCCGCAACGATCCGCGACTGCCGGCCCTCTGGGACCAGCTGGCCGACGCCATGGAGAAATTTGCCCTGCTGGGCATCGCGCACGGCGACCTCTCGGCCTACAATCTGCTGGTGGCCGGCGATCGCCTGGTGGTTATCGACGTGCCACAATGCGTGGATCTGGCCGGCAACGTGCAGGGCCTGGATTTCCTGCACCGCGACTGCGTCAACATGTGCGACTGGTTCACCGCCAAGGGCCTGCCGCGCGACGCCGAGGCACTGTTCACCTCGCTGCTGGCCAGCATGTTCGCCTAGACGGACGGCAGCCCGCCGCCCCGGGAATATCCGGGACGGCGGGCTGCCGTTGGCAGCGTTCTGCGCTGCTGCGGGCTACTTGGCCCACATCGGCAGCACCTCGCGCTTCCAGGTGGCGTTGGTGACGACGGCGAAGGAACCGTACGCGGCCAGCGCCGCAGTGAGAAGGCCCAGCCAGCCGCCGAGCTCGTGGATCAGCTGGTTGCCGGTGAACGCGCCGATGGTCAGGGCGACGAACGCGGTGCACAGCACGGTGAACACGGTGACCAGGACCCCGTTGGTTTTCAGCGAGGCGATGGTCATGTAGATGGTGAAGAGGGTCCATCCCAGCAGGTAGACGCCCATGCCGACGGATCCCACGGCCGCGGCGATTTCCGGGGTGGTTTCGATCCACCAGAAGCCCATCCAGAACATCCCGTAGGAGGTGAAGGCGGTGGCGCCGAAGACATTGCCCTTGAAGAATTCGATGACGCCGGCAATGACCTGCGCGATGCCTCCGTAGAAGAATGCCAGCGCCAGGACCGCGCTGCCGGCTTCGGGAATCAGTCCCGCATTGGCCAGGCTCAGCACGAAGGTGGTCATGGCGAAGGCACCCAGGCCGAGGGCTGCCGGATCGGCGATGACGGTCTTGGCGGCAGGCTCTTCGCGCAGCGGCAGATCGAGGTCGGGGCGGGTCAGTGTTGCAGTCATGGGGCACACTCCGATGTGTGTAGCGGTACAAGGTGATCGTCGGCCGGTGACCTTCGTCACCAACTCTCCTGCAGGTATCCTAGAGAGACAGTGAGGCGCATCACTACCATCTAAAGGAGGTAGCAGTTGACCACCGATTCTTCACCCCAGGTGGCTCTGCTGGAGCGTACGCTGAACACCCTGGCCGCCCGCACCGGCTTCCCCGTGGCCTTCGGCGGCTTCGCGGACCCCGGGGGCACCGTGCTGACCAGCTTCTCCGGAACCCGCACCGGGGTGTTGCGCGGGCTGGTGATCCAGCCCGGGCAGGGTCTGGGCGGGCTGGCGCTGGCCCGGCGGGAACTCACCGCCACCGGCTCCTACCACCAGTCCCCCGACATCATCCACAGCTACGACCGCGAGATCGGCGTGGAAGGGATCATCACGCTGCTGGCGATTCCCGTGGTGGTCGACAACCAGGTGCGGGCGCTGATCTACGCGGGGCTGCGCGACCGCTCGCAGCTCACCGACGAAATGCTGGCCACGGCCGCCGGCGAGGCGCGGCGCCTGGCTTGGGAGCTGTCGGTCCACGAGGAGACCGAGCGCCGCCTGGCGGTGCTGTCTGCGTCGGAGGCGCATGCCACGCACGTCTCGGACCTGGCGCTGAGCCAGGAGGACCTGACGGTGCTGTACACCGAACTGCGGGATATCGCCCGGCTGGTCGAGGACCCGCAGCTGGCGCAGCGGCTGAGCACCGCGGGATCCATGCTGCGCGCCGGGCAGCGGCGCGAGCTGGGCGGGCCGGGACCGTTGTCGACACGGGAATTGGATGTGGTCACGCACCTGGCCCTGGGCAAGCGCAATGCGCTGATCGGCGCGCACCTTGACCTGGCCGAAAGCACCGTCAAGAGCTATATCGCCTCGGCCATGCGCAAGCTGGAGGCGGACAACCGGTTCGACCTGGTGCTGCGGGCCCGAAGCCGCGGTCTGATTCCCTGAACCACCCGCCGGAAACGCGAAAAGGGCTGCTTTCGCAGCCCTTTCCATCATGTTCCTACCAGGTGTAGAAGCCCTGCCCGGTCTTGCGGCCGAGCTTCCCCTCCGCCACCAGGTCCTTGAGGATCTGCGGCGGGGCGAAACGGTCGCCCAAGGTCTCATGAAGGTATTCGGCAATGCCCAGGCGCACGTCCAGGCCCACGATGTCGGTGGTCTTCAGCGGGCCGGTCGGGTGCTTGTATCCGAGCACCATCGCGTTGTCGATGTCCTCAGCGCTGGCCACGCCCTCTTCGACCATGCGCATGGCTTCCAGCGCGATGGCCACGCCCAGGCGCGAGGAGGCGAAGCCCGGGGCGTCGTTGACCACCACGGCGGTCTTGCCCAGGGCTTCAACCCAGCCGCGCGAGGCGTCGACCAGCTGCGGGCTGGTCTGCTTGCCGATGACGACCTCGATCAGCGTGGAGGCCGGGACCGGGTTGAAGAAGTGCAGGCCCAGGAAGTTCTCCGGGCGTGCGAGCTTCTCCGCCAGGCCAGAGACCGACAGCGAGGAG
Organism: Glutamicibacter protophormiae; assembly: GCF_016894325.1. NCBI lineage: Bacteria > Bacillati > Actinomycetota > Actinomycetes > Micrococcales > Micrococcaceae > Glutamicibacter > Glutamicibacter protophormiae. Next base: position 2,688,166 of record NZ_CP069806.1, read on the forward strand.
GTGTTCGAGGCGAGCACCGCATCCTGCGCAAGCGATTCCTCCACCGCCTGCAGCGAGGAGACCTTCAGGTCCCAGATTTCCGGGACAGCTTCGATGACCAGCTGGCGGTCGGCGAACGCCGCGTAGTCGACCGAAACGCTCAGGCGCGAGGTCATCTCACCGAGGTTTGCATCGGTGGCACCGCGTTCGATGGACTTGGCGGCGGCAGCTTCAACGCGCTCGCGCGCGGCGATGGCGGAAGCCTCGTCGCGTTCCACGACCAACACGTCGCAGCCCTTGATCAGGAAGGCGTGGGCGATGCCGGCGCCCATGCGCCCGCCGCCCAGCACGCCCATTTTCGCAGGCAGTGCGCCGTCGATAAAGTTTGTCGCTTCACTCATGCTTACTTCTTCTTTCGGTCTAGGAATGCCTGCATGCGGTCGAACTTGGCCTGGGACTCGAAGAGCATGCCCTGGGCCAGGTTGTCGATGATCGGGTGAACTTCGCGCGGGGCGTGGAATACCGACTTGCTGATGCGCACGGCCAGCGGGTCCTGCGCGGCGATGCGGTCCGCCAGCGCATCCGCGGCGGCATCCAGCTCGGCGGCCGGGTGCAGCTCGGTGATCAGCTGCACCTCCAGGCACTGCGCCCCGGTGAGCACCTTGCCGGCCAGCAGGATTTCCTTGGCCAGCGGCTCGCCGACCAGTTCCTTCAGGCGCCAGGTGGCGCCGGCGGCGGCCATGATGCCCAGGTTGGTTTCCGGGTTGCCCATGCGCAGGTCCTCGGTGCCGATGCGGAAGTCGGCCGCGTAGGCCAGTTCCGCGCCGCCGCCCAGAGCGAAGCCGTCCAGCGCCGCGACCACGGGCATCGGCAGCTTGGCGATGCGGTCGAAGATGCCGGAGTTGATGCCGGCCAGCGCGTCGTCGCGGCGGCGCTCGCGCAGCTGGGCGATGTCCGCGCCGGAGGCGAAGATCCCCTTGGAGCCGCGCGGCTTGTCCTCGGTCGGAGCCTGGGACGGGGTGCCGGCCAGGATCATGATCTTCGGGGTGCGCTCCAGGTAGGCGCAGACCGCGTGCAGCTCGTCGACCATGACCTGGTCGATGGCGTTGCGGACCTCGGGTCGATGCAGGCGCACCCACACGCGGTCAGCGGTCTCGGTGAGCTGCAGGGTGGTGAAGTCTTCGGGGGTCAGGCTCATGGGCTTAGACACCCTCCACCAGCAGGGCGGTGCCCTGGCCGACGCCCACGCACATGGTGGCCACGCCGAGCTTGCGCTGCGCTCCGGCCAGTTCGCGTTCCATGCGGCCCAGCAGGGTGATCACGATGCGCGAGCCGGAGGAGCCCAGCGGGTGGCCCAGCGCGATGGCGCCGCCGTCGCGGTTCACGATGGACGGGTCCACACCCAGCTCGTTCATGCTGGCCAGCGACTGGCTGGCGAAGGCCTCGTTGATTTCCATGGCGCCGATGTCCCCGATGGACAGCCCGGCGCGGGCGAGCACCTTGTTGGTGGCCGGAACCGGGCCCATGCCCATGATCTCCTGGGCCAGGCCGGCGGCCTGCCCGTCGACGATGCGGGCGCGCGGGGTCAGGCCATACTTCTCGATGGCGCGCTCGGAGACCACCAGGATGGCCGAGGCTCCGTCGTTCAGCGTCGAGGCGTTGCCGGCGGTGACCACCGAGCCGCCCTTGACGACCGGGCGCAGCCCGGCCAGGACCTCTGCGGTGGTGCCGGGGCGCGGGCCCTCGTCGGTGTCCACGACGGTATCGCCCTTGCGGCCCTTGACGGTCACCGGGACGATCTCGTCCTTGAAGCGTCCGGCCTCGATCGCTGCAATGGACTTGGCGTGGGAATCCACGGCGAACTGGTCGGCGTCCTCGCGGGAGATGTTGTAGACGCGGGCGACTTCCTCGGCCGTCTCGGGCATCGAGTAGGTGGCCTTGCCGTCGCGGGACAGCTCGCCGGAGAGGAAGGCGGGGTTGGTGAAGCGCCAGCCGATGGAGGTGTCGAAGGTCGCCCCCGGCTTGGCGAAGGCCTTGGCAGGCTTTTCCATGACCCACGGGGCGCGGGACATGGATTCCACGCCGCCGGCCACCACGATGTCCGCGGCGCCCGACTTGACCATGTGGCTGGCCATGGTGATGGCGCTCATGCCCGAAGCGCACAGGCGGTTCACGGTGATGCCCGGAACGGTGTTCGGCAGGCCGGCCAGCAGCCAGGCCATGCGCGCTACGTTGCGGTTCTCTTCGCCGGCCCCATTGGCGTTGCCGAAAATGACCTCGTCCACCAGCGCCGGGTCGATGCCTGCGTCGTCGATGACGCGGCGGATGGTCAACGCCGCCAGATCGTCCGGGCGCACGCTGCTTAGCGCTCCGCCGTACCGTCCTACCGGGGTACGTGCTCCGCCTACGAGAAATGCCTCGGCCATGATTGCTCCTTGCGACAGAAAAGTAGTGATGCTCAGCACTCTAACTTACTGACCATTCGTTCAATAATACAAGCTCGGCTCGCCACAAACATTACGTGAAACCCCCTGCTGTTTAGGAGCTCTGCCCATTGATCACGTGATACCCAATCGAATATATCCGTGAGAGGATCCAATGGATTCCATGTCAACCGTTGAATTACATGATCACGTGGCGTAACCTCGGTTACTTGACCGACTCCGGGCCTGCCCGGATCGTGGACCGTAACCGGGACGCCAAAGTTTTCCAGCGGCTGCCCGGGCATCCGGTCGACGGAAAGCTGAGACGCATCGGAGCAGTAATGCAACCGGAAAACAGCCAACCACAAGACAACACCGATAACTCGTCATTCTCGCCGGACCTGACCAAGGACATCGGGCCGGACATGTCCACCGCGGAAGGCCGCAAGGAGGTCCGCAAGGCCACCGCCGCTTCGGCCATGGGCAACATGACCGAATGGTTCGACTACGGCGTTTACGCGGTCGCCGTCACCTACATCACCGCGCATTTCTTCCCCACCGAAGGCGGCACCGTGATGGCCTTGGCCACCTTCGCCCTCTCCTTCCTGGTCCGTCCCCTGGGCGGATTCGTCTGGGGTCCGCTGGGCGACAAGCTCGGACGCAAGAAGATCCTGGCCCTGACCATCCTCTTGATGTCCGGCGCGACGTTCCTGATCGGCGTGCTGCCGACCTATCAGATGGTCGGCGTGCTGGCCCCGGTGCTGCTGGTGCTGCTTCGCATGATCCAGGGATTCTCCACCGGCGGCGAGTACGGCGGCGCCGCGACCTTCATGGCCGAGTATGCCCCGGACCGCAAACGCGGGTTCTTCGGCTCCTTCCTTGAATTCGGCACCTTGGGCGGTTTCGCGCTGGGTACCGCGGTCATGCTGCTCCTGCAGCTGGGACTGGGCGAGGAAGCCATGATGGCCTACGGCTGGCGCATCCCGTTCTTCCTGGCGCTGCCCATGGGCCTGATCGGCCTGTACCTGCGAAGCAAGCTGGAGGACACCCCGGTCTTCCAGGAACTGGAGGAATCCGGCGCAACCGAGCAGGGCGGCTCCCTGAAGGACCTGTTCACCGCCTACTGGCGCCCGATCCTGACCATGGGCGGGCTGGTGATCGCGCTGAACGTGGTGAACTACACCCTGCTCAGCTACATGCCGACCTACCTGGAAACCCAGCTGGGCCTGGATTCGACGGCTTCCCTGGCGACCATCCTGATCGGCGAGGTGGCCATGATGGCCGTCATCCCGTTTGCCGGCTCGCTCTCGGACCGCATCGGGCGCAAGCCCATGTGGTACTTCTCGGTGATCGGCCTGTTCGTCCTGGCCCTGCCGATGTTCTGGCTCATGGGCCGCTCCTTCGCCTGGGCCATCGTGGGCTTCGCGGTGCTGGGCCTGCTGTACATCCCGCAGCTGGCAACGATCACCGCGACGTTCCCGGCGATGTTCCCCTCGCAGGTGCGCTTCGCGGGGTTCGCCGTCACCTACAACGTGGCCACGGCGCTGTTCGGCGGCACCGCGGCCATGGTCAACGAGGCGGCCATCAACTCCACCGGATTCCTGCTGTTCCCGGCCGTGTACATGATGGCCTCCTGCGTGATCGGCCTGATCGCCATCAAGTTCATGCCGGAGACCGCCGGTGCCTCGCTGCGCGGCACCGAGATCCCGGATGCCCACGACACCGGCATCCTGGCTGCGGTGCCTCCGGCGGCCGACAGCTCGCGGTCGGGCGCCTGAGCGAACTGTCCGACCACGGCGGCGGTGCTCCCCTGTTGGGGCAGCACCGCCGCCGCCGTTTGCGCCGAACGCGCAACAAAGCTGGCCCGGCGGCCGAAGTGCTGAAGAACGCGCGGCAAACGGCTAGCATTCATAGGGTGAGTAGCCAGAATAATTCCGCATTGCCCCACAAGGTTTCCGATATCTTCGACCCGACCCGGTGGCGGGTGGTCGAGGGATTCGACTTCACCGACATCACCTACCACCGCCAGGTGGAACGCGACGCCTCCGGCGCGATCCTGCGCGACCTGCCCACCGTGCGCATCGCCTTCGACCGGCCCGAGGTGCGCAACGCATTCCGCCCGCACACCGTGGACGAGCTCTACCGCGCCATGGACCATGCCCGCATGACCGGAGACGTGGCCACCGTGCTGCTCACCGGCAACGGCCCCTCCCCCAAGGACGGCGGCCATGCCTTCTGCTCGGGCGGCGACCAGCGCATCCGCGGCCGTGACGGCTACCGCTACGCCGAGGGCGAGACCCGCGAGAGCATCGACCCGGCCCGCGCCGGGCGCCTGCACATCCTGGAGGTGCAGCGCCTGATGCGCACCATGCCCAAGGTCGTGGTGTGCGTGGTCAACGGCTGGGCCGCCGGCGGCGGGCACTCGCTGCATGTGGTCTCGGATTTGACCATCGCTTCCAAGCAGCACGGCAAGTTCAAGCAGACCGACGCCACCGTGGGCTCCTTCGACGCCGGCTACGGCTCCGCGCTGCTGGCCCGCCAGGTCGGGCAGAAGACCGCCCGCGAGATCTTCTTCCTGGCCCGCGAGTACTCGGCCGACGACATGGTGCGCATGGGCGCGGTCAACGAGTCCGTGGAGCACGAGCGCCTGGAAGAGGTGGCCCTGGAATACGCGGCGGACATCGCCGCCCAGTCCCCGCAGGCCATCCGCATGCTGAAGTTCGCCTTCAACCTGGCCGACGACGGGCTGGCCGGCCAGCAGGTCTTCGCCGGCGAAGCCACCCGCATGGCCTACATGACCGACGAAGCGGTGGAGGGGCGCGACGCGTTCCTGGGCAAGCGCGACCCGGACTGGTCGAACTACCCCTACTACTTCTAGCCGCGCAGCGCACCACCACCTATCCGATCCACCCATCGACCCCGAGCTAGGAGACGGCTTTGGACGCACCCCATCTGGCACTGTTGGAGGCTCTGGCCGCCGCCGTGAACGAGGACGGCCCGGCCGTGGAGGTCGTGGCCGATCCGCAGGCCCCGGAGGGCTGGGTCCTCAACCGGCTGGACCCGGCCCAGCTTGCCGGCTTCGAGGAGCCGATGGTGGTGGTGCGCACCTCCGGGTCCACCGGCCGCGCCAAGCGCACGGTGCTCAGCGTCTCCGCGATGGCCTCCAGCGCGCAGGCCACCGCCGAGTTCCTGGGCTTCGAGGGGCAGTGGCTGCTGGCCCTGCCGGTGCACTACGTCGCCGGGCTCAGCGTGCTCACCCGTTCGCTGTTCGCCGGCACCAAGCCGGTCATCATGAAACAGAACGGCAGCTTCTCCGCCGAGGACTTCACCGCGGCGGCGGAGCAGATGGTGGACGCCCGGCGGCTGACCTCGCTGGTTCCCACCCAGCTGGCCCGCCTGCTGGACCACCCCACCCCGCGGACCGCCGCGGCGCTCAAGCGCTTCGATGCGATCCTGCTGGGCGGGGCGCGCGCCAGCAAGGACCTGCTGGCCAGCGCCCGCCACCACGGGCTTAAGATCTTCCAGACCTACGGTTCGGCGGAGACCTCCGGCGGCCTGGTCTACAACGGCACCGCCCTGCCCGGGGTGGCGCTGCGCGAACAGGACGGGCGCATCCTGGTCTCCGGGCCGATGCTGGCCGACGGCTACGCCAACGACCCGCAGGCCACCGCCGAGCACTTCGTGGAGCACGACGGGCAGCGCTGGTACCTGACCGACGATCTGGGCAGCGTGGACGGCTCCAGGCTGCGCATCGAGGGGCGCATCGACGACGTGATCAACACCGGCGGGGTGAAACTCTCCGCAGCCAAGATCGAGGGCCTGCTGGAGGAGTTCTTCACGCAGGCACTCGTGGTCGCCGTGCCGGACGCCCAGTGGGGCCAGGCCGTGGGATTGGCCTATTCCGGGCCTACCCGGACCGAGGACGCCTTCGAGGCGGTGCGCCGCACCCTGGGCAAGGAAGCGGTGCCGAAATATGTGCTGCACTACCCGCAGGGACTGCCACTGCTGGCCAACGGGAAGTTCGATCGCCGGCTGGTTGCGGCCCGGCTAGCCGATGCCCGTTAGCCGCCCGATTCGCCTTGCCCGCCGATTCGCGGGAAACTAGAGGGTACGGATTTTTGTGTTCGCCCGAAAGGACTGAAAGTGGCCACACTTTCCCAATGGGTCGCCGGCGCGCGCCTGCGCACCCTTCCCATCGTCATTGCCCCGGTCGTCATTGGAACAGCCGCAGCAGTGGGCGAAACCGGTCTCTTCCACTGGTTCCGCTTCCTTTTGGCGCTTTGCGTCGGGCTGCTGCTGCAGATCGGCGTGAACTACTCCAACGACTACTCCGACGGCATCCGCGGCACGGATGACGAGCGCGTCGGTCCGCTGCGGCTGACCGGCTCGAAGCTGACCGAGCCGAAGAACGTGCGCAACGCGGCCTTCGCCTGCTTCGGCCTGGCCGCCGTGCTGGGTCTGGTCCTGGTGGTCCTTTCCCAGGCCTGGCCGCTGCTGCTGATCGGCGTCGCAGCGATCTTCGCCGCCTGGGGCTACACCGGCGGCAAGAACCCCTACGGCTACCGCGGCTGGGGCGATGTCTACGTGTTCATCTTCTTCGGCCTGGTGGCCACCTTGGGCACTGCCTTCACCCAGAGCGGCACGTTCACCCTGACGGCGCTGCTCGGCGCGGTGGGCACCGGCCTGATCGGCTGTGCGTTGCTGATGGCCAACAACGTGCGCGACATCCCCACGGACACCGAGGTTGGCAAGATCACCCTCGCGGTGCGCCTGGGCGAGCACAATGCCCGATTGGCCTACGTGCTGATGCTCGCCGTGGCGATCCTGCTGCCGCTGCTGGTGACCGGTACCTTCCCGTGGATGTGGCTGGTCCTCGTCACGTTCCTGCCGGCTGCGGCGCCCAGCCTGACCATGCTGCGCCAGGCCGAGCTGTCCAAGCTAGTAATCGTGCTCAAGCAGACCGGCATCGTGAACATGGTCTACGCCGTGCTCTTCGCCGGCGCCATCCTGGTTCCCATGTGGCTTCGCTGAGCGCGGCAGCCTCCGCTTAAAATTCAACGCTCCATCCGCCAGCTTCCTGGCGGGTGGAGCGTTGTCGTTTTCCCCGACGGTCCGGCGTGGGATGACGCGGTGCCGGGTTACGCGGTTGGATCCTGAGGGCGGCGCTGTGATTCGTCGTAGGAATCCTCAGCGGCCTCGTCGGCCAACTGCTTTTCGGACTTGCTGGCGGTTGTCTTGTTGAACGCCTTGCCCACATCCTGGTTGGCGCGCAGGCGCAGGTTGTTGAAGAACAAGTAGGACACCGCGAAGGCAATCACCAGGCCGACAAGGCCCGCCACAAAGATCGGCCATTTCAGACCCCACCAGAGGCCCAGGAAAACGACCAGGAAAATTCCCAGTCGAAGCACGGTATATTTCAGAAGCTGCATAGTTTAAAGTTTACCGATGAACCTGTGAAGAAAATTGTCACTAGACTGGAGTCATGGTCCGCTTCATAATTCTCGCCGCAGTGATTTCGGTTGCACTGATGATCTACACCCTGATCGAATGCGCACGTTCCGAGGCACACCAGGTACGCTCGCTGCCCAAGCCTGCCTGGTTTGCAGTGATCCTCTTCCTACCGCTGATCGGAGCCACATTGTGGTTCACGCTGGGCCGCCCGCTGAGCGCCGAGACGAGCACCGTCCAGGGTTCCAAGGCTCCCGATGACGACGAGGACTTCCTGCGCCAGCTGGAGGTGTGGCGCCGCCAGCAGCGGCGCGACGCGGAGCTGACCGCACGTGAGGAAGAACTCAAGCGCCGCGAAGCCGAGCAGAAAAAGAACCAGTCCACGGACCGCCCTTCCAAGGAAGCCAAGGAAGCCAAGGACCAGAAGAACAAGTCAGACGGAAACGGCACCGCCACTCCCGATAGCTAGCATCGGCGCTGCGCTACCGGCAGCCGTCAGCGCCTTCTCCCTCGCCAGTACAGCTGGCGGGGGTTTTGTTTATCTTCCCAGCCGCGGCGATTCGGGACACCCATCTCCCCGCTTTCGGCGCTACGGCAGGCGATCAGAATCCGGGTCGGCCAGCAACAGGACGCACCGTGCCGCCTTCCCAGGAAGCTCCGCGCTGGCAGGAGGCGCCCACGGTGGTTATTGATATGAGGACAACTGATGCAGAAGAACGAATCCGCCTCCATGTTCAGGGGTATTACCTGGTTGCTCATTGCGGCCATGCTGTCGCTGGGAGCTGGTGTTCTGCTCGTCCTGGCAGGCAGTATTGCCGGCATGTCTTCGCCTGGGGCAGGACAAACACTCATGGCAGTTGCCACTTACATTTCCATCGCCACCCTGGGCTGCAGCGTGATATCCCTGAAGCTGGCGTCTTCCCTTCCCCCGGGCGAGCACAAGGACATCACGGATTCCGTGTCCTGGCGGTGGAAGCCATGGGCCTGTGCCGTTTTGGGGTTCGTCCTGCTTCTTGCCTCAGCCAGCTTGTCGTTGTAGACGGTCCAGGAAGGACCTAGCCTGCCCGGGCACCGGGTCGTGCCGCGGTGCCCGCCGGTCCCGGCTCTTGCGGGTTGTCCCGGCCGGCGCTGGAACAGGCGCCAAAAAAGGATCCGGCGGCCCACCAATGGTGGGCCGCCGGATCCTTTTTGCCGTTGCGACGTTTAGACGCCGGCGTAGGAGTGCAGACCGTTGAAGAAGATGTTCACGATGGTGAAGTTGAAGACCACGCACAGGAAGCCGATGATCGACAACCATGCCGAGCGCGGGCCGGTCCAACCGCCGGTGGCGCGGGCGTGGAGGTAGCCTGCGTAGACAACCCAGATCACGAACGACCAGACTTCCTTCGGATCCCAGCCCCAGTAGCGGCCCCAGGCTGCTTCAGCCCAGATCGCACCGGCGATCACGGTGAAGGTCCACATGGCAAAGCCGATGGTGTTCAACCGGTAGGCGAAGTTCTCCAGGGCGCCGGCGCCCGGAACTACGCGCATGAACGGCATCTTGTCAGGCTGGCCCTCGGCAATGCGCTTCATACGTGCATGCTGCATGAGCTGCAGGACGTTCATGGCGAAGCTGATGGCAAACAGCGCCGAGGCGAAGACGGCGATGGACACGTGGATCACGATCCACGGCGACTGCAAGGCCGGAACCAGGTGGCCGACAGGGGTCGGGAATCCGATAGTGGCGCCGCAGAGCATCAGTGTCACCAGGCCGGAGATGAAGCTGCCCATGAAGCGCAGGTCCTTGAAGAACAACGCGACCAAGTACACCACGGACACCACCAGGGCACCGGTGGACATGAATTCGTACATGTTGCCCCACGGCACGCGGTTCGCTGCAAAGGCGCGGGCGAAGACCGCGAAGCCGTGCAACGCGGTGGCCAAGCACATCAGGACCACGGCGATGCGGGCCATCTTGCGGCTCGATGAGAGCTTGGTGTACTCCATCTTGTCGGTCACGATGTGCTCGCCGACGTTGTCGGCACGGCTGTCTTCGCCGCGGCGTCCTCGGCCGGGGCGTGCCACGGCGCCGGCGGAGACCAGAAGTTTCTCGTCTTCCTTAAGCGCGGCGGCGTCCATCTCGCTGATGGACTTGTTCGTCTTGGCCAGATCCAGCGCGAAGAAGATGAAGACGACCATGTAGACCATGGCTGCCAGCAACATGAACAGCTGGCTGTAGACACCCAGCGTTTCGTTGATTGGCTCGAGTGCAGCGTTGCTACCCATTTACGGCTCCTAGGTCCTGTTCCTGGCTTGCCAGTGGCCAAGCCTTATCGAAGATTTTCTGCAATTCGTCGGATTCACGTTCAAGTCTCGGATCCTCACCACGGGCCAAGAGCGCGTATTCGATACTACGCCTGCCATCCTCATTCTTGAGCTTCACCCATACGCGGCGGCGGGGGGTGAACATCGAAATGATCAAGCCCAGCAACGCCAGCCCGGAGAAGATCGCGATCGGCCACTTGCCTGGATCGTAGTTCACGTCCAGTGCAATATAGCGCTTGAGGTCGTCGAAGGTGATGCTGCCCAAGTTGTCGGGCAGCTCGTAGGTGTCCCCCGCACCGAGCACGATGCCTCCGGCATCGAGGTTCCGGCTGTTCAGCTCCGTCATCTTCTCGGTGTCCAGCACGTACACGTTCTGCGGTTCGCCGGAGTTCAGCCCCAGATCGCCGTAGTAGGAGTTCAGCTGCAGCTGCGGGTTGATGGCGTTCGGGTCGCCGGAGAATGCCACGTTGTCCTCGCCCACCAGGGCAGTAGGCAGCAGGAATCCCTGGAAACCGAGCTGCTCGGGCTTGGCGTCGGGAACCTTGATGACCATCAGGGAGGTGTACACGGAGTCCTGGGGGACGGATACCAGCGGTCCGGAATAGGACACGTTGCCTTCGCCGTCGCGCACGGTGACCACCGGCGCGTAGCCGTTGCCCACCAGATAGACGTCCGCGCCGTCGATGCGCAGCGGATGGTTGACCTTCAGTTCCTGCTTGACCGGCTCGGCGTCGGGATTTTCGCGGACCTGCACGTGGGCGGTGAAGTCCAGCGGCTGGCCGAAGTAGTCCTTGGAATCGCGGTCGAAGAGGATGTCGAACTTGTCCAGCTTCACCGAGTAGCCCTGGAGGTTGTCGGCGGAGAAGTTGCTGCCGGGGCTGAACGAGTCGTAGGAGACCAGCGAGTTCACGAAGGTCTCGCCTTCGACAACCACACGCTGGCCGCCGTAGCCGTAGGCCTGGCCGAGGCCGGCCGTCGCGAGGATGCCCAGCAACGAGATGTGGAAGAGCAGGTTGCCGATCTCGCGGGTGTAACCGCGTTCAGCGGATACCGAGCGGCCGGTTGCGTCATCGCGGCGTTCCACGCGGTAGCCGCGCTTCTTCAGGATCTTGTAGGCATCGTCGATCAGCTGGTCGTCGGTTGGGGTGTCCGGCTGGTCCTCCATGACTTCCATGGAGTGGTACTGCGGCAGCCGTTCCAGCTTGGCCGGGGTGCGCGGAGGCGGGGTGCGCAGGGCCTTTGCATGTTTCTTGATGCGCGGGGTGATGCACCCTACCAGCGAGATGAACAGCAGGATGTAGATGGCGGAGAACCACGCCGAGGAGTACACCTCGAACATCTGGAAGCGGTCGAGCCACGGCCCGGCCACCGGATGCTGGTCCAGGTACTGGGCGACGAGTTCGGGGTTCACCGACCGCTGGGGGAAAATCGATCCCGGCACGGCGGCGACCGCCAGCATCAGCAGCAGGAACAGCGCCGTCGGCATCGACGTCAACTGGGTCCAAATCCACCGCAGGAATCCGACAAAGCCAAGGGCCGGGGCATCGCCCCGGTTCTTGGCTTTCTGCTTGTTCTTCGCCATTAGATTGGCAACCTCACTTCATTGGCAAACCAGTTTTGCAGTTCAGTTACCCAGGTGCCCCACAGGCCGGTAACCATGACAAGACCCAAAAGAATCAGGAGTCCCCCGCCCAGCCGCATGATCAGCAGCTGATGGCGGCGGAAGAAGTTCAATGCCTGCATGCCGCGCTGGAGCCCCAGCGCGATCAGGATGAACGGAAGGCCCAGGCCCAAGCAGTAGAACAGGGTCAGCAGCGTACCGCGACCCACATTCGCATCCACGCCGGTGGACATGATCAGCACGGCGCTCAGCGTCGGGCCGATGCACGGCGCCCAGCCCAGGCCGAAGGTCAGACCCAGCACCGGAGCGCCCCACAATCCTGCCGGCGGCTTGCGGTGGATCTTGCGGTCCCGCTGCATGAAGGAGAATCCCCCCATGAACACGACGCCCATGAACATCACCACCAGGCCCAGGATCTGGGTGACCCAACCGCCGTTGAAACGCAACCATGCAGTGGCCTGGCTGAACAGCACTCCGGCGGCGATGAAGACCACCGAGAAGCCCAGGACGAACAGCAGCACACCTGCCAGTACGCGTCCGCGACGGTGGTCCTTCAGGTCTGCACCGGTCAGGCCGGTGACGTAACCCAGATAGCCGGGAACCAGCGGGAGCACGCAGGGAGAGAGGAAGGAGACCAGTCCTGCCAGCAGCGCCACCGGGGCCGCAAGGAGCAGCGAGCCGTCCAGGACGATGTCCGCGAATGGATTATCGGTCAATGCTCAGCTCACAACTCTTCGGTCAGAGCGGTACTGATCAGCGATTTCAGCGTGCTTGGCTCGACGGCGCCGATGACACGGGCGCGCACCCGTCCATTGCGGTCCAGGATGATCGTGGACGGAACGGCCTGCAGCGGGACATACTTCGTCATGGCCAGCTGGATGTCGCCGCTGGTGTCCTGGACGGACTCGTAGGGAATTTCGAAGGTCCGTTCAAAGGCCATGGCGGCCTCCGCTTCGTCCCGGACGTTGACTCCGAGGAAATTGACCTTGCCCTTGAATTCCTCGGCAAGTTCCTTCAGGTGCGGCGCCTCGATTCGGCACGGTGCGCACGCTGCGTACCAGAAGTTCAAGACAGCCGGCTGGCCCTGCCACTCGGCGAGATCAACGGCGGTTCCCTGGTAGGTTTCGGCTTTGATTTCCACCGCGTCGGTGCGCCGATCCGGGGTGTATTCCTGCACGGCACCGTCGCCTGCGATGTAGTTCTTTCCGTCTCCGCTATTGGCCTGAGCGGTGAGATTATCCTCAGTGGGGGAACATGCCGCCAACGGAACCACTGCCGCCGCCGCCACCAAGGTACGCAGCATGGTGCGCCGAGACAGCGGACGAGGATTCTGCACGGGATCAATCATTTTGCTTCAGGCTCCAGGGATGTTTGCCGCGCCCGCAAGAAGCTCGGGGCTCGGTTCGGTGTAACGCACGGAGAGGATTTCATCTCCATCAAATTCAAAGCTGGTAATTGAGGTCAGCGTGCACTCGCGCTTGCGCGGATCATGCCACAGCGGCTTGCCCTCGGCGGCACGACGCGTGACCCAGATCGGAAGCTGATGGCTGACAATCACGATTTCGACACCGTCGCCGTGCTCGTCGAGCGCGGCCTTGCGGTGGAAGTCCATGGCCTCTCGCATGCGGGTGACCTGCTCTGCGTAGGGTTCGCCCCAGGACGGCTTAAGGGGGTTGACCAGCAACGGCCAGTAGCGCGGGTTCTTCAGATGCTGCGCGACCTTGGAAAGCCCCTGCAGTTTGTTGCCCGCTTCGATGACCCGGTCATCGGTGAGAATCGGCAGTTCCAGCGCCTGGGCCGTGGGGGCTGCAGTCTGCTGCGCCCGCACCAGCGGCGAGGCGACGATCCGGACGATGTTTCCACCGGAGGACTGGTGCTTGGCGAAGTAGTCCCCGGCACCATCGGCCATCTTGAATCCCAGCTCTGACAGGCCGAAACCTGGGATTCGACCATAAAGAATGCGATCCGGGTTGAAAACTTCCCCGTGGCGCAGCAAATGAACAGTCGAAAGTGGCATGCTTCCAGTGTCTCAAAGAATCAACCTAAAAGATGAATAATGTGCTCACCGTCAACGATTCACAGGGCTTGCATGGGATTCGCAAATGGAAAAACCATCCTTTCGGATGGGGTGCATCACAAAGCGCGGCGACTAGTCTGGATAGTACGAGAATGCACACGGAATCAAGCAGAGGGAGCCAATTTGGCTCCTTGCCGGTTCAACCTTTGAGGACACAGATGAGCAACTACGATCCGAACCAGCCGGGCCAGCCCTACGACCCCACTTCCGGGTCCGATGCTTCGAACCCGAATCCCTACGGACAAAACCCCTATGGCCAGAACCAGCCCGGTCAGGCACCCTATGGACAGAATCCGTACGGACAGCCGCAGTCCCCGGCACCGTCTTTCGACCCCTACGGCCAGCCGCAGGGCGGATACGCTCCGGTCCAGCCTCCGGCGCAGCGGCCCAAGACCCTGCAGTGGGCTTTCCTCCTGATCCTGCTTTCCGGAATCGCCAATGCCATTGCCACCTGGTTCATGTTCAATTCGAACATGTTCGCGAACATGATCACGTCGCAGTGGTCGTTGCTCCAGGAGCAGATGCAGTCCGACCTGCAGGCCAATCCGCAGCTGGCCGAGGATCCGTTTGTCGAGCAGATGCTCAGCAGCCCCGAGGCGTTCATGGCCGAGTTCAACTCCGTGATGTCCGGCTTCATGATCACTTCCGCTGTCATCAGCATCGCCTTGTACTTCTTGGTGGGCTTCTTCGTGGGCCGCGGTGTGAGCGCCATGCGCATCATCGCCACCGTGCTGGCCGTGCTCTCGCTGCTGGGGCTGTCCATGTCCATCGCCACGGTGTCCATGTTCGGCGATGCCCAGGCGGGCATGCTGAACGCGATGATCGTGCTGGCTACCGGTCTCGGAGTGGCCGGTGTCGTCTTCGCATGGCTGCGACCGTCCTCGGAGTACATCCTTGCACGCCGGATGGCGCGCCGGGCCGGCTACCGCTAAATCAGCGACGCGTAACGCGCAGAGGCGGCCTGATCCCACGAGGGATCAGGCCGCTTCTGCCATTGTCGGAAAAGATTATGGTTGGACTGCCAGGTAGGCCAGGATCTGCAGCTCGGTGGACAAATCGACCCTGCGCAGATTCATGCCGCGGGGAACAACCAGCGGCTTGGGCGCGAAGGACAACACGGAATTCACATCCAGCTCGCCCAACTCGTAGACCAGGTCCTGGGCCGCATCGCCGGGCACCGCGAGTACCGCAATGTTGATCTCCTCGCGGCGCACCACCGCGGCCAGATCGTTGCGCGGCTCGACGCGCAGGTTCCCGACTTCCGTGCCGACCAGTTCAGGCGAGACGTCAAGAATCGCCCGGACCTTGAAGCCGCGGGTGGTGAAGCCTGCATAGCCGCTGAGCGCGCGGCCGAGGTTGCCGGCGCCGAGGATCAGTACTCGCCAGTCCCGGTTCAGGCCCAGCGTGTTGTTGATGTGCTCCGAAAGCTCGCGGACCACATAGCCCACGCCTCGCGTGCCGTAGGAGCCCAGCCACGACAGGTCCTTGCGCAGGATCGCCGGATTCACGCCGGCTTCCTTGGCCAGCACCCCGGAGCTGGTGCGCTCCAGGCCGCGAGATTCAAGGGCGTTCAGCGCCCTCAGATACTGCGTCAGGCGTGCAACCGTGGCTTCGGGAAGCACCTTTGCTTCAAGCTCGGACATGCTGCGTCCCCCGATCGGTACGATTCCCCAAGACGCGCTGGTAGCGCGCAGTCGTATTCATCAGCTGCTGAGCAGACGTTCAAGCCGGACAGGGTCGATGGTCCAGAAATCCCTGACCTGTCCGTCGATCACCAGTACCGGAACTTCTTCATGGTGGCGTTCGAGCAGCTCGGGATCGCTGTCGATGTCCAGCTCGGTGAACTGCATCCCCAGTCGATTGGTGACCTTGCTGACGGTCGCCCGTGCGGCCTCGCAAAGGTGGCATCCCTGGCGCACCAACAACTGAATCTCATGCAATGTACTCACCCCTTCATATTCTCATGAGCCCCGACGGGTCTTAAACTTCGTAATGAAATAAACTGGAGCAAATGTCTTCCATCGATTCAGCCTTCGCGTCCGAACCCGAGCAGCATCCCGAAATCGTCGCCGCATTCTTCGACGTCGACAACACCTTGGTTCGCGGGGCCTCCCTCTATCTCCTGGCCCGCAAGCTGCACGAGCACCGGTTCTTCCGCATGCGGGAAATCCTGTGGTTCGCGCTCAAGCAACTGCGCTTCGCCGCCCGCGGCGAGCATCTGGGAGATATCCACCAGATCCGGGACCGCGCGCTGCTCATGGCCCAGGGCATCAAGGTCTCCGAGATCGAGGAAATCGGCAACGAGATCTTCGACGAGTACATCGAACCCAAGCTGTGGCGCGGCACGGTCGCCATCGCCCACCAGCACCTGACGGTAGGCCGCGAAGTCTGGCTTGTCACCGCCACGCCGCTGGAAGTGGCCAACGTCATCTCCGACCGGCTCAAGCTGTCCGGTGCCTTGGGCACCGTGGTGGACAGCGTCGACGGAGTTTATACCGGTGCGCTGGCCAGCCCCATCCTCCACGCAGCGGAGAAGGCCCAAGCGGTCCGCGCCCTGGCCAAGGAGCGCGGGATCAAGTTGTCCAAGTCGTGGGCCTACTCCGACTCCTACAACGATGTCCCCCTGCTCGAAGCCGTGGGGCATCCAGTCTGCATCAATCCGGATGCGCGGTTGCGTGCCTATGCCAAGCGCCGTGGCTGGCAGGTCTACGACTTCCGCACCGGGCAGCGCGCCGCCAAGTTCAGCCTGAAGGCCGCAGGCGTCATCGGATTCATCTGGGCCGCCAAGCGGTCGTTCAAGGACCGCAGCGGCCGTTAGAGCGGCTCCTACGGCGTTCTGCGGATAAAGCAATCGCCACCGTCCAGGACAGAATCCTGATGCGGTGGCGATGAATGCCAAGCGGCAAGCTGCTCGAAGTAGATCTACTTCTTGTTGCGGCGCTGGTGGCGAGTCTTACGAAGCAATTTGCGGTGCTTCTTCTTCGACATACGCTTGCGGCGCTTCTTGATAACAGAGCCCATATTGGTTCCTCACAAACTAATTAAAATGCGCCAACCTCGATGCTCCCCCTGCGCCGAAGCACACGGCAAGGTTGACCGGACGTTAAACGTTCCTTAATAGATTACCCGCTTTTCGGCCATGCTCTGACCACCGCTTGGCTTATCGACCGAGGGAACCCGTACCGCGTTGCGGATCAATCGCCGCAGACTGCAGATAGGTTTCTACGGCGTTTTCCGGAACGCGATAGGAGCGACCAAACTGAACCGCAGGCAGATCGCCCGCGTGGATCAGACGATAAACCGTCATTTTGGAAACGCGCATCATGTCGGCCACCTCGGCCACCGTCATGAAACGGGCTCCTGCAAAATTCTGTTTATCCTGCATGCGGGATATTCTCCTGACGCTGATCTCTTGTTCGTCGCGTGACTAGCACACGTGAACTTACACGACTTTGGATCAACACCGGCGATCGGATTCACGTTTGCTTTGTACCAGTCTAGTCGCACTTTCATAACTTTCGCATCACGAAACACACACGTGTCACGGTCAATCCGACTTTTTTGCCGGGGGTGCGACAGCAGCCCAGAGTATCTGAAGTGTTTTCCACTTCAGATACTCTGGGCTGCAGGCGATTCGGCGGGTAGAAGGCGCTAGATCAGGCCCTGGGCCAGCATGGCGTCGGCGACCTTGACGAAGCCGGCAATGTTGGCGCCGGCCACGTAGTTGCCCGGCATGCCGTACTCTTCTGCGGTGGTCGCGCAGCGGTCGTGGATGCCGACCATGATTTCACCCAGCCGGCGTTCGGTGTGGCTGAAGGACCACGAGTCGCGGCTGGCGTTCTGCTGCATTTCCAGCGCAGAGGTCGCCACGCCACCGGCGTTGGCGGCCTTGCCGGGGCCGAAGAGCACTCCGGCATCCTGGAAGACCGAGGTCGCTTCGGCGGTCGTGGGCATGTTGGCGCCTTCGGCAACGGCGATGGTGCCGGCGGCAACCATCTTCTTGGCCGAGGCGGCCCCCAGCTCGTTCTGGGTGGCGCATGGCAGGGCCACGGTACCCGGCACGTCCCAGACGTTTCCGCTGTCGACGTACTTGACCTTCTTGCTGCCGCGGCGTTCCGCGTACTCGGAGATGCGGCCGCGTTCGACTTCCTTGATCTGGCGCAGCAGGTCCAGGTCGATGCCTGCTTCGTCCACAATGAACCCGCCCGAGTCGGAGGCGGTGACGACATTGGCGCCCAGGGACTGCGCCTTCTCGATGGCGTGCAGCGCCACGTTGCCCGAACCCGAGATGATGACACGCTGGCCGTCAAGGGACTGGCCGCGGGTCTTGAGCATTTCCTCGGTGAAGATGACCGCGCCGTAGCCGGTCGCCTCCGGGCGGACCAGTGAGCCGCCCCAGGACAGGCCCTTGCCGGTGAGCACACCGGACTCATAGCGGTTGGTGATGCGCTTGTACTGGCCGAACAGGTAGCCGATCTCGCGGCCGCCGACACCAATATCGCCCGCCGGGACGTCGGTGTATTCACCGATGTGGCGGTACAGCTCGGTCATGAAGGACTGGCAGAAGCGCATGACTTCGCCGTCGGACTTGCCGCGCGGGTCGAAGTCCGAGCCGCCCTTGCCGCCGCCAATCGGCATGCCGGTCAGGGAGTTCTTGAAGATCTGCTCGAAGCCGAGGAACTTGACGATGCCGAGGTACACGGATGGATGGAAGCGCAGCCCGCCCTTGTAGGGGCCCAGTGCAGAGTTGAATTCAACGCGGAAGCCCCGGTTGATCTGGACCTTGCCGTTGTCGTCGACCCAGGGAACACGGAAAATAATCTGGCGTTCAGGTTCGCACAGACGCTGCAGAATGGCGGCTTCGGCGTATTCAGGGTGCTTCAGCGATACTGCTTCAAGGCTTTCAAAAACCTCGGTGACCGCCTGGTGGAACTCTGCTTCGCCGGGATTGCGGCGGAAGACTTCGTCGCGAATCGTCGCTAAGTGCTTATCCAAGTTTCTCTCCTCATCACTTGGGGCAGGCACGGGCCGTGACAGGGCCACAAGATACCCGGCGTCACTGCCCCAGACACGAGAATGCCATGCAAGGCAATCTGAACGAAAATTTCACGTTACAAAACAGGAATGTCCGCGTAACGTAAATTTTTAGCCATTTTGTAGGCTCGGCACCCCATCTACTGGTCAAATGTCTACCGGCGGCGCCCGAACCGTGGTAGCTTCTCGAAGAATTCTTGGGCTCGTCCCGTGACTTGCTCCAGCCCGCGGCCTACACTCCGGCCCAGATGCTGCGCAGCAGGAGCGGCGTCCGCCAGCTCGACCTGCGCCTCGTTGCCGGGCACTCCCACGGCCTGTTCCTGGGATTCCGGAATCGGCAGGATCTCGGCACACCAGCCGACCAGCACCTCGACCGCTTCGGTGTCGATGCTGTAGATGCGCCGCTGCCCGGCCGCCGTCATGCTGACCAGGTTCGCTTCGCGCAGCACCTTCAGGTGCTTGGAAACCGTCGGCTGGGAGATCTCCAGCTCGGTCACCAACGCCCCCACCGCCTTGGGTTCAGATTTCAGTGCTTCAATAATCCTGCGCCGCGTCGGCTCAGCCAACGCAGAAAAAACTTCATCAATAGCCACAGACATAACCCTAGCGGCATATGACCGATCTGCAACGTAGGCATATGTCCCCGCATGACCGCAGCCATGCACAATTCCTCGCGCACCGGCCCTTGGCGCCGGGCCGGCGCGTTGTCCGCTAGTCGAACCAGGGATCCAGCCCGAACAGCGGGAATACTTCCTTGCGGGTGGCGATGATGGAGCGGTCCACCGGGTCGGCGGGATCGTAGCCCACTTCCCAGTTGCGCCACCACAGCTGGGCGTCGTCCCCCATGAGGTAGGGCATCGCCCGGCCGTAGGTTTCCAGCACGTAGCGGCGGAATTCCTCGGGCACGTAGGTGCGCAGCGGTACCGGCTTGCCGGCCACGATCGCCGTCAGATGCGTCCAGGTGCGCGGCACAACCGCGGTGACGTTGTAGCCGCCGCCGCCGGTGGCCAGCCAGCGGCCCTCGCACAGCTCGTCTGCCAGCTGCGAGATATCCAAGGCCACCTGTCGCTGGGCATCAACCGACAGCTTCAGATTGGTCATGTCGTCATCCCGGTGCGCGTCGCAGCCGTGCTGGGAGACGATCACTTCCGGCTTGAAGGCGCGCACCAGCTGCGGGACCACCGCGTGGAAGGCGCGCATCCACCCGGCGTCCGAGGTCATGGCCGGGACCGCGATGTTCACGGCACTGCCCTCGGCCTTGGGTCCGCCGATCTCGTTGGCGAAGCCGGTGCCCGGGAACAGGCTCAGGCCCGATTCGTGGATGGAAATGGTCAGCACGCGGTCGTCGTCCCAGAAAATCGATTCGGTGCCGTCGCCGTGGTGGGCGTCGACATCGATGTACACCACGCGCCGGGCCCCGCGCTCGAGCATGCGGTGGATGGCGGCGGCCGCATCGTTGTAGATGCAGAAGCCGCTGGCCTTGCTGCGTGCCGCGTGGTGCATGCCGCCGGCGAAATTGACGGCTCTCACCGTGGTTTCGTCCATGATCGCATCCGCAGCGATGACCGATCCGCCCACGATGCGCGCCGCGGCCTCGTGCATGCCGGCGAACACCGGATCATCATCGGTGCCCAGCCCGAACTCCTCGGCAACAATGCTGGGATCAAGGCTGACCTTGCGTACCTGGTCGATGAAGGACTGGTCATGCACCGTGGCGATCACGGAATCTTCCGCAACCGCTGGAGGCTCGATGCTGACGTTGGGCCCGCCCAAGACATCCAGCTGCTCGCTGAGCCGATAGGTCAGCTCCAGGCGAGCCGGATGCATCGGGTGCCAGTCGCTAAATTTGTATTTCAGGTACTTCTCGTCCCACATCACCATCGTTGGTCGTGGGGCATGCTGGGGCTCTAACACAATTTCAGGCTACCTGATCGTGATGCAACTCATGCATTTATGGCGCCCGGATTGCTCCGGCGCCGCCAGACCCGACCGTTGGACGGGCGAAGTTGCCGTCAAACGCGTAAATTACATGGAGTAAGGTTTCCAGACATTCATTTTTACGGGAAAGACCGAGCCTATTCCAATGAGCAGCATGAGCGGTCCGGGCGCCGGAAGGCAGCCAGGCGAATCGCGCGACGAGGCGCGCCGCAGGTGGCTGGCGATTCGCACCTCGATCGCCAACTTCACCATCCGCTCCCCCGCCCGCCTGACCCTGGGCGCCTTCCTGATTGTGATCACGCTGTTCACCTCGCTGCTGGCCGCGCCGTTCGCTTCCTCCAGCGGCAGGCCCACGCCGTTGCACGACGCGCTGTTCACCGCGGTGTCCTCGGTCTGCGTGACCGGCCTGACCACGGTCTCCACCGCCGAGCACTGGTCCTTCCTGGGCCAGCTGATTATCATCGTCGGCACCTTCATCGGCGGCTTGGGCATCCTCACGCTGGCGTCCATCATGTCGCTGGCGGTCTCCCGCAAGCTCGGCGTGCGCGCCAAGCTGATGGCGCAGAACTCGATGAACACCTCCGGGGCTTCGGCGCTGGGCGAGGTGGGCTCGCTGCTGCGCATCGTGATCCTGACGGCCATCAGCCTGCAGGCGCTGATTGCGCTGTTCCTGATCCCGCGCTTCTACATCCTCGGCGAGAGCCTGCTCTCCTCGATCTGGCACGGGGTGTTCTATGCGATCTCCGCGTTCAACAACGCCGGTTTCACCCCCCATTCCGACGGGCTGGTCCCCTACGAGACTGACCTATGGATCCTCGGGCCGCTGATGGCCGGCGTGTTCGTCGGCTCGCTGGGCTTCCCGGTGATCATGGTGCTGCTGGCCAACCGCTTCAACACCAGGAAGTGGAACCTGCACACCAAGCTGACGCTGCTGGTCACCACCATCCTGCTGGTCGCCGGCTCCCTGCTGTGGCTGCTGGCGGAATGGAACAACCCGAAGACCATCGGCACGCTGAGCATGTCCGACAAGCTGATCCACGCGCTGTTCTCCTCCGTCATGATGCGCTCGGGCGGCATGAACCTGGTGGACCAGAACGACATCCACGAGGTCACCATGCTGATCACGGACGCGATGATGTTCGCCGGCGGCGGCTCGGCCTCCACGGCCGGCGGCATCAAGGTCACCACCATCGCCGTGATGTTCCTTGCCATCATGGCCGAGGTGCGCGGCGACAGCGAGACCCGCGCATTCGGCCGACGCATCCCCGAGGAAACCATGCGCGTGGCCATCTCGGTCGTGGCCCTGGGAGCCTCGCTGGTCGCGCTGGCCACGGGCCTGCTGGTGACCGTCGACGAGCAGGTGGGCATCTCGCGGGCCTTGTTCGAGTCCATCTCCGCCTTCGCCACGGTGGGGCTGAGCACCGGCGTCTCCCAGGAGATGCCGCCGGCCGGCAAATACGTGCTCAGCGCCCTGATGTTCGCCGGCCGCATCGGCAGCATCACCCTGGCCAGCGCCCTGACCATGCGGCATCGCGATACGCTGTACAAGCTCCCGGAAGAAAGGCCGATCATTGGCTGACAAGAACATGGACCACAACGCCCCGGTACTGGTCATCGGGCTGGGCCGCTTCGGCGCATCGGTCGCCGAAACCCTGGTCAAGCAGGGGCGCGAAGTCCTGGCCATTGAACGCAGCCCGGAACTGGTCCAGCAGTGGGCCAGCACGCTGACGCACGTGGTCTCCGCCGACGCGACCAACATCGACGCGCTGCGCCAGCTCGGCGCACAGGAATTCTCCTCCGCGGTGGTCGGCGTGGGCACCTCCATCGAGTCCTCCGTGCTGATCACGGTGAACCTGGTGGACCTGGGCATCGAGCACCTGTGGGTCAAGGCCATCACCCCGTCCCACGGCAAGATCCTCACCCGCATCGGCGCGAACCACGTGATCTACCCGGAGGCGGACGCCGGGGTCCGCGCCGCACACCTGGTCGGCGGGCGCATGCTGGACTTCATCGAATTCGACGACGGCTTCGCGATCGTGAAGATGTACCCGCCGAAAGAAACCCAGGGCTTCACGCTGGCCCAGTCCCAGGTCCGCTCGAAATACGGGATCACCATTGTCGGGGTGAAGTCCCCCGGCGAGGACTTCACCTACGCGGTGCCCGACACCATGGTCACCCGGCGAGACATGCTGATCGTCTCCGGGCACGTGGACCTGCTCGAACGCTTCGCTGCCCGGCCCTAGACCCGCGGGGTCCCCTGCCGGGCAGCGGACGGCGCAGCGTGCGGGCTAGCCCAGTTCGCGGCTCAGCTGCGCGGCGCGTTCGGCGGCCGCGCGGGCGCCGGCCTCGATGATGGCCGGGATGCCGCCCTCGTCGAAGGCGGCGATGGCGCGCTCGGTGGTGCCGTTGGGGCTGGTGACCGCCTTGCGCAGCGCCGCCGGATCAGCGTTCGGGTCCGCGAGCATCTTGCCCGCCCCGGCTACGGTGGCCCGGGCGATGCTGGTGGACAGCTCGGCGTCCAATCCCAGGGCAATGCCTGCCTTGGCCATGGCTTCGGCCAGGTAGAAGGCGTAGGCCGGCCCGGAGCCGGAAATGGCGGACAGGGCGTTCTGCTGCTGTTCGTCGATCACGTGCACGTCCCCCGACCCGGAGAGCAGGTCGGTCACGGACCGGACCTGCTCATCGCTGACGGTGCCGGCCGGGGAGATGCCCACCACGCCGGCGCCCACCATCAGCGGGGTGTTCGGCATGGAGCGGATGACCGGCTGGCCCGCGGGCAGCTTGTCCTGCATCGAGGCGAGGGTAATCGCCGCGGCAACCGAAACCACCACGGTCCCGGGCTTCAGCGCCGGCGCGATCTCCGCGCACAGCTCGGTGATGCCCACCGGCTTCACGCCCAGGAAAATCACGTCGGCCTCCGCGGCGGCGGTTCGGTTCGCCTCGTCGTCCTGTGAATTGACCAGCACGGTGATGCCCAGTTCGCGCAGCTCGTCCACGCGGTTCTCGCTGCGCACGGTGGCGGTGACCAGCTTCGGGTCGTGGCCCGAGGCCAGGATGCCGCGCAGGATGGCGCCGTTCATGGAACCGGTGCCAAGGAAGGACAGTTTCAGATTGCTGGTTGCTTCGCTCATATGGCTATTTTGCCACTGGCTTGGGATCTTTGCTGACGTTGAAGTGCTCCCGGGCGAATTGCAAGGTATTGCCCAGCCATTCTTCCTTCTGGCCGGCGTTTTTGGCCTTGCGGGTGGAGACCTCCACGGCAATCACGCCCTCCCAGTCGCTCTCATGCAGGTACTGCAGCGATTCGGAGACGCGCTGGGTTCCCAGCCCCGGAACCAGGTGCTCGTCCCTGCCGTTGTCCAGGCCGTCGCACAGGTGCACGTGGGCCAGGCGCGTGCCCAGATCCTCCATGGCCTGGCGCGAGTCCATGTTGGCAATGGCCGCATGCGAGAAATCCCAGGTGACGTGCTGGTAGGACTGCGGAACCGGGTTCCAGTGCGGCAGGTACATCTTGGCCTCGCGGCCGCGGGCGCGCCACGGGTACATGTTCTCGACAGCGATCTTCATTCCGGTGCTCTCGGTGATGCGGTGCACGCCCTCGGCGAATTCCTCCGCGTAGCTGCCCTGCCAGCGGAACGGCGGGTGGGCCACCACGACGCTGGCGCCCACGGCCTGCGCGAGGATGACCGAACGCTCGATCTTGGCCCAGGCCGATCCCCAGACCTGCTGGGTCAGCAGCAGGGTCGGCGCGTGGATCGCCATGATGGGCAGCTGGTACTTGTCCATCAGCGCCCGCAGCGCGGTCGCCGACTGGCTGGCCGCGTTGCCGGTGATCAGCACCTCCAGGCCGTCATAGCCGACGTCCTTGGCGATGGCAAAGGCATCGTGGACCGTCAGCGGGTAGACGGAGGCACTTGAGAGCGTCACCGGGACTTTCGCGGGTGAATGTACTTCCATGGTCATGCCCTCCTAACCGAATCGGCTGACGCCGATCGCTTATATCCGAGGATACCTAGTTTTGCTTCTCCGCCATCTGCCGGACGGTGGAGCCCAAGGCAACTTCCCCTACCCCAACGCTACTACTGAGCGGGGTCGTAGAGTCGAACATCACGTGATCAAAACGCCTGAGCATCAATCCTTCACGCAGGGCCCAGGGGCAGATGCGCACGGTTTTCAGCTTCAGCGCGCTCATGGCCTCGTGGGCCACGATCGCGCCGGCCAGCAGCTGCGGCGCACGGATCTCCGAGACGCCCGGCAGTTCGGCGCGTTCGGCCCAGCTCATGGCGGTCAGGCGATTGGTCCAGATCTTCAGCGCGTCGCGGTGCAGCACGCGTTTGACGTAGGGCCCCTCGGTGCTCGGGGCGGCACCCGTGATGCGGGCCAGCGACCTGAAGGTCTTGGAGGTGGCGGTGGCCAGCGTGGGTTTGCCGTACTGGCGCAGCTCGGTGGTCGGGTCGGTGAGCACGTCGCGCACGTAGTTGCGCAGCTCGCGCACTTCCTTGATGCCCGGCAGGTCGTTGGGCAGCCATTCGCGGGTCAACCGGCCGGCGCCCAGCGGCACCGAGAACGCCACTTGTGGGAACTCGTCGGTGCCCAGGGCCAGCTCCAGGGAGCCTCCGCCCATGTCCAGGTTCAGGATGGACTCCGAGGACCAGCCGAACCAGCGGCGCACCGAGTAGAACGTCATCCCGGCTTCTTCCTCGCCGGACAGTTCCATCAGGGTGACCCCGGTCTCGTGCTTGACCCGTTCCAGCACCGCGTGTCCGTTGGAGGACTCGCGGATGGCGGAAGTGCAGAAGGCCATGAAGTCTTCCACCCGGTGGCTGCTGGCGAACTCGGCGGCCTCCGAGATGAACGAGATCAGCTCGTTCTGGCCTTCTTCGGTAATCGCACCGTATTCGTTGAGGTAGCGCACCAGCGACAGCGGACGCTTGTGCGAAGCATAGGGCACCGGGCGGGCGCCGGGGTACGCATCGACCAGCAGCAGGTGCACGGTATTGGATCCAATATCCAGTACGCCAAGTCTCATGGTGCGCTCCTCAACGGGGTGGTGCTCAGTTTACTTCTCGGTGCTCTTCGCGGCCGGCTTTTTCGCCGGCGCCTTCTTGGCCGCCGGTTTCTTGGCCGGAGCCTTGGAGGCCGGCGCCTTCTTCGCAGCGGTGCGCTTCACCGGGCCGCGGGCGCGCTTGTCCGCCAGCAGCTCGATGGCCTGCTCACGGGTCAGCTCCTCCAGCGAGGTGCCGCGCGGAACGGTGATGTTGGTGACGCCGTCGGTGATGTACGGGCCGAAGCGGCCGTCCTTCACCACGATGTTCTTCTCGCTGGTCGGGTCCACGCCGAACTCCGCCAGCGGCGGCACCGCGGCGCGGCGGCCGCGCTGCTTGGGCTGCGCGTAGATGGCCAGCGCCTCGTCCAAGGTGATCGTGAAGATCTGCTCCTCGGTCTCGATGGAGCGCGAGTCGCTGCCCTTCTTCAGGTACGGGCCGAAGCGTCCGTTCTGGACGGTGATCTCTTCGCCCTCGGCGTCCGCGCCCAGCACCCGCGGCAGGCTCAGCAGCTTCAGCGCGTCATCCAGCGTCACGGTCTCCACCGACATGGACTTGAACAGGCTGCCGGTGCGCG
This sequence comes from Glutamicibacter protophormiae, assembly GCF_016894325.1. Lineage (NCBI taxonomy): Bacteria > Bacillati > Actinomycetota > Actinomycetes > Micrococcales > Micrococcaceae > Glutamicibacter > Glutamicibacter protophormiae. The sequence goes on from NZ_CP069806.1 coordinate 2,714,612, forward strand.
GCTTGACCTTGGTCGGCTTCTTCGGCGGCTTCGGCTTGCCGTTCTTGTAGTACTCGACCGGCTGGGCCGCGATTTCCTCTTCGGTCAGCTCCGGGATGACCTCGGTGACGTAGGCGCCGTAGCGTCCGTCCTTGGCCACGATCTTGCGGCCGGTGGCCGGGTCGACGCCCAGTTCCTTCTCCGAGACCTGGGAGTTGGCGAACAGTTCTTCGGCCTTTTCCGCGGTCAGCTCGTCCGGCGCCAGGTCCTCGGGCACGTTGGCGCGCTGTGGCTCGGTGCCTTCCTCGGCGCCTTCGGGCAGGGCGCGTTCCAGATACGGGCCGAACTTGCCAACGCGCAGGGTGATGTCGTCGGTGATCTTGATGGAGTTGATGGCGCGGGCGTCGATGTCGCCCAGGTTCTCCACCACGTGCTTCAGGCCCTCGGTGTTGTCCTTGCCGAAGTAGAACAGGTTCAGCCAGTCGGTGCGGGCGCGCTGGCCCTTGGCGATCTCGTCCAGGTCGTCTTCCAGCCGGGCGGTGAAGTCGTAGTCGACGTACTGCGCGAAGTGCTCCTCGAGCAGGCGGATGACGGAGAATGCGATCCAGCTCGGGACCAGGGCGCCGCCGCGCTTGGTGACGTAGCCGCGGTCCATGATGGTGGAGATCGTCGGCGCGTAGGTCGACGGACGGCCGATCTCGCGCTTTTCCAGCTCGGCCACGATCGATGCTTCGGTGTAGCGGGCCGGCGGGGTGGTTTCGTGGCCCAGCGCGGTCAGCTCGTCTCCGGCCAGCGGCTGGCCGGCGGTCAGCTGCGGAAGGCGGGCTTCGGCGTCCGCGGCTTCGGCGTTCTCCGAGCGTTCCTGGTCCTTGCCTTCCTCGTAGGCGGACAGGAAGCCGCGGAAGGTGATCACGGTTCCGGAGGCGGAGAATTCTGCCACGCGGGAGTCGCTGGCGGTGCCGGCGAGCTTGATGGTGGCGGTGAAGCCCTTGGCGTCGGCCATCTGCGAGGCGACGGTGCGCTTCCAGATCAGCTCGTAAAGGGCGTATTCGTCCTTGGACAGCGAGGAGCGAACGTCGGTCGGGCGGCGGAACATGTCGCCGGCCGGGCGGATGGCCTCGTGGGCTTCCTGGGCGGCGTCGGACTTGGCCTTGTAGACGCGCGGCTTCTCCGGGACGGAGTCCGCGCCGTACAGCTCGGTGGCCTGCTTGCGGGCCGCGGTGACTGCCTCGTTGGACAGGAAGACCGAGTCGGTACGCATGTAGGTGATGTAGCCGTTTTCATACAGGCGCTGGGCGATCTGCATGGTCAGCTTGGAGCTCCAGCGCAGTTTGCGGCTGGCTTCCTGCTGCAGCGTGGAGGTGGTGAACGGGGCCGCCGGGCGGCGGGTGTACGGCTTGTCCTCGACCGAGGTGACGGCGAAGTCGGTGTTGGCCAGGTTGGCCACCAGCGATTCGGCCGAGGCCTGGTCCAGGTGCGCCAGCTTGGTGCGGGCGGTCTTGAGCTGGCCGCGGTCGTCGAAGTCGCGGCCGGACGCTACGCGGGCGCCGTCCACCGAGGAGAGCTTGGCGGCGAAGGATTCTCCGTTGCCGGTGGCGAAGGTGCCCTTGATGTCCCAGTAGCCGGCGGAGATGAAGGCCATACGCTCACGCTCGCGCTCCACCACCAGGCGGGTGGCCACGGACTGCACGCGGCCGGCGGACAGGCCGCGTGCGACCTTTCGCCAGAGCACCGGGGAGATCTCGTAGCCGTAGAGGCGGTCCAGCACGCGGCGGGTTTCCTGCGCGTCGACCAGGTCGGTATCCAGTTCGCGCATGTTTTCCAGCGCGCGGGCGATGCCTTCCTTGGTGATTTCGGTGAAGGCCAGGCGGCGCACCGGAACCTTGGGCTTGAGCACCTGCAGCAGGTGCCACGCGATAGCTTCGCCTTCGCGGTCCGCATCGGTTGCGAGGTAGAGTTCGTCGGCTTCCTTGAGCTTTGCCTTCAGCTCGGAGACGCGCTTCTTCTTGTCCGGGTAGACAACGTAATACGGCTCGAAATCGTTGTCCAGGTCGACGGCGAACTTGCCGACCGAGGTCTTTTTCAGCTCGGTGGGAAGTTCCGAGGGCTGCGGAAGATCACGGATGTGGCCTACCGAAGCGTCCACATCGAAGCCTTCACCCAAATACTTGGCGATCGACTTCACCTTGGCAGGAGACTCGACGATGACGAGTTTCTTACCGGTCTTTTCCTTGGCCTTGGCGGGCACGGCTCTCCTTCAGACAACGCGGCATGCCGGAGCCCCAATGGGGTGCCCCTCATGCCGCCAGCGCAGCTTTGACTCATTGAGCCTGCAGTGCGAGGCCCAATTCCCGATGATATTACACCGAAAATCGAAAGATCCTGCGCCAGACATATTTCTAGGACTTAGCCTCCCCGACGCTCGGGTACTCGGGAAGCAACGAGATTAAGTAGAACATACGCTGTGAGTCGATGCTGCGTTCCTCGGCCGTGGCCATGGCTTCATACTCGTAGACGAGGTCCAGCAGGCGGCGGTTGAACTCCAGCTGTTTTTCCTCCGAGAGGAAGACCAATCCGCTAGTCAGCATGGGCGGCCGGTCCGGCGACGGGGCGATGCCCGCCTTCGCTTCCGCCTCGCGGCGCTGCACCTCGTCATTCAGGCGTGTCCTGAATGCGTTCAACTGCACATTCAGGTACGCGGTCTTGGCGTTGGCCGAGTCGATCTGGGTGTTCAGCTCGAGGCGTTCGCCCGCGGCGCGCCAGCGTCGTTCGCGGGCGTCGCCCTCGCTGGCTGCACGGATGACGTAGCCGTATTTCTCCAGCGCGCGCAGGTGGTAGCTCATGGCGCTGGGTGTCAAATCGCACAGCGATGCGAGCTCCGTGGCGGTGCGCGTGGTCTGCGAAGCGAAAAGTTCGTCAAGCACGATCAGGCGTGCATCATGAGCCAGGGCCCGGATCGCCTGCGGATCGGTAATGGAGACGACTTGCGGAACAGCGCCCTTGCCGTCCTGCGTCGCCAAAGCGTGCTCCTGGTATGTGTTCCCTGTCATACCGAAAAACTTTAGCGCTTGTTTCACATTTTTCGAAGCAGGCCATGTCGCAATAGTCGGGCCACCGCTTCATAAAGCCGTCCGGTGAAGTCTTCCTCGCCTTCCCCGATCAGCGAGTCAAGCGCGTTAACCAGCTGCGAGACCGACAAATCCCCGTCGCAGGCGGAGGCGAAACCGGCTTGCGCCGTATCCAACAGTTCGGTGCGACGCAGCCCCGCCCCCTGGCGCAGCAGGATCACTCCGGGATGCTCGGCGCCCGGGCGCTGGTGGCGTTCTTCCGTGACGTCGTCGGCCACCACCAGATGCCAGTCGCGGAAGCCCTTGCCCGCCGCGGCCAGTTCGTCGGCCATCGCGATATCTCGCTGCAGGGTGCCTGCCACCGGCTGCTCGATGGGGTGGGTGATCTGCTCGAAGCGCCGCAGGGCCGCCGTACCGGTGGCGGACTTGCGGAAGTACACCAGTCCGAAACCGATCGCCCCCACTCCCCGCGATTCGAAATCATCCAGGTAGGCGTTGTAGGCGGCGGCGTACGAGGAGCTGTCCTCGGTCTGCGAAGCGTCGCGCAGCCAGGTTTCGGCGTAAACGCTCGGGGTAGTCTGCTCGCGCTCGATGACCCACACATCGAGGTCCTCGGGGAACCAGCTCTTGAGCCGAAGGTCCCATGGTTCATTCGATTCATCATCCAGACGATGAATCTCCCAGTTCGAGAGCATCTGCATCGATCCGCCGGGGTTCAGGAAGTCCCCCGCCTGGGCGATCACCGTGCTGACCAAACGGTCCCCGGACATGCCGCCGTCACGGTAGGTGAAGCGGTCCTTCTCGCGCTCGGTGGCGCGGCGCGGGGTGATCACGAACGGCGGGTTGGAGGCGATCAGGTCGAACTTCTGCCCGGCCACCGGTTCGAACAGGCTGCCGCGCAGCAGGCTGACGCGTTCCTGGAGATTGCGCGGATCCAGCTTCAGCACCTTGTGGTTCAGCACCAGGTTGAAACGGGTGAACGCCAGCGCACGGGCCGACAGGTCGGTGGCGGTGACGTGGTTGGCGTGGCCCAGCAGGTGGAAGAGCTGGATGCCGCAGCCGGTGCCCAGATCCAGTGCGCGGTCGACCTTTTCACGCAGCGTGATCTGGGCCAGGGTCAGCGACGCCTGGCCGATGCCCAACACGTGGTCGGTGCGCAGCACGCCAGGACGCTGGTGCGCTCCGAGATCGTGGGCCACCCACAGCTCGCCGTCGGCATCCGAGGAGTGCAGCGTCAACGCGACGGTGGCGCGGTATCCCGAAGCCCATGGCTCGATCAGCCCGAGCTTCAGCAAGCCGTCGACCTTCACGCTCGGGAAGGCCTGGTTCAGCGCCGCAGCCGCCTCGGTCCGGCCCAGTTGGAAAATCCGGAAGGCGCAGGCCAGCTCGGTCTCCGCGGCATCCCGCTCGATCACGCGCAGGGCCGGCAGGATCTGGTCGCGGGCCAGCGCGGCGGTGGCTTCATCGCCCAGCAGCTGCGAAACCTCGTCGTAGTTGAACCCGATTGCGGTCAGGTCTTCGGCGAGTCGTTCGAGCAGTTGCAGATCGGAACTCTGCGGGGCGTCTTCAAGGGCTGAAAATTCGGCGGCATTCACGCCCACCAGTCTACCGAGTACCCACGCAGGGAACCGATAAGAACTTTCCTGCCCGGCCTGCATAAAATATAGGTCATGACCAACGTCACGATTACCTACCTGCAATTGCTCTCCCCCGAGGAAATCAAGCCTTCCTCCCGTCCCACGCCCCAGGACGTGCGCATCGAGTTGGTGCAGGACATCTCGCCAGAGTATTCCAAGTTCCTCTACCGCAGCGTGGGCAGCGACCTGAACTGGGCCGACCGGCTGGATTCGACCCGCGAGCAGTGGGACGCCGTCCTTCGCAAAAACGGCTCTGAGACCTGGGTGCTGTACCGCCACGGCGCACCGCAGGGATATGTGGAGCTGGTGACCGAAGTGGTCGAGGGACACAGCGAAGTCGAGGTCTTCTACTTCGGGCTCTTCCCGCAGGCCATCGGCCAGGGCCTGGGCGGCCTGCTGCTGACCGAAGTGCTGCGCCAGGCCTGGGAGGTGGATTCGCGCACCGCCGGGCTGCCGCCGGTGGGTCGCGTCTGGCTGCACACCTGCTCGCTGGACGGCCCGGCCGCGCTGCCGAACTACGAGGCCCGCGGGTTGAAAGTCTACAAACATGAAACCGAGGAAACCGACGTCAAGGACGCCTCGCTCGGCCTGTGGCCGGAAGCCACCGTCCAGGCCGGATAAGCAGCAATCCATGCCGCCCCTTCCGGGAACGGCAAAGGGCGGCAGGCCGCCGGATCTCCGGTCGCCTGCCGCCCTTCTGGTATTTTGCCTATTAAACGGCTGCCATGCTGCAGTCCGGGCAGATGCGCAGCTTCTCGTCCTGGGCACAGTCCTCGCAGAACAGCCGCAGATTTCGGCATGACGGATTCGAGCAGTTCTCGAACTTGTTCGTCGGACCCTGGCAGCCCACGCATTCGCCGATAGTCACCGCTTCATCGGTGAATTCGGTGTGCATGCGCTTGTCGAAGACGTACAGCGAGCCCTCCCAAAGACCGGCGTCGCCGTACTTCTCGCCGTAGCGGACAATGCCGCCCTGCATCTGGTAAACCTCTTGGAAACCGCGCTTGACCATCAGGGCGGAGAGCACCTCGCAGCGGATCCCGCCGGTGCAGTAGGTGACCACGGGCTGGTCCTTCAGGTGGTCGTACTTGCCTGAATCCAGTTCGGCGACGAAGTCCCGGGTGGTGTCCACCTCGGGGACGATGGCGTCCTTGAACTTGCCGATCTGGGCTTCAAAGGCGTTGCGGCCGTCGAAGAAGTGCACCTTGGAGCCTGACTGCTCCTTGGCTTCCACCAGTTCGTGGAGTTCCTCGGGGCGCAAGTGCGTTCCACCGCCCACGACACCGTTTTCGTCGACTTCGAGCTCCCCCGGAGCACCGAAGGTGACGATCTCGTCGCGGACCTTGACGGAGATGCGCGGGAAGTCGGCAGCGGAGCCCTCGGACCACTTGATGTCCATCTTCTTGAAGGCGGGGAATTCGCGGGTCGCTTTCACGTACTTCTTCACGGCGCTCAGCTCGCCGCCGACGGTTCCGTTGATGCCGTCTTTAGAGATGATGATGCGTCCGCGCAGTCCCCAGCGTTCCAGCAGCGAACGCTGCCACAGGCGGACGGCCTCCGGGTCGGGGAGCGGAGTAAATGCGTAATACAAGACAATTCGTTCAATGGCCACACCACAAGTTTAGTGGTTGAACGGCACGAAACGCCGGGTGAAAGAGCAAAATCACATTCTCCGGCGCGCTTTTCCGGGGGCAATGGGATTCTTTCGTTTCAACTAGGCAACGATTGGCGCAATGTCAGCTAATTCCTAGGAAAGACAAGGTAGGGTCAAGATATGGCATCAAACGCAAGCGATGAACTGATTGGCACTTGGGTCGCCGGCTGGGCGGGAGCCCGCGGTTATGAGACCCGCAATGAGGGACGCGTCCATGCAGCGTTGCGTCACGACACCACCGAGGACTGGGAATACGTTATCTACGGCCCTTCCAAGGAAGAGCTCGCCGCTGTCGCCGAAACCCTGAAGAAGCACCCTAACCGCCGTTTGACTGCGTTCGACGACTCCGTCGAGCAGCTGCTGGCCACCGCAGCCGAGGTTGGCCTGCAGGTCGCCGCCGACGACGAGGTACTGATGGTCACCGAGCTGGCAGTGCATGACGTCGAGGTCCCGCTGCCCGCCGAAGGTTTCATGTTCCAGATTGAACGCGACGGCACCCATGCCTACGTCTCGCTGCACCCCGAAGACAACCAGGAAATCGTCGCCGCCTCAGGCCACGTCTCCGCCGTCGAAGGCTACGCCATTTTCGACCGCATCATCACCGGCCCGGACTTCCGCCGCAAGGGTCTTGGCACCCTGGTCATGCGTGCGCTGGCCTCGCTGGCCCAAGAACACGACGTGGACGAGGGCCTGCTGATCGCCTCGGTCGACGGTCAAAAGCTCTACGCCTCCCTGGGATGGACTTCCCTGGGCAAGGTCGTCAACTTCAAAGCCTGAGTTCCGGGCTTTCCTCTCGCCGTTGCAGCCGTTCCCGGCTGCGACGGCGATAGTCTTTTAACACCGCGGACTCCAGCGCCGCGCTTCCCACCGTTCCGGCTTCGAAAGGCTGAGTTTCGTGAAGTCTGTGCGTGCCCTGCTTGATCCCTACGACCGGAGCAACGATCCGGAAGCCGTGATGCACCGCCGCAGCGTCCCGGCCAAGGACCAGATCACCGCACCGTGGCCCGGCTGGCTGGCCGACGAAGTCAAAACAACGTTCCAGGGGCTGGGCATCAATAAACCATGGCTGCACCAGGTGCAAGCCGCGGATCTGATCCATGCCGGGAAGCACACGATCATCTCCACCGGCACCGCCTCGGGCAAATCTTTGGCCTACCTCATGCCGTCCATCGATGCGCTGTTCCGCACCCGGGACGCTGCCGCCAACGACGCCGGTGCCCAGGCCTCCGTGCTGTATATCTGCCCTACCAAGGCGTTGGCCGCCGACCAGCTCTCGGCCGTTGAAGCCCTCAAGGTTCCGGGAGTACGGGCTGCCTCCTACGACGGCGACACGGACCAGGCAACCCGCGCCTGGGTGCGCCAGCACGGAAACTTCGTCTTCACCAACCCCGACATGCTGCACCGCGGCATCCTGCCCAACCACCCGGCGTGGTCCCGTTTCTTCAAGCGGCTGAAGTACATCATCATCGACGAGGCCCATTCCTACCGCGGGGTCTTCGGAGCCCACGTGGCGAACCTGATGCGCCGGCTGCGCCGAATCTGCGCCCACTACGGCAATAATCCGGTGTTCATCGGCGCCTCGGCCACCAGCTCCGATCCCGAAGAATCCTTCGGACGACTCATCGGCGCCGAGGTATCGGCGGTGACGCGCGACTTCTCCGCCTCCGGCGAACTGGTGATCGGGCTCTGGGAGCCGCCCCTGTCCGACCGCACCGGTGAAAACGGCGCCCCGCTGCGCCGCACCGCCATCGCCGAAAGCGCGTCAATTCTCACCGACCTGATGGCGGACCACGTGCGAACCATCGTCTTCATCAAGTCCCGCCGCGGCGCGGAAACCATCGCCACCCTCACGCGCAAGCACTTGGAGAACTTCGCTCCCGAGCTGTCGGTCAGGCTGGCCGCCTACCGGTCGGGCTATCTCCCCGGGGAACGGCGGGAGGTTGAACGCAAGCTGCGCTCCGGCGAGCTGCTCGGCGTGACTTCCACTTCAGCGCTGGAACTGGGCATCGACATCTCGGGCCTGGACGCCGTGGTGGTGGCCGGCTGGCCCGGAACCCGTGCATCCTTCTTCCAGCAGATCGGCAGGGCAGGCCGCTCCGGCCAGGACGCGTTGGCGCTCTTCGTGGCCGCCGAAGATCCGCTGGACACCTATCTGGTCAGCCACCCGGAGGCCATCTTCGACCTCGGTGTCGAGGCTACCGTGTTCGATCCGCAGAACAAGTACGTGCTCAGCGGGCATTTGTGCGCGGCGGCCCAGGAGAACCCGCTGCGCCCCGAAGAGCTGGAAATCTTCGGCCCGCAGACCGAAGCGCTGCTTGATTCCCTGGTGCAGCGCGGCTACCTGCGCCGCCGGCCTGCGGGATGGTTCTGGACCCACCCGCAGCACGCGGCCGGGATGTTCTCCATCCGCGCCGACGGCGGCGGGCCGGTGGACATCATCGATGCGGAAACCGGAGCGCTGCTGGGAACCATGGACTCCCCGCAGAGCCACTACCAGGCGCACCCCGGGGCCATCTACGTCCACCAGGGCGCCAGCTACCACGTGGAGGAACTGGACGAGCAGAACCACGTGGTGGTCGTGACCAGGGTGAACCCCGACTACTACACCACTGCCCGCGACCTGACCACGGTGGCCATCGAATCCGAGGAACGCACCAGCAAGCATCGGGAGCTGGAGATCTTCTTCGGTGAAGTCATCGTGACCACCCAGGTGGTCTCCTTCCAACGCAAATCCATCGCATCCAACGAGGTGCTCTCCGAGGAGCCGCTGGACCTCGAAGCCCGGGACCTGCACACCAAATCCGTCTGGTTCACCTTGACCGAGCAGCGGCTGCTGCGCGCGGGCCTGACCGTGGACCAATTCCCCGGCGCCCTGCACGCCGCCGAACACGCAATGATCGGCCTGCTGCCGCTGGTGGCCACCAGCGACCGCTGGGACATCGGAGGGGTTTCCACCGCGCTGCACATGGACACCGGCCATCCCACGATCTTCGTGTATGACGCGCAGCCTGGAGGTGCGGGATTTGCCGAGCGCGGCTTCGAGAAGTTCTCCACCTGGGTGCGGGCCACCCGGGATGCCATTGAAGCCTGCGAATGCCGCAGCGGCTGCCCCAGCTGCGTGCAATCCCCGAAATGCGGCAACAGGAACAACCCGCTGGACAAGGCCGGGGCGGTGCTGCTGCTCAGCGCCGTGCTGGAGGATGTCCAGCCGCGGCACCACTTCTAACAGATTCGGCTAGTCCCGGGTCAGCGGCGGAGCACCGGCCCGGGCTTGGGCGGAAGCCGCCGGGAACTCGATTCCCAGCGCGGAAAACGTAATCGCCACCGATACCTGAACACGCACGGTGGTGCCGTCGGCTTCGACGGTGCAGGAATCCAGTCGTGCGTCATTGGCCGAGGCCAGCAGCCCGGCGGCGGCGCAGGGATCCCCGACGCGCAACCCTCGGGCGGTATCCGCCGCAGCAAGGGCCGCCAGGTCCGCCGCGCTGGCGGCCTGCATCGCCGCTCGGGTCACCGCCGACCAAGCAAGAATGCCGGCGGCCAACAGCAGCGCGGTGATGGCCAGGGCGGTAGCCGCGACGGTGCTGCTTCCCCGTTGCGAGCCGAACTCCGCGCAACTCATTGTTCGTTCGCCACGCTTGCAGTGCCCCGAACCTCGACCGGCCCCACCACCGGCAGGTCCACGGATTTCGCCACCGTAACCGTGGCGTACCCTCCCCCGTTGTCCACCGAGAAGCTGGCCGAGGTCCCGGCCAGCTGGATGCCCCGTGCCCGGGCTGCGCCGGGGTCCTCGCCGCGGGAAAGTTCCCTGGCCATGGCCCCGGCCGCTTGCTGGACCTGGATCTGGTGCATCCCCAGGACCCCGAGGCACAACAGCAGCGAAAGCAGGAGCGCGATGGCCGGCAGCAGCACGGCGAACTCCGCCGTGCTGCTGCCGCGTTCATCCATGACGTCCATGGCCTACAGGCTCAAGGCCTTGCTGATGAGGCCCATGAGCATGCCCCGCACGTCGCCGCTGGACAAGATGCTGATCAGCAGGCCGGCGAAAGCCACGGCGGCGAGGGTGACCATGGCGAATTCTGCGGTGGTTGAGCCTTGCTCCTCATCGAGCCGTTCGCGCAGCCTGTTCAGGGTGCTATTCATGTCGGTTCCTTTCGGTCGGGTTGCATCGAGCCTGTCCCCGGCTGGGGCGGTGATGGTGCTTTCAGGCTCGCAGTACTATCCCTGACGCGGTTGGGGCCGGCCGCAAGGTGGGCATAACTTGCCATCGAGGAATCAGGCAAAGTGCGGGAACAACGCAATGATCAGCGGCACCACACCCAAGGCGATGAAGGCTGGAAGCGCGCAGGCCCCCAGCGGCAGCACCAGCCGGGTGGCGAACTGCGCACCGCATCGGGCGACATGCTGGGCCCGTTCCCTGCGTCGCAGCTGGGCGGTATTGCGCAGCAGCGCGGACGCCGGAGCACCGGTGGCATGGGCGAATCCCAGGGAACGCTGCAACGGAGCGAGCCAGCGTGGCGCCGGTTCCCAGGCCTTCTCCCATTCCATGTTCATCTCCAGGCATCTGGCCACGGTCCGCAACGCGGCGCACTGCGGGATGCAGCGCCCCATCGAGTCAAGCAACGTGGTCATGGGCAGCCCTGATTCCATCAGGCTCGCGCCGAGGTCCAGAACCAGGTCGATGGGTTCGCTGCCTTCATACGTCTTCCTGCTTCGGGCCGAGACGGCTTGCCATTGCCTTTCCGTGTTGCGGACCGTGGCGGACCCCCGGGCATTCCACAGGAGAATTCCGGATAGCAAGCAGAGCAGAGCCGCTGCAGTCATTTCAGGGCCTGCGCCGTCGTCGCCGCGAGCAACCGGCGGCACCAGATCCTGTTCAGCGCCCACAGTCCAGCGCCTGCCGCCATGCTCAGCTGCGCGGGCCACGAGGTCAGCAAGGTGGAACCCACATCGATGCCGAGCAAGAACCCCGCGCCGAGTCCTACCACCGGCAGCCAGGTCAATAGCCGCGTGGTAGCCCTGGGGCCGGCCATGGCCGCGTCGAACGACTGCCGTGCCAGCAGCTCCGCTTCCAGATCTTCTGCCAGCTGATCCAGCACCCCGGCCAGCGGGGCTCCGGTCTGCGTTGAAAGATCCAAGCACCAGGACAGCCGTTGCACCGACCCGCCGTCCTTGTGCCCCGCGGAATGTTCGATTTCAATGGCCTGTTCGCCGCGGAACCTGGCCTGCGCTGCCAGCCGGCGCAGTGCGTCCAGGACCGGGCACGGCTCCGCGCGTAGCTGCAGCAGCGCTTCGAGAGCCTGCGGGAACATCAAGCCGCTGCGCAACAACGCAGAGAGCTCGCGGATCACGTGGGCGTCTCGACTCAGCTCCTGCTGCTGGGCGCCGTCCGAGGCTGCGCGCAGCTTCCAGCTGCCCAGCAGGCCGGGATCCGTTGCCCTGCCGGAAGCCGACCGCGGGGTCCACCACAGCCAGAGCCCGGCCAGCAGCAACAGCAGCAGCACCGCAGTCATCATTGCTCCCGCCCGGCACGGCCCGCGTGCCACCGTGCGACCTCGGCCGAGGCCTCGTCGCCGAGTTTCTCCCGCAGCAGCTCCAGGCTGCGGGCATCGGGACGGTTCCGCGTTTCCATGTCGACCAGCATGCGCACGCCGAGTCGGTCGTTCGAATCGGTGGACAAGCTTCCCAGCGCTACCGGCGAGCGCGCTCCGGACGGCTGCCGACGCATGTGGATGATCAGGTCCAAGGCGCTGGCGGCCTGAAGCGAGGTGGCTTGCAGCCCCCACCCGGCCAAGGCACCCAACGCGGCCAAGCGTGCCGGCACGGATTCGGGATGGTTTGCATGCAGGGTGCCGGCCGCTCCCTGGTGGCCGGTGTTCATGGCCGCGAGGAAGTCCCGGATCTCCGCCCCTCGGCACTCCCCGACGACCAGTCGGTCAGGTCTCATGCGCAATGCTTGGACCACCAGGTCCCGGAGTTCTATCTGCCCGGCGGATTCGACGTTCGCCGAGCGGGTCTGCAGGCTCACCACATGGCGGTGGTCGACCACCAGCTCGTGGGAGTCTTCGATGATCACCAGCCGTTGCTTGTCGCTTGCCTGCGCCAGCATGGCCTGGAGCAGCGTCGTTTTGCCGCTGCCGGTACCGCCGGTGACCAGGAAATTCAGCTGTCGTCCCATGATCTCGCGGAGCACCGTGGGCCAGAAACCAGGCGCCTGGGCGAGGACGGTGTCCAAGTCGAGCAGCTGTCGGGTTTTCACGCGGATGGAAATCAGCGGGCCTTCGGTGGCGATGGGCGGAAGTACCGCATGGACCCGATAATTCTTGACGCTCATGTCCATGAAGGGGCTGGCCGCGTCCAACCGCCGTCCGGCCATGGCCGCCAGGTGCACGGCCAGCGAACGCACCTGCTCGGGGGACGCGAAGCGGAATCCCGTAAGTTCCAGTCCCCGGGATGAATCGGTCCATACCTGGCCTTGCCCGTCCACCAGCACATCCGTGATCCCCGGACGCTGGGCGAATCGTTCAAGGACCGATAGTCCGGCGACCTCGTCCTGCAGGGCTTTCAATGACTCGGTCGCACCGCGGGCGCCGAGGGCGGTGCCCGAATCGTGGACGGCGCTCGCCAGCGAGATGGTGTCCAATTCTCCGCCGCTGGCCAAGGCACGGTCCCGGACCGACTCCAGGATGCGCGTGTCCAGCGGGTTCGGCCGGGCGGAATGCGGCGGTGATGGCGAATGGCGTCCGGGGCTCATGGCGCGCCTCGCAGCCCCGTGTCCTCGGTGGCTGCCGGCAGCAGGCGCAAGTCGGCCAGCTGCTGCCTCAGCCGTCGGGATCTGAGGGCATCGAGCAGGTCCCCGCGTGCAACTGCCCGTTCTATCGACGTCGCATGGGCCACGCTCCCCAGCAGGGAGCGGTTCTCCGCCCAGGCAGGCGCTCTTGCGTGTTCAGCACGCAGCACGTAGTCGCCGTGCGGCGGGATGCTTGCCGCATCGCACACCATGATCTGCCGGTCCGTGAAGTGGCCTATCGTCTCTGCTTCGTGATGCGGTGTCCTCCCGGTGTCAAGAACCAGCAAGTCGAACCCCTGCCGTGCGGCTGTCAACAGCCGGGCTGTCAACGGTCCGTCCACCGGACCCGGTGGCGGAGTTCCAGACCAGGTGAGCACCGCTGTTCCCCGGACGCTCGGGAGCGCCTCGACCAATTGGTGCGAAGCCAACGCTCCTCCCGAAGCCGCCAATTCCTCCCAGCCGATCCCGGAAGGCGGCTGGGAGCAGATCCGCGGCCACAGCCCGCAGGAATGGGAGTCCAGATCCACGACCAGGCTGTGCAGTCCGCTGAGCGTTCCAGCATGGGCCAGCAGTACGGCCAGGGTGCTGGTACCCAGCCCGCCCGCCCGTGAACCCAACGCCACGGTATGCCCATGACCCGATCTCATGCACCACAGCCCCAGATACTCGCCCAGCCACTGGCTCGCGCCGGGAAGGACCGCAACCCTGGCCTGGGGCAGCTGGCTGGCCGCTTCCCACAGGGTTTGCGCTTGCGCCTCGACGCCCACCAGGACATCGCACCGGGTAGAGCCTGCCAACGCCGGTCCGATTGCATCCACACCCCACAGCACCGGCCCCTCGGCATCATGAATCAGCGGCGAGTCGCTGGCACACCGGGAAATCCTGACCGCCGCACCCAGCGAAATCAGGGCGCATTGCGCCACCAGCTCCTCGTCGTCGCTCACCAGCACGCAGCCCGGTCCCCCGCGGTCGCCCCCATGGACTGCTCGGCGTTGGGCACGGTGCGGTGCAGGCTCCCCGGGCGGAGCTTCCAGGGACTGCGGAACGAACCGAGCATCGGTTCCGGGTCCAGGGTCTTGCGGGCGAAAGGGTAACCAGTTCATGGGTCGAGGTTGCCACCGCAGGTTTGCCGGCGGTTCGCGGTGTCCGCGAACTGGGGATATCCACTCTGGCCACGGCACAATGGAAGCATGCCCCCTGGACATTCTGGCGTGCTCGCCTTCCTCGCCGCGGATCCCGAAGGATTCGCCCTGCTGCAGCTGCGCGACGCCGCCACCGGCGAGCCGCTCACTTCGGCCCGGACCGCTGCCCGGGATGAGCTCTGCCAGTCGGTGGCCGAGATTGAGCGCGTTCATTCCCCGCGCTGGGTGATGCTGCGCACCTCCCCCTGGCTTCAGCTGCTGGCCTCCGCAGACGTCTACCTCGCCAAGGCCCATGTGCTCTCGCTGGCCCAGCGTATTCTCCACCGCAGCCCGCTGGCGGCAGTGCGCCTGCCGGACATCGATCTGGAGAACCCTCCGCAGTCCCATGATGCCGGCGACCAAGGCACCCTGTTTTCCGCCCCGGTCAGCGGAGAGTCCCTGCAGGAACTGGTGAACATGTACGCGGCCCAGCTGCAGGCGCTGCCGACCGATCCTGCAGCCCGCAAGCGGCTACAGCTGCTGATCCATGCCGAATCCGTGGGCGCGCTGATCGCCGCGGAAATGGAGGCCACGGGGCTGTCCTGGGACGAGCAGGGACACCGGCAGCTGCTGCGCCGGATGCTCGGCGAGCGCGTCCCGGAATCCGTGCGTCCGCCCAAGCTCGCAGCCCTGGCCCAGCAGCTGGGCCACACCCTGCAGACCCCGGGACTGAACCCCGACTCCCCGCAGGAGCTGCTGCGCGCCCTGCACCGGGCAGGATTCGCGGTGCAGTCGCTCCGGGCCTGGGAACTGGAGCAGATCAATCACCCGGCCATCGCCCAAGTGCTTGAGTACAAGAAATTATCGCGGCTGGCCAGCACCCACGGGGATGCCTGGCTGGATGCATGGGTCGCCCATGGACGCTTCCATCCCCACTACGTCTTGGGCACCGTCGCTTCCGGCCGCTGGGCTGCGTCGGGCGGCGGCGCGCTGCAGCTGCCGCATTCCATCCGCCAGGTCGTGCGGACCCCGGCAGGCAGGAGATTCGTGGTGGCCGACGGGCGCCAGCTTGAACCGCGCATCCTCGCCGCCATGTCCCGCGACCGCCACCTGCAGCAAGCCGGCCTGCAGGATGACCTCTACCAGTGGCTCATCGATGCAGGGTTGGTCAAGGACCGCAACGAGGCCAAGATGGGCATGCTGTCGGTCATCTACGGCGGTACCTCCGGAGGCGCCGCGGCCGTGGGGGCCGCGTTGAAGAAGAACTTCCCGGCGGCCATGGATTTCGTTGATGCGGCAGCCCGCGCCGGCGAGCGCGGCGACGGGGTGAGCAGCTTCCTGGGGCGAGGATGCCCGCCGGCGGACGAACGCTGGATGCAGGCGCAGCGCGATACCAGGGACGAGGCCTCCCAGCGCGCCGCCGACGCGGCGGCCCGCTCCCGAGGCCGCTTCACCCGCAACTTCGTGGTGCAGTCGACCGCCGCCGAATGGGCGCTGATCTGGATGGGCCATGCCCGCCACCTGATCCATCAGGCCGGTTGGAGCCAAGAGTGCCGCCAGGTCTTCTTCGTCCACGACGAAATCGTCTTCGAATGCCCCGAGGGCCGGGCGCCGCAGCTGGCCGAGATCATCAGGCATGCCGCTGCGCTCGCCGGGCGCACCCTGTTCGGGGACCAGTCGGTCAACTTCCCTGTCAGCGTGGTGATTACAGAGAACTATGCCGAGGCGAAATAGCCGGAAGAAAAAGCTCGGCGGACCGGCCTAGAGCATGCGGATTTCACGCTTGGGCGACCACGGTCTGGTCCAGCCCAGCTCGTTGAACAGCTTGTCCGCCACCATGGCGGTGAAGCCCCAGATCACCCGGCCGTCGTATTCAAAGGCGGGGGCGCTGAACTTGCGCCCTCCGCGCTGCACTACGCCCAGCACCCGGTTGCGCGGGTCCAGCAGGTGCGCGACGGGCGCGCGGAAGACCCCTGCGCTCTCGCCGGGATCGACGGGGAACACCGCGGATTCGGTGTGCCACCACCCCAGCACCGGGGTGACGATGAAGTTCGAAACCGGAAGCTCGGTCGCGGCCAGCTGCCCCAGCACCTCGATGCCCGAGGTCTGCACCCCGGTTTCCTCCCAGGCTTCGCGCAGCGCGGCGTCGGTTTCCGAGGCGTCCTCGGGATCGATCCCGCCGCCGGGGAATGAAATCTGTCCGGCGTGGGAGCGCAGGGTCTCGGCGCGCTCGACGAACAACAGATCCAGCTCGGCGGGATCCGCATCGCGGCTCAAGCCCCGGCCGTCGGCAGAGCCGAAGAGCATCAGGATCGCGGCGCGGCGCACGCTGTTGGCGTCGAGCTGCTTGAAGGCCCAGGAGTCCGGGAGTTTTTGCGTCGCACCTATCGTGTGCGAATGCTCGGCAACAACCTGCTTCAGGTCTTTCAGTGCGCTCATGCGTCCAATCCATATCCCTCGGCCCGCAGTTCACGGCGGGTGGCTCCGGCGAGCATCTTGTCCAGCAGCTCTTCACGCCCCGGAGCAAGTTCGTACTTAAGCAACGCTTTCGCCTTGGCTGGTATATCCTCGCCGATGCCGTAGGAAGGGCACAGCTTGGCCAGCACGCAGGCTCCGCAGGCGGGCTTGCGTGAGTGGCAGACCCGGCGGCCGTGGAACACCACGCGGTGGCTGAGCATCGTCCAGTCGCGCTTCTCGAACAGCTCGCCGACCGCGTGCTCGACCTTCACCGGGTCGGTTTCATTGGTCCATCCGAAACGGTTGGCCAGGCGTCCGAAATGCGTGTCCACGGTGATGCCAGGAACCCCGAAGGCATTGCCCAGCACCACGTTGGCGGTCTTCCGCCCTACGCCCGGCAGCTTGACCAGCTCGTCCAGCTTCGGCGGGACTTCGCCGTCGAAGCGTTCCACCAGCGCCGCCGAAAGCCCCAGCAGCGATTCGGTCTTGGCCCGGAAGAAACCGGTGGCCCGGATCAGTTCCTCCAGTTCGCTGCGCTCGGCCCGGCTCATGGCGTGGGCATCCGGGAAGCGGGCGAACAGCGCCGGGGTGATGGCGTTGACGCGGACATCGGTGGTCTGCGCGGACAGCACCGTCGCGACCAGCAACTCGAAGGGATTCTCGAAATCCAGTTCGGGCACCGCGTAGGGGTAGGCCTCCGCCAGCAGGCGGTTCATCTTGCGTGCCCGGCGCTTGAGCCCGAGCTCCGTTTCAATTTTCACATTCACAGCCACGCTTCGATACTGCCACGGACCGCCCGGGTTTTCACTCATCCCGTCCCGTTTGCGCGGCGTATCCCCGGACGGGCCGGAATGCAGTTCAACGCACCCAATGACCGTTTGGCGCAGAATTCACCCACTCCCGCGCCAATCCGTGACACAAACCACACAGGCCGACCCTTGAGCGTGTAACTTTGATCACAGAGTTAAACGTGTCTAACTGGAAGGACCAAACTACCGTGAGCGAATCCAAGACTTTGGATAACCTGTCGAACGAGACCCGGTCATTCGCACCGAGCAAGGAATTCAGCGACAACGCCATTGCCACCCAGGCCCGCTACGATGCCGCGGCAGCCGACCGGTTGGGCTACTGGGCCGACCAGGCGCGGCAGGTCCTCACCTGGGACACGGATTTCACCGAAACCCTGGACTGGTCCGAAGCGCCGGTGGCCAAGTGGTTCGTCGGCGGCAAGGTCAACGCGGCGTACAACGCGCTGGACCGCCACGTCGAGAACGGGCTGGGAGACCGCGTCGCCATCTACTTCGAGGGCGAGCCGGGCGACACCCGCACCTACACCTACGCGCAGCTGACCGAAGAGGTCAAGAAGGCCGCAAACGCCTTCGAATCCCTGGGCGTCGAAAAGGGCGACCGCGTCGCCGTCTACCTGCCGATGATCCCGGAAGCCGTCATCACCATGCTGGCCTGCGCCCGCATCGGCGCCATCCACTCGGTGGTGTTCGGCGGCTTCTCCGCCGACGCGCTGCGCAGCCGCGTCGATGACGCCGACGCCAAGCTCGTGGTCACCGCCGACGGCACCTGGCGCCGCGGCAAGCCGAGCCCGCTGAAGCCGGCCGTCGACGAGGCGCTGTCCGCCCCGGGCCATACCGTTCAGAACGTCGTGGTCGTCAAGCGCAACGGCGAGCCCACCGAGTTCGGCCCGCTGGACAAGTGGTGGCACGACGTCGTGGACTCGGCCGGCACCGAGCACACCGCGGTGGGCCACGACTCCGAGCACCCGCTGTTCGTGCTGTACACCTCCGGCACCACCGGCAAGCCCAAGGGCATCGTGCACACCACCGGCGGCTTCCTCACGCAGACCGCCGTCACCCACCGCGACACCTTCGACCTGCACCCGGAATCCGACGTATTCTGGTGCACCGCGGACATCGGCTGGGTCACCGGCCACTCCTATGTCACCTACGCCCCGCTGGTCAACGGCGCCACCCAGGTCATCTACGAAGGCACCCCGGACACCCCGCACCAGGGCCGCTGGTGGGAAATCGTGGCGAAGTACGGCGTCAGCATCCTGTACACCGCGCCGACCGCCATCCGCACCTTCATGAAGTGGGGCCGGCAGATCCCTGACGGCTACGACTTGTCCTCCCTGCGCGTGCTCGGCTCCGTGGGCGAGCCGATCAACCCCGAGGCATGGATGTGGTACCGCGACGTCATCGGCTCCAACAACGGCGCCAACGGCGAGAAGAAAGCGAACCCGACCCCGATCGTGGATACCTGGTGGCAGACCGAAACCGGCGCCCACATGATCGCGCCGCTGCCGGGCGTCACCAAGACCAAGCCGGGCTCCGCCCAGGTCGCCGTGCCGGGCATCAGCATCGACGTGGTCGACGAGGCCGGCAACTCGGTGGGCAACGGCGAGGGCGGCTTCCTGGTCATCCGCGAACCGTGGCCTGCCATGCTGCGCGGCATCTGGGGCGACATGGAACGCTACAAGGACACCTACTGGTCCCGCTTCGATAACATGTACTTCGCCGGCGACGGCGCGAAGAAGGACGACGACGGGGACATCTGGCTGCTGGGCCGCGTGGACGACGTCATGAACGTCTCCGGGCACCGCCTGTCCACCACCGAGATCGAGTCCTCGCTGGTCGCCCACCCGTACGTGGCCGAGGCCGCCGTGGTCGGCGCGAAGGACGAGACCACCGGCGAGGCAGTGGTCGCGTTCGTGATCCTGCAGACCGAACCGGCCGAGGGCGAGGATGTCGTGGCGACCCTGCGCAACCACGTGGGCAAGGACATCGGGCCGATCGCCAAGCCGAAGCACGTGCTGGTGGTTCCGGAGCTTCCGAAGACCCGCTCGGGCAAGATCATGCGCCGTCTGCTCAAGGACGTGGCAGAAGGCCGCGAGGTCGGCGATGCCACCACGCTGGCGGACAACACCGTCATGTCGCAGATTGCGCAGTCGATGAAGAAGTAGCCGCCAGGCCGCGAATACAGGCCGCCGCCCGGATGCCCGCCTCCCAGCAGGGGAAGCGGCTCCGGACGGCGGCCTGTGCCGTGCCCGGGGACTTCGACGCTAGCGCGCCGCTTCCCTGCGGTCCTTGACCTCGACCGTCGAAGCGGCGCTGTGGCCGTCGACCACCACGTGGACCGACTCCAGGTCCTTGAACTTCTTGTGCGTCGCGTCGAGCACTTCCTCGGCGATGAATTCAAGGTCGCCGGGGGTGTTGGTGAAGATCTGCGGGTCTGCGGCCGCTGCCTGCTCCATGGTGATGCGCAGCTGCCCTGGTGCGTTCGAGTCGAAGGACTCGATGTAGTAGTACGGCCAGGTCATCGCGTCCGGGCATCCAGCTCCGGCGGAGTCCAGCCACGAAGCGGCCACCTTGTCGGCCCAGCCCTGCGGGGAGCCTGCGACCCCGGAGGGGTTCCATGACACGCAGTTCTTGTCCCAGGTGGCTTCGGAGCGGCCCAGATCAAGGGCGATCTGGCGGGCGTTGTCGATCTCGGCGGGAGTTGTCGCCCTGGCTGTGGGAAGCGTCTGGGGCACAATGGGCCCCTGCACGATCGGGGTGCCGGCGTTGGCTTCGGCGGTCAGCTCGGCGTCGTTCTTCAGGAAGTCCGGATCAAAGTGGTTCACCGCCAGAATGCCGAGCACCCCGGCCAGGAACGCACCTACCGAAATATTGCCGATGATGCGCTTGGCACGCCTGTTCATGCGAACCTCCTGATGATCCCGGGCTTTCCACCATTGAATATATCCACATGAGCCGTGGACGGGAATTCGAGGGCCGCTTGATGCCGGCACCGCCGGTTCGCGCGGTTGCCTGGGTCCGGATGGCTTCGTCATGGAACAGCGCCGGGAACACCGGCTGTACTAGATTGACTCCATGACTGAAAATGCCTCACGCACCATCCTGCTGCTCAACGGACCCAACCTGAACCTGCTGGGAACCCGCGAACCCGAGATCTACGGCCGCGAGACGCTGGCCGATGTCGAGGCACTGGCCCGCAGCACGGCCAAGTCGCTGGGCTTCGAGCTCAAGGCCCTGCAGTCCAACCACGAAGGCGTGCTGCTGGACGCCATCCACGAGGCACGCACCACCGCCGCGGGAATCGTCATCAACCCCGGCGCGTTCACCCATACCTCGATCGCCCTGGCCGATGCCATCAGTGGCGTGGAGCTTCCGGCCATCGAGGTGCACATCTCGAACGTGCACAAGCGCGAGGCATTCCGCCACCACTCCTACATCTCCCCCGTGGCCAGCTCCATCATCATCGGCGCCGGGGTCAACGGCTACCGCCTGGCCGTTCAGCAGATGGCCCACCTGCTGGGCAGCTAGCGGCGGCGCAGTTGCCTGGATCCGTACTGGCCCGGAGCTAGTCACTGATGCAGGCGCCGGTCTTGATCGAGGTGGTCCGGTGGCCGCCGGCGTTCAACGCGTCGCTCATTTCTTCCAGGCTCAGGGCGAAGCCCACCTCGTCGTCGCTCCGGGACTTGGCGAAAATCAACCCCACGGCGTCGCCGGATTCATCCAGCAGCGGGCCTCCCGAGTTGCCCTGGGCCACCTCGGCGGTGAGCTGGTAGACCGACAGCTGCGCGGGATCCTCGCCGTAGATATTGGCGATGGAGACGGTGGCCTTGGACGCGACGACGGCGCCGCGCACCTGCTGCGGCCCGCCGGAGGGGTATCCGACGAACGCCGCGGAATCCCCGCGAACCAGGTCCTTGGTGGCCAGGTCGATCGGTTCGGCGGCAAGCCCCTCCACGTAGAGCAGCGCGATATCCGCCTCGGGATCGAAGTACACCACCTTGCCTCGGTTCAGCTCGCCCCTGCCGGTTTCCACCGTGGCGGCGCTCAAGCCGGCGACCACGTGGGCGTTGGTCATGACAAGGTCGTCGTCGATGACGAAACCGGACCCGGTCAGGTTCACGCCGCACTCCACCGCGGTGCCCGAAATCTTGGCCACGGACTTTGCCGAGGCCAGCTGCAGGTCGTTCGGCTCCCAGTCGGTGTCCTCGACCGGTGCGACCGGCGGGGCGAAGGGCTCGATCAGCGCGGGAATGGTCTGCGCCATCACGGCCGAGCGGGCCGTGGAAATGGCCGAGGTGACGAAATCCGGGGTGAGCCCGCGGATCGTGTCGATCATCTTGGATTTGGCGATTTCGGCGGACAGCCGGGGAATGCCCATGCTGGAGGCGGAGAACGCCAGGGCGCCGATGATGGTGGCGGTAATCAGGATCGAAAGCGCACCGCCGGCCAGCCGGTCCGCTGCGCGCAGGAAATCGACGTTCATCCAGTGGCGGATCTTGGTGGCGATGAAACGGCCCAGCGCCTGGCCCATGATGATCAGCACCGCAGCGGTGGCGACCATCAGCCCCACCCGCCACCACGGATTGCTGGCCAGGGTCGACACCAGCGGGATGGCGAAGAACGCCGCCACGCCGCCCACGATCAGTCCGAGCATGTCGCCGACGGTCAGAAGGAAGCCTCGGCGGAGTCCGATAATGAAAAAAGTCAGCAGAACAACGCAAATGACCGCGTCCAGCCAGCCGAAAACTTCGAGCACCGAGACTCCACTTCATTCATCCAAACGGTATTAATCCAAGGTACCCTTAGAAGCTGATGGATTTCTGCGAGCATATTCGCGAGTTTTGTTCGAAACTGCGTGATTTTCAACATTTTCTTGGTTAAACCACGTGTGGAAACTGTCACATTGTTACCGAATACGGCACAATGAAGTGAGCGCCTACTACTGTTGACAGGAGATTTAATGGATATCGAGGTACTGCGCCGTGCGCCGCTTTTCGCGTCGCTTGGTGATGAAGTATTCGCCACGCTAACCGAAGAACTGACCGAGGTCGATCTGTCCCGTGGTGCATCGGTGTTCCGTGAAGGCGATCAGGGCGACCGTCTCTACTTCATCGTCTCGGGCAAAATCAAGCTCGGCCGCACTTCGTCCGACGGACGCGAAAACCTGATCGCCGTTCTCGGCCCGGGTGAGCTGTTCGGCGAAATGGCCCTTTTCGATCCACACCCACGCAACGCAACGGCGACCGCCGTGTCGGAAACCCGACTTGCCGGTCTGAGCCACGAGAACATGCGCAAGGCGATCCTGAACTCTCCTGAGGTTTCGATCCAGCTGCTGCAGGCTCTGGCCGCCCGCCTGCGTCGCACCAACGAGTCCCTCGCCGATCTGGTGTTCTCCGACGTTCCTGGCCGCGTGGCCAAGGCGCTGTTGGATCTGGCCGACCGCTTCGGTCGCCCGGCCACCGATGGCATCCTGGTCGCTCACGAGCTGACCCAGGAAGAGCTGGCACAGCTCGTCGGCGCCTCGCGTGAAACCGTGAACAAGGCCCTGGCCGAGTTCGTGCAGCGCGGATGGCTGCGTCTGGAAGCACGCGCCGTCGTGATTCTGGACATCCAGCGCCTGCGCCAGCGCTCGCGCTAGGCCGCATCAGCGAAGACAGCGAAGGCCGAATACCTGCAAAGTATTCGGCCTTCGCTGTCTTCGTCTCAGGCAGCCGGTTCAGTGCCCGGCCGTGGCCTGCCAGGATCTGGCCGAATCTGCCTTCTGCGTGCCGATGACCTCAAGATAGTAGGTGCCGTCGCGCACCAGCAGATCGGGATGCTGCAGGTCGAAGGAGCGCACACGGGAGAGGTAGGCCACCACGCCGTTGGCATCGGTCATTCGCTCGAGCATGATTTCCACCGCCGGGTAGGTGATCTGCGACAGGTTCATGTCCACGGTATTCGGCTGGCCGACCATGTCCCCCAGCGCGCTGCTGTTGCGTTTGGCGATCACCTGGCTGGCAACGCACCAGCGCCCCCATTTGCCCTTGCCGCGCAGCAGCGTCGGCTCCTGCCGCAGCGGGACAGTGGCCGCGAAGTACCAGGTGTCGAAGCGTCGGAAAGCGAAGTTCGGGCTGAGCCAGTGCGCCACCGGGCGCAGCAGGTCGGTGCGCAGCCCCAGGCCGCGGCGGCGCAGGAACTCATCGAACCCCAAGTCCTGGCCGGCGATGGATTCCCGGGCGGTCATCCATTCCTCGGGGTCGGTCATCTCGATGACCGACTGCTCGTCGGTGCCAGCCAGCAGGATGCCCGTTTCCTCGAAAAGTTCTCGAATGGCGCAGACGATGTGCGCCTGCACCAATTGCTGGTCCAACACGTCCATGCGCTTGGACCACTGCGACAGGCTCGGGCCGAACCACTGGTAGGCGGCCCTGTCGCTGGCTTCGTGGCTTCCGCCGGGGAATGCCACGTTGCCCAAGGGGGATCCCCCGGGGCGGTATGTCAGATAGGTCTCCACGCCTTGGGAAGTGTCGCGCACCAAGGTCACCGAGGAGGCCTTGCGGGCGGCGCGCGGAGTGCGCGTTCCGAAGGCGAACCAGTTTTCCGCCGCGGAGACTTCGTGCAGCGGCACGTCGAAGAGCCGGCGCACCACGCCGTGACGCGGTCCCGACGGGAATGCCCGTCGGGACCGCGCTACAGCGTCGCGTCGTTGACTACTCAAATTCCGCGATGACCTCAACTTCGACCGGGGCGTCCAGCGGCAGGACAGCTACGCCGACGGCCGAGCGGGCGTGCAGCCCGGCATCGCCGAGTACCTCGCCGAAGAACTCCGAAGCGCCGTTGATGACACCCGGCTGGCCGGTGAACTCGGGGGCCGAGGCTACGAAGCCGACGACCTTCACGATGCGCTTGATGCGGTCAAGGTCACCAATTTCGGCTTTGATGGCCGCCAAGGCGTTCAGTGCTGCAGTCTGCGCCATGCCCTTGGCAGTCTCGGCGGATACCTCTGCGCCGACCTTTCCCACAGCTGAGAGTTCACCGTTAATCAGCGGCAACTGCCCTGAGGTGTAAACGTAGTTGCCGGTGGTGACGGCAGGCAGGTAGGCGGCTACTGGCTTGGCAACGGCGGGAAGGGTCAGTCCAAGCTCGGCCAGGCGAGCTTCGACACGCGAAGAAGTGGCTTCTTGCATGGGGTTTTACTCCTTTTTTAGGGGTTGGGCGATTACTGCTTCGGACGCTTGAGGTAGGCCACCGGAGAGGTGCCGTTGGGGCCTGGAACTACGGTAACCAGCTCCCATCCGTCGTCTCCCCACTGGTCGAGAATCTGCTTCGTCGCGTGGATCAGCAGAGGTAATGTGGCGTATTCCCATTTAGTCATACTCGATACGTTAGCGCGTCCTTGTAAACTAGTGGGTATGGCAGCTAAGAAGTCACCCTTTTTTGATACAGCTACCACTTTGGGCAAAATCGTCGCATTCTTCGGAATCAGTGCCCTTTGTGGTGTGCTCGCCGCCGGCATGATCGTGCCCGTGGCAGCTATAGCAAAAACCGGTTTGACCACCGGTAACAACATTGTGAGCGCGCTTCCGAGCTCGTTCGAGGCACTTCCGATTTCGGAGCCTTCGACGATCTTGGATTCCGACGGGAAGGAAATCGCGAAGTTCTACGAGCAGAACCGCCAGCCGGTGAAGCTTGATGACATTTCGCCGTTCATGCGCAAGGCCATCGTGTCGGTTGAGGATGAGCGTTTCTACGAGCACAAGGGCATCGATCCCCAGGGCATCGCCCGTGCCGTCGTCAGCAACGTCACCGGTTCCTCGCGCTCGGGTGCTTCGACCCTGACCCAGCAGTACGTGAACAACCTGCTGGTTAACAACCAGGAACTGACCGGTGCCGAAGAGAGCACCATCAGCGGCCAGAAGGACTACGCGGACAAGATCCGCGAGTTGAAGTACGCCGTGTCCATCGAGAAGGAAATGTCCAAGGACGAGATTCTCGAAGGCTACCTGAACCTGGTGCTGTTCTCGGGCCGTGAGTATGGGGTGCAGGCTGCCGCACAGCACTTCTACTCCGTTGATGCCAAGGACCTGAACCTCCAGCAGTCGGCGATGCTCGCCGGCATGGTGCAGCTGCCGAACGTCTACAACCCGATCAACAACCCCGAGCGCTCGCTGGATCGACGCAACAAGGTGCTGGGCAACATGCTGCGCGCCGGCGCGATCACCAAGGCCGAGTACGACAAGGCAGTCAAGAGCGACTTGGAGCTGGACCCCAGCAAGTCCCCGTCCGGCTGCATCGCCGCGGATGACAACGCCTACTTCTGCGACTACGTCACCAACTTGATCCTCACCGACGATGCATTCGGCGAGACCAGGCAGGACCGCGAGAACCTGTTGTACCGCGGCGGCTTGACCGTCAAGACCACCTTGAACGGCAAGCTGAACAAGAAAGCCGCGAAGGACGCCCGCAAGGCGATCGATCCGAAGGCCAAGTCCAACAAGGACGTCTACTCCTCGATCGTTTCGGTCGAGCCGGGCACCGGCAACATCCTGACCATGGCGCAGAACACCACGTACGACCCGGCCGGCGGCCTGGGCAATACCGTGATCAACTTCGCCGTTGAACGTTCGCTCGGCGGTGCCGGCGGCTTCCAGGGCGGTTCCACCATGAAGCCTTACACCACGCTCGCGTGGCTCAAGGAAGGCCACAACATGTGGGACACCATTAACGCTCGCAGGCAGACCTTCCCTGTCGGCTACAAGTTCAATGCATCTTGCTTGCCAGGCGGAACCACGACCGTCGGTGCCCCGTGGGAGCCGAAGAATGCCTCGCGCGGCTTCTACCGGCCGATGAAGGTCGACTACGGCCTGTTTTGGTCGATCAACTCCGCGACCGTTCAGGAAGCGGCCAAGCTCGACCTGTGCAACATCACCGATTACATCAATGCCTTGGGCGTCAAGGCCCAGGACAAGGGTGAAAACGGCACCCCTGCCGATTTCACCCCGGCCAACCCTTCGTTCATCATCGGTTCCGAGAAGATCACTCCGCTGAGCCAGGCCGCGGCATTCGCAGCCTTCGCCAACAGGGGCGAGTTCTGCGAGCCGCGCGCACTAACCTCTGTCACCGACCGCGACGGCAATGCCTACAAGGTCAAGAAGACCACCTGCAGCCAGGCCGTTGAAGAGCAGCACGTCAGCGACTTGAACGGCACCCTGTCAAAGATCGCGAAGACCCGCGTGGCGAAGGGAACCATCAACGTCCCGATCGCCGGCAAGACCGGAACCAACAACGGCGCAACTTCCACCTGGTTCGTTGGCTATACCACTGGCATCTCCACCGCCTCGTGGGTCGGCCGCTTGAAGGGCCAGGGCGAGGACCGCAAAGAGAACCTCATGCACGGTGCCCTGATCAACGACCAGCGCGCTCCGTCCATGGTTGACTCATCGACCTATGCCGCACCGCTGTGGCTGGACTTCATGCAGGAAGCAGTTTACGACTACCCGCACGAATCGCTCGGCTCGGCACGCAAGGCACCGGTCGTGAAGAAGAAAGAACCTTCCGAGGACTCTTCTGATTCCAAGTCCGATTCGAAGGAAGACTCGAAGTCCGATTCCAAGAAGGAATCGAGCTCCGAATCGAAGTCGGAGGAGAAGGAATCCAAATCGGATTCCAAGGAATCCAAGTCCGATTCGAAGTCCGACTCCAAGAAGGAATCGAAGTCCGACGACTAGCTTGCAGCTGTGAAGGCCGCGTTCAACTTTGGTTGAACGCGGCCCTTCGGCTTAGATTGGCTTAATGAAGGCTTTGTGAAAAGCCATATTGAAAGGACGATGACGGACAAGTCATGGCGGAACAAAAAAACTTTGCATCGGCGTTGGGCCATGCTGCCGGGACCGCGGCCCTGCTGGCGGCCGGGACGCTGGCTGTAGGCGGAGCGCTCATCGGTTACGGCATGTATGAGACCCAGAAGTTCGGGGTCCGCCGCGAGACCTTGAAGCTGCTCCCCCGCGGTGCCGCCGACATCCGCATCCTGCATCTGTCCGACATCCACATGATCCCCGGCCAGCACCTGAAAACCCGGTGGATCAGGAACCTGGCCAAGCTGAACCCGGACTACGTCATCAACACCGGCGACAACCTCAGCCATCAGAACGGCGTCCCGGATCTGTTGCACGCCCTGGAGCCGTTGATGCACGTGCCGGGCGCCTTCGTTCCCGGATCCAACTGCTATTTCGCTCCGCGCCCGAAGAACCCGCTGCGCTATCTGGTCCGGCACACCGGCACTCCGAATCCCTCGGAACGCGACGCGCTGCCATTCGAGAACATGCACCGGGCCTTCGGCGCGGCCGGATGGATCAACATGTCCAACCAGGCCTACTCGACCGTGCTGAAAGGCATCCGCCTGGATTTGACCGGCGTGGACGACCCGCACATCGAACGCGACCACTTCGCCGGATGGACCCGCGGCTCCTCCACCAGCAATGAGGCCCCGCACGTGCGCATCGCGCTGACCCATGCCCCCTACCAGCGGGTCCTGGACCAATTCACCGCGGCCAACGCGGACGTCATCTTCGCCGGCCACACCCATGGCGGCCAGGTCTGCATCCCCGGCTACGGGGCGCTCGTGTCCAATTGCGACCTGCCGACCTGGCGCGCCCGCGGCCTGACCTACTGGGAGCATGCCGGCAACAGCGTGCCGTTGAACGTCTCGGCCGGCCTGGGCCATTCCCGCTTCGCACCGATCCGCATTGCTTGCCCGCCGGAAGCGGTGCTGGTGACGCTGACCGCCAGGGACTGACCGCCCCAGACCCATAAAAGCTTCGTTCCTGCCGCATCTCCTTGCTGCAGGAACGAAGCTTTTTGCCCTTTATGAAACATTTACTTCTCAATCCCCTGAATGATTGAATTCTCCCAACTAGTGGTTGTAGGCTGTAGCTCTGTCGAAAATCTGGGTGAATGCGGGGAATCGTGGCGCAGGGGAAGAGCAGTGGAACCGCTGAGGCCGTTCCGCTGTCAAGAACACTGAAACGGCTTGCACCCTTCGTCAAACCGGTGCTGCCCCGGCTCATCGGCGGATTCTTCTGCGCGCTGGGCGCGGGCATCGTGGCATTGGCCATTCCGCAGGTCCTGGCCAAGCTGGTCAACGACGTCCTCGCTGTCAACGGCGCCTCCGCACAGGTCTGGTACGCCGTCGGCATCATCACCCTGCTCGGCTTCGTCGAGGCGCTGCTGATCTTCCTGCGCCGCCAGTTCGTGCTCAACCCGGCCGCGGGTGTTGAAATGACCATGCGAGTGGGCTTCTACAAGCACCTGCAGCGCCTGCCGGTCGCCTTCCACGAACGCTGGGGCTCCGGGCAGCTGCTCTCGCGCTCGATGTCGGACCTGTCGCTGCTGCGCCGCTGGCTCGCCTTCGGAGCCATGATGCTCATCGTGGACACCGTCACCGTGATCACCGGCCTGGTGCTGATGTTCACCCACTCCTGGATCTTGGGCCTGCTGTTCCTGCTGGGCTCCATCCCGATCGCCATCAAGGCCTACCACTTCCGCAACGACTTCCGCGCGGCCAGCCGGCTGAGCCAGGATCAGGCCGGCGACTTGGCCACCGCGGTGGAGGAATCGGTGCACGGCATCCGCGTGATCAAGGCCTTCGGCCGCGGCCGCGACATCTACGAGGGCTTCAACGAGCAGGCGAAGTCGCTGCAGGAAACCGAGCTGTCCAAGGCCCGCACGCTGGCCAGCTTCCTGCTCACCGTGGTGGCCATCCCCGAAACCATCCTCGGCATCGGGCTGGTCATCGGCATCGCCCAGGTGTCCGCCGGCACCCTGAGCGTCGGTTCGCTGGTCGCCTTCTTCGCCATCGCAGCGGTCATCGCCATCCCAGTGGAAGCCATGGGCATGCTGCTGGGCATGACGCTGAGCACCAAAACCGCCCTGGAGCGCCATTTCGAGGTCATGGACTCGATCAACGACATCACCTCCCCCGAGGCCCCGGTCCGTCCGGCGCAGTACTCCGGCGCGGTGCAGCTGGAGCACGTCCGCTTCGCCTACCCGGACGAGGCCGGCCGCGCCCGCCCCATCCTGGCAGAGATCAACCTGCAGATCCGCCCGGGTGAAACCATGGCGCTGGTGGGCATCACCGGGTCGGGCAAGTCCACGCTGCTGAACCTCGTCCCCCGGTTGCACGATGCCACCGCAGGCACGGTCAAGGTGCACGGGGTCGACGTGCGCGACTGGGATTTGGACGAGCTGCGCACCGAGATCGCCGTGGCCTTCGAGGACACCACCCTGTTCTCCACCACCATCCGAGAGAACGTGCTCATGGGCGCCCCCGGGGACCTGGCTGCCGAGCAGCGCGAGGCCCTGCTGGCCGAGGCGCTGGATGTCGCGCAGGCACACTTCGCCTACCAGCTGGCGGACGGGGTGGACACCCTGATCGGCGAGGAGGGGCTCTCCCTTTCCGGCGGCCAGCGCCAGCGCATCGCCCTGGCCCGCGCCATCGCGGCCCGTCCGCGGGTCCTGGTGCTCGACGACCCCCTCTCGGCGCTGGATGTGCGCACCGAGGAGGCGGTCACCGAACGCCTGCGCAGCGTCCTGTCAGGAACCACCACGCTGGTGGTGGCGCACCGCCCCTCCACCGTCATGCTGGCGGACCGCGTGGCGCTGCTGCGCGACGGGCGCATCGACGCGGTGGGAAGCCACGCGAACCTGCTGAGCACCAACGAACACTATCGCTACGTGATCGCCAGCCTGGATGAGAACGAACCCGAGATCCGATCGGAGGTGGCCCGATGAGCAGGCCCCTGGGCGTCGCCAATGAGGACGCCGTCACCCTCACCGGAGCCGAGCGCAAGGAAGTGCACCGCCGCTCCTTCCGCCTGCTCGCCGCGCTGGCGCTGCCGCAGAAGAAGCTGTTCATCCAGACCATCGTGCTGGTGCTGTTCACCAACGCGGCCCGCGTGCTGCTGCCGATCCTCATTGCGCTGGCGATCGACTGGACGCTGCCCCAGGTGCGCCAGGGCAACTGGGCCGCGCTGGGCCTCACCGGCGGCGCCTACATCGTCTGCGCCATCCTGGCCGGCGTGCTGTTGTCCTGGTACATCAAGTGCGCCGCGAGGATCTCCCAGGCCATGCTGCTGGACCTGCGCCAGAAGGTCTTCCGCCACACCCAGCGGCTGAGCCTGGAATTCCATGAGAGCTACACCTCCGGGCGCATCATCTCCCGCCAGACCTCCGATCTGGAAACCCTGCGCGAGCTGCTGGACCAGGGCGTCTCCGAGCTGGCCTCCTCCTGCGTATTCATCGTCTTCACGTTGATCTCCATCTTCGCGCTGGACTGGCGTTCCGGCGTGGTGGTCTGCATCGCGGTGCTCCCGGTGGCCGTGCTGTTCCACTGGTACCAGAGCCGCTCCGAGGTGCTCTACCGCGAATCCCGGGTGGTCTCGGCCAGGGTGATCTCCACCTTCGTGGAAACCATGACCGGCATCCGAGCGGTCAAGGCCTTCCGCCGCGAGCGCGCCAACGACGCGAACTACGCGGACATCGCCGGGCAGTACCGGGACAACAGCGTGCGCTCCTTCAACCTCTTCGGGGTGCTGCAGCCTGGGCTGGTGCTGATCGGCAACCTCACGGTCGCCGCGCTGCTGGCCTACGGCGGGTTCCGCATCATCGACGGCACCCTGGCCGTGGGCGTCATGGTCGCGATCCTGCTGGCCGCCAAGCGCGTCTTCCAGCCCATGGACGAGATCGCCATGTTCTACTCCTCGCTGCAGTCCGCCACCGCGGCCCTGGAGAAGGTCTCCGGCCTGCTGGAGGAAGAGCCCACGGTCCGCGAGCCGCGCTCACCACGCAGCATCGACCGGGTCCGCGGAGAACTGGTCTTCCAGGACGCGGTGTTCGGCTATGGCGACGGGCCGGTGGTCATGGACCGTTTCGACCTGAAGATCGAAGCCGGCCAGACCGTCGCCGTGGTCGGCCAGACCGGGGCCGGCAAGTCGACGCTGGCCAAGCTGATCGCGCGCTTCTACGACCTGCGCTCCGGAAGCCTTGAACTGGATGCGGTGCCGATCAGCGAACTGTCCAACATCGAGCTGCGCCGGCACGTGGTGATGGTGATGCAGGAGGCGTTCCTGTTCTCCGGGACGGTGACGGAAAACATCGCCCTGGGTCGCCCCGGCGCGTCGCTGGAGGAGATCCACGACGCGGCGCGCGCCGTCGGCGCCCACGAATTCATCCTGGACCTGCCCGACGGCTACGACACCGACGTGAACAAGCGCGGCGGCCGGGTGTCGGCGGGGCAGCGCCAGCTGATTTCCTTCGCCCGCGCCTTCCTGGCCGACCCGGCGGTGCTGATCCTGGACGAGGCCACCAGCTCGCTGGACATCCCCTCGGAGCGCGCGGTGCAGCACGGCCTGCAGACCCTGCTGGGCAACCGGACCGCGCTGATCATCGCCCACCGCCTGTCCACGGTGCAGATCGCCGACCGGGTGCTGGTGGTGCACGACGGGAAGATCGTGGAGGACGGCAGCCCGGAAGAGCTGATCGCCGCCGAGGGCCGCTTCGCGGCGCTGCACCAGGCCTGGCTGGACTCGCTGGTGTAGCCGGCGGGCAAGGACTCCCGGGCCTGCCTGAATAGGACAGCCTCGCGCACCGGGCTAACGGTGTGCGGGGCTGTCCTGTTGAGCGTCGGGGCTAGGCGGCGAAGGTGCGCCCGGTCAGCCGCTCGTACGCCTCGATGTAGCGCGCACGGGTCTTTGCGATGATCTCCTCCGGCAGCGCAGGTGGCTGCTCGCCAGAGTTCTTGTCCCAGCCCGAGGCCTCGGAAGTCAGCCAGTCGCGGACGAACTGCTTGTCGAAGCTGGCCTGGGCCTGGCCCGGCGCGTAGTGCTCGGCATCCCAGAAGCGCGAGGAATCCGGGGTCAGCACCTCGTCGCCCAGGGTGATCTGGCCGGTGGCCGGATCTTCGCCGAACTCGACCTTGGTGTCGGCCAGGATGATGCCGCGCTCGCGCGCGATCTTCTCGGCCTGCTCGTAGAGCGCCACGGTCTGCTCGCGCAGCGCTTCGGCGACCTCGGCGCCCACGCGGTCCACGGTCTGCGCGAAGGAGATGTTCTCGTCGTGCTCGCCCACCTCGGCCTTGGCCGAAGGGGTGAACAGCGCCGGCTCCAGGCGCGAGCCGTCCACCAGCCCGGCAGGCAGCGGCAGCTCGCACACGGTGGAGGACACCTTGTATTCGGCCAGCCCGGAACCGGTCAGGTAGCCGCGGGCAATGCACTCGATCGGGTACATGTCCAGCTTCTTGCAGACCATTGCGCGTCCTGCCACCTGGGCAGGCACCTCGGTGGAGATCACGTGGTTGGCGAAGTCGCCCAGCTGCTCGAACCACCACAGGCTCAACTGGGTGAGCACCTTGCCCTTGTCCGGGATTTCGCTGGTCAGCACGAAGTCGTAGGCGCTGATGCGGTCCGAGGCCACCACCAGCACGCGGTCGGTGTCCTGGAAGCTGACGCCCGCCGGAATGTAGAGGTCGCGCACCTTGCCCGAGTAGAAGTGGTCCCAACCCTCAAGGGCGAGCACGTCGGTCTGGAATCCTGCCATGAATCTGTAGTCCTCTACTTGCTTTCGTTTGCAACGACAATCTCGCCGCGTTCTGCCTTCAGTGCGATGTCGCTGCGCGACTGGGCACCGGGCCAGCTGATTTCGGCCACGCCGGCATACGCCGCCGCGCGCGCCGCCGACAGGTCGTCGCCCAGTCCGACGACGGCCAGCACGCGGCCGCCGGCCACGGTGATGTTGCCCTGCTCGTCTCCGGCGGTGCCGGCGTGCATGACATGCACGTTCTCCAGTCCGTTGGCCGCTTCCAGGCCGGCGATGGCCGCGCCCTTGACCGGGGTGTCCGGGTAGTTCTCGGCGGCGATGACCACGTCCACCGCGGTCTGCTTGGACCACACCAGCTGCTCGGTGTCATCGAGCTTGCCCTGGGCCGCGGCCAGCAGCACGCCGCCCAGCGGGGTCTTCAGCCGGGCCAGCACGGCCTGGGTCTCGGGATCGCCGAAGCGGGCGTTGAACTCGATGACGCGGATGCCGCGCTTGGTGATGGCCAGGCCGCAGTAGAGCACGCCGGTGAACGGGGTGCCGCGCTTCTCCATCTCGCGCAGGGTCGGGTAGGCCACGCGTTCCATGACCTCTTCCGTGAATCCCTCGGGCAGCCAGTCAAGTGGCGAGTAGGCGCCCATGCCACCGGTGTTCGGACCCTCGTCATTATCGAAGATGCGCTTGAAGTCCTGGGCCGGGGACAGCGGCACCGCATGCTTTCCGTCGCAAATGACGAACAGCGAAACTTCCGGGCCGTCCAGGAATTCCTCGATGACCACGGTGCCGCCGG
This sequence comes from Glutamicibacter protophormiae, assembly GCF_016894325.1. Taxonomy (NCBI): domain Bacteria; kingdom Bacillati; phylum Actinomycetota; class Actinomycetes; order Micrococcales; family Micrococcaceae; genus Glutamicibacter; species Glutamicibacter protophormiae. The sequence goes on from NZ_CP069806.1 coordinate 2,748,487, forward strand.
CGGCGAAGCAGGCCTGGGCATGGGCCAGCGCCTCGGCGCGGTCGGACGTGACCACGACGCCCTTGCCGGCGGCCAGGCCGTCGTCCTTGACCACGTAGGGTGCGCCGAATTCGTCCAGCGCGCGGGCGGCCTCGTCGGTATTCGTGGCGACATGCGCCATGGCGGTGGGAACCTGGGCCGCGGCCATGACGTCCTTGGCGAAGGCCTTGGAAGCTTCAAGCTGCGCGGCGGCCTTGGTCGGCCCGAAGACCGGGATACCCGCCTCGATCAGCGCGTCGGCCACGCCGGCTGCCAGCGGGGCTTCCGGGCCGACGACGACCAGGTCGCTGGACAGCTCGCGGGCCAGCGAAACAACTGCCGCCGGATCCTGGGCATCGATCGCGTGGGTGGTGACGTCCTGCGCGATGCCGGCGTTGCCGGGTGCGCAATGGACCTCATTGACATAGGGGTCTGCACTCAGTGCTCGGACAATTGCGTGTTCGCGGCCGCCTGGGCCAATAACCAGTACCTTCACATGCCAAAGTTTACCGGAGATGCCCGCTCCCCCAGGCTTGTGTGACCGGGCCCCGCCATACGCCCGGGCCGGGCAGTACAGGATCTAGACTGGCAGGCATGGAACTTGGTCTTGAGTTGTCAGACTGCGCCGAACTGGTGCGCATCACCCGCAACGGCATGGTCGAATCCCGCCATCTCGGCGTGGCCGTGGTGCTCGATCCCTCCGGGCAGGCGGTGGCCGAGCTGGGCAACCCGCAGGCGCGGATCTTCCCGCGCTCCGCGCTCAAGCCCTTCCAGGCCATCGGCTCGCTGCGCGCCGGGGCGAAGCTTTCTCCCCAGGGCACGGCCCTGGCCTGCGCCAGCCACCTGGGAACCTTCCGGCACCAGCGCATCGCCGGGGAAACGCTGGAAACTGCAGGGCTGGATGCCGCCGATCTGCAGTGCCCCAGTGCCTGGCCGGGCGATGGCGCCACCCGGACCAGCATGATCTTGAACCGGCAGCATGCCAATAGGCTGGCGTTCAACTGCTCGGGCAAGCATGCGGCTTTCCTGAACGCCGCGGTCCTTGCGGGCGCCCCAAAGAGCTCGTACCTCGCGCCCGAGCACCCGGTGCAGCGTGCGGCGCTGGCGGCCATGGAGGAATTCTGCGGACCGATCAGCTTCGTGGGCGTCGACGGCTGCGGCGCTCCTGCCCCGCAGATGTCGCTGCTGTCGCTGGCCCGGGGATTCCGCCAACTGGTGCTGTCCCGGGACGTCCACGCCCAACAGGTCGTGCATTCGATCCGCGAGAATCCCTGGGCCATCCGCGGCGAGGGATCGGCCAACACCCTGGTGGTCGAGCGCACCGGCATCATCGCCAAGCTCGGCGCCGAGGGCGTGCTGGCCATGGGAACCCCTGCCGGATACAGCGTGGCGCTGAAAATGCTCGACGGTTCCCCGCGCGGCACCGATCTGCTGGCACTGGACCTGTTGGCCTCCGTCGGAGCGCTGGGCGAACTCGACCACCGCTGGCTCCGGCAGGCCTTGACGCCTGAACCCCCGACCCCCGGGGCCAGGGCTGCTGGATTAGAGTTGGCGGGTAGGGATTTCCCCGGATGCTAGCGGCCGTGGCGCCGCGCCCGGGAACAAACATGGCGGAAAACCGTCATCGAGCGAAGGAACCGGATCCATGGCCATCAAGCGGCGCATCAACGAAGCCGACGGGCGTTCGGCGCTCAGGGAATGGGTTAATTCGTTGCAGGCCGAAGCCTCGCCGTCGCGCCCGGTGCTCGCCATGGCGGTGCGCTTCACCCTTGAAGAGCTCGCCTCGCGGGCCGAGGGGAACTCGGTGGAAGTACGCGTGCCGCCCTTCGGTGTGACTCAGTGCATACCCGGCCCCCGGCATACCCGCGGGACCCCGCCGAATGTGGTCGAAATGCCAGCCGATCTCTGGCTTCGCCTGGCAACAGGGAAGCTCGACTGGGCACAAGCCCTGCAAAGTGGGCAATTGCACGCCTCGGGACTTAGGGCAGACTTGTCGGCACATCTTCCCCTGATTGAGTACCCTTAAGGGTATGGAGCAACACCCCGCCACCCCGTCGTCTGCTGATCAGCCCATTGAAGTCCAGGTTCACGCATCACCGAAGTTCTGGCCTTTTGTCTTGACGTTCCTTGTCGTAGGTGCGTTGGTGGGTCTGATTGTCGGCCTGATTGGCGAGCCGTCCGAGGAATATTCACGCGCATCGGCCTCCGGGTTCTTTGCCATGTTCTGCGGCGGCTTGGGCGTAGGTATCGGCGCCGTGGTCTATGTGATCGTTGATCGCGTGACCATGCGCAAATCCAGCAAGCATCTGGCGGTTCCTCTGGCCGAGGACACCGACTCCAGCGGACCACAAGGCTAGGCAGCCCTTCCCCTTCCCAGGAAGGCAGGCGGCCGCGCACCTGGCCGCCACCCACCACATATTTGGTCGGTGTCGACCTCTGAGAAACATGAGAGAATAATTACATGGCGCGTGGCGATGGATTTCTAAATCACGACCTCCTTCCGGGCGAGAAGGGGCCGCAGGATGAATGCGGCGTCTTCGGTGTCTGGGCTCCGGGCGAAGAAGTCGCGAAGCTGACCTATTACGGTCTATATGCACTGCAGCACCGAGGCCAGGAATCCGCTGGCATTGCAACCTCCGATGGCGCACGCATCAACGTCTACAAGGACATGGGTCTGGTTTCCCAGGTCTTCGACGAGAACACCCTGAACTCCATGACCGGCCAGCTGGCCATCGGCCACTGCCGCTACTCCACCACCGGTTCCAGCCACTGGGCCAACGCGCAGCCGACCCTGGGCCCGACCACCACGGGCACCGTGGCCCTGGCCCACAACGGCAACCTGACCAACTCCGCAGACCTGGCCGAAATGGTCCGCATCAAGCAGCTCGCCGAAGGCGGCAAGGTCCGCGGCGAACTCGCCCAGGGCAACACCACCGACACCGCGCTGGTCACCGCGCTGCTGGCCGGTTCCGAAGGCCAGAGCCTCGAGGACACCGCGCTGGAGCTGCTGCCGAAGATCGAAGGCGCCTTCTGCTTCGTCTTCATGGACGAGGACACCCTCTACGCCGCCCGCGATCCGCACGGCATCCGCCCGCTGGTGCTCGGCCGCCTGGACCGCGGCTGGGTTGTCGCCTCCGAGCAGCCTGCGCTGGCCACCGTCGGCGCCTCCTTCATCCGCGAGATCGAGCCGGGCGAACTGATCGCCATCGACGCAAACGGCGTGCGCTCCACCCGCTTCGCGGAGGCGACCCCCAAGGGCTGCGTCTTCGAATACGTCTATCTGGCCCGCCCGGACGCCACCATCGCCGGCCGTTCGGTGTACGAATCCCGCGTGGAAATGGGCCGCCAGCTGGCCCGCGAGAACTCCGCCGACGCGGACATCGTGATCCCGGTGCCGGAATCCGGCACCCCGGCGGCCATCGGCTACGCCGAGGAATCCGGCATCCCGTTCACCCACGGCTTCGTGAAGAACGCCTATGTGGGCCGCACCTTCATCCAGCCCTCGCAGACCCTGCGCCAGCTGGGCATCAAGCTCAAGCTCAACGCCCTGGAGACCGTGCTGCGCGGCAAGCGCGTGGTCGTGGTCGACGACTCGATCGTCCGCGGCAACACCCAGCGCGCCGTGGTGCGCATGCTGCGCGAAGCCGGCGCCGCCGAGGTGCACGTGAAGATCTCCTCCCCTCCGGTGAAGTGGCCCTGCTTCTACGGCATCGACTTCGCCACCCGCGCGGAGCTGATCGCCAACGGCGCCGCCGTGGAGGAAATCGGCAAGTCGATCGGCGCCGACTCGCTGGCCTACATCTCCGAAGACGGCATGATCGAGGCCACCCGCCAGCCGCGCGAGCGCCTGTGCACCGCCTGCTTCACCGGCGACTACCCGATCGAGCTGCCCTCGGCCGAGCGCCGCGGCAAGAACCTGCTGGAAGCGGCCAACCAGGCCGGCTGCGAACCGGGCCCGGACTCCGAGCTCGAAGCAACCCTCTAGCCCACGCCCGAGTACCCCCGCAACCCACCTCGTTGCAAGCGCACCGGAGCACAGCTACGGTGTCCACGACAGAAAAGGAACCCTCTGCCATGAGCGGCACGCAAGATCAGCCCACGTCCATCACCTATGCCGGTGCAGGTGTAGACGTCGAAGCCGGCGACCGCGCGGTCGAGCTGATGAAGGGCGCGATCAAGGCGACCCACACCCCCGGCGTTGTCGGCGGCGTCGGCGGCTTCGCAGGACTCTTCGATGTCTCCTTCCTCACCGGCTACAAGAAGCCCTACCTGGCCACCTCCACCGACGGCGTGGGCACCAAGGTCGCCATCGCCCAGAAGCTGGACATCCACGACACCATCGGCCAGGACCTGGTCGGAATGGTCGTCGACGACATCGTGGTGGTCGGCGCCAAGCCGCTGTTCATGACCGACTACATCGCCACCGGCAAGGTCGTCCCGGAGCGCATCGCTGACATCGTGCGCGGCATCGCCGAGGGCTGCAAGCTGGCCGGCACCGCGCTGGTGGGCGGCGAAACCGCCGAGCACCCGGGACTGCTGGCCGAGGACGAGTACGACGTGGCCGGCGCCGCCACCGGCGTCATCGAGGCCGACCAGCTGCTCGGCCCGGAGCGCGTGAAGGCCGGCGACGTGGTCATCGGCATGGCTTCCTCCGGCATCCACTCCAACGGCTACTCGCTGGTGCGCCGCGTCATCGCCCACGCCAAGTGGGAGCTTGACCGCGAGGTCGCCGAGTTCGGCCGCACCCTGGGCGAGGAGCTGCTGGTTCCGACCCGCATCTACACCAGCGCCTGCCTGGATCTGGTCGACGCCCTGAACGACGGGGAGAACTTCGGAGTGCACGGCTTCAGCCACGTCACCGGCGGCGGCCTGGCCGCCAACCTGGCCCGCGTGCTGCCGCAGGGCCTGATGGCCCGCGTGAACCGCTCGACCTGGTCGCTGCCGGCGGTCTTCTCCACCATCGCGCAGCTGGGCAACGTGCCGCAGGCCGACCTGGAGCGCACCTTGAACCTGGGTGTGGGCATGGTCGCCGTCGTGGATCCGGCCGTGGCCGACCGCGCGGTGGAACTGCTCAACGCCGCAGGCATGGGCGCCTGGGTCATGGGCGAGGTCGATGTGCTCGATCCATCCGCTTCCGCCGCGGGTCTGGACTTCGTCCAGGGCGCCAAGGGCGTGGACGGCGGCGCGGTGCTGCTGACCGGCAGCTACGCCAAGTAGTCTTCCAAAGCTCACCCCCGGGATGCCGGCCGACAGGCTGGTGTCCCGGGGGTTTTGCGTTCCCGGCGCAGGGCCGCCGGCCGCGGATCTCACCGGCGGCTCCGCCAGTTGTGAGCGGCGGGATCCCGAAGGCGCGTCCGGAACGACCGTCTCGTCCTTCAGGCCTTCGCAGGTGCACAGGTCAGGTACCGAGCCGAAGCCCCTGACGGGCCTCGGGATTTCCGCACCCGCCCGGCCCAGGCAAAGAGCTGATCTGCCCGACGCGGGGCGAACGCCGCGCAGCGGAGCACAATGCGTCAACACCCCGTGAGCCGCCCTGACGGACCGCAGATTCACGGCTCAGAAGCAGGACACGAACTCCAGCAGCACTCGCGGCCTGAGCGTGAAAACCGTGCCACGGCACTTGAGCAATATCTTCGCCACGCTCGATGTGGGCTCGCGTACAGCCGCAGCAGCGTGGGCCTTGGCGCGCACTCTGATGCAGCCGTCGGCTAGAGCAGCTGCGCCATCGCGCGTTCCAACGGCACCCGCCAGCGCCAAGTGGCCTTCTGCTCGCCACGGACGTGCCCGTTGGTGATCAATGCGACAGGCAGCCCCAGCTTCACGAAATCAAGCAAGATGCGGTAGCCGCTCATCACCGCCAGCGAGGAGCCGAGCACCAGCAACGAGGTGGACTCGGCCTGCAGCTGCGCCATGGCCTCCTTGCGGGCGGGCGGGACGCTCTCGCCGAAGTACACGACATCGGGTTTGAGCACCAGCGACCCGCAGTTTTCGCAGGCGACCATGTTGAACTGTTCCACCAGGTACTGCGGCAGCTCCACGTCCCCGTCCGGGTTGACCGCCTCGGGATCGATTTCCACCGATTCCAGATAGCCTTCGTTGGCCGCCTGCAGCCGCGCATCGAAGTGCAGCCGGTCTTCGGCATGGCCGCAGTCCAGGCAACGCACGATCGACAGGTCGCCGTGCACCGGGATCACGCGCCGGGATCCGGCCTGCTGGTGCAGCCCGTCGACGTTCTGGGTGATGATCCCGTTGATCCGCCCCTCGCGTTCCCACTGGACCAGGCGCCGGTGGATGCCGTTGGGTTCGGCATTTCCCATGTGCCGCCAGCCCACGTAGCCTCGCGCCCAGTAGCGCTGGCGGGCCTGGGGGCGGTAGCGGAACTCCTGGAAGGTCATCGGGCGGTGGCGTTGCAGCGAGCCGTTGGGGCCCCGGTAGTCGGGGATGCCCGAATCCGTGGAAACGCCGGCCCCGGTGACGACCAGGACCTTGCCCTGATCCAGCATCGACTGCACCCCGTCCCGGGCTTCGCCCTCCGCAGACGCCTCGGCCTGTTGCTCCACGATGCGCTGCATGGATCGGATCGCCGAGTGGTGCGCCATCTGGATCGAAAGTTCCTCGGGCGTGCTCATAATCGACCTTTCAAGGTTCCGGGTACGACAAAGGCCGCAGCGACCTCAAAGCTAATTTAGCTTATTCGCTGCGGCTTATCGTAAAAATGTATTAAAGAGCTGTACCACTTACTGCACAGGTGTGGCACCCCGAGCAAAAAGAATCCCGGTAAACGTCGACGACCTTAGTCGTCTTCGTCTTCTCCCGAATACTTCTTAGTCAACTCGTCGTAATCCGAATAATCGTCGTCATACGATGAATCATTACGCTCAGTGTCCCGAGCATGACGATCGGAGGGCACACCCAACTCGCGTTGGAGTGCCGAAAGGTCCGTCGAGGGCGAGTAGTACTTAATGTCTCGCGCTTGACGCTGTGCTTTAGCCTTTTGACGGCCGCGCCCCATGGCGTGACCCCCTCTTTTCAGTAGAGTCGGGAGGTGGTCCACCTAATAGATGGAGGCCCCCGAATATGTGATCAGTTCTTTCGTAATTAAAGGTTAACACGATTCCACGGCGAGCGCTGAACGCAACACCGGCCAGACCCGCTAGACTGGCGATTAGTCCAACGACTATTTTATGAGTAGTTGCCGTTCTCGCCCGATCCGCTGACGAAGGAGCCCATCAGGTGGTGGATAAGAACCTCCCGGAGCCGCAGGCCGCACTGCCTCCGTTGCGCCCGGAACCGGAGAAACCCAAGCGTCAGATCGGGCAGTGGTTCCTGCTGGCCGCCGCGGTCATCGCCTTGGCGGCCGCCGTGGTTTTCGTTGTGCTCAGAATCATCGATCCGCCGCCTTCGCCACAGGCGAACAACGTGCAGCGCAATGAGGCCCCCGGATTGGACGGGGTCATCGCCGAGAACATGCCGCCGGAGCAGCTGTTGCTCGGAGACTGCCTGCGCGGCTTCACCACGCCGCTGGATCCGCAGACCGTAGTCACCTGCGATTCCTCCCACAACGCACAGCTGATCGGCAGCTTCGAACTTGAAGGTGCCCCCGAGGCCCCATATCCCGGAGCGGACCAGCTGCTGACCCAGTCCGAAGACCTGTGCAAGTCGGTGTCGCTGGACCCGAGCGCGGGGATCGACTCGACCTGGACCTATCATTTCTCCCGTCCGTCGAAGGCTACCTGGGAGAAGGGCGACCGGGTGGTGTCCTGCTTCCTGAGCTTGACCGACGGCAACGTGCGTAGTTCCCTGCTTCCGGCCTCGGATGATGCAGGAAGCCCAACCCCGAGCCCATCGAAAGACAACGCCTGAGACAGGCGCCGGCGCTGCTGCGCCGGCGCCGGGTAGCAGGAATGCGGTGTGAGGACCTGAAAGTCTTCACACCCCATTCCTTTGCTCACGGCCCGTGGACGCTAGCCGTTGGCGCGTCCCACAGCCAGCCGGTCGTTGCCCTCATCCAGCGTGACCGAGACGGTATCCCCGTCCTGGACCTCGCCGGCCAGGATCTCCTTGGCCAGCCGGTCGCCGATCTCGCGCTGCACCAGGCGGCGCAGCGGGCGGGCGCCGAAGGCCGGGTCGTACCCGGTCAGGGCGAGCCATTCGCTGGCGGCCGGATCCACTTCGAGGGTCAGACGGCGTTCGGACAGTCGTTCGGACAGCTGGTCGATCTGCAGCTTGACGATATTGCCCAGCTCGTCGATGCTCAGCGGGTCGAACATGATGACCTCGTCCAAGCGATTCAGGAACTCCGGCTTGAACGACGCATTGACCACGTTCATCACCGCGGCCTTCTTGGCTTCGGCGTCCAGGGTCTGATCCACCAGGAACTGGGAGCCCAGGTTGGAGGTCAGGATCAGGATGGTGTTCCTGAAGTCCACCGTGCGCCCCTGTCCATCGGTCAGCCGCCCGTCATCGAGCACCTGGAGCAGGATGTCGAAGACTTCAGGATGGGCCTTCTCGACTTCATCGAGCAGGATCACGGAGTACGGCCGGCGGCGTACCGCTTCGGTGAGCTGCCCGCCCTCTTCGTAGCCGACGTAGCCCGGAGGGGCGCCGACCAGTCGCGAGACGGAGTGCTTCTCCGAGTACTCGGACATGTCGATGCGGACCATGGCGCGCGGGTCGTCGAAGAGGAAATCGGCCAGGGACTTGGCCAGCTCCGTCTTGCCTACGCCGGTGGGGCCGAGGAACAGGAAGGAACCGGTCGGGCGGTTCGGGTCCGCGATGCCGGCCCGGGTGCGGCGCACCGCATCCGAAACCGCTGCCACGGCCTGCTTCTGGCCCATCAGGCGCTGCCCGATGATCTGCTCCATGTCCAGCAGCTTCTGGCTCTCGCCCTGGAGCATGCGTCCGGCCGGGATGCCGGTCCAGGCGGAGATCACCTCGGCGATATCATCCGCGGTGACCTGGTCGGCCACCATGGTGTGCGCCTTGGCCCCGTGCTCCTCGGCCGCCGCGGCGGCTTCCAGCTCCTGCTGAAGGGTCGGGATCTCTCCGTAGAGCAGGCGCGAGGCCTTCTCCAGGTCGCCTTCGCGCTGGTACTTCTCCGCCTCCGAACGCAGTTCATCCAGCTTGACCTTCAGGTCGCCGACGCGGTTCAGTCCGGCCTTCTCCGCTTCCCACTGCGAGTTCAGTGCGTCGAGCTTCTCCGTCTTGTCGGCCATGTCCTTGCGCAGGGCGTCGAGGCGTTCCACCGATGCGGGATCGGTCTCGTCGCTCAGCGCCAGCTCCTCCATGGTCAGGCGGTCGACCTCGCGACGCAGCTCGTCGATCTCCTCCGGAGCGGAGTCGATTTCCATGCGCAGCCGGCTGGCGGCCTCGTCGACCAGGTCGATGGCCTTGTCCGGCAGTTGGCGCCCGGAAATGTACCGATTGGACAGCGCCGCGGCGGCAACCAGCGCGGAGTCCGCGATGGACACCTTGTGGTGCGCTTCGTAGCGCTCCTTCAACCCGCGCAGGATGGCGATGGTGTCATCCACGCTCGGCTCCCCCACATACACCTGGGCGAAGCGGCGTTCCAGGGCCGGGTCCTTCTCGATGTTCTCGCGGTACTCGTCCAGAGTGGTGGCGCCGATCAGGCGCAGCTCGCCACGGGCCAGCATCGGCTTGAGCATGTTGCCGGCGTCCATGGCGCCTTCCGAAGCACCGGCGCCGACCACGGTGTGGATCTCGTCGATGAAGGTGACGATCTGGCCATCCGAGGCCTTGATCTCCTCCAGCACCGCCTTCAAGCGCTCTTCGAACTCACCGCGGTACTTGGCGCCGGCGACCATGGCGCCCAGGTCAAGGGAGATCAACGTCTTGCCGCGCAGGGATTCCGGAACGTCGCCGGCGATCATGCGCTGGGCCAGCCCCTCGACCACTGCGGTCTTGCCGACACCCGGCTCGCCGATCAGCACAGGGTTGTTTTTGGTACGGCGCGAGAGCACCTGGACCACACGGCGGATTTCGCGGTCGCGGCCGATCACCGGATCCAGCTTGCCGGAGCGGGCCAGGGCGGTCATGTCGGTGCCGAACTTCTCCAGCGACTGGAAGGTGGCCTCGGGGTTGGGGTTGTCGACCTTGCGGTCTCCGCGAATGGTGGGCAGGGTGCCCACCAGCAGGTCGCGGGTGGCGCCCAGCTCGCGCAGCGCCTCGCCGGTCTTGGTCTGGTCGCTGGTCAGCGCGATTAGCAGGTGCTCGGTGGACACGTAGGTGTCCCCCATCTCCGTGGCGGCCTCCTGGGCATTGTTCACGACCTGGAGCAGCTGGCGGGAGAACTGGGCCTGGGCCACAGAGGACCCGGAGCTGGAAGGCAGTGCCTTGATGAGCGAGCTGGCCTTCACCGAAAGCGCGTCGACATCCAATCCTGCAGTCTTCAGCAGGGCCACCGCGACCGAGTCGCGCTGGTCCAGCAACGCCTTGAGCAGGTGTGCAGGTTCAATCTGCGGATTGCCTGCGGTGGATGCATTCATTCCGGAGGCCGATAGTGCCTCTTGGCTCTTGGTAGTGAGTTTGGTGTCCACGCGCTTCCTTTCGATATGAGGGCGAACCGTTAAACTTGAGTGTACTTAACTCAACTCTGTTTTGTCAGGGGTTATTCCGTTTCCGTCGAACTATTTCAAAAAAGTTTTTCCTTGTTTTCACCGGAGCCCGGCACCGACAATGGAGCCATGGCAAACCCCAATTCACCAGAGCATTTATTCGCCGAACACGATGAGCAGGTGAAGGTCTTCATCGACCAGCATCGCCAGATGCTGATCGGCTGCCTCGACGGTCTGACCGAGGAGGAGGCCCGCAGGCAGCTGGTTCCCTCGCGCACCACCCTGCTAGGGCTGGTCAAGCACGGAACGTTCGTCGAGCAGGTCTGGTTCCGGGAGGCGCCCACGGGAAACTCCCGCGAGACCTTGGGCATCGCACCGAATCCCGACGAATCCTTCAAGCTCGACGTCGAGGACACCATCAGCAGCGTCATCGCCGAGTACCGCGAAGAAATAGCGCATACCCATCAGGTCCTGGAGGGAACAACCGGAGAGACGGTTTTTCCCGGAAACAAGCGCGGACCGCTTCCCCTGCGGTGGATCCAGTTGCATATGCTGCGCGAACTGGCCCAGCACTGCGGGCATGCCGACATCCTGCGCGAGCAGGTTCTGGCTGCGCGCAACACTTCGAGCTAGCCCGAATCCCAAGGAGGACCTCCCCCCTATAGATTGCAGCCGGTCAGCGCCGCCAACGCCTGCGAGCTTTCCCTGAGGGTGGAACGCACGATAGAGTGGATTTCACGTAAGGGAGTATTCACAAGCGTTTGATCCGTCAGTACGTAAGACACGGGAGTCTTGCCGGGTTCTGCGGCCGACCGAATTCGGTTGGCGAAGAGACTTACCTCGATGGCTTGTACCCAACTTACGAAAGCAGGAATCCCCATGGGAGTTTCTCCTTTAATCTGGGGCATCACGATTGCCGTGATCCTCGCACTTCTGGCATTCGACTACTTCTTCCACATCCGCAAGGCGCACGTTCCGTCGCTGCGTGAGGCGGCAATCTGGTCGAGCATCTACGTCGGCCTCGCACTGGTCTTCGGCATCGTCGTTTTCATCTTCGGCGGCGTGGACATGGGCGCGGAGTACTTCGCCGGCTATATCACCGAGAAGGCCCTCTCGGTCGACAACCTGTTCGTCTTCCTGATCATCATGGCCAGTTTCAAGGTGCCACGCGAAGACCAGCAGAAGGTATTGCTCTTCGGCATCGTCTTCTCGCTCATTGCCCGAACCGCCTTCATCTTCGTCGGCGCCGCGCTGATCAACCAGTTCGCCTGGGTCTTCTACATCTTCGGCCTGATCCTCCTGCTGACCGCTGGCAACCTGCTCAAGAAGGACGAAGAGTCCGACGAGGCCAACAACTTCATCATCCGACTGGCCAAGAAGCTTTTCCACACCACCGACAAGTATGACGGCGACAAGCTGTTCACCAAGATCGACGGCAAAAAGGTCCTGACCCCGATGCTGCTGGTCATGGTGGCCATCGGCGGTACCGACATCCTCTTCGCCTTGGACTCGATTCCTGCGATCTTCGGACTGACCCAGAACGTCTTCATCGTGTTCACCGCGACCGCGTTCTCCCTGATGGGCCTGCGCCAGCTGTACTTCCTGCTTGACGGCTTGCTGGATCGACTGATCTACCTGTCCTACGGCCTGGCCGCGATCCTTGCATTCATCGGCGTAAAGCTGATCCTGCACGCGCTGCACGAGAACAACCTGCCGTTCATCAACGACGGCGAACACGTGCCGGTCATCGAGATCACCACCGGCCTGTCGCTGAGCGTCATCATCGGCGTCCTGGTCTTCACCGTTCTGGCGTCCCTGTTCAGCAAGGCCGGCAAGGCGCAGACCGCCGTCGCCAACCTGCGCCGCCATGCGAACAACTACACGGATCTCTCTTACACCGCAGACCAGGCAGAGCGCGAGCGCATCTATACCGAACTGCTGGAAGAAGAGTCCTACGTGAAGACCATGGAGAAGAAGTACCGCGACAAGGTCAAGGACATCGACAAGATCCGCGACGAGATCATCGAAGCCCACCGCCAGCACGACGAGTACCTCAAGAACTAGCTCCATCTCTGGCAACAGGCCGGGACCGCACTTCCAGATGGAAGGGCGGTCCCGGCCTGTTTTGCTCCGGAGTGTGCCGAACGGGGGTCTAGCGGCAATGCCAGTAAGTTAAGGTTTAGCCGGGGGTGTCAACCAGTACTCCGCCCCCAGCATCTCGACGCGCAGTGTCGCCGGCCGGGTGGGCGTGCGCGGATTGCCCGCCCGCGCCTGATAGTTGGAGTTCGAACGCTTCACTGTCCGCGAACTGGTGCGCAGCCGCCGTGCCGGCTGCAACGCAGCCAGCACACGGGCACCAATCGGGCCAGCCCGCCTCAACCAGCCCGGATGCTGGCCCAGGAGTGTTGCTCCACCGTGCCCGGCACCGGTAAGCCGGGGCACCATCTGGGCAGCGACGGCTGCTGACGGGCCAAGCAGCAGCGTGTTGGTAGCTTCGGCCATCATGTTGCGCAGCAACTGATGCACGATCAGCAGCGCATAGATTTCCTGCTCTACCAAGGCCACGCTCCGAGAACGCAGCACCCGTGACTTGAGCAAGGTGGCTCTGATTTCCTGGAACGTCGTTTCGATTTCCCACCGCTGGTGATACAGCTCGATCAGTTGCTCGGCGGTACCTTGGGCCGGGTGGTGCAGATTGGTGACCAGACGGTAGGTTTAGGTCTTCTCCTCACGGTCGGTATGCAGGGTGATCCGAGCATTGAGCACCCGTACCGGCACCCCGGCCAGGGTGCTGTAGTAGGAGCCGTCCGTGAGGATCTGGTGCACCGGCAGGTTCCGCCCGTTTTTCACCCGGACCAGGAATCCGGCCCCCTGGGCGGCGATTTCGTGCAGGAGCTTAGCGGAGGCGAAATTCCGGTCTGCGAGGATCAGCATGTCCGGGCGCATGCTGGGCACCAGTTGGGGTGCGTAAGTGGTTTCCCCAATGCTGGTGGGGCCGAAAACCGCGTCGCTGATGCTGCGGGTGGCGCAGTCGACCAGGGCGAGCAGGCGGGCCTGGGGGTAGCCGGTGCCGCCGTGATTGCCGGCCTGCTTGTGGTACTTGGCCAGGATTTTAGGGGTGTCGGGCAGGGGCAGGATCGTCCCGTCGATGGCGCAGGCCCTGTATCGGCCGAAGAACGCTGGGGCGTGCAGGGTTTGCTCGGGACCGCGCAGCTGGCCGAACAGCCAGCGCAGGGGCTTGACGTCCAGGCCGATCCTGGCTTGGGCCAGGGCCGGTGAGGTGGCGCGCAACAGCAGCAGCCCGGTGTGCTGGGTCAGTTTGGTGAACACCTCGGTGTAACTGGCGTGCGGGTAGAGGATCAGGGCCAGGATGAAGTAGATCATCGTGCGGGCTGGCAGGAGCCTGACGCGGCGTTGGGTGGTTCCAGTGGCTTGAAGGGCCGAGTCCAGAAGGTCTGGGCTATCGGAGTCCGGCGGAATTCGAGGAACTCTATTATTCTGAAGTCGACGGCGCGTTATCCGATGTTGCCGCTAGTAAATTATCGGCATGATTTCCGGGACGGTTTAATTTCCATCGTCAGGGGAACCTGCCGGTGAGAACAAAAAGGAAATGGCCTAAAACACGGCATCCGCCACTCTGTAGGCCACTCACTCATTCTCGCCGGGGGCGTTGGCTAACTCTGTGAATAGCCCCAGACCATTCAATCCAACTCAATGCAGCACCTATGCGTTGCCTAAATGAGCCCGCATTCAGCTGTTGCTTCGAGGTAGTCCACAAACACAGGGTCTGTCAGGTCTCCCGCACGCATGAAGGGCCCATCCTCCGGATCTTGCTCACGGCGCGACGGAAAGCCAATGACCGCGGTGAGGTACCGATTGAGCTTGTCTCCTGCCACCCCATAGACCTTGAAGCCGGTGGTGAATCTTCCTTCGCGCTCAAGCAACACCGAGACTCGTTGTCCCAAGGCATGCTGGGCAGAAAGAACCCTATATGGGAGTTCCAGCATGTCGCCCTCGAAAAGCTCTTGCCAGTAGAACTCGGCGTCTTCAACGGAATCTTCATCGACAGCGACCGGCCGCCCATTTCTTAGTTCCAGGAGAACCGCGGGATTGGTGATGGTAAACAACGCATCAATCAGATCTTCCCGCACTTCCTCATCGAATTCGAATCCATCAGGTTCCATCAACCGAACGGGAATTCCGTAGGCCTTATAGTTGTCTTCAAGGAGTGCGCGCACCTGTATTGGAGTCACCGACGGCAACTTTGCGGCTTCCCAGCTCTTCAGCAATTCTCGTGGATCTGTTGGAGTCACGATCACTTGATCAGTTCCATCTTTTTCCTCCATCAGCATGCCTGAACTGTCCCGGAAATCATGTCGCCGTCTTGTGGGCGGCAGCGTCGGGCAACGAGCCGGAAATTTCATCATAGTATGTCTGCTCAAATTCCTCCGGAGTCTGGTGATCCAAAGAGGAATGCAAGCGATCATTGTTGTACCAGTGGACCCATTCAAAAACGACATCAACGACGTCGGATTCGGTCTTCAATGCTCCGTTGCGGAACGGTGAATCCTTGGCCACCGCTTCATTCTTGAACAAGCCCATCACGGTTTCGGCGGCGGCATGATCGTACGCGTCGCCGACGCTGCCGGTCGAAGGAATGAGCCCTTCGATTTCCAGGGTGTCTGCGTATCGGATCGAGGTGTACTGCGATCCCGCATCGCTATGGTGCAGAAGCCCCTTGCCCACCGGCCTATTCGTGTGTTTTCGGCGCCAGAGTGCCATTTTCAGGCACTGCTCCACGAACTCGGTGTCCTTGACCGTGGAGGTTTCTCAGCCGACGTCGGTGTAACTGGCGTGCGGGTAGAGGATCAGGGCCCGGATGAAGTAGATCATCGTGCGCGCTGGCAGGAGCCTGACGCGGCGTTGGGTGGTTCCGGTGGCTTGAAGGGCCGAGTCCAGAAGGTCTGGGCTGATGTGTTCGGTCAGGGCGCCGAGGTGGGCGGGTCGGGCTTGACTGGGGCGCTGGGACCTTAACTTACCGGCATTGGGTCTAGCGGCGCATGCTCCCGATGTAGTAGTCCGATGGCACAACAACCTTGCCCAGCGGCATCAGGGATACCGGAATCATCTTCAGGTTCGCGATGCCCAGCGGGATGCCGATGATCGATACGAACATCGGAATAGCCGTGATCACATGGCCGATGGCGATCCAGATACCGGCGAAGACCAACCAGATGACATTGCCGAGGGTGGAAAAAGCGCCAACGGCCCCGCGGTCAACCACGGTACGGCCGAAGGGCCACAGCGCGTAGCCGGCGATGCGGAATGAAGCAATGCCAAACGGAATTGTCACGATCAGCAGGCAGCAGATGATGCCGGCCAGGACATATCCCAGGGCCAGCCACAGGCCGCCGAAGAGCAGCCAGATAATATTCAGGATTCCCCGCAGTAGATCAGTCATGGGTCCAGTCTTCCCCATCCCCGCCCCGGGGCGCTATGGGTGACAGCCCGGATTTTCCCCTGACATCGTGGCCAATCCCCTATCAGCCGAGGAAGATTCGAGGCGTACAGCTCGGCTAGGATTAATGATCATGAGCGATTCGAGCGAAGAACAGCGTCAGGCCTCGGCCACGACTCCCAAAGACCCAGCACTTTTCCGGGCCGAGCCGGTCTCATTTGTCCGTCGCGGCAACCGGTTGCAGGGCCGCCGTGCCAGCGCCTGGGAGCGCAACGCCGAGCAGTACGTCATCGAGCCTCCCCGCAAGATCGCCGATACTTCTGTCGCCGACGACTTCACCCTCGACCCGGACCAGGCATTCGGCCGCGTGGCCCCGTTGATCGTGGAGATCGGCACCGGACTGGGCGAATGCATCGCCAATGCCGCCAAGGATGATCCCGAGCGCAACTACCTCGCGGTAGAGGTCTATCGCCCGGGACTGGCCCAGTTGATGCTCAAGGTCGAGTCCTTCGGCATCGAGAACGTCCGCGCCGTCCAGGCCAACGCCCCCGAGGTGCTGGATGTGATGCTCGAAGAGAACAGCGCCGACGAAATCTGGATCTTCTTCTCCGACCCCTGGCACAAGCCGCGCCACCACAAGCGCCGCCTGATCAAGGCCTCATTCCTGGACAAGGTGTCGCGGGTGCTCAAGCCCGGTGGAACCCTGCGCCTGGCCACCGACTGGTCCAACTACGCCGAGCAGATGCGCGACGTGCTCAGCGCCCATCCGGACTTCGAGAACCAGTTCCCCGGCAACCTGGCCGGCGAGGACAGCAACCTCACCAAGGTCCGCCGCGAGGGCATGGAAGGCTTCGAGAAGGAACCCGACTTCACCGACGAGCTCGGCGGTTGGGCTCCTCGCTTCGAACGCCGCATCCTGACCAGTTTCGAAGGCAAGGCGCTGAAGGCAGGACGCTTGATCTTCGATTTGGCCTACACCCGCGTCGGCTAGTACACGACCGGAAACAAAGTCCGGCAATGGCTCATGACCAACCTAAACTGGTGGTCATGAGCCATTCGTCATTAATCCCCGCCGCCGAGTTCGCCCTCGCACCCACCATGGAGTACGCGGGAGTCAGGCTGGAGCAGCTCGCGCCGTCGCACGCGCCGGACTTGGCCGAGGCAGTGGCCGCAGGGCGTTTGGACGAGGCATGGTTCGCCACGACCCCATCGGCTCAACAAATGAATGCCAATATCGCCCAGCGGCTGGCCTCCCAGGCGGCCGGAACCATGGCTCCCTTCGCCATCATCGATACCTCCACCGACAAAGCCGTCGGCGCCACCACCTACCTGAACATCGATGCCGCGAATCGCCGGGTGGAGATCGGATCAACGTTCCTGGCCGTTGCGGCGCAGGGCACCGGCATCAACCCGGCGGCGAAATTCCTGCTGCTGCGCAGGGCCTTCGAAGAACTCGGCTGCTACTCGGTGGCCTTCTGCACGCATTGGCACAATGAGGCCTCGCGCGCGGCCATTGCGAGGCTGGGCGCCAGGCAGGACGGCGTGCTGCGCAACCACAAGTACGATCCGGTGACCGGCACCCTGCGCGACACCGTGGTCTTCTCGATCCTGCCCCACGAGTGGCCGGCGGTGCGCACACAGCTGGAGGCCCGGCTACGCCGCCATGGCCGAATCTAACTACAATCCTGCCCAGATTCCATCCAAAGAAACCCACCAGTCGCTTGTCCTGCTAAAGGGCTTCACCATGGCCGGCGCCAAAAGCTGACAAAAGAAATCCAGCCCACTCCGGATGTTTCATCCGTGCGGGCTGAACGATTATGACGAGCATAAAATAATCTGAACTTGCACTGCAAGTAAGGCGTGTCGTTGAAACGGGTATCCGCGTCAACGCAACTTTCGCGTGCAGGCGTGGAATTCTACCTGCCGATGGCGCGGCGCACCGGGAACAGCGTCACCGTGGGTTCGGGCCGCGACGGGCGCATGCCGCGGGCCAGCGACACCACGTCGCCTGCGACGGTGCCAGCGGCGAAGATGCGCGATTGGCCTTGGCGCACGTAGTCCAGTTCGGCGCGCAGCTGGTTCACTTGGCCCTTCAAGCTTGCTACCTGGTCTTCCAACTCAAGGATCCGCTTGATGCCTTCCAGCGATACGCCGTTCTTGCTCAGCGCCTGGACCTGGCGCAGCAGCGACACGTCGTGCTGGGAATAGCGGCGTTGCTTGCCCGACTGCCGGCTGGGCGAGACCAGACCGATGCGGTCATACTGGCGCAGGGTCTGCGGATGCATGTCGGCAAGCTGTGCGGCAACCGAAATGACGAAGACAGGTCGCAGGTACTCACCGTTCACGGTTTTTCAACCACCTTTCTGCCTTAGCTGTATCTTGAGTCCATCGCCGGTGCCGGAGGGTGGTGATCCCTCCTGCACCGGCGATGGGTGATCGGCGTGGCCGATCCTAGAGCTTGGCCTTCGAAGCCAAGCCCGTCCGCGGATCTTCGTCCTGCGTGGCAGCGGCGAAATCTTCGACCGCCTTCTTGGCGGCGTCCGAGAGATTCTGCGGAATGACCACGTCGAGCACGATCAGCAGGTCGCCGGTGGCCTTGGAGGTCTTTACACCGCGGCCCTTCAGGCGCAGCGTGCGGCCCGAGTTCGAACCCGCCGGAACCTTCACTGCGACCTGCTCCCCGTCCAGGGTCGGGACGTGGATCTTGGCTCCCAGTGCGGCCTCGTCGAAGGTCACCGGGACATGCACGCGGATGTTGTTGTCCTCGCGCTTGAAGAACGGGTGTTCGGCGACCTTGACCTTGACGATCAGGTCCCCGTTGCCAGCGGCTCCAGCCTGGCCGCGCCCGCGCACGCGCACGGACTGGCCGTCCTTGATACCCGCCGGGATGCGCACGTCGATGACCTCGCCGCTCGGTTCGCGAAGCCCGATCTTCGTGCCGTTAATCGAGCCGGCAAAGGAAATCGAGGTGGTCGCGGTGCGGTCTGCGCCCTTGCGCGGCGGCGCGCTCTGGCCGCTGAAGCCGCCAAAGCCTCCGGCACCCCCGAACAGGTCGGAGAAGTCCGGTTGCCCGCCGCGCTGTCGCGCCCCGCCACCGCCTCCGAAGAGGTTGGAGAAGATATCCTCGAATCCCGCGCCGCCGCCCGGAGCACCGCCCGGGCCTCCGGCCGAGAAACGGGCTCCCGAGCCCATGGCCCGGATGGCGTCGTACTGCTCGCGCTCTTCCTTGTCGGAGAGGACCGAGTTGGCTTCGGTGATGTCCTTGAACTTCTGTTCGGCGGTTGCGTCACCGGCGTTGGTGTCAGGGTGGTACTTGCGCGCCAGCTTGCGGTACGCCTTCTTGATATCCGCGTCCGTGGCGTCCTTGGAGACACCGAGGATCGCGTAAAAATCTTTGTCTATCCAGTCCTGACTTGCCATCAGGTCCTCATCCTTTCTATGACAATTCGAAACTGCCCACTGGCGAATACTCGACAGTGGGCAGTTTCGGTTGTACTAGCTAGTTGCTATTCGCCGGTGGCGACCAGTACCTGGGCAGCGCGCAGGATGTTGTTTCCCTTGCGGTAGCCGGTACGCAGTACCTGTCCCACATGATCGGCCGGGACCTCCGGCACAGCCTGACGCAGCAGCGCTTCGTGGACGTTCGGATCGAATTCGACCCCCGCCTCGTTGATGCGCTCCAGGCCATGCTGGGCCAGGATCGAGTCCAGCTTGTTGGCGATCGATGCGAAGGGACCATCGGTCAAATCGCCATGGGCGCGGGCCGCGTCGATATCGTCAAGCACCGGCAGCAGGGCGGACAGCATGCCCTGCACGGCGTTTTCACGCGCTACGGCGCGGTCGCGTTCCACGCGCTTGCGGTAGTTGACGTACTCGGCCTGCAGGCGCAGCAGGTCGTTGCGCAGCTCGGTAACGACCTCGCTGACCTCGTCCTGCTCCCCGTCCACGGATTCGCCTGCCTCGTTCAGGATCGCCTCGGCCTGACCCAAAGCGTCAGCAGTTGGCTGCTGGTCAGCTGCCTCTGGCTGGTTCTCCGGCTCCTGGCCGGAGTTTTCGTTCTGGTCCTTTGCCTCGGACATATTCCTAAACTCCCTACTTCTTGTCGGCTTCGTCTTCGTCGATAACCTCGGCGTCGACGATGTCTTCATCAGCGTTTGGTGCATCCGGCTCGCCGGCAGCTGCGCCTTCGGCCTGGGTGTTGGCGTAGATGGCCTCGCCCAGCTTGGACTGCGAAGCCTGCAGCTTCTCGAACGCGGCCTTGACCTCGTCGTCGTTGTCCTGCTTCTCCAGGGCCGCCTTCAGGGCGTCGACGTCGGCCTGGACCTCGGTCTTGACTTCCTCGGGCAGCTTGTCCTCGTTGTCCTTGATCAGCTTGTCCACCGAGTAGGCGGCCTGCTCGGCAGCGTTGCGGGTCTCGGCTGCCTCGCGGCGGGCCTTATCCTCTTCTGCGTGGGCTTCGGCTTCCTGGACCATGCGCTCGATGTCTTCCTTCGACAGCGAGGAGCCGCCGGTGATGGTCATCGACTGCTCGGTTCCGGTGCCCTTGTCCTTGGCGGACACGTGCACGATGCCGTTGGCATCGATGTCGAAGGTAACCTCGACCTGCGGGATGCCGCGAGGAGCCGGAGCGATGCCGGTCAGCTCGAAGGTGCCCAGGGCCTTGTTATCGCGGGTGAACTCGCGCTCGCCCTGGAAGACCTGGATCGAAACCGAAGGCTGGTTGTCCTCGGCGGTGGTGAAGGTCTCCGAACGCTTGGTCGGGATCGCGGTGTTGCGCTCGATCAGCTTGGTCATCACGCCGCCCTTGGTCTCGATGCCCAGGGACAGTGGGGTGACGTCGATCAGCAGAACGTCCTTGCGCTCGCCCTTCAGCACGCCGGCCTGCAGGGCTGCGCCCACGGCGACGACCTCGTCCGGGTTGACGCCCTTATTGGCTTCCTTGCCGGCCAGGTCCTTGACCAGTTCGGCAACGGCTGGCATACGGGTCGAACCGCCAACGAGGATCACGTGGGCGATGTCCGAGACCTTGATGCCGGCTTCGGCAATGACATCCTTGAAAGGCTTCTTGGTGCGCTCCAGCAGGTCCGAGGTCAGGTCCTGGAACTTTGCACGCGACAGGTGCTCGTCCAGGTGGACCGGGCCCTCAGGGGTGACCGAGAGGTACTGCAGCGAGATGTTCGTGCTGGTGGCCGAGGACAGTTCCTTCTTGGCCTGCTCGGCAGCTTCCTTGAGGCGCTGCAGGGCAATCTTGTCCTTGGACAGGTCAGCGCCCTTGGCCTTGGCCTGGGCCAGCAGCCAGTCGACAACACGCTGATCCCAGTCGTCGCCGCCCAGGCGGTTGTCGCCGGCGGTGGAGCGGACCTGAATGGTCGAGAAGCCGTCGTCGTCCTTGCCGACTTCCAGCAGGGAAACGTCGAAGGTACCGCCACCGAGGTCGAAGACCAGAATGAGCTCGTCCTCGTTGCCCTTCTCCAGGCCGTAGGCCAGAGCGGCAGCGGTTGGCTCGTTGACGATGCGCAGCACGTTCAGGCCTGCGATTTCGCCGGCCTCCTTGGTGGCCTGGCGCTCGGCGTCGTTGAAGTATGCAGGAACGGTAATCACCGCGTCGGTGACCTTCTCGCCGAGGTAGGACTCGGCGTCGTTCTTCAGCTTCATCAGCGTACGTGCCGAGATTTCCTGGGCGGTGTACTTCTTGTCATCGATGGCGATGGACCAGTCGGTGCCCATGTGGCGCTTGACCGATGCGATGGTGCGATCGATGTTGTTGACTGCCTGGCGCTTGGCGATATCGCCGACCAGAACTTCGCCGCCCTTCGAGAAGGCAACGATCGATGGGGTGGTGCGGTTGCCTTCCGCGTTAGCGATGACGGTTGGCTCACCGCCTTCAAGCACGGATACGACGGAGTTGGTGGTTCCAAGGTCAATACCTACGGCACGCGACATAATGGCTCTCCTTTGCCTTGTCTGAAAAAATTCCAACGCTGGGGCTTCCGCCCCATTGAGCGCTTCGGACTCAAGTTTACTCAGCCGCTTTCGACTGTCAAATTAACTTGAGTGAACTCGACTCAACTTTGCGCTCTGTCTTATTCAACGGGTGGGGTGGCAGAATAATTCCCATCAACCAAAAACTTTTTCAGGCTGCCCCAAACCGCCAGGACGCGAACTGAAAACTACAGATCAAAGGTGGAACCATGGCACGAACCAAAAAGAAATTCTCCGAACTCCCTCCCCTTGCGCGAACCGCCGTCGTTGTCGCGGGCACGATCGAAATTGCCTTGTTCGCCGCCGCGCAAATCGATATCTATCGACGCAGCCCTGAACAGATTCGCGGACGCAAGGGCTTGTGGGTCGGGTTGTGCTTCGTGAATACCCTCGGCCCGTTGAGCTATTTCAGCTTCGGCCGGAAGAAGCTGCAGGACTAGACCGCGACCGGCAGTCGACAAAAAACCGCCGGGAGCCTGCGTCGCAATGGTGCGCAGGCTCCTGGCGGTTTTGACGTGAACCGTCCTTGGGACGGGGACAAGTTATTTGGCCAGCAGCGGCATGCCAAGCGCGGCCAGAGTTCCGAAGATCACACCCCACAAGATGATGGAAATGACCTGCCAGAAAATCACTTTCTGCTTTGATGCACCGAAAGATACCAAAGCCGCCGAGGTGATCTGCGAGGGAAGCATTGTCTGGCCGACCAGGCTGACGCCGGCAATGCCGAACCTGTCGAATGCCCGGTGGATTTTTTCGTATTTCGGCTTGCCGTTCTCCTTGCCCTGGCGCACCTTGGAACGTACAGCATGTGCGCTGTTGACGAATAAGAACATCGAGATGCCGTTGCCGAGGACTGCCGCAAGGATTCCGACTGTTGGAGGCAGGCCGATTAACACCCCGATGACGGATCCGAAGTAGGACTCGACAAAGGGAATGGCCGATACCAATGCAACGGCCAGCCACTGCAGCGGCTCGGGGAAAACTGCAACGAAATCCTGCAGTGAATCGATCATCGTCAGTCGCTCCTGGCTAGGTGAAATAGGTACTCTCGCTACTTCAAGCCTAGGATGCGGAACTTCGCCCACTGGTCATCCGCCGGGGCTAAACTTTTGTCCCGTCTCCGGTATACGCGGCGGGTCGGGGGCACGAGCGCAAAAAAATCCTCCGCCCGATGTACGAGCGGAGGATCTTCTTGTGGTCAGCCGGAAATCCGGCTATCCGGAAAGCTTAGCGGCTGCGGGTGGCAGGGCTGGTGGCGCGGCGCGGACCGCGTGAACGGCCGCCGGCCGAGGCGTCCTGGGCGGTGCGGCCGCCCTGGCGCGTGCTTCGGCCTGCACCCGATGGGCGCTCCGAACCTGCTCCACGGCCGGCACCGGCCGGACGATCGGAACCTGCTCCGCGGCCAGCGCGGGCTGGGCGTTCTCCGGTTGCCTTCGGGCCGCGTTCATTGCGGCGTCCCGACTCGCTGCGCTGCGGGTTTTGGCCCTCGCCGGATGCGCGACCGCCGCGCGATCCGCGCTGGCCGCGTCCTCCGCGCGAACCGCCGGATTCGCCGGCAGGCTTGCGCTTGGCCGGAGCGCTCTGCTGCTTCGCCGGGCCGGTGTATGGCACCAGTTCAGCAACTTCGCCCACGACGTCCTTGACGACCTGCGAGTTCAGGTTGACCTTTTCGAATGGAACCTTCTTCAGACCGGCCTGCTTCATCAGGGTAGCGACGTCGCCCTGCTGGTCTGGAGTGCAGATGGTCACCACGGTTCCGCTGGAGCCGGCGCGGGCCGTACGTCCGGAACGGTGGGTGTAGGCCTTGTGCTCTGCTGGCGGATCGATGTGGACCACCAGCTCCACTCCATCGACGTGCACGCCGCGCGCTGCCACGTCGGTGGCGACCAGGACCTTGGCCTCGCCCGAGGCGAAGGCGGCCAGGTTGCGGTCGCGGGCGTTCTGCGACAGGTTGCCGTGAAGGTCAACGGTCGGCACGCCGGCCTTCGACAGCACTACTGCCATCTTTTTTGCGTGGTGCTTGGTGCGCATGAACATGATGCGGCGCGAAGTACCCTGCGCCAGCACGCGGATCAGGTCCTTCTTGTCGTCGTTGCTGACCACGAAAACGTGGTGCTCCATGGTGTTCACGGCGGCTTCGGGAGCATCCACGGAATGGATGGTCGGGCTACTCAGGTAGCGCTTGACGACCTTGTCCACGCCGTTGTCCAAGGTGGCGGAGAACAGCATGTGCTGAATGCCGGTCGGCATGCGGTCCATGATGCGGCGGACGACAGGAAGGAAGCCCATGTCTGCCATGTGGTCTGCTTCGTCCAGCACGGAGATCTCCAGCTGCGACAGGTCCACGATCTTCTGCTTGATCAAATCGTCCAGGCGGCCGGGGCAGGCGATGACGATATCGACGCCTTCGTTCATGGCCTTTTCCTGGCGGCTCTGTGCCACGCCGCCGTAGATCACGGTGGTGCGCAGGCCGCTGGCGGCAGCCAGCGGGTCGACGGTCTTGGCGATCTGGGTTGCCAGTTCGCGGGTCGGCGCCATGATCAAGGCGCGTGGGAAACGAGCCTTGCGGCGCTGCGGGCGCTCGCTCAGTCGGGCCACCAGCGGCAGCGAGAAGGCAAGGGTCTTGCCCGAACCGGTCTGGCCGCGGCCCAGGACGTCGCCGCCGGCCAAGGTGGTGGGAAGGGTTGCTTCCTGGATCGGGAACGGGGTTTCGATGCCGCTCTTGGACAGCACGTTCACCAGGGCCGCGGGCACGCCAAGGGCGCTAAAAGTAGAGGTCAATGCTCAAACTTTCTCTCTGAATTCGCGCGTCGTTTTCGACGCTCGGGTTCGCCGATCCAGGAGGAAGTCCGGTGCGGGCCGGCGTGGAGAACGCCTGTCGCCCGCGCAAAAAACCGGGAATCCGGAAGTTTTCGCACAAAGGAAATCAAGTCTGTCGACGAATACGCACCGGGCATGCCAGGTCTTCCAGGCATTGCGCTTTCGGTGCGTACAAGTTTCAAGTCTACAGGCAGGCTCCCGGACTTACCGGGCCAGGAGCCTGCCAACGGGGCGAATCACAGGAGATTTCCGCCATGTCCACGGCTCGCAGACGCTTATTTGCGATGGGCGCCAACTGCCTTTTTCTCGTGCGCCAGCTTCGACGGCCACCACACTGCCGGGCCGATGTCCTCGACGAGCGCCGGGACCAGCAGGCTTCGCACAATGAACGTGTCGAGCAGCACGCCGAAGGCCACGATGAAGCCCAGCTGGCCCAGGAACATGATCGGCACAACACCCAGCGCGGCGAAGGTCGCCGCCAGCACGATGCCCGCGGAGGTGATCACTCCGCCGGTGACGGTCAGGCCGCGGCGCATCCCGTCCCGCGTGCCGTGCACCAGCGTCTCCTCGCGCACCCTGGTCATCAAGAAGATGTTGTAATCCACGCCCAGGGCCACGAGGAACACGAAGCCGAACAACGGCACCGATGGGTCCGCACCCACGTAGTCCAGCACATTGTTGAATACCAGGGCGCTCACGCCCATCGCCGTCCCGTAGGAGAGCACCGTGGTGAGGATCAGCAGCACCGGCGCCAGGATGGAGCGCAGCAGGAGCATCAGGATGACCAGGATCGCGGCCAGGGTGATCGGGATGATCTTGAACAGGTCCGCCTGCGCGGTGGAGTTCTTGTCCATCTGGGTTGCGGTGGTTCCGCCGACCAGCGTCGAGGAATCGATCTCGTGCACCGTGGCGCGCAGCTGCGTGACGGTGTTCGCCGCCTCGTCCGAGTCCGCCGCGTCGCTCAGGGTGACGGAGATGAGGTTGCGCCCCTCGACGGTGTAGGCCGGAGCGCCGCGCTGGGCCATGGCCGGGCCGCCGTCCTCGGCCTGGAGGTAGGCCGAATCCACGCCGGGCACCTGCAGAACCGCATCCAGCGTGGTGTTCGCTTCCGCCTCGTCGACGATTACGGCGGCCGGGGATCCGCTGCCGCCCGGGAAATGCTCGCCGAGCGCGACCTGCCCGTCACGGGCCTCGGATCCGCCGATCACCAGTTCGCTTTGCGGCACGCCGCTGGCCTTGAGCTGCAGCGAGAACGCCGCGCCGATGGCCAGCACCACGGCAGTGATCATCCAGATCGGACGCGGGTGGGAGGCGACGAACGTTGCAATGCTGTCCCACAAACCCGGCTTGGATTGGGCCTGGGTATCGGCGTCCTGGGGCTTGGGCATGAACGGCCAGTAGGCGGCGCGGCCCAGCAGTCCGAGCACTGCGGGCAGGAAGGACAGGGCGGCGATGATCGAGAAGACGATGCCCGAGGCGCCGATCGGGCCCAGCGCCTTGTTGGAGTTCAAATCGGAGAAGAGCAGGCACAGCAGGCCAACGGTCACGGTGCCGCCCGAGCCGATGATCGGTTCCAGCGAGCGTTTCCAGGCCTTGGCCACGGCCTGCCAGCGGTTCAGCCCGGAGGACAAGGCTTCCTTGTGGCGGGCGACGAACAGCAGCGAGTAGTCCGTGGCCGCACCGATCACCAGGATCGAGAGGATGCCCTGGGCCTGGCCATCCAGTCGGATGATGCCCTCCTTGGCCATGAAGTAGACCACCAGGATGGCGGCGCACAGCGCCACCATCGACGTCATCAGCACGGTCAGCGGGAGCAGCAGCGAACGGTAGACCAACAGCAGGATCACCAGCACCGCCACCAGGGCGACGCCCAACAGTACCCCGTCGATGCCCCCGAAGGCCTCGATCAGGTCTGCGGAGAAGCCGGCGGGGCCGGTGACGTAGGCCTGCATGCCCTCCGGTTGGATATCGGCCAGCAGGGCCCGCAGCGCGGTCACGCCCTCGTCGGCCTTGACCGTCGAGGAGATCGGCAGGATGAATTCTGCCGCCTTGCCGTCCTCGGCCAGGAACGGACCGGTTACCTGCCCGTCGAGGAATTCGAATTCGGAGAGCTTCCCGGCGAGCGCTGTGGCCTGATTCTGGTCCACCCCCTCGTCGGAGGTCACCAGCACCACCGCGGGAATTGCGTCGCTCGTGCGGAACTTGTTCTGCCATTCCAGGGCCTGCGTGGCTTCGGCGCTGGCCGGCAGGAATGCTGTCTGGTCGTTGGTCTGGACCTCCGAGAGCTTGCCGAAGGTCGGTCCGCCGACTCCGGCGATGCCGATCCAGAGCACGATCAGCAGTGAATACACCACCGCCCGGATGGCGATGGCCTTCCCGCTGATGGAGCGCTCGGCAGGCTCATCGACTTTCGCTACGTGTGACATGGTGCTGTCCTCAAAGTTGGTCCAAGTAGGTGCGACCGCTGCGGCCTACCGCTCCAGCGTACCAACTTTTAGTTTGATGATGGAATTGTTTGCTTAGTTTATGATTAGAGGATGGAAGCGAGCACCCACCACCGACTGTTGCAGCTGCTGCAGGACTTCGGGCAGGCCTCGGACCGCTATGTTGAATCCACCGGCGGCCACTACGGCACGCACCGGACCGACATGAACGGCCTGACCGTGATCATGAAGTACCAGCGCGCCGGGACGTTGCCGTCGCCCCGGGACTTGAGCAGGGAATTGCAGCTCAGCTCCCCCGCCACCACGGCCATGCTCGACCGGCTGGACCGGCTGGGCTACATCACCCGCCGCCGCAGCGAGCAGGACCGCCGCAGCGTGCACATCGCCCTGACCGACAAGGCCATGACCGAGGCACGGGAGATGTTCCGCCCGCTCGGCGCAAAGATGACGGACCTGATCTCCTCCTACGACGAGCAGCAGATCGAGCTGCTCAGCGACTTCATGGCCCGAGCCGTCGCCGGCGTGGATGAGGCCCGGCTGGAAGTCGTTGCCCAGCCCAAATAAGCCTCCCGCCATTGCGCCCGTCATGACCGGTCTTCGAGTGAAAAGAACCCCGGCGATGCCACTACCCTAGACAGGTGGCACTTTCACTCTGGCTTTCGCTTCTCGGCGCATCCATCGTCATCAGTTTCACCCCGGGCGCCGGGGCCATCAACACGATGAACAACTCGATGCGCCAAGGCTGGCGCGCCTCCATCTGGGGAGTGCTCGGCCAGCAGATCGCCTTGCTGATCCATGTGGTCATCGTTGCCGCCGGCGTGGGGCTGCTGGTGTCCAGCTCTCCGCTGCTCTTCGCGGGCATCCGCTATGCCGGCGCCGCCTACCTGGTCTACCTGGGCATCCGCATGATCCTGTCCAAACCCGATGTCGCCTCGGACGGAACCAGCACCGGCGGCACGCTCACTCGCGGGGCCATGTTGCGCCGCGGCATCCTGGTCAACTTGCTGAACCCGAAGGCGATCGTCTTCTTCCTGGCCTTCACGCCGCAATTCATCCGCACCGACCAGCCGCTGCTGCCTCAGTACCTCATCTTTATCGGCACCATCATTGCGGTCGACGTGCTGGTGATGTTTTTCTTCTTCGCGGGCACCGCCCGCAGCTTCCAGCGCTTCACCACGACCGTGCGCGGAGCCAAGATGCTCAATATCGTCTTCGGCGTCCTGTTCATCCTCGTAGCCGCGATGATGCTCCTTATCCACTAATCACCCGCGATTTTGGAGTTGCTCCAAATCGTTGCCGTATCGTTGCTGATTATCTTGCGCGTAGCCCTCGATCGAAATGTGAACTGGCCATAGACTGATGCCATGTTCCGGATAATGATCGTGTGCACGGGAAATATTTGTCGCTCTCCCATGGCCGAGTACATGCTGAAAAGCGCCTTGCACGATGCAGAGGTGACCGAGGTCGAGGTCTGCTCCCGGGCTCTCAGCGAGGGGGAAGCTGGCAACGGGATCGACCCGCGTGCCGCCAGCACCCTGCGCGCCCACGGCCTGGATGCCTCTGACCACGTCGCAACCCTTATTGGCGCCGACGAACTGGGCGCCGTGGACCTGGTACTGGCCATGGACACCGATCACTTCGAAGATCTCGTTCCGGCATTGACGGAGATCGACCCCAGCGAGCGCCCCATGCTGCGCATGTTCAGATCCTTCGACCCCGTCGCCGCCAGCGAACCCCACGACCGCCAGGGAGTCTACGACCCGTGGTACGGCGACGCGGGAGACTTCCGCGAGACCTGGAAGCTCGTCTCCGCAGCCCTTCCTGCACTCGTTGACTACGTCAGGAGTAATATAGCCTCTCGTGGAAACCGCTAGACCCTACCTCATTGCTCTTGATGGACGCTCCGGCTCGGGAAAGAGCAGCCTGGCATCGTTGCTAGCGAACCAGCTGTCCCAAACCGCCTCGGTGGCGATCTTGCGCTTGGAAGACCTCTACTACGGCTGGGACGGGCTCCAGCCCGCCCAGGACCTCTATTCGGGCCTGCTCGAACAGCTTGCCCACGGCCGCACCGCCAGCTGGTCACTGTGGGATTGGGATGCCGGCGCGCTCGGCGCCCGCACCAGTCTCGACCCTGCACAGGTCGTCATCGTGGAGGGCGTGGGCGCCGCGCACCGCCGGGTCCGCGACCTGCTCGACCTGAGCATCTGGCTCCAGGCCCCGCCCGAGGTGCGCAAGCAGCGCGCCCTGCGGCGCGACGGCCAGACCTATGCTCCACATTGGGAGCGCTGGGCCGCCCAGGAAGAGGACTACCTGTCCCGGGACGACATTCCCAGCGCCGCAGACCTGGTCCTCGACGCCGACGGCCCGCACCCGCCATTCGAGCAGCTGCTCGGACTCAGCGCCTTCCTGCCGGCCCGCCTGCGCGACCTGCTTCCGCCCGCCGCACCGGCCTCCGCCGCGCCGCCGCTGGCCGGGCACCATGCAGCCCCGGCAGATGCCGCCACCCTGTTTGAAGCGCTGGCCGAGGGACTGGAGCATGCAGCCCTGCTGGAATCCACCAGCCACCATCTCACCGATCCGCTGGACCGCAACAAGTACTCGCTGATCGCCTTGGCGGTCGGCGACGCCTATCCCCTGCTGCAGAGCTCGTCCGTCGGCACCACGGTGCAGCGCGGCGGGGCCAGCCTGCGTCTGCAGCCCGGATTCTTTGAATCGTTGCAGGGCCTGTGGCCCGCCGCCGGCACCATTCCGGACCACTACCCGCTGCCGGCCTGGGTCGGCTACCTGGGCTACGAGCTCAAGCGGGAGGTCGGCTCCGACACCGCGCCGGCAACCGGGCATCGCTCCGGACGCCCCGACGCGGGGTTCTTCGCACCGAATATCGTGCTGGTCATCAACCACCGCACCGGGCAGATGGCCATCCACGCACCCGTGCACCTGCGGGAGTGGATCACCGAGCACCTGGCCGGGGCCGGAGTCCAGCACCGCCTCGCGGTGGACCTGCAGCCGGTGGAATTCACCTGCGCAGACACCGAGCAGGGCTACAAGGACAAAATCGCCTGCGCCCAACAACAAATTTACGAGGGAAACACCTACGAGGTCTGTCTGACCACCGAGTTGACCGCCACCGTCGCGCGCTACAGCCCCTTCGAGGCCTACTGCCGGATGCGCACCTCCAGCCCCGCGCCTTTCGCCCACTACCTGCGCATGGGACGCACCGAGGTGGCCAGCATTTCCCCGGAGCGTTTCCTGAGCCTGGGAGCCACCGGGCTGCTGCGTGCCGAGCCGATCAAGGGAACCCGACCGCGCGGGGCTACCGTGCCTGAAGACCTGGCGCTGAAGCAGGACTTGGCGACCAGCCCCAAGGACCGCGCGGAAAACATCATGATCGTCGACCTGCTGCGCAATGACCTCTCGCACCATGCGGTGCCCGGCTCGGTGCGCGTGGCACGGCTCTGCGCGGTGGAAAGCTACGCCACCGTGCACCAGATGGTCTCCACCATCGACGCCCAGCTGCGCGATCCGGCGCTGTCCGCGCAGGCGCTGCGGGAGGCCTTCCCGCCCGGCTCCATGACCGGAGCGCCGAAGCTGTCCACCATGCAAATCCTGAACGAGCTGGAGGACCAGCGCGAGCGCGGACTGTATTCCGGTGCGGTGGGATATCTGGGCGCTGACGGATCCGCAGACTTCTCGGTGGTCATCCGCACCCTGGTCTGCGACCGGACGCCGGACGACGGATGGAGGCTGAGCCTGGGCCTGGGCGGGGCGATCACCGCCGATTCCGAGGCCCAGGATGAATGGGACGAAGTCATCACCAAGTCCGTGGGTGTGCTCTCCGCTCTGGGCTCGTCGTTCCCGGACCAGCCTATCGCCGCCGCCAGCCAGTAGCCCTAGGCCACTTCAGACAGCGAGTCATCCACTCGGCAATACCGGCGGATATTCTCCGGGTATGCTACCCATGCGTTGGGAGCAGCAGAAGGTTACCTTCCTTGTCGGGGCTTCAGCGTGTTTCCGGGACAAGCCAAACACCGACAACAGCGCACAGCGCATTTCGACCGTCACATCGGAACGCGGCGGAACAAGAAGAATCACAGGTTCAAAACTACTTCTTGCCAGCCATTGCCGCATCACCGCAAACAATACTTTTCGCGCCTGCATGCAGACCTTGTCTGCGCAGGCTGGCCCGCGGTCGCGGGACGCAGGATGGAATCAGCTTCGCTATGGACTGACAAGGCGTTCTCCGGCCAGGCGTCAGCTTTCGCTCTGTTGGGTGCCCGGCACTATCAGGTCGAAGCACTACCCCATTGGTCTGAAAATTCGTCTGAAATTCTGCGAAAGTGGCAGGCGCGATCTTCCTGAGAATCCTGCGTCCCGGCATGGAGCGCTTCCTGACTGAGTTTGAAAGTGCTGCGGACGAACTCGCACCACCAACGACCGTGTTCTGCGACTTGGCTTTCATTTTTCCAGAGTTTGGAAGAGCCTTTGCCAAATCGTTACACTCCAAACGCTTAATTTATCCATCGAGTCCAAGATAATTCAATAATGGCCAAGTGACCGACCGTCCGAGATGCCATGCAGAGCACCTACTTGGGAAGGAACTGACATGACAAACAAACGATGGGGTCGTGCCCTGGGCATGGCGATGGCGGTGGGACTCGTGGCAGGAACGGGTTTCGTCGTTCCTGCTAATTCAGCACCCCCGCCAACCAAGGAAAGCGCCGCGCTGAGTGTGTTCACGGCGCAGACAACCGCACAAAGTGCACATGACAAGACGAGCAAGGCCGAACGCAAACGCGTTGACGGGGTTACGACACCCCGTCCGAAGTGGTTCAACTGCGCACAGCTGGCCGCAGGCGCCCAATGCACGTCGGTGAAATTGCCCTTGGACTACGACAACCCACGTGGGGCCAAAACCGAGGTCGCGTTATTGCGAATCAAGGCGAAAAACCAGTCCAAGCGCATTGGAACCCTGTTCGTGAACCCCGGGGGCCCGGGTGGTTCCGGGATAGATTTTGCCTCGATGGCCCCCGAATTCATTTCCCCCGCTGTGCTTGAGCGTTTCGATATCGTCGGGTTTGATCCGCGCGGCACCAACTTCAGCGACAACGTGCGTTGCTGGAAAAATTTCGGCGCCCAAGACACTGCGCTAGCGGGCATGAACGTCCCCTACCCGGTCACAGCCAAGGAAACACGTGCCTTCGTACAGTCCTCCAAGTCCTTCGGCAAGGCCTGCTCCACCACCGGCAAGCCCCTCTCCACCTCAATGTCGACCGCCCAGGTCGCCCGTGACATGGATGTGTTGCGCCGCATGGTAGGTGACAAGCAACTGAGTTATCTGGGCTTCTCCTATGGCAGTTATCTCGGTACCGTCTATGCCAACATGTTCCCCGACAAGGTCCGCACGGTGGCCATCGACGGGGTACTCGATCCCGTGGCCTGGGCTGGCACCCTCACCAACATGTGGACGCCGCAGACCCAACGCATGAAATCGGGCGAAGGCGCCGAGAAAGCCATGCGCGGGATTCTGAGCCGTTGTAAGAAGGCCGGTCAGGACTATTGCATGTTGGCTGGCTATGGCGATCCGGAGAAGCTCTATCGCGAGATCATGGCCGAATTGCGGCGTTCACCGCTGGTGTTCTCCGACCCGGATTATCCCGAGTACGATTACTCGATCACCGCAGCGACAATGTTCTCGGTCCTGCTCAATTACATGTACGATCCGCAGGGATCCGCCATGGTAGACCCGGAACTGACCTATACCTTGCTGGCGCTCCAGGACCGGGCCGCATCGAAGGGAACCACGTTCCCGAAGTCGACAAGCAAGGCTAAGGCACCGGCCAAGTCCACGATGAAGACGGCTCACAAGGCATTGGCCCAAAGCCTGCGTGCCATCGAGGAAGAGCAAAAGACTGCGGCGAAAGAAATTGCCGGCAAGGCTGCCGCCACCGGTTTCGCGTTCCCCTATGAGAACTGGCCCGAGGCCTACCAGACGGTGCTGTGCACCGACTCACGCAACCCGTCGAAGGCCGAGAACTGGTCTCGCTACGCGGAAAACGCAGGTAAGAGTGCACCGGGATTCGGACAGATATGGACGTGGAGTTCAGCTCCGTGCGCCAGCACCACGTGGAAGGCCAAGGACGAAGACACCTATAAGGGTCCCTTCACCAAGCGGACCGTGAATCCGATGCTGGTGGTTGGAAACTTCTGGGATCCGGCCACGAATTATTCCGGGGCCCAGAAGGTCTCGAAGTTGATGCCCAACTCTCGGCTTCTGAGCAGCAACAGTTGGGGCCACACCGCCTACGGCACGTCAAGGTGTATCACCGATGCGATGGACCGTTACCTGCTGACCAAGCGCCTGCCTGCCGCCGGGACGCTATGTACCGGAGAGGTGCAACCGTTCACCGATAAACTGGAAGAATTCGATAACCGGCGTCGGAAGGCCGCTCCTGAACGCCAGCTGCCGCCAGTGGTGCCACCGCTTCCCGGTGCGTTGCCGCGTAGCTAAGCTGCCCTGCCACGGGTATTGAATATGAGCGGTGGAACCGCGCTGCCGGTTCCACCGCTCATTTTTGTGGACTGAGCGAAATCCTGCTTCGTGGAGGGAACCACGACACCGCATGGCACAGAGCGACAGAGCTTTGTCCGGCTACACCCCGCGGAAAGGAGTGGCGCGCCATGCCCGGCGCTACTGCAAGGTGGCGGTCAGGCGCGCCACGTTGTCGATCCAGCGCTGCATGCGTGGACGGCGGCGCCATTCGGCCAGGCTGATTTCCGAGGAGATCTCCAGGTAGTCGTTCTGCACCGCGTTCACCGCGTCGACCATTTCCTGGCCTAGCAGCATGACCGAGATTTCCATGTTCAGGCTGAATGAGCGCATGTCCATATTCGAGGAGCCGACCACCGCCACCTCGTTGTCCACGGTGAAGCACTTGGTGTGCAGCACCATCGGCGCCGGGTATCGGTGGATCCGCACCCCGGCCTCCAGCAGCTGCTGGTAGTAGGACTGCTGCGCGTGGTGCACCAGGAACTGGTCCCCCTCCTCGCAGACGAACAGGTGGACTTCCACCCCGCGCTGGGCGGCGGTGGTGATGGCGTAGAGCAACGAGTCGTCCGGCACGAAGTAGGGGCTGGTGATCATCAACCGCTCGGAGGCCGAATAGATCAGCGTGTTGAACAGGCGCAAGTTATTTTCCCCGCCGAATCCCGGGCCGCTGGGCAGCAGCTGGGCCAGCGTGCTGCCGGGCCGGTCGTCGTAGGGCAGCGGGTGCCTGGCCTCGGTGATGTCCATCAGCACCTCCTGGCCGTCGTCTTCCTGCCACCAGTCGGTGGCGAAGGTGACGTCCAGGCTGCGCACCAGCGGGCCTTCCACCCGCAGCATCATCTCGACCCATTCGCGCCCCACCTTGTGCGCTGATTCGCGCTTGTAGCCGGGTTCGATGAGGTTCTGGCTCCCGGTGAAGGCGACCTCGCCGTCGATGACCAGGATCTTGCGGTGGTTGCGCAGATCCGGCCGGCGCCAACGCCGGCCGATCAGGTCGATGGGAAGCATCGGGCGCCAGTTGATGCCGGAGCTTTTCAGCCGCTTCTTGAAGTTGCGGTAGCCTTTCACCCGCAGCGTCCCTAGATGGTCGAAGAGCAGTCGCACGTTGACCCCGCGCTGCACTGCGGCTTCCAGGGAATCCAGCACCGGGTCAACGTAATCCGGATCGTCGCCCATGATGTAGAACTGGATATGCACGTAGCGCTTGGCCTTGTCGATCTCCTCGCGCATGGCTTCCAGCGAACCACGGTAGTCGGAGAGCACCTGCACGGTGTTCCCGCCTTCCAACGGCATGGCGCCCAGATTACGGTTCAGGATGACCGCGGATTCGACCCATTCCTCCGTGGAATGGAATTCCTCGGGCAACTGCATGTGGGCCGTGCCGCGCATGATCTCGTCGTGCGCCCGCTTCTGCTTCTCCAGCCGGCG
This sequence comes from Glutamicibacter protophormiae, assembly GCF_016894325.1. Lineage (NCBI taxonomy): Bacteria > Bacillati > Actinomycetota > Actinomycetes > Micrococcales > Micrococcaceae > Glutamicibacter > Glutamicibacter protophormiae. Next base: position 2,783,755 of record NZ_CP069806.1, read on the forward strand.
GCGCGAAAGCCTCGGGTTGGCGAACAGCCAGTAGGCCACCAGTCCGACCACCGGGATGAAGAAGATGGCCAGCAGCCAGGCCATCGCCGTGGTGGGGCGCCGGTTGCCGGGGACGATGCCGATCATGAAATAGCGGACCGCCAGTTCGGCCGCGACCAGGATGCTCCACACGACGCCACCGATCTGCAGCATCACTTCATTACTCGGCCACATCGCGGCACCCCCTCACGTCAGCGCCCATGGGCGTCCGCGGCGTGTGCGCCGCAGCCCGCCACCGACAGCGACGGGCAAAAACATCTTTGCCTAGCCTATCGAATCCCCTGCCGCATGTTGGAATATCGTCCAAGCGGTGTGGACAGGGGGCTTCGCGCGCGAGCAGGGCGCGAAATTCGATAACCTTGGAGAATGAGTTCTCTTGTATTCCTCGATCCGGCCTATCCCGCCGGACGCCTTGCCGACATCAGCGCGCCCCAGCTCCCGGTCACCTTGCAGGGTGTGAACCGCGGCGACGGGGTCTTCGAGTCGATGCTGTACACCCAGCAGACCGTCCGCAAGTTCGAGGCCCACTTGGCTCGCCTGGCCATCTCGGCCGAAACCTCCGACCTTCCCATTCCGGACGAACGCAGCTGGCGTGCCGCAGTGGACACCGCCGTTGCCGACTTCGACGCCACCGGAGGCGCCGAGGAAGCCGTGGTCAAGCTCGTGGCCATGCGCGGCGAACTGGACCACGACCCGGCCGTGTGCTGGGTCACCGTCTCCCCGGCCCCGCGCATCGGCATGGAGCAGCGCGAAACCGGAGTGGATGTGCTGTTCCTCGACCGCGGCTACGATTCGAAGCTCGCCGAGCGCGCGCCGTGGCTGCTGATGGGCGCCAAGACCCTGTCCTACGCGGTGAACATGGCGGCGCTGCGCTACGCCCGCAAGCACGGAGCCCACGAGGTCATCTTCACCTCCGCCGACGGCGTGGTGCTCGAAGCCCCCACCGCCACCGTGCTGCTGGCCCAGCGCGACGGCGACACCCGACGCCTGCTGACCCCGATGCTGGAAACCGGCATCCTGCCCGGCACCACCCAGAGCGCCATCTTCGACGCCGCGCGCCAGGACGGCTGGGAACTGGGCTACGGCCCGCTGCGCCCGGAGGACCTGTACCAGGCCGACGGCGTGTGGCTGGTGTCCTCGGTCCGCCTGCTCACCCCGGTGCGCACGCTGGATGCCAAGCCGATCCGGATGGACGCCGAGCTGCATGCGCAGCTCAGCGCCCTGGCCGATTCGATCCGCTAGCCCCGGCTACCAGATCAAGTTGTAGGTTCCGGCCCAGATCGCGGCCGTGATGGCCGCGGCGCCCAGCAGGACGCCGACGGCCAGCACCGCGCCGTCCCGCCGGGTGAACGTGGCGGTGCGGATCCAGGTGCGCTGCCCGGTGCCGAATCCCTTGGCCTCCATGGTGGTGGCCAGGCGCCCGGCCCGGCGGATCGCCTGCACCAGCAGCGCCAGCAGCTGGCCGAGCTTCGCCCCTACACGCTGGCGCACGGTGCCTAGGTTGCCGATGCCGCGGGCCCGCCGTGCAAGGGTCAGCGTGGTGAATTCCTCCACCATCAACCCCAGCAGACGCATGCCGGCCAGCGCTCCGAGGACGAAGCGGTGCGGCACCTTCAGCTGCTGCGACAACGCGCCGCCCAGGTCGCTGGGGTTCGTGGTGGACAGCAGCAGCACCATCGGAACCGCCATGGCCAGGGCACGCAGCCCCGTGGCGATGCCGCCGGCCACCGAGCCCTCGGTGATATCGAAGATCCCCAGGTCCAGCAGCACCCGCCCGGAATCCTGGCCCACCAGGGCAATGCCCCAGGCCGCCAGGACACCTGCCACCAGCAGCGGCCAGCCGCGGCGGAAGAACGCCCCGATCCCCAACCCGGCCAGCGGCAGCATCAGCAGCGTGGCCGCGATGACCACCGCGGCCGAAACCCAGTCCACCGTGCTGATCAGCGGCAAGGTGGCCCCGGCGATCGCGCCGAACTTGGCCAGCGGATTAATCTTCGCCAGCCAGCTGTCCCCCACCGGTGCATCGAGCATCGGCGCCGAAGAAGACCTTCCGGAAGCCGCCTGGGCCGGTGCCAGCACCAGCTCGTGGGCCCCCAGCGCCGCGGCGAAGTGCTCGTCATGGGTCACCGCGATGATCGCGGTGGATCCGGCGAGCTGTTCAATCAGCAGCTGCGCCAGCTCGCGCCAGGTATTGGCGTCCTGCCCGAAGGTCGGCTCATCGAGGATCACCACGTCCGGCGAGGCGGCCAGCACGGTAGCCACCGACAGCCGGCGCTTCTCCCCGCCGGAGAGCGTGAACGGGTTCGCCTCGGCCAGGTCCTGCAGGCCAAGCCGCACCAGCAGCTCCTCCACCCTGGCCTCGACCTGCCGCGTGTCGTACTTCAGCTCCTCGGCCGCGCCGCGCTTGGCACGCAGCGGCGCGAAAGCCAGCTCTTCGCGCACGGTCTGGGTGACGAACTGGTGTTCGGGTTCCTGGAACACCGAGCCGATGCGCGCGATGAGCGCACCGGCCTTCCAGCTGAACGGCGAAGGCGGCAGCCCGTCGGCCAGCTGGCCGCTGGCGGCGAACTGGCCGGACACCGGTTCCAGCAGTCCGCCCAGGGTCAGCGCGAGCGTGGACTTCCCGGTCCCGTTCTCACCGCGGATCACCAGGGCGCTGCCTGCGGTGACCTCGAAGCTGGCCGGCGCGGTGCGCACCGCCTGTTCGCCGCGCGCGCACACCAGCTGCTCGGCGTGCAGCATGGGGGCGCCGGAGGCCTGCGGCACCGGCGAGGTCTGCGGCACATAACCCGGGATCCAGACCCCCGCCCGCGCCAGCTCGGCGCGGACCTCCTCGTCGCCGACCAGCGCGTCGGGGTGCAGGTCGTGGGCGATCCCTCCTCCGGGGGCGAGCACCAGCACCCGGTCCACATGCCGGGCCCAGGCCTCCAGCCGGTGCTCCACCACGATGAGCGTCGCACCGGTGGATTCGACGGCGCCGATCACCGCGTCGCGCAACGGCGGAATGCTCTGCGGGTCGATGTTCGCGGTCGGTTCATCCAGCAGCATCAGTCCGGGGCGCATGGCCAGGATCCCGGCCAAGGCCAGGCGCTGCTTCTGTCCTCCTGACAGTTCCTGCGTGCGGTGCTCGTAGCCCAGCGCCCCCAGGCCCACTGCCTGAAGCGCCTGCGGGATCCGCGCGCGGATTTCCTGCGGTTCGACCCCCAGGTTCTCGGCGCCGAAGGCGACGTCGTCGCCCACCCGGCTTTGCACCACCTGGGTTTCGGGATCCTGCTGCATCAGGCCCACCGGGAAGGAGCGCGCGAACGCGTCCTGCCCGCCAACCAGCAGCTCGCCGCGCGGGCCGGCCTCCTCATCGACTTCGAGCACACCGGCCAGCGCGTGCAGCAGGGTGGATTTGCCGGCCCCGGACGGGCCCAGCAAAAGCACCTTCTGCCCCGCGGGGATGTGCACGTCCAGCCCGGCAATGGCCGGGCGCGCGCGCTCCGCATGCTGCCAGGTGAACCTGCGGGCGCTGATCTGCACTCCCTGCCGGGTCAACGGGGCCGTACGCCCGTTGGCGGCGGCGCTCATTTTCGCACCGCGAACGCCGGCTCCAGGTGCGCGCGGCGGCTGGCGAGGTTGCTCAGCGCGCCGGTGCGGGCCAGTGCCCGGGTGATCCACCAGGACAGCAGGCCGGCGACCACCAGGCCGGAGAAGGCGGTGGCACCCACGTGGAACAGCTTCATGGCCTCGGTGTATTCGGCCACGCTGCCCACCACGTAGGCTTCGCTGAGGCCGGCGAACAGGCCCGATCCCAGACCCGCCAGCAGCGCCACCGGCAGGTTCCAGTTGCGGTAGCGGAACAGCGCGAACACCAGCTCGGCGCCGAGGCCCTGGACCAGCCCGGAAATCAGCACCGGCATGCCCCAGTGCGTGCCCAGCAGTGCTTCGACAACCGCGGCCAGCACTTCGCAGAACAGGGCCGCGCCTGGCTTGCGGATGATCAGTGCGCCGAGCACCGCCGGGAACAGCCACAGGCCGGTCAGCAGGGCGGTGCCGGGCGGGAAGGCGGTGAAGGCCAGCGAAAACAGGCCGTAGCTGGCGGACCAGGCCCAGAAGACCACGCCGGAGGCGACGGCGATCACCGAGGCGATGACGATGTCGACTACGCGCCAGGTGCTGCGCTGCGTCGTGCGGGATGTACTCATAAGATGTCCTCCTTGATACAGGAGGGGGGATGAACGGATTAAGGGCGCCATCAGACGCCGGTCCGCATCCGAGATGCTCGACTTCCTTCGCCGGTACTAGCCGGGGCAGGTTCGAGGGTCTGCGATCTATCGCACTCTCAGCGTCTTTTGCCGCGAACGGCCTGACGCTCCCCTGTCGGAATAATTGCTGCCCACCCACCATACCGCAGGTAAGCTGGCAACGGAACGACAAGTCGCAACGTTGAACGTGAGGTCCACATGAACACAGTACAAAAGCTCATCGCCACCGGTATTTCCCTGGGTGCGGGCTTCGTCGGCAGCAAACTGGTCGACCAGCTCTGGAAGGGTTTCACCGGCAGCACCGCCCCGCGCAAGGGCAGCGAGGAAGCAGCCGAGGCCTCCATGCGCCAGGCGCTGACCTTCGCCGTCTTCTCAGCCGTGGTCGCGGCAGTCATCCAGGTGCTGGCCGATCGCGGCGCCACCAAGGCCATCGCCAAGTTCACCAAGTAGAACCCCCGGCGCAACGGCGGCGGGCCATTCCCCAGCGGGGTGATGGCCCGCCGCCGTTCGTTGCGGGAAGGCTATTTTCCGTCCGGCCCGGGGTCTTGCCTGTCGACGACCGGAATGGCGCCGGTGGCCGACCCGGAGCTCACCTTGTCCACAACTTGGCGCAGCTCGTCGGAGAACAGGGTGTCCTTGGCCGCGTGCTTGGTGCGGTAGCCCGAACGTCCGATCATGTGGGCGGACACCGGAGCGGTCAGCAGCTGCATGGCCCACGCCAGGATCAGCACCGGGACGATGGTCCAGTTGCGCAGGTGGATGGCCAGCCCGGCGAAGATCAGCAGGAAGCCGAGCACCTGGGGTTTGGTGGCCGCGTGCATGCGGGTGAGCATGTCGGGGAAGGTCAGCAGGCCGATGCCCGCGATCAGGGACATCAGGCATCCGAGGATCAGCAGGACCGCAACGAGGATGTCGAGGAAAAGCTCCATTACGCATTCCTCTGATCCGACACGTAGCGCGAGACGGTCACCGATCCGATGAATCCGAGGGTGCAGGCGGCCACCACGAACAACAGGTAGTCGGTGTGCCGGTTCAGCGCCATCTCCAGGCACAGGGCTGCGGAAATAATCAGCAGCATCACATCCAACGCCAGCACCCGGTCCAGGATCGAGGGGCCCTTGACGACGCGGATCAGGCAGGCGATGCCGCCCAAGGCCAGCAGGCTGCCGCAGATCCAGATGACAACTTCGATCATGGCTGCTCCTTCTTCCTTCTCACCCTGGGACTGCATTCGTTTTTGATGGCTTCGTACTCGTCCTGGCTGCCGATCGCCATGATCAGGCGGCGTTCGATGTCGCGGATGTTCTCCCGCGCCTTCTCGACCTCCCGTGCGGAGTCGACGTCGATGTAGTGCAGGTACAGGGTCGAGGAGCTGCGGTCCACGTCCAGCACGAAGGACCCGGGTATCAGCGTCAGCACGTGTCCCACGGTCATCACGATCAAGTCCGAATCGGTGCGCAGCGGCACGGCGATGACCGAGCTGCGGGTCTGCTTGCCCCGCACCACTGCCAGCCAGGCCACGTGCACGCTGGCGGCGATGACCTGGCCGAGGAACCACACGAACAGCTTGACGCAGTACCAGAGGTTCAACCGCCCGGAGAGCACCACCGGAGGCAGCGGGAACAGGTTGACGATGACCAGGGCGATGATCGCCCCGAAGATCAGGTTTCCCGGGGAGAAATCCTGCCAGAGCGCTCCCCAGACGAAAACCAGCAACAGCAGCAACGGCCATTCCTGCTTGAGCGTGGCGCGGTGGCGGACGCCGGCGGTGTCCAGCGCGTCGTCGATGCGCTGGTCGCGCGGGGCCAGGTTCTTGTTCGGCATGCTTTCCCTCCGCTCAGTAGTTCAGGATGGCGTTGATGTACGGTTCATGGGCGATCAGCTGCGCCGCCACGCGCTGGCAGAACTCGAAGATCGGCCCGGCGAACACCGTCAGCGCGATGCCCGCCACCACCAGCGACCCGGTGGCATAGCGCATGCCCCACGGCAGCGCGGCGGATTCGAGCTCGCGGGCCAGCTTCAGGCCCAGATGCGGTGCCTGCGCCCCGCCGGCGGCGGTCTGGTCGGCCACCTTCGCGGCCTCGTCCACCAGGTCCGGGTTGGGGATCTCGGCGTCCGCCGCACGGCGCCAGAACATGCGCGCCCACACGCGGATGATCGCCAGCAGCGTCAACAGGCTGGTCAGCAGGCCGGCACCGATGACCACCCAGGTCAGCGCGTCCGCGTCCTGCGCGGCGGCGTGCAGCAGCCCGAACTTGCCCAGGAAGCCGGAGAACGGCGGGATGCCCCCGAGATTGATGGCCGGGATGAAGAACAGCAGCGACAGCGCCGGCGACAGCTTGGCCAGCGAGCCCAGCCGGGTCACGTTCGCGCTGCCGGCCCGGCGCTCGATCAGCCCCGCCACCATGAACAGCGAGGTCTGCACGATGATGTGGTGGCCCACGTAGTAGATGGTCGCCGCAATGGCCAGCTCGCCGCCCACTGCCACCCCGAAGATCAGGTAGCCGATGTGGCTGGTCAGCGTGAAGGAAAGCATGCGCTTGAAGTCGGTCTGCGCGATCGCGCCGAGGATTCCGATGACCATGGTCAGCGCCGCGACCACCAGCAGCCCGGCGTTCACCGCGCCCCCGGGGAACAGCAGCGTCTCGGTGCGCACGATCGCGTACACACCCACCTTGGTCAGCAGGCCGGCGAACACCGCGGTGACCGGCGCCGGGGCCGTCGGGTAGGAGTCCGGCAGCCACAGCGACAGCGGGAAGACCGCGGCCTTGATGCCGAAGGCGATCAGCAGCAGCACGTGCAGGATCAGCTGCGGACCCGTGTCCAGCTGCGGCAGCTTCACGGCCAGGTCGGCCATGTTCACGGTGCCGGTGGCCGCGTAGGTCATCGCGATGCCCATCAGGAAGATCACCGAGGAAACCACGGAAACCACCACGTAGGTGGTGCCGGCGCGGATGCGCTCAGCCGTGGCGCCCAGGGTCAGCAGCACGTAGCTGGCGGTCAGCAGGATCTCGAACCCGACATACAGGTTGAACAGGTCGGCGGCCAGGAAGGCGTTGGACACCCCGGCCAGCAGGATCAGGTAGGCCGGGTGGAACACGGACACCGGCCCGGGCTCGTCCCCGTCGGCCAGGCCCTGGCTGGTGGCGTAGAACAGCACCGCCAGCGACACCACGGTGGAAATCAGCAGCATGAACGCGCTGAAGCCGTCGACCATCAGCGAGATGCCCCACGGCGACTGCCAGCCGCCGATGTGCACCGCATAGCTTTCCCCGCCCCACACCGCGGCCAGCATGCCGGCCTCCAGCACCAGGGTCACGCACAGGATGCCGATGGTGATCAGGCGCTGCAGCTTGATGCGGCGGCGGACCAGGAAGGCCGCGCCGGCTCCGAAGATCGGCAGCACCACCGCCAGCGGAGCAAGATCCAGGAAATTCACTCTTCCCCCTCGCGAATCGGTCGGCCTTCTTCATCGACGAATTCTGTCGTGTCCTCGGCCACCGGCGAATCCTCTTCCTCGTCATAGGCGGTGGACTGCGACACCTTGATGTCTTCGGTGTCGTCGGCCAGCACGTCGGCACTCGTCAGCGTCCAGGAGCGGTAGATCATGGCGAGCAGGAACGCAGTTACCGCGAAGGTGATGACGATGGCGGTCAGGATCAGGGCCTGCGGCAGCGGGTCGGAGTACTGGTCCGCCGGCAGGTCCGGCCTGAACAACGGCGCGGCGCCCTTGCGCCCGCCGGAGGTCAGGATCAGCAGGTTCACCCCGTTGCCCAGCAGCATGATGCCCAGCAGCACGCGGGTCAGGGTGCGTTCGAGCACCAGATAGAACCCGGTGGCCAGCAGGACCCCGGTGATGACCAGGAAGGTGATGTTCACGCTCATCGTCCGACTCCCGTCTGCGAGGCTTGGATTGGGTCATGTTGTTCGATGGGGCTGCGGCCCTCGGACAGCAGGTCGATCTCGCTGCCCAGGGAGCGCAGCACGTCCTGCACCAGGCCGAGCACCACCAGGTACACGCCGATGTCGAAGATCGTGGAGGTCACGAACTTGTGCTCGCCGAAGACCGGCAGCCAGAACTCCCACGCGTAGGTGGTGAAAATTTCGTCCCCGGCAAACAGCGGCATGATGCCCGACAGCCCGGCCAGCGCGATGCCGCCGCCGATCAGCATGCCCGGGGCGATGCGCATTGACTCGGACAGCTCGATGCGCCCGCCGGCCAGGTAGCGGATGGTCAGCGCCAGACCCGCGATCAGGCCTCCGGCGAAGCCGCCGCCGGGGGTGTTGTGCCCGGCCAGCAGGGTGTACACGGACATGATCAGCACCGTGTGGAACATCAGGCGGGTGACCACTTCGAAGATGATGGAGCGGCGCTCGGCCACCAGCGTGTTGCCGGCCATCAGCCAGTCCTGGTTGGAGCTGACGGCGAAGCGCCGGGCGATGCGCAGCTCCACTTCCTTCTCCGCCGTGGCGCCCATGGCTTCGGAGCCCGAGTCGATGCTGCCCGGGGCCACCTGGTGGGCGCGCACCCGCCGGCCGAAGCCGCGGCCGGCGAAGATCAGCGAGGCCACGCCGGTGGCCGCGGCGGCCAGCACGGTGATTTCACCGAAGGTGTCCCACACGCGCATGTCCACCAGCGCCACGTTGACGATGTTCTTGCCGAAGCCCTCGTAATAGGCCAGCTCCGGCCATTGCAGGGAGATCGGGGCCTGTTCGCGGGAGGCCATCATCGCGATCGCGATGTATACGACCATGACCGCCAGCGCGATCGCCAGCAGCGCCCGGCCCCACTTGATGCGGGTCAGCCCCACCCACAGGCGCTTGGGCAGCGCGCGCAGCGCCAGCACGAAGGAGACCAGCACGATGGTCTCCACCAGCAGCTGGGTCAGCGCCAGGTCCGGGGCGCCCTGCAGCGCGAAGATCGCCACCATGCCGTAGCCGGTGACCGAGACCATCAGCACGGCCATGAAGCGCTTGGGCGCGGCGATCGAGATGACGCAGCCGGCGATGATGATCGCGCCGATGATGATCTGCGCCGGATGGTCCGCGACCACCCAGTTGGACGGCCACGGGGTTTCCACGGCCAGCGCGATGCCCAGCGGCAGGATCAGCACCACGGACAGGATCACGCCCAGGTAGAAGGACAGCGAACCGCGCTGGGTGCGGCCGGTGATCCAGATTGCGGCCATGTCCAGCACGTTCACCGACATGCGGTACAGCTCCTCGGCGGAGGTGACCATGCGGCGCAGCGGTGCGCCGGTGTCGGTGCGGCGGCGGATCCAGTAGAAGAACAGGCCCAGCCCCACCGAGATCGCGCTCAGGCCCAGGGCCGCGTTGAATCCGGCGAAGGCCGCCAGGTGCATGTCCGGGGCTCCGCCCTGCGCTTCGGACCAATGCTTGGACAGCAGCTCCACCGGGTACGGGAACAGCCCGAACACCATGGTCAGGGTGCTCAGCACCAGCAGCGGGGTCAGGAAGATCAGCGTCGGCGGCTTGCAGACCAGCGGGTCCACCTTGTACTTCTTCACGCCGAACGCGCCGAAGAAGAAACGCAGCGAGTAGGCCATGGTCAGCGCGGCGCCCAGCACCATGGCGGCCAACGCGAACGGGCCCCACGCTGCGTCCAGATGCAGCGCCGACTCGTAGACAGCTTCCTTCGCCACGAAGCCGAGCAGCAGCGGCAGCCCGGCCATGGAAGCCGCGGCGATGCCCGCGGCGGTAGTCAGGATCGGCATGGCGCGGCGCAGCCCGGTGAGCTTGCGGATATCGCGGGTACCGGTGTTGTGGTCGATGATGCCCACCGACAGGAACAAGGTGGCCTTGAACAGGCCGTGGGCCAGGGTCAGCGCCAGCGCCGCGAAGGCGGCGTCAGGGGTGCCCAGGCCGAAGATCGCGATGATGAAGCCCAGCTGGGAGACGGTACCGAAGGCCAGGATCAGCTTCAGGTCGTACTGCTTCAACGCCCGGAACCCGCCGATGAGCATGGTGGCCAGGCCGATGCCGACGGTCATCGGCACCCACAGTCTGGTCTCGGCGAATCCGGGGGCCAGGCGCGCAATCAGGTAGACGCCGGCCTTCACCATCGCCGCGGCGTGCAGGTAGGCGGACACCGGGGTGGGCGCGGCCATGGCCCCGGGCAGCCAGAAATGGAAGGGCACCAGCGCGGACTTGGACAGCGCGCCGACGATGATCAGCGCGACCGCCACATCGGTGGAGGCGCCGAGCTCGACCAGCTGCCCGGAGGCCGCGAGGATCTCGGAAAGCTGGTAGCTGCCGGCGCTGGCGCCGAGCATCAGGATGCCGGCGAGCATCACCAGGCCGCCGAAGGTCGTGATGATCAGCGCGGTCATGGCCGAGCGGCGCGCGGTGATCAGGGCCTGGCTGAAGCCGATCAGCAGGTACGACAGCACACTGGTGATTTCCCAGAAGATGAACATGACGATCACGTCGTCCGCTGTGACCAGGCCGGTCATCGCTCCGGCGAACGCGACCATCTTGGCCGCGAAGCCGCCGATCTGCGGATCGTCGTTCTTGAAGTAGCGTGCGCAGTAGAACAGCACCAGGGCGCCGACACCCAGGATCAGCAGCAGGATCGTGGCGGACAGGGTGTCCATGCGGAAGTTCAGCCCGATGTTCAGCCCGGGGATCCAGTCGATGCTGATCGACGGCGGGGCGTTCGGGGCTCCGGAAGCCAGCGACTGGTCGGAGTCCAGCACCGCGGGCAGCTTGGTGAGCAGCCAGATGAATCCCACGGCGGGGACCACCGCGACAACGTAGAACGCGTTTCGCTTCAGCACCCGGAAAAGAAGTGGGCACAGCAGTGCTGTGGCAAACAGTGCACTGAGAATGATGAGCACGCGTCTCCTCTGTCGACTGGAAATGGGGCAGAGTTCGACGACCAAAAAATAGCCGGCACCTGCGATTTTATCAGTCTGCACGCAGACTTTCTTCATGTCAGCGCGTTTCCATGCCATAATCTGCGGCCACCGGGCCCGAGCCCTCGAACGCGCTGCAGCCCGCCGCCGCCCCGTGGAATCCCGCGAATTCACATGCTGATTACCGCAAACGGGTACTATGCGAGCATGAGTTTCAATCAGCGGGCGCAGGCGATTCCACCAGCAGAGAAATGGCTGACCAAGTACACCTGGGCGTGGGCCAGCTGGGATTGGGGCCAGGCCGCGATCAACGCGGTGATGATCACCTTCGTGTTCACTGTGTACCTGACCAGCGAGCTATTCGGCGACCAGGACCACGCCTCGCTCGTGCTCTCGCAGGCGCTGGCCATCGGCGGGGTGCTCATCGCCCTGCTGGTGCCGGTCACCGGCATGCGCGCGGATGCCGCCGGGCGCCGCAAATTGTGGATCATGGTCAACACCGTCCTGCTGGTGCTCATCTGCGCCGCCGGTTTCTTCGTCTACCCGGATCCCGGATTCCTGTGGTTCGGCGCGCTGCTCATCGCGGCGATGTCGGTCGCCAGCGAGTTCGCCGGGGTGAACTACAACGCGGTGCTCAACCAGATCTCCACCCCGGCCACGGTCGGCAAGGTCTCGGGCTTCGGCTGGGGCATGGGCTACGTGGGCGGCATCCTGGCGTTGGCACTGGTGCTCTTCGGCTTCGTGGAACCGGTTTTCCCATGGCCCGGCGCCTCCACCGAGAACTCGCTGAACCTGAGGCTGGTCGCGGTGTTCTCCGCGCTCTGGTGCCTGGTGTTCGCGCTGCCGCTGTTCTTCGTCATCCCCGAATCCCCCGCCGCGTCGGGCACCAGGATCCCGCTGCGCAGCTCCTACGCGGTGCTGTTCCGGCATATCGCGAGCCTGTGGCGCGAGGACAAGAACCTGATTTTCTTCCTGCTCTCCTCGGCGGTGTTCCGCGACGGACTGGCGGCGATCTTCACCTTCGGCGGCGTGATCGCCGCCGGCACCTTCGGATTCGAGTTGAGCGAGGTCATCATCTTCGCCATCGTGGGCAACGTGGTGGCAGCGGTCGGCGCGATCATCGGCGGGCGCCTGGACGACGCCATCGGCCCCAAGGCAGTGATCACCGGATCCCTGGTGGGCCTGCTGCTGGCCGGGGCCGGGGTGTTCTTCTCCCCCGCCGCCGCCGGCTTCTGGATCTTCGGCCTGCTGCTGTGCCTGTTCGTCGGACCGGCCCAGGCCGCCGCCCGCTCCTACCTGGCCCGGTTGATCCCCGCCGGCCGCGAGGGCGAAATGTTCGGCCTGTACGCCACCACCGGCCGCGCGGTGTCCTTCCTGGCGCCGGCGCTGTTCGGCGCGGCCATCGCGATCGCCACGCCGCTGGTGGCCGCCGGTCAGGCCCAGCGCTACGGCATCCTTGGCATCTTGGTGGTCCTCGCGGCCGGGCTGGTCCTGCTGCTCCCGATCCGCGCGCCGAAGAAGACCGCCAGCGACGCCGCGGCTTAACCGCGTCGTCCCGGCGGCCGTTCGGGCTGCCGGGACGATGAGCAGTGCGCCGCGCCGGCGCTAGTTCTCGATGATGGTGCGGTGGAAGTTCAGGTGGCTGCGCGATGCGGTCGGGCCGCGCTGGCCCTGGTAGCGGTTGCCGTAGGGACCCGAACCGTAGGGGTTCTCGGTTTCGCTGGTCAGCTTGAAGAAGCACAGCTGGCCGATCTTAGAGCCGGGCCACAACTTGATCGGCAAGGTGGCCATGTTCGACAGCTCCAGGGTCACGTGGCCGGAGAAGCCCGGGTCGATGAAGCCTGCGGTCGAGTGGGTCAGCAGCCCCAGGCGTCCCAGCGAGCTCTTGCCCTCCAGGCGCGCGGCGATGGAGTTGCCGAGGGTGACCACTTCATAGGTGGAGCCGAGCACAAATTCCCCGGGGTGCAGGATGAAAGGCTCCTCGGGATCGACCTCGACCAGACGGGTCAGTTCGCTCTGGTCCTGGGCCGGGTCGATGTGCGCGTACTTGTGGTTGTCGAAGAGCCGGAAGAACCGGTCGATTCGAACGTCCACCGAGGCGGGCTGGATCATCTCGGCATTGAACGGCTCCAAGCCGATCTCTCCGGACTCAATTTCTCTGCGAATATCACCATCTGAATACAACACGCCTCTAAATTTATCGTGTCTGCGGCGCATCGGTGAATACCGCGCACCTATGTGTAGGCGCACTTCGCGCTTCCGGTGGGTTTGGAGTGGGCGGATTCCCATGTGCTGTCCAGAAAATCCGGCTATTCTTGGGAGCGGGACGCTGTGTCCCCACCGCACGACCGAGGGATTTTCATTCATGCGCTTGGCATCAGCCCTGACCAGCTCCTTCCTCGCCGGAATGCTCGTGCTCTCCGGAACGGCCGCCGTGGCCGCACCCGAGGACATTCCGGCCGTCGAGGCCGCGGAGCTGACATCTGCTTCGAGCCTGCTGGCGCTGATCAACCCGAGCACCAAGCTCTCCCCCGAGGACTACACCCCGAAGGACCTGGTCACCGTATCAGGCACCTCCTTCCAGCTGCGCAAGCAGGCCGCCGATGCGGTTCAGGACCTGGTCGCCGACGCCCGCGCCGCGGGCCACAGCATCAAGGTGCTCAGCGCCTTCCGCTCCTACCAGCGCCAGGCCACCTTGTTCAACCAGTACCAAGCGCAGTACGGCACCGACTACGCGGAGCGGATCTCGGCCCGCCCGGGGACCAGCGAGCACCAGCTGGGCCTGGCCGCCGATCTGGGCTATACCAACAGCCGCGCCGAGCTGAAGGAGGCCTTCGGACAGACGCCGGCCGGCCAATGGATCGCCGAGCACGCGGTCGACTACGGGCTGATCGTGCGCTACCCGGTGGGCAAGGAAGAAATCACCGGCTACAAGTACGAGCCGTGGCACGTACGCTACATCGGCAAGGAGCAGGCCAAGGCCATGCAGGACTCCGGCGCCGAGACCTATGAGGAATACTTCGGCATGCTGCAGGAGGCTTCGCGGGACGCCGAGGCAGCGCCGGCGGCCAAGCTGAGCGCCGAACCGAGCAGCGAGCCGAGTTCGGAGCCGTCCACGCCTGCCGAGCCAGCCGACGACAAGGACAACCAGAAGGTCGAAGGCTCCGGGGTGCTGCGCGAGGACGACCTGATGGTGCTGCGCTTCCTGCCGCCCTACCGGGACTGGAGCTTCGGCTTCACCAAGTAGCGGTTAGAAGATCGCGGCCGCCGCGAGCAGCAACGCCGGTGGAAGCATTGTCGCTCCGAAGGCGGCGACCCAGTGCGCGGTCTTCCCGGTGCCGTTCTGGCAGGCGCCGCTGCGCTGGCGCCGGTTGACCAGGTATACGTTGGCCAGGATCCACACAATCGCGCCGATGGCCAGCGGCGGGCCAAGCACCAGATTCGATGAGAAGAACCCCTCGACGTTGCGGGCGAAGGTCGATGCCCCAAATGAAATCATCGCCCCTTCGCTGATGTACATATACAGCAGCCAGAAATATATGACGCCGGGAATCCCCAGCAGGACATTGACGACAAAAAGTCGAGTCATGCGGTTGCCTCCAAGCGGTGCCCGGATGCGCGGTGCACCACGGGCGGCAGGCGATGCCTGCGTATCAGTTGCTCCGAGTCTACCCCTGCGCCCTGCGCATTCCGGGGCGATCTTCGCCGCCGGCCGGTGTGGATCTGCTGTGAAATGAGCGGTTAAACAGGCGGTCCGCCGACGCTCCCCCACGGGGAACGGCGGCGGACCGCAGGTGTCTGCACCGGTCAGCGGCGCAATCGGGGGCTACTTGGAGCGCACCGGGATGCCGGTGAAGGTCGGCTTCATGGTGGAGGCGAAGAAGTCGTTGCCCTTGTCGTCAACGACGATGAAGGCCGGGAAGTCCTCGACCTCGATCTTCCAGATGGCTTCCATGCCGAGCTCTTCGTACTCGATGACGTCGACCTTCTTGATGCAGTCCAGCGCCAGGCGGGCGGCCGGGCCGCCGATGGAGCCCAGGTAGAAGCCGCCGTGGGTGTCGCATGCGTCGGTGACCTGCTGCGAGCGGTTGCCCTTGGCCAGCATCACCATCGAGCCGCCGGCTGCCTGGAACTGGTCCACGTAGGAGTCCATGCGGCCTGCGGTGGTCGGACCGAAGGAGCCCGAAGCCATCCCCTCTGGGGTCTTGGCAGGGCCGGCATAGTAGACCGGGTGGTCCTTCAGGTACTGCGGCATTTCTTCGCCGGCGTCCAGGCGTTCCTTGATTTTGGCGTGCGCGATGTCGCGGGCCACGACCAGTGGGCCGGTCAGCGACAAACGGGTCTTGACCGGGAACTTGGTCAGCTCGGCCAGGATCTCGTCCATCGGCTTGTTCAGGTCGATCTTGACCACCGAAGAACCGCCGGTGCCGGAGACGCCCGAGGTCTCGTCGTCGTGGGCTGCGATGGCCGGGTGGGACTCGTCCGGCATGAAGCGTGCCGGATCGGTTTCCAGCTGCTCGACGAACAGGCCCTCTTCGGTGATCTTGGCCAGCATCTGGCGGTCGGCCGAGCAGGACACGGCGATGGCCACCGGCAGCGAGGCGCCGTGGCGCGGCAGGCGCACCACGCGCACGTCGTGGCAGAAGTACTTGCCGCCGAACTGCGCGCCGATGCCGAAGTGGCGGGTCAATTCAAGGACCTTCTCTTCCAGATCGGTGTCGCGGAAACCGCGGCCGGTCATGGCGCCCTCGGTCGGCAGGGAGTCGAGGTACTTGGCCGAACCGTACTTGGCGGTCTTCAACGCCATCTCGGCGCTGGTGCCGCCGATGACGATGGACAGGTGGTACGGAGGGCACGCGGCGGTGCCCAGCGAGCGCAGCTTCTCGTCCAGGAAGGTCAGCATGGCGTTCTCGTTGAGGATCGCCTTGGTCTCCTGGTACAGGAAGGACTTGTTGGCCGATCCGCCGCCCTTGGCCATGAACAGGAACTTGTAGCTGGTGTCCGCGCCCGGCTTGGTGTTGGCGTACAGGTCGATCTGGGCAGGCAGGTTGTTGCCCGTGGCCTTCTCTTCCCAGGTGGTGATCGGCGCCAGCTGCGAGTAGCGCAGGTTCAGGCGAGTGTAGGCGTCATAGATGCCGCGGGAGAGCGAGATTTCGTCCTGTTCCTCGGTGAGCACGCGCTGGCCGCGCTTGCCCATCACGATCGCGGTGCCGGTGTCCTGACACATCGGCAGGATGCCGCCGGCGGCGATGTTGGCGTTCTTCAGCAGGTCCAGCGCCACGAACTTGTCGTTCGGGCTGGCTTCCTCGTCGTCGAGGATGTTGCGCAGCTGCTGCAGGTGGGCCGGACGAAGATAGTGCGAAATGTCGTGCAGTGCGGTTTCCGCCAGAAGCTCCAGTGCTTCGGGTGCGACCTTCAAGAAGTTCTTGCCATCGGGACCGGCGACAACCTCGACGCCTTCGGTGGAAATCTTGCGATAAGGGGTGGTGTCTTCGCCGATGGGCAGAAGATCCTCATAACGAAATTCAGGCATGCTCAATCCTTGAATCTATGGTGGGTGCTCGCTATACAGTTTAGGCCTTGTCACCGGATTTGGCTTATTCGGCGTTTGCGCCACAGCGGTGATCGCGACATGCTTGGGGTATGAGCACCGAGAACACCTCCGCCCCGCTGGACGGACAAGATCCTAACGAGCGCCCGGATATGATCATCGAAACCCCGATGGACAAGGAACGAGCTCGGCCGAAAACCCACTTCGAAATGATGCTGCAGGCAGGGCTTAACAAACCGGAGCTTTCCGGTTCGGTGCTCGGCGCGTTCATGAGCGCGGAGGTCTTTTTCCTCTCCCGCGAAGAGGTCACCGGCGAGAACAAGAACGCCCAGCCGCTGCTGCTGACCAACCCGGCCGGCGCACCGATGGTCGCCGTATTCACCTCCATCGAGCGCATCCCCTCCAGCTACATCGACCAGGCCGGCTACGGCGTGAAGGTGCAGGGCGCGACGGTCGTCCGTGCGCTGCAGGGCACCGGCTTCGTGGTGAACCCCGGAGACGAGCTGAGCTTCGAGATTCCCGCCGAGGGAGTGGAGATCCTCAAGGAGCAGATGCTCAAGCAGGATCCCGACGCAGAAGCCTAAAACGCGCCGTATCGGGACCTTGATTTTTCCGGAGCCTGATCGTGCGATATGCTGTTTTTCGCCCGGGCCGTCATTAGGCCGCTCGGAGCATGCGGGCGTAGCTCAATGGTAGAGCGCTAGCTTCCCAAGCTCGATACGCGGGTTCGATTCCCGTCGCCCGCTCGCACGGATTGCCGGGGCACCCATGGGTGCCCCGGCAATTTTCTGTTCCACCGCGCGAGGAGTTTCATGACCGGGGTTCTTGAAGGCTTCTCCATCATCTGGGTGGTCATCGCCGTGGGCTACCTGGTGGGGCGCACCGGGGTGCTCGGCCCGCAGGCCCGCTACGTGCTCAACCGCGTGACCTTCTTCGTCGCCAGCCCCGCCCTGCTGTTCACGACCTTGGCCGAATCCGACCCCGTTGCCGTGCTCGGTCCGCTGCTGTGGGTGGCCGGGCTGTCCGCGGTGCTCACCGCGATCGCCTACCACCTGGCCACCACCCGCTGGCTGAAGCGCCCGGCCTCGGAGCGGATCGTCGCGGCGATGGCCGCCTCCACCGTGAACTCCGCCAATCTGGGGCTTCCCATCGCCCTGTACGTGCTCGGCGACATGTCCTATGCCGCGCCCATCATCCTGTTCCAGCTGGCTCTGTACCAGCCGGTCAACCTGGCGATGCTGGACGCCACAACCTCCAAGCACCGCACCACCTTGTTCGCCTTGGTCCTGGCCACCGCGAAGAACCCGATGATCATCGGCTCGCTGCTGGGCCTGGTGGTCGCGTTGACCGGGTTCGAGGTCCCGCAGATCGTGCTCGAGCCGGTCAACCTGATCGCCGGCGCCTCGATCCCGGCCATGCTGCTGGCCTTCGGCATCTCCCTGGTCGGTTCCAAGCCGCTGGAGAAGGCCTCCGGCCGCAGGGCCGACGTGCTCGTGGGGTCGGCGGCCAAGCTGGTGCTGCAGCCGCTGCTGGCCTGGGTGCTGGCATACTACCTGTTCGACCTTCGCGGCGAGCTGCTGGTCGCCTGCGTCATCATGGCAGGACTGCCCACCGCGCAGAACATCTTCGTCACCGCTTCGCGCTATGAACACGGGGTCGTGATCGCCAAGGACACCGTGCTGATGACCACCATCTGCGCCATTCCGCTGATGATGGTCCTCGCCCTGCTGCTGGGTATCTGATCGTTCGTATTTCCCCATATGACTCGGGCCCGGAAGCCCCACCGGCCGTAGGTCTATGATCAGGGAATACCCCGCGGCTCCCGGCCGTTGACCACGGGTATCCGTTCCCTAGCATCATTGTGAGGTCATCGTGAAACGCATCGCTCCCCTGCTGGCCACCGCCGCAGCCCTTGCCCTGTCCCTGAGCGCCTGCGGTTCTTCCGGCGACAACACGACGAGCACCGAGGGCAAGGACGCCCTCCAGCAGATCAAGGAATCCGGGGTGCTCACCGTGGGCACCGAAGGCACCTACCGCCCGTTCTCCTACAACGAGGGCTCGGAACTGACCGGCTACGACGTGGAGGTCATCAAGGCGGTTGGCGAGAAGATGGGTGTCGAGGTCAAGTTCCAGCAGACCCAGTGGGATGCGATCTTCGCCGGGCTGGATGCCGGACGCTTCGACGTGATCGCCAACCAGGTCGCCGTCAACCCCGAACGCGAAGCCAAGTACCTGTTCTCCGAGCCCTACACGGTGTCCACCGGCGTGATCGTCACCAAGAGCGATAACACGGACATCACTTCCTTCGAATCGCTCAAGGGCAAGAAGACCGCGCAGTCGCTGACCAGCAACTACTACGAAACCGCCAAGGCCGCCGGCGCCACCGTGGAACCGGTGGAGGGCTGGGCCCAGGCCGTCACCCTGCTCAAGCAGGGCCGGGTGGACGCCACCGTCAACGACAAGCTGACCTTCCTGGACGCCCAGAAGACCCACCCTGATGACAGCATCAAGATCGCCGCCGAAGCCACGGAGAAAACCGACTCGGCGGTCGCGATGCGCAAGGACGAGACAGCCCTGCAGGGCGCCATCAACGATGCGCTGGACCAGCTGCGCGCCGACGGCGAACTGGCGAAGATCTCCGAGAAGTACTTCGGCGAGGACGTCAGCAAGTAGCGATCGGCTTCCCAGTAGACTGGCTCCACACGTAGCACGCGTGGAGCCGGTTTCATTTTGCGCAAAAGGTGACCCATGGACTCGAATTGGCAGTTGTTCCTCGACTCGCTCTGGCCGCTGACCCAGGCCGCGATCACCGCCAGCATTCCGCTGGCCGTCATCAGCTTCGCGATCGGATTGGCAGTTGCGCTGCTCATGGCGCTGATGCGGATCAGCGGCAGCAGGGTGCTGTCCTCGATCGCCCGCGTCTACATCTCGATCATCCGCGGCACGCCCTTGCTGGTGCAGCTGTTCGTGATCTTCTACGGCATGCCCTCGCTCGGGCTGACCATCGACCCGTGGCCCAGCGCCATCATCGTGTTCAGCCTGAACACCGGCGGCTACTGCGCCGAGATCCTGCGGGCCGCGATCCTCTCGGTCCCCGCCGGGCAGTGGGAGGCCGGCTACACGGTCGGCATGTCGCGCACCCGCACGCTGTACCGCATCATCCTGCCGCAGGCCGCCCGCGTCGCGGTGCCGCCGCTGTCCAACTCGTTCATCTCCCTGGTGAAGGACACCTCGCTGGCCTCGATCATCCTGGTCGGCGAGATGTTCCGCAAGGCGCAGGAGATCACCGCGGTGACCTTCGAGTTCATGCTGCTGTACTGCACCGCGGCCGGCATCTACTGGGTCATCTGCCTGCTGCTCTCCGCCCTGCAGAATTCACTGGAAGGAAGGCTTGAAAAGTATGTCGCCAAGTAACCCGGCCGCCAGCCTGCTCGCCGTCACCGGCCTGCACAAGTCCTTCGGGGCGAACCAGGTGCTCAAGGGCATCGACTTCACGGTGCACGCCGGCGAGGTGGTGGCGTTGATCGGGCCTTCGGGTTCCGGCAAAACCACGGCGCTGCGCTGCCTGAACGGCCTGGAGATCCCGGACGCCGGCACCGTCGCCTTCGCCGGCGGGCCCGAGGTCTCCTTCAGCGCTGGTTTCAAGCCGAAGAAGGCGCAGATCCTGCGCCAGCGTTCCGCCATGGTCTTCCAGGGCCACCATCTCTTCCCGCACCTGAGCGTGCTGCAGAACGTGACCGTGGGACCGCTGGAGGTGCAGAAACGGCCGCGCGCCGAGGTCATGGAGCAGGCCACGGCCCTGCTGGCCCGCGTCGGGCTGGCGGACAAGGCCCAGGCCTACCCGAACTCGCTCTCCGGCGGGCAGCAGCAGCGCGTCGGCATCGTGCGCGCGCTGATGCTCAAGCCGGATTTGCTGCTCTTCGACGAGCCGACCAGCGCGCTGGACCCGGAGCTGGTCGGCGAGGTGCTGGTGGTGATCAAGGAGCTGGCCCAGGAGGGTTGGTCGATGGTGCTGGTGACCCATGAGCTGGCCTTCGCCCGGGACGTCGCGGACACCGTGGTGTTCATGGACGGCGGGGTGGTGGTGGAAACCGGGCCCGCCTCCCAGGTGCTCGCCGCGCCGCAGAACCCGCGCACCCAGGCCTTCGTCCAGCGCCTGCTGCACCCGTTCTAGGGCAGCGCCGGATCCCCTGCCGGTCGAGGAATTCCTGCACTAGGCTATGGCTATGGAATCCGCGCTGCTGACCGACCTGATCAACGGGTACGCCTTCACCACCGACTGCCTGGAACTGGGCGCCGCGATTGTCGACGGGGCCGTGCGCCCCGAAGCGCAGGTCCGCGTCCCGCTGTCGATGCTCAACCGCCATGGCCTGATCGCCGGCGCCACCGGCACCGGCAAGACGGTCACCCTGCAGGTGATGGCGGAGCAGCTGGCGGTTGCCGGGGTGCCGGTGTTCCTGGCCGACATCAAGGGCGACCTCAGCGGCCTGGCCCAGCCGGCCGAACCCAGCGCGAAGCTCGACGAGCGCCTGTCCGGCATCGGCCACGCCTTCACCGCCCGCTCCAACACCGTCGAATTCCTGGCCCTGGGACAGGGCAGCGACGGCATCCCGGTGCGCGCCACCGTGGACTGTTTCGGCCCCATCCTGCTGGCCCGCGTGCTGGAGCTGAACGAGACCCAGGAGCAGGTCCTGCAGCTGGTGTTCCACTATGCAAATACCCGCAAGCTGCCGCTGGACGACCTCAAGGACCTGAAGTCCGTGCTGGACCACCTGCTCAGCGCTGAGGGCAAGGAGGACCTGCGCACCCTGGGCGGGGTCTCCCCTGCCAGCGCCTCGGTGATCCTGCGCGGGCTGAGCATCCTGCAGGCGCAGGGCCTGGACCCGTTTTTCGGGCAGCCGGAATTCGACACCGCGGACCTGCTGCGCAGCGCGGGCACCGGCGTCATCAGCGTGCTGGAGCTGCCCGCGCTGAACCGCCAGCCGCTCTTGTTCTCCACCTTTCTCATGTGGCTGCTCGCGGACCTGTTCGACGAGCTGCCCGAAGCCGGGGACCTGGACAAACCCAAGCTGGTGTTCTTCCTGGACGAGGCGCACCTGCTGTTCAAGGGAGCATCCGCGGCGTTCACCGAGGCAATCATCTCCACCGTCCGCCTGATCCGTTCCAAGGGGGTGGGCCTGTTCTTCATCTCCCAGTCCCCCGCCGACCTGCCCGACGAGGTGCTGGCCCAGCTGGGCACCCGGGTGCAGCACGCGGTGCGCGTGTTCACCCCCAAGGACGCCGAGGCGCTCAAGAAGGTCATGGGCACGTTCCCGGCCGGCGCGCTGGATCTGAAGACCGCGCTCACCCAGGCCGGCGTGGGTGAAGCGGTCATCACGGTGCTGGGAGAGAAGGGCGTGCCGACTCCGGCCGCCTGGACCCGCCTGACCTCCCCGGGTTCGCGCATCGGACCGGCCGACGCACCGGTGGTGTCCGGCATCATCGCCGCCTCGTCCTTGGCGGCCAGGTACTCCACCGCGCTGGACCGCGATTCAGCCCATGAACTGCTCACCGGGCAACCTGCCGCAGGCCAACCCGTGGACGCGCCGCCTGCCGCCCCGCCCCGCACCCCGGAACCGGCGGCCCCCGGCTCTCCGGGCAGCGCGGAGATCGACGAGGAGGCCCGGCGCATCGCCGAATCCATCCTGGGCAAACCCACCACGGTGCCGGCCAGCGACTTCCCGATGCCGGACTACCGGCAGGCCCCGGAACCCGATCCGGCCCCGCGCGCCCGGCAGGGCAAGGAATCGAAGCCCCGGGGCGAGGCCTCCCCGCGGCGCCAGGCGGAGCGCGCGCAGACCGGCGAGCTGCTGGATTTCGCGCTGGATGCGGCGAACATGCTCGGGCGCGAGGTGCTGCGCGGAATGTTCGGCACCCGCAGGCGCAAACGGCGGTGAAACACCGCAATAAGTAGCCCGGTTTCAGGGTCGGCGGTGAAAACCGATAGCCTACTACGTGATGAACTCTCGTACCTCAGCGCCCGTCACCGCATCGCGCATCGCCGTGCGGTGGGCCATCGCCGCCGTTGTCGTCATCGCCCTGCTGGTCGGCGGTGCGCTGGCCGCCAACCGCCTGCTCTTCTCCCCGCAGCAGCAGGTCGCCTCGCTGCAGCAGTACCTGGCCGCGGGCGACGGCGCCCGCGCGCTGGGGCTCATGCAGGCCGCGGTGCCCAAGGGCGATGCGGTCGCCTTGGACGGCGAGGTGCTCAAGCGCACCCAGGACGGTATCACGGACTTCACCGTCGACGCCGCCGTGCCCAGCGACAAGGATCCGGACCTGCGCCTGGTGACCGCGCACTACAAGGCCGCGGGGGTGGACAAGGAATCCACCTACACGCTGCGCCACACCGGAAAGAACTGGTTGTTCTTCGACACCTGGGCCTTCGAGCCCTCCACGCTGCCGACGGTGAAGATCAAGGCGAACACCGTCAACGAGGTCAACGTCAACGAGCAGGCCATCCCGCTGAAGGCCGGAACCAGCACGCTGCCGGTGTTCTACCCGGCGGTGCTCGACGCCAGCTTCAGCACCAAGAACTTCCAGGCAGACACCCGCGGCGTGGTAGTCACCGGGGTCGGCAAGCAGCCGGTGCAGATCGCGCTGAAGACCCAGCCCACCAAGGAGTTCATCGCCTCCATCAGCACCAAGGTGAAGAAGTACCTCGATGGCTGCGCCACGCAGCAGGTGCTGATGCCCTCGGGCTGCCCGTTCGCCTACAACACCACCGCCCGGGTGGATTCCTCCTCGATCAAGTGGTCCATCGACAAGTACCCGACCATCGACGTCAGCTACTACAACGGCGCCTGGATCCTGGCCCCGCTGGAGGTCAAGGCCAGCGTGAACCTGGTGGAGCAGGATCTGCGCACCGGCGCCAAGGAAGCGAAGAAGGTCACCGAGAAGTTCTCCTTCACCGCCCACCTGACCACCAGCACCACCGAGGTGTCCGTGGTGCCCGTGGCCGGAGGCGAGCAGGCCGCCCGCTAGCGGCTAGCGCAGGTTCAGCATCTCGCGGATCTGCGCGCGCAGCGGCACCGCGTCGTGGCGGAATTTCTGCCAGGCGACCAGCGCCGCGATGCTCGCGGCCAGCGACAGCCCGGCGCCGATGGACACCGCCACCCGCACCCCCAGCTCCTCGGCCAGCCAGCCGATCAGCGGCGAGCCGATCGGCGTGCCGCCCATGACCACCATCAGGTACAGCGCCAGCACGCGCGCCCGGTACTGGGCCGGCACCGAGGTCTGCACCATGGTGTTGCAGCTGTTCAGGAAGGTCAGCGACGCCAGCCCCACCGGCACCAGCATGATGCCGAAGAGCACGTAGTTCGGCATCCACGCGCTGGCCAGCGCCGCGATGCCGAAGGCGATGCCGCCGCCGATCAGGTAGCGCCAGCGCGGGCTGGAGCGCCGCGCTGCCAGCAGCGCGCCGCCGAAGGTGCCCACCGCCATGATGCTGCCCAGGATGCCGAATTCGCCGGCGCCCACCCCGAAGGCCTCGGTGGCCATCATCGCGTTGGTCATCTGGAAGTTCAGCCCAAAGGTGCCGATCACGAAGGCGAGGCCGAAAATCAGCAGCAGGTCGCGCCGGCCCTTCACATAGCGGAAGCCCTCGCGCACCTGCCCGCGCTCGCGCTTGACCGGCTTGGCCGGGTGCAGCTGGTCCTTGCGCATGAACACCAGCGAGGAGATCACCGCCAGGAACGAAGCGCCGTTGACCAGGAAGGCCGGGCCGGTGCCGACGGCGGCGATCAGCGCGCCGGCCGCGCCGGGGCCGGCCAGCCGGGCCAGGTTGAAGTTCGCGCTGTTCAGCGCGACCGCGTTGGCCAGGTGGGTGCCGGGAACCACTTCGGAGACGAAGGCCTGGCGGGCCGGGGCGTCGAAGGCGGCGCCGATGCCCAGCAGCGTCGCCAGGATGTACACATGCCACAGCTGCGCGGTGCCGGTGACCACCAGCAGGCCCAGCACGATCGCGCAGACGCCCATGAACGCCTGCGTGGCAATCAGCAGCCGGCGCTTGTTGAAGCGGTCGGCCACCAGCCCCGCGTAGGGCCCCAGCAGCAGGATCGGCAGGAACTGCAGGCCGGTGGTGATGCCGGTGGCGGTGCCGTCGTTGTCGGTGAGGATGGTCAGCACCAGCCAGTCCTGCGCGACGCGCTGCATCCAGGTTCCGATGTTGGAAACCAGCGCGCCCACCACCCAGTTGCGGTAGTTGGGTATTTCCAGAGCCCGGAACATTTGCGATGCCATCAGTATCTGCCGGATCCCTCCGGCGCCTCCCGCATCCAGTCTAGCCATGCGCGCGCGGAATTTACTGAGGCTTCCTCAGATTTCCCCTGCGAGCGATCCGCCCGGGCCCGCGCGCCCGCGGGGAAACCGCCGGGACCGGTGGCGTCGCCTCGGGTGGCCGAGCCCACCGGCACGACGGCGGGTTAACGGCCGAGGCCGGTGCCATGCAGTGCGGCTGGTCAGTTCACGCCGCGCAGGTCCAGCAGCAGCGCGTTCTCGCCCTCGGCATCCAGCAGCACCGGGATGCCCCAGTCCTGCTGGTACAGGTGGCAGGCCGCGTGGTCGGGGATTTCCCCGCCGGGCTCGCCGTCGCAGGCGGCCGCGCGCGCGGTGATGTGCAGCACACCCTCGGCGATCTGGGGGTTCAGGCTCAGCGTGCGGGTCAGGCCGGTGGAGGTGCCCGCGCCGTGCAGGATCAGCTCCTCGGGGCTGGCGGAGATCTTCAGCTGGGTCGGATCCCCCCAGCGGTCATCGAGCTTCTGCCCCTTCGGCGCGGCGAAGCGCACCTGGATCTCGTGGTCCCCGGCCTGCACCCGCGTCTTGGGACGCTGGGTCTGGCTGGCCCCCTCGTCCACCACCAGCGCCTCGGCGGGGATCGGGATGCGCACCAGCTGGTGGGTGTTGGTCTCCACGACCAGCAGCACCGGATCCCCGTCCACGCCGGTGTCCACCAGCACGTCGGCCGGTTCCTTCAGGCCCTTGGCCAGGGTGGAGACGGTGTTGCTCGACGGGTCGAAGCGGCGCACCGCGCCGTTGTAGGAGTCGGCGATCGCGATCGAGTGATCCGGCAGCACCGCCACGCCCAGCGGGTGCTGCAGGCGCGCCTGCTCCGCCGCGCCGTCGCGGAAGCCGAAGTCGAACAGGCCCGCGCCGATCGCGGTGTGCACTGCCACGGCCTGCCCGTCGGCGATCTCGATGCGGCGCAGCGCGCTGGTCTCCGAGTCGGCCACCCACACGTCCTCGCCGGCCAGCGCCAGGCCCGAAGGCTGCGCGAACCAGGCCTCGGCCGGCGCGCCGTCGGCCAGCCCTTCCAGGCCGCTGCCGGCGAACACCGACACGGCACCGGTGCGCGGGTCGAAGGCGAAGATCTGGTGGGTGCCGGCCATCGCGATGATGATGCGCCCCGACGGGTGGTAGAGCACGTCCCACGGGGAGGACAGCGAAATGTTCAGCGCGTCGGTGCCCAGCTGCGTAGGCTGTTCGGCGCTGCGCGCGGTGTCCGCGTCCAGCAGCCGCTGCACGCCGTTGCCGGCCAGCGTGCCCACGGCGCCGGTGGCCAGGTTCACCGAGCGCAGGCGGTGGTTCACGGTGTCGGCGACGACCACGTCGTAGCCCACCTGCGCGGCCAGCTGCGCCGGCAGCACGGCAAGCCCCTGCAGCTCGTTGAACTGCGCGGTGTCCGCGCCGCCGTCCGCGTAGCCCTTCACCCCGGCGCCGATGGTGCGCACCAGCTGCAGGTCGGCGGAAAGCTCCACCAGGCGGTGGTGGCCGGAGTCGCCCACCAGGAAGTTGCCGTTCTCCAGCGCCACGGCCTTGCCGGGGAAGCGCAGGTCGCCTTCGCGGGCTTCCGGGGCCACGTAGGGGCCGTCGCCGCGGTGCAGGGTGCCCTTGGCCTCGTGCTCCTGGATCAATTCCTCGATCAGCGAGCCGAGCCCCTGGGCATGGCCCTCGCCTGACAGGTGCGCGACGATGTAGCCCTCGGGATCCAGCACCACCAGGGTCGGCCAGGCGCGCGCGCCGTAGGCCTGCCAGGTCACCAGCTCCGGGTCGTCCAGCACCGGGTGGTGGATCTCGTAGCGTTCGACGGCGGCGGCCAGCGCCTCGGGGTCGGCCTCGTGCTCGAACTTCGGGGAGTGCACGCCCACGGTGACCAGCACGTCGGAGTACTGCGCCTCCAGCGGGCGCAGCTCGTCGAGCACGTGCAGGCAGTTGATGCAGCAGAAGGTCCAGAAGTCCAGGATCACGATCTTGCCGCGCAGTGCTTCGAGATCCAGCTGCTTGCCGCCGGTATTCAGCCAGTTGCGGCCCAGCAGTTCGCTGGCGCGGACCTTGTAGTTGGCTCGGACCGAATCGGAAGTGGCGCTCATGGGCATCCTTTCGCAGTTGCCTGGGTGTGGCAGATTGTCTTCAATTATCCGCCACCCCGTGAAAAGGGACTAACGGTGTTAAGCAACGTTGAGTTCCGCCCCGGCAGGCGCCGGATTCGCCGCCTGTGCAGTGCAACCGGCCCGCGCCGCGCGGTATTCCCGCGCACCTGTTGCAGGGGCGCTACTGCACCTGGGTCATCGCGGTGTCCAGGATGCTGGTGGCCACCTGGTTGAAGGTCTTGTCGTCCAGCGGCTTGGAGGACACGAAGGAGACCATGCCGGCGTAGTCCCCGGCGGCGGTGATCAGCACCAGCGAGTCCTGCGGGTACTTGCCGTTGCGCGTGTAGTACAGCGCCGAATCCGCCGACTCCACCTTCGGGTCGGAGAACTTCAGGGTCTCGGAGTAGTCCAGCCCGTTGATCTTCACGCTCTGGCAGTCCGCCAGAATGGTCGATACGTTCGCGAAGTGCTCCTGCAGCGCCTGGCGGTCCTTATCGTTCTCCAGCTTGGCGACCTCGATGGAACCGGTGATGTTCTGCGACTCGTTGGTGAAGTCGGTGCGCGCGGCCTCGGTGCCCAGCTGCACCGGGGACCAGTTCAAATCGTCGACCGGGGCCGCGCAGTTCCCCGGCAGCACCACGATGTCCTTGAGCGTGTCGGTGGGCTTTTCGGCCAGTGCCGCCAGGTCCTCGCCCTGGATCTTCGCGGAGTTCGGGAAGCCCAGCTTGGCGGCGATCACCGCGCCGGCCGTTGCGGCGACCTCGGCGGTGCTCAGGTCCTGCACCTCCGGGGTCGGGGTGGGAGAGCCCTCGGAGGCGATCTTGTGCGTCTCGTCCTGCGGCATGTCGGCCGGTTCGGCAGCGCAGGCGCTGAGGGTGAGCAGCAGGCCCGCTGCCAGGACTGCGGTGAACTTCTTAGCCACGGGTATCCTTCTCGTCGATCTTCTTGTAGCGCTCGAACATCTGGTTGTACGCTTCCAGCTCGGCGTCGCCGTCGCGGTCGGCCTTGCGGTCGTAGCGCTTGGTGTCCTTGTTGTCCTGGCTCAGCCAGGAGACCGCCACCATGATGGCCAGCACCAGGGTCGGCACCTCGCCGATCGCCCACATGTAGCCGGCGCCCAGTTCCTGGTCGGCGATGGCGCTGCCGCCCCAGGTGCGGCCCATGTTGCCGAAGTAGTCCGGGGCCAGCAGCTGGGTGGTGCTCATCAGCGCGACGCCCACGAACGCGTGGAAGGCGACGGTGGCCAGCAGCGCCACCAGGCGGATCGGATACGGGTAGCGCTTCGGGACCGGGTCCGCGTCGATCAGCGACAGCGCGAACAGGTAGCCGGTGAGCAGGAAGTGCAGGTTCATCAACTCGTGGCCCGCGTGGTAGACCATGGCCGGTTCCAGCACCGGGGAGAAATAGAAGACCACGATCGACCCGGCGAAGTTCACCGCGGCGAAGATCGGGTGGGTGATCACCTTCGAGTAGCGCGAGTGGATGATGTAGTTGATCCATTCGCGCGGGCCGCGGGTGCCGTCGGTGCGCGGGGCAAGCGCCTGCAGCAGCAGCGTCACCGGCATGCCCAGCACCAGGAAGATCGGCACGATCATGGTCAGCGACATGTGGTCGATCATGTGGGTGGAGAACTGCACCTTGCCGTAGACCGCGACGGCGCCGCTGGTCACGTAGAACAGCGCGACCAGCCCGACGATCCAGCTGGCCAGGCGCAGGAAGCTCGGCTTGTCGCCGCGGCGGCGCAGCGTGATGAACGCCCACAGGTAGAACGCCAGGCCGAACAGGCACACGGCGACCCAGATCCAGTCCATGCGCCAGACGGTGAACCAGCTGGACATGCTCGGCGCCTCGGGCAGGTCGTACCCGGTCAGCGCGCGGGCCGGGGACATCACCGGGGGCGCTTCGTCGCTGGTCGGCGGCGCGGTGCGGCCCAGCACGGTGGCCAGGGACATGACCGCGGCCATGATGACGACCTCGCCGACCACCACGCTCCAGGCGGCTTTCAGGGTGCTGTAGTCGCCGGCCAGCAGCTTCGGAATCACCCGGCGGCGATGCATCAGGCCCAACGCGCCGAGCATCAGCGTCAGCAGCACCTTGCCCATCAGCAGGAAGCCGTAGGTGGAGAACAGCTGGCCGACCTCGGTCACGCGGATCACCGCGGAGGCCACCCCGGAGCCGATCATCAGGAAGACCGCGCCGGTGGCCACGGCGGAGAAGCGCTTGAGCACCACGCCGGCCAGCAGCTGGCCGCGCTGCCGGCCCGGGGCCTCGCCGCCCAGCGTCGGGGCGAGCAGGCCGAGCATCATGATGCCGCCGAACCACAGCACCACGGCCAGCAGGTGCAGGCCGATCGAATTGACGGCTGCGAAGTGGTCGTCGCCGCCGGCGGCATGGCCGATGAACGCCAGCGGGATGATGCCGAACATCGAGAAGGCCGCGCTGAGCCCCACCCCGGTCTTCGAGCGCACTGCCAGCGCCAGCGAGGTGGTGATCGCCGCAATCACGACCATCCACGCCCAGGCGCGGCCGGTGGTGATGCCCATGATGTAGTCCAGCATCGCCACGGAGTACTCCGGGCGCAGGTTGATCGGCGTGCCGGCCAGGTCCCAGAAGGTCAGCATCAGCACCCCGGCGGCGGCCAGCGTCCACACCACGCCGGCACCGGCGGCGATGTTCATGCTGCGGATGAATGCCGGGTGGTCGTGCGTCTGGTCCTCGGCTTCGCCGGCGCCCGCCCGTTTGGCCTTCCTGGCGCGCGGCACGATGGCCGCCGCGAAGATCAGCGCGGCCACGGCCAGCGCCATGGAGGTGTGGTGGATGGCCCGGGTTGCGGGCAGCGCCCAGCGCACGAACGGCCCGGGGTCTCCCAGCAGGCTCGGCACGGCGATACCGGCGAAAAGCACCGCCACCACGAAGGTGAGGGCCATCGCCAGGATCCCCGGCAGGATGAAGCGGGTGACTGGGGGCGCGCTCTCGCGCTGTGCAGTTTCTATGGCCATAACCTTTCAATCATCTCACTTGGCCGCGCCGGAGCAGAAGCGGCCAGGCGGTTTTCTGCCGGCCGGCGGTGCATCTCACACCGCCGGCCGGCAGCAACCTAGCCCAGCAGCTGCTGTCCCAGGTACATCCCCGGCTCGATCCCCGGCAGGATCGCATACAGCGCCGATCCGGTCGGGGTCAGCCAGGTGTTCAGCAGGTCGGCCTCCGCCAGCCGCTGCTGCAGCGGGATGAAGCTGGCGGCCGGATCGCGCTGGTAGCTGGCGAACAGCAGGCCGCTGACCTCGCCGTCGACGAAGTTGTAGCCCCGACGGTGGATCACCTCCTGCGCGCTGCGCGGCATCGCGAGCGCGACGTGGGAGTTCGCCCCGATCACCGGCAGCCCCACCTCGTTCACCGCGTCCAGGTCCACCGGGTCCGCAGGCCCGCTGCCGGTCAGCGGCGAGCCGTCCGACTGCCGCCGGCCGAGCGAGAAGTCCCGCCCCGCCGTCGCGACCTCGTCCCAGCCTTCCAGGTCCATCTCGAACCGGCGCAGCGCCAGGGTGGTGCCGTTGGCGATCCAGCTGGGCTCATCCGGGGTGCCGAACACTGCCAGCTCGCGGGCCTCCGCCTTGGGGTTGTTCACGCCGTCGAGCTGCCCGAACAGGTTGCGGAAGGTGCCCGAAGAACCGCGCTGGTGCATGAACCCGCGCTGGGTGAACAGCTTCTCCGCCAGCCCGCGCAAGTTCTTGGACACGGCGCGCACCGCGTGGGCCAGCACCGTGGGGTCCTGTCCGCAGAACTGGATCAGCAGATCGCTCTGCCCGTACCGCTGTTGCAGCTTGTCCCCCGCGAAGCCCGGCAGCGTGCCGACCTTTGCCCCGCCCATGACCTCCAGCAGGTTTTGGCCCACCCCGACGGTCACCGTCAGGTCGCTGGGGCCGGCGGCCATTTCGGCTTCCGTGTCCGCCAGCACCCCGCGTCCGGCGGTCAGCCGCTGCGCGTCGTCGGTGATCATTTTCAGCAGCGAGCGCAGCTGGTCCTTCTTGCCGCCCTCGCGCCAGTTGAGGTTCCAGCCGATGAAAACCGCGTGGGCCTGCGGCGCATCCAGGATTCCGGACTGGTACTTCCCGTGGAACGGGAGGTACTGCGGACCCTGCGGTGCCGGCGCCGCGGCCGGGGCCTGCCCGGCCACGGCCTGCGACGTGCCGAAGCCGGCGAGCACGCCGCCCAGCGCCGCGGCGGCCGAGGTTCCCAGCAGCATCCGGCGCGTTGGCGCATTAGCCATCGTGGTTCATCGATTCATGGTCCATGTCCTTGTGGTCCATGCCCTCGTGGTTTTCGTAGCTCTCCTTGGCCCCGGTGAAGTTGCGGACTTCGAACGGCACCTCGGTGCTCGACCCGTCGCTGAAGACCAGGGTCAGCTGGGCGGTTTCCGAGGCGACCAGCGGCGCCTTCAGATCCATGTACATCAGGTGGGTTCCGCCCGGTTCGAGGATCGCATCCTTGCCGGCTTCGATCTTCAGCCCGCCGTCCAGCTGCGACATCTTCGCGTCGGCGCCGGTTCCGGTGGTTTCGTGGATCTGGATGACGTTGCCGGCCTTGTCCTCGACCTTGGTCAGCTCCACGTCGGCGGTGCCGGAATTGTGCAGCACGCCGAAGGCGGCGGTCATCCCGTCCTGCGCAGCCTTGGCCCAGGTTTCGCTGGCCTGCAGCGCCGAGGCCTGGGTGGCGGGGCTTTCGGACGCGGCCGCGCCGTTGGCATTCGCGCCGTCCTGGGCGCAGCCAGTCAGCAGCAGTCCCAGTCCGAGCAGGGCGGCGGTGGTCTTCAGGGTGTTCTTGGTGTTCATGAGTTTCTCAAGCTTTCGGTGTGCAACCGGCGGCACGGTTTCTAGGCGTGCGCAATCACGGCACGTCGTACGCGCCGGTTAAGGATGGGGAAGATTATTTGGTGTTGCGCATGAACTTGACCAGCACGGCGATCACGCCGCCCAGGACCACGACGCCGGCGATGATCCAGACAACCGGATTCATCCCTGCGCCCAGGTCCTGCACCGGCTGGACCGGTTGCACCGTGGGCTCATCCGCGCTTGGCGAAGCGGCCGCGGTCTGCGAAACGGGTGCGCTTGCAGCCGCGGAGGCGGGGACCTCGACGGTGAAGCTGATGGAGTCCTCGACCGGGTGTCCATCGGAGGAGATCACCCGCACGGCCAGGGTGTACTCGCCGGAGGCAAGTTCGGCATCCGGCACAACGGTGACGGTGGTGCCCTTGGTGCTGGCGGTGGTCGGGATCTTCTTGCCAGCCTGGCTCAGGGCCGCAACCGTCGAGTCCGTGCCGGAGAGCTGCTGCAGTTCGGCGGAGAAGGTCATCGTGATGTCCTTCGGCGAGCTCTTCACGCTCGCACCGTTCTCCGGGCTGGAGCCGGTGAGGTAGTCGTGGGCGTTGGCCGCCCCGACGGTTCCAAAAGCCGCCAGCATCGCGACCGCCGCGCCGGCGATCATTCGGGAGAGGTTCTTGCGCAGTTTCACAGTAGTCCTTCCAGTTCCCCGGTGTCCGGGGAGTTCGTATTGATGGGGTTCACGCGCTCAATACGAAGGAAGGCGGTCCGCGCCGTTCGGGCAGTCTGCCAAGCTGCGCAAGCTTGAGTTGAAAACGCAGCGGGTAGTAGCCGGGAATCGGTCGCAGTTCCGGGACTGGAATGCGGATCAGGAACAGCAGCAGCCGGGCGGATCCCAAGGTGAGCACCCCGCGTAGCGGAACGAGCAGCCGCTCGGCGCCGTTCAGCACGAGGATGCTGGTTGCCGCCGCAAGGATGTGGGCGTAGAGCATCGATTCGCTCTGCACCTGGGCGTACTGCACGACAATTTGGCCCGAGAGGTCCACGGGGCCGTGGTGGGCCGCGTGCTCCATCGCGGTCAGGGGCCCTGTTTCGCCGTGGCTCATCACCGACAGCGACAAGTGGAACAGCCCCTGGCTGAGCACAACCACCAAGCTGGTGGCCCACAGCGAGAATTTGCGTCCCAGCATCGCCATGGCGACCACGGCCGAGACGCAGGTGATCAGCATCATGACCATCAGCGACATCTTGGTCGGTGACTGGTGCGCGTGTGCGGCGAAAGCGGTCCAGGTGCACACGGAAGCCGCGAGCCAACCGCGGACTACGCGGATCGCTGGGTTCTTGTGCACGTGGGTCTGCCGTTCGTCGATAATTAGGTGATCTCAGCTGATTCTACGCGAAGTAGAAGTATGCCTCAAAGTGCGTAACGGCAAAAGGCCCGGTTCCGCGATATTGCGCGGAACCGGGCCTTCAGACAAGCATGCGGTGCTTACTTCTTGGCGACAGCGGCCTTCAGCTTCGAACCAGCGGTCAGCTTCACCGAGTGGCCAGCAGGAATCTCGATGGCTTCGCCGGTCTGCGGGTTGCGGCCGGTGCGAGCGGCACGGTCGGTGCGCTCCACTGCCAGCCAACCTGGGATCGAAACCTTCTCGCCCTGCGAGATCTGCTCAACGAAAACGTCGAAAACAGCATCCAGAACACCGTTGACGGCAACCTGGGAGTTTTCGGTCTTCGCTGCAACAGCGGCAACAAGTTCGCTACGGTTCATAGCCAATGTATGTCCTCCTGGACTAGTGGTCCAAGGCCCGATTCAGACCTCGAACGCCGCGCGGTCGCACGGACTTATCAGTCAAGAACATACCAAACCTGAGGGAGAGAAACGCCCGAAAACAGCGTATTCTCCGGGAATTTTTCAGCTATTGCCCATTTTTTGGGTCCAACGGCGGCAATTCTTGACCCGATCGACGTTAAAACGTTTAACGAGGCCGCCCGCCGGATCGAAGCTAGGCGTCGATCCGGCGGGCGGCGTCGGGAAGGATCTGGGTCCTACTTCTTGGCGACAGCGGCCTTCAGCTTCGAACCAGCGGTCAGCTTCACCGAGTGGCCAGCAGGAATCTCGATGGCTTCGCCGGTCTGCGGGTTGCGGCCGGTGCGAGCGGCACGGTCGGTGCGCTCCACTGCCAGCCAACCTGGGATCGAAACCTTCTCGCCCTGCGAGATCTGCTCAACGAAAACGTCGAAAACAGCATCCAGAACACCGTTGACGGCAACCTGGGAGTTTTCGGTCTTCGCTGCAACAGCGGCAACAAGTTCGCTACGGTTCATAGCCAATGTATGTCCTCCTGGACTAGTGGTCCAAGGCCCGATTCAGACCTCGAACGCCGCGCGGTCGCACGGACTTATCAGAGATGAACTTACCAGCAACAACCGTCATTTCCTGCATCAATCCGCGGAATCCCCGGAGTTTCTCCCGCGATTCGAGGTGTGATACTTCACGTAATCAGCCGTGTGCGAACGGGTCGAATCCGTCGTTCGCCTCTTTGAACAGTTCCCAGGCACGCTGGTGCAGGTCCTTGCTCCGCGTGATTTTTGCCGGGCTGGCCAGTGCAATTGGGCCTTTCGAGACGTACTTCGGTCCCAGGTACACGCCGGTCGAGGCGGAGGCGAGGTGAGGGTTCAGCGCCGCTTCGACGATCGCGACGGCGCCCTGGTGTTTGCCCTGCGCGAAACCGGCCTGCAGCTGCCCCTGCAGTCGCTTGCCGAAGCCCGGCTCGTTGACGCCGGGGATCTGCGGGGTCAGCCCGGAGACCGAATAGCCCGGGTGCACGGTGATGGAGCGGCTCGGCCAGGACAGCTGTCGAAGGCGCCGGTCCAGGGCCAGCCCCATTCCCTGCAGCATCGCCTTGGACTGCGCATAGGCGCGGTAGGGGTGGTAGTCCCGTTCCAGCTTCAGGTTCTGCAAGTCCGCCTTGAGCATCAGGGTTGACATCGAACCCAACGCGATGAAGCGCAGGGGATGCGCCGCAAAAGTTGCAGCAAGCTCCCCCAGGAGCCGGGCGTGGCCGATCACGTTGGTCGTCATGACCTGCTCGTAGCCCAGCAGCCCGGGCTGGCGTGTGTGCGGGGTATGGATGATGCCCGCGTTGGCGACGAGCACGTCGATGCGGCGCCCGCGCAGCTCAGCGGCCAGGCCCACCGCGGAGGCCATGGAATCCGCGTCGAACTGCATGAACTCAAGTTGCGCCAACGGCACCCGCCGGCGGATCTGCGCAGCGGCGCGCTCGGCGCGCG
Organism: Glutamicibacter protophormiae; assembly: GCF_016894325.1. Taxonomy (NCBI): domain Bacteria; kingdom Bacillati; phylum Actinomycetota; class Actinomycetes; order Micrococcales; family Micrococcaceae; genus Glutamicibacter; species Glutamicibacter protophormiae. Next base: position 2,818,978 of record NZ_CP069806.1, read on the forward strand.
ACTGGTTCCTGCAGGCCATCAACACGGTGGCCCCGCTGTGGGCCAGGGCCAGCGCGCTGAAGAAGCCGAGCCCGGCGTTGGCCCCGGTCACCACGGCGGTCCTGCCCCGGCCCAGGCCGGCCCAGCGGGCGCGGTTTGCGTGGACGTCGCCCAGCGGCTGCACGTATCGGGGTGCTGAGTGTCTAGCTGTGGCTTGCTGCATGCATTCAACGCTACTATGCCTCCCGCGGCGGGCCCCGGAAGGCTCGATACGGTTCCGCTGTGAATACGCCGAGCCCGCCCGCACGCGGCCGGGATCCTTGATCGCCCGCTGGCACGGTGGGAAAATGGGGCCATGGGTGTCCCGAAGCCTGATGAAGACGCGGCCCTGAATGCCGCCCGCTACAAGATGAGCCAGTCGGCTGGCGAACCGCTGCCGGTTGATGAATACGCCGACGCCACCGGCATGGCGCCGGTGGACAAGGCTCCGCGCACTCCCCTGCAGTTCTACGCGCAGGACGAGGCCTGGGAGGTTGCGAACTCCGTGCTGGACGAGGCCTTCGCCCGCGGCGACTTCGACAACCTCGCCCTGGCCGGCAAGAACATCGACCATATCACCAGCACCACCGATCCGGATTGGTGGCTGAAGTCGATGATGCATCGCGAGAAGATCTCCGGCCTCGGCCCGCCCGCGCTGACCCTGCGCGTGGAGGATGAGCACATGGACCAGACGCTGGACCAGCTGCCCAGCGAGGCCGCGGTGCGCGAGCACATCGAAGACTTCAACCAGCGTGTCGTCGAGGCCCGGCGCCAGCTCCTTGGCGGGCCCCCGGTGATCACCGCTTTGCGCGACGCCACGGCCGAAGTCCTGGCCTGGCAGCAGCGCCGCCACCGCGCCACCCCGGCTCCCGAGAAAGACCCGGAGCAGGCCAAGCGCCGCTGGTGGCGGCGCAGGAAGCAGGGTTAAAGGCGAAAGCCGCCCTCCCGAAGGAGAGCGGCTTTCGCTAAGTCAGAAGACTTGCAGGTCTTACCAGGAAGACTTGGTGATGCCCGGAAGCTCACCACGGTGTGCCATGTCGCGGAAGCGAACACGGGAGATACCGAACTTCTGGAAGGTACCGCGCGGGCGGCCGTCAATGGCGTCGCGGTTGCGGACGCGCACTGGGGAAGCGTTGCGTGGCAGCTTCTGCAGGCCGACGCGGGCTGCTTCGCGAGCCTCGTCGGTGGCGTTTGGATCGATCAGGGTCTTCTTCAGTTCGAGACGCTTTTCAGCGTAGCGCTCGACGATGACCTTGCGCTGTTCGTTCTTTGCGATCTTGGACTTCTTGGCCATGTCTTAGCGCTCCTCTCGGAATTCTACGTGCTTGCGGACTACCGGGTCGTACTTCTTCAGAACCATGCGGTCTGGGTCGTTACGACGGTTCTTACGGGTGACGTAAGTGAAACCGGTGCCGGCGGTGGACTTCAGCTTGATGATCGGACGTACGTCCTTATCCTTCTTTGCCATTTTTAGAGCTTCACACCCTTCGCAATCAGGTCTGCAACAACAGCGTCGATACCACGGGCATCGATGACCTTGATGCCCTTGACCGACAGGGTCAGGGTCACCTTACGGCGCAGCGAAGGCACGTAGTAGGTCTTCTTCTGGATGTTCGGATCGAAACGACGCTTGTTGCGACGGTGCGAGTGGGAGATGCTATGTCCGAAGGCCGGAGTAGTACCGGTTACCTGGCAAACAGCTGCCATGATCACTCCTTAGTTAGTTAGTAGTAAAAATTCGGCGGTACTCGCGCGTGCTGCCCATAAGTGAATATCGGCACCACATCTGCGTTATGAGTCCCGCCAACCAGTGAAACACCGTTATTACTGCACACTAGGAAGAAACCAGGCTGGGTGAGAACCAACCGAAGAGCCTTAAAGTATGTAAGACGGTGAACTTCGCAGCCGATCGAGCATTTTCCCCGTACTCAGTGGGTTGCGACATTCGGTATTACGGGCTATTCGTGCATGCCAAGATCCCAAAAATTGGCATTACGGCATACGCGATTAACGCCAGATTAGCTTATCGAGAATTCCTCAGGGTTCCAAATCCGCGGAGGGGTCCTGCAGGATCCAATGATCCGGGTCCATCCCCGCAGTCAACTTGCGGGTAATTCGTCGAAGATCGTTAACGTCCTTGTCATCGAGCGATTCGAAGAGCAGTGAGCGAACTGTGGCCACATGGCGAGGGGCCATGCGCACCACGGCTTCCCACCCGGCGTCGGTTAATGAGGCGATTTTCACACGGGCATCTTCCGCGGACTGCTCGCGGGCCACCCAGCCGCGGACTTCCAGCTTCTTCACCACGTGCGACAGGCGCGAGAGCGAGGCACTGGTGTGCGAAGCCAGCTTGGTCATGGTCAGCTTGCGGTCTGCGGACTCTGAGAGCATCGCCAGCATGTGGTAGTCGAAAAGGGTGATACCTTCCAGCAGCTGCAGGTCCGAATCGAGGGCGGCGGGCAGCAGCGTCAGCACCGCATTCAGTCCCAGCCACGCTTCGCGCTCCTGCTCCGAAAGCCAAACTGGCGTCTTGCCCATGAAGTTGTCCCATCCTCGGTCGTGCATCACTCCCAGCATATAAGCGGAGCGGCGGTATTGCGCTGCAGGGCCGCAAACGCTCCCCCGCTGTTTCACCTGCCGGCCGGGGAATCGCCGCGCAGCGCGCCATGCGGGCAGCATTTTGCCACTCGCTTGGAAGGAAGCGGCGTGCGGGGTCCAGGGCAGGTGCTTTCCTCCCCGATCGGCAGCGCGAAGCCGCGGCACGGCGCCGCCGGGACGCGCAAGAGGGAACCTGGATGTTCCAGGTTCCCTCTGTAACAGGTGCGCTTAGATCTTTTCCAGCTGCTTCTTCTTGCGGTAGCTGATGATCTGGCCGATGATCACCACCAGCAGCGCGATGATGAACATCGCCGAGCCGATCACGTTGGCCTGCGCGGGGATGCCGCGGGTCGCCGAAACGTAGATGAACTTCGGGAAGGTCTGGAAGTTCCCGGAGTTGAAGTTCGTGATGATGAAGTCGTCGAAGCTCATCGCGAAGCTCAGCAGCGCGGCCGCGACGATGCCCGGCAGCAGCAGCGGGAAGGTCACCTTCCAGAATGCCAGCCGAGGGGAGGCGTAGAGGTCGGCGGCGGCTTCCTCCAGCCGCGGGTCCAGCGAGGAGACCCGGGCGCGGACCGTGACGATCACGAAGGACATGCAGAACACGGTATGCGCGATCACGATGGTCCAGTAGCCAAGCTCCCATCCCAGGTTCAGGAACTGCGCCAGCAGCGAGGCGCCGAGTACCACTTCCGGGGTGGCCAGCGGCAAGATGATCAGCACGTCGGTCAGCTTGCGGAAGCGGAACTTGTAGCGCACCAGGCCCAGCGCGATGCAGGTGCCCAGCGCGGTGGCGATCAGCGTGGCGACGATGCCGACCTGCAGCGAATTCGCCAGCGACTCGCACACCGCCGGAGCGCCGCAGGGATTCGCCCAGTTGTCCCAGGTGAAGCCCCGCCATTCAAGGTTGGTGCGGCCCGCATCGTTGAACGAGAACACGAAGATGTAGACGATCGGCACCAGCAGGTAGACGAAGGCCAAGCCGCCGACGACGGGAACAAACCAGCGTCCCAGTTTCATTTACATCAGCTCCTTGGTGCCGAAACGCCGAATATAGATCGTGACCAGGATCAGGATGGAGAGCATGAGGATGAAGCTCAACGCGGCCGCCCCCGGGTAGTCGATGACCTTGAAGAACCTGGAATCGATCACCTGGCCGATCATCGTGGTGTTGCGGTTGTTGCCCAGCAGCGCGGCGTTCACGTAGTCGCCGGCGGCGGGGATGAAGGTCAGCAGCGTGCCGGCGAAGATGCCCGGGGCGCTCATCGGCAGCGTGATCTTGGCAAAGGAGTTCACCGGGCTGGCATACAGGTCTCCGGCGGCCTCCAGCAGCCGGGTGTCCAGCCGACCCAGGTTGGCGTAGATCGGCAGCACCATGAAGGGCAGGAAGTTGTAGGTCAGGCCGGCGACGACGGCGAAGGGTGTCGCCGTCAGGTGGCCGTCGGCCGGCAAGATCGCCACGAACTTCAGCGTCTGGACGATGAAGCCCTCGTCGGCCAGGATCTGCTTCCAGGCCTGCGTACGCAGGATGAAGCTGGAGAAGAACGGCGCGATCAGCAGCACCAGCAGGATGCCCTGCAGCAGCGGCTTCTCGCGCAGCCGCACCGCCACCAGGTACGCCATCGGGAAGCCGATGAGCAGCGCCAGCACGGTGGCGACCAGCGCGAAGCCGAAGGAGCGCAGCAGCTCCGGCCAGTAGGCCGAGAGCACCGTGGCGTAGTTGCCGATCTCGAAGCCCGGCACGAATTCGCCGATCTCCGCACCCGGCGGCTTCACGTACAGGCTCATGGCCAGCAGCACCACCACTGGCAGCGCGAAGAACAGCGCCAGCACCAGCAGGCCCGGAGCCACCAGATACACACCCGTACGGCCCTTGCGGCGCTCTGCGCGGATCTCGTCCTTGCTGCGCAGGTCGCTCAGCCCGGACTTGGTTATGGTCTGCGTCATTGTTCCACCCCCGCATCCATGCGCTCGTCGCCGGCCAGGCCGAAGGAGTAGTCCGCCTCCCAGTAAAGGTAGACGGTGTCCCCCACGGCCGCCGGCTGCTGCCCGCGGTTTTGCGAGAAGGTGCCGATGCGCCCGATGCCCGGCACATCCACCAGGTATTCGGTGGTGGTGCCGGTGAAGGACACATCGATCACGGTGCCGGACAGCTCGTTGTGCGCGGCGCCGGAGGAGCTGCGGTCAATGGTGATCTTCTCCGGTCGCACTCCCACCACCACCTGGCCGCTGGTCTGCACCGCGCGGTCCTCGGGCAGCAGCACGCTGCGCCCGGCGACGTCGACCTCCAGCAGCCCGGCGCGCTTGCCGGTCACCTCGCCGCGCATCAGGTTGGACTTGCCAAGGAAGTTCGCGACGAAGGCGGTGCGCGGCAACTCGTAGAGCTCGCGCGGCGGGCCCATCTGCTCGATCTTCCCCTCGTTCATGACCGCGACGACGTCGGCCATGGTCATGGCCTCTTCCTGGTCGTGGGTCACGTGGATGAAGGTCAGGCCCACCTCGGTCTGGATGGTCTTCAGCTCCAGCTGCATCTGGCGGCGGAGCTTCATGTCCAGCGCGCCCAGCGGCTCGTCGAGCAGCAGCACCTGCGGGCGGTTGACCAGCGCGCGGGCCAGGGCCACGCGCTGCTGCTGGCCGCCGGAGAGCTGTGCCGGCTTGCGGTTGGCCAGGTGCGACAGCTCCACCATGTCCAGCCCGGCCTGGGCCTTGGCCATCGCCTCCGGATCCTTCTTGCGCTTGAGCCCGAAGGCGACGTTCTCCAGCACGCTCATGTGCGGGAACAGCGCGTAGGACTGGAACACCGTGTTCACCGGGCGCTTGTGGCTGGGCAGCGAGGTGACGTCCGTGCCGCCGATCGAGATGCTGCCCTCGCTGGGCGCCTCCAGGCCGGCGATCATGCGCAGCGTGGTTGACTTGCCGCAGCCCGAGGGGCCCAGCAGCGCGAAGAACGTGCCCGAGGGGACCAGCAGGTCCAGCTCCTTGACGGCGATGAACTCGGCAAAGCGCTTGGTGATGCCGCGCAGGTGCAGGTCCGCGCCCGAGGTGCGGGTGTCCGGCAGGGTGGGTGCAAGATTCGCGTTCATACCCCGATCACTTCCTGGAATTGGTTCTGGAAATCTGTTTCTTCCTCCACCGACAGCTCGCGCTCGGTGCTGGTGTTGGCGAGGAACTGTTCGGTAGGGAAGATCAACGGGTCTTCCACGAGCTCGGGGTCGAAGTTCTCCATCTCCTGCTGGGCTCCGAGCACCGGGCAGAGGTAGTTCACGTAGGCGGCGACCTCCGCGGCCACGTCGGGCTGATAGTAGAAGTCCATGAGCTTCTCCGCGTTCTTCTTGTGCGGCGAACCCAGGGGCACCTGGAAGTTGTCGCTCCACAGCAGCCCGCCGCGCTCGGGCAGCACGAACTCCCACTTGCCGCCCTCCTCGAAGTTCAGCTGCGTGATGTCCCCCGAGTAGCACAGGCCGGCGATCGCGTCCCCGCTGATCAGGTCCTGCTTGTAGGCGTTGCCCTTGACCTGGCGGATCTGGCCGTTGCGGATGTTGCGGTCCAGCACCTCCAGGCTCCGTCCGTACTCGTCCGGGCCCCAGGCCCCGGCGATGTCCACGCCGTCGTCGAGCATCAGCATCGGCATGGTGTCGCGCATTTCGTCGAGCACGAAGATGCGGCCCTTGAGCGCCGGATCCCACAGGTCCTCGACATTGCGCAGGCCCTTGGGGAACGCCTCCTTGTTCCAAACCAGGCCGGTGTAGCCGGACTGCCAGGTCAGCGACTTCTTGCGTCCCGGGTCGAAGCGCACGTCGCGCAGCGCAGGCAGCAGGTTCTTGATGTTCGGGATGTTGGCATGGTCCAGCTCCTGGGCGTAGCCCTGGCGGATGACGCGCTCGGCCATCCAGTCGCTGAAGACCATCAGGTCCTGGCCGATGTCCTGCCCGGCGGCCAGCTGGGCCTGCACCTTGCCGTAGTAGGAGTCGTTCGAGTCGATGTCCTCCACGTACTTGGCCTTCAGCCCGCTCTCCTGCATGAAGCGCTGCAGCGTCGGGTAGTGCTTGGCCTTGTCGTCGTAGTCAAGGTACAGGGTCCAGTTGGCCCAGTTCACCACGGCCTCGGATTCCGACAAATCGGTGGCCGGGTCTAGTGCGCCGGCTGGCCCGGCGCTGCTGCCCTTGGTTCCGCAGGCGGAGAGCAGCCCGGCCAGGGCCAGGCCCGCCGCCCCGGCCAGCACCGAGCGGCGTGAAGCCTGTGCCTGCTCGATGCCCTGCAACAGCCGTCGGCGCTGGGTGTTGATAGCGCGTTGGCGCGTCATGTCGTGCTCCTCGTGCTCAGGCGCCGATGGCGCTTTGGAAATCTGCGGCGAAACTCGATTCCTCGTCCGCGTCCAGCGACCGGAAGACGTGGGCCTTGGCCAGATCCTCCTCGGCCGGGAAGATCAGCGGATTCGCCATCAGCGACGGGTCGATCTTCTCCATCGCTTCCTTGGCGCCGGTCACCGGGCAGATGAAATTCACGTAGGCGGCGACCTGCGCCGCGACCTCCGGCTGGAAGTAGTAGTCCATCAGCTTCTCCGCATTGGCCTTGCGCGGGGAGCCGATCGGGACCATCAGGTTGTCGCTCCATAACGTGCCGCCGGCCTCGGGGATCACGAACTCCCACTGGTCGTCGTTCTCGAAGTTCATCTGCACCAGGTCCCCGGACCAGACGATGCCGGCGATCGCGTCGCCGGAGATGAAGTCTTCCTTGTAGGAGTTGCCCTTGACCTGCCGGATCTGGCCGCTGTCGATGTTCCCGCGCAGCACCTCCAGCGCCTTCTGGAATTCGTCCTGCCCCCACGTGCCGGAGATGTCCACGCCGTCCTGGAGCATCAGCAGACCCATGGTGTCGCGCATTTCGTCGAGCACCGTGATCCTGCCCTTCAGCGACGGGTCCCACAGATCCGCGACGCTCTTGAGCCCCTTGGGGTACTTCGCCTTGTTCCAGGCGATGCCGGCGTAGCCGGATTGCCAGGTCAGCGAGTGTTCGCGGCCCGGGTCGAAGTCCACGTTCTGCAGGCTCGGCAGCAGGTTCGAGCTGTTCGGGATGTTCACCGGATCCAGCGCCTGGGTGTAGTCCTGGCGGATCACGCGCCCGGCCATCCAGTCGGTCAGCGTGAAAATGTCCTGGCCGATGTCCTGCCCCGACTTCAGCTGGGCCTGCACCTTGCCGTAATAGGTGTCGTTGCCGTCGACGTCCTCCGAATAGTTCACCTTGATGCCGGTCTGCTTGGTGAATGCTTCGAGCGTCGGATAGGCCTTGGCAGCATCGTCGTAGTCCAGGTAGAGCGTCCAGTTGGCCCAGTTCAACGTCGGGTCCGAGGCAGAAATATCGGCCGCGGCAGGGCCTGCGGCGGCCCCGGTCTTGCTCCCCCCGGTGCCGCAGGCGGCGAGCAGTCCACCCAGCCCCAGGGCCCCGGCGGCGCCGAGTACCGAGCGGCGGCTGAGGCTGCGCTGGCTCATGGCGCTGACCAGCGCTCGAATGTTCGGATCCTGCGGCAGCTTTTGCGAGTGCGACATCGTCCATCCCCCATCTCTCATCGCAGATGTGCGATCGATCACACGGAACGTGTTGTGGAACATCCTGTCAGGTCGACGGGGCAGTGACAAGACCTCGACAAAAGATTCCATACGAAAATCCGCCCCATAGCGTCGAAAACTTTATCAATCAACCCCTTTCGCAACTGATTCAGTGGCTGTATGGTCGTGGCTAACGCTCTTGAGACGAGGATGACCATGACACTGCCGCCACCGGCGAGCGCCGGCATCGACGAGATTTCCAAGGAGATCATCGAGCAGCTGCAGGAAGACGGCCGACGCTCCTACGCCGCCATCGGCAAGGCCGTGGGCCTGAGCGAGGCGGCCGTCCGCCAGCGTGTGCAGAAGCTCGCCGACAGCCGGATCATGCAAATCGTGGCCGTCACCAACCCGCTGGAGCTGGGCTTCACCCGGCAGGCGATGATCAGCATCGTCGCCGCCTCGGACATCAGCGCCACCGCCGACAGGATCGCCGAGCTGCCCGAGGTCGACTACTGCGTGGTCACCGCCGGCAACGCGGACATCCTCGCCGAGGTGATCTGCTCCAGCGATGAGGACCTGCTGCGGGTCATCAGCACCATCCGCGGCATCGACGGCGTGCTCAGCACCAATACCTTCACCTACCTTTCACTCAAAAAACAGGAATACAACTGGGGAACACGATGAATACTCCACTTGGCACCGACCGCCAGCAAGCAGCCCGCGACCACCTCTGGATGCACATGGCCCGCCACTCCGGCCTGTACAACGGGGGCAAGGTGCCGATCATTTCGCGCGGCGAGGGGCACATGATCTACGACGACGCCGGCCGCGGCTACATCGACGGCCTGGCCGGGCTGTTCGTCGTCAACGCGGGCCACGGCCGCGCCGAGCTGGCCGAGGTCATGGCCAAGCAGGCCGAGAAACTGGCCTTCATGCCGTTGTGGTCCTACGCCCACGAACCGGCCATCGACCTGGCCGAGCGCCTGGCCGGCTACGCCCCCGGGGACCTGAACCGCGTCTTCTTCACCACCGGCGGCGGCGAGGCGGTGGAATCCGCGTTCAAGCTGGCCAAGCAGTACTTCAAGCTCAAGGGCAAGCCGGGCAAGACCAAGGTCATCTCCCGCGCGCTGGCCTACCACGGCACCCCCCAGGGTGCCCTGGCGATCACCTCGCTGCCGGGGATGAAGACGCCGTTCGAGCCGCTGGTGCCCGGCACCTTCCGGGTACCGAACACCAACTTCTACCGCGCCCCGGAGATGTTCTCCGAGAATGAGAAGGACTTCGGGCTGTGGGCCGCCGAGCGCATCCGCGAGGCCATCGAATTCGAGGGCGCCGACTCGGTGGCCGCGGTCTTCCTGGAGCCGGTGCAGAACTCCGGCGGCTGCTTCCCGCCTCCCCCGGGCTATTTCGACCGGGTGCGCGAGATCTGCGACGAATACGACGTGCTGCTGGTGTCCGATGAGACCATCTGCGCCTTCGGCCGCATCGGGGACATGTTCGCCTGCAACGACTTCGGCTACACCCCGGACATCATCACCTCCGCCAAGGCGCTGACCAGCGGCTATGTGCCGCTGGGCGTGATGATCGCCTCGGAGAAGCTGTTCGAGCCGTTCACCAAGGGGGATACCACCTTCTACCACGGCTATACCTTCGGCGGGCACCCGGTGGCCGCGGCGGTGGCGATGGCGAACCTGGACATCTTCGAGCGCGAGGATTTGAACGGCAATGTGCACCGCAACGCCGACGCCTTCAAGTCCACCCTCGAGAAGCTCAAGGACATCGACATCGTGGGCGATGTGCGCGGGGCCGGCTACTTCTACGGGATCGAGCTGGTGAAGGACAAGTCCACCAAGGAGACCTTCAACGACGAGGAGTCCGAGCGCCTGCTGCGCGAGTACCTCACCCCGGCGCTGTGGGAGGCCGGGCTGTACTGCCGCGCCGATGACCGCGGCGACCCCGTCATCCAGCTCGCGCCGCCGATCACCATCGGCCAGCCCGAGTTCGACCAGATCGAGTCGATCCTGCGCTCGGTGCTCTCGGAGGCATCCAGCAAGATCTAGCACGCCCCTCGGGCGCAGCCGTGTAACCTGGCTGCGCCCGATTGGTGCTTTGTGGCCTGTGACACTACTGTGTGGTTTAAGCAGTCATGGAAGCAGGAACGTCATGCTGGAACCGACCCGAATTACGCTGGCCCGCCACGCTGCGGGGTACAGCGCCATGGATCTCGCCCGACTGATCCAGGTCGCCGAATCCACCGTCCGCCGCTACGAAACCTGCGGCGCCCCCGAAGCCATGGCCGGCGAACTGGCCGGCGCGCTGGGCTGCGCCCCGGGCTACTTCCACCGCCCTCCGGCGGCAGGAATCGACGTCGAACGCATCTTCTTCCGCACCCCGCGGCGCATTTCCCGCGCGCGGAAAACCTCCTGCTCGGCCCTGGGCCGCACCGGGGTCGAACTCTACGACCTGATCACCGGCGACTACCTGCTGCCGGACACCGAAGTGCCCGACTACACCGGGCTCGACGCGGAGGCCGCCGCCGCGCAGCTGCGCCTGGACTGGAACCTGGGCTGCGGGCCGGTGCCCGACCTGCTCTACGTGCTCGAATCGCGCGGCGTGCGCGTGCTCAGCCTGGCTGACGGCCCCAGCTTCAGCTTCTGGGAAGACGGGCAGGCATTCATCTTCCTGGCCGCCGGGGACCGCACCGGCCAGCGCCACCAGCTGGCGCACGAACTGGGCCATCTGCTGCTGCACTCCGCGCTGGGCGCCGACGGGCACGCCGCCGCCGAAGCCGAGGCCGAGCAGTTCGCCTCGCGGCTGCTGCTGCCGGCGCTGTCGCTGCAGGCGCGCGTGGGCGACACCCTGCGGATGCCCCAGCTGCTGGATGCGCAGGAGCTGTTCGGCGTCCCGGCGCACATCATCCTGTCCCATGCCCGCGACTGCGGCATGCTCGGCGACTCCAGCTACAGCTGGCTGGTGCAGGAGCTGGCCCTTGAACCGGCGCCGCGCCGCGCACCGCTGGCCTCGCGGGTGTTCTCCCTGGTGTTCCCGTCGCTGCGCGGCGAGGACCGGATGGGCACCCTGCGGATCGCCGCCGCCCTGGGGGTGCCGGCCCGCACCCTGCACGACCTGACCTTCGGGCATGCCTTCATGGTGCTGCCCGGGCTGCAGGATGCAGCCCCGCTCGGGATGCCCGGGCACCTGCGTGCGCTGTCCTAACCCGGGCGCACCGGCTCCGCCCTAGCGCCGCACGCGCGGCCGGACTAGGCTGGGCATTCCAGGCGGTGGCCTGCCGCCCGGTCTCGAAAGGGTACTGCCATGGACATCAACGCCGCCAAGGCCCGTGCACTGGCCGAAGAATCCCGCGAACAGGGCTGGCAGCGGCCGAGCTTCGCCAAGGGCATCTACATGGGCGAGGTCGACTTCTCGCTGATCGAGCCGCTGCCCGCGCCGGATCCCCAGGCCGCGGCCCGCGGCGCGGCCTTCATCGCCGAACTGGAAACTGTGCTGGACGGATTCGACCCCGGGCGCATCGAGTCGGACTCCCGGGTGCCCGACGAGTACATCGCCGCGCTGCGCGAGGTGGGCGCGTTCGGCATGAAGATCCCGACCGACTACGGCGGGCGGGGGCTGAGCCTGCTGGACTACGGGCGCGCCCTGATGCGCGTGGGCTCGGTCAGCCCGGCGATCGGAGCCCTGCTTTCGGCCCACCAGTCCATCGGCGTGCCCGAGCCGGTCAAGTCCTTCGGCACCGAGGCGCAGAAGCGCGAGTACCTGCCGCGCTGCGCCGCCGGGGCTATCAGCGCCTTCCTGCTCACCGAGAACGACGTGGGATCGGACCCCGCGCGCCTGGGCACCCGCGCGACGCTGAGCGCGGACGGCGCCTATTACACGCTGGAGGGCGCCAAGCTGTGGACCACCAACGGGGTGGTCGCGGAGCTGCTGGTGGTCATGGCAGCCGTCGAACCCCACGAGGCCTGCGGCGAACAGCCGGCCGGCAAGGGCGGGATCACCGCGTTCATCGTGGAGGCCGACGCGCCGGGCATCACCGTGGAAAACCGCAACGCGTTCATGGGCCTGCGCGGGATCGAGAACGGCGTGACCCGCTTCTCCCAGGTGCGCGTGCCGGCCGCCAACCGGCTCTCGCGCGAGGGCTCGGGCCTGAAAATCGCGCTGAGCACGCTGAATACCGGGCGGCTGTCCATCCCGGCGATGTGCGCCGGGGCCGGCAAATGGGCGACGAAGATCGCCCGCGAATGGTCCGCCGCCCGCGTGCAGTGGGGCCGGCCGATCGGCGAGCATCAGGCCGTGTCCTCCAAGCTGGCCTACATCGCGGCCAGCACCTATGCACTGGAGGCGGTGTTCGAGGTCAGCGCGTTGCTGGCGGATGCCGGGATGAAGGACGTGCGCATCGAGGCCGCGCTGGCCAAGCTGTACTCCTCCGAGCTCTCCTGCCAGATCGCCGACGAGCTCGTGCAGATCCGCGGCGGGCGCGGCTACGAGACCGCCGCCTCCCAGGCGGGCCGCGGCGAGCGCGCGGTCCCGGTCGAGCAGCTGCTGCGCGACCTGCGCATCAACCGCATCTTCGAAGGATCCACCGAGATCATGCACCTGCTCATCGCCCGCGAGGCCGTCGACGCCCACCTGCAGGCCGCCGGGGCGCTGGCGGTGGCCGACTCCACGCTGGCCGAAAAGGCCGCCGCGGCGCGCGACGCCTCCGGGTTCTATGCGCGCTGGCTGCCCAAGCTCGTCGCCGGCGCGGGAAGCCTGCCCGGCACCTATTCGGAGCACGGCCCGCTGGCCAAGCACCTGCGCTACATCGAGCGCACCAGCCGCAAGCTGGCCCGCCAGACCTTCGCCGGGATGGCGCGCTGGCAGGCGGGGCTGGAGAAACAGCAGGTGTTCCTGGGGCACATCGTGGACATCGGCGCGGAGCTGTTCGCCATGGCCGCGGTGATCGCCAAGACCTCGGCGCTGCTGGATTCCACCGCCCCCGAGCGCTTCTCCGCCGAGACCCTGGCGCAGGCGTTCTGCGAGCAGGCGACCCGGCGCTGCGAGGACCACTTCGAGCACCTGTGGGACGCCACATCGCACGACGACAAGGTGGCCGCGGACCTGCTGGACGGGGCGTACCTGTGGCTCGAGGAGGGCGTGCGCGACGTGTCCGAGGGCACCGGCCCGTGGATCGCGCCATGGTCCGAGTCCGCCCGCGAGGACGTCCGCCGCCCCTACGGAACGGCGGACTGACCCGCTAGTATCTGGTGCCCGCGGAAATGCCGCCGTCCACCGCGTATTCGCCGCCGGTGCAGAAGCTCGATTCGTCGCTGGCCAGGAAGAGGATCAGGCCGCTGACCTCTTCCGGCCGGGCGAAGCGCTCCAGCGAGTTGCCGGCCAGATCCGCATCGGTCAGCGGCCGCAGCGCCTGGGTCAGTGCGGTGGCCACCGCGCCGGGGTGCACCGAGTTGACCCGGATGCCGAACTCCGCCAGCTCCAGCGCCGCGGACTTGGTCAACCCGCGCAACCCCCATTTCGAGGCGCAGTAGGCGTGCCGCTTCGGGTACCCTTCCAGCCCGGCGGTGGAGGACACATTCACGATCGAGGAGGCGCCTGACTTCTTCAGTTCGCGCACGGCCGCGCGCATGCCCAGGAAGGCTCCGGTCAGGTTAATGTCCATGACCCGGTTCCAGCTTTCCAAGGTCGTGTCTTCCAGCGGCGCATCGTCGTGGATCCCGGCGTTGTTCACCAGCACGTCCAGCCCGCCGAACTCCGCCACGGCCTTCCCCACCGCGGCGTCCCACTCCTCGGCATCCGCCACGTTCAGGTGCACATAGCTGGCGCGGTCGCCAAGCTCTTCAGCCAGCGCGCGGCCGGCTTCGTCATTGATGTCCGCGAGCAGCACGGTGGCCCCCTCCGCGATGAAGGCACGGGCGTGGGCGGCCCCCATCCCCATGGCGGCTCCGGTGATCAGTGCGCGTTTTCCTGCAAGTCTCATGCGTTGCTTCTTTCCGTATGCTGTCGCTTTCGCCGGCGCGGCTGGGCGGGCTGGTCGTGGGACCAGAAAACCATTGACCGGCTGGACGGTCAATCCACCTGCCCTGGTGTCGACTCAGTAGACGAAACCGAGATCTTGTCTAGCATGGGGTCATGCCACCGTATCGAAACGCCGTCGCGACGCCGTCCCTCAGAGCTCGCCAAAAGGCCGCCACCCGTGAGCTGATCGTCGACGCCGCAGTGCTCGTTTTCACCGATAGGGGATATGAGGACAGCCGGATCGACGAAATTGCGGCGCGGGCGGGAACCAGCCGCGCCACGTTCTACCTGCACTTCCGGCGCAAAAGCGATCTGCTCTTCGAACTGGCACGTCGCGCGGAACACTATTTCGAAAGTGACTACCGGGAACTAGCCGATCTACTGCGCGATCCCGAGGTCGAGGAAATCCGTTGTTGGATCGCTCGTGGATTTGGCTGCTGGGTTGCAGCCGCAGCGCTTATGCGACCGGTCTTCGAGGCCGCCGACAGAGACCGCCGCTTGGCCAATCAGTTGCTGCCCGATGTCCTGCCCGGAGCTCGCCCATTGGCCCGTGCTTTGGTGGATGCCGCAGTTTGCCCCGACGAGTCGACTTCCGAGGCCATAGCCATGGTCTTCATGGCGCCGTTGTTCGTCGCGTTCCGGCGTCGAGCGTTCGGCAGGCCGATCGACGAAGATCGGTTAGCGGTGCTTGTCGCGCAAAGCTGGAATGCACTTGCCGTCGAACATTTGAGAAAGCCGACACCGCTGGGCCCGGTCGAAGAGCCGCGAGGGCCGTGACTTCCAGCGATGGTCCGGAAAATCCCCTTGCCGACGAGTACGGATACCCAGTCGTCGGCAGGCGCGCAGCATGGACTTCTGCGCTGCTGGCCGCAAGCTGTCCCGCTCTAGGAGCGGACTTCGCCTGGCGAATGCCCTCGGCTCTGGGATCGGCCCGTACACACCAGCATGGCCGAAGCCGCCCGGAGGTTCTTGCAGTTCCGATTCGCGGAGTCCCGCTTGGCCCGTTGATCGATTAATGGCGCCGATTACGTCAGCAAAGTTCTGCTGTCGCGGCAGGAACCAGGCGAAGTCCGCCGTGAGAAACTCAGGGGTCGGCGATCGTGGCGTCCAGTTGGCCCGCCCGCCACAGCGCCGTGGCCCGCCGCGCCCACTCGGCCAGCCGCAGGGCCTCCGAGGGCGAGAAGAAGTAGGTGTTGAACTGCAGGCGCTGCTCGGGATCCAGTTCCCTGGGCAGCAGCACCATGGGGCGCGAGCCCTTGACCTTGACCGAATGGAACAGTCCGCAATGCCGGGCGATGTGGTGGATTTCGCAGAACAGGTCGCTGCTCTCGATGTCGGTGCGCCCGCCGCGCTCCCACTTGTCCAGGTGGTCCAGCTCGCAGCGGTGCGCCGGCATGCTGCACCCCGGATAGCCGCAGCCGCGGTAGGCGGCGCGGATCGCCCGGGCCTGGGGTTTGGAGAACAGCCGCTGCGTCCGGCCCAGGTCAAGGATGCGGCTTTTGCCGTTAAGCACCACCGGGTACAGCCCGGCATTGCACACCATGGCTCGCACCTGCCCCGCCGGGATCGGGATGCCCGAGGTGGTGACCGCGAAGTCCCGGCCGGATTCGAGCATCTTGTCGTAGTCCAGCAGCACGCCGATCTGCGGGGTGATCACCGCGTGGCCGTCGCTGGCCAGGGCGCCCGGCCCGTTGGCCTGCAGCACCGCCATCAGCCCCAGCAGGTGCCGCAGCTCCGGCCGCAGGTCCTCGAAGGGGCCGGGAAGTTCCGTTTTCCGCGCTTCAGCGGGCGGATTGTCCGGCGGGCCGGCCGCGCTGTCCGGCTCGCCGCCGGGCTCGGAGGCCTCGGGCGTTTCGTCTTCGGTGCCTTCGCCGACCCAGCCGGTGCCGTCGCCGGTGCCATCGCCGGTGCTGTTGCCATCGGCATCGTCCGCCGCCTTGGCCCAGTCCGGCATGGTGGACTCGTCGTCCCAGCCGGGGGCGGCGCCGTCGTCGACGAGCGCGGCGGCCTGCTCGGCGAGCGCGTCGCGGTTGCCGGCCATGGTTTTCGGGTTGTCGATGGCGCGGAAGATGGCGTGCATGGTTTCGCCCTGCGAGGGCAGGAGCTTGACCAGGAAGCGCTCGAGCCCGTTGCGGATGCCCAGCGGGTAGATGCCGATCTGGGAGAGCAGGGCCTCGGGCGGGCGTTGCTCCCCCACCGCCTGGGCGATCAGCGCCGAAATGTGCTTGCGTGCGGTGGCCGGCTGGCTGCGGATGAGTTCCAGCGCGAGCTCCTGGAGCTCGACCCGGGTCTGCTCCGCCTCGGGCCCGGTCCCCAGGTCTTTGTCCGCGGCCCTGAGCTTGCGCGCGGCGGAGATGACCAGTCGGGGGTCGGTCCCCGGATCGTCGAGGGCCGCGGCCAGCACCGGCAGCGCGGGAGCCGCCGGCTCGCCGGCATCGGTGACCTGGGCGATCAGGCAGTCCGCCGAGGAGAGCCGTTCACGGGCGGTGGAGACCGGGACGTTCAGCCAGCCGGCCAGCAGGTCCAGCGCCTTCTTGAAGTGCGTGCGCCCGCCGGTGGTGCGGCCGGCGGCGGCCTCGACCTGCTGGGGCGTGGGTTCCAGCCCGCCGTCGGCGATGGCCTGCAGGGAGTCGGCGTCGAGCTTGTGGGCGCCGGTGCGGCGCACTGCTTCGGCGGCGTGCAGCTGGGCTCGGCTCAGCTGCTGCGAGAGGTGCTCGATGAGCAGCGCCGCATAGGCGGCGTGCCCTGCGGGGACGTCGGGGTCGGACAGGGCGCTCACCGCCGATCCGAGCAGCCTGTCCGCGGCGGACAGGTCGAGAAGTGCTTCGCTGCTGGTGCTCATGGATCCAGCCTGCCCTTGCGGTGGCGGGTGCGGGGCTGATGCGCGGCAAGGTGGGGATAACCCAAGGTCCGCGCCGCCACGCAGCGTGCGCTCGGTCCTGTAACAGGTGCGCGCTCAGCCGTGCATCCGGTACCAGAGCAGCGCCACCTGCAAGCTGGCGCGGGATTCGGCCGAGTCCAGCGAGACCCCGAGCTTGTCCTCCAGCTTGGCCAGCCGGGCGTAGAGCGTGGGGCGGGAGTAGTAGCCGGCCTTGGCCAGGGCGGACTTGTTGCCGCCGTGGGCCAGGTAGAGCTCCAGCAGCTGCAGTCCGTCCGCATCGGGCGGGGAGAGCAGGCCGGCCAGTTCGGTGTGGGCGAAGGCGCGCAGCCGGGCATCGGCGCCCATGGCGGAGAGCACCCCGCGCAGGCGCAGGTCGGCGAAGCGGTAGTAGGGCCGGGCGCGCGTGGGCAGGTGCGGGACGATCTGCGCGACATGGGCGGCCTCGTCCAGCCGGGACAGGCAGGCGGCCAGCGGGCCCTCGGCGGCGACGCCGATCGCGGCCGGCCCTGCCAGCTGCTCGGCCAGCTGCTCGGCCAGCCGGCGGGTGAAGCCCTGCAACGCGGAGTCCACCAGCTCGCGGGCGCGCACCGGCAGGATGACCGCCAGGTAGCCCGGCTTCAGCGACCCGGCCAGCACCCCCAGGCGCAGGGTGTCGGCCAGCTGCTCGATGACCTCCAGCGCGGCGCGTTCGGCCAGCTGGGTTTCCGTGGGGGTGCGCTCGGCGGCGGCCAGCGACAGCACCAGCGGAACGTAGTAGGGCGCGGCGTCCAGGCCCAGTGACTGGGCGCGCACCGCGACCTCCTTGTCGCTGTAGCCGTGCGCGGCCTGCAGCTCGTGCAGCATCGAGGTGCGCGCCTGGTAGAGCAGTTCGCGCTGGTCGCGCCCGGAGAGCCGGGCGATGGTCAGCGCCTGGCCGGCGCGCTCGAGCACCAGGGCGGCGCCGGCGTCGTCATCCAGCACGGCCGGGACGATGAGCCGGCCCCAGCGGCCGCGGGCCGCGCCCACCGGGGTCTGCAGCCAGTTCTCGGCGCCCGCCGACCGCCCGGTGTGATCCAGGTAGCCGACGAACCGGGAGCGGGAGATCCAGTCGTCCAAATCCGCGTTCGCGTGGGCGAGGACCAGGTGGCGCACGTCTTCGAGCACCACGGGGGCGTGAAGCAGCTGCGCGGTGCGTTCCACGATGGCCTGCTCGTCGGCTTCGGAAAGCGAGAGCCCGGTGTAGATTTCGTGCACGCTGCGGGAGAACTGCAGGTCGGCCAGCTGCTGGGCGACCAGCTTCTGGTGGATGATTTCGGTGATGGCCACGAAGCGGACCTTGCGGCACAGCC
The DNA here is from genome assembly GCF_016894325.1 of Glutamicibacter protophormiae. Taxonomy (NCBI): domain Bacteria; kingdom Bacillati; phylum Actinomycetota; class Actinomycetes; order Micrococcales; family Micrococcaceae; genus Glutamicibacter; species Glutamicibacter protophormiae. The sequence goes on from NZ_CP069806.1 coordinate 2,837,376, forward strand.
GGATCACCGGGAAGCCGAGCCCGGCCACCGGCAGCTCGGCGGCGCCCGGGGCCTCGATGATCACGCCCGCGGCGCCGGCGTCGCGCAGCTGCTGGAGGAAACCGCGCACGTCGGACACGTTGCGCAGCGTGGTGAGCACCAGCTCGCGGCCGAAGAGCAGGTCCACGTTGGATTCGGACTCGGTCACGTGCACCCAGCGCAGCTCCGCGTCGAGCCCCTCGGCGCACAGCAGTTGCGGATCCGCCTCCTGCACCACCGGCAGGGCCAGCACGTCGTCGACCGTCAGCATCCTCGCACCTTTACACTTCGTCGCAGCTTCACGATAAATCATTACACACTGAGTGTGTTGCAGGCCATGTTCGTGCCCCATGATGAATGCAGGAAACCATACGAGGACATTCAAGGAGCAACAATGAGCACGACGCTGACGACCACCTTGCAGCACTGGATCAACAATGCCGCCTACAGCGGCGATGACCGCACCGGCAAGATCTACAACCCGGCCACCGGCGAGGTGACCCGCGAGGTCGCCCTGGCCTCCAAGGCCACCACCGAGGCCGCGATCGCCGCCGCGCACGCCGCCTTCCCGAAGTGGCGCGACACCTCGCTGGCCCGCCGCACCGCCATCATGTTCACCTTCCGCCAGCTGCTGGCCGAGCGCAAGGGCGAGCTGGCCGCGATCATCACCGAGGAGCACGGCAAGGTGCTGGATGACGCGCTGGGCGAGGTCGCCCGCGGCATGGAGGTCGTGGAGCTGGCCTGCAACGCGCCGTACCTGCTCAAGGGCGAGTACTCGGAGAACGCCTCCACCGGCGTAGACGTGCAGTCCATGCGTCAGCCGGTCGGCGTGTCCGCGATCATCTCCCCGTTCAACTTCCCGGCCATGGTGCCGCTGTGGTTCTTCCCGGTCGCCATCGCCTCGGGCAACACCGTGGTGCTCAAGCCCTCGGAGAAGGACCCGTCGGCCGCCAACTGGCTGGCCGAGCTGTTCGCGGAGGCAGGCCTGCCCGAGGGCGTGCTGAACGTGGTGCACGGCGACAAGGAGTCGGTGGACACCCTGCTGAACGACGAGCGCATCTCCACCGTGTCCTTCGTGGGCTCGACCCCGATCGCGCAGTACGTCTACTCCACCGGCACCGCCAACGGCAAGCGCGTGCAGGCCTTCGGCGGAGCGAAGAACCACATGCTGGTGCTGCCGGACGCCGATCTGGACCTGGCCGCGGACATGGCCGTGAACGCCGGCTTCGGCGCCGCGGGCGAGCGCTGCATGGCGATCTCCGTGGTCGTCGCGCTGGAGAACATCGCCGACGAGCTGGTCGGCAAGATCGCCGAACGCGCCAAGACCCTGCGCGTGGGCGACGGCACCCGCGGCTGCGACATGGGCCCGCTGATCACCGGAGAGCACCGCGACAAGGTCGCCGGCTACATCGACGCGGGCATCGCCGCCGGCGCCACCCTGGCCCTGGACGGCCGCACCGGCGCCATCGACGCGGACGGCGAAGGCTTCTTCCTGCACCCGACCATGTTCGACAACGTCACCACCGACATGAGCATCTACACCGATGAGATCTTCGGCCCGGTGCTTTCGGTGGTGCGCGTGAAGACCTTCAACGAGGGCATCGAGCTGATCAACTCCTCCAAGTACGGCAACGGCACCGCGGTGTTCACCAACGACGGCGGCGCGGCCCGCCGCTTCGAGAACGAGATCCAGGTGGGCATGGTCGGCGTGAACGTGCCGATCCCGGTGCCGGTGGGCTACCACTCCTTCGGCGGCTGGAAGGCCTCGCTGTTCGGCGACCAGCACGCCTACGGCCCGGAGGGCTTCAAGTTCTTCACCCGCAACAAGGTTGTCACCAAGCGCTGGCTGGACCCGAGCCACGGCGGCATCAACCTCGGCTTCCCACAGAACGACTAGGACCCATGACTACCGAAATCAGCGATATCACCAGCGACCAGATTGCGCAGGGCCGGCGCGCCCACGAGCTGGACCGCGAGCACGTGTTCCATTCCTGGCAGGCGCAGGGTCCGTTCAACCCGATGACGATCCTCAAGACCGAGGGCTCGTACGTGTGGGACGGCGAGGGCAACAAGCTCATCGACCTCTCCAGCCAGCTGGTCAACACCAACGTCGGCCACCAGCATCCGAAGGTCGTCGCGGCGATCCAGGAGCAGGCCGGCAAGATCGCCACGATCGCCCCGCAGCACGTGAACGACGCCCGCTCCGAAGCCGCGCGGCTGATCGCCTCGCACACCCCGGGCGACCTGGACAAGATCTTCTTCACCAACGGCGGCGCCGACGCGGTGGAGCACGCGGTGCGCATGGCGCGCCTGCACACCGGCAAGCACAAGGTGCTTTCCGCCTACCGCTCCTACCACGGCGGCACCCACCTGGCCGTGAACATCACCGGCGACCCGCGGCGCTTCGCCTCGGACGCCGGCGCTGACGGCATCGTGCACTTCTTCCCGGCCTACCCGTACCGCTCCTACTTCGGGGCCGCCACGGAGGCCGAGGAGACCGAGCGCGCGCTGAAGCACCTGGAGGACCTGATCATCCTGGAGGGCGCCGGCAACATCGCGGCGCTGATCCTGGAGTCCATCCCGGGCACCGCCGGCATCTACGTGCCGCCGGCGGGCTACATGGCCGGGGTGCGCGAGCTGACCCGCAAGTACGGCATCGTGTACATCGCCGACGAGGTCATGGCCGGCTTCGGCCGCTCGGGCGAATGGTTCGCGGTGAACCACTGGGACATCACCCCGGACCTGCTCACCTTCGCCAAGGGCGTGAACTCCGGCTACGTTCCGCTGGGCGGCGTGGCCATCTCGCAGGAGATCTTCGAGACCTTCCGCGAGCGCGTCTACCCGGGCGGCCTGACCTACTCGGGACACCCGCTGGCCTGCGCCGCGGCGGTGGCCACCATCAAGGCGATGGAGGACGAGGACCTGGTCGCCAACGCCAAGCGCCTGGGCGATGAGATCATCGGCCCGCGCCTGGCGCAGTTCAAGGCGGACCACCCCTCGGTGGGCGACGTGCGCGGAACCGGCGTGTTCTGGGCGATCGAGCTGGTCGTCAACCGCGAGACCCGCGAACCGCTGGCTGCCTACGGCGGCAGCTCGCCGGAGATGAACCAGGTCATCGCCGCCGCCCGCACGGCAGGCCTGCTGCCGTTCGCGAACTTCAACCGGCTGCACGTGGTTCCGGCCATGAACATCCCGGACGAGGTGCTGATCGAGGCGCTGGACAAGCTGGAGCAGGCGCTGGTCGTCGCCGACGGCTTCGTCAAGTAGCTGCACCCGCACAGCTGGCAGGATTCCCCTGCCAGCTGTGCTTTTTAACATTCGGCATTAACAATTCGCTGGCAGATGAATGGGCCGCCCGGCCCCTCGCCTGCTGTGAAATACTGGGGTCACCCGCACAATCTTTATGGAGGAACCCATGGCAGGCGACGCTTTCCAGCCGCATCTTCAGTGGGGCGTCAAGGCCTCGTTCGTTGGATACATTTCATCCCTGGCCGACGGCCGCATCGAAGCCTCGAACGGGGTGTGGCAGGTCGGCAACGCGCTGGCCTTCCCAGTGCACCCGGCCGTGGATGTTCCCGACAACGAAATCTGGTTCAACGGCCGGGTGTCCTTCTCCGGCCACGGCGGGATGATGAAGCTCGAGCTGAACGAACCGCACATCGAGAACCGGGGAGAGTCGATCTTCCTGACCATCGACACTCCCGAGGGCCGCACCGCCATCGCCGAACTGGCCGAAACCGGGGTCTCGCACGCCATGGGCATGACCCGGACCCGGTTCTCCGCCGTGGTTACCGAGGAGGGCTCGAAGATGTTCAACGGCCAGTACCCTGCCGGGCAGGCCATGGAAGAAGTCGAAGTCACCCTGCGCGGCTAGAAACACCTATTACAGGGCGGCCCGGCACCCTTGGCGGTGCCGGGCATTTCTCCATCGTTGTGCTTTGCCTAGTTGTTATGTGCTGAGCATACGCAGCAGCTGCAGACCGGGATAGCCGCGCAGCCCTTCGTAGCCATGCAACGCCCAGACAGCAACCACCGCTGCGAACAAGCCGCCCGGGCCACCCAGCATCAGCGGTTCGGCATCGGGAAAATGCAAAATCAAGGTACCCGTTCCTGCATCCGCGTCGATGTTCGTCACGCCGCTGAAGTAGAAACTCAGCCAAGCCCCATCCGCACGTTGGCAAAGAATCCTATGAGTCGTCACCAGTGTTTGGACGATCTGTTGCTCGCGCCATTGCGATTGGGCCATGGCTTCGGCCTGTCGCCGCCGGGTGGCATTGCCTATCGCAGTGGCTGCTAAGCCGACAGCAACGAAAGAGGGCCTTCCCATGAAGAATCCAGAACTTTGGCTATACGAAACGTTCATCCCGTAGAAGCGTGCATAATGTGCGACTCCTCGGGTGATTGCTTTTTCATCGGGCTGCAGAACAACATTCCAGTCCGGAGTCATTGGCCGCCAGGAATTTTCAAGCAGATGCCGCGCTAATTCCGCGGCCGCGAATTGGGTGTCCAGCAGATTCTGCCGTTCTTCGTTGATCTTCTTCTCCGAGCGCGTGAAATGTCCCCGAGATCGCCGGTATGCACGCCAAGCCAATCTCATCTTCCCGATGCTGGTGAGCAGGAAAAAGAGCGATACACCCAGCGCCAAGAAAGACATAGCTGCAAACAGGAGCAAGAGCCCTTGATGTTCAGGCTCATACGTGTACGAAGCGGAGATTCCAATGAGGATCACGGAGCCGACAACCAGTGCTAACCCAAGTGACAGCCTAAAGATCCACGGGGAATGCCTTTTCCACGCTGGATAGTTGTCGTACTCCATCTCCAATATGGTCGTATTTCGTGCTGGCATAGGCGCCAACTCCTATATCTCCGACAGCAGGTTCTTTCCCGTTCGAGCAAGTCTATGCAGTGGCTCCGCTCTGTGCGGGAAATATGACGCCAGGATCTGAAGGGGTGCCGTCTGGCGAAATTTCCCCCTACAGGCGAGAGAACTCCGAGGCCCGGGCTACCTGGTCCGCGCTGAGCGCATGGCCGGTATATTTCTCGAACTGCGCGGCGGCCTGCAATGCGATGACCTCGGCCCCGGTGATGACCTGCTTGCCCTGCTCCCGCGCCGCGATGGCCAGCGGGGTCTGGCTGGGGAAAGCGACCACGTCGAACACGGTCTGCGCGGCGGCGATGTGCGCGTCGCTGAATGACTGGACCTCGGCCTGCGCACCGTCCATGCCCAGCGGGGTGACGTTGACCAGGATCTGGTGCCCCGGTTCCGGATCCGCTGTAATGAAGCGGTAGCCGTACTTCTGTGCCAAAGACCCGCCGGTGGCCTCGTTGCGGGCCAGCACGGTCAGGTTCTCGAAGCCCGCAGCGCGGAATGCCGCGACCACTGCCTTGGCCATGCCCCCGGATCCGCGGACCAGCACGGTCGCGGCGGGATCCAGCTCGTGGTGCTGGATCAGCGTGGCGATCGCCTCGAAATCGGTGTTGGAGGCGCTGAGGTGGCCGTCGGTGTTCACGATGGTGTTCACCGAATCGATGGCCGCCGCCGATGGCTCGATGGTGTCCACCAATGCCATGACCTCCTCCTTGAAGGGCATGGAAACCGAGCAGCCGCGGATGCCCAGCGCACGGACGCCGGCGATCGCTCCGGCCAGGTCGTCGGTGGAGAAGGCCTTGTAGATGTAGTTCAGCCCCAGCTCCTCGTAGAGGTAGTTGTGGAAGCGGGTGCCGATGTTCGATGGCCGGCCTGACAGCGAGATGCACAGGGTCATGTCTTTATTAAGGATGGGCATGCAGGGATCTCTTCCTTCGTCGTCCAGGGGTTCTCTCCTCAATATACGGGCGAGCGAGGCTCACTCGGAAGATTAAAGATGATTTTTTCAGTCCCGGGTTGGGGGCATGTGTCCGCGGGCCGCCTGTTCCCAGCCGTTGGGCCCAACGGGGCAGGCGTAGTCTGGGCGCATGGATAACAAGCTTGATCCCGGGCCGTTCTTTCACGGAACCAAGGCGATGTTGCAGCCCGGAGAGCTGCTGACGGCGGGGCACCCCTCGAACTACCGCCCCGAGATCCTGATGAACCACATCTACTTCACCGCGTTGAAGGACGGGGCAGGGCTGGCGGCAGAGGTTGCAGCCCTGGACGGCACGCCGCACGTGTATCAGGTGGAACCAACCGGGGAATTCGAGAACGATCCGAATGTCACGGACAAGAAATTCCCCGGCACCGACACGCTCCTACCGAAGCGCCAAACCGCTGCGGGTGATCCGCGAGGTGGCCGACTGGAATCGGCTGACCCCGGAGGCGCTGGCCGGCTGGCGCGAGCGGCTCGCGCAGCTGCGCGATGATCCGCGCGCCGAAATCATCAACTAGCGCGAGTCGCCATAACGAAGATCATCCCAAATGCGGTCGAACTCGGAGCGCGCAAGCCATAGCTTGGTGGCATGGAGTCTCAATACCTGAACGTTGATTTCGGCACCCCGCTGATCGGCGTCGCCGTGGCCGGAGCATTGCTGATTGCCACGGTTCCCCTGCTGCTGCACGGATGGTACCGCCGGAAGAAGTTCGAGCAGCTGCCCGAGGGCTACCAAACCTACAAGCTGCGCTCCTCCATCCGCACCGAGGTGATCGCCGGCGGGCTGGGTGCGCTGCTGGTCGTGGTGCTGGGCATCGCCTCGGCGGCGGGGTTTGCGTCGTCGGCGCGAAATCTGGAGGCGAACATCGAGCGGCAGTACAATCCGGCGCAGCTGAGCCTCGGCACCTTCAACGGGTCATGGATGAGCGTGGGCATCACGCTGGATGACGGCACCAGGTTCAACGACGTGCCGGTGGAGATCCGCGACGGCAACGAGCCGTTCATCGAGGACGTCTGGTACCACTACCACCCCAAGCCTGCCGGATAACGCCGTCAAAGGCCTCGGGCGCCGGATCTTGCGATCCGGCGCCCGAGAACGGCAACCTAGCCCTTGATGACCTGCGGCTGGGCCAGGGACTTCAGGCCGTCTAGGCCGAACTCCAGGCCGTAGCCGGACTGCTTCGCGCCGCCGAACGGGATGCGCGGGTCGATGGTGCCGTGCGAGTTGATCCACACGGTGCCTGCCTGCAGCTGGGCGGCGACGTCCAGGGCCTTGGCGCGGTCCGTGCCCCAGACCGAGGCGCCCAGACCGACCTCCAGCGCGTTGGCGTGCTTGATCGCCTCGTCGCTGTCCTTCACCTTGATGATCGGCAGGGCCGGGCCGAACTGTTCCTCAGTGACCAGGCGGTTGGACGGGTCGATGTCGCTGATCAACGTGGTCGGGTAGAAGTAGCCGGCGGCCGACTCGTCCGGGTTGGCGCCGAGCAGGACGGTGGCGCCGGACGCGACGGCGTCGGAGACCAGGTCCGCGACGATGTCGTACTGCGCCTTGTTCTGCAGCGGGCCGAGCACATTGTTCTCGTCCAGGCCCACGCCCATCGGCATGGCCTTGGCGACCTCGGTCAGCTCGGTGCAGACCTCGTCGTAGATGGATTCCGGCACGTACAGGCGCTTGAGCGCGGCGCAGGTCTGGCCGGTGTTGATGAACGCGCCCCAGAACAGGTCCTGGGCGATGGCCTTCGGGTCGGCGTCTTCCATGACCACGCCGGCGTCGTTGCCGCCCAGTTCCAGGGTCAGCCGCTTCACGGTGTCGGCCGAGGAACGGATGATGGCCTTGCCGGTGCGGGTGGAGCCGGTGAACATGATCTTGTCGATGTCCGGGTGCGCGGAGAGCTTCTCGCCGACCTCGCGGCCGCCGGCCACCACATGCAGCACGTCGGCCGGCAGGACCTCGTTGAGGATGTGGCCCAGGGCGATGACCGACAGCGGGGTGTACTCGCTGGGCTTCATCACCACGGTGTTGCCCATGCGCAGCGACGGGGCCAGTTGCCAGATGGAGATCATCATCGGCCAGTTCCACGGGCCGATGGCGCCGACCACGCCCAGGGCTCGGTAGTGCTTGGCGGCGTAGGTTTCGCCGTCGTCCACCACGACCTCCGGGTCCACGTCGTAGGCGGTCGCGGCGCGCAGCCAGGCGGCGGCTCCCCCGACCTCGAAGCGGGCGTTCGGGCCGTTCAGCGGCTTGCCCTGCTCGCGGGAGAGCAGTTCGGCCAGGGCCTCGGCGTTCGCCTCGATGTTGTCCGCGGCGGCGTTCAGCAGGCGCTTGCGCTCCTCGTGTCCCAGGGCGTCCCAGGCCGGCTGGGCCGCGCGGGCCGCGGCGACCGCGGCGTCCAGGTCGGCGACGGACTTCTCCTCGACGCGGCCGACAATCTGGCCGGTGGCCGGATCGAGGACTTCGGTGCCTCCGGTTGCGGGCTGGATTGCCGCCAGCAGTTCCTGGGCATTTGCGTAGGCCATTGACTTGGCTCCTTATTGCGTGGGTGTTGCGGGTGTACTTAGTGGACGGAAAGGTGTTCGGGCTCGGCGTCGGTGTCGACGGTGCGGGTGCGGACCGCAGAGGTCACCAGGAATCCGATGATGCCCGGCACGATGACCACGGCCATCAAGATGTATCCCAGCATGCCCGGTTCCTCCATGCCGAGCAAGACGTCGAAGTTGACGATGATCTGGATGAAGATGAAGACCAGTGCCAGGCCGGACAGCAGCGGGGCGATGACCCGGGTGAGCAGCGAATCCTTGGTGCGGTGCTTGGCGAAGTAGCCCATGATCGCGAACGAGGTCAGCGCCATGAGCAGCACCAGGCCGAAGGCAGCGGAGTTGGTCAGCCAGGTGAACATGGTGAACACGATGAACATCGGGTCCTGCCCGGTGGAGATGACCGCGAAGACCGCGACCACGATGAGCGCCAGCAGCGACTGGGCCAGCGAGCCGGCGACCGGGGCCTGGGTGCGTCGGGAGGTTCCGGCCAGGATGGACGGCAGCGCGCCGCCACGTCCCATGGCGTAGAAGTAGCGGGCCACCACGTTGTGGAAGGCCAGCAGCGCGGCGAACAGGCTGGTGATGAACAGCAGGTTGGCCAGGTCGACGAACCAGGCCGGGGCGTGCGTGGCGAAGAAGACGAAGATCAGGTCGGGACCGAATTCTGCGGTGGCTCCCAGCACGTTGGAGGCGCCTTCGCCCACGGAGATCGCGAAGGCGGAGAAGGCGTAGAAGCAGGCGATCACGATCACGGCGATGATCGTGGCGACCCGGGCGGTGCGCTTGGGGTCCTTGACCTCTTCGTTGTAGATGGTGCCGGATTCGAAGCCCATGAAGGCAGCGATGGTGAAGGCCATGACCGCGCCCATGCCCGGGGCGATCGCATCGGAGATGTCGAAGGCGGCGCCCGGGGCGGGAGCCTCCGGGGAAACAACGAAGGCCATCACGTTGTAGATGATGACCACCAGGAATTCGGCGGCCACCACGATGCCCAGCACCTTGACGGAGAAGTCCACGCGGTTCACGCCCAGCAGCCCGACCAGGGCCCAGGCCACCAGCGCAGTGGCCCACCACGGGATCGCGGTGCCCATCATGGAATTGGCGAAGGACGAAGCGGCGAAACCGAACATGCCGTAGATGCCGATCTGCATCAGGTTGTAGCTGACCACCGCGATCATGGCCGAGCCGACGCCCCAGGCACGGCCCAGGCCCTGGGCGATGTAGGCGTAGAAGGCGCCGGCGTTGGGAATGTGGCGGCTCATGGCGGTGTAGCCGATGCTGAAGACCAGCAGGATGGCGCCGACCACCAGGAAGGACAGCGGCACGGACTGCATGCCGGTGACAGCGTAGTTGGTGGTGACGCCGCCGGCGACGGCGGTGAGCGGTGCGCTGGCCGCGATGATCATGACGACCAGGGCGGGGACGCCCAGTTTGCGTTGTTCAAGTCCCATTGGATCCCCCATTGCGAGTAAGTACCTCTAGGATCCCCCGGCGTGGCGTGGATCACCTTGGCATTGCGTGCAGGTGTCTTGCACTTGAGCGCAGGTTCCGGGCATCCTAGGCCGCGGCCTGCTGCTGGCGGTAGCGTCCCGGGGTGAGGGCGAATTCTCGGGAGAACATGCGGCTGAAGCCGGCCGCGTCCGGGATGCCCACACGGGCGCCGATCCGCTGCACCGAGATGTCACCCAGCAGCGGGTCGCGCAGCAGCGCGCTGGCCTGCTGCATGCGGCGGTGCCGGATCAGTGCCGCGACGGTGCGCGGCTCGTGCTCGAACAGGGCATGCAGCGAACGGACGGAGATGAAATGCGCGGCGGCGATGCGGGCCGGATCCAGTTCCGGCTCATCCAGGTGCGCGTCGATGTAGGCGGTGATGCGCTGGCGCTGCGCGGACTTCGAATCAGCCTGGTTCTCCCCGCCCAGTGCCCCGGCCAGCGCGGTGGCGATCAGGTCCACGGTGTTGCGGGCCAGCGAATAACCCCCGAATTGGTCCCAGGTGGAGAGGTTGTTGCCCAGATGGCGCAGCAGCGGCGTGACGGTCCCGGCCAGCGGGTGCTCGTCCTTGAGCGCCACCGCGGTGATCTGCGCGACCTGTTGCGGCGAGAGCCGGAACTGGTCGTGCGGCACCAGCGCCACGACCACGGAGGCGGGTTTCTCGAAGGCCAGGGTGTAGGGGCGCTGGGTATCGTAGATGGCCAGGTCGCCCGGGGAAAGCACGGTTTCTCGGCCGTCCTGGACAAGCAGTCCGTGCCCGTCGAGCTGGTAGGAAACCTTGTAGTAGTCCCCGTCGCCGCTGGTGCTCAGGTCTTCGGTGCGCAGCACGGCATGGGGCTTGGCGGTGATGCGCATCAGGCCGATGTCTCCGAGCATGTTGGCCCCGAGCGTGGCGGCGAAGTGGCCGCGGGAGACCTGCTCGCTGCGCAGCTGCACAAAGGCGTCGGAGATCAGCGCCGACCATGCGGAAAACGAGTCAACGTGCTGCACCTGATACATTTGCGCCCCCTGTGCTCTGCGCCCGCAACTGTGCCGGGCGACACGTTTGAGGGTAGCCCAGAAACGCCGAAAAGTCACGATTTTTCTGCAGGCGTAGACGAAAAATCAGCGGGGCTCGGCCAGCCGCTGCAACCCCGCCAGGTGGTGTTCCAGCTGCTCAAGCAGCGATTGCACGGTGTTGGCCCGCTCGTCGAGCACGCTGCCGGCCTGCGCGCCCATCAGGAAGTTGATCAGCGCATCGCGCGCCGCACCGGCCTCCGGATGCCCGGCGCCCAGCAGCTGTTCCAGCCAGCCGTCCAGCCCGTCGCGCCAGCCCTGCATGGTCTGCGCATTGGCCTCGGCGAGCGCCGGGTCCCCCAGTGCCAGATGCCAGTAGTGCACCGCGACCCGGGCCTCGTCCCGGCGCAGCTCATCCAGCGGCAGCACCTCGTGGGCGAAGGCCTCGACGGCGGCCAGGCCTTCGAGCTGGCCGGCGTTGCGCTCGATGCGCGCATTCGTGGCCTCGGCGACATAGGCGAAGGTGGCCGCGAGGATCGCGTCCTTGGTCGGGAAGTAGATCTTCAGCCCGCCGTTGGCGTAACCGGCCGCGGCGGCCAGATCGCGAAGATTGAGCTTCGCGATCCCCTCGCGCGCAATGAATCTCCACGTGACCTCCACGATCTCGCGGCGGCGCTGGTCATGGTCGACGATTTTCGGCATGGCTTAAGCCTAGGCGAAGAGACGTGCTTCACCGCGGCGCTTGCGTCCTGCGTCACAGAGCCGTATTCTCTACACCCAGAGAACAAAAAAGTTGTGGATCACATCCCGTCACCGAAGGGCTCCAGCATCATGACTGAAACCACCGCCGTCGATACCGACTTCACCCTGCTTTCCGAGCAGGAGATCGCCACCGCCAAGCAGCTGCTGGTGGAGAACCAGCTGTTCACCGGCAGCACCCGCATCGCCTACATGGGCCTCGAAGACCCGAGCGAGCAGAACGCCGACCGCCTGGTGCGCGTCATGCTCATGGACAAGGCGCGCAACGAGCCCAAGGACGTGGTGCTGGACCTGACCCGCGGCGAGGTCGCCTCGGTCATCGAGCTGGATCCGGCCGCCGTAGGCCAGCTTCCGGTGCTGGTCGAGGAATTCGAGATGGTTGAAGCCATCCTGGCCAAAGATGCCCAGTGGGCCGCCGCGCTGGAAAAGCGCGGCCTGGCAGTCGACCAGGTGCGCGTCGCTCCGCTGTCCGCCGGCGTGTTTGAATACCCGCAGGAGTCCGGCCGCCGCATCCTGCGCGGCCTGGCATTCCGCCAGGACTTCGCCGAGGACTCCGCCTGGGCCCACCCGATCGACGGCCTGGTGGTTTACATCGACACCATCGAGCAAAAGGTCGACCAGCTGCTGGACTTCGGCATCGTCGACGTGCCCGCTACCCACGGCAACTACACCGATCCGGAGCTGACCGGCCCGATCCGCACTACCCAGAAGCCGATCGAGATCACCCAGCCCGAGGGCGCCAGCTTCACCGTGACCGAGGGCAACCACGTCGAGTGGGAGAAGTGGTCGCTGGATATCGGCTTCGACATGCGCGAAGGCCTGGTGCTCTACAACATCGGCTTCGACGACAAGGGCGAGCGCCGCCGCATCCTGGACCGCGCCTCCATCGCGGAAATGGTGGTCCCCTACGGCGACCCCTCGCCGGTGCGCAGCTGGCAGAACTACTTCGACACCGGCGAGTACCTGGTCGGCCGCTTCGCCAACTCCCTGGAGCTGGGCTGCGACTGCCTGGGCGAGATCCACTACATCTCCCCGGTGATCACCGACGCGGACGGCAACGCGCAAACCATCACCAACGGCATCTGCATGCACGAGGAGGACTCCTCGATCCTGGCCAAGCACTCCGATGACTGGTCCGGCGTGAAGTACACCCGCCGCAACCGCCGCCTGGTGATCAGCTTCTTCACCACCGTGGGCAACTACGACTACGGCTTCTACTGGTACCTCTACCTGGACGGCACCATCGAGTTCGAGGCCAAGGCCACCGGCATCGTGTTCACCTCCGCGATGCGCGACGAGCGCTTCGCCTCCGAGATGGCTCCGGGCTTGGGCGCCCCATTCCACCAGCACCTGTTCGGCGCCCGCCTGGACTTCGCACTGGACGGCGGTCCGAGCCGGGTCATCGAGGAGGAAGCGGTGCGCCTGCCGATCAGCGAGGACAACCCGCGCGGCAACGCCTTCACCCGCAGCCACACCGTGCTGGCCACCGAAAAGCAGGCGGTGCGCGACGCGAACCAGGCCGCCGGGCGCACCTGGGTGGTCACCAACCCGGAGAAGAAGAACTACCTGGGCAAGCCGGTGGGCTTCAAGCTGCTGCCCCAGGGCCTGCCGACCCTGCTGGCCGCCGAAGGCTCCTCGGTGCACCGGCGCGCCGAGTTCGCCTCCAAGGCGCTGTGGGTCACCCAGCGCGACGCCGCCCACCGCTACCCGACCGGCGACTTCGTGAACCAGAACCCGGGCGTGGACGGCATCGGCTCCTGGATCGAGGACGACAAGAGCATCGACGGGGAGAAGATCAGCCTCTGGCACACCTTCGCGCTGACCCACTTCCCGCGCACCGAGGACTGGCCGATCATGCCGGTGGACACCGTGGGCTTCAAGATCCGCCCCGAGGGCTTCTTCGACCGCTCGCCGGTGCTGGACGTCCCGGAACCGGCCAAGCACGGCTGCTGCGCCACCACCACCGAAGCCGATGGCTGCTGCGGTTCTAACGGCTAGCGCGGCCGCGCCGGCGGCGCCCGCCAGGGTTCCGTCCGGGCACCGCGTGCTGGGCTGGGCGGTGCTCGGCTCGGCCGCGGTGCATCTGGCGGTGCTGGCGCTCATCCCGCACTCGGCACTCTGGACAGTTGTCCTGCTGGCCATGACCGCCTGGTGCCTGAAGTGCGCCTGGTGCGTACTGCGCGGCGGGAATGCGCTGGAGCTGCTGGGCATGTGCGCGGCCATGGGTGCGGCGCACATCGCCATGGTCGTCGGGATGCCCTGGTTCGCCGGCCATCACGGCGGGCACTCCGGGCACCCGAGCAGCCATGCGGTGCCGATGCTGCTGGTAGCGCTGATGGAGTTCGCGCTGATGTTCGCCTCGGCGCTGGTGGTCCGACGCCAGCACACGCAGCCCCGGCACGGCTGAGCCCCAAGCCCCCGCGGGTGTTCCAGTATTTCTGGATCATCGGCGGGGGCTTTTGCGCACCCGAAAACAATAAGCAGTAGATTTCCCTCAAAGTCTCAATAGTCACAAACCGACTAGTTGGTCGGATTTGGGTTGACACCGTCTCCGGAGAACGCTTGAATATGTAATGAATCACATTCTATTCGTGGTCTTGTCGCTGAGAAGAGGGATATTCTTGACTGCCCCATGGCAATCTCCCGAGATGACCCGCGCTCAATTCGATGCAAAACCCCATGGTCCCCTGGTCGTACCGCTGCCCCGCGCCACGCGCCGCACCTGAACCCGCGAACTTCACCGACCACCTACCTTCAGACCAAGGACCACCCATGGCTATCACCAACCCCATTTCCTTCGACCGCCACGAGGCCCAGGCCTCGCGAGCGCACATCGCCGCCTCGCTGGCCGGAGCCAAGCACACCAGCTATTGGCTGGATACCGACCGGCGGCCGGCGCCCAAGAGCGCCTTGCACGGCGGCATCGACACGGACCTGCTGGTGGTGGGCGGCGGCTACACCGGGCTGTGGACCGCACTGCAGGCCAAGGAACGCGACCCGCAGCGCGAGGTCGTGCTGCTCGAAGGCCAGCGCATCGGCTGGGCCGCCTCGGGACGCAACGGCGGCTTCTGCGAGGCCTCGCTGGTGCACGGCGAGACCAACGGAGAGAACCACCTGCCCAAGGAAAACGCGCTGCTGGCGCGGCTCGGCGCGCAGAACCTGGACGAGCTGCAGGAAACCGTTGAACGCTACAACATGGACGTGGATTTCACCCGCGACGGAGTACTGAACGTGGCCACCGAGGCCCACCAGATCGAATGGGTGCGCGGGGAAGCAGACGCCGAGGGCGTCGAGGTCCTGGATGCCGAGGGAACCCGCGCGGTCATCAACTCCCCCGGTTTCCTGGCCGGCGCCTGGGACAAGGAGAGCTCCGCGCTGGTCCATCCTGCCAAGCTCGCCTGGGAGCTGGCCCGCGTCTGCACCGAGCTGGGGGTGAAGATCTACGAGCACACCCAGGTCGCCGAGCTGGTGGAAGACGGCGCCACCATGCGCGCACTGACGGCTGACGGGCAGGTCACCGCCAAGCATGTCGCGCTGGCCACCAATGTCTTCCCCTCGCTGCTCAAGCGCCACCGGGCCCATGTCATCCCGGTGTACGACTACGCGCTGATGACGCAGCCGCTGACCGAGCAGCAGCGCGCGGCGATCGGCTGGGATCCGATGGTAGGCCTGGCGGACATGAACAACCGCTTCCACTACGCCCGGCCGACCATCGACGAACAGGGCGGCTTCCGGATCCTGTACGGCGGCTACGACGCGGTCTACCACTTCGGCGGCAAGGTGCGCTCCAGCTACGACACCAACCAGGAAACCTTCGACAAGCTCGCCGCGCACTTCTTCGGCAGCTTCCCGGAGTTGAGCGACGTGAAGTTCTCGCACGCCTGGGGCGGGGCGATCGACACCTGCTCGCGTTTCTTCTCCTTCTTCGACCTCACCCACGGCGGCAAGGTCGCCTACTGCGCAGGCTTCACCGGCCTGGGTGTGGGGGCCACCCGATTCGGCGGCAAGGTCATGCTGGATCTGCTCTCCGGTGCCACAACCCAGCTGACCGAGCTGGAACTGGTGCGCACCAAGCCGATCCCGTTCCCGCCGGAACCTGCAGCCTGGGTCGGCGTGAAGTTGATGACCAGCCACCTGGTGAAAGCCGACCGCAACGAAGGCAAGCGCTCCGCCTTCCTGAAACTCATGGACAAGATCGGCATGGGCTTCGACTCCTAGCCCGTCGCCAGCAACTACCACCAAGGAACTTCCCACATGCCTACCTTTGAATTCACCGACGGCCACCAGTTCATCAACGGCTCATTCGTGCGCGGCGAGGGGCCGGTGCTCACCCGCAGCAACCCCGCCACCGGGCAGAAGCTGATCGACGTGGACACCGCCACCGCCGACCAGGTCGACCAGGCCGTGCAGGCCGCCGCTGCCGCGTTCGCCACCTGGTCCAAGCTCACCCCCGGTGAGCGCTCCGACCACCTGCTGGCCCTGGCCCGCGAGCTGGAACGCAAGGCGCAGCTGCTGGCCGAGGTGGAAACCGCCCAGACCGGCAAGACCATCCGCATGTCCACCCAGTTCGACGTGCCCGGCTCGATCGACAATGTGAACTTCTTCGCCGGCGCCGCCCGCAATCTGCAGGGCCTGGCCGCCGGGGACTACGCCGGCAACACCACCTCGATGGTGCGCCGCGAGGCCATCGGCGTGATCGGCTCGATCAGCCCGTGGAACTACCCGCTGCAGATGGCCGCATGGAAGGTGCTGCCGGCGATCGCCGCGGGCAACACCATCGTGCTCAAGCCCAGCGAACTGACCCCGGGCACCACGCTGCTGTTCGCGCAGGCCGCCAAGGACGCCGGGCTGCCCGACGGCGTCATCAACGTCGTGGTCGGCGGGGGCCAGGAGGTCGGCGAGCCGCTGGTGCGCCATCGGCTGGTGAAGATGACGTCGTTCACCGGGTCCACCGCGGTGGGCCTGAAGATCATGGCCATGGCCGCCGAAAGCGGCAAGCGCGTGCACCTGGAACTGGGCGGCAAGGCCCCGTTCGTGGTCTTCGAGGACGCGGACATCGAAGCCGCGGCGCACGGAGCGGTGGCCGGCTCGACGATCAACGCCGGACAGGACTGCACCGCCGCCACCCGCGCCTACGTGCATTCCTCGGTATTCGAGAAGTTCACCACCCGCGTGGCGGAACTGATGAACGCCATGGTGGTCGGCGATCCGACCGACGAGGACACCGACATGGGCGCGCTGATCAGCGAGCAGCATGCCGACAAGGTCGCCGCCATGGTGCAGCGCGCGGTCGCCGCCGGGGCCACCGCCCTGGCCGGCGGTGTGCGCGTAGAGCGTCCGGGCAACTTCTACCGTCCGACCCTGCTGGTCGGCGCGGCCCAGGATTCCCAGATCGTGCAGGACGAAGTGTTCGGCCCGGTGCTGGTGGCGCTGCCGTTCGACACGGACGACCAGGCCATCGAGCTGGCCAACGACACCCCGTACGGTCTGGCCGCCAGCGCCTGGACCAAGGACGTGAACCGGGCCATGCGCGCCAGCGCCGAAATCCAGGCCGGCTGCGTGTGGATCAACGAGCACATCATCATCGTCTCGGACATGCCACATGGCGGCTACAAGGCCTCGGGCATGGGCAAGGACATGAGCCAGTACTCCTTCGACGAGTACACGAACGTCAAGCACGTGCTCATCGCCCATGACACCGCGGCCCACCGCGAATGGCAGGACACGGTGTTCAAGCAGCGCTAGGCTGCTGCCCGCGGCGCCGCGGTGTCAGACACTGCGCAACAGCTGGTCCAGTTTCTTTGTCGCGGCCCCCGGTTCGGTGGTCGCGAAGAAATACTGGGCCAGCTGTTTTTGCCGTCCGGAAACCCCGGAAGCGGCCAGCGCGGCGACGCGGTCGGCCAGCCCATTGGCGTGGCCGAGCAGTTGGTCCGCAGGCAAGCCCTGGCGCAACTTGCAGTCCCGCTCCCCCGCCAGCAGCAGCGGCACGTTCAGCGCCACCGCGTCATAGGACATGGCCGAGATGTCGCAGATCGCCACGTCGGCCCAGACCAGCGACTGGCCCGCGTCGGCGGTGGGGTCGATCAGTGCTGTGTAGTTCGACTTCAGCGCGGCAATGGATTTGCGGGCTTCGGCGGAGACGTCCCCGGTCTTGGGGTGCGGGCGGAAGCGGACTTCAAAGCGGTCGTCGGCCTGCAGCTGGGCGAGGATCCGCTCTCCCAGTGTGGCGATGGAGGAATAGGCCATGGCCTGGGAGTCGCCCTCCCAGGTCGGCGCGTAGAGCACCCGGATCTTGCTGCTCCGCTCGTTGGGCACCAGTGCATCGAGCTGCGGGCGGCCGATCTGCACCAGGTGGGCGAGGTCGAAGCGCGGGATGGCTTCCCGGATGCGCTCGACCGCGGCCGGGCCGGCCACGCAGGCGTAGTCGTAGGCCTTGAGCTGGTTGGAGACCATGGAGGCCTTTTCGCTCTCGCCGTGGTTCAGGTGGATGTGCGCGGGGCCGTTGAATCGCAGCATGGTGAAGTTGCGCTGCGAGTTGTTCACATAGCAGACCGCCTTGGTGCCCATGGCGGCCAGCTGCTTTTCGATCTGCTCCATGGAACGGCTGAACAGCAGCGGCAGGCTGGTCGATTCCAGCGCCTGCCGGGCGCTGAGCGCGTCCATCAGCACAACTCCGACGTCCAGCCCCTGGCCGGCCAACCGTTCGAAGGTCTCCAGCCAGGTGTCCAGCTGGTAGATCTGGCCCGGTCCTTCGGCGAAGAACAGGACCACCTCCGCCTTCTCCAGGCCACGGGAAGCGTCGGCAATCTGGGCCCGCACCGAGCGTTCGGCCAGAAGGGATTTTGCTTTGCCAGCGGCTTGGTTGAAGGGTGTTGGAATCAACGGCATGCATCAAGTCTACGTAAGCGCTAGCCCTTCAGCGCGGAGGCGAGGGAATTGATGTTCCCGCGCATCCATTCCAGGTAGCTCGAACCGTCGGTGATCGTCTCGGTCAGTTCCACCACGGGAACCCCGGCGTCCCGCGCATCCGAGGCCAGGGCCTTGGTCTCGGCGCCTTCGGTCTGCACGTTGTAGACCATCATGTCCACGCCCTTGCCGGACAGCAGGTCCTCGGCGCTCTTGAGGGTCAGCGGGGCGATCCCCTCGCCTTCCTCGATGGCTTCGCTCAGGCCGGCGGGGGTCTTGTTGACCATGCCGGCGTCCTCCAGGAGGTGGAAGGGCACCGGTTCGGTCATCAGGTAGCTCTTGCCTTCCAGCCCGGCGGCGGCCAGCTCGCCGCTCAACTGCTCGATGCCCGTGTCGAAGGCCCGGGCGTTCTCGGTATAGGCGGCGGCGTTGGCCGCGTCCTGCTTGCCCAGCTCGGCGGCCAGGGCATCGGCCAGCGCGCTCATCGATTCCAGGTCGTACCAGACATGCTCGTTGTACTCGGCGTGCTCGTGCCCATGGCCCTCCTCGCCGGCGTGGTCGTCGGCATGGTCGTGGCCCTCGGCTTCGCCCTCGTGGCCTGCGGCTTCCTCGGCTGCGACCGGGGAGGAATCGACCACGTGCATCAGCGAGACTTTCTCGCGCTGTTCCTGGGGCAGCGACTGGACCAGCGTGTCCATGAACGCGTCGTATCCCCCGCCATTGGCGAGTACGACGCTGGCTTGGGAGACGGCGAGCTTGTCGCGGGCCGTCGGCTCGTAGGAGTGCGGGTCCTGCGCCGTGGAGGTGATGATCTCGCTGACTTCTGCATGCTCGCCGGCTACCGCCTGGGCGATCTGGGCGTAGACATTCGTGGTGGCCACGATGCTCACACCCGAGTCTTCCGGCGTACCCTGCGCATCGGCAGAGCATCCGGAGAGCAGCAGGCCTGCGACGGGGACAAGGGCAAGTGAGGCGAGGATTGAGCGGTTTTTCACGAGGAAACTTTCTAGTTCAGGTGCGCTATTGAGAACTATTCTACATTACTCATGAGAATGATTCGCACTTAGCGCCGCTCGGCGGCCTCCTCCGCCCAGTGATTTTCCATGCGCGCCGCCGGTTCCGGTGGCCTTGACCACCAGCACCGCGATCCCGGTGGTCACCGGTATTGCCAGCACCAGCCCGATGGAACCGATCAGGATGCGGATGACTTCCTCGGCCATTTCCCCCGAACTGAGGGTGGTGCCGAAGCCCTGGTTGCTCAACGCCGCAATGGCCAGCACCGGCAGCGCAGCGCCGGCGTAGGCGAAGGCGATGGTGTAGACCGTGGAGGCGATGTGGTCGCGCCCGATGCGCATGCCGCGCAGGAAGAGCTCGGTGGCGGTGGCCTTCGGCGCGGACTCTGCCAGTTCCCAGACCGTGGCCGACTGGGTGATGGTCACGTCGTTGAGCACACCCATGCCGCCGATCAGCACGCCGCAGATCAGCAAGCCCGGCAGCGAGATCTGCGGAGCGACGGTGGACAGCGTCATGGCCGCCTCGTCGTGCGCACCGGTCAACGCCGCCGCATCGGTCAGCCACAGCGCGAGCCCCGCCGTCACGCCCAGGCCGAAGAGCGTGCCCAGCAGCGCGGTGGAGGTCTTGGCATTCAGCCCGTGCGCGAAATACAACGCGACGAACATGATCGCCGTGGCCCCGGTCAGGCCCACCAGGATCGGATTGCCGCCCTCCAGCAACGCAGGAATCATGAACACGATCATGAAGGCGATGCCTCCGATCAGCCCGATCATGGCCCGGGCCCCGCGCCAGCCGGCCACCAGCACAACGACCAGGCCGTAGGCGATGGCCAGCAGGGCCATCGGGAAGGTCCGCACGAAGTCCACGAACACGAAATCCGTTCCGGAATTCGACCCCACCTTGGACAGATCCAGGTAGCGCAGCGAATCCCCCGCCCTGGCCTCGCGCGACTGCAGGGTCTCCTGCGGGATTTCCAGCTGGATCTCGGCACCGCCGTCATCGGGCATCACGTAGGTGACGGTGCATTCAAGCACCTTGCCGCCGACGTCCTCCAGGCCCTGCGAGGACGGGCAGTCCTGGAACACCGAGCGGGTCACGGTGCCCGTGGCCATCACCGCTCCGCCGGTGGTGTCCGTGGAGCCCGAGAGCGCGAACTTGTCATAGTTCCCCTGCGGCCACAGCGCGATGACCATGACCAGCGCCAGGGCGCCGATCGGGGCGAGCAGCGCCCAGAGGATGATCGAGGCGCGGCGCCGCCGCTGCGGATCCTGCAAGATGGGTTCGTCGTGATGGTGGTGGCCCACGGGTGCGTTCTCCGCATCATTCGAGTCAAAGTTGTCGTCCCCAAGTCTAATCAGCTCGGGAAAACAGCAGGTGCCTGCCTCTCGGGGATGAGCGCAGAGATCCTCCGGAAGGCTCATGCTTTTCGGCGGGCTGCACCGGGAGAATGGATGCATGAGCATGACATCAAATGCGGGGCTCCCTGCCCCGGCCGAAGAAGTTGATGAACCACGCTACGAGTTCCACAGACTCCTGCGGCGCGAGGAAAATTACCGCTGGTGGCGCCCGCTGGCGCTGTTGGGCACGGCCGCCGGGTTCTTCGCGGTGCTGTCGATCGTCGTCGCCCTCATCTCCCTCGTGATGATGATGTTCAACCCAGTCTTCTGGAGCGATGACGCCGCGGCCTTGGAGCAGCTGACCGTCATGGACATGGCCGACCCGATGATGTTCTCCATCCTGATGGTCTCGCTGATCGTGATGATCCCCTCGGTGTGGTTCGCCTATCTCCTGCTCGGCGCCAAGCCGGTCTGCCTGCTGGTTTCGGTCGCCGGGAAGATCCGCTGGGGGTGGATGGGAACGGCCTTCGCCGTCAGCGGCATCGTCTATGCCGCCTACTTCGCGCTGACGTTCATCCTGGATGCCCTCGACGCGGGCGGGGGCGCGCAGGTGCCTGCCAGCAGCATCCCTGACAGCCCCCTGTTCTACGCCCTGCTGGTCATCCTGCTGACCCCGCTGCAGTGCGCGGCCGAGGAACTGGTCTTCCGCGGAGCGTTCATGCAGGTCATCGGCAGCTGGCTCAAGCACCCGCTCTTCGCGATCCTGCTGCCGGTGCCGCTGTTCACCGCTGGGCACCTGTACGACATCTACGGCCTGCTGGACGTAGCGATCTTCGCCATCGCCGCCGGCTACCTGACCTGGCGCACCGGCGGGCTGGAAGCCGCGATCGCCATCCACGTCGTGAACAACACTTCGCTGTTCCTGCTCGGCTCGGTCGGCCTGGTGGACCTGAACGCCGAGGGCTCGGACCCGGTTTCGCTGCTCATCTCCGGCGCGATGACCGCCATCCTGACGGTCCTGCTGGTCAAGGTCGCGCAGAAGAAGGACATTCAGCGCAGCATCGGGCCGGCACCGCGCCGCCGTACCGACCAGCACCTGCTGCAGCCATGGCCCATCGCCTACCCGGTGACCCCGCAGCATCAGGCCTACTGGGCGCCCGAGGCAGGCGGGAACTTCCCCGGCCAGCACCCTGCCTACCGGCCCGGGCCGGACGGGGTCCCGCAGCCGCCGCTGGAGCCCGGCCAGCCCGGAGCACCCGGGCCGGACGGACCCGGCGGGCAGGAGCGGCACGGGAACTCCCGATAATGCCGGTCCCGGCGGGGCTGCAGGCATAGGCAAGCGTGGGATCGCCGAGGCGTTCCCACGCTTGGTTGGTTAAGTGCGGCTGGTTCCTAGGACTTGGCCCATCGAAGCAGTGCTGCGATGCCTGCGCCGTCGGGCATGTCCATGTCCGGGACGTAGCGGATCGTTGCGTCGGTCAGGGCCGTGGCCCGCAGCAGGACCTCCGGTGCCGGCCATTCGCCGACCACCAGGTCTGCGTGATCATCTCCTTCTTGGTGTGCAACCCATGGTTCGGCGCTCAGCGCGCGCAGGGTGTGCTCGTCCTGGTACTGCCCGACCAGCACCACTTCGGCCTGGGCGGACTGCAGGGCGGTGACGACTTCGTCGAGCCCCACTGCCAGCAGGGATCGCCCGTTGCCGGCCTGCGCGGCGACCTGGGCCTCGAGGTCTGCGACGGCCGCTGCCTTCACCTCGTCCACGAGTTTCGTAATATGCTGCTGGACCTGCTTGGCATCCGCACCTCCGGTACGCGTATGCGCGTCGATGACCTCCACGTACTCCTGCAGGGTCACCGGCAGCGCACCGGCGACGGCCTCGCGGGCCTTGATATCCCCGGAGAGGACGATCAGCCGGATGTAGTTGTCGCGGCACATGTCATTAATAAGGTCGGCGACTTCCTCCGTGTTCCGCCGAATCATTTCATCCGCCGCGGCCTGGGCCTTGGGCTGGTCGTATTCGCCGGGCACCTTGCGTGCGTGGCGGATTTCTTCGGGTGCGCCGACGATGCCGCGGCTGGCAACGCGTTCGGGTGAAGTGGTGTTGTAGAGATGGACTTCGCCGCCGTCGCGTCCGACCTCTGCCACGAGGTAGGAGAACGAGCCGCCGCGGGATCGCGCCAGCGCGGTGAAGTTCGGGAACGGTCCGACATCGACCGACGGCGATTGAACCTTCAGCCCGGGAAGCAGCTCGTTCAGCAGGACTTCTCCGTCATGGACGGCGATGAAGCGGGCGACCGGTGCGCGCATGCCTTGCGCTGGTTCAAGTGCGCCAGTGACTGCGCCGATGTCTTCCGTGCTGGCCTGCTGGCTTTTGAGCAATTTCGCTACCTTGTCGGGAAGATTATCAGCTGCCTCTTGAGCGGATGTGTTCCCCAGCGAAGCATCGACCAGTACGGTGCTCCAAGGGCCGGTCTTTCGGTAGAGCGAAGCGTCGATTCCATTAGAATCCGCGCGTAGTGCCATGCTGACTCCCTTCCGCACGCGACTCCCGCCGCGATGCGACTTGATCCGTGGCACTAACCTAACATCACTATTCAGATGCAGGAAGAGGTAAGCGGAAAGTATGTCGAGGTTCTGCTGAAATCAGCATGGCACGCCGAATTTACCAGCGGCCCCGCCAGTACTGCGCCGGGGACGCCATGGCCGCTCCCAGCCGCTTGGCGGCCCGGTTCGGCCACTGCGGGTCGCCCAGCGCGGCGCGTCCCACGCTCACGCCGTCGGCCTGGCCGGTCACCAGGATCTGTTCGGCCTGCGCGGGGTCGGTGATCCCGCCGACGGCCGTGACGAATGCGTCCGCGGGCAGCGCCTGCTTGACCGCTTGGGCCAGCGGCACCTGGTATCCGGGGCCGCTGGGGCCGCGGAAGGGGCCGATCCCCGCGCTGGACAGGTCGAAGGCCCGCACGCCCTCGGCGTAGAGCTCCTTGGCCAGCCGAACCGTGTCAGCGATGCGCCAGCCGCCCTCGACCCAGTCGTCTCCGGAGAACCTGATGCCCAGGGCCTTCTCCTGCGGCCACACGGCCGCGACGGCCTGCACGATCTCACGCAGATAGCGGGTGCGGTTCTCCCAGCTTCCACCGTACTGGTCGGTGCGCTGGTTCGTCAGCGGGGAGAGGAACTGGTGGATCAGGTACCCGTGCGCGGCGTGGATCTGGATCACGTCGAATCCGGCCCGGTCGGCACGCTGCGCGGCCGCGGCCCAGTCCTGCACCGACTCCGCGATCTGCTCCGCGGTCATCTGGGCCGCCGGATCCAGTCCGTGCAGGTCGCTCGGGGTCGAGGTCAGGGTCTGCCAGCCGCCGTCTTCCGGGGCGAGGCTTCCGGTCTTGCCGGCGTCATCGTATTCCTTGAGCCAGCCGTAGGTCGAGGCCTTGGCCCCGGCATGGGCCAGCTGCACGCCCGCGGCGGCTCCCTGTGAATGGATGAACTCGGTGACCGGCTTCCAGGCGTCGGCCTGCCGCTCGTTCCACAGCCCGACGTCCAGGTCCGAGATCCGTCCTTCGGGTGCCACCGCGGTGGCCTCGGCGATGACCAGGCCGAAGCCGCCCTGGGCATGCGCACCCAGATGCACCAGCTGCCAGGTGGTCGGCACGCCGTCGCGCTGTTCGATGGAGTACTGGCACATCGGCGGCAGCACCGTGCGGTTGCGCAGCACCAAGCCCCGTCCGGCGCGGGTGGGAATGGTGACTGGAGCGAAGAGTTTACTTTGAGGCATGCTAAGTATGACGCTCGCGCCCGGACGCTTATTCCGCCCGCGGAACGCGGCGCAACTTTCCGCCCGGACGCGGGGCCGGCCTTTCAGCCCAGAATCAGCACAGCGATGCTCAGGTAGACGATCAACCCCGCGGCATCGACGAAGGTCGAGATGAACGGGTTGGAGAAGACCGCCGGGTCCGCCTTGATCGATTTGCCGATGATCGGCATGATGCCGCCGACCGACGCCGCCACGGTGCACAGCGCCATGAGCGTCAGGCCGATCACCCAGGCAACCGGCTCATCGAAGATCAGCAATGTCATCAGGAACCCGAGCACCCCGAGGCTGAGGCCCAGTACGAAACCCACCCGGACCTCGCGCAGCAGCACGCGGCCGATGTCGGAAATCCGCACCTCCCCCATGGCCAGCGCACGGGTGACCGTGGTCGCCGCCTGGTTCCCGGTGTTCCCGCCGATACCGACGATCAGCGGAATGAACAGGCTGAGCACCACCATGGATTCGAGGGTTTCCTCGAAGCTGGAGAGCACCTGGACGGTCAGGGTGGCGCCGACGGCCAGCACGAGCAGCCAGAGGATGCGCGAGCGCACCATCGAGCCGATCGGGGTGCTCAGGTACGGGCGGTTCAGCGGCTCGGACCCCGCGGTGCGGGCGGTCCGCGCCTCATCCGCGTCCTCCAGGATTTCCAGGGCCTGCGCCCAGTGCAGCACCCCGACCAGTTTTCCCTCCTGGTCCAGCACCGCACCGATTTCGCGCTGGCGGTTGACCAGTCGACGTGCGGTCTGCACCGCAGGATCCTCCACCGTCGCGCTGAACATCGGGCTGAGCAGGTCCCCGATCAGGGTCTGCGGATCAGCGGCAACCAGCTGGCTCAGCTCGACCCCGCCGAGCAGGCGGCGTTCGTGGTCCACGACAGGCACCAGATTCGCGGTGCTGCGCTCGGAGAGCCGCCGCCGGACCCGTTCAAGGGTCTGCTCCGCGGTCAGCTCGGGGTAGGTCTTGATGTAGTGCGTCGAGGCGAACCGGCCGGTGGAGGCCGCGGAGTAGCCCAGGAGCACACGGGTTTCTTCACGGGACGTCGAATCCAGTGCCTGCAGCAGGGTGGATGCCACGGTGGCCGGAAGCTCGTCGAGCAGCGCCGCCCGCTCCGTGGCCTCGATGCCGGCCAAGGTCTCCGCCACCGCGTCCTGTTGCAGCCCCTTGATGAGGTCCGCCTGCAGCGGGGCATCGAGCTTCTCGAAAACCCTCAACGCCCGCGGCTTGTCCAGCAGGCGGAAGGCGATGGCGGCTTCGGAAAGGGTGAGGGTGTCCAGGTACTCGATGATTGCCGCTGGTTCCAGCTGGCGCAGCTGCGCGGCCAATGCGCCGAGGTTCTCGTCCTTCAAGGCCGCGTGCAGGGCACGCAATGTAGTTGAGAAATCTACGTTCTGTGGGGTATGCATGATGAACCTTCCAAACGTGTCGTTTGGCGCGGAAACATAAGCATTCCGCCCACCAGCCGGGGAGCGGAAGCATCAGGAAAAGCGGAGATAAGTCTCCTGATTTAAGTCATGCTCTGCGCACATGAATGAGAGCCGGTCGCGAACTCGCAGACGTGCACGCAGGGAAGCCGAGAAAGGCTTGCCAGCTACGAATTGTCCCTGGGAGATCGCGTGGACATAGATCGGCTAGGCCCGTCGTCCATGTGATCACCTCCCTAGTGCAGGGTGGCGCGTGAAGCCACCCTCTGATTCAAGTTCTATCATCCATGCCCGTTGCTGTCTCGTTTTGGTGCCTGAGCTCATAGCGCCCGGACGCAGGAAGGGCGGGGCTCCAGTGGAGCTCCGCCCTTTCCGCGCCGCATGCAGGCCTATCGGCGTCTCAGCATTCCACGACGTTGACGGCCAGGCCGCCCATGGCGGTTTCCTTGTACTTGTCGCTCATGTCCTTGCCGGTTTCGCGCATGGTGATGATGACTTCGTCCAGGGTGACGTGGTGTTCGCCATCGCCCATCAGAGCCATCTTCGCGGCATTCACGGCCTTGGAAGCGGCGATCGCGTTGCGTTCGATGCATGGGATCTGCACCAGCCCGCCGATGGGGTCGCAGGTCAGCCCAAGGTTGTGTTCCATGGCGATCTCCGCCGCGTTCTCCACCTGCGCTGGTGTTCCGCCCAGGATTTCGGCCAGTCCGCCGGCGGCCATCGACGATGCCGAACCGACTTCGCCCTGGCAGCCGACTTCGGCGCCGGAGATGGAGGCCTGTTCCTTGTACAGCACACCGACCGCGCCGGCGGTGAGCAGGAAATTCACGACGGCGTCGTGCTTTTCTTCATCGTTCCAGTACTTGGCGCCCGGGGCATAGTGGGTTGCATAGAACAGCACGGCAGGGATGATGCCGGCGGCGCCGTTGGTCGGTGCGGTGACGACGCGGCCGCCCGAGGCATTCTCCTCGTTGACAGCCAAGGCGACGAGGTTGATCCATTCCTGCCAGAACACCGGGTCGCGGTCCTTGTCTTCCTTGCGCAGGCGCTTGTGCCATTCCGGGGCGCGGCGGCGGACCTTCAGTCCGCCGGGCAGCACGCCGGTGCGCTCGAGGGCGGAGTTCTTGCACTCCTCCATGACCTCGTAGATGTGGACCAGGCCGGAGCGGATTTCCTCGCGGGTGCGGTAGGTTTCCTCGTTGGCCATCATGATTTCGGCGATGGACTTGCCGCTCTCCCGGCAGTGCTCCAGCAGCTTGGCCGCGGTGGTAAACGGGTAGGGCTGTTGCTTGAGCTTCTTTTCCAGGCTCTTTTCGATGCGTTCCTCGGCGCCTTCGCGCACGATGAACCCGCCGCCGACGGAGAAGAAGGTCTCGTTGGACAGTTCGGCGCCCTGGGCGTCGAGGGCGATGAACTTCACGCCGTTGGTGTGGCGGGGCAGCACGGTCAGCGGGTGCTGGACCATGTCTTCGACCCGGTAGTCCAGGTCCTTGCGGTGTCCCAGCTGCTCGGCCAGGCGAAGCACTCCGGTGCCGTCCATGTCCGCCAGCCGGGAATCGACCTGGGCCGGCAGGATGCTTTCCGGCTCGAAGCCTTCCAGCCCGAGCATGATGGCGGTGAAGGTCCCGTGGCCGCGGCCGGTGGCGGCCAGCGAACCGTAGACGTCAATGCGGATGCTCTCCACTGCGGGGAGCTGTCCCTCGCGCACCAGGTGCGCAATGAAAGCGTGGGCCGCACGCATTGGTCCCACGGTGTGGCTGGACGAGGGTCCGATGCCTACCGAGAAGAGATCGAATACGCTTACCGCCATAGCGGATCACATCCTTAGATCTTGGGATCCGGGAGAAGCCCGGATCGGCTCGTCTGTCATGCAGGGTTCTTCCCCCTGCTGTCGTTCTACTGCCGCGTATTTTTGGCAGAAGAGAGACTGAGGGCCCGAAAAGCACCTTTTCGCCGCTTTCCGGGCCCTCATCTTCGGTTGAAGATGTTACTCGGAAACCTTGGCCAGCTCCGGGTACAGTGGGTGGGCTGCGGCCAGCTCCAGAACCCGGTCCTTCAGCTCCGGCAGTGCACCGGTATTGCCTTCGGCACCGGCAATCAAGGTCTGCGCGATAATCTCCGCGACCTCCGCAAACGCCGCCTCCGAGAAACCACGGGTCGCCAACGCCGGCGTACCGATCCGCAGACCGCTGGTAGTCATCGGCGGACGCGGGTCGAACGGCACCGCATTGCGGTTCACCGTGATCTCCACCTGCGCCAGCAGATCCTCGGCCTGCTGGCCATCCAGCTCGCTGTTGCGCAGGTCCACCAGCACCAGGTGCACATCGGTGCCACCGGTCAACACGCTGATCCCCTTGGCGGCCACGTCATCCTGGGTCAAACGCTCCGCCAGGATCCGCGAACCGGCCAGGGTGCGCTCCTGGCGCTCCTTGAACTCCGCGGTCGCGGCGATCTTGAACGCCACCGCCTTGCCCGCAATCACATGCTCCAACGGACCACCCTGCTGGCCAGGGAACACCGCCGAATTCAGCTTCTTCGCGATCTCCGCATCATTCGAGAGGATGATGCCGCCGCGCGGACCGGCCAGGGTCTTGTGCGTGGTCGAAGTGACCACATGCGCATGCGGCACCGGCGAAGGATGCAGCCCCGCAGCCACCAGGCCCGCGAAGTGCGCCATATCCACAAACAGGTACGCCCCGACCTTGTCCGCGATCTCGCGGAACCGGGCGAAGTCCAGCTGCCGCGGGTACGCCGACCAGCCGGCCACGATCATCTTCGGGGAGTGCTCGATCGCCAGGCGCTCCACCTCGTCCATGTCCACCAGGTTCGTCGCCTCGTCCACGCCGTACGGGACGATGTTGAACAACCGGCCGGAGAAGTTGATCTTCATGCCATGGGTCAGATGCCCGCCGTGGGCCAGGTTCAGGCCCAGCACGGTATCGCCCGGACGCACCAGCGCGTGGTACACCGACGCGTTGGCCTGCGCCCCGGAGTGCGGCTGGACGTTGGCGAACTTCGCGCCGAACAATTCCTTCACACGCTCGATGGCCAGGGTCTCGATGACGTCGACTTCTTCGCAGCCGCCGTAGTAGCGGCGGCCCGGGTAGCCCTCGGCGTACTTGTTGGTCAGCACCGAACCCTGCGCCTGCATCACGGCCTGCGCCGTGTGGTTCTCCGAGGCGATCATTTCCAGGCCGCGCTGCTGGCGGGCCAGCTCGGCGTCGATCCGCGCCGCGACCTCTGGATCCAGCTCAGCCAGGGACTGGGTCAGCGATGCCGGGGCCAGTGATTCATAAGTCTTGTTGCTCATTACTCGACGTTTCCACCATTCGCGCTTGCGTAGTCTGCTGCAGAAAGCAGCGGGCCTTCGGACTCTACCTCGACGGTGAACAGCCAGCCCGCGCCGTATGGGTCCTCGTTCAGGATTGCAGGGTTGTCCACTGCTTCCTGGTTGACCTCGACGATGGTGCCGGTGACCGGCGAGTACAGGTCGGAGACCGACTTGGTGGACTCGACTTCGCCGCAGGTCTCGCCGGCGGTGACGGTGTCGCCGACCTCTGGCAGGTCTACGTAGACAACGTCGCCCAGTGCGTCGGCAGCAATCTGGGTGATGCCGATCTTGGCTGGGGACGATGCGTCGATCCACTCGTGCTCGGCCGAGTAGCGCAACGTTGACAGAACTTTACTCACGATTTTTTCCTCTCCCAAAGGGAAATAGGGGGCGTTAGGCTATGCCCTCTTTGTTTAACGTTACTTGGCGCGGGTGTAGAACGGCAGTTCCACGACAACAAATGGCAAAGTCTTACCTCGCAGATCGACTTCCAGCTCGGTGCCAACCTCGCTGAAGGCCGCATCGACGTAGCCCAGTCCCACCGGGTAGCCCAGGGTTGGCGACGGCTGGCCGGAGGTGATCTCTCCGATGACGGCGCCGTCCTTCACGATGGCGTAGCCGCCGCGGCCTGCGCGCTTGCCCAGCCCCTTCAGGCCCACCAGCTTGCGGGCGGGCGTCTGCTCGCGCTGCGCCTCCAGTGCGGCGCGGCCGATGAAGTTCTCCTCCTTCTTGAAGGAGACCACCGGGCCGAGGCCCGCGTCGAACGGAGTGTGCTCCAGGGAGAGCTCGTTGCCGTACAGCGGCATTCCGGCTTCCAGGCGCAGCGAGTCGCGGGCGGCCAGGCCGCAGGGAACCAGTTCGTGGTCCTTGCCGATTTCCACGATGGTGTCCCACAGCGACGCGGCGTCGGCGTTCTTGATGATCAGCTCGAAGCCGTCCTCGCCGGTGTAGCCGGTGCGGGCCAGGATGGTGTCGATCCCGCCGAGCTTCACATAGGCGGCCGAGTAGTATTTCATCTCGGTGACGATTCCGGCGCTGGCCTCGTCGGCGGCGAGCTTGGCCACAATGGCTTCGGCGTTCGGGCCCTGCACGGCGATCAGCGATTCATCGCCGGAGGCGTCCTGCACCTGGGCGTCGAAGCCTTCGGCGCGCTGGGCCAGTTCGGCCGCGACTACCGGGGCGTTGCCTGCGTTCGGCACCACCAGGTACTTGGACTCTTCCATACGGTAGACGATCAGGTCGTCGATGATCTTGCCGTCTTCATTCAGGATCAGCGAGTACTTGGCCTTGCCGACCTTCATCAGGGCGAAGTTGCCGGCCAGCGCGGTGTTCAGCGCGGTGGCGGCCTGCGGGCCGGAGACCCAGACCTCGCCCATGTGGGACAGGTCGAACAGGCCTGCGGTGGAGCGCACGGCCTTGTGCTCCGCAAGCTCCGAACCGTACTTCAGCGGCATGTCCCAGCCGCCGAAGTCGGTGAAGTTCGCGCCGAGCGCTTCGTGCTTGTCGTGCAGCGCGGTGTGCTTGGTGATGGTTTCAGTCATTGCGATGTTCCTAGTCTTCGAAGGCTTCGGGAGCAGGGCAGGAGCAGATGAGGTTGCGGTCGCCGCCGGCGCCGTCGATGCGGCCCACGGCAGGGAAGTACTTGTCCACCTTGAGGCTGGCGACCGGGAAGGCCGCCTGCTCGACGGTGTACTTGCGGTCCCAGCCGCTGTTGACCACTGCAGCCACGGTGTGCGGGGCACGGCGCAGCGGGGATTCCTCCAGCTCGTAGACTCCGGCCAGCACTTCCTCCATTTCCTGGCGGATGGT
The DNA here is from genome assembly GCF_016894325.1 of Glutamicibacter protophormiae. Classification (NCBI taxonomy): domain Bacteria; kingdom Bacillati; phylum Actinomycetota; class Actinomycetes; order Micrococcales; family Micrococcaceae; genus Glutamicibacter; species Glutamicibacter protophormiae. Next base: position 2,868,650 of record NZ_CP069806.1, read on the forward strand.
GATCATGGCTTCGATGAAGCGCTCGATCTCTGCCAGGTCCTCGGATTCGGTCGGCTCCACCATCAGGGTGCCGGCCACCGGGAAGGCCAGGGTCGGTGCGTGGAAGCCGAAGTCGATCAGGCGCTTGGCCACGTCTTCGGCGGTGACGCCGGTCTTGGCGGTGACTTCGCGCAGATCCAGGATGCACTCGTGGGCAACCAGTTCCTTGTTTCCGGTGAACAGGATCGGGAAGTGCTCGTTCAGGCGCTTGGCGATGTAGTTCGCGTTCAGGATCGCGTGCTTGGTGGCGGAGGTCAGGCCTTCGCCGCCCATCATCGCGATGTAGGCCCAGGAGATCGGCAGCACGCCGGCCGAGCCGAAGGCGGTGGCGACCACAGGGACGCCGTCGCGCTCGGAGTAGGTGCCCGAGGCGTCGCCCGGCAGGAACGGCACCAGGTGCTCGCCCACGCCGATCGGGCCGACGCCCGGACCGCCGCCGCCGTGCGGGATGCAGAAGGTCTTGTGCAGGTTCAGGTGCGAGACGTCGCCGCCGAACTTGCCCGGCTGGGCGAGGCCCACCAGGGCGTTCATGTTCGCGCCGTCGATGTAGACCTGTCCCCCGGCGTCGTGGATCTTGCCGCAGACCTCGCGCACGTCGGCGTCGTACACGCCGTGGGTGGACGGGTAGGTGATCATGATCGCGGAGAGCACGTCCTTGTTCGCCTCGATCTTGGCGTCCAGGTCGCCCGCGTCGATGGTGCCGTCGGCTGCGGTCTTGACGACCACAACCTTCATGCCGGCCAGCACGGCCGAGGCGGCGTTGGTGCCGTGGGCGGAGGCAGGGATCAGGCAGACGTTGCGCTGCGACTGTCCGCGCGAGGCGTGGTAGTCGGAGATCGCCAGCAGGCCTGCGTATTCGCCTTGGGAGCCGGCATTCGGCTGGATGGAGACGCCGGCGTAGCCGGTGATCGCGGTGAGGCGGCCTTCCAGGTCGGTGATCAGCTCGCGCCAGCCCTCGGTCTGAGCGGCCGGGGCGTATGGGTGGATGGAAGCGAATTCAGGCCAGGTGATGGATTCCATCTCGGCGGCCGAGTTCAGCTTCATGGTGCACGAGCCCAGCGGGATCATGGTGCGGTCCAGGGCCAGGTCGCGGTCCGAGAGGCGGCGCAGGTAGCGCATCATCTGGGTCTCGGAGGAGATGGTGTTGAAGATCGGGTGGGTCAGGTAGGCGCTGGTGCGCTCCTGGCCCTCGGGGATCTCGAAGCCTTCCGGTGCGGACAGTTCCACGCCGAACACGCCGGCCAGGGCCTTGACGGTGGCCGAGGTGGTGGTCTCGTCGGTGGAGATGCCCACCTGGGTGTCGGAGACCTTGCGCAGGTTGATGCCGGCCTCGTTGGCCTTGGCGATGATGCCTTCGGCGTCCTGGACGGTGACGACCACGGTGTCGAAGAAGGCCTGCGAGGCCAGTTCGAAGCCGCCGGCCGCCAGCGAGCTGGCCAGCACTCGGGCGTGGTTGTGGGCGCGCGAGGCGATCTGCTTCAGGCCCGCCGGGCCGTGGTACACGGCGTACATCGAGGCGCAGATGGCCAGCAGCGCCTGGGCGGTGCAGATGTTGGAGGTGGCCTTCTCGCGGCGGATGTGCTGCTCGCGGGTCTGCAGGGCCAGACGGTAGGCGTTGGTGCCGGCGTCGTCGGTGGAGACGCCCACCAGGCGGCCCGGCATGGAGCGCTCAAGGCCCTTGCCCACGGCCATGTAGGCGGCGTGCGGGCCGCCGAAGAACAGCGGGACGCCGAAGCGCTGGGTGTTGCCCACGGCGATGTCTGCGCCCTGCTCGCCCGGGGCGGCGATCATGGTCAGCGACAGCAGGTCGGCGATCACGGTGACCATGGCGCCGGCGGCCTTGGCGGCGGCGATGATTTCGGCGTGGTCGGCGATCGAGCCGTCATTGCCCGGCTGCTGCAGCACGATGCCGGAGATCTCGCCCTCGGGCAGGCCTGCGGACAGGTCGACGACCTCGACCTCGAAGCCCAGCGCGTCGGCGCGGCCCTGCACGACCTTGATGGTCTGCGGGAAGATGTTGGAGTCCAGCACGGTCTTGCCGTTGGACTTCTTCTTGTTGGCGCGGCGCATCATCAGCACGGCTTCGGCGGCGGCGGAGGATTCGTCCAGCAGCGAGGCGTTGGCGATCGGCAGGCCGGTCAGGTCCATGACCATGGTCTGGAAGTTCAGCAGGGCTTCGAGGCGGCCCTGGGAGATCTCCGGCTGGTACGGGGTGTAGGCGGTGTACCAGGCCGGGTTCTCGACGATGTTGCGGCGGATGACCGCCGGGGTGATGGTGTCATAGAAACCCTGGCCGATCATCTGGGTCTTCATGACGTTCTTGGACGCCAGCTCACGCAGGTGGGCCAGTGCCTCGGTCTCGGTCAGGGCATCCGGGATGTCCAGTGCGGCATCCTGTCGGATGTCGGCGGGAACTGCCGTGTCGATCAGCTCGTCCAGGCTGTTGTAGCCCAGGGTCTGGAGCATGGTCTCGACGTCGGACTGACGCGGGCCGATGTGGCGGGACACGAATTCGCTGTTCGTGTTAGCAGAAGTCTGCGTGATGGTCATGGTGCAGGTGTCTCCATGGGGATCTGTCTTGGCGCATGCCAAAGGAAGGTCGCTGTCCCTCCCCATCCCTGTTGCACAACCTGAGAGTTTTACGCATCCGGCCTACCAAGCCGGTTGCTTGCACCTTCGGTGAACCGGAACGGGCCGGTTACTTTCCAGAGTTGCCTCTTGATGGCGGTACGGGTGCCTGAGAGTTTCCTGGGGAGGAATTGCTCCTACGGCGCCCGTCCATGGTGTGAACGGGTCTCTCCCGCCATCCTTCTATGGCGTCGGCTGCGGGCCAATGACCCACAACACATGTCCCATGGTACCTGCCCCGGGGCCAACTGCAAACAATCTTGCGGCCCCGGAGCCCCTGCATGAAGCGCCCTAGCCGTGTTCGGCGCCGAGCCGAATGTAGTCCGGGTACTTGGCGCTCAGGTTGTCTCCCGAGGAGGTCCCAGTCAGACGGCGTTTGACCCACGGACCCAGGTATTCCTTGGCCCACTCCAAGTCCTGCCGGAGCTTCTCGGCACGGGCGTTCACCGCGGCCGTCGGAAGCACCGGCAGCTCGATATCCGAGGACCAGTTGCCGTCCGTGACGCCATGGGCGCCCAGCACGTCCAGCACCTTGGCGGCCATGAGCGTGTGCCCCGCGGCGCCCATGTGCAGGCGGTCCACCGCCCAGTAGCGTACGTCCGAGAATTCGCGCCAGCGCCAATAGTCGGCGACCAGCGTGTTGTAGCGGTCGGCGATCTCGCGCACCTTTTCGTTGTAGATCGCGGTGCGCGGGCGGGTCTTGGAGAACAGCGGCGAGTCGACGGTGTCGAAGCCGGTGAACAGCAACACGGTGATGCCGGCATCGGCGAAGCGCTTGACCATGCTGTCGTAACCGCGCATCAGCGCCTCGAGGTCCGCCTTGGGGCGCAGGATGTCGTTGCCGCCGGCGTAGAGGGAGACGACGTCGGGCTTCATGGACAGCGCCTGGTCCATCTGCTGGTTGATCACCTGCCCGATCTTCTTGCCGCGGATCGCGAGGTTCGCGTATTCCCAGTCGCCGCGGGCGCACAGCACCTCGGCCACCCGGTCGGCCCAGCCGCGCACCTGGTTCGGGCGCAGCGGATCGTCGTCGCCGACTCCTTCGGTGAAGGAGTCTCCCATTGCCAAAAACTTTGCCACGTTCTTCCTCCTAGCCCTTGGCCTGCATCATCTTGCCGATAACCACCTGTCGCGCCAACTGGCTGAGCTGCACGCCCATGGAGGTGCTCTTCTCCCCCTCGTTGCGCGACGGGATGTAGGCGAAACCCAGCTGGTAGGCCGGATCGGCGAAGGCCAGCGAGGAGTTCGCCCCGTCATGCCCGTAGGCGAAGATCGAGCCGTAGTCGTTGCGGGCGGTGGCCTTCATGAATCCGAGGGCGAAGGCCTGGAGCAGCCCGCTGGTGCGGTCGTGTCCATAGACGAGTTCCGCGGACACCCGGGACCAGGTGTCCTCGGTCAGGAATCCCCGAGCGGCGCCGAGCGATGGCACCGGGCCGAAGGACGCGGCGTAGATGGCCGCCAGCGACTGGGCATCGGCCACGCCGCCCATGGAAGCAGGGCCGAGTCGGCGGACCTGCCGGGCATTGGCCAGCTCGTGCCAGTTGTAGACCGGGCCGCTGTCCAGCGCGAAGCCGGAGGCCGAGTTGACTGCCAACCCCGCCGGGGAGAAGGGGTCGAAGAACGCCTGCTCGGCGGAGGCACCGGGGAGCACGTCGCGGTAGCGCGGTTCCAGGGAGTCGTCCTGCCCGATGTACGCATCGACGCCCAGGGGCTTGCGGATGCGCTCTTCGAAGACGTCTTTCAACTCCTTGCCGGCGACGCGGCGGACCAGTTCCTCCATGAGCACACCCATGGTGATGGCGTGGTAGCCCACGGTGTTCTGGCCCAGCGGCCAGATGCTCGGCATGGTGGCGAGGATCTTGGCGTATTCGGAAGAGTTCATCAGCACCCGGCTGGGCACTCCGCCGGGGACTCCCAGGACGCCGGCCTGGTGGCTGAGCACTTCCCCAACGCTCAGCTTCCCCTTGCCGTGGGTGCCGAATTCCGGCCAGTAGTCGGTGATCGGGGCGGCCGGATCGATCAGCCCATCCTGGACCAGCAGCGCGATGACCAGTGCACTAAGCCCCTTGGTGCAGGAGAACACGCAGGTCAGCGCGTCTCCCGAGAGGTGCTCCCCCACGCTGTGGCTCAGCACCAGCGCGCCGCGGTGGTACACCGCCAGCTGGGCCGAATAGTCCTCCTCCGCCGCCGCGCGGTCCTGCATCGCCTGCGCGAGCGGAGCAAAGTCGTCAGTAATGACCGATTCCATCTAATTCCTTCGAAAGCATGTCTCTTTGCAACTAACACTAGTAGCCGCAGCGGAAATTCGTGTCTTCCGGCGAGATCACGCCCCACCTATAAGTTCCTCAAAGAGCCTTTCTCAATAAGTGGAGGAAACCCCTCCAAAAAAGGCCGGAACAGCAGGCATTTATTGCTGTTAGCATAGTGAACGATTTCGCCCATTGAATAGACGACAACAAAATATGTCGTATTCTTCCGCTCGAATCGAAGATTGGAAAGGCTCATCCGCCTATGACTGCAACCCGAGAAGACTCAACTCCGGGCGGGCAACCCGCCGAACTCAAGCGAGTCATCGGCCCCAAACTCCTGCTGTTCCTCATCATCGGCGACATCATCGGTGCAGGCATCTTCGCGATCACCGGCAAGGTCGCCGGACAGGTCGGCGGTGCCGCATGGCTGCCCTTTCTGCTGGCCTTCGCCATCGCGACGCTGACCGCCTTCAGCTACATGGAGCTGGTCACCAAATATCCGCATGCAGCCGGCGCCGCCCTGTATATCCACAAGGCCTTCGGCATCCATTTCGTCACTTTCCTGGTCGCCTTCACGGTGGCATGCTCCGGTATCACCAGTGCAGCGACCTCGGCCACCCTGGTCGGGCAGAACCTGCTGATCGGCTTCGGCCAATTCATCGAGGGCGTGCCGTCCACGCCGGAAGCCGGCATGTTCGCCGCCATCGCGATCATCATCATCCTGGCCCTGATCAATTTGCGCGGCGTCGGCGAAAGCGTCAAGTTCAACCTGGTGCTCACGGTGATCTCGCTGGGCATCATGGCCGTGATCATCTCCATCGGCATCGGCGCCATTGCCAGCGGCCATGGCGACATCAGCCGGCTGGTGGTCTTCGAGACCCCGGACGACCGCAGCCTGTTCGCCGCGGTCACCATGGGCACCGCGATCGCGTTCTTCGCCATGGTCGGCTTCGAGGATTCGGTGAATCTGGTCGAGGAAACCAAGAACCCGAACCGGACCTTCCCGCGCATCATGCTCATCGGCCTGGGCATCTGCGCGGTCATCTATATGCTGGTCGCGGTCACCATCATCATGGTGATCCCCACCGGCGACCTGCTGAACCCGAAGAATCCGGATGCCGGCATCCTGCTGGACGTCGTGCGCATCGGCGCCCCGGGCCTGCCGGTGGACGCGATTTTCCCGTTCCTGACAGTCTTCGCCGTGGTGAACACCGCCTTGATGAACATGCTGATGGCCAGCCGCCTGCTCTACGGCATGGCCCGCCAGGGTGTGCTGCCGCAGGTGCTGGGCAAGGTGAATTCCAAGCGCCGCACCCCGACGCTGTCCATCGTCTTCACCACGCTGCTGGCCATCGCCCTGGTGGTCTACGTGAACCTGGATACCGACAGCGGCATCGTCGGCTCGCTCGGCGGCACCACGGCCCTGTTGCTGCTGGTGGTCTTCACCATGGTGAACATCGCCCTGCTGGTGCTGCGCCGCGACAAGGCGCCAGAGGACTCCTTCCGCGCACCGACGATCATCCCGATTCTCGGCGCCGCGACCAGCGCCTTCCTGATCGGCCCGTGGGCCCGTTCGCGCGCGGACTGGGTGCAGTACGAGATCGCGGGGCTGCTGCTGGCACTGGGCATCGCGCTCTGGGCCGTCACCTGGCTGGCCAACCGCATCAACTACAAGAAGGGCAACATCTCTTCGGGGCACTTCTAGCACCCCGGCCCCGCCAACGGCAACGGCAAAGGCACGAACCCAGCCCGGGTTCGTGCCTTTGCCGTTGCGCGGAGCGCCAGTGGCCCACCGCGGCTACTGCTGGACGGTTTCCTGGCGGAAGCGCAGCTTCCAGCCGCCCTCGGTGCGCTGCCACCACGAGGAGACCACCAGGATCGGCGAGTCGTCGACCTTCATGCGGTAGGCCAGCAGGGCCAGGTCGCGGTCGACCTCGCGGGCGGTGAGTACCTGCACCTCGCCGGTGGCAGGCAACGGCGTCCCGGCTTCGAGCTGGGCGCGCACGGTGGCGACATCCAGCAGTCCCCCGGCGCGGGTGACTTCCTGGTATCCCGGATGCAGGAAATCGCTCAGCTCGGTGAAGCTGGTGCGGATCTGCGGATCGAGGAAGCCCAGTTCCAGCTCGTAGATCGTGGCCGCTGTATCCTGGCTGGCCGCGGAATCCGGGGCCTCGGCGACGGCGCCGGCCGGCTCAGGCTCGGATGCCGCGGCAGGGGTGGCCCCGGGTGTGTATCCGGGGCCCGGATCCGGTGCGGAGCCCTGCTGGTGCGCGGTGGCCGCGGCGCGGGCGCGGTCGTCGGCGGCTTCGTTCAGGTCATGCCCGGCGTGGCCCTTGACCCATTCGAAGGTGTACTTGCGGCCCTTGATCGCCGCATCCAGTTCCTTGAGGATCTCCTGGTTCAGCACCGGCTTGCCGTCGGCCTTTTTCCAGCCGCGCTTTTTCCATCCCGGCATCCACTTGCTGATGCAGTTGATGGCGTACTGGGAGTCGCACAGGATCTTCAGTTCCTGTTCCGGATTCTGCGCGGTGGCGCGGAAGAGTTCGAGGACCGCCTGCAGCTCGCCCATGTTGTTGGTCCCGTGGTCCCAACCGCCGGAGGCCCAGTTCTCCTCGTCGATGTACCAGGCCCAGCCTGCCGGGCCGGGGTTTCCTAGGGCTGATCCGTCTGCCGCTGCGGTGATCGTCATGGTTTTAATCCTGCCACCTGACCTCCCCCGCCGCCTAAAGAGACGTGCGTTGAGGCCGAAGTTCCTGCGGCGCCGCCGGCTGCGCTCCACGCCGGCGCCGCTTGCATGCCACTGCCCGCGCGAAGGTCCGTAGGATGGTGAACTGTGAAAAAGATTCTGCCGATGCTCGTCGTTGCGATTTTGGGCCTGGCCGGCTGTTCGGGCCCGTCGCCCGACGACCTGCGCCGGGCCGATCCCGAGGGCAGCACCGCGTGCATCCACTACGGGGGCAGCCTCACCGCCCCGGGCGATATCGGCCAGACGAATCGGCAAAAGGCCGCAGAGCATGGCTCGGCGGCCTCCACCGAGTCGATCCGCAACGCGGTGTCGACCGATGCAGCTGGCCAGCCTGTGATCACCGACGACCAGGCGTTCGCCGCGGCGTGCGAGCAGCAGGGCTTCGACTTCACGAAGTAGCCCGAAGGCTACCGGCTATTTCCCTTCCAGCGGGTACAGCGGGTTATGGCCTGCCGCGACGCGCTCCTCCGCGCGGACTTCGCCCGGAGCGGTGCCGTTCAGGAACGGGCCGCTGTCCGCCAATTCCTCGCGGTCATGGGCTTCGAGCCAGTTGGACAGGTCCGGGCCCTTCGGCACGATCCGGGTCGGATTGATGTCCTCGTGGACCTTGTAATAGTGGTCCTTGATCTGTTCGAAGTCCACGGTGTCTCCAAAGCCAGGGGTCTGGAACAGGTCGCGGGCGTAGCCCCAGAGGTTCGGCATGTCGATCAGCTTGTTGCGGTTGGCCTTGAAGTGGCCGTGGTAGACCGGGTCGAAGCGCACCAAGGTGGTGAACAGGCGGACGTCGGCCTCTGAAATATGGTCGCCCATGAGGAAGCGGCGGGTGGACAGGCGTTCCTCGAGGTAGTCGAGGGCGGTGAAGAGCCGGTCGTAGGCGTCTTCGTAGGCGGCCTGGGAGCCGGCGAAGCCCGCGCGGTAGACGCCGTTGTTGACCTCGGTAAAGATGCGCTTGATCAGCGGGAGCATCTCCTCGAGCCGGTCCTCCATGACCAGGTCAGGAGCCCCGGCGCGGTGGAATTGCTTCCACTGAGTGGAGAAGTCCCAGGTGATCTGCGGGTAGTCGTTGGTGACCACGGCGCCGCTGGGAATATCCACGATGGCAGGCACGGTGATGCCACGCGGGTAGCCGGCGAAGCGCTTGAAATAGTTTTCCTGCAGGCGTTCGGTGCCCAGCACCGGGTCCTTGCCGCCTTCGTCCAAATCGAACTGCCAGCTGCGCACGTCGTGGGTGGGGCCCGGCAGGCCGACGGAAATGGCGTCTTCCAGACCCAGCAGGCGGCGCACGATCAGGGTGCGGTTGGCCCAGGGGCAGGCACGGGCTGCCACCAGCCGGTAGCGCCCGGCTTCAACCTGCCAGAGCTGGGCGCCGTCGCCCAGGGCGGCGTTCGGGTGCCCGATCTTGCTTTCCGAGGTCCCGTCCGCGAAGGCCTCCGGCCGAGGATCGGCGACGATGCGGTCCTGGATGTAGTTGGTATCGCGCGTGAATTCACTGCCCGTGACATACGCGCCCTTGGTAGAAAAGTCCTGCGACATGCTCGATCCTCCACAATCTCTGGCTTGGCCGCCCGTGCTCGGGCCGGGTCTTGGGTGATGCGGCAAACGGCGGGAGGCCCGATACAAGCTTCCCGCCGTTTGCGCTGGAACGCTAGGGCGTCCAGCCAGCGTCCAATCAGGCGCTGACGGATGCTGCGGCGCGCACCGAATTCATGGCTTCGGTCCAGGCCAGCAGCTGCTCGAACATCGGCTGCACCGATGCGGAGCCCGGCTCGCTTGGCTTGAAATTGGAGAAGTTCTCGAAGTCGGTGAAGAGGGAGAACAAGCCGGTCTTCTGCACGTGGGCGACCTGCAGCTCGGAGAGGATGCCGCGCAGGTGCTCGATGGCGCGGGCGCCCAGTGCCGAGCCGTAGCCGACGATGCCGGCGGCCTTGTTGTTCAGCTCGACGTTGATGTAGCTCAGCGCGTTGGCCAGTGCCGGCGAAACCGAGTGGTTGTACTCCGGGGTGACGAAGATGTAGCCGTCGAACTCGTTCATCTTGGCGGCCCAGGCCTTGGCGTGCTCGCCCTGGTAGTTCTGGTAGGCGGCCGGGAAGGCTTCATCCAGCACCGGCAGGTTGAAGTCGGCGATGTCAACGAGCTCGAAGTCGGCGCCGCCGAAGGCCTGGGCCTGCTCGAGCACCCACTGGGCAACGCTGATGTTGTTGCGGCCTGGACGGGTGGATCCGGTGACGATGGCGATCTTCGACATAAGATTTTCTCCTTGGGAAGGTTCCTGCGCCGAACACTTTAGTTGATGCGTCAGCGACTCTTGCTAAATCCAACAATACCAGAGATAATTGATGCGTCAACAAATAATTGCATGATCCGCTGCACACCGGGTCTGCCACCTACAGAAGGAGCGCCTACGCATGGCTGCCGATGAGACCCGCTGGCTCGACGACAAGGAACAAGCCCTCTGGCGGACCATCCGCGAATTCCTGTGGCAGTTCCCCAGCGCGATGGACCGCCAGCTGAGTGTGGATTCGAGCATGCAGACCGGCGAGTATTCGGTACTGGCGGTGCTCTCCGAGGGGCCCGCCACCTCCCTGCGCCCGGCGGACATCGCCGACAACCTGCGCTGGGACCGTTCGCGCCTGTCCCACCTGCTGCGTCGCATGGAGGCCAAGGGCATGATCACCCGTTGCTCGGATGCCACCGACCGCCGCGGGCAGCAGATCGAACTGACCGAGGCCGGCTGGAAGACCATCCGCGAAGCCGCCCCGAGCCACGTCACCTTCATCCGCGAAAAGCTGTTCGATTCCCTGGACGAGCAGGAGCGCGCGGCGCTGGGGACAGCGCTGCCCAAGGTCCTCGATGCCCTGGAGGCCTGCGAGCCCGACCCGTCCTGCAAGGATTCCGCCCCCGGCGACGCGCAGCGCTGCGACGAGGACTAGCGAACCCTGTCGGCGAACTCGCTGTTCGCCACGAGCCGGGCGAAGCGCCCGTCCTGCTCCACCAGCTCGGCGAAGGTGCCGGACTCGACGATGCGCCCGCCGTCGAGCACCACGATGCGGTCGGCCCGCAGCACCGTGCTCAACCGGTGCGCGATCAGCAGCGTGGTGCGCCCGACCGCCAGCTCGTCCAGCGCCTGCTGCACCAGCGCCTCGGTCACGGTATCCAGCGCGCTGGTCGCCTCATCCAGCACCAGCACCTTCGGGCGGCGCAGCATGGTGCGGGCGATGGCCAGGCGCTGCTGCTCCCCGCCGGAGAAGCGGTGGCCGCGCTGGCCCACCGCGGTGTCCAGCCCGTCGGGCAGCGAGCGGATCAGGGCGGCGATCTGCGCCGCTTCCAGCGCCTGCCACAGCTCGGCCTCGCTGGCCCCGGGCGCGGCCCACAGCAGGTTCTCGCGCACCGAGGTGTGCAGCAGGTAGCTTTCCTGCGCCACCACCGACACCGCCCGGGCTACCTGCTCCGGGTCCAGCTCGCGCAGGTCCACCCCGTCGAACAGCACCCGCCCCGACGTCGGATCGAGCAGCCGCGGAAGCATCGAACCCAGGGTTGACTTGCCCGAGCCGGTCGCCCCGACCACCGCGGTCATGGTCCCCGGCTCCAGCACCAGGTCCAGCGCCTCCAGCGTCGGCGCGGCGGCCCCCGGGTAGCGGAAACCGACGTCCTGCAGAACCACGCGTCCGCGCATCGCCGCGGGATCCAGCCGGCGCGGATGCTCCGGCAGCGGCAGCGCCTGGTCGGTATCCAGGTACTCGAAGACCCGCCCGAACAGCGCCATCGCGGAGATCCACTGCACCGAAATCTGCATCAGCCCCATGACGGGCCGGAAGATGCCGGCCTGCAGGCCGGTGAAGGCCACCAGCGTGCCGATGCTCATGCCCCCGCCGGTGGCGGGCAGCCCCGCCACGAGATACAGCACCGCGGGAATCACCGCGAAGATGATGCTCATAGCCGCCATGCGCCAGCGGCCGGCCAGCGCGCTCTTCATTTCCAGGTCGATCAGCCGGTGGCTGGACTGCGCGAAGGCCGATGCGTCGGCGGCTCCGGTGCCCATGATCTTGGCCAGCCGCACCCCGGAAATACTCAGGCGCTCCTCGATCAGTGAGGTCAGGTTCGACATTTCGCGCTGGCGCCGGCCCGTGACGGCGCGGCGCAGCCGGGCGGTCTGCCGAGCCAGGATGATCGCCGGCGGCAGCACCACCAGGGAGATCAGGCTCAGTTTCCACGAGATCGCGACCATGGCGCAGGCCGTGGCGACCACCGTGGTGAGGTTGGAGGCGATGCTGGTCGCCGAGTTGGTGATCACCGACTGCATCTGCCCCACGTCGTTGATCAGCCGCGACTGCACGTCGCCGGACCTGGAGTTCGTGAAGAATCCCAGCGACTGCTTCTGCAGGTGGGTGAACAGCCCGGTGCGCAGCCCGTGCATGACCCGCTGCCCCATCAGGGTGGCCCGCCAGGTCTGGACCACTTCCAGCACCGAGGTGACCAGCGCGATCAGCACCAGCCCGCCGGCACCGAGCAGCAGCAGGTTGACATCGCGGTTCGGGATCGCGTCGTCGATCAATTCGCGGATGATGAAGGGCTGGGCCAGGCCGATGAGCGAGGAGGCCACGATCAGCAGCACCACCACGACGACCGTTCCCAGGTGCGGGCGGAAGAGCGCGGCGATGCGCTTGACGGAGACCGGATGCTCGGCCAGCCACTTCTTGTCGTCGGCGCTGCGCGACGCCGAAGCCGACGGCCGTCCACCGCCCATTGGTGCCATCGGATGCATGGGCGCCCCCTTTCATGATTGTCCCCACTGGGATTTCAGAATATCAGAGGTAACCTCACTATGTGGTTCCATCTTGAAACTGTTCGGGAAAACACACTATCCTTGACCCTATGCACACCGATGAGTCCAAGCCTGACTTGGCAGATCTGTTCCTCCAGGCATCCCGGACCATCCGCGGCCGCTGGCGCGAGAGCCTGAGCCCTGCGGGAGTCACCCCGCACCAGTCCCGGGTGCTGTCCATCCTGGGCCGCGCCGAGGAGCAGGGCCTGCGCAACTCCCAGCTGGCCGAGCGCCTGCACATCGCCGCGCGCTCGACCACCGAGGTGGTGGACCAGCTGGCGGCCAAGGAACTGGTCGTGCGCACCCCGGATCCGGGCGACCGCCGCGCCACGCTGATCGTGCTCAGCGACGCCGGCAGGGCGCTGCTCGACCAGCTCTCGGCCCTGCGCAAAACCAGCATGGACAGCTACTTCGACAAGCTCGGCGCGCAGGACCGCGAGGAGCTCGCCCGCCTGCTGGACATCCTGAACCGCGAGAACCCCCGCCCGCCGCGGGCCGGCACCTGCAGGCCCGGCGCCGCCGGCCATCCCGCCGGCTGACCCGATCCGCTGCGCGAAAAGCGGCAAGGCTCCCGGCCGCCGGAATGATTCCGGCGGTCGGGAGCCTTGCGCTGTGCGCCCGGAGCCTAGTTCTCCTGCTTGCCGCGGCGCCAGTAGCCCATGAAGGCCACCTGCTTGCGGTCGATGCCCGCGTCGCGCACCAGGTAGCGGCGCAGCTCCTTCACGGTGCCCGCCTCCCCGGCGATCCACGCGTAGAACGGGGCGGACTGGGCCTGACCGGTCTCCCAGAGGATGCTCTCATCCACGTCGATGTCTTCAGGATCCGCGTTGGTCTGCACCACGCCGGCGCCCGGGATCGCCACGACGCTGCGGACCGCGTCGCGCAGCAGGGAGCCGTGCTCGACGGATCCGCGGGTCAGCCACTGCACCGAGATGCCCGAACGGGTGGTGGTGCCCAGGATGTCGGTGGTTTCCGGCACCTCGATCAGCGCGTGCCCGGTGATATTCGCCGGCAGCGATTCAAGGATCGCGCAGATGGCCGGGGCGGCGGTCTCGTCGCCGGCCAACACGATGCGGGTCGCGGCGCCCGGACGGAATTCGATGCCGCCGTAGCTGTCGTCGGTCAGCGCCTTGTTCGGGCCCAGCAGCAGCAGCGGATCGCCGGGACGCGCGCGGTCGCCGAACTCGGTGGCCGGGCCGCCCTGCAGCTTCCCGTCCACCACCTTGCCGTGCAGCACGAAGTCGATATCCAGCTCCGGGGTGGCGCCCAGGTTGTCGCGGTGTCCGGCCTCGCGGAAGGCGCGCACGGTGTAGGTGCGCATGTAGCCGCGCTGCGCCGGGTCGATGGCCAGCCAGCGCTGGTACCAGCCCAGTTGCTCGGCGGGGCTGGTCAGCGCGTCGGGGCGCAGGCTGGCGATTTCACCGTTGGCTCCGAAACCGGCTTCCGGCGGCAGCAGCAGCTTGATGCGCATGTCCAGCGGGTGGCTGTTGGTGCCGAAGTCCTCCAGGTCGGCGCCGCCCACGGTGAGCCGGCGGAAGGACGGGGAGAGCTCCTGGCTGCGCAGCACCGTGGTCTGGAAGGCCAGGGTCTGCAGGTGCTCGCGGGCCGGGCGGGCCAGGTTCGGGTCCGCCTCGGCGACGGTCCGGGTGATGGCCTGCACCTCCTCCTCGATGACCGCGGAGTCCTGTTCCAGGCCCTCGGCCAGCGCCTGCGGCTCGTTGACCGGCGCGTCGCCGCGGAAAATGCCGTTGGCGGCGAGCACCGATTCGGTGCGCAGCACACGCTGGCGGCCGATGGGCAGCACCAGCGGGGTGCCGGCCACCGGGTCCGGGATGACGCGGCTCGGCATGCCGAACACCGCCTTGACGGTCTTCTCGGTGACGACCTCGGTGGGGTGGCCGGCGGCGTAGATCTTTCCGCCCTTCAGCGCCACCAGGTAGTCGGCGTAGCGGGCGGCCAGGTTCAAGTCGTGCAGCACGATGACCACGGTGATGCCGCGGGTGCGGTTCAGCTCGCTGACCACGTCCAGCACCTCCAGCTGGTGGGCCACGTCCAGGAAGGTGGTCGGCTCGTCGAGCAGCAGCAGGTCGGTTTCCTGGGCCAGGGCCATGGCGATCCATACGCGCTGGCGCTGGCCGCCGGAGAGCTCGTCCACCGGGCGGTCGGCCAGGTCGGTGGTGCCGGTCAGCTCCATGGCGCGGGCGACCGCGGCCTCGTCCTGCGCGGAGAAGCGCTTGAACAGGCCCTGGTGCGGGTAGCGCCCGCGGCTGATCAGCTCGCGGGAGGTGATCCCGTCCGGCGCGGTGGGCGACTGCGGCAGCAGCCCCAGGGTCTTGGCCACCTCCTTGGCCGGCTTGGAGTGGATGTCCGCCCCGTCCAGCAGCACCTGTCCGCCGGCTGGCTTCAGCAGCCGCGACAGGGCACGCAGCAGCGTGGACTTGCCGCAGCCGTTGGCCCCGACCACGATACTCACCTGCCCGGTGGGGATGTCCAGTGACAGTTCATCGACGATGGTGACCTTGTCGTAGGCCAAGGTCAGCCCGCTAGCCTGCAGTGTGGCCATGGGTTATCCCCCGTTTCCAGTAGAGTTGGCGCGCACCAGCACCCAGATCAGGAACGGTGCGCCGAATGCGCCGGTGATGACGCCCACCGGCAGGTTGATCTGCGCGAACAGGTTCGCGGCGAAGAAATTGGCGACTACTACCAGTGTCGCACCCGTCAGCCCGGCCAGCGGCACATGGATCGCTCCGCGGGACAGCGCCGCGGTGATCGGGCCGGCCAGGAACGCGACGAAGGCCAGCGGGCCGGTGACCGCGATGGGGATCGCCCCCAGGGCCACCGCGGCGAAGACCAGCAGCACCCGGGCCCGGCCCACGTGCAGGCCCAGCGCCGCCGCGGCGTCCTCGCCCAGCTCCAGCAGCTTCAGCTGCCTCAGCACCACCGGCAGCGCGAGGACCCCCACCGCGCCGAGGCCCACACCCAGCGCCGCGGCGCGTTCCCAGGTGCTGGCGGACAGCGAACCGGTCAGCCAGCGCATCGCGTCGCTGGCGGTGTTCACCTCGGCCTGGGTCAGCAGGAACTGGATCAGCGCCTGCAGCATGGCGCCGATCGCCAGGCCGGCCAGGATTAGCCGGGATCCGGTGCGCTGGCCGGAGGCCGAGAGCCAGTAGATCACCGCGGCCACGGCCAGGCCCCCGGCGAGCGCGAAGGCGTTCAGCTTCCAGTCGTTCACGCCGAAAACGATCATCGCGGCGATCGCCGCGGCCGAGGCGCCGAAGCCCACGCCGATCACGTCGGGGCTGGCCAGCGGGTTGCCCAGCCAGCGCTGGAACAGCGCGCCGGACAGGCCCAGCCCGGCCCCGGCCAGCGCCCCGACCACCAGGCGCGGCAGCCGGTCCTCCATGAGGATGAAGCCGGTGCCGGGCACGCTTTCCCCGCCCAGCACCTGCAGCACTTCAATGGCCGGCAGCCGGTCGCGGCCCCAGAAGATGTAGGCGGCGGCGGTGGCCAGCAGCACCAGGACCATCCACAGTGCCGCAGTGCGCACCCGCGAGGCGCGGCGGGCCGCGGCGCCCTTCCGCCGTATTGGTTCCTGCTGCGTGGACCGTTCGATGGCGCTCATAGCTTCACCGACTTCATGCCGCTGCGCATCATGATGATGAAGATCGGACCGCCGAGCATGGCGCACATGACACCCACCTGGATCTCGCTCGGCGGGAGGACCAGCCGTCCGGCGGTGTCCGCGAGCAGCAGCAGGACCGGCCCGGCGAGCAGGCTGGCGGGCATGATCCAGCGGTAGTCCCCGCCCACCAGCAGGCGGACCGCGTGCGGGATCATCAGGCCGACGAAGGCGATGGGCCCGGCCACGGCGGTGGCGGTGCCGGCCAGCAGCACCACGCCGATGGATCCGAGCAGGCGCGAACGGTTCAGGTTGAAGCCCAGGGCGAGCGCGGTGTCCTCGCCCATGGCCACGGCATTGCAGGCGCGGGCGGTGGACAGCACCAGCAGCGCCCCGGCGGCGATGACCGGCACGGCCAGCAGGTAGGTTTCCATGCTTCCGCCGGACAGCGAGCCGATCTGCCACCTGCGGAATTCATCGAAGGTGGACTTGGAGATCATCAAGATGGTGTTGGTGATCGAGCCGATGCCCACGGCCAAGGCCGCGCCGCCCAGGGCGAGCTTGATCGGGGTGGCGCCCTCGCGCCCCACGCTGGCCACCAGGTAGACCAGCGCCATGACCAGTGCCGCGCCAAGGAAGGCCGCCGCCATGAGCAAGGGCAGCGAGGCCGCGCCGAGGAGCGCGGCCACCACCACCACGGCCAGCGAGGATCCGGCGTTCAGCCCCAGGATCCCGGTGTCCGCCAGCGGGTTGCGGGTCAGCCCCTGCAAGCCGGCGCCTGCCAGCCCCAGGGCGGCGCCCACCACGACGGCTCCCGCGGTGCGAGCCAGCCGCGACTGCACCACCACTTGGCCACCGTCCATCGGGTCGAAGTCGGCCAGCGCCGCCAGCACGCTGTCCAGGCCGACGCTGCGGGCGCCGAGCAGCAGCGAGGCGAGGAGCGCAGCGGCCAGCAGCAGCACCAGCAGCGCGACGGCACCGAGTTTGCGCCGCAGTCCGAGGCCGGAACGTTCCGCCGCGGCGCGCAATGTACTTTCGGTTGCGGTCATTGCTTCCTACACTCGTTGTCATGGATCATGTTTCTGCGCCCACAGTTCTGGCGCCCGGCATTGCCGTGCTGCGAGCCGACAACCCCTCGGAGATGACACTCGACGGGACCAATACCTATCTGCTCTTCGCCCCGGAGGCGAGCCTGGCCCCCGGGACCCCGGTGATCGTGATCGACCCCGGCCCCGAGCTGGAGGAGCACCTGCGGGCGCTGGCCGTGTACGACGTGCAGCTGGTGCTGATCACGCACCGGCACCCGGACCACACCGGGGGAATCGACCGGCTGCGCGAGCTGACCGGTGCCCCGGTGCGCGCCGCCCTGGAACAGTTCTGCCGCGGGGCCCAGGTGTTCGCGGACCTGGAGGAGATCGAGGCGGCCGGCACCGGGGTGCGGGTCGAATTCACCCCCGGGCACACCTCGGACTCGGTCTGCTTCGTGCGCACCGGACGCGAAGAGCACCTGTTCACCGGGGATACCGTGCTGGGCCGGGGCACCACCATCCTGGAGCACCCCGACGGAACGCTGTTCGACTACCTGGCCTCGCTGGAGCGGCTGCTGGGCCTGCCGGACATGCCGCTGCACCCGGCGCACGGCGAGCAGCACCAGCGCTCGCACCCGCTGCTGGAAGGATATCTGGCGCACCGCGAAGACCGGCTGAACCAGGTGCGGGCCGCGCTGGAGAAGCTCGGCAAGGCCGGGGCGGACGCAAGGCCGGCAGAGCTGCTGGACCTGGTCTACCCCGACCTTGATTCGCGCCTGGCCGGCGCGGCGAGTCATTCCCTGGAAGCGCAATTGCACTATTTGTCGCGAACCGTCTAGGAGCTACCTGGCGGCCGCTGCGTTCTCTGCGGCCTTCACGATATTCGGCACCACGTTCTGAAGCGCCCACTCGATGGACAGCGGGGAGGCGGCGGAGATGGACAGCGTGGCCTGGTCGGTGCCCGGCAGGGCCACGGCGTCGTTCTTCACCGCGGGGATCTGGCCGTACAGCGGCTGGGCCTTGACGATGTCATCCACGGTGCTGCCGGCCGCGGCGGAGGCGAAGACGACGTCCGCGTCCCATTCATTGACCTTTTCCGGGGAGACGGTGAAGTAGAAGGCATCCTTGGCGGCGTTCGCATCCACGTACGGCGCCTGCTTCATGCCCAGCGCCGTCAGGAAGCGCGGGCGGGTGTCGCCGGTGGAGTACACATAGGAGGTTTCCGGCGAGGAGAGGTCCGCTGCGATGAAGGTCGAGTCCTTCAGCACCGGGTTCTGCTCGCCCACCGCCGCCATCTTGCCCTCGATGTCCGAGATCAACGCGCTGGCCTGCTCCTGCTTGCCCAGCATCTGGCCTGCCGCTTCGGTGGCGTCCTGCCAGCTGGTGGTGTAGTTGGCCTCGATCGGCCCGACAACCGGAGCGATCTTCTTCAGCTTGTCGTACTCTTCCTGGGTCATGCCCGAGTACGGGGCGAAGATGACGTCAGGCTTCAGCTCGGCGATGCCGGTGAAGTCGATGCCGTCGGCGATGTCGAACTGCTTCGGGGCCTTCTCGGAGCCGATGGACGCGCCCAGCTCGGCCAGCGCCGCGTCCTTCCAGTCCGTGGAATTGTTGGCGTTCTGCCCATAGGTGTCGGTGTCCATGCCTGCCGGCACGGTGTCCAGCGCCAGCAGGGTGTCGGCGTTGACCCAGGAGATGGTTGCGATGGTTTCCGGCACCTCGGTGATTTCCGTTGACCCGTAGATGTTCTTGATGGTTACCGGGCTGAAGCCTGCCGAAGCCGACGGCGTGGCCGAGGACTCGGCGCCGGATTCGGCGCTGGAACCGCAGGCCGTCAGGCTCAGGGCGAGGATGGCGGTGGAGGCGGCGAAGATGCCGGCGCGGCGCGAGATATTCATGGGCGGGGTTATCCAGACTGTGCGAGGTTCCGTGAACTGTGAATTCGGATAGGTAAGGCATGCCTACCCGAACCACAGGTCACATTACGCGTTTTCGCCAGCATTACGCAACACGGTTAATCCCTAATCGGAGAAAACTAGCGTTTTCCTGCTATCCCTCACCTATCTTGATGCCCCCGGAATGACCGGCTACGCGCTCGGCGAGCAGCCTGCGCGGGTTGGCCACGCTGATGGCCGCGCGGATCAGCACCAGGCCCAGCACCACGGCCAGGATGACCACCAGCACCGTCAGCGGCTTGAGCAGCACCGCAACTCCGGCCAGCGGCAGGACCAGCACTACCGAGGCGATGGCGAAGCCGATCGAAGCGGTCAGCGCGGGGATCATCAAGGACTTGGTCCGGGCCGCATTCATCACCTCGTAGCCCATGCCCAGTTTGTGCAGCCCGTCGTAGAGGTCCGCGCGGTCCAGGGTGCTGGCGCTTTGCGAAATCGAGGCCGACGCGGCCACGCAAACAAACGTAATAACCAGGGTCAGCAGCACGCCCGTGAGGATGTCCTGCGGCAGGTAGTCGAACCAGCTGCCGGTCGGCTCCTGGCCGTTGCCCATGCTCATCAGGGCCGCCCCGCTGCCGCCGACCACGGCGACGAAGGAGGCCATCGCGATGCCGGACACCTGGCGCCAGGATTCGGACGGGTTCTCCAGGATCATGCGGGCCGCCAGCAGCTGCTCCGGCTTGACGGCCTTCTTCAGCTTGCACCGTCCGACCACGGCCACCAGCCACGGCCCGGCCAGGTTCAGGATCAGCAGGCCGAATCCAAAGCCCAGGATGACCACCGCGATGATGGTGCCGATTTCCTGGCTGACCACGCCGATGTTGGTGAAGACGAAGAAGAACAGCGCCACCGAGCCCACCGTGACCAGTACGCGGATCCAGCTGGGCACCGGCACGCTTTGCCGGGTGGCGACGGCCAGCGGGGTGATGATGAGCTTGCGCAGCCCGGCCAGCGAGCTGATCACCGCCAGCAGCACGATGGCCGCCACCGCGGCGGCCACCGCCCACCAGGGCAGGTAGATGGCGTCGCCCAGCGGCGCCCCCTGGAAGCGGATCATCGCCACCAGCGGCGAGCAGGCCAGGTACAGCACCACTCCGGCAACGGCCCCGGCCAAGGCGGTGCCGGCAGCCTGCAGCAGCGAGACACCGCGGATCTGGCCGCCGGTCGTGCCCAGCAGGCGCAGCGAGGACAGCGCGCGGTCCTGGGTGCGCGCCGACAGCCGGGCGGCGGCCGAACCGAGCACCATCAGCGGCACGGCCAGCAGCACCACCGCGAAGCCCGCCAGCGGCAGGTAGGCGGCCTGCGCCTCGCGCTCGAAACTGGTGAACGAATAGGCGCCGCCCAGCACGACCAGCAGCATGGCGCCGACCATGGCGTAGGCGCTGACGGTCAGGATCTGCGAGGTGCCGCGCGTCGAGGAGGGACGGCCCAGCATCCAGGCCAGGTGCACGGTATTCACGACCAGACTCCCGCCTGGCGCTCCGTGCCCTCCAGCAACCGGCCGTCGCCCAGGTGCACGATCCGGTCGCACCGTTCGGCCACCGTGCGGTCGTGGGTGACCATGACCAGCGACTTGCCCACCCCAACGGTGCACGCCAGCAGGGTTTCCAGCACCTCGGCGCCGGTGGCCGAGTCCAGCGCGCCGGTCGGCTCGTCGGCGAAGACGACGCTGGCACCGGTCACCTGGGCGCGGGCAATTGCCACCCGCTGCTGCTGGCCGCCGGAGAGCTGCCCGATGCGGCGCTCCTCCATCCCTGCCAACCCCAGCTGTTGCAGCGCCAGGCCGGCGCGGTTCATGGCGTTGGGCCGAGGGACCGCGTTGATCATCAGGGCCATGGCCACGTTCTCGATGGCGGTCAATTCCGGGATCAGCAACCCGGATTGGAAAACGAAGCCGAAGGCCTCGCGGCGCAGCCTGGTGCGCGCCTTGTCCTTGAGCCTCTCGACCTGCACCGGGGCTTTCCCGGGCAGGGTCAGTGTGATCTGCCCGGAATCCGGCAGGTCGATGCCGGCCAGGGCGTGCAGCAGCGTGGACTTTCCGGAGCCCGACGGTCCCATGATGGCCAGTGACTGGCCCAGCTGGATATCGAGGTTCACGTTGTCCAATGCAGCGGTACTGCCGAAGTTGCGGTGCAGGCCGCGGGCCGAGATGGCGGCCGGGCGTGCCGGGGAATTTTCTACCATGCCTCCATGTTTTCAATCACGGCGGCCGGATGCATCGCCTCAGGGAGCGACACTGGCCGGCCTGGGCACCTACCCTGGTATGAGGCCCGCCCCGCCCAACGCATCCCTCGGCAGGAGAACCACCGGATTCATGAAGCTGGAACTGTACTCGCAGCCATTTTGCGCGCCCTGCGTCAGCACCAGGTCGCTGGTCCGCCGCGTCCAGCAGCTGCTGCCCGATCTGGAAGTCGAGGAAATCAACGAGGTCGAGCAGGTGCAGCGCGGCGAAGAGCTGGGCATCACCTCCACCCCGGTGATCCGGCTGCTGGTCGACGGGCAGGAGCGGTTCCGCGGCGAGCAGCCGCCCACCATGAACCAGCTGCTGGCCGCCATCGCCCGGGCCAGCGACTAGCCTCACGCAGGATTGGAGGCCCAGATGCACGATTGCGCCCCCTTTGTGGGGGACAATGGAGCACGTGATTACAGTGCCCGGTGTCAGCCATGAATGCTTCGAACGAGTTCTAGCCGATTCGTCAAACCGCATCGAATGGCTCCGGGCCCGCTCCCAGGGCATCACCGCCACCGATGTGGCCAAGCTTTCCACCGAGAAGTCGATCAAGAACGCCGCCTGGGACAAGCTCTACGGCAACGGCTTTTCCGGGAACCCCTACACCGACCACGGCCGCAAACGCGAGCCGGTGATCGCCGCCTGGGTCCAGGAGAACTTCAACATCTTCCCCTCCACCCAGCTGTTCCACTCCCAGCTGTCCAAGCTCCACCTGGCCACCCCCGACGGCCTCGGATTCGACGCCGCCGGCGTTCCGGTGCTGGCGGAAATCAAGACCACCAACAAGCCCTTCAAGAAGATCCCGAAAAACTACCTGCGCCAGGTGCTCTGGCAGCAGCACGTGATCGGAGCCGAACGCACCCTGTTCGTCTGGGAGGAGCACGAGAACTTCGTCCCGCTGCGCGATGTCCCGGAATACCTGTGGGTCGAACGCGACGACGACCTGATCCGGGACCTGATCGACAAAGCCGAGTCGCTGATCTCGGCCCTGCGCGACGCCACGGCCAGGCAGCAGCGCTACAACGACTACGGGCCTGCCGCGCTGCGCCTCTAGCCCGGCCGCCCCGGCCCCGCCGTCCGTGAAGCCAAAATGGTCCCGCGGAACGCACCGCTGTCGCGGCGTGTTCCACGGGACCATCGTCGATTTCCGCTAGGCGGTTGGGGCATTCGGCAGCGTCCGCGGGTCAGGCAGGCATTCGGGGTAGCTCTGCACCAGTTCACCCAGCAGCTTCTCGCGGATCATGTTGCGCAGCTCCCACAGGTCCGAGGGGTTGCGTGCGGATAAAAATATGGTCAACGTCTGCAGGCCGCCCTGGACGTCGGTCACGTTTAGGGCATTGGTGCGGCCGTCCCACCAGTCTGAAGATTCCAGCAGTTCGGTCGTGCGCTGGCGCAGGTACTCGATCGGGGCGTTCAGCTTCAGCTGCAGCACCACGTTGCCGGAGATCTCGCTGCTTCGGCGCGACCAGTTTTCGAACGGGGTGGTCGTGAAGTAGGTGGAAGGCAGGATCATGCGCCGCCCGTCCAGCAGCAGCACCACCACATAGGACAGGGTGATTTCCTCGACCGTTCCGCGCTCGGCTTCCACCACCACGGTGTCCTCCACGCGAATCGAGTCGGTGAACGCGATCTGGATGCCAGCGAAGACATTGGCCAACGTGGACTGCACGGCCAGGCCGACAACCACCGAAGCCAGACCGGCGGAGGCGATAATACCGGCGCCCAACGCCCTGACCTGCTCGATGGACAGGAGCACGGCGCCGATCGCCAGCACGCACAGCACCGCGGTCAGCACCCGGCGCAGCAGACCCACCTGGGTGCGGACCTTCGCCAGCTTGCGGCCCGGACCGAACCTGGCTTCCACCCTGGCCAGCACCGAGGTCTCGGTGACCTTGACGACGCTGATGATGAACCAGGTGAGGAAGAAGATCAGCACCGCGAGGATGACGAACTGCCACGCGTTGTACCAGGACTTGTCCCGGTAGAAGATCGAGAAAACCGATTTGACGACGATCGAGGTCACCGTGGCGAAGAACGGAACCCTGGTCGGCTTCACGGTGCCGGCGGGAACCCCCATGCGCCCCAGGATACGGCGTGAGACGCTGCTGAAGACGATCGTCAGGACCCCGGCAACAACTGCGCCAATAGCTATAACCACCCAGAACTGCAACGATTCGGGTAGGAAGCTTGAGGCCTGAATGACATCTTCAACAGTTTCATCGATAGGTGCGGTAGGTGTTGGAGTCATCCTTAAAGCATGTCATAGGGCTCTGGCCGAGGGCTGTGTAGCAGCTTGTGTCATTCCGAACTTTTCAACTTCCGTCACAGATCAATATCGGTATCGTTCCATTTTCTCCAAACTCTTGCCTTTCCCCCGCGGCGGCGCTTTAGTAGTGTGACCGGCCACGTGAATCGGCCGGCTGGCGCAACCACAGAAAGCCGGTGATCACCGTGCGCCGAACAAAATTCGGAATCGTCGCCGCCACGGCGACGGCAGCCATGCTGGCAATGACGCCCGCAGCAGTAGCAGTACCCACCTCCACCGCAGCCTCGACCTGCGCAACCGTTTACTGGGGTTCCTTGGCCAAGACCAAGACCTTGTCCACCACATCCGCACTGACCAATGTGCGCACCGGTCAGCACACCTGCTACGACCGGATGGTCATCGACCTGAAGTCGAAGCCTGCCGGCTACACCGTGAAGTACGTCGACAAATTCGTCGGCATCGCTTCCGGGATCGAAGTGAAGACCACCGGCGGAGCGAAGCTGCAGATCCAGCTTCATGCCCCGGCAAGCACCTCCTACAATCCAGGTGCCCAGGTCAAGACCCTGAACTACAAGACCTTCAAGCAGCAGGTCTGGCTGGGAAGCTTCGAAGGGGAAACCCTGCTCGGCGTCTCCACCCGGGCACGGCTGCCAATGCGCGCATTCCTGCTCAACGGCCCGGGGACTTCCTCCAGGCTCGTCATCGACGTCGCCCACCAGTGGTGACCGCAAAAAATATTCGGTGCGGTTCGGCACTTTTTGCGTGACGTACCGCGTAACACCCCGTCAACCTGCTGACGAATGTGCCACGATGCTATGTATGAGCAGCACATTTGCCTATCAGCAGGTTGACGTTTTTGCGGCTACCGAATTCAACGGCAACGGCCTGGCCGTGGTCTTCGACACCGGCCACCTCACCGACGACCAGATGCAGCGTTTCGCCAAGTGGATCAACATGGCAGAAACCGTGTACTTCGTCGAGCCGACCGAGGAGGAAGCGGACTACGCGATTCGCATTTTCACCCCGACCACGGAGCTGCCCTTCGCCGGCCACCCCACGCTCGGCGCCGCCCACGCCTGGCTTGAATCCGGCGGCGAACCCGGCCCCAGCGGCTATCTGGTCCAGGAATGCCGCAGCGGCCTGATCCGGCTGCGTGTCGAACGCGAAGGCACCGCCGAGCATTCCCAGCGGATCGCTTTCCTCGCTCCCCCGCTGACCCGTTCGGGTCCGCTGGAACCCGACGTCCTGCAGTGGGCGATTTCCGGTCTGGGTATCCAGCCCGAGGACGTCATCGACCATTCCTGGCTGGTCAACGGCCCCCAGCCGGCGGGTCTGGTGCTGCGCGATGCCGACGTGGTCCTGGCCATCGAACCGGATTTCGAGGCCTTGGAGGGCCTGGAAGTCGGAGTCATCGGCCCGTATACCGCATCCAGCGTCTCCAACGGCAGCTGGCAGCCGCGCGATTCCGTCCTGCCGCGGCTGGCGGGAACCCGAGAGGAACTGCTCCCGCTGGATTCCTCGGATCTGGAACGCTCCGAAGAACGCTTCGGCTCCGTGGTGATGCAGCCTCCGGCGGATTTCGAGGTCCGCAACTTCGTTCCCGGCGAGGCCGTCCCCGAGGACCCGGCCACCGGCAGCCTGAATGCCGCCTTCGGCGTCTGGCTGACCAAGTCCGGCTACGCGCCGCAACGCTACACGGTCCGCCAGGGCACCCGGGTGGGTCGCGACGCGATCCTGCACGTCGAGGCCGACGACCAGGGCGTCTGGGTCAGCGGCGATGTGGTGACCAGGGTCTGCGGAACTGTGAGCTTCGACTGATTCGCCATCAATAGTCTTCCTATTTATTTCGCATTCCCGCCGAACGCACTAGTCTTGACCAGTGCCACAAACAGCGAACACCCCCACAGAATTCGATAAGAAATCCGCATGGAACGCCCTCTGGGCGTTGGTCATCGGCTTCTTCATGATCCTTCTCGACACCACGATCGTCCATACGGCCATGCCGGCGATCATGGAAGACCTGGACGCCGACATCTCCGGCATCCTGTGGATCAACAGCGCCTACCTGCTCACCTTCGCAGTGCCGCTGCTGGTGACCGGGCGGCTGGGCGACCGCTTCGGCCCGCGCAACATCTATCTGGCAGGCATGGTCATCTTCACCATCGCCTCGCTGTGGAGCGGCCTGTCCACCTCGCTGGCCTCGCTGATCGTAGCCCGCGCCGTCCAGGGCCTTGGCGCCGCCTTGATTTCCCCGCAGTCCATGACCATGATCACCCGGCTGTTCCCCTATGCCCACCGCGGTGCGGCCATGGGCGTGTGGGGCGCGGTAGCGGGCATCGCCTCGCTGGTCGGCCCGATCGCCGGCGGCCTGCTGGTCGATTCGGCCGGCTGGGAATGGATCTTCTTCATCAACATCCCGATCGCCGTGGTCAGCATCGCCATGGTGTTCAAGTTCGTGCCCAAGCTCAAACCGCAGGCGCATTCCTTCGACTGGATTGGCGTGGCGCTGTCCGCCATCGGCATGTTCAGCCTCGTCTACGGCATCCAGGAAGGCGACGCGACCAACTGGGAACCGTTTATCGGACCAATCAGCGCCTGGCACCTGATCATCATCGGCGTCCTGATGATGGCGCTGTTCGTCTGGTGGCAGTCCAAGACCAAGGCCGAACCGCTGGTCCCGCTTCGACTGTTCACGGTGCGCAACTTCTCGCTGTCCAATATCGCCATCACCTTCATGGGCCTGGCGATCGCCACCATCAGCCTGCCCATGGTGTTCTTCCTGCAGGATGTCCGCGGTCTGACTCCGACCCAGTCCGCGCTGATGATCTCACCGATGGCCGTGGTCGGCATCATCATGGCGCCGATGATCGGCAAGCACATCAACAAGTTCAATCCGCGCACCTTCGCCCTGCCCGGGTTCTTCCTGATGGGCGGCGGCACCATCGCGTATGCGCTGATGATGCACGCCGATATTCCGCTGTGGCTGCTGCTGATCCCTTCCGCAGTGCAGGGTTTCGGCTCGGCCATGATCTGGCCATCGCTTTCGCTGGCCGCCACCCGCGACCTGACCGCTGCCGACGCGGGCGCCGGCTCCGGCATCTACAACACGACCCGGCAGATCGGTTCCGTGCTGGGCTCGGCGCTGATTGCGTTCATGATGGATTCGCGGATCACCGCGCAGATCAGCGAACTGCAGCAGCCAGCCGACCAGGCCGCGATCTTCGAGGCCACCTCGGTCGGGCTGGGCCAGGCGCTGATGCTCCCCGGGATCGTGGCGCTGGCCGCGATCCTCTCGGTGCTCTTCTTCAAGTCGCATCCGTCGGAGGCGAAGCTGCGCGGCAAGTAGCCGCCAGCCGGGCACATCAGCCCTCCACGCACACTGCCCTGGCCACGAGTTCGCGCTCGTGGCCAGGGGCAGTCTGCTCAGCTCGGTTCCTGATTAAAAAATTTGATCAGGAAAGCACCGATGCGCCGGCTCAGGCTTCGCCGTTCGGCTTGTTGCCGCCCTTGAACTCCTCGACCTTCTCACCGATCTTCTCCTGCGCGTCGGCAGCGAACTCCTTGACGTTTTCGGTAGCCTCGGCGGCGAACTCCTTGACGTTCTCCGTCGCGTCCTCGGCAAATTCCTTGACGTTCTCTGCCGCGTCCTCCGCGAAGTCCTTCACGTTCTCGACGGCCTCGCCCAGCTTTTTCTTCGCATCATCCAAGAAACTCATGTAACTCTCCTCATCGCTGAAACCGGTTTTGGCCACTGGAAACTAGTAGGTCCAGAATCAATTTATGCTGTCCCGCCGGGGCACTCAAGGCCTAGGTCGAATTACTTCTTCTTGGCCTTGGCCTTCTTGGCTGAACGGCGCCCGAAAATGAGCGCTACGGCCATGCCCGCAAGCCAGACGTCCTTCGCCAGGGCGATGCCGTCCTGGGTCGGGCGGATGCCATCGGATTCGGTGAGCCCCGGGGTACGCAGGTAGGAAGCCAGGATGACACCGGAGAAAGCGCCCAATCCCAGGCCGGCAAGCCGCGAGGGAATCAGCGGCAGCAGCAGCGCGCTGCCCAGCGAAATCTCCCCGATCGAAAGCATCTTGCCGAAGGCCGCCGGCTCCATTTCGCCCAGCTGCGGGATGCCGTTGGCCGCCATTTGCTGCAAGCCCGCGGCGCTGGCTTCGTCCAATCGCAGCTTGTTGATGCCGCTGTTGAGAATGAATGCGCCGCTGACCAAACGTAGCGCTGCGTTTGCAATCGAGATTCCCATGGGGCCTCATTCCTTAGATCGTCAGTGGCAACCCGACCGGGTTGCCTTGTTGATCAGCGTAGTCATCGACTTGGGTGTTCACAATCATTTGCGAGTCGCATTCAGCGAAGAGCAAGAAACCAGGTCCGTGAATCATGCTAGATTTTTGAATCATGATCCCCTCTTCCGCCGTGCCTTCCGCTGCCCTGAATTTGTTGATCTCCCAAGGCTTCGATGCCACGAGTGTCGACGAGCTGGCGACTGCGGCCGGAATCTCGCGTTCCACGTTCTTCCGCCGTTTCGGTTCCAAGGAGAACATGGTCTTCGCGGATCAGGAAATGATCATCACCCATGTCGAAACGACACTTGCCGCGTCCTCAGTGGATGCCACGCAGACGTTGATCGACGCCGCGCACGTGGTTTTCGACCAGTACACGGCCAACCCGGAAGCAGCCCAACTGCGCCACAAGCTGCTGTCGTCGGTGCCTTCGCTGCGCGAGCGCGAATTGGTGTCCACGCACCGCTACGAGCGGGCGTTCTACCAGTTCCTGGCCCGCCGCGATCTGGTCTCCACCCCGGGCGCCCATGCCCTGGGCCTAGGGATCAGCGCCGGATTGGTGGCGATCCACAACGACCACCTGCGCATGTGGCTGCGCGAGCCGCACAGCACCGATCGCACGAAGCTCGCCCACGACGTTTTGATCTTCCTCGAACGCTTCTCCGATGTACTCAACCCGAACGACGAATCACGGCAACCGGCCAGCGCCGCCCCGAGCGTGGTGGTCTCGGTGCTGCCGGCGGGAGCGGATGAGCAGTCCATCCTGGATGCGGTGGCCAAGGCGCTGCGCGAGCGCCAGCACTGACTGCTCAGCTCCCGCGGCACACGGCATTTGAAACCTAGTACCTTGACATGACACTGCGTTCCATTACGCTTGAGGTAGACCATTCTTCCCCAGGCACCCAAGGAGCGCCCCAAATGACCCAGCAGCAGACCGGTTACGCCTTCCCTTCCGGAGTCACCGAGCCGGAGTACGACCTATGGTCAGACCGGGTCGATATCGATCCCACCGGCGTGTTCTCCGAGCTGTCTGAGGCCGACGCGGCCTGGCGCGCCAAGGCCCGCAAGTTCGTGCTCAACGAGGTCAAGGACGACATCCACGAGTACTGGGACAAGGCTGACTACCCGCTGCACCTGGTCAAGAAGCTCGGCGACGCGGACCTGCTGCGTGACGGGCTGAAGATCGAGGGCCGCGAGGAGATGAGCCCGCTGGCCGCAGGCTTGATCAACATGGAAATGGCGCGCGGCGACGGCTCGGTGGCCACGATCATCGGCGTGCAGGGCGGCCTGGCCCTGCGCTCGGTCATCTACTGCGGCAGCCCCGAGCAGATCGCCAAGTACGGCATGCCGATGCTCGCCGGAGAGCTGCCCGGCGCCTTCGCGCTGACCGAGCCGACCCACGGTTCCGACTCGGTGTCGCTGGAGACCGTCGCCCGCAGGGTCGAGGGCGGCTATGCGATCAGCGGAGAGAAGAAGTGGATCGGCAACGGCTCCATCGGCGGAGTGAGCATCGTGTGGGCCCGCGACGAGGAAGGCAAAGTGCGCGGCTTCATCGTGCACCAGGAGGCCGAGGGCTACCGGGCGACCAACATCGAGAACAAGCTCTCGCTGCGCGCCATCTGGCAGGCGCACATCCGCATGGACGAGGTCTTCGTCCCGGACGAGGACGTGCTGCCCGAAGCCAACAGCTTCAAGGACACCTCGCGCGTGCTGTTCGCCACCCGCCTGGGCGTCGCCTGGGCCGCCGTCGGCCACGCCACCGCCTGCTACGAAAGCGCGGTGAACTATGCCAAGCAGCGCATCCAGTTCGGCCGCCCGCTGGCCGCCAGCCAGATCGTCCAGGAGCGCCTGGCGCGTATGCAGTCCGAGCTGGCCACCATCCAGCTGCTGGTCATGCAGGCCACCAAGCGCGATGCCTCCGGCCAGCTGACCGGCCCGCAGGCCTCCCTGGCCAAGTTCACCGCGACCCGCACCGCGCGCTCGGTCGCTTCCAACGCCCGCGACCTGCTGGGCGGCAACGGCATCCTGACCAGCAACCGCGTGGCGCGCCACTTCGCGGATGTCGAAGCCATCCACACCTATGAAGGCACCGAGACCGTCCAGGCCCTGATCATGGGCCGCAACATCACCGGCATCTCCGCTTTCGCCTAAAGCGCTGAAAGGCACTACCAAGGGTTTCCGGGCCCCGCGCACTGGCGCGGGGCCCGGCTCGCTTTAAGACCGGCCGCCGGACTCTCGCTTAAGCCGGTTCTTGGTCGACGCGGTCGCCACATGCTCCCAGGGATTCTCGGGCCACGGGTGGCGCGGATAGCGCCCGCGCATTTCGGAGCGGACCTGCGCGTAGGGGCCGTTGAAGAAGCTGACCAGGTCGTCGGTCACCGCCAGCGGCCGTCCCGCGGGCGAGAGCAGGTGGAATTGCACCGGCAGCTTATCGCGCACCAGCCTCGGCGAGTCCGCCAGCCCGAAGCATTCCTGCAGCTTCACCGAGACCACCGCCGGCCCGGCGTCGCCCACGGGAGGGTAGGCCACGGTGATCCGCGACCCGGAGGGCACCTGCAGGCGCTGCGGCACCAGCGCGTCGAAGTCGTGCGCGTGTTCCCAGGGCAGCAGCGTGCGCAGCGCGGAGTGCAGGTCGATCTTCGCCGCGCTCTTGCCGGCGGCCAGCTGGCGCAGGGCAGGGGTGAGCCAGTCGGCGGCGCGGCCGACCAGGGCGGCCTCGTCCATCGGCGAGAAGGGCTCGCCCAGCAGCCGGTGCGCCACGGCCATCCGCCGGCGCAGCGCTTCGAAGCCTTCCTGCGCCCCGAACAGGGCCAGCCCCTGCTCGGCCAGCGCGGCCTGCGCAGCCTGCAGCCCCAGCTGCTCGGTCGCCCTGATCGGCGTGGAGGCCAGTTCGATCTCGCCGAAGGATTCGACCCTGCGGGCGCTGATCTTCCCGTCCAGCAGCTGGGCGGTCTCGCGGATCCGGTGCATCTGCGGCAGCAGCTCGCAGGCCGTGTCGATGTCGATGCCCGCGGCTTTGCGGATCATTGCTCCCCCGCCGGTGCGGGAGACCTCGGCCACCGCGAGGTATTCGAAGTGGTCCAGGTGGCTGCCGCGCGGCAGCGAGGCCCTGGTGCCGGAGGCCAACAGGTATTCCGCCGGGCCCCTGCGGCGCGCGATCCACTGCGGGTAGGCCAGCGCGCAGATCCCCGCCACCGCATCGGCGGCGGCCTGCGCTCCGGCCGCGGCCGCGTCGCCGCCTGCCGGGGCGAGCGCCGCCAGCCGCTTGGCTTCCCGGGACCAGCTGCGGTGCCCCGGGTGGGAGCTGCGCCGCAGCGCCGCGAGCAGCTCGGAAACATCGGCGCTGCCCACCCGTTCGGATCCTGCAAGCATCGCGACGACCTCCGCGGCGGCCTTCCCGCCGAAGCGCCGGGTGCCTTCCAGCAGCGCCCTGGCGGTGCGGGGGTCGGTGGGAATCTTCGACATGCGTTCGCCCAGCGCGGTGATCCGGCCGGATTCGTCCACGGCGTCCAGCGCGTAGAGCACCTGTTCGTCGGCGCGCATGGCGGCGCCCGGCGGCCGCTCCCACATGGACAACCCTTCGCCGCGCGGCGCGCCCCAGGCGGCCAGGGCCAGCCCGGCGTCCACCAGGTCGGCGGTGCGAATCTGGGGAGTCGAATGCGCCGGGGCCGCGGCGAAGGACTTCGCATCCAAGGTGCGCACCACCGTGCCGGGCCCCAGGCGTCCGGCGCGGCCGGCCCGCTGGGTGGCGGCGGCGCGGCTGGCCACCACGGTGACCAGGCCGCTGAAGCCGCGCCCCGCGTCGCGCCTCGGTTCCCGGGCATACCCGGCATCGACCACCAGATGCACCCGGGGCACCGTCACCGAGGATTCAGCGATGGAGGTCGAGACGATGATGCGCGGCGGTTCCCCGGCGTCGGGAACGCCGAGGATCGAGTCCTGGTCGAGGGAGGAGACCTGCGAGTGCAGCGCGAAGCTGCGCGCGCCGGCGGCGTCGAGGTACGAGCAGACCCGTTGCACCTCCCCTGCTCCGGGGAGGAACACCAGGGTGTCCACCGGGTGCCCGGACTCGCGATTGGCCAGTGCGGAGTGCTTGAGCGCACTGTGGGCCACATGCCGCAGGTAGTCGTGGGACAGGCCCCGCTCGGTATTGCGCAGCCCGGAGAAGCTGTCGAATTGCTCCTGAACCGGAAACTGCGCGCTCCGGGCGCTGAGCACGGGGGCCGGAACGTCCCGGGCGAGCAGCTGCGAGAGTTCCTGCGCGTGCAGGGTGGCGCTCATGACCACCAGGCTCAGGTCCTCGCGCAGCTCGGACACCTGGTTGGCCATGGCCAGCAGCAGATCGGTGTCGATGGAGCGTTCGTGGACCTCATCGATGACCAGCGCGCTGACTCCGTCAAGGTCGGGATCGGCCAGCAGGCGGCGCAGCATCAGGCCGGCGGTGACGAACTCGACCTTGGTGCGGGCGCTGAGCATCCGCTCTCCCCGGACCGAGAAGCCCACGCGGTCCCCGAGCCTGGACCCGTCGAGCTGCGCCAGGCGCCGGGCCGCGGCACGGGCGGCCACGCGGCGCGGCTGGGTGACGATAACCCGTCCATCCAGCCCGCGTCCGGCCAGCGCGTTGGCCACAGCGGGCGGCACGATGGTCGTCTTGCCCGATCCCGGCGGCGCCTGGATCACCAGCGGCCGGGCGGGGTCGGCCTGGACGCTGGCGAACAGTTCGTGGCGGCTGGGGCCGAAGGCCAGGCCCCGGGAGACCGCATCGAGGTCGAACAACTCGGAGCTCATCGCCGGCGGCCCTTCCAGAAGGACTCGATGGCTTGGACCACCGGTTCGATGGGGAACAGCGTGTTGCCGTGGGTGCGCCCGGGCAGCGCGACCATGCGCGCGTTGGGCAGCGTGTGGGCCATGATCTTGTTCTGGTCGAAGCGCGGCTGGTCGCGGGTGCCGATCAGCAGCAGTGTCGGGACGCGGATCTGGGCCAGTTCGGCCAGTTCGACGTTTTGCACCGTTTCCGCGGCTTCGTAGTAGGCCGCCAAGGCCAGGGGGTCGTTGGACTTGAATGCCATCCGGGTGGCGGGATCCAGTCGTCCGCGGGTTTCCTGGCCGGTGACGAAGCCTTCGATGTCCCCGGCGCGCAGCGCCTGAAGGTAGCCGGGGAAAAAGAGCTTGCCGATTTCGCCCGGGGTGATCTCGAAGGTGCCGCCGAGCATGATCAGCGACAGCACCGATGCCGGCGACGTCATGGCCAGATGCAGCCCGGTGCGAGCGCCGAACGAGTAGCCGACCACGTGGACGGCTTCCAGGCCGAGGTGGTCCAGAAGCGCGTGGATGTCCCCCATGACCTTGTCCATGGTGTAATCGGCGACGTCGTGCGACTTGTACGAGCGGCCATGGCCGCGCAGGTCCATCCGGACGTTCCGGTACCCCGCGCCCAGCGTCTTGGTGTAGCCCAGCCCGCGCCAGATGGATCGCGAGAGGGCGGAACCGTGCAAATACAGGATCGGCTCGCCATCCGCCGAATCATCGTCGAAGAAGATTTCTGCACCGTCGGCGGGGTTCTTGATCATCGGCATACCTTTGATTAAATCGCTTCCATTCCCCCGATGGAAATCGACGGTGCGTCCCAGCCCTCGACAACCGGGGCAAGAAGGAGAACACTGAGGTTACAGCGGCTTGGCCATTCGCCGGCCGCGCGTTGAGGGCTATGAAAGGGGAAGGAAATGAGCGAGCAACCCAATGAAGAGGATCTCGAGAAGAAGCTGCACGACGAGCATGACGAGCAGCTGGTCGAGGAATGGGAAGACGAGTCATTCCCGGCCTCCGACCCACCCTCGAACTACTGAGCACCATGTCTTCAAGCTGTCGCACACTCGACTTTCAGGTAATTTCAAGGCATAGGTCCTACCGTTGTTAGTACCTTCTCAAGGTGCGAGTGATCTAGAAGAACCGATCTGCGCAGGCGTTACCTCCTTGGCCTGACAGATCGGTTCTTCCTTTAATCCGTGTGCCGTCCTCACGCCATAGCCAACTGGTCAGGACTATCTGCCCAACAGCCAACCTTAGTCGTAACAAGCCCTCCGCCAATACTCGCAAAGCTAGACTTGGAGAGCCGGCGAAGTCGGCCGTGGTTGCACGGTACCCCCATAAACTTTGCAGCCGCGGGATACGGAAGCACCCCCAAGCTCTCGTATCGAAGGACCCATCGCATGCCGAGCGCAAGTGGTGGGTCCGCCCCTTTTCCATGTTCCTTGCGCGCGAATCGGCTCCCGCCCAGAAATGTCTCAAAAATCTGACATATGGTGGAGCAGAGAGATTTCTCCCTCGCACTGATCGGCTTCTGCCGGCAGAAAGGTTTTTCGTGGAATACGAGATCGTCAATCCAGTCAACGACACCCATCGGCCCTACGTGGCCGCAGCGGACCGTTACGAGCATTTCGGATACCGCCGCGTCGGCGACTCGGGCCTCATGCTCCCGCCCCTTTCGCTGGGGTTGTGGTGGAACTTCGGCGACAACCGGACCTTCGATTCGCAGCGCGAAATCCTGCGGCACGCATTCGACCGCGGGATCACGCACTTTGACCTGGCCAACAACTACGGCCCTCCAGCCGGAGCGGCCGAGGAGAATTTCGGGCGCATGCTGCGCAACGACTTCAAGCCGTACCGCAACGAACTGGTCATTTCCTCCAAGGCAGGCTGGGACATGTGGGCCGGCCCCTTCGGAACCCTGGGATCGCGCAAGTACCTGATCGCCTCCTGCGATGCCTCGCTTCAGAAGCTGGGCCTGGACTACGTGGACATCTTCTATTCCCACCGCTTCGATCCGAAGACGCCGCTGGAGGAAACCATCGGCGCCCTGGACACGCTGGTCCGCTCCGGAAAGGCGCTGTACGTCGGCATTTCGTCCTACTCGGCCGAGCGCACCGCGCAGGCCAAGGCGATTGCGAAGGACCTGGGGACACCTTTGGTTATCCACCAGCCGTCCTACAACATCCTGAATCCATGGGTCGAGCATGGGTTGCTGCAGACGCTGGCCGCGGAGAACATGGGTGCCATCGCTTTCACCCCGCTGGCACAGGGACTACTGACCGACAAGTACCTGGCCACGACCGACGTCGAACGCCAGGGCGGCCGCCGGGCGCTGACGGAGCAGTTGACCGATGAGAACCTGGCGAAGATCCGCCGTCTGAACGAGGTGGCCCAGCGCCGCGGCCAGTCGCTAGCCCAGATGGCCATCGCCTGGCTGCTGCGCGACGGAGCCGCAACTTCGGTGCTGATCGGTGCTTCATCCACCGCACAGCTGGACGAGAACCTCGGCGCCTTGGAGAACATCGACTTCAGCCAGGCCGAACTGGACCAGATCGCGCAGATCGCGCAGGGCGATGCAGGCATCGACTGGTGGCGAAGCTCCGCCATTGGCTAAGCCGAGCTTGCTCGAACGCGCACCGTAGTCCGAAAATGCCGCACTGGCCTGGAGAATTTTCCAGGCAGTGCGGCATTTTCTGTTTCTCCAACACTCCCTAGTGAAAGTTCATTTAGCGCCGCGATTCCATGCTGGCAGATTCGGCAATGTATGGATAAGCTCAGAGTGGAAGCGATATGAAGTGAATTACATTCATTTATTGGTTATAGTTCAATAACAACCAGCGACGATCGCGTAGAACCGACCAACATGCACAAAGACAGGAGCATCGATGAGCGCCCCAACCTACAAGGTCTTGAACCCGGCGACCGGCGAGGTAGTCGAGGAATTCGACGTTGCCACCGATGAGCAGATCGAGCAGGCACTAGCCTCCGCACAGTCCGCATACGAGTCGTGGCAGGACGTTGACATCAACGAGCGCGCCAAGATCGTTTCCAAGGTCGGTGCGCTCTTTGCCGAGCGCGCGGAGGAACTGGGCAAGATCATGACCACCGAGATGGGCAAGCCGCTCTCCGAGGCCGTGGGTGAAGCCGAGTTCTGCCAGGAAATCTTCGAATACTTCGCATCAGAAGGCCCGACCCTCGCGGCCGACCAGGAAATCAACTCCTTCTCCGGTGGCAAGGCCATCGTCCAGAAGCGCCCTGTGGGCCCGCTGCTGGGCATCATGCCGTGGAACTTCCCGCTGTACCAGGTTGCACGCTTCGCGGCGCCGAACCTCATGCTGGGCAACACCATCCTGCTGAAGCATGCGGAGTCCTGCCCGCGCTCGGCTCTGGCCATCCAGGAAATCATGGATGAAGCCGGTGTTCCGACTGGCGTGTACAACAATGTATTCGCCACCCACGACCAGATCTCCACCATCATCGCCGACAGCCGCATCCAGGGTGTTTCCCTGACCGGTTCGGAGCGCGCAGGCGCCATCATCGGCGAGCAGGCCGGACGCAACCTGAAGAAGGCCGTTCTGGAGCTCGGCGGTTCTGATCCATTCGTGGTTCTGGATTCGGATGACGTGGCCGGCATTGCCGAAACAGCCTGGGGCTTCCGCATCGACAACACCGGTCAGGCCTGCAACTCGAACAAGCGCATGATCGTCATGGAAGACATCTACGACGAGTTCGTTTCCGAGCTGACCAAGCGCGCCGAGGGGCTGAAGGCCGGCGACCCGATGAAGGAAGAGGACGGATCGTTCGCACCGATGTCCTCGCGCAAGGCCGCCGAAGACCTGCACGCACAGGTACAGGACGCAGTCTCCAAGGGTGCAACCCTGCACGCCGGCGGCGTGCTGCACGATGGTCCGTCGGCGTACTACTCCCCTGCCGTACTCACCGGTGTCACCAAGGACATGCGAGCCTACTACGAGGAGCTGTTCGGCCCGGTTGCCGTGGTCTACAAGGTGACCAGCGACGAGGAAGCCGCAGAGTTGGCCAACGACACCATCTACGGCTTGGGCGGTTCGGTGCACTCCACCGACGAAGCTCGCGCCGCAAAGGTGGCCCAGAAGCTGCAGGTAGGCATGTCCAACGTCAATGCCGCCAGTGCAGAAGGCGCTGAAATGCCATTCGGCGGAGTCAAGCGCTCGGGCTTCGGCCGCGAGCTGGGCCCGCTGGGCATGGAAGAGTTCGTCAACAAGCGACTGTTCTATGTAGGCGAGTAACCGTCTAAGGAATAAAAGGGGACGCACCATCCGGTGCTTCCCCTTTTATTCTGCCAGCTTTGTATTCCTAGACGCCGACGCTGACCCGCTCGGTCTCCCGCTCCCCGGTATCGACCAGTTCATCAGGCACGGGCGCGGGCGCGGGAGGAGCCTCCTCATTGGCGCGCGCCGAACGCTTGAACCAGTTGGCCATGCGTTCCCAGATGATGTCGCGGATGAAGATCGCGTCTATACCGACCATGGCCAGCGAGAACCACGGCAGGCCCATCAGGAGTGCGATGCCTGCATGGAATGAGATCATCGCAAACAGGACCGGAATCCGGGTCCAACGGAACAGCAATGCACCGGGGAAACAGACTTGGAGCATCACTGAACCGATGCTTCCCAGCGCCACGACCCAGCCGAAAGTCGTAATCAGTTCGCTCAGCTCGGGCCATGGCCCGAATCGCATGGTGTGCAGGGGGCCATAAATGGCGGTTCCGTTCTGCCATGGTTCGCCACCGGCTTTGAACAAGGCACCGGAAACATAGATCATGAAGACTTGGCAGGCCAATGCCACCAGCGCCAGGTTGTGCCACAAGTTGGTCAGGCCAGCCGGCAGAATTCGCGTGCCCCGCCACAATTTGGCAGGAATCGTGCCAGTTGAGTTTGCGCTGCGTCCACGGCGGCGGGCATCGAATGACCATCGGGCCGAGTGGTCGGTAAACAGCATCAGGAATAAGGCGATGCGAAGTGCATTGTCTCCCTGGTCGCCGCCGAAGTACGGGGTCTCGATCAAGCCGATCCAGAGAACCAGGAATACCGGGAGAATGAGTCTGGCCCGATAACCTACGAGAAGGGCCGCAGCGAGCACAATCAGCAGCAGGAAGTAGACGGTAACTGCTGCGTCGTTGCGTGCAATACTGAAAAAGACTTCGAACAGCGGATTCCCGGCGAAACTACCGTTGGCTTCCTCCAGCTGCCCGCTCCAGGCGGCACCGCTGCCGTAGGTGTAGTGACGCGTGTTGAAGTTGGTCAGCAGGAGGCCAAGTGCAGCGGCCGCGAAGATCATCCGGGCAACGGCAATACCGTACATTGCGTGTTTGCTGTCCAAGAGCCAGCCGTCAATCGTGGCGACAACGCCCCGGCCGGCTTGCGCCAGATGAGCTGGCCCTTCCTTCCAGAATGCCGACCAGATCCGTGTCAAGGGAGCAACGAGGTTTGATTTTCCTGCCACGCTTATTTCACGCCTTCCAATGAGTTGAAGACTTCGGCAAAGTTCTCTTCGTTTTGGCCCTCAATAACTGTCAGTCCACGCCAGCCGGAATCAATAGTCACAGCATCAGGGCGCTGGGCCTCCGGGTCGTTGCGCCGCTCGAATGGGACAACTGCCTGCCGCCCGGCACGGAATTGCACTGAGCTGATGTCCTGCCCCCACAGGGCTTTGGCAACTTGCGTAGCATAGGCGCTGGCTGCACGTTCTGTTTCGATGAACGACTTGGTATTCTTTCGCGAGCTAGTGCTCTGAATCTCGCGTTCGTTCAAGTCATCATTGAGTCGGTTGGACCAGTCGTCACCCTTGAAATATCCAAGCGTGACAACGTTTTTCTGCTCGTCGTTGAGTTTCTGCCATTTGTTCCGGTAGTCGCTGGCAAGCTGGTTGCCAGCCAATGATGCCCGTGGCGGGAAGAGATTGTGATGGATCAAGTCCATTTCCAAATTGACTGCGTCTACCCATTGCGTAGCCTCGCGCCTTCCAGTGGTATATTCCAACGTGGCGCGGACTTCGAATGAATAGTCTCCGTCAATCGGTTTCGGAGCGAAAACGGACCAGCTCTGTCCGAACATTGGCTGCATGTAAGCCCGGAGCGCTTTGTCGGGCACAGCATCACGCAACTCGCTTGAAGGCGATACCCAAAGGAATGTCGCGAAAACATGCCATGCCGTCAGCCCAACGCAGGCAACCGCCACTAGGCGAAGCCATAAGGGTCGCTTTTTGATCTTGGGCGTGCTGTCAGTTTCGGTCATGTCCCAGTCCTGTCAGTTCGGGAATCCGGTTGAGTGGAAGCGAAAAGCTGCCGCAGCCAATCGGGGAAGTACAAAGTCGTGAAGCCGGACGCCAACAGTCTCTAGACTGCTGGCATCCGGCGGGTGAGAAGCCGGATTGACCAGAAGGGCAACCCGGCCTCTCATCAAGCTCGCGTCCTAGCGCGGCTATGATTTCTTGCGGCGTGCGAACAAGATGCCTGCACCGGCCAGGGCAAGCATGAGTGCAGCACTTGCTGCAAGCAGCACACCGTTGGCACCAGTGTCAGCCAGCTTGTCCTTCTTGCCGTCGGATTCAGGCTTGGACGCGGAGTCCTTGTCCTTTCCATCGGCGGACGCGTTGGCTTCGGTGGCCGATGAGTCGCTGGCACCTTCAGTAGCCGACGAATCACTGCCACCCTCAGTAGCCGACGAATCACTGCCACCCTCAGTAGCCGACGAATCACTGCCACCCTCAGTAGCCGACGAATCACTGCCACCCTCAGTAGCCGACGAATCACTGTCGCTTTCTGCAGACGGATCGTAGACAACGAAAGACGTTGTGTCTTCGGTACGTCCGTCAGCCGCGTGTGCCGTGTACTTACCAGCTTCGACACCAGCGACAGTCACGGACCAGTTCCCCTCGTCGTCCGCATCAATCTGCTGCTGCGGATCAGTCATTGCTGCTTTGGCTACCGCACCTTCAGATACACGGGCAACGGTCACGGTTACCTTGGCATTTGGATCCGACACTCCGGAAATCATGATGCTTGGGCCCTCAACTTCAGAGTTTTCCTTTGGCGAGGTGATGCCAACCGGCTCGTAATTGCCGTCAGTGTCGCCATCAGTTTCTGCATCTGTCTGGCTATCAGCGTTGGTATCAGCACCAGCGGTGTCCGCGCCAGCCTCAGCATCAGCGTTGGCGTCAGCGTTGGTATCAGCACCAGCGGTATCCGCGCCAGCCTCAGCATCAGCGTTGGCATCAGCACCAGCGGTATCCGCGCCAGCCTCAGCATCAGCGTTGGCGTCAGCGTTGGTATCAGCACCAGCGGTATCCGCGCCAGCCTCAGCATCAGTGTTGGCGTCAGCGTTGGCGTCAGCGTTGGCATCAGCACCAGCGGTATCCGCGCCAGCCTCAGCATCAGCGTTGGTGTCAGCGTTGGCATCAGCACCAGCCTCAGCATCAGTGTTGGCGTCAGCGTTGGCGTCAGCGTTGGCGTCAGCGTTGGCGTCAGCGTTGGCGTCAGCGTTGGCGTCAGCGTTGGCGTCAGCGTTGGCATCAGCACCAGCGGTATCCGCGCCAGCCTCAGCATCAGCGTTGGCGTCAGCGTTGGCATCAGCACCAGCGGTATCCGCGCCAGCCTCAGCATCAGCGTTGGCGTCAGCGTTGGCATCAGCACCAGCGGTATCCGCGCCAGCATCAGCATCAGTGTTGGCGTCAGCGTTGGTATCAGCACCAGCGGTATCCGCATCAGCGTTGGCATCAGCACCAGCCTCAGCATCAGCGTTGGCGTCAGCGTTGGCATCAGCACCAGCGGTGTCCGCGCCAGCGGTGTCCGCGCCAGCC
The DNA here is from genome assembly GCF_016894325.1 of Glutamicibacter protophormiae. NCBI lineage: Bacteria > Bacillati > Actinomycetota > Actinomycetes > Micrococcales > Micrococcaceae > Glutamicibacter > Glutamicibacter protophormiae. The sequence goes on from NZ_CP069806.1 coordinate 2,909,166, forward strand.
TCAGCATCAGCGTTGGCGTCAGCGTTGGCGTCAGCGTTGGCATCAGCATCAGCGTTGGCGTCAGCATTGGTATCAGCACCAGCCGAAGCCGCATCAGCGTTGGCATCAGCATCAGCATCAGCCTCAGCATCAGTGTTGGCGTCAGCATTGGTATCAGCACCAGCCGAAGCCGCATCAGCGTTGGCGTCAGCGTTGGCATCAGCACCAGCGGTATCCGCGCCAGCCTCAGCATCAGCGTTGGCGTCAGCGTTGGTATCAGCACCAGCGGTATCCGCATCAGCGTTGGCATCAGCACCAGCCTCAGCATCAGCGTTGGCGTCAGCGTTGGCATCAGCACCAGCGGTGTCCGCGCCAGCGGTGTCCGCGCCAGCCTCAGCATCAGTGTTGGCGTCAGCATTGGTATCAGCACCAGCCGAAGCCGCATCAGCGTTGGCGTCAGCGTTGGCATCAGCACCAGCGGTATCCGCATCAGCGTTGGCATCAGCACCAGCCTCAGCATCAGCGTTGGCGTCAGCGTTGGCATCAGCACCAGCGGTGTCCGCGCCAGCGGTGTCCGCGCCAGCCTCAGCATCAGCGTTGGCGTCAGCGTTGGCGTCAGCACCAGCGGTGTCCGCGCCAGCCTCAGCATCAGCGTTGGCGTCAGCGTTGGCGTCAGCACCAGCGGTGTCCGCGCCAGCGGTGTCCGCGCCAGCCTCAGCATCAGTGTTGGCGTCAGCGTTGGCGTCAGCGTTGGCGTCAGCGTTGGCGTCAGCGTTGGCGTCAGCGTTGGCATCAGCGCCAGCCTCAGCATCAGCCTCAGCATCAGTGTTGGCGTCAGCATTGGTATCAGCACCAGCCGAAGCCGCATCAGCGTTGGCATCAGCGCCAGCCTCAGCATCAGCCTCAGCATCAGTGTTGGCGTCAGCATTGGTATCAGCACCAGCCGAAGCCGCATCAGCGTTGGCATCAGCGCCAGCCTCAGCATCAGCCTCAGCATCAGTGTTGGCGTCAGCATTGGTATCAGCACCAGCCGAAGCCGCATCAGCGTTGGCATCAACCTGGGCGTCAGCATTCGCGTCAGCGGTCGAACCAGCATCAGCCTGAGCGTCAGAGCTCGTGTCAGCGCCAGACGAGTCAGCCGTGCCGTCTACATTCGCCCCAGCAGCATCCTCAACGTCGAAGCTGACAGTCGCGGTGCTCTGCTCATCGTCATCGCCATCGGTAGCAACAACCGTGCGAGTCCCCGATGCGACCCCCTCGAAGGAGGTCGACCAGTTACCGTTCTCATCCACCACAACGCTCTTCGCGTTGTCAGCATCGCCATCCAGCGTCACGGTGATGGTCTTGCCAAGGCTCACCCTTACCGCTCACGGTAACAGGGTCCCCGCTGGTGAACTTCTGACCACCGGTCGGAGACGTAATCGTCACCGCCGCTTCAACAACAGCATCCTCAACGTCGAAGCTGACAGTCGCGGTGCTCTGCTCATCGTCATCGCCATCGGTAGCAACAACCGTGCGAGTCCCCGATGCGACCCCCTCGAAGGAGGTCGACCAGTTACCGTTCTCATCATCCACCACAACGCTCTTCGCGTTGTCAGCATCGCCATCCAGCGTCACGGTGATGGTCTTGCCAAGGCTCACCCTTACCGCTCACGGTAACAGGGTCCCCGCTGGTGAACTTCTGACCACCGGTCGGAGACGTAATCGTCACCGCCGCTTCAGAATCCGCAGCTTTTACCGAAGACGAGCCGAGATCGACTCCCACGTTCAGCGTATTCGGAAGCACATCAATAGCCAGGGCTCGGACAGTACTGCCGTCCGCACCCAGATCGCTTACTTGCGGCTGTTCATTAATTGTAATTTGAAGCAGGTTGGTCAAGACAGGATCCAGTGCTTCATCAAGTAGTCGTGCCACGATTGGAGAGAGTGCTGAAGTCAAGTTCGGCTGCAAATTGCCGATAACGCCCTCAACCACTGGTGTAAGAGTCTGCCCAATATTTGACACCAGTCCTGTGAGCAAAGTGGCAATCGGTTGGACTACTTCACCGAGCGGGATACCGGCAACTCGAATTCCACTCGTATCGACGACTGGCGCATCGTGTCCTTGCTGTCCGAGGAACCCACCTAGCGTGCCTCCAACTTTTAGTGGGGCATCTGCCAAGTCGATAACGGCCAGAACTTTAATACTCGCCGCAATCTCCACGTCGAGTTTTAAATCATAAATTCCATTAGTAACAATTTTGACGACCTTGGAAATCAAGGAATTGGGGCCATTGCCTGTCAGAGCATCGGTGACACCCGCCAAAATTCGATTCACAACAGCGCTCGAAAGCACCTTTGTATCTTTACCCAACTCGTTGAGGCTTTCGGCTTTTTCAACGTCGAGTACCAACTGAGCTAAGTCAACATCAATTGTTCCGGATTCCAAATCCAGCGAGACACTGCCATCCGTATTCGTCAGTGGTTCAGAAAGGAGCTGTGTGCGTACCGTTGTCAGTAGAGGCTCCGTGTCGAGAGACAACGAGGTCAGCTTCGCAGTCGTCTGTGCCAAGAGAGGGACATCGACGGCGTCGATTGCTTTTACGACTCCTGCAACAAGCTGCTCGACAGCTCCGCCAGAAGCGACCAGGCCTGATATTGGTTTGATCGCGGTCTCAAGAACACCGTTAACATCTGTGACCAGACCTCCAACTAAGGGACTGTCAATGTTCGCTTTTAGGTCAGCAACTGTGAATTCGGAAGTGACGGTGCCTTCCTTTTCTGTAATTGTTGATCCAAGAGCACCTGTAGTGATACTGGCATCACTGAGAACTTCGTTGATGAGCTCATCCGAAAGCACTTGAGACAGCAAATCAGACAGATTGATTTCGGCCGACCCGTTTTCACTTGGAGCCGGGTTCAGGTCTAAAGCGCCGTCACTGCCTAGTATTCCTGAGGAAGCAGTCGATTCAGTCCGAGAGGTGGAAGCAGCGTAACTTTCTAGCGCGCCAAGTTCTCCGAGATTCAAAAGACCAGTGCCTTGCCCTGGCTTTTGGATAAGTGGAATTTGAAGTTCACCAAGGTTCAACTTCAATGATTCGAGAAGCTCAACGCTAATCGGAGCTCGGGTTGGCCCAACGGAAGCTGGGTATTCTGAATTGGCCAGCGCACTTTCCGCAATATCAAGCCCAAGCCCCTCAACGAAAATGCCATGTCCATGGGCTGATGATTCGCTGTCAGTGGACTGGGTATCGGCCATTGCAGATGGCGCACACAAAAGTGAACCGAAAACTACTGCCGCGGCTGTACTAAGTGCGAGCGGCCTCTTTCCCCTACTTCGATTTCGAGTCGGCTTTAGTGAGTCATTCACAATATCGGTCCTCTTAACTTTTGACTGAACGTTTTTACGTTGCCTTTCTGAGCCAGCTGCCTCGCTGAGGACAACCTGCTGCAGAAAATACGTATTGCTTTCCCAAGGACTCCCCACCTAGACCCTATGTATGGGGTGCCTGGACGCTCAGGTTTCTTTCAGCTATTTCTGGGCATATTGAGGTCATATTTTCTATCCAGTTGGATAATCTTCGTCACCGTTAGGGTAAACTGCTCGGTAACTTGTCACTCTAGATGCCCGTACTTTCAGCGATATCACCTGTTCGCGAGTAGACGGGAGGAGGTATGGGTCACTCTGCTGCTGGCCATGTGAACAATTAACAATTGCCAGAGGGGTTATTCCATCTAACCGCTTGGCCATAGAATGAACCTAGTTGCAGCACAGGATCACGCGGGGACGTGAGGGGCAAGATGCTGCAGTCCTGATTGACGGAAGCCAAGCCAAGGATGCCCCAATGCCTGAAATTCGAGTTCACCTAGCGGATAGCGATCACTTTTCGCGAGCCGGAATCGTAGGTGCACTGACAGCAGAACGAGATATCGCCGTTGAGCATATTGCAGGATCGATGGCAGAAGCGTTAGAGAACGCATCACAAAATAAGCCGGACATCGTTCTTCTGGAAACTTCGTTGAGCGGAGACAGCCTTTTCAAGTCCGTACGACAGCTCGTAGCTGCGTCGCCAAACAGCAAAATCGTTGTACTGGCTACCCGGTACAGCCGCGACGAAGTGACTCAAGCCTACGATGCTGGAAGCTCCGGAATCATTTCCAAGAGTTCCATCAACACTGAATTACCCAGCGCACTTCGCATGGTCGCTGCCGGATACCAGTTGTTCGCTCCACCGACTGATGGCTGGGAATATCCAGTCAGGATGGAGAAGCGCACGGAAAATCAGACGATTATCCGCTCGCTGTCCGGGCGGGACCGCCAGTTAGTCAGCCTCGTCGCCGCGGGTCTGACCAACATCCAGATTTCCCGGGCGATTCACATCAGCGAAGGCTCGGTGAAACTCTATCTGGCGCGCATCATGGATGAGCTTTCGGTGACGAATCGTGTGCAGCTTGCAGTCATCGCGGCGGAAACGGGTCTGATCACCTCCGCTGACCTGCAGATTGCCTAAACTCTAATAGACAGTGCGCAGCTGGCTGGCCGGGATCCACATCTGTTCCCCGTCGCGGTCGATTTGCCGCCAGGCTCCCTGCCTGGCGACGATCACCACGGCGGTGTCCGCTTGGAGAATGCGCGCCAAACCATAGTGGTCGCCAGGTCCGCGGCGGGCGTTCAAGCCAATTGTTGTCAGGGCGCGCTGATTGGGAACTGCCATCAGTCCGCCCTTTGCGGGTCGGGCCGGCAGTTCGTGCAAGTACATGCTCGGTACCCAGCCGTGCAGCTTTCCGCACTGGATCTGGGACCACAGCCCCTGCTGGAGCAGCAGACGCACCTTCGTACCCTGGTCGATTACCATGAGCACCGGATATCCGGTACCGCTGCCCTTGCGCAGGTTAAGAGTAGCCGTTGTGGAGTGCGTCGTTTCGACCAGGGAGTACCGGGTGAGGGTTCGCTCGTCTTGCCTGTCATCGGACTGATTCACGACCGGTTCGTCGAAGACGGCTGGAATCGGCTCTAGATATATGTTCGGCACCCAACCATAGATCTTGTGAACATAGACGTGAGCCCACGAACCGTGAACGGTGACCAACGCGAGTTCGGTGCCCTGTTCCAAGTGGCTTTGCACAAGGTAGTGGCGCCCGGCTCCCTTGCGCAGTTTGAGCGGTGCCGTGGTTCGATGCGTACGCGATGCCGACGACGAACGAGCCGTTGACTGCGAATAACCCATCTGATTCACGAGCACCTCAAAAATAAAACTTAGGGGAAGCAACAAATGTCGCTTCCCCTAAGTTTATTCCATTTTTAGAAGTTGGTTCTTCTGTCTACGAGTTTCACTTGCGCGAACCCAATTCGGAATCCAGGCGAAGCAGCCCGCTGCCGTCGTTTCCGATCAGTTTAACGCGGTCCAGAATCTCGGTGACCGTGGCTTCTTCTTCGACCTGTTCGTCGATGAACCAATGCAGCAGCGGGATCGAGTCGATATCCCCCTCGGTCTGCGCCAAGCGGTACAGTTCGCGGATCGCTTCCGAAACCTTCTGCTCGTGTGCCAGGGAGGCGGCAAATGCATCCGCAACGGATTTCACGTTGACTACCGGAGCAGACTGCTCGCCGATCTTCGGGTGTGCCGATCGGTCGGTCATGTGGTCCATGAACTTTTCAGCGTGAACGATTTCTTCAGCTGCCTGGGCCCGGAACCAGCCGGCAATGCCAGAAAGGCTCATGATGTCCATTTCAACTGCCAGCTGACGGTAAACCGTTGCAGCAGTCAGTTCAAGGGTTACCTGCGTGTTGAAGGCTTCTGCCAGTTTTCCTGTAAGTTCCATATCTTTACACTAGGACGCTTTAAATCCTTTGTCATCGAAGTTTGGACTCACTTAGTGGAACCGGAATTAGGCTATAAACCCTAGTTGGACACCACTTAACAAAGCCCGCACTAACCTAACTTAGGGAAGGCGAACATGTCGGTACTATTTGCCCAATCCTGCCCGACGCAGCGCTTCGGCCATGGCGGTGTTTCCTGCAGGAGCTTGATTTTGGCTGCCGCCATTGGGCCGGCTTTTGCTGCCCGAGCGCTGCTGCCCGGATCGGGAGTTCTGCCCTCCGCCGCGCGGGCTGCGCTCGCGCTGACCACCCGGCTTGCCGGATGCGTCGGCCGTCGGAAGCTCATCGTCCAGTCGCAGGGTCAACGAGATGCGCTTGCGCGCGGTATCCACTTCCAGCACCTTGACCTTGACGATCTGCCCCGAGCTGACCACTTCGCGCGGATCCGAGATGAACTTGTTGCTCATCGCCGACACATGGATCAGGCCGTCCTGGTGCACACCCAGATCAACGAAGGCCCCGAACGCGGCCACGTTGGAGACGGTGCCTTCCATGATCATTCCCGGCTTGACGTCGCCGATTGATTCCACGCCTTCCTTGAGCGTGGCAGTCACGAATTCGCCGCGCGGGTCGCGGGCCGGACGCTGCAGCTCGGCGACCACATCGCGGATGGTCGGCTCGCCGAACTGATCCGTGACGAAGTCCTCTGGCTTCAATTCATCGAGGCGGCGTCCCTGCTCCGCGGCGGCCTTCTGCAGCGCGCGGGCCAGATCGTAGGCTTCGGGGTGCACCGAGGAGGCATCGAGCTGCTCCTTGCCGCCGGTGATGCGCAGGAATCCTGCGCACTGCTCGAAGGCTTTGGCGCCGAGGCGCGGCACCTTGAGCAGGTCCTTGCGCGTGCCGAATGGCCCGTTGGCGTTGCGGTGTTCCACGATATTGCGGCTGAGCAACGGGCCGACCCCGGCCACGCGCGCCAGCAGCGAAGGGGACGCAGTGTTCACGTCGACGCCCACGGCATTCACGCAGTCCTCGACCACCGCATCCAGCGCACGGTCGAGCTTCGAGGCGGTGACGTCGTGCTGGTACTGGCCCACGCCGATGGACTTGGGGTCGATCTTGACCAGTTCGGCCAGCGGGTCCTGCAGCCTGCGGGCGATCGAGACCGCGCCGCGCAGCGACACGTCCATGCCCGGCAGCTCCTGGCTGGCCAGCTCCGAGGCGGAGTACACCGAGGCGCCGGCTTCGGAGACGATGACCTTGCTGATGCCGGCGGTGCCCAGGGCCTTGATGACCTCGGCGGCCAGCCGGTCGGTTTCCCGCCCGGCGGTGCCGTTGCCCACCGCGATCAGGGTGGTGCCGTGCTTCTGCGCCAGCCGGGTCAGGATCGCGACCGATTCGTTCCACTTGTTCGCCGGGGCGTGCGGGTAGATGGTGGCGGTCTCGATGGACTTGCCCGTCAGGTCCACGACCGCGACCTTCACACCGGTGCGCAGGCCCGGGTCCAGCCCGAGCACCGCCTTGTTGCCCGCCGGCGCCGCCAGCAGCACGTCACGCAGGTTCGCGGCGAAGATCTTCACCGAGGCATCTTCGGCTTCCTCGAACAGCCGTGAACGCAGGTCGGATTCGAAACGGGTGAGCAGGCGTGCCTTCCACGCCAGACGCACGGTCTGGGCCAGCCACTTGCCGGCCGGGGCGTCAGCAGGGGCGTTGATGCCCAGCGAAGCGGCAATGGCGTTCTCGTAGCCCGCGCGGGCTTGGTCCACAGCTTGGGGGTCGCGCGGATCCGCTTCTGCCAGCTGCAGGTTCAGCACCCCGTCGCGTTCACCGCGCAGCAGCGCGAGCACGCGGTGGGATGGCAGGTTGTCCAAGTCCGCCACGTAGTCAAGGTAGTCGGAGTACTTCCCTTGGCCTTCGGCGGTGGCCCCGGCGGCGACGCTGGCACCGATCTTGCCGCTGGTCCACAGCCGCTCGCGCAGATCCGCCGCCAGCACGACGTCCTGCGAGACCCGCTCGGTGACGATGGAACGGGCGCCGGAGAGCACCTCCAGATCCGTTGCGAACCCGGCTTCGGCGTTCAGGTAGCCGGCAGCGGCGGCCACCGGGTCGGTTTGCGGGTTGGCGAGCAGCAGGTCCGCCAACGGTTCCAGGCCTGCCTCGCGCGCGATCTGGGCCTTGGTGCGGCGCTTGGACTTGAACGGGAGGTAGATGTCCTCCAGCTCGGATTTGGTGCTCGCCGCGGCGATCGCCGCTGCGAGCTGCTCGGTCAGCTTGCCGGCTTCGGCAATGGCTTCGCGGACCACGACACGGCGGTCCTCGAGTTCGCGCAGGTAGCGCAGGCGCTCTTCGAGCAGCCGCAGCTGGCTGTCGCTGAGCATTCCGGTGACTTCCTTGCGGTAGCGCGCAATGAAGGGCACCGTCGATCCGGAATCCAGCAGCTCAATGGCGGCTTTGACCTGCCAAGGCTGCACCTTCGATTCGACGGAAAGTTCCCGGGACAGCACCTCGATGATGCGCTGTTCGGTGGCATTGCTGGCTGCGTTGTTCTTCTGATCGCTACTCACCGAACCATTGTGCCCCATGAGCGTTTCCGTTCTAATGATCGACTCGGCTGGCTTTCAGGAGATCCCAAAACTTCGCGGCTAAACTTTATTGCCATGGGGAAAGTACAAGTTCGGAACGCAGCAATCCTGCTTCTGGTGTCATCGGCAACGCTGTTCAGCGCGGGCTGCTCGGTCATTGAGGACTCCGCGAGTTCGGCGGCCAGCCAGCTCACTGATGCGGCTTCCAAGGAAATCGTCCGACAGGCTTGCGCGCCGATCCAGGACGGCCGCATCGACGCCAGCGAACTGCGTGTGCTGTCATCGCTGGTCGGAGCGGTGGAAGGCGGAGGCTTGCCGCAGGATCTGGTTGACGTCCTGAACGACCTGGCCGACTCCGGCGACACGGTGTCCACTCGATTGCAGGAACGCCTGGTGCAGGCCTGCGACGACGCGACAGCCCAAGCCAGCTAGCGCACGGGAACGCTTCCGCACCTGATCTAGACTTTTTTCATGCTCGAAATTCCGACAACCGGCAAAATCCGTATTGATGCCTGGCTTTGGGCTGTGCGCGCCTACAAGACCCGCTCCGAGGCGACGGCCGCCTGCCGCGCCGGCCACGTGAGGCTGAACGGGGTTTCCGCCAAGGCGGCCCAGCCGGTGGTTCCGGGAGACCGGGTACGCGTACGCAAGAACGGCTTCGACCGCGAATTGGAAGTCGTCGGCCTGATCTCCAAGCGCATGAGCGCCGCGGTGGCCGTGAAATGCTACATCGACCACAGCGAGCCGCGTGAAAAGGTCATCGTTCCGCAGATCCCGGTCCGCGAACGCGGTGCAGGCCGTCCCACTAAGAAGGACCGCCGCGAAATGGATCGCCTGCGGTCCTCCTGGATCGACCCCGAAGCCTGAGCGGCCGGGCCCGCCGCCGCCCTAGGACCAATGCCGTTCAGTTAAGCAGCTAGAGCCCCAGTCAACTCACCCCAGCGTGCCATCGGCCAGACCACCACTGCCCGATGGCACGCTCTTTTTGCGTCTTAAATCGTGAGATGCCACCTGACAAGTCTTTAAATCAAACGGAACTCCTGTTAAACATGTGAATTGTTCACACCCAAATGCAAAACAGGAGTTCCTGCATGCCATCATTCCACCAACCCGCACCAGCACGCCAATCCCCGCACCCCGCCACGTCAAAAACCGTGCAGCACACCACCGCGGCGAAGGCCTTCGGCACACTGCACCTCGGCGCCCTGACCGAGCACATCCCCGTGGAGATGGTCCGTGAAGCCTTGACCGAGACCGGCACCCATGAGCAACGCACCCGCCGGCTCAGCTCGGCGCGCACCGTCTACTTCGTGCTGGCTCTGGCCCTGTTCCCGGCCCTGGGCTACCTGAACGTCTTCGCCAAGCTCACCGCCCACGCCCCACTGCCCGCGAAGATCAGTGCCGCAGCCCTGACCGGTGCACGGCGCCGTATCGGGGTCAAACCCCTGCAACTGCTCTTCGACCTGCTGCGCGGTCCCGGCCCCCACCGTGCAGCGGGAAGGCTCGTTCCATGGCAGGTATCGGCTCTGCGCGCTCGACGGGACCATCCTGACCGTGGCCGACACCGTGCAGAACCGGCTCACCTACTGCAAGCAGCCAGGTTTGCACGGCGGCACCGGATACCCGCAAGCCCGACTTTTGGCGTTGGTCGCGTGCGGCACCCGCAGCATCCTGGATGCCGTGTTCGGACCGACGAGTATCGGGGAAACCACCTACACGCCCCGGCTACTGCGCTCCATGGGCAAGGACATGCTGGTCATGGCCGACCGGAACTTCGCCTCCGCCGCCCTGTTGCACCAGATCCGTCAGACCGGCGCGCAGTTCCTGGTGCGGGTCAAGCTCGGCCGGAACCTGCCGGTGCACCGGGTGCTGCCCGATGGGTCCTACCTTTCGGTGCTGGCCGGGATGCCGGTGCGGGTACTCACGGCGAACATCACCCTGCACCCGGCAGGAGGCCAGGCCCGGACCGAGACCTACCGGCTGGTGACCAGCATGCTGGACCCGGCCGAAGGGACCGCGGCCACGCTGATGGGGGTATACCACCAGCGGTGGGAGGTCGAGACGGCGTTTCGAGAGTTGAAATCCACCCTGTTGGGCGGCCGGGTGCTGCGTTCGAAGACCGTGTTGCTGGTGGAGCAGGAAATCTATGCGTTGCTGATCGTTGAGCAGGTGCTGCGCACGGTGATGAGCGAAGCGACCAACGCGGTGCCCGGGGTGGATCCGGATCGGGCGAGTTTCACCGTCGCGTTGGAAACGGCCCGGGATACTGTGCTGGCCGGCCCACCATCAGCCACGCCAGTGCCACTTGGCACCGGCGACGACTCGGGATGGCGGGTGCTGGCCGGGATGATCGGGATGCAGGTCTTGCAGCGTTTGCTGCCGCCACGCAGGTTGCGGACCGGGTCCAGGACGGTGAAGCGGGCGATCTCGAAGTATCAGGCCAGGCGCAGCAAGCCGCATACCCCGACCGTCGTAGCAACGGTCAGCATCCGCATCGTGGATCCTGGTTCGTTGTTGACGGGCGAGGTAGCGGCTTAACTGAACGGCATTGGCCCTAGGACAGTTCGATGGCCGGGGCGTCGGTCTCGAAGCCGAAGATCTGCCCGTAGAAGGCCAGCGAACTTTCCAGCGCGCTGATGATGTTCTCCGACTGGCGGAAGCCGTGCTGTTCCCCGGCAAACAGGATGTAGGCGTGGGGAATTCCCCGGGCGGCGAGCGCATCGGCCACCACCTGCGACTGCGCCGGCGGGACGACCAGGTCCTCATCCCCCTGCAGCAGCAGAACCGGGCACGAAATCTTTGACACGTGGTTGATCGGCGCGCGCTTCTCATACAGGTCCGCCGCTTCCGGGTACGGCCCGACCAGCGAGAACATGTACTGGGATTCGAAGTCGTGGGTGTCCTGCACCAGGGCGACCAGGTCCGCGACCCCGTAGCGGCTGATCCCGGCGGAGAAGACCTCGGAGCTGGTCAGCGCGCTGAGCACGGTCCATCCTCCGGCGCTGCCGCCTTCAATGCCGATGCGCGCCGGATCCGCGATCCCGCGGGCCACCAGCGCCTTGATCACCGAGACGGTGTCCGCCACGTCCACGACGCCCCACTGCCCGCGCAGGCGGTTGCGGTAGTCGCGGCCGTATCCGGTAGAACCGCCGTAGTTCACGTCCACCACGCCGATGCCGCGCGAGGTGTAGTAGGCGATGGTGGCGTTCAGCGTGGCCGCGGCCTGCGCGGTGGGCCCACCGTGGACGAAGGTGACGAAGGGCGGCAGCTCGCCGTCCAACCCGGTGAGGCCTTCCTGGCGCGGGCGGTACAGCAGTGCGTGGACCGCCTGGCCAACCTCGTTCGCGCATTCGAATTCCTCGACCTGGGGCAGCATGGCTGGATCCGGAAGCCGCGCGATGGAACCGGCGACCGGGCGGTGTTCGAGGGTATCGAGGTTGACCAGCGTGATCTGCTCGCCGTCGGTCATCGAGGAGGTGCCGGCCAGCAGCCAGCCGTCGCGCACCTGCAGCGGGCGCACCCGGGTGAACGGCAGCGGCAGGTCTTCCAGTCCCCCGGTCAGCGCATGGACCCGGGCCAGCTTGGTGGTGCCGGTGCCGTAGGAGCACAGCAAGGTGCGCTGGTCCTCCAGCACGTACCAGGCGCTGCCGACCTGCCACAGCGGGCCGGCGAATTCCGCGGCGCGGTCCACCAGCCGGGTAGCGCGGGCGGAGCTGACCTGGTGGATGTAGGGATTCCACCAGCCGGACTCGTCGCTGAGGTAGGCGATGCGGTTCTCGTCCACCCATTCGGGCTGCATGATCGAGATGTCTTCGGCGCCGGCGATCACGGTGTCCTCCAGCTGCCCGTTGCCGCTGACCTCGGCCAGGTGGAGTTTGGTGCCGTCCCATGGCATGTTCGGGTGCTCCCAGCTGATCCAGGCCAGCATCGTGCCCGAGGGGCTCAGCCGGGGTGCCGCCACGAAACGGGCCGGCGCGGTGAGCACCCGGATGCGGGTGGCGTCCTGGCCCGCGGATCCATCCAGCGGGATCTGCACGATGTGGCGCACCGGTTCGGCGCGGAGGTCTTCCATGATGGCCAGTACGGTGCGGTTGGGCCCGTCGATGAATTCTGCGAAGCGCAGCTGGGGGTTCCCGTCGGACATCGAGTCGGGGGTCAGCGCGATCGGGGTGACCTGCCCCAGCTGCTGGAGGTACACACGCTGGTCGGCGAAGTTGCTGAAGACGATGGCGTCCTGCAGCCGTCCGGTGACCAGCTTCCAGCTGGCGCCGCCGTATTCGTGGACCCGGGAACGGACGTTGTAGGGCTTGCTGATCAGCTCGGTCGGCTCTTCCTGCGAATCCAGCGGGTAGGAGACCAGGGTGATGCGCCCGCCTTCTGCCGGGCGCCCTTCCTGCACGATGACGTTCTGTCCGTGGAAGCTTGCACCGCCCAGGGGTTTGGTTCCCGCGGCAACATCATGCGCGGAAATGGTCGAGGGCCAGGATCCGTAGGGCAGTTTCGAAGGCATGATTCGATCCTAACCAGATTTTTGGTGTCAAACGACCCTCGACAAGTACAAAGATGTTCGGCTTGGATTAACCCATGACGACTTTTGCGGTTTTTCTGCGCGGCGTGAACGTGGGCGGGGTCAAGGTCCTGATGAAGGATCTGGCGGGGCTGCTGGCCGAGGGCGGCTTCACCGAGGTGCGCACGCTGCTGGCCAGCGGCAACGTGGTCCTCGAATCCGAGCTGTCCGAGGCACAGTCGGTGCAGCGCCAGTGCAACCAGCTGCTGGAGGCGCACTACGGGCGGAGCATCCCCACCCTGGTCTACACCCGTGAGGAAATCCTCCAGCTGGCGCAGCCGTTTGTCCTGGAGCTGCCCGAGCCGGCGGCAGAGCACCACGGCTACCTCACGTTATGTGAATCCGCCCAAGATGCGGCGACGCTGTACGAGCTGGCCCGCGCACTGGAACCGAGGCCTGCGGTCGAGGTGCTGGGCAGGGCGCTGTGCTGGATCGCGCGCAAGGGGCAGAGCACTACCGATCCGCTGTCCAAGCTCACCGCCGCCCAGGCCCGCCAGCGGGTCATTACGACCCGAAACCACAACACCCTGGTGAAAATGGCGGCGATTATCCGATGAGCGCCCCGACAGGCAATAATTGAGCGTTGCGCTTTTCGCCGTCGAATCCCCAGTGAAAGTCCGTGAATGCTGACCCTTATCGAACTCGTTGGTATTTTCTTTTTCGCCGTCTCCGGATCCCTGATGGCGGCGCGGCGAGGTTTCGACATGCTCGGCTCGGCGTTCCTCGGCGGCGTCACCGGCCTGGGCGGCGGCGTGGTCCGCGACCTGATCCTGAACCAGTCGCCGGCGACCTTCGCGCACCCAGTGTATTTCCTGCCGCCGGTGCTGGCCGCCCTGTGCGTGTACGCCTTCACCCCTGCGGTGCAGAAGCTTCACCGTCTGGTGCAGATCTTCGATGCGGCGGGGCTGGGGCTGTTCTGCATGACCGGCACCATGAAGGCCCTGGAGCATGGCGTGAATCCGGTGACCGCGGTGCTGCTCGGCGTGATCACCGGCGTGGGCGGCGGCATGCTGCGCGACGTCATCTCGAACGTCACCCCGGATTTGTTCAACCCGCGGGACATCTACGCCATTCCGGCCATTCTCGGCGCCACCGCCACCGCGTTCGCCTGGCACTTCGACGTGCTGAACATTGCGGTCGGCACGGGCATCGCCGGGCTGACCTTCGCCCTGCGGCTGGCTTCGATCCGCTTCGGCTGGAGCATCCCGCTGGCGGCCGGGCACTGGCACCGCCAGCCGAACAGCCCGAACCACGGCGACGGTCCGCACCGGAACTTCTAGGCCGCTGGCCGCCGCAGCCTAGCTGATGCGTTCGAGCCGGCCGGCTTTCCCGGAACCTTCCACGCTGTCCTCGATGGTGCGTGAGGGGTTGATGATGATCGCGCCGATGAGCATCACGACCACGCAGATCCCCAGCATCGCGAAGGCCGGCCCCCACGATCCGGTGGACTTCTGCACCACGCCGAACAGCAGCGGAACAATGCCGGCGCCGGCGTATCCCAAGCCCTGGGCGAATCCCGAAAGCACGCCGGATCCATAGGTCGTGCGCGAGCGCAGGTTCATCATCAGCAAGGCGATGGCGAAGGTCCCCTGGCCCAGTCCGGCCAGGCAGACCCAGAGCATGGTGCCTTCGGTAGGCGACAGGTAGATGCCCAAGTGCCCCGAGACCCAGCAGGCCGTGAAGATCAGCACGGCGATGATCGGGTTCTTCAGGCGCGGAACCCACAGCGGCACCAACAGGGAGACCGGCAGCCCGAGGATCGCGAACAGGGCCAGCATGTTGCCGGCTGACAGTTCGCTCAGGCCGCGGTCTTGCAGGTACGGGGGCAGCCAGGTGAAGTACACGTAGGTCTGCGCCGAGTTGCCGGCCAGGAAGATGGCCAGGCCCCACGCGACTTTGGACTTCCACGGATTGATCTTGGCGATGGGCCGGGGTGCTCCCCCTGCATGCACCGGCTGGTCCGGGCGGTCCACGTTGCGGTCGGCCACCAGCTGGATGATCCACGGCACCAGGACGATCATGGACAACAGCGCCCAGGAGCCGATGGAGATCTTCCAGTCGCTGGCATTGGCCAGCGGCACCGAGAACTGCGGGGCCATCCAGGTGCCGACGGCCAGCATCGTGACGTAGCCGCTGGTCACCAGCCCGATGCGGTCGGGGAAGTACTTCTTGACCAGCGGCGGGAGCACCACGTTGCCCATGCCGTATCCGGCCAGCGCGATAACCGACAGCGCCAGGAAGGAATAAACATCCGGCATGAAGACGCGGGCCAGCTGACCGGCCACGGCCAACACGATCGCCGTGATCAGCGTCTTCTCCAGGCCGAAGGAGCGGATCAGGCGCGGTGTCAGCAGGCCGAAGCAGGCGAACACGATGGGTGCCAGGGTGGCAAGCAGGCCGATGGTGAATTCGGTGAACTCGATGTCTTTCTGGATCCGCGCCAGCAACGGCGGCACGGAGACAACTGCTGCGCGCAGGGACAGGGCCATCAGCAGAATGCCAAGAAGTGCCCCGATTCTTCCCTTGAATGAGGTTTTCGGGCTGGCATTCGACATCTATTGGTTCTCCGCAGACTACTGGTTGTTAGTTCCCAACTTTTTCAGTTGCGGAACCAACTCTAGTAAGTGAGACAGGTTACCTTCAAAATGGCGGGCGTACCAGGTGCCCGGAGTTCCGGAAAAGGCGTAAAGCCCCTCGCTGATCAGCATCACCAAATGGGCGATGTCCTTGTCGCCGATTTCCTCCATCAGCGCGGCAAGCCAGCGCTCGTTGATGCTCTCCATCTGCGCGGTGGCCGCTTCCACGCCCGAATGGGCGAGTCGGTGCAGGGCAATCAGCAACCGGTCCAGCTCGGTGTTCACCTCGGCGCTGGTCCGTATGAAGTAGGCTGCAGGCCCTTCTTCGGACTGGGCCATGTCCTTCAGGTCAATCAGTATCAGTTCTTCACTTAACTTAATAACCGCATCGGCCAAGGCCTCCTTCGAGGCGAAGTGATACAAGAGGCCGCCCTTGGACACCCCGGCCAGCGCCGCGGTGGCCTCCAGGGTTGCCGCGCGCTCGCCTTCTTCGCAGAGCAGTGAGATATATGCGTCCAGAACCTTGACTCGCGCTGCCGCTGGCCTTGCCATGGGACTCCGTTCGATCAGTTGCGGTGATGGATACAACCATACCCAAGGATTGTAACTATACCGTCCAGACGGTATAGTTACGATTTGTTCAGGCATTTCGAGCCCCGCAAACGATTCTCAGGATGATACCCATGAGCCCACTGCTCTCCGACCACACCTCAACGCTGTCCAAGCCGCGACGTTGGGCGGCGCTGGTAGCGCTCCTCTTCCCGGTGCTGCTGATCTCGGTTGACAACACCGTGCTCACCTTCGCCGTTCCTGCGATTTCCGAAGCGCTCTCCCCCAGCGGTGCGCAGCTGCTGTGGATCATCGACATCTACCCGCTGATCCTGGCCGGCCTGCTGGTGCCGTTCGGCTCGTTGGGCGACCGCATCGGGCGCCGCCGGCTGCTGCTGATCGGCGCCTCGGGTTTCGCCGTCGTCTCCGCGCTGGCCTCGTTCGCCACCGACGCGAGCCAGCTGATCGCCGCCCGCGCCCTGCTGGGCATCTTCGGCGCCATGCTGATGCCGGCCACCTTGTCGCTGATCCGCAACATCTTCACCGACGACACCGAGCGCCGTACGGCGATCGCCGTCTGGGCCTCCGCCTTCTCCGGAGGCTCGGTGCTCGGTCCGATTGTCGGCGGCGTGCTGCTGGAGCACTTCTGGTGGGGCTCGGTCTTCCTGATCGCCGTGCCAATGCTGCTGCCGCTGCTGATCGGCGGGCTGATCCTGGTGCCGGAATCCAAGGACCCGAACCCGGGACGCGTAGATCCGATCTCGATTCTTCTCATCGTGATGACCCTGCTGCCCTTCACCTACGCCATCAAGTCCTTCGCGAGCACCCCGTGGTACATCCCGCTGGGCGCGCTGGCCTTGGCAGTGGTGTGCGGCGTGACATTCGTGCGCCGCCAGCTGGGCACCGACAAGCCGATGATCGACGTCCGCCTGTTTAACAACGGCCGCTTCTCCGGCTCGCTGATCGTGAACCTCATCGGCGTGTTCTCGCTGGTCGGTTTCATCTACTTCGTCTCCCAGCATCTGCAGCTCATCGCCGGCTACAGCCCGATCGAGGCTGGACTGCTGATGACCCCCGGCCTGATCCTGACCATGGGCTTCGGCTTGCTCTCCGTCCCGCTTTCCAAGCGCTTCGGCTCTCCGAACATCATGATCCTGGGCCTGCTGTTCTCCGCCATCGCCTACACCATCGTGATCGTGGCGGGCAGCAATCCGAACGTCGTGCTGCTCATGGCAGCGTTCTGCGTGCTGGGCATCGGCATCGGCATGACCGAGACGCTGTCCAACGACATGGCGCTGGCCGCAGTGCCCGCTTCCAAGGCCGGTGCGGCCTCGGCCATTTCGGAGACCGCGTACGAGGTCGGCGCGGTTTTGGGCACCGCCGTGCTGGGCACCATCCTGAACACGGTCTACAGCTCGAACCTGCAGGTGCCGGGCAGTATTTCCTCCGATTCGGCAGCCCGGGCCGGCGAAACCCTCAGCGGCGCGCACCAAGTGGCTGCGACCTTGGATCCGGCGTCCGCGCAGGCCTTGATCGAGTCCGCCGCGCAGGCTTTCGACCACGGAGTGCTGTTCACCTCGGGCATCGCAGCGGTGCTCTCGCTCATCGCAGCGGTCATGGTCGTGAAAATCATCAAACCTGCCGTGAAGTGAAGCTTTTGAGACGATATCTCAAATTTTCGATAAATTGCTGCAAAGTTATTCAAAAGTCGACTTTGACCACGTAGGCTAGGCAGTGTAGTTCCAAAGTAATTCGCGAAGTACCCTTTAGAAGTTTGTGAATGTCGGACCATCCCTGGTTGGCGCGAACCCCTTCTAGACGTGAAGTGAATGACTTGGCTGCTTCGCAAGTTCACCTCGCGCAACCAGCGTGGAACTTGCGTGGATACAACCAAGCTCGCCGCATAAACCACGGCGAGAAACGTCTGAAAGGACCAAATAAGAATATGGCAACCGGAATCGTCAAGTGGTTCAACGCTGAAAAGGGCTTCGGCTTCATCGCTCCAGACAGCGGCGATCCAGACGTCTTCGCACACTTCACCGCAATCCAGACCCAGGGCTTCCGTACCCTGGACGAGGGCCAGAAGGTTGAGTTCGAAGTAGTTGAGGGTCCAAAGGGTCTGCAGGCTGCAGACATCCGCGCTCTCTAAAGAAGGTCTTTGGCACTAACGCCTGACTTCACCCGATGGGTGGCTATCCGCAATGGATAGCCACCCATCGGTTTTTCTGCGCCCGCCGAGGAATAGACGCCGATGGCTCATGGTTATGCAGGAGGTGAAGCTATCGATTTTGGACCTAGCCCCGGTATCCCCCGGCGGCTCAATTGCAGACTCATTCAAATCATCCGTGAGGCTCGCGCAAACCGCGGAACGCCACGGATACGAACGCATCTGGTACGCCGAACACCACAACATGCCGAACATCGCCTCCAGTGCGACCGCCGTGCTGATCGGACACATCGCCCACCATACCGAGCGCATCCGCCTGGGATCGGGCGGCGTGATGCTCCCGAACCACTCCCCGCTGGTGATCGCAGAACAGTTCGGCACCCTGGCCACGATTTTCGGCGACCGCATCGACCTGGGCCTGGGGCGTGCCCCGGGCACCGACATGACGACCCTGCGCGCGCTGCGCCGCGATCCGTCGGCTGCGGATTCCTTCCCGCATGACGTCCTGGAACTGCAGGCGTACCTCGCCGGCAAGTCCCGGATCCCCTCGGTGCAAGCCATTCCCGGCGCCGGAACGAACGTCCCGCTGTACATCCTGGGCTCGTCGTTGTTCGGAGCGAAGCTGGCCGCCCAACTGGGTCTGCCGTATTCCTTCGCATCGCACTTCGCCCCGGCTGCCCTGCACCAGGCGGTGAAGCTGTACCGCGAGGAATTCACCCCCTCACAGCAGCTTTCCGAGCCGTACGTCATCGCAGGGGTCGGCGTGCTGGCCGCGCAGACCAGCGAACGGGCGCATGAACTGTTCAATGTCGCACGCCGCCACCGCGTGGCGAGCTTCCTGGGCCGCGGAGCGAACAAGGAGTTCACCGAGGCGGAAATCGACATGCTCATGGATACCCCGCAGGCCCAGCAAATCCTGGACATGATGCGGTATTCGGCGGTCGGCACCGGCGAACAGGTCACCGAGTATCTGGCGCATTTCGCGCAGACCGCGCAGGCCGACGAACTGATCACCGTGCACTACCCGAGTGACGAGCAGGCCCGCCTGGAATCGGTCATGATCACCGCCGACGCCGCGGAGCTGGTCAGCGCGCGCTGATCGAGACCCAGCGCCTCACCGCCAGGACCAGCAGCACCACTAGCGTCACTGTCAGCGCCCCTTCCGCGCCGATGTAGGCGTAGTGCCACAGCGATCCGCCCTCGAAGTTCCCGGACAGCACCGCATCGGTGCGGCGGGACAAGCCGGGGCGGATCGCTGCCGTCTTCAGCATCAGCACGAACCCAGCAACCCCGACGCCCCATTTCCAGGCCTTGTCGGTGCCGCGCTTGATGGTGCCGAGCAACAGGGCGATGAACAACAGGATTTCAACGATGTTCATGGCGAAGAAGACCAGGCGGCCGATGCCCAGCCCCAGCGGAATGGTGATTCCCGGTGCGGTGAATTTCAGCGGGGCCTCGATGAAGGAAATGCCGACGACAAGGCCCAGCCACAGCGCGGGAGCAAGGATGCGGGCGGCGGCGGCCCACAGGGCGGCGCGGGTCGGGGCGTGAAGGGTGGAAGGGCTCATGCCTTCTAGACTACGGGCGAATTGCCGTTCATCTTCCGCAGGTACAGCACCGACCACGTGCCCAACAGCAGGGCCGCCGCCGCGCCGGCAACGCAGAAGACCATGATGCTCGGCAGCTGCCCGAAGCGGCCCACGGCCCAGCCGAGCACGATCACCGGCAGCGCGCTGCCCAAGTAGGTCACCAGGTAGATGCTGGAGACGGTCTGCGCATGGGCTGCGGGCGTCACCGCATCCACGCACCAGCCGAAGGCGGTGCGGAAGGCAATACCCTGTCCCAAGCCGAGGACCACCATCGCCACGACTCCGAGCCAGAGCCGGCCCTGGGTTGCGCCGGCAAACAGGGCCAGCGTTCCGGCGGCCATCAGGAGCAGTCCCAGCGGCAGCAGGATCCTTCCGCCGCGCACCACGACCTGGGACAGCGCGGCGATGCCCAGCGGCAGCCCCGCAATCAGCCCGACGGCCCACAGGGAATGCAGGTCGAAGGCGCCGGCAAGGTACCCCGGCGCCAGGGAAAGCACGAAACCGAAGATCGCGAAGCTGAGGAAGCCGACAAGCGAAGCCAGCCAGAACTCGGTGCGGGCAGTGGAGGGAATTCCCACGCGGCGCGGGGCCAAGGCGCGGCTCCGCTCGCCGCGGCTGGCCATGGCGATTGCCGGGCGGGCCTGCAGGGTGCCCAGCGGAACCAGCACCACCAGCAGCAGCACGGCTTGGACCAGGAACACCGTGGAGCGGCCGCCCGGAAGGCCGGCCAGCGTGCCGCCGATCAGCGGTCCGAAAGCCACGCCGCCGGAAGAAGCCAGGAGGGTGAAGCGCGAAGCCCATTCGGGTTTGCGCGGGAGCAGTTCGCGCAGGGCCGCGGCGCTGGCGCCGGTTGCCAGTGCTACTCCTGCGCCCTGCAGGCCGCGGCCGAGGCACAGCTGCCACAGGTTCTCGGCCGCGCCGAAGACCAGCGTGCCGATCAGCGAAACCCCGACCGCCAGCACCAGTGCCGCGCGGCGTCCCACATGATCCGACCAATGGCCGATCACCAGCAGGAAAAACATCAGGGAGCAGACATAGGAAGCGAAGGCGATGGTGGTGCCCATCGCTCCGAGGTGCAGTTCCGCCTGCAGCTGGGGATACAGCGGGGTTGCCAAATTGGCGCCGACCAGCAGCGTGAAGCTGACCAGGACCGTGATGGCCAGTCGGGTGGTCGTGCCCGGGTTCCATGACATCACGCGCGGCGTGCTGTGCTGCATGCGCAGCTCACTGATGACGGACATGGGCGCTCCCGCGGAATTAGCTGTCGGCAGGGGAAAAATTTTTACCGGTGGGGCCACTCGCTGCCCCACCGGTTGTTTGAGCGTTCTGCTTGAGTTTGTCTACTGCAACAGATCGTTCACTCATAAATATCCAGTATCTGATCTCACTTAGGATTGTTTCTTGGTAGAATTTGAGCATTATGGTCAAATTTATGGCCTAAAGCAGTATCGGGAGTGAGCAAATGGTGCGGTTGGACGAAGTTGACCTGAAGATTCTTCTGGCCCTGATCAGGGATCCGCGCATCCAGGTCTCCGAGCTCGCCGATGAAGCCGGGGTCGCCCGCAACACCGCCCAGTCCCGCCTGCGCCGACTGCAGCGCTCAGAGGTGCTGCGCGAGGGCGGCCGCGATATCGACCTGGGTGTGCTGGGCTACGACGTGCTGGCCTTCGTCACCCTGGAGGTGAACCACCGGGAGCTGGACGCGGTCATCACCGCGTTGCGCCAGATTCCGAACGTGCTTGAAATCCACGAGACTTCCGGACGCGGTGACGTCTGGGTCCGCCTGATCGCCACGGACACCCACCAGCTGCAGTCGGTGCTGCGCCAGATCCTGCGCATCAAGGGCGTGACCCGCTCGGAAACAACTTTCGCGCTGCACTCCCACCTGGCCTACCGCACCGCTCCGCTGCTGGAGCACTACGCCGAGCACGACCACTGAGCGAATCCACCCGCGACACGCAATTTCAAGTCTTTCGTTCAGGTCATAAGGGTTCTAGGCTGGAGCCAAGAGAAGTCACGAGGTATGTGCCCGACTTCCGGTAGATCCTCGTCCAATCGAAGGAGTACGCCATGAGCCGGGAATTTGAACCCACCGACTTTGCCCCCGAATACGGCAACGACATCTACGAGCCGGATGACGGCCGCGATTCGCAGGCCTACGAGGGATCCAGCGACATGCCCGAAACCATGCGCAACATCGATCCGCTGGCCCAGCGCCACTATCTCTACGACGACGACCTGGAAACCGAGGACGAGCTGGACAACGAGTTCACCCGGGACGGCCAGGGCGACGACGCCGATTCCCAGGACGACGAGCGCAACGATGATGAGGACTAGCTCACTGACTAAGCGAAGGTTGGGCTAAAGGTCTTAGACTTTAGAAGTGATTAATCCAGTTCACTTGCGCACCCTGCTCGAGGTGGTTGCGCACCGTTCGTTCGCGACCGCCGCGGCGCGCCTGGGCTATACCGCCAGCGCCGTCTCCCAGCAGATGACCGCCTTGGAACGCAGCACGGGCACCACCCTGTTCGTCCGCGGCGCCCGTTCCATCACCCCGACCGCCGGCGCGCTGCGCATGGTGCGCCATGCAAAACGTGTACTCACGGACCTCGACGCCCTCATGGCGGACGTCGCGACCATCTCCACCGACTCGGCGGAGAACGAGGAAATCAAGCTCGGCATCTTCCCCTCGCTGGCCACCTTCGCGCTGCCGCAGATCCTGACCGCCGAGGACTGGCACTCGCTGGGCATCAACCTGCGCCTGTGGATCGGCGAGCCCCAGCAGACCGTGGCCGGACTGGGCAGCGGCGGGGACCTGGATTTGGCGCTCATTTTCCAGGTCGGGCCCGGCGGCCTGTCCTGGCCGGCCTCGCTGGAACGCACCTGGCTCGGCGACGACCAGTTCCGCGTAGTCATCCCCTCTTCGTGGCCGATTGCCGAGGACTCCCAGCTGACCGTCGACCAGCTGGCCGAATGGCCCTGGATCTTCCACCATCCCGGCACCTCGGACGCGACGCTGATCTCGCGCCTGTTCGCCTCCTACAACATCCATCCGCAGGTCTCGGCCTACTGCGACGACTTCAACGCCTCATTGAGCCTGGTGGCCTCCGGGCTGGGCGCGGCGCTGGTGCCCGACCTGGCCATGGCCAACGCCCCGGAAGGCATCCGCATCGTCGATGCCCCGGAGATCCGGCTGGCCCGCTCGATCTTCGCGCTGAAGCCGGAGAATTCGAAGAAGCCGAAGGCGGACCTGGTTTTGGACCGCCTCGCCCAGGTGCTCGCCCACTAGGCTTAAGCCAACAACACTCGTTCAACGACACAGCAGGGCAGGTACTTCGTGGCGCACGACAGCAATTCTCCGGCAGAGCCATTGGTCATCTCGACGGTCTACGGCGCATTGGGCCATCTGGAGCTCAACCGCCCCGCGAAGCTGAACGCCCTGAACCTCGACATGCTGCTGGAGCTGCATCGTGTGCTCAAGGCCTGGGCCGAGGACCCGAAAATCTCGACGGTGCTGCTCACCGGGCGCGGGACGCGCGGATTCTGCGCCGGCGGGGACATCGCCGACTTCCACACCGCGGTGACCACGGGACGCCACCAGGACTTCATCAACCTGCTGTCCAACGAGTTCGACACCGACCAGCTCATCGCTTCCTACCCCAAACCGCTGGTCACCCTGGCGCACGGCATCACCATGGGCGGCGGCATCGGCCTGGCCAGCCACGCGCCGGTGCGCCTGGTGACCGCCGAGGCCCGCATGGGCATGCCGGAAGCCAAGATCGGCTACACCCCGGATGTCGGCGGCAGCCATCTGCTGGCCAACATGCCGGGCCACTTCGGCGAATACTTCGCCATGACCGCCGGCTCCTTCACCGGCGCGGACGCCGTCTACCTGGGCTTCGCCGACGTCGTGGTCTCCGCGGACTTCGCCGAAGACATCCTGGACCACCTGGACGAGTTCATCGGGCTGAACGCCGGCGACCTGGCGGCGGCGATCGAGGTGATGCACGGCGCGGCCGAGTCCCACCGGCTGGAGCTGGACCAGGGCTGGGTCGACCATGCGTTCAGCGCAGACAGCCCCGGAGAAGTCATGCAGCGCCTGGAGCAGATGGTGCACCCGCATGCCCAGCAGGCCGCCGCGCTGATCACGCAGAACTCCCCCACCTCCGTCGCGGCTGCATTCCATGCCGTGCGCGCGGCCCGCGCAGAGGACAACCTGCGCTCGGCGCTGGACCGCGAGCTGCGGCTGGCCGCGCACCTGATGCACCAGCCGGACCTGGCCGAAGGCATTCGCGCGCAGGTCATCGACAAGGACCGCAACCCCTCGTGGACCCCGTGCACCCTGGACGGGGTCAACCAGGACGCGCTGCTGGAGCTGATGGACCCCGCCGACGCCTAGTCTCGCGTCCCGGGGGCAGTTCCCGGGCGCCACCCCTAGGGTTGCTGCGCCTCGCGCTGCTGCTCGGGAATCTGGTTCCCGGGCTGCCCTTCGGGACGCGTGACGTCCTGGTGCACCGGGTGGATCTTCTTGGAGTTGCGCGGCTCCACGCGCGGGGCGCTGACGGCGTCCTCGGGTTCGGCCAGCTCCCGGGGCGGGTCGATGCCCACCCCGCGCGGCTGGCCGTAGGGAATGGGCGAGAACTCCCCGAAGTGGTCCGGGTTGGCCTGGTGCCAGTCCTCGACCCAGGATGCCGGAGGATTCTCCAGCAGTTCGCCGGGGCGAAGCCACTGGAACAGCTCGGCGTAGGAGCGTGTGGACTGCAGGTTCACGCGGCGGCGCAGCATCCGCGTCGTGAGCTGCTCCGGGCTGGTCAGCCCCATCGAGGCCATCAGCTGTCCGGCTTCCGTGACGGTCAACCGGTGGTAGTTGTAGACGCGGTGGCCCTTGTCCTTGACGTCCAGCGCGCGTTCCAGCCGCTTGTTCTGGGTGGTCACGCCCACCGGGCAGTGGTTGGTATGGCACTGCTGGGCCTGGATGCAGCCGGTGGCCATCATCATGGCCCGGGCGGAGAAGGTGAAGTCCGCGCCCTGGATCAGCCGCTTGACGATATCCGACCCGCTGGCCACCTTGCCGGCGGCCGCCAGCCGGATCTCGTCGCGCAGCCCGGCGCCCACCAGGATCGTGTGCACCAGCATCAGCGCTTCGGTCAGCGGGGTGCCCACATGGTCCTCGTACTCGATCGGCGCCGCTCCGGTGCCGCCCTCGGCCCCGTCGACGGTGATGTAATCGACCAGGATCCCGGTTTCCAGCATCGCCTTGCAGATCGCCATGACGTCGGTGCGCGAGCCAACGCAGAACTTGATGCCCACCGGCTTGCCGCCGCTGAGCTCGCGCAGCAGGGCCACGAAGTCCAGCATCTCGCGCGGGGTGGAGAACTCCGGGTGGCTCGCAGGGGAGATGCAGTCCTGCCCCAGGGGCACCTCGCGCGCCTCGGAGATCTCCTGGGTGATTTTCGCTGCCGGCAGCACGCCGCCCAGCCCGGGCTTGGCGCCTTGGGAGATCTTGATGGTGATGCCCTTGACCTCCTCCCGCGCGGCCTTGGCCCGGAAGGTCTCCGGGGCGAAGCGCCCCTCGGGCGTGCGGCACCCGAAGTATCCCGAGCCGATCTCCCAGAAGATGTCCGCCCCGTATTCCAGGTGGTACCTGGTCAGTCCGCCTTCACCGGTTTCCTGGACGAATCCGCCCATGGCAGCGCCCTTGTTCATGGCCATGACCGCATGGGAGGACAGGGCGCCGAAGCTCATCGAGGAGACGTTCAGCAGCGAGATGTCATAGGGCCGGGTGCACTGGCTGGAGCCGATGCGCACCTTGTGCTGTTCGGCGGGCGGCGCCACCGGCGCGGTGGAGTGCACCAGGTACTCGTGCCCCACCCGGTTGACGTCCAGCTCGGTGCCGAAGGCCTTGTGGCTGTCCACGCCCTTGGCCCGGGCGTAGATCACCGAGCGGGTATCGCGGTCGAAGGGCTTGCCGTCGGTGTTGCGCTCGATGAAGTACTGCTGGATCTCGGGCCGGATGAACTCGAACAGGTAGCGCGCGTGCCCGACGATCGGGAAATTGCGCAGGATCGCGTGGCGCTTCTGCGCCAGGTCGTGGATGCCCAGGGCAATCTGCGCGCCGGTCAGCGCGACCAGGATCCACCAGACCCATTCCCCGGAGGTTCCCGCAAGGATCGCCATGAGGACGAACCCCGCGGCCAGCACCGCCAAATACAGGAGGACAACTATGCGCATCATGAGGCGAGCCTAGCCCCTGGCGGGGCCGCTTGTCAGGGGTCCACAGCCAATCCGAGTCCGGCGCGGCCCTAGCTGGCGGGTTCGATCCGGTCCGCTTCGCGCACCGCCATGCGGCTGAACAGCGAGTCTCCCCGGGCCAGCAGCTGCTCCGGTGCGCCGGTTTCGGCCATCCGGCCCGCGCGCAGCACCACGATCCGATCCGCCCCGCGCAGGATGGAGATCCGGTGGCTGATCATCAGCACCGCCATTCCCGCGGCACGCCGGGATTCGACCGCCGCGAGCACCAGCTGTTCGCTGGCCGCGTCCAGCGCACTGGTCGACTCGTCCAGGATCAGCACCTTCGGGCGCCGGATCAGCGCCCGGGCCAGCGCCAGGCGCTGGCGCTGGCCGCCGGAGAGCCGGGAGGAGCGGTCGCCCAGCCGGGTATCCAGGCCCTGCTTCTGGCTTCCCAGCCAGGGTCCCAGGCCCAGTTCCTCCAGCACTGACACCAGCTCGGCGTCCTCGATGTGCTCCAGGCCCAGCAGCAGGTTCTCGCGCAGCGTGCCGCGCACCATGACCGCTTCCTGCGGCACCAGCAGCAGGTGCGAGCGCACCTCGCGCAGCGGGGCCTGCTCCAGCGGAACCTCGCCGAAGCGGCATTCGCCGGTGCTGGGCACCGCCCGGACCAGGGCCGAGGCCGCGGTGGATTTGCCCGATCCGCTGTCTCCCACCAGCGCCACCAGTTCCCCGGGCGCAAGGTGCATCTCCAGGCCGGAGAGCACGGTGTCATCCCCGTAGGCCACTTCCAGTCCGCGGACGCTCAGCGTGCCGGTTTCGGGCAGCAGCCGCGGCGCGGCCGGCTCGGCGACCTGTGGCTGCCCCAGCGCCATGGCATGCAGCCGCTTGGCGCTGGCCAGCGAATCCTGCAGCCCCAGCACGAAGCCGTCCACCGCGCGCACCGCCTCGTAGGAGGGAACCGCGACCACTGTGAGCACCAGCAGCGCCCCCAGCTCCTGCTCCCGGCCGGCCACCGCGAGCAGCGCCAGCACGCTGCCCCAGATCACCGTCTGGGACAGCGCCGCGCGCAGGCCGGTCAGCCGCCCGGCACGCCGGGCGTTCGCCGCGGCGGGCTTGGCCGCGCCGTTGAAGCGCGCGAGCATCCGCGGACCGGCCTCGTAGCCGTGGACCACGTCGATGCCGTTGAGCAGTTCCGCCAGCTGCTGGTTCTGGATGCCGCGCACCCGGGCCTGCCCGGCGGCGGCCCGGCGCAACGTCGGGATGCCCAGGGCCGGGACCACCAGGCCGAGCAGCACGTAGCCGGCCAGCAGGATCAGCGCCGGCGCGGCCCCGAAGCTTGCCCAGGTCCACCAGGCGACAAAGCCGCTGACCACGACGGCGGACACGGCCGGCGGCAGGGTGTGCGCGAAGAACACCTCAACCCGGTCCACGTCGCGGGTGGCGATGGCCAGCAGGCCGCCGGAGTTCCTGGTGCGCGCGGAAAAGGGCGCCTGGTGCTCGGCGGCCGCATACAGCCGGTTGCGCAGCCGCGACAGCGACAGGAACGCGACCCTGTGCCCGACGTACTGCTCGCCGTAGCGCAGCGCCCCCTTGGCCAGGCCCAGCGCGAGGAGGCCCAGCACCAGCGCGGTCCAGGAGGCCCCGGAGCCGGGCTGCTGGATCCCGGCGGCCTTGGCCAGGCCCAGGGCCGCGACGAGGTAGATGCCCAGCGAGGCGAAGCGGGTCAGGCAGGAGAGCAGGCTGGCCAGTGCCAGCGGCGGCAGCAGGTCGGAGGTGGTGTCGAGCAGCCAGCGCAGCGTTGCGGCGGTGCCGGGCTCCGGCTGGGCAGGGGCGGTTGGCTGGGGCCTCATCTACTGTTCCGTTCCGCTCTGGGCGGCGCGCAGCCCGCGGGCGCGCGCCTGAAAGTGTTCCATGGCCCGTTTCAGGTAGCCGTCCTCGCGCAGCAGGGCCTGCCGGTCGCCGGACTGGATGATCCGCCCGCCGTCCATGACGATGACCCGGTCGTAGTCGGCCAGCAGCCCCAGCCGGTGGGTGACGGTGATGGTGGTGATGGAGCGGTCCAGGCCGCGCAGGGTCGCCAGCACCTCGTCCTCGGTCTGCACGTCCAGCGCGCTGGTGGGCTCGTCGAGCAGCAGCAGCGGGCGGCGGGCCAGCAGCGCCCTGGCCAGCGCCAGGCGCTGCGCCTGGCCGCCGGAGAGCCGCGCCCCGGATTCGCCGAGTTTTTCATCCAGCCTGCGCGTGGCTTCGTCGCCCAGCCAGCCGCCCAGCCCTGCCTGCTCCAGCGCCTGGACCATCTGGGTGTTGGTGGCCAGCGGCGCGGCAAGCTGCAGGTTCTCGCGCAGCGTCAGGGCGAACAGCGTGGCCTGCTGCTCCACCACGGCGGCGTTGT
This sequence comes from Glutamicibacter protophormiae, assembly GCF_016894325.1. Classification (NCBI taxonomy): domain Bacteria; kingdom Bacillati; phylum Actinomycetota; class Actinomycetes; order Micrococcales; family Micrococcaceae; genus Glutamicibacter; species Glutamicibacter protophormiae. The sequence goes on from NZ_CP069806.1 coordinate 2,937,592, forward strand.
GCTTCAGCGTGGCCGGCCCCATGCCGTGGCGGCCGTCGTGGATGATGCCCGTATCCGGTTCCAGCTGGCCCTGCAGCACCCGCAGCAGCGTGGTCTTGCCGCTGCCCGATGGGCCGATCACCGCGGTGCGGGATCCCGCCGGGAACACCGCGCTGATGCCGCGCAGCGCCCGGTGCTCGCCGTCGTAGCTGGCGCCGACGTTCTCCATCACCAGGTCACCGGCGCGCAGGTCGATGTCCAGCGGCCGGGCGACGGACTGGTGCACCGGGAGGTCCTCGATTTCGGCAATCTTCTTCTCCGCGCTGCGCCCGGTCATGCCGATGTAGAAGAAGCTGCCCACGTAGTTCACCGGCGCGAGCATCAGGAAGCTGAGGATGACCAGTGCTGCGGCTTCCCCGGTGGTGAACACCCCGCTGCTCGAACGCCACCAGGCCAGGATCGAGGCGGTGGACAGCAGCAGGATCGCGAAGCTGGAGTCGATGACCAGCAGCACAAGCTGGTTGCGGGCCAGCAGCTTCATGACCTGCCGGCGCACCCGCTCGGAGGCCCTGGCCACCCGCCGGCCCATCCAGTCGCCGGCGCCGTTGAGCTTGAGCATGCCCAGCGAGCGCAGCGCGTCGAGGAAGGTCGCGGTCAGGATCCCCTGCGCCCGGCGGTACTCGCCGGAGGAGGCGCTGAACAGCCGCTGGAATCCGAGCACGATCAGCGGGACCAGCGCGGTGGGCAGCAGCATCAGCCCCGCGGCCAGCGGGTCGATGAACAAGGCGATGAAGACCAGTACCAGCACCGGGGTGGACACCGCGGCGATCGCCGGGCCCATGAAGGCGGTGCGGTACTTGACCGAGCGGTCCACCGAGTCCATGGCGGCCTGCACCAGTTCCCCTTCGCCGGCGCGGCGCACTGCCAGCGGGCCGATGGCCAGGTAGTGCTGCAGCAGCCGGGTGCGGTGGTGCTCGGTCAGCTCCTGGCCCGCGTGCGCGGCGAGCACCGGGACCAGCCAGGCGCACAGGGCGACGGTGAGCAGCTCGCCGCCGGCCGCGAGGTACCAGCCGGGATCCGGCATGCCTCCGGCGGCGATGGCATCGATTGCGCGGCCGATGAGGACCGCCAGGCCCGCGGTGCCGGCCGCGCCGAGCAGGCTGAGCGCGACCACCAGTGCCGTGGACGCCGAAAAAAGACCAAAGACCCTATGCACAGCTCCAATCCTAGGTCAGCGCCCGCTGCGGGGCCGGGATGTCACAGATTGCCCGCAGGGTTTCGCATCAGTCAGACTTGAACGCATGATGAGTCCTGCACCTGCCTCCCGACCGAATTCGGTGACCCTTCGCTTCTTGGCGGCCCCGATGGATGTCGGCGTGGCCGGCACGGTCTCCGCCGGCACCGTGCTGGAATGGGTCGACAAGGCCGCCTACGCCGCGGCCGTCGGCTGGTCGACAAGCTATTGCGTCACCGCCTACGTGGGGAATATCCGTTTCGAGGATCCCATCGGCTCCGGCGACCTGGTGGAGGTGACCGCCTCGGTGGTCTACACCGGCAGCACCTCCATGCACATCCGCACCGAGGTGTCGTTCTCGGACCCGCGCGAGCTGCGCCCCACCATGTCGACCACCTGCCTGGTGATCTTCGTGGCGGTGGACGAGAACGGCAAGCCCACCGCGGTGCCGAACTACGTCCCGGAGTCCCTGCGCGAGATCGAGCTGCGCAACAACGCGCTGGCGCGCATCGATATCCGCAACCAGATCGTCACATCCATGAAGGACCAGGTCTATTCGAACGCCGGCACCGCCGAGCGGGTGGTGCTGCGCTTCATGGCGGCGCCGACCGACGTGAACTGGGGCGGCAAGGTCCACGGCGGCATCGTCATGAAGTGGATCGACGAGGCCGCGGCCCTGTGCGCCTCGCGCTATTGCGGGCAGGATACCGTCGCGGTGTTCTCCGGCGGCATCCGCTTCTACCGCCCGCTGTTCATCGGGGACCTGGTGGAGGTCGAGGCCCGCCTGGTCTACACCGGCACCAAGGGCATGCACATCGCGGTGCACGTGCGCTCCGGCAACCCGAAGACCCGCGAAATGAACCTGACCACCTACTGCCTGACCATCATGGTCACCCGCGACGAGACCGGCACCGCAGTGCCGGTCAAGCCCTGGGTTCCGGTCAGCGAGGAAGACCACCGGCTGCACGACCATGCGTTGGAGCTGCTGACCATCCGCGCCAACGCCCCCGGCGGCTACACCCCGACGCACCTGGTGCATGAACCGGATTCGACCGCCACTGCCGGGGAGTCCGCCAAATGAGCGCAGCACCCTTCGTCAAGGTCTGCGGCCTGTCCACCGCACAGGATGTCGACATCGCCGTGGTCCACGGCGCCGACGCCCTGGGCTTCGTGCTGACCTCCAGTCCGCGCGAGGTCTCGCCCGCGCGGGCGGCCGAACTGGTATCCGCCGTGCCCGGCTCGGTGGCCACCGTGGCGGTATTCCGCTCAGAGGACGCCGCCACCGCGATCCGGCTCTCCCGCGAGGCCTCGGTCGGCTGGATCCAGCTGCACGGCCGGCGCACCCCGGCGGAGATCGCCGCGGTCAAGGCTGCTGGGTTCCATGCGATCCGTGCCGTGCGCATGGACGCCGAACCCGCGGAATTCGAGGACTGGGGCGAGGACTTCCTGCTCATCGACGCGGCTGTTCCCGGCAGCGGCGAAAGCTGGGACTACGCGGCGGTGCGCGAGCTGGCGGCGGGGCGGCGCTGGCTGGTGGCCGGCGGGCTGGATGCGGGCAATGTCGCCGCGGCGCTGGCGAAATCGAAGGCGTCCGGCGCGGATGTCTCCTCCGGGGTGGAATCCTCGCGCGGCATCAAGGACCCGCAGCTGATCTCCGCGTTCCTCGACGCCGCGAAGGCCGCCGGCTAGCCCAGCCAGTTGTGCGGCGCGGGCTTGCGGGAGCCCGGCAGCGCGCCGTGTTCGCGCCAGTCGTGCAGCCACTGCGGGACCACCCGGTCCTCGGGTACGTCAAGCCCCACCGCCTGCATGATCTCCTCGTTGGAGACCGCACCCTTCTTCGAGGTCATGCGGGTGGCGATGTAGGCGCGGGCGTAGATTTCGCCGTCGACCACGATGCGCTGCTCGAAGTAGATGCACTTCTCATCCAGCCCCAGCAGCCGGGTTTCCTGGGAGAACTTCTTGCCCAGCTCGACCGATTTGCGGAAGGTGATGGTTTCGCACTGCACCACCGGCGTCCATTTATTCTTGCGCAGGATGTCCCAGACTCCCGAGCGGAACATCAAATCGAAACGGCCCAAATCGAAGATCGAGAAGTACATGCCGTTGTTGATGTGGCCGGCGAAGTCGATGTCGGTCAGCGTGGCCCGCATGCTCACCGAGCCGGTGTCGAACATCGACAGCTTCGGCGCCTTCTTGCTCTGCAGGAATACCATCAGGATGCGAAAAATCATGTGCATGCCATCACATTACCGTCCAGTAACTTATTTTCCTAGTCATATCCGACGACTGCAACCTTTGTCCTAGTCCTGCCGGCGCATGCGAATTCCCGCACCCTGACGGTACAGTCGAAACAGACTTTCGACTGCCGGCATTGTCCAAGGAGCTGCCATGCGCCGACTAACCGACTACGTCCACCGGCGACTTCCCTCGCTCCCGCCGGCGGATTGGGAACGGCCCGCCCCGAGCCCTGCGGGACTTCGGCGCGACATCGTCGCCGCCCTGGGCCTGCTGGCCTTTGCCATCCTCCTCCAGGAACTGAGCCTGTCGCTGAGCGAGCTCGACAAGGCGCCGACCCGGAGCGAATCCCTGGCCGTGCTCTCGGCGATGATCCTGCCGCTGATGTTCCGCCGGCGCTGGCCGATCTCCATGATGCTTCTCGGCTCGGCGGCATTCATGATCAGCGGAACTTCCGAGGCCTACATGGCCACCATGCAGATCTGCGCGCAGCTGGCCTACTTCCTGGGCCTGTACACCGCTGTCACCTGGTCGCGGAACCGCCGCGCGCTGTGGAGCATCCTGAGCATCGTGCTGCTGGCCATGGCCCTGTGGATCATCATCGACCTGTTCACCTCGGACCTGATGAAATCCATGGATCTGAAGATGGTGGACCACCCCGCGGGTGACATCCCGCAGGACATCGCCTTCCCGCTGTACACCTTCCTGATCAACCTGCTGTTCTTCGGCGGCTCCATCTTCCTCGGGTTGGTCAGCTGGTCCAACGCCTACGCCAACCAGCTGGTCAAGTCCCAGGCGCAGCGCATCGCCGACCAGGCACAGCAGCTGGCGGACCGCGCGGTGAACGAAGAACGCCTGCGCATCGCCCGCGAGCTGCATGACGTGATTGCCCACCACATCGCCTCGGTCGGGGTGCAGGCCGCCGCCGCGCGCATGGTCCAGCCGCGCGCGCCGGAGAAAGCCGCCGAACTCATGAAGGGCGTCGAGGAATCGGCCCGCAGCGCCGTGGGCGAAACGCGTGCCCTGCTTGGCGTGCTGCGCGAAGGCAACGGCGACCTCCTGCCGGATTCCGGAAACGGCGATTCGCGCCGGCCCGAACCCTCGATGAAGCAGCTGCCGGCGCTGCTGGCCGAAAACCGTGCGCAGGGGCTGTCCGTCGAGCTCTCCCGCGCCGAGCACACCCCGGACTACCTGGACTCGTTGCCCGCCGGCGTCTCCCTGGCCCTCTACCGGATCTGCGGCGAGGCCCTGGCCAATGTCCGCCGCCACTCCACCGCGCGCCGCGCCACCCTGAGTCTGCGCTCGGGCGTCGACGAACAGGGTCCCTGGATCGAAGCCGAGGTGACCGACGAGGGAACCGCGCGGCCGGACAGCTCGGGCAGCGGCTTCGGCCTGCGGGGAATCCGCGAACGCGCGAACCTGCACCACGGGCTGGTGGAAATCGGCCCGCGCATCCCCCGCGGATGGCGTACCAGGGCACGGCTGCGGGTGCTGGCCGGCGCGGAAACTAGACTGGTCCCATGAGCAAGATTTCCGTCGTGATCTGCGACGACCAGTCCCTGATCGTGTCCTCGCTGAAGCTGATCCTGGAAACCGACCCGCAGATCGAGGTGGTGGGCACCGCCGAGAACGGCGAGCTGGGCGTGCAGCTGGTCACCGAGCTGAACCCGACCGTGGTCCTGATGGACATCCAGATGCCGCAGCTGGACGGCATCGCCGCCACCTCCCGGATCATCCGGAACACCGGATCCAAGGTCGTCGTGCTGACCACTTTCAACCGCGACGACTACCTCTTCGACGCGCTGGACGCCGGGGCCAGCGGATTCCTGTTGAAGAACACCGATCCCGAGACGCTGATCACCGCGGTGCACCAGGTCGCCGCGGGCCACGGCCTGCTCTCCCCCGAGGTCACGCTCAAGCTCATCCGCCGACGCAGCCTTCCGGCCGACGCAGCGCCCGGCGGGGAGGCGAAGGACCTGCTCTCCGCCCTGACCGAGCGCGAGCTGCAGGTGCTCACCGAGCTGGCCAAAGGCAAGAACAACCAGGAGATCGCCGCGGCGCTCTCGCTGTCCGAGGCAACGGTGAAGACCCACCTGTCGAACCTGCTGGCCAAGCTCCACCTGCGGGACCGCGTCCAGGGTGTGCTCTTCGCCCACCGCCTCGGTCTCATCCAATAGTTTCAGCCTGCAGAGCGAGTCCTGCAGCCGCCTGGATTCCTAAGCTGGGAGGCAGGCAAGGCTGGATCGGCGTAAGGAAACCCCATGCTTGAGGTACACAACGTGTCGCGCTCCTTCGCGGAGCGGCTCGTGTTGGACGACGTCAACTTCACCGTGCCGCGCGGTGCGCTGACCGGGTTCGTTGGCGCCAACGGGGCCGGAAAGACCACCACGATGCGCATCATCATGGGGCTGCTGCAGGCCAGCTCGGGCACGGTGAGCCTGGACGGGAAGCCGCTGGAGTCCGGCACCCGCCCCCACTTCGGCTACATGCCCGAGGAGCGCGGCCTGTACCCGAAGCAGCCGATCATCGACCAGCTGGTGTACCTCGGCCAGCTGCATTCGCTCTCCCGGTCCGACGCACGCCGCCGCGCCATGGAGCTGCTGGCCCGCTTCGGGCTGGACGACCGCGCCAAGTCCAAGCTCGAATCCCTCTCGCTGGGCAACCAGCAACGCGTCCAGGTCGCCGCCGCGCTGCTGCACGAACCCGAGGTGCTGATCCTCGACGAGCCCTTCAGCGGCCTGGATCCCCTCGCGGTGGACGCCATGAGCTCCATGCTGCGCGACTACGCCTCCCGCGGTGTCCCGGTGCTGTTCTCATCCCACCAGCTGGACCTGCTCGACGTGCTGGTCGACCATCTGGTCATCATCCAGGACGGCCACATCCTGGCCAACGCCTCCGCCGAGACGCTGCGCTCCTCGCAGGCCACCCGCCACAAGCTCTCGCTCGGCGCGGACGCCGGATGGCTGCGCGAGGAACCCGGGGTCGAGGTCATCGACATCTCCGGCTCCCGGGCGCTGGTGAACTTCCAGACCGAGTCGGACTCCCAGCGCGTGCTGCGCGAGGCCCTGTCGCTGGGCACCGTCACCGAGTTCGCAATCCACCGCCCTGCCCTGGCCGACATCTACCGGGAGATCATCAAATGAACACCTCCACCGCCCCCTGGTTGATCGTCGCCCTGCGCGAAGTCGAGACGAAGCTCAAGGACAAGGCCTTCGTCCTTTCCACCCTCGGCACCCTGGCGCTGATCATCGGCGCCGTCGCGGTCAACGGCTTCCTGGGCGGCAAGTCCGCGGACTATTCCGTGGCCGCCGCCGACCCGCTGAGCTACCAGGTGCTCACCGAAGCCCAGGACCAGCGCCCGGAGAACATGAACCTGGCCATCTCCCAGCTCGACCCGGAGCAGGCCCGCGCCCAGCTGGCGTCGCAGGACATCGACGCGATGCTGTCGTCCTCCGCCGACCAGCGCACCGTGACGCTCACCGGCTTCGACGAGGTCGACGCCCCGCTTGAACGACTGGTCTCCGCCGCAATGCGCACGGTGCTCACCGACCAGCTGCTGTCCGCCCGGGGATTGGACGCCTCCGCGCTGCCGACCGCGGACGACCTGCACACCGCGCAGCTGCAGGGAGATTCCGAACGCGGCTCGATGATCCGCGCGATGGCCTTCATCTTCTCTTTCCTCTTCTACATGGCCGCGCTGATCTTCGGCATGCCGATCGCCAACTCGGTCATCGAGGAGAAGCAGAACCGCGTGGTCGAGATCCTGGCCAGCGCCGTCAGCCTGCGCCAGCTGCTGGCCGGCAAGATCATCGGCAACGTCCTCCTGGCCATGGCCCAGCTGCTCCTGTTCCTCGGCGTCGGCCTGCTGGCCGCCTACCTTGCGCCGGGAGAAATCCCGTTCCTCGGTGTGGTCTCCACCGTGGCCGGATGGTTCGTCGCCTTCTTCCTCGGCGGGTTCCTGCTGCTGGCTGGCATCTGGGCAGCGCTGGGCGCCTTAGCCACCCGCACCGAGGACCTGCAGCAGTCCAGCGGCCCCGTCATCGGCGCGCTGGTGGCGGTGATGTTCATCGGCATCTATGCCAAGGGCGGTTTCCTGGTTTTCGCTTCGTATATCCCGATCGTCTCCTCGGTGGCGATGCCCATCCGCATGCTGTCCGGGAACGTGGCGCTGTGGGAGCCGCTGCTGTCGCTGGCCGTGCTGTTGGCCGCCTGCTGGGCCGTGCTGCTCTTCTCCGAACGCATCTACCGCCGCGCGGTGATGCACACCGGCGGTGCGCTGACCCTGCGCAAGGCCTTGAAGCTCGAGCTCTAGCGCCAACTGCCGGAAAGCCGCATGTCACGGATCAGCCGGCGCACAGGCTGGGTCGCTAAAATCATTGGGGTGCGAGAAGAGAAACCCCTTGTGAATTTGTCCGCCCGGCTGATCGTCGTTTGGCTGGTGGCCCTGAGCGGCATCATCGGCTCGACCATCCTGGCCACCGCGCACTACGTCTTCGATACCAGCGTGCTGTCGGTCATCGCCCTGTGGGCCATCCGGGTTCTCGTGCTCGCCAGCTTCTGGCTGCTGTCGCTGCCGCGGGACACGAAGATCTTCGGGATCGGGCTGGTGCTGCTGTCCTTGGTTCTCGATGTGCTGCTCAAGCTGCCCGTGCTAGGTTCGGTGCAATACGCCGACTGGTTCCTGGTCTCGGCGCTCGACCTGACCGGCGCATACGCAGGCTACTTCACCGCTTGGGGCCTGCTGCTGCCGGTACTGAGCATGACCGGCTGGTTCATCCTGCGCCAGCGCCGACTGGCAGGCTGGCTGGTCGGGCTGGCCTCCACCGTGGGCATGGGCTTCGCAGTGCAGGCCGTCGCCCGGTCCACCGAGGGAACTTTCACGCTCTTCGTTGTGGTCACCGTCGCCCGCTACATCGTGCCCGCAGCGCTGGCTGCTTTGGCCGACTTCGTGGTTGCCCGGTTCTCCGACAGAAAATCCGCCATGGCCTAGTCGTACGTTGCCTGTCGTGGCCAGGAGCGGTTTTGCCGTTGCCCGGGTGGTTGTCCACACCCCGCAACCAACCACCCCCACACCCACCACCCCCCACCTACACTCTGCCCCAACTTTCGAACCACACCCCTAGCACGCGGGACGCTTTCCAGTCAAAATACTTCTTCACAACCCCGCAACAACAGCATATAACGAAAGTATGTTCGACTCATACGAAGTAGAGCAAGACTATTTCGAAGTCACCCCCTGGCAAGCAGGGACCTTCGAACAAAACCCCTGCCTGGACCCCTGGGACGCCACCTTCATCAACACCGCCCTGGCCTCCACCGACCCCGCCCTGCAACTACGGGTCCTGGAACAATGCGAACGGTTCAAGTCCTTCTACTCCTCCATCCAAGCCCGCGCCGCCGCCCGCCTGGACGCCCTGACCGGCACCACCCCCGAACACCACCCGCTCAGCATCGAACGCGGCACCGCCCACGCCATCGCCCTGGCCCGCCACCAAACACCCCAAGGCTCCCTGGTCTACCTGCGCCGCATCCGCAACCTCATCCCCGACATGCCCTACCTCTTCTCCCGCTTCGAACACGGCCACCTCGGCGAAGACATGATCCTGGCCATCATGACACCCCTGGACGACTCCACCACCGCCGAACGCACCGAATTCGACCGCTTCTACCAACAACACCCCGACCTCTTCGACGGCGCCAGCACCACCCAAGCCAAAGACACCGCCCAAAAAGCCGTCGACCTCATGCGCGAAACCCCACGCACCGAAGAACTCGAACACGCCACCGCCGAACGCTACCTACGCATCCGCAAAGGCAAGGACTGCATCCACATCAACGGCAAAGTCTCCCCCGAAATCGGCCTCGCCCTGGACGACTTCCTCACCCGCGAAGTCAACAAGGCCCTCGCCGCCGGAGACCCCCGCTCCCGCAGCCAACTACGCGCCGATCTATTCACCCGCGCCATCACCGGCCACCAGCTCGATGAACCCCTGCCGATCACCTTGCACGTCAACCTGGTCATGACCGACCGGGCCCTGTTCCTGCGCACCCCCGACACCGCCAGCCTGCCCGGCTACGGCAGCATCCCGGCCGAATACGCCCGCCAACTCATCGCCGACCTGCAAGCCACCGCCGGCACCACCCCACCCCAGCACATCCAGGAAAACTTCTCCGCCCGCGTGCACGCCTACCCGATGTTCCGCCGCCTGTTCATGGCCCCCAACTCCCAGGACCTGGTTACCATGGACTCCCGCGAACGCAGCTACCAAGGCCAACTACGCCACCTGATCCAACTGCGCGACCAGTTCTGCCGCACCCCCTACTGCACCAACAAACCAGAACACCTGGACCACGTACAACAAGCCGCCAAAGGCGGACGCACCAGCTTCAGCAACGGCGCCTTCAAATGCGCCAGCTGCAACCTCGCCAAGGAAGCCCCCGGCTGGGAAGAAGAGGTCGAATCCAGCGCCCCGCACCGCATCCGCATCCGCCCCACCTCCGGGGTCGAATACGTCTCCTCCAGCCCGCCGACCACCGGCATGGGCCGGCTGAACCGCATGCTCTACCACGGCGAACACCTCATCCCGCCAGTCCCGGTGAAATACCCGCCACCCGATCCCGACGGCATCACCATCTACTAACCCGCTGGCAGCATCACCAACCACGACCACACGGACCACACGGACCGCCTTGTTCTATGGGCAGGCCCAACCCCGCACCCAGGGGTGGAGCCTGCCCACCACCCACGCCCAAAGACATCGCGGTTGAACAGTCGCTCCCACGGGCGGCGACTCGAAGTGCAGGGTTCCCCGAAGAGAGGAACCGCCCAAAAGCGCCATTTAAACCCGCAGGCCGCGGTGCGCTCCCATTTCTGGGATGCGCACCGCGGCCTGCGCTGGTCAAGCCCCTTGGGGTCTTAGATCAGTGAGTCGCTCAGGTGGTTCGGGGTACCGAAGCGGTGGGCGGTGATGGACACTGCCTGCTCGTGCAGGAACGGCAGCAGCTCCACGCGTCCGGCGCCGGTGACGTTCGAGGCGTAGATCGCCACGTCCGGCTTGCCGTTGGTGGCCTCGGCAACCTCGGACAGCGATCCGCCGATCAGGCGGATGCGGGCCGAGGACTCCGGACCGGTCTTGGCAGCCAGCTTGGCGGCGCGGGCTGCGAAGCCCGCGGCATCTTCGCGCACCACGGTGACCGAGTGCTCGGCCAGCAGGTTGCGTACGCCGCGCGGCAGCTCGACGTCAGCGGAGAACACCACGCGCGAGCCCGCGGTCACGCCGGCGGCCAGCACGCGCAGTGCCTCGGCAATACCGTGGCCGCTGGTTTCGTTCTCATAGCGGACGGTCACGTCCACCGGGCGGTAGCGGAACACGTTGCGCTCGGCCTGCAGACCTGAACGGTCCTTGGCCTGGTTGAACTCGGTGTTCCACCACAGCTTGTCGCTGCCCAGGGCTGCGGACAGCCACTGGGTGTCTGCCTCGTCCAGACCTGCGGTGTTCAGCAGACGGTTGTCGAAGGTGGACAGGGCGGCGGTCTCGGTCACCGGCGCGTCGGTCCACGACCCCATGCCGACCAGGTAGTTCGGGCCGCCGGCCTTGGTGCCGGCGCCGATGGCCGACTTCTTCCAGCCGCCGAACGGCTGGCGCTGCACGATCGCACCGGTGATGCCGCGGTTCACGTAGATGTTGCCGGCCTGGATGTTCTCCAACCAGTAGGCCAGTTCGTCCTGGTCCAGCGAGTGCAGGCCCGAGGTCAGTCCGTAGTCGATCTCGTTGACCAGGGCCACCGCTTCTTCAAGGGTCTCGGCGGTCATGACGCCGAGGATCGGGCCGAAGTACTCGGTCAGGTGGTACTCGCTGCCGCGCTTCACGCCGTAGCGCACGCCCGGGGAGTACAGCTTGCCCGAGTCGTCGAGCTGCTGCGGCTTCAGTTCCCAGCGCTCTCCGGCGCCCAGGGTGGTCAGGCCGCGCGCCAGCTTCTCGCCCGGTTCGCCGATCAACGGGCCCATCTGCGACTCGGGGTTCCACGGGTAGCCGACCTTCAGCGACTTGACCGCGTCGATCAGCTGGCTGTTGAAGCGGCGGGACTCAGCCACCGAGCCGACCAGCACGACCAGCGAGGAGGCCGAGCACTTCTGCCCGGCATGGCCGAAGGCCGACTGCACAACATCCTTGGCCGCCAGGTCCAGGTCCGCATGCGGGGTGACGATGATGGCGTTCTTGCCCGAGGTCTCGGCCAGCAGCGGCAGGTCCTTGCGGAAGGAACGGAACAGCTGCGCGGTTTCGTAGCCGCCGGTCAGGATCAGGCGGTCGACGCGGGCGTCGGAGACCAGCTGGGTGCCCAGCTCGCGTTCGCCGACGAAGACCAGCTGCAGCACGTCCTTCGGCACGCCGGCGTCCCACAGGGCCTTGACCATGACGGCGCCGATGCGCGCGGCCTGGCTGGCCGGCTTGATGATGACGGCGGAACCCGCGGCCAGCGCCGACAGCGTGGAACCGGCCGGGATCGCCATCGGGAAGTTCCACGGCGGGGTGACCACGGTCAGCTTGGACGGCACGAAGGTTGCGCCGTCGACGGTGTCCAGATCGCGGCCGCGCTGGGCGTAGTAGTGGGCGAAGTCGATGGCCTCGGAGACTTCCACGTCGCCCTGGTCGATGGTCTTGCCGCATTCGGACCCCAGCACCTCGAGCATGGTGGCACGGCGCTCTTCGAACAGCTGGCCGGCGCGGTGCAGGATCTCGGCGCGCTGGGCCGAGCCCAGTGCCTGCCAGTCTGCGGCGGCGTCCACGCCCATGGCGATGGCCTCGTCCAGTTCGGAAGAGGAGTGGATGGTGTGCGAGGAGACCAGGTCGCGGCCCAGCACCGAGTCCTGCATCTTGGCCAGGATCTCGCGGCCCCAGGCGCGGTTCTTGCCCAGGTCCGGATCGGTGTCCGGGGTGTTGAAGAACTCGGTGGTGCCCTCGATCAGGCCCTGGACCTTGCCGGCCAGCGCCTCGTCCTGAACCTGGCGGTTCTGCACGCGGTGCGGCGGCGGAACCTGCTCGCTCATGGCTTCCAGGGAGGCCAGGAAGCGGTTCTTCTCGCGCTGGAACAATGCCTCGTTCTTCTCCAGCTCGAAGACCGCTGACATGAAGTTCTCCTGGCTGGCACCCTCTTCGAGGCGGCGGATCAGGTAGGCGATCGCCACGTCGAATTCCTCGGGGTGGACCACCGGGGTGTAGAGCAGCAGCTCGCCGACTTCGCGGCGCACGGCCTCGGCCTGGCCGGTGGCCATGCCCAGCAGCATCTCGAACTCGATGCCGCCGGTGACGCCGCGGGACTTGGCCAGCAGCCAGGCCAGGGCGACGTCGAACAGGTTGTGGCCGGCCACGCCGATCCGCACGTTCTGCACGTGCTCCGGGCGCAGCGCGTAGTCGATGACCATCTTGTAGCTGGTGTCGGAGTCCTGCTTGGTATGCCAGGTGGCCAGCGGCCAGCCGTGGATGTCGGCTTCCATGGTTTCCATGGGCAGGTTGGCGCCCTTGACCACACGCACCTTGATCGGCGCGCCGCCGTCGGCCACGCGGGCCGCGGCGAAGTCCTGCAGCTGGATCATGGCGCCCAGCGCGTCCGGCAGGTAGGCCTGCAGCACGATGCCGGCTTCCAGGTTCTTGAACTCGTCCATGGACAGGATCTTGGTGAAGACCGCGATGGTCAGCTCCAGGTCCTTGTACTCTTCCATGTCCAGGTTGATGAACTTCTTCTTGGCGCCGCGGTTGGCCAGCTCGTAGAGCGGCTTGAGCTTCTCGATGATGTGCTCGACGGCCTCGTCGAAGGCCCAGTGGTTGTGCGGGGCGACGGTGGCGGAGACCTTGATGGACACGTAGTCCACGTCGTCGCGGGCCAGCAGCTTGGTGGTGCCGTCCAGTCGGCGGGCCGCTTCGCCCTCGCCCAGGATGGCCTCGCCGAGCAGGTTGACGTTCAGGTTGACGCCCTCGCGCTTGATCTTGGAGATCGCGCCGCCCAGCTTGGCATCGGAGGCGTCGATGATCAGGTGCCCGACCATCTCGCGCAGCACCTTGCGGGCTGCAGGGACCACGATCTGCGGCACGATCGGCGCCATCACGCCGCCCAGGCCCACGGCCTTGCGCATGTACCACGGCAGGAAGCCCGGCACCTTGGGCGCCAGGGCCTTGAGGTTGGCGGCGGCGACGTTCAGGTCCTCGGGGCGGATCACGCCGTCGACGAATCCGACGGTGAAGTCCAGGCCATTGGGGTCCTTGAGCACTCCGGCCAGACGGGCGGCGGAGGCGTCGGCCGGGAACTGCGCGGCTTCGGTGAGCCAGCGGCGGACCAGCTTGATGACGTCGTCGGCCAGTTCGGCCGGGGTGGTCAGGGCGTTGCCGGCGGCGTCAACGGCCGGCGGCACGATGTGCTGGGTGTTGATGGAAGACACTTGTGGTCCCTTCGATGCGGTTCATACATGGGGGTTCGGCACCGAACGCTCAGGTCGTTTTGGGCTGTGCTGGCCGCCTGCTCCGGTCCGGAACCACGCGCCACGCGAAGCTGTGTGCAAGATCGAGTATGGACCTTTTGCGGGTTAAGCAAAAGTGAACAAAACCGAAGGATTTCATTCGGATTTGCTAATGTTTCCAAAGGGTCTGAAATTCACCGGAAAATGCGGGAGTAAACCATGCTTGAACTGCGACGATTGCGGCTGCTGCGGGAACTGAGCATCCGCGGCACCATCGCTGAAGTGGCCGACGTGCTCAGCTACTCCCCCTCCTCGGTCTCGCAGCAGCTCACGCAGCTGGAGGCGGAGGCCGGCGTGGAGCTGCTGCGCCGCACCGGGCGCACCCTGCAACTGACCCCGCAGGCCCAGGTGCTGGTGGCCCACACCGAGGAGCTGCTGGATTCCATGGAGCGGGCCGAAGCGGCGCTGGCTGCCACCCTCTCCACGGTCACCGGCACCGTACGCCTGGCCGTGTTCCAGACCGCCATGCTGGCCCTGATGCCGCCGGTGCTCCGGGAGCTGCGCACTACCTACCCGCAGCTTCGGGTGGAGATGAGCCAGCAGGAACCGGCCGAGGCGCTGCACGAAACCAACAGCCGCAATTTCGATCTGGTGGTCGCCGAGCAGTACCCGGGGCACGCCGCCCCGCACTATGAAAACCTCGACCGACGAGTGCTGACCCACGACGCCATCCGGCTGGCCCTGCCGGCCCGGGGCGCGGCGGGCAATACGGAATTCGACCGCGTCACCGCGCTGGAGCACGCCGCGCATCTGCCCTGGGTCATGGAGCCCGACGGAGCCGCCAGCCGCCACTGGGCCGAGCAGTCCTGCCGGTTGGCCGGCTTCGAGCCGGACGTTCGCTACGAAACCGCGGACCTGCAGGCCCATCTGCAGCTGGTGGCCTCCGGCAACGCCGTGGCGATGCTGCCCGCGCTGGTCCTGCGCACGGATTCCGGCTCGCTGCGCGCGGTCGAATTGCCCGGCGCGCCGATGCGCACCATCTTCACCGCAATGCGGCACTCCTCGGCCCAGTCCCCGGCCATGCAGGCGGTGCGCTCACTGCTGCACCGGCAACCCGGAATGAGCGACGAACAGGGGTCGGCCGCCCCGCTGCCGCCAAAACCGCGCCTTCGATGAGTTGGGTCACATTTAGGTAACAACGCTCCGGAGGGCGCGCGACAAACCCTCCAATTGGTGCCATAGTGGTGACTCGCACCACAAGACCCGCGTCCCGCCCCGGTACATCATCGCGGCGGGCAGAACAGGTTATGAGGAAACATGTCCGACCAGACTTTTCAGATGATCGCGATCGCGATCTACATGGCCGCCATGCTTGGCATCGGCTATATCGCGTATCGCCGCACCAACAACATCGATGACTACATGCTGGCCGACCGCGGCCTGAAGCCGTGGGTGGCCGCGCTGTCGGCTGGCGCCTCGGACATGTCCGGCTGGCTGCTCATGGGCCTGCCCGGTGCCATCTACCTGGGCGGCATGCACGAAGCCTGGATCGCCATCGGCCTGCTCATCGGCGCCTGGCTGAACTGGAAGTTCGTGGCCCCGCGCCTGCGCTCCTACACCGCCATCGCGCAGAACGCGATCACCATCCCGAGCTACTTCGAGAAGCGCCTGAAGGACGGCACGCACATGCTGCGCATTGCCTCCTCGATCATCATCCTGGGCTTCTTCACCTTCTATGTCTCCTCGGGCATGGTGGCCGCCGGCAAGTTCTTCGACTCCACCTTCAACTGGCCGTACATGACCGGCCTGCTGTTCGTCGCCGGCATCACCCTGCTGTACACGCTGTTCGGCGGCTTCCTGGGCGCCTCGCTGACCGACATGGTCCAGGGCCTGCTGATGTTCGCGGCCCTGGTCGCGGTGCCGATCGTGGCAGTCCTGCAGGTCGGAGACATCAATACCCTGGGCCAGCGCATCACCGACGCCAACCCGGTGGCCTTCAACCTGTTCTCCTCCTTCGACGACAAAGGCACCTTCCTGGCCATCGTCGCGATCTTCTCCACCGCAGCCTGGGGCTTCGGCTACTTCGGCCAGCCGCACATCCTGGTGCGCTTCATGGCGCTGCGCACCCCGGCCGAGGCCAAGAGCGCACGCCGCATCGGCATCGGCTGGATGTTCCTGACCACCCTGGGCGCGGTGTGCACCGCACTGATCGGCATCGCCTACTTCGCCGACGCCCCGCTGGACAAGTCCAGCAGCGAGACCGTATTCCTGCTGCTCAGCCAGGTCTTCTTCCACCCGCTGATCGCCGGCCTGGTGCTGGCGGCGGTGCTGGCGGCGATTATGTCCACCATGTCCTCGCAGCTGATCGTCTGCTCCTCCGCGCTGGTGGAGGACCTGTACAACATCGCCGGCCGCAAGGCATCCCCGAAGGCCCTGGTGAACCTGGGCCGCGCCGGCGTGCTGGTTATCGCGGTCATCGCCGTGCTGCTGGCGCTGGACCCGAATTCATCGATCCTCAAGCTCGTATCGTTTGCCTGGGCTGGCTTCGGCGGCGCCTTCGGCCCGATTGTGCTGCTGAGCCTGTACTGGCGCAAGCTGACCGCCATAGGCGCCTTCGCCGGCATGGTCTCCGGCGCCGTGGTCGTCTTCGTCTGGGGCAACATCCCAGATCTTTCGAATGCAATGTATGAAATCGTTCCTGGCTTCGCCATCAACCTGCTGGTTGCCTGGCTGGTGTCCCTGGGCACCTACCGCCACAACGAGCAGGTGCAGGAAGAATTCACCGAAATGGAGAACGAGCTCGGCGTCAAGGTCACTGCCTGAGCCTCGTTGGCATTGCCTGGCCTTCATCCGGCTCCCGCCGTCCCCGACTTCGGAGACGGCGGGAGCCGTTGCCTTCTCCCCGGGCCCTGCATCGCGTAACAGTCGAAGCACACTTCCACGCCTTCCCCTCCGAACCGTCTCGCACCAAGTAGCCTTGGGATAAGCCACACGCTCCACGACGCAGGGGGAAACTCGATGAGCAGCACCAAGAAGTTCACGCACTGGCAGCGCACCGAGTCCCAGTTCCTGGCAGCAGGGGCCGACGCCGTGTACTCGATCGTCGGCAATCTCTCGCAGACCGGGCACTGGATGAAGCAGCTGGGCTTCACGGTGCACGACGACCAGCGCGGGGTGGGCACCAAGGTGGACCTGCTGCCTCCGGGCAAGGTCTTCGGCCCGCTGCACCGGGCCACCGCACCGTCAGGCTCCATCACCCGCCGCAACCAGGCCGCGCGCATGGTCGAGTTCACCCAGCCGCAGCCGGGCGGCTCCATGGTGCTGCGCTGGCGGGTCGACGAGCACGAGGGCGGCTGCATGCTGCACTTCACCGTCGAGCTGCACGGCCCGGGAACCACGGCCTTCAAGTTCACCGTGGGCAAGGAATTATGCGAGGACTTCGCCGTGGCCGCCGCCCGGCTCTACCGGCTGATCGCCCACACCGCGCACATCAAGCTCGACGCCCACGTGGTCATCGCCGGCGGGCGCGGATTCCTGGGCCGCAACCTGGCAGCCGATCTGGTCTGCCGCGGCGCTTCGGTGGTGGTCCTTTCACGCACCCGAGAGGCGGATTTCCCCACCGAACAGTACATCTGGGATGGGCAGCACCAGGGCCCGTGGACCGGCGCCTTCGCCAGCGACCGCCCGGTGCACCTGGTCAACCTGGCCGGCGAACGAGTGGACAAGCGCAACACCGCGGAGAACATCGCCGCGCTGACCGACTCCCGGGTGCGCACCACACGCACCCTTGCCGAAGCCACCGCCCAGGGCGCGAAGCTGGCCACCTGGATCCAGTCGAGCACCACTGCGATCTTCTCCGACGCCGGCGAAACGGAACTCACCGAATCCAGCCCCATCCCGACCGGCGAGCGCGCCCTGCCCGAGATGACCGGGGTGGCTGTCGCCTGGGAGAAGGCGTTCACGCAGGCCCAGGTCAATGCGGAGCATCGCTACATCCTGCGCACCTCGCTGGTCATGCACCCGGATGCCCCGCTGCTCGGCCCGCTGAACCTGCTGGCGAACACCGGGCTGGGCGGAAAGCTCGGCCACGGCAAGCAGTGGTTCAGCTGGATCGGCATGGAGGACTGGCTGCGCGTCATCCGCTGCCTGCTGCGCCTGGAAGCGCCTGCGATCCCGGACGGGATCGTGCATGCCACGGCCCCGAATCCGCTGCGCAACGAAGAAGTGATGGCTGCCCTGCGCTCGCTGGCCGGCATGCCCGGCCTGCCGACCGGCAGCTTGATTCCCACGGTGGGTGCGGCGGCCATGGGAACCAACGCCCGGGTGGTCCTGACCGGGCGCAAAGCCACCAGCGAGGTCCTGCAGAAGGCTGGTTTCGTCTTCGAGGAAACCGACTTCGCCGCAACCGTCGGACGCTAGCCGGACCGCGATGGCCGGTGGATCCCTTGCGGATCCGCCGGCCTTCGCCATGTCATCTTCGGTCACACCGGCTCCCAGCCGGGCCGTCCCCGCAGCTTCGCGCCATGTCAGAGGGAGGCGGCGGCAGACGCCGGCCAATGTTCATCGGCCGTTCACCGCGCGGTGTTCCTGTGCTCACCGCAAGCGCTGAGCATGAAACTGTCACACCCCGTGCGCGCAGTGCCCTGCCTATTGACCGTTTGAGAAGGACCCGACTACCGACATGGCCAATATTCTCGAAGGTTCGTCCCACATAACACGTCCCCGAATCCCGAAGCCCAGCGAGCTGTCCAAGCTGCGTCATCAGCTCCAGGCCACCGAAGGCCTGAACGCGAATGCCGCCATGGATGCCGCCTACAACGACGAGCCCCATCCCGAAGCGGCCCCGCGGGTGCTGCCCTTCGGGCGGCAGCTGAAGAACATGAGCGAGGTGCGCCATTTCTTCCGCACCAATCAGACGCCGATCTATTTCATCGGGGCGACACCGGTCAACCTGTTGGGTCTGGACCGATGGGTGAGGAAGTTCAGCTACATCACCTATTACGACGGGTGGGACGGACAGCATCCGCGCGTCTTCACCCCCAGCGAGAAACCCTATGTGGAATTCGACAGCGCCGAGGAGATCAACAACTGGCTGCTGGAGAACTCGGAGGTCCGCGAATTCATCGACTCCCAGCGCACCGTCGGCGGACCAAGACCCAAGGTCGCCATGGTGTTCTTCGACGAAGAGACCGAATCCATCTGCGAGGAGCTGGGCTACGACCTGATCCTTCCCCCGGCTTCCCTGCGCACCGAGCTTGATTCAAAAATCGTCACCACCAAGCTGGGCAACGCCGCCGGGGCTCCTTCGGTGCCCAACGTGCTGGGCACCGCTTCCAGCTACCACGAGTTGATGGCCCTGGCCCGCAAGGGCAAGCTCGGAGACGACTTGGTGGTGCAAACCCCCTACGGGGATTCGGGCAAGACAACATTCTTCATCGCCAACGAAGAGAACTGGAACCAGTATTCGAAGTACATTCTCGGCGAAGACCTCAAGGTCATGAAGCGCATCAACAACCAACCGGTGGCGGTCGAGGCGGTCTTGACCCGCTGCGGCACCGTGGTGGGGCCGATCCTCACCGAACTGGCCGGTTACAAGGAGCTCACCCCCTACAAGGGAGGGTGGTGCGGCAATGAAATGCACCCCGACATCCTCACGGACTCGCAGCGGGCGCGGGCCATCGAGCTGGTACGGAATGTCGGCAGCGGCCTGCAGAAGACCGGGTACCGCGGATTCTTCGAGGTCGACGTGCTGGTGGACACCGACACCGACCAGGTGTATCTCGGCGAACTGAATCCGCGCATTTCCGGGGCCAGCGCGATCACCAACGTCACCGCCGGCGCCTATGCGGACGTTCCGCTGTTCCTCTTCCACCTGTTGGAGTACTTGGACGTGGACTTCACGCTGGATGTGGACGAGATCAACGAACGCTGGCAGGAGATGTCGGGGGCTGATGTGTGGAGCCACATGATCATCAAGGAAACCGACGACATCCTCCAATACCTGACCCATGCGCCCCGCACGGGCAACTACTACCTCGATTCCCGGGGCAAACTGCAATTCTCACGCTCCGCCCTGGACTGGCACCAGCTGCAGAACCACAAGGAAGCGTTCTTCCTGCGCATCTACGGGGAGCACGACTACCGCTGGAAGGGAGCCGATCTTGGGGTCCTGGTCACCAAGGCCAAGCTGCAGTACGAAGGCAAGAAGAAAACCAAGCTCACCATCGATGCCAAGCATTTCATTTCCTCCATCCGTTCCCAGTACAAGGGCATCGACGTACCTCCCAATGAGAATGGAAACTGATTCGGCAGGCCCGCCAGGCGACGGCGTCCTTCCCGCGCGGCCGGAGCCGCAAGGCGTCCTTCCCGCGCGGCCGGAGCCGCAAGGCGCCCTGTCCATCGCGGGCTGGCAGGCCCCGCAGAACGTCAAACGCTCGTTCCAGAACATCGCGCGCATCCACCCGACCGTACGGGTCTCACGCGGCGACGGGCCGATCGTCAAGCTGCCGCTGGCCGAGGAGAAGCTCGGCAAGCTGGAGGTCGCCAAATCCAGCTTCACCGATCCGGCCTTGACGGTGCGCGGGGTCATCCATGCGACGAACACCGACGCGGTGCTCGTCATCCACAACGGGCGGATCCTGTGGGAGAAGTACTACAACACGATGACGGCGCAGAGCGACCATCTGCTGATGTCGGTGAGCAAAACGCTGGTGGGCACCCTGGCCGGAGCACTCATCGACGCCGGGCTGCTGGATGCTTCCCGGCAGGTCTGCAGCTATGTTCCCTCGCTGGCGCGCAGCGGCTACGCCGGGGCGAGCGTGCGCGACCTCCTGGATATGCGTTCGGGCATCCAGTTCTCGGAGGAGTACCTGGATCCCAACGCCGAGGTGCGCCTGCTGGAAGAGGCCATTGGCTGGGCGCCGGAGCGCGGGTCGATCGGCCCGATCGGGATGTACGACTTCCTGCTGACGCTCAAGGCGAAGGGGCCCCATGGCGGAGCATTCGAGTACCGCTCCTGCGAAACGGACGTGCTGGGCTGGGTCTGCGAGGCCTCCGGTTCAGCGCCGCTGCAGCAGCTGCTGTCCGAATATGTATGGTCGAAGCTCGGCGCCCAGCAGGACCTGTTGATGGGTGTGGACCAATACGGAACCGGCATGTTCGACGGCGGCTTCAACACCACGCTGCGGGATCTGGCCCGCTTCGGTCACGTCTACGTCAACGGCGGCCGCGCGCTGACCGGCAGGCAGGTTGTCTCCCCGGCCTGGATCGAGGACAGCTTCCGGCAAAGCGATGAGCTTTTCCAGGCGTTCGCGCAGTCTCCGGGAGAGAACCTGATGCCCGGGGGCCGGTACCACAACCAGATCTGGTTCCCCAATCCCACCACGAACGCCGCGGTGGCGCTGGGCATCCACGGGCAGATGATCTACATGGACCCCGCGGTGAAGCTGGTGGCGGTCAAGCTCTCCAGCTGGCCGCTGCCCCAGGACGCGTCCAAGCTCTTCCCCACCCTGCGGGCCTTCGAAGCAGTGGCTCGGCATCTGGGAAGCTCGGCCTGAAGCGGGAACCACGGCGCAACGCCCCGGATACAGCCTGGCGGCATCCGGGGCGTCCTGGTGCGCTTCGCCGCTAGCTGTCGTCGGCGAATTCGCGCAGCGCGCGGTTCGTGAAGACCTGGTAACCCAGGTCCGGATGGTACCCGTGGATCTCCCTGGTATCGAGCACATCCATGTAGCGCATGATGTCCATGGTGACGACCTGCCCCGGCACCAGCACCGGGAAACCCGGCGGGTAGGGCGTGACGAATACCGCTGACACGACGCGTTGCCCGGCACCGATGCGCTCCTTGATCTGGGCCGAGGACAGGAACTCGGTGGCCGGGTCCTTGTAGGTCAGATAGTAGGCGGCGCGCATGTTGCCGCTGCCGCCACCGCCGTCGAACTCCGGGGCGAACGAGCTGAAATCGGGCAGCGGGATCTTTCCCGGTCCTTCCACGGTGCCCATCGCCAGCACCCGGCCGTCGATCCGGCTCTGGCGTTCCAGGCTCTCGGCGATCTTCACCAGCACCTCGATCAGGTGCGCCGCGGCCGACCGGGTGGTGCCGATGTTCGTCATCAGCAGCACCGAGCTGCGGCTGGTCTTGTTGACCTGGATCGAGTGACCATCCATCAGGTAGGTGTGCTTGAAGGTGTCCCCGTCCACCCCGGTCCGGCTGATGTCCAGCGTCAACCGCGACGGATCCACCACAAGCTCGTCCTGCTGCCAGGATTCGTCCCAGACCGCCAGCCCGTCCCGCACCGGATTCGCCGTGCGTGTGGCACGGTATTCCTCCGGGATCAGGTCCGCGGTGTTCAGGATGCGGAAGTACTTGTTCAGCAGCTTGTTCCGGCTCACCGCCCGGGCGATGGACTGGGCCAGGTCCACCTGGCGCTGGACCAGCGCGTAGCCTTCAAGCTCCGCCTGCCGGCGCCCGATGTCCAGCGAAGCGAGGATCTGGTAGTTCGGCGAGGTCGAGGTATGGGTCATATAGGCTTCGCGGAAGGTATTCAGGTTCCTGGCCGCGAAATCCTGGTCGTAGATGTGGATCATCGACCCCTGGCGCAGGGAGGTCAGGGTCTTGTGGGTCGATTGGGTGGAATACACCCGCAAGCGAACGGTTTCGGGATCCGGGATCAGCCGCGTGCGCAGCCAGAGCTCGTCATTGGACGGATCCGAGGACGTGCCGGGCTCGGGCAGCGCCGCAGCCTGGGCCGCGTAGCGTTCGCGGTACTCGTCGGTCTCCATGCGCTTTTCCATGCGCGCCGCGGCGGTCATGCCGGTGCGCTGGCGGTAGATCGGATGGAATCCGGCGAAGGCGAACCAGGCCTCGTCCCAGAGGAACACCAGGTCGGGCTTGATGGCCAGGCACTCCTCCATGACCCTGCGCGGGTCGTAGATGATCCCGTCGAAGGTGCAGTTGGTCAGGGTGAGCATCTTGACCTTGTGCAGCAGCCCCTCGCGGCGCAGCTGCAGCAGCCGGCCCTTGATCTCTTCCAGCGGCACCGCGCCGTACATGGAGTGTTCGTTGAGCGGGTAGGCCTCCAGGTAGCTCACGTTCGCCCCGGCCAGCACCAGGGAATAGTGGTGCGACTTGTGGCAGTTGCGGTCCACCAGCACGATGTCCCCCGGGGCGAGGATCGACTGGTGCACGATCTTGTTCGCGGTCGAGGTGCCGTTGGTGACGAAGTAGGTGCGGTGGCTCTGGAAGGCCCGGGCGGCCAGCTCGTGCGCCTTCTTGATGGAGCTCTGCGGGTCCAGCAGCGAGTCCAGCCCGCCGGAGGTCGCCGAGGTTTCGGCCAGCAGCAGGTTCTTGCCGTAGAAGTCCACCAGGTCCCGCGCCCACGGCGAGTTCTTCACCGAGGCCGCGCGGGAAATCGGCAGCGCGTGGAAGACGCCGCCGGGGCGCTTGGCGTACTTCTGCAGCGCGGCGAAGAATGGGGTGTCGTAGCGGTCGGTGATTTCGGCGAGGATCGACAGGTGCAGGTCCATGCGGTCGTTGCGCGAGAAGATGCGTCGGAAGCGCCCGGTGATCTCGTGGGCGATGGATTCCAGCGCCACCCCGGCGATCAGGTACACCGGCAGCTCGGGGCGCAGCTTTTCAAGGATCTGTTCCAGATCCAGCAGCCCCTGGATCTGGCGCCGGGAGGTGAAGTACCCGTTCATCCGCCCGGCGATGAAGTTCTGCAGCGTGGAGCTGAGCCGGCGGCTGGATTCCAGCGAATACCTGGCCGAGAGCACCACCGACTGGATGGAGGGGTTGATGACGATCGCCGCCAGCGCGTCCTCGACGCTGGGCACCACCACGAAGTTGTAGTGGAACGGATCGGTGCGCTGGCGCTGCTCGAGGATTTCCTCCGTGAAGCGCTCGATCTCCTCGGCCGGGCCGTTGTCCACCAGCAGGATCTCCACCTGGGGAACCGCGCGGGCGCTGTCCTGGCGGGAGGCTCCGTTGGCGGTGCCGTGTTCTGCGGACTCGGGCGCGGCGTTGTCGTGGCCCTCGGCGTCGAAGTACTGGGTCTGGGTCCGGAAGGTCTGGTTGGCCTGATAAACCAGGCGCATGGCGTCCTCGTAGTGCCCGTCGGACATCAGTGCGGCCACGTGGTTGAAGAACTCCAGTCCCGGATTGGCCCAGTAGGGTTCGATCGAGGACAGCAGCCCGAGCAGCCGCCCCGCTTCCTGCTCGTTCTCTCGCCGGCCGGCGACGTCCACCGGGGTGGAGGAGATCTCGCTGAGTACATAGCCCAGGTGTTCCCACGCGTCCTTGCGTTTTCTCCACGCGCTCTCCGGCGTCGCGATTGCCTGGTAGTTGCTCTTGGCTAACCTCGTTGTCACGGTTGCCGTTGTCCTCTCAGCTCTGCAGCACGAACCGATACTTGATCGGTGACGGAAGCGTCCTGCGCTGCCTTCTAATCGAGACAATAGGCGAAATTGGCCGCAGATTGATGAGCAGAAGCACATATGACGGATTTTGATCGGCTATCAGCCAAGAATTTTCCTGTTGTTTACCCGGGGCGCGGCTGCGGTCCCCGCGCGACGGCACGACGCGGCAAAACTCCCGGATTACCGCGCTGGATGCGGCACTGGATGCGCCTGTTCCCCGCTGGGGCCTCGGCGGCGCAGGCCCTTCGCGCTGCTATCGGGCGGTTGTCGGAGTGGTCAGCCGTCCTCCGCGCTTTCGGGCCCCGAGCACCAGCGAGGTGCGGATCTGCACCAGCTGGCCCCAGTCGGTCTGCGCGATGAACCGGTACAAGTCCTGCTGCGACGGCACAGTGACGTCCACCAGCAGCTGCGCGTCCCCGGCGATGGCAGCCAGGTAGCGGACCTGGGGCAGCGCGCGCAGGCGCTGGCCGAGGTCGTCGATGTGCTCCGGCGAGACCTGGACCCACAGCAGCGCTTCGACGGGAAGTCCCAGCAGGGCCGGTTCGACCAGGGTGCGGATGCTGATGTGCTCGCCGCGCAGCAGCGCTTCCACCCGGCGAGCTACCGAGGATTCGCCGAGTTTCACCTGTCGCGAGATCGCCTCGATGCTCGCCCGGCCGTCCCGGCGCAGCGCTTCGATGATCGTCAGGTCTGTTGCGTCCAGTTCCCCGGCCGGTTGCCAGGCAGTACGTTCGCCGCCGAATTCGGGCTCCAGCATCCGCAGCTGAGCCGGTGACAGGTTCCCGGCCTGCCAGCCCCTGATGGTCTTGAAGAACTTCAGGATCGGGTACACCTGGATCTGGCTCAGCCCGGGAGTGGCCGGAAGCTGGAGGGTGAGGATTTCGTCCAGTCCCCCGTCGTAGTGCAGTTCGCTGACCACGTCGCTCTGGCCGGTCACCATGTAGGTGAAGCTCGTGTCCGCCCGGGCGGACAGCGCCTCGCTGGCCACCGGGACCGTGCCCGGAACGCAGTTCAGGGCCGCGATCACCGCTCCGGCCCGGTGGCGGATGGCGGCGATGTTCACCATGCCCTCCTCCAGCAGCGCAGCCCCGTGGCGGGCCACCGTGCGTTCGGGCTCGTCCAGCACCTTGGCAATCTTGCGCCAGGTGGCCCGGCCGTCGACTTGGAGGGCCATGACAATGCGCTGCTCGAGTTCGCCCAACACCTGAAGATCAACCATGACTTCAACTGTCGGGCTATTTCGCCGGCAACGCAACATCTGTCGGCCGGGCCGCGGACAGATGGCGATTTCAGCTGCCAATTGCCCTCACAAACGGCTCCGGATTCCTTGAAACGGGGGAAATCGACAGAAAATTGGCGAGAATCCCCAATTCTTGCCAATAGGGGCCGGGAAGGGCGACCGTTAAAGCAACGAGATCCACCTCACACTCCGCATCGACCTCCCCGCAAGGAACCACCATGCAAACGCCTTTCGCCGTGGCAGCCGCCGACCCGAGCTCGACGAACATCTGGGCCATCGCCAATACGCCGATCCTCTGGATCTGCATCCTGGGCGTTTTCGCCGTCATTTTCGTCCAGACGGTGCTCTACGCCAAGGCCGCCAAGGCCGCCGCTCCGCACATCGAGATGCCGGCCCGGGAGTTGAAAGAGGCATTCCGCGCCGGCGCGGTGGCCTCGATCGGCCCCTCGCTGGCCGTGGTGCTGGTCGCCATCGCGTTGCTGGCGTTGTTCGGCACCCCGGCGGTGCTGGTGCGCATCGGCCTGATCGGCTCGGCCGCCGCCGAAACCGCCTCGGCCAGCATCGCCGCCGGCACCATGGGCGCGTCGCTGGGTGGGGACAGCTATACCCAGCAGGTCTTCGCCGTCGCGTTCATGGCCATGAGCCTGTCCGGGGCGATGTGGATGCTGTGCACGCTGATCATGACCCCGCTGCTGAAGAAGGGCGGCAAGTCGCTGGCCAAGCGCAACCCGGCGGTCATGGCGCTGATCCCCACCGCCGCGCTGCTGGGCGCCTTCTCCGCGCTGACCATCGCCGAACTGCCGAAGTCCAACGTGCACCTGATCCTCGTCGGGATTTCCGCCGCGTCCATGGGCCTGTGCCTGTACCTGGCCAAGGCCCTGAACCAGAAATGGCTCAAGGAATGGGCGCTGGGCATCTCCATCGTCATCGCCCTCGTCTCCGCCTACTTCCTGCACACCGCCTAAGGACCGATCATGAGCTCAACCTCGCTTTCCTCCAGCGCCGCTGCTTCCATGGAGCGCTTCGACCGGCAGACCAGCCGCTACGGGTCCATCACCATGACCCTGGGGCTGATCCTCTCGCTGGCCGGCCCGATCTACATCGCCTTCTTCAGCGGCATGGAAGTGACCGCCAGCATGGTCTGGGTCGCGCTGCTGGCCGTGGCCGCCACCTTCGGGGTGCTGTGGGTGGTCGAACCGCTGACCTACTTCCCGATCCTCGGCTCCGCCGCCATGTACCAGGCGTTCATGATCGGCAACATCTCCAACAAGCTGCTGCCGGCGGCCATCGTGGCCCAGTCGGCCATCAACGCCAAACCCGGCACCAAGCGCGGCGACCTGGCCGCGGTGATGGCCATCTGCGGGGCGGCCACCGTGCACCTGACCAGCCTGCTGCTGTTCGTGGGCGTGCTGGGCACCTGGCTGGTGCACAACATCCCGGTCGAGGTCATCGAGGTCGCCCGCCTGTACATCCTGCCGGCGCTGATGGGCGCGGTGCTGGTGCAGTGCATCGTCTCCATGAAGGCGCTGCGCCCGACCATCATCGCGGTGGCCGCGGCCCTGCTGGTGAACTTCGTGGTCATCCCGCTGGTCCCGGCCGTCGGCCCCTTCGCCACCGCCCTGGTCGTCGCCGCCTCCATCGTCTTCTCCTGGGTGCTGCGCCAGCGCACCGCCCAGGCCGCCACCGAGAACTAGGAAAACCGCCATGAGCCACACCCTCGAACTCACCTCCGACATCCAGGCAGCAGTCCACGCGGACTACCTGCACCTGCATGCGAATCCCGAGCTGTCCATGCAGGAGCATCAGACGGCCGCCTACATCGAATCCCGGCTGGCCGAGCTGGGCATCGAGCACTTCCGCTGCGGCGGCACCGGCGTGGTCGGCGTGCTGCGCAACGGCCCCGGCCCGGTCATCGCCTTCCGCGCCGACTCCGACGGGCTGCCGATCAAGGAAGCCACCGGCGCGGACTACGCCTCCACCGCGGTGGGACAGCTGGCGGACGGCACCGAGGTGCCGCTGATGCACGGCTGCGGGCACGACACCCACGTGGCCAGCGCGCTGGGCGCGGCCGCGGTGCTGGCGCGGGGCGCCGCAGGCTGGTCCGGCACCGTGGTCTTCATCTTCCAGCCCGGCGAGGAGACCGGCGCCGGGGCGGCGGCCATGCTGGCCGACGGGCTGTGGGACAAGGCCCCGCGGCCCGAGGCGGTACTGGGCCAGCACGTCTTCCCCTTCGCCGCCGGCAGCATCCGGCTGACACCGGAATCCGCCATGGCGCTGGCGGATTCGCTGGAGGTCACGCTGCACGGCACCCAGGCCCACGGCTCCCAGCCGCAGGACTCGATCGACCCGATCGTGCTCGGCGCCCACATCATCACCCGGCTGCAGACCATCACCTCGCGCGAGCTGGACCCTCGGGACGCCGCGGTGGTCACCTGCGGTTCCTTTCACGCGGGCCTGAAGGAGAACATCATCCCGGACCGGGCGGTGTTCACCCTGAACATCCGCACGCTCACCGAGCCGGTGCGCGAGAAGGTGCTGGCCGCGGTGCACCGCATCATTACCGCGGAGGCGGCCGCTTCCGCCGCCCCGCAGCCCCGGATCACCACCCTGTACCGGTTCCCGCGGCTGTACAACGACCCGGAGCAGACCGGCAACATCGCCGCCGCGCTGGCGGCGGAATTCGGCCCGGAGCAGGTGGACCTGGCGGCCCCGCTGATGGGGTCCGAGGACTTCGGCGCGCTGGGCGACGCCATCGGGGTGCCCAACGTGTTCTGGATGTTCGGCGGCGCGGATCCGGCGGACCCGTCCCCGGCAGGCAACCACTCCCCGTTCTTCCTGCCCGAGTACCGCGGCGCCCTGGACACCGGCGTGCGCGCGGCGCTGGCCGGCATCCGCCACTACGTGGGCCGCTAGCTACAGGCTGCTGCGCCCCTCCAGGTAGGCGCGCAGCACCTGCAGCACCCCGTGCTCGGTATTGGCCGGGGCCGTGAAGTTCGCGGCCTGCGCCACCAGCGGGTGCGCGTTGGCCATGGCGAAGGAATACCGCGCCTGGCCCATCATTTCCAGGTCGTTCGGGTAGTCGCCGAAGACCGCGGTCTGCTCCTCGGTGACCTGCAGCGACTCCCGCAGCCGGCCCAGGGCCAGGCCCTTGTGCACGCCGCGGTTCATCGCGTCGACCCAATGGCTCCCGGAGACCACCACCTGCAGCGGGACATCCAGCGCAGCGGCCATCTGCGCCACCTTGCCGGTGCCCACGTTCACGGCCATCTTGATGATCTCGTCGCCCACCTGGTGCAGGTCCTGGACCACTTCCACCGCGCGGTAGTACGGGGCGATGGACCGGGCGAAGGCCTCGTCGCGGCGCTCCACGTAGGCGGTGCGCCGCCCGCACAGCACCAACCCGGCATCCAGCGCCTGCTGGCCGCGCACCGCGTCGACGACGGCGGCCACGGGCTGCGGGTCGATGATGTTCGAGTACACCTCGGTATCCCCGCGCATCACCACGGTGCCGTTCTCCGCGATGATCGGGATGTCGCCGAGCCGGGAGAACTGCTGCTTGAGGGTCGCGTACTGGCGGCCCGAGGCCGGCACGAAATGCACCCCGCGCTCCTGCAGGTCGGCGATAACCTGCCAGGCCTCGTCCGGGATCAGCCCGGCCCCGTCCAGGAAGGTGCCGTCCATGTCGACGGCGACGAGCTTGAGGCAGGCGGCGGGGTCAATGGTATGCATCGGTTCCTTTGTTGGTGGCGGGTGCCGGTGGCGGGGCGGATCCCTAGTGGTTCATCGCCCGGTGCGCGGCGCCGAGCACGCCGGCGGCGTTGTTGTACTGCGCCGGCACGATGCGCGCGCGCAGCTGAAGCCGCGGCATGAATTTCTCGTGGTCCTCGGAGACCGCCCCGCCGATCACGATCAAATCGGGGCTGCACAGGAATTCCACGTGGGACAGGTAGCGCTGCAGGCGCTGGATGTACTGCTCCCAGCTCAGGTTCTCCTCGCGGATCACCCGGGCGGCGGCGCGGGATTCGGCGTCCACCCCGTCGATTTCCAGGTGGCCGAATTCGACGTTCGGGAACAGCAGGCCGTCGCGGAAGAACGCCGAGCCGATGCCAGTGCCCAGGGTCAGCACCAGCGTGCTGCCGGCGCGGGGTTTCCCGTCGAGGCTGCCGGCGCCGGCGAAGACCTCGGCCATGCCGGCGGCATCCGCGTCGTTCAGCACGCTCACCTTCCGGCCCAGCACGCCGCCGAGCAGGGCGACCGCGTCCAGCCCGATCCAGGCCTTGTCGATGTTCGCCGCGGAGTGCACCACCCCGTCGATCACGATGCCCGGCACCGTGACGCCCACCGGCAGGCCGGCCAGCTCGCTGCCGGTTGTCCGCCGCAGGTCGGCGACGATCTGCGCCATCGCCTGCGCGACGGCGTCCGGATGCGCGCCGGCGGGGGTGGGCGCATGGCTGAAGGTGCTCTCGACGAGCTTCCCTTCGGAGTCCACCATGCCGTACTTGATGGACGAACCGCCCATATCCAGGCCGATGGCTGTATAGGGCGAGGCCGTGGCGGCAGCTGACATGTGAACTCCATTCAAAATATTAAGGACTCTTTACAGTATCTAGCGCCCGGCGTGCGGTCAATGGCAGGGCCTGCCGGGCTGCCACTGGCGGTAGGCGTTCCACACCTCGGCCAGGGCGTAGCGGCGCGCCCCGGCCAGGGCCCCGTCCAGCGCCCCGGCGCCGCCCTGCGGCGAATATCCGATGTCCGGGCCCGCCAGCGGCACCAGGCCGACCAGCCGGTCCGCCAGCTTCTGCGTGAGCGCGGCGCTGGCCCCGGGGCCGGTGACCACCAGCGCGTCGGGATCAAGGTAGCCCAGCAGGTTGCCCAGCACCTGTCCCAGCGGCTCGATCAGCGCCGGCCACAGCTGCGGGTCGCTCAGCTTCTCGAACAGGACCCGGGTGTCCACCAGTCCCCCGGCATCCAGGTGCTCCAGCAGGGTGCGGCCCTGCAGCCGCTGGGTTTCCAGCTCGCCGACCAGCCCGTGGCGACCGCGGTAGAGCCGTCCCTCGATCACCAGCGCAGAGCCGATGCCCGCACCGAGGTACAGCAGCAGCATGGAGCCGGCCCGTCCGGCGTATTCCGCCACCGCCATCCAGTTCACGTCGTTGTCCAGCAGCGTGCTGCGCGCATCGAACAGCCCGGCCAGGTCCGCGCCGGAGGCCGCGAAGATCGGGGTGGGCACCACGCGGGCGGCCCCGTTTCCGGCGTGCAGCACCGGGGCCGCCTGGCTGATGCCAGTGGCCAGCCGCCGCGTGCCCAGCTCGGCCTGCAGCTCGTCGCGCAACGCCCGGGCGGTATCCAGCAGCTGCTCGGCGCCGGTGGAGGTCTCCACGGGGCTGGAGCGCTCGGCCAGCACGGTGCCGGCCAGGTCGCTGGCGCGCAGGGCCAGCCGCTCGGCGCTCAGGTCCACCCCCAGCACATGCCCGTAAGCGGTGCGCAGGGCGTAGCGTTCGGGGATGCGCCCGCGCTTTCCCTCCGCGCTGGAACGTCCCTCGGAGACCAGCCCGAACTCCTGCAGGCGCAGGATCGACTGGGAGGCTGTGGGCTTGGAGATCCCCAGCTGGGCGGAGATCTCGGTGCGGGTGGCCGGGTCCCGGGCCAGCAGGCCGAAAACCCGCTCGTCGGTCAGCGCCGCCAGGGCGCGCGGGCCCGCGCTCTCGGTGCTCAACTGACCACCAGCTTCTCGCCCAGGGCTTCGAGCTGCGCGCGGCCCAGCCCGTGGGAAAGCAGGTAGTCGGCAATCGACCCGGTGCGGCGGGCGGCGTCCAGCGCCTTGTCCAGCCCTTCCACCGAGGTCCCGACCAGCAGCGTGCGCATCTGCTCGGTCATCACCACCCCGTGCTCGCCCATGCGCCGGGTCATGGCCGCCAGCCAGTCGCCGGACAGCGCCGCGGTGGAGGCCGCGTAGTCCTCCATGACCGCGTCCCGGTCAGCGCCCACGGCCATCAGCACCATGGCCACGCCCACGCCGGTGCGGTCCTTGCCGGCGGTGCAGTGCACCAGGGTGGCGCGGGATTCGGCGATGCCCGCGGCCAGCGTGGCCCAGGTCGGGCCGTGCGCCTTGACCAGCGGCTCGTAGATGTCATCCAGCGTGGCCAGGTGCCCCACGGCGCCTTCCAGCAGCGGCAGGTGGGTGCGCGTGGTGCCGGCGAAGCTGTCCGGGAAGCCGGGCAGGTAGCCGGTCTCCTGGGTGCTGCGCAGGTCGAAGATGCGCTCGATGCGCTGCTGCGCCACCCAGTCGGCCAGCGGCTGGTCGACCAGGTGCGGGGCGGCGGAGCGGAAGAGCACCCCGGAGGCGATGCGCCCGCCCGCTGCAGGCATCCCACCTGCTTCACGGAGGTTGGAAAGGAACATGCTCACATCCTAGGCTTGAACCAGCAACCCATGCCAACGCAAGGAGCATCATGCGCGCCACCTATCTGCTCGGAGACTACACGGTTGAACTGCGCGAGGTACCGGACCCGGCGCTGGTGGAGCCGACCGACGCCCTGGTCGACATCGCCGCGAGCTGCATCTGCGGCTCGGACCTGCACCCCTACCACGGCCCGGCAGTCACGCCCCGCCCGATCGGCCACGAGTTCGTCGGCCGGGTCACCGAGGTCGGCTCCGCGGTGTCCACGGTGAAACCCGGCGACTTCGTGATCGCCCCCTTCACCATCAACTGCGGCAGCTGCGAATTCTGCCGGCAGGGGCTGACCACTTCCTGCCTGCACGCCGGGTCCTGGGGCCGCACCAATTCGCGCACCTCCGCCTGCCAGGCAGAGGCCATCCGCGTCCCGCTGGCCGACGGCACGCTGTTCAAGGTCGACGCCGCCGTCGACGAGGCGCTGCTGCCCGGCCTGCTGGCGCTGTCCGACGTCTACGGCACCGGCTACCACGCCGCGCGCAGCGCCGGGGTGTCCCCGGGCGACACCGTCGCGGTCATCGGCGACGGCGCGGTGGGGCTGCTGGCGGTGCTCTCGGCCAAGCAGCTGGGCGCCGAGCGCATCATCCTGATGGGCCGGCATGCGGACCGCACGGAGCTGGGCCGCGAGTTCGGCGCCACCGACGTGGTCTCCGAGCGCGGCGCGGAGGGCATCGCCGCGGTGCGCGAGATGACCGGCCACGGCGCGGGCAAGGTGCTGGAGGCCGTGGGGCTGCTGCCGGCCTTCGAGCAGGCCATCGGCATCGTCCGCCCCGGCGGGACCATCTCCCGGGTGGGCGTGCCGCAGTACGCCACCGGACCGGTGGGCCGCGAGTTCTTCGGCCCCAATGTGACCCTGACCGGCGGGGTGGCCCCGGTGCGCAGCTATATCGGCGAACTGCTGCCCGGGGTGCTCCAGGGAAGCGTCGAGCCAGGCAAGGTCTTCGACTCGGTGCTGCCGCTAGCGCAGGTGGCCGCGGGCTACGCGGCCATGGAGGCGCGCGAATCGCTCAAGGTCATGCTGCGTGGCTAGCGGACCGCTGCCGCTGCGCGGGGTGGGCATGGATTCGCAGACCCGCTGCGCGCACTACCGCCAGCTCATCGACGTGATCGCGCTGCGCCATGCCTGCTGCGAGACCTGGTATCCCTGCCACCTGTGCCACCGGGAACTGGCGGACCACCCGGCGGTGCCGTGGCCGGCGGCGCGGGGCGCCGAACCGGCGGTGCTGTGCGGGGTGTGCGCGCACCGGATGACCGCGTCCGAGTACCTGGGCGCCGGATCCTGCCCGGCCTGCCAGGCCCTGTTCAACCCCGGGTGCAAGGCGCACGCCCCGCTGTACTTCGAGCTGCCGCAGCGGCCCTAGAGCCGCCCGGATTCCGGGACGTCAAGCCCCAGCAGCGCGTTCTCCGCGACCTCCATGAGCGCCGGGTGGATCCAGTACTGCCCGCGCGCCAGGGTGTGCGCATCGATGCCCAGGTTCATCGCGGTGATCAGCGGCTGGATCAGGTTCGCCGCTTCGTAGCCGAGCACGTGGGCGCCCAGGATGCGCCCGTCGCGCTGATCCGCGACGACCTTGAACAGGCCCTGGTCGTCCTCCATGGCCCAGCCGTAGGCGGTGTCCGCGTACTTCTGGGTCTTGACCGTGATGTGCTCGCCGATCTCGGCGCGGGCCTGGGCCTCGGTCAGCCCGATATGCGCGATTTCAGGGTGGGTGAAGACCGCCGCGGGAATGGCCGCTTCGGAGACTTCGCGCAGGTCGTCCGGGTGTTCCAGGTTGTGGGCGACCACGCGCGCCTGGTGGTTGGCCGCGTGCTTCAGCTGCTGCTCGCCGCTGATGTCCCCCAGCGCGTAGAGGCCCGCCACCGGTTCCCCGCCGCGCAGCACCCGCTGGAACTGATCCACCTGCAGCCGTCCGTCCGGATGCAGGTCCAGTCCGGCCGGGGCGGTGAATTCGGTGTTCGGGCGGCGGCCGGTGGCCACCAGCACGGCGTCCGCGGTGAAGGTCCCCGCTCCGGTGCGCACGTTCAGGCCCTCGGGCCCGGCGGCAATTGACTGCGGCTCGGCGTGCAGCTGCACGTCCCAGTCCACCTGCGTGTTGAAGGCCTGGCAGATCTCGTCGTCGAGGTATTTGAGCAGCTTGTCCCCGCGCACCAGCTGGGTGACCTCGGTGCCCAGGCCGGCGAAGATCGACGCGAATTCGCAGGCGATGAATCCGGCGCCGATCACGAGCAGCCGCCGCGGCTGCTCGATGCGCATGATGGTGTCCGAGGTGTGCACCCCGGGAAGGTCGATGCCCTCGATGTCAGGCAGCGCCGGACGCGAGCCGGCCGCCAGCACGATCTGCTCGGCCCGGATTTCGGTGCCGTCCGCGGTGCGCAGCGTGCGCTCGTCGAGCAGCTGCACCTCGCCGAGCACCGTGACGTTCCCTGCCTGCTGGCGGTACTCCAGCCCGCCGGCGGAAATCGGGTCGATGCGCGCAAAGATGCGGTCGCGGATCGAGGCGAAGTCCGCGCGCCCGGGCGGCAGCTGCACACCCAGCTTTTCGGCTTCCTGCCAGGTCCGCGCCAGCTGGGCGGGCCTGACGAACATCTTGGTGGGGATGCATCCCACGTTCAGGCAGGTGCCGCCGAAAACGCCGGATTCGGCGATCGCGACCTGCTTGCCGTCCCAGAACGGCGTGAGCAACGAGTTGCCGGAGCCGGAGCCCACAATCGCCAAATCCATGGGCCTAGGCCTCCGGCAGGTCGATGATCTGCTGCGGCACGACCAGCACCGGGCGGGTCTGCTTCTGCGCCAGCGCCACCGCGATCGAGCCGTCGATGAACTGGGCCAGCTTGTTGCGGATGCCCGGGCGGCGGGTGCCGATCACGATCATGCGTGCATCGACCTCCTCGGCCACCGCCATCAGCACCTTGGCGGGATCGCCGGGCACGTTGTGCAACTCGTAGTCCACGCCGGACAGGTGCTCCGCGACCAGCTCGGCCAGCTCGGCCGGGAAGTCGGCCTCGGCGGTGCCCAGCACGTTGTGCTCCGGGAGGCGTTCGGTGACGTACCGGCCCGAATCCGCGTAGATCACCTGGACCGTGGCTTTCAGGTCCGCGGCGAGCGACGCCGCGGTGCTCAGGACGGATGGGGCTTGGCCGGGTTCGATGCCGACTACAACAGTGCTCATGGGCGCTCCTTCGTTCTGACTACCAAATTACCCTGTTCCAGGAGCTCAGGCATCTTTGCGCGCCGCGCAGGCGATGGCGCGGGCGGTGGCCGTCATCGCCAGCAGGCGCACCGTGTCCACGTCCGCCTCCACGCGGCCGGTGGCGGCGGCGATGAACGCGTCCCCATCCAGCCGGGTGTGCGGCGGCTGCAGCGCCCGGGCCAGTCCGTCGTGGGCGCCCTGGGCAATGATGCGGCATCCGGTCTTGTCCAGCCGCGCGTTGGTGAACACCACACCGATGGTGGTGTTGGTCCGCGGGGGCGCCGTGCCCGCGTCGCGTTCGGCCGCTGCCAGCGCAGCGAACGCCGCCGCGGAGTCCAGGCTCGGCGCTTCGCCGGGGGCCAGCACGTCGCCGAAGGCGTTGACCGCGCACAACGCGCCGACCACCAGCTCGCCGAGGCGCTGCTCGGCGTAGACCAGCCCGCCCGGGTAGGAGTCCTCCCGGCGCCAGCGTCCGGCGCGGGCCCCGGTTCCGGCGCCCAGCAGCCCGACTTCAACCCGGTGCGCCGCCTCGGGCTGCGCGGCCGCCGCCGCGGCCCGGTAGCCGGACTCGGCGTCCGGTCGGGCGGTGCCCTCGGCCAGGTCGAACAGGCCCAGGGCCGGCACGATCGGCACCCTCCCGGCGGGGGTCTGCACCCCGCGCCCCCGCTCGGCCAGGAAACGCATGACCCCGTCGGCGCTGGCCAGCCCGAAGGCCGAACCGCCGGTGAGCAGGGCCGCGTCGACCTGCTGCACGGTCATCAGCGGGTCCAGCACGTCCAGCTCGCGGGAGGCCGGGGCCCCGCCGCGCACCTCCGCCGAGGCGACGGCGCCCTCCTCGAAGAGCACCACGGTGCACCCGGTGCCCTCGGTGCTCCAGTGCCCGATGCCCACCCCGGGCACTGTCACCTCCAGCGCTCCGGAGGCCGCCATGCCTACAAGTCCCCCAGCTCGATCGAGGTGTCCGCCAGCCGCGCCGGGTCGATGGTCCGGCCCACCAGCTCGCGCAGCGTGTCGTTCACGTCCCAGATGTTCACGTTGGCGGCGGCGGTGATCCGGCCCTCGCGCAGCCAGAAGATGATGAACTCGTCTTGGGAGCCGCGCAGCACGCTCTCGTCCCCCGGCGCTGCGTCCCCGACGTATTCCAGGCCCAGGTCGTACTGGTCGGTGAAGAAATAGGGCAGCCAGTCGTAGGACTGCTCCGCCCCGGTGAGCGTGGCGGCCGCGAGCTTGCCCTGGCGGATCGCGTTGTCCCAGTGCTCCACCTGCAGCTGGCGGCGCAGCCTGGTGTTGAATGCCCGGGCGACGTCCCCGATGGCCAGGATCCTTGAGTCGCTGCTGCGCAGCGAGGCATCCACGACCACCCCGCGGTCCACCTCCAGTCCGGCGGTTTCGGCCAGTTCCACGTTGGGCACCGCGCCGATGGCCAGCAGCACCACGTCGGCGCGGCTGCTGCCGATGTCGGAGATGACCTGCAGATGCCCGTCCACCAGCTCGATGCCCTGCACCCGGGTGCCGGTGCGCACATCCACCCCGTGGCCCTGGTGCAGTTCCAGCAGATGGTGGCCGAAGCGTTCGCCGAAGACCTTGGACAGCGGCACCTCGTCCGGGGAGTAGACGGTCACCCGCGCCCCGAGCGCGCGGGCGCTGGCCGCCGCTTCCATCCCGATCCAGCCCGACCCGACCACCGCGACCTGCTTGCCCTGGGTGATCGCGGATTTCAGCGCGTCGGCGTCCGCCAGGCTGCGCAGCACGTGCACCCCGGGCAGGTCGTGCCCGGCCATCGGCTCGTCCCCGCCCAGCCGCGGGCGCGCTCCGGTGGCCAGCACCAGCGCGTCGTAGTCGACGGTGGTGCCGTCGGCCAGCACCACATGCTGGTGCTTGCGGTCGATGCTGATGGCGCGGGTATCCAAGCGCAGATCAACATGGTTTTCCGCGTACCAGGCGGCGGTGTTCACGGTGAAGTCCGCCACCGCGTCGTTGCCCTGCAGGTACCCCTTGGACAGCGGCGGGCGTTCATAGGGCAGCGAGGCTTCGTCCCCGATCAGCCGCAGCACCCCGTCGTACCCGCGGGAGCGCAGCTCGGAGACCAGGGTGGCCGCGGCCAGCCCTGCGCCAATGACAACAATCGTTTCCGGATTCATCGATCGCCTTTCACGCGTAGGTGTCCTTTGATCCTCACATGTCAACGCACCGCTGGCAATGACTGCGGCGGGTTCGCGCAGGACCTTTGCAGGTTCCGGGCCCTGCCGCCTCGGAAGCTGTACGCGTGTTTCAGCCGGCGGGAGCCGCTAATGGGCTGCCGCCCCTTTATCTGTCGGAACGCTGGGGCTACAGTGCTAAGTACCAGAGCGAGGAGTGCGTCATGATTACCCCAGAAAGCCAACCCACCGCGGAAGTTTCCGGCCGCTACGTACTGATTTTCGATTCGCCGACATCCGACCACCCATCGACCCTTGGCATGGCAGCCCTTGAGGACAAGGTGCCCAATGTGCTGACTGCCGCGGGCTACCAGACAACGGAGTACTTCCCGCGGCTGGGCATCGCCGTGGTGGATTCCCCACCGGATCAGCTTGACGAGTTCACGGCCCGCATGGCCGGCGAGCGCCTGCCGGCCCGCGTGGTTCCGGAAAGGACCTACCACATCCTCACCGAAGCCGAGGACGAACCCACCAGCTATGCGGACAACGACGAGTTCACCTGGGGCCTGCAGGCGGTCCAGGCCGCGAATTCGCAGTACACCGGCGCGGGCATCAAGGTTGCAGTACTGGATACCGGGTTCGACGCGCAGCACCCCGATTTCGTCGGGCGCAGCGTCACCACCAAGTCCTTCGCGGCCGGCGAGGACGCCGCGGACGGCCATGGCCACGGAACGCACTGCATCGGCACCTCCTGCGGGCCGCGCACGGTCGAGTCGGGCCGCGGCTACGGGGTCGCCTCCGGTGCGGAGATCTTCGCCGGCAAGGTGCTGGGCAACAACGGGTCAGGCACCGACTCCATGATCCTGGCCGGCATCGACTGGGCGCTGCAGAACGAATGCCACGTCATCTCCATGTCCTTGGGCGCCGACGTCCGCGAGGTCCACCCTCCCTATGTCACCGCCGGACGCCGGGCGCTGGAGCAGGGAACCCTGATCATCGCCGCGGCGGGCAACAACGCCAAGCGCGCTTCCAACGATCCGGGATTCGTGGGAGCACCGGCGAACAGCCCCTACATCATGGCGGTCGGCGCGCTGGACTCCGGCTTGCAGGTGGCGCCGTTCTCCGCACGGACCCTTCCGGGCCGCGGCGGGCAGGTGGACATCTCGGGTCCCGGCGTCAAGGTCTACTCGTCCTGGCCGGGCGCACAGCGCTACAACACGATCAGCGGCACCTCCATGGCCACCCCGCACGTGGCCGGCGTGGCTGCGCTGCTGGCCGAGGCCACCGGGTACCGTGCCCGCGAGCTGTGGGCCGAGCTGGTGCAGCAGGCCAGGCGCTTGGAGCAGTTCTCCGTCGACGTGGGAGCCGGCCTGACCAGGTCGCCGGAACCAGCGCAGGAGCAGGCGTAGGGCCATGGCTTCCCACCGCACGTTCATCGTGACGATTTCCGAGACCTACACCAGCAACATGCCCGCTGCGGTCACCCAGCTGGAGTCCCACGGGCTGGAAGTCCAGCAGGTGCTGGGCATGCTCGGGCAAGTCATCGGCCAAGCGCCCGATGAACGGGTCAAGGAGCTCAAGAACCTCGACTGCGTCAAATCCGTCGATTCCGAACGCCGGTACAAGGCGCTCTAGGAGCTGGCATGGCCGGGGGCGGCATCGCATGCCGCCGCCGGCCATGCGGTGCGAGCGCGGCTTGGTTCGCGATTGGCGGCTATTCTTCCAGCAGCGCCTCTTCCAAGGCCTCGACGTCCAGGATGTTGATTTCCCGACGTCCGGCCAGCTCGATGCTTCCGTCCTGTGCGAAGGCGGCCAGCCGGCGGCTGAGGGTTTCGGGGGTAGTGCCCAGATAGGCGGCGATGTCCTTCTTCGCCATGGGAAGAGTGATGCGTGCAATGCCGTTGGCGAATTTCGCCGGCTGGTCGAGCAGGTAGGCGGCAACCCGGGCGGAGACGTCGCTGGAGGTGATGGCGGCAAGCAGCCTCTCGGTGGACGCCAAACGGTCCGAAAGCGTGCGCAGCATACGCTGGCTGATGTCCGGGTATTCGCCGAGCAGCCGTGCCAGATCCCGGTGGTCGAAGACGCACATCTGGCTGTCCTCCAGCGCGGTGACCGAATCAGTGGACAACTGCCCGGTGATGAACGCGCGTTCCCCAACGACATCCCCGACCGTGGCCGTGCGCAGCACCTGCTCCTGCCCGCCGGCCGTACCGTGGCTGATTTTGAGTTTTCCGGTGTGCAGCACCAGCAAACGGGATTGCTGCTGCCCCGGGGAGGCCACGATGGTCCCCCGCTCCACATGCAGGGGTGTGGCGAATTCGGCCACGTGTTCCTGCTGGCTGCGATCCAAGCCCTGGAAAATCGGCACTCGCGCCACACACAAGTCATTGCTGGACATGCCCCCAGCTTAGCGGCGCGGACGACTTGACCTACGTCAAGGCATCCTCGATCCCGGATGGCTAACGTAGCTGGTACAAGGCACGGAACAATCCGTACCCGACCGAGAAAAGGATGAATGCCATGTCTGCCACCCAAACCCATACGGTCCTTCGCGCCGAAGGCTTTTCCTGCCCTTCGTGCGTCGCCAAGATCGAGAAGCAGGTGGGGCGCCTTGACGGCGTGGACCGGGTCAAGGTGCATTTTGCGTCCTCGCGCATTGAGGTAGACCACGACAGCGCGAAGGTCTCCGCACAGGACCTCGTCGACGCGGTAGGCAAGGCCGGGTACACCTCGGCCGTCTCCGCGTTCTAGCCGCAGGCCCCAACAACACGCAGCAAGGGAGCAGTACAGTGAATAGGCTCGCACGGTGGAAGGTGCCGATCATCTCCGGCGCACTGATTCTCGTGTCTTTCGCAATGAATGCCAATGGCGTCTTGCCGTTCGGCCAATGGTGGATGGGCGATGCAAGCTTCGCGCTGGGCGACCTGTTCATGATCGCGGCGGCCGCGGTGGCAGGATACAAGATCCTGGCCAATGCCATCCGGGCGCTGGGTGCCAAGGTCATCGGCATCGATCTTCTGGTTTCCATCGCCGCCCTGGGCGCGCTGGCTATCGGAAATTTCTGGGAGGCCGCGGCCGTCACCTTCCTGTTTTCCGTGGGCCACGCGCTGGAAACCGCGACCCTGAACAAAACCCGTTCGGCCCTGGCCGAGCTGGTGGCGGTTGCCCCGGACACCGCGCTGGTGCTGCGGGATGGAAGCCAGCAGGAGGTTCCGGCTGCATCGGTTCGCAGCGGGGAGACCGTGCTGGTGGCCCATGGGGCCAAGGTTCCGGTGGACGGACTGGTCATCTCGGGCACCGCGGCGCTGGATGAGGCATCCATCACCGGAGAATCGATTCCAGTGGACAAGTCAGCTGGAGATTCCGTGTTCGCCGGCACCATCTCCCGCGGCGGTTTCATCCAGGTGAAGGCAACCGGCATCGGCGCCGACACCACGCTGGCCCGCATCATCCACCGCGTGGAAGAGGCCCAGGACGCCAAGGCCCGCACCCAGGCGTTCTTTGACCGCTTCTCCCGCTGGTACACCCCGGGCATCATCCTGCTTGCGGCCGTCGCCGGCGTGCTGACGCAGGATCTGGTGCTGGCGCTGACGCTGCTGGTCATCGGCTGTCCCGGCGCCCTGGTGATCTCCATCCCCGTGGCCATCGTGGCGGGCATCGGCCGCGCCGCGCGCAACGGCATCCTGATCAAGGGCGGAGAGTTCCTGGAAACCTCGGCGAAGATCACCGCCGTGGCCGTGGACAAGACCGGCACCCTGACCGAGGGGCGCCCGCAGCTGACCGACGTGGTGGTGCTGGATCCTTCGCTGAAGCGGCAGGAAGTGCTCGACTGGGCCGCGGCGGCCGAGGCAGGGTCCCAGCACCCGCTGGCCAAGCCGATCATCGAGGCCGGCCGTGCCCCACTGGGCATCCCACAGATCACCACGGTTCCCGGCATGGGCCTGGAGGCGCAGCTCGACGGTCGACGGATCCTGGTGGGCAACCTGCCGCTGCTGGACGAATACGGCGTCCAGACCCGCCGCGGCGAAGCCCAGGCCGCCGCGGAAACGCTGGCGGCGGATGGAAAGACGCCGATGGTCATCGCCTTGGACGGCGCCGCGATCGGAGTCCTGGCGGTGGCCGACGCGTTGCGCGAGGATGCCGCGGCGATGGTCCAGCAGCTGCATTCCGCCGGAGTGAAGGTGCTCATGCTCACCGGCGATACGCCGCTCGTGGCCCAGGCCATCGGACGCAGGGTCGGGATCGACGAGGTGCATGCCTCGCTGCTGCCGGAGGACAAGCTGCAGGCGGTCGCAGCGATGCAGCGCGCGGGCCACACCGTGGCCATGGTGGGCGACGGCATCAACGACGCCCCCTCACTGGCGACGGCGGACATCGGCGTAGCCATGGGCGCCGCCGGTTCGGGCGTCGCGGTGGAGACCGCGGACATCGCGCTGATGGGCGACAACCTGTTGCGCCTGCCGCAGGCGATCACCCTCGCCAAACGGACCGTGTCCATCATGCGGCAGAACATCGTCATCGCCCTGGCCACCGTGGCGCTGCTGCTCGCCGGGGTGTTCGCCGGAGGAGTCACCATGGCTATCGGCATGCTGGTGCACGAGCTGTCGGTGCTGGTGGTCATCGCCAACGCGATGCGGCTGCTGCGCGACACCGGCTCGCGCCGCGCACCCGCCGCAGCGAAGCAGCCGGTGGCGCTGGCCGGCTGACCGGAACGCGCAACGGCCAGCGACATGATCATGTCGCGGGCCGTTGCCTTGCGGCGACTACTGGAAGTCCAGCAGCACCTTGCCGGAGACGGAGGCATCCTTGGCGGTTTCGAAGGCGGCCAAGGCCTCGGCAGCGGGGAATTCGTGGGTGACGGCGGCGCCGATCTGCAGCGATCCATCGGCCAGCGCCTGCAGCACCTCGTCGATTTCTCCGTTGAAACGGAAGGAACCGACTAGTTCCAGTTCCCGGGTAATGGCCAGTGAAATCAGCGCAGGCTGTTCACCGGAAGGCAGCAACCCGACCATGACCACGCGTCCTCCGCGGACCGCGCCGCGCACGGCCGAGGCCAGCCCGCGGTAGTTGCCGGTGGCTTCGATGACCACGTCCGCATGGATTCCAGCGACCTCCTCGACTTCCGGGGCACGCAGTGCGCGGGTTGCTCCCAGCTGGACGGCGATGTCCAGCGGCGCCTCGAACATGTCCACCGCAATGATTTCGGCGGCCCCGGCGCGTTTGAGCACCGCAACGGCCAAGGCGCCGATGGGGCCGGCCCCGATCACCAAGACGCGTTTGCCGGCCACCTCACCTGCCCGGGAGACCGCATGCCAGGCCACCGCGGCCGGTTCCGCCAGTGCCGCATCACGCAGGGAGAGTCCCGCAGGAAGTTCGCGCAGCATGCGGGCGGGCAGATTCACCTCGGTGGCGAAAGCGCCTTCGGTATGCGGGTAGCGCGCGGCCGACCCGAGGTAGGTGCATCCCGGCGAGAGGTTCGGCCGGTCAGCCGGATAGGGTTCCCCGGTCTCTGCTGGAGTCGCTGGATGCACGGCAACCCGAGCGCCGGCGGCCGGGCCGGTGCCGTCGGCCGCGGCCTGCACGATGGTGCCGACGATTTCGTGGCCCAGCACCATGGGTGACTTCAGAATCGATTCGCCGGCCGCACCGTGGCTCCAGTAGTGCAGGTCCGAGCCGCAAATGCCGCCATAGGCGATGGCCACGCGTGCCTGGTCTGCGGCGGGTGCAGGAAGGCTGACCTGCTCGACGCGGAGGTCTCCGGCGGCGTGGGCCACCACTGCCATGGTCTGTTCATTCAGGTTAGACGACAACGCTCATGCCTCCATCAATGAAAATAGTCTGGCCGTTGACGAAGCTCGATCCGTCGGAGGCCAGCCAAACGGCAGGGCCGGCCAGGTCGGCAACGGTTCCCCAGCGACCGGCAGGGGTACGTCCCAGGATCCAGGAATTGAATTGTTCGTCGTCCACCAGGTTCTGGGTCATTTCGGTGTGGATGTAGCCCGGAGCAATGCCGTTGATCTGCAGGCCGGAACCGGCCCACTCCGCGGTCATGGCGCGGGTGAGGTTGCGCAGGCCGCCCTTGGCCGCGGTGTAGGCGGCGATGGTCGGTCGCGCCAGGTCGGTCTGGACGGAGCAGATGTTGATGATCTTGCCTGCCCCGCGCTGCACCATGCCGCGGGCCACAGCCCGCCCGACCAGGAAGGCGCTAGTCAGGTTGGTGTCGAGAACACGCTGCCAGTCCTGGACCGCGAGGTCCAGCAGTGGCACGCGGTGCTGGATTCCGGCGTTGTTCACCAGGATGTCCAGGGCCCCGATGGCTTCCTCGATCTTCCCGATGTTGGTGCGGACCGCTTGG
This sequence comes from Glutamicibacter protophormiae, assembly GCF_016894325.1. Taxonomy (NCBI): domain Bacteria; kingdom Bacillati; phylum Actinomycetota; class Actinomycetes; order Micrococcales; family Micrococcaceae; genus Glutamicibacter; species Glutamicibacter protophormiae. The sequence goes on from NZ_CP069806.1 coordinate 2,981,287, forward strand.
TCATCGGTGACGTCGAAGCAAGCGGAGTGGATGCGCTGCGGCCCGTAGACCTCGGAGAATTCCTTGGCTGTTGCAGCCAGCCGGTCGGCATCGCGCCCGTGCAGCACGATGCTGGCCCCGGCATCCGCCAGACCGCGGGCGAGCTCCTTGCCGATGCCCCGTGATGATCCGGTGACCAAGGCCAGTTTGCCCGTGAGGTCGAATAGATTGCTCATGCTTGCCAGCTTCCCCGTTCCGATGACAGCGTGCTGCCATCACATGTCAGTTGTCGGCGACGAATGTTCCCGCCGACCAGCAGGCAGCTGGAATCTAGTTGGGGCCTCATCGCCACGCCAAATATAACAGACTTAACTTAAGATTTTCGATAATAAATCTGGTTTTAACGGCCCGTCGAAGCGTTCACAAACCAACACCCCACCCAGCACCCTCGTTAATGACATCACCGACCGCACGGTCGCATTGCCACGCACCCGGCATCCTGCCCCGGCCTGCCCTGCAGCAGCGTCGACGGGCATGGGCAACCGGGCGCGATAGCGCTGGACGGCAGGCCCTGTTTGGAGGGCAACACGGGCGACAGCATCGCGGGAGGCCATCCCCGATTCAGACCCAATTTACTCGTCATTTTCGACGATAATTCAACACTAAATTCTCGCTGAATCAAGAGCCGAAATCTCGGGTTTTTCGGGAGCAAATGCCCCAGGACATGAAGATGGCGGATAGCCTGCCACCTAAGGGTCGGATATCGCGCTGAGCTTGTCATCTTAACTCACTACAATGAATATAATCGACCAAAAACATCTGTTGATTTGGGCTTTTATGGTCGTCCAATCTCAAGATCTGCTAGACTTGATCCATCACACTCGTTTCTGAACGAGATTTACGCCCGGCGCGTGGGAGCTATTTCAGCGTGACCCGTCGGGTTTCGACTGGTGCTTATTTGAGGTTCCGCGTGGCGCAGCCCAGTTGAATTTGAACATTTTTTCGCCGCGCAAGGAGTAACTTATTAGGCTGAAATGCCGGAGAGGTACGCTTGTCACAACGCGTTGCAATCATCGGAGCAGGACCCAGCGGAATGGCTCAGCTGCGAGCCTTCGAATCGGCTCGCAAGGCCGGTCGCTCGGTCCCGGAAATCGTCTGCTACGAAAAGCAGGATGACTGGGGTGGCCAGTGGAATTTCAGCTGGCGCACCGGCATCGACAAGTACGGCGAAGCAGTCCACTCGAGCATGTACCGCAACCTGTGGTCCAACGGCCCCAAGGAGGCCTTGGAATTCGCCGAATACACCTTTGACGAGCATTTCGGCCGCCCGATTTCCTCGTATCCGCCGCGTGCTGTGCTGTGGGACTACATCAACGGCCGCGCCGAGAAGTCGGACGTCAAGAAGTACGTCCGGTTCTCGACAGTGGTTCGCTGGGTTCAGTTCGACGAAAGCGCCCAGAAGTTCACCGTCACTGTTGAAGACCTGGCTAGCGGCATCACCGAAAGCAACGAATTCGACCAGGTCATCATCGGCTCCGGACACTTCAGCTTCCCCAACGTCCCGGACTTCGACGGTATTGAAACCTTCCCAGGCACGCTGATCCACGCACACGACTTCCGTGGCGCCGAACGCCTCGCCGGCCGCAACGTCCTGTTGATCGGAGCCAGCTACTCTGCCGAGGACATCGGAATCCAGGCCTTCAAGATGGGTGCAAGCTCGGTGACCATGAGCTACCGGACCGCCCCGATGGGATACGAGTGGCCTGAAGGCATCCAAGAGCGCCCTCTGGTCACGCGCTTCGAGGGGAACACCGCCCACTTCGCGGACGGCACCGAAGGCCAGTTCGACGCGGTCATTCTGTGCACCGGCTACCTGCACCACTATCCGTTCCTGCCCTCGGATCTGGCCCTGTCCTCCCCCAACAACCTGTATCCCAAGTCGTTGTACCGCGGCGTGGTCAGCGAGGCAAACAACCAGTTGTTCTACCTCGGTGCACAAGACCAATGGTTTACCTTCAACATGTTCGATGCGCAGGCTTGGTATGTTCGCGATGTCATTCTAGGCGACGCGCAGCTTCCCTCGCGGTCCGACCAAAAGCAAGACATGGATCAGTGGGCGCAGCGCCTTGAGAATCTCAGCAGCGCGGCCGACGAAGTCCATTTCCAGGCCGACTATATCCGCGACCTCATCGAACAGACGGATTATCCGATGTTCGACCTGGATGAGGTCGCCCGCATATTCCTGGCCTGGAAGAACGACAAGCAGCACAACATCTTGAACTACCGAGATCAGGTCTATCCTTCGGTCATGACCGGAACCATGGCCTGCGAACACCACACGCCGTGGCTTCGGGAACTGGATGACTCCTTGGAACGCTACCTGTCCTACCCGGAAGAGGACGAACTGGACCGCATCGTCCGCGGCAAAGACAGCTCTACAACCACTGCTTCGAAATAATTCGGCAGAGCACAACAACTGAATTGCTCCAGGCCGGGTCGGAACGCGCATCGCGCGTGCCGACCCGGCCATTGGGTATCCAGCAAGCACTGAACCGCTGGCAAAAAGAAATCCCGGAAGTCCTAAGACTTCCGGGATTTCCCTTTTGGTGGAGGTAAGGGGATTCGAACCCCTGACCTTCTGCATGCCATGCAGACGCGCTACCAACTGCGCCATACCCCCAAAAGAAGGTGGTTTTTCAGGTTTTCATCACCTTCGAACCGAGATAAAACTCTACCGGAGATGCTTCAGAAACACCAAATCCACCGTCAGAGACGCTGGTCACAGGACGCTATTCACTTTGTCGGTTGCGGGTGGCAGAATCTTCCCCGAGGGCCGATCGGTCCCCCTACCTAATTCGAAAGGCGCACTCCCATGAGCATTGGACTGACCCCTTACCTGCGCTTCGCTGGTGACGCACGCGCAGCGATGGAGTTCTACAACTCGGTATTCGGCGGAGAACTGTCGCTAATGACTTTCAAAGAAGGAATGAATGATGATCGCCCGGCAACAACCGACCAGATCATGCATTCGTCCCTCTTCGTGGACCGCGGTGTTCACCTCATGGCTTCGGATACCCCGCCGGAAATGAATCTCATGCCCAACGGCACCGTTTCCTTCAGCAGCGACGGCACGGACGAAGCAGACTCGGCCCCACTGCAGAAATGGTGGGACGGTTTGTCGGACGGGGCGCGGATCGACGTCCCACTGGCAACCGCTCCTTGGGGCGACTCTTTCGGCCAGCTGACCGACAAGTTCGGCGTCACCTGGATGTTCAATATTTCCGCGGTGCGCTCGTAATTACTTGGAATCGGCCTGTTCGCGGGCGGCGACGGCTTCGCTGCCCACGAGCAGGCCGATCTTCTTCGCCCTGATTTGGGTTGCCCAGGCAAGCAAAAAGCCAAGTACAGCCAGTCCCGCACCGACTATGGACGGCGCTCGATAGCCGAAGCCAGCGGAAATCACCGCAGCACCTAGTGCCGCACCCAAGGCGTTGGCGACGTTGAGCGCCGAATGGTTCAATGAAGCGGCCAACGACTGGGCATGGGGAGCCGAGTCCATCAGCAGGGTCTGCAGGCTGGGAATCAAAAGCGAGCCCACCGCGCCCAGAACGAAGACCATGATGAGCGTGGGGACAATCCAGCTGGTCACGGCCGCGAAGACCAGCATGGCTGCGACCATGATCAGGTTGGTCAGCTTGATGGACCCGAAAATCGACCAGTCGGCTAGGCGCCCTCCGGCCAGCGAGCCGACGACCATGCCCAACCCGTAGAGCGCAAGGGCCCATGGAACAAGATTGATATCCAGCCCTGCTTCTTCGGTCAGCGTCGGCGAGATGTAGGAGTACACGGCGAAGAAGCCGCCGAACCCCACGATGCCAGTTCCCATGGCCATCCATACTTGGACGTTCTTCAACGCCGAGAGTTCGCGGCGCATGCTTGCGCCAGCTTCCGCCTTGTGCCAAGGAACGAACGCAGCGATCATCAGCATGGTGATCAAACCGACCACGGCGACAACAACAAACATCGCCCGCCATCCGGTCAGCTGCCCCAACCGGGTGACCAGCGGGACTCCGGCAACATTGGCCACCGAGAGCCCAAGCATCACCCAGGCAATGGCACGCCCCCGCATGCTGCCGGGCACCAGCGAGCCGGCCAGGACTCCGGCCAAACCGAAGTAGGCGCCGTGCGGCAGGCCGGCCAGGAACCGGGTGACAAGCATAGTTCCGTAATCAGGGGCAAAGGCCGACGAAAGGTTCGCGATCGTGAAGAAGAGCATTAACAGCAGGACTGCGCGCTTGCGCGGAATCTTGGCGGCCAGCGCGGTCAGCACCGGGGCGCCGATAACAACGCCAATGGCGTAGGCACTGATCATCAGGCCCATCTGTGAATTGCTCACGGACAGGTCGGCGGCGCCTTCCTGGAGCAGGCCCATGAGCGAAAATTCGGTGACGCCGATACCGAACCCGCCCATGGACAAGGCAAGAATGGCCAGCAACAACCGGCCACCGAATAAGTATTTGCTGGGCGCAGAAGTAGTCACGTTTGAATCCTTGGGAGTTTTGGGATGGCACGGCTTCATCGACGCCTGACTTCCATCGTAGTTGCAGGCAACGCTGAGGAAAATTTCGATTCCCGCCGTTTTCTGTGGCACTGTGGAAGTCCAATGTCCAAAGCATCACGCCGCCGGTTGTCGGCATTACGAATTCTGGCACGACTCACGGTTATCCTCCTGTGCCTCGGCCTTGCTGCGCTCATGGCTTTCCACCAGCAGATACCCGACGTCGCGGGTCTGGGACTCATCCTTGACAACCTGGCCCCATGGCTCGGGCTTGGCATTCTTGTTCTGCTGCTCATGACCATCGCCGTGGGCGGGCGCGGAACCTACGTTGCTCTGCTTGTGCCAACCGTTGTCTGGGGCGTGCTTTTCGGCCCCGAGTCCCTGCCCTCCGCAGCTGTCGATGGCAAGGACACCCTGGTTGTCGCCTCGCAAAACGTCCATCAGGATGCGGTGACTTCTGCCCGCGCCTTGGCCGGCTCGGGAGCCGAGGTCATTACACTCCAAGAGCTGGGCGAGGGGCAAATCGATCTGGTCACGGACGAGCTGAAGCCAAGTCATCCGTACTACTACTCGGTGAGCACCGTCGGCCTGTGGAGCAGCTACCCGCTGTCCAACCCCGAACCGCTGGACTTGGGTCTGGGCTGGGACCGTGCACTGCGGGCCGACGTAGAAACGGGTTCCGGGCCGGTAAGGGTGTATGCGGTCCATGCAGCCTCGGCGCGTCCGACTGGCCATGACGAGCGGGACACCATGCTCGCATCCTTGACTGACTATGTGGAAAAGGATCCTTCGTCCAAAGTCATTGCAGCCGGCGACTTCAATGCCACCTCAACTGACCGCCACTTCGCGCCGGTCGCGGAACAGTTGGACGACGTGCACTACAGCGCGTGGGGACCGGCGATGACCTGGCCTCGTTCCCCCTTTGCCATGCTCGGCATCGACCACGTCATGGTCCGCGGCATCGCCGGCACCTCGCTTGAACGCATTCCTGCCGGAGACTCGGACCACTACGCCCTGCGCGCTTCCGTGGACCTGGCTGACGACTAGGAGAGGCCGGTCTGCCGCAAGGTGATATTGATGCGCCCGCTGCCCAGCCCGCATCCTTGCGGCGCAGTTCCAGGGTGGATCCGCGTCACCCCGTGATAGGCGAAGCGCGCCGGTCCGTCGAAGACGAACAGGTCTCCCGAGGCAAGACGCACCTCTTGCCAGGGCCTGTTGCGATGTTCGGTGTTTCCCATCCGAAAGGTCGACGAATCGCCCAGCGACAGTGAGACCACCGGGGCATTGATTCGCTCTTCAGCGTCCTGGTGCATGCCCATCGTGGCGTTCACGTCGTAGTAGTTGACGATGGCCGCGTCGGGCCGATAGGACTGCGCCTTAACCGGGTCCCCCGTCGCGTCGCGCACCGCCCGCCGGCCGAGCTCCACCAGCCACGGTTCCATCGGCGCTACCGGAGCCCCATTGATGTCGTCGGCAGTGCGCGAATAGCTGCTGGGGCTCCAGTGCCAGCCTAGGCACAGGCTCTGCACGCTCATCGGGTGGCCGTTGACCAGTGTCTGGTGCGGCGGGACCGGGCCATTGCCCCATTCGAAGAACCTGTTGATGATCCAGGACTGCATTTCCGGCGAAAGCCAGCCGGGCACATGCCATGCTCCGGGGCGCAGCTGCCGGGGCTCGCGTGGCAGCGCGCTGTCATCGAAGAGAAAGTCCACCGGGTGCCCGTCTCCTGTCTGCGGAAGGTCCGTTCCGCTGCGGGTTTCGCATCGCCACCGACTGTAGCACCAGGACCCCGCGGGCCGAGAGAAGCCGGTAAATATGTGCTCTGGACAACCTTCTCCCACGCCAAGGCAGGGAGAAGGGGACTTTCGAAGCATCCGTACGTAGGATCATTGGCATGGCATCAATACAGGTTGCAGGCGAAGCGTTGGTCGACATCGTCAATGGGCTCGCATATCCGGGCGGTTCTCCACTCAACGTGGCCGTCGGGCTGGGACGTTTGGGGCATGAAGTGACCCTCCAGACCGGAATCGGTGGCGACGAACACGGCCGCGCCATCATCGAACACCTCCACGCATCAGACGTCCGGCTTGCCGCGGATTCGGTCACCGAAGCGGCCACCAGCACCGCCACCGTGACACTTGATCCCAGCGGACAGGCGGCCTACGATTTCAAGCTCGATTGGAAGCTGGAGTCAGTTGTCCCCACCGATGCGCAAGTCCTCCACACCGGATCCATCGCCGCCTTTACGGAACCTGGCTTCTCGCAGATCCATGAGGTCTTTGCGAACTCCCCGGCGCATCAGCTGCGCAGCTACGACCCGAACCTCCGTCCCGCGCTGGTGGACAAGCGCCGCGCCGCGCTGACCCGCATAGAGACGTTGTGCGCCCTGAGCCATGTGGTCAAGCTCAGCGATGAAGACGCGCTGTGGCTCTACCCCGGCTGGGATACCGCAAGGGTGCTGGAACATATTCTGGCCCGCGGCGCCAAACTCGCTGTCATGACTTTCGGCGTGCGCGGCTGCGAAGCACGCACCGACCAGCTCGAAGTCTCCGTGCCATCGCTGCAGGTCAGCGTCGCCGACACCGTGGGAGCCGGAGACGCATTCATGTCCGGACTGCTGCATGCAATCAGCAACGGCCCGTTGCTGCAGGCCCTGGTGTCCAACGAAAAACTGGACGAAGACGACGTGGAGTCGGCGCTGCGCACCGCTTCCCTGTCCGCCGCGCTGACCGTCCAGAAAATCGGCGCCAATCCCCCGACCCTGCTCGAGCTTGAAAGCTGCTTGTCCTCGGTGGTGTTCTAATTGCAGGCACTGCGCCTTCGTCCGGTGGGGTGATCCCGGCTGGGGTTGCTAGAGTTCGGATGCAGGCGTTTCGCATCATTCGACCATGGAGGCAGTAGTGGGCAGCAAGGTCCCGGCAGCAGACAATACCCTGAGGATTTTGAGTTTGCTGGCGTCCCGCAAGGCCCCGACCCCAGCGGCGATGATCGCAAGGTTGTTGGATCTGCCGCGATCCAGCGTCTACCAGCTGCTGACGGTCATGCACGAGCACGGCTTCATAGCGCACTACCCTGAAGACAAGTCCTACGGCTTGGGAGTTGCGGCCTTCGAATTATCCAGCGCCTACACCCGCCAGGAACCGTTGGCCCGGCTGGGTGCGCCGCTGGTGGCCCAGCTGGTGGACAAGGTCGGTGAAAGCGCCCACTTGGCCGTGCTGCACGGCGCGGACGTGCTGTATATCGTGGAGGAACGCGCCAAGGGCCGCCCGTCGCTGGTCACCGATGTAGGAGTGCGTCTGCCTTCCCACCTGGTCGCCTCCGGCCGCGCCATTCTGTCGGCCCTGCCCAAGTCCCAGGTTCGGGCGCTGTATCCAACCCCTGCAAGTTTCGCAGGGCGCGAATCCCAGAGCACGATATCCAGTTACGCCCAGCTGCGGCGCGAATTGGATCAAAGCGCGCAACGCGGCTACGCGGTAGAGCGCGGGGACCTCACGGCCGACTTCAATTCGCTCGGGGTAGAGATCCGCGATGCTAGCGGCTGGCCGGTGGCGGCGGTCGCGGTGACGTTCTTGGCCGACCGGATACCTGAAGACCAGTGGGGGAATCTGCTGGAGCCCATCCGCGCCACCGCAGCGCAACTGACCGCCCGGCTGCACGGGCACCGCCAGCAGTAACAAGACAGTATTAGCGGCCCGGCTCAGAGCAACGGGCCAGCCGGATACCACACGATTCGGCTGGCCCGCTGGCCTGGTTGCCCGGCCTATCCCGCCGGGGTTCTACACCTTAGGGACGGCGCGTTTCAGCACTCAGGAACCATGCCTGCTGCTCCAGCTCCGCGATGTACTGATGCAGGATATCCGCAGTGGTCGGATCGTCCTCATCCACCGGATCATGGACCTCGCGCATGACATCCACGGTGGCTTGGACGGCCTTGACCATGATGTCCACGCCATCGGTGGTCAGCACCTCGGTGTTGACCGGCTGCTCGATGCGCGTGTACTTGGCAATGGTGGATGCCAGGCCGTCGGGAGTGGCATGCAATGCGCGCATGCGTTCGGCGATTTCGTCCGAACCTCGGCGGGCAATGGCGACCACTTCATCAATGTTTAGGTGCAAGTCGCGGAAATTCGGTCCCACGACGTTCCAGTGGATCTGCTTGCCGACCAGTTGCAGGTCCAGCATGTTCACCAGAACCAGCTGCAGCGAATCACGCAGCACCTCCGTGGCGACGAATCCATGTTCCGCATTTTCCAGCGAAGTCTTGCGTGCGGGCGTACTTTGCTTGCTCGACATACGTCATCTCCTTTGCAGACCTGAGGGTCATTCCTGCCGGGTTGCCCCGGCTTACCTTTAGCACGCTACCTTCATTGCCTGCGGCACTGAACCCCGGGCTCAAAGCACACGGGAGACGTTCAGGATTCATGAAGAAAGGGTGACGGAATGCTCCGCCACCCTTCATGTTGTTGTAGTGGGCGTCCCAGTTGGACGCGCCGTGCTTCGTGCTCCGAGTCTAGGAGCCGGCATCGGTTCCGCCGTGAAGATGGTCCAGCTTGCTGGGTCCGGCAACAAGCCGGAAAATTCCCCAGAGCATGGTTAACATCGCCCAGATCGCTCCGAGCCAAAGGGGTGCGGCATCCGCGGGGGATCCGTGGGGCACCACGTAGATAAACGAGAGGAATAGTGCGGCCACCAGCGCTCCGCCGACGACCAGCCCGATTCCCAGATGCTTCTTGTGCGGCATGGCTTCTCCTTAGTTGGTGCTGCCCGCCGTACGTGGGCAGATTCAGTGAGCGGTGAATGGGTACCTGTCCAAATGTCCTCCCATGCATTGCTGCGTTCGGCCACGGGTTTCACCATGGTGCAAATAGCATAGTCCCTTGTCTCCCGAATGTCCCGGGTGCGGATGAAACTCTGGGTCTGCGCCTAGGATTGGGAGCCGCACGGCCTGACGATTCCCCTTGGCAAGACTAATGTGCCTCCATTCAACCAGCGGCTGGAAGCTTGTGTGCGCAGTTGAACAGGAAATCGGCCGGCGGATCGGCCAAGATAGAAGCAGCTATCAACCGACCGCAAGAGGACTACCATGGCAGCGCCACAGAATAAACGCACACTTTCAACCCTCGCCGCGGTATTCCTGGCGATACCGCTGGCAGGTTGCGTGAGCATCCAGTCGCCGGAAGAGACAGCGAGGCCGAGCGCGTCGGCGATACCCACCGCGACAGCGTCCATCCAGGGCACAGTGACGCCGTTGCCCAAGGATCCCACCAGCACCGAAGGCAGCCTCGGCTCCGTGCCCAAAGAGACGAACGGCGACAGCTTCCAGCTTGGATTCGAGAAGATCCTGGAGCACGCGCAGAAGAAGAAGTGCTCGCAGGATACGGAGATTTCCGAGGACGGCCAGATCCTGCTGCTGGTCGGAAACTGCAAGGAGATCTCCATCAGCGGCACCGGCAACATGATCGTTGCGGATAATGCCCGCTCCGTCGAGATCAGCGGGGCGGGGAACATCGTGGCGGTCAAGAGCGTGCGCCAGGTGGACGTCAGCGGCATCGGCAACGTGGTGGCATGGCGCAGCAGCGACACGCGGAGCACGGACAGCGGCCAGAGCAACTCTCTGGGCCGCCACGCGCTGGACGGGGTGGAGTTGGCCTTCTAGCCGACCCTGTCCGGCATTTCAGACACTACGCGCGCATTCACGGCCTGCGCCGGTGGGAACTGTCGAACAATGGGATTACAGATCATTCCTCCCACTGATTGGAATCCCATGACCGTGAAGCTCTCGACGGATGTCACCCTGCAGCGCTTCGGCGTGACCGCCGCTGATGTCATCGCCGTGGCCCGCCACGATGCCCGTATCGAGATCTCCCCCGAGGTCCTCGAACAGCTGGTCTCGGTCCGCGCCCACATCGATGCGCTGGCCTCCTCGGACACCCCGGTCTACGGGATCTCCACCGGCTTCGGTGCCTTGGCCACCCGCCACATCGCGCCCGAGGACCGCGCCAAGCTGCAGCGGTCGCTGATCCGTTCGCACGCCGCAGGCATGGGAGCACCGGTGGAGCGCGAGGTCGTGCGCGCGCTGATGTTCCTGCGCGCCAAGACCTTGGCCTCGGGACGCACCGGCGTGCGCCCGGTCGTGCTGCAGACGATGGTCGACCTGCTTAATGCCGGCATCACCCCGGTCGTGCGGGAATACGGCTCGCTGGGTTGCTCTGGCGACCTGGCTCCGCTGTCCCACTGCGCCCTGGTCCTCATGGGCGAGGGCGAAGCCACCGATGCCCACGGCAACCTGCGCCCGGTCCCCGAGCTGCTCGCAGAATCCGGCATCGCCCCGGTCCAGCTGGCCGAGAAGGAAGGCCTTGCCTTGGTCAACGGCACCGACGGAATGCTCGGGCAGCTGCTCATGGCGCTCGCCGACTTGGACGAACTGGCGGACATTGCCGATGCCACCGCGGCCATGAGCGTCGAGGCCCAGATGGGCACCGACCAGGTCTTCCGCCCCGAGCTGCACGAGCCGTTGCGCCCGCATCCGGGCCAGGCCCGCAGCGCCGCCAACATGTTCGGTTTCCTGTCCGGCTCCCCCGTGGTCGCTTCGCACAAGGAAGGCGACGGTCGGGTGCAGGATGCCTACTCGCTGCGCTGCTCCCCGCAGGTCACCGGCGCGGTGCGCGACACGATTGCCCATGCCCGAATGGTCGCCACCCGCGAACTGGCCGCGGCCATCGACAACCCGGTGGTGCTGCCCAGCGGCGAGGTGACCTCCAACGGCAACTTCCACGGCGCCCCGGTGGCCTATGTGCTGGACTTCCTGGCCATTGCTGTGGCGGATCTGGGCTCGATTGCCGAGCGCCGCACCGACCGAATGCTGGATCCCGCCCGCTCGCGGGACCTGCCGGCGTTCCTGGCCGATGACCCCGGGGTTGATTCGGGCATGATGATCGCCCAGTACACCCAGGCCGGCCTAGTCGCCGAGAACAAGCGTCTGGCCGTACCGGCCAGCGTCGACTCGATTCCTTCCTCGGCCATGCAGGAGGACCACGTGTCCCTGGGCTGGCATGCGGCCCGCAAGCTGCGTACCGCGGTAGCGAACCTGCGACGCATCCTGGCCGTGGAGATGCTCATTGCTGGCCGCGCACTGGACCTGCGCGCTCCGCTGCTGCCGGGCCCGGCCACCGGCGCGGTACTGGATTTGCTGCGCACCAAGGTAGCTGGCCCCGGCGAGGACCGCTTCCTTTCGGCCGAGTTGGAAGCCGCCTGCGAGCTGCTGGAATCCGGAGCAGTGCACGAAGTGCTGCAGCCTTATCTTTCGCGGGGATAGTCGAAGCTGTTGATTTCCCGACATTTCTGACCGAATGGCCCTGAATGAGCGTAAGCTTGGTTGTCGGGAAACGGCATCCAAACCACGAAAGAAACATCGTATGCAACGGACCATGTTCAAATCCAAGATTCACCGGGCCACGGTCACTCAGGCGGACCTGCACTACGTCGGGTCGGTCACGGTAGATTCCGAGCTGCTTGCAGCCTCGGACATCCTCCCGGGCGAACTGGTCAGCATCGTGGACATCACCAACGGCGCGCGGCTGGAAACCTACACCATCGCCGGCGAGCCGGGCAGCGGCGTCATCGGCATCAACGGCGCGGCGGCACATCTGGTCCACCCGGGCGATCTGGTCATCTTGATCAGCTACGCGCAGATGGAGGACGCGGAAGCCCGCAGCTACGTACCCAGCGTGGTTCACGTGGACGCCGACAACAAGATCATCCATCTGGGCGACGACCCCGCGGTAGCCGTGGGCGAGAACGTCCAAACGCCACCGTTCGCGTTGGTCACCGGGAACTAACTTCCGGGCATCGCATTGGGCAGCAAGCAGGCCGCCGGCATCAGCCGGCGGCCTGCCGCGCATCCTCGATGCTACAAGGCCTCGCAGTCGAACTCGGGGCATCCCTGCCAGCGCTTGGAGAAGTAGCCGATGATATCCAGTGCGCTGACCATGGGATACCGCCTGGCATGCCGGCCGTAGACGCGGTCAATGGCGTCATCGACCGCCATCTTGAAGAAGCTGCACACCTCGTCGTAGCGCCAGACTTCCATGGCCAATTCAAAGAGCTCCGCGTAGCCCAGATCGCGTCGGCGCTCCAGCCCCAGCTCGCGCGAGATGCCCCAGATGATCTCGCGGTTGAGCTCATGCCCCTCGCCGCATTCGCACCAGCTCATGCCGGTAGACGGCATGGCCCACACCCACGAGGAATCGCCGGGCGGCCCGCCGCCTACATCATTGAATCCGGTCTCATTGCCTGCTGCGCTCATGAGGCTTTCAGCTCCCTTCGGCTCTGGTCAGACCCAAGCCCGGTGGTTTCCGCGGCCTGGCAGGCCTTCTCTTCAGGCCGTCCGCACCGAATTCCTTCCCACTGCGATCCGTGAAGTATTTCGATGATAAATAGACTCTACTCCATTTACTAGTACAAGTGTTCGAATCTTTTGCTTTTCCTTCCGCCGGCAACATTCTGGAAGGTGGGCTCATCCGCGGGGCTCCAAGCGCGGCAATCCCGAGCTGGGTAGAATCAAGCGCTAAGCGGCAGATCCCGTGGAACAGCGAGCCGACGCTGAGGAGTATCGATGCCCAGGAACTTCACGCCCGATGACTCCCCTGGCGCGCCCCACCGCCAGTGGAACGAGATTCTGCAGGAAATCAGGGTGATGCAGACGGGGATCCAGATTCTCGCCGCATTCCTGGTCATCCTGCCGTTCCAGGCGCGCTTCACCATGCTCACGGGTTTGGAGGAGATCTTCTACGTCATTCTGCTGGTGTTCTCCGCAGTGCTGATCATCCTGATGCTGATGCCGGTTCTCGTGCACCGCTACCTGTTCGGCCAGCGGCTCAAGGCGACCACCGTGTTGCTGGGCCATCGCGTCGTCAAGCTGGTGGGAATCTGCGCTGGACTGCTGGTGGCCTGCAGCGTGTGGTTCGTCGTCCAGGTGCTGATGGGCGGGCCCGTCTCGATCTTCATCGGCGGCGGTCTGGTCGCGGTAACGCTGTTCCTGCTGGTGCTCTTGCCACGTATCCTCACGCCGCGCGGCACGATGCCGGAATCCTACGACGAGGGCTGAGCCGGGCTCTTCGCGCCGGACGCCATGCCGTCCACGTGGCGCAGCATCAGTTTCATGGGCAGGTGCCGGATGGCCTTCGGGAGGATCCGAGAGGCTACCCAGGCCGCTCGCACCGTCACGCGGTTGCGTAGCTCGACCCTTCGGGTCAGCTCGTATCCGAACTGCTCGCGGATCCGGGGCGGCAGCTGTGCGATGGTCACATCGCGCATCAGCGGCAGCGCCACCCTGATCCACCACGGTGCGCGGGAGCCGGTGAACAGCTCGTCGGCCAGCTTGCGGATCTGGTCGGTGACGTGGAGGTTGGCCGTGATCCCGGCGAAGTAGTCGTTGAACCCGGCTTCGGTCTCCGGCCAGAAATGGGTAGGCATCTGCAGCGCATCACCCAGCCGCGCGTACTGCCGGTACAGCTCCTCGCTGGCGTGGTAGTCCCATGCGGGCAGAACCTGCGATCCGATCACCCGGGCCGAGTCGAACAGCGTAGCGGCGACCCACTGCTGCAGACGGGGATCCAGCGCCGAGTAGGCCGGCGCGCCGGTGGCCTTGTCCCGCGCACCGCGCACTGGACGGTGGGCGGCATCCACGTAGTCGATGATGGTGCGTTGCTGCTCGGCGGTGCCGTTGCTCAGGGCATAGATGTAGCCCAGGGTATGCAGCAGGCGGGAGAGCGGGTTGGCGGCGAAGTCCGAATGCTCCGCGATGGCCCGCCCAATCTGCGGATGCGCCAGCTGGAGCAGGATTGCCCGCCCGGCGCCCAGCAGCAGTGCGGACTCGGGGGCGGCCTTGGCCAGCTGGTCGCGGGGGAACGGCTGCGGCTCGGGCTGGGGATTCACCCCTCGAGTCTAAACCGCGCGGCTGTCAGCTCCCTGTTAGAAGGGCACCCCGCAGGAGAGCACGATGTTCGCATAGGCCGTGGCCTCTCCGGTGCGGATGACGAGTTTGGCGTGCGGCAGCGCGGCTTTCAGCTCCTCATGGGAGATGTACCCGGGAACAAGCCCCTGGGCGGTGCACCATTCTTCGACCACGGTGCCCCGCGCCTCGCTGGCCAGGGTGCTGGACTCGATGACCAGGTTGCGGGCCAGCACCTCCATTGCCTGCGCGAATCCCAGCTGTCCGGCCACGAAGGCCAGATCCACCACGGGGGTTTGCCTGGGGATCGGCAGCCCGAAGTCGGCGACCACGACGGTGTCGGTGTGCCCCAGCTTGGCCAGTTCGGCCAGCAACGGGGCGTTGAGGATCTCGGATTTCAGCACGAGTGGGGTCTTTCGCTTAGATATCTGCCAGGTGGCGCGGGTAGGAGGACTGCGCACCGTGGCCTTGGACGGTGAGCGCGGCGAAGCGTCCGGCAAAGCCAGCGGCCTGGGCCAGGGAATCGCCGTGGGCCAGCCGGGCGGCCAGCGCCCCGGTGAAGGCATCGCCGGCGCCGGTGGTGTCCACCGCCTTGACCTTGATGGCCGGCAGCTCCTGGATCGGCGCGCCCCGCTCGGCGACCAGGCAGCCATTGGCGCCGAGGGTAATCACGACGCTGGCCAGGCCGTGCTCCAGCAAACGCTGGGCGATCACCGGTTCCGCGTCGCTGGTCGGCGAGTCGCTGGCATCGAGCTGCTGCAGGATCAGCGCCGCCTCATGCTCGTTGACCACCAGCGGGTTGGCGGCCAGCAGGTGCGCTCGGTCCAGTTCGATGACCGGCGCGAGGTTCAGTACCACGCGTCCGGTGGCGGCGTCCATGGCAGCGGTGATGCCGGAGGCCGGGATTTCCCCCTGCAGCACCACGATGCCGTGCAGCTGCCCGGCTTCGGCGACCGCGTCCGAATCTACCGTGGCGTTGGCCCCGGAGACCACGGCGATGGAGTTTTCCGCGGCGGAATCCACCTGGATGATGGCAACACCCGTGGGTTTCGCCGACCGCGCGACGCGATCGAGCACCACCTGCGCATCCTTCAGCTGGCCCAGGGCGATGTCGGCGTGGGAGTCGTTGCCCACGGCCCCGATGAATTCGGTGGCGGCGCCGGCCAGCTGCGCGGCCAGCGCCTGGTTGGCCCCCTTGCCGCCGGGAGAAAGCTGGTAGGAATCGGCCAGCACGGTCTCGCCCGGGCCGGGCAGCCGGCGCATCAGCGCGGTGATGTCCACGTTGCTGGAGCCCACGATGGTGACCTGGATGTCCTGCTGCATAGTTTTTCCTCTGCTTCTCTCTCCCGGCGGCCGATGGGCCTGCGGGTACTGCTGGGTGAAGGCTACTTGCCCGCGTACTGCGCGACGTTGTCCGAATCGACGGTGTCCACGGCGACCTGCACGTTGGCCTCGACCTCTTCGCCCTTCATGGCCTTGGCCAGGATCTGCACCGACTGCTTGCCCAGCTCGGCCGGGTTCTGCGCGATGGTGGCGACCATGGTGCCCGCTTCCACGGCCTTGAAGCCGTCATCGGTGCCGTCGAAGCCGACGACCTTGACGTCCTTGCCGGCCTTGTCCCCCAGCGCCTGGATGGCGCCCAGGGCCATCTCGTCGTTCATCGCCAGCACGCCCACGGCATCCGGGTTTGACTGCACCAGGTTGGTGACCACGTCCAGCGCTTCGGCGCGGTCGAAGTTGGCGGTCTGCGAGGAAACGACGTCGATGTCCGCGTACCCGGCCAGGCCCTTGTCGAAGCCTTCGCCGCGCTCATTGGTGGCCGAGGCTCCCGGCACGCCTTCGAGCACGATGATCTTGCCCTTGCCGCCCAGCGATTCGGCCAGCGCCTTGGCCGCCTGCTCGCCGCCGGCGACGTTGTCGCTGGCCACGAAGGAAGCGATCTTGGTGTCGCCCACCGCGCGGTCCACTGCCACGATCGGCAGCTCGGCGGAGACGACCGGAGCCAGGCCGGCCTCGGCGGTTTCGGTGTCCACGGCGTTGATGATCACGCCGGCCGAGCCGTTGGTGCCGGCCGTCGCCAGCTGGTTGGCCTGGGTGGCGGAGTCGTTCTGCGCGTCGACCACGGACAGTTCCAGTCCCAGCGCCTCGGCTTCGGCCTGGGCGCCGTCGCGCAGGTCCACGAAGAACGGGTTGTTCAGGGTGGAGACCGCAAGGGTGGCCGAGCCGCCCTCGGCGGCGCTTTCGCCGCGGTTGCAGGCGGCGGTGCCCAGCACCAGGGCCAGGCCTACGGTGACGGCGGCGGAGGTGCGCAGGATCTTCTTCATGGGGGTTCTCCTTTGAACTTGGATTGGCGAATTCAGTGGTGGTAAGGCGGAAAAACTAGTGCTTGACGTTCTTGCGGCGCAGCACGTCGAAGCCGACGGCGATCGCGATCACCGCGCCGATTACGACCTGCTGCCAGAAGGCGGACACCGAGAGCAGGTTCAGGCCGTTGCGGATCACCGCGAGGACCAGGGCGCCGATCAGGGTGCCGGAGATGCGTCCGACGCCGCCGGACAGCGAGGCGCCGCCGATCACCACCGCGGCGATGGCATCCAGCTCGTAGCCCGAGGCCAGGGTCGGCTGCGCCGAGTCCAGGCGCCCGGCCAGGATCATGCCGGACAGCGCGGCGAAAACGCCGGAGATCACGAACACGGTGACCAGCACGCGCTTGACCGGGATGCCGGAGAGGCGCGCGGCTTCGGTGTTGCCGCCCACGGCGAAGGCATTCTTGCCGATCACGGTGCGGTTGAGCACGAACGCGGCGACCAGGCCGGAGAGCACCAGGATGATGATCGGCATCGGGATCGGGCCCAGGTCGTCGCCCAGCCAGGACACCGAGGCGCTGGTGGAGATCGGCCGGCCGTCGGAGATGACCAGGGTCAGGCCGCGCACCACGGTGAGCATCGCCAGCGAGGCGATGAACGTGGGCAGCTTGCCGTAGGCGCTCATCGCGCCGGTGACCCAGCCGCACAGCGCGCCCACGGCCAGGCCGATCGGGATGGACAGCCCGTCGGGCAGCCCCGCGGTGGTCACCGCGTAGGAGGAGCCCATGGCGGAGAGCGCCGCCACCGAGCCGACGGACAGGTCGATGCCGGCGGCGACGATCACGAAGGTCATGCCGAAGGCCATCACCGCGATGGTGGAAACCTGGATGCCGATGTTCAGCAGGTTCGGGCCGGTCAGGAAGCGCGGGGTGGCGATGAACAGGGCCAGGCAGAGGATGACCAGCCCGACCAGCGCACCGTTGTTGGCAAGGAATGCCTTGAAGTCGAAGCCCTTCTTCGGGGCAGTAGTTGTGCTGCTCATTACTTGGTTCCCATTTCTTCTTCGCGGTGCACATTGCTGACGGCCAGGGCCATGATGGAGTCCTGCGTGGCGTCCGCCGTGACCAGTTCCCCGGCGATGCGCCCCTGGCTCATCACCAGGACGCGGTCGGACATGCCCAGGACCTCCGGCAATTCGCTGGAAGCCATCAGGACGCAGCCCCCGGCGGCGGTGATCTCGTTGATCAGTTCGTAGATTTCCACCTTGGCGCCGACATCGACGCCGCGGGTCGGCTCGTCGAGCAGCAGCACCTTGGCCCCGGCGGTGAACCAGCGGCCGAACACGGCCTTTTGCTGGTTGCCGCCGGAGAGCGAGCGGATCGGCTGGTCGATGCTGCCCATGCGGATGCGCAGCCTGGCGGCCACCTCCTGGGCCCGGGCGCGCTGGCCCTTGCGGTCCACCAGCCCGCCCCTGGAGGTGGCGGCCATGGTGGCATAACCGATGTTCTCCGCCACGGAGGCATCCAGCACCAGCCCCTGGGTTTTGCGGTCTTCCGGGACGTGCCCGATGCCGGCGCGGGTCGCGGCGGCCACGTCGAAGCTGGGCAGCTTCTTTCCGGCCACGCTGACGCTGCCGCTGGAATACTTGTCAGCTCCCGCGATGGCGCGGATCAGCTCGGTGCGCCCGGCGCCCATCAGCCCGGCCAGCGCGACGACCTCGCCCGGGCGGACGGCCAGTGAAACGTCCTGAAGCATGCCCACCGACAGGTTCTGCACGCTGAGCAGCTCGTGCTCTCCGGGCTGCTGGGCCACGCGCGGGAACTGCGCCTCGATGTCGCGCCCGACCATGAGCCGGACCAATTCGTTCTCGTCGGTGTCGGCCGGGACGGTGGCGATGAACTTGCCGTCGCGCAGCACGTTGACGTAGTCGCCGATCTCCGCGATCTCATCGAGGTGGTGGCTGATGAAGACCATTCCGACGCCCTGGGCCTTCAGGCGGTTGACCACGCTGAACAGGTGGGCGATCTCCGAGGTGGTCAGCGCCGCGGTGGGTTCGTCGAGGATCAGCACGCGGGCGTCCAGGCTCAGCGCCTTGGCGATTTCCACCAGCTGCTGCTGGGCCAGGCCCAGTTCCCCGACCTCGGTGTCCACGTCCAGGTTCAACCCCAGCTGGTCCAGCGCGTCGCGGGCGATCCGGCGCATGGCGCGGCGGTTGATGATGCCGAACCGGCGCGGCACGCGGCCGAGCGTGATGTTCTCCGCGATGGTCATCGAAGGGACCAGGTTCAGTTCCTGGTGGATGGTGGCGATTCCCAGCGCCTCGGAGGCCTTGGTGTCGGGGATCCGCACCTCGGCGCCGTCCAGCAGGATGCGGCCGGCATCGGGTTCGTGTACACCGGCGATCATCTTGATCAGCGTCGATTTGCCGGCGCCGTTCTCGCCGAGCAGCACCGACACCTTGCCCGCGTGCACCTGGACGGTGACCTCGTCGATGACCCGGACCGGTCCGAACGACTTGCAGACCCGGTCCAGGACTAGTAGCGCTTCATTACTCATGGGTGGGCATTCCTTCCATCATCGCCCCGGGGCTGGCAGCCGCCGGACCGAGGGATTCGCGCTGGGTGAAGTGGCTGGAGAATTCCCGGCGTTCCGGGTTTTGCCCGGCCATCACGGCCTGCAGGGCCGCGACCGCGGCGCGTCCCATCAGGGTGAGGTCGTGGCTGATCGTGGCGATCGGAGGGTCGTGCATGAGCATCGCGTCGACCTCGTCGAAGGTGATCACCGACAGGTCCCTGGAGATCTTCAGCCCGGCTTCGCGCCACACCGTCAGCGCGCCGATGGCCATGGGCGCGTCCGCGATGACGACAGCGGTCGGCGCGGCCGGATGGGCCAGCAGCCACCGTGCGCCCTGCGCGCCGGAGCCGGCCTTGAAGTCGCCGGCGAAATGCAGCGCGGGATCGCTGGGCAGGCCATTGGCGGCCAGCGCCGCGTCGAAGGCGAGGTGGCGTTCACGGGCGGTGGAGGCGTGGTCGGGGCCGCCGATGAAGGCGATGCGCCGGTGGCCCAGCGACGTCAGCGCGGCGATGGCGGCTTCCAGCGCATGGGCGCTGGACGCGGTGAGGGAGGGAATTTCGATGCCCCGCAGGGTGCGGTCCACGAAGACCATCGGGGTGCCGGAAGCAACGATGCGGCTCATCATCTCGCTCGGGCGCTGCGCCGCCTGGTCCAGTCCCTGCGGGACCACGATCAGTCCGTCGACCCGGCGCGAGAGCATGGCTGCCAGGAACTGGTCCTGCTGCGCCGAGTCCTCGTTGGCGTTGCCGATGAAGGTCATCAGCCCGGCCTCGTGGGCGCTCTGCTCGATGGCATGGGCCAGGTCGGAAAAGTAGGGGTTGCGCACGTCGGAGATCAACAGCGCAATGGTGTCGGTCTTGGTGGAGCGCAGCGAGCGCGCCTGGGCGTTGGGGACGAAGCCCAGCTCGCGGGCGACGGCCTCGACCTTTTCGCGGGAAGCGGCCGAGGTGGAGGGATGCCCCGAGAGCACGCGGGAAGCGGTCGCGGAGGATACTCCTGCAGCCTGCGCCACGTCCTTGATGGTGACCGCATTCATTGCGATAAGCCCCTTTGCTTACTGTGTAATCGATTCCATGGAATCGATTACACAGTTTTCCGCAAACGCGCGGCAAAGTCAACGGGATCCGGAGCGGACACCGCCAACCTCTCCGGAGAATACTTCCGTTTGGGCATCCGCGCTGGGGATTTTATAGCTATCGAATTGACCCCTCGAAATATGTCTGCTTTATTCGCAGGGGCAGTTCCGGCACCGCGGAGTTCCCCGAAGGCCTTGCCGGAGCAGCGGGACCCGGCCCGATCCACCGGGAGTTGACTATCATGGGAAGCGTGTCGGTAAATCAGCTTTCGGACAGCGCGCAGAACTATCTCAAGATCATCTATGGACTCACCGAGTGGTCGGACGAGCCGGTGACCGCCAGCATCATTGCCGGCAAGGCCGGCATGAAGCTCTCGACCGTCTCCGGCGCCCTGTCCAAGCTCCGCCAGCAAGGGCTGTTGGACCATGCCCCCTACGGCGCGGTGAACCTCACAAGCCTGGGCCGCGACTACGCGGTGACCATGGTGCGCAGGCACCGTCTGATCGAGACCTTCCTGGTGCAGATGCTCGGTTACCGATGGGACCAGGTCCACGACGAGGCCGAACAGCTGGAGCATGCGGTCTCGGATTTCATGATCGCGCGGATCGACGAGCTGCTCGGGCACCCCTCCCGCGACCCCCACGGCGACCCCATCCCCACCGCGGAAGGCCAGATCAGCATCCCGCAGGCGGTATCGCTCACGGAAATCACCGACGGTTCGCAGGTCCGGGTCGAGCGGATCTCGGATGACGATTCGGAACTGCTGCAGTACTTCTCCGACCACGGGATCATCGTCGGCGCCCGGCTGGGCATCCGCCCCGGCGACGCCTTCTCAGACACCCTGGAGGTCGCCTCCCCGAAGACCGGTGCCGCGCTGCGCCTGGGCCAGCGGGCCGCCGGCGCAGTGTGGGTCTCCGTGATCGATTGAGGCTTAACGGCGCAGCGGCCGGGGAACCGTGAAAGGTTCCCCGGCCGCTGCGTTCCTGCCGGCGAAAACTAGGCCTTGGCTTCAAGGTGGGAAATGAACTCCGGAAGCTGCGCCACCCCGTCCAGGATCACGTCGTGCTCGTGGATCTCCAGGTCGCCGCGGCCCAGCTCGCCGGTCAGCACGCCCACCGCGATGACTCCGGCGTTCTTGGCGGCCTGCAGGTCGTTGACGGTGTCGCCGGCGGCGATCACCTTGCGCACGTCGCGGATTCCGGTCAGCTCCATCACGCGGTGGATCATGTACGGTGCGGGGCGGCCGGCGGCCACCTCGTCGGCGGTGACCACGGCGTCCAGCAGTTCACCTTCGCCCACGGCCCAGCCCAGCTGCGGCAGGATCACCGATGCGACGTCACGCGAGAAACCGGTGGTCAGCGCGATCTTGATGCCCTGAGCGGCGAGCTTTTGAAAGGCTTCGACAACACCTGGCAACGCTACCGGAGGATTCTGCTCGTAGTAGGAGAACAGCAGCTCGCGGAAACGCTCGAAGGTGGCGTCAACCAGCCGCGTTTCGGGAACGCCTCCGCCCAGCGCGATCAATGCGGTGATGGCCTCGCGCTTCTCGGCGCCCATCCAGGCCTGCAGGTTCTGCGCGGTGACCTCGGCACCGGTTTCGCGCACGCTGTTCTCCAGCGCGCGGTAGACGTCGGCATGCTCGTCGACGGTGGTTCCGGCCATGTCGCAAACGATCAGTTCAATCATGGTGTTTCTCCTTGGGTATGGTTAGAAGCTTTGCAGTGCCAAGCTCGGCGCGCGGGTGAATGCCGCGCGTTCCTCGATGGTGTTTTCAATGGTGAAATTGGCAAGGTGGGGCAGGTAGCGGTCATCGGAATATTCCTTGACCTCGCCGGTGCTGGATGAGGTGATGCGCCGTTCGCGCAGCAGCGGCGTGCCGGCGGGCACCTGGAGCAGCGTGCTGTCTTCGCCGTCCGCGGCCACCGCATCGATGATGTGCTTGCCGCGGCTCAGATCCACGCCCTGTTCGCGCAGGTAGTTGAAGATCGACCCGGAATCGGTGTCGAAGTCGAAGAGCAGGCGTCCTGCATCCGGCGCGAAACTGGTGCGTTCGATCATGGCCGGGGTGTCATCCAGCAGGCGAAGGCGCAGCACCTGGACGATCATTGTTCCGGGCTCCAGCTCCAGCTGCCCGGCGGCCTCCTCCGTGGCCGGGCGGCGCGCGAGTTCCAGCGTGCGCTGCCCCGGAGTCCGCCCGACGGAATGCGCCCACTCGGTGAAGGACATGAAGGTGCTGAAGGACTGCGAGCGCACCGCATGCGCAACAACCGGGGGCTTTCCCTGGCCGCCTGCGATCAAGCCTTCGGAACGCAGCGTAGCCAGGGCATGGCGCACGGTTCCCCGAGAAGCGTTCGCCTGGGCACACAGCTCCGTCTCGCTGGGAATCGGTTCCCCCTCCAGCCATTGGCCGGAGGCGATCCGCTCGCGCAGGTCCGCGGCCAGCAACTGGTGCTTGGGTTGGTTCTTATTCTGAATCACCACTTGATCATACAAGTGGAAATCCCTTGAAATCATTGGTTTTTCCGGCTTCCAAATGAAGCTTAGGTTAACGAAAATTAACCAAGTTGAACACTGGGCAAACTTGTTTGAACAAGTGCCGATCTGGCTTGAAATCGCTAGGTCAGGGCGCGGATGATCAATTCCGTGATGAACGAAAACACTTCCCTCCCCACCGCTTCCCAGCCGCTGCAGACCGATGTCCTGGTGGTTGGCGCAGGCATCATCGGCCTGGCCCATGCAGCCCGCGCACTGGATGCCGGCTACACCGTCACCGTCATCGACCGCGACCACCGCGCCGTGGGCGCCTCGGTACGCAATTTCGGCCATGCCTGCATCACCGCGCAGTCCGGAGAACTCTACGACATCGCCCAGGCAGGCAGGCCGTTATGGCTTGAGTACGCCCAGCGCGCAGGTTTCTGGGCCGCCGAGGCCGGGGCCATGGTGGTCGCCGCGACCGCAACCGAACTGCAGGTGCTCAGCGAGCTGGCTGCGGTCCGCGAGTCCGGACAGATCACCCTGCTCAGCGCCGATGAAGTGGCCGGCGTGCTGGGACGCAGCACCACCGAGGGGATCGCCGGTGGCGCCCGGCTGCGCGACGACCTGCGCGTCGACCCGCGCACCACCGTGGCAAAGCTGGCCGCCTGGCTGGATGCGCAGGAGCATGGATCGGTGCGCTGGAATACCGCGGCGCTGGGCTTCGGCGCCGGGGCCATCCGCCGCGCCCGCGTCGAGACCAGCCGCGGCCCCATCGAGGCGGACCAGGTGTTCGTCTGCGTCGGCCATGACGTCGACTACCTCTTCCCGCAGCTCGCCGAGGATCACAAGGTCCGCCGCTGCGCGCTGCAGATGGCCCGCACCGCCGAGAACCAGCCGCTTCAGCTGGGCCCGGCAGTGCTGACCGCCACCTCGATGCTGCGCTACGAGGCGTTCACGGAGGTGCCGTCCGCCGCCAAGCTGCGCGCCGAAGTCCGCGAGCACCAGCCCCAGCTGCTGGACATCGAAGCCAACGTCATGTTCACCCAGCGCCCGGACGGCTCGCTGCTGCTCGGCGATTCGCACACCTACGACCTGACCCAGCCCCCGTTCCTGAAGGAGAAAACCTCCGCTTCCCTGCTGCAGAGCATCGAGAAGATCCTCGGCACACCGCTGGAAATCGAAGAACGCTGGCAGGGCGTCTACGCCTCCAGCGAGGTCGGCCCGCTGCTGATCGCCGACATCTGCCCGGCAGTCACCGTGGTCTCGGTGACCGCAGGCGTGGGCATGACCCTGTCATTCGGCCTGGCAGACCGCAACGTCACCGATCTCCTCACCCTCCGCCGGCCGCTGGCCGCGCTGGCCCGCTAAGCACCTCCACCCACTCGCAACAGACTTTTTCTCACACAGGAGCATCCCCATGAAGCTTTCCCGCGCACTTCCCCTGGCCACCGTGGCCGTCGGCCTGCTGGCCACCACCGCCTGCGGAGCCACCGAGGCCAGCGGCAGCACCTCTGCCGAGGCCTCCGGCGCCCCGGCCTACTGCGCCGACGGGCCGATCAAGTTCGGCATCGAACCATTCGAGGATCCTGCCAAGCTGGAGCCCGCCTATGGCGTGCTGGCCGACGCCATGGAGCGCGAACTGGGCTGCGAGGTCGAGGTCCAGGTGGTGGAGGACTACTCCGCCGAGGTCCTGGCCATGCGCAACGGCAAGCTGGACCTGGGCCAGTTCGGCCCGGTCGGCTACGTCTTCGCCAGTGAGCAGGCCGGTGCCGAGCCGCTGGCCTCCTTCGGCACCGCCGACGGCAAGCTGAGCACCTACACCGCCGGCATCTGGGTGCCGAAGGACTCGGACATCAAGAGCGTCGACGACCTGCGCGGCAAGGACCTCGCCCTGGGCGGCGTCGGTTCGACCTCCGGCGACGTCCTGCCCCGCTACGCGCTGAAGACCGCTGGCATCCCGGAGGCCGAACTGAACATCAACTACGCCGGCGGCCACCCCGAAGCGATGCTGGCCCTGGTCAACGGCACCGTGGACGCGGCGCAGATCAACACCCAGACCCTGGCCACCGCCACGGCCGAGGGCACCTTCAACCCGGAGGACTTCCGCCAGGTCTGGACCTCCGAACCGATCCCGAACGACCCGATCACCGTGCGCCGGGATGCCGATCCGGAGCTGAAGAAGGCCGTCAAGGACGCGCTGCTGAACCTGCCGAAGGAAGACATCGAGCAGGTCGGAAAGTTCCTGGACGTGGACCCTGCCGGACCGCTGCTGGAAGTCACCAAGGAAACCTACAAGCCGTTGTTCGACCTGGCCTCCGAAATGGGCCTGACCGAGAAGGACATCTAAAGTGGAACAGGCAGCCCTCAAGGTACAGTCACTGGCCAAGTCCTTCAACGGCCGCCGCGTCCTGGACGACGTGGACTTCGAGGTCAAGCGCGGCGAACTGGTCGCCTTCCTCGGCGCCAATGGTTCGGGCAAGTCCACCACCCTGAAGTGCGTGGCAGGGCTGACCGAACCGGATGCCGGGCGCATCGAGCTGGACGGCGCGCAGCTCTCGCAGCTCGGCGGACGCCAGTTGCAGCTGGCCCGCGGCAAGGCCGCCATGGTCTTCCAGAAGATCCACCTGGTGCCGCGCCGCACCGCCCTGGACAACGTCTGCGCCGGGGCGCTGGCCCGGGTCGGCTCGCTGGCCTCGGTCTCCCCGCTGTTCTTCTCCCGCGAACTGCGCGAAGAAGCCATGGGATGCCTGGAACGCGTGGGAATGGCCGACCGCGCGCTGGACCGCGTGGGGCGCCTCTCCGGCGGGCAGCAGCAGCGTGTGGCCGTGGCCCGCGCCCTGTGCCAGCGTGCCAGCGTGCTGCTGGCCGACGAGCCGGTGTCCGCGCTGGACCCGAACGCCGCCGAACACGTCATGGAACTGCTCGCCGAGCTGGCCCACAACGAGAACCTGGCGGTCGCCGCGGTGCTGCACCAGCCCGATCTGGCGCTGCGCCACGCGGACCGCGCGATCGGGCTGATGCACGGCCGCATCACCTTCGACGGCCCGGTCGCCTCCCTGAACCAGGGTGTGCTCGACACCCTCTACTCCCCCGAAAGGAACGCGGCATGAGCATCCAGACCCCTCCCCGACCGATGGACACCGCCATGGAATCCGTCTCCGGCCGCACCCCGGCCCCGATCAAGCTTCCCGTTTCCGCCGATCCGCACCGCGGACGCAAGGCGATGCTGTGGGGAACGGCGGCCGCCATCATCGTGGTGCTGCACCTGCTCGCGGTCGCCGGCACCGACTTCGACCCGACGCTGCTGGTCGACGGCTGGCAGGGCATGGCCCGCTTCGTCTCCGACGCCTTCCCGCCGAACCTGGACTGGGAGGAAGTCATCAAGCCGGGTCTTGAAGCCACGCTGGTGACACTGTGGATCGGCCTGCTGGGCACCACGCTGTCCATCCCCAGCGCGCTGCTGCTGGCGGTGCTGGCCTCGCGCACCACCTCCCCGCGCCCGGTGGCCTACCAGGTCTCCCGCGCCATCCTGTCCTTCTTCCGCGCGGTGCCGGACATCGTGTTCGCGCTGATCTTCGTGACCGCCGTGGGCCTGGGCCCGTTCGCCGGCGTGCTGGCGCTGATCTGCCACAACACCGGCGTGATGGGCAAGCTCTGGGCCGAGTCCATGGAGGAAACCGACCAGGGCCCGCAGGAGGCGCTGTCCACCGCCGGGGCCTCCCGCCTGCAGCAGATCGCCCACGGCTCGCTGCCGCTGGTCATCCCGCAGTTCGTCGGATTGCTGCTGTACCGCTTCGACGTCAACGTCCGTTCCTCGCTGGTTCTGGGCCTCGTCGGCGCCGGCGGCATCGGCCTGTTGATCAACCAGGCCATCAAGTCCTTCCAGTTCGACACCATGCTGACCCACATCATCATCGTGCTGATCCTGATCATCGTGGTGGACCAGGCCTCCGGCTTCATCCGCCGCAAGCTGGCCGTCTAGCCGGCGGCACCGGGCGAAGCAACAAGACACCGCCCCCGAACTGGCTCCAGTTCGGGGCGGTGTCTTGTTGTTCGGGCAGGCAAACCCGCGGTGCGTTCCCGGTCCTAGTCGGCCGTCGACAGCGCCCTGCGCCGGCGCAGGATCGCCAGCCGCGAGGCGACCAGGCCCTGGCGCGGGCTGAAGAGGTAGACCAGAACGAAGATCAGGCCCTGGGCCAGCACCACCATGCCGCCGGTGGAGGCGTCCAGGTAGTAGCTCACATACACGCCGAGCACCCCGCCGGAGGCGGCCAGCACCGGCGCGATCACCAGCATGGCGCCGAAGCGGTCGGTGAGCAGATAGGCGGTGGCCCCCGGGATGATGAGCATGGCCACCACCAGGATCACGCCCACTGCCTGCAACGCCACGACCGAGGTCATGGCCAGCAGGCCCAGCAGCACCGCGCCCATGAGCTTCGGGTTCATGCCCAGCGCGTGCGCATGGGTGGGGTCGAACGCGTAGAGGGTGAAGTCCTTGCGCTTGAGAAGCAGGATCACGAAGGTGATGGCACCGATAATCAGCACCTGCCACAGGTCGGCGGCCGAAACGCCCAGCAGGTTGCCGAAGATGATGTGGTTCAAGTCCACCTGGCTCGGCGTCACGGAAATCAGCACCAGGCCGAAGGAGAACAGCGTGGTGAACACGATGCCGATGGCCGCATCCTCCTTGAGCCTGGAGGTATCGCGCACTCCCCCGATTAGGGCGACCGCGAGGAAACCGAACACCAGGGCGCCCAGGGCGAAGGGAGCCCCGACGATGTAGGCCAGGACGACGCCGGGAAGCACCGCGTGGGAGACGGCGTCGCCCATCAGCGACCAGCCGATCAGCACCAGCCAGCAGGACAGGATCGCGCACAGCACCGCGGCGATGATCGTCACGGCCAGCGCGCGGAGCATGAAGGTGTAGGTCAGCGGTTCGACCAGCAGTTCAAACAGGTTCACTGTCCGCCTCGTTTCATGGGGTCCAGGCCGAAGGCCATGGCCAGGTTCTCGGGTTGCAGCACGCGGGTGGGGTCCCCGTGCATGAGCACCCTGCGCATCAGCAGGATGGCTTCGTCGGCCAACGCGGGCAACGCGTGCAGGTCATGGGTGGAGACCAGCACCGTGCCGCCGTCGTCCGCGACTTCCCGCAGCAGCTTGGTGATGGTCGCCTCGCTGCGCTTGTCCACGCCGGCGAAGGGCTCGTCGAGCAGCATGATGCTGGCTTCCTGGGCGATGCCGCGGGCCACGAAAGCGCGTTTCTTCTGCCCGCCGGAGAGCTGTCCGATCTGCCGCCCTGCATAGGCGGTCAGCTCGACGCGTTCCAGCGCTTCGTCCACCGCCCGCTGGTCGGCCTTGCGCGGCCGGCGAGTAAAGCCCATGTGCCCGTAGCGGCCGGTCATCACCACTTCCCGCACGGAGATGGGGAAATCCCAATCCACTGCCTCGTTCTGCGGGACGTAGCCGATCATGCCCTTTTTCCGCGCCTGCTGCGGATCCTGTCCGTTGATCTGGACGCTGCCGGTATCCGGCTTGATCTGGCCCATGATCGTCTTGAAAAGGGTGGACTTGCCGGAGCCGTTCATGCCCACCAGCCCGCAGACCATGCCCCGTCCCAGCTGCACGGTGGCGTGGTCGAGCGCCTGGACCGGGCCGTAGTGGACGGTGGCGTTCTGGACGTCGATGGCCCATGGATATTGCACTTGACTGCTCATGGCTTCTCTCCCTTCAATGCGCGGGCGATGGTACGGGTGTCGTGGGTGATCAGGTCGAGGTAGCTCGGGACCGGCCCGTCGGCTGCCGACAGCGAGTCGACGTAGAGCGTCCCGCCGTAGACCGCGTCGGTGGACTCCACCACGCGCCGCATGGCGGCGTCCGACACAGTGGATTCGCAGAACACCGCGGGGATCTGCTGCTCGCGCACGGTGTCGATGGCGGCTGCCACCTTGCGCGGAGTGGCCTGCGATTCCGCGTTGACCGCCCACAGGTATTTCTCCGCCAGCCCGACGTCGCGCGCCAGGTAGCTGAAGGCGCCTTCGCAGGTCACCAGGGTCCGGTGGGATTCGGGGATCTGCGCGAGCGAGGCGGCCAGCTCGTCGTGCACCGCCTGGAGCTTGCGCTGGTAGTCCTCCGCATTGGCGCTGTAGTCCGCGGCATGTTCCGGGTCCAGGTCGCTGAACGCCTGGGCGATGCGCCCTGCATACTTCTGCACGTTCAGCGGACTCATCCAGGCGTGCGGGTTAGGTTTCCCGGAGCCTTCTTCATCCGCGATGTCGATGACTTCGACGTCGTCGCTGACCGTGACGTGCGGGGCGGGGTTGTCGGCGACGAATTGCGCGAACCATGCTTCGAGGTTCAGCCCGTTGTCCAGGATCAGGTCCGCCTGCGAGGCCCGCCGCAGGTCGTCCGGCGTCGGTTCATAGCCGTGGATTTCCGCGCCCAGCCGGGTCACCGATTCCACCCGCAGGTGCTCCCCCGCCACGTTCTGCGCGATATCGGCCAGCACCGTGAACGTCGTCAAGACCACCGGACGGTTATCGGGCACCACCGGCTGCGGTTCGGCCGCGGTGACGCCGGAGCACCCCGCCACAAACAGCAGCATCAGCGTCATGATGCCCAGGCGCAGCAAGCACGGGCCCCGCCGCCGGTACGAGTGAGTTTTCACCAACAACCCTCAAATCCTTGTCCTGCCCTCGCGCGGCTTCGTTGCCGCGCAAGCGGGGCTCACGTTCCACCCCCTCATAGGATAATGTTCGAGGGGTCAAACATTCAATTCGGCTCCGTTGAGGCCCACCCCTCGGTCAATGGAGCGAGGGCTGCCAGAGCAGAAAAACAGGCCCCGGAACGACGCCGTTGCGACGGCGTCGTTCCGGGGCCTGCTCAAGTGCCTTCCCCCGCGTGCGGGCCGCGAGGCCCGCGCGCTAGCGCAGGGCGCTGAGGTCCAGCGGCTTGTTGTTCGCGGCGTTGCCGTAGACCTCGACATGGACGTGGTCCATGTGGCGGGTCGTGTCGTTCCAGTTGCCGGTGAACTGGTTTCCGTACTTGCCGGAGGTGGAGTAGGCCGTCCATCCGGTGGTTGGAAGCCAGATTTCGTCCTGCCAGATCAGGTAGGAGACACCCAACTGGTCGCGGTTGTCGAGCAGGAATTGCGCGATCTTGTCGCCGTGGGCAATACCTGCTGCGGTCTTGTAGTTGCGGATCATCAAATCCGCGGCCTTGCCGCTGCTGTGCCCGGTCGATCCGCTGCGCAGGGTGTAGATGGCGCTGATGCCGTCTGCGAAGCGGCCCTTGACCGCGTCGATGACCTTTTGGGTGTCGGGCTGCACCGAGACGGTGGCCTTGGTGCTCAGGTAGTCGTCCTTGATCCATCCGCTGCCCAGGCTGGTGCCCACGTTGGCCCAGCCGTTCGCGGTCTTCAGGTAGGTGACCTTTTCACCCAGCGACACCACGCCCTTGGATGCGTACTGGGTTCCGGCGCCGGTGCGCAGGTTGACGCTCGCGGTGGTCCAGCGGTAGCTGGCGTCCGCTGCGGGCGGCGGCGGATCCGACGGCAGCGGCAAGCTCGGCTTGGACACCGAGAGATAGGCGCCCGACACCCAGCCGGTGCCGAGCCGGCTATTCACGCGGATCCAGCCGTTGGCGGAGCCCAGGGCGGTGACCTTTTCATTTGTGGACAGCACGCCCTGGGACGTGGTGTTCACCGAGCTTCCGGCGCGCTGGTTCACGTTGGTGGTGGCCCAGTAGGGCTTGCTGGCGATCACGGCGTAGGCCGAGTTCATCAGCGTGGAGGTCGGAACCCAGCCGGTTCCCTTGGAAGTCTTGACCTTCGACCACGAGCCGCTGGTTGCGTAGAGGCTGAGCTTCTGGCCGGCCGGAATGGTGCCCAGCGACTTCGCGGAGGACGACGCCGAGGTCCGCACCGCCGTCGAGTCCATGGTCCAGCGGGTGCCGATGACCTTGTCCACGACAGGGGCCTTGGTGCTCAGGTGCTTCGCCGGAATCCAGCCGGTTCCCTTGGCCGTCGTGACGCGGTTCCAGCCGTTGGCGGTGCCGATGGCGGTGACCTTCTGGCCCTTGGCGAGGGAGCCCAGCGATGCCGAGCTGCCGTTGTTGGACGCGCGCAGCGTGGTGCCGGCGGTGGTCCAGTAGGACGTGTTGGACACCGGCTTGTAGGCGGTGGTCACCAGCGAGGAGGTGGGAACCCAGCCGGCGCCCTGGGCGGTTTTGACCTTCGACCAGGAGCCGTTGGTCGAGTACAGGCTCAACTTCTGGCCGGCGTAGGCGGTCCCCAGGGACTTGGCCTTGGTCGAGGCGGTGGCGCGGACGACGGTCTTGTCGATGGTCCAGCGCGATCCGATGACCTTGTCGAGAACCGGGGCCTTGCCCAGCAGGTTCTTGGACGGCACCCAGCCGGTGCCCTTGGCTGACTTGATCCGGGTCCAGCCGTTGGCGGTGCCGATGGCGGTGACCTTCTGCCCCTTGGCGATGGTGCCCAGGCTCTTGCTGCCAGCGGAGTTCGCCGACTTCAAGGCGAGATTCGCCCCGGTCCAGTAGGACTTGCTGGCTACCGGCTTGTACGCCGTGGCCACCAGCGAGGCAGCCGGCACCCAGCCGATGCCCTTGGAGGTCTTGACCTTGGCCCACGAGCCGCTGGTCGAGTACAGGCTCAGCTGCTGGCCTGCCGGGATGCTTCCCATCGATTTCGCCTTGGACGACGGGGTCGCGCGGACCACCGTGGTGTCAATGCTCCAGCGCGAACCGATCACCTTCAGCGGTGCGGTGGCACCCAGGTGCTTGCTCTGGATCCATCCGGTCTTGCCCGAAACCGACACCGAGCTCCAGCTGCCGTAGTTGCGCAGCCACTGGACCTTCGCCCCGGAGGCGAGGGTCGCAACCTTGGCGGAGCTGGTCGAGGTGCTCTTGTAGATCGGCTGCTTGGTCTTGGCCCAGCGATACGCAATAGCCGGCGCAGTGTTCGACAGCTGGTTCGTGGGAACGAACCCGGTCTTGCCGCCCGACTTGATCTTGGTCCAAGAACCGGTTGCCCCCAGCCGCTCGACCTTGGTTCGGCGCTGCAGCTCCCCCAGCGATTTGGCCGTGGTCGACGGGTTCTGCCTCAGCACCTGGTAGGAGCCCAGGTAGCGGTAGGTCTTGGTTTTCGCGGTGGAGGTCGCTGGAACATTTACCAGGAACTTCGCCGAGACCCAGCCGGTCTTGTTGCCGTAGCTGGTCTGAGACCAGCCGTTGCTCGTGGCGCCGACCTTGACCGTGGCGTTCTTGGGAATCACGAGCAGCGATTTGGACGAAGCGCTGGCGCTCTGGCGCAGGTTCAGGTTCTGTATGGTTTTCTTGCTGACGGTTTTGACCGCGGCGGCAAGGGCGACTTCCTGGGCGGGATCGATGCTCGGCACGGCGGCGGCCGGGATCACGGGACTCAGGCATAGTGACAGCGCCAGGGCAAGGCCTAGCGCGCGAGTGCGACGGGGCATCTGGGTTCTTTCGGTCTGAGCCTCACTGCTCGGTGAGGTCGGAAACTGGATGACAGCTGCCCGTCGGTAGTCCTCCAGTTACGGCTGCCACTCTTAGAATGTCATACCCAGAGAAAATACAGTATCTTCACACTCTAAATTCACCTAGTTGTTTCGCATGTATACAAATGCGGTTTCCGAGCCCGGCTCGATTTCCGTACGCCCCGCGTCCTGGATCACCGGACCGGCAGCCTGCGCGGTGAGCCGCTTGAATTCCTCATCCGACAAATGCTGGATCCCGACCGGAGCATGGGCGGACAACCAGCGTTCGATGCGATCGCCCTTCTCCTCGGTTAGCCAGGCGAACAGCGCATGCGCGCTCTGCGCCGCCGCCTTGCCGGTCGACATTTGCAGCGACTTCCTGATGCCGATAGTGACCTCGGAGACCAATACCTCGGCGCTCTTGGGCAGCTGCGTGCCCGATACCTGCAGCTTGGCGATGAGTTTCGGCAGATCGTGCGCGGGCAGCGGCGGCAGGCCGACGGCTTGCGCCTTGCCGACCTCGCTCACCATCGCCTCGGGGAACATCTCCAGCACCTTGCCGAACATCTTGGGATTGGCACGGCGCACCGATTTGGCAAATGCCTGCCCGGCCCAGACTTGCCACTCGGGAGCCTGCGGCGCCCTGAGGTAGGCGATAACCGCTGCGCGGGCGACGGCCGACAGCCCCTCGTCCTCGGTGGACGGGTCTTCCTTGTCGATCCGCAGGATAATCGGCTGGACCAGTTCGTCCGGATCGCGTTCGCGCAGCTCACTCATGGAATCATTCTATTCAAAGGGCGCGTGGCCCACCGGCGGTCCCGGCGGCCCGCGTCCCGGACCCTAGCTGCTGAGGAATGTGACAGTGATGCGCGCCTGCTGCGCAGCGTAGACCGCATGCAGGACGTTGGCCTCAACAAAGATGGAGCCTCCGGTGCTCAGCGTGGTGGTTGCATCACCGACGGTGAACTGCACTTCGCCGCTGATCACCTGGACAATGATCGGCGTTCGCGCCATGTGGTCCGGAAGCTCCACCCCCGCATCGAAGGCGATTTCGGTGATCTGGGCCTTCTCCCCTGCGAAAATGCGCTTGGCGGCGTACTTGCCGGGCTTGATCGGATTTCGGTCGGCATAATCCTGGAGCGTCCGCGCGATCAGTACCGAATCACTCGCATCCGACGTTTTCTGGCTCATGGCTAGTTCCTTCCGTGTTTCATGGTGTGCAGGGAGCTCTCGGCCCGAAGGGATCAGCTAGTACCTTGACCCCCTGGCCTTATGGACAATCAGCAAGATGACGCTGGTCAGCATGGCGGTGGCGAGGCTGACCAGCACCGGGCCCTGCCATTCCAGCTCGGCCACGGCTTTCGAGGTGCCGCTCACGAGCGTGCTGAAAATGTTCCCGATGCCACGCTCCTCGCCTTGGCCGAGCGCTGCAGCACTTTCGAAAAGCGCGGGCGTGATCCACTGGATCACGAGCGACAGAATCCAGATCAGCAGATTGGCTGCCTTCAGGAATCCCAGGACGCCCAGCACAAGCCCGAGGACTGCCGGCCCGGCATACCAAAAATATTGAGTGTAGGACTGCGCACCGGAAACCAAGGAGGCCACGACCTGCAGCCAGTAGCTGATGCCTACTGCGATCAGCGCAACCAACGGGGTTGCGGCAATAAGCTGGAGCTTGACGATCAGGAAGTACAGTATCTGGAACACCACAAACAGTGTGCCCAGGAAATACAGGTGGCGCACCGAGTCAGCGGAGATATCACCGTCGAATAACCCCGGCTCGAGTACGTACGTTGCTTGGAATGCCAGTGCAATGAATCCGAGCACCACACCGACATCCGTTACCACGGCGAATTTAGTACCACCCCGCCCGACCCTGCGGGCGAAGAAGGCACTGAGCAGCGTCGCCATGGAAAAGACGAGCAGCAGTCCAAGCGCGTCGTTCGAAGTATAGGGAAGGATCGCCTGGTCCTCGTAGCCGATCCACAACCACGGCAGCACGGCGAACGCCACGATCAGCAGCCCGGCCACCAGCTGCATCCACCAGTTCTGCCAAATGCCTGCGGTTGATCTCAACATTGCTCCTTCGAGTCCCCAGTGTTCCTCTGGGCTCATTCTTCCAGAGCGCGTGGCCACCTGCCCGGCTTCGGGGCCGCGTTTCGCGATGCTCCAGATCCCCCGGACAGGACAGACGAGCGGCTCGTAGGCATTCCCTCAATGGTGAAATACCTACGAGCCGCTCGCGAATTCTCTTCACCATGACTCGATACGGGTGGTCGAAGCACAAACAAGATTGCAGATGACTTTGGTCTGGAACTTGCTGGTGAAAGCCGTTCTTGGCGGTAGCCCTTGACGACTTCAACTACATTTATTCAACTACAAACCAGTCAGTGTGTGCAACACAAGCAATTCTAATTGATCAATCTGATCAATGAGCACCACATTCCCCTTGCATCGACCCGTCACTTTGCCAACATCACCCGTGCGGCGCCATCGCAGCCGGTCTTGACCTTGACGCAACGTCAACCTATAGCGTGTTCACATGGACAGGATTAGCCAAGGGAAACACCCGGGCACTAGTTACAGCATCTCCGAAGTGGCCAAGTCGACCGGGGTGACCAGCAGGACCCTGAGGCACTACGACCACATCGGCCTGCTTCGTCCGGCATTCGTAGCTGGCAACGGCTACCGGCACTATGGCCAGCAAGAGCTGGTCCGCTTGCAACGGATCCTGCTGCTGCGCCAACTGGGCCTGCGGCTGGACACCATCGCCGAGGTGCTCGATTCGACAACGGATCAGATCCAGGCGCTGGAAATCCATGTCAAAGACCTGGGACGGCAGCGGGAAAACATCGACCGACAGATCAAAGCACTGCGCCACAGCATTAGCGCACTATCGAAAGGGGAAAAAATGAATCTCGATTCGGCATTCGAAGGATTCAACGAGCAATACAAGGAAGAAGTCGTCGCCCGGTGGGGCACGGAAGCCTACGAGCGTTCCGATCAATGGTGGCGCTCGAAGAGCGGCGCCGAGCGAGCCGACATGATGGAACAGGTCAAGGAACTGAACCACGCGTGGGTACAGGCCGGCGAAGACGGAATCTCCGCCGACAGCGACGCTGCGCGCGTGCTGGCTTCCCGGCACGTGCAGTGGCTGGAGTCCATCCCGGGCACCCCGGCCGCTTCCGGCGACCCGGCGCAGTTGCGCGCGTACGTTTTGGGGCTTGCCGACATGTACGTCGCTGATGAACGCTTTGCCAAGAACTATCAGGGGCACGCCCAGTTCGTCCGCGATGCTCTGTATTCGTTCATGAATGAAGCGGGGAACTAGCATTCAGGTGCTTCGGCATGCGCCCCGCAAGGCGCGCCGGAGCACCTGCTAGGATTCCCTGTCGATTTCCTCCCGTGCCTGGGCATAGCGAGTCTGGATGTATTCCTCCAGCTTTTCGCGTTCCACTCGCCACACTCCCCTGCCCCCGATTTGGATGGCCGGCAGCTCTCCGCTCTTGATCAACGCGCGGATCTGCGGAAGCTTGACGTTCAGCTCCTCGGCAACGTCTTCTAATCGCAAGAACCTCATGGCTTCAGGTTACTGTCATTTGCTGTCGTTGGATCTGATTCGGTGCAATCTGTGCACAACGTGTTCCCTACACCACAATTTGTGCCGTTGCTGTCCCTGCGAGCACCGTGCATGCAACAAACCGATCAGTCCGTGCAATACGCTTGGGAGATACTGGTCATTTTGACTAAAATCTATTTGTAGCACTCGCGATCTTCACGCACACGCCGTCATAGGAGACCACACATGAATTCGGATACGTATCAGCTCGACGAAACCGACCGACGTATCCTTCTGGCCCTCGATGCCGATCCTCGTGTTCCCATCATGATGCTCGCCCAACAGCTCGGACTAGCTCGCGGCACCGTGCAGTCCCGCTTGGAGCGGTTGGCGAACTCCGGCGCCCTGCGTCCGAATACGGCGCGTATCCTGCCGGCGGCCATGGGTCGCGGCGTCAGCGCCTTCGTCAGCGCCGAGCTGGACCAGGCCCGGCTGAACGAAGCCATCGCGGGACTGCGGCAAATTCCCGAAGTTCTGGAGTGCGTGGCCCCGGCAGGCGATACCGATCTGCTGATCCGGGTGGCGGCCACGGATCCCGACGACCTCTACCGCGTCAGCGAGGAGATCCGCCTCTGCCCGGGCATCACCCGTACCTCGACCTCGATGATCCTGCGCGACGTCATTCCGTTCCGTACCACCGAGCTGCTCAAGAAGCTGAGCGGCGAGAAGCACTAAGCCCGCAGCTTTCCCAACGGCCAGGCACCTTGTGCCTGGCCGTTAGTCGTTCACGGACTGGAGGGTTCGTCCGGGCAGGTACTTCCGGGCCCTGAATACCTGGACCATGGAGGCAACACAGCAGATGGCCAGCAGCCCGATGAACAGCGCGGGGTGGGCCATCGGCCGCCACAGGGCGAACAGCGTAGGGAATGTGAATCCGATGAAGCAGCACATGTAGAACCGCCCGGTCAGCTTGCCCAGATCTGCAGGGCCAGCCAGATCCAGCACCTGGCTCAAGCCCGCCACCAGCAGGATGCCGTTCGCCGCACCCGACACCACCGATGCCGCCGTGCCCACGGCTTCGGAGCCGGTCAGCGCGACCACGATCATCAGCAGCAGGCCGGCCAGGGCAACGCCCAGTCCCCCGAGCAGCAGACCGACCCGGCTGACATCGTTGAAACGGCGGATCAGCGGCTGAATAGCTGCGCCCATGCCCATCGTGACCACCACGGCGATCGTGGAATACAGCAGGCTGGATTGGCCCGGTTCAGCGGTCAGAGCCGGGACCACCGCGAATCCCGTGGCCGCCATCCCGAAGACCCATGGGGCTGCGGGCAGCACCAGCCGGGTGAACCGCTTCATGTTGGCCGCGCTGGTGCGCATCGGGTACGCGGCAGGGGCAGCATCCGCCGGAGCCACCTGGCGCAGGACGGCTGGCTGTTCCTCCTTGGCGATGAGCATGAGCAGCAGCCAGGCCAGCGTCGCGACCGCGTGGACCACGTAGGCCAGTTCCGGGCTCTGGCTGGCTCCGACAATTGCGCCGGAGACCGCCGGTCCGATGGCGAAGCCGGCCGAGGTGCATAACGCCGCCCGGGTGGCGCCCGCCGGCCCCGGGCTGATCAGCTTGACCCAGCTGGTGACCGCCACCATGGCAAGCCCCATGCCCAGCCCGGTGAAGACGCGTCCGAGATACAGGCCCGCTTCGGTGTACCAGCCGCCCATCAGCGCCAGGGATCCGAGGATCGAGAAAGCCAATGCCGTCACGGTGAAGAGCTTTCGCCCGAAACGGTCAGCCAGCGGACCGCCGAACATCAGCGCAGGGATCATGCCGAGCAGGTAGCTGCCCATGACCAGCATGGCTTCGAATTCGCTCAGCAGCCGCTGCTGCTGGTACCAGCTGATCAGGGAGACGTACTGGTTGGCGCACCAGCCGGTGAGGATCAGGCAGATGCCCGGAAGCCACCACGAGGTGGTGCGGTGTGCAGTCGTAGCGAGTGCGATGCCTACTTCTCCAGCTCGTGGAAAAGGCTGCGCACCCGGTCGGCGATTTCATCGCGGATCATGTTCATCCGCTCGGCGCCGGTGATGCCGTCCTCGCTCGGCTCGTAGGTAACCCAGCGTTCGACCTTCACCTGCGGATCGAAGCTCGGCTTGGCGTCGGTGCCGAGGATGACCACACGGTCCACCGAGGCGGCCAGCGACGGATCGATGGGCTTGGGTTCGCCTTGGGCCATGTCCGCGCCGCAGTCGGCCAGCGAGGCGACCGCTTCCTGGTTGATCGAGGCGCCGGGGTTGGTGCCGGCCGAATAGCTGGTGACCTTGCCGTCCGACACGTAATCCATCAGTGCCGCGGCCATCTGCGACTTGCCGGCATTACGTGAGCAAATGAAGAGAACCGAAGGTGTAGTCATGAAAACAATTGAACCACCCAAAGCGCGCTTTGGGCGGTTCAATGTTCAACCGTGACGCCGGGGCGCCGGGATTCTCAGAGGGTCAGGTTCTTGCCGGTCTTGATCGTCTCGCCCTTGAAGAACGCAGGGTGGCGGATACGGCTGTAGAGCATGACCAGCACGCCCAGCAGCAGCACGCCCACACCGAGGATGAAGACCATGCCGACGCCGCCGATCTCCGAGCCCGAACCGTACTCCGGGTCCATCGAGTCGACTGCGGTGACGAAGAACATCACCAGCAGGATGACACCGCCCACCAGCGGAGCCAGGAACTTGAAGAAGAAGTTCCGGGCGTTGGCGAACAGCTCGCCGCGGAAATACCAGACGCAGGCCAGCGCGGTCAGGCCGTAGTAGAAGCAGATCATCAGGCCGAGGGCCGTGATCGTGTCCCACAGGGCGTTTTCCGACAGCAGGCGGGTGGCCACGTAGAATGCGGCGGCGGGTGCCGCCGAGACCACAGTAGCCACCGACGGCGACATGTAACGCGGGGAGATCTTGGCGAAGCTGCTTGGCAGCGCCTTGTAGTAGCCCATGGCCAGGATGGTGCGCGCCGGGGA
Source organism: Glutamicibacter protophormiae (assembly GCF_016894325.1). Classification (NCBI taxonomy): domain Bacteria; kingdom Bacillati; phylum Actinomycetota; class Actinomycetes; order Micrococcales; family Micrococcaceae; genus Glutamicibacter; species Glutamicibacter protophormiae. The sequence continues at coordinate 3,020,279 of NZ_CP069806.1, forward strand.
CACCATGGTCGACTGCAGCGAAGCCGCGGAGGAGGACATGATGGCCAGCGACATCAAGATGGCCAGCGGCCCCATGACCGGTCCGGCCAGCACCGCGAAGATGGATTCCTGGTTGTCCTCGTTGCCGGCGCCCAGTCCGGTGGTTCCGACGCCGGCGAAGTACAGCACCGCGGTGGCGACGGCCAGGTACAGCGTGATGATGATCAGCACCGTCCAGGTGGCGCCGCGGCCCGGGACCTTGTTGGGGTCGGTGGTTTCCTCATTCATGGTCAGGGTGACGTCCCAGCCCCAGAACACGAAGATGGACAGCGAGATGCCAGCGGCAAAGGCGGTGAAGGATTCCACGCCCATCGGGTTGAACATGTCCAAGGTGATCGGGGTCGGATCATAGGGAGTGTCCGAAGTGAACGCCATGACGGCGAACAACAGCAGCACAACCACTTGGAAGCCCACCAGCACGTACTGGAAGACCTTGGTGGCGTTCATGCCGCGGTACGAGATGTAGGCGGCGATAGCGATGAACACCAGCGTGGTGGGGATGTTGATCCACAGGTTCTTGGTCAGCGCCGCAATCCATTCCTGGCCGGTGAGCTGGGCGATGAGGATGTAGAAGAAGTCCACCGCCACCGCGGCCAGATTGGAGAGCACAATCACCGTGGCGGCGATCAGGCCCCAGCCGCCCATCCAGCCGATCATGGGCCCGAACGCGCGGGTCGCCCAGGTGAAGGAGGTGCCCGAGTCGGGCATGGCGTTGTTCAATTCCCGGTAGCCCAGAGCCACGAGAAGCATGGGAATGAATCCGGCGATCAGGATGGCCGGAAGGCTGGTACCCACCGCGGCGACGGTCGCGCCGAGCCCGGCGGTCAGTGTGTACGCCGGGGCGATGCAGGAGATGCCGATGACGATCAGGCCCAGGACACCAACGGTGCCCTTGGACAGGCCTTTTTCATGAAGTCCCGAATCGTTTGTTTCGGGAAGGCTATCCCGCCTCATTTCTTGTGACATTGTCAAAAACCTTTGGGAGTGTGCTCACCATTGAGCTGCGGCAGTGCGCGCCACCATGAACGCTGTGTCAGGTGTGCGGCAGACCGGTCGTCGGTGAGTGCGTTTTGGAGAGGATCCAAGGGATACGAATTTTTGATCGGCTTTCTACCGTGTAGATGGCAAGTGGGGAACGACCCCCATGGGGACGTTGAGGTGGCCGAGGATGCGATGGGCCTTCGGGCCGATGAACAGGCGGCGATGGGCCGCAAGGCGAGCCGAGCCCAGCAGGGCCAGGTCTCCGGGCTGCCAGGAAAGCTTGTTGATGGCGGTATCGATGCTGCCGCTGGCGATGACCTCGATGATTGCCTCGATGCCCAGTTCCTTCACCAGGTCATCGAGGTATTCACGGATTCCGCGAACATGGTCGTCGATCCCGGCGGGGCCTGTGGACACGTCGGCATGGGCCACGAAATTCGCCACCCGCAGCTTCACGTCGCGGGCGTCGGCGAGACGGGCGGCCAAGGAGATGATCTCCCGGGCGCCGGGGCGGTCCCCGACGAAGGCGGTCAGCCGGGTGATCTGGCCACCCGCTTCGCGCAGGTTATCCAGCGACGCCGGTGAGGTCATGAAGACCGGCAGCGGCGAGGAGTGCAGCAGTGCATTGGCGATGGCTCCGGGCATGAAGAAGCCGCCCAGATGGCGTTTGCGCCCGCCGAGCACGATTCCGTGGGCTTGGAACTCTTCTCCGAGTTCGATCAGCCCTTCAGCAATGGACGGCACGGAGCGCGCCGCGACGCTGGCGCCGATTCCCTCGGGAACCAGCGCCAGCGCTTCGGCGGCCCACCGGTCCACCTGGGCGGAGAGGATGGTTTCATAACCATGGTCTCCGCCCGGGTAGACGGCGGTGAAGGGTGCGGCGGCCGGAAGAACGATGGCAATCTGCACGAATGCATCCTTCGTTCCGGCCACCAGTGCGCTGGCCAATTCAATGGCCTCCGCGCCGCGTTCGTCGGCGGTGTAACCTACGAGCAGTTTCATCGTCTTAGACGGTGATCTTCGAGTCGGCTGAAGCGGTCAGGGTAGCCACTCCGTCGTAGGACTCGTCGTAGGAGGTTCCGTCGAGTTCAGCGAGAATGCGGGCCGCGTTGCGGCGGCCCATGCGCACTGCGCCGTCCACGTGCTGGTAGCCTTCGCCGGCCAGGTCCGAGGAGGAGAAGTAGATCGGGCCGACGTTCTCGTTCTGGCTCGGGCCGAAACGGTACAGGCCGCCCAGGTCGTAGCTGGTGGCATAGGCGCCGCGGGTCCACTCCTCGGAACCGAAGTCCGAGAGGTAGAAGACCTTCGGGTCCAGGATCTTCTCGCCCAGGAACTCGGCCATGGCCTTCAGGATGGCTTCCTTGCGCTCGGCGTCGGTGTCCATGGCCCAGATCTTGTCCGCTTCCAGATCCGAAATGAAGCCGACCAGGGTTCCGGTCTCTTCACCGTCGAAGGTGTTGTCATAGATTTCCTGGACCAGGTGGTTCGGGCCGAAGCAGGTGCCGGACAGGCCCTCTTCACGCCAGAACGGGGTGTCGTAGACCGCATGCACCTTGATGACCAGACCCATGGACTGGTGCTGGTGGGTGACGTGCTGCCAGCGAGGCAGCGGCGGGAAGTAGCTGATGCGGTTGTACAGGTTCGGCGGCACCGCCAGGACGACCTTCTTGGCCTTCACGGTGACGTCGGCGCCGTGGGCGACCGCTCCGTCTTCTGACCATTCCAGCTTGAGCACCGGGTTGTTCAGGAACAGGGTCTCCTCCGGCAGGCGCTCGGCCACGGCAATGGACACGCCCTGCATCGAGGACTTCATGCGGCGGTCCAGGATGAAGTCTTCGTCGACCAGGTTGTCGAAGGAACCGGCGGAGGAGGCCATGAGCACGGCCTGCAGCGCGGAGAAGGTGTGGGCCGGCTTGGTCAGCATGCCGCCGGCGATGAACAGGCCGATGTTGTTGCAGGCCACCTCGTCCGAGGAGTTCTCGCGCAGGAAGTGGTGGAAGGAGATCTTGTCCAGCTCCTCGGCCTGCGGGTGCTCCCACGGCTTGTCCGGGTTCATGCCGGCGGCCAGCTCGTTCATGATCTCGATGAGCTTGTTCATCTCGGCTACGGTGGCTTCGCCGACCGGGAAGTCTTCGCCTTCGTACACGATGGCTTCGCCGGCGTCGGTGCGGTAGACGCTCTTGCCGTGCTTGTAGCGCTCGAAGGTCTCGATGCCCAGTTCCTCGATCAGGGAGTACAGGCCGGTCTGGTCCGGGCTGATCCACTGGCCGCCGATCTCGATGGTGGCGCCGTCCATGGTGTCGGTCCAGGTACGGCCGCCGACGCGGTCGCGGGCTTCGAGCACGGCGACGGACTTGCCTGCCTTGACCAGCTCGTAGGCGGCGGTCAAGCCGGAAGGACCGGCACCAATGACAACGACATCGCGTTCGAGATGTTTCATAACTGCTCTCCTTGAACAATAAAATGAATTTGGTTCATTTATCTTTCCTATAGCATAGGGTACGAACACGATCTTGTGAAGTAACCCACGTCAGCTAGGGGATCATTGATGAGCGAAGAGGCGCCTCGGCGCGCGGGCCGACCGCGCAGAGCCGTGCTCAACCGGGAACGCATCGCCAGCCACGCGCTGGAGCTGGCGTCCGCGGACGGCTACGAGGCACTGACGATGCAGCGCCTGGCCAAGTCATTGGGCGTCGCCGCCTCGGCCCTGTACAACCACGTGTCTTCCAAGCACGACCTGCTGCAGTGGGTCCAGGAGCTGGTGATGACCGACGTGGACACCACGGTGTTCGATACGCTGGAGATTTCCGAGGCGCTGATTGAATGGGCCACGAGCTACCGGAACGTCTTCGCCCAGCACATTCCCTTGGTCCCCGTCATCGCCGTGCTCCCGGTCTCGGATTCCCCGCGCACCTTGAAGATGTATGAACGGGTCGCCGAGGCGCTGCGCGACAACGGGCTGAAGGCCGAGGCGATCATCCCCACCATCGTGGCACTTGAATCGTTCATTTTCGGCTCTGCCATGGATACCGCGGCGCCGCACGACATCTTCGACGCGCGGGACCACAAGGACGCCACCCCGAACTTCACCCAGGCCGTCTCGGATCAACGCGCCACCGGGCTGAACACCAGCGACGATTCCTTCCAGCGCGGCCTGCACGCCATGGTTGCAGGCCTGCTGGCGGCAGGGAGCAAATAATGGATCAAACCCCTGACGCCAAGGGACCGCAGCAGAAGTCCTGGCTGGCTCGGATCACCGGCAGGCAGTGGGCTTCGGTGGCTCTGGTCATCGTGGCACTGGTGTTCATGTTGCAGAACCTGAATATCGTGCGCGTCGAGTTCTTCCTATTCCACACCTCGGCTCCGTTGTGGGCGGTTCTGCTCATCACCCTGGCGGCAGGTTATGTGATCGGAAGATTCTCAAAGCGCGGGGACTAGTCGTCCAGGATCGCCCACTCCCCGACTTCCTCGTTGTCGGAGTCGAAGACGTCTTCCTGCGCGCCGGGGACGAGCGGATACATGGTGATCTTGTTGGACCAATCACGCAGAATCTTCTGCAACTCCTCCAACGGCTTGAGCTGCATATTCTCAGTGTCGAAATTGACTTCCAAAACAAAGCGCATGGTGCACTCCCATCCCTCGCGTTGCGGCAATCCTATTCCTTGGGTCGCAGAAATACGAGACTTGACAAGGGCAGGTCGACTGCGGATCGGAAGTGCGGAAAGACTGTGCGATTAAATGCAGAAGCAGGGCCCCGGAAGGGCCCTGCTTCAAACGGTGAAAGATTTGTGCTTACTGCATCGTGGTCATCGTCGCGATGGAATCGAAGGCTTCGGGGCCGCCGACCTTGTACAGGGCCAGCAGCAGGCCGCCGAAGACGGTGCCCATGATCGCGCTGAAGCCCAGCGAGATCTTGGCCAGCGAACGGGCTTCGTCACGGCTGATGGCACTCTCATTGTTCAGGTAGCGGGCTGCGCCGGCGCTGATGCTTGCCGCTGGCGTTGCCGGCTGCTCTGCCGCAGGCTGGGCCTGCTCGAATGCGGCCTGCGAGACGACCGGTGCCACTTCCTGGGTTGCCATCAAGACATTCGAGGCGGTGTCGATCTCTCCGCCGCGCAGGTAGGCGACGGTCGAGCGGTGCTTGCGGTCTTGGCGGAGCTTGACAATGTTCGAGCCATGTCGTGCCAACAGAATATCTTCGCCAAGTGGGATCGTGCCCATGCGTAACCGCGCTCCTAAGTAGATTCAAACACCGTACTTCCAGTAAACCCCACGAATTTTCCCCACCTGTTAAATACCTGTCTATTTGTTCACAAACACACATGGCCCTGTGATGCAAACGGCACGATTTCAGCGTTAAACGCGCTGGCGCCACATCTGGCTGATCGTCTGGGCCGGTGCGACACGGCTGCAGGGAACCCGATCAGTCCGGCAGCTGGCCGAAGGTCTCGGTATCAGCGATCGGGCCGAGCACCAGGATTCGGTCTCCGGCCTTGAGCACCGTCTGGGCATCGGCGTGCTGCCACCGGCCCTCGTCGTTGGTCCGGGCCGCCACCGTCACGCCGTAGTGCTTACGCAAGTTGCTGTCACCGAGCTTCAGCCCCTGCAGCACCTTTGGAGTCGTCATTTTCACCATGGCGAATCCACGATCGATCTCCAGGTAGTCCATCATCGATCCGCGCACCAGGTGGGCCACCCTGCGGCCCATGTCCTTTTCCGGGTAGATGATGTGATGGACGCCGAGCTGCTCAAGGATCAAGCCGTGCTGGTCATCCAGCGCCTTCGCCCACACATGGGGAATCCCCATGCTCAACAACTTGGAACAGGTCAGGATCGATGCCTGGAGATGGTTTCCGATGGCTACCACCACGCGGTCGAATTCGTTGAGCAAAAGCTGTTCAAGCGCCTCGCGCTTGGTTGCGTCCGCCCTGACCACCTGGGTGAGTTCGCCGTTGAGGGACTGGACGATGTCTTCATCCAGGTCGATTCCCAGCACGCTGGTGCCCGAGCTCATCAGCTCAAGTGCCAGCGAGGCTCCGAAACGGCCCAGGCCGATCACCGCCACGGAGTTGGCATGGGCGATTTTCTTGGCCGCACCGCGGCCGCCGGAGAAGTTAACCAATTGCTGGCCTTTCCTTTGGAAGTTCGAATACTGCTTTCTTGTCGCGCAGTGCGAGCGCTGACCCCAGCGAGAGGACTCCGACGCGTCCCAGATACATCAGTGCAATCAGCACCGCTTCGCCTGTCGCGGGCAGCTTGGGTGTAATGCCGGTCGAAAGTCCCACCGTTGCGAAGGCCGATGTCGCTTCGAACAGGCATTCGTCGAGGCTGAATTCCGTGATCACCAGCAGTGCCATGGTCCCCGTGAATACCGCAGCCACAGCGACCAGCGCCACCGTAATCGCCTGGCGATGCACCGAACGAGACAGCCGCTTGCCGAAGATGTTCACGGCGGCTTCCCCGCGCAATTCGGTGAGGATGATGAAGAACAGGACGGCGAAGGTCGTGATCTTGATACCGCCGCCGGTGCCCGCCGGGCCTGCACCGATAAACATGAGCAAGTCCATGCCCAACCAGGTGGTCGAATGCATATCCCCGATATTGATGGAGTTGAACCCCGCGGTTCGCGTCTGCACGGATTGGAAGAAGCCGGCCAAGAGCTTATCCTGCATCGCCATGGGTCCCAAGGTGTCCGGGTTCCTCCACTCCATCGCGGTGATGAACACGGTGCCGAGCAACAGCAGCGCGACCGTGCCCGCCAGCACGATCTTCGTGTTCATGGACCATTTAAGCCGATTCCTCGCGTATCGGCGGATCTGCAGGATCACAGGGAATCCCAGCCCGCCAAGGATGATCGCTGCGGCAAGGGGAAGACAGATCCACGGATCGGCGGCAAACCCCATCAAGTTGTCGGAAAAGAGTGCGAAACCCGCATTATTCAAAGCCGAGATAGCATGGAATCCGCCGTAGGCCAGGCCTTGCCCGAGCGAATAGCCGTATCCGAAAATGAACCGCGCAGCCAGCAGCAGCGCAATGGCACCCTCGATCACGAAGGTCACCTTCACGATGGACAGGGCCGCATTCTTTACGTTCGGGCCCTCGACCGCCTTGGCTTCAGTTTGTGCGGTGATCTTGGCGCGAAGACTGAGTTTTCCCAGAATGCTCAGCGAGATCAGGGAGGCGATGAGCATGATGCCCAGACCCCCGGCCTGGATCAGCGCGATGATGACGATCTTCCCGAAAACGCTGAAGTGCGTCGCGGTATCCAGCACTGCGAGGCCGGTGACGCACACTGCGGAGGTTGCGGTGAATACCGCATCAATAAATGGAGTCCATTGGCCTGTGGCGGAGGAAAGCGGGGAAGCGAGAAGCAGTCCGCCAGCCAGGATGGTGATGGCGAATCCGGTAGCCACCATGCGGGCTGGCCGCGCCACCACGGTTGATCCGGAAACATGAAAACGATGTTTCCGCTGGATTTTGCTCATAGAATCCAAATTCGTAGCGCCTGCCGTCTACATGGTGTAGAACAGCCTTACGAATGGAAAACAGTACTCCTGCTTCACCTGCTTGCCAAGGGGGGGCAATTTTTCGCGCTGCTGTTCCCCGTTGCCGAGCGGTTGACCAGCAGAGATACGGCCGGGACGACCCCGGTGCACGCGCATTCCCCGTTCCCGGCGCCCCTCGGACACATTCGTTTCGCCAGGGCACGAGTAAAGCGGAGGCAGGTTTCTGCCTCCGCTTTTCAGTCGGTGTGTATTCCGCAGCTACTATGCGGTCTTGATGTTCCGCTGCTTGCGGGCACGCTTGGCTGCACGGATCTGCAACGTCAGTTCATTGTTGGTCATGTCATCCGGTGATGTGATGCCATAGTGATGAGCCTGCTTGAGCAGACCCTGGCGAATCTCCGTGTGATGGTTGCGATTGTATTTGCGCACCATGACGACTGTAACGACTGCCAGCACCACCAGGGTGACCAGGGCAGTGAGCATTGTGGCTTCCATGTTCATTGTCTTCTCGACCCCCTTATCTTCAAGCCGAGGATTCCTCACCCGGCTACGTCAGCATTGAGCTGTGTTCGCTTCGAACTTGCCGAACGTTTCTTCCTCTTGTAGAGAAGAACAACAACTTTAGCAGATTTATTCGAATAAATGAATTGGGGTATCGATTCGGCGCGTATTTAACGCCCTGTTCCGCCGCCGCGAAGCCGCTAGAACTCGCCGGTTCCGTGGCTGTGTTCGAAGACGAGTGATGTCTGCGTGGTTGCCACAGCAGGGTTGGCCGACAGGTTGTCCAGCACGAACTGGCGCACGTCCGAGGAATTGCGCACGGCTACATGCAGCACGAAGTCGTCGGCGCCGCCCAGGAAAAAGAGCTGGCGCACCCCGGGCTTGTCCCGCATCTGCGTAGCGAAATTCGCCATCAGGTGGCGGGCGCCGGGACGGATGCGCACGAAGATCAAGGCTTCCAGTTCCCTGCCGAGCACCTGCGGATCCACTTCGATGGTGAACCGCGAGATCACCCCGGAGTCGCGCAAGGCGTTAAGCCGGGCCAGGCAGGTCGATGCCGCGATGCCCAGTTCTTCGGCCAATGAGTTGTTGGTCCGGCGGGAGTTCTTGGATAGCAGCTCCAGCAGCTTGCGGTCCAGATCATCGAGCTGCGCCGTGGGGCTGCCCGAAGCGTTGGTTCCATTGAGCATCGATTGCACACCTGCTTTCAACGATTCGTGGTGCTTCTATTGGTCTTGCGGAGGACAAGTGCCGGGACTAGTGCGGCGGGATGTCCTGAGGGGAGTCGTGCGCGGTGCGGCGTTTGCGCATCCGGATGATCACTGCTGCCGCCATCGCGATCACCAGCGCCCCGCCGACGAGCCACGGCCAGTCCAGCGCCAGCCATGCGTAGAACACCGCCATGCCGATGGTGGTGTAGAGCAGCGCCCAGGCGATGGCTCCCACCGCGACGGCCGGCAGGTAGCGGCGCACCGGCATGCGGCTGACGCCGGCCGAGGCATTGACCGCTGACTGGATGCCCACCGTCAGGAAGCTCAGCGGAACCGCCAGCATGCCCCAGCGGGCGATGAATCGCTGCGCGCGCAGGTAGACCGGGCCATGAAGGTGGCGTTCAAACCTCGTATGTTCCACGCCCTTGGCGATACCTCGCCCCATCCAATACGTGGCGTTGCCGCGGGCGAACGCCAAGCAGAAGAAGAACACGAAGGTGATGGCATACGGTGCGCCGTCCATGAGCCACGCGATGGTTTCGGACATGGTTACGGAACGCTCTTGATCCGGCGGACCAGCGCGGCTCCGACCAGGCTGATCACGGCAGAAATGAGGAACAGCGTCGGGTAGCCGCCGAACCAGGTCACCGACAGCCAGGCCACCAGCGGCGCTACCACCTGCGGCAGCGAATTGGCGATGTTGATCATGCCTAGGTCCTTGCCCCGCGAATCGGCGTTGGGCAGCACCTGGGTCAGCAGGGCGAAGTCCACCGCCAGATACGCGCCGAACCCTATGCCCAGCAGCACCGCAGCGATAATCGCTGTGGTGAAGCTCGAAGCAATGGCGAGCACTCCGGCCGCCGCTGCCACGATGACCGAGGAGGTAATCACGAATTTCTTGCGCTTTCCGTCGCGGTCGGAAAGCTTTCCGGAGATCACCGAAGAGAAGATCACGCAGAATGCATAGATCGCCGTCAGCACCAGCACGCCTTGGGCGGGATCCGGATGCCCCAGTTCGTCCTGCAGGAAGAACAAGAGGTACACCAGGCACAGCTGGCAGCCCAGGTACAGCATGAAGCGGGTCAGCCAGGCCCATCCGAAGTCCTTGTGCTTGACCGGGTTGATCCAGAAGCTCTTGAGGAATTCACCGGCCTTCAGCGCCGGCAACGCTCCCTTGGGCAGCGGAACGTCCTGGCGCATCATGACGTACGGGATGGAGCACAGCGCCACGGCCACCGCGACGATGGCGTACCCGAAGACGAGGTCCTGGGCGGCATACATGCCAATGACCGCGCCGATCAGGGATCCGCAGGTCTGGCCCAGGGCCACCAGGCCGCCCACCATGCCGCGCTGCTCCACCGGAACCTTGTCCGGGATGGCGGCGAAGATCGCGGCCAGCGCTGCATTGCCCGCCGCCTGCATCAGCGCCCAGCCGAGCACCAGCAGGCTCACGGTCTGCGCGGTGGACATCAGCAGCAGCGCCAGCGCTCCGGCGATGGTGCCGAAGAAGACCCACGGGATGCGTCGGCCGAACCGCGAGGTGCTGCGGTCGCTCAGGGCGCCGAACAGCGGGTTGGCCACCAGGGAGACGGCCGCGCCCACGCCGGTGACCAGCGAGAGGATCGCGTTCTTCTGGCTGGCGTCCAATTGCTGGGCATGCAGGCCCAGCAGCACCTGGATGGGTGCGAAGAAGCCGGCGTTGATGCCGATGTGCACGATTACCAGGGCGGTGATCCACCCGGCGCCTACGCGCCGGGTGGGAACCTGCAGTGCTGCGGGGATGCTCCCGGGTGCTCCAGCGCTCATGGGGCGGGTCGTCCTAACTCGCGGGGACCGATCTGCGGGTCCTCTAGCTGTTCAATGCCGGGGGTGATACCGCGGGCCATCAGCTTCCGCACCGCCTTGGACATCAGTCCCCCGTCGATCATGGAAGCAGCAACCAGCGCGCCGGACTCGTCCAGCCCGAACACCGTCTGGATCTTGCCGCGGCGGTTGTGCCGCTTCACGACGCTGGCGACCTTGGAGAAATCGCCCACGGTTTCCACGTGGGTGTCGTGGCGGTCGGACCAGAACCACGGGATCGAACGCGCAGGCGCCGGGGTGCCGAGGATGGTGGAGGCGGCGATGGCCGCGTCGTCCATGGCGGCTTCCCAGTGCACCGCACGGGCCTGCCCTGCTTCGCGGGCGGCGTCGCCCACGGCCAGTACCTGGCGGTGGCTTGTCGACCGCTGGCCGGCGTCGACCAGGATTCCGTTCTCCACGTCCAGGCCGGAGCGTTCGGCGAGCGCGGTATTCGGCTCGACGCCGATGGCCGCGACGATGAGGTCCGCTTCGTGGCGTGTCCCGGAGACGATCGCGTAGCCGGGGCCCAGTTCGGTGACCGCGCCGGTGATCGTGGTGATGCCGTGGGTGCGGTGCTCCGCATGCAGCTGCTCGGCCAGGTCTTCTCCCAGTACGTGGGCCAATGGGGCGTTGGAACTGGACACCAGGGTGACCTGGGCGCCGAGCATCCGGGCGGTGGAGGCGAATTCGGCGCCGACCAGGCCGGCCCCGATGATCAGCACGCGCTGGCCGAACATCCCGTCGTCCAGGGTGCGAGCCAGGTGCCGGGCGTCGGCCGCGGTGTGCAGGCTGCGCGCGAATTCGGCGCCGGGGATATCCAGGGTGCGCGGGATGGTGCCGGTGGCAAGGACCACCCAGTCGTCGTCGGCGGTCGGCAGCGGCAGCTGGGTGATCTCCTCCTGGACCAGGTTGATGCGGTGCTCGCGGTACCAGGAGACCGGTGCGAAGGGTTCGACCTGCAGGGACTTGCTCAGCGGCGGGCGGTCGTAGGGCAGGCCCTGGGCGTCGCTGATGCTGATGCTCCCGGCGTAGTTCCGGCTGACCAGCTCGCGGGCCAGGGTGTAGCCGGCGACCCCTGCCCCGATGATGTGGACGGAGGACATCTAGATGTCGAGTTCCAGGTTGCCGTCCACCACGCTAACCTTGTAGGTGCGGGCGTCCTTGGTGGCTGGCATGCACAGCACCTTGCCGGTGCGCAGATCGAAGCTGGAGGAGTGCAGCGGGCACTCGACTTCGCAGCCGTCGATCCAGCCTTCGGACAACGATGCCACCTCGTGGGTGCATTCGTCCTGCAGCGCATAGAAGTTACCGTCTTCGGCGTGGAACACCGCGATGTCCTCGACGGCTCCACTGTCTTTTGCCTCTACCAGCAATGCTTCGCCTTCTGGCAACTGGTCTGCTGGACCGACACGGTAACTCACGGTGACTCCTTTGGTGCGCAAATAGTTCTAAACCTATCTTGTCACTCCATGAGGCGATGCACATATTAGTAGGGTCACCCCGTGCCGGCTGAGTGGCTCAGATGGAAGAGATCATGGCCCTCAGCGGGTGGTTTTCCGGCAGTTCGGCCATCATGGCGATGCCGTCCAGCCCCTCGCCGGCAGGTTCGGCCAGCTGCGCGCCGGGGACCTGCAACGCCAGCTCGGCGATGAAGGCCGCGCGGACCTGCGCGCCGGCAAACACACCGCCAAGACAGGCCACGGCGGGTTGCGAGGCCTCCTGTCCGGTTCGGCGCAATGCGGTGGCCGCCGAATGGGCCAGTTCCCTGCCCGCGAGCTCGCAGATCCTGGCTGCGACGGGATCGTCCACTGCGCGCAGGGAAACCTCCTTGCCGAAGGAGGCCACCACCGCAATCCGGTTCGGGTCGGCCTGGAGCTGGATGTAGGCTTCTTCGAGATCCGGCCAGCGGTCCCTGACGGCGATGCCCAGGGCCGTCTGCGGTCCGCGGCCGTCGCGGGCGCGCATCACCGCGGACAGCGCCTGCTGCCCCATCCAGTAGGCGCTGCCGGCATCCCCCATGATGTTGCCCCAGCCGTCCACGCGGGCTGTGGTGCGGGCTCCTACGGCGAGGGTGACTACGCCGGTACCCGCGGCAACCACTGCCCCTGGCCGGTCACCCAATGCCCCGAGGTAACTTGACACCGAGTCATGAGCCAGATTGAGACCCGATGCCATTCCTGGTTCCAGCATCGCCATGAGCTCCCCGGCGTCCAGCTCGGCCTTGGTCAGACCGGTGGTGCCGACGGAAACGACGTCGAACCCGGCCGCGCTGATATTTGCCGCGTGCCCGATGGCGGCCGCCAGCTGGGGCAGAACCGGCAGATGCGTCTGGACACCGGGCAAGCGCAATTCCGAGACGTCACTCTGGCGGATAATCCGTAGCTTTGTTTCGGTTTGTCCGCCGTCGATAACCAGTTGCGTGTGGAACATTTTTCTTCGAACTCCCTGTCGTCTTTCATAGGCTATGCCCACCTAGCAGGACGAGTCTTCGAAACATGCCGCCGCAATCCCGCATGGTTTTCCCGCACAACCAAGGTCACCGTACTCAATGGTTCTGAGCGAAAACCGGCAAAAGGTGAATGATCCAGATCCGCCAAATGCAATTCATGATTGATGCACAATTAATTCCTTTGACCAAATTGCGCCCAATCACGCCATGGCACCGTCAAAAATCTTAGAATAGAAAGCATGCAAGAAGAACAGTTGATGCAAAAGGTGGAAGACGAATTCACCGCCCTGTTGTTTCGTGCGCGCCAGATGCTGGTTCGCCGCGCCAAAATCATCCATCCTGAACTGCAGGATCAGGGATATCGACTTCTTGCAGTCGTAATCCGCGAAGACGCCCAGCAACAGGGTGTGCTCGCCGAAAAACTTCGCCTCGACAAGGCGACTGTGTCACGGTTGGTTCAGCATCTGCAATCCATCGGGCTGGTCTCCCGCGCGCCAGATCCGCAGGACGGTCGGGCCCAGCTGGTTTCCGCCACCGATGAGGCCCGCGAGAAATGGCGTTCCAGCGGCGACATGCTGCGCCAGCAATTGCGCAACCACCTCAGCGACTGGGACCACGACGACCTGGAAGCCTTCGGCCATCTCATGCACCGGCTCAACTCGACCTTCGACGACATCGTGTAGGTCTTTCATACCTTGAATATGCAGGAGGCGGATTTCTGATCAAATTTTTTGTTCAGAAATCCGCCTTTCGCTGTGCAGCAGGAAACCGGTCTACTGCATCAAGGCCAGGAAGTCATCCGCGCTCAGTACCGAGGACTGCGCCGCATCCGACTGCTCACCCAGCACGTCGTTGAACAGCTGGGTCTTCTTGGCTTGCAAAGCCAGCACCTTTGATTCGATGGTGTCCTTGGCAACCAGTCGGTAGACGTACACCGGCTTGGTCTGGCCGATGCGGTGCGCGCGGTCGATAGCCTGTGCTTCGGCCGCCGGATTCCACCAGGGATCAAGCAAGATGCAGTAGTCGGCGGTGGTCAAGTTGATGCCGAAGCCGCCGGACTTTAGCGAAATGAAGAAGACCGGGAATTGCCCGTCGGTGAACCCGTCAATCATGTCCTTGCGCTTGGGACCGCTGGTCGCGCCGTCCAGGTAGCCGTGGTCGATTCCGAGTTCCACCGCAATGTCCCTCGCCTTGCCCAGGAAGCTGGTGAACTGGCTGAAGACCAAGATCTTGTGCCCCTCGGCTACTGCGTCTGCCATCAGCTCGCGCAGCATCTCCAACTTGGCGCTGGGCGCAGTTCCCTCATCAACCAGCGAAGGATCCAGCGCCAGCTGCCGGAGCAGGGTCAATGACTGCAGGATCTTGAATCGGTTGGAATCCACGTCATCCACCAGTCCCAGGACTTCCTGGCGCACTCGCTGGAAGCGGCGGTCATAGGCCTTGCGGTGCGCGGGTTCCAGCTCGACTTCCAGGACCTGCTCGGTCTTGGCTGGAAGTTCCGGGACCACCTGCTCCTTGGTACGGCGCAAGACGAACGGACGAAGCCGCTTCTTCAGCCGTTGAAGGCGTTCCGAATCACCGTCGGCAATCTGTTTCTGGTAGTTGTCCTTGAATGCCTTCTGGCCACCGAGCAGACCGGGTGCAGCCAGCGAGACCAGTGCCCACAACTCCATCAGGTTGTTTTCCATCGGGGTACCGGTCACCACCAGCTTGCATGGAACCGAGAGCTGGCGCGCCTGCTTATATCCCTTGGAGGTATGGTTCTTCAGCTGCTGTGCCTCGTCGAGAATCAGCACCGAGAACCCGGCTTCCTCGAATTCTTCGAATGACAGCCGGAAGATGGCGTAGCTGGTAACGACCAGCTGGGCATCGCCGATCTGCTCCAAGATGCTCAGCCCCGTCTTCTTTGCGGTCGAGGTAATGGACTGCACCCGCATCTGCGGGGTGAACCGCGTGGCTTCGTTGACCCAGTTTCCGACGACCGAGGTCGGAGCGATCACCAGGAACTTCTGCTCGGGATCCTCCGTGCGAGCCTGTTCCAGTCCGGCCAGCAGCTGCACGGTTTTGCCCAGGCCCATGTCATCCGCCAAGACCCCACCCAACGAATGCGTACGCAGGAAGTTCAGCCAGGCGGCACCCTGTTCCTGGTAGGGACGCAGCTGAGCCGTGAATGAATCGGTGAGGTTGATCTTCTCAAGCTGGTCCCCGTTAGTCAGTTCCGACATGGTCTGGAGCCATCGGTTTTCCTGGGCTTCGATAATGCCCAGATCCACCAGTTCCTGCCACCAGTCGATGCTCAACCGGTGAATTCGAATGCTGTTGCCGGAGACGGTGCCCAGTTCACCGGCTTCTTGCACGAGCTGACGCAGTTGGTGGAATTCCTGTCCATCGATGGGAATCACCGTCATGTCTTCGAGGACCAGGTATTCGTCGCCCATGGTCAGCGCAGAAAGCAACTCAGCGAAAGGCACCTTCAGTCCGTTGATGGACACCTCAACCGACAGGTCGAACCAGTCCCCGGCACTTTCCCCCGCTTCGATGCTTACCGTGGCAGGTTCAGAATTCAGGGTGTAGTTCGGCAGGCTTTCGTTGCCGCGAATCTGGATGTCCGGATGTTCTTCCAGCAGCGGGAGAAGGTACATCACGAACTCGATAGCCTGGTCCTTGGTGAGCTCCTGTGCAGGGAACACGCCATTTTTGGTGGCCTTACCCAGCGGCTCGTCGCCTCCGAGCTTGTCCTGAACCGAGTTAATGATTTCCCGTTCAACCGATTTTTGACGCGGTGACTTGGGCGGATAGTTCCACGTGAAACGCAGAGCCAGACCGGATTCGGTTTGTTCCAGCTGAACCTGGAGGACCGGTCGCGCCGGTTGTGGCACCTCGTAACTGTCATCCTGGCTGCGCACCGGCGCTACCTGCCGGAGGGAATTCAGGAATCGGGCTTCGAAGTCTTGGATGTCTTCGGCCGGAACCACCATGGCACCGGAGCTGATGAGATCCTTAAGCTCTTGGCCGACGGCTTCATCCAGCGGGGCAATGGAAAGATCCTTGGTTTTGTCCAGGGGTTTATCGGCGTAGGCCACCAGCGTTGGAGGGTTTCCCAACGCCAGGACATGCTCGGTTTCGCCGTTCGGCCCACGGATGATGCCCTCAACTGTCAAGCCGCTCTCGCTGCGCCGCAGGTCCAGGAAAGCGGACCCGGCCAGATCGGTTAGGGCCACGTCGGCGCGGTTGCTGGCATTCCCGTTGACAAGGTGGATCCCGGATTCCCTGATCCGTTCGAAGGCTTCACGCAGATCCTTGCCGGGAAGGTTATTCAGGGTGATCCAGTCGGTGGCATCCCAAACATGTCCGTACAGGTCGTGTTGTGCGCGCTCGTTGAGCATGACCAGTTCGTTGGCCGCGCGGCGCTGTTCCTTGGCGAAGCGGTCGTCGAAAGGCAGTTTGCGCCATGACACCCCGGTCTGCACCCACGGGCTGCGCGCTCCCCTGCGTGCGGGACGTGCATTGAGATGCACGCTTGGCCTGCCAAAACGGGTGGCCGCAACGACCTTCAGGATGAGGCCCAAGGGCTCTTCTTCAAGCTCGTCTTCGAACTCACTGCTCTCAGGAACGTGTGGGAGCAGCCGTTTCAGGGTTCGTTCCCACTGCGCGACCTGCGGCATCTTCCAAGTATCTTGTGGCCTTACTGCATCCGTAACTCTGAAGCCCCCACCGTCGATCTGGGTTGCCTCGACGAGCAGAGCGGCGACATGCTCGCAGGAGTACTCCCCTTCGTGGGCATCGCAGCGACTGCTGAAGCTGATATTCGTACCCTGGATCGACAACTGGACCACTACGAACGCATTATTCACCCAGCCGAATACGGCGGACATTCCCGGGGTCTGTTTCCGGTCGTGGATGGATACCTGTCCCTCGTTGGCGATAGCCCAACCTGCGGCGTATTCTTCCTCGGTCACTAGTGTCTGAGCGGCAACGGGTGTTAGCTGGTAATCCATACACGCAACTTCTCGGGTGGGCGGCCGCGCTGAGCCTGCGCGGATTTCAGTCCCAATTCTATCGGTGCGACAGACAGTTTGCCCTGTGACGAAACATGAAGACTGCTATTTACCAACACCGGAGAAACCCGGTAGAAAAGTAACTACTGAATCACGAGTTCCAATCACACAAGCCCTGGCTGGTTGGACGGCAACCCTATTCGCGTCATTGTGCGGGGTGCTCCAGGTGATGATTCGACGGACCTGAAAGACAGGTTCGTAAGCGATGGCGCCCCTTGCGCCAGAAAGGGGATCAATTCCTCATGTCTACCGCAGCTTCCACCATTTCCGTTGCCGAAGACCGCTCCGCCCGCCTGCAGCAGGCTGGCACCGGCTGGGGCGAACGCATCTCCACCGCCCCGGACAGCGCCAAGCTGACCTTCATTGTCCAGGGCGAGGGCTTCGGTTCGGTAGCCAGCAACATCATCTCCGGAAAGCACACCTTCACCGTGGACGAGCCTGCGGCCCTGGGCGGCGACGACCTGGCAGCGAGCCCGGTCGAATATGCACTGGGCGCCCTGATCTCCTGCCAAGTGGTTATCTACCGCCTCTATGCCGAGCAGTTGAATATCCAGGTTGACGACGTGAAGATCGTGGCCAACGGAAATCTGGATGTACGCGGCCTGTTCGGCATCGACAAGTCGATCCGCCCGGGCTTCACCTCGGTAGACCTGGACGTGCAGATCTCCGGCCCGGAATCCGCTGAACGCTACGATGAACTGCGGCAGGCCGTCGATGCCCACTGCCCTGTACTGGACCTGTTCGCCAACCCGGTGCCGGTGAGCACCAAGATCTCTCTGGATTCGAACAACTAGCTGATCAGCATGGCGTTGCCCGCTTCATGGGCGACGCCATGCTGTACACAGAGTCTTGTTTCCGCAGTGTGGCACTCATAGGCTGACTGCGAAGGCTAAGGACCGGATAGAACTGCCATGCCTGCGCAGGAAATTGTCCAGTGGGACCCCAAGGATCCCGAAGCGCTCGCCAACCAGATCGCTGCCTACGACCGGCTTCGCTTGCAATGCCCCGTAGCCCATAGCGATTTCCTAGGCTATTCGATCCTCCGCCATGAGGACGTGCTCACTCTTCTGGGCGACCATGAAAGTTTCAGCGATGCGGTATCTGCCCGTCTGACGGTGCCCAACGGCATGAACCCTCCTCACCACACGATCTCCAGGCAGGTCAATGACCGGTACTTCACCCCAGGGGTCATGGAGAGATTCGAACCGGTGTGTCGCAGCATTGCCGCAGAATTGATTGATGCCTTGCCACGTGCGCAGAAGCTGAACTTCTCCGAGATTTTCGCGGAAATCTATGCGTTGCGGGGGCAAAGTCCTTTTCTCGGCTGGCCTGCTGACTTGGAGGAGCCGCTGCGCCGCTGGACCATCAGGAACCTTGTTGCGACCGGCGAGCAGAACCACACTGCCATGAAGCAGATCGCCATGGAGTTCGACGGCTACATCCGCCAACTGCTGAGCGACCGGCGCCGTGCTGGAGAAAACGCGCCTAGGGATCTAACCACCAGTCTGATGAACGAGCGGGTCCACGACCGCAAGATGACCGATGAGGAACTGGTCAGCCTGCTGCGCAATTGGACAGTAGGCGAACTGAGCACAATTTCGGCCAGTGTCGGCATCCTTGCTAATCTGCTGTCCCAGGCCAGGGAACTGTGGCCGCGGCTTCGCAGCAATCCACGCCTGGTCGATGCCTTTACCGACGAGGTACTACGCTCCCATGCACCGCTAGTTTCCAACCGGCGGGTCACCACCAAGGATGTAGAGATTTCCGGGGTCCGTATTCCTGCCGGCAAACGTGTGAGCATCATGTGGGCCTCGGCCAACCGCGACGAAAGCGTCTTCGGAGATCCCGACGACATCCTCCTCGACCGGGATCCCAGCCTGAACTTGCTCTACGGGGCAGGGATCCACAACTGTCCCGGTGCGCCCCTGGCACGGCTGGAACTGCGGGTATTGATCGAGGAACTGATCCTGCGCGTCGACCGGCTGGTGCCCATCGAGAACGATCCGCCGGTCCGCGCCCACTTCCCCGGCAGCGGATTCAGCAAGCTTCCGCTGATCATCTGGTAGTTGGTCGCCAATTTGTCGGAAGAACCGGATAGATTCTAGTCAACAATTAGCTCATCGCACCGGGGGTCCTGACCTAATGACCGACTACCGCTCCTTCGACCGCGCGCAACTGATTTCCCGCTACGGCCAACTGACGTCACCCGAGCAGGCTTGGGCCTGCATGGATATGACTCGACAGGAACTAATCGACATGATTCGCCAGCATGAGCCATTCGAAGAACAGCTTAGGCCCCATTTCCCGCCCAACGCGCTGCTGAACCGCCAGCGCAATGAAATCGATGCCGAGATGCCCTTCACGCTGGGATCCGAAAAGAAGTTGTACTTCTGCTGGGAGCCTGACGCGATCGGTGCCGCAGCCTACCTCGATGTGTCCAGGATGGATCAACGTGTCTGGAATATCGGGGAAGAAATTTCGGCAGGCACCATGGTACTTACCGTCCTTGCCACGACGCCTCCGTTGATTGTGGCACTGGAAACCGTGAACTCACTAGAAGGGCGAACCTACGATGTCCGCCGCGAGGCAACATTCGCCCAGCCGATTTCGTTGCTGGACCTCGAACAGCTGTGCGATTCCGGGCTGCTTCGATCCTCGCAGGCGCTCAATCCCCAGCTCGCGGAGCGCGTTCTCAAAGCGTTGACCGGGCTCGTTGAAAATCCGCGCCCGTTGTACCTCGATGCGGGAGCCTGCAGGGTCGATAGCGAGTCGGAAGCTACAGCCACGGTGCATGCCTTGGCCCTCGCGCAAAGACATGATTCAGAAACCGACTACTGCGACGGCTGCCAGACCAATGTCAAGGGCAGGAGTACGGTTCACTTCTTCCGCGATCATCATGTCGATCTGCATTGGGACATCCAGGACCATGTCGATGATGCAGCGTTGTTATGCGCCGATTGCCACCGGCTGATGCATGCACCAACGCTCAAGCATCTCCGGGGAATGCGCATTGCCTGCCCGAACTGCGGAGCCCGGAACCCAAAGGAATACTTGTGGGGCATGCCAGCTTTCCCGCCTGATGAAGAGGAATACGTCGTTGGCGGCTGCGTCATTCCGAACCCACCGGTGCCAAGGTATTCCTGCCGCAACTGCGAACTGAGCTTCGGAGAGCATCCCCATTGGGTGTCGGAGCCATTTGCCGACTGATTCCTAGGCTTGCCCAGTGGCGTGTAAGCACAAATTACCGATGGTGCTCGTTGTTGTCACCCGCCGCTGCACTTGATACGAGTAACATCCCAAAAGCAGTTGAAGCACTTCTGGCTCAGGCTGACTGCGTCTTGGAAGGTGGCAAGCTGCCATCGTCTAGCCCCTGCACGGACGGTGCCTGTCGACGTATCGCTTCCAGACTTCGCCAAAATTCAGCGCAAAAAGCCGAGGCCTTCGATCCATTCTTGGACCGAAGGCCTCGGCGTTGGTCTTGCTATCGGGTTTGCGAGTAGAACCAGTTGATGTGCTCCTCGAGCAGCTGGGCCGCGCGCTCGCGCTGGTCCGTGGCGAACGCGTGGTGGATCGCCTTGTGCTGGCGGCGCAGCGTGCGCACGATCGGCTGCCAGGACTCGTCATCCGGGATCGAAGCGGCCACGTAGTCGCTGATCGAGTTGCGCAGCGACTCCATCATGGACTCGACCACCGCATTGCCGGCCGTGGAGGCCAGCAGCACGTGGAACTCCGCGTCGATGCGGTGGAACTCGTCGCGCGAGAGCTGCGGGTCGTCCATGCGCATGATCAGCACCGCGGTGCGGTCCAGAACCTGCTGCGCGTACACGGTATCGCGCGGCTGCATCTGCGCTGCCCAGGTTTCCAGCAGGATTCGCGATTCCACGATCTCACGGACATTGATCCCCTTGGCCGCCACATGCAAGCGCAGTGCCTGGGAGATTCCGGCTGAGGGCTCGGAGATGATCACCGCACCGGAGTTCGGACCCGAACCGGTGGAGGTGCGCACGATCCCCATCACGTCGAGGATGCGGATCGCGTCGCGCACCGAAGCGCGGGAGATTCCGTGTTTTTCAGCCAGGGCCCTCTCGCCGGGGAGCTGGTCTCCCAGCGTGAGGACTCCTGACCGCAGGTCTTTCTCAATTGCGGTGAGAACGACTTGGTATGCACGTGGAGCTGGATTTACTGACATCAAGACCCAATTTTAGCCCGGATTCAGGCTACGGCAGCATCCAGGACAACACCGGGGTGGACTGCAGGTAAACCAGCACGCACAGTACCAGCAGCATGCCCACGGACCACCCGGCGACCTTCTTCAGGATGACCGATTCCTGGCCCTCCATCTTCACCGCGGTGGCGGCGATGGCCAGGTTCTGCGGGGAGATCAGCTTGCCGACCACGCCGCCGGAAGTATTGGCGGCCACCAGCAGGGTCGGATCGATGCCGGCGTTCATGCCGGCGGTCTGCTGCAGCTTGGCGAACAGCGCGTTGGCCGAGGTGTCCGAACCGGTCACCGCGGTGCCGATCCAGCCCAGGATCGGCGACAGGAAGGCGAAGAACGCGCCGGTGCCGGCAAGCCAGGTGCCCACGGTGATGGTCTGGCCGGACAGGTTCATCACGTAGGCCAAGCCCAGCACCGACAGGATGGTCAGTGCGGCGTAGCGCATGTTGAAGACGGTGTGCCAGACCTCGGCCATGCCGCGGCCGAAGGTCATCTTGTACTTGCCGCCGCCGTCGTTCATCGAGTAGACCAGCGCCACGATGGTGCCGGTGATCAGCAGCAGGGTGCCCGGGGAGGACAGCCAGGAGAAGTTGTAGATGGTGGAGGACACTGCCTCGCCGTTGGCGTCAACCACAGCGCCGTGCAGTCCCGGCCAGCCGAACTTGATGTCGGTGCCGGAAAGCCATGCGGGAATGTCCACACCCAGCTTCCAGAGCTTGGCCACGCCGAAGATCAGGATGACCAGCAGGTAGGGGAACAGCGCCATCCAGGTGTTGGAAGGGTTCAGCTTCTTGCCGTGCTCGATCGGCAGCGCGGCGGCCTCGGCGGTCAGGATGCGGCCGCGGGCCTCGTCGGCGCCCTTCGGGGTCCAGAAGCGAAGCAGGATCACAGCGGCGGCCAGGCCGACCAGCGAGGCGACGATGTCGGTCAGCTCGTAGGAGAAGTAGGTGGCGCACAGCCACTGGGCCACGGCGAAGGAGAAGCCGATGAACAAGGTGGCCGGCAGGGTCTGGCGCATGCCGCGCCAGCCGTCGATAACCAGGACCAGGATGGATGGCACAAAGAGCGCCAGGATTGGCGACTGGTGGCCCACCACGGCGCCGATCTCAGCCGACGGGATGCCGGTCAGCGCACCGGCGGTGGTGATCGGGATGGCCACGGCGCCGAAGGCGACCGGGGCGGTGTTGGCGATCAGCACGGCGCAGGCGGCGCGCAGCGGGGACAGGCCCAGGGCCAGCAGCATGGTCGCGGTGATGGCCACCGGCGCGCCGAAACCGGCCAGCGCTTCGAGCAGTCCGCCGAAGCAGAAGGCGATCAGCACGGCCTGGATGCGGACATCGCCGCCGCCGATCACGTCGAAGACGCGGCGCAGGTCCTCGAAGCGGCCGGAGACCACGGTGACCTGGTAGAGGAAGATCGCCATGACGACGATCCAGACAATTGGGAAGGCGCCGAACACCATGCCCATGACGCCTGAATTCAGCGCCATGCCCACCGGCATGTTCCAGCCGAAGATGGCGACGAGGATCGCAACTGCCAAGGAGCCGAGACCGGCCACGTGGGCCTTGGTCTTAATGACGGCAAGGAGGATGAAAAAGGTGAGCAGCGGAACGAGCGCGACCAGCGCAGAGATGGCAACACTGCCAGCTATGGGGTCCGTTGTTGGGGTAAACACGGTGTGGGCGTCCTTACTTGTGATGGTCTGACCATACGTGGTCCGACCACTAAGTGTACGAGGTGAGAGCCATCACAACAAGTCTTGACTATCGAGAAGGTTCGCGCATAGTATGGTCAGACCACACTTCGAAAGAGTTATTTAGTATGCGGATCGCTCTCTTTGCCACATGCATCGTCGATGCCATGTACCCCGAAACAGCCAAGTCCACAGTGAAAATTCTGGAACGCTTGGGCCATGAGGTCATTTTCCCCAAGGCCCAGGCCTGCTGTGGGCAAATGCACATGAACTCCGGATACATGCCCGAAGCCCTGCCTGTGGTTGAAAACCATATCAACGCCTTCGACACGGACGACTACGACGTTGCAGTCGCGCCGTCGGGCTCCTGCGTCGCTTCGGTCAAGCACCAGCACCCCTACCTCGCCGAGCGCTTGGGCAAGCCGGAGCTGAAGGAACGCGCGGTGGCAGTGGGCAAGCGCACCTACGAGTTGTCGCAGCTGCTGGTCGATGTCCTGGGCATCACCGATGCCGCGAAGCAACTGGGCAGCTACTTCCCCGAGACCATCACCTACCACCCGTCCTGCCACGGCATGCGCTCGCTGCAGCTTGGCGACCGCCAGCTCAACCTGCTCAAGACCGTCGGCGGCATCACCGTGAACGAGCTGCCGGAAGCCGACCAGTGCTGCGGCTTCGGCGGCACCTTCTCTATCAAGAACGCGGACGTTTCCTCAGCCATGCTGGAGGACAAGGTGAAGAACATTTGCTCCACCGGCGCTTCGGCCTGCTCGGGCGGCGACGCTTCCTGCCTGATGCATATCGGCGGCGGCCTGTCCCGCACCGGTGCCAAGCCCAAGACCCTGCACCTGGCCGACATCCTGGCCAGCACCATGGAAGAGACGGTGAAACTGTGAGCCAGGTATTCCTCGGCATGCCGGCCCCGGGACAGGGCAACCTGTTTGAGCAGGAGCCATTCCCCCAGGCCGCGCACCGCGAACTGGGCAACACCCAGCTGCGCAAGAACCTGCGCCACGCCACGCACACGATCCGCGACAAGCGCCTGCGTGTGGTCGGCGAGCTTCCCGACTGGGAGCAGCTGCGCGACGCCGGCAGCGCCATCAAGAACTCCTCGATGATCAATCTCGAAGAGCGCCTGCTGGAATTCGAGAAAAACTTCACCGCACGCGGCGGCGTGGTCCACTGGGCCCGCGACGCGCAGGAGGCGAACGAGATCGTCACCAGCCTGGTCAAGGAGACCGGCTCCACCGAGGTCGTCAAGGTCAAGTCCATGGCGACCCAGGAAATCGGCTTGAACGAGCATCTGGAAACCCAAGGCATCGAAGCCTTCGAAACCGACCTGGCCGAACTGATCGTCCAGCTGGGCCACGACAAGCCGAGCCACATTCTGGTCCCGGCCATCCACAAGAACCGCACCGAGGTGCGCGACATCTTCCTGAAGGAAATGCCGGTCGTGGATCCGGACCTGACCGACGAGCCCGCGAAGCTCGCCGAGGCGGCCCGCAAGCACCTGCGCAAGAAGTTCCTGGCGGCCAAGGTCGCCATCTCCGGCGCGAACTTCGCGCTGGCGGACACCGGCACCCTGGGTGTCGTGGAGTCCGAGGGCAACGGCCGCATGTGCCTGACCCTTCCGGAAACCCTGATCACCGTCATGGGCATCGAAAAGGTCCTGCCCAACTGGGAGGACATCGAGGTGTTCATGCAGCTGCTGCCGCGTTCCTCGACCGGTGAGCGCATGAACCCGTACACCTCGCTGTGGACCGGCGTGAGCGAAGACGACGGACCGCAGAACGTGCACATCGTGCTGCTGGACAACGGTCGTTCGCGCGTGCTGGCCGACAAATTCGGACGCTCCGCGCTGAACTGCATCCGCTGCTCGGCATGCATGAACGTCTGCCCGGTCTACGAGCGCACCGGCGGCCATGCCTACGGCTCGACCTACCCCGGCCCGATCGGAGCGATCCTTTCGCCGCTGATGACCGGCATCGAGGCCGAGGACAACGGCTCGCTGCCCTACGCCTCCTCGCTGTGCGGCGCCTGCTACGAGGCCTGCCCGGTCAAGATCAACATCCCCGAAATCCTGGTGCACCTGCGCGGGGATGACGTGGACGCCAACCGCGGCAAGCACAAGATCCCGACCCAGATGGACCTGCTCATGAAGGGCGGTTCCTGGGCGCTGGGCAAGGGCAAGAACATCGGCCTGCTGGAAAAGGCGCTGCCGCTGGGCCGCCTGGCCGCCGGCAAGAGCAAGAAGATCAAGAAGCTTCCGGGCATCGCCGCCGGCTGGACCCAGAGCCGCGACATCCCGGCCCCGCCAAACAAGTCCTTCCGCGACTGGTGGAGCGACGAGAAGGAATCCAAGTGAGCGCCAAAGAAGAAATCCTCGGACGCATCCGTTCGGCTCTGGCCGATGCCCCGGCCGCCGAGGAAGTCCCCCGCGAATACCGCACCAGCTCGGACATGAGCGAGGAGCAGCTCATCGAGATGCTCGTCGACCGGCTGGTCGACTACAAGGCCGGAGTGGACGTCATCGACGCCGCGCAGATTCCTGACTTCGTGGCTGCCAAGCTTGGCAAGGCCGCTTCCGTGGTCTATCCGCACGGGCTGGACACCGTTTGGCTGTCGGCACTGCCGCAGGGCATTGCCCGTCGCATCGACACCCCCGGTGCCCGGTTGAGCGTCGCCGAGCTGGATGAGACCAGCGCCGTGGTGACCTCCTCTGCGGTATCCATCGCCGAATCCGGGACCATCATCCTTGACGGTGAACCCGACCAGGGCCGCCGCGCGATTTCGCTGGTTCCCGACCACCACGTGTGCATTGTTCCGGTGTCCACGATCGTGCAGCTGCTGCCCGAGGCGATGCCGCGTCTGACCGTCACCCGGCCGTTGACCTGGATTTCCGGTCCGTCGGCCACCAGCGACATCGAGCTCGAACGTGTCGAAGGCGTACACGGTCCTCGCGTGCTGGACGTCCTGCTGGTGCGCGGCCTATAGGCCCGCAGTTCAACCACCTGCCGGCCCGTTTCCCTCGTTCCACAACTTCCACGTCAGGAAACGGGCCGTCGGTGTCCTCCTTTCCCTTGGCCAAAGACTGAAGGTATCCGTGCAGGCACCTAATCCCGAAATTCACCGCGCTCCGGATTGCTCCACTCGCGCCGCACCGGTCAGCTCCATCGGTGACAGAGCAGTGCGCAACTGTTCCTCGCTAAGCAGTCCTCGCTCCAACACCAGCTGCCGCAAGCTCTTCTCCCCTTCCAGCGCTTCCTTCGCCAAAGCAGCCGAATTTGCATAGCCCAGTAAGGGTGTCAGGCCCGTGATCACCGATAACGATGCCGCCATGGTTCGGGTCAGGAATGCCTCATTGGCGGCGATCCCCTCGACGCATTGCTCGCGCAAGATCCGGCAGGCAGAGCTCAACCACTGCGTTGATTCCACCAAGGCGTCCAACATGACTGGTTCAAATGCGTTCAGTTGCAGCTGACCGGCTTCGACGGCGGCCGTCACCGTGGTGTCCGCGCCCATGACCCGGAACGCCACCTGGTTTACGGCCTCGGGAATCACCGGGTTGATCTTGCCCGGCATGATCGACGAGCCGGCCTGACGGGCAGGCAACGTGATCTCCCCTAACCCGCTTTGCGGACCAGAAGACAGCAGTCGAAGATCATTGCAGATCTTGGAGAGTTTCACCGCCGCGCGCTTCAGTAACCCTGAATACAGCAAGAACACCCCCGTGTCGCTAGTCGCTTCCACCATGTTGGTCGCCGGTTTCAAGTCCAGACCGGTGATGCTGGCCAGCTCCTTGACCACGCGTTGCCGGTAGTGCGGTGGCGCGGTAATCCCGGTTCCGATAGCGGTGGCACCCAAGTTCACTTCGGTCAGGTGCGGTTGCAGTTCGCTCAGCCTTAACAGGTCTTCGCGCAGTGTTTCGGAAAAAGCATCGAATTCCTGCCCCAGGGTCATGGGCACCGCGTCCTGCAGCTGGGTGCGTCCCACCTTGAGGATGGCGCTGAATTCCCGTCCTTTCGCGGCGAATGCCTCGATGAGCTGCTGGTGTTCAACCATGAGCCTTTCCAAGTTGCGAAGCAAGGTTATCTTCATCGCGGTCGGATAAACGTCGTTGGTGCTCTGGCTGCGGTTGACATGATCGATCGGGTTCAACTCGTGATAGTCGCCTCGCCGCAGCCCCAAGATGCCCAAGGCACGATTGGCGATAACCTCGTTCGCGTTCATGTTGGTGCTCGTTCCGGCACCTCCTTGGATCCTGTCCACTACGAACTGGTCGTCGAATACTCCATTCATCACCTCCTCCGCTGCCTGTTGAATCGCATGTGAATGCTCGGCGCTGAGCAACCCGGCTGCTTCATTGGACCTCGCGGCAGCCATTTTCACTGCACCGAGGGCCCAGACAAGATCTCGAAGTGACCCAATCGGCCGACCGCTGATGGGAAAGTTGTTAACTGCACGCCACGTGCTGATTCCCCAATATGCATCACTGGGGATCTGGGCAGTTCCAAGGGAATCGGATTCCAATCGCGTTTCCAATGTCGAGTTAGTGTATTGAGTCATTGCTTTATCCTTATCAGCTTGGCAGTTTCCCGCTCAGTTCTAGTTCGCGAAATAATCGATAACGGTCAGCGCCAATGCGGCTGCTCCGTCGTGGATTACCTGGTTTGCTGCATCTCCCACGCAATACGCTGCGAACTCCGGCTGATGGTTGGAAATCGGATAGCAGCCCAACCCGATGTAGGGGTGAATGGCCGGAACAATTTGGGAAACGTTGCCCATATCGGTGGATGCCCGGTTCATCGTGGCGTGCTCCTTCGGAGCATCAAATGCACGTCCTAGGCCGTGCGCGTGCTTGACATACAGTTCCATAGCCCGTTCGTCGGTACGAAACTCGGAGTAGGGTTCAGATTCGGGTTCCCAGCTCAGTTCCGCCCCGGTGGCCAGCGCACCGGCCTGGAAACAGCGCTGGACCTTGTCTTCCAGGATTTTCAGTTCATCTAGGGTCTCGGCTCTCACGTACCAACGCCCCTCGGTCAGCTCGGGAATTGCGTTAGGCGCTTGGCCTCCCACTGTCTGGATCCCATGGACCCGGGATTCCGCTCCCATCTGCTGACGCAAGAGACCCAGTGCTACTTGGGCAACGACAAAGGCATCATTGGCGTTGACTCCCTGCTCGGGGTAGGCCGCTGCGTGGGCAGCCTTGCCGCGATATCCGACCTTGTGGTGCCCTACGGCAAAAGGTCTGGCCTCGGCTGAGTCCACGGGCCCGGGGTGGGCCATCAGCGCCAAGTCAAGACCGGCAAAAGCGCCGCGCTTGATCATCTCGATCTTGCCGCCTCCGCCTTCTTCAGCTGGCGTCCCGTAAACCTCGATGCTCAGATCCAGCTCATTGGCGAACTCCACCAACGCGATCGCAGTTCCGCAGGACATGGCGGTTATCAAGTTGTGCCCGCAAGCGTGGCCTAGCCCTGGAAGCGCGTCGTATTCAGCAAAAATGCCCACACGCCTGCTGCCCGTGCCGAATACTGCACGCAGTGCGGTAGGGAACTCCAGATAGTTCCGTGTCACGGAGAATCCGGCAGATTCGAGGTAATTCGCGGTCCATTCAGCGGCTTGATGCTCCTGCCATCCCAATTCGGGATTCCCATGGATCTTCTCCGAAAGGCCGATCAGATAGGGCAAAGCATCGAGCACCTTGCCCATGACGCGTTCATTCGTCGATTCTTGCATTGCCGCCTGCTTTTCCTTTACAGACGCGCGAGATTTCACCATGGCAATTATGTCCTTCTGCTAATTGTTTTCTGTTGTCCTGCCGTGCTAGGCCGCTATTCCACCGAAACGGGCCCAACCCGATGTCCTCGTGTTGGGCCCGTTCGCAATTCGGTGGTGTGCTATTCGTCCCCGGGCACCCCATAGCTCGGTGCCAAGCCTGGTGATACGGCTCTGGTGCGATAGGCTTCCTTCTCAGGTGCCCAGCGTTCCCAGAGCCTGGCCAAGGCAGCGATGGGATCGTCGTCATCCCAGTCGACTCTCAGGTCTGTCGGTGCCCAATCATGGCGGTCCAGGACCATCAGTCCGGCGGAATGCACAGGTCCTTCCTCGCCGCCGGCGGCCTGTCCAGCGGCCAGACCGTCAATCAGGCGGCCTTCGAAAGAGTCGGCCTTGGAGTTCTGATAGGCGTCCATCATGGCTTGCGGCACCCTCGCATCGCTGAGCAGATTTCCTGCCGCCACTGCCCCGTTGAATTCAACAGTTCGGTGCGTTCCCAACGTTCCAGTGCCGGAAAAGGTTGCGGTGCCGCCGTTGTTGTCAACGACCGACAGCTGCCGGAAATCTATGAAATCCGTGCCTTCGACGACCCGTGCAAGGGCCTCCACCGCATCGATTCCGTTCGCAAGCTCGTCGAGAATCCTTGCGCCCAGTCCCGGGTCAGTGACGTTCTGCGAGGCTACGCCTCCCGTGCCTGCTCGCAAGTGGATGCAGCGTGCTGCCACTGCAGGGCTGGAGGAGGTGACCACCATTCCAAATGCGCCAGTTTCCGGATCTCGTGCTACCAATGAGAAGGTCACTTGATAGCCACCTTTCCATCAAGCTGGCTGCGGTTTACGGAGCCGAGCACCTGTCCGCCCAGGACATTGTCGGAAAGATCCGCGGCCTTTCGGACCAGGTCCAAGGGCCCGTCAAAGTCGAAGTTGCGGTAGATCGCGCCAAGCTGTGCAAATGGCGGCGACTGGGCGAACAGCTGGAACGTCAACCGGTGTCCCGCATAGTCGCTATTGAGCAGATCGCGGGCGAACGCCAGCAGCTTGCGCCGGTCTTCGGCCACCCAGTCATCGTTAATCGAGTAATACTTGTCCAGCCAGCCCTTGGTGTCCGGGTGGGCGAAAGCACCGGAATTCGGCGTAATGCAGATCTGTCCACCGCATAGTTCACGGGCAATATGCATCATCGCCGGCAACTGGGACAGCGCGGTCACGCGACCGGTGTACAGCAGCGACTGGTTTGGCATCAACAACCCTCCCGGGCTTTCCTCGGCCATCGCGATCGAGGCGGTGAGGTGGGCATTGATGTTTTCGCGATAGCAGGCGAGCTGAGCAAGCTTTTCCTGCACGGCCTGCTGCTTTTCGAGACCGGTCTGCTTCACGTTCCACAACGCCGCCCCGATCATCAAGTCGGCCAAATGCTGGGTACGCTGCACGAATGGGAATGCCGAGTAGCGGTGCAGAGTCGAACGAATGAAACTAGCAGCCTTCGTATGCCGGTAGAAAAGCACGTTTTCCCAAGGGATCTCGACGTTGTCGAAGATCACCAGCGACTCAACCTCATCTACCGAGTTCGACAGCGGGTAATCCGCGGCGGAGGACCGCCCGGCGAATCCGGTACGTGAAATGAATTTCAGCCCCGGCGAACCGAGATCGGCAATAAAGCCAACGGCGTAGTCGGACAGCTCGCTATTGCCCCAGTTGGCAATGGTCGGCTTGGTAAACGCTTGATTGGCATACGCGGCTGCCGTCTCGTACTTGGCGCCGCGTACCACGATACCGTTGTCTGTCTCCTTCACTACATGCAACAGCATGTCTGGATCCTGGTCCTGTGGGGCCTTGGAGCGGTCGCCCTTGGGATCCGTATTGGCCGAAATGTGGAAAGTGTCTTCGGTGATCGTTCGCTGGATATGGCGGCGGATATTCTCCGAAAAGCCCGGATCAACTTCGTTCAGCACGTCCTGGCCATCAAAAAGCGACCACATCTCGCCGATGGTTTCGTCTCCCACCCGGGTAACCACGCCGCCGGCTTCGCGTTGCACTGCGTCCACGGCGCGACGCTTATCCCACCAGTCTTCCTTGGTCCGAGGCAGTCTGTTGCCAATGGCATTCATTTCGCCGGTGTTGGAGTCCGCATAGGTCATGACGCTTTGCGTCGACTCCTCGTGGGCCATGTCGTAGATCCTCGCGCGCTTGTCCACGATCGGCTTGAACATTGGGTGGGTCGTGACATCCTTCACTTCCTCCCCGTCAACATAGACTTTTCGACCGTCTCGAATCGATTCACGGTATTCATCACCAGTACGAAGCACAGCAGTTACCTTTCAATTGTTGGAGTAGTTGACCTTTAGCGGACCGGCCCGGAACCGGGATAGTCCTCGAAAACGGAAGGCGGAACCGGCAGCGGCTTGCCGTAGGTGCGCGCGTGGTAGGTCAGTGGCTCGCCTTCTCGTCCATCGGCATGGGTCACATTGCCGAAGTAGATAAAGTGCGTTCCGCATTCGACGACCTGGCGCAGGTTGCACTCGAAAATGGCGACCGCGTCTTCAACGGCCGGGCTCCCCTGCGGCAAGCTCGTCCAATTGCCGCAGGTGAAATCCCACCGGTCCTTGCCTGGCCAGGGGCGGCCGGCGAAAGTGTCTGCAACGTGATCATGCTGTACGCCGAGCACCGAAACCGAAAAAACCCCATTGCGCGCGATTTCCTCGTTGAGCGGGCTCTTGCGGTTGACGCAGACCAGCAGGGTTTCCGGATCGGCGGAGACTGAGCACATTGCGCTGACAGTCTGGGCCAGCCGTCCGCCCGGGCCGTCGGTCCCGACGACGGTAACCCCGGTTGCAGTGCGGCCCATGGCCTGCACAAACGCGGTGCGAAGGTCTGGTTTTTCGCCGGCTTCCTGACGGCCAACGGCTTTTCCGTTGGCAGTGGTGGTTTCAGTCGATGTTGCCATGTCCTGCCTCCTGGTTCGTCCGGCCTTCGCCGGTAGCTTTGTTGATACAAACCAGTCTGTGACACAGCGCACAATAGGACAATTAGTTTCTTTGAGATCACTCCATCGAAAAAAGTGAAACCATTGTCAGAGCCCTATTCCCCCGATTCCGTTCCACGCGGTGAGCTGCTGCGAGAGTTCTTCAGCAAAAGCCTGCATTCGGCGAGTGGGACGGGCCCGGGTCAAGCGCGCGGTCGAAACAGCCAGAGGGGCGATTTCATCGCCAAGCTCGCGAGTCGCAAAGACCTTGCCCTCGTAGCTCATCGAAATATCAGTGCGCTGGCTGAGTATCGAATACCCGAGGCCGCGGGCCACCATGGCACGCACCATTTCAAAACTTGTCGTGCGAAACCGAACTTTCGGCTCCAGGCCGAAATGCTGGAACAGGGAGAGAAAATACTCTCCCCCGGGCGCAAGATCGAACAGGATTAAATCCTCGCCAACCAGTTCATGCAGGTTCACCTTTTTGCGTTCAGCCAGCCGATGGTCCGGCGGAAGCAGCACATGCGGCGCCATCGCATCAACCCTGTGAAGCGTGAATTCATCAGGGTGCTTGAGCTCCCGAATGTCATAATCGTAAACAATTGCAAGGTCTATGGCACCACTCCGAAGCTGCTCAGCGAGCATCGAATGCGATCCCTCGACGAACGACAGATCCACCTGCGGGTTGCGTTTCAAGAACCCGTCAATAACCCGCGGCAACAGCACCGGGGCCATGGTCGAGTAGCATCCGACACTCAAACCGCCGACCAGGGAATCCGAATTCGCGCGCGCCGTTTCACGCATTTCTTGAACGCTTCCCAAGATTCGTCGGCCGTCAGCCAGTGCTTCACGGCCGGCATTTGTCAGTGTCATGCCGCGCGGATGGCGAATGAAAAGCTGCGCACCCAGACTCTGCTCCAATTCCGCCAGCGCAGTCGACACCGCCGATTGACTGAGAAACAGCTTGGCCGCGGCCGCAGTAACACTGCCTGTTTCAGCAGCGGCCAGCAGGTACTCGATTTGCTTGAGCGTTATATCAGCCATCGATTTTTCCGATACCTTCCTTCAAATTCATGTGATTTACAACACTCTACGTGGTGGCGCATAGTCGACTCAATGCCAGTAGCACTTCCGCTGGCCTCGCAAACCAGACAGAGGATTCCCATGACTGTGCCAACCAAGCAACCCACACCGGCTGAAATTTCCACCAGAAACCTCGGACTGCTCCATGAAGTTCTGAGTATCGATTCGACATGGGGTCGAGAAACCCAGCTCGCCGAATTCATGGCCGAATCGATGCGTCAGTGGGGAGTTGACGAGGTCGCACTCGTGGAATCCATGCCAGGCCGCTACTCGGTCGGCGGACGAATCAAGGGAACAGGCGGGGGCAAGTCCCTCCTGCTCAACGGCCACCTTGATACCTATGAGATCTCCCCGGACTGGACCAAGGATCCGTTCGCTGCCACCGTTGAAGACGGAAAAATCTACGGGGCCGGAATCGCCGACATGAAAGCGGCAACCACCGCTGGCCTGGCTGTCATGCGTGATATCGCGCTGTCAGGACAGCGCCCTAAGGGTGATGTCGTATTCCAGGGCGTTTCCTGCCACTTCGAGGGAGGTGTCGGCACCCGATCCCTGCTTGACGCGGGATTCACCGCCGATGCCGGGATTTGCGGCGAGCCTACCGACAACACGATTGGAACTGTTCACCGCGGAGCCGCCTATCTGAAGGTGACTACCCATGGAAAGCAGGCCCACACCTCTGCCAAGGAACTGGGACTGAATGCCATCGAGACCATGGAGCCGATCCTGGCCGGTATGCGCAAATTTGAATCCGAAATGCCCTATCGGCCTCATCCGGAGCTTCCCGGCGGACCGAATTTGAACATCGGCACCATTCGAGGTGGCACTAAGCACAACCAAGTGCCCGATCGTTGTGAGATGACTTGCGATATCCGGCTGCTTCCAAGCCAAGATCCCTACCAGGTACGCGAGCAGGCCGAGGAGATGATTGGCCGGTTGACGGCTGTGGACCCGCGAATCAAGGCTACCGTCGAATTCAGCGAACATTGGCTCTCGGGACCACGTCTACCCTATGAAATTGACCCGGAGAGCCCGATTGCCCAAGCCACCGCACACGCCGTGGCATCGATCGGTTCCACTCCAATCTTCAAGGGCATCCCGTTTTGGACCGATATGGTTCCCCTGGCTCAGGCCGGGATACCGGCCATCAATATCGGTCCCGGCACTCCGCCTTACAGCTGGGCAGATGAATGGGTCGAACAAGCGAAGTACGACGAAATCATCGCCATTTACGCCGCGCTGGCGAACCAGTGGTGCAATCAATCCCGCTAGCAACGAACGCCACGTTCATAGCAACTAACCACCCCATAAACTTTAGGAGATTTCCATGGCCATGCCACTTCGCTACGTCCTTGCTGCCGGCACCGCCGTCGCGGCTTTAGCGCTCAGCGCCTGCTCTGGAACCACAAATGCCGCCGCACCGACGGAGGATAAAGCAAGTCAAGTCAATTCAAAGGTCGCGTCAGCCCTCACCGTCGGCTCTGACCTGACCTACCCGCCCTACGACATGCTGGTGGACGGCAAGCCAGCCGGGTTCGATGTAGACATGATGAACGCCCTCGCCGGAAGCATGGGCACCAAGGCGAACTTCGTCGATACCCGTTTCGCGCAAATCATCGCGGGCATCAAGGCTGACAGGTATGACGTCATCGCTTCAACGCTATACATTTCAGAGACCCGGGCCAAGGAAGTCGACTTCGTGCCTTACTTCCAAACCGGAAACTCGATCATCTCTCGCGCGGATTCAACTGCCTTCGTCACGGCCCAAGATCTGTGCGGTAAGTCGGTAGGCGTGGTCACGGCTACCGTCATCGCCACGATCCTCCCCGGAGAGGAATCGGACAAGTGCGCGGCCGCGGGCAAGGGCCGGATCACGGTCAAGGAATTCCCCAGCGACCCGGAAGCTACCCAGGCGCTGTTGTCCAACCAGGTTGACGCGCAGATGACCGACGGAGCCGTTGCCAAGACCGTGGTCGACAAGACAGGCAATCGGTTGAAGCTCACGAGCACCGAATTGATTTACCCGATCGCGGTCGGTCTGGGCGTCAAGAAGGGGAACGCGGAAATGCAGCAAGCGCTGACCGGAGCCCTGGAACAGCTGCAGTCCGATGGCACCTATTCCAAGTTGCTTGAGAAGTACAACCTTGAGCCCGTCGACCCGGCCGTGCTCAAAGAATCCATGAATCGGAAGTAGGGCTGAGCAATGCAATTCGACTGGAGCTATACTTTTTCGCTGTTCCTCGATCCCGATCTGTGGAAGGGCGCCGGCATCGTGGTGTGCCTGGCGGTCTTGGCCTGGGTCATCTCCAACATCGCAGGCATCATGCTCGCGCTCATGCGCGAATCGCGCACTCGGGCCCTGAACACAATTGCAGGTGTCTACACGTGGCTCTTCCGTAGCCTTCCGCTGCTTGTCCTGCTTGTCTTCGCCTACAACATTCCACAGGTTTTTCCCGCCTCACAAGTCATTCTTGGCTCGTCATTCAATGCGGCGCTCATCGCCATGATCCTGCACGAAGCCGCGTACATGGCGGAGATCCACCGTGGAGGGCTGCTCTCGGTGGGGCTGGATCAGCGTGAAGCCGCCAAGGCGCTAGGACTGAAGTACGGCCAGTTCCAACGAAGGATCGTGCTGCCGCAGGCATTTCGCATCTCGCTTCCGGCACTGGGCAACGAGTTCGTTTCTATCCTCAAACTCACTTCCCTAGCCTCGGTGATTTCGCTTCCGGAAATCCTCTTGGTCGGCCAGCGTCTTTACACCCAGAACTTCATGGTTCTTGAAACCCTCACCGCTGTTGCCGCCTTCTACGTGCTGCTGGTCACCGTGTTCGACCAATTGCGCGGAATACTTGAACGGCGCCTTGATGTCACTCGACGACGCAGCACCCTGGAGGACGTGCAGGAGGATACGGTCCGCCGTGTCGAGCGGATGCGCGAGCGTCACTCGCACAGCGGTGAAAAGATCGTGGAGGCCCGCGAGGTGACCAAGACGTTCGGTAGCAACCAGGTCCTCAAGAGCGTTGATCTGGATGTGCACAAGGGAGAAGTTGTGGTGGTTATCGGTCCCTCGGGTTCCGGCAAGACCACCATGGTTCGCACATTGAATCATTTGGAACCTCATGACGGTGGCATTGTCACGGTCAATGGTGAAACCATTGGCTACCGCCGGTCCTCAGACGGACGCCAGGTTGCCCGGTCCGACGCCGACATGGCCAAACAGCGTACAAACATCGGCATGGTGTTCCAGCGTTTCAACCTTTTCCCGCACCTGAGTGTTTTGCAGAACATCACCCTGGCACCGCAGCAGACCGGATTGATGAATGCGCAGGAAGCCGAAGCCTGCGCACGCGAATTATTGGCTCGCGTCGGCTTGGCTCAGCATGCCTCAAAGTACCCGCATCAGCTCTCCGGTGGGCAGCAGCAACGTGTGGCGATCGCCCGGGCGCTCGCCATGAAGCCTTCGGTGATGCTTTTCGATGAGCCGACCAGCGCGCTGGACCCCGAACTGGTTGCAGAAGTACTTGAGGTCATCGCCGATCTCGCCAACGAAGGAATGACCATGGTGATCGTCACCCACGAAATGAAGTTGGCCCGTGATGTCGCCGATTGGGTGGTGTTCATGGAAGACGGCCACGTGGTCGACGCAGGTCCACCGGAGCACATCTTCGGCCCGAGCGGCAACGATCGAGTTCAAAGGTTCGTCCGCCACGTCTCGAGCACGGTCTAACTAAAAACCAACAGGTATCATGGGCACAGTTACTCAACGGTCCCACGATGCCTGTTGGTTTTTTGTATTCATGCATCCCGGTGCCCCCCGTCGACGTACACCGCCACTGTCCGGAGATCATCGTTCGGTGTCCAACTGCCGCGATACCCTAAGGGTGATTCTCTAAGTTCGATGGGAACCCACAGGAAAAGTTACCAACACTTTTGCGCCGGATTTATAAACAGGGTAAACAATTTTACACACCGACGCTTCGGAACGCGATTATCACTCACTCGCTGACAATGAAGTCTTTCAGCTCTTCTTCAATGCGGTCCCGCGCGGCGAATACCATTGCCGGAAGTCCCGCTTCGAAAGTCTGACGGAAACGCACTGGCGGGATGGACACGCTCAACCCAGCCACCACCTCCCCTGCTCCGTCGCGGATCCCCACGCCAAGCGCGTTGATCCCGGCCTCGGTTTCCTCCATGTTCACCGCGAAGCCCATGCGCTGGGCAACCACCAGGTCCTGCTCCAGCCCGGTAAACCACGACTCGGAGAATTCCGCCTTGTTGATCTGTGCATCGCGCACATACAGCTCCCGCACCACCAGGGTGCCGAGCTGGGCCAGTATGGCACGGCCGGCCGACGCCCGCTCCGCCGGCATCACCTCGCCCTGGCGGTCCCCCACGTGCAGCGGCTGGGACCCCTGGACCGTGGCCAGGAACCTCACCTGTGTTCCGGCACGCACCATGAGGTTCACGGTTTCATCCAGCTGCCCGCTCAACTGCTGCAGTTGCGGCAGCACCCTACGGCGCAGCTCCGCGGTCCAGCTCATCCCGGCCGGGGCCGCGCCCAGCGCGGGTCCGGGGATGTAGCGCCGCGAGGCGTCCTGCTCGGCAAAGCCGCGGTAGACCAGCATGGCCAGCAAGCGGTGGGCGGTGGAACGCGAAACCCGCAGCTCTACCGCGACATCGCTCAGGCGCAGGGTGCCGAAGTCGCGCAGCAGCTCCAGCAATGCCAGCGCCTTGTCCACCGACTCGATGGGATAGGCCGGCTGCTTGCGACGGTAGCGTCTGAACTGCATACCCAAAGCCTATCCCGAGTCAGTGTTCTGCCCAGCAGAACTGTTTGGCCGGTTCATGTGACGCAGCACTAGCCTGATGGTGATCCAGTTATCCTTCCAGCTTCCATCGGTGGCGGCTCCAAACGAAGAGAATTCTCATGCAGTATTATCTCAACGGCTTCCACACCGGCGACCCGGATCTCTTCGAGGCGGTCCGCGAACACAACCCCCAGGTCATTCCCGCCGAGGTCGACGTGCTGATCGCCGGCACCGGCCCCGCCGGCGCGGTGCTCACCGCGCAGCTGGCGCAGTTCCCGGAAATTACCACCCTGGTCGTGGAAAAGAACGACGGTCCGCTGCTGCGCGGGCACGCCGACGGGGTGGCTTGCCGCACCGTCGAGATGTTCGAGTCCTTCGGCCTGGCCGACCGCCTGCTGCGCGAGGGCTACGGCATCAACGAGATCACCTTCTGGGGCCCGGATGCGCAAGACCGCAACAACATCGTGCGCACCGGACGCAACAAGGATGTGGCCGAGGGCCTGAGCGAATACCCGCACCTGATCGTGAACCAGGCCCGCCTGCAGGACTTCCTGTTCCAGAAGGCTGCCAAGAGCCCAACCCGCACCGTCCCCTACTACGGCGTCGAGCTGCTGAACGTTGAGAACACCAACACCGGAGGCTACCCGGTGACCGCAACCCTGCGCAGCAATGGTGAGGATATCACCGTGCGAGCCAAGTACGTGGTGGGCACCGACGGCGCCCGCTCGAACGTGCGCCGCTCGATGGGCGTGAAGCTGGAAGGCGACGCCCGCAACCATGCCTGGGGCGTGCTGGACATTCTGGCCGTCACCAACTTCCCGGACATCCGCTTCAAGGCCGCGATCCAGAACGCGGACGGCGGCAACATCCTGTTGATCCCGCGCGAGGGCGGGCACATGTTCCGTCTCTACGTGGACATGGGCGCCCTTGATCCGGAAGATCGCGAGGCCCGCAACCGCTTCACCCCCGAGCAGCTGATCGCCACCGCCCAGCACACCCTGAGCCCCTTCACCTTGGACGTGAAGGAAATCGTCTGGTGGTCGGCGTATGAGGTGGGCCAGCGCCTGGCTTCCCGCTTCGACGACCTGGAGCCCGGGGCCCCGTCGGACCGCGACCCGCGCATCTTCATCGCCGGGGATGCCTGCCACACCCACTCAGCCAAGGCCGGGCAAGGCATGAACGTGTCCATGCAGGATACTTTCAACCTCGGTTGGAAGCTGACCGCTGTGCTGCAGGGCCGCAGCCCTGCCTCGCTGTTACGCACCTACTCCGCCGAGCGCCAGGCCATTGCGAAGGACCTGATCGACTTCGATGTCCGCTGGTCAAAGACCCTGTCCGCCAAGCCGAAGAACCCGCAGAACCCTGAGGCCGGCGGCCTGGATAAGGACGAGATGCAGCAGGCATACCTGCTAGCCAACCGCTACACCGCCGGTTTCGCCACCGTCTACACGCCATCACTGCTCACCGGCGGCACCGCGCACCAGCAGCTGGCCTCCGGCTTCCCGGTAGGCGAGCGCTTCTATTCCTCGGTCGTCACCCGCATCGCGGACGCGCAGCTCATCGAGCTGGGGCATACCGCCCTGGCCGACGGCCGCTGGCGGCTGTACGCGTTCGCCGACGCCGGAAATGAGAAGTTCGACGCGCTCATGAACTACTTGGCCATGGACGAGGCTTCCCCGGTACGCAGATTCACCCCGGCCGGCCGGGATGTGGACGCGGTCTTCGACATCAAGGGCGTCTACCAGAGATCCCACGCCGACACCACAGTAGACAAGCTCCCGGCGACCCTGCTTCCGGCCAAGGGAAAGTACGGCCTGCACGACTACCAGAAGGCCTACGCATCAGCGCTGATTGGCGGTGGGCAGGAAATCTTCGAAGCCCGCAGCATCGACCGTAGCACCGGTGCACTGATCGTAGTCCGCCCGGACCAGTACGTCGCCCAGGTTCTACCGCTGGACGCCACAGGGGAACTGGCCGAGTTCTTCGCCGCCTTCATGCAGCCGCAGCTGGTCTTAGCCTAACCGCCGTGGCTTTTCTGCTTTCATGGAAATATGAAGCTACCGGAGCAACAGCGCACGACCGAATCTAAGACCGTGGACAGACTTCCTGACTCCGCCCTCCGGTTCATCGGATTCCTGTCCTTCTTCGACCGCTACGGCACCGCACCGATGCTGCTCATGCTCTCGGCCGGAACCTCGCTCTCCTTCACCCAGGCCGTTGAGCTGATTGCCGCCTACGCCTTGCTGTACGCGGTGGGCCAGCCCTTCTGGGGGTTGGTCAGCGACAGGTTCGGCAGGCTCACGGTGCTGCGCTGCTCCCTGGTCGGCGCCATGCTCGGTTCCATTGCCAGCGTGCTGTTCACCGACTACCTGCCGTTGCTGCTGGCCCGATCCTTCACCGGGCTGATGTTCGGCGCCATGTACCCCACGCTGCTGACCCTGCTCGGCGATACACGCAAAGGGATCGATCGCGCCCGCGGCCTGTCCGACCTGCAGATCTACTCATCGCTGGGCACCACGCTGGCGACCTTGGCCGCAGGGCTGCTCGCGGCCTATCTCGATTGGCGGGTGGTCTTCATCCTTCCCGCCCTGGGCGCAGTAGCAGCCCTCGTCTCGCTGCGCGGGGTGCGAGAGCCGGCCCGCGGGCATGCCGCCATGAAGCTGCGCGCCGCGGTGCGGCCAGCCAACTTGATGCTGTATGCAATCGTTTTCGTTGAAGGCGCGCTGTTGATGGGGTTGCTGACCTACATCGTTCCGGCCCTGCAGCAGTCCGGGGTCGGCGTCGGGCTGTCCGGCGTACTCGGCTGCGGCTTCGCACTGGGAGTAATCCTCGGCGCCCGGCTGATGCGGCGCCTGGTTGCGCGCTTCTCACGCACCTGGCTGATCGGCCTTGGCGGGGCGGTGCTGTTCCTGAGCTTCGCCCCCTCGGCGTTCTCCCCCTCCCCCGCGTCCTTCACGTTCACCGCGTTCTTCCTCGGCGCGGCCAATGCCATCATGCATTCGTCAATGCAGGGCTGGGCCACCGACATCGCGCCCGAGGCCAGGGCGACAACCGTCTCGCTGTTTGTCTTCTCCCTGTTCTTCGGCGCCTCCACGCTGACCTATCTGACGGCCGGCCTTGCGGCCAACGCCGACTACGCACAGATTTTCGGCTACGGATTCTGGCTGGGCATTGCGCTGGCCGTCGTCGCCACGCTGGCGCATGCTCGGTGGAGGGCGGCGAATCCCGCTTAGCTATGCGTGATGAAGTTTTCCGGCTCGTTCCATCGTTCCCCGAGTCAGTACGGTGTGCCGGCAGAATTTCTTGGTTCAATAGACTTATCAAACGCTTTGAGGAAAGGCCGCGGCCAGATGACCACGCCAAATAACGAACCCAACAACCCTTATTCCACAGGTGGCAACCAGAATTCGTCGCAGCCGAATTCCGCCTACCAGCCGCCGCAGTACCAGGCTCCGCAATACCAGGGCCAGAACCAGCAGCAGTTCGGCGGCCAGCAGCAGTACGGCAACCAACCGGGCTATGGATATCCCATGGCACCCCCGGAAGGTGCGCAGCTGGCCCAGACCTCCATGATCCTGGGCATTCTTTCCCTGTTTGTCGTGGGGCTGGTCTTGGGTCCGATCGCCATCGTGAAGGGCAACAAGGCGGAGCGCGAGTTCAACACCTCGGCCACCGTCGGCAAGGTCACCGGATGGATCGGCACCATCTTGGGAGCACTGCTTTTCTTGTATTTCGTGTTCGTCATCATCGCCGTCATTGCGATTCCCGCCGCAACTCTTGGATATTGATCCAACCCAGCGAGCGCAGTGGCATTAACGACAAAACCTCCGACCCGTATTCAGTACGGTTCGGAGGTTTTGCCGGTATCGGCCCTCTGCCCGCCTTCCCCAAGGCGGTTGTCGGGAAATCTATTCTGCGGTTGGCAGGACGAACGAGGCGTCGATCTCGATCTTGACCTTGTCGCTGACCAGCACGCCGCCGGCTTCCAGCGCGGCATTCCAAGTGATGCCGAACTCCTTGCGGGAGATGGTGGTCGAGGCGAAGAAACCTACGCGGGTAGCGCCGAAGGCATCCACAGCCTGGCCGCCCAGCTCGGTTTCCAGCTCGACCTGCTTGGTGATCCCGCGGATGGTCAAGTCGCCGACGAGCACGAACTCGTCCGCATCGCCCTTGACGCCGGTCGACTTGAAGGTCATGGTCGGGAACTGCTCGGCGTCGAAGA
Organism: Glutamicibacter protophormiae; assembly: GCF_016894325.1. Lineage (NCBI taxonomy): Bacteria > Bacillati > Actinomycetota > Actinomycetes > Micrococcales > Micrococcaceae > Glutamicibacter > Glutamicibacter protophormiae. The sequence continues at coordinate 3,062,126 of NZ_CP069806.1, forward strand.
AGTCGGCGCTCTTCAGGTGGCCGTCGCGGTTGGCGTCCTTGGTGGAGACCGAAGCGATCTGAATGGTTGCCTCAACCGAGGAATCCGCCAGGCTCTCGCCGGTGGTCAGGGTTGCATCGAATTCAGTGAAGCTGCCGCGGACCTTGGAGATGCCGGCGTGGCGAACCGAGAAGCCCACCTCGGAGTGCGAAGCGTCCAGGTTCCAGGTACCAGCGGTCAATGGCGAAGTTACTGCAGCAGTCATGGTCATGTCCTCTCTTCAGCATCGACCGTATTAGTTGATGCTTCAATTTGTTTCGTTGATATCAGTATTGCACCAATCAAGTTGAACCGTCAACCATTTGCGGATGAAAAATTGCCAAACTTCGACACCTAATCCTAAAAAAGGTTTTTGACTAGTATTTTTATCTTCAAATTTTTTCTTCACCATCCGGGTCGCCACATCGAGAATCACGGATAGACTGGCCTCATGAGTACCGAGAATCAGGAACCCGCTTTCGCGGAACAAGAAGCTGACCTCGCTGCCGACCTTGAAGAAATTTGGCAGGAGGAGTCCACTACCACCGCCGCGGCCACCGAAACCGCAGACGAGGTTGATGGAGAACTTGGAACCCGAGACCAAGTCTGATATCCACAATGCAGCCGCCTCGAACATCATCGAGGCATAATGCACAGGAGGTGTGTTACGGGAACGTATTGTTCCCGGAACACACCTCCTGTGCGTTGTTTGCGGTCCGACCCTACGGCGTGGTCACCAGCCCCTGGTCGACCATCCATTCAAAGGCGACGTCCGAGGGCTCTCGCCCGACGACGTCGACCTGGTAGTTCATGTCCATCAGGGCTTCGTCGGTCAGCAGCGGAGCAATCTGCTCCATGACGTCCATCGCCTGCGGGAATTCGCGGATGAATTCACCATTGAACGCCGGGGCGGCGTTGTAGCTTGGGAAGTAGTCCAAGTCGTCTTCCAGCACGGTCAGGTCCAGCGCCTTGATACGGCCGTCGGTGGTGAAGACCTCGCCGAAATTGCAGGCCCCGTCGGCCGTGGCCTGGTAAATCGCGCCGACGTCATACAGGCCGATGTTGTCTTCCGAAACGCCCTTGCCGCGGTCGATGCCGTAGTGCTTGAGCATCGGGGTCAAGCCATCGCGACGGGAGTTGAACTCCGGATCAACACAGAACGTCAGCTCCTCCTTGTCCAGCTTCTTGAGCTGCGACAGCTTGGTGACGCCCAGGCGGTCCGCGTTCTTCCGGTTCATGGCCAGCGCGTAGGTGTTGTTCAGCGGCGCCGGTTCGCCCCACACGATGTTGTTGGAGACGTCCTCGTCATGCACCGCCTGCCACTGTGCCTGTTCACCCGTAACCGGTTCTTCGTGGCCCAGGTAGGTCAGCCATGCGGTACCGGTGTATTCCCATAACGCGCTGGCGTCTCCGGACAGCAGCAGCTGGCGGGCCGGCTGCGATCCCGGCACGTTGGTCAGGTCCGTGACGTCGAACCCCGCGGTTTCCAGGGCGATGACGGTGATCTTGCCCAGCAGCAACTGCTCAGTGAAGGACTTCGAGGTGACGGTGGCCTTGGCAGTCTCCGGCAGGTCCGGGATGGGTTGGATGCTTCCCGGAGCCGATGCCGGCACTGTGCCGGTGGACGGGCTGAGCCCGCAACCGGTCAGCCCGATCAGCGCCGCAAAGGACAATGCAATGAGTTTCGATGTTCGTTTCACGAAAGTCCCTTCGGTCGTGCCAGCTGTTCAACCAGTCGGCCTATCCAGTCGACGGTCAGCGCCAGCAGCGCCACCATCAACGAGCCGGCAATCAGCACGACATTCAGGTTCAGGTTCACGCCGGTGGTGATCAGGATGCCCAAGCCGCCGCCGTTGATGAACGTCGCCAACGTTGCGGTGCCGACCAGCAGCACCAGGGCGGTGCGGATTCCGGACAGCATCACGGGCACGGCCAGCGGCAACTCGACCTTGAACAGCACTGCCATCTGGCTCATGCCGATGCCGCGTCCGGCTTCCACCAGACGCTCATCGACCTGCTGCAGGCCCACGATGGTGTTGGACAGCACCGGCAGGATCGCATAGATCACCAGCGAGACCACTGCCGTCTTCGCGCCGAATCCCAGCCAGAAGGCCAACAGCACAATCACGCCGATAGCCGGCGCGGCCTGGCCGAAGTTCGCAACCGCGCGGACGGCCGGAGCCGCCTTGCGCAGGGACGGACGGGTCAGCAAGATGCCCAGAGGAATGGCGATGAGCAGCACGATCACCGCGGAGACCAGCGTGATCTGCAGGTGCTCCTGCGTATACTTCCAGATGGTTCCCGGATCCAGGGTCTGGCGTTCGGTGTCGGTCAGATCCGCGGTCACCAGCCAGATAACCAGCGCCGCGAATGCCGCGGCAATCGCCACCAGCTGATAAATCAGCCCCTTGGTCTCTTTGCTCATGCCGGCTCACCACCAGACTCCGCGGGTTCGGACTCGATATCCACCACATTGATGGCCCCCGAGTTCAGCCCCACGGGGGCCTCGTGGTGATCGTCCATGGAGGAGTTCGCGGCGGCGATCGCCTCCATCACCGTCTGCACGGTGATAATGCCGGTGAAGACGTCGCGGCGTCCGGTAACCAGCGCGTATTCGGCGCTGGCCACCAGCATGGTGTCCAGGGCGTCATTCAGCGTGGCCTGCTCGCCGACCACCGGCAGACCGGGGTCGTAGGTGCCCTCGATGATCTCCGCACGGGAAAGCTGGCGGCGGTCCATGCGGCGCAGCGGACGGCCCCTGGAGTCGAGCACCACGGCGACCTTGCGGCCTGAGCCCTGCAGCTGCGAGAGCACCTCCGAGGCGCGCTTGCCCGGGGTGGTGGTGATGGCGTCGACCAGATCCACCTCGTTCACGCGGGTCAGCGTGAGCTGTTTCAGCCCGGCGCCGGAGCCGATGAAGTTCTCCACGAATTCGCTGGCAGGATTGGCCAGGATGCGTTCGGGCGAATCGTACTGCTCCAGCTGGGCGCCCTCGTTGAAGATGGCGATCCAGTCCCCCAGCTTCACCGCTTCGTCGAAGTCGTGGGTCACGCAGACAATGGTCTTCTGCACCTCGGATTGGATGTTCAGCAATTCATCCTGCAGGCGCTGGCGGGTAATCGGGTCGACCGCGCCGAACGGCTCGTCCATGAGCAACACGGGAGGATCGGCGGCCAGCGCACGGGCCACGCCCACACGCTGCTGCTGTCCGCCGGAGAGCTCCTTGGGGAAGCGGTCGCGGTACAGCTCGGGATCCAGCGAAACCAGTTCCAGCAGCTCATCCACGCGGGCGTTGATCTTGGCCTTGTCCCAGCCGAGCATCTTGGGAACCATGGCGATGTTGGTCGCAACGGTCATGTGCGGGAACAGGCCGCCGGCCTGGATGACGTAGCCGATGCGGCGGCGCAGCTCGTCGCCGTTCATCGTCGTGACGTCTTCGCCGTTAATCACGATCTGCCCGCTGGTCGGCTCGATCAGCCGATTGATCATCTTCAAGGTCGTGGTCTTGCCGCACCCCGAGGGGCCGACGAACATGACGATGGAGCCGGCAGGGATCTCAAGGGTCAGGCCTCCCACGGCCGACTTCTTCTGCCCAGGGTAGGTCTTGGTGACTTCTTGGAGCATGATTGAGGCCCCGGAGACGGTGTTCTCCGATGCAGCCGATGAGGAAATTTTTGAATCAGACACGGATACCTCGCGGGGTAGTCAGTCGGCCGATGCCGAGCAGGATCAGGTCAAGAATGAGTGCCAGGATGACAACGCCGACGACGCCGACGATCACCGACTCGAGCGCGTTGGCGCCGCCAAGCCGCGACAGTCCGGAGAAGATGAATCCGCCGAGCCCGGGGCCCAGCGCGTATGAAACGACTGCTGCAACGCCCATCACCATCTGGGCGGAGATACGCACGCCTGTGAGGATGACCGGCCAGGCGATGGGGATTTCAACGGATACGAGCGTCTTCAGCCGGCTCATGCCGATCCCGCGCGCGGATTCGACGATGGTCGGCTCGATATTGTTCAGGCCCACGATGGCGTTGCGCAGGATGGGCAGTGCGGCGAAGAATGTCACCACGATGACGGCCGGCGTCACACCGAAGCCGAAGGGCACGATCAACAGACCGATGAGCGCAAAGGACGGAACCGTCAGGCCAATGGCGCTGACTCCGTTGGCGATTCCAGCCAGTGCTTTGTTCCGATACACCAGGACGGCGATCAAGACAGCGATAATTGTCGCCAGGATCAGGCACTGCACCACAAGCGAGAAGTGCTGCCAGGAGGCGAACAGTATTTGACGAGAGCGCTCGCCAATAAAATCTCCCACATTAAAACCTACTTCACTTTAGTTTCGTATCAAGTCATGCAACCAAGAGCTGAGCTAGCCTCAGTTTCTATCCACTTTAGCCCCGCTTCAAGGACGAAACTAGTTGGGATTCTCCTATCCAGCATTTGACTAGGTTGTATTTAATGAGACCTATCTTGATTGGAATATCTGATTTTCGGGTGCGCTGTCGCGTGAAATGTAGTTCGATAGGTACATGAAACTAGCTACCCTGCGCCTGGCCAGCGACCCCGGCCATACGACCGCAGCAGTCATCGAGGACGACCGGGTGTACTACCTGGAAAATCTGGATACTGTGCAGCGCTTCCTGCGCTTGAACGATGCCACCCAGCAGGAAGTCCTGGCCCGAGCGCTGGTCGGTGATTCGATCGCCGAGGGCGAGGCCGTCTATGCCCCGGTCATCCCCAACCCCAGCAAGGTGTACTGCATCGGGCTCAATTACAAGGCGCACGCTGCGGAGGTAGGCAAGGAGCTCCCTGAGTACCCGTCCGTCTTCGCCAAGTTCGCTTCCACCCTGTGCGGCGCGAATGACGATATCGAGGTGCCGCCCGAAGACCACCGCCTGGACTACGAGGCGGAGCTGGCGATCATCATCGGCAAGTCCGGCCGCCGCATCTCCGTCGAGCAGGCCGCGGAGCACATTGCGGGATACGCGGTCAGCAGCGATGTCTCCTTGCGCGGCTACCAGGGCCGGACCTCGGAATGGCTCCAGGGGAAGGTCTGGGACAAAACCACGCCGCTGGGCCCGTGGCTGGTCACAGCGGACGAGCTCAAGCCCGACGCACGGATCACCAGCGTCGTCAACGGCGAAACCGTCCAGGACAGCACCATCGATGACCTGATCTTCTCCGCCGCAGACCTGGTTGCCTACCTGTCGACCATGAACGAGCTTCAGCCCGGCGACGTTATTCTCACCGGCACCCCTGCGGGCGTTGCCCTGGGCCGCCGCAATGAGCACAACCGCCACCCATGGCTCAAGGCCGGAGACGTTCTGGAGACCAGCATCGAGGGTCTGGGCACGTCCCGGGTAACTTTCAAGTCAGCCAACCCGGCATAGGGCGCTGCACGGACATATTCGCTCCCGCACTCATCACGCCGAGTGCGGGAGCGAAAACGTCCCCGGCGAAGAATTTTCGACATAAACCCGCCAATTCCTGCCGTTCATCGAAAATTCCCCCGCACACGGCGCAAACTACTGGATCGGAATTTTCTGCACTGGGATCCTATTCCCGCCGCAGAAGAATCGGAATCAGGGTAAATTCAGCCCTCCGGCACGTCAATAATTCGGTTGAATTCCCCGAATTTCCGCCGTTGCCACCGCCGGTCAGACCGCCACCTGACAAGGTCTGTCGCTGGCGAACACCGGCCTAAATTACCATTTGTGACATCCGTCTCAGCTTCCTATAAAGTGTGTCACAGCAACAAATCCGTCTACATCAACGGACTGCACACTCTTCACTCGCACGAAGGAACTTTTTCTATGGATGCCTTGGCCACCACACTCGGTGACATCTCCTCGGTAATTTGGGGCCCGTTTGTCCTCATCCCGCTTTTGCTGGGTACCGGCTTATACCTGACCATCCGCCTTGGCGGTCTGCAGTTCATCAAGTTAGCTGCGTCCCTGCGCCTCGGCCTGCTCAAGCGCAAGGACCCTGGCGCTGAAGGCGACATCTCGCAGTTCCAGGCGCTCACCACGGCGCTGGCTGCAACCGTCGGTACCGGCAACATCGTTGGCGTCGCCACGGCCATCGGCATCGGCGGTCCCGGCGCCCTGTTCTGGATGTGGGTTACCGGTCTGCTCGGCATGGCCTCGAAGTACTCGGAAGCATTCCTCGGCGTCCGCTACCGCGGTACCGATACTGCCGGCGAGAAGTCCGGCGGCCCCCAGTACTACCTGGAACGCGGTATCAAGGGCCCACTGGGCAAGTTCCTGGCACTGTTCTTCGCCATTGCCGCGACCTTGGCCTGCTTCGGCATCGGCAACATGACGCAGGGCAACTCGATTGCCGCCAACATGGAGAACTCCTTCAATGTGGCACCGTGGGTGACCGGTCTCGTATTGACCGTGCTGGCCATGGCCGTGCTGGTCGGCGGCATCAAGTCCATCGGTAAGGTCACCGCTGGATTCGTTCCGGTCATGATCATCTTCTACGTGGCCGCAGCGCTGTACATCCTGATCGCCAACGTGGCAGATATCCCTGCCGCCTTCGCACAGATCTTCACCGATGCCTTCACCGGAACCTCGGCAGTCGGCGGCTTCGCCGGATCGGCAATTATCATCGCCGTGCAGTTTGGTGTGGCCCGAGGTATCTTCTCGAACGAGTCGGGCATGGGCTCGGCCGCTATCGCGGCAGCCGCAGCACAGACCACCCACCCGGTTCGCCAGGGCCTGGTCTCCATGACCCAGACCTTCATCGACACCATCATCGTGGTGACCTGCACCGGCCTGGTGATCATCACCACCGGCGCCTGGAATCTGATCGATCCGAAAACCGGCGAGCAGCTCTCCGCTGCCCTGATGACCGGCCAGGCATTCACCTACGGCTTGCCGGGCCAATGGGGTCACTGGATCGTCACCCTCGGATTGGTCATGTTCGCCTTCTCCACCATCTTGGGCTGGTCGTACTACGGTGAGCGCAACATCGAGCGCCTCATCGGCCGCGGCGCGGTCATGCCGTTCCGCGTGGTCTTCTCGCTGATCGTGTTCGTTGGCTGCACCACCGAGCTGACCGCAGTCTGGAACTTCTCCGACATGATGAACGGCCTGATGGCCCTGCCGAACTTGATCGGCTTGCTGATCATGTCCGGCCTGATTGCCCGCGAAACCAAGTGGTACCTGAAGAACGACCCGAAGCTGGAAGCCGATAAGGCCCAGATCGAGGACTTCATGGCAGGCCGCAAGGGCTGGGCCGAATGGAAGGCCGGCGACGTCATCGGCTCCTCGCACAAGCGTGGTGGCGAAGTCCAGGAACCGGATCCGATTCGCTAGTCCAGTTCACCTAGGCAAAAGCAGTGCCCTCCAGATCCGCGGATCTGGAGGGCACTGCTTTTGCCTTTCGATGCCCACCACGGGCGAAGCCGGTGCGCCGCAGGGTAAAAAGCATCCCGCCCGGTATGCCACCGGACGGGATGCGAATCATGAATCGTGGTGAAACCTAGGCGTTCCACAAGCCGTAGGAATCGGCCAGATCTGCGATCTTCTGGGCGCGAGCCAGACGCGGCAGGTAGGACCCATCGCCCACCGAAGCTCCGGCGGCGTGGGCTTCGAGCAGCTCCATGGCCCATGACAACTCGTCTTCGCTCGGGGCCAGCCCTGCATTGATGCCGTCGACGTGGTCACGCGACAACGACAGCTTTCCGGTCATGCCCATCGATGCGGTCACCAGGGTTTCCTCGGTGACCTTCGCGCCGTCCGCGCCGGCAGGCGGCGGGCCGTCAATGGCACCGGGCAGCTTGCCCACGCGGGATGCCACAACGAGTTTGCCGCGGGCGTAGGCCAACGCCAGTGGGTCGTCGGAGACGCCGGTGTCCTTGCGGAAGTCGTTCACGCCGAAGGCCAGGCGGAAGGTGCCGGGGGCTGAAGCGATGGCAGTGGCATTTTCGATGCCTACGGCGGATTCGATCAGCGCCAGCACCGGGGTGCCAGCACGCAGTCGCATTGCCGTGTAGGTGACCTGCTCGGGCTTTTCCGTCATGGCGAGCATGACGCCGCGCAGCCCCGGGGTTGCCGACAGTGCCGCCAAGTCATCCGACCAGTAGTCGGTATCGATGCCGTTCACGCGAACCCAAGCGGTCATGCCGTTGGACAGCGCGTGGACCACCTTGTCGCGGGCTTCCGCCTTCTTGTCATCAGGCACCGCAGCTTCCATGTCGAAGATGACTGAGTCCGCTTCCGAGGCCAGGGCCGGGCCAAAATCTTCGTCCTTGGCCGCATTCACCAATAGCCAGGATCGGGACAACTTTGCCGGGAGAGCCGCTGCTCGACGATTTCGAAATGCCATGCTCCAAGACTACTCATTGACCCTTGATCGGTACTAATGAGCTCGAACACAATTAACTCTATTCCCACCTCTTCAATTGCATCCTGCGCGGAAATTCGACTATTGAACGAGATTCGAATGCTGTAATGTCACTCACTGGGCTCGTCCGAGCTCGCACCAGTACGATCGGCGCCCCTCGGGGCGATGCACGAAAGGGGCACAACGTGGCGCACGAATCCACGGATACTGCCAGCGAAAACGGACCGGAGCTCCAACGAGCCCTGTCCAATCGACATATCCAGTTGCTTGCCATCGGCGGCGCCATCGGCACCGGCCTGTTTATGGGCTCGGGCAAGACCATCTCGGTCGCCGGCCCGTCGGTCATCCTCGTCTACATGGTCATCGGCTTCATGCTGTACTTCGTCATGCGGGCCATGGGCGAGCTGCTGCTCAGCCGCAGCAGCTACCGCAACTTCTCCGACTTCGCCGGAGACATCCTCGGCCCCTGGGCCGCGTTCTTCACCGGCTGGACCTATTGGTTCTGCTGGATCGTTACCAGCGTGGCCGACGTGATCGTGATTGCCTCGGTCTACGTGACCTTCTGGCTGCCGCTGATCCCGACCTGGATTCCGGCGCTGGTTGTCATCGCGGCACTGATTGCGCTGAATCTGCCTTCGGTGCGCGGCTTCGGTGAAACCGAATTCTGGTTCGCCCTGATCAAGATCGCGGCCATCGTGCTGCTGATCGTGATCGGCCTGGTCATGGTGTTCACCGGCTTTGAGCACGACGGCGCCCGGGCTTCGTTCCTGAACCTGTTCAACGTCGGCGGGGGCTTCTTCGGCGGTGGGCTCATGGGCTTCATCATGGGCTTCCAGATCGCCGTCTTCGCCTTCGTGGGCATCGAACTGGTGGGCACCGCGGCAGCGGAAACCAAGAACCCCGAGCATAATTTGCCCCGGGCGGTCAATGCCATTCCCGTCCGCGTGCTGTTGTTCTATGTCGGCTCGCTCGCGGTGTTGATGTCCGTAGTTCCCTGGGACCGATTCGATGCGGATAATTCCCCGTTCGTGATGCTGTTCTCCCTAGCCGGTCTGGGCGCCGCCGCACATATCGTGAACATGGTTGTGCTGACCTCGGCCATGTCCTCGGCGAATTCAGGCATCTATTCAACCTCCCGCATGGTTTTCGGCCTGTCCACCGACGGCAATGCTCCCAAGGCGTTCTCCAAGCTGACCCGCCGCCAGGTGCCGCGCAATGCTTTGTTCCTCTCCGGTGTGGTGCTGCTCAGCGCCATCGTCCTTTTGGTTTTCGGACTGGGAGAGTCCAAGGGTTTCACTATTGTCACCACGATTTCCTCGTTGTGCTTCATCTTTGTCTGGAGCATCATCCTGATCAGTTACATCGTCTATCGCAGGCGCCGTCCGCAGGCCCACGACGAGTCGATCTTCAAGGTCCCCGGCGGTACGTTCATGCCGTGGGTGGTGCTGGCGTTCTTCGTCTTTCTCTTGTGGGCCTTCACCCAGGATCCTGACACCCTGTTGGGCATGTACGCCACCCCGATTTGGTTTGCGCTGGTTGGCCTGGGCTACCTGTTGCTGCGCAAGAATCCGAAGCACCAGCAGCTGCGCCGGGACCACGAGGAGCGCATCGCGCAGGAAAAGCGCGAAGCCGCCGCCTATCTGGCTGCCGCGGGCTCACGCAAGGTGCGCTAGGCACACGTTCATATACAGCCTGAAGGGCCGTCGGGAACCATGGTTCCCGACGGTCCTTCTCGCTTCTTCACCATCAGACGATTCCCGGCAAGGCCATTAGCCGCTCGACGAAATATGACAAGTTTTCGTGTAATGAAATTTATTTTCCACTATGCGATTCGCCATGATCTTATTAGAGCTCGGAAAATCCCGACGAAGACGCCTCGCCGGACCCGTAAACCCAACGGTCGCCATAGTGCCCCGACGAATGATTCGACAGCCCGCCAACGGACCTGGACGCGAATTTTTCGTACTACCGAAGGAAGATATGGAAGCGTCAAACGTTCATGCCGTCGCCCGCAGCCTGCGCCACGCAATGCGCCACGGTACGCCACGGGCAAGTGCCGGGATAGAACCCCTGGATCTCGGCCTCGCCTTCGAAATCGCCGCCCTGGGCCGCGAACTTGCACTAGCCGAGGGAGAACGGCTCGCGGGCTACAAGATCGGCTTGACCGCCGCACCCGTCCGCGCTTCGTACAATTACGACACCCCGGTCCACGGATATCTCTTGGAAAGCACGCTGGCACCCTCCGGTGGTTTCATCGATACACGACAGCTCAGCAACCCGATGGCGGAAGCGGAAATCGCGTTCATCATCGGGTCACCGCTTGATGACCCCGACGCCTCAATCCAGGACGTCATCACGGCCACCGAATCCGTGGCACCGGCGTTGGAAATCATCGACAGCCGCTGGAGCGGCGGTGCGGCAAGCCTGCCGATGCTCATTGCCGACAACACGAATGCGTCCGCAGCCGTGGTAGGTAAACCGGTCGGGCTGCCTGCCGATATCGCCGACGCGACAAGCCTGCTTACCGTCGGCGAGGCAAAGCACCCTGGCTCCACCGATTCCGTTCTGGGTAACCCGCTCGAATCCGTGGCATGGCTGGCCCGCCATCTTGCATCCCAAGGTTCGGGGCTGAAACCGGGTGATATCGTGCTCAGCGGTTCCATGAATGTGCCGGTTCCGCTGGGAGTCGCGGCCATGGCTGCCGCCCAGATCACCGGGCTGGGCACCGTGCACGCCGCATTCCGCTGATCCGATGCGACAGTCCGGCCAGCGCTGCGCCGGCAAGCGTGGCGCCCGGCCGGACACACGGTGCCGTATCGCATCGGCCCGTGGGTTTGCTCGGCGGCTTCGACTTCTCCCAAGAGCCTCACACGATCTGGGCCTTGACGGGGTCCGCGAGCAAGTCAGTTCTTCCGCGCGGCCAGCACGCTGTACGGAACAGTTTCCCCGACGAAGCTGATCTCCAGCAGCCGGGTCCGCTGCGCGTATCGCGAGTATGCGGCCGGAATCAGGAGGTGGAGAGGGCCGGAGACCGCGCTGAAGAACAGGATCCGTCTGTCTTTCCAGTTGGCGGTGTGCCCCTGCCCGAACTTCTCACCGCGTGTCAGCACGCTTTCGGAAAATCCGTTGAGCATCTGCAGCGTGTCTTCCGGCCCCATGCCCCGGACCAGAAACTCTGGATGACCGATCTTGGTCAGCCCGACCGTGTAGCCGTAGGCTTCGCTGACGGCAGCAGATTCGACGTAGACGATGGATCTGCCGTATTCCTGGATGTGGCGATTCGTTTTGGCATTAACCTGTTTCCGGGTCATTCCGTCGCACAGGTCGCACATGTCGTTTCCCCTTCTTGCTCAGCGGCCGAAACGCAGCTGGAAGGTGCGCCGGCGAAGTTCTTCTTTGGACGGACACCGAACACCTGCACGTCTTCCGCGTCGAGCAGTTCGTCGTAGACGCGCAGTCCGGCCAAAGGGTCCGTGAGGTCGATGACTTCCAGCGAAGGGTAGAACGCCGTGGATGTGACACCCTCCTTGAAGGCCTTGGCATGGCAGAGCACCTGCTCAATCAGGTGGAGCAGGAAACAGCGAGCCGAATCTTCGCAGGTTGCGAAGACGGCGAGTTCCGGATGCCCATAGCCCGTGAGTCCGAGTGAGAATGCGGCGAAGATCTGGCGATCATCCGGTATGAACACCAGCACGGCGAATCCCACATCGTCGAGTTCCCTTTCGATCCTGTGCATGAAATCTTCTTCGGGCGTGCTGCTCAGGAAGCTGAAGTTCCCGCCAAGCGTTTTCATGAAGTGTCCTCCCTGGGTAGTGAACCGAGATAATCCCAGTGTTCGCACCAGTCGGAAGGAAAGGCTCTGCTACCCGCGAAGTGTGGACAACTGCTGCGGCCGGCTCCGCTAGTTCCAGATAAGCTCGCTGGCAACAGAAATCGCCGCCCCGAATCAATTGATTCGGAACGGCGATTTCCTGTGGCGGCAGCTCTCCAACTGCCGCCTATGAGCTCCCTCGCAAGGGAATCTTTAGAGTGCGTTCGAGGCCTTGGCCGCGGCGCCAACCGCTGCGGCAACTGCCGGCATCACCCGGTCATCCAGTGCCGACGGAATGATGTAGTCGGCTGTCAGGTCATCGCCGGTCAGTTCGGCGATCGCGTGGGCTGCGGCGACCTTCATTTCCTCGGTGATCTTCTTCGCACCCGAATCCAGCGCACCGCGGAAGATGCCTGGGAAGGCGAGCACGTTGTTGATCTGGTTCGGGAAGTCGCTGCGTCCGGTGGCGACCACTGCCGCGTACTTGGCGGCGACATCCGGCATGACCTCCGGGGTCGGGTTGGACAGGGCGAAGATGATTGCGTCCTTGTTCATCTTGGCCAGCGCTTCCTCCGGGAAGGTCGAGGAGGACAGCCCGACAACGACGTCGGCCCCGTCCAGCGCCTCGGCCAGTCCGCCCATCACGTCGTCGCGGTTGGTGCGAGCGGCCAGATCGGCCTTGAACTGGTTCAGATCGTTGCGCTCGCGGTGGATGGTGCCGCGCGAGTCGAGCACGATGACGTCGGCAACGCCGGCCGACAGCAGCAGGTTGGTCACGGCCACACCAGCCGAACCGGCACCCGAAACGACGACCTTCAAGGAGCTGATGTCACGCTTGACCTGGCGCGCTGCGCCGATCAGTGCCGCCAGCACAACCACGGCGGTGCCGTGCTGGTCATCATGCATGACCGGAACGTCGAGTTCCTCGATCAGTCGGCGCTCGATCTCGAAGCAGCGCGGTGCGGAGATATCTTCCAGGTTCACCGCACCGAAGCTCGGCTGCAGGCGGACGATGGTGTCGACGATTTCGTCGACGTCCTTGGTGTTCAGCACCAGTGGGATCGAATCCAGGCCGCCGAATTCCTTGAACAGCGCGCATTTGCCTTCCATGACCGGAAGCGACGCTGCGGCGCCGATGTCGCCCAGGCCCAGCACAGCGGTGCCGTCGGAGACCACGGCGACCAGTCGGGAGGCCCAGGTGTGGGTGGCGTGCTTGGTTGGATCATCGGCAATGGCCTGGGATACCTTGGCGACACCCGGGGTGTAGGCGATGGACAGATCGCGCTTGGAAGCCAGCGGCATCTTGGACTGGACGGTCAGCTTGCCGCCGAGGTGGGAGTCGAAGATTTCGGCATCGGTGATGGTGGACAGGTCTTTAGTGGATTCAACAGACATTGAATAGCTCTACTTTCAAGAAAGTTCTGAATGACGAAAACGCAGTACCCACGAAACTTGTGGAATAGCGTAGGAACGCGCATGACCATTCATCCGACCGCAATAGATCTTGAGGCTGCTCAGTTAAGGCAGGTATCAAGCATCCATGTACACAGTTCCCCGAGCGGAGCAGCCTGGTAAGGCGAAGCATTCCCTCACGGTGTGCCGGATGATGGTTGGTCAGTACTTTCTTTAGACCTACAATTTCCACCATACGGTAACCGCTGGTCGTGGGACAACCCCCGTTCGTCGCATCACCGTCATAAAGTTTCATAATCGGTCACTGGACGGACTCGGTCGCCAACGGTGCGGAGGGCGCAATTCTCAGGCAAAATGAGACACATGGCAACTCCGACTTCCGCGCTGGGCAAGGTTCGCACCTTCGAGGCACTTGACGAAAAAACTACCGAACACCTCCGCCGCGCGCTGGCTGAATCCGGCGATACCACCATCTTCGTCAACGGCACCGCATTGCAGATCCCGAAGGATGCGCACGATGCGCTGATTGAGGTGCTCTCCCGCTTCGCCGCCGGCGACTCGGTCACCATCGGCACGGCAGAACTGCTGCTGAACACCTCCCAGGCGGCCCAGATGGCGGGGATCTCCAACAGCTATTTGCGCAAGCTCGCGGACTCCGGGATCATTCCGGTGGAGTACCGCGGCACGCATCGCCGCATCCGCCCCAGCGCCATTCAGGCGTGGCTGGACTCCCGGGAGAACCCGTCACCCAAAGGGGACTAGCAGGGAAATCACGGTTTTCGACGCCTGGGATCTTGCCAAGCACCTGTTTTCCTGTTGGAATACCAAAGTATTCTATTTGAAAACTTTTCTGCGCCACTGAAAGTCGCAGGTGCCGTAGTCCCGCTACCGCGGGGCGGGCGGATCCAGGAGGACCCATGTCAACCGATCAGCGTTCCATCCAGGAAGTGCAGGAAGCACTCTTTTCCCAGCGTGCCGCGGGCATCAAGCAGTCGGCAGTCCGCGACGTGTTCGAGCTGTCTCTGGATCCCTCGCTGGTTTCGCTAGCCGGTGGAAACCCCTATCTGCAGCTGCTGCCGCTTCAGAAGGTCGGCGAGCTGGCCCGGCGCATCATCGTCGAGCAGGGACCTGTGGCGTTGCAGTACGGCTCCGGGCTGGGAACCCCCGAGCTGCGCGCGCAGATCATCGAGGTGATGGCCGCGGAAGGCATCACGAACGTGGGCATCGAGGACGTAGTGGTCACCAACGGTTCCCAGTCCGCCCAAGACATGGCCTGCAAGGTCTTCTGCGACCCGGGCGACACCGTCCTGTGCGAGGATCCCACCTATGTCGGCGCGCTGAACACCTTCGAGGCCTATCAGGTCCTTGCCCGGCCGGTGGGCACTGACGAGAACGGGTTGATCCCCGACGCGCTGCGCGCCCGCATCCGCGAACTGCGGGCCGCCGGCGAGCGCATCAAGTTCCTCTACACCATTCCGAATTTCAATAACCCCTCGGGCATCACGCTGGCCGCCGAACGCCGCGGTGAAATCGTCGAGATCTGCCGCGAGGCCGGAATCCTGATCCTCGAGGACAACCCGTACGGCATGCTGCGCTACGAGGGCGACCCGGCTCCGACGCTGCGCAGCCTGGACCCGCAGAACGTCATCTACATGGGCTCCTTCTCCAAGATCTTCGCCCCGGGCCTGCGCATCGGCTGGGCGGCGGTGCCCACCAACCTGTTCCGCCGTTTCTACCTGGCCGGCGAGGCGGTGGCGCTGTGCCCGCCGACGCTGAACCAGATGATCATCAGCGCCTATCTGGAAGAGCACGACTGGAAGGGCCAGATCACCAAGTACAACAACCTGTACCGTTCACGCCGCGACGCGATGCTCGCGGCGCTGGCGCAACACCTGCCGGCAGGAATCACCCACACGCATCCGGAGGGCGGCTTCTTCATCTGGCTGACGCTGCCCGAGGGCATCGACACCTACGCGCTGCTGCAGCAGGGCGTGAAGGCCGGGGTCATCTTCATTCCCGGGGCGGCGTTCAGCCCCTCCGGCGAGGCCAGCAACAAGCTGCGCCTGGCGTTCTGCTCGGTGGACGAGGAAACCATCGCGGAGGGCGTGCGCCGGCTCTGCCTGCTGCTGGAGCAGGCCATCGCCTCCAACGGGAGCTAGCCGCAAGCCCTTCTCAGAAAACCCACAGTGCCTCCTGTGGTGGGCCATGATCCGCGTGTCTACGGTAGTGAACATAGCAATCACCCCATTTCACCTGGCTCAAGGAGCGCGCTATGAATCCCCCACCACGCTGGTTCGGACACCGACTACTGCCGCGGCCCGATGAAGATCTTGAGGACCAGGGGCTGCCCTTCGACGTCGGCACCTTGATCGAGCGACGCAAGGTCTTGGCGGGGATGGGAGTGGGCACGCTCGCGTTCGCCCTGGCCGCTTGTTCCCCCGCCGGCACCCAGGGCGCCCCCTCGTCGTCCACCGCTGCGGAGATCCCGGTCGAGACCGCCGGCCCGTACCCGGGTGACGGGTCCAACGGGCCGGATGTGCTGGAGCAAAGCGGCATCGTCCGCAGCGACATCCGCTCCAGCTTCGGCACCAGCACGACAACGGCCGAGGGCATCCCGATGACCCTGGAGCTGAAGATCGTGGACATTGCCAACAACGGGCGGCCTTTCGAGGGTGTGGCAGTGTACGTGTGGCACTGCGACCAGTCCGGGGAATACTCCATGTACTCCAGCGGCCTGGAAGATGAGAACTACCTGCGCGGGGTCCAGGTGGCCGGCGCCGACGGCCTGGTGCGCTACACCAGCATCTTCCCTGCATGCTATGCCGGGCGCTGGCCGCACATCCACTTCGAGGCGTATCCGGATACCGCTTCGATAACCGACCACACCACTGCGATCGCCACCTCGCAGGTCGCCTTGCCGCAGGAGGCCTGCGCCGCGGCGTACGCCGCCACCGGCTACGAGCAGTCGGTGAAGAATCTGCAGGGGGTGAGCCTGTCCTCGGACAATGTCTTCGGCGATGATTCGGGGGCCGCTCAGCTGGCGACCGTCACCGGGGACGCCAGCGCCGGCTACACTGTCAGCCTCACGGTCAATGTGGATACGAACACCGAGGCTACCGGTGGCGGGACCCCGGGCCGCGGAAACGCCCCGGGAGGCATGCCATCCGACCACGCGCCGGCTGCTTCGGCACCGGCCGGATCGTAGCGGCCGAGGGCCGCACTGACGCGGGGTGCAGCGGCACGGTGGGCCCACCCAAATCACCGGCGCTGTCCTGCGCGGCAGTTGGGCCGTGCAGGGCCCCGTCGAGCACCCGGGTGGGCAGCTAGTCGCGCGTGCCTAGCGGCGGTTGGGGATCGTGCGCGAACGCCCGCGCATGTGGATCAGGTGCGTGGTGCTGCCGTCCTCGTTGTCGCGGGTGACCTCGATGTCGAACAGCCCGCTGCGCCCGGCATGGCCCACCAGCGTGCCGGTGGCGGTGATGGCGTCGCCGGAGAATCCCGGATTCATGAAGTTCACGTCCACACCCGAGGCCACGGTGACGGTGCTCCCGTCGCCGTGGGGGTCGTTGCAGGCCAGGGCGAAGGCGACGTCCGCGAAGGCGACGATCATCCCGCCCTGCGCGATGCCGTAGCCGTTGAGCATGTCGTCGCGCAGCCGCATCCGAATCACCACGTCGCCGTAGTCGGCGCGCAGCACCTCGACTCCCAGCCACCTAGCCGACTTGTCGTTGACGAAGGCGGGGTGCTCATGCGGCGCCATGGCCTGTTTTTCCGTGTCCATGCAGGACAGCCTACGCCGTGGCGGCGCAACGCGGCGGCGTATTAAGCCAGCCGGCCGCCGAAGTCGTCGGCGATGTCCTGCGCGGCCCGGCGCAGGCGCGGCACCAGCTGCTCGGTGATGCTCTGCCGGTCGGCGCGGCCGCGCTGCACGGAGATGTTCAGCGCGCCCAGCAGCTGGTCTCCCCGGTACACCGGCACGGCCAGCCCGCGCAGGCCCTCGTCCAGCTCCTGGTTCACCAGCGACCAGCCCTGTTCCTTCACCCGGGCCAGCTCGGCCCGCAGGTCCTCCAGGCTCGCCACGGTGTGCTCGGTATAGCGCTGCAGGTCGATCTGCGCCAGGAAGGCCTCCTGTTCCGCGCCGCCCAGCTCCGCGATCAGCACGCGGCCCATGGAGGTCACCCAGGCCGGCAGCCGGTTGCCGATGGACACGTTCATCGAATACAGCCGCGGCGAGGAGACCCGCTCGATGTACAGGATGTCCTGGCCTTCCAGCACGCACAGCGCGGCGCTTTCCCCCAGCTCCCGGGCCAGGGATTCCAGGTGCAGGGTGGCGGCCTTGGGCAGCGTCATCCCGGAGAGATAGGAGGCGCCCAGGTCCAGCACGCGCGGGGTCAGGCGGAAGTTCGCGCCATTGGCTTCCAGGTAGCCGAGGTCGGTCAGGGTCAGCAGGAAGCGCCGCGCGGAGGCCCGGGTCTGTTCGGTGGCGGCGGCGACCTGGCTGACGGTCATCTCGGGATTTCCGCCGTTGAAGGCGAGCAGGACGGCCAGGGTCTTCTCCGTGGATTTAACAAAGTAGTCCGGCCGCTGCGTCACAGTCGATTCTCCCCGTGGCTAGTGTCTGTTCCAGCGGTTGCGTTCGAATTGCGCCGCCAGCCGGATCGGGGCATTGGGCGCCCCGTACCCATCGTAACCATCGCGGCGCTCAACTACTTCAAAGAACATGTTTCCAATGGTCTCGGTGTAGAAATGCAGGAACTGGCCGTGCTCGTCCCTGTCGTAGAGCAGGTTCAACTCCTGGAGCGTATCCAGCAGCTGGGCGTCCAGGTCGAAGCGCGCGGCGAGGTCCTCGTAGTAGTTGGCCGGGATGTGCAGGAATTCCATGCCGCTGGCCACCGCGTTGCGGGCCAGGGCGATGATGTCCGAAGTGCGCACCGCAATGTGCTCGGGGTATTCGTGGTTCCGGTCGATGGCCTCCTCCAGCCCGTGCGGCACGATGTTCAGCGCCAGCCGGACCGCGCAGTCCCCGGTGGCCAGCACCTGGGAGCGGACCAGCCCCATGGGGCTGGGCACCTCGGTGCCCGGCAGCGCCTGAAGGTTCAGCACGCTGGTGTAGAAGAGCACCGACTCGTCGAAGGAATGCCAGGGCTGGGCGAGGTTCAGGTGGTCGATGCATTCGATCAGCTCGGGGAAATGTTCCGGGGCGCCGGCCTCCTGCACCCCGAATTCCGCCTCCCAGCCGCTGCCGCGCCCTGCGGGGGCGAAGAAGACCTCCGTGTTGTCCGGGGCGTTGAACCCGGGCAGGTCCGCTTCGTTGCGCAGGTGCTGGCGCGGGACCGGGCAGGCCAGCAGCCGCAGCGCGCGCTCGCCGGCGACACCGGGGTCCGGGACCTGCACCCCGAAGCCGGACACCGCGGCGGTGACCCCGCGGCTGCGCTGAGCGTTGATGATGATCCTGGCCCCTCCGGCGCTGAACAGCTGCACCGGCTTGCGGCGATGCTGGCCGCGGAACTCGAAGCCCAGCTGGGCCAGCAGCCGCGCCACCGGCTCGGGATCCTCGGTGCGGATTTCGGTGAAGTCGAAGCCGCGGGGCGGCTGCCCGCCGGGCAGCGCCTGCAGGTCGAGCCCGGAGCCGATGCCCTGCGCATCGAGCAGCGCGGCGGTTTGGGACTGCAGCAGGTTCAGCGAGCGCAGCCCGTCCACCGCGGTGCGTTCGACATTCGACTGGCGGAAGACGTCGTTGAAGATCTCCAGGGAAATGATGCCGGCGTAGCCCGAGCGGGCAATGGCGCCGAGGAACCGATCCAGCTTGAAACCTCCCTGCCCCGGGAACACCCGGTAGTGCCGCGACCAGGACAGGATGTCCATGGACAGCACCGGGGCGTCGGCCAGCTGCACGAAGAAGATCTTCTCCCCCGGGATCTGCGCGATCGCCTCGGGGTCGTCCCCGCGCGAGAGGATGTGGAAGCTGTCCAGGCAGATGCCCACGTTCTCCCGATCCACCCGGCGGGCGATGTCCCAGGAATGCTGGTAGGTGTCAACGTATTTGCCCCAGGCCAGCGTCTCGTAGGCGATGCGGATCCCGTATCCGGCGGCCAGGTCCGCGAGCTGGCGGATCTGGGAGACGAACAGCTCGTCGTCGTTGATCGTGGCGGTGCCGACATTGGAGCACAGCAGCATGAGGTCCATGCCCAGGCGCGCCATGAGCTTGAACTTCGCCTCCGCGCGGTGCAGATTCGCCTGCAGCAGCTCGGGATCCACGCCTTCGAAATCCCGGAAGGGCTGGAACAGGTCCAAGGTGAGCCCCAGTCGCGCGGCCAGCGCCCGGACCTCCTCCGGGGACATCGGGCTGACCAGAAGGTCCTGCTCGAAGATCTCGATGCCGTCGAATCCGGCCTTGGCGCAGGCGAGCATCTTTTCCTCCAGGGTTCCCGAGAGGCACACGGTGGCGATGGAAGTGCGCATTACAGTCCCGCCTCCAGCATCTCCAGCAGGTGCGCGCGCATGCGCGCGGCATCGGGCTTGATGCCGGTGAAGATCTCGAAGGCGTCCACTGCCTGGCCCACCGCCATGTGCCCGCCGTCCAGCACCCGGCAGCCGCGGGCCCGGGCGGCGCGGATCAATTCGGTGTCGACCGGACGGTAGATGCAGTCAGCCACCCAGTGGCGGGATTCAAGCCCCTCCAGTTCCAGCGGCAGGCCGGGGTGGTGGTGCATGCCGATGGGGGTGGCGTTCAGCAGCCCGTCCACGGAGGGCAGCAGCCCGGGCACCTGTTCCGGGGAGGCTGCGGTGATCTCGGCGTGCGGGAAGAGCCGGTTCAGCTCCCCGGCCCGCTGCCCGGCGCGCTGCGCGTCCGGGTCCACCAGGAAGAGCTGCTCGGTCCCCGAAGCCAGCAGCGCGTAGGCCACCGCGGACCCGGCGCCGCCGGCTCCCAGCTGCAGGACCTGTTGCTGGTTGGCTCCGGACAGCCCTTCGGCGAAGCCGCGGCCGAATCCTGAGGCGTCGGTGTTGTAGCCGTGGAACTTTCCCTCGCGGATGACCACGGTGTTCACCGCGCCGATGTCCCGGGCATTCTCCGAGATCTCGTCCAGGTGCTCCAGGACCAGCTGCTTGCACGGGTGGGTGATGTTGAAGGCATTGAAACCAAGCTGCGCTCCGGCCTTTAATAGAGCTCCGACATCGCTGCCCGGGCGCCCCAGCACGGCGAGGTCGATCGGACGGTACAGGTAGCGCAGGCCTTGCGCATCGGCCTCCCGCTCATGCATCCCGGGAGTCAGCGACGGCATGACCCCGTCGCCGATCAAACCCACCAAATAGGATTCGGCAGTTGTACTCATCGCAGGTCCTCGCCTTCAGTCATCGACGCAACAGATATTGCTTCGTCTGTGATTTGCATCTACTCTAAACCAATGAACACATTCCGAACAAGTGGTCGCATAGCGAACATTTTATGGAATGGGGCCAGAACATCGCCACACACCAAGGGAGTAACCCGATGACCACGACACCCAAGCCGTCGGCATCTGAAGAACACGGAAGCGGACAGCGCACGCCGGTCAAGGCCGCGCTGGCCAGCTTCATGGGCAGCGCCGTCGAATACTACGACTTCTTCATCTTCGGCTCCGCCGCAGCCCTGATCTTCCCGCACATCTTCTTCCCCGACGCCGGCGCCAACGCCGCGGTCATGTCCCTGGCGACCTTCGGTTTCGCCTACATCGCCCGCCCCATCGGCGCGATCATCTTGGGCCACTTCGGCGACCGGATCGGACGCCAGAAGGTCTTGATGTTCACCCTGGTGCTCATGGGCGCCTCGACCTTCGCCATCGGCTGCCTGCCCACCTTCGACCAGGTCGGCTGGCTGGCCCCGATCCTGCTGGTGGTCGCCCGCCTGATGCAGGGCCTGTCCGCCGCGGGTGAGCAGGCCGGCGCCTCCTCGATGTCCCTGGAGCACGCCCCGGATCACCGGCGCAGCTTCTTCACTTCCTGGACCCTGACCGGCACCCAGGGCGGCCAGAGCCTGGCGGCCTTGATCTTCATTCCGGTAGTGGCACTGCCGGACGAGATCAAGTTCGGCATCGGCTGGCGCATCCCGTTCTGGCTGTCGGCCGTGGTTGTGGTGGTGACCTTCTTCATCCGCCGTTCGCTGCACGAGACCCCGGAATTCGAGAAAGCCAAGAAGAACAACGAGCTCGCCAAGCTGCCGCTGGCCGTGCTGCTGCGCTTCCACTGGAAGGACGTGCTGCGCGTGGTGCTGTGCGCATTCATCGCGGCGGTGTCCACCGTGTACGGAACCCTGGCCATTTCCTACGGCAAGACCATCGGCAACATGGACGAGTCCATCACCCTGTGGCTGGTGGTGGCGGGCAATATCGGCGCACTGTTCACCCAGCCGTTCTTCGGCATGCTGGCCGACCGGATCGGCCGCAAGCCGGTCTTCATCTACGGGGCTCTGGCTTCCGCGGCGGTCATGCCCTTCTACCTGCGCTCCATGGAAACCAGCAACACGCTGCTACAGTTCGGGCTCTCGCTGCTGGTCTTCTCCTGCGCCTACGCCGCGGCCAACGCCGTGTGGCCGAGCTTCTACGCCGAGATGTTCTCTTCCCAGGTACGCTTCTCCGGCCTGGCCATCGGCACCCAGCTGGGCTTCCTGATGGCGGGCTTCGCCCCGTCCATCGTGGCCGCCCTGGGCGGGCTGCAGCCCGGAGGCTGGGTCCAGATCAGCCTGTTCACCGCGGCCATCGCGCTGATCGCCTCGGTCTCGGCGCTGACCGCGCGGGAAACCTACCGCGTCCCGACCAGCCAGCTGGGACACCGCGTGGTGAAGGCTTCGTAACGAAATTCCCTGCGTGCCTGGCCGGGCCTGAAATCATTTGCCCCGATTTCAGGCCCGGCCATCACGTTTAAACCATGAACCTTTGATCTAGGAAGCGGAGTCCGCGGCGATCTCCAGCAGCGCCTGTTCGGCGGCTCCAGGCACGTGGTCCACCGACCAGATCGCCCGCAGCTCGCGGACCAGGGCCGGGCCGTCGAAGGGGATCTCCACCAGCGTCCCGAGCTTCAATTGGCTTTCCACGGCCAGCTGGCTGAGCACCGCCGGCCCCATGCCGGCAGCGGCGCACTGGCAGATGGTGGCGTTGCTATTGAACTCGGCCAGGGGCTTGGGCCGGTCGGCATGGGAAATGTAGTCGAGGAAGGCGCGGGTTCCGGAGCCCGCTTCGCGCTCGATCAGTGCTGTGCTCTGCAGTTCCTGGAGGGTCAGCGCCTGGCCGCGCTGCGCCCAGGGGTGGTCCGGCGCGGTGACAACCAGCATTTCATCGCTGTAGACCTGCTGGCTCCTGAGTCCCATGGGGATGTGCGGCGTCTCGACGAACCCGAATTCCAGCTCGCCGTCCCGGACGCTGCGGATCACGTCCTGCGAGTTCATGATCCGCATCCGCGGCTTCACCGACGGCATCTTGCGATGCAGCGCGCCGATCCAGCTGGGCGCCAGGTACTCCGCCACGGTCATGCTGGCCGCAAAGTCCAGTTCGCTTTGGCCCGGATCCGCCAGCGACCGCGCGTCGGCGGCGAAGGTCTGCAGGCATTCAAGCACTTCGCGGGCCCACTGGACCGTGAGCACACCCTCGGCGGTGAGCGTCGACCCGGTGGTCTTGCGGTCCACCAGCTGGTAGCCGAGCCGGCGTTCAAGGGTTTTCAGGGCGCGCGAGGCATTCGGCTGGGCGATGCCCGCAGCCCGGGCCCCGGCGCTGAGGCTGCCGTGGTCGGCGATGCCGACCAGCAGCGACAGCGAGGAGAACTGGATCCAGTGCGCAATGCTGTTCAATGATGACGGGTCCTGATCCATATCAAGAGCATATGCCTCTCATAGCCGAGGGACGAATACCGCCGAAACCGTGACGGGAGAAGACTGAAAACATGCAACCCACAGATCAGATCCAGACACCTTCCCCGTCATCGGCTCCCCCGTCGCTACGCACCGCACTGCCCGGCGTAGCGGTCTGCCTGCTGGCCGGGGCGCTGTGCATGCTCATCAGCCGATTCTTCGACGGAGTCAGCGCACTGCTGCTGGCCATCGTGCTCGGAGCCCTGTGGCGGAACATCGTTCCGGTCCCCGCGGCCCTGGAACCGGGCATCGCGGTGTCGGGCAAGAAGCTGCTGCGGCTGGGCATCGTCCTGCTCGGGCTGCAGCTGTCGCTGGGCACGATCCTGGGCCTGGGCCCCGGAGTGCTGCTGGTGGTTTTCCTATCGGTGGGAGTGACCTTTTTCGCCACCTTGTGGATCGGCTCGCGGATGGGCCTGGACCTGCCCCAGCGGATGCTGATCGCAGCCGGCTTCTCCATTTGCGGCGCCGCCGCGGTGGCCGGGGCGGAAAATGTTGTGCGGGCCAAGCAAAACCAGGTGGCCACCGCCGTCGGACTAGTAGTGCTCTTCGGAACCCTCATGATCCCCGCCATGCCCGCCCTCGGCGCCCTGATGGGAATGGATGAGCGCAGCATCGGCATGCTGGTGGGAGCCTCGACCCATGAGGTCGCCCAGGTGGTCGCTGCCGGCGGCTCGGTCGGTGCTGCGGCCCTCGAAGTAGCAGTGACCGTCAAGCTTGCCCGCGTCGTGCTGCTGGCGCCGGTCATCGCTGGCGTGGGCATGTTCATGCGCCGCCGCCACGCGGTGTCCGAAGGCAAGAACCCTCCCTTGGTGCCCCTGTTCGTCCTCGGGTTCATCGCGGCAATGCTCCTGCGCACCACCGGAACGGTTCCGGGGTGGGCCTTGGATGGCGTGCAACTGCTGCAGACCCTGATGCTGTCGGCCGCCATGTTCGCGTTGGGGCTCGGAGTCCACCTGCGCAGCATCGTGAAATCCGGAGGCAAGTCGCTGCTCCTGGGCCTGCTGGCCACGGTGGTCATCATCATCGTGACCGTGGTCGGAACCCTCGTCTTCCCGCCGCAGTAGTCCCCCGCTCAGTCCGCGGGGTGCTCGTATCCGATCAGCCAGGTCAGCCCGAAGCGGTCGAGGACCTGCCCGTCGGTAGCGCCCCACGGCTTGGCGGCCAGCGGGTCAACCACCTGTCCCCCGTCGGCCAGCGCCTCGAACCACCCGTGCAGCACGGGTGGTTCCGCCGCGCCCAGCAAGGAGAGCATGGCACCCTGGATCTGCACCGGGTTCTCGCCCGGCGCCGCATCGGCCGCACCCAGCGTCACTTCCCCGCTGAGCATTCCATGGGCAATCGCCGTCGGCGGCCCGTCGCTCCGGTTGAACTCCGCATAGGAATACAGGGCCAGCTCGCCGCCGAAGACCCCTGCATAGAAGTTCAAGGCATCCCGTGCCGTTCCGGGGAAAAGGACATAGAGCTGGGGACCCTTCATGGGCTTTCCCTCTTTCAATCGACGGCAGGCTGCGATGACGCCAGGCATTGCCGGCCCTGACGGCGCGATGGCGTGCGTCACACTCTATGCACGCCGCCCCTTGCTGGCAAGAGCCCCTGTTGCGATAGCAGGGCTTGATGACGCATGAAAGTCCGTGCCGTTGGCTCGTCACGGCCGATACAGGACATACTGGGGTTCATGACGACGAAGTCCTTTTTCGATCCTGCCGTAGAGGTTCCCATCCGCCGCGCCGCCAGCGTGCTGCTGCTGCGTGCAGCGGACATCGGGTTCGAGGTGTTCATCCAGCACCGGGTCAGCACCATGGACTTCGCCGCGGGCATGGTCGTGTACCCCGGCGGCCGGGTCGACGCGCAGGACACGGAGCTGGTGCGCACCGGTGCGATCGATGCACGGCTTCTGGCCGAGCAGGCTCAGCGCTGGAAGCACTCCACCGTTTGGGACGAGGGTGAACAGCAGGCGCCCTTCCGGGCCGGGGAAATGCTGGCCGCCGCCCGCCGCGAGGTGTTTGAGGAAACCGGGTTGCTGCTTGATCCGGAACAGTTGCGGCCCTGGGCGAACTGGGTCACCCCGGTAGGCTACCCCAAGCGCTTCGACACCTATTTCTACACCGCGGTGCTGCGCGAGGACCAGGAGCCGCGCCACCAGACCACCGAGGCAGTGATCTCCAACTGGATCCACCCCGAAGCCCTGTTCGCGGCCTTGGAACGCAAGGAAATCAAGATGATGCGCCCCACCCAGCGCACCCTGCTGGACGCCATGGAGCTGGGCTCCATCGCGGCGCTGGGGAGTTTCGACCGGGAGATCATCCCGGTGCATCCCACCGGGAAGGACACCAATACATCCACGCCGGTGCTTGATGCCGAGCTGCGCCCGCGGCAAGACTGAGCCGCGGGCGCCCGGAGGCTACTTGTCGACCAGGCCGCGGCCCACGATCAGCGACATGATCTCGTTGGTGCCTTCCAGGATCTGGTGCACCCGCAGGTCACGGACGATCTTCTCCAGCCCGTAGTCGCTGAGGTAGCCGTAGCCGCCATGCAGTTGGATGGCGCTGTTCGCCGCCTCGAAACCGGCATCCGTGGCGACCTTCTTGGCCATGGCGCACAGCCTGACCCGGTCAGGCGCCTTCGCATCCAGCGCGGCGGCGGCCCTGCGCAGCAGCGACCTGGCGGCTTCCAGCCCCATGTCCATCTCGGCCAGCTTGAAGACCAGCGCCTCCTGGCGGGTCAGCGGCCCGCCGAAAGCCTGGCGTTCCTTGAGGTATGCCGCGGACTGCTCCAACGCATGTTGCCCGCCGCCCAGCGAGCAGGCAGCGATATTAAGCCGTCCGCCGTTCAGCGCCTGCATCGCCATGGAGAATCCCTGGCCTTCGGCGCCGAGCAGGTTGCCCGCCGGGATGCGCACCCCGTCCATGATGACCTGCCGGGTGGGCTGCGCCTTCCAGCCCATCTTCTTCTCGTTCGGGCCGAAACTCAGCCCTTGGCTGTCCCCCGGAACCAGGAAGGCGCTGATGCCGCGTGCTCCGGTGTCCTCGGTGCGCGCCATGACGATGTAGAGCGCCGAGGTGCCGGCGCCCGAAATGAACTGCTTGACCCCGCTGAGCACGTACTCGTCACCGTCCCGGCGCGCGCGCGTGGTCAGCGCCGCGGCGTCCGAACCGATCCCGGGTTCGGTCAGGCAATAGGAACCCAGATTCTGCATCGCGGTCATCGCGGGCAGCCACTGGGCGCGTTGCTCCGGGGTGCCGAAGTGGTCGATCATCCACACCACCATGTTGTGGATGGAAATGTACGCTGAAATCGTCGGGCAGGCCTTGGCCAGTTCCTCGAACACCAGGATCGCGTCGCTGCGGGTCAGCGCCGAGCCGCCGAACTCCTCGCCGGCGTAGATTCCGCCCATGCCCAGTTGGCCTGCTTCGGCCAGCACATCGACGGGGAAATGCTGGCGCTCATCCCAGTCCAGTGCATTCGGGGCGATCCGGGTGGTGGCAAAATCGCGGACCATTTCCGCGAGCGCCTTCTGGTCTTCAGTAAGTTCGAGCATGTTTGGCTCCTGACTCAAGCAGGCGTCATTGGTGTGGACGCCTGACCGCTACATATGTGACTCACACTACACCGATTCAGGTCCTTGGCGCGGGCTGGCACCCACGGTTTCGCGCACCGCCGAACACACGGGAATTCCGCGGAATTCCACGGCCCGGCAGGCCGTCGCAAACAAGATTTCGAGGGGGTTTTGGACGTAGTCTTGGAAGAGCAGTAAACCCCGCGGCGGCCAGTGCCGGCACGGGGTCGGATCTGAAGATTTTCCGCGGCCAGCACCGGCGTTTTCCGGGCGGAGGCCGCCGCGCGCAAGGATGCCCATGACCCAGAATGACCGCAGCAAACTCGCCCGGACGCTGCTGCCCGAAGGCAGCGAGCCCGATCCGCGATTCACGCTGGCCAACGAACGCACCTTTCTGGCCTGGATCCGCACCTCACTGGCATTCCTGGCCGGAGGCATCGCCCTGGAGGCGTTCACCGCCGGGGCGTTCCCGGGGCCGGTGCGCACCGTTCTGGCTTTTTTCGTAATCGGGGTGGGCATGCTCATCGCACTGGGCGCCGGCGTGCGCTGGGTCCGGGTCGAACGCAGCATGCGCACCGGGAAGCCGCTGCCGCTGCCTGCGATCGTGCCGCTGCTCAGCCTGGGTGCGATCGCCGGAGCCGTGGCGGCGATCGCCATGGTCCTGCTGGGAAGGTAGCGGAATGAAGGAGCAGTTCCCGCTCACCGACCCGGGCTTGCAGCCCGAGCGCACCGTCATGGCCTGGGCCCGCACGCTCGTCTCCTTCCTGGTGGTCTGCGGGGTGTTCCTGCGCTGGGCCCCGCACTACGGCACCGGGGTGCTGGTCCTGGTGGGCATCGCCGTCTGCACCGCCGGAGGCATCTACCTTTCGCAGCGCCGCCGCTATTCGCGGATGGCGCACGGCGTGAAAAACGAACGCATCCATGCCGACGTGGCGGCGGTGCTGGTCATGACCGGCGCGATGCTCGCCCTGGGCGGCAGCGCCATCGTGCTGGTGGCGGTGGGTCTCTGAGATGATCAACTGCACGCTGTGGCCGCCGCAGTGCCTCATCGCCGTGACGCCGATACTGCCCCTTGGACAACGCCGGGACCGCAGGGCTGGAAGTTTTCTCCGCTAAAGCCGCCGGGCGGTACACCGGATCCGGCGTTCCAGTCGGGTCGCCTATTCATGACGGGCGCGGTCGAACTCGTCGCGGGCGCGCAGCACCCCGGGCACGTGCTCCTCGGACCAGAGCCGGATGGCCTCCAGGGGGCCCAGGAGGCTGCGGCCCACCTCGCTCAGTTCGTAGTCCACGCGCACCGGAACCTGGGCAGTGACGGTGCGCAGCAGCAGGCCGTCGCGCTCGAGGGTGCGCAGCGTGCTGGTGAGCACCTTGGGGGTCACCGCGCCGATGCGCTGGCGTAACGCGGAGAAACGTAGCGGCCCGCCGGCGAGCGCCAGCAGCACCAGCGGGGTCCACTTGTCGCCCAGTCGCTGCATGATTTCACGCGAGGGGCAGCCCTGCACAAACACGTTGAAATCCCGGTCGCTTTCCATGGGGAAACCTAGTTTCGTTGTAGTGTCCAGTATCCAAAAGATACCATTGAGCTGAATTCACCTTCAACGAAAGGCATGGACCTCCATGAAGATTGCAGTCTACGGAGCCACCGGCATGGTCGGCAGCCAGATCATCGCCGAGGCGGCCGCCCGCGGCCACGAACTCACCGCGGTCACCCGCTCGGGCAAGGAGGTGGACGGGGCCGCCGCCGTGGCCGCGGACCTCGGCGACACCGCCGCCTACCGCCAGCTGGGCAAGGCCAACGACGTGGTCGTCATTGCCGTGCCGCCATCGCGCACCGGCGGGGACCACCAGGACTACCTGGATGCTTTCGAGGAGATCACCGAGACCCTGACCGACGCCCGGCTGATCGTGGTCGGCGGCGCCGGCGCGACCGAGGTCGACGGCGTGCGCCTGTTCGACACCGAGGGCTTCCCGGAAGAGTACAAGGCGGAGGCGCGCACCTGCGGCGAGGTGTACGACATGTTCACCTCGGTCTCCGGCATCACCTGGACCGTCGCCGCCCCGGCCCCGGTCATCGCCCCGGGCATCCGCACCGGCAGCTACACGCTGGGCACCGATTCGCCAGCCGGCGGCTTCGTCTCCACCCAGGATTTCGCCGTGGCGATCCTGGACGAGATCGAGACCCCGGTGCATGCGAACCGCCGCATGACCGTGGCCAGCGAAAAGTAGGTCGCGGCTCCGCCCGCACGCCGCCCCGGGGTGTGAACTGGCTCGCAATGGCCGCTTCGCCCGGCACCAAGAGTGTCGCCGCAAGGCCCGGGTGGCTAGGCTGGTAGATGGTCATCTCCCATCCATCCAATGAGGTAAGTTTCAGCCCATGCAAAGAAACCAGCGCGCCCGCCGCCTGCTCTCCAGCGCCGCGGCCTTCGGCATCGCGTCCATCGTCTTGGCCGGATGCTCTTCGTCCTCTGGCACCGGGTCCGCGCAGGACGCCACCCCGGTATCCGGCGGCACCCTGGTCTACGCCTCCGGCGACGCGGAGCCAAGCTGCCTGGATCCGCATGTCGGCGGAAACTACCCGCAGGCCCTGGTCGCCAGCCAGTACCTGGAGTCCCTGTTCACCAAGGACTCCGAAGGCAAGATCATCCCGTGGCTGGCCGAATCCACCGAGGTTTCCGAGGACGGGCTGACCCGTACCATCACCCTGCGCGAGGGCATCACCTTCACCGACGGCAGCGAGCTGACCGCGCAGGCCATCAAGGCCAACATCGAGCACCTGCAGGATCCGAACACCGCCTCCTCCACCGGCTACCTGGCCGTGGGCAAGGTGGACCAGGTCAAGGTCCTCGACGAGCGCACCGCCGAGCTGAAGCTCTCCGCCCCGGACAACGCGCTGCTCGAATCGCTGTCCATGCCGTGGACCGCTATCCAGTCGCCCGCCGCGCTGGAGCGCGACCAGGCCACCAACTGCGCCGCCCCGGTAGGCACCGGGCCGTTCAAGGTGCAGTCCTGGGAACACCAGCAGGCGGTGAACCTGGTGCGCAACGAGAACTACGTGCCGCCGGTGGCCGATCCTTCCCGCACGCAGCCCACCGCCTACCTGGACGGCATCACCTGGCGCTTCATCCCCGAAGCCGCCACCCGCTACGCGGCGCTGGCCTCCGGCGAGGTCGACGTGATCGACAACGCCCAGCCGGACACCATCGCCTCCGCCGCGCAGGGCGGCACCCTGGGCCACCTGGACGCCCCGCGCCCGGGAGCCTCCAACCGCCTGGAACTGAACAGTTCCAAGGCCCCGTTCAACGACGCCAAGGTGCGCGAGGCGTTCATCCGCTCGGTGGACGTCAATGCCGGCATCACCTCGCTGTTCTTCGACACCGCCAAGCGCAGCTACTCGCTGCTCTCCAGCGTGGAACCGCTGGGGATCTCCGATGAAGCGCTGTTCACCGCCGATCCGGCCAAGGCCAACTCCCTGCTGGACCAGGCCGGCTGGACCGAGCGCGACGCGGAAGGCTACCGCGCCAAGGACGGCAAGCGCCTGTCCGTCACCTTCCCGGTGTCCACCAACCAGTCGGTCCCGGCCGAGCAGTCGCTGTTCGAGCAGTTCCAGGCCTCCGCGAAGGCTGTGGGCTTCGAAGTGAAGATCGAGCTGCTGGACTTGTCCAGCTGGTACGGAGCCCTGGCCGAGCACGACTATGACCTGGTCTCCGCCCCGTACACCAAGGTCGGCCCGTCCGTGCTGCGCATCCTCTACCACTCCGATTCCACGGTTCCCGCGCCATCGGGCTACTTCGCCAACAACGCCCAGGTCAAGAACCCGGCACTGGACAAACTGCTGACCGAGGCCGAGCAGACCGACGACGAGGCGCAGCGCGCCCAGCTCTACGCGCAGGCGCAGAAGATCGTGCTGGAAGGCTACTACGTGCTGCCGCTGTACGACCAGCAGAACCACTTCCTGTACGGTGCGCAGGTCAAGGGCATGGGCGCCACCACCTCGGTGTCCTCCCCGATCTACACCGACGTGTTCCTGGCCAAGTAACACGCCCATGGGAACACTCGGCTGGGCCGCCAGGAAGCTCGGCGGGGCGCTGGTGGTGCTGTGGCTGGTGGCCACCGCCATCTTCATCGGCATCCGGCTGATCCCCGGCGACCCCGCCAAGGCCATCATGGGCGGGCCCGGCTCCCAGGCCTCGGCGCAGGCGCTGGACGCCGCCCGCGCCGAATTCGGTCTGGACCAGCCGGTGGCCGTGCAGTACCTGATGTTCCTGGGCAAGCTGGCGCGGCTGGACTTCGGCACCTCCTACGCGCTCAAGCGCCCGGTGACCGACGTGATGGCCGAGGTGTTGCCCAAAACCATCATCCTGGCCCTGCTGGCGCTGGCCGCCGCCTGGGCACTGGCGCTGCTCTTCGCCGCGCTGGCCATGCGGGCCAACCGCTTCGGAGCCTGGCTGGGCGGCATGGTGGAGATCGTGGCCGCCGCCGTCCCGCACTTCTGGCTCGGCGCGGTGCTGATCATGGTCTTCTCCTCCGCCCTGGGCTGGCTGCCCGCGGTGGACAACGGCACCGCGGCCGGGCTGGTGCTGCCGGTGCTGACCCTGGCGCTGCCGCTGGCAGGCTTCCTCACCCAGCTCATGCGCGATTCGCTGGCCACTGCCATGTCCAGCCAGTTCGCGCTGGCGGCCCGCGCCCGCGGCGAAAGCCGGCTGGCGGTCTTCTGGCGCCACGGCCTGCGCCATGCCTCGCTGCCGGCGCTGAACCTGACCGGCTGGGCGTTCTCCTCCCTGCTCTCCGGCGCGGTGGTGGTCGAGGTGATCTTCGCCCGCCCCGGGCTGGGACGCTCCCTGCTCTCCGCGGTGCTGGCCCGCGACATCCCCATGGTCACCGGCCTGGCGTTGTTCTCCGCGCTGGTCTACATCCTGGTCATGGCGCTGACCGAAGCCGTTCAGCGCGCCATCGACCCGGCGGGAGCCGCCTCATGAGCCGGCTGTCAAAGATCCTCGCGTGGCTGTTCATCGCCTTCTGGGCGCTGACCGCCCTGGCCCCGGCGCTGATCGCCCCGGGCGACCCGCTGGCCATCAACCCCGCCCAGGCATTCCAGGCGCCGGGCGCCGGCCATGTGTTCGGCACCGATGAATCCGGGCGGGACATCTACACCCGCGTCATCCACGGCGCCGGCGATTCGCTGTTCATCGGCCTGGCCGCCACCGCCGTGGGCATGGGGCTGGCCATCGTGCTGGGCACCCTGGCCGCCATGGCGCCGCGCTGGCTGGACGGGATCATCCTGCGGGTGCTCGAAGCGCTCTACTCCATCCCCTCGTTGCTGCTGGCGCTGCTGATCATCGCGTTCACCGGACCCGGCGTGGGTCCTGCCATCATCGCGGTGGGGCTGTCCACTGCGCCGGGCTACGCGCGGCTGGTGCGCAGCCAGATCCGCACGCTGAAGAATTCCGAAATGCTGGAAGCGGCCACCGTGCTGGGCCGCGGCACCTGGCTGAAGATCCGCAACCACCTGGTGCCCAACGCGCTCAAGCCGCTGCTCGCCCTGGTCACCCTGGGTATCGGCCAGGCCGTCATCTGGGCCGCGGCGTTGTCCTTCCTGGGGCTGGGCACTCCCCCGCCGGCGCCCGAATGGGGCGCCATGCTTTCGGCCGGGCGCACCTACCTGCACCTGGCCTGGTGGATGAGCTTGTTCCCGGGACTGGCCATCGTGGTCGTGGCCGCCTGCGCCACCCTGATCGGCCGGGCTCTGGGCGGAAAGGCCAGAACCATATGAGCATCGAGTCCCACTCCGCCCGGCAGGAACCCGCACCGCTGATCACCGTCTCCAACCTCTCGGTCCGTTTCGGCACCGACGTTGCGGTGCAGGACATCTCCTTCACCCTGTCCGCGGGACGCGCCCTGGCGCTGGTCGGCGAGTCCGGGTCAGGCAAGTCAGTGACCGCGCGCAGCCTGCTGGGACTGTCGGGCGGCACCGTCACCGCCAAGACGCTGCGGATCTGCGGCCACAACGGCCTGGCGCTGCGCGACCGCCAGTGGCAGGGCATCCGCGGCAATGCGGTGTCCATGATCCTGCAGGATGCGCTGATGGCGCTGGACCCGCTGCGCCCGGTGGGCCGGGAAATCGGCGACGCGTTGAAGGTCCACGGCTCGAACTCCCGCGCCGAGCGCCACGCCAGGGTCATCGATACCTTGAAGCGGGTGCATATGCCGGATCCCGAACTGCGCGCGCGGCAGCGTTCCACCGAACTGTCCGGCGGCATGCGCCAACGCGCGCTGATCGCACAGGCGCTGATCGGCGACCCCCAGGTGGTCATCGCCGACGAAGCGACCACCGCACTGGATTCGAAACTGGCCGCCCTGGTGCTGCGGCAGCTGAGCGAGCTGAAGGAACAGGGCCGCGCGGTGCTGATGATCAGCCACGACCTGGCCCAGGTCGCTCACCTTGCCGATGAGATCGCGGTGATGCGCCGCGGGAAGATCGTGGAGCACGGGCCCGCCGCCCGGGTGCTGGAAGATCCGCAGCACGAGTACACGCGCACGCTGCTGCGGGCAGTTCCCTCCGGCGTCCCGCGTTTTGTCCCGCTTTCCGCTTCCCCGGCGCCTGCCGCGCCCACGGCCGTGGCGGCCGATGCCGCAGACTCGGCGCCGGCACTGCGCGCGCAGAATCTGTCCATGTCCTTCGGCGGCCGCCGGGCCGTGGACTCGGTGTCCTTCGAGCTGCCCCGCGGCACCACGCTGGGTATCGTCGGAGAATCCGGGTCCGGGAAAACCACCACCGCACGCATCGTGCTGGGACTGCAGAAACCCGACACCGGCCAGGTCCAGCTGCTGGGCCAGGAGTTCGCCCCGCGCAAGGAGTCGCAGCGCCGGGAACTACGCCGTGCCATGGGCGCGATCTACCAGAACCCGCTGGGCTCCTTCGACCCCCGCTACACGGCCGGCCAGCTGCTCGCCGACGCCCTGAGCGAGGGCAAGTCCAAGCGCGTGGCCGGCGGATACCGCGATGAGGTGGCGCAGCTGCTGGAGCAGGTGGAACTTGATCCCGCACTCGCCTGGCGCAACCCGCGCGAGCTGTCCGGCGGCCAGCGCCAGCGCCTGGCCATCGCCCGGGCGTTGGCTCCCCAGCCCGCGGTGCTGGTGCTCGACGAGCCGGTGTCCGCCTTGGACGTGTCGATCCAGGCGACGGTGCTTGACCTGCTGGACCGCATCCAGCAGGAAACGGGAACCAGCTACCTGTTCATTTCCCACGACCTGTCTGTCATCGAACACATGAGCGACCGAGTCGCGGTGATGACCCGGGGGCGGATCGTGGAGCAGGCAGATACCGCGCAGATCTTCGGGGACCCGCAGCATGAGTACACCAAGTCACTGCTCTCGGCGATGCCGCGGCTTCGCTAGCGGGTTTCCGGCCGCCCACCTGCGCGGCGGCATGTAGAGCGAGCCATAGGAGAGACATGAGTTCTAGCTGCTTGGCTTTGGCCAATCAGGAAAGGAGATCGAACGATGAACGATTCAATCGCAATCAAATTCTGCGTCACGGCCCTGCGCACAGATCAGGAACAGCTGGAGGTCGCAAGACGCCTGATCGATTTGGTGCAGCGTTCCGACCTGGATGACCATGTGGGAGTCTGGATGCAGGGCACCGCGCCACAGCTTAGCGTGCATGCCCATTCCGAGCCCGGATACACCCCCGAAATCCACCGAGATTGGATTGACGACATCGAAGAACAGCTCAGCGAGCTGACAAGGAGCCATATTCCACATGCTGAATTCGTTGCGCGCATTGCTCCGGAAAGCCTCATCTGCCGAATACCCTTCCCCCACAGCTCGGATCGAAACAACCATGCACACCTCCACCAGCGCTGATGGAACGACGATCTATCGAGGGTTGGACATCAGTTCTTCCTCGTACCGCTGGGACAGCATCACCGCCGAGCACTTGGGCTATTGGATCAATCGATTGCCCCACCTGCGAACCCCGTTCCTGACCATTGCCAAGCCCCGGCCGGGAGTGGAGCACCCGGAATTCGTGCAAACCTACTGGGAGTCCGGTCAGGAATTCACCTTCGAGTGGTGGAACTACTCCCGACCCGGCCTGCATCGCGTGTGCACCGTAAGATCGGCACAACGGCTGGTCCAGCTGATCCACAGCTGGCTGGATGGCGATGACAGCCAGCTGGAGAACGAGCAGTGGGCCGAAGAATACTTCAAGGTCAAGATCCGTAAGCGCTGAGCTGCCAAACCAGCTTGCGGTTGCTGGAGAGATAGCGCAGCAGGGCCGCAGGGTTGCTGCTCCTGGCTATCCCCTCGATGGGCCTGCATCAGATGGAATCGACCAGGCCCTCCTTGACCTGCTTGCGCAGGATCTTGCCCAGCATCGAGCGCGGCATCTCGTCGATGGCGAGGATGCGCTTGGGCACCTTGTAGGCGGCCAGCAGCTCGCGGCAGTGTTCGCGCAGCGCTTCCTCGTCCAGGGCCGCGCCCTCTTCCAGCTGGACGGCGGCAACCACCATCTCGCCACCGCGGGCCAGCGGCTTTCCGAAGGCGGCGGCGTCGGCGACGTCCGCATGCTGGCGCAGCGCGATTTCAACCTCGGTCGGCGACACGTTGAAACCGCCGGTGATGATCAGTTCCTTGGCGCGGTCCACCATTGTGGCGAAGCCCGCCTCGTCCACGGCGACCACGTCGCCGGTGTGCAGCCAGCCGTCCGCGGTCAGGGTTTTCGCGGTTTCCTCCGGATTGTTCCAGTAGCCCCGGAAGACCTGCGGCCCCTTGATCAGCAGCTCGCCGGGCTCGCCCTGAGCCACTTCACGGCTCGGGTCGTCCACGTCGACAACCTTCATCAAGGTGGAAGGGAACGGCACCCCGATGGTGCCGGTATGGCGGCTTGGGTGGAACGGATTGCCCATGGCGACCGGCGAGGACTCGGTCATCCCATAGCCCTCGACTAGCAGGCCGCCGGACATGGATTCCCACAGCTCCACCACGTGGTCCGGGAGGTTCATGGCGCCGGAGATGCAGTATTTGGCGCTGGCCAAGGACATGCCGCGCTCCTTGGCGGCCAGAGCGGTGCGCTCGTAGATCGGCGGCACCGCGCAGTACACGCTGGCCGGGGACTTCTTCCACGCGTCCAGGATCATGTCCGGGTCGAACTTCGGGAAAAGCACCAGCAGGCCCTGCTTCTTCACTCCGAAGGTCAGGTACAGGGTCATGCCGAAGGCATGGAACATCGGCAGGATCGCATAGAGGATTTCCTTGCGCTCCTGCGCCCCGTGCATCCAGGCTTCGCCCTGCAGGGCGTTGGAGTACAGGTTGAAGTGGGTAAGCATGGCGCCCTTGGGACGCCCGGTGGTGCCCGAGGTGTACTGAATGACCGCGAGATCCTGAACCTGCGGGTACGGATGCGCCGAATCCAGCGGCGAGGCCTTGAGCAGCTCCTTGAAGGCGAGGGTGCCGCGGGTGCGGGTGGTCAGCGAGTTCCTGGTGTCGCGCAGCTTCTTCACCGGGAGGCTCAGCGCCAGGCGCTTGACGGCGGGGAAGGCCTCCAGCAGGTTCACCGCGACGATCGCGTCGATCTGGATGTCCTTCGGGAATTCCTGGACGTGCTCGACCACCTTGTCCCAGGCGATGACCACGCGCGCCTGGTGGTCCTCGAACTGGTGGCGCAGTTCGCGGGAGGTGTACAGCGGGTTGTGCTCGACCACCACGGCGCCCAGGCGGAGCACCGCATAGAACGCGATGACGTGCTGCGGGCAGTTGGGCAGGATCAGCGCCACGCGGTCACCGGCGCGCACGCCGAGTTTGCGTAGCCCTTCGGCGGCACGCTGGACCTGCTCGCCGAGCTGCCTGTAGCTCATCCGGCGGCCGAAGAATTCGGTCGCCGGACTGGAACCGGCTTCGATGACCGAGCGCTCGAACATGTGGCTCAGCGATTCGGTGGGCAGGGTGATTTCGGCGGGGACGCCGGGCTGGTAGTTGGCGGTCCAGGCGGGTGCGGATGAATTCTCCATGCTTTAATCATGCCCTGTCCGGCATCCACCGAAAACTTCGGCGGCGGACGCGGTCCTCGATCCCGCCTTGGAATTCGCCGAGCCGGGTACCTCCGGCGTCCATGATTTTCTTAGGGTATTGCCACGCGCAGGAACAACATTGAGGACGGGGCGCATGGCACGCAAGGATCGGCTCCCGATCATCCGCAAGGGTGCAGGCCGCGGCTTCTACTACGAGCAGGACTCGCAGAGGATTACGGACGAGCAGGAACTGTCCCGCATCAAGGGACTGGCCATTCCTCCGGCGTGGAACCAGGTGCGGATTGCACGCAGTCCGCGAGCCAAAGTGCAGGCTGTCGGCGTGGATGCGGCAGGACGCACCCAGTCGATCTACAACCCGGTGTTCAGGGCTCGCCAAGACGAAGCGAAATTCGCCCGGATGCTGGAGTTCGGTACCGCCCTGCCGCAGCTGCGCGCCCAGGTGCGCAAAGACCTCCGTCGGCGTTCGGCCAACGAGCAAAAGGTCGCGGCGGCGGTCATCGCGCTCATTGACGAGCATCTGCTGCGGGTCGGTACGCCAGCCCGGTCCGGTGCGGGTGTCTCCTTCGGTGCCACGACCCTGCGCCGCAAGCACGTCAAACCTGCCCGTGCATCGTTGAAGTTGGAGTTCACCGGAAAATCGGGGCAGCCCCAGTCCATTCGTGTGAGCAATCCCAAGCTGATGCGCATCCTCGAGGAGCTGAAAGACATGCCAGGCCACGAACTCTTCCGATTTCTCGATGAGAACCACCATGCGCACCGCATGGATGCCGATCGGGTGAACAGCTACCTGCGCCAGGCCATGGGCGGGCCTTTTACGGCCAAGGACTTCAGGACATGGGGCGGCACGACCTGCGCATTGCAGGCGATGCTGGAAGTCCCGGGCACCGCCCCGCAGCGCCCGGAACAGCTGGCCAAGCACGCGGTGGAAACGGCCGCCGCGAAGCTCGGCAATACCCCGACGATCGCCCGGGAATCCTACATCGATCCAAGGGTCCTGCTCTTGTGCGAGGAACCCGAGCGGCTGGATCGGCTGCGTCGCTCGTACCGGCAGCTGAAGACCCGCCATCACTTGAATCCTGCAGAACGCTGCCTGTTGCGGGTGCTGCGCACGGCGCCCTAAGCCATCTGCAGCTGCTCGGCCTCCCGCGCTAAAGGCGAGTGCGTCCCATCGAGCGGCCCTGATCGTCGAGAATCTGGCCCATCTGCTTGACCGTACGCAGCACCACCGAACGGTCGCTGATGAGCAACCCGGCCAGCCGGATCTCCAGGGCCTGTTCAAGCCGCTGCACCTCGCTGAGGTCCCTAAGCCACACGTCCATGATCAGATCGTGCGGGCCCACGGTGTGGGAGACCAGCCGGACCTCCGGCAGGTTTTCCAGTCTGCCGGCAATTCCTTCCAGCTTGGTGGCCGGGACACGCAGGAAGTGCCAGGCGCTGACCGGCCATCCCGAGCGCGACCGGGCCAGATCCGTGCGCTGGATGAGCGCTCCGCTGCGCTGCATCAATGCCAGCAGCTCACGGATATGCCGCGGGTTCTGATCCAGTTCGGAAGCAATCCTGGTTGCGCTGGCTCGGCCGTCCCGATTCAGCAGGGCCAGCATTGCCCGTTCGAGCTCCGGGTTGCGGGTCGCGGAACGGCTGGTGGCAGGTAGCGGCAGGCCCGCGACGCGCGCGCTTTCGTGGGCGTCCAGCGCGCGCACCCGCCAGGAACGCCCGTCGATGAGGGTGCGGGCGATGGGATGGCTGCGCACCGAGGCCACGGATGGCACCTTGGGCAGCTCGTCGAGAAGGTACTTTCCCAGTGCGTGCGAGTCACTCGCCGCGACGGTTGCCACGATGTCGCGGCCTCCGGCGGTCAGGTCGACCGCGATGGCCTCCGGGGATTCGGCCAGCGCGAGCGCGACCTGCGTGTTGGCTCCGGAGTGGCAGTTGATCTCCACCAGCGCTGCCGCTTTCCAGGCATTCCAGTCGAAGGTCGTGATCCATGCGATGCCGTGCTCGGACAGCTGCTGCCAGCGCCGGTTCAGCGTCGCCGCGTCCGCGCCGAGAATCGGGGCCAGCTGGGTCCACGGGGCGCGCGGGCGGATTTGCAGGGCGTTAATAATCCGCAGATCGAGAGCATCAACCGAATATTCCTGCAAAATGACTCCTAAATCGTCTACTTTCAAGCATAGTGCGTAGAAACTTGGCAGGTATTTATAGCTTTATCTCGGCTCGAACAACTCGCTGCCTTCATTGAAGTATCGGATCATCAGATGTCATCAACAACTCGCACCACCAGGAAGGTGGCCGGCGGCGCCGTCGGATTCCTGGTCGTCATGGAATTCGGTTCCGGCCTGCTGCAAGGCTGGTTCCCTCCCCTGCTCTCCCGTATCGGCTCGGATTTCGGCGCGGAAGCCGCGGCCCTGAACTGGGTCATGGTCATCTACCTGCTGATGACCGTTGCGTTCGTGCCCATCATCGGCAAGCTCGGGGACCTGTACGGGCACAAGAAGATGCTGCTGATCACGGTCTGCCTGGTCGCGGCCGGTTCGCTGCTGGTGGCTTTTGCTCCGAGCTTCACCTGGCTGCTGGTTGGCCGCGCGCTGCAGGCCCCGCTGGGCGCCTTCCTCCCGCTGGAATTCGCGATCGTGCGCAGCCGGGACGAGGAGTCGGCCGGACGCAGCATCGGCAAGCTCGTGGGCGCTTTGACCCTGGGCGGCGCGCTGGGCGCCATGTTCTCCGGCGTGCTGCTGTCCGCTTTTGACGACTTAACCCTGGTGCTGCTGGCACCGGCGCTGTTCCTGGTGTTGTGCATTCCCGTGGTGGCCTGGCTGGTTCCCGAGTCCAGCACCCGCACGGCCGGAACGATCGACTGGGCCGGCGCCGTGCTGCTGACCGCGGGCCTGCTGTCCGCCCTGTTGGGCATCTCCAACGCCGCGATCCGGGGCTGGGATTCGGCCGCCACGTGGGGCACCATTATCGGCGGCCTGGTCTTGCTGGTGCTCTGGGTGCGCGTGGAAGGCCGCGTGGCCTACCCGCTGATCGACCTGAAGGTGCTCACCGGCACCGGCATCGGCCTGCCGATTGTCGCCGCGGCGTTCTTCGGCGCCCAGATGTTCGGTTCGCAGACCGCCGGGTCGCTGTTCATCATGACCGACCCGAACACCTACGGTTTCGGCCTGGGGCTGGGCAGCTCGGCCATCGGCCTGCTGTTCCTGGTGCTGGCGCTGATGACGTTCATCGGCACCACCCAGGCCGACCGCATCGGCTCGAAGATCGGTGCGCGTGCCGCGATCATCGCCGGCTCGGTGCTCTCCGCGGTGTCCTTCGGCGGCATGATCCTCATGGCGGACAACGCCACGGCCTTCATGGTGTCCATGGCCATCGGCGCCTTCGGCAACGGCCTGATCCTCGGCCTGCTGCCGGCCATCGTGGTGCGCAAGTCCCCGGCTGATTCGGTGGCCATCGCCTCCGCGCTGTACAACACCACCCGCACCGCCTCCGGCTCGGTCTCCGGCGCCGTGTTCGCTCTGGTGATGTCCTCGGCACTGGTGACCGTCACGGTGGACGGCACCTCGAGCACGGTGTCGGCCGACAGCACCTACGTGGCCGTCTGGATCATCTGCGCCGTGCTGTCCCTGGGAGTGGCCCTGCTGGTCCTGCGCTTCCGCGACACCCCCACGCCCTCTGGTGCCCCGGCGCATTCGACCCCCGTAGCGGCCGCACCGGCCGAAGGAGAGTAACTCATGGAACTGGCCACCACTTCACCCACCGCCCAGCGCCTGCAGCAGGCCGTGGCAGCACACAGCCAAACCCTGCTGGGCCTGGCCGCGGCCCTGCACGCCGACCCGGAAACCGCGTTCACCGAGCACCGCTCGGTGGCCCGCGTGGCTGCCCCGCTGGAACAAGCAGGATTCAGCATCCAGCTCGGTGGATACGATCTGGAGACCAGCCTGCGCGCGGAATTCGGCAGCGGTTCGCTGACGGTGGGCATCTGCGCTGAATACGATGCGCTGCCGGGGATCGGGCACGCCTGCGGGCACAACATCATCGCCTCCGGCGCCGTCGGAGCCGCGCTGGCGCTGGCGCAGGTGGCCGAGGAGCTGGACCTACGTGTGGTGCTGCTGGGCACCCCGGCCGAGGAAGACGGCGGCGGCAAGGAACTGATGCTGCGCGCCGGGGCCTTCGACGACGTGGACTTCGCCATCATGGTGCACCCGACCCCGGGCATGGACATCGACTGCACCGGCACCTCCTCGCAGGGCTGCGACCGCTTCAAGGTGCACTTCACCGGCGCCGCCTCCCATGCAGCGGCCGCCCCCTCGCACGGGGTTAACGCTTCCAATGCCGCGACCATCGCCCAGGTGGCCATCGGCCTGCT
This sequence comes from Glutamicibacter protophormiae, assembly GCF_016894325.1. Lineage (NCBI taxonomy): Bacteria > Bacillati > Actinomycetota > Actinomycetes > Micrococcales > Micrococcaceae > Glutamicibacter > Glutamicibacter protophormiae. The sequence goes on from NZ_CP069806.1 coordinate 3,103,556, forward strand.
GCGCCAGCAGCTGCCCGACGGCATCCGCATCAACGCAGTGGTACTGTCCACCCGGGCGGTCACCAACGTGATCCAGGCGCAGGCCAGCCTAGAGATCGAGGTCCGCGCCCACGACGCCGCGCTGCAGCAGGAGGTCAAGGACAAGGTGCTGCGCGCCTGCCGCGGCGCGGCTCTGGCCAGCGGCTGCGAGATGGACTGGGAGCAGTCCTGCCCCGCCTACCTTCCGGTGCTGCAGGACGAGCGCATCCTTTCCCGCTGGAACAACTCACTGCGCGCCACGGGCAGGAACTTGCTGCAGCTTCCGGCAGGCAGCGCCGGCGGAGGCTCCACCGACATGGGCAACGTGTCCCAGTACCTGCCGGCGATCCACCCGGTGATTGCCGTGCTGGACGCAGTCGGCATGCCGCACACCGCCGCGTTCGCCGCGGAGACCTGCTCGGCCGGCGCCGACCAGGCGGTGCTTGACGCCGCGGTGGCGCTGGCCGGCACGGCAGCGGACGTCGCTGCCGATACCGAGCTGCGCCAGGCGCTGCTCCAGGAACGTCGGGAGCGCAAGCCCCGCGCCTGATCCTCCCCGCATGTGCCCCACCATCGCAGACCCCCAACTGCCGTGGTGGGGCACTTTTTGGTCGCCCCACTCCCGGCATGTTTCAGCAACAATTCAACAGGATTGAAAATATCGCTGTCCTGGAAGTCGATGGGAGCCTAGCCTCAGGCAAGAAGGACTTGATTCTCCGCTTTTCCCCGCGAATGCGACTGCACCATCTGACCGTAACCATGGCCGCCGAGCCGTTCCGCATCAAGGAACTGTCCCCAGTTGAACTGCTGGATGCCGTGGTGCAGCGCACCGTCGAGGTCGAGCCGACCATCAATCTGGGCGGATACCCGTGCGGCGGCAAACGCCCTGCGCAATTCCGGTGTCATGCCCGAAGAAGTGTCCACCGGCGTGCAGATCGGGGGACGCACCTACAATGAGTCATGGTCTTCACCCGGGGCCTCGCACTGGAAGCCGAGCTTGATTTGTGGACCCAGCCTTCATGGTGGCCGCAGGTGGTGGCGGCTAACGCCTAGAGCACCTCATGAGTATGACCGGGCTGTTGTCTCCTCCGACGGCCCGGGCATCTCATTGTCCGCAGTAGTCCGCAGCGAATGAAGTGCGCGTCCTACTCCTGCACAGCATTTCAAGAGCCATTTGTAGTCGTTCTCCTCAATGTTGATCACGAACGCACGGCGCTCGCAGATCAGCCCATCGCGCATGACGAAGACCTCTCCCATGGCCATGCGCAACTGTTCTCCGGTGGCTCGGTGGGTTTCACCGTGAATCTCCGCCATGGCTGTGTCGTCCTCCTCGACCATGCGCACGATGCGCAGCACCGGATATCCGGTGAAGTCCTCGTTCTCTATGGCGGCGTCATCGGCTTGTTTGCCGGTGCGGCGGAAATGCCCGAAGACGGTCCAGACGATGTCCTCGGTCAGACAGGCCAGGATCTGATTATGGTCGTTCTTGTTGAATCCGTCGATGTATTTTTCGACCGTTTCCTTGTTCACTGACATTTTCCCGCTCCTCAACGCCGGCAGGGATTTCAGGCTAGATCCGTCGGCCGCGTTTGGGAATGCCGAAAAAGCAGCAGGCGGTGAAATGAACAAAATTTTTGTTCATTTCACCGCCTGCTGCGGGTCTGGCGGAGGTTACTTCGCCAGGTACATCTTGCGCAGCGGTGCCTCAAGCACCCAAGTGGTGTTCATGCCCTCGCGCAGGTGGCAGATGCTGCCCGGAACCAGGTTCACGGTCTGCTCCTCGAAGCCATTGACCGGATGGATCGTGACGGTCGCGGTGCCCGACAGCACAATGAACAATTCCTCGGCCTCGACATCGCTCATCGTGCCGGCGCTCATCTCCCACAGGCCGAACTCGGCGCCGAAGATCTCGCCCAGCGATTCGGCGGCGGTGGTCGGGTCCCCGGCCAGTGACTGCTCCGCAGGCACCGGCTCGTGGGCCAGTTCAACGGACAGTGCGTCGACGCTGCGGGTGTTCGCCCCGATCTCGAAGACGGTGGTGTTTTCGCTCATGAATCAAATCCCATTCCAATAGCATCCATGGTTCGCAGGAACAGTCCCCGCTTGCCTTCGCGGCGATCAGCGCGCGCCATGGCCGAAGCCATCATCTTAACCCCTAGCCAAGCCGCCGGTTCCGGAGGGAACGGCAGCGGCTTCTTCTTGGCCATTTCCAGGACGGTCAACTCGGGTAGCTTGTGCAGCATATCCCAGCCGATGGCCTCGCGCTGCTTTTCGGTCAGGGCGTGGCCGGCGCAAGGGTTATCCTCGAGAGCGCCAAGCATCTTGCCTCAGCATCCCCCTGACCAGTAGCATTCTGTCACTCCTAATCACGGTCGGCCAGCGTAGGCTTTGGAGATGAGTAACCAAATACCCTGCGAGGACCAAAGGCTCCTCCGGATCTTTTGCGATTACGGTGCCGAATGGCCGCTGTGGGAATGCGGCATGCAGGTCCCGGAGGACTACGGCCTGTCCGACACCCTCTGCGCCCGGCTTTCGCAGTGGAATACCCAATTCCAGGAGCACATGCATTGGGATCACGGCTGGCGCATGGGATTCGACGTTCGGCGGTGGACACAGACCGGCCATCGACTGGCCAAAGACGTTCAACGCGAAGTCGGGCCCTCTATCACCGTCCGCTACTGGCAGTGACCCGCAATCCGACTCGCATCGAAAGCAGCAGCCTGCCGGATTCGTGCGGATCCGGAGGCTGTTGCTAATCCATTTCCTATCGGTGCCCGATGCTGCTTGGCGACGACTACCACGGCAGCCAGGGAATGTGCGCGTAGGTGGTTTTCTGCGCTTCTACTGCCCTAATGGAACGCTCCAGGAATCCATTGCGCCCAGCGGCTTGTTGACGATGCCATCTATTTCAGGGACCGGCCGGTTTCCGTAGTTCGAGAGGTTATCGGTGCGCAGGATCGAGAACGTCCCCATCGGGTTCCCACTCGACACGTACCAGCTGGTGTAGAACAGATTGCTTCCCTTGCGGGCACCCGGGTCGGAGATCAGCGCGGGTAAAGCGCCCCGGGGGTGGCGGTGTTGGTCTTGGTCTTCGGCCCTATCTATTCGGCCGCCGCTGCAGTTGCCTGAGATCACCGCGAATTCGGTTCCCATCGGCGCGGTGGTGACGGCGATTTCCTCGCGCTTCATGCTCTGCTCTTCGATAAGTTTGGTCATCGCTTCCAAGGCGTACGGGTAGGCCGGCAGGTTCGCGGAGGCGTCTTTGCAGGTGGTCTCGCCGTCCGGGGCCACGCCGACTCGATGGTGAATGAATCGTTTGGCTTGCCATAGCCCGGACAGCCGCCAGCACCACACCGTCGCGATCAATGGCCATCAGCAGCGCCTTGTCCGAGGAATGCAGCCCATCGCTTGCGTTGGCCGGAACCACCCAACCGTCATCGACCTCGCCTAGCTTCATAGCGTTGCTGCGGGCCACGGGGACAGGCATGGCGGCCGCTGTGGTCGCCGGCCTGGGCAAGCCGGTCGCGGCGTTCCTGATCATCATCCTCTTCGTCACCGGCGCGCCGATCCTGGCGGTGTTCGTCGGGGTCGGGATCGGCTGGGTGGCCATCACGCTGCTGCCGCTGCCGAAGCCCGCGGCGGACCCGGAACCCGCAGCGGCGACATCTGAATGACAAATCTCCACTGATCTGCCTAAACTTCCCGTAGGACGGCCGTCTTCGCGCCACAGAACATCACACGGGGGAATCAATGGCACGGTGTTATCCGCAGGATCCGCAGTTCACGGACAAGGGCGGAGCCGAGAAGGCGGTGTTCGAGGCGCTGCGCGACGCGCTGCCCGAGGATGCCCTGCTCTTCCACTCGGTGCAGCTGCGCGATGGCAGCGCCGAGCACGAGATCGACCTGCTGGTGCTCTGGCCCGAGGTGGGCATCGCCGCCATCGAGGTCAAGGGCGGCCTGGTCTCCAGCTCGGAGGGCTGCTGGTACCAGTCGGATGCCAAGGGAAAACACCGGCTCAAGCAGAGCCCCATGGCGCAGGTGCAAAGCTCCGCCCACGCCTTGAAGGACGTGCTCTACCCGCTGATGGGAACCCGCGTCACCAGCCGCATGGCGCACATCGTGGTCCTGCCCTACACCCCGTGGCCTGCTGACTACACCTCGGTGGGATTCCCCCGCGAGCTGATCATCGACCGCGGCCAGATGCCGCAGATCGCCCAGCACGTGCGCAGCGCCATCGAGAACCAGGGCGGAGGCCTGGCCGGGCTGACCCTGGACTTCGCCGAACGCATGGTCAAGCACCTGACCTCCTCCACCGGCCCGCTGGGCGGGGACCAGGCCGAGGTCGACTACGCCCAGGCGCTGGGCAACGAGCAGGTCCAGGAGACCCTGACCGCCCGCCAGCAGATCCTGCTCTCGGCCACCCGCTCGCTGCCGCGGGTGCGCTTCATCGGCGGCGCCGGCAGCGGCAAGACCTGGATGGCCCTGGCCAAGGCGCGCGAGCTGTCCAAGCAGGGGCTGCGGGTTGGCCTGTTCTGCTACAACAAGGGCCTGGGCCACTACCTGAAATCCGAGGTCGGCACTTGGCGGCAGAACAAGCCGGTGCACACCGGCGAATTCCACGAATACGCGCGCAGCCTGGGGGTGCCCGACGGCAGCGGACAGGAATACTTCGACGTGGCCATGCCCGCGATGCTGCGCGAGATCGGCCCGGGGCTGGACGCCGGGCTGAAGCTGGATGCGGTGATCGTGGACGAAGCCCAGGACTTCGCCCCGGACTGGTGGGAGGCACTGCTTTCCTGCACGGTGGATCCCACCGGCGGCCGGGTCTACGCCTTCATGGACAGCCGGCAGGATGTCTACCGCCGCTGGGACGGCGAGGCAGTGGGCGAGAGCTTCGGCCCGGCCGCCGCGCTGGTTCCCATCCATGTCGACGACAACCTGCGCAACACGCGCAGCATCGCGCAGACCTTCAAGGGATTCATCGACCAGGCCAGCAAGCTGCGCGGCGGCGACGGGATCCCGGTGCGCTTCGTGGCAAGCAGCACCGAGGACAGCATCGACACCGCCTCGGACTGCGTGGACGCGCTGCTTGACGAGGGCTGGGCGAACAACCAGATCGCGCTGCTGACCACGAACAAACGCCACCCCGTCCACCAGGGGCATTTCGAAGACGGCACCGTGGACAGCGAGTACTGGCCCGAGTTCCACCGCCGCGACGGCGAGTTCTACGGGCACGTGCTCGGCTTCAAGGGCCTGGAGCGCAGCGTGGTGATCCTGTGCGTGAACGGCTTCAAGGACATGGGCCGCGCCGCGGAGATGCTCTACGTCGGCTTCTCCCGCGCCCGCAGCCTGCTGGTGGTGGTCGGCGACCCGGACCTGCTCGACGAGGCCTGCGGCCACGAACTGCCGCAGGCGCTGTCCAAGGCGCAGCTGTGGGACCCGCACGCCGCCGACGAGCTGGAGCCGACGGGCTGAGCTAGTAGTTCAGTCCGCGGGCGTTGACGTCCCAGCGTTCGAGCGTGCCGTCCGGGTGGATCGCCAGCACGGAGTCCACCAGGTTCACCGCCACGCAGACGTGGTTCGGAATGACGCGCAGCTGCTCGCCGTACCCGGGCAGCGGGAGCTCCTCGGGCCACGCGATGGTTGCATGGTGCTCGGATAGCGCGGTGATCGCAGCCTCCGGGCATTCCACGACCCGGCCGAAGCCGCTGGCCCAGGCCGGACGGTCCGAGCCGAGCACCTTGCTGCCGGCATCCACCACGATGCGCCGCGGAATTTCGGCGGAACCCTCGTGGCGGCTGATGACGGTGGTTGCCACGCTCAGCGCGATATCGTCCCATCCGACGCGCCCCAGCTCGAATTGCTGTGCGTCGCCGAAGACATAGACCCCGGGACGGACCTCGGTGAGCACCGAGTTGTCGCTCAGTTCCGCGGTGGGTGTGGAGCCGCCGCTGATCCGCTTGACCTGGTGCCCGGCCTTGCGCAGCAGGCAGGCCGCCTCGGCGAGCGCCTTGTGCTCCTGGTTGACCGCTTCGTCCATGGCGTTCGGGGCGTAGCTGTGGCCCGGGAAGGTGAACACGCCGTGCACGCGCAGACCGGCGTCGCGGGCGGCATCCGCGATCTCCACGGCCTGAGCCGGGGCCACGCCGCTGCGGTGGTGTCCGCTGTCGATCTCGATCATGAGCTTGACCTTGCAGGCCTTCTCCCCGAGCATTTTCGCCATCTGCTGCACGGCTTGGACCGAGTCGGTGCCGATGCTCAGCTTGGCCCGCTTCATCAGCTCAAGGATGCGCTCAGCCTGGGACTCGTTGACCCACAGCGGGTAGGCGATGAAGATCTTCGGCACCCCGTGCAGGGCGAAGTTCAGGGCTTCGCCGACCGTGGCCACCGTCAGGCCCGCTGCCCCCGCGGTGAGCTGGCGGTCGGCGACTTCCAGCATCTTGTGGGTCTTGGCGTGGGGGCGCAGCTTCAGCCCTTGGCTGGCCACCCGCTGGGCGACCCGGGCAATATTTCGCTCCAGCTTTGCAACGTCAACCAGGATCTCAGGCGTGTTGATGCCTGCCGGAATATTGCCCACGAATACCTTCCAGAGCTCGAGTCGACGTCTTCGCTGCGAACACGTCCGGAGCACAGACTACCCCAGGAAAGCGCAAGACGGCTCCTCGTGCATTGGCCAAGGCGCTGAAGGGCGGCATTCTTGTTCGGGCTTCCCGGGCGCCCTGGTGCTGGAGCCACGCCCCCAGCCTAAAATTCAGTCCGTCAGACTACGCCCACCGCCCCGTACCGAAAGTACATTTTCCTGTGTGATCAGAAATCTACGGTCAACTTGTTGACTAGATCACACCGGCGCATCTAATGTGATCCGTACTACTGATATATCAATCGTGCATTAACCATTTGTCAGATAAATTAAACTGATATGTAAGGGAGCCGCGGCAAGATGACGGACAAGACCACCACCAGAGCCCACTTGGCTACCGGAGAAAAGACAAGTGTCCTGCGAGTCCTGACCTATTCGGGAGCCATCCTCGCTTTTCTGATCGGCTCGGGCTTCGCGACGGGTCAGGAAATCATCCAGTATTTCAGCTCTTACGGTTTTTGGGGCGTGTTCGGCACAGGTTCCCTGGTACTGGTACTGATGACGTATGTTGCTGTCGAGTTCTTCGTCGTCGGCAATGCCAAGAAATTCGACAAGCCATCGCACATCTTCCACTACTATTGCGGCCGCTATCTGGGCGCTTTCTTCGACTATTTCTCGATTCTCTTCGTCTTCCTGAGCTTTACCGTCATGGTGGCTGGTGCCGGCGCGGTCTTCGAGGAACACTTCGGGATTTCCAAGTACATTGGCGGCCTCACCCTAGCACTGGCGGTAGGAATCAGTGTCTGGTTCGGTCTCAAGAGCCTGGTTGATGTCATCGGCAAGATCGGTCCACTGATCGTGGTCATCGCCATCGCATTGGGCATCATCGGCATCATTAACAATCCCGGTGGCATCGCGGAGGGCAACGCCGTTGCAGATTCATTGGAGCTGACCCGCGCGTCAAGCAACTGGTTCATGGCTGGGTTGTCCTACGTCGGTTTCTGCATGCTCTGGCTCGCTGCCTTCCTTACCGCGCTGGGCAAGACCGCGCGCAGCAAGAAGGAAGCAGCCTCCGGTGGAGCATTGGGCGCCGCTGCATTCTCCGTCGCATGCGTCATCATTGCGCTGGGCCTGCTGGCCAACATCGAACGCTTAGTGGGAGCCGAGATCCCGATGCTCGTTTTGGCCAATGACATCGGCCCGTGGGTCGCCTCCGGCATTTCAGTGATCATTATTGCGGGCATCTACACCACAGCTGTGCCGCTGCTGTGGACGGTGTCTTCGCGATTCTTCCCCGACAAGACTCCTGGCTTCAAGTACCTGACCATCGGCCTCGCCGCGCTGGGCACAGTCATCGGCCTGCTGATTCCGTTTTCTCAGATGGTCAACGTCGTCTACGTGGTCAACGGCTATGTAGGCGTGATCCTGCTGGTCCTGATGCTGGCGAAGACCTTCACCCGCCTGGCTCGCCGCGAGGTGCTCTGATTCGCCATCACCCGTGAACCGATTCGCCGGACCCGACTGGAAGCCGGCCGAATCCGGCGAAGCTGATTGCCCTGTTACCTGGTGATCGCTCCGGGGCTGCGGCGCAGCTGCGTCGACAGTTCGTGGGCATGGTGCAGCAGCATCTGACCCAGCTCCTTGCGGCGGGCCTCCTCGAATCGGCTCTGGATCCCGGTCAGGCTCAACGCCCAGGCCGGCTGGCCGGTCGCATCGAAAACTGCAGCGCCCATCCCCCAGCTCCCCTCGACGATCAGCCCGGGATTCACCGAATATCCCAGCATCCTGGTTTCGGCGACTTTCTCGCGCAGGGCCGGCGCCGAATGGGCCTGGCCGTATTCTGGCACCAGGTCGTGGGTTTGCAAGTACTTCTCCACGCTGTCTTCGGGGAGGAACGCGAGGATTGCGATGCCGGCCGAGGCCACACCCAGGGGGAAGCGCCGCCCTTCGTAGAGGACGAACGAGCGGATGGGAAATGCCCCGTCCTGGCGCAGCAGGCAGACGGTCTCGTCTCCGCGCCGGGCAGAGAGGAACGCGCTCTCGCCGGTCGCCTCCGCCAGCGCCGCGACATGCACCCGGGCCAGCTCGCTGATGTCGTATCGTTCGGCGGCGACCGCTCCCATCAAATAGAGCTCCGGGCCCAGCAGCCAGTGGCCCGTAGCGTTGTCGTGGTCGCAGAAGCCTTCCGCCACCAATGCTGTCAGCAGCCGGTGCACGGTGGGCCGCGGCAATCCCGCCTGCCGCGCGGCCTCCGTGGTCGTGATGCCCTGCGGCATGGAGGTGCTCACGGTGCGCAATACAGCTGCCAGGCGTCCGACAACCTGCGCTCCGGCGGGAGAAGTACTCATGCCCACATTATGGACGATTGGCGTTCACCGCCGGAACTTGTGACAGCTGGGAACCGGCCAGGGCAGGGCACTGCACCGCTGCCTCGGTCGCGCTAAATGAGACGGGACAGCAACGCGCCCTCCTCGACCTGATGGGCGGAAAGCTCCTTCTTGTTGCTGAAGCGCTCAGGACCCCCTCCCCCACACGCGCAGTGCTCGCCCCGCCGGTGAACGCCTCATGGGTATTTGCCCGGGGCCGGCGGCCTCGCCTTGCGTCTCTGCCATACTGCTGGCATGGATATGACAACGAACATGACCATCCAGTTGACCATCGACTGCGCAAACCCGCAGCTCATGGTGGATTTCTGGGGCGAAGCGCTGGGTTACGTCCCCGAGCCCCCTCCGGCCGGCCACGCCAGCTGGCGCGCCTATTGGCAGGACATGGGAGTGCCCGAGGAAGAATTGCCTCCGGGCGCCGGCGACCTGCCCGAGTCGATCATCGACCCCGACGGCCGCGGACCGCGCATTTGGTTCCAGCAGGTTCCCGAGCCCAAGACCCTGAAGAACCGCTGGCATTTCGACCTGAAGGTCGGCGGCGGACAAGGCGTCCCCATGGCAACCCGCGTCGCGCGTGTGGGCGCCGCCGCCGAGCGTCTGACGGCGCGCGGAGCGCTCATCCTCGCTATCCACAACGAGCCGGCCATGGGACACTATGCGATCGCCATGCAGGATCCGGAGGGCAACGAATTCGACGTTGTTTAATCTCCCGCAACAATCGTCCATAATATGGACGCACTGTCCACGATTCCCCATCATCTGAGCAATAGTGATCCAATGGCTCGCTACCTATTGAATGCCTACCTGCGACTACGTAGGTTTGAAGGTAATCAGAACTGCACTCCACATCGTGGACGGCATGGAGGAAACGATGACAACGAAGTATCGCGACGACGCGGCGGCCGCGCTGGCCGAAGTCGTCAAGGACGGCATGACCATCGCCGTGGGAGGCTTTGGCCTGAGTGGGAACCCCACCCGACTCATCAAGGCGCTGCGGGACTCGGGCGCGACGAACCTGACCATCGTCTCCAACAACATGGGAGTCGACGGCAAGGGCCTTGGGCTGCTGCTGGAAAACAAGCAGGTCTCCAAGGTGCTGGCCTCCTATGTCGGTGAGAACAAGCTCTTCGCCCAGCAGTTCCTCAACGGGGATCTCGATGTCGAGTTCTGCCCCCAGGGCACGCTGGCAGAGCGCCTGCGCGCCGGAGGGGTTGGCATCCCGGCCTTCTTCACCCCCACCGGCGTCGGCACGCCGGTCGCCGAGGGCAAGGAAGTCATGGAGTTCAACGGCAAGCCGGCCATCCTGGAACGCGGCATCTTCGCCGACATCGCCCTGGTCAAGGCCTATGAGGCAGATGCCGAAGGCAACCTGCGCTACCGCATGACCTCGAAGAACTTCAATCCCCTGGCAGCCATGTCAGGCCGCCATACCTTCGCCGAAGCCGAGCACATCCGGGAAGACTTCCTCGACCCGTCGCTGGTGGAAACCCCGGGCATTTTCGTGCAGACGCTTGTCCAGGCGGATGAAACCAAGGACATCGAACAGCGCACCGTGCGCAGCAGGCAGGAGGGCTAGGCATGTGGACCCGCGATGAAATGGCGGCCATCGCCGCCAGCGAGCTGACCGACGGCCAGTACGTGAACCTGGGCATCGGCATCCCGACCCTGGTGGCCAACCACCTGCCCGAGGGCGTCTCGGTCAAGCTGCAAAGCGAGAACGGCCTGCTGGGCATGGGCCCCTTCCCCTACGAGGGAGACGAGGACGCCGACCTGATCAATGCCGGCAAGCAGACCGTGACGATCCTGCCCGGAGGCAGCTTCTTCGACTCGGCCACCAGCTTCGGCATGATCCGCGGCGGCCATGTGGCCACCGCGATCCTCGGCGCCCTGCAGGTCGCCGCCAACGGCGACCTGGCCAACTGGACCATCCCGGGCAAGCTCGTCAAGGGCATGGGCGGCGCCATGGACCTGGTCGCGGGCACCCCGCGCGTCCTGGTGCTCACCGACCACGTGGCCAAGGACGGCACCAGCAAGATCGTTCAAAAGTGCGACCTGCCGCTGACCGGCGTCGGCGTCGTCAACCGCATCATCACCGACCGCGCCGTCTTCGATATCGAAGACGGGGCACTTATCCTGAGGGCCTGCGCCCCGGGTGAGACCCCAGCAAGCATTCAAGAAATCACCGCGGCGCCCTTCGCCGTGGACATCCAGGAGGACCAGTAAGAATGACCGTCAAGATCGTAGGCTACGCCCGCACCCCGTTCATGAAATTCAACGGGGCCTTGGCTTCCGTGCCGGGAACCGCGTTGGGAGCCCACGCCGCCAAGGCAGCGATGGAGCGCGCTGGCATTGATCCCTCGGAAATCCAGCGCGTGGTCGCCGGCCAGGTGCTGCAGGGCGGCGCCGGCCAGAACCCGGCCCGCCAGTCGGCCGTCGGCGCAGGCGTCCCGCTGAACGTCCCGGCCATCGCCGTCAACGCGGTGTGCCTCTCCGGAGCCGAGGCCGTGGTGGCCGGCGAGCGCCTGATCGCCAGCGGCGAGGTCGACGTGGTGCTGGCCATCGGCCAGGAATCCATGTCCCTTGCACCGCACGTGCAGCGCGCCCGCGCCGGCGCCAAGTACGGTGCGATCGAGATGATCGACACCCTGGAGTACGACGGCCTGACCGATGCCGCCGAGCAGCGCTCCATGGGCGCCTCCACCGAGGAGCACAACGCCAAGCTGTCCATGACCCGTGAGTCCCAGGACGCCGTGGCCGCGGCATCGCACCAACGTGCCGCCGCCTCCCGTGAGTTCCTGGCCGGGGAGATCGCCCCGTTCACCATCTCCACCCGCAAGGGCGACACCGTGTATTCCGAGGACGACGGCGTGCGCGAGTCCACCACCATCGAGTCCCTGGGCGGGCTGCGCCCGGCCTTCGCCAAGGATGGCACCATCACCGCCGGGAACTCCTCGCAGATCACCGACGGCGCCGCGGCCGTGGTGCTGGCCAGCGACGCCGCAGTCGAGCGCCTGGGCCTGACCCCGATGGCGGAGATCGTCTCGCACGCGTTCGTCGCCGGACCTGACCGCACCCTGCACGAGCAGCCGTCCAATGCCATCCTCGCCGCGCTGCAGCGCGCCGGTGCCAAGGCCGAGGACCTGAAGGTGGTGGAAATCAATGAGGCCTTCGCTGCCGTGGCGGTGCAGTCCACCGCGGCGCTAGGCATCGATCCTCAGATCGTGAACCCGCACGGCGGCGCGATTGCCCTGGGCCACCCGATCGGCGCCTCCGGCGCCCGCATCGTGGGAACCCTGGCACGCCAGCTGCAGGAATTGCCGGCCGGTTCGCTGGGTGCCGTGGGCATCTGCGGCGGCGGCGGCCAGGGCACCGCGGTGCTGCTGCGCTCGCTGTAGCCCCTAAAAATCAACGAATGCCGGCGGCGGGAAATGAGACCCGTCCGCCGGCTTTCGTGCATCACAAGTCATACTCGCACGAAATACGCCGAAGCCCCCTAGACTTCAATTCCAGGAGCTGGACGGCAACACCGCAGGCCGGCCCGGACCTACGGAGGCACCACATGGCCGAGCGGCTGCCGGTTCTCAAACCCTGGCGCATGCACTGGATCCCTGCGTTGGGCGCGCTGGCACTGGCGCTGCTTTCGCTGACCCCGTCCATGCTGCCGCGCACCGCGGTATTCCAGGGAGTGCTCTGCGCCCTGGCCGCGCTGCTGGGATATGCGGCAGGAGCGCTGATCCGGTGGCTCTTGGTCTCTTCGAAGAGCGCGTCGCAGGAACCCCGGGCCGCTAGGCAGCAGGATGCCTCGTCGCCGGAGATTCATTCCGAAGCGCCGCAAGCGAATCCTGCCCCGCGTACCGCAGGGAAGGCCGCCGCAGTGCTCGGCGTGGTGCTGTCGGCCGCCGGGCTGGTGTTCTACCAACTCTGGCAGAACGACCAGCGAGAGCAGTTGGCAATGCCGCACCAATCTGCGTGGTCGCTGGTGTACGTCGTGCTGGTGGGTGTGGTTCTCCTGGCGCTGCTGCTGGTCATCTGCCGATTCATTCGCAAGATTTCCCTGGCACTCATTGAAATCGTGGACAAGGTATTGCCACGGCGCGTCGCGGCGGTCATCGTCGTGGCGGCCATGGTGCTGGGGTTGGCGATGGTCGGCAACCGGGCAGTGGTGCAGCGCGTCGCCGGATCGTTGGACAACCTGTTCCTGTCGATCAATGACGAATTCCTCACCGATTTGCAACCGCCCCATAATCCCGAACTGTCTGCGGGGCCCGGGTCTTCGGTCAGCTGGGCCGATTTGGGACGCCAAGGGCGCCTATTCATTTCCAACACCCCCAACAGCTCGTCGGTGGCGGCGTTCTCCGGCAAGGATGCCAAACAGCCCATCCGTGTCTATGCCGGGGCCGGAAAGGACGGCAACACGGAGCTCCCGGCCCAGGCCGCGCTGGCGGTTGAGGAGCTGCGGCGCACCGGCGCATTCAACCGCGCGGTGCTCAACGTGGCCACCGGCACGGGACGCGGCTGGGTGAACGAGAACCAGATCCAGGCGCTGGAGTACATGTGGGGCGGCGATACGGCGACGGTCAGCATGCAGTATTCCTACCTTCCCAGCTGGATGTCATTCCTCATGGACTCCTCACGGGCACAAGACGCCGGACGCCTGCTGTTCGACGCCGTGTATCGGCACTGGGTGCAGCTGCCGGCCAAGGAACGCCCAAAACTGGTGGTCAGCGGGGAATCGCTGGGTTCCTTCGGTGCGGAGGCTGCCTTCAGCGGCGCTCAGGATTTCGCGACGCGCACCGATGGTGCGCTCTTTGTCGGCCCAGCCGCCGGCAACCGGCTCTGGCAGCGCTTCACCGATGAACGCGATCCGGGCAGCCCCGCGGTCCTCCCTGTCTACGAAAACGGGGACATTGTCAGGTTCTCCGCCGACGGGGTCCACTGGCCGGGTTCTGGCACGTGGGGCGAGAGCCGGATCGGCTATCTCCAGCATTCCAACGACCCCATCAGCTGGGGAGATGTCGATGTCTTCATTTCCAAGCCGGACTGGCTGCGTGCCGGCCAGCGGCCGGGGAATATTCCATCGGCAATGGTTTGGATTCCCGTGGTGACCGGTCTCCAGCTATTGCTGGACCAGGTGGCCTCCGGGATACCCGATGGCCAGGGACACGAATTCGGGCAGGTGCCGGTCCGGGCATGGGCGCAGATCCTTCCCTCTGGCCAGTGGACCGACGGGGACACCGAACGCTTGGTGGAACTCTTGGAACAAAGCCAGCCAGCACGATAGCAAAGCCTGCAGAGCATTCATGCAGACCGGCAAAGAACGATCCGAACTGAGTTTGAGAACCCGAACCCGTTGAGTCCGGCAGCTAGTGCCACAACGGCTCTCGCGCGACAAAGTTGACCAACAGCGCAGGATCGAGCTCGATCATCTGCGCATTGGCCAGCGGCGCATGCGCTTCACCGCTCAGCGCTGTCAGCACCGAGCCGATCCAGGCCGCATGGCTGACCACCAGCACCCGCTGCTGCGGATGCTGCACTGCAATCTTGAACAGGGCGTTCACCCCGCGCTGCACCAGGTGGTCCTCGGTTTCACCCACCTCCATGAGCAGGCGGCGCTGTTCGTCATCCAGGCCCTTCACCAGACGCCCCTCGGACTCGCCGAAGTCGCGTTCCATCAGTTCCGGGTTCTCCTGGACCTTGGCGATCCCCAGCGCATCGGCTAGGATCTGCGCGCTTTGGCAGGCCCGGAACAACGGCGAGGAGTAGACGGCATCCCACGGACCATCGCAGGACAATTCGGCCGCCAGCGAGTGGGCCTGGGCGATGCCGGTGGCATTCAACGGCAGGTCGCTGCGGCCATGCAGCCGCTCGGAGCGGTTCCATTCGGTTTGGCCATGGCGAATCAAGACGATCGTTGTTGCAGTCATTGTTCTTCCTTCGTGGGCGCTTTCGGGGCAACGCGGTTTGTCGTAGGTTCAGCGGCCCCGCAGGGCGAGATAGGTTTCGGTTCGTTCCTGCGACGGGAGCATCTGCTCGGTGGACGCAGGCACCGACACCACGCATTGGGCGCTGATGCGCAGCACCGAGAACCAAGCGCAGTCCTCCTGGACGACCTCCGTCGGGGCGAAGGGGTTCATGTTGTACGAGGTGGCCGGCGCCATGAACACCGGGGTGTTCAGCAGCTGGCTGGCTCCACTCTGGTGGTAGTGCCCGCACAGGATCGCGCGCACATCGCTTCGAGCTACCAGCGCGGCCAATGCTTCGGGATTCTCCAGCCCGCGCCCGGCCAGGGCGGCGGAGAAGGATTCCAGCGGCGGATGGTGGAGCAGCAGGACCGTTCCCTTGGGTGCGGCGACGGACAGCAGCCGGTCGAGCCAAGCCTGCTGGGAGGCGTCGATCCGGCCCTGGGCCAGCTGGAAACCGCCGCTGTCCAGTCCGATGATGCGCAGCCCGTCGATGTCGTGCACGGTATTGGCTGGATGCGGTCCGGTGGACAACCTCATGGTGTTGAACAGCGGGCCGATCGATCCGGCGGGATCGTGGTTCCCGGGAATCGTGATGATCGGACAGCCCAGCAGGTACTGCGCCTCGGCGAGGATCCTGGCCGCATCCGAGTGGATCGCGGCCCCGCGGTCCGCCACGTCCCCGGTCAGCACCAGCGCGTCGGGTTTCAGCTGCTCCGCGGCGCCCAGTGCCCGGGCCAGCCGGCGCCACGGATCGATTGTCCCGTACAGCAGCCGGGCATTCCCGGTGAGATGGGTGTCGCTCAGGTGCACAATTGTCAGTTGATCCATTTTTCTCCCCTCCCTCCGTACTGCTTTCCCTCCATTGCAGCGGCCGCCACTGACATCCGGGTGAACTCCACGTCGACGACATATGAAGAGGCCCGGAATGCTTGGATTCTCGTATAACGAACGAGAAGCGCCGATTTCCCGCGAATTTTCCCAAAATATATGCCATCTTGAGCATGTGAACGGCAAGTAGCGTGCAAAACGACTAACCTTAATGGAGGCAGCATTTAATCCACCAAGGAGCAACATCCATGACCGGCAGCAAAGTCGTCGCTTTTGGCCACTTCCAGCCAGAGCGCATCGTGCCAAACACCGAGCTGGAAAAGCTCGTGGAGACCAGCGACGAATGGATTGTGCGCCGCGTAGGCATCGAGGAACGCCGTTGGGGCACCGGAGTCGAGACCGTCGATTCCATGGCCGTCAAGGCCGCCAAAATGGCGCTGGATAATGCCGAGGGCATCACCGCCCAGGACATCGACATGATCGTGCTGGCGAC
The DNA here is from genome assembly GCF_016894325.1 of Glutamicibacter protophormiae. Taxonomy (NCBI): domain Bacteria; kingdom Bacillati; phylum Actinomycetota; class Actinomycetes; order Micrococcales; family Micrococcaceae; genus Glutamicibacter; species Glutamicibacter protophormiae. The sequence continues at coordinate 3,119,822 of NZ_CP069806.1, forward strand.
GTGCACCGCGACCGACCGTTCGCCGAACATGGCCGCCCGCGTCGCCAACGCCCTTGAGATGAACCAGGGTCCAGCCACGATGGACATCAATGCTGCCTGCTCGGGCTTCACGCACGCTGTGGGCCTGGCCCAGGGTGCCATCGCCGCAGGCACCGCGACCAACGTCCTGGTCATCGGCGCGGAAATGCTGACCGATTACACCGACTTCACCGACCGCACCACCTGCGTGCTGACCGCCGACGGCGCCGGCGCGTTTGTCGTGACAGCTTCCGAGGAGAATGCGATTTCCCCTGCGGTATGGGGTTCGGTGCCTTCGCTGTCGGATGCCGTGCGCATCGAAGCCGAGAACGACATGAAGTTCGCGCAGAACGGCCAGAGCGTCTACCGCTGGACCGTGACCCAGCTGCCGAAGATCGCCTCGCAGATCATCGAGCGCGCCGGACTGCAGCCCGAGGAAATCGACGGCATCATCCTGCACCAGGCCAACTTGCGGATCATCGAGCCGCTGGCCGAGAAGATCGGTGCGCCGAATGCCCGCGTAGCCACCGACATCGTCTACTCCGGCAACACCTCGGCCGCTTCGGTGCCGCTGGCGCTGTCCAAGCTGATGGCTTCGGACGAGCCGCTGCCTTCGGGGTCCAAGGCCCTGTTGTTCGCCTTCGGCGGCGGTCTGGCCTACGCCGGCCAGGTCATCACCATTCCATAATCGACGCCTAAATCAGAAAGCCTGTCGCCATCGGCGGCAGGCTTTTTTGTACCTTCCGCAGCTTTCGCCCGGCCAGTATGTGGAAAGGCTGAACGCACCTGCGACCCGCGGATCGTTGTGCCACGATGCAATTGGTGGATACAGCACAGCTTCCCTGGAAGAGAGGTCTTCGGTCCGTCGGGAAGCAGACAAGAATCGGAGTTTTCCGAATCTGTCCAAGACTGCGGCTATCCATTGTCCACGTTGTCCTTGTTGCGGAAAGGAAAGACATGAAGACAGTCAGTAAAGCTATTGTCGAGTCCCTCGCGGAATACGGCGTCACCCACGCCTGGGGTGTTGTCGGCGATGCTCTTAACCCGCTGACCGACGCAATCCGTGAAGAACCTTCCATGGAGTGGGTTGGCGTACGACACGAGGAAGCCGCTGCGTTTGCAGCCGGTGCGCAAGCCCAGCTGACAGGGCGTCTTGGGCTGTGCATGGGAACGGTGGGCCCGGGATCGATCCATCTGCTCAACGGTCTCTATGATGCCAAGAAGTCCCATGCCCCGGTCTTGGCCATTTGCGGCCAAGTGCCTACCTCGGAAATTGGCAGCAGTTTCTTCCAAGAGGTCAACAACGACCTTCTATTCAGCGACGTAGCGGTCTTCGCGCAGACAGTCACCTCGGCCGACCAAATGCCGCAGCTTCTGGAACAGGCTGTCAACGCCGCCATCTCGAACCGCGGTGTGGCCGTGCTGACCGTGCCGGGGAACGTGGGCGGCATGAAGCTCGAAAAGAACGTCCGCCCGGCCAAGTTCACCCCGCAGGCCGCGCAAGCCGCTGCGCCGCTGCGACAGATTGATGAGGCCGCCCAGGTATTGCAGGATGCCCAGAAAGTCACCTTGCTGGTCGGGATGGGTGCGCGCGAAGCACGCGCCGAGATCCTCGAACTTGCCGAACGCTTGCAAGCTCCCATGGTGCTGACGCTCAAGGCCAAGGAAAGCTTGGAATCGGAGAACAACTATCAGGTAGGGCAGACCGGCCTGATCGGCAACCCCGCAGCGGCCGCTGCATTGGACGAAGCAGATGTAGTATTCATGATCGGAACCGATTTTCCGTACAGGGACTGGTACCCCAGCGGGAAGACGGTCATCCAGCTGGATATGCGTGCCGAGCACATTGGCCGTCGCACCCAGGTTTCGCACGCGATGGTCGGGCATGTCGAGCCGTCCTTGAAACAACTGTTGCCGAAACTACCAGCCGGACGCGCGGACAAGCATCTGGCATCGATCCGCAAGCAATACGAGCGCTGGTTGGAACGCCAGGGCAGGATCACCGACCCGGATCGCGACCGCGGTCTGGTGGGAAAAGTCCGTAGCCTGGTGGAGAACCCGGAGGAGTTCATTCGTCCGGAAGCAGTCGCTGCCCAGCTGGACCAGCAAGCAGCCCGCGACGCGATATTCACCGTCGACACGGGAATGTCGACGGTTTGGTTGTCGCGGTTCATAGAGATGCGGGGCGAACGGCGCCTGCTTGGGTCCTTCAATTTGGGCTCCATGGCCAACGCCATGCCTCAAGCTCTAGGGGCGCAGACGTTGGATCGTTCGCGGCAGGTCATCGCCAACTGCGGCGACGGCGGACTGATGATGCTGCTCGGAGATCTGCGGACAGCCGTGACCTACAAGCTCCCGGTGAAGTTCATCGTCTACAACAACGGCCGTCTGGGAATGGTCAAGCTCGAGCAGGAACAGGGCGGTCTCGAGGAATTCGGCACGGAGCTGGACAATCCCGATCTCTCCCAAGTCGCACGTGCAATGGGCATTAATTCCCAGCTGGTCACGAAGCCCGAAGACATCGCGGCTTCCATTGATGCAGCGCTTGCCAGCGATGGACCGTATCTGCTCGACATCCGTACCAATCCACAGGAGATATCCTTGCCGCCGAAGACGACTGCGTCTGATGCCTGGGGGTTTGCGATCGCCAAGTCTAAGGAAGCAATCGAAAGCCCTTGAACCGGCACTGCCCAGAATCGCATCTGGTCTGGAGAGCTCGAACGCATCCCTTGGCAGACTGCGCCTCGGGGCAAGTCTTGACTTGCCCCGAGGCGCAGTCTGCAATCTCGAAGTCTGCATCGTCACTGCCACTCAGAGACACAACGGACTTCCGCAGGAGAAACACCCCTGCGTTCGGGGAAGCGTTTTCTCCCGGCAACCGGACCGTGAGGTGTCCGAAGCTGCTGGAAGGTCGCAGTCCCCGAAGTTTCTACTCTTCGTGCCCTTGGTCCCCGCTCATCGATCCTTCTGCCGGCGGTGTTTCTCCGGGCGGCACTCCGCCACCCGGTTCCAAGCCAGTGATTGTCTGTTCCAGAGGGTCGGGGTTAGAGGAAGCCGCCTTCTCCTGACTTGCTGCCTCACCCGCGGCGTCCTTCTCTGTTTCGCTTTGTTTGTCGAACTTGTTGTTCTTCATTGAAAAGCTCCTTCGGGATTTCTATACCTTGCTCGCGTTAGTTGTCCAGGGCCGATTAAGCACCGAGCTCCTCGATGATCGCGGCATTGAACGCTTCCAGATCTCCAGGGTTGCGCGAAGTGATGAGAACGAAATTTTGCGCCGAGCACCGGAAAACTTCCTCGTCCACCCAATGTCCGCCAGCGTTGACCACGTCTGTCTTAATTGACTTATACGAAGTCAACGTCTTGTCCCGGACAAGCCCGGTTTCCACAAGCAGCCACGGACCGTGGCAGATCGAAGCCACCGGCCGTCCGGTGGCGGCGAAGGACTGGACAATGCGCTGCGCCTCGTCGTCAAGACGCAGATTATCCGCATTGAGCGTTCCCCCGGGGATCAGCAGCAGGTCGAATTCCTGCTCGTCCACGGTCTCCAAAGCCATGTCAGCTTCGAGAATCTTGCCCTGGTCCCAATCTCCCACCAAGGTTTGGATCTTGTCCTTCCGGGGAGCAGCGACCTTGACGTTTGCTCCGGCAGACCGAAGCGATTCGACCGGACTGGTCAATTCGTCTTGCTCAGCGCCACGATTGGAGACCAGAACGAGAACCTTTTTACTGGACAAATCAGCCATCGGCTTTTCCTTTCCTCTAGGTGTTCACAGCCAACACTGCTCTGCCAGCACGGGTGGCACAAGAAGCGGTCAGGAATTCCTCAGGCGCGGCCCCCAGCGAGAGTGCTTCACTTGTTTCGCCCTTCGTTTGATTTGCCCAGCTCTCTCCGCGGCGCGAAGATCCTCACCGGCGTCTGTCCGGAACGCGGTACGGAGCACTTAGCTTATGGTCACGGCATTGCAACACCAGTCTTCGACGTGCGGTGTGATGTCCATCAATGCTCATCGGACAAAACGCAAGTCAGGGCGGTGGACCCGTTTACTCCGGATAGAACATCCGTACGGGTATCCCAAAAGTTGCTCGAAGATACTAAGCTGTAGATGCCCGAGCGCCTCGAACGTGAGGGGCGAGGACCGGTGTCCCCCAAGTACCGATCCACGTCGGCGATGCTGCAGTCCCCCAAGCGCAACATCGCCCCTCGGGTATTCAGCAGCCCGCCAAGAGCGGCTCCTTGACTCGCGAGCTCTACACTGCAAGACTCGTACTCGTGAACCTGTCAGACAGCTGGACACCCGGACAGCAACCCATTGAACGCCGCTCCGCTGCGGAAGCAGTTTTCCTCTCCCTGCGCGCGGCCATCGAAGCCCAGGAAATCCCGCTTGGCACCAAACTGGGATCCGAAGCGAGCCTCGCCTCCGACTACGGCGTGAGCCGCTCGGTCATCCGCGAAGCGCTGCGTTCCTGCGCCACGCTGGGACTGACCCGCACCGAAACCGGGCGCGGCACCTTCGTCATCTCCCACCGACCCACCCGCGAGCTGAAGCTGGGCACCTTTTCCTCGGACGACCTGCATGAGGCCCGCCCGCACATCGAGATCCCCGCCGCATCGCTGGCCGCCACACGACGCACCGCCGAAGACCTCGAACGGCTGCGCGGGTTGCTGGACCAGATGGAGCAGGAAGACGATCCGGCCGCCTGGGTCGAGTTGGACGCCGCCTTCCATGCCGCCATCGCCCTGGCCAGCGACAATTCGGTGTTCACAAAAATCGTCAGCGACATCCGCGAAGCCATGTCCCGCCAGTCCGAAACCGTCAACCTGGTCGCCGGGCGCACCGGCCCGTCCAACGACGAGCACCGGGCGATTGTCCAAGCCATCGCCGACCAAGATCCGGACGCCGCCGCGCAAGCCATGAACGGACACCTCAGCGCCGTGCACCGAGCCATCACCACCATCGTCAGGAGCAGCAAGTGACCCGCACCGAAACCCCCTGGCCGGACGTTCAGGCGCTGGCCGCCCACGGCCTGCCGCAGCATGTACCACTGGTCGCCGCCACCCGCGGGGACGCCGTCGAGTCGATCCACTACGGCTCCGCCGTAGTGCTGGGCCCCGACGGTTCGCTGGTCGAAAGCCGCGGCGACACCCAGGCCTTGTTCTACCCGCGCTCGGCGCTCAAGCCGCTGTTCGCCGTGGGCCTGCTGCGCGCAGGCCTGGAGCTGACTGATGAGCAGATCGCCCTGGCCGCCGCCAGCCATTCCGGCTCGCAGCGCCATCAGGACATCGCCCGCTCCACCCTGGCGGCAGCCGGCCTGGGCGTCGAGGACCTGGGCAACTCCACCGACCTGCCCTACGGTCCTGCCGAGCGAGCCGCCTGGCTGGCCGCCGGACACGGTCCCACCCAGCTGGCGCAGAACTGCTCCGGCAAGCACGCCGCACTGCTGGCGCTGTGCAAGCTCAAGGGCTGGGACCTGGCAGGCTACCTCGGCGAGGGCCACCCCGTGCTCCAGCTGCTGCGCGAAACCGTCGAAGAGCTGACCGGCGAGCGGATCGGCGGCGTGAGCACCGACGGCTGCGGCACCCCGGTCTACCTGCTGTCCCTGCCCGCGCTGGCCCGCGGCTTCGCCAAGCTGGCTTCCGCCCCGGAAGGCACCGCCGAGGCGCGCGTCGCCGCCGCCATGCGCGCCTACCCGGAGCTGGTGGCAGGCGAGGGCCGCGATGTCACGGCGCTGATGCGCTCGATTCCCGGCGCCATCGCCAAGGACGGCTTCGAGGGCATCCAGGCCGTCGCCCTGTCCGACGGCACCGCGCTGGCCGTGAAGATCGCCGATGGCGGGGACCGCGCCCGCATGCCGATCACCGCGGCCCTGCTCGCAACGCACGTTCGCGTGCCCGAAGATCTGCTTTCCAGCCCCGCCCTGGGCGGGGGAAAGCCCGTCGGCCGCCTGGCCGCACTCTAGAAACACCCCATCCATTACAGGAGAAATATCCCCATGATCCAGTCTCAGCTCGCCGCCACCCGCGTAGAGCATGATCTGATCGGCGACCTCGACATCCCAGCCGAGGCCTATTGGGGCGTGCACACCCTGCGCGCCAAGCACAACTTCGACATCACCGGGACCCAGCTCTCCGGCAACCCGTACCTGATCCGCGCACTGGCGCGCGTGAAGCAGGCCGCGGCCCGCGCCAACCACGAACTGGGGCTGCTCTCCGCCGAGCGCGCCGCGGCCATCGACGCCGCCTGCGAACGCATCGTGGCCGGGGAGCTGCACGAGCAGTTCATCATCGACCCGATCCAGGGCGGTGCCGGCACCAGCACCAACATGAACGCCAACGAGGTCATCGCCAACCTGGCGCTGGAAATCATGGGCCATGCCAAGGGCGAGTACCAGTACCTGCACCCGAACGACCACGTGAACCTGTCGCAGTCCACCAACGACGCGTACCCGACCGCGGTGAACATCGCCACCCACTTCGCCACCCAGCCGCTGCTGGATGCCATGAAGGTGCTGCAGGATTCCTGCCTGGCCAAGGCCGAGGAATTCCGCACCGTGGTCAAGATGGGCCGCACCCAGCTGCAGGACGCCGTGCCGATGACCGTGGGCCAGGAGTTCGGCGGCTGGGCCGTCACCCTGGGCGAGGACCGGGCACGCCTGGCCGAATCGCTGTCGCTGGTCACCGAGATCAACCTGGGCGCCACCGCGATCGGCACCGGGCTGAACGCCCCGGCCGGTTACGCCGCCTCCGCCTGCCGCCACCTGCGCGAGCTGACCGGCCTGCCGCTGACCACCAGCCCCGACCTGATCGAGGCCACCAGTGACGTGGGCGCGTTCGTGCACCTGTCCGGCGTGCTCAAGCGCGTGGCGCTGAAGATCTCCAAGATCTGCAACGACCTGCGCCTGCTCTCCTCCGGCCCGCGCGCGGGTCTGAACGACCTGCACCTGCCGGCCGTGCAGTCCGGCTCCTCGATCATGCCCGGCAAGGTCAACCCGGTGATCCCGGAGGTCGTGAACCAGATCGCCTACCAGGTGGTGGGCCACGACCTGACCGTGACGATGGCGGCCGAGGGCGGCCAGCTGCAGCTGAATGCCTTCGAACCGGTCATCGCGCATTCGATCGGCCTGTCGCTCAAGCACCTGACCAACGGCTGCCTGACCCTGGCCACCCGCTGCATCGACGGCATCATCGTGGACGAGGACGCGCTGCGCCGCGAGGTGGAGAACTCCATCGGCCTGGTCACCGCGCTGAACCCGCGCCTGGGCTACTCCGCATCCACCGCCATCGCCATGGAGGCGCTGCACACCGGCCGCGGCGTGGCCGAGCTGGTGCTGGAACGCGGCCTGCTGTCCGCCGAAGATTTGAACGAGCTGCTCTCCCCAGAGCGTCTGGCCAACCTCTCCGACTAGCAGGAAACCACAGGCGGCTCGGGAATGTCCCGGGCCGCCAGCGTTGCTAGGCCAATGTCTCGATGGCCAGCCACGAAAAGCTCAGGCCCGTGATGAGGCACATGGCCCAGCTCGTCACCGCCGCCAGCCACCAATTCTGTCGCAGCTCCATGCTCCGGCGTTCCGGGGACTCCTCGTCGAGGCGTCGCAGCTTCCTGTCGGTGAGCCACAGCACCAGCAGGAACATCATGATCATGATGATCCAGACACCGCCCTGGAACGCAGCCCACCACGACCGGGATCCAATGCTCACGAGGTCCAGGACGACGAGGATTCCTTTGCTGATGCGCCACGGGCCGCAGACCACGAACAGCCCGATGCCTCCCAGCAGCACCACTGTGCCCCGGACGCACCTCTCGGCAGTGGAAATCTCAACCTGAGGCTCCGCGGGAAGCATCTTGGAGCCCCAGTCGGGAACCTTCCCCGGCGCGTACCGCCGAGAGTCCCATAAAGTACCGGCGCATCCCGCGCAAGACGAGGGGCCACATCAGAACCGCGGTGATCAGGCTGACGATCCAGGCAAAGGCTTCATTCGCAGGAATACCGATTCCCACCCGATCGCCCAGCACCACCACACCGATCACGGCAGCCAGCGCCAGCGGAACCCCCACGATGAGGCAGGCCGCCAACAGCGCCATTCCCCGCCAGCCGGATTGTGGCCGCATTCGGGTCATGCGGCCCAGGGGGCATGGTCCACGGGCTTGGTTTTCGCCATACGCCCATCCTAGGTTAATTCGACCAAGTGGCGATATCCATGATGGCCGGTTACCGCGGTTGCCTTGGACGTTTCCACCCATTCGGCCTTCGACACGATTCGGCGCAGCTATAGTGCACGGCGACGAATGATGGCATGATGTGTGAAGTGGAACACTCTAAGCATTCATTTCAGGAATTGGACTCCTACGTCGCAATGCCGCGTGTCGGCAGCCTGGCGCTCTCCCCCGACGGGCGCCGATTGGTTACCACGCTGAGCACCTTGAGCGAGGACGCAACCAAATACACCAACGCCCTGTGGGAGGTCGACCCGACGGGCAAGAACCCGGCCCGCCGGCTGACCTACTCGGAGCACGGGGAGTCAAGCCCCGTCTTCACCGCCGACGGCGACCTGCTATTCAGCGCCAAGCGCTCCACCAAGGACGATGCGGTGACCGAAGGCTGGTTGCTGCCGGCCGCCGGCGGCGAGGCCCGTTCGGTCATCACCCATCCGGCAGGGGTCGAGTCCCTGGCCACCTGCGCCAAATCCCCGCACACCGTGCTGGTCCGTTCCTCGGCGCTCAGCAGGGCCACGGACCTTGAGCACGAGGCCAAGCTGCGCGCGGCCCGCAAGGAGAAGAAAGTCTCCGCCATCCTGCACACCGGCTACCCGGTGCGCTATTGGGACCACGATCTGGGCCCGGCCACCCCGCACCTGTATGCCACCAGCCTGCCTACCGGCCAGGAGCACAGCGAGCTGAGCGACCTGACCCCGGGGATCGGCGCAAACCTCGTGGAGGCTTCCTCCGACGTCGCACCCAATGGCGACTTCCTGATCACCGAGTGGATCGTTCCCGAGGGCCGCGGAGACCAAGCCGTCGGCCTGATGCGCATCGACATGCACACCGGCGCCCAGGAAATGCTGCTGCCCCCGGACGAGACCTACGAATATGCCATGGGCAAGATCAGCCCGAACTCGGCGAAGCTCGCCTACGCGCGCTGGCGCCGTTCCACCCCGGAATCCGCCCCGGTCTGCGAGCTGTTCGTCATGCACCTGGCCAGCGGCGAGTCCTACCAGATCGCGGTGGGCTGGGACCGCTGGGCCACCGAGATCGTCTGGGTGCCCAACAGCATGTCATTGCTGCTCGTCGCCGACGAAGACGGGCACGGCCCGGTCTTCCACCTGCGTCTGGAAAACGACCGCATCACCCGGCTTACCGACACCGGCGCCTTCACCAACGTCCTGGTCAGCCCGGATTCCCGCGCCGCCTACGCACTGCGTGCAAGCTACGAGCACCCCGCCGAGCCGGTGTCCCTGGACCTGACACACATCGGAGATCTTGAAGCCGGCGACTACGTCCAGGTCACCGAGCTGCTCTCCCCCGCACCTCGCCCGCAGCTGCCCGGCACCTTGGAAGAGGTCAGCACCGAGGTCGACGGGGCAACAGTCCGCGCCTGGCTGGCGTTGCCTGAGGGCGTCGGCGCGCAGAACCGGGCGCCGCTGCTGCTGTGGATCCACGGCGGACCGCTGAATTCCTGGAATGCGTGGAGCTGGCGCTGGAACCCGTGGCTGCTGGTGGCGCAGGGCTATGCGGTGCTGCTTCCGGATCCAGCCCTGTCCACCGGCTACGGGCAGGACTTCATCCAGCGCGGTTGGGGCAATTGGGGCCAGGCGCCCTACACTGACCTGATGGCGATCACCGACGCGGCCGAGGCCCGCGAGGACATCGACGAAACCCGCACCGCCGCGATGGGCGGGTCCTTCGGCGGCTACATGGCCAACTGGGTGGCAGGGCATACCGACCGCTTCAAGGCGATCGTCACCCACGCGAGCCTCTGGGCGCTGGACGGCTTCGGAAAGACCACCGACGCCTCGTTCTACTGGACCCGCGAGATGAGCCCGGAGATGATCGAGTCGAATTCGCCGCACCATTCGGTGGACAAGATCGTCACCCCGATGCTGGTCATCCACGGCGACAAGGACTACCGGGTGCCGATCGGCGAAGGCTTGCGCCTTTGGTATGAACTGCTGTCTTCCTCGGGTCTGCCGCAGCAGGCGGACGGCACCACCGCCCACCGCTTCTTGTACTTCCCGGACGAGAACCACTGGGTGCTCGCCCCGCAGCACGCGAAGATCTGGTACCAGGTAGTCACCGGATTCCTGGCCGAGAACGTCTTGGGACAGGAGCCCGGCGACCTGCCCGAGTTGCTGGGCTGATTGGCTGCCTGCAGCCCATGGCAGGCCGAGCGAACTAGGTACAGAACCCGGCGGCTGTTGCCTTGCCGCACTGCTTCGGCGGTGCGGCAAGGCACTAAAGCTTCACCGAAGTGGCGGCCGCCAGGTGGTGGTGCGTGGAGAACCGGTGACCGGTCCGCCGAACATCCTGCGCTGCTCAACTCGAGACGTTGATGTTGTGGTTCAGCCGAAGCTCATTGCGTGGATCGTAGCGTCGTTTCAGTGCGGCTAGCCGCGCGTATTTCCCCGGTCCATACACGGCCAGGGCATCGAATCCAGCAGCGGACGGGGCATCAATACTGGAGAAGTTGAAGTACTCGCCTCCGTGGGTCACAGTACGCATATCCCGATAGAAACCGCGGATGAACTCGACATGGTGTGCGTCCTGTGCACGGTCCTTCCAGAACCCATAAATATTGATCCAAAATTCCGACGAGCGGTCGGGAAATGCCGTGGCGTCTTGCGCAGTCCTGGCCATGGCGCCTCCCATGACATGGATATCGAATGCCGTCCCCGGCCACGTAAGTTCCTCGGCTTTGCGCACCAGCATGGAGATGGTGTCCTCATTCAGGGCATCGAATCCGGTGTTCTTCCAATACGCGCGCACCCCCTTCGGGAAGACGTCGTCCATGGATGATTGCCATTCCGGCCACGGGGTCGCGGCGACATCCTGGACATCCGGCGGTGCGAGTTCCGTGAAGCGCTCCATGCACGCCGTTCCGGCTTGGTGATCCGGATCTGCCCAAACGAAGCCCACCGCGAGAATCGTGTCGGTGCCTAGTTCCCACTCCTGGGGTGGAACCAGCACTGTCGCAATGACCGTCATCGCCTCCGGCAGGTTCTCGGCCCAGTCCCGCAGAGCATGCAATGCTCCGGGCCAATGCGGCGCCCGGTAGATCAGGTTTCCGGCGAGCACCGTCTCCGGAAGCGGATGCGCGTTGAAGGTAAAGTCGGTCACGATCCCGAAGTTGCCGCCTCCGCCGCGCAATCCCCACAGCAGTTCGGGATTTTCCTGGGCATCGGCACGGACTTTTTCACCACTCGGCGTATACATCTGCGCGGCAAGGAAGTTGTCGACGGTCAGGCCGTAGGCGCGTGTCAGCCAGCCGAAACCTCCGCCCAAACACAGGCCTGCAATTCCTGTCCGCGAGATCACCCCGACGGGAACGGCCAGTCCATGGGCGCTCGTGGCTTGGTCGAGTTCACCAAGCAGGGTTCCCGGTCCGGTATTCACCTGTCGCAGCGACGGCTCAACCAGGATCTTGTTGCAAGCACGCAGGTCCAGGACGATGCCACGGTCGACGGTGCCGTGCCCCGCCACGTTGTGCCCGCCTCCGCGAACTGCGAGCGGCAGGTGATGGCTGCGCGCGAAGTCGAGCGCGAGCGGAATATCCGTGAGTTCCCCGGCCCTGATAATCAACTCGGGTCGGCGGTCGATCATGGCGTTCCACAGCGAGCGGGCGTCGTCGTACTCATGGTCCGCCTCCGTGACCAGGTTTCCTGCAATGGAAGCACCCAGCGACCTGAGATCGGCCATTGAGATTATTTGATGGTTCATGATGCGCGCTCCTTTGGACAGATCGCATCGGAACTTGGCTGTGGGTCATTCTCCTCCCGGATTTCGGAAGGATCAATGGGCAGCATCGGGCTATTTTTTGTCCCGAGTCCAGGATTTTTCGCCTCGCAAGCCGTAGCAATCGTTGCCGCCGGAAAAGAGGGCTGCGGCATTCGAAAAACCTTCGGCCCTTCCGAACAGGCTGAGCCTCCAGGGGTAGGCTTTCATCTAGCGCCGGCCCGGCAACGGCACCTCGGCAGTCGGGTCTCCGCCCGCTCCGCGGGTTGCTGACACCAGCGCCTGGGCACGGCGAGCGACATCGGCGTCGCGCTCGGACAGCACATCGGCCAAATGCTCCAGGTGCGCGACGCGGGCGCTGAACTCGCGGCGCAGGCGCTCATTCAACGGCGTGGCATCCAGTTCCCGTTCTTCCCGCAGTGCCATGGCCAAGGCACGTTCAAAAAGCCTCTGGCCTGCGTCATCGGCGCGGCCGCTGGCACCAAGAACCGCGACGGCATTGATCTGGGAGTCATCCAGGCCCAGGAGCAGACGCTCCAATTTCTTCTTGGCCGCGCGCAGCGTGGCTGTCCCGCGCCCGAAACGTCCCAGGCTCCCGGTGGCGGTGAGCAGGAACCTGATGGTCAGCACGATGTTCACGACGGTGAAGAAGAACAACAAAGTCAGCAACCAGAACAGACCCCCGAAGCTGATCGAGGTATCTTCTTCGAAGCCGTTGCGTTGAATGCCCTCGGCATAGTCGTCCACCACTCCGGCGATGGTGATATCCGGATGCTTGCTTTCGTAGATGCTCCCGTGTTCCCAGTTCGACGTCCCGCCGAGGGTGTATCGGCCCGTGCTGACTTCGGGGCTGATCAGGCCGGGCGCGATGCTTGTCCCTTCGTCCGTGGAGAACACGGGAATGATGGCCTTGCCGTTCTTCAATTCCTTCGTCACCGGGTCAAGCAGTTCCGGAAATTCCTGCTTGATGCGGTGCAGGGACTTCAGCAAGCTCAGGGGCTCCGCCGAACGGTATGCAGCTCCCGGAGGGTCGGTCCTCAGGTCCAGGTAGGCTTCGGCGTCGCGGACGGCGATCACCATGCTGGTTGGCACCGGGAAGTCGGCGTCCATGTAGCGGATGATTTCGGTATCGGACAGCTCGCCGCTGGGATCGTCGATCTCCAGCTGCGCGCCGCGCCCCGTGCCTTCACGTTCGGAAAACGGGTCGTCAACCAGATTGGCGGCCGTGATGCCGGCCGGAATCATGCCGACCAGAAGCAGGGCCGTGAGCATCACGGCCAGCCGCGGTCCGCTGGGCCGGTAGCTGGACTCCGTGCGCCGCTTTGCCGTCGTCATCCTGTCCGACTCAAGCGTTCCACCCATGATGGATTTCACCAGCGCGTCCAGATAGGCCGCGTTCGCGTAGCCGTCCTTTCCGGTTGATGCGTCCAGCCCCAGCGAGGTTTTCAGTTCCCGGTATTGCTCGGGCGCTCCTGCAGGAGCGGCGACCTTGCCGTGAGGGTATCTGGAGATCTTCTTTTTCTGCTTGACCAGGAGCGCGACCAGCTGCCGCTCGGCCTGCTCCCACTGCTCCACGGCCTGCAGGTTCTTCGAGTCCCCGGCGGCCGCATCCAGCAGCTGGCCAAGGCCCGCACGCAGCTGCTCGATGTCACCGTTGGCGATCATCCGCCCCGGCGCCTGCTCCAATCGGATCAGCAGCCTCGTCATGGCTTCATTGATCGGGGCACTGAGCCGGTCGAGAGTCGTCCCGGTCCCGGTCAGGCGCGCGTGCACGGAGCCTGCGCCCATCAACGCATCGGACAAATTCGTCAGCTTGCGGGCGGAAGCTTCGAATTCGGTGAGCTGCTGCGCGGTTTGCGCCCCGAAGGCGGTTTTGCGCGAATAAACCCGCTCGGTCAGCGAGCTTTCGGTTCGGGCCAAGTCCAGGGACAGCTTCTGCAGCTGGAGCCAGGATTTCCGGAAGCCCTCGGGGCGTTCGGTCTCCGGTGCCGCGTGGTAGGTCGCTTCGAGCGCCTCGAGGTCCAGCACGACGCGGGCCAGCTTGCGCTGCGCAGCGATGAGGCGGCGGTGTTTTGCTTCCCACCGCAGGTTGTAGCGCAGGGCCATCAGCAGGAAAACCGTGGTCGCCGTGGCGGCCAGGGCGATCAGCGAGATCCAGAAAACCGGGTTGGTGTTGGGCGGGTCGTAGAGCACCACGGCCGCGCGCTGGGCGGCGGCGACAACGGATTTCGGGCCGTGGCCCAAACCCAGGTTGTCGCGGAACGCGTTGTCGATCTCGAAACGGATATCCGTTTCGTCATAGGCCTTGCGGTCCCGCCCGTCCACCAGGTCGGCGCGCACCGCGGTGCCGTGGAAGCGCTGCTGGATCTTGTAGTCATCGGATTCCAGATTCTCCAGCTGGGTGCTGAGCAGGATGTCATGGTCGGAAACGATGCCATCCAGCAGTTCATCGCCGGTCAGGTATCGATCAGTGACGGTCAAGGTGAGCGGACGGTGTGCGAGGATCGGGCCGTCGGCCGCGGCATCCACGGTTTCCTGGCTGATGTTCCAATCGTGTCTGCCCTCCACCACGATCTTCACCTCGTGCCGGGGAGCGTCCTGCTGCACGTACGCGATGTAGGTGGACAGCCCCATCCCGGCAATCACGGTTGTGGCCAGGGCCATGAGCACGGCCGGGATCAGCGCCAGCGAGTGCGGACGACGCAGCTTGCGCCCGCTCGAGTCGAAGGCCGCGAACCGGCTCATGCCCTGTCCCCCGGGTCGCCATCCATCCAGCGCTGTACCTCTCGCGAAGCCTGATCCAGGGTGGCCAGGTCGTCAAGCCTCCGCGTGCCGTCCTCTGGGCGGTCGGTGCGGTGGGCAGCAAGCTCGTGGGGCACCTTGATCCGCTTTCTCCCCGCCTGCTCCAGCAGTTGTTCCAGGTCGGAGGTCAGCGCGAGGCGCAGTTCCCAGAGCCGTTCCAGCATGTCGACCGGCGTTGCTCTCCTGGACATCGGCTTTTCCAGCCACTGCTGGGCTTCGTCCAGGGCATCGGTATCGGTCACCAAATGCCCACGCACGCGCGCGGCTGCGTCCAAGGACGCGGTGTCCGCGCGGTCGAGGAACTGCGCGCAATCATCCAGCAGCCGGCGGTGTGCGGAGATGATCGATCCCCACCGCTGGCGGCTGGGATTCGCGGTGCCAAGCAGCCCGTTGAACGCGGTGCATGCCGAAACCAGTTCTTCTTGGCACCGGTTGATCCCTTCCAGCCGTTCAAGTTCCGCGCTGCTGACCGGGGTTGCCGCCGAAACCCGGCGCACCGCTTCCTGCCCGGCCTTCGCGAGCGGTGAGATGGCCCGTTCCAGCAGTTCGGCACGCTGCTGGATGACGCCCCCGGCATCCACGCTGATGGCTGGCAGCTTGCAGGATTCAAGTTCGCGCAGTTGTTGCGGCAGCAGCCGGGCGAGCTGTGCCGCTCGTGCGCTGCGCTCCGTAGTTGCCTGGCGCTGGCGCTTGCGGGCGCCGCGGAGAACAACGTAGGTGGTGAGCAATGTGCCCAGAACACCCAGGACCACAAAAAGCAGAGTCCGCTTGCCGTCTGAACTGGCAGGCAGCAATACGCCCAGGATGTTCTTGGGCGCTTTCAATTCCTCGGTGGTGATGCGCACCGATTCGATAACCGCCTGGGTGTAGTCTTCCTTGTCCATCATCGGCCGCAGCGCGGCAACGCTGTTGGACAGGGCCGCCGAACGGTCCCCGGTCACGTTCCAAGCCTTGTCGATCGCGATCTCCGCGCCGTGGCCATCCTTGTCCGGAAGCATCAGGCCAATGACAATCCAGCCGTCTTGGATATAGCCCTTGGTATCGGTGCTGTCGGGCCAGTCGTCGTGCAGGAGCAGGTACGAGGTGGGACCGAACAAGGTCAGGGCGCGGATGAATTGGGCCGCCCCGCCTTCCATCGTATTGTCGGCCGTATCGACACCCACCACGATTTTGGCATTGGTCTGCCCCATGGTCTCGCGGACCGCGTCCAGGACTTCCTGGTTGTCGATCTGGGCCTGCACCGAGTCGATGACCGCCAGGTGGAAGTCCCCTTCTTCAGCGACCAAGTCGGGGACGCGGATCGTGCCTTTCTCCTTGTCTTCGTCTTGGCCATTCAACGGTGCGTCGCTGGGACCCACCGGGTAGATCGGCTCGTAAATCTGTTCGTCCGCCACCGCGGGCACCGCAAGAAATCCCCCGAGCACCAGTGGAAGAAGCACCAGCAGGGCCGTCGCGGTCCGCCGTGCGGTCGAAAGCAGATAATTCATAATCCAACGATTATATCAACAGCTGCTTTTCTTAACTGTCAAGGCCCCTTTGAATCAGGACGATTCAAAGGGGCCTTGACAGAGGGCCAGGAACTAGTCCAGCAACATGGCAGGTTCCTGCAGGATCGAGGCGACGTCGGCCATGAAGCGGGCCGACAAGTCTCCATCCACCACACGGTGGTCGAAGGAACCGCCCAGCGTGGTGATCCAGCGCGGGACGACCTCGCCGTCCACCACCCACGGCTTCTGGCGGATCGTGCCGAAGGCGACGATCGCGACTTCTCCCGGGTTGATGATCGGGGTGCCGGTATCGATGCCCAACACGCCGATGTTGGTGATCGACAGGGTGCCGCCGCGCATGTCCTCCGGGGAGGTCTTGCCGGCGCGGGCGGTGCTGGCCAGCTCGTTCAGCGCGATCGCCAGTTCCTTCATGTTCAGGTTCTGGGCGTCCTTGATGTTCGGCACCAGCAGGCCGCGCGGGGTGGCGGCCGCGATGCCCAGGTTCATGAAGCGCTTCTGGTGGATCTCGGCGCCGTCGGGGGTTTCCACCCAGCTGGCGTTCACGCTCGGGTTGCGGGCCGCGGCCCAGATGACGGCGCGGGCCAGCACCAGCAGCGGAGAGACCTTGATGCCCTCGAAGTCGCGGGACTTCTTCAGCCGGGCCACGTATTCCATGGTGCGGCTGGCGTCCACGTCAACGAAGATCGAGACGTGCGGGGCGCTAAAGGCCGAGTCCACCATGGCCTTGGCGGTGGCCTTGCGCACGCCGCGCACCGCGGTGCGGTCCACGCGGGCGTCGGCCAGCTGGCCGTGGGCCCAGTAGGTCGGGGCCGCCGCGTGCTCGGCCTCGCGCTGGGCCTGGTAGCTGTTGACGTCCTCGCGGGTGATTTCGCCCTGGGTACCGGTGCCCACCACGTCGTTGATGTCGATGCCCAGTTCCTTGGCCAAGCGGCGCACCGGCGGCTTGGCCAGCACGCGGTCCATGAAGCTGGCCATGGCCGGCTTGGCGCGGTCGACTTCGCGGGTCACCGCATTGCCCAGCGAGGCGGCGCGGCGGGAAATGGTGTCGGCAAGGGCCGAGGCGCGCACTGCCGGGCGGGCGGCCGGCGGAGCGGAGGGGGCCGGGCGGTTGGTGCGCGCACGGCGCACCGAGGAGTCGGCGGTGGGGCCCGAGCCCACCAGCGGGCCGGGTTCCTCGCTGGCCACCGGGGCCGCCGTGGCCAGGGCCTCGGCCGGTTCCGGGGTTCCGGTCGGGGCGGGCTTGTTGCCCTCCTGGTCGATGGTGATCAGCGGGTTGTCCACCAGCACGGTCTCGCCCTCGGCGGCGTGCAGGGCGGTGACCACCCCGGCGAACGGGCTGGGCAGCTCCACCAGGGACTTGGCGGTTTCGATCTCCACGAAGACCTGGTTGACCTCGACGGTGTCGCCCACGGCGACCTTCCACGAGGCGATGTCGGCTTCGGTCAGGCCTTCGCCCACGTCGGGCAGGTTAAAGACGGTCATGTTTCGGCTCCTAGTAGGCGAAGGAACGGTCGAGGGCTTCGAGCAGCTTGTCGATGTCCGGCAGGTACTGCGATTCAACCTTGGAGATCGGGTACGGCATGTGGAATCCTCCCACGCGCAGCACCGGGGCTTCCAATGACAGGAAGGCGCGCTCGGAGATGCGCGCGGCGATCTCCCCACCCAGCCCGCCGAAGGTCGGCGCCTCATGGGTGACGATCAGCCGACCGGTCTTCTGCACCGATTCGGTAATGGTGTCGAAATCGATCGGCGAGAGCGAGCGCAGGTCGATGACCTCGATGGAACGGCCTTCCTCGCGGGCGGCCTCCGCGGCGGCCAGCGCCACGGGAACCAGCGGGCCGTAGGCGACGATGGTGGCGTCCTCGCCGCCGCGCACCACCTGGGCCTTGAAGGCGTCCAGCGCCGGGGTCTCGGTATCCACCTCGCCCTTGAGCCAGTAGCGGCGCTTGGGTTCGAAGTAGATCACCGGGTCCTGGCACTGCGCGGCCTGCTGGATCATCCAGTAGGCGTCGTTCGCGTTGGACGGGGTGATGATGCGCAGGCCAGCGGTGTGCGCGAACAGGGCTTCGGGCGATTCGGAATGGTGCTCGATCGAGCCGATGCCGCCACCGTAGGGGATGCGGATGACCACCGGGACGGTCAAACGGCCCTCGGAACGGGCGTGCATCTTGGCCAGCTGGGTGGTGATCTGGCTGTAGGCGGGGAACACGAAGCCGTCGAACTGGATCTCCACCAGCGGGGAGAAGCCGCGCAGGGCCATGCCCACCGCGCTGCCCACGATGCCGGCCTCGCCCAGCGGCGAGTCGATCACGCGGTGCGCGCCGTACTTCTGCTGCAACCCGTCGGTCACGCGGTACACGCCGCCGAGCTTGCCGATGTCTTCGCCCATCAGCAGCGCCTTGTCGTTGGACTCCAGCACCTTGTCCAGTCCGGAGGTGATGGCCTTGGCCAGTGTCATGGTGCTCATGCGTTGTCTCCCGAATCTGCGAATCCCGCCTCGTACTGCAGGTGCCAGGCCAGTTCTTCCTGGATCAGCGGGTGCGCCTCGGCATACACCTGCTCGAAGGACTTGGCCAGCGGCGGCACCGGGAAGGCCATGGCGTCCTTCCGGACGGTGGCGGCCATCTGGTCTGCGTCCTTGGCCAGCTGCTCGAAGAAGTCGTCGTCCACGATGTTGTTCTCACGCAGGTAGGTTTCCAGGCGGATCAGCGGATCGCGCGGAGCCCAGGCGGCTTCTTCCTCGGTCATGCGGTACTTGGTGGGGTCGTCGGCGGTGGTGTGCGCGCCCAGGCGGTAGGTGTCAGCCTCGATGAACACCGGCCCCTTGCCGCTGCGTGCATGCTCCAGGGCCCAGCGCGTCACGGCCAGCACGGCCAGCACGTCGTTGCCGTCCACGCGGATCCCCGGCATGCCGTAGCCTGCGGCGCGCTCGACCAGCGGCACCTTGGACTGGACCTCGAAAGGCACCGAGATGGCCCACTGGTTGTTCTGGCAGAAGTAGACCACCGGGGCGTTGAAGGAGTTGGCGAAGACCATGGACTCATGGGTCTCGCCCTCGGTGGAGGAGCCGTCGCCGAAGTAGGCAACCACTGCGTTGCCCTCGGCGGCGAGCTTTTCCGCATCCCAGCCGCGCTGCTCCATGGCCAGCGCCATGCCGTAGCCGGCCGCATGCGGCAGCTGGGCCGCGAGCACCATGGTGTACATGTGGAAGTTGTTCTCCCTCGGGTCCCATCCGCCGCCGGAGATGCCGCGGAACAGGCGCAGCATTTCAGAGAAGGAGACGTCGCGGGTCAGCGCGACACCGTGCTCGCGGTAGGTCGGGAAGATGTAGTCGCTGGGGCGGGTGGCCCGGCCCGAACCGATCTGTGCCGCTTCCTGGCCGCGCAGCGGAACCCAGAGGCACAGCTGGCCCTGACGCTGCAGGGCGGTGGCTTCCTGGTCGAACCGGCGAGTCAGCGCCATGTCGCGGTAGAAGCCGCGCAGCATGTCCTCGTCCACATCACCCAGATAGGCGTCATAGATTTCGTGGGGCAGGCGCTGGCCATCGGGGGTCAGGATCTGCACCGGATCCTTCGGCCCGACCTCGGTCGCAGCAGGCGTCATAAATCTTCCTCCGGTCATAAATATGCCCCACACGGAATACATTCCGCATGGGACATATAGCGGCTTGTCTAATTTCCAAGCCTATAGCGTTTGCCTGTAAAAACGCGAGAAAACAGCGCCGCTCAGCTCTGCGCCAAATCGAGGGACTGCGCACAAAGTTCGATGAAGCGGTCGTTTGCTTCCGACTCCGCGATCGAAATGCGCACGCCTTCGCCGGCGAAGCCGCGCACCGACAGCGCCTTGGCTTCGGCCCGTTCCACGAATTGCCCGGTCTTCTCGCCCAATGGCAGCCAGACGAAATTCGCCTGGGTGGCCGGGAACTTCCATCCCTGCTCCACCAGCGCGGCCACCACGCGTTCGCGCTCCGAGACCAGCGAATCCACGCGCTCGTAGACCGCATCGATGTGCTTCAGCGAGGCGATCGCCGCATCCTGGGCCACCGAGGAAACGGCAAACGGGGTGGCGATGACCCGCAGGTTGTTGGTGATTTCCGGATGGGCGACCGAGTAGCCCACGCGCAAGTTCGCCAGGCCATGGGCCTTGGAGAAGGTGCGCAGCAGGACGACGTTCTGATTGGCCTTGTAGGTCTTCACTCCATCCACGGACTGCGGATCACGCACAAATTCGATGTAGGCCTCGTCGAGCACGATCAGCACGTTGCGCGGCACACGGGAAATGAAGTCGTCGACCTCGGCCTGGGTGAGGATCGGGCCGGTCGGGTTGTTCGGAGTGCACAGCAGGATCACCGAGGTGTTCTCGTTGACGGCTTCGATCATGGCCTCCAGGTCATGCCGTCCGTCGTCGAGTACCGGAACCGGCACGGGCAGCGCGCCAGCGGTCTGCACGAGGATCGGATATGCCTCGAAGGAACGCCAAGCGAAAATGACCTCGTCCTGGATTCCGTCCTCGTTCTGTCCGGCGAAGGTGTTCAGGATCTGCACCAGGGCGCCGAGCGAGCCCGCGCCGGTGACGATGTCGTCGGCCGGAACATCCAGGTAGTCCGCCAAGGCCTCGCGCAACGTGGTGCTCAGCGGATCCGGATAGCGGTTCAGCGCATCCTGGTCGAGGACCGCCTGGCGCACCTGCGGCAGCGGGCCGAAGGGAATCTCGTTGGAAGAGAGTTTGAAGGAGCTCAGCCCCTGAATCTGTACCGGCGGTTTTCCGGCGGCGTACTTGGGCAGGCGGGCAACGATCGATCGCGGCTGCACCTGGTCTTGGGGCACAGAATTCTCAGTCATGAATCCCAGCGTAGCCCCCGGATGTGCGGAAAGGTGATTTAGTTTTCATCTACGACCCAGCTTTGTGTGCGAAGGTTTTCTCATGAGTTTCCTGATTCGAGTCATCGTAAATGCGCTGGCACTTGCCGTTGCCGTCTGGATTGTGCCCGGAATCCATATCGACGCCGTTGGAGATGACACCCTGGGGCTGGTGGTCTCCTATCTGGTGGTCGGCCTGATCTTCGGTTTGGTCAATGCGCTGGTCCGCCCGATCGTCAGCCTGCTGTCATTGCCCATCACCTGCCTGACCCTGGGACTGTTCACCATCGTGGTGAATGCGCTGATGCTGGCCCTGACCGGCTGGCTGACCCGGTTCATCCCGGCGGAGCTGATCATCGACCACTTCTGGTGGGACGCGATCATCGGCACCATCATCATCTCCATCGTCTCCGCGGTGCTCGGCCTGTTCGTCAGCAGCGACCGCCGGTAGCGCTCCACTCCCCGCGTCCCGTCGCCTAGTGCGGCGGGGCGATCTGGTGGCCCAGCGGCTTGCGCTGCTTGCCACTGCCGCGCGGCTCTTCGCCGCGCGGTTTCTTTTTCGGCACAGCGTTCCGTTCCAGCGTGAAGCGGCGAAACAGCACCAGACCGGGCGGCAGCATGAATGCCTCCAACTGCTTGCGCACTTCGGGTGCCGGATTCCGTTGCAGTTCCCGCAGGTGGTCTTCGTAATTCTGCAGCGAGTGCGGAGGGCCGAAAACACCGCCGTGGGGAAGCCTGTCCTCGATTTCCCGGCGCGGCCCGTCGAAGGTCACCGTCATCTGCCAGGGCGATGTCCGATTGGGGCGGCCGTCGGTTCCGGGAACCATGTCCTTGGAGTCTTCCACCGACAGGGTTTTCGCATCGGCAGGCGCCTCGATGCCCCCGATCGGAGAGCCCAGGGTCAGTGCGCGGGTCATGTTGAATTTCTTGCGCATCAACTTGTTCTTCAACAGGTTGGCGACGTGGATACCGCCCTGCGAATAGCCGGTCAGGATGACTTCATCACCGGGCCCGGCCCCGGAGAACTCCAGAGCCTGCGCAATCGGCTCCGCAAAGTTGTCCGATTCCCGCCCGAAGCCGTCGACGATGCCCATCGAGTCAAAGGGGTTGGTTCCCCCGAAGCCGTCCTGCGTTCCGGGCATAACCAGAACGTAGGTCTTCGGATCCAGCTGCGCGATCACGAACTTGCCTTGTTCTTCGACCCCGCCGTCGTACAGCAGCCGGTGCAGTTTGGCGTAGTCGTCCAGTGTTCCGCTCACCCGCAGTTGCTCGGGCGGCTGGCTGCCGGCGAGTTCCAACCGGCTGCCCGGGCCCACCGCGTCGATCAAGTTGCCCAGCTGCGTGGTGGTATCGGTAACCAGCTGTTCGGCGCCGGCATCGGGCCGCACGAGGTTCCACGGGTTGGCGAGCATCAGCAGCCGCAGCATGCCTTCCATCTGCCGCGTCGGCGGCCTGTTGCCGTTTTCCGCAGTGTCCCGGAAAAAGTCGAGCGCCAGCTGGATCCAATTGGCGGAGAGCATCATCTTCTCGGTGACGGCTTCGGCCGATTCATAGTTCTCCATCGCCGCACTCACCCGTTCAGCCAGGCGCCTTCCGGCAATGACGGCCTCGGTTGCGTGCGCGTAGCCAAGGCGCAGGTATTCCGCGAGCAGGGCGAGCTGGTAGCCGCGGGCCGCCACGCCGGCAATGCCGCACTGCAGATCGAGGTCGTCCTGGCACTGCGCGGCCTGCTGTGCCGCACGCAGCAGCTCCAATTCCAGTTGCTGCAACCGGGCATAGACCTCGACGCAGATGGCGCGGGAATCCGCGTAATCCACGGCGTTGTAATTGACGTCATATCCCATGCTCAGGATGCCATCCGCTGCTCGTTGATCCGGGCTTCCAGTGCATGGATTTCGTTCGTGGCCACCGCCAGGTAGGCTTCGGCATCCACCAGTACTCCGGCCAACACCTGCAGCCTGCCGCTCAACTCGACGACCTGGGCGGCAAAAGCCCTGCCTGCTTCAGATCTCCAAGTCAACCCGCTGATCTGCGCCAATTGGCCGATGGCGAACCGGGTGGTGTCCTTGGCATCGGAAAGCTGGAAAGCCACCGAATCCAGCGTTGCCTGAAACATCATTGCGCTACTCCCGCGTCATGGGCCGCCCTCTGCACGGCAGGCCCGTGAGCCTTCAGGATGCCGGGGACCGCCGCCGCGGACCGGCGCTGGCCGGCGGATTGTGGATTGAGCCCGGGCGTAAAAGTATGACCCGGTGCCAAGGGATGAAAGAATAAGGGCATGGTTGAGATTGCGCGCACTTCCCTTGCTAATGAATCCCTGGCGTTGACCGCCCTCGACGGACGCTACCGCGCGGCCGTCGCCCCGCTGGTGGACTACCTGTCCGAGGCGGCCTTGAACCGCGATCGCATTCACGTTGAAGTTGAATGGCTGATCCACCTGACCGACAACTCCGTCCTTCCGGGCACCTCCCCGCTCACCGCCGAGCAGAAGGCCGCGCTGCGAAAGATCGTCACCGATTTCAATGCCGATTCCGTGCAGGAACTGGCCGAGATCGAGGCCGTGACCGTCCACGACGTGAAGGCCGTGGAGTACTACATCGCCAACCGCCTCGAAGGCATCGGCATTGCCCAGCTCAAGCCGCTGGTGCACTTCGGCTGCACCTCCGAGGACATCAACAACCTGTCCTACGCGCTGGGCGTCCAGGGCG
The DNA here is from genome assembly GCF_016894325.1 of Glutamicibacter protophormiae. Classification (NCBI taxonomy): domain Bacteria; kingdom Bacillati; phylum Actinomycetota; class Actinomycetes; order Micrococcales; family Micrococcaceae; genus Glutamicibacter; species Glutamicibacter protophormiae. The sequence continues at coordinate 3,143,662 of NZ_CP069806.1, forward strand.
GCGTGCAGCAGGTCTGGCTGCCGGCGGCCCGCGACCTGGTCGCGCAGCTGACCACGATGGCCGAGGACTCCCGCGAGGTGCCGATGCTGTCGCGCACCCACGGACAGCCAGCCACCCCGACCACCCTGGGCAAGGAACTTGCAGTGCTCGCATGGCGCTTGACCCGCCAGCTGGACCGCATCGAGAAGACCGAGTACCTGGGCAAGATCAACGGCGCCACCGGCACCTACGCCGCCCACTACGCTTCGGTGCCAAGCGCCGACTGGCAGCAGATCTCCCGCGGCTTCGTCGAGCATCTGGGCCTGACCTGGAACCCGCTGACCACCCAGATCGAGTCGCATGACTGGCAGGCCGAGGTCTACGCGGACATCGCCCGCTTCAACCGCATCCTGCACAACCTGTGCACCGACGTGTGGAGCTACATCTCCATCGGCTACTTCGCGCAGATCCCGGTGGCCGGCGCCACCGGCTCCTCGACCATGCCGCACAAGGTCAACCCGATCCGCTTCGAGAACGCCGAAGCGAACCTGGAGATCTCCAACGGCCTGCTGGACACCCTGGGCGCGACCCTGGTCACCAGCCGCTGGCAGCGCGACCTGACCGATTCCTCCTCGCAGCGCAACATCGGTTCGGCCATCGGCCACTCGGTGCTGGCCATCTCCAACGTCGCCAAGGGCCTTGACCGCCTGGACGTTGCCGAGGCAGTGCTGGCCGACGACCTGGACCACAACTGGGAGGTCCTCGCCGAGGCCATCCAGATGGTCATGCGCGCCGAGGCCATCGCCGGCGTCGAGGGCATGGACAACCCGTACGAGCGCCTGAAGGACCTGACCCGCGGCCACCGCGTGGACGCGGCCCGCCTGAAGGAATTCGTCGGCGAGCTGGGCCTGTCGGCCGAGGCCGAGCAGCGCCTGCAGTCGCTGACCCCGGGCACCTACAACGGCATCGCTTCGCAGCTGGTCGACCACCTGAAGAAGTAGCCTGCAAGGCAACCAACAGCGGTCCTGCTCCCAAGATCTTGGGAGCAAGACCGCTGTTCTTCAATCCTTGCCGCGATTGCTGATGGTTATTTCAGACTTGCAGCCTTCGTGTGTTCTGCCTCGCGGAGCACCTCGTCAATCGTCTTCAGCGATACCATCGGGCTGAGTAGCTCAAGAAGCGCCAAAGTTTGGCGATGGGCCTCAGCGGTGGCACCACCGCAGGCATCGGTCACGACTGTGACCCATTTTCCGGCATCGATGGCTCCAAGAACCGTTGACAGCACGCAACAGTCTGTGGCGACGCCAGCAACCACCAGATGGTCCTGGCCTTCGGTCAGGCTCTGCAGTTCAGGCCCCCATTTAGAAAACGTTGGCAATGACACTACGTGATCGTCAGGACTCTTCCGGAGCGTCAGATCCCAGTCTGCTGCGTCCGGTTCGGCGCGGCATTCGTCCCAGCGCTCGTAGTAGTCGGCCCAGACACCCTGCTCGGCAGGATCACGAACGAATCGTGTCCAGACCACGGGCTCGCCCAAACCCGAACGAAGTCGGTCGATGGCTGACTGCACCTGAGGATAGTTGGAAACGTACCATTGGCTCTTCGGCTCTGCGAATATCCGCTGCATGTCGATCACTACCAGCGACATGGCCCGAGGCATTTTTTCGATGCTCATCTCTATTTCACTTTCTCTTCCAAGGCAGCGCGCAGCTCATCGGTGCCAGGTCGATCGGCAATTCGCATTCCAGCTGGCACAGGGAGTCGGTACAGGGCCAAGTAGGCAATTGAGGCGGACAAGGCACCTGCCGCGAATCCCAAGTCGCCGAAGCTGTTTGCCAATTCTGCGAACGGACCAGTCAGCATTGAGGTATTCCAGAAGAGCATCGAGACGCCACAGCCGACGATCCATGCGAAGAAACCCCACTCAATTCTTCGGCCGGTATTGAATAGATCCGCCACGCTTGCCGCACTATCCTTGCGCATGCGTAGGTAGTAGTCCAGCAGCAGCACGGTGCTGAACGGCACCACCAAGTACGCCAGTACCGAAAGGAAGTCGTAGAAGCCGCCGTAGGGATTAGTCTGCATCATCAAGGTCATTCCCAGACTGAGCATTGCCACAATGATGACGCCAACAATGCGGTTGACCGGAACCTTGATGGTCAGCAGCGACAACGACCCTCCGTAGAGGTTCATGGCGCTTACCGGGAGCGTGGAGATCACCACGGTGATCATGGCTACCGGCGCCCAAGATCCAGTCAGTTCGGCCAATGCAGGAATGGCGTCCAGCTCTCCGGCGAAGCTGGAAACCAGCACGCCGATACTTCCCAGCCAGGTCATAGCTATGAAGCTTCCTGCTGCTGTATAGCCAACCACTTTGGCGTGCGAGGTATTACGCGGAAGGTATCGCGAGAAGTCCGACGCAAACGGGGTCCACGTCATCACATACGCGAAGAAGAACCCCGCAAAGGTCACCCAACCACCAACGCTGCCCATGTAGTAGGGAGCACTTGGATCAACTCCAAGACTGAAGTCCGCTTCCTTCAGCGAAAGGACTGAAATCACGATGAACAGTATCGTCAGCACCACCGTGGCGATCTTGTTAACCAGATGCACCAAGTTGTGGCCCCAGATTGCGAAAACAGCTTGCACCGCAAAGATCAGAGAAGCAGCCAGAACAAAGTTCACATCCACCAGCATCTGCAACGCGATTACAGCAAAAACCGTGTTTACGGCCGTCCAACCAATTGCAGACACAATCGTCAACAGAGTGATCGGAAGAAAGTTGCCGAAGAATCCCATCGGGCCACGCCCCTGGACCTGCTGAGGAACACCCAGCTTGGTGCCAATGCCTGCTAGAACACCCATGACCAGAACTCCGAGTAGCGTTCCCACGGCAACTGCGCTCAAGCCTTGGATCACGGACAATCCGAAAAGAGATGAGAAGAATCCCGAAACCATGACTGCGAGCACCATGTTCGCGGCAAACCACAAAGTGAATTGGCTACGTGGATGCCCGTGGCGTTCCGAATCCGGAATCTGCTCCGTGGCGTAGGGTTCGGCCTTTGTCAGCGACGTGCCGTAGGTTGGCGCCTCTTCATCGTGGTGTGACATTGTGCTTCCGTTCTCGAGTGTGCTGTTCGGTGTCAGGCCCCATGCCTCCACCTCGGCCAGAGGCGCTAAAAACCTTTGACCGGATAGTGCGTTCGCTCATTATTGGCGGGCTCGCAGAGCTATTCCACTTCCTGCAATTTGTCTTTTTCATCGCCGGCTGCGTAAACCGGCACGGGCAGCCTGGTGTCACATCGCAGTTCCTTGATCAAGGATATTCCCAGCAAAGTGACAATGACCGTGAACGGGACTGCCGACAGGATCGCAGCTTGCTGCAGCGCTTGCAATCCACCTACTAGGAGCAACACGATGGCGCACACTCCGGTAAGCAGTCCCCAAATCGCAAGTACTGGGCGTTTCGGGTACATGTTGCCGCCAGAGGTCAAAGTACCTAGGACGTAGGTATTGGAATCTGCACCCGTAATAAAAAACAGAACAACCATGATCACGGTAAATACCGAAGTCACCGCAGGTATTGGCAGTTCAGCGAGCATCGCAAAGAAAGTGCTGTTTGTATCAGCCAATGTCGCTTCACCGATGCGGGTGTTGCCGAACATTTCCTGATGAATCGAAGTACCACCAAAAATTGCGAACCAGATGCTGAATACCAGCGAGGGAACGCCCATGATTGCTACTACGAATTCCCGGATAGTCCGACCCTTAGATATGCGAGCAAGGAAGATACCGACGAATGCGCCCCAAGAAAGCCACCAGGCCATCATGAAGTAGGTCCACCACTGCATCCACTGCAGATCTTCGGCGCCCGAAGGAGTTAACAGTGCTACCGCCGGGAACTCAGAAATGAACTGCCCCATCGATCGGAAGTAGATGTTGGTGATGAAACCGGTGGGCCCTGATACCAAGACGAACACGCCAATCAGTGCAGCCCCGATCATGGTTCCCTGACTCAACCATTTGATGCCTTTGCCAATGCCGGACAGCGCGGACAGCGTAAAGATCACGGTGACTCCGCCGATGATGACTACCTTGACGAAAACATCGGTGGGGATGCCAAACAGGCTGTTGAATCCTTCAGCAATCTGCGAGGCGCCTAGACCCAGCGACGTAGTGGTTCCGAACAATGTGGCCAGCACAGTGAACACGTCAATTGTCTTGCCGAGCCAGCCATCCATGGACTTGCCCAGTACTGGCCGGAGCATGACCGAGATAAGTCCCGAGTTGCCTCGGCGGTGAGTTGAATAGGCAATCGCCAAGCCGAAGACCCCAAACAATGCCCAGGCATTCGGTCCCCAGTCGAAGTAGGAGAACTGCAGTGCATTGACTGCGGCGTCCATGGTGCCTTGCTCGGCTCGTCCATGTGGCGGAACCATGAAGTGGCTCATTGGCTCTGCGGCACCGTAGCTGATCAGCCCGATACCCATCACCGCGCCAAGGATCATTGAGAGCCAAGCCCAATTGCTGAACTCAGGCCGATCGCCATCCTTGCCCAGCCGAATACCTCCGTAACGGGAGAACGCAAGAAAAAGCAACAGTACAATGCACGCGAGTGTCACCAAAAGGTAACCCCAACCAATGTATTGCGCCGACCAGGTGGAAGCGCTGCCCATCAGCTTGTTTACCTGTTCAGGCGCAACCGCTGCCCAGACAACCAGTGCGATCACCAACAACAGGGAGGCAAAGAAAACGCTGCCCGGAGCATACAGCTTTCGGCGCACCTTCCTGGTTTCGGCGGCACTATTGGCGCGGTGCACCTCGCCGCCGGTCAACGTGGACCCGCCAATCGGGCCCCGCTCTAGTGTCTCGTTCGTTTCGGTGTTCATATCTCTCACACTTCGAATGGTTGGGGAGCAGATCTTTAGGTTCTAGAGTGCTGTCAGCTGTGCGCCATCGTAGAAGCGCCCTGCCTTGTAGACCATTGGCTCCAGCTGAGCGACTTCCGAGTGCTTGACCTTCGCAATAAAAACCGTGTGAGTCTTGGCTTGGAACCGTTCCTTGATCTCAGCTTCAATAGAGGCGGCCGAGCCATCGATCAGCGGGCTTCCGTTCGGGCCTTCATGCCAGTCAAGCTCTGCAAACTTGTCTTCGCCCTTGGACGCGAATACGCCGACAGTCCCTCGCTGTTCGTTGCTCATGATGTTGATGCCAAGATGAGTGGACTTGAACAACGAAGAATAAGTGCTCGTGGTTTTCTGCACGCACACCAGCACCAGTGGCGGTTCAAGAGAGACTGATACATAGGAGTTGGCGGCCAGTCCGCGTGGCTTTCCGTTTTCGTCCTTGGTGGTCACCACCGTGACTCCGGTAATGAACTGGCGGTTGAAGCCTTTCAGCGCTTCCAGATTTGGTACACCGCTGAGATCATCGACTACGACGCCCTCTTCAGAACCTTCAAATGCCGATTTCAGAGAGGGAACTCCCAGGTCCGCCAACAGCGCGCTTTGATCCCAGGTAACTTGTTCAGAAATGACCAAGCCCTCCTGAATTTTCAAGAGGTTGGAGCCGCGTGTTTCTACGGTGCTGCCGGTTGCCGGCACACCTTGCAGGTCATTACTGAAGGTTCCATTCGTATGCCAGAAAATTGCAATCGACTGCTCTCCTTCATCCACGAGGAGATGATCGATGGTGGTGACCAGGTCCGGGAAAGCAGCACGCACGTCCAGGATGTCCTGTTTCAGCGCTTCTGCATCAATCGCGTTGCCCGACTGGCTGCTCACTCGCTGGAACTCGGGATGGAAGATGGTATCCAAAGCATCGACATGGCCGTGATCCCACGCTGCTTCCCATGCGCTAATGAGGGATTCTTTGACTTGCTGGAAAGAAAATTCAATTTGTTGCATGCATGAAATGCTAGCAAAAGTTGTGATTCAGTCAACACCCTAGGCCAAAAGTCTTTTAAATTGCCGGTTTTCATGTGATCTCTTGCATGCAAGAGCAAATAGAGTTACAGTTCTTGTATGCAAGAGACTTCAATCATCGAGAGCGCCCAAGATAAGGGCTCCGAACCGCCGCTATTGATTCGACTTCGTCAGATGATCGTCACTGGAGTGGTGCAACCTGGAGACCTGCTTGCAGAAACCGCCCTTGCGCAGGACTTCGACGTAAGCCGTACTCCAATCCGAGAGGCCCTGAAACAGCTGGAGCGCGAAGGCCTGGTCGAAGTTCGCCCACGGGTCGGATCTTTCGTACGAAAACCGACTCAGCGAGAAATCCACGAAATGTTTGAACTCAAGGAATCTTTCGAAGGCTTGGCAGCAGGATTGCTAGCTCGCCGAGGCCCTGTTCCTGAATTAGAACAACTCAAGGAAAACGTCTCCCGCAGTCGGCAGGCAGTCGAACGCGGTGATATCGACGTGTATTCGCACCTAGTTCACGACTTCCATAGCACGCTCGTAGCAGGTGCAGACAACCGCAAGCTCACCGAGCACTACGACTTGCTCATGAACCAACTCGCCTATCACCGCATTGTTTCGCAAACTCTCAGTCTTCCTGGACGACTGCAGAACTCGGTCAACGAGCATCAGGCCATCATTGATGCCATCAGCTCGAAAGACCCGCTCGCGGCGGAATTAGTAATGCGACAGCATGTTTCCGCTTCCAGCCAGTCGGCGGCCCTAGCCGCATTGCAGGAAGATGACTCCGTTCTCCGGCAATAAAAGCGAACAAAGCACTACAACGCCCTACAAAGGACAAGCAGATGAACACCATCGTGGCAAAGCCGCCACAGCGGGTCGACCTGAGTACTCGCTCCACCCTGGCAGCATATTCGGATATCTCCGCCGCTGCCGGGTTGCGCAAAATCTCTACAAACATTGAGCAGGTGCCCCACGCACAGCTCGGCATGATTACCCGTGCCACGGTCACAGCAGTGATTGCCAATCCGTGGTTGAACACCGGCACAGATCATGACCTGTCCGACCGCACCGAAGCCATTGCTCCACTGCTTGCCAAACTTGTCTCTGATCGACTGTTGGAAGCTCTGGGAGGCGCGGAGCAGATCGAGGCATTCGGCAAAGCGGCGCTTGTTGGCACTAGCGGAGAGCTGGAACATGCAGGTGCACTGATCCACACGCCATATTTCGGCAATCTGCTGCGCGAAGCGCTGGGCGGAACGTCCATCATCTGTTTCGTGGACGGACGTGCAGTTCCCGGGGAAACACTGCGCGTGCCGATGTGGCACAAGACTGCCGCGGCAACCCGCACTCATTACCAAACTTTGGATATGGCTCTTCCCGATGCCCCACATCCCGAGGAAATTGCCGTTATCGCGGCGGCGTCCACCGGACCGCGCCCTCACGCCCGGATCGGCGACCGCACCACTGACCAACCCATCACCTCCGAAATCCTGAAGGGAATTCAACTGTGAACTACCGCAAGCTCGTAACCATCATTGAAGAGACCGCTGCCGAAGGTGGCCGCCCGGTTGAACCTGTGGCCAAGGTCGTCATCGTCGCCGCTGTCTTCGATAACCCATGGGCTGGCCAAGGATTCGTCGAGGACCTGACCGAAGGCATCGATTCGGTGGCCTCGGATTTGGGCGCGCTGTTGGCACCGCGCGTCATCGAAGCGCTGGGTGCACCGTTGGAAGCATATGGCAAGGCTGCCATTGTGGGACTGGACGGGGAAATCGAGCACGGTTCTGCACTGATCCACACTTTGAAATTCGGAAACCACTTCCGCGATGCAGCCAAGGCCACCACTTTGCTGCCGGCGGTGGAAAAGCGCGGCCCGGCCGGAGTACAGTTCGACATCCCGCTCAAGCATTTCACCGATGCCACCATCCGTTCGCACCATCAGAGCGTTGAAGTCAAGATCGCTGATGCACCGCATTCTGGCGAGATCCTGATTGCCTTGGCAGGCTCCACCACAGGACGTCCGCAACAGCGATTGGCCCCGCTGTCCACCGAACAGTAGTCAGAAATCCGCAGAAACGGAGTGGAGCGAAGCATGACGAGCACCAAGTCACCACAGGTTATCCTGCTGCATGGAGTGGGACTTGACCACACCATGTGGCATCCCCTGCAGGAGCAGCTCGGACGAGAAAGCTTGGCCCTCGACCTGCCAGGGCATGGCGCGCAGCCCGCATTGCACCAGGCGCAAGACTTGGCAAGTCTGGCAGCCGATGTACTTGACCGTATCCCGGTTCCTGAACCAGTGCATCTGGTCGGTTTCTCACTGGGTGCATTGATCGCCCAGCATATAGCTCGCTTCGCTCCGGATCGGGTGCTGTCGCTGGCTGCGGTGAACTCGGTCTGCCAACGTACACCGGAGGAATCCGCGGCAGTTGAAGCCAGGCTAGCCACTGCCGGTACCAACTTCGCAGAGGGTGTCCAACGTGCAATCGAGCGCTGGTACCCTGCCGACAACACCACAGTGCCAGAGCACCTGATTGAGGATACCCGGCGGGTGCTGGCCGGGAACAATCTAGAATCCTACCTCCATGCCTACACGGTATTCGCCCGTGGAGACCAACAAATTGCCGGTGAATTGGCAAGCATTACCCAACCAGTACTGGCCATCACCGGCGAGCTAGACCCAGGGTCTACCCCGGAAATGTCGTGCCGGCTGGCCACGGCAGTACCCCATGGACGGGTACATGTGGTGCCCGGAGCCCGGCACATGCTGCCAGTGGAAAACCCGGCGGCTCTGGCCGCCGAACTGAACAACTTTTTTGATCAAAGCGAAGGGAAGCAGCCATGAGCGAGCGCTATCTGCATTTCATCAACGGAGAGCACGTCGCACCTAGCGAGGACCGTTACTTCACCAGCACCAACCCAGCAACTCTGGAGGAACTCTACGAGGTCGCTCGTGGAAACGAGCACGATGTCGACCGCGCGGTGAAAGCCGCCCATGCAGCTTTCACTGCCCCCTCATGGAGCGGCCTAAGCGCCACAGCCCGCGGCCACCTCCTGCGCCGTTTGGGCGATCTTGTCGGAGAAAACGCGGAAAAGCTCGCTCGTTACGAGTCTTTGGACAACGGAAAACTGCTGCGCGAGATGCGCGGCCAGCTGGCAACCTTGCCCGAGTATCTCTACTACTATGCTGGGCTCGCTGACAAAGTCCAGGGGTCCCAAGTTCCCACGCTGAACCCGGCAATCCTCAACTACACTCAACGCGAGGCATTGGGTGTCGTCGGTGCAATCACCCCGTGGAACTCACCTCTCACTCTGACCACCTCCAAGATTGCCCCCGCACTGGCCGCAGGTAATACTGTAGTGATCAAGCCCAGCGAATACACCTCGCGCACCGTGCTACTGCTTGCCGAGCTAGCAGACCAGGCCGGTTTCCCGCCTGGCGTCATCAACGTAGTCACCGGCTACGGTATCGAGGCTGGAGCGGCGCTGGTTGCCCACCCACTACTGGCCAAGATTTCCTTCACCGGCTCGACGGCTACCGGCTCGCGAATCGCTTCCCAGGCTGCCAGCCGATTCATCGGTTGCACCCTTGAGCTCGGAGGCAAGAGCCCCAACATCGTATTCGACGATGCCAACGTAGCGAACGCCGCGATGGGCGTTGTTGCTGGTATCTACGCCGCAGCGGGCCAGACCTGCATTGCCGGCAGCCGCGTCTTTGCACACAAGTCGGTTTACGACGAGCTGCTGGAACGAGTGACCCAACGCGCCAAGTCAATCATCATTGGCGACCCACTGGCAGACACCACAGAATTAGGCCCACTGGCATTCGCCGACCAGTTGGAAAAGGTCTCTTCATACGTGAAGATCGGGGCCGACGAGGGCGCGAAGGTGCTCGCTGGCGGAGGCCGCCCTGAGGGACTGGATCTACCAGGTTACTTCTTCTCCCCCACCGTACTCACTGACGTGAACAATGACATGCGTGTGGTCCGGGAAGAGATCTTCGGCCCGGTCGCTGCGATCATGCCGTTCGAGCACGAAGACGAACTGTTGGCACTGGCCAACGACACCGATTACGGACTTGCCGCCGGAGTCTGGACGCAGAATCTCGCCCGGGCACATCGTATGGCACGCAAGCTGGAGGCGGGAACTGTGTGGGTAAACACCTACCGCGCGATGTCGCCAATGTCCCCTCGACAGGGTTTCAAGAGTTCCGGTGTCGGGATCGAGCACGGCTTGGAATCCATGAATGAGTACACCCGACTGAAGAGCGTTTGGATTAACACGGACGAATCTCCGGTGTCCGATCCGTTCGTGATGCGTGCCTAGGAGGTTAACCTAATGCCACTGATTGACATCTCCATAGCCGCCGGACGCACCCCGCAGCAGCTACGGGCGCTGATCGATGCCGTGCACCGCGCAGCCGAGGACACCGTAGACGCAGCACCGGAAAACATTACCGTGATTGTGCGCGAGGTTCAGCACGAACACTGGTCCCGCAGCAACCTCACCATCGCCGAACGCAACAATTCGCAGAATATCGCCTAACGGCAGCTGACAAAGGAAGGAAGACAAACCATGCGTTTTTCCCTGTTTATCCATATGGAACGCTACGACGACTCGATCAGCCATGAAGAGCACTTCGAGAATCTGGTTGAACTGACCCAGTTGGCCGAGGCCGGAGGATTCTCAACGGTTTGGATCGGCGAACACCACTCCATGGAATACACCATCTCTCCGAGTCCCATTCCACAGCTTGCATATCTGGCGGCCCGGACAAAGACCATTCGACTCGGATCCGGTACCATCATCGCTCCGTTCTGGGATCCCATCCGCGCAGCAGGCGAAATGGCCCTGCTGGACGTCATTTCCAATGGCCGAGCCGAACTTGGCGTCGCCCGCGGTGCCTACCAGTTCGAGTTCGATCGCATGGCCGGAGGAATGTCGGCAGCTGAAGGTGGGACCGCCATGCAGGAATTGATCCCAGCCGTCCAGAAGCTTTGGGCCGGAGACTACGCCCACGACGGTGAGGTTTGGAAATTCCCGACCTCGACCTCCGTGCCAAAACCGGTACAGAAGCAGATTCCGGTCTGGGTTGCTGCCCGAAGCCCAGAATCTCACGAGTACGCGGTCGCCAATGGCTGCCACGTCATGGTCACCCCGCTTATGAAGGGGGATGAAGAAGTTGAATCGCTAGTCGAAAAGTACGAAACCGCAATCGCCAATCATCCCGAGATCACCAAGCGTCCAGACATCATGGTGCTGCGTCATACATATGTGCATTCTGCGCAGGAACCAGAGGGGTGGCGGGCCGGAGCAGAAGGAATCCAGAAGTTCTACCGCACTTTCGACGCATGGTTCGGCAACAAGACCACGCCGACCAATGGCTTCCTGGAGCCGAGCCCGCTGGAGAAGTTCGAAGGCCGCGAAGAGTTCACTGTGGATTCATTGCACAAGACCGCGATGATCGGGACTCCAGACGAGGTTGTCGAACGCCTGCGAAACTACGAGTCCATGGGTGTGACCGAATACAGCTTCTGGAGCGACAATACCTTGAGCCACGAGGAAAAGAAGCGCTCTCTGCAGCTATTCATTGATGAGGTAGTCCCTCATTTCGTTGATTCCAACAAATTGGCTGTCTCCAAGTAACAGGCAAAGAACAACAGCGGTCTGCCGTAAATGCTTCGTGCATTTCTGGCAGGCCGCTGTTCCAGTCTTCAAAGAAGTACTTTCGTCGCGACGTATCCTTCATCGCCAGCGACACGAGTCGGGGAATCAAGCCAGTTCACCCAGTACGTTATGGATGTAGCTGCTCGCGCGCGGGGCTATTCTGATCAAGAAATTTGTTCATTTCCGGCAGGTTAACGGCTCCTCTCAGCGATCGCCGGCAGCAGTTACCTCGAATTGCCACCGAGGCAACAACTAACGCATGCCGATGAAACCTCGCTCTGGAATGCTCAACAGCATCCACGAGTGAAAGGCATCGATCCGCATGAGCACGCAATCCCGCCAGCTAAGCCCCGCCGTCGACCAGCTGCAGATGTCCAAGGGCCGCTGGGTCCACAACTGGGACGCGGAAAACCCGGACTTCTGGCAGGCAGTGGGCCGGCGCACCGCCTTGACCAACCTGCGCTGGTCGATCTTCGCCGAGTTCCTGGGCTTCGCGGTCTGGCAGTTGTTCGCGATCCTCGCGGTGTACCTGCCCGCCGCCGGATTCGATTACAGCACCACCCAGCTGTTCTGGCTGATCTCCATGCCCAGCCTGGTCGGCGCCACCCTGCGCATCCCGTACACCTTCATGGTAGCCCGCTTCGGCGGCCGGAACTGGACCATCATCTCCGCGCTGCTGCTGCTGATCCCGGTGACGGGTCTGGCGCTGGCCGCCGCGGACCCCGAGACCCCGTTCTGGATCATGCTGGCCTTGGCAGGGCTTTCCGGATTCGGCGGCGGCAACTTCGCTTCCTCGATGGCCAACATCACGTACTTCTATCCGGCCGCGCAGAAGGGCCGGGCGCTGGGGCTGAACGCTGCAGGAGGGAACCTGGGCGCAGCCATCGCCCAGCTGCTGGTGCCGATCGCCATCACCATTTTCGCCGCCGGCTCGCTGCAGCTGCCCCTGGCCGGCCTGATCTGGATCCCGCTGATCCTGCTGGCCGCGGCCGGCGCGGCGAAATACATGCACAATCTCTCCAACGCCCGCAGCGACGTGCGCGGGGCGCTGGCCTGCCTGCGCGAAAAGCACCTGTGGATCATTGCCGGGCTCTACATCGGCACCTTCGGCTCGTTCATCGGATTCTGCGCGGTATTCCCCAAGCTGCTGGCCGATACCTTCACCGGGTACTCCTCCCTGGAATTGGGCACTGCGGTGATCTCGCTGGCCTTCCTCGGACCGCTGGTCGGGTCGCTGGCCCGCCCCTACGGTGGGCAGCTGGCCGACCGCTTCGGCGGCGCCCGCATCACCCTGGCCGCCTTCGCCGTGATGGCCGCGCTGACCCTCGCGCTGATGCTGAGCCTGGGCCAAGCGGACTTCCCGCTCTTCCTGGGTTTGTTCCTTGCCCTGTTCACCGCCGCAGGCCTCGGCAACGGCTCCACCTACCGCATGATCCCGGCGGTCTTCGCCTTCCAGGGACGGCGCACCGGGCGCACCCCGGCAGACCACGCACGCAGCGCCGCCGCGGCCCTGGGCCTCATTTCCGCCATCGGCGCCTACGGAGGATTCCTGATCCCGCAGGTGCTGGGCCTGTCCCTGTCGAAGCTGGGATCCTATGTTCCCGCGTTCGGAGTCTTCGTGGGCCTTTATGTCCTGCTGCTGGCGGTGACCTGGTTCTGCTACGTGCGCCGCGGTTCGGGTTTCGAGGGAAGGGTCTGAGATGGAGGTCGCGACGCATTGCCCCTACTGCGCCCTGCAGTGCGGGATCACCCTTGAGCCGGGCACCACGCCGGTGGGCTTGAAAGGGCGAAACTTCGAAACCAACGGCGGGGCGCTGTGCCGCAAGGGCTACAGCGCCGCGCAGCTGCTGGACCACCCGGAACGGCTGCATTCCCCGCTGGAACGCGGTGCCGACGGGGTGCTGCGACCGGTGGGCTGGGAGCGGGCCCTGGAACTGGTGGTGCACCAGGTGCGCACGGTGCAGCAGACCCATGGGAAGGACGCGGTGGCGGTGTTCGGCTCCGGGTCGCTGACCAATGAAAAGGCCTACCAGCTGGGCAAGTTCGCCCGGCTGGCGCTGGGCACCTCGCGCATCGACTACAACGGGCGGTTCTGCATGTCCTCCGCCGCAGCGGCCGGCAACAAGGCCTTCGGGCTGGACCGCGGATTGCCCTTCCCGCTGGCTGACCTGGATCGGGCCGGCGCCATCATGCTGCTGGGGTCCAATGTCGCGGACACCATGCCGCCGTTCGTGCGGCACCTTGAATCCGCCAGGGAGAACGGCGGGCTCATCGTGGTCGATCCGCGCCGCTCGGCCACCGCGGAACTGGCGGACACCCACCTGCAGCCGGCGCCCGGAACGGACCTGCAGCTGCTGCTGGGCCTGGCCCACGTGCTGCTGGCCGAAGACCTGGCCGACACCGGCTACCTGGCCGCCCGCACTTGGGGCCTGGAATCGCTGCGCATCTCGCTGGCCACCTGGTGGCCCGAACGGGTGCAGTCGCTCACCGGCGTCCCGGCAGCGCTCATCAGGCAGACCGCACGCACCCTGGCCGGCGCAGCCCAGGCCGCCCGCGCCGGCGGCAAACCCGTGTACATCCTCACCGGACGCGGGGTGGAACAGCATGCCAACGGCACCGCCACGGTGACCGCCGCAATCAACCTGGCCCTGCTGCTGGGCCTGCCCGGAACCCTGGCCGGGGGCTTCGGCACCATCACCGGGCAGGGCAACGGGCAGGGCGGACGCGAACACGGGCAGAAGGCCGACCAGCTGCCGGGCTACCGCAAGATCACCGACCCGGCCGCCCGTGCCCACGTGGCAGCCGTCTGGGGCGTGGATCCGCAGATCATTCCCGGGCCGGGCATTCCGGCCGCGCAGCTGCTGGCAACCCTGGGCGAACCGGGCGGGGCGCGGATGCTGTTCATGCACGGCTCCAACCCGGTGATCTCCTCCCCCAACGCCAACCGCACCGCCGCCGCACTGCGCCGGCTGGACTACCTGGTCGTTGCCGACTTCTTCCTCTCGGAAACCGCCGCGCAGGCCGACCTGGTGCTGCCGGTGCTGCAGTGGGCGGAGGAGGAAGGCACCATGACGAATCTGGAGGGCCGGGTGCTGCGCCGCCGCGCCGCCCTGGCCGCCCCGGCCGGGGCGCGCAGCGAGCTGTGGCTGCTGGCCGAACTGGCCGACCGGCTGCAGGCCCCAGCCGCCTTCAGCGCCGACCCGCGGGAGGTCTTCGAGGAGCTGGGCCGGGCCTCGGCCGGAGGCATCGCCGACTACTCGGGGGTGGACTACAACAGCCTCGATGCGGGGGCGGCGGTCTATTGGCCCTGTCCCGCCGGCACACCGATCAGCCAGTTGCCCGGCGAGCGCTCGGGCACCCCGCGTCTGTTCCTTCAGCGCTTCGCCCACCCCGACGGCAAGGCCCGGCTGGAACCGGTCTACCCGCAGCCGGAGGCCAGCGGTCGTGCGGGCAGGAAGCCCGGGACCGTCTCGCTGGTCACCGGGCGGCTGCTGGAACACTACCAGTCCGGGGCGCAGACCCGCCGGGTGGCCGAGCTGCGCCAGGCCGCGCCGGCCGCGCTGGCAGTGATCCATCCGGACACCGCGCTGGCCCGCGGCATCAGCGACGGGCAGGACGTGCTGCTGGAAAACACGCACGGACGCCTCGAGGCGACGGCCCGCCTGGATGCGGGAATCCGGCTGGACACCGTGTTCCTGCCCTTCCACTTCCCCGAAACCCAGAACGCCAACCTGCTCACCGGCGACGCGGTGGACCCGGACAGTTCCATGCCCGAGTTCAAGCACGCGCCGGTGCTGCTGTCCCGAGCGGAGCGACATGAGTGAACGACTGGTTGTCATCGGCTTCGGGCCCGTGGCTTCAAGCCTCGTCGAGGGCCTGCTTCCCGCGGTCAGGTCGAAGGAACTTGAACTGACGGTGCTGGGCGCGGAAGAACGCGCCGCCTACAACAGGGTGCTGCTGGCCGAGGTCGCCATCGGGGCGGCCGAACCCGGGCACTTGGGCATGGCCGACGAACCCCGGCTGCGCGCCGCGGGTGTTGACCTGCGGCTGGGCACGGCCGCCACCGGGGTGGACCGGGCCCGGCGCGTGGTGCACACCAGCGGCGGCCCGGTCCCCTACGACCGGCTGGTCTTCGCCACCGGAGCCCGCCCGGTGATCCCCTCGCTGGCCGGGCTGAATTTCGACCCGCATGCGGACACCGAGCTGCCCGCCGGCGTGCTGGCTTTGCGCACCCTGAATGATGCGCTGGCGCTGCAAGCGGTGCTGCGAGGCGATGGAAGGGTGCTGGTGCTCGGCGGCGGCATCCTGGGCCTGGAGGCGGCGCTGGCCATGGCCTCCGCCGGGTACCGGCCGGTGCTGGTGCACCACGGCCCGGCGCCGCTGGGGCGCGTGGTGGACGCGGACGGCGGCACCCTGCTCATCCGCCAGCTGGAAGCCGCCGGAGTTCACGTGCTCTCCGGGGTGCGCGCCACCGGCGTGCAGAAGCAGGACGGCCGCTTCCATGCGCTGGCCACCGAAACCCACGGGCTGATCCACGCCGACGCGCTGCTGGTGTCCACCGGGGTGCGTCCCCGCACCGAACTGGCCGAAGGCTGCGGTTTGGCTGTAGGCCACGGAATCCAGGTGACCGCGCAGCTGGCCGCCGATTCCAGCGGGCGCCTCTTCGCCGTGGGCGACTGCGCGCAGGTGGCCGGGCAACGGCCGGCCGGGCTGCTGGCCCCGGGCTGGGCGCAGGCCGCTTGGCTGGCGGACTACCTGCTGGCGCACCCGGCCCCGCATCCGGCGGCTTCCGCCCCGGTTGCCAGCGCCCTGCCCGGGCCCCAGATCCAGGGCAGCGGCATCCTGATGCTCAAGGGCCAGGGCCTGGAGCTCACCGCGGCCGGCACGGTGCAGGCAGGGCTGTTCGAGGATCCGGCCCAGCAGGTCACCGTATATGCGGACCCCGCCGCAGGGCGCTACCTGAAGATTGTGGCGCGTGATCGCGTCCCCACCGGCTTCCTGGCCCTGGGCCTGCCGCGCACCGGGGCGGAGCTGGCTCTGGGTTTTGAACGCGGTACCCCGCTGCCGGTCGACCCCTCGCTGCTGCTGCGCCTGGACGCGCCCTTCGAGGATGCGCAGGCGCCTGCCGCGGGGGCCGACGACCAGCTGTGCCGCTGTTCGGGGGCGACCTACGGGCAGGTGGCCAGGGCGGTGGACGCCGGATGTTCCACCGTCGAAGAGGTTGGCGAGAACTGCCGCGCCGGCACCGGGTGCGGCGGCTGCAAGGAGCGCATCGAGGAACTGCTCAGGATCCCGGCCCGGGTCTAGTCCGGCGGCGGGAGCCTGGGCGCTCCCGCCGGTGTGCGTCGATCTGCGGGTATTTCCGATGTTGGATGTGTTGAAGCGTGATCGGTCATGCGCGGTGGCAGGCTGCTGGCTCCGCGGCCACCTCGTACCAGCCGAACCATGCGGTGTGCTCGTACCGCGACGTGCGGTCCAGCGCTGCGGCCTCGGAGGAGTGCTTGCTCATCGCGGCACCTCGATCCACAGCCGGCCGCCGAGCTCCTGCACCCCGAACACGTTCAGCGCGGCGCCCTGCGCGCCCAGGCAGTCCCCGGTGTCCAGGCGGTAGATCTCCTTGTGCAGCGGGCAGGCGATGGTGGCCACGCGGCGGCCCTCGATGGTCGCATCCCCGAGGATGCCGCGCGCCATGACCTTGGCCCCGGTGGACGGGCAATGGTGCGAGGAGGCGTAGAATCCGTCCGCCTCGGTGCGGTACACCGCGATCTGCCGCCCTTGCAGCCAGGCCGCTTCGCCCCAGCCCGCCTCCAGGTCCTCGGTGGAGCAGAGTTCGGCCAAGCCGGCCGGTGCGTCGATCAGTTGCGTGGTCATCGGTGGGTCCTTTCGCTGGTGTTCCGATGCTTCGAGCCTAGAAGCGCAATGTTTCAGCCGCCGCCCCGCGCGGTTGCCGGCCGGTAAAGCCCGATTCACAGCCCCCGGACGACCCCGTGCTACGAACATGTTTCCAAGCCCTCACCGCCTGTTCGCAGCGCTGCTGGAGAAAATTGCGCCCGGTGAAACACCGGGGTAACTGCGGGGCAAAAACAGGTTCCTAGGCTGGTGCCAGACGCTCCACATCCCGTGGGTCCGCCAGCGAAAGGGCATCATGAATACCTCCAGCGAACAGCGACACATCCTCGTGATCGGCGGCGGTCCTGCCGCGCACCGCTTTGCCGACGCCATGGCCAGCCGCGAGCCCGCCGGCACCACCCTCACCGTGCTCTGCGAGGAGGCCCACCGGCCCTACGACAGGGTGGCGCTGTCCAAGGCGCTGACCGAGCCGGGGGTGGATCTGACCCTGGGCGACGCGGAATTGTGGGAGCAGGAGCACCTCACCCTGGAAACCGGGGCCAAGGCCGTCTTCCTGGACAGCGCCGCCCGTCTGGTGCGCACCGCGGACGGGCGCGAGTTCGGCTACGACGAACTGGTGCTGGCCACCGGCTCCAACGCGGCCACCTTGCCGATCCCCGGCGCGGAGCTCACCCACGTCTACCGCACGCTGGAGGATGTGCGGGGCATCGCGCAGCAGGTGAAGTCCCTGGCCGGTTCCCTGGGCCGGGCCCCGGTGGTCGCGACCATCGGGGGCGGGCTGCTGGGCCTTGAGGCGGCCGCCGGGGTGCAGGCCCTGGGCGCGCAGGCGCTGATCATCGACGGCGGCGGATGGCTCATGGGAACCCAGCTGGACCAGGGCGCAGGCCAGGCACTGGGACGCTTGGTCGCCCAGAAGAACCTGCGGGTCCACGGCGGGGTATTCCCCCAGCAGATCCTCTCCGAGGACGGCCAGGTCACCGGCGTGCTCATGGCCGACGACCGGGTGATCGCCGCTGACATGGTCATCGTGTCCATCGGCGTGCGCCCGCGCGACGAGCTGGCCCGCGTCCACAACGAAGCCCAGCCCGAAGGCGGCGCCCTGTTCGGGCTGGGCCCGCGCGGCGGCATCGTCATCGACCAGTCCTGCGCCACCGAGGTGCCGCATGTCTGGGCCATCGGCGAAGTCGCCAACTACGGCGGACTGTGCGTGGGGCTGGTGGCCCCGGCCAACGCCATGGCGGAGGTCGCCGCTGCCCGGCTGAGCGGCGGCGAGGGCGAATTCACCGGCTTCGACACCGCCACCAAGCTCAAGCTCTCCGGGGTGGATGTGGCCTCCTTCGGCGACGCCTTCGCCCGCGCCGAGGGCGCCTTGGAGGTCATCTACGCGGATGCGGCCCGCGGCCTGTACCAGAAGCTCGTGGTCTCCGAGGATGCCACGAGGCTGCTCGGCGGCATCTTCGTGGGCGACGCCAGCCCGTACCAGGCGCTGCGTCCGCTGCTGGGCCGGGAGCTGCCTGCGGAGCCCGGCGCCTACCTCAGTGCCGCCGGCGGGCAGGCCCCTGACACCGAGCTGCCCGACGACGCGGTGGTGTGCTCCTGCAACAACGTGGATGCCGGGACGATCCGCGGCGCGGTGGGCGGGGCCTGCGCCGGTTGCGGCCCGGCGGCCACGGTGGCGGGCCTGAAGTCGTGCACCAGGGCCGGCACCCAGTGCGGTTCCTGCGTGCCGATGCTCAAGAAGCTCATGGAAGCCGAGCTGGCCAAGAACGGCGTGGAGGTTTCCACCGCATTGTGCGAGCACTTCAGCCTCTCCCGCCCGCAGCTCTTCGACGCCGTGCGCCTGGCCGGGCTGCGCACCTACCCGCAGATCATGGAACGCTTCGGCACCGGGTCTGGCTGCGATATCTGCAAGCCGACCATCGCCTCCATCCTGGCCAGCCAGACCAACGTGCACCCGATGGACGCCGGGCTGGCCGGGGCCCAGGACACCAACGACCGCGTCATGGCGAATATGCAGAAGGACGGCACCTATTCGGTGGTGCCGCGCATCCCCGGCGGGGAGATCACCCCGGAAAAGCTGGGGGTCATTGCCCGGGTGGCGCAGAAGTACGGGCTGTACACCAAGCTCACCGGCGGGCTGCGCATCGACATGTTCGGCGCCCGGCTGGAGCAGCTGCCCGAGATCTGGCGCGAACTGGTGGATGCCGGGTTCGAGTCCGGGCAGGCCTACGGCAAGTCGCTGCGCAATGTGAAGACCTGCGTCGGCTCCACCTGGTGCCGCTACGGCATGCTGGACTCGGTGGGCATGGGCATCGACCTCGAGCTGCGCTACCGCGGGCTGCGTGCCCCGCACAAGTTCAAGATGGGCGTCTCCGGCTGTGCCCGAGAATGCGCGGAGGCCCGCGCCAAGGACGTCGGGGTCATCGCCACCGCCGAAGGCTGGAACCTGTATGTGGGCGGCAACGGCGGCGCCAACCCCGCCCACGGCCAGCTGCTGGCCGGCGGGGTGGACGACTGGACGCTGGTGCAATACATCGACCGCTTCCTGATGTACTACATCCGCAGCGCCGAACGCCTGCAGCGCACCGCCCACTGGATCCAGGAGCTGCCCGGCGGCATGGACACCGTGCGCGAGGTGGTGGTCGAGGATTCGCTGGGGCTCGGTGCGGAGCTCGAAGAAGCCATGGAACACCATATTTCCAGCTACCGGGACGAATGGGCGGCGACGCTGGCCGATCCGCAGAAGCTCAAGCGATTCCGTTCCTTCGTGAACGCACCGCAGGCCCATGACACGGAGCTGGAATACGCCAGCGAACGCGGCCAGCGCCGCCCGGTGGACCTGGGGGCGAGCATCCCCGTGCGTTCGGCCGCGAGCTGAGATTGGCGGCGGAAAGACAACTTATTCCCTGCGAAACAATTGCGAAATTTCCAGGCAAAAAGCCTTGGATAGCATTTGAGACAACCCGAAACAGCGAGCACCCTGGAGCGAAATCCCATGCCACAGCATCATCCACGCAATCCTGCAGCAGATCAGCGCACCCCGTGGCATCGCAACGGCGGCCGCACCAGCTTCTCGGCGCGGGAGAGCGAAAAATGATCGGCGCGAAGGTGGACCTCGCCGGATGCACGGTGCTGCTGGCCGCGGCCCCCGGGTCCGCAACACGCGCCGCACGCTACCTGCAGGCGCAGTGCGTGGACACCCTGCTGCAGGCCAGCACACCGCTGGGCGCGCTGGCGCTGCTGGGGCAGTCCGACGTGCTGGCCCTGTGCACCGGCCAGTCCCTGAAGTTCTCGGCGCTGCGCCGGCAGGCGCTGGCCCAGGGCACGCCGGTCATCGAGCTGGATCCAGGCACGGCGGAAGGCCGCATCACCCTGGTCGGCGGCGGACCCGGCGCCCTGGAGCTGCTGACGCTGCGCGCGGCCGCCGTGCTGGCCAGTGCCGACGTGGTCTTCTGCGACCGCTTGGGTCCCGGAGAATTCCTGGACCAGCTCGCGCCGCAGGCCCGGATCATCGACGTGGGCAAGCAGCCCGGGCACCACAAGGTCACCCAGGAACGCATCGAGGAGCTGATGCTCCGGGAAGCCTCCCGCGGGAACCACGTGGTGCGGCTGAAGGGCGGGGATCCCTACGTGTTCGGCCGCGGTTTCGAAGAAGTGGAATCCGCCACGGCGGCCGGCATCCCGGTCAGCGTGGTTCCGGGGCTGTCCTCCTGCATCACCGTGCCAGCCGCGGCCGGCATCCCGGTCACCGCGCGCGGGGTGACCCGCGCCTTCACCGTGATCTCAGGCCATGATCCGCTCGAAGAACAGCAGCTGGCGCAGCTCGCTGTGCTGGGAGGCACGATCGTGGTGCTCATGGGCATGGGAACCCTGGAGCACACCGCGGCCGGTTTGCGCCGCCGCGGGCTGCCGGCGGACACGCCCTGCGCCGTCGTGGAGTCGGGAACCACCGGCACCCAGCGCACCACCCACGCCACCTTGTCCACGCTGGCGGCCGCCGCGCGGGCGGCGGGCTGCGCCAACCCCGCGGTCATCGTCATCGGGCAGGTCGCGGCGCTGCCGCTGGGCCTGGACGCCGCGCAGCAGATGAGTTTGGAGGCCACCGCATGATCAGCGGGCAGCAGCTGTCCGGATTCCGCATTGCGGTGACCAGCGACCGGCGTTCGAACGAACTGATCGAAGCCCTGCAACGCCGCGGGGCCGAAACCACCCACACCCCGTTGCTGCGGCTCGCGCCGCTGGAAGACGAGCAGTTCCTGCTCGGCCAGACGCGCCGGGTCATCGCCGAGCCCCCTGCGGTGCTGGTGGTGACCACCGCCTACGGGCTGCGCCGCTGGTTCGACACCGCGGAAGCCGCCGACCTGGGAGACCAGCTGGGCCGGGCGCTGGAGGGCTGCCGGATCTTCACCCGCGGCGCGAAGGCGCTCGGCGCGGTGCGCGCCCTGGGACTCACCGTGGCAGGCAGCGCGTCGGCCGGAACCAGCGAAGCGCTGCTGGAGCTGCTGCGCGGGGAGGTGGCAGGGGCCAGCGTGGCGGTGCAGATGCACGCGGACAACGACCGGCCGCTCGCCCGGGACATCCGCAGGCTCGGGGCGGCGCACGTGGTGAAGATCGAACCGTACCGCTGGCTGGAAAACAGCGGCGACCCGCAGATTTCATCCCTGGTGGAAGGCATCTGCGCGGGCCGCTTCGACGCGGTGACCTTCACCAGCGCCCCCAGCGTGCACACGCTGCTCACTGCCGCGGCGGCGCGCGGCCTGCTGCCCACGCTGGTCCGCTCCTTCAACGAACGGGTGCAGGCAGCAACGGTGGGCCCGGTGACCGCCGAACCGCTGCTCCAGGCCGGGGTGCACAGCCCGCTGGTCCCGCAGCGCCACCGCATGGGAGCCATGGTGCTGCAGCTGGTCATCGCCTTGTCAGACCAGGGCACGCTGAGCGTGGATACCGCCCGCGGCTTGTGCCAGCTGCGCGGGCGCACGCTGTCGCTGAACAACCAGGACTGCACCCTCACCCCGCTGCATGCCGAGATCCTGCGCTGCCTGCTGCAGGCCCGCGGCAATGTGGTGTCCCGCGACGAGCTGGCCACGTCGCTCAGTTCGCTGCCCTCGCGCCATGCGCTGGACATGACGCTCAGCCGGCTGCGCAAGAGCCTGCCCGATCCGGGGCTGATCACCACGGTCATCAAGCGCGGCTACCGCATCGCCTGAGTGGCCCCGGCGGTCCCTGCCGGTTCGGTAAGTTGTTCAGCTCATTGCCCGTCTGCGTACGGTACGGAAACGGGCAATTGGCTGAACATTCACCAACGCGGGTGGATCTGCGCGCGCAGCTTCTGGTCGTAGAGCCTGCGCACGGAAGCAGAGAACTCCGCGGAGATCCGCAGCGAGCCAGCGGCGGCGTTGGCCTGCGCCTGCCCCGTGGAGCGGGCGCCGGGGATGACGGTGCTGATCCCGTCCTGCGCGGCCAGCCATGCCAGGGCGACCTGGGCGCTGGAGGCCCCGGGGGCCTCGGCGGCGGCCAGATCCGCGAATTCCCGCGCAGCCTGCAACCCGGTGTCGTAGTCGACCCCGGAGAAGGTCTCCCCCACGTCGAAGGCGGACCCGTCGCGGTTGAAGTTGCGGTGGTCGTCGGCGGCGAACCGGGTGTCCGCGGTGTAGCGGTTGGCCAGCAGGCCGCTGGCCAGCGGGACGCGGGCGATGACGCCCACGCCGGCCTCGCGCGCGGCGGGCAGCACCTGCTCGATCGGCTTGTGGCGGAAGGCGTTGACGATGATCTGCACCGTGGCCACGTTCGGCCGGGCAATGGCGGTCAGCGCTTCGCCAACGGTTTCCACGGAGACGCCGTAATTGGCGATGCGCCCCTCGGCGACCAGGGTGTCCAGCGCATCGTAGACCGCGTCGCTGGAGTAGACGGCGGTGGGCGGGCAGTGCAGCTGCACCAGGTCCAGGGTGTCCATTCCGAGGTTCTCGCGCGAGCGGTCGTTCCAGGCGCGGAATGCTTCAAGCGTGTAGGCCTCGGGTACCTGCTCCACACGGCGGCCCATCTTGGTGGCGACGGTGACGCCCGCCTCCGGGTTGGCCTTGAGCCAGCGGCCGATCAGCTGCTCGCTGCGTCCGTCCCCGTAGACGTCGGCGGTGTCGAAGAAGTCCACGCCCCCTGCGTGGGCGGCGTCCAGCACGGCCAGCGCGTCGTTCTCGTCCACCGAGCCCCAGTCGGCGCCGAGCTGCCAGGTGCCCAGCCCGATCACGGAGACGCTGCGCTGTGTTCTTCCTAGTTCACGATGTTCCATAATCCGAGTCTAGTCCGCGACCGGGTGCCGGCCGGGGCACCCGCCGGCGCTCCCACCGTGCAGTGCTACAGCAGCCGGCTGCGGTGCCCGGTCCTGGCTTCGAGGGATTTCAGCACATGCCGGCGGGCGGCCTGCTCGATCTGCGCGCTGGGCGCCGAGCCCCGGATGAGATCCAGCAGTTCCCCGTGCTCTTCAACGGATTCGCGCGCGCGGTCCCGGTCCACGGCGGCGCCGGGCCCGCGGATGCTGGAGAACTTCTTCCATTCGGACCGGGCCAGTTCCAGAATCCTCTCGTTGGGGCAGGCCGAATACAGCACCTCGTGGAATTGCGTGTTGAGCTCCTCGAAGAGCGCGGGATCGAAGTTCTCGAGCATGGACAGGATGCTGCGGTTGATTGCTTCGGCCCGCTCGAGGTCGGCCGCGCCCAGTTGCCCGGCGGCCAGCGAGGTGGCCGTGCCGTCCATGACGGCGAGCGCTTCCATGCCGGCCCGGTAGGCGTGGTCGTCGATGACCGCGACGCGGGCCCCGACGTTGTGCACGATCTGCAGCAGCCCCTCGGCGGCCAGGCGCTGGATGGCTTCGCGTACCGGCACCCCGCTCACCCCGAGCTCGGCCGCGATGGGAGCTGCCAGCACCCGCTGGTAGGGCTCGAAAGCTCCCCGCTCGATCTGCTCCTTGATGTGGGCGTACGCGGTGTCCGCCTTGCTTTGCGCACCGCGCCGCTGCTCCGGTGTAGGCACCGTCCCCCGCTTTCTGCTTCTGGTCGCCGAAATTCCTCGACCGGGAAGCCGCTCGTTCCCGCTTCATGAGAATATCGCACCCGCAATCGCCGGATTCTCCCTTGCTCTTCAGATTTTATAATATAAAGTATGTTGCGTAGCTCACTCGCACCATTCCCAGATCGAAGGATCCCATGCACGCAACCACCCCGACCGCCCCGCCGACCAATGAATTGCAAGACATCTTCGGCGACCGCATGGTCACCGGCGGCGCCGAACTGGACCGGGTTTCCCGGGACGAGTCACGCGCCATGCCCGAGGGCGCGGCACTGGCCGCCGTGTTTCCCGAAAGTACCGAGGAAGTCTCGGCGGCGCTGGGCTGGGCCAATCGCCACGGGGTGAAGGTGTCCGTGCGCGGTACCGGAACCGG
Organism: Glutamicibacter protophormiae; assembly: GCF_016894325.1. NCBI lineage: Bacteria > Bacillati > Actinomycetota > Actinomycetes > Micrococcales > Micrococcaceae > Glutamicibacter > Glutamicibacter protophormiae. Next base: position 3,168,514 of record NZ_CP069806.1, read on the forward strand.
CGTGAGCGGCGGGGCGCTGGCCTACGCCGGCGGGCTGGTGGTGTCGCTGGAGCGGATGAACCGGATCAAGCTGATTGATCCGGTCAACCGGCTGGCCGAGGTCCAGGCCGGCGTCATCAACGCGGAGCTGGACCGGGCGGCGGAGGACCACGGGCTGTTCTTCGCCCCGGACCCGGCGAGCGCCGAGATTTCCACCATCGGCGGGAACATCGCCACGAATGCGGGCGGGCTTCGCTGCATCAGCCACGGGGTCACCCGCGACTCCGTGGCAGCCCTGGAGGTGGTGCTGGCCGACGGCAGCATCCTGCGCACCGGCGCGCGCACCCGCAAGAACGTCGTGGGCCTGGATCTGACCAGCCTGTTCGTCGGATCCGAGGGAACGCTCGGGGTCATCACCTCCGCAACGGTGCGGCTCAAGCCGATCGCCCCGGGCATCCCGCGCACCTTCCGCGCCAGCTTCCCCACCGTCGAGGACGCCGGGCGCGCGGTGACCGCGATCGTCAACGGCGCGCAGACCCCGGAGGTGCTGGAGCTGCTGGACGCGCGCAGCGTGCAGATCATCGAGGCCTACAAGCCCTCCGGCCTGCCGGAGGACGGCTGCGCCCTGCTGATCGGACAGTTCACCGGGCTGCAGGCCAAACAAGCGGCCGGCGACACCGCGCAGCTGTGCCGCGAGCACGGTGCCCGGGAGGTGGTGATCGCCGAGGGCGACAGCCTGCTGGAAGCACGCCGCCTGGCCAATCCCGCGTTGAACGCCCAGGGGCTGCGGGTCTCCTGCGACGTCGCTGTGCCCGTCGGGGAACTGGCGGCGGTGTTCCGCGGCATCGAGCAGATTGCCGAGCAGCACGGGCGCACCATCTCCGTGGTGGCCCACGCCGGCGACGGCAACTTGCACCCGACGGTCGAGGCCGAAGACACCCCGCAGGGCCATGCGGCGGCCGAGGTTGTCATCGGCGACATCACCAGGCTGGCCCTGGAACTGGGCGGAACCATCAGCGGCGAGCACGGCATCGGCCTGGTCAAGCAGGCCGAGCTGCCCTGGCAGCTGGACGACGCCACCCTGCACGCGCAGCAGATGATCAAGTACGCGCTAGACCGGAAGAACATCCTGACTCCGGGGCGCGGCATCTAGGGCGAGCCGGGCCAGCAGGTCCGCGGCCACGGACACCGCAATGGCCGCAGGCTGCTTGCCCGGAATCCCGGGCATCCCGATGGGGCAGGTGATCCGCGCGATGTCCTGCCGCTCGTGGCCGGATTCGGCCAGTTTCATGGTGAAACGCGCGTATTTGGCGGCCGAGCCGATCAGCCCCACGTAGCCCAGGCCCGGGCGGCGCAGCGCCGCGTCGCACAGGTGGAAGTCCTCCGCGTGGTCGTGGGTCATGATCAGCACCATGGCCCCGTCGGGCAGCTCGGCCATCACCTGCTCGCCGAGCACCGCGTGCTGCCGGCGGATCACGGCCGGCGGCTTGCCGGCTTCCAACGCGTCCAACTGCGCGAGCTGCTCGGGGCGGGAATCGCACAGCACCAGCTCCACGTCGTGGCGGGCAAGGATGTGCGCAAGTTCCAAGCCCACGTGGCCGATGCCGAAGACCGCGATCACCGGCCGCACCGGCACCGGTTCGAGCAGCACCACGGCTTCTCCCCCGCAACATTGCTTGCCGTAGGCCGCCGGCGCCTTGTCGTTCAGCCGCAGCACCAGCTGCTCCGGGGACCTGGTTCCGGTGGCGAGCATTTCCCTGGCGCGGGCGGCCACCAGCATCTCCATGTTCCCGCCGCCGATGGTGCCCAGCAGCTCGCGGTCGGTGACCACGAATTTGGCCCCGGCTTCCCGCGGGGCGTGGCCGCGCACCGACACCACGGTGGCCAGCACCGCCGCGGTGCGCTGCGCGCGCAGCCGGGCCAGCTCCTCAATCCACATGGCCGGTGCCTTCCCGGGCGTCCCGGGCTTCCTGCACCGCCCAGAACACCGCTTCCGGGGTGGCCGGGGACTCCAGCTTCACGCTGTGCCCAGCCGGGCCGAAGGCGGCAACCGCTTGGCGCAGCGCCTCGCGCACGCTGAAGGCCAGCATCAACGGCGGCTCGCCGACCGCCTTGGAGCCGTAGACCACGCCGTCCTCGTGCGCGTCCTGCAGGAACTCGACGTTGAACACCGGCGGCATCTCGGAGAAGCTGGGCAGCTTGTAGGTGCTGGCGCTGGCGGTGGCCAGCCGGCCGCGATGCGGGCCCTTGGTTTCCCAGCGCAGGTCCTCCAAGGTGAGCCAGCCGGCGCCCTGGATGAAACCGCCCTCGATCTGCCCGCGGTCCACCAGCGGCGAAAGCGAATCACCCACGTCGTGCACGATGTCCACGCGGCGCAGCTGGTAGGACCCGTCGAAACGGCTGACCTGCACCTCCGACACCGCCGCCCCGTAGGCGAAGTACTTGAACGGCTCCCCGCGCATGGCTGACAGGTCCCAGTGCAGTCCCGGCGTGCTGTAGTATCCCGCGGCCGAGAGCTGGATCCTGCTGAAGTAGGCCTTGGACACCAGTGTTTTCCAGTCCACGGACCGCCCGCGGGCATGGGCCGCCCCGTCGGCGAAGACCACCTCCGAAGCTTCGGCCTCCAGTTCCCCGGCGGCCAGCACGGACAGCCTGGCCAGGATCTGCTCGCAGGCGTCCTTCACGGCGGCGCCGTTCAGGTCGCTGCCGGTGCTCGCCGCAGTGGCGGAGGTGTTCGGCACCTTGTCCGTGCGGGTCGGGGCCAGACGCAGGTAGGACAGCGGAACGCCCAGCGCGGTGGCCGCCACCTGCAGCACCTTGGTGTGCACTCCCTGGCCCATTTCCGTGCCGCCGTGGGTGAGCAGCACCGACCCGTCCTTGTAGACCAGCACCAGCGCGCCGGCCTGGTTGAAGGCAGTGAAGTTGAAAGAGATGCCGAACTTCACCGGGGTGATGGCCAAGCCCCGCTTGGAGTGCGGGTGCGCGGTATTGAAGGCCTCGATCTGTTCCCGGCGGGTCGCGAACTGCGAGGAGTCCAGCACCTGCTCCCACACCCGGTGCAGCCGTTCGGCATGGCGCACCGGCTGGTAGTACGGGGTGTCCTGGCCGGGGACGTAGAAGTTGCGGCGGCGCAGCTCCTGCGCGCTGAGCCCCAGCTTCGGGGCCACCTCGCCGAGGATGTTCTCGATCACCAGCATGCCCTGCGGCCCGCCGAAGCCGCGGAAGGCGGTCTGCGAGGTCTTATGGCATTTGGCCACCCGGCCGCGCACCTGGATATTGGGGATCCAGTAGGCGTTGTCGATATGGCACATGGCGCGGGTCAGCACCGGCTCGGACAGGTCCAGGCTCCACCCGCCGTCGCTGGTCAGCTGCGCGGCCAAGGCCATGATCTTCCCGTGCTCGTCGAAGCCGATCTTCCAGGAGGCGTGGAAGCCGTGCCGCTTGCCCGTCATGCTCAGGTCCCGGGCGCGTTCAAGCCGCACGCGCACCGGCCGGCCGGTGAGCACCGCGCCGAGGGCGGCGACCGCGGCATACCCGTGCGGCTGCATTTCCTTGCCTCCGAAAGCCCCGCCCATGCGCAGCGCCTGCACCGTGACCCGGTGGGCGTCGACCCCCAGCACGTGGGCCACGATGTCCTGGGTTTCGCTGGGGTGCTGGGTGGATGCATGCACCATGATCTGCCCGTCGGATTCGACGTGCGCCAGCGAACTCTGGGTTTCCAGGTAGAAGTGCTCCTGTCCGGCGAATTCGAATTCCCCGGAGAACGCGTGGGGCGCGGCGGCCAGGGCCGCGGCCGGTTCGCCCTTGTCGATGACCGGCTGGATGCCGTGGAAGCTGTTCGCAGCGATGGCCTCGCCCAGCGTGACGAGCGCGTCCAGCGGCTCGTAGTCCACTGCCACCGCGGCCGCCCCGGCCTTGGCCGCTTCCAGATCCTCGCCCAGCACCCAGGCCACCGGCTGCCCGTGGAACATGACCTCGTCCACCGGGAGCATCGGCTCGTCGTGCTTGGCGCCCTGGTCGTTGACCCCGGGGATGTCCTTAGCGGTCAGCACCAGCCGCACCCCCGGAACCTGCAGCGCGGCGGAGGCGTCCAGCCCCAGCAGCCTGGCATGGGCGTGCGCCGACTGCACTGGATAGGCGTGCAGCACCCCGGACAGGGCTCCGGCCAAATCCTCGGTGTACTTCGCCGCACCGGTGACGTGGGCATAGGCCGATTCATGCGGGATGGACCGGCCCACTGCCGCGCCCTCCGGTCGCTGGTTGTGCGTGATGCTCATGCCCCTGCCCCCGTTCCGCTGTCCTGCTCCGCGAAGAACCGCTCCAGCGCGGAGCCCAGCATGGCCTGCCGGTAGGCGGCGCTGGCGCGATGGTCGTCCATGGGTGTTCCCTCGGTGGCCAGGATCCCGCCGGCTCCCCTCAGGGTTTCCCCGCTCCAGGCCTGTCCGATCAGCGCCTGTTCGGTGGCGGTGGCGCGCAGCGGGGTCGCGGCGACCCCGCCCAGCCCGATCCGCGCGCGGGTGATCAGCCCGGCCTCGACGTCGAAGGCCAGGGCGACGGCGGTGCTGGATATATCGTCGAAGCGGCGCTTGGCGACCTTCTGGAAGGACACCAGCGGGGCCAGCGGCAGCGGGATGCGGACCGCGGTGATCAGTTCATCGGGCCGGCGCACCGTCTGCCGGTATCCGGTGAAGTAGTCGTGAAGCGGCACCACACGTTCCCCGGCACTGCAGGCCAGCACCAGCTGCGCGTCCAGGGCCAGCAGCACCGGCGGCGAATCCCCGATGGGAGATCCGGTGCCGAGGTTCCCTCCGAGGGTCGCCGAGTTGCGGATCAGCCGCGAGGCGAAGTTCGGCCAGAGCAGGGAGAGCAGCGGAATCCGCCCGGCCAGCGCGCGTTCAAGCTCGCTCAGGGTGCAGGCGGCGCCCAATTCCACATGGTCATCGGTCTGCACCACCCGGCGCAGCTCCTCCAGCCGGTCGACGGCCAGCACCGACTGCGCGCGGGCAAACTTCATGTTCACCTCGACTCCCCAGTCGGTCGCCCCGGCCACCACCCGGGTTCCGGGTTCCTCCGCCAGGATCCGCAGCGCTTCGGACAGCGTGGCGGGCCGGCGGTAGCGGCCGGGCTGCCCGGCCGGGGTATCCGCCCTGCGGTAGTCGGTGGCCGCGGGGCCGGCCGTCGGCGGCTGGGCCAGCTGGTCCTCGGGCTCGGGCACCCCGAGCGCGAAGGCGGCGTCCCTGATCGGCCGGTAGCCGGTGCAGCGGCAGAGGTTGCCCGACAGCGCGTGCAGGTCGAAGCCGTTGGGCCCGTCGGCGTGGTGGACGGGCGCCTCGGCGACCTGTTCCTCGGCGCGTTCGGGACGGTAGTATTCCGCGGCCATGGCGCAGATGAATCCGGGGGTGCAGTAGCCGCATTGGGATCCGCCGCGCTCGGCCATTTCACGTTGCACCGGGTGCGGTTCGTCTGCGGTGCCCAGGCCTTCGGCGGTCAGCACGTGCTGCCCCTCCAGCGCGGCGGCCGGCAGCAGGCACGCGTTGACCGCGGTCCAGCGCGAGCGCTCGCCGTCGGGGCGCGCCACCAGAATGGCGCAGGCGCCGCATTCGCCTTCGGCGCAGCCTTCCTTGCACGAGGTCAGCCCGAGGCCGCGCAGGAAGTCCAGTGCGTTGGCATGCGGCGGCCCGGTGAATTCTCGGGCTTGATGATTGACGGTGACGGTGCACCCGGGCGTTCCCGCAGCCTCCGAAGCCACAGCGCCTCACCTCCTACGCCCTGTGCGGGCGCATAGTGAAAGAATTTGAACGATTCGTGCATGGTGGAGCGGGAGCTGGCGTGCCCAGCCTCGGGGCGGGAGCAATTCCCGCCCGGAGCAGAACTGGGCACAGCGCGACCGCGGCCCGCGGTTAATACCCGTGGGCGATCTGGCCCTTCCCCCAAGCCAAGGACCCGCCCATGACGCGCCTCCCGTGGATTTCGCACCGACTTCATTCAAATATTGAACCTACCACATTATGTGTGCTACAGGTCACATTCGCCGGAATCGCATGGTCCCTCACCGTAGTTCGCGGCGAGTTCTTCGGCGCCCGGACGGACCGGGCTCAGGCCGAGCGGGCTTCCGCCTAACTGCGCTGAAAAGAAAAATCGCGCGAACCGAATGCGGTTCGCGCGATCTGTGGAGTTCTTCCCGAGTCAGAGCGGCATGGGCCGGTCGCCCGCTTCGCCCTGCTCCTCGGCGATCACCTTGATTTCAAGGCCCTTGTTGTCGAAGAGCTTGCCGTCGATCAACCGGTCGCCGTCCTGCAGCCCCGCCAGCTGGTGCTTGTAGACGGTGCGGCCCGAATCTTCCTTCTTGCGCCAGGTCAGCTCGTTGAAGATGATGTTCAGCAGCACCGCCATGATGGTGGCCGAGGAGATGCTGGACTGGAAGATGGTACCAACCCAGGTCGGGAACTGCCCGTAGAAGTCCGGCTTGACCATCGGGATGCAGCCGAAGGCCAGGGAGGTGGCGATGATCAGCATGTTCATGTTGTCGTCCTTGGCCTTGGCCAGGGTGCGGATGCCCGCCGCGGCCACGGACCCGAACAGCACGATGCCGGCGCCGCCGAGCACCGGGGTCGGGATCGAGGCGACCACGCGCCCGAGGACGGGAAGCAGGCCCAGGACCACCAGGATGCCGCCGCCGGCGGCCACCACGAAGCGGCTCTTCACGCCGGTAATCGCCACCAGGCCCACGTTCTGCGCGAAGGCGGACTGGGTGAAGGTGTTGAACACCGGGGCGACGGTGGAGGAAAGCATGTCGGCGCGCAGGCCGTTGGCGATGCGCTTGGCATCGACCTTGGAACCGGTGACCTCGGCGACCGCAAGCATGTCCGCGGTGGTTTCGGTGTAGGTCACCAGGATCACGATCATCATGGAGATGATCGCGCCGAGCTCGAAGACCGGCAACCCGAAGGCGAACGGCGTCGGGAAGGCGAAGATGTCCCCGTCCAGCACGGTGGAGAAATCGGCCAGGCCCATGAACGCGGCCACGACGGTGCCCAGCACGATGGACAGCAGGATCGACAGGCGGGACAGTGCCGGAACTCCGGACTTCGACAGGGCCAGCAGGATCACCAAGGTGATGGCTGCCAGCGCGATGTTCTGCAGCGATCCGTAGTCCTCGCCCGCCGTGGCGCCGCCCATCGCCCAGTCGGCGGTGACCGGGAACAGCGACATGCCGATGATGGTGATGACCACGCCGGTGACCACCGGCGGGAAGAACCTGAGCAGCTTGGCGAAGAACGGGGCGATGACGATGCCGATGGCGCCGGCCGCCAGCACCGCGCCGAACACCGCCGGCATGCCCCCGCCGCCGTTGAGGATGGCGATCATGGTGGCCACGCCGGAGAAGGAGGTGCCCTGCACCAGCGGCAGCTGAGCGCCGAAGAACGGGACGCCCAGAGTCTGCAGGATCGTTGCCAGGCCGCCGATGAACAGGCAGCTGGCCACGAGGACGCCCATTTCCGCGGTGTCCATGCCGGCGGCTCCGCCCATCACCAGCGGCGGCGCGATAATTCCGCCGTACATGGTCAAAACGTGCTGGAAACCGTAGGCGATGGTGCGTCCTGCGGGCAGGCGTTCGTCTTCGGGCCTGGTGCTAGTAGATGCCTTGCTGCGCGCCGCGCTCATAGGTGAATCCTCATTGATGGACTGCTGAGGCTCCCTGCAGACCCGGGAGCCGGACCCTTACCATTCTCCTGCAACAATACCGCCCCTTCAGGTGGCAAGCGCTTGACGTGATGCACTTTGCACCAGCCAGGCCTTGTCCTCACGGTGGTTTTTCAGCAGGAACGAGCACAGCCCACCGGCGGATTCTGTTCGAATTCCACCTGTGGGCTGTTGTTTTAGAACCTAGCTGTCCAACGTCGGACCCGGATCCTCGGTGTGCTCTACGAAGCGCACCATCATGGCCTTGAACCCCGGGGTGTTGGACTCGCGGGCTACCAGCTCGCGGTGCACCAGCGCGTTGGCCTCCGGGAAGTAGGCCGCGACGCAGCCCTTGGCGGTCGGGTAGGACACCAGCCGGAAGCGGTTGGCCCGGCGTTCGGTGCCGCGGAAGGTGGAGATGACATCCACCAGGTCGCGGTCCTTGAAGCCGGCTGCTTCCAGGTCTTCCGGATGGATCAAGATCACGCGGCGCCCGTCCTTGATGCCGCGGTAGCGGTCATCCAGTCCGTAGAACGTGGTGTTGTACTGGTCGTGGGAACGCATGGTCTGCAGGATCAGGTGGCCCTCGGGGGCTTGAAGCGCCTCGAACTCGGAGACCGTGAAGCGGCCCTTGCCGATGTCGGTGGCGAAGGAACGGGTATCGCGCGGCGGGTTGGGCAGCACGAAGCCGTTCTTTTCCCGCACGCGGCGGTTGAAGTCCTCGAATCCGGGCAGCACCCGGGAGATGTGGTCGCGCACCACATCGTAGTCCTCGGCCATGGCGCGCCAGTCCACCGCGTGGTCGTCGCCCAGAATGGCCTGGGCCATGCGCGCCACGATCACCGGTTCAGCCAGCAGGTGGTTGGACACCGGAGTCAGCCGCCCCTGGGTGGAATGGATCACCGACATGGAGTCCTCCACGGACAGGAACTGGGCGCCGCCGGGGTGCTTGTCGTCCTTGTCGGTGCGTCCCAGGGTGGGCAGGATCAGCGAGGTCTGCCCGTGCACCACGTGCGAGCGGTTGGGCTTGGTGGAGATATGCACGGTCAGCTTGGCGCGCTGCATGCCCGCTTCCAGCGCTTCTGTCTCCGAATTGGCCAGGGCGAAGTTGCCTCCCATGGAGACGAACACGTCGATCTCGTCCTTCTCGAAGGCGTGCAGCGCCTCGGTGGAGTCGTAGCCGTGCTCGCGCGGGGAATCGATGCCGAACTCGGCGTCCAGCGCGGCCAGCAGCTTCTCGGTGGGCTTCTCCCAGATGCCCATGGTGCGGTCGCCCTGCACGTTGGAGTGGCCGCGCACCGGGCAGGCCCCGGCGCCGGGTTTGCCGAAGTTGCCCTGCAACAGCAGCAGGTTGATGATTTCCTTCAGCGTCGGCACCGAGTGCGGCTGCTGGGTCAGGCCCAGTGCCCAGCAGATGATGGTCGCCTTGGACTTGGCCAGCAGCCGGGCGACATCCGTGATTTCGGCGCGGGTCAGCCCGGTGGCCTGCTCGGTGGCGTCCCAGTCGATGGTGGAGCGGGCCTGCCGGTAGGCCTCGAAGCCGTCGGTCGCCGCGGCGATGAACTCGTGGTCCACCACGGAGCCCGGGGCCTCCTGTTCGAACTGCAGCAGCAGATGGCCGAAGGCCTGGAACAGGGCCAGGTCGCCGCCGACCTTGATCTGCAGGAAGTCGGTGCAGATCGGGTCCGCCTTGCCCAGCATGCCCTTGACCGACTGCGGGTCCTTGAACCCGAAGAAGCCTGCCTCCGGCAACGGGTTGACCGCCACGATGCGCGCCCCGCGCTTGCGCGCGTCGGCCAGCGCGGAGAGCATGCGCGGGTGGTTGGTGCCGGGGTTCTGTCCGACCACGAAGATCGCCTCGGCGTGCTCGAAGTCCTCCAGCGAGACGGTGCCCTTGCCGATGCCGATGGTCGGGTTCAGCGCGGTGCCCGAGGATTCGTGGCACATGTTGGAGCAGTCCGGCAGGTTGTTGGTGCCCAGCGAACGGGCCAGCAGCTGGTACATGAACGCGGTTTCGTTCGCGGTGCGCCCGGAGGTATAGAACACGCAGCGGTCCGGGGTGGTGGCGTTGACGTGCTCGGCGATCGTGGCGAACGCTTCGGGCCAGCTGATCGGGCGGTAGTGGGTCTCCCCCGCGTGGATGATCATCGGGTTGGTGATGCGGCCCTGGGAACCGAGCCAGTACTCGGTTTTGTCCTGCAGCACGGAGATCGGGTGCTGGGCGAACCACTCGGGGGTGACGGTGCGGGCGCTGGCCTCCTCGGCAATGGCCTTGGCACCGTTCTCGCAGAACTCGGCGGGTTTGCGCGCGCCGGTGATCGATTCCGGCCAGGCGCAGCCCGGGCAGTCGAAGCCGCCGCGCTGGTTGATGCGCAGCATGGAGCGCAGGGTCCGCGACGGACCGGCCTCGGAGAAGCCGCGTTCCATGGACACCATGACGGCCTTGAGTCCCGCGGCCGCGTGCTCGGGCTCGCTGACCTTCAGCTCATCCTCGTTGATGTCTTTCTTGGGGGCCGGGCGATGCATGTCATTCCTCCGTCTGAATTCCTGCCAAAACGCTGTGGCGCCAGCCACACACCTACTACGCTACGCGTTTACGACGCGATGCGCATGCGTATAGAGATTTACGCTGTGGCCCCGCGAAAAGGCCGCGAGCGTCAGCCCCGCATCCTGGGCCAGGTCCACGGCCAGGGAGGACGGCGCACTGACCGCCGTGAGCACCGGAATTCCGGCCATGGCGGCCTTTTGCACCAGTTCGAAGGAAGCACGCCCGGAGACCTGCAGCACGGTGTCGGACAGCGGCATGCGCCCCTCGCGCAGGGCCGCGCCGATCACCTTGTCCACCGCGTTGTGGCGGCCCACGTCCTCGCGCAGGATCAGCAGCTCCCCGCCGGTGGAGAACAGGCCGGCCGCGTGCACGCCGCCGGTGGAGGAAAACAGCTTCTGCGACTCGCGCAGCGTGTCGGGCATGGACAGCAGCACCCCCAGGTCCACCCGGCCGCAGTCCTCGCGCAGCTCGAACGTGGATTTCTTGCGCACCTCGTCGATCGAGTTGGTGCCGCAGATGCCGCAGGCCGAGCTGGTCACGACATTGCGCGCGGCGCTCAGGTCCGGAGGCGCAGCGCCGAACCCCAGCTGCACTTCAATGACGTTGTACGTCTGGTTTCCGTCCTCGTCGGTGCCCAGGCAGTAGCGCATCGCGGCCAGGTGCTCGGCCTTGGTGACGATCCCTTCGGCCAGCAGGAAACCGGCGACGAGGTCGAAATCGTCCCCGGGAGTGCGCATCGAGGTGGTGAAGGAGGTGTGCCCGAAACGGATTTCCAGCGGCTCTTCGCCGGCCAGCTTCTCTTCGCGCACCCGGGTGGTTCCATCCGACATGGCCCGGATGACGCGGCGCCGGATGATCTTGCGTCCCATGGTGCTCCCTGCTTTGTTCTTTGGCTGCCTCGTTTGAGTGTGCCACCGACCCGCGGCCCAGGGCAAAGCGCTGCGCGTCGGGCTGGCCGGCCCTAGAATTTTCCCATGACAGAATCCTCCGCCAGGCTCCTGGATGTCTACGATTCCCTGCTGCGCACCGATGCGGAAATGCAGGGCGCCCTGCAGGTGGACCGGCTCGGCCCGCTGTACCTGGCGGTTTTCCCCGGCGGCCAGGGCTTCATCACCTCGGCGCGGTGCTCCCGCGGCGAATCGACGCCGCTGGCCGAGCTGGTGGGCCCGGCGCTGGAGCACTTCACGGCGCTCACCGGCATCAGCGAGGTGGAATTTAAGACCCGCGGCCACGACTACGCCCCGGGGCTGCACGAGGCGTTGCTGTCCCATGGATTCGCCGCCGGGGCGCCGGAGTCCGTGATGCTCGGCCGGCTTGAGAACCTGGTCAGCAAGCAGCCAACCCCGCAGGGTGTGCAGGTCCGCCGGATCACCACGCGGTCCGAGGTGGAGCAGATGTGCGCCATGTCCGCCGAAGCGTTCGGCGAACCCTATGCCCCGGGCATGGCCCGGGAACTGGCCGCGCGCGCAGAAATCGACGGCGGGACCGAACTGTGGGCCTCTTGGGCCGGGAGCCGCATGGTCGGTGCGGGCAGGATGGAGCCCGTGACCGGCACCGAAATGGTCGGGCTGTGGGGCGGAGGAGTGCTCCCCGCCTACCGCGGCCGCGGAATCTACCGGGCGCTGACCGATGCCCGCGCCCGGTCTGCAATGGCTTCCGGGCACAGTTTTGCGCACAGCGATTCCACCGAGTATTCCCGCCCCATCCTGGAGCGCCAGGGCATGGTCAAGGTGACAACCACGACCCCTTACCGATGGAGTCGTTCCTGAGAATCAGGCCGGGACGGTTTGGATGATGGAGAACTCCGCCCCGGTGGGATCGGCGAGCACCGCCATCCTCCCGAAGGGCGAATCCTTCGCCTGCTGGAGAACCTTGGCCCCCAGCTTTTTCGCGAGCGCGAGCGCCTTGTCCGTGTCCGTCACCGCGAAATAGGTCCGCCACCCGGGTTTCGGATCCGGCTGTCCGGAAATATCGTAGATCCCGGCCTTGGCGTCCGGTCCCTGCCCGTAGCTCTGGTAGCGGAATTCATCGGTGTCCGAAAGGCTGAGCAGCTCCCATTCCAGCGCATCGCGGTAGAAGTGGGTGACCTTCTCGAACTTCGTGGTGTGCAGTTCGTTCCAGACACGGGTTCCATGGCGTCCCGAGGCCCTGGTCAGTTCCCCGACAGTGGCGGACTGCCAGAGTCCCACACCGATGCCGGTAGGGTCGCCGATCATGGCGATGGTGCCCTGCCCCTTGATTTCCAGCGGCTGCAGGAAAACGAAGCCACCGTACATCCCCGCCGAGTAGCTGGCCGCATGGGCGTCAGCCACATTCAGATAGGTAACCCATGCATCACTGCAGCCGGAGCCTGAATCATTGTCCAAGAATCCCGCTACGAGTTCGTCCCCCAAGTACATGTCGAGCGAGTCTTCTGCGCCGGAATCCCCGCCGCGCGTTGTCCATCCGAAAAGCTGGCCGTAGAAGTCGATGCTTCGTTTCATGTCACCAGTCAATAAATCCACCCGGCACGGTTCCGCGCCGGGCTGCCCAAGTTCCTGCATCATTTCCCCATTTCATACATGATCCAGTTGCTAGGGCTGAGTCTAAACTTCAGGCCGCCTCGCGGCAACGATATGACCTGCAGGTCCATCGAGCCCGACACAGGGTGCCCACCTCCGGCTTTCGCCCCGCTTATGCTAGGTTGTGACACAGCACACACCCGCTTTTCGCGTTGATCCCCGGGAGCCAATCCATGCTTTCTTCCTCGTCAAACGTCACCATGTCCGTGGCCGCAATCCCCGCCGAAGGCGCCGCCCGCCATGGAGATCTGAAGGCCATCACCGTCAACGGGCAGAGCACCAGCTACCGGCAGCTCTGGGACGAGACCCGCGCGTATGCCGGGGCCCTGCGGGCTCGCGGCGTCGGCGAAGGCGACCGGGTGGCTGTGCTGATCCCGAACGTCACGGACTTCGCCCGCGTCTACTACGCGGTGCTGTCCCTCGGCGCGGTCGCGGTGCCGATTCACGCGCTGCTCAAGCGCCGCGAGATCGCCTATATGCTGGAAGATTCCGGGGCGCACCTGCTGGTGTGCGCGGCACCGCTGCTAGGCGAGGGCGCCGCAGGCGCAGAGCTCTGCGGCATCGAGACGATCAGCGTGCTGGCCCCTGGGGACCTGGGCGGTACCAGGCTGGAGGACCTTGCCGCGGAGGCCACCCCCATCGACACCTACCTCCCGCGCCGTCCCGAGGACATCGCCACGATCCTCTACACCTCCGGCACCACGGGCAAGCCCAAGGGTGCGCTCGGCACCCATGTGGCGCTGCTGGAGCAAGCGAACACGCTGCTGCTGGACACCATCGACATGCGCCGCGGCGACAAGATCTTCGGCGGCCTGCCGCTGTTCCATACCTTCGGACAGACCACGGTGCTGAACACCGGGCTGCGCGTGGGCGCCCAGATCATGCTGCTGCCCAAGTTCACCGCCGCCGGCGCGCTGGACCTGGTGCTGGATGAAGACATCGACCTGTTCTTCGGGGTGCCCACGATGTATGTCGCCATGCTGGAGGCTGGCAAGCAGCGCGAGGGCAAGCCCTCCCGCCTGCGGTTCGGAGTCTCGGGTGGCGCCTCCCTGCCGGTGTCGGTGCTGACTGCTTTTGAAGAGCGCTTCGGCGCGCCCATCCATGAAGGTTACGGCTTGACCGAGACCTCGCCGGTGGCCTGCTTCAACCATGTGGGACGCACCCCGCGTCCGGGCACCATCGGCACCCCGGTGTGGGGCGTCGAGGTGGAGATCGCTGACCCGGCCTACCCGGACCAGATCAGGCTGCTGCCGCGCGGGGAAATCGGCGAGCTGGTGGTCCGCGGGCACAACTTGTTCGCCGGCTACCTGAACCGCCCCGAGGCCACGGCCGAGGCGATGGTCGACGGCTGGTTCCGCACCGGGGATCTGGGCACCAAGGACGAGGAGGACTATGTGCGCATCCTGGACCGGACCAAGGACATGATCCTGCGCAACGGCTACAACGTCTACCCGCGCGAGGTCGAGGAAGTGCTCATCAGCCATCCGGAGATTTCCAATGCGGCGGTGTACGGGGTGCCGCACGAAACCCATGGCCAGGAGATCGCCGCCGCCATCACCCTGGAGGCCGGATCGGCGCTGACTGCGGAGGCCATCGGAGTCTGGGCCAGCGAGCAGATGGCGGCCTACAAGTTCCCTCGTCTCATCGAGATCGTGAAGGAATTCCCGCTGGGCCCCAGCGGGAAGATCCTCAAGCGCGAGCTGGTGGCGCAGTACGCCGAACAGGCCGGACAGCCCTCCTAGGCTTCCCCGTAGCGCGGCGCCCGGCGTTCGAGGAACGCCCGGCGCCCCTCGACGAGCTCGGGATTCTCCCCGTTCTCCTCCCAGAGCCGCGACCACCAGGATTCGTAGTCGGCGGCCGCTGGCTCCTGCCCATAGGCGGCGATTGCCTCGCGGGTCCGCGCGATGGAGTACGGGGAGTTGCCCTGCAGCGCTTCCAGCAGCCGGTGCAGTTCCTCCTCCAGCTGCGCGGCCGGGTGCATCCGGGTGAACATGCCCCAGTCCAGCGCTTCGGCCGCCGAGATGCGCGATCCCGAATACAGCAGGTACTTGGCCCGGCTTTCGCCCACCGTGCGCACCAGCCGTTCGATGCCCGGACGCGGGAACACCAGCCCGATCTTCGCCGGGGTGATCGCGATTTTCACGTCATCGGCCGCCAGCTGGATCTCGCAGGCCGAGGCCAGCTGCCAGGCCCCGCCGAAGCAGTTGCCTTCCACCACCGCGATGGTGGTCTTGGGGCAGCCGGCGATGGCCCGGTCCACCAGATCGAAGTGGTTCAGCAGCTGCCCGTCGGCATCCTCATCGAAGAGCACCTGGTCCATTTGGTCGATGGCGATCCCGGCGCAGAAGTTGCCGCCGGCGCCGCGGATCACGATCGCGGACACCGCCGGATCGGCGGACAGCACGGCAAGGGCGCCCAGCAGCTGCAGGCACATGTCCTTGGTCAGGGCGTTGAACTGGCGTTGGTTCTCCAGCAGCACCACGGCCGTGGAACCCTGGATTTGCACGCTGACCCGTGCCTTGTTTTCCTCGGACATGAGGACCTCCCGTTATCCGGTGTGCGTTGCCTTCATGCTCACCGTGCCACACTGGGCATGTGGATCTACAAATTGTTTACACGATTCTTGCCGGCCTGCTGCTGGTGGTTTCCGCGCTGGGAACCATCTTCCCCATCCTTCCCGGATCGTTGCTGGCCATGGGCACGCTGCTGGCCTGGGGCTGGCTGCTGGGCAGCGGTGCTTCCTGGTGGGCCGCAGGGCTGGGCATCGCCATCGCCTTCCTCGGTTGGTCAGCGTCCGCGGTGCTCACCGGCCGCAAGCTCAAGCAGCATGCCATTCCGAAGGGGTCCATCCTCGCGGCCCTGATCGGCGCGATTGCCGGGGCCTTCCTGATCCCGGTGGCCGGGCTGTTCCTGGGCTTCGCGGTGGGTTTGTTCGTCGGCGAAGCGATACGCCGTGGCGAAACCTCGGGAGCCTTGGCCTCATCCTGGGCGGCATTGAAGGCCATGGGGCTGGGGATCGTCATCGAGTTGGGCTGCGTGCTGCTGGCCTCCTCGGTATGGATGATCGGGGTCATCACCCACTTCGCCACCCGCTAGATCCAGCCCATTTCCCGCGCGGTGCGGGCCGCCTCGATCCGGTTCGAGGTATTGGTTTTGCCGATGGCGTTGGACAGGTGGTTGCGCACCGTTCCGGCCGACAGGTGCAAGGAGGCGGCGATCTGCGACACCGGTCCCCCGCCGGCGGCCAGCGCGAGGATTTCCCGTTCCCTCTCGGTCAGCGGGTTGGCGCGGGTTTCCACGCTGAGCATGGCGCGCTGCGGGTCCACGACCTTGCCGCCCGAATGCACGCGGCGAATGGCGGCGACCAGCTCCGCCGGAGGGGAATCCTTGACCAGGAATCCGCTGGCTCCTGCTTCGAAGGCCTGGCGGAAGTATCCTGGGCGGTCGAAGGTGGTCACGATCAGGATCTTGACCCCGGGATGGCTGTCGCGCAGCAGCTGCGCGGCGCGCAACCCGTCCAACCGGGGCATCTGCACGTCCAGCAGCGCGACCTGCGCACCGCTGGCATCCAGCGCCTGCGCGACCTCGTCGCCGTCGGCGCATTCGGCGACCACCTGGATGTCGTCCTCCAGATTGAGCAGGGCGGCCAGTGCGCCGCGCACCAAGTGCTGGTCGTCGGCGATCAGCACCTTGATCATGTATCCCCGTTTCCCGCACCGAATGCGACCTGCACGCTGGTTCCGCCCAGCCTGGATGATCCCACTGTACAACTGGCGCCGAACAGCCGGGCGCGTTCCTGCATGCCCCGGATGCCGTGGCCGCTCTCGCCGCCCTGGATGCCGTCGCCGTCGTCGTCCACGCTGACTCCTGCGGCGCCCAGCCGCACCACGACGGATCCGGCGTGGGCGTGGCGCAGCACATTGGTGACCGCCTCGCGCAGGATCCACGCAATGTGCGACCGCCAGGCCACGGGGATGTCCTCCACCGTGCCCAGCACCGTGAATTCCAGGCCGTTGTCCGTGCAGGCCTGGTGGAGTTCCTGCAGTTCGGCTTCGAGGTTCTGCCGATTCAGCCCGTGCACCGTGGTGCGGACAGAATCCAGCGCCGCGACCGCCAGCTCGCTGAGCTGTTCCAGTTCGCCGCGCGCTTCTTGGTAGCTGCCGGCGTCCATGAGGCGCAAGGCCAGCTGGGCTTTGAGGTTCAATGCGGTCAGCGAATGGCCGATGCCGTCATGCACGTCGCGGGCCATGCGTTCCTGTTCGGCCACCACCAGGTAGTCGGCGCGGATCTGCTCAGATGCCACCGAGCGCGTGATCGCCGCGACGGTAATCGCATACACCACCATTAGCACCAGGTTCAGGCCGATCAGGAACAGCAGATCCACGAAGTCGCCGTGGATGATCGGCAGGGCGAAACACAACACGGCGACCGCGGTGTAGCTGGCAATCGTGTAGCGCTTGGTCAGCAAGAAAGCCGAATACGAGGTCAGGAACGGGAACATGCCCATGACGGTCAGCCCGATCACCGGAAGCCCCGCCAGCACGATCACCCACAGGATCGCGAAGTAGATATGGGCTCGCGGATGCCTGGTGCCGCCTTCGCCCACCACGCGGCTGAACTCTGCGTAGGCCCTGATATAGACCGCCGCGAAGACCACCACCAGGACCAACCCGATGATCCTGGTGGACAGTGAGTAGTCCTCGAACAGCAGGTCCATGATCGGGAAAATCAGGAAGATGATCCAGACCCCGGCAACCAGCCAGCCCCATTTGTCCCAGAAGGCGGTGCCATCGTCGACCTCGCACCGGGCCTGGTTCATTGCCGTGGGACCGGTTCCCTCAGTGTTCACTGGCGTGCCTTGGCCTTTCGGGTTGCGAAAACCGCGAAGAGCGCGAAGATGAGTGCCCATGCCACCACACTAGTCACTGGAATCCACAATGGATCCGGAGCCATGTCGGTTCCTGCCGGAATTTCATGGAGCATCGGATAGCGGGCCAGGGCGACGTAGCCGAACATCGGAGTGAACCGGGCTGCATCGAGCATGCCGCCTTCCAGAGGCATGAATACGTTGCCGAAGAAGGCGAAGAACACCATCAGGCCCGAGGCCAAACCCAGCGCGGATTCCGATTTGAACAGCATTCCCACGCCGATGCCGTAGCAGGCGAAGATCATGGCACCGCTCAAGATGATCAGGTAGCTAACCACCCACATCCAGCCGTCGGTGACCCGCGCTCCGGTGCCTGCGCCCAGCGCGAAGACCAGCGCCGCCGAGGCCGCAGCTACCGTGGCAGCGACAATCATCTTGCTGGCGACGAAGGACGCCGGTGTCATCTTGGTCAGTGCGATCTGCCGGCCCCAGCCTTGCATGGTTTCGGTGGCCACCGTGCCGGCAATGGCCACGGTGCTGACGGCCGCGCCGTAGGCGGCCATGGAGACCATCAGGTAGAACTTGACGTTGCCGCTGCCCACCTCGGCATCCGTGTAGCTGGGGATGTTGCCGAATAGGAAGTACATGGCCGCTGGCAGCAGTAGCGCGAAGACCAGGTTGTAGCCGTCGCGGAAGTGCCGGGCGAATTCAACGCGGATATAGGTGGCAATCATTGTGCGTCCTCGGTCAGTTGGATGAATGCGTCTTCCAGGCTTGGCGCAGAGATTTCAAGGTCCCAGGCGCCCAGGTCGGTCAACAGGGTTTGGGCGAAGCTGTCGGAGTCGGCGCATTTGAAGGAGATGCGCTGTCCGTTGCGTTCGGCGATGCTCACCGAGGCATCGAAGGCCTGTGCCTGTGCGATTGCCTGCTCGGTGGGCAGCGTGGCGCTGACCGTGCGTCCGGAAATCAGCTTGCGCAGTTCTTCTGTCGCCCCGTCCGCCACGATGCGTCCGTGGCTCATCAGCACGGTGCGCTCCGCGAAATTCTGCGCTTCTTCCAGATAGTGGGTGGCGAAAATAATGGTGCGCCCGTTAGAGGCCTCGGAGCGCATGTTCTCCCAGAAGTCGCGGCGGGCCATCACGTCCATGCCGGCGGTGGGTTCGTCGAGGATCAGCACGTCGGGGTCCGGGAGCAAGGCCAGCGCGAATTTGATGCGCTGCTGTTCGCCTCCCGAGCATTTGCCGACTTTGCGCTTGGCGATGGCTGTCAGCCCGGTGCGGTCCATGACTTGTGCGACGCGGCCGGCCTGCCCGTGCATGGTGGCAATCACCGTGACGGTTTCGCGAACGGTCATGTCGCGCAGCAGCCCTCCGGTCTGGAGCACTGCCGAGACCCTGCCTGAGGTGACAGCCCGATGCGGGCTCAGGCCCAGGACCTCCACCGTGCCGGCGCTTGGCTGGGTCAGCCCCAGGATCATGTCCACGGTAGTGGTCTTGCCCGCGCCGTTCGGACCGAGCAGGGCAACAATTTGGCCGGCATGGATGCTCAGGTCGACTCCGCACACGGCCTCGACCTTCGTGCGTGGAGTCGTGAAGGTCTTTCTCAGACCCGTCAGCGTGACTGCTTCGGTACGGTTCAGCGTTTCCATGCTCCAAGTCTTCGCGGTAAAGGGCCGCGCGCGAAGAGCGGAATGTCACGACTTGCGCATGACCGTTGTCATGGGTCGGCACACGCCATCTGGCTGCCCCTTCCCAACTGGCTCTTGCACTCAGGGCCAACGGGTGTGAGCTTGGCTACTCCGACCGGTTCGTCCATCACTGCGGGCTCGAAGTCCAGTGTGTTCCCGGCAGCGGAGAATTTACCGGTCAGCCCGGCCAAGACGCCCTTCCAGAGTCGTTTTACCGCAGTGATCTGCGTCTATGCACGGGCAAACTCACAGCGAAATCCCGTAGGCTTTTCTCGTGCTAGATCATTCTTCATTTCTTTCGATAGTGACCGAACTCGGATCGCCCACCTTGGGTGCGGCTTTCCTGCCAGACTGGCTGAATCCCGCGGTCTTCCTGAACGACCCCGCTTTGGCGCCGTGGGTCGTCCTGATCGTTTGCGGCATCGTTTTCGCGGAAACGGGTCTGCTGGTCGGGTTCTTCCTTCCCGGCGACTCGATGCTCTTCACCGTGGGCATGCTCATCGCTACCGGCACCATCCATGTGCCACTGTGGTTGTTCGCATTGTGCATTTTCGTCTGTGCCTTCGCCGGTGACCAGACAGGTTACATCATCGGGCAAAAGTCCGGACCCGCGATATTCAAGAAGCCGGATTCGCGCTTCTTCTCGCAGAAGAATGTCGAGCACGCCCACAACTTCTTCGAGCGTTTCGGCGGCCGCGCAGTCATCCTGGCCCGTTTCGTTCCGGTGGTCCGAACCTTCGTTCCCGTGGTTGCCGGCGTTGCCAAGATGAACCACAAGACCTTCATCTTCTTCAACCTCATTGGCGCGATGCTGTGGGGCGTCGGCGTCACAATGCTGGGCTACTGGCTCGGACAGTTCGCCTGGATCGAAGACAACATCGACCTCATCTTCATTCTGATCGTTTTCATCTCCGTGATCCCGATCGGCGTGGAACTGCTCAAGGCTTTCATGTCCGGAAAGAAGAACCGGACCAACTCCAACGGGAGCTTGGAAGACTAGAGAATCTAAGCACTTCGGGAGCGGAACTGGCCTCCGCCCCACTGCACGCCGCGGCGCATCATCCACTGTTCGCAGGGTTGAATGCTGCCGCGGCGTGTTCCTTTGCAGACCATGTCCGTCCCCTCGTCCATGGCGCGCGCCGCTTCATCGGTGATGGGACGGAAGACGTTCAACAGCACCTCGCAATCGCAGAAGCCCCCCAGCAGCTTGATCTTCCGTTCCAGGGCGGTGGCCCGCGGGGCGGAATAATCGCGGTAATGCATGAGTGCGCGCAGGTTCGCGGCGCAAGGTTCGGTGCCGGCGACTCGATAGAGATAGCACGGCAGACATTCGCGGTCGACAGGATCCGGCAGTGACGGCATGGTTTTCTCCTCAGTTCTGGGATGCAGTTCCGGCGGCCGGTAGCGGCGGCCTGCTCCCACTTTCACACCTTGCCCGCAGTGCTTCGCCGAATCCCGGCGAACTGTGGA
This sequence comes from Glutamicibacter protophormiae, assembly GCF_016894325.1. NCBI lineage: Bacteria > Bacillati > Actinomycetota > Actinomycetes > Micrococcales > Micrococcaceae > Glutamicibacter > Glutamicibacter protophormiae. Next base: position 3,189,309 of record NZ_CP069806.1, read on the forward strand.
GAATCTGCATCCTGCCCATCGCATCCGGGTTCCTGCCCGCTGAAATGTGCCATGATTCAACTGTCCCCCGTGCCGCTTGCCCGGTGCATGGGCCACCGCCCCGTCACACGTTTCTAAGGTCGTTCCCGCATGGATGCCGATACTCTCACGTCGATTTCTCAGCAGCTGGCCTCGCTGGCTGATGACATGCGCCGCACTGGGGTTCCGACGGACGGCACCCACGTGCATCAAGATGGCCTGTCGATGCGCTTGATCTACACGCGCCAGGATCTGGTCGACACCTTCAACGACTTCCAGGACCGGGCGGTGCATTCGATCGATGCGCTGGACCGCGGAGGCAGGCCCGCCCATGCGGAATCCCAGTCGAAGTCCCAGCCTGCGGCGCTGGCCCGCGGGGTGCGCTTCCGGGTGGTCTACGATCCATCAGTCTTTGAACGCGGGGACCTCACCTTGGCCATGCTCGACTCGGTGGGCCAGGGCGAGGAAGCCCGGGTATCCACCAATGTCTCGACCCGTCTGCTGATCCGCGACCGCGAGGAGTTCATCATCCATGCTTCGGGGCACTCCACCGCATCGCATCTGGCTATACAGCTCACCTCGCCGGTGCTGGCCGATTTCATCAACGATTCCTTTACCAAGGTCTGGGAAACCGCACTGCAGGTCAGCAACCGGAAGTTCGAGTCCGGGACGCTGCTGGAGGACGACGAGATACAGATCCTGCGGCTGTTGGCCGCCGGGCAGAAAGACGAATCGGTGGCCCGTGCACTCGGTGTCAGCGTGCGCACGGTACAGCGCAAGATCCATGCCCTGCAGCGCAGCTTCGGCGCGGCCAGCCGGTTCCAGCTCGGCGCCATCAGCGCCAGGCACCTGATCGTGGGCCGCGAAGCCGGAGACTGAATCAGCAGAGACTGATTAACGACGTGGCGGTTTTACGACACTGTTTCATGCCGCGGGCACGCTGGATCCGTGAAAAGCTTGAAGGACGGGGTTCCTAGGCCCTGCCATCCCACTAGTTCTCGTTTCACAGGAGCACCACGTCGATGAGTGAGAAACTCCCCAAGTCAATGCCGACACCACGGAACGGGGAGAACGCCATTCCCCGGCTGGCGAATAGCCAGCCCTTCATAGACTTCATGGCCAAGGGCTGGGAATCCCCGGAATTGCCGGCCCCTGTCGATGCCGCTGCCGCGCAGGCCGCCGCACTGCACCGCGAGAACCTCTCGGCGGCCTTCGCCGGGCAGGGAATCATGGTGTTCGCCGGCCACGCCCCGGTACGCGCCAACGACAACTTCCACGAGTTCCGCGCCCACTCCGATTTCATGTACCTGGTTAATGCCCAGGTCGAGGCCGCCGTGCTGCTGGGCCACCCGCGAAGCGGCGGCCACGACTTCGAGCTGTTCCTCCCGGTCCCCTACGCACCGGGCACCGCGGACTTCTTCTCCAATGCCATCCACGGCGAGCTCTGGGTCGGCCCCAGCCACAAGCCCGCCGATTGGCAGCGTGCGCTGGGCATCCCGGTGCGCTCGATCCAGGAACTCGACTCCGCCGTGCGCGCCGGCCGATTCCAGGCCGCCGGCGCAGTGGACTCCAACGAGCTAGCCCGGCTGAACGCCCAGGACTCCCCCGCCCTGAAGCGGGTCCTTTCCCGGCTGCGCATGGTCAAGGACGACTGGGAAATCGGGCAGCTGCGCGCCTCGGTGGACCACACCATCGACGGTTTCCGCCAGGTGCTGGCCGAGATCCCGCAGGCCATCGCCTCCGGCGGCGAACGCTGGCTGCAGGGCACCTTCGACCGCGCCGCCCGCACCTACGGCAACGGTCCGGGCTACGCCACCATCATCGGCGCCGGCATCCATGCGCCCACCCTGCACTGGACCCGCTGCGACGGGCCGGTGCGCGAAGACCAGCTGCTGCTGCTGGACATGGGTGTGGAGGAACGCTCCTGCTACACCGCTGACGTCACCCGCACCTTCCCGGTGGCCGGTTACTTCACCGACGCCCAGCGCCAGGTCCACGACCTGGTGGAGAAGTCCCACCGCGCAGGCCTGGCCGCGCTGGCCCCGGGCAAGCCGTTCAGCGACTTCCACTTCGCCTGCATGGAGGAAATCGCCAAGGGCCTGCACGACTGGGACCTGCTGCCGGTCTCCGTGGACGAGGCGCTGTCCCCCACCGGCCAGCAGCACCGCCGCTGGTTGGTCTGCGGCGTGGGCCACCACCTGGGCCTGGACGTGCACGACTGCTCGCACTCGCACTACGAGGACTACCAGGGCGCGCTGCTGGAGGAGAACATGGTGCTCACCGTGGAGCCCGGCCTCTACTTCCACGCCCACGACGTCATGGTCCCGCCGGAGCTGCGCGGCCTGGGCGTGCGCATCGAGGACGACCTGCTGATCACCGCCACCGGCTATGAGAACCTCTCCGGAGAGCTCCCGCTGGATGCCTCGGGGCTGGAGCAGTGGATGACCCGGGCGATGAACCTGGCGGTGCGCGCATGAGCACCCTGACCCTGTGCAATGCCACGGTCTTCGACGGCCAGCGCTTCCTGGACGAGCCGGCCAACATCACGCTGGCCGGCGGGACCATCACCGCCGTCGGTTCCCAATGCGAAGGCACCTGCATCGACGCCGCCGGACGCACCGTGCTGCCCGGGCTGATCGACGCGCACTTCCACGCCTACGCTGTGGCACTGCAGGGGCTGGAGAACGAGCTGGGCCCGCTGTCCTACTCCGCGCTGGCCGGCTCCCACCGCCTGTCCGCCGCGCTGCGCCGTGGCTTCACCACCGTGCGCGATGTGGCCGGCGGAGATCTGGGCCTGGCCCGCGCCATCGGGGAGAAGCTGTTTCCCTCCCCGCGCTACTACTTCACCGGCCCTGCCTTCAGCCAGACCGGCGGGCACGGCGACCCGCGCGAGGCGCATCTGGACACCTGCTTCAGCCACGGGCACATGTGCCGGATCGTGGACGGGCCGGAGAACCTGCGCGTGGCGGTGCGCGACGCGTTCCGCACCGGGGCCCACGCCATCAAGATCATGACCAGCGGCGGGGTCATCTCGCTGACCGATCCGCTGGAAATCCCGCAGTATTCCCCGGAGGAAATCCGCACCATCACCTCCGAGGCCGCCCGCCGCGGATCCTATGTCTGCGCGCATGCCTACTCGGTGCCGGCGATCCGGCACTCGGTGGACAACGGGGTGCGCAGCATCGAGCACGGCAACCTGCTGGATGCCGATACCGCCAAGCTCATGGCGGAGCACGACGCCTTCCTGGTCCCCACCCTGGCGGCCTATGCGGCCATGGATGCGCGCGGTGAGGAGCTCGGCCTGGCCAAGGTCTCCCAGGAGAAGAACCGGATCGTGCTCGAGCGCGGGCAGCAGGCGGTGCGCCATGCGCTGGATGCCGGGGTCAAGGTCGGCTTCGGCAGCGATTTGATGGGCGAGCTGGGCGACGAGCAGCTCAACGGCCTGGCGCTGCAGGCGGCGGCATCCTCCGTTCAGGACCTGCTGCGCTCGGCCACCAGCGTGAACGCTGAACTGATCGGCAACGAGTCGATCGGCTCGCTGGCCGCCGGCAAGGCCGCGGACCTGCTGGTGCTGGACGGGGATCCCCGCCGGGATCTGGACTTCCTCGTGTCCGAGGCCAAGGACCGCACCGTCATCCAGGCCGGAGCCCCGGTCTTCGATTCGCTGGGACTGCTGGAGGGCGCCAAATGACCGCGCTGGCACAGGCCGTGCAGAACTTGGAGGCAGCCCCGCGGCTGCTGGAAACCTACGTGGCCGCAGGCCGCCGCTACCGCGACTACGTGCTTCAGGTGCCGCTGGACTGGAACGATCCGGACGGCGCCACCATCGAGCTGTTCTACCGCGAAATGGTGCGCGCACATCTGGACGGGCAGCAGCTGCCGCTGATGGTCTACCTGCAGGGCGGCCCCGGAGGGCAGGGCCCGCGACCGGTGGGCGGTTCGGACCGGCTGGACGTGGCGCTGGAACGCTACCGCGTGATCCTCATGGACCAGCGCGGCACCGGCCGCTCCACCCCGGTCACCGCCCAGGTGATCTCCGGGTTCCCGGATGGCGGCAGCGGCGCGGCGTACCTGGAGAACTTCCGTGCGGACTCCATCGTGGCCGACGCGGAGGCGATCCGCCGCCGCGGCTACCAGGGCCGCAAGTGGGCCACGCTGGGCCAGAGCTACGGCGGGTTCCTGACGCTGAGCTACCTGAGCTGCTTCGATAACGCGCTGAGCGCCTGCTTCATCACCGGCGGGTTGCCGAGCCTGGAGCCCAGCGCCGCCGGGGTCTACGCCCGCACCATCCACCGGGTGCGCGCCAAGAACGAGCAGTTCTACCGGATGTACCCGCAGGACCGTGCCCGCGCCGCCAATCTGGCCCGCACTCTGTCCGAACGCGAGGTGCTGCTGCCCGACGGCGACCGCTTCACGGTCCGCCGGCTGCAGTCGCTGGGCATCGACTTCGGCATGGGCCCGGGCTTCGAGCGCCTGCACTGGCTGCTGGAGCTCTCCGGCGACGGCACCGGCATCAGCGATGCGCTGCTGCAGGAAGTTCAGGCACGCACCAGCTTCGCCGGCAACCCGCTGTTCGCGGTGCTGCAGGAGGACATCTACGGCAACGGAGCCAACGGCCCCAGCGCCTTCGCCGCCCAGGCGGAGCTGGAGCGGCACCCGGAGTTCGCCACGGATGCGCCCACCCTGCTGTTCGCCGGCGAAATGATGTTCCGCTGGACCTTCGAGGAAACCCGGCTGCTGCGTCCGTTCATCCCGGCCGTCGAGGTGCTGGCCGCGCGCGGCACCCACCGGAAGATCTACGACCTGGAGAAGATCGCGGCGAACCGGGTTCCGATGGCCGCCGCCGTCTACTACGACGACATGTACGTGGATGCCGGGCTGTCGCTGGACACCGCGAAGCAGGTCGGCGGATTGCAGGCATGGGTCACCAATGAGCACGAGCACGACGGGATCAACGACCCAGCGGTGCTGCGCAGGCTCTTCGCCATGGTGGACGAGGTCGGCGGTCCGCTGGCTGAATAAGGCTTCGAGGATCCGCAGGGATCGCTATGCCGGAACAGCGGGCACGGATCATTCCGTGCCCGCTTCTTCGCATACCGCGAGTTCCAGTCCTCAGCAGTTCGAACCTGCAAGAACGAATTTGGGATCATGCGCAATGATTCAGAAGCTTGAATCAGGGGTTCGGATTATTGGCCTTTCCGATTCACCGAAGCCGCCACGGCGCTCCATTCCTTTGCTGGCCGCCATTATGTGGAACAGCAGGCGTTCCCCGGCCCGAACTCCGACGTCGTGCACACGCATCGCCATAGTGGATGCCCAAAGGCAGGCGGATTAGGACGCGGCGGTCCTGAAAGCACCTAATATGTCATCGGCCGCTTGGCGTCACGACTGTCGCAGGATGGTGGGTTTCAAGAAGCTCAACATCAAAATTGACCACAAGGTTCGTGCGGAACTGGCGGTGCAGGTCACCCAGGTTTCTCACCACCGATCCACGAGTCCTATACCCCGGACAGCGTCTGGCGCAAAAACGCTTCCACCCGTTCCAGCGCCTCGGCCACCCGTTCGTAACCGGCGGCGAACGACAGCCTGATGAACAGGTGCCCCTCGAACGGGTCGAAGTCGCCGCCCGGGGTCAGCGCCACCTGGGCATGTTCCAGCACCTGCCGGCAGTACTCTCCGGCGGTGCCGAAGCGGTCGAGGACTCGCTCGCTGAGCCTCCCGTAGAGGTAGAACGCGCCGTCGGCCGGCGCGGCCTGCTCGATGCCCAGTTTTCCGTAGTTGGCCAGCACCAGCTCGCGGGTTTTCGCGAACTCCGCGACCCGCTGTTCAGCCTCCGCCAGGCTCGACGGATCGAAGGCGGCGATGACCGCACGCTGGGCCGGGGCCGGCGCGCACAAGGCGAGGTTCGAGGCCAGTGCATCCACCGCGGCCAGCATGTCGTCCGGGACGATCATCCAGCCCAGGCGCCAGCCGGTCATGCCCCAGTATTTGGAGAAGGACGAAACCACGATCGAGGAGCGGGAGAACTCCCAGGAGGTGCGCCCCTGGCGTTCGGGAACGAATTCGATGCCGTGGTAGATTTCGTCGCTGACAAGCCTCACACCGTGGTCTTCGCACCAGCTGCACAGCTCGTCGAGCTCGTCTGCGCTGAACATGGTGCCGGTCGGGTTGTTCGGCGAGGCGATGACCAGGCCGTCGAGCCGCCCGTGCTCGGCCAGGGCCTGTTCCAGCAGCTGCACGGTCGGCTGGAAGCGTTCGGCTTCACCGGTGGGAAGATCCAGCACCGTGAGGCCCAAGGCACCGAGGATGTTGGCGTAGGCCGGGTACCCGGGACGGGCCAACGCCACCACTTCCCCGGCGTCGAAGGCGGCGAGGAACGCCAGCTGGAAGGCGCCGGAGGATCCTGTGGTCATGATGAAGTTCCGCGCCGGGATCTGGACCCCGTAGCGGGCCAGATAGTGCGCGGCCAAGGCCTCGCGGGTCTCGGCCAAGCCGGCGGTCGGGGTGTAGCCGAAATCCGCGTTCCGCGCATGCAGCTGTGCGGCGAGCTCGTTGACCGCGGCGGGTGCTCCCCCGCCGGGTTCCCCGACGCACAAGGAAATCACGTCGCGGCCGGCGGCGCGCAGGTGCGCGACGTCCTCGACGATCTGCATGACCTCGAACGGCGGGACTTCTCCGCGCTTGGATACCTTCACTGCTGTGCGCTTTCGGTTAGGGTGCGGTCCTTGACCGGATGCCGGGAGAGCACCGAGATCCGGTTGAAGGCGTTCATCGCCACGGCGATCCATTGGATGGCGGCCACCTGCTCGTCGGTGAACACCAGCCGTGCCGAAGCTACCGCCGCGATGCGCTCCTCGGGGGTGGGCAGGGTGGTTGCGGCCTCGGCGATGGCCAGCGCCGCGCACTCTTCCTCGTCGAACAGTCCGCCGCATTCATTCCAGGTGGACAGCAAGTTGATGCGCTGCAGGCTCTCCCCGGCGTCGATGGCCTTGCGGGCATGCAGATCCAGGCAGTAGGCGCAGCCGTTGATCTGCGAGACGCGCAGGTTCACCAGTTCGGCCAGCCGGTCGCTGATGCCTGCCGCCTGGTAGGACTTGGCCAGCTGATTGGCGAACTTCCCAATCGAGTTCCACAACTCCGGATTGGATTTATCAAGGAAAAGAGGATCTGAGACAGCCATATCTGAACCATACCGTCCGCCGCAGGCAAGCTCCTAGTTCGCTTCGGGTGCTCAGCCAGCGCATGGCATATTCATGGCGCCAGGCGCTCGCGGCGGGTTTATCCTCGGAATCAGGAACCGGGAAACGGGTGGGTCACATGACGATGCATCAGGGATATCTGCCCATGACGTTCATCCTGCCGCTGCTCATGCTCGCCTCTGCGCTGACCTGCAGGGCCTGCGCTGCCGACAGGATCACCCGCAACCACTGGGCCGGCTACCGGCTGCCTGCGCTCTTCGCCTCCGATGAGGCCTGGCGCGCGGGCCACGCCGCCGCGCTGGCGCCTTCATGGACAGGGTTTGCCTGCACCGCCGCGGCCGCCGCCTGCACGCTGCTGCTCGGGCCGGTCTTCCTGCTGGTCGAGCTCCCCGCGTTCGCCCTTGCGCTGGCCTGGGCCATGATCCGCGCGGTGCGGGCCGCCAAGCATGCTCCTGCCTAACCGCGCCCGGGCCGGCGCTGGTTCCCGCTGGCCCTATTGGCCCGCCGGATTCGCGCATAGAATACCGGCATGGCCTGGATGGGCGGCGGCGAGGGGGCGTGATGCAGATTCAAACGTGCGGGCAGCTGGATTCGAAGGACCTGATCCAGCTGTGCGATTTCGTGCGGGAGGACATTTCATCGCTGAGCCTGACCCCGTGGACCACCGCGTTCCTCGGCCTGCTCACGGGCCTGGCCATCACCTGGGTGACGGTGCTGGGAAACCGCAGGGCGCAGCGCGCCGAACGCCGCAATACCGCGCAGCTGGCCGCGCTGATCGCGGTCCAGGATGTGGCATTGAAACTGCGCAGTCGGTGGACGGAGCATCTGGACTACCTGCAGTCGGGTTCCGCGGGGCCCGACCCCTTTCCGGCGCTGGCCCAGGCCGCGTTGCAGGGCCAGTTCCGCACCGCCGCCAGCCGCATCGAGAACAACGAGCTGCGCCAGGACTATGTCCGCTGGGAGAAGTACGCCGAGCTGTTCTTCAACAACTCGGGCAGGCAGCAGGGTTATGCGGAGCAGAAGCTGTGGGACGGCGTGCTGGAACGGTCCGGGAAGAACATCCGCTGGATCGACGCCTAGTCCAGCGACTGCACGTTGATCTGCACGTTGTAGGTGGCCCCGGCGGCCCGAATGGCGTCCTGCCATTCGGGGCTGCCGCCGAGCACCTCGAAGTGCACGATGTTCCGCTTGCGCAGCTCGGTGGCGAGCTGGCTGGCGAAGTCCTCGTTGTTCACGACCATCCAGCGGCCGTCGAGCACCACCGGCTCGTCGGCCTTCACCTCGTCGGCCCAGACCAGGTCCTTGGCCAGGTCCCGGGAGACGGCGATCCTCGGAAGTCGAATCGTGCTCATGAGCAGTCCCCCTCTACTTAGGTCTTAGCCAAAGTATAGGCTTCCCTGCCCGGGGCGGCGGAGGCTACTTGTCGCCGTCGGCGGCCAGCTGGCCGCAGGCGCCGTCGATTTCCTTGCCGCGGGTGTCGCGCAGCGTGGTCGGCACACCCAGCTCGTCCAGCCGGCGCACGAACTTGCTGGTGATGTCCGGTTCGCTGCGGGTCCAGATGGAGCCCGGCACCGGGTTCAGCGGGATCGGGTTCACGTGAACCCAGCCGCGGCCGCGGGCGTTGAGCTTCTTCGCCAGCATTTCGGCGCGCCACTCGTGGTCGTTCATGTCCTTGATCAGCGCGTACTCGATGGAGACGCGACGTCCGGTCTTCACGTAGTAGTCGTAGGCCGCATCCAGCGCCTCGTCGACCTTCCAGCGGGAGTTCACCGGGATCAGCTCGTCGCGCAGCTCGTCATCCGGGGCGTGCAGGCTCAGCGCGAAGGTGACCGGCACGTTTTCGTTGGCGAGCTTGCGGATGGCCGGCACCAGGCCGACGGTGGAGACGGTGATGCCGCGGGCACTCATGCCCAGGCCCTCCGGGGCCTCGGCGACCATGCGGTGCACGGCGTTCATGACGCGCTTGTAGTTGGCCAGCGGTTCGCCCATGCCCATGAACACGATATTGCCCACGCGCTCGTCCGGGTGCTTCTGGCCGCCCAGGCCGCCCTCGGCGATGACGCGGTTGGCCTGGACGATCTGGTCCAGGATCTCCGCGGTGGACATGTTGCGGGTCAGGCCCGCCTGTCCGGTGGCGCAGAACGGGCAGTTCATGCCGCAGCCGCACTGCGAGGAGATGCACAGGGTGATGCGGTTCGGGTAGCGCATCAGCACGGACTCGACCAGCGAGCCGTCGAACAGGCGCCACAGGAACTTGACGGTCCTGCCGTCATCGGTGGTCAGCCGCTTGACCTCGGTCAGCAGCTTCGGGAACATGGCGTCGACCAGTTCCCCGCGGCGCTCCTTAGGCAGGTCGCTCATCTTGGCCGGGTCGGTGGTGTAGTGCTGGAAGTAGTGCACCGAGAGCTGCTTGGCGCGGAATCCTGGCAGCCCCAGTTCCTTCAGCTTCTCCTGGCGCTCGGCCAGGGTGAGGTCCGCCAGGTGGGTCGGCGGCTGGGAGACGCGTCGCTTGGTGGCGAACTGCAGTTCGGGGCGGCCGTCGGCGCCCATCTCCTGCTTCCAGCCCTCGGCGGTCGGAATGACCTGCGCGCGGCCTTCGGCCTGGGCGCGGGAGGTGGAAATGCGCAGCTGCTGGGCACGCTGGGCGGCGGCCTGCTCCAGGCGCAGGGCCTTGCGCTCGTCAGCGGAAAGTGTGGTGGGGTTGCTCGAAGTCATCACCATCCATTGTTTCACGTATTGGCCGGGCGCAGGCGGTGAGTTTGGGCACGCGCGGCATTCAGGTCATGGTGAAGCTGCGGGCCACCGCATCGCGCACCGTGCGGTTCGCCGCCGCCGCGGAGAACAGCAGGTTGCGCGCGGGCAGCAGCCACGGCGCCACCGGCCTGCCCAGCGCCATGTTCAGGTGGGCTTTCAGGCCCGCTTGCCGGGCGGCCTTCAGCTGCCGCGCCTGGAATTGCAGCAGCTGCCCACCACCCGGCACGGCGCCGGAAACCAGCAGATCCGCGAGCCTCGCCGCCCCGATCAGGCCTAGGCACATGCCCTGTCCGCCGATGGGGCTGATCTGGTGGGCGGCATCTCCCAGCAGCACGGCCCGGCCCTGCATCATGCTGGCCGCCCTGCGGTTGGCGGTGGAGAAGCAGCTGCGCATGGTGCAGGCCTCCGCGTCCACCCGGTAGCCGGTGCGTTCCCGGATCAGCTCCGGCAAATCCGCGTCCTGGGACTGCCCGTGCCCGAGCCTGGCCACCCAGCGGCGCATCCCGCCGGGCAACGGGAAGGATTCGACGATGCCCTGCGCCTCGATGAACAAGGCGGCGCTGTGCGGCCAGGCGGTGGTCTCCGGGAAGTCGCCCATGAGGTAGCGGTCCGGCAGCTCTCGGCCGCGGAACGCAACCCCGAGCTCGGCGCGCACCGCGGACTGCACCCCGTCCGCGCCGATGAGCCAAGAGGCTTCCCTGGCTTGCAGGCCACCGGGCCCGGCGACGGTGAAACGGATGCATTCCCGCGACTGGCCTTCGATTCCCTGGAATTCATGGCCTTCGACGAGGGCCAGCGGATCCAGCGCGCGCAGCCTCTCCCGCAGCAGCGCCACGGTCTGGTGCTCCGGCAGCGCCAGCACGTAGGGGTAGGGGCCGGGCAGCGAGGCGAAGTCCAACGCGGCGATCCGCCGGCCGTTGCTGATGCCCAGCCCCCGGCGGATTGCGGTGCCCTGCTCGGCGAGCTGCGCCGCCAGCCCGGCTCGGGCCAGCACCTGCTGGGCCGGCGGGTGCAGGCCGATGGCCCTGGAATGCCCGGAAATCCCGTGGCGGCGCTCGAAAACCCGCACCGTCCATCCCTGCTGGGCCAGGAGCACCGCAAGGCCCAACCCCACCGGCCCGCCGCCGATGATCGCCGCGTCATCCATGGGCAGCGCCTCCCCGGCTCCGGGTGCTCATGCCCGGACCGGTCGGTAGACCAGCAAGTTCCTGAACGGCTTGGCGGTGTGCACCTGCCATCCGGCCGGCACGCGCCGGACGAGTTCCATCGGGATGTAGCTGCGGCGGATGGAGGCCAGCCCGTCGCGGCGGATCAACGAGGTCCCCGCCAGCGGCAGCGTCGCCGCCCCGAACAGCAGCGAAGCTCTTCGGGAGCGCCGGATGTCTGCATGCAGCCCCAGCCCGGTGGCCAGGGCTTCGGTGTCGGCCAGGATCCCGCGCAGCTGGGTCTCGCCCAGATGATGCAGCAGGTGGTTGGAGATGACCACGTCGAACGCTTCGCCGCGGCGTACCAAATCCGCGCTGGTGCAGCGGGCGAACTCGATCTTCCTGGCCGGCAGGGGACTTTTCATCGCGGCCCGCCGGGCGAAGGCGATGGCCCGCTCATCCGGGTCGATGCCCCGGACGTCCAGCTCGTAGCCGTCGCGCAGGGCCCAGCGCGCCAGCTGCAGGGCGATGTCTCCCCCGCCGCAGCCGATATCCAGCAGCCGGGCCGGTTCGCCGCGGGCCAGCACCGGGGCGATCTGCCGCGCGTAGATCTGCTTCCATCCGCCGACCGCCCTGTTCACCAGCGGGAACTGGGCGTAGGTCCGGTTCAGCAGCACCGGGTCGCAGTCCGGGAGGTCCATGGCCTCCACTTCCTCGGGGTGCCGCCGCATCAGCTGGTTCCGGAGCTCGGCTTCACCGTGAACAAGCCCGTTTCCACCGTGAGCCCGGGGCCGAACGCCATGGCGCAGACGCGTTCCCCGGCTCGGGTGTTCTCGGCTTCGAGGATTTCCTTGAGCACAAACAGCACCGTGGAGCTGGACATGTTCCCGAAATCGCGCAGGATCCGGCGTGCCGGCAGCAACTGCGTCTCGGAGAGCTGCAGCCGGTTCTGGATCCGGTCGAGGATGGCGCGGCCGCCCGGGTGGATTCCCCAGTGCGCGATCTGACCGATCTCCAGCGGCGCCTCCGCGTCGGCCTCCAGCAGCGGCGTAAGCGCGTCGGTGATGTGGTCGTCGATGATGTGCGGGACGTAGGTTCCCAGCACCATCTCGAATCCGTGGTCGCCGATGTTCCAGGCCATCGATTCCTCGCCCACCGGGGTCAACGTGGTTTTGAGATCGTCGATCTGCAGCCCCTCGCCGCCCCGGGCCACCACCGCGGCGGCGGCGCCGTCGGCGAAGATGGCCGAGCCCATGATGGTATCGGGGTCGTTGGAGCTGTGGACATGCAGCGTGCACAGCTCCACGCAGACCACCAGCACGGTGGCGTTCTCATCGGCGAGGCAGAAATCCCGGGCCGCGCGCAGCGCCGGGAAGGCGGCATAACAGCCCATGAACCCCAGATGGTGGCGCACGGTGGACGGGTCCAGCCCGAGGCTCCGCACGATCTGGTAGTCCGGGCCGGGGTTGTAGAAGCCGGTGCAGGACACCGTGATCACGTGGGTGACGTCCGCCGGTTCGAGCCCCGGGCAGGCATCCAGCGCGCGCCGGGCGGCCTCGACGAACAGGTCCCCTGCGTGCTCCACGTAGACCCTGTTGCGTGCGGCGGTGCTCGGCGACCGGAGCAGGCCGGAGGAACGGTCATAGAACATCGGTTCGGCCGGTTCGGGAAGTTCGGTGTTGAATTCCGAAACACAGCTATAGCGGGTATCGATGTCTGCCGAATTGAAGGAGGTCGCGACCAGCCGCTGCCCCAGCCGGCTCAGCTCGGGCTGGGTCGCAAAGACCTCTCGGACTTCCTCCTGCTTCAAGACTGTCGAAGGTACCGCGGTCTGGATCGTTCTGATCATCACTGGCATGCCCCGAGCCTAGGACCTTCGCATGACCGGTGTAAACCATCGCCCGCAACTGCCAGAAAACTGGGATCGGCCCCTGTAGCTTCGGGACCTTGAGTCCGCTTTCCACCCTTAGCTGCACTTCGCCGCGCCGGCTGGTAGCTGCCTGACACCCCTCACATCGACCGCAGAAGTTGTCCTACCCTAGAACCCCGTCGGGTACATGCGGCGGACAGCGCAGGAACGGAAGATGGTGGAGGGGGCCGAAACGCAACGATGGACAAGGACCAAGTAGCGGAGCGAACGGAAGACGGTCGATATCTGGTCATTTCCGGGAGGAAGTGGCGTGCGAGCGATCCAGGGATCCCGCCGAAGCTGCGACAGGAACTTGTTGATGAATTGATGAACGCCCGCCGCGAGGTAGGCCGGGGCAACGAGGAAGCCAGAATCAGGGTCCATCAAGCCAAACTGGCTCTGGGCGAACATGGACAGCCCTGGTGGGAGGAACCCCGCGAGGACAAGCTAAACGAGCGCATCCGCGCCACGATCTTCACCCTGTTAGGCAAAAGGCAGGGCTCCTCGATCTGCCCCAGCGACGTTGCACGCGTCGTCGGCGGAGAGGGCGAACGCTGGCGGCTCCGGATGGATGCCGTACGGCAGATTGCCGCTTCATTGGCCGCAGACGGCGCACTTCGGGTGACCCAGCATGGTCAGGACGTCGATCTGCACACCGTCCGTGGGCCAGTGCGCTTGCATTTAACCGGCATGGGCCCGGCGGAACAAGAGCGAAGCGAACCGGACGAGCGCCAGCGGGAAACCGAATAAGCGGCCTTTGAACAGGCCAATGGCCCCGTCGCAACGACAGGGCCACTGGGGTGATCGACTTCTACTTGTTGTCGGTCGCGTCCTTGAACGCGTCCTTGGCCTTTTCGCCAGCCTGCTTGGCATTTGCAGCAGCCTGCTCCTTGACGCCTTCGGCCTGCAACGACCTGTCGTTGGTCGCCTTGCCCGTGGCTTCCTTGGCCTTGCCGACAACTTCTTCTGACTTGTTCTGAATCTTGTCTCCGAGACCCATCTTGCCCTCCTCAGTTATTCGGTTGAAACGACACCCATCACGCTACAGAAATCGTTGTCTGAGGGTTTTACTGCGTGATAACTCCAAGGAAACGTCAAGGATCCAATTCACAGGACATCGGGAATACCACCCGGAACGGGGGACCTCGATCCGGCCGCAAACGCGGGTACCGGCCGATCGACACGGCGACTCTCAGTCGCTAGGCTTTTCAGTCCTTGGTGCTGGATCGCTGAGGATGCTGCGTGCCCCTGGGCCATGCGTACTGCGCGGCTCCTGTCCGTCGCGGATCATCGCGGCGGTGGTCCGGATGAAGACCGAGATCCAGGTGAACAGGATCGCCACCGCCGACAGTTCGAACCCGGTGAGGTTGTAGTAGGACCAGGCATCCCAGAGAAGGTATGCGACCCAGATCGCGCCGACTGCAGACAGGGACATCATGTGGAAGACCGCCGGGTAGCCGGGCAGCAGAACCAGCGTTCCCATGAGCAGGATGATCATGGCGACGGAGGCCAGCTGGACGAAGGCCGAATGCACGTCAAGGGACAGGTTCATCGGAACGCTTCCCACGCCGATGATGCCCGCTGACACGGCGATCAGGCACCACCGCACGACGCGCGGACGGGGCCTCAGCCGGCGGATCACCGGATAGCGTTCCAAGTTGGGCCGGCACCGGTAGGTCTTGGACAGCACCACCAGGTCGCGGGTGAGGAACTCGGTGAACGAGATCAGCACCAGGCCCGAAATGATCATGGTCGTATTGAAGGTCCAGAAGGAGCCCATGCCGGATTGCGCGGTTCCCAGCCGAGAGAACATTCCCTGCCACCAGCCCTGGTCCTCGGCCAGCAGCATGCTGATCAGCACCCCGGCGGCCATATAGATGCCCAGCACCACCGACAGGTTCTCGGCACTGGTGCGCGCCGTGGCCACCAGCGCCAGATAGGCGCTCAGCCCGGTGATGCCGCTGACGGCCAGCGAACCGGCCAGCACATCCAGGTGCAGGCCGATGAACGCCTGCTGGAACAGGTGCGTGGCCACCAGGATCATCATCACGGTGCTGGCCACGTGGACCAGCACCAGGCCGATGGCCGCCACGTACTGGCGCCAGGCGGGAATGCGGCGCAGCCATGGTTCACGCTGGCGCAGCAGGCTCCGGAATGCGTAGGCGCTGGACAGTCCCGCCGAGACGCCGCCGGTCACCGAGGCCACGGAACCCACGGAGAGTCCGCCGAACAACGCGGGGCGTTCTCCGGCGAAAATGATCAGGGCGGTGGCCAGCCCGAACAGCGCGCAGAACAGCCCCGACCACAGCGCGTTCCGCTCGATTTCGAGTTCGGTCACGCGCCTGGGGTTCGACGGCTCGGGGAAGTGGAGAGGCACGGGATCCATTGTTCCATGAACGTTTCACGCCATGGCCGGCGGGCTGCTAGGCCAGCGCCGTGATCCCGTTGACCAGCAGCACGACCGCGCCGGCGAGCGCGACCAGGACCACGAAGGCGCGGCTGATCTTCGCCGGGATCTTCGGTGCGAGGACATTGCCCAGCACGATGCCCAGCACCATGGCTGCCAGGCAGGTGATCCACTGGATCCAGTCCAGCTGTGGCATGCCGCCCTTGGCGAGCAGCGAGGACACTGCGAGCACCAGGAAGTACAGCTGCACGGAAATCGCGAACTTCGCCTGCGGCCAGCGGCTGGCCACCGCATACCCGGCGATGGCGGGGCCGGAGACGCCGGCGGTGACCGACATGAAGCCGGAAATGGCGCCGGCGCCGATGGCCAGCCCCTTGCTCTGTCCCGCCGGCAGGTTGCGGACCAGGAAACTGGCGCCCAAGGCGAGGATCACCATGATCGAAATGCCGATGGACAGCCAGGGTCCGCCGAGCAGTTTGGCCACCCAGGCCCCGGGAAAGGTCATGATCACCGCGGGAACCAGCAGTAACGCGATCTTCTTGTACTCGACCTGCCGGAAGACCTGCGCGAAGATCAGCAGGCTGCTGCATGCCCCGAGGAAGTTCACCAGCATGATGCCTTCGAACGGTCCGAGCACCATCACCAGGAAGGGGGAGGCCACCAGCGCGAAGCCCATGCCGGAGATGCGCTGGGTGGACGCCCCGACGAACACCGCCGCGGCCAGGCCGATCAACGCACCGAGTTGCACCGTTTGCTCCACGCGGACTCCGATTCCTGTTTGCTTGCCATGGGGCGCCGAGGCACAAGACGACCGGGCCTGCGAGGGCAGTCCAGCCGCCGTGCCAGTCATGCCCGGCCTCTGCAGTCGACCATACACGGCAACGCGGCACGCATTGAAACCCTTCTCCGGGCGGCCGCACCGATCCGGCGGCGGCGCCATTGGGCCCGCAATATTACGGCGCCGGAGCCAGCCCGCCGGGGCACCGAGCCTAGGCTGAAACCATGAGCACCGACGTTGACTTCCTGATCATCGGGGGCGGAGCCATGGGCTCGGCCGCCGCCTTCTCCCTCGCCAGCCGGGGACACCAGGTCCTGCTGCTGGAGCGCTTCGCCCCCGGACACCACGAGGGGGCCTCCCACGGCGCCACCCGCAATTTCAACCCCGCCTATGCGGATCCTGCGTACGTGGGGCTGCTGCGGCGCGCCGACCAGCTGTGGGAGGACATCTCCCAAGCCGGCGGCGTGCAGCTGCTGAACCGGACAGGCCTGGTCAACCACGGCGATGAAGCCGGCCAGCAGGCCATCCATGCAGCGCTCACGGCCGCCGGCATCGACAGCGAGCTGCTGGACGCCGACGAAGCCGGCGCGCGCTTCGCCGGCATGAGATTCGAGACGCAGGCATTGCATATCCCCAGCGGCGGGCAGCTGAACGCCGACCTCGCCGTAGCAACCCTGCAGCGGCTAGCCGCGGCCGCCGGAGCCGAGATCCGCCACGGGCACCGGGTGCTCCAGCTGGAGGTTGTCTCCGAGGACATGGCAAAAATCGTGGTGGACGACGGCGAACGCACGACCACGATATCCGCACGCCGGGTCATCCTCGCCGCCGGCGCGTGGACCCGCACGCTGCTCGGCGAGCGCTGGGCCCTGCCCCGCATCCACGTCACCGAGGAGCACCCGGTGCATTTCGCCCAGCGCGGGACCTCCGCGCAGTGGCCGGGCTTCAACCACACCCTGCCGCCGGGAGACCATGGCGGCCTGAAGATCTTCGCGCCGGTCTACGGCATGCGCACCCCCGGCGAAGGCATCAAGGTCGGCTGGCACGGCTCGGGCCGCGTGGTCGACCCTGAGCACCGCCCGCACCAGCTGGTCGCCGACCAGCTCTGCGCGCTGCAGGCCTATGCCCGCCGCTGGCTTCCGGGCACCGATCCGGACAGCTTCGAGCCGGTGTCCTGCACCTACGCCAATACCGAGGACGAGCATTTCATCCTCGACCGGCTGGGACCGGTGGCCATCGGCGCCGGCTTCAGCGGCCACGGCTTCAAATTCGTTCCCGCCATCGGCGAGCATCTGGCCCAGCTGGCCACCGGGGAGGCCGGGGTGATCCCACGGTTCGCGGCCGACCGCGCCATCAGCAATCCGGTATTCCTCGAACGCCGGATGCGGGCCGGCCTGTCCTAGCCGCAGGGCGAAGGCCGCCCGGTGCGCGGCCGGGCGGCCTTTCCCGCGGCTAGGAGTTTTCCTGCTTGATGTACCGGGTTTCCGGCCGGGATTCGTAGAACCCCGCACGGCGCTTGCGGGCGCCGACCAGGAACACGGCGCCGAGCACCAGGATGCCTATGCCGACCACGAAAACCAGGCCCATGCCCGCCACGTGTGTTCCCGAACCGTACTCGGGGTCCAGGGAGTCGACGGTGGTCTGCAGGAAGACCGCAACCAGCGCCAGTCCACCCAGCAGCGGGGCCACCGCGCGGATGAAGAAGTTGCGCGCCGAGGCGAGCAGCGTGTAGCGGAAGAACCAGACGCAGGCGAACGCGGTGATCCCGTAGTAGAAGCAGATCATCATGCCCAGCGCCAGGATGGTGTCGTTCAGGACGTTGGTGGAGACAAACCGCATCATCGCGTAGAAGGCGGTGGAGACCACCGCCGCCACGATGGTGGCAAAGGCCGGGGTGCCGAACTTCGGGTGGATCCGGGTGAAGACCGGAGGCAACGCCCCGTGGTGTCCCATGGCCAGCATGGAGCGTGCCGGGGAAATCATGGTTGACTGCAGCGAGGCCGCGCAGGAAGCTAGGGTGGCCAGCGAGAGCAGGATCGCGGCAGGACCCATCACCGGTCCGGCCAGTGCGGCGAACACGTTGCCGATGTTCTCCGGATTCGCCAGGCCCAGGCCGGAATCCCCCACCCCGGCGAACACCGTGGCTGACACGGAGGTCAGCAGGTACACGGCCAGCACGATCACCGCGGTGAACCCGGCGGCCAGACCCGAGGTGCGCTCGCCGTTCTTGGTTTCCTCGTTCATCGACAGGCAGACGTCCCAGCCCCAGAAGGCGAAAATCGACAGGCTCAGGCCCACCGCCATGGCGGAGAAGGAATCAATGCCCAGCGGGTTGAACCACTCGGGCGAGAACTGCACCGCCGGGGCCGCCTTGTCCAGGGCCGCGATGGTGAACCACAGCAGCACCAGCACCTGGAATCCGACCAGCAGGTACTGCACCAGCGAGGCGGCGTGCAGTCCGCGCACCGAGATCCAGGTGGCGCCCAGCATGAATACCAGGCAGGTGGCCACGTTGATCCACGGGTTGGAGGCTAGATCGGCCAACTGCTCCTGCCCGGTGGCCTGGGCCAGGAAGAGGTAGAAGAAGTCCACCGCGACGCCGGCCAGGTTGGAGAGGACGATGATATTCGCCGCGAGCATGCCCCAGCCGCCCATCCATCCGGCGCGCGGACCGAAGGCCTTCCACACCCAGGTGAAGGTGGTGCCGTTGTCCGGCATAGCCCGGTTCAATTCGCGGTAGCCCAGGGCCACCAGGAACATCGGGATGAACCCGATGATGAAGATCGCCGGCAGGTGCGTGCCCACCGCCTCGGCGGTGGGGCCGAGCGTGCTGGCCACGACGTAGCTGGGCGCAATGGTGGATACACCGATCACGATGGCCGTGAACAAGCCGATCTGGCCTGCGGCCAGGCCCTTGCCGGTTTCGGTGACCGGGCTGGTGCTCAGCCGGCTGGGTTTGGCATTGTCTTTCATCGCACTGGGTCCTTGTTCGGAGGGGAGGTTCTATCGCTTCGGAACCTGCTGGGTGATGCAGTGGATTCCTCCGCCGCGGGCATAGAGTTCGGTGGCATCCACCGGGACGACCTCACGCCCCGGGTAGGCCTGGGCGAGGATCCGGGCTGCCTGCGCATCGTTCGGGTCGTTGAAGGAGCAGGCGATGACTCCCCCGTTGGTGACCAGGTGGTTGATGTAGGAGTAGTCCACCCAGCCTTCCTCGTCCTCCAGCGTCGCAGGCGCCGGGACGGGGACCAGTCGCAGGCGGCGCCCCTTGGCATCGACCGCCTGCTCCAGGATGCCGCGCACCTCCGCGGAAACTGCATGATCCGGATGGGTCGGGTCCTGCTGGTCGTGGTAGAGCACCACGCCGGGCGCCGCGAAGCAGGCAACGATGTCCACGTGGCCGCGGGTGCCGAATTCCTTATTGTCGCGGGTCAGCCCGCGCTCCAGCCAAATGACCTTGGAGACTCCCAATTGCCGGGCGAATTCGGCTTCGATCTGCGATTCGGTGGCCCCGGGGTTGCGCCCCGGGTCCAGCTGGACGCTGCGGGTGGCCAGCATGGTGCCCTCGCCGTCCACGTGGATTCCGCCGCCCTCGTTGGTGATCGAGGACCGGACCCGGGTGGCGTTTTCCAGCTGCGCCACCTGGGCGGCGATCTTCGAGTCCTTGCCCCAGGAGGCCCAGGACTGGGCGCCCCAGCCGTTGAAGTTCCAGTCGATGGCGCACAGCCCGCCGGAGGCATCGCGCACGAAGGTCGGGCCGATGTCCCGCATCCAGGCGTCGTCCAGCTCGCGCAGCTCGTAGCTGACGTCCTGGCCCAGGTGGCGGCGGGCGTCGGATTCGGCCTGCGGGTCGACGAGCATGGTCACCGGGGTGAAGCGGGCGACGGCCTTGGCTACCGCTGCCCAGGTGCCGCGTGCGGCCTCGGCTTCCTCGGCGGTGTCGCCCAGGGTGTAGCCGCCGGAGGGGAAGGCAATGTAGATGCGTTCCTGCGGGTCGGTTTCGGCGGGCATGAGGAACTCAGACATGGGAGCGCCCCATTTCTCCCAGGCCGGACTCGGCGCGGGCTTCGGTCAGCGCGCCGTAGGTTTCCGGGCGGCGGGTGCGCAGGAACGGGAAGAGCGTCAGCCAGTCGCGGCGGGCGTCCAGGTCCAGGGTTGCCACCAGGACGGCGGATTCGTCGCGCGGCGCCCGAGCCAGGACACGGCCGTACGGGTCGGAAATGAAGGAGGATCCGTAGAAGGTCAGCGCGCCTTCGTCGCCCCAGCGGTTGGGGACCACCATGAACAGCCCGTTAGCGATGCCGTTGCCGATGATGGTCTGGCGCCACAGCGGCTCGGTGTCGAAGTCCGGGTGGTCCGGTTCGGAGCCGATGGCCGTCGGGTAGGCCACCAGGTCCGCACCGGCCAGCGAGTAGATGCGCGGTGGTTCGCTGAACCACTCGTCCCAGCAGGTGGGCAGGCCCATGGCCAGCCCGTTCAGCGCCTCGATGCGATGCACCGGGTAAGGATCGTCATTCGGTCCCTCACGGAAATACTTGTCCTCGTAGTAGCCGGCGGTGCGCGGAATGTGCAGCTTGTTGGTCAGCGCGACGATCTCACCCTCCGGTGCCACGACCACGGCGGTATTCAATCCCAGACCGTCCGCGGCCGGGGCCTTGCGGAACAGCGAAATGTGCACGTGGATGGAGTAACGGGCGGCCATGTCGCGGGCGAAGGCCACGGTAGGCCCATTCTCCAGGTCCTCGGCGGACTCATCCGCGGCATCCGGGGTCGGCACCGCGAAGGCCGGGTACTTGCTCAGCGTCAGCTCCGGCAGGTACACGATCTTGGCCCCCTGGGCGGCGGCACGGCGGATGCCGTCTTCCAGTTCGCCGCGCAGCGCCTGCGGGTTTTCATGCCAGCGGTGCTGAACCAGCGCGACCGTCAGTTCCCCGCGCTCGGCGGCATCCACGCGGGCCGGAGATGCCGGCGGTGTGAGGGCGAGTATTTCTTTCATGGCTATGCTCCATCGCTAAAACGAATGTGATTCGTTTATAGGATAGGCAGTGCCTTGTGTCACACGCAAGAGCTAAACGAATGATTTTCGTTTAATTCGGATAGGCTCAGGTGGAAGACCCCTAGCAGAAAGCAGCGGATCCCATGGCGCGACCCTCGAAGCCCAAACTCAGCCCGGATGCCATCGCCGCTGCGGCGTTGGCTTTGGTCGACAAGCACGGCGAGTTTACGCTCCCGCAATTGGCCAAGGCCCTGTCCGTGACGGCGTCCTCGATCTACAACCACGTCTCAGGCAAGGATGAAATCATCGAGCTGATGCGCGGCCGCGCCATGTCCGCGATCAGCCTCGAGGGCGGTGCTTCAGGCGACTGGCAGCAGACCGTACGGCAGATTGCCACATCCTATTGGGAGTCGTATTCGAAGCACCCGCGGCTGATCCCTCTGCTCACCAGCCATACCGTGCGGGACCGCACCACCTTGCGGGTCTACGATGCGTTGGCGGAAACTCTCGCGCAGGCGGGGTTCCCGCCGGCAGACCGATTGCAAGCGATCACCATCATCGATTCATTCGTGCTCGGCTCGGCGCTGGATGCGGCGGCACCCGAGATCGTATGGGAAGCAGATGACGCCTCAAGCCAAGAGTTCAAGGAAGCATTAGATGCCGGTCTCCAGCTACAGCAGAGAGCGCGACTGGCCTTCCACAGAGGCCTTGAACTCATCCTCCTCGGCTTGGAAGATATTCGTTCCAATTAACGAAGCGGGGAGAACCACCGCATGGGCTTCGCCGCCATTCACGAGCAATGTAGCGACCTGACAACTCCAAGCAAACCAATGGAGCCCTTCGCACCCGAATAGACGCTAGGGGCGGAAATCCATCCGTTGTCGTACATGGCATACACGCGGAAGTTCACGTCAAATTTCGATCCAAAGAGGTTGCCCAGAAGGTCTATCAGGAACGACAGCAACCCGCCCGAAGGGGAAATATCGACAGCGTACGTGGTGGTAGACGCAGGCAGGGGGTCGGAAAATTTCTCTTCACTGTCGTTGACTTGGACAGATACCTTGTATCCCGTTAATTTCGCACCCTGGGCTGCTGGAGCTTGCCATGCGAAGTTGATGACATTGTTACCGGATAGCGAGGATTTGTCTTTGCATGAAAGATTCTTGGCCGGTTGCATAACGGCGCCGTGCAACGTACCCCCGGCTTTCGCCGTGGAAGTGAAAGCAGCCTGCGTCGATTCGACCGCAGGGTGAAGTTGCAACGAAGCGACCGCCGTCGAAAGAACAAGCACCATGCACAAAAGTCGGGATATGCCAGCACGAGGCAAGTCCCCTCGCCCAGGGGATCCTGCACAAGCATCGGCATCAGTCTCCGAATTGCGTTTCTGGGTAGAACTTCTCGGGACGGATTCACCAACTGCTGGCTGCGGGCTACGCGAGAATGCGAGATAGAGCAGGTAGGCGCACAACAACCCGCCTAGGAAATACGCCCATGGCTGGGACAGCCACGTCACCAGGTACCCCAAGCCCGGAAAGCTGACCAGAAGCTTGTCGGCGCTGTCCACCGCATACGGTTGCAGGTCCGCGACGGGATTGGCATCCCCCTTGAGGATCAGGCCTGCTTCGGTCTTGTCGGCTACCCGGTGCGTCACCCGAACTTCGTTGCTGGTGACCACCGAAACCACGTCACCTATGGCAACTTCCTCAATCGGGGTGGGAACAGCCAGCCCCAACGATCCGGTGGGGATGCCGGGTCCCATCGAGCCGCTGGCAAAAACCAGCGGTTTCACCCCAAACAGCACAGCCGCAAGCGTCATGAGCAGGCACAAGGATCCGAGGATCGCCCCGGCATTCAGCGCAAGGCGCTGGAGCGGGTTGCCGTTGCGTGCATCGGATTTGATCCGTTCCTGGTTTCCCACCTTATGACCCCACCGTTCCGGTGAAGACCAGGTCCAGCTTCGTGGTGGCGCCTTGCAGGTTGTTGGCCGCGGTCACGGGCAGCGAGTACTGCACGCAGAGTGTTTCCGAAGCGCCTGCGGCCAGTGTCGATACTTCAACTGACCCGCCGAAAGCTGATCCAGCTTTCTTATCTACGATGGCCGCTGTGCCGGAACAAGTCGCGCTCGGTGCGGTGCCGCTGACCGTGGATCCGGTCTTCACCTGTACCTGCATGGCCTTGCCCAATTCGACGCCGCCGCTGTCGGTGATGCTGCCCCTGATGGAATACGGCAGCTCGACCGTGCTGGTGTTCTTCACGACAACTACCGCTGCGGCGCTGGCTCCCGGGTACCAGTTCACCGAGGAGACCGGCACGGTGTAGCTTTCGGAGGTCGCGCTGGAGGCCGTTGCGCCGACCCCGAGCGATACCTTTGCGGCGGTGATGCTGGTGGTCGCCGTGGCGGTTCCGGTCCAGGCCGCCAAGGTGGACACCCCGCCCAAGCCCACCAGAATTCCCATCGACAGGATCGCTTTGACCTGTACCGATCGGCTGCTCATTGAGATCCTCCTTGGGGTGTCGATGTTTGGGCGACGTGTCGCTTCGACCGCAGATACAGTGCCGCTCCGGACGCGGCCATGCCCAGCGCGAGCGGGGCCGCCCAGCCGCTAAAACCGGTGGAGCCCAGTTCATCGGGCGGATGTTCCCCGTCCGCGTCCGGCGGCTCGGGGCGGTCCGGAGACTGCGGGCTGTCCGGCAATTCAGGTTCCTGCGAAATTCCGCTGGTGACCTCGATCGCGCTGATAGCCAGGCTCAGCGCTCGCGCCCGGTCCTGCGAGGAATTTCCGGCAGAAGTAGGCAGGCGCGCCTCCAACGCAAAGTTGGCATGTTCCCGAGGTTCCAGCCGCACCGTGGGGTTCCCTGCCACACCGAACTTCAGCCCGGCAGCGGGGGCCGACACCACCGGCTTCACCGTGACTTCGATGGGGTGCGGACGGTCGTTGCGGATGGCGAGATCTCCGCTGAGCCGGTCGCCCGGAACAAGCTGGATTTCCCCGCCGAACAGCGCTTCCGGCGTCGCGCGGAACTCGCCGCCGTCCACGCTGTAGCTCAGGCCGCGGGGGTCTTTCCCGGTGCCGTGCGCACCGGGGATCCCGGCACCCAGCAGGCCGGCGGCGAGCAGCACTGACAGCACGGTTTTCGTTGACGCCGCGATCTTCATGACGTCTTCCTTCTACGGTGATCCCGCCACGCCCCGGCGAACATCACCAGCGAATAGGCCAGCAGTCCCCCGATGGCCAGCCAGGCCAGCCAGGTCCGCTGCGAGGCGCTGAGCGCTGAATTGAGATAGCCGAGCCAAGGCAGCGAATACCAGAGCTTGCCGCGAACCTGTTCTGCAACGATCGGCGCATCGTCGGTATTGTTGGCGTCCCCGCGCAGCACGAACTGCTGTTCGCCCGACAGCGATGAGTTCACCGAGGCCACGCGGTGGGTCACCACCCCGGGTTTCCCGGATTCCAGCTGGTAGGTGAGCACGTCGCCCACTTGGATGTCCTCTACCGGCACCGGCTTGACCACGATCAGTTGGCCCGGAGGGTAGTCCGGCCGCATGGATCCGGTGAGTACGGTGTAGGCCGTGCCCCCGCCGAGATTGGGAATGAGCACCATGACGGCGAGCAGGCAGAGCACGGTGAACAGCGCCAGCCAGGACACGATCTGACCAGCCCACCAGAACGGCCCGGTTTTCTGTTCTTCCCTGCGGCGTTGCGCCTGCGTCGTCACCGTCATTTCTGCTGCCCCGTGAAGCTGAGGGTGGGTGTCATCCGGCCACCTGCCGCACTCTGCGCGGCGCCGGACGGCAGGCTGAGCCTGACGCAGAGGACGTCTGAGGCCCCTGCGGTCCCCGCAGCTGAAAGCCCACGCGGGCTGGCGAAGGATGCCCCCGCAGCCAGGGAGCCCGAGTAGAGCAGCTGCCCGGTGACCTGCTGTGTTCCCGTGCAGCTTCCAGGCGGCACGTCCGCATAGATGCCAACCCTCGCAGCCGCCGCCAGAGCCTTGTCCTTGGCGCTGGCGGAGTCGGTTCCGGTGGTGATTCCCGTCAGCCCGTAGGCCAGCGGCGTCGTCCCGGCGTTGGAAATGGTCAACGGCGCCTGTACGAACGACCCCGGCAGTAAGTTCTGGGTTTGCAGCTCCCGGAATACGTAGTCTTTCCCCGACTCTGTCCCGTTGCCAGCCAACAGTCTCAGTGAGCCGGTCTTGATCGAACCGGTGTCAACCTGTCCTTCGGCACGCCAAGCGGCGACCGTGTTCTGGGCGCTGAGTCCCAGCATCAGGACCACGGCCGCTGCGAAGGCGAACTTCAAGGGTTTTGGCATGACGGTCGGAGAATCCGCCAAGGGCTAGCTGCGGACCTGGTCCAGGGTCAGCGTCAACGCGTTCAGATCGATCGGCTGGTCCATGGTGTCGTTGGGCGTGGAGGCGGCAGTTCCGGCTGGGAAGGTCACCGTGATTTTCACCGGCACCTGGTAGACACCCTCTTCGGCAAAGGAAATCACGTTGCCGGACTGGCTCAGGCCGTCGGCAGTTCCGTCGATTTCCAAGCCGAGCTCTACCTCGTCCTGGAGCGCTTCCGGCAGCGCCTTCAGGGATCCCACCGACAGGGCGCCCTGGATGTTCTTGCCTTCGGCATCGATTCGCACGGTCTGCGTGTAGGCCACGCTGTCGCCCGGGACGATTTGCTCGGTGGCAGGGTCGAAGGGCACGCCGTCGCCGCCGCCGCTGACATCGGTCCAAACGCCGTTGTCGTCCACGGTAAGTTTCAGGTGGCCGGTGTCCACGGTTCCCGCTTCAACGGTTTCCAGTTGCTGCCACAGCGCGACGGTTCCGGCGCCAGTCACCAGCAGGACACCGGCGGCGGCCGCAGCGATGGTTGCCTTGGTTATCTTCTTCATGATTCAAATCCTCAAAAGTTCCGAGCGCTCCCCGCGCACTTACTTTCGAGTGAATCCGGATTCCCACCCGGGCACAACATGCGATCAGACACCTTCAACGCACCACGATCCCGCCGGCGCAACCTCTCACCGATCGGTTATTTCCAAGCCCTCAGCCGGAGCGGGAAATCATACGGTGACTAGACCATATGAAAACCGCGGGGAAAATTCCGCAGGCTTGGCCGGATCCGCCGTCCAGCTGGCCAGCCGGCGACTCCGGGCAGGCAACAAAGACTGGCCGACCGGTCCAATGAAATAGCCGGTCAGCCACACGGAATTTTGCCGGCTATCTGCCGGAATCCGGAGCCGAGGCGAACAGGTTCAGGCCCAGCGCGCGCGAAAGGTGGCCGATGGCCAGCTGCCCGCGCACGGAGTTCCCCGCCATGTCCAGACGCGGAGAAAACGCGCCGATGGCGCCCTTGCCCGGGGCGACCGCAACGATGCCCCCGGAAACCCCGGACTTGGCTGGGATCCCGATCTCGAACAGCCAGTCCCCGGAACGTTCATATAGTCCGTTGGTGGCGACGGTGGCCAGGGTGTCGCGGCAGACGTCCGCGCTGACCACCTGTTGGCCCGTCACCGGGTTGATGCCACCATCGGCCAGGGTCGCTCCCATGACTGCCAGGTCGTGTGCGGTGACGTTCAGCGAACACTGCTTGGTGTAGGTGTCCACCGCATTGTTCGGATCCCCGTCCAGCCGCCCATAGCTCTTGAGCAGTCGGCCTAGTGCCTTGTTGCGTTCGTTCGCTTCGGATTCGGATTCGTAGACTTCGTCGTCCAGCGTCAGCGGACGGCCGGCAAAAGCCGATAGTCCTTCGCGGACGTTCTCCCACTTCTTGGCGGCGCTCTTGCCTGCGATCATTTCGGTCGTCGCAATGGCTCCGGCATTGACCATCGGATTCATCGGGTGCCCGTTGTTCAGCTCGACTGCCATCACGGAATTGAACGGCATGCCGGTGTTGTTGACGCCGATCTTTTCATGGACGGCTTCGTGTCCGTGCTCCTGGAGCACCAGGGCGTAGACGAACATCTTGGAGATGGACTGGATGGAGAACTGGTGGTGGCAGTCGCCCGCCCCGTGCACGGTGCCGCCGACGTGCGACATGGAAATTGCGAAGGTGTCCGGCTCGACCTGCCCCAGGATAGGTATGTAGTGGGCAAGCAGGCCCTCATCAACATCCGAGTAGCGTTCATGTGCTTCGAGCAGAAGCTCATCGATGCGTTGATGGGCGAGGGTACCGGTGGATACCTGCTGGACAACATCATCAAAATCGGTAGGAATGCTCTCATTCCCGTCCGAGGTAAAGGACATGATCACCTTGCTCTTCGTCGGAGAAATCTAAATCTGGCCAGGTTCCGAGACTATCAACAGCACAGGTCATTGGCACGCAGCGCCCTGCTGCCATCCAGCCACAGAATGCACGGCGCTGTCGCATGCCGGCCATGTCGCCGCGGTCTTCCCGCCAAAGCCAAGAGTCGACGCAAGATTGCCGTATGTCGCAAAGCCATGTGTTTTCACCTACATTGTGCAGCAACTTACAGCGGACTGCCCCTTACCTGGCCTAGCATTTTGAGTATGGCTAAGGGTATTACTTTTCATACGCGCAAGTGGGTTCGCCCAGAAGATTTGAACGCAAACGGCACGCTGTTTGGCGGCAGCTTGCTGCGCTGGATCGACGAGGAAGCCGCGATCTACTCGATCATCCAGCTCGGCAACAAGCACGTGGTCACCAAATTCATGTCCGAGATCAACTTCATCGCCTCCGCCAAGGAAGGCGACCTGATCGAGATGGGCTTGACCGCCATCGATTTCGGACGCACCTCGATCACCTTGCGTGCAGAAGTCCGCAATATCTTCACCCAGCAATCAATCCTGACCATCGAAAAGCTGGTGTTCGTCAACATGGGCCCGGATGGCAAGCCGGAGCCTCACGGCTACGACCAGATCACCTACACCCGCGATCGTATCCCGCTGGAAATCACCAAGGCCCTCATCTAGGTTTCAGCACGATACCCGCAGCCATACCCCCGGTTGTCGGTCAGTGACGTCGCCGCAGTTTCCGCGCTTGATCAGCGCGGGAACTGCGGCGTTTTACTTTGCGCCGCGCTATCGATCGACAAGCTGCTAGCGCTCGCCTTTTCGGGCTTGGCGCATAGCCACCGCTACCCAGATCGCGGCCAGTGTAAACATTGCACCGCCCTGCCAAGGCTCTGCCTCGCTGGCACGCCAGATTCCGATGCCGGCGAAGAGCACCGCAACAGTCAATGCCGCCACAGGAGAAATGCTGGTTTTCCACATATGGCCAGTTTCCGTTGCGGCCCCGCCGGCAGCCGGCACCGACATGCCTCATTCACGGTTTTCTCGCTTGTCCGCGAAATTCGACAAAACCATTGCGCACGGGCCTGCCATGCGGAAGAGTACTGAGACTGAATTGCCTTCATCCCATCCAATATCGAAGAGAGTCTCCCATGAGCCGGATGATATTCGTCAACCTTCCAACCTCGGACTTGGCGCGGGCCGACAAGTTCTATTCAGCCTTGGGCTTCACCAAGAACGACACCTTCTCGGATGAGAATGCGACCTCATGGATCATCGCAGAGAACATTCTGGTGATGGTTCTGCAGGAAGAGTTCTATTCGAGCTTCCTCGTGGGCGAGGACAAGCCGGCCGTGGGCCCGGGCCACCGCGAATGCCTCAATGCGTTGTCGGCGGATACCCGCGAAGAAGTCGACGAGTTTGTCGCCAGTGCCCAAGCCGGAGGCGGAGCGATCTACCGGCCGGCCGATGAGCCTTTTCCCGGAATGTACCAGGCCGCAGTGCAGGATCCCGACGGCCATGTCTGGGAAATCGCATGGATGAGCCAGGAAGCCATGGAGAATCCCGGCACGTAGCTAACGCAGATACCCTTCGACATCGCCGTTCTGCAGTTCCGCAGCCGCCCGCAGGCGTCTGCGGAACTGTTTTTTCATGCCTTTCGCCGGATAGATCGGCGTTTCCCAACGTGGTTTGAGGCTATCTCCCAAGGTGATTCCGCGCAGCCGTCTCCCGAACATCGGCAGCACCCATTGGCGCATCCATTCGATATCCCGCTGGACAAGCTGCAACGGACCCAAGCGCTGCGCGTCTCCCAGCGGTCGGAACTCCAGCTGGTGCTGGGCTCCGAGGAGCTCCAGGATCCTGATGGCCATGTAGCGATGGCCTGCGCGGTTCATGTGCAGCTTGTCGATGTCCCACAGGCGCTGGTCATGGTAGATGTCCCAGGCCCAGTAGTCGACCAAAGTCACGGTGTCCGGATGTTTGCGGGCCAGCTCCCGGACCCTGTCATTGAACTTCCAATTCCGGCGTTTGAACGGGACCAGGGCAGGGTGCACCGGGATGTCGAATCCGGTGAACAGCAGGATCTGCGCCCCGGAAGCGGCCAAGCGGTCCACCGCCGCTTCGTAGCGGTCGAGAAAGCGGTCCATGTCCTGCCGCACTTCCAGGATGTCGTTGCCGCCGGCATAGAAGCTGATGATGTCCGGGTTCAGCGCGATGGCGGCGTCGATCTGCTCGTCCATGATCCGGTCCAGCCGTCGGCTTCGGATCGCGAGATTGGCGTATCGCCAACTGGGATCTGCCTTGGAGAGCTGCTTGGCCACGCGGTCCGCCCAGCCGCGCACCCCATTGGGCAGCCTCCGATCCCAGTCTCCGACTCCTTCGGTGAAGGAGTCGCCCACCGCAACAAATAGCCTGCCCATAATGGCCAATCTAGGGCCGTCTGTTGTCCGGTCGGCGAAAGCAATGCCAACTCCAGATTAATTCCCTGGCCGCGGGGCGCTCAGCTGCTTCGTTGCCGCACCACATGAAGTACCCGGCGCCACGCGTGGTCTCCGCCCGGGGCCATGTCCACCAGCGCGACTTGGTCCAGGGCAACGGCGTCTCCCTGCGTGCGGCTGCGGCCGTGGTGGTGGGTGATGTGCGGACGTTAGCCGGGCCCGGTGAACCGGACGGAGGCGATGCGCCCCTGGTTCTCCAGCACGACCCCGCACAACCGCTCATGCAGCAGTTGCAACGCCGGATCGGGTTTCACCAGCGACACCAGCAGGTTTTCCTGCCGTCCGAACCAGGCGTGCTCGGCGATTTCCAACCGCGCCCCCAGCGCGGGACGGGCGGCTTCGGCCAATTGTTCGGCGCAGCGCTCCAGCATCCGGGGCGTCTCTGGCAGGTCGAAGCGCAGCAGGGTGATGTGCAGCGGCCAGTCTTCGCGCAGGAAGTACTGCTCGCGTGCCACCGGTTCGACGAATACCGCGGCTACCAGATTGTGCATGGCATCAGTCTGCCACCTCCCCACGATGCGGAATTCGGGTTTTCCCTACCTATGTTCTCCGGTTCCCTCGGTGTCGCCGAAAAACGCTCCAAAATAGTATTGAGTCATGACTTCAACACTGCAGACCCAACCGGGCGCGCTTCCTGCCCGTCCCCCGTTGCGGCTTGGCTTAACGCTGTTGCATCTGGCAGCTCTTGGAACCCTCGGGGTGGTCGTCCTCCCGCTGGTCATTGCCTGGTTTGCTGCAGGCGTCGGATTGACCTTCCTGCTGGGCTTCGGGCTTCTGATGCTGACCGGATTGCTCTACGCGATCTTCGGCCTGGCGCGTTTCGAGATTCGGCGGGTCTCGGATCTCTACGGCCTCCGTGTCGCCCCGTTGTCCTGGCGCCCCAGCCAGCAACCGGGGTTCGGAGCCTACGTCCGCTCGCTGGGACGCAATCTGGCCAACGGCCGCATGTGGGCGGCCTTCGGCAGCTTTGCCATTTCCTGCTTCGCCGGCGCCACCATGCTCAGCGGACTGGAATGGATGATCCGGCTGTGCATTACCGCTTTCGCCCCGCTCACCCAGGCGGAAACCGTCATCGGCCCCTTCGGCATGGATCTCCCCGCCAGCCAGGCTCCCTGGATGCTGGTGCTCGCGCTGCTCGGCGCGGCGCTGGCCGTGGCCATGATCTTCATGCATCGAGCGGTCACCGTGGGCATCATCGGTTCCACCGCCCGCGAGACCGAACTGACCGAACGCGTGCGCACCACCGCGGTGCAGCGCGAAGGCGCCATGCGCGCCGCGGAGCTTGAACGCACCCGCATCGAACGCGACCTGCACGACGGGGTCCAGCCCCGGTTGGTTTCCGTGGCCATGACCCTCGGCCTGGCGCACCAGCAGATCGACAGCGACCCTGAGCAGGCCAAGGCCCTGGTGGCCGAGGCGCATGCCTCCACCAAGTCGGCCATCACCGAACTGCGGCAGCTAACCCGGGGCATCTATGCCTCGGTACTGGATGACCGCGGGCTGGATGCGGCGCTGTCGGCCATCGCCGGACGCTCCCACATCCCGGTCCAGCTCGACGTGCAGCTCACGGGACGCTATGCCCGGCATGCTGAGGCGGCGGTGTATTTCGCGATCGCCGAGGCCCTCACCAACGCGGCCAAGCACTCGCGGGCCTCGAACTGCCGGGTCACGGTGCGCGAGCGCGCCAACGGCCAGGCGCAGCCGATGCTGTGGGCGCGCATCGAGGACAACGGCACCGGAGGCGCACGCATCGTCCCCGGCGGCGGGCTGGACGGCATTTCAAACCGTGTGCTCGCAGCCGGGGGAACCATCACCCTGGACAGCCCGCAGGGCGGCCCCACCGCACTGGAGGTGAACGTGCCATGCGCGTCTTGATCTGTGAAGATTCGGTCCTGCTGCGCGAAGGACTGGTCCGCCTGCTGGCCCACTCTGGCCACGAAGTCGTGGCCGACCTGCCGGACACCAGCGGAATCATGGGCTTCCTGGAGACTGCCCCGCCGGAGGACTTTCCGCAGATCTGCATCCTGGATGTCCGGCTGCCGCCGTCCTACACCGACGAGGGCATCCGCGCGGCGCTGGCTGTCCGCAGCCGCTATCCTAGCCTCCCGCTGCTGGTGCTCTCCCAATACGTGGAGGAGCGCTACGCCTCGGAGCTGATCGCCACGCAGTCCGGCGCCTTGGGCTACCTGCTCAAGGACCGGGTGGCGGATGTCGCGGACTTCATCGCCTCGCTGGAGCAGATCGCCTCCGGCGGCACCGTACTGGATCAAGAAGTGGTGGCACAGCTATTGACCCGGCGAAACCATGATTCAAAGATGCAGCAACTGACCGACCGCGAACGCACCGTGCTCGCAGCCCTGGCCGAGGGCAAGTCTAACCAGGCCATCGCCGCATTGCTGTTCCTCTCCGAGGCCAGCGTCGAAAAATACATCACCTCCATCTTCCAGAAGCTCGGACTGGAAGCCGATGGAATGGGCAACCGGCGCGTGCTGGCCACCCTGGCCCACATCGAAACGTTGGGCGCCAACCGCACAGACAGGACGAAGCCATGAGTACCCAGACACTGAATCCGCTGCCTCCGCAGGACCCCGCACCCCGGGGTTCGGCCAAGACCCTGAACATCATCCTGGCCGTGATCGGCGTACTGGCGTTGTTGACCATGGCGATCGGCGCGGCGCGGGACGCCGCTGCCTCGCTGAGCAGCAGCCACGTGGTGCAGACCGCCGATGCCCGGGGCCTCGCGTCGCTCGATGTCGAGGCGAGCTCCGGAACGTTCACCCTGGAATTCTCCGACACCACCGAAGCGGTCCTAGACGTGCAAACCTCCTCGGGCAGCGGCTGGACCCTGCGCCGCTCGGGCGACGAGCTGGTGGTGCGGCCACCGGCCGGCTGGAACAACTTCTGCTTCTTCAGCTGCACCAAATGGGACAATCAGGTCACGCTGACCCTGCCCCGGGAGCTGAACAACGGGCAGCTAGATGCAAAATTCGACCTCGGCGCCGGAGAATTCCGGGCCGACGGCAACTTCAAGGATCTCGGCCTGGATGTCGGCGCTGGAGACCTGACGGTCAACGGCGCGGCCAGCACCCTCGACGCGACGCTGGGCGCCGGGCGGGCGGACCTCACCTTGGATGCGGTGGAGTCGGCGAAACTGGATGTCTCCGCCGGACGCATGGACGCCAAGTTGACCGGCAGCGCACCAAGCACGGTCACGGCCCAGGTCAGCGCCGGCATGCTGAATCTGACCCTGCCTGACACCAGCTACAACGTGGCCTCGGATGTTTCGGCCGGGTCGGTGGAAAACAAGCTGGATACTTCCAGCAGCTCCCCGAACAAGGTCACCGTGGATGTCTCCGCCGGCTCGGCGGTGCTGCTCCCGGGAGCTGAAGCCAACAGCAAGTAACAGCAGTTCAACAGCCAGCACCAGACAGTGCGCCGGTCGGCCATCGACCGGCGCACTGCCTGTCTGTTTTCCCCGATGCGGCGCCTAGCGCCGTTCGGCCCGAGGCCAGGGGTAGTCGAGGTGCTCGCGAACGAGCCGCACAAACCCTTCCGGGTCGGTGGCATGCACTAGGTGGCCGGTCTGCAGATGGTGCACGCGGCAATCCGCCACGAGGCGGCCGAGCTGCTCAACGTGGTCGGCGCGAACAAAGCTTTGGGTCCCTCCCCCAATGACCATGGTGGGGATGGAAACCCCCGCAAAGATTTGCGGCCACTGCGGATCCGGCCGGTCAATCTGCGGACGAATCTGTTCAACCACGGTCCAATCGAAATCCAGCGGCCCGTCCGGCCGGGCGGGGATGGCCGGAACCCTGGGGTGCGGCAAACCCACGTCTTCGAGCACCAAGCGGGATACTTGCCGGCTCTCCCGGGCGACGCGAGCGGCTACCAGTCCTCCCAGCGAATGCCCCACGAGGTCAAGGGACCCGCCCAGTACCGGCAGCAGTCCCAGCACATCCCTGCCCATGGCCTCGATGCTGTAGTCACCGGGCCAGCTGCTGAGCCCATGCCCGCGCAGATTCACTGCATGCACCACGCGGTCGCGGGCCAGGTCCCCGGCGACGGAGTCCCAGTCGCGTGCGGTCGCCCCGGTGCCGGGGAGCAGGAGAACCGGCCTAAAACGGGCCGGCCCCGTCGCCCGGCTGTGGACGGCGAG
The DNA here is from genome assembly GCF_016894325.1 of Glutamicibacter protophormiae. Classification (NCBI taxonomy): domain Bacteria; kingdom Bacillati; phylum Actinomycetota; class Actinomycetes; order Micrococcales; family Micrococcaceae; genus Glutamicibacter; species Glutamicibacter protophormiae. The sequence continues at coordinate 3,223,409 of NZ_CP069806.1, forward strand.
GCTGATCCCGTTGGCAGGATACTGCCAAACTCGTCTCACGGGTTGGCGGCCGTCGTCTTCGGAAGACGCCCCAGGAAGGCGATGAGCTGCTCCGAGGCGTTGGCTCCGTGGCGCGCCTGCTGCCGGGGTGCGAAATGCGAACCGCGCGAATCGTCGGTGAGCATCTTTCGAGCCAGGACCAGAATCGACTCGGCCAGCTCGCCGGGGATCCGATGGTCCGGGTCCAGTCCGATCCCGATGTCCCAGGCATGTGCGGTGAACTCGATCGACGACATTGCACGCAGGGGTCCGCTATCGAGCAGCTCCAGCGCGCGCTGCACGGCGGCGGATGCTTCGGCGGGTGTACTGGCGATCGTCTCGGCGTGCTCGGAAACCGAGAAGCGCTGGCCGCCAGCGGTATCGCCGATGGCGGTGGCCACCTGGGCCACATGATTGACCAGCTGCTGTTCATCCCAGTGTTCGCAGCCGCTTTGCCGGCCGAGGTTTTCCGGGCCCAGGCGTGCCATCTGGTTTTGCAGGTAGCGGCCTGCTGCGTAGAAGTCGGTTTCGCTCACGAGTGTTCCCCCACCGGCATGTTCCACGGCTCGGTCGGCAGTACCGACCCGGTTTCCAACAGCGATTTCAGGTTGGCCAGCACCGCAGGCCACCCCTGCGCGATGCCGTTGCGCATGTCCAGATTCGGCAGATTCTCATGGCGGACGGTCAATCGCACAATGCCTTCGTGGGGTTCAATCCGGAAGTGCACCACCGACGAGCCGTGCTCGCGAGGTTCATCCGAATCTTCGAAGGTGATCACTAGTTCATTGGGCGGGTCTGCGGAAAGCACCTGCCCGTAGACGTCGCTGACGCCGGACCCGTCGACGCGTCGATGCTCCCAGGGAGAACCGGGCTGCCAGTCGGAAATGTTCGCATGGCCCCAGTACCGGGCCGAGATGTCCGCATCGGTGAGCGCGTTCCACACATCTTCCGCGCTGGCTTGGATATAGGTCACGTACACGTAGGAGGGGATGTTCGATGAGCTGTTTGTCATGGCTGAGTCCTCAGCTTGATGCTTGATCGCAGAAAGTGTTTCCAAACGCGGAACTTCATAGGCGGAGATCCAACGCTCGCCAATCGCGTGGATTGGCACGGGATTAAGGAAATGCAGACGTTCCCGTCCGCGACGAACAACGGTGACCAGATGGGCGGAGGCCAGCACATCCAGGTGCTGGGTGACGGACTGTCGAGCCATGCTGATATTGCCGCACAACTCGCCCAGCGTCTGGCCGTCGCGGCGGCGCAACTGGTCCAGCAATAGTCGCCGGGTGGGATCTGCCAAGGCTTTGAAGGCGAGTCCCAGATCGGCTTCCATGTCCTTCATGCAAACATCATGCAGGTGATTGCCTGCATATGTCAATGGAAAGTGAAAAGAAATCTTGCGCGAACGAGCCGGACCCAACTTGTCGGTGCCAGAACTTGCCGCATCCGCAACAGCGGCACGTCATTGACCTGCGCACTTGCCGGAATCCGCACCGGAGCATGCCGGCCGCTGCTTCCGCTGGCATGCGCCGTGGAATCACCCCCTGTTGCGCTCCCCTCGGAACCGCTGGCTGGCTTTGCGCGATGCTGCGGCCTCCGGGAGAACCGCTCGACGTTGAGGTTCCTCGACCGAAAACGGAAAACCGGGCGGCGTGGAACTACAAGTCCCACACCGCCCGGGCGTGCATGCCGCTGGTGGTGCCCTAGGCCTGGTTCTTCTTCATGGCAGCCAGGCGCGCCTCGATTTCCGACATTTCCGGGGCGGCGGCCTCCAGCTGCGCTGCTCCGTCGGACTCTTCCAGAATCTCTGCCGCCGGAGCGTTGGCCGCCTTCAGCGCCGCGAGGCGCGCGTCGACCTCGGTGGCGGCGCCCAGGTCTTCGAGCTGCGCGAACTGCGAGTCGAGGGAAGATGCCGCAAGTTCGGCCGCTCCCCGGACCTTCGCCTCGTCCTGGCGGATCTTCTGCTCGAAGCGGCTGATCTCGCTGCTCGGGTCGTTGATGTCCAGGGCCTTGATGGTGTCCATCATCTGGTTCTGGGTCTTGGCGTTGCGGGCGCGGGCCACCAGCTCGTCACGCTTGGACACCAGTTCCTGGCGTTTGGTCTGCATGGTGTTCAGGCCGGTCTTGAGCTTGTCCACGACCTCGCGCTGGGTTCCGACGGTGGATGCCAGCGCACCGGCCTTCTTCTCCGCGGCCATCTGGCGCTGGATCGCGACGGTCGCCAGCTGGTTGAACTTCTGCTGGTTGGCGGCATCGCCCGAAGCGGCGAATTCCTCGGCCTTGTTCGAGGCGGCCAGGGCCTTGGAGCCCCATTCATTCGCTTCGTTCTGCGCCTTGGCCAGGTCCTCCTCGGCCATACGCAGGTTGCCGATGGTCTGGGCCACCGCCTGCTCGGCTTCGGCAATGTTGTTCGTGTAGTCGCGGACGGTCTGGTCCAGCATCTTCTTGGGGTCTTCCAGCGCGTCGATTGCCGCATTGGCGTTCGCCTTGCCGATACCGAAAATTCGAGCCCAAATTGATTGTTTCTTGGCCACGTGCCATCCCTTCGTCTGCATCTTTAACCTTAGGGGAAGCATGGATGGTTCCCGAATCTGGCGAATAATTCTATGCCTAGAGCCTGCCGTGCACATAGCCCCGGAAGCTCTCTCGGCGCCAAGAAGCAAGTAATATATTACATAGCACTGAGGATTCTGTGTTCAAATCATTGACCACCCGCCTTCCCGCATCATCCAGACCCCGACGGAGAGCCTGAATGCCAGCCGAAAAGTACACCAGCATCGACTACCACACCGCGGGCGAGCCGTTCCGCATCGTGACGGACTTGCCCGTGGCCCTCGAAGGTCTTGACGTTCCTTCCAAGCGCGTCTTCGCCATGAATTCACCCCAGGTGGAGCGGATCCGCCAGATCCTGTGCTTCGAGCCGCGCGGGCATGCAGACATGTACGGCGGCTTCGTCACCGAGCCGAACGACGACGGCGCGCACTTCGGCGTGCTGTTCTGGCACAAGGACGGGTTCTCCACCGCCTGCGGCCACGGCACCATCGCCCTGGGCATCTGGGCCCTGGAACACGGCATCGTGCCGCCGGATCCATCCGGCGTGACCGATGTGGTCATCGACATGCCATCGGGCAGGGTCATCTCCCGCGTCCACGCCGATGCCCACGGTGCGGTCACCCACGCGGATTTCATCAACGTGGCCAGCTACGTCATCTCCAAGGACGTCGCAGTGCAGACCGCGCGCGGGGAAGTGACCGTGGACGTCAGCTTCGGCGGCGCCATCTACGCCCAGCTTGATGCTGCCTCGGTCGGGCTGAGCGTCACCCCCGAGAACTACGGGGAGATCATCGCGATCGGCCGCGAAATCAAGTGGGCCCTGAACGATTCATTCCATGCCCAGCACCCGGTCGATGCACGGCTCAGCGGCATCTACGGGACGATCGTGTTCGAGGATCTCTCAACCGGGGGCGAGGTGATCCAGCGCAACGCCACGGTCTTCGCTGACGGAGAAGTGGACCGCTCCCCCTGCGGCTCGGGTACCAGCGCCCGCGTCGCCACGCTCACCGACCGCGGCATCCTCGCCGCGGGCCAGCTGCTGCAGCATGGTTCAATTGTCGGATCGCAGTTCCAGGCCGTAGTCCTGGAGCACCGGCAGGTCGACGGGTATTCTGCGGTCATCCCGCAGGTCACCGGCGCCGCCTACCAGACCGGCGAGCACACCTTCATCGTGGATCCGCGCGATGAACTGACTCCGGGATTCGTGCTGCGATGAGCACCTCGATCCCCTACCTGACCGCCGGCGAATTCTACGACCGCGTCAGCCCGGTCCGCGCCGTGCGCGCGCTGCGCGACACCCTGCGCGCGGGCTTCGATCCCGCCGAGGACCACCAGCGGATCAGCAGCCGGTTGAGTTCCGGCGAGTTCCTGCTCATGCCCTCGGAGGCCGGAGAGATCGCCGGCATCAAGGTGCTTTCCGTCGCCCCGGGCAATCCCGCGCGCAACCTGCCGCGCATCCAGGGAACCTACATCCTCTTCGATTCCGAAACGCTGACCCCGCGCCAATTGATCGACGGGGTGGCGCTGACCAATGTACGCACCGCCGCGGTGTCGCTGGCCGCCGTCGAGGATGCGCTGCTGGCCGGCGATGGCCCGCTGCGCGTGGTGCTCTACGGCGCCGGGCAGCAGGGCATGTCCCACCTGTTGACCCTGCGGGCGGTGCTCCAGGGCCGCCGCGAGATCGAATCGGTGACCGCCGTGGTGCGTTCCGCCCAGAACTACGCGCACCTGGAGGACATCGAGGTGGTGGCCGCAGGCAGCAGCCGGGCCGATGAGGCGACGGCGGCCGCCGGCCTGGTGCTCTGCACCACCACATCCCGCGAGCCGTTGTTCGACGCGCAGCTGGTCGGTCCCGCCGCCGTGGTGGTGGCGGTGGGATCCCACGAGCCGGATGCCCGCGAGCTGCCCGCCGCGCTGTTGGGACGCTCCACCGTGGTGGTCGAGGACATCGCCACCGCGCTGCGCGAATGCGGCGATGTCGTCATGGCCATCGCCGAGGGCGAGCTGTCCGCGCAGGACCTGGTGCCGATGGCCCGCGCGGTCCGGGAGCCGCAGCTGCTGCGCGGGAACGGGCCGGTGGTCTTCAAGAGCTCGGGCATGGCCTGGGAGGATCTGGTCCTGGCCGGGGCGGCGGTTGAGGCAGAGTCGGAATAACTCAGTTCTCGAAGTGCCGCAGGTAGCGCCCCGGCGCATCGAGGAACAGCCGCCAGTTGCGCACCATCTCCAGGTCGTCGTAGGTGCTTTCGCGCAGTCCCCATTCGCCGACCTCGTAGAGCCTTGCCTGCGGCAGGGAGGCGAGGATCGGCGAGTGGGTGGACATGATGACCTGGGATCCGGCCCTGAGCAGGTCGCTGATGTGCGAGAGCAGCATCAGGCAGCCGTTGAAGGACAGGGCCGACTCCGCTTCATCGAAGATCCACAGCCCATTGATCCGCGAGCGGTCGGTGAAGAACTCGATGAAGGATTCGCCGTGGCTCTGGAAGTTGTGCATCCCGGCGGAGCCGATGGAATCCAGGTAGGCGAAGTGCCCGTGCATGGTTTCGGCGCGCAGGAACACCCCTGCCCGCGAAGCCCCGGCGCTGCGCACCAGCTGCAGGTGCCTTGAAAGCCGCGATTCGGTGGGCTGGGTCTGGTGGTGCGCGTTGATGGTGCCGCCCTCCGCGTTCAGCCCGTAGGCGGCGGCGATGGCTTCCACGATGGTGGATTTCCCCGAGCCGTTCTCCCCCACCAGCACCGTCAGCGCGGCCAGCTCCAGGCCGTCGTCGAGCAGCTGCGCCACGGCGGGGATGGTGGCCGGCCATTCACCGCGCGGCATCGGGGCCAGGGAATGCTCGGCCACGCGCCGCACCGGTTGGAAGTCAGGGAATCCGCTCATGCCCCGACGCTACCAAATCCGACCCCCGGACAAGCTTCCGCTCCCGTACGCAGAACGGCGGCGGCCGGCGGCCCCGGAGGACCGCCGGCCGCCGCCGTGCCGCGTTCACGCGGTCGGGCTAGGCCTTGATGCTGTTCTTGACCGGAACCATGTTCCCGGCGAAGAAGTCCGCGATTTCCTCGCGGGCGGACAGCGGGAAGATGCCTGCCACGTACTGGTCCGGACGGACCACCACGATGGCGCCCTCGGTGCTGATCCCGCGGTCGCGGAAGATGTCGCGGCCGTGGCCGGCCGCGAAAACCTGGTTGATGTCATGCAGGTCGAACGGAACCTTGAGCGGCTGGAAGGCCTTGGGCACGTCGTGCAGCTCCACCTCGGTGTAGTCCTGCTGGTAGATGGCCTTGAGGTCGAAGACCGCGTCCTCGTCGCCGCCGGCCGGGGTGTACAGGTTGCGCGGCGAGGCCTCGTCCTGGCTCCACCAGGCGGCGAAGTCCGCCATGGCGGTTCCTTCCAGCGCCGGGGCGGCCGCATCGGCGAAGGCGTAGACGCGCCAACGGCCGTCGGCCTCGTGCAGGTGGCCCAGGTGGCGCCAGCGGTTGTCCGAGCGGCGGATGACCTCAGCGGACTTGAAGCGCTTGCCCACCGGGAAACCCGGGGCCAGTTCCTGGTGCTCCAGGCCGGTAGTGATGGCGGACTGCGTGTACTGGGTCATGAAGCCGGCAGGGAACTCCATGGTCTTGGTGTAGTACTTCTCCAGCTCGTCCGGGTCTTCCCAGTCGTCCACGGACTTGGCCATCAGGGTGGACCATTCCTTGTCGAAGTCGATCAGGTTCTGCGCGATGACCTTGCGCTCTTCGGCGTAGGAGTCCAGCAGCGATTCCGGGGCACGGCCTTCGAGCACCGCTGCCAGCTTCCAACCGAGGTTGAAACCGTCCTGGATGGACACGTTCATGCCCTGGCCGGCCTTGGCCGAGTGGGTGTGGCAGGCGTCGCCCATGATGAAGGCATGCGGGCTGCGGAAGCCGCGTTCGGCCTCGGACACATCGTCGAAGCCGTCGGTGATGCGGTGCGCTACTTCATACACGGAGAACCAGGCGACGTTCTTCACGTCCATGGTGTACGGGTGGATGATGCGGTTCGCAGTCGCGACGATCTCTTCCACCGGGGTCTTGCGGATGGCGCCGGCGTCCTCTGCGGTCAGCTCGCCCAGATCCACGTAGAAGCGCACCAGGTAGCCGCCCTCGCGAGGAATGAGCAGGATGTTGCCGGCGTCGTGGGACTGGATGGAGCATTTGACCTGGATGTCCGGGAAGTCGGTGTTGACCATGACGTCCATGACGCCCCAGGCGTGCATGGAGGCATCGCCGTGCAGCTTGTGGCCCAGGGAGCGGCGCACCGAGCTGCGGGCGCCGTCGCCGCCGACCAGGTACTTGGCCTTGACGGTGCGCTCCTCGCCGGAACGCTCGCCGGCGCAGTACTTGATGCGGGCGGACACCGGGTATTCGGCGTCCGGGTCGATTTCGCAGTCGAGGAATTCGACGCCGTAATCCGGGACGATCTTGCCCGGGGCGCGCTCGGCGTCGCGCAGGAAGTAGTCCAGGATGCGCGACTGGTTCACGTAGATGTGCGGGAACTCGCTCATGCCGGTGGAGTCATCGGCGGCGCGGGAGTGGCGCTTGATGTTGGCGGGGTTCTCCGGATCCGGGGTCCAGAAGCACATCTCGACGTTGCGGTAGGCCTCTTCGACAACCTCGTTGGCGAAACCGAAGGCCTGGAAGGTCTCCACCGAACGGGCCTGGATGCCGTCGGCCTGGCCGACGTCAAGGCGGCCCGGACGCAACTCGATGGCGCGGGCGTTGATGCTCGGGAAACGGGAAAGCTGTGCGGTGACCACTGCGGCGGCCGGACCGGTGCCGACAATCAGCACATCCATCTCATCAGGGATTTCGGTGGAACGGTCAATGCCATAGCCTTCGGCAGGCTTGACGCGTGGATCTCCGGAGACGTAGCCCCTGTGGTGAATCTGCATTATTTGGCTCCCTTGAGGTGTCGCACAAACATCTTTGTCTCTATATTTGCGACACGGTTGTAACTATAGATACAAGAATAGCTTTCAAGTACGCTGTCTTCAAGACGTAGGTCACAAGCATTGTCGACCTGCGTCACTTCCGACACGTGAAAACGCGGTGTTCCACGCCCGCGATGAAAAGATTGTTCAATGACCAAAATCTCCAAGGGCAGCGTTGAAGGCGGATCCCAGACGCTGGGCCGCGGTTTGGAAGCACTGACCCTGATCGGCGAATCCACGCGGCCGCTCAGCGTTCCGGAACTCGCCTCGGCACTGGGCATCCACCGCTCGATGGCCTACCGGCTGGTGAAGACCTTCGAGCAGTACGGGTTCGTCGAACGCATGCCCTCCGGCGATCTGGAGCTTGGCGCACGGCTCGGCGCGTTGGCCCGCAACGTCGCCAAGTCCCTGCAGTCCGCGGCCGCCCCGCACCTGGCCACGGTGTCGGACCAGCTGCAGATGACCGCCCTGCTGGTAGTTTTCGACGGCGAAGCCGCGGTCACGCTGAGCACCGCCGAACCACGACTGGCCGATGCCACCGTCGCCCAGCGCCCGGGCACCCGCCATCCCATCGACAATGGAGCTCCGGGACGCGTCATCCGGTCCCAGCTGCATCCCGAGCAGTACCCGGCCAAGGACTACGAGTTCAGCCACGATGAAGTGATCCCGGGGCTGACCTCGATCGCGGTGCCGCTGCTGTTGCCGCAGGGCAAGCCGGCGGCCATCGCGGTCATTTATCCCCCGAGCGATCTGGACGAGCAGCATATCGCCTCGGTGCTCGCCGACGCGTCCAGCCGCATCTCTTCCACACTGGGTCTGCGGATCTAGGCCGTTTCCACGCCAATGGCAAGAGCCGGAAAAGCCATATAAGCACTTCTCCAAGCTCTTGCCATGGCAGTCATTCGTTATGCGGTGCAGGCTTCGTTCGAGCAACCGGCATCGCGCGGTTTGTAGCCGTCGGTACCTTCGACCTTTTCCCAGACCACATGGCGGTGCTGTCCACAACGTTCACAGGATGGAGCGAGGTAGGTGGCGCGTTCTTCCATGGTGTATGTCCGAAAATCTCCCATGACAACCTCTCGGAATTCAATTGGGGTCCCTGAACCAAAACCACAGGACCGGTTGGGTGCCTTCACTCTACGCGCGGTTCCGCAAACCGGCTAGGGCTGAATGCCGGGGCTGATTGATGTCCGTTTCAACTGGTACAAATTAGTTATCCACATCCCCGTCAGCCGACTTTCCTCGGTCGTGCCACACTGGGCCTGAACACGCCCCGCAGGCTTCGCCCGAAGCCGGCTCGCCACCGCCAAGGAAAGCATCATGAAGAATTCAGAACACAAGCTCCTGCGCCTGAAGGAGCGCATCACGCTCCTGTTGAACAAGGCGGAGAACACCAGCTATCCGCACGAGGCCCAAGCCTTCCAGGAGCATGCCGAGCGATTGATGGTGCGCTACGGCATCGGCAGGGCTGAACTTGATGCGCAATCCGCGCACCAAGGCAAGAAGCAGGAAGCCATCGTCGAGGAGCACTTCGAGATGCACGGCGTGTACCGGCTGGGCCAGCGCGACGGCCTGTCGCATGTTGGTCGAGCGTTCCGCACCGTCACGATCCTCCAGACCAACTTCTCTAATTCATGCAGGCTCTACATCATCGGGCACGAATCCGACGTGGCCACCGTCAAGACGCTTTTTTCTTCACTAGTCATCCAGGCGACTCTTGCCATGACCCATTGGTGGGATGCCGAGGGGAAGGTCCAGTCAGCGCTGTGGACCGATTCGGAAAAGCAGATCGAGCGGCGGGAATTCCAACGCAGCTTCTACGTGCAGGTCGCCATGAGGATCCAGGGGCTCTACGAGGAGGAAAGCTCCCAGGCCGGAACGGGAACGGATCTGGTTCTGGTGGACCGCAAACACCAGGTCGACGAGTTTGTCAGCGACAAGTACCCGTACCTGCGCGCTTCCAGAAACCGTGCGAGCAGGGGCAGCATGGGAGCCGTACTCGCCGGGCAAGCCGCCGGGCGACGGGCCGATCTGGGCCTGGGCAGACATGTCGACGGGGCTGAGCAGTCCCCGGAAGCGATTGCCGGGTAGCTAGCGCACCTGGGTACGTTGCTGGTCTTCGATGTAGCGCGGACGCCCGGCCATGATGCCGGTGTAGGTCTGGAACACGATCAACGCCGCGATGAGCCAGATGGGCGAGGTCCACGACCCGGTGACCTCATACAGCGCCCCCACGGCGAACGGGCCCGGGAATGCGATCAGGTAGCCGACCGACTGGCCGAAGGACGAAAGCTTGGCAACGCCGGCGGCGCTATGCGCTTTCAGCCCGATCATGGTCAGGGCCAGCGGAAAATTCGATCCGCAGATACCCAGCAGGAGCACCCAGAGGTAGGCGCCTTCCAGCGGAAAGGTGAGCATGCCGGCCACCGCAATCAGCCCGGCCACGCCGTTGATGACCACCAGCGGTCCCTGGTGGGTGAACCGCGCGGCCAGCGCCGGCATCACGAAGGACAACGGGACGCCCACACCCAGCAGGATCGCCAGCAGCGCGCCGGCTTCGGCTGGGTCCATCCCCAAGTCGGTGAAGATCTTGGGAGCCCAACCCATGAAGATGTAGGCCACGGCCGACTGCCCGGCGAAGAACAGGGCAATCCACCAGGCCATCGGGTTCTTGTACATGGGGCCCAGCGGTGCGGCCTGCGCGTGGTTCTGGCTGAACTCGATTTGATGCTGCGCGATCTGGGGGCGCAGCCCGAAATAGACCACAATCCAGACGGCCAGGGCCAGCAGCGCAGGCAGCGCCCAGACGGCCAATCCGATGCGCCAGGTGCCGCCGAGCATGTCATTGACCGGTACGGCGATCCCCGCGACGGCTGAGGCGCCCAAGGCGACCGCGGTGGTATAGGCCCCGGTGACGATGCCGATCTTGTGCGGGAACCACCGTTTGACCAGCACCGGCATCAGGATGTTGCCCACCGCGATGCCGGCCAGGGCCAGGGCCGTGCACAGCAGAAATGTCCAGGTTTCCGGCGCGGCCGAACGAAGCAGGATTCCGGCGAGGATGGCGCCCATGGCCGCAATGACTACCAGTTCCGGCCCGCGCTTGCCCGCCAAACGCGGAGCGAGCGGGCCCAGCAGCGCAAAGCACAATGGAGGGACGCCGGTGATCATCCCCGCGATGAACCCGTTCATCTGCAGGTCCTCGATGGCCGGATCCAGCAGCGCCCCGAGCGAGGTGACGGCGGGACGCAAATTGATCGACGCGAGGATGATCGCAAGGACCAGCAGGACGCCGAAGCCCTTGGGCAGTGCCGGGCGGAGCGGGGAAAAATCAGACATAGTACGCACAGACTATCTGGCCGGGCAGTTCCGGCCCCTCGGACCTTGACCCGTCCCGCGCGCCGCCCTTCCGGCAACCCCGGTGGCTAGCCGAGTTTCGCGCGCACCATCTGCGAAACGGCCTTGCCGTCAAAACGGCCGGCGATCTGCGCACCCACCAGCTTCATGGCGTTGCCCATGTCTTTCATGCTCAGCTCGTGGTCTGCCGCGAGCTCCTCCATGATCCGGTCCACGATGCCCTTGGCTTCGGCCTCGTCGAGCATCTTCGGCAGGTAGGTGGAGATGAACGCGGCTTCGGCCAGCTCCCGCTCGGCCAGATCGGTGCGCCCGTCCTTGGCGGCGAGTGCGGCGGTTTCCTCGCGGTTGGCGACCTCCTTGCGCAGCAGGTTCTCCACGTCCTGGTCGGTCAGTTCGGTGGGATTCTTCCCGGACTTCTCTCGGGTCCCGATGGTGCTGATGATATTGCGCAGCGTGGTCTTTTCCATCTCGTTGCCCGCCTTCAGGTGGGTGATGCTGTCCTCGTGCAGGCGCTCTTTCAAACTCATGGGACTCTCCTTTGTTGTGCGTCTTTTCATCCACCCCCGACTTTACTCGCTTGCGGCACGGCGGCCGCGAGCTGGGATCGGCTTTTGGTAGCTTGAGCCTTATGAAACGCAGATTGCTGATCGCCGTGCTTGCACTCCTCGGCATCGTGGCGGCAGTACTGCTGTGGAGTCCATGGGATCGCTGCGATGCCCCGGAACCGGTATGCACTGCGTTGGGCGAGATCGGGGAGCTGGAGAACGTCGTGGCCGCCGAGGCGGACTACGACACGGCTTCTGGGGTTTCCACCGGTTCGGCTCCGGTACTGGTCGTATGGGAAATCCGCCTGCTCGATACGCTCAGCCCGCAGCAAGCGGCAGATATCGCAGACGAGGTCTCTGCACGCACCAGGGCCGTGGTGGTGGACGGCGTCGAGCTGGAGCATGCGGTCGGCATTGTCGCCGGTGCACCGCAGGCATCACAGGTTCCCGGTCTGGACCTCTACCCGCTGCAGCTGTTGCTGGGAGACTATCCGAGGACCGAGGCGCTCCAGGCTTTCAGCCTCTGGCAGCACGGAGCGTCGCGTGTGGACAACGCCGGGGCCGCCGCCCCGAACACCGAAGCGCTGCTGGAATTGGCGCGGTTCGCCCATGACCGGGGCTATACGCCAACGCTGGAGCTCCCCGACGGGACGATTCGCTATACCCCCAACGGTGATTTCAAGCTGGAGCAGCTGAGCATTGCCGTCGCGGCCAAGGCGCAGCCGAACGTTGACACCGCCATTTTCGGCTCGGGGTCGCTGTCCGTGCATTCGGGCTCCCCGGACGGCTCGGAGCAGACCGCTGAAATCAAGCGATGGCTCGACGAGCACGAACCCCTGTCGGAGCCCACCGCATATTCCCTGTCCACCGCGGGTTTCGCAACGATCCTCGAAGGCTGGATCGGCGGCGAGCTGCCCGAGTACCTCATTGCCAAGCCGCCGGTGCTGCCCGACGGCGTCACCGCCTGGCCGTCGGATGAGAAGGCCCCGGCCTGCACCCGGGACGGCATCCAGCTCTCGTTGAGCGAACCGGACGCGGCGGTGGGTTCACGCTACCTGTCTCTCTACGCGCGCAATGTCTCCGGGCGGGCCTGCTCCCTGCAGGGCTACCCGCAGATCACTTTCCTGAATGCCGACGGCGAACCCCAGGACGACGCGGACACCCGACCCGCAACCCATATGAGCGCCGAAAGGGTCGTGGTTCCCGCCGGGGAATACGCCATCTCTACCCTGGACTGGAAGGCCATGTCCACCAGCCAGGACCCCGACGAGACCACCGCGCTGGAAGTGGCCGCGCTGCCCGGCCTGGAACCCGTCGTCTTGACACCGATGCACCAGCAAGTCCCGGCTTCCCTGGATATCCTCGACGGGGCACGGGTCGATCTCAGCCCGTGGATGCAGGCTGCCGAGGGCTGGGCGAAACCCGGGGATTCAACCGGCGCGGGCGACCGCCCCGGCAGCCCCGCGCCCTAGATGCTGCGCGGAGGGAACTTCTTGTACTTCACATAGTGGTTGACCGCGTTCAGCACCAGGTAGATCCGGCGGCGCGGGTGCTTTTCCGGAGCGAACTTCAGCGGGTTGGAGACCTTGCCGGCCTTCAGCAGCACGGCGGCCTTGCGCCCGGTGCCGCTGTCCAGGAAGCGGCGCAGCAGGTGGTGCGGCAGCACGGTGAAAAGCTGCTCGCGGCTCAGCTGCAGGACCCCGGCGGCGGTCTGGACCACTGCGGTCGTCTCCACGCTGTCCGTATCGAATTCGGCACCCAGGAACTCGGTGACGTAGAAGCGGGCGGGGTTAACACCCGCCGCGGTCAGGTAGAAGTGGTTGCGGCCCAGGCGCGGATTGATCTCGAAGAACTTGATCTGCCCGTCGCGGTGGTCGTACTTTGCGTCGATCATGGCGATGCCGCGCCAGCCCAGCTCTTCGAGCATGCGGGCCCCGTCCGCGGCCATTTGGTCGTTGCGGCCGGTGACGATGGCCGCCGAGTTGCCCAGCACCAGCGGCGCGTGCTCCTCGATGACCACCTCGCCGTAGCCGGCGAAGATGACCTTGGATTCGTTCGTGGCGAAGTAGGTGCACAGGCGCATCGCGTCATCGCCGCCGGGAACGTATTCCTGCAGGATGTAGCCCGAGTCGTAGCCGCTGGCATCGATCTTGGCGGTGAGCTCGCGCAGCTGGGCGAAGGTTTCCAGCGTGTGGATCTTCTGCTTTCCCTCGAATTTCGCGGCGATCCAGTCTGCGGAACTGGACGGCTTGCCGATCAGCGGGAAGGTCAGGCCGCCGGCCAACGCTTCGAGGTCCGCGCCTGGGCGGTAGACCGCGGTGCGCGGGTGGGCGATGCCCAGCCGGTCGGCGAGCGCGTAGAAGTTCTCCTTCAGCGCCGCGGCCTCGATGATGTCGAGCTCCGGGTAAGGGATCACGAAGTGCTCTTCGAGCCGCGCCCGGTGCTTGGCGATGAGCATGATGTGGAAATCGAGCGAGCCGAAGAGCATCAGCGGGCGGTCCCCGGCGGTCTTCAGCTCGTCGGCGAGCGCCAGCAGCGCCTCGACGACGCGCTCCTCGTCGGCCATGGAGCCGATGGGCCGCAGGTCGATGGCCACCGAATGCTCGATGACTCCGTTGCCGGCGGCCGGCAGCACCACGGAACGGACCTGGTAGGCCTCGTAGAATTCTCGCGCGAGCGTGTAGGTGCCGATGTCTCCGCCCAGGATGACCGGGACGAATCGCTGGGTTGCTTCGATTGCCATGGGTATTGCTGGTCCCTACTTCTTGCGCCAGTTCATGTATTTTTCAAAGGCCCACGCCAACGGCTTGTTCAACGCAAGGTCCCATTCGCCGTTGGTCTGCACGATGTCGCAGCCGGTGTTGGTCTTGAACTTGGTCAGGCCCGAAAGGTGGTGGTCCTTGTCCAGGGTCGCGCTCACGCCGCCCTGGTCCAGGTAACGGCATCCCGCCTCGGTGGAGTCGCTGATCATGCGGTGCATGATGGCCTTCGGCGCGAACAGCTTGCGCTGTTCGGAGGACGAGGCGCCGTAGAGGTACCAGGCCAGGTTGGAGGAGCGGATCACGATGGACGCGGCCAGATCGACTCCCTCGTTGCTGGCGATGTACAGGGTGCAGGATCCGGGCACGGCTTCGTTGAGCACGGTGTGCATCTTCTCGAAGTAGCTCAGCGGGCGGCCGGTGAACTCCTGGCGGTCTGCGGTGTGGTTGTACAGGGCATGGAAGCGCGCCATGTCCTTGCACTCGCCCACCTCGACCTCCAGCGTGCTTTTCAGCGCCTTGCGGGTTTCGTTGCGGGTCGTGGAGGAATAGGACGCCATGACCTGCTCGGTGTCCAGCTGGTTGCCTTCGGCATCCTGCAGTGCCACGCGGGCCACGTACTCCGGCTGGCCGGCGGCGAAGTCCAGGCCGACGTCTTCCTTGGTGAAGCCCAGGGAGGCCAGCGCGTCGTTCAGCGCCAGCGCGCTGTCGGACTGCGACTGCACCTCGAGGTCTGAGAGCTGCGCGAAGCCCTCCTTGCCCAGGTTCTTGCGCACCGCGGCGGCGCCCCAGGTGCGCACGGCCAGGCCGGGTCCCATTTTCAGCTGGAAGGAGCCGCGATCCTTCAGGTACGAGGCCAGCGGTTTCAGCACGGCGTCAGCCCGGTAGGCCGCGAAGTCGATCACCGGCCCGTCCGGAACATACGCCAGGGTCTTCTTGATCACCGGGGCGCTGCGGTGCAACACCAGGGCGGCGCCGACCAGCACGTCGTTGTCGAACCAGCCCAGCGATTCGCCGCGCCAGCCGCCCTTGACCCGGGCCCATTCGGGACGTTGCAGGAAGCTGACGTCGCGGGCGGTCGCAAGGAAAGAGGAATGCTCGGTGCTGGAAATAGGACGCACGTGAAGTTCGTTGTGGCTCACGGTTGAAATCCTATCGCGACCAAGCTGGGAATTACGTGACCAACCATACCCCCAGAGGGTATTTGACTTTATACCCCTCGGGGGTATTATCGACTTATGGACACGACACCAGCACCTGCTGCGGACGCACAGCATCACGGTTACCACGCGGACAAAGCCGCCCTGGCCCGGCGCATGAAGCGCATCGAGGGACAGGTGCGCGGCGTGGCAAAGATGATCGACGAGGACAAGTACTGCATCGACATCCTCACCCAGGTTTCCGCGATCAACGCGGCATTGCACAAGGTCAGTGTGCAATTGGTCGAAGACCATATCGGCCACTGCGTGGTGGACGCGGCCAAGACCTCCCTGCAGACCGGGGATGAAAGCCACGTCAACGGCAAGGTCGCAGAAGCCTCTGCGGCCATTGCCCGGCTGGTGCGCTAGTTCAACAGAATTTCCCACTCCCGGGGCGCGTTCCCCGGATACCCGAAAGAGAGCAAGATCATGAGCCACAACTGCAACTGCGGATGCTCCTCGAACAATGCCGAGAACGGCAACAACCTGCTGCAGATCGTGCCCCGCCCCGATGCCGCGCCGTCCGTCTCCCGCACCGAAATCCAGATTTCCGGCATGACCTGCGGCCACTGCGTGGCCTCGGTAACCGAGGAACTCAAGGAGATCGACGGCGTGAACGACGTCGAGGTCATCCTGAACGCCTCGGGCATCTCCACCGCTACGGTCAGCTCCTCCGCGGCGCTGAACGAAGAAACCATCAAGAACGCCATCGACGAAGCCGGATACACCGTCGAGGCGATCAACGCCTAACTGCCCGCCCCCGGGCAGGAAAGTGCAGGGCAATCCCCATGACTTCCGAAACCGATCCCACCGAGCCCCTCGACCTGCGCACCGTCGACCTTGAGATCCAGGGCATGACGTGCGCCTCCTGCGTGAACCGCGTAGAACGCAAGCTCGGCAAACTCCCCGGCGTGAGCGCCGCGGTCAACCTCCCCCTGGAAAGCGCCACGGTCCGCGTCCCGGCCGGCGTCACCGACGACCAGCTGATCGACACGGTCAAGGCCGCGGGCTACTCGGCAAACCTCAAGGCCCCGCTGCACCCCGCGCCCCGCTCCCCCGGGCACGGCGACGAGCATGCAGCCCACGAGGCCGCATCCGGCGGCGGGCATGAGCACCTGGTCCCCAACCATCTGCTGCGCCGGCTGGTCGTTTCCGCGATCTTCACGATCCCGCTGTTTGTCATCTCCATGATCCCCGGCGCGCAATTCCCGCACTGGGGCTGGGCAGCGTTCGCGCTGGCCACCCCCGTGGTGTTCTACGGGGCCTGGCCGTTCCACAAGGCCGCCGCCGTCAACGCGCGGCACCTGGCCTCCACCATGGACACCTTGGTGTCCCTGGGCGTGCTGGCCGCCTACCTGTTCTCCGCCGTCCAGCTGATCCTCGACCCGATGATGACGGCCCACGTGGGCATGTCGATGAGCGAGCACGCGCTGTACTTCGAGACCGCTGGCGTGGTCGCCACGCTGCTGCTGCTGGGGCGCTACCTGGAGCACCGGGCCAAGTCCTCGGCCAGCGATGCGCTCAAATCCCTGCTGAACCTGGGCGCCAAGGAAGCCGTGGTGCTGCGCGGCGGCGCCGAGGTGAAGATCCCCGCCGAGCAGGTCCAGGTGGGCGACCAGTTCGTGGTCCGCCCCGGCGAGAAGATCGCCACCGACGGCGTGGTCGTCGACGGCGCCAGCGCCGTCGACACCTCGCTGCTCACCGGGGAATCCGTGCCGCAGAAGGCGGCCGTCGGCGACGAGGTCACCGGCGCGACCCTGAACACCTCCGGACGGCTGGTCGTCCGCGCCACCCGCGTGGGAGCGGACACCACCCTGGCCCAGATGGGCCGGCTGGTCTCCGAGGCGCAGTCCGGCAAGGCTCCCATCGCCCGGCTGGCGGACCGCATCTCCTCGGTCTTCGTGCCGATCGTGCTGGGCATCGCGGTACTCACCTTCCTGGCCTGGTGGCTGGCCACCGGCGACACCTACGCGGCCTTCACCGCCTCGGTGGCCGTGCTGGTCATCGCCTGCCCGTGCGCGCTGGGCCTGGCCACCCCGATCGGCCTGCTGGTCGGCACCGGCCGCGGCGCCCAGCTGGGCATCCTGATCCGCGGGCCGCAGGTCCTGGAAGACACCCGCAAGCTGGACACCATCGTGCTGGACAAGACCGGCACCGTCACCACCGGCGTGATGACCCACCTCGGCACCAGGGCCATTGACGGCGTGCACCCGGATGAGGCGCTGGCCCTGGCCGGCGCGGTGGAGCGCCACTCCGAGCACCCGATCGCCCAGGCCATCGCCGCGGCGGCCACCGAGCTCGGCCCGCTGGCCCGGGTCTCGAACTTCGACTCCGATCCCGGCGGCGGCGTGAAGGGCGTCATCGACGGCCGGACCGTGGTCGTGGGCCGCTACAGCTGGCTGCAGGACCAGGGCACCGTGCTGGAGAAGGCCGCGCTGGACATGCTGGACGAGGCCGAGGCGGCCGGCGCCACCGCCATCCTGGTCTCCGTGGACCGTGAGTTCCAGGCAGTGATCTCCGTGGCCGACAAGGTCAAGGAAACCAGCGCCCGGGCCATTTCCGAGCTGCAGCAGCGCGGACTGCGCGTGGTGCTGCTGACCGGCGACAACCAGTCGGTCGCCGCGAAGGTCGCCGCGCAGGTGGGCATCAAGCCCGAGGACGTCTTCGCCGGGGTTTTCCCGGCGGACAAGGCCAAGGCGATCTCCGCGTTGCAGGCCGAAGGCAAGGTCGTGGCCATGGTGGGCGACGGCGTGAACGACGCCCCGGCGCTGGCGCAGGCGGATCTGGGCATCGCCATGGGCTCGGGCACCGACGTGGCCATCGAGGCCGCGGACATCACGCTGATGGGCAACGACCTGCACCAGGTCGCCCAGGCCATCGCGCTGTCGGAGAAGACCCTGTCCACGATCAAGATGAACCTGTTCTGGGCCTTCGCCTACAACACCGCGGGCATCCCGATTGCGGCGCTGGGCCTGCTGAACCCGATGATCGCCGGCGGCGCCATGGCCGCCAGCTCGGTGCTGGTGGTGCTGAACTCGCTGCGGCTTCGAAGCTTCGGCAAGAAGTAGCAAGCAATAACAAGGCAAACGGCCGCCGGGCGGGAATCCATGAACTGGATTCCCGCCCGGCGGCCGTATCTTCTTCGACTAGGCAGCGCGGCGGGAGCCCCGGCGCACGCCGACCACGAGGCCGATCACCACGCTCAGCACGGCTCCGACCGCCGCCCCGAGCACCGTCATGGTGACCCGGTCGACCAGCAGCACCATGGGGTCCTCGGGGCTGGCCAGGTGCACCATGAGCAGCGCAACCATGGTCATGAAGACCATGCCCACCGCGTAGTTGCGCAGGATGACCACCTCGATGCAGAACTGGCCGGCCAGTGCCACGGCCAGCAGCACCCAGAGATTGGGTTCGAGGACGAACACTGCCCAGGTCAGCAGCACGCCGATGCAGGTTCCCACGCAGCGCTGCAGGGCCCGGGCAACCCGGCTGTGCATGGTCGCCCCCATCACCCCGGCGATCGCGCCCAGGCTCGCCCAGTACCAGTGGTCTCCCCCAAGGAGATAGGCCATGATTCCGGCCAGCAGCACGGCGGCACCCATGCGCAGGGATTCATGGACCGACTTTGGGGTCGGCGCCCAGGTGAAGTCCGCCTTCAGCGCGGAGGCGAGCCGGCCCCGGCGGGCCGCCAGCCCGAGCATGACCAGCAGGCTGAACAGCACGGTCCCTGCGCCGACCAGCAGCACCCCGATGAAGCTTTCGGCGGTCGCCGGCACCGAGAGGCAGGCGCCGCCGGCGAACACCGCGAAGATCGGCCCGGGCGGAAGCCAATGCACCCCGCGGGACACCAGGTTGGAGCCGACGGCGATCACTGCCAGAACGAGCACATCAACGATGAATGGGGCCTGGAGGAAGGAAACCAGCGTGCCCAGCAGCATCGAGGCCACCTGCACCGCGCCGCAACTCAGCTGCTGCCAGAAACGCACCGCATAATTGTCGTATCGGCCGAAGACCGCGCAGAAAGCGCCGAACCCGGCGTACATCGCCCAGTCCATCCGCCCCATAACGGCGAGGACGAGCAGCGGCACCGCCAGGCAGAAGGTTGCCCGGGCCGCGGGCCGCAGCGCCGGCATGGGCGGAGCCACGGCAACACTGTGTTTCCAGACCTGTTTCGCATGGGCGATCATGCGCGGGTTTCCCCTTGGCCTGCAACGACCAGTTGCAGCAGTCCGCGCAGCTGCTCGCGCTGCGCCGGATCCAGCGCCCCGTAGATCTCCTCCTCGCCTTCGCGGGCCGCCTCGACAGCTCGGGCCGCAAAGCGCCGCCCGTCGGAGGTTAGTTCGATGAGTCTTCGGCGGCGGTCCACCGGGTCCACGGTGCGCTGCAGCGTGCCGTGCGCTTCGAGCTGGTCGAGGTAGGCAACCATGTGGCCTCGGTTGATGTTGGCCCGGTCGGCCAGGTCGTTCTGATACATCGCCCCGGACTCCTGCAGCGCGCTGATGATCGTGAAGTGGTGGCGCGTCAGCCCTTCGGCCTCCATCAGCGCACCCAGGGCCATGGTTCCCACACGCCCGACACGGGTTGCCAGATAGCTCAGGGAATTCCACTGGAAGCGGGGCAGTTTCTGATCAGTCACCAGACGAGAATATCATTTCACCTCGAAATGATTTCGCAGCGGAACTAATGACCGAGCGCGGCGGCGCCGGACTGGACGGTTCGCCGGCCCGGATCGGGCGTCGCGGCACTTCAAGCTTTAGCCCATGATCAGAACATGAAAAGGTCTTGTCGCAATGGGTTCACCCTCGACCCGACAAGTGCCGCTCGCCCGCTTTCCGACGGATTCGATTTGCGCCGCTTCACGTTTTCAGGGCATACTGTGATGGCAGTCACCAAACAGCCATTGATACGTGGCGGGAGAGTCCCGTCCTGAACCAAGGGCGGGCGCCGTAGGAGCAATTCCTCCCCGGGAAACTCTCAGGCCCCCGTACCGCCACGAACAGGCACCTCTGGAAAGCAGCGCGGCGAAGGCCGTGCTCACCGAAGGAGCAGGCTTCACCCAGTATTCGGCGTGAAGTGAAAACTCTCAGGTACGCAAACAGATTGGGGAGGAACATCAGAACAGTGCCGCACTCGCGAGCACGCCCATGATGCTCCCCCGTGGTCGCGGCAGGCACTTGCTTTGAGCGCTTGAGCCTGATGCGGCCGAAAACAGGAGAACACCACGTTGAGCGTGTTCGAAGAAAGCGTTGTCCGCGGGCAGGCCTACCGGCTTGTCCCGGATCGCTTCGGGTGCGGGATCCCCCACTCGCGGAAGGCGCAAGAATGAGCTCACCCAGCTCTGCCCCCAAGCTCGAACGCGGACTCTCCAATCGCCATATCCAGCTCATCGCCATCGGCGGCGCCATTGGCACCGGCCTGTTCATGGGATCCGGCAAAACCATCGCCGTCGCCGGCCCCTCGGTCATCTTCGTGTACATGATCATCGGCTTCATGCTCTTCTTCGTCATGCGCGCCATGGGCGAGCTGCTGCTGAGCAACCTCAACTACAAGACCTTCGCCGATTTCGCCGGCGACCTGCTGGGCCCCTGGGCCGCCTTCTTCACCGGCTGGACCTACTGGTTTTGCTGGGTGGTCACCGGCATCGCCGATGTCGTGGCCATCGCCCACTACGTCGCCTTCTGGTGGGGCGAGATGCCCTTGTGGATCCCGAGCCTGGCGTGCATCGCCCTGCTGCTGGTACTGAACCTGACCACGGTGAAGGCCTTCGGCGAAACCGAATTCTGGTTCGCCCTGATCAAGATCGTCGCCATCGGCGCGCTGATCGTGGTGGGCCTGGCCATGGTCATCACCGGTTTCCAGCACAACGGCATCAGCTCATCCTTCTCCAACCTCTGGGCGCATGGCGGCATGTTCCCCCACGGCGCCATGGGCTTCGTGGCGGGCTTCCAGATCGCCGTGTTCGCCTTCGTGGGCATCGAACTGGTCGGCACCACGGCGGCCGAAACCAAGGATCCGGAGAAGACCCTGCCCAAGGCGATCAACTCGATCCCGCTGCGCATCCTGTTCTTCTACGTCGGCGCCCTGCTCGTCCTGATGATGGTCGAGCCATGGACGCTGTTCTCCGCCGAGCAGTCCCCGTTCGTCGGCATGTTCACGCTGGCAGGCCTGGCCGGTGCCGCGGGCGTCATCAACTTCGTGGTGCTCACCTCCGCCACCTCCAGCGCCAACTCGGGCATCTATTCGACCTCGCGCATGCTGCGCGGCCTGGCGCTGGAAGGCGACGCCCCGAAGCGGTTCGAGCAGCTCTCCTCCCGCAAGGTGCCGCGCAACGCACTGATGTTCTCCTGCATGTTCCTGCTGGCCGGCGTCGCGCTGCTCTACAGCGGCGATTCGGTCATGTCAGTATTCACGCTGGTGACCACCATTTCCGCGCTGTGCTTCATGTTCGTGTGGTCCATCATCCTGCTCAGCTACCTGGCTTTCCGGGCCCGCCGCCCGCAGCTGCATGACGCCAGCGCCTTCAAGATGCCCGGCGGACGGTTCATGCCGTTCGTCGTGCTGGCGTTCTTCGTTTTTATCCTGTGGGCGCTGACCACCCAGGCCGACACCCTGGCCGCGCTGATCGCCACCCCGCTCTGGTTCATCGGGCTGGGCATCGGCTACCTGGTGGTCCGCCGCGATCCGAAGCACGAGGCGCTGCGGCTGGCCCACGCCGGCAAGGTCGCCCACGAGCGCCGCGCAGCCGCCGCGTACCGCAGCACTGTCAACGCCGCCGGCCTCCCGGCCCGGAAGGCCAAGGAGAGCATCGACAGCTGACCCCGCCGCTTCCGGACCTGCGCCAGGGGCCTCGCACCGTCACGGGATGACGGCGCGAGGCCCCTGGCGCATTCCAGCCCGGAAGCCCGCGGCTACCGGCCCGCGGCCAGGTCCTCCAGCAGGAACTTCGCTCCGAGCTCGCCGATCAGCACCGCCGGGGCGTTGGTGTTGCCGGTGGTGATGCGCGGCATGATGGACGCGTCGATGACCCGCAGGCCCTCCAGCCCGTTGAGCTTCAGCCGCGGATCCACCACGGCCTGCGCGTCGACGCCCATGCGGCAGGTGCCCACCTGGTGGTGGTAGGTCACCACGTTGTTGCGGATGTAGTCTTCCAGCGCCGCGTCGTCCTGCACCGCGGCGCCCGGGTAGACCTCGACGGCTCCCCAGTCGCGGGCCAACGCCGGCTGCGCCATGATGCCGCGGCACTGCTTGATGGAGAACAGGAATGCGTCCATGTCCCGGCGGTCGTCCAGCGCGTTGAGGTCGATGCGCACCGGGTCGTCCAGCGACGGCCCGGACAGCGTCAGCTCTCCGCGGCTGTGCGGGGCCACGATGCCCGAGTGCAGGGTGAATGCCGTGCCGTCCACCGGCTCCATGCCCGGGGAGTACATCGGCACGGAGAAGAAGATCGGCTGGGTGTCGGGCACCGCCAAGTCCTTCCGGGACTTGGCGAACAGGTGGGTCTGCGACACCGAGACGCCGGGGCGCGGCGCCGGGATGTCCTTGGCGGTGGTCTGCCCGATCACCGGGGCCAGCAGGTGGTCGTGCAGGTTCTTGCCGACCTGCGGGGCGTCCAGCAGCGGAGCGACGCCGGCGGCTTCCAGCTCGGTGGAGGGGCCGATGCCCGAACGCAGCAGGATCTGCGGGGATCCCAGCGCCCCGGCGCTGAGCACCACCTCGTCCGCGCGCAGCTCGTGCATCTGCCCGCCGCTGCGGTAGCGCACACCCGCCACCGCGCCATCCTCGATCAGCAGCGAGTGCACCTCGGCGCCGGTGACGATGTCCAGCGACTCGCGCACCGGCTTCAGGTAGGCCTTCCAGGTGTTGATACGTTCGCCGTCAACGATGTTCACCTGCTCCTGGGAGACGCCTTCCAGGGATTCGCCGTTGTAATCCGGGTTGTGCTCGACGCCGGACTGCACCGCGGCGTCGATGATCGAGCGGTGGATCTCATCCAGCGGGTACTGGTCGACCACTGGAAGCAGGCCCGCGCCGCCGCGCAGCGCGCTGGCCCCGCCGGAGAAGTTCTCGATGTCCTTGTAGACCGGCAGGACGTTCTCCCAAGCCCAGTCCGGGCTGCTGACGCTGGCCCAGTGGTCGAAGTCCTGCGGCGCGCAGCGCACCCAGATGGTGGCGTTCAGCGCATGGGAGCCGCCCATGACCTTGCCGCGGGGCAGGTGCATCGGCTTGTTCGCGGTGCCCTGCATGGGCGTCGTGTAGTAGTCCCAATCGTCCGGGCTGTGCCACAGCTCCCCCATGCGCGAGAGGTCGTGGATGGCCGGGTTGGTGTCCTCGTTGCCGGCCTCGAACAGGGTGACGCTGGCTCCGGCGTCGACCAGCCGGCGCGCGACCACCGATCCCGCCGATCCTGCACCGACGACAATAACGGTCTTGTTCTCCATGGGTTCCCTTTTCTCCGGTGCAGGCCAGGGTCGACGTCGACTCCAGGTGTAGGCCGTGTCACACATATCGAACCCAGTATGCTACGGATTCGCGATGTATGGATTGGCCTGCAGCGCACGCAGGTTGGCTTCCAGCGCAGAGGGAACCCGGCCGGCAGTGCGCCGCCAGCCCTTTCCAGCAGGCCGATTGATGCGTACCGTGGAAACAACTTCCGAGAGGCGGCGGCAATGCGCAAGGTCATCTATTCCATGTCCATGACGATGGACGGATTCATCACCGGCCCGGATGGGGGAATCGACTGGAGCGTGCCGGGCGACGACATCTACCAGGCGTCCATCGACGAGGCCAAAGACCTGAGCGTCCATCTCATGGGGCGCAAGCTCTACGACATCATGCTCTATTGGGAGACCGCCGCGGACAACCCGGAAAGCACTGCGCTGGACCTGGACTGGATTGCGCTGTGGAACCCGCTGCCCAAAATCGTCTTCTCCCGCACGCTCAGCGCAGTGCAGGGCAACGCCCGGCTGGCCACCCGACCGCTGGCCGAAGAGATCGAGGCCCTGCGGGCGCAGGACGGCGACGGGGAGATCGCCGTCGGCGGCGCAGACCTGGCCGCGCAGGCCGCGCGGCTGGGGCTGATCGACGAGTACCGGATCAACCTGTTCCCCGTGGTGGTGGGCGGCGGGACCCCCTACTTTGCCCCCGGCATCGCCCGCACGAATCTGGAGCTGCGCTCCGCGCACGAGTTCAGCGGCGGGGTCATGCGCCTGTGCTACGGGGTCAAGCGCTAGCACACCGGAAACCCCACGCTGGAGACCTGCCGCTTAAATGCGGTCAGGGTGCGTCCGCGAACGGACGCACCCTGCCTGCGTTGCTACCGCATGAGGCTACTTCTTGCGTCGTGCCCTGACGACTTCAAGCACCTTGTCCTCGGCGTCGACGCCGGCGGGGATGCCGCGGGGCACCTTGAAGAAGAACAGCGCGCCCATGGCCCACCAGATCGCGAAGATCAGCCACGGCTGCCAGGTCAGCTGCGCTGGCATGCCAGGCATGTAGAGGCTGAACAGGCCGAAGGTCAGCACGACCGAGGCCCAGCCGATGACTTCGCCGAAGCGTCCTTCGCCGCCGATGCGCAGCGGGCGGTCCATCTGCGGCTCGCGGCGGCGCAGCAGCAGGAAGGTCACGGAAACCAGGAAGTAGGCGATGATGATGCTCGGGGCGCCCGAGTCCACGAGCCAGCCCAGCATGCGTTCGCCGAAGAACGGAGCGATCAGCGAGATGCCGCCGATGAACAGCAGCGCGTTGTGCGGGGTCTTGTACTTCGGGTGCAGGCGGGCGAACCACTCCGGAAGCATGCCGGAACGGGCCAGCGAGAACACCAGGCGGGACGCGCCCAGCAGCAGGGAGTTCCAGGAGGTCAGGATGCCCGCGATGCCGCCGGCAATCAGGATCTTGGCCATCAGGTCGGAGTTGAACAGCGCGCCGAAGGCGTCGGCAGTGGCGATGTTGGCATTCGCCAGCTCCGAGGCCGGCATGGCCGAGGCGGTGGTCAGCACCACCATGACGTACCACAGGGTCGCCATGATGACGGCGATGACCACGAGCTTGCCGATCTGGCGCGAAGGGATCTTGACCTCTTCGGCGGACTGCGGGATCACGTCGAAGCCGATGAACAGGAACGGCACGGCCATCAGCACCGTGAAGAAGCCCTTCATGCCCGGGGTGAACCACGGCTCCATGTTCGAAGCCTCGCCGCCGGTGACCGAACCGAAGATCATGAGCAGGCCGATGGCCAGCAGGAAGATCACGGTGAAGGTCTGCACCACGCCGGCCTGCTTCACGCCGCGGATGTTGATCCAGGTGATCAGGATGCCGGCCAGGACGCCGACCAGCGCCCAGGTCAGGTGGACCTCGAAGCCGGCGATGGTCCACAGCGGGATCTTGCTCATGCCGGGGAAGATGTACTCAACGGTACGCGGGAAGGCCACGGCTTCGAAGGCCACGATCGTGACATAGCCGCCGGTGATCGCCCAGGATCCGATGAACGAAGGACGCGGGCCGAGTGCGCGCAGAATGAAGTTGTGCTCGCCGCCGGCCTTGGGCATGGAAGCGGTCAACTCGGCGTAGGTCAGGCCGACCACGGCCATGATGCCGCCGCCGACCAGAACCGCGACGATAGTTCCCATGGTTCCGGCACTCGACAGCCAGCCGCCGGTGAGGACGACCCAGCCGAACCCGATCATGGCGCCGAAGCCAAGGGCCAGGGCATCCCAGTTGCCCAGGGTCTTGGCCAGGGATACCTGCCCTGGATCCTTATTAGTACGTGTTGTGGACAACGTCGACCCTTTCACTTAAGCATGTTGTGGCGTTGGAACACCGCCAAGAATCATCCCGTGACTGATACAACCCAATCGGCCAAAGTCACGGATAATTGACGGCCATGCGCCGAGCGGTAGCCATGAATCGGTGAACGGGCGAAGTTATCGGCCACGGAACGACACCGGAATTTGCCCGTCGCCGATCTCATGAGAGAATATTCGTCACTCATTTGTACTCAACCTGCTTGGGATGCCGTGCGGGAGCCTGAACCATGGCAGGCCGAGTCCATTCCCCAGGACCGCCGCCCCGCGGGTTCGCGTCGTCCTGTGCAATCTCTGACACCCGTTGGCAGACGTCGCCGCCCCATGCAACGATGGCCACGAAAAGGGGGCGCCGCCGCTCGTGGTGAGCAGCGGCATTGTTTTCCGGAGGGGAACCATGACGGAAACCGGGCCGTTGCCGCGCGTGCAGGTGTGGCAGCTGATGGACGAGTTGCAGGATTGGGAATTGGGCGAGCGCTTGCTGAGCGCCAGTTATCGGTTCGATACGACGGCCACTGCGCTTGAATTCATCGCGGTGATCGGGCTGGCCGCCGAACAGCTCAACCACCATCCGACCGTTGACTGGCGCTACGAGTCGGTCCACGTGGGAATCTCGCTGCGCAGCGTCCACGGGATCGCGGCGCGGGACTTCGAATTGGCCGCGCGGATTTCGGAGGAAGCTGCGAAGCTCGAAGGGCTGGCAGTAGAGGGTGACCCGCGCTGAGGCTCTGGCTTACAGGCGGGTGCTGCGCAGTTCGTCGATGCGGACCAGCACCACTCCGCCGACAATCAGCAAACCGCCGAGCAGCTGCACCGGGCCGGGAAGCTCGGAGAGCAGCAGCCAGGCCCACAGCACCGCGAAGAGCACCTCGGTCAGCGAGATGAAGCTGGCGACCTTCGAGCCCAGGGCCCGTGCGGCCATCACGCCGGTGGTGTAGGAGAAGACCGTGGAGATCAGGATCAGCCCGATGAGCGCGAGCCACCACGGGGTTTCATAACCTGCGAAGGAGCCGGAGCCGGTGGAGAATTCCATGGGCAGGATGCCGAAGGCGGCCACCGCCACCATCGACAGGGCGCCGATCGCCATGCCGCCGGCGGAGAGCATGATCGGCGGCAGCGCACCGTCCACGCGGGCGCTGATGAAGAAGTACACGGTCAGGCCGATGGCGGCTCCCAGCCCCCACAGGACGCCGATCGGGTCGATGTCCGAGGCACCGGTCAAGTCCAGCACCGCAACGAGGCCGCCGAGGGCCAGCAGCGTGCCGGCGATCGTGGCCACCGACGGGCGTTTCTTGTGCCGCACCCACAGCACCAGCACGATCAGCACCGGCGCCAGGTACTCCAGCAGCAGCGCCACACCGACATCCAACCGCTGCACCGCCAGGAAGTAGCACAGCTGGCAGGCGCCGACCCCGAAAAGGCCGAACAGCAGGATCGATACCCAGTTGGTGCGCAGCAGCGTCCAGCGCCCGCGCATGGCGAGCATGGCCGGGATTGCCAGCACCAGGGCCGCGCCCGCCATCCGCGCGGTCACCGCGGCGACCGGGGACCAACCGGCCTCGAAGAGCCCTCGGGCGAAGGTGCCGGAAATGCCGAAGGCCGCCGAGGACGCCAGCGCGATCCATATTCCCCGGGCGGAGTTGGACATGCGCGGCGCAGCGGCGGTCTGGGCAGGTGAATCCAGCGGATCCGGGGTGTGCGTCATAAAGTATGCGATACCTTCAAAGAGCTTCCGCCGGGTCAACGGCGACCCGGCGGAGATGGAACATCTGATCCAGACGATACGGTTAGGCTTGAAGCACAGTCAATCCGCTAGCTCGTTCAGGACTGAATTATGACTTTTGCGCCAGATATCGAAGCCTCGTTGAAGGTCATCGTGAACCTTTTGAACACCGAGGTGCAGATCGTCGATATGCTCTCCACCGTGGCGGATCTGGACGAATTCCTGGATTCCCAGCACTTCACCGCAGACCGGGCCCACAACCAGGCCGAGCTGCGATCCATCCGCCAGCTGCGCTCGCAGCTCAAGAGCATCTGGACCGCTTCGGAGGAAGACGCGGTGTTCCGCGTCAACCAGATCCTGCGTACCGCCAATGCCCAGCCACAGCTGATCAAGTCCGCGAAGCACGGCTACAAGCTGCATGCGACCACCACGAGCAGCCCGCTCTACGACCGGTTCGCGGTGAACGCCGCCATGGCCCTGGCCGAGGTCGTGCTGTCCGGAGGGCTGGATCGCCTGCGCATCTGCGCTTCCACCGACTGCAGCAACGCCTTGCTGGATCTCTCGCGGAACCGTTCCAAGCTGTACTGCGACGCGGGCAACTGCGCCAACCGGGAGCACGTGCGGGCCTACCGCGCCCGCAAGGCCTCCGGCGGCAGGTAACTTTGAAATATTGGGGGCGCACCTATTCGCCTTTGACGATGCCGAACCCTAAGATGAAGACATACCCGGCACGCCGAGTGTCATCTCGAAAGGACAGGTCATGACCGAAGAAACACATGCATCCTCCGGTTACGAGGCACGTTTGGAAGCCGTTAAGACCGGCCCTTTGCGTGCTGCCGGACGCTGGGTTGTGGCCCTGGCATCCGCGACCTTGGGCGACGCCGAATTCGAAGCCAACGAACCACAGGTCGTGGTGCATTCCCGCCTGGATGATTCGGTACTGCTCAGCCTGCACACCTCAAGCCTCGAAGAGGCCGAACGGCTGATTGTCCAGATCCGCGAGGACCTGGACTCGATGACCGTCGAGGAATTCAAGAACGAGTGGCTCCCGGCCAACGACGACCGCTGATCGCACCCGCCTCGTTTTAGTGCTGGACGAGGATTCCGTCGATGTCGGCGTAGACCATGGCTCCGGGACGGATTTTCACGTCCCCGATGCTGATGACTTCATCCACGGTGCCGTGCCCGCGCTTCACGGTCTTGCGCGGGTTGCTCCCGATCGCCTTGATGCCAAGCTGCAAGCTGGCCAGTTCCGCACGGTCGCGCACCGCCCCATGGATGATGATGCCCGCCCAGCCGTTCGTCTCGGCGTTCTTGGCAATCATGTCGCCCAGCAGCGCAAAGCGCAGCGACCCTCCGCCGTCCACCACGAGCACCGCGCCGTTGCCCGGGAAGCTCAAGGTTTCCTTGATGAGCCCGTTGTCCTCATGGCATTTAATGGTGCGGGCCGGGCCGTGGAACGACAGCCGGCCGCCGAAGTCCTGGAACTGGACCGAGATCGACTGCAGGTCATCCCCGTGCTCGTCGTAGAGGTCGGCGGTGCTGATTGGGTCTTGGTGCATGGGGTCCTCCCGGTCAAGGAATCGTTGGTTTCCGACACCACACAGCCTAGCTGGAGATGCGGAGAACCCCTGAGGCATCCGCTGAGTGTTACTTCAGGCTGTGCTCGGCCTTGTAGTGGACCTCGGCCAGTCCGCCGAGCCGTGAATGGCGGCGGCCGTAGGCCAGGTAAACCAGCGCACCGATCAGCATCCAGATGCCGAAGACCACCCAGGTGACGCCGGCCAGGTTGAACATGAGGTAGAGGCAGGCGGCGATGCCCAGCAGCGGCACGGCCGGATACAGCGGCACGCGGAAGGTGCGCGGGGCGTCGGGCTGGGTGCGGCGCAGGTAGATGACCGAGACGCCCACCAGCGCGAAGGCGAACAGGGTGCCGATGCTGGTGGCTTCGGCCAGCTGGCCCAGCGGGATCAGCGCCGCGGTCACCGCGACCACCGAACCGGTCACCAGGGTGCCGACCACCGGGGTGTGGGTTTCGCTGGAAACCTTGCCGAAGAAGCGGGGAATCAACCCGTCGCGGGCCATGGACAGCAGGATGCGGGTCTGGCCGTAGAGCACTGTCAACACCACCGAGACGATCGCGACCACCGAGGCGAGCGCGAAGAAGAACGCAAGCCATGGCTGGCCGGTGATCTCGGAAACGATCTGCACCAGGGCGGCCTCGGACTCGCCGAACCATTCCCAGTTGCGGGCGCCCACGGCGGCCACGGCCACCAGCACGTAAATCGCGGTCACCAGGGCCATGGCGATCAGGATGGCGCGCGGCAGGTCGCGCTGCGGGTTCTTGGCTTCCTCGCCTGCGGTGGAGGCGGCGTCGAAGCCGATGTAGGAGAAGAACACCATCGAAGCTGCGCCGCTGACGCCGGCGATGCCCATGGGCAGCAGCGGTTCGAAGTTGCCCGAGTCGAAGGCGGTGAAGGCGACGATCACGAAGAAGACCAGGATGGCGATCTTGATGATCACCATGACGGTGTTGGCCACTGCCGATTCACGGGCGCCGCGCACCAGCAGGAAGGTGGCGAGAATAACGACCAGCAGGGCCGGCAGGTTGACCAGCCCGCCGTCGGCCGCGCCGCTGGAAAGGTAGTCGGGCAGGGACAGCCCGAAGATTTCCAATGTCTGGTTGACGTAGGCTCCGGCGCCGACGGCGACCGCCGCGGCGGAGACCGCGTATTCGAGCACCAGGCACCAACCGCAGATCCAGGCGATGCCCTCGCCGAGTGTCACGTAGGAATAGGAGTAGCTGGATCCCGCGACGGGAACCATGCCGGCCATTTCGGCGTAGGACACCGCCGAGAGCAGCGCGGTGATGCCGGCGATGACGAACGCAATCCAGACGGCCGGGCCGGCCTTGGGCACTGCATCGCCCAGGATCACCAGGATGCCGGTGCCGAGGGTTGCGCCCACGGAGAGCATGACCAGCTGGAAGACTCCGAAGGTGCGTTTGAGCTGGCCCATGCCGGCGTTGTCCGCCGAGTCCCTGGCCATGGCGGCAATAGACTTCCGCCGCATTAGCTGGCGCCCAAGCGGGGTTCCGTCTACGGACGTACTCTTGCTGGTACTGCTCACTTGAATCCTTAGTTAGTGCACGGAATGTGCGCTGGGGCACGTTCGGCTCCACCAAACGACAAAGCGCCGGGACTTCCACTGACGGAGAGTCCCAGCGCGTCGCGACGCTTGGTCAAGTTTTATTATCAGTCTTTTTTGAACTTCTTGTCCGGGTTGGCCGAAGAGCGGTTCACTCCGGTGCCTTTGCCCAATTCCGGGTCATTTTCCTTTGACGCCATGGTCAAGACGGAAATCACCAGCAGACTGGCGACGAACGCGATGCCAAAGCAGGCAAATCCGACATCCAGTCGGACCTCGTTCTGCGATCCGCCGGTCGAGGTGATCATGCCGACGCCGCCTGCGACGAGGGCCAAAATCAAAGAGAAGCTCAGTGGGCCCTTGATGGACTGGCTCCACGGCTGCTTCTTCTTCGGGTTGTTTCCCACCGGGAACTCCGTTTCTACTTTTGCTGAGGTCGTCAAGGCTAGTTGGTCCCGTCGGTGCCGGGATTCGAGGTGCCGCCGGCTTCGAGACCGTCAGTGGCCGCGGTGGCCTTCATTTCATGTCGATGGCCGAAACCGGCAATCAGAACGAACACGGCGAGCACGATGGCGCCGCCGCCAATGACGCCGAACATTGCGTGGGCGTCCATATTAAATCCGAAGAGCGTCGCAGCGGCCAGGATCAGTCCGACAACGCTGGTGACCAGCTGGTTGCGGAACGGCGGGAACTGCGTGCGCAGGGTGAAGAAGACATACAGCTCGACCAGGCCGGTGACCAGGAAGGCGAAGGCCGCCAGGATGCCGATCCACATGGTGGTGGTGGCGAAAATGGTGGCGATGCCGGCAATCAGCATCAGGCCAGCGCCCAGCGCGTACGGGCCGCGCGACTTCTCAGGAGCGCTGTCCACGGTCACGTATTGCCACATGAACACGCCGGTGACCACGAGGAACGCCGCGGTGGAGTAGGACAGGACCTTCTCGTCGGCGCCCACCCAGAAGATGGACAGCAGCGCGTAGATCGCCGCGGTCAGGCCACGCAGCAATACGGGGCGGAAGACATCTTGGGCTTGAACTGGGGTGGTTTTTGGTGCTGGCACGCTTTCCATTCTACCGCCGATAGAACTATCCGCCACTTCGGCCGGGCTTAATCACACCGGCCCGCGGACCATCCCCCCAGGGGGAGGTCCGCGGGCCGGTGCCGCGGCGGCGATGCCTGCTAGAGCACGACGTTGCGCCGGCGAATCAGCGCGGGAGTCAACTCCTTGATACTGGCTGCCCCCATCAACTGCATGTTGACCTCAACTTCCTTGGCCAGCAACTCGATGGCGCGGGTGACGCCCTGCTCGCCGCCGGCCATCAGGCCGTACAGGTAGGCGCGTCCGATGAGCACAAAATCCGCCCCGGCGCACAGGCTGGCCACGATGTCGGCGCCGGACATGATGCCGGAATCCATGATGATTTCCATCTCCTCGCCGACTTCGGCACGCACCTCGCTCACGGCTTCGAAGGCGATCGGCGCGCGGTCCAGCTGGCGTCCGCCGTGGTTCGAGACGACCAGGCCGTCCGCGCCGGCGGCCTTCGCCTTGGCCGCATCCTCGGCGGTGAGCACCCCCTTGACGAAGAGCTTGCCCTTCCACAGCTCGCGGATCCATTTCAGGTCCTCGAAGTCCAGGGAGGAGTCGAACATCGAGTTGATGATGGTCGGCAGGTCCGCCGAGGTGTCGGACAGCGACGCGAATTTCAGCGAATCGGTGGTCAGGAAGTTGAACCACCACTCCGGCCGGTAGGAGGCGTCCAGCACGGTCTTCAGCGTCAGCTCGGGCGGGATCTTCATGCCGTTGCGGGTGTCGCGGAACCTCTGTCCCGCCACCGGGGTGTCCACGGTGACCAGCAGGGTGTCGAATCCTTCGGCCGCGGCGCGCTCAACCAGCGCCTTGGACTTCTCGCGGTCCTTCCACAGGTAGAGCTGGAACCACTTGCGCCCCTCGGGAGCCGCCTGCGCGACCTCCTCGATGGAGCGGGTGCCCATGGTGGAGAGGCTGAAGGGGATGCCTGCCTTCATCGCCGCGCGCGAGCCGCCGATTTCGCCTTCCGAGTGCATGAAGCGGGTGAAGCCGGTCGGGGCGATGCCGAAGGGCAGGGCCGAGTGCCCGCCGGCGATGGTGGTGGACAGGTCCGAGTGGGCGGTGCCGTGCAGGATGCGCGGCAGCAGCTCCACCGAGTCGAAGACCCGGCGGGCCCGGTCCGCGGTGATTTCGCGGCCGGCGGCGCCGTCCACGTAGTCGAAGGCGGCGGTGGGCGTCCGGCGCTTGGCGATCTTGCGCAGGTCCCAGAGGTCGGCAGCCGCGGCCAGGCGGACCGCGCGGCGGTCGGTGGATGGAACCTTGAACCTCATCAGGCTCACCAGTTCACCCAGATCCGGCAGTTGGCGCTTGAGGTTTCCCATGTCGTTGTTCCTTAGTATTCGTGGTTGTTGATAGTGACGCGGCGGGCGCGGCAAGCCTAGTACAGCTGGCGTTTGGTTGCGCGGGTTCCCAGGTAGATGGCGATCACCGAGGACAGGCAGCAGGCGGCCAGGTAGGTGGCGGGCAGGGTGATCGACCCGTTGCCCAGTTCCAGCAGCGCGGCGGCGATCAGCGGGGAAAGCCCGGCGACCAGTGCGCCGTTGAGTTCCCGGGCGATGGCGATACCGGAGAATCGCACCTTGACCGGGAATAGCTCGGTCAAGAACGCGCCCTGCGCCCCGGAGGTGCACGGGATGATCAAGGCGTAGCCGGCGGCCACGGCCAGCAGGCCGAACAGGAATTGGTCCGTGGCGAGCATCCAGAAGATCGGAAAGGCCAGCAGCACGCCGGAGACATTGCCTGCGGCCAGCACCCTGGACGCCCCGTAGCGGTCGGCCAGCCAGCCGCCCAGCGGGGTCAGCAGCACCGAGACCAGTGAGCCGAGGGTGACCGCCAGCAGCGCCGCGGAGCGGTCCATTCCGGAGGAGACCATCAGGCTGATGGAGAAGACGGCGATGATGTAGTTGACCGCGTTGTGCCCGGTGATGGCGAAGAATCCGAGGATGACCCGCGGGGTGTGGGATTCGAAGACCTCGCGCACCGGCAGCTTGGCGCCGTCGGCGTTGACCTTGGCCGCTTCCATGGTCTTGGCGTATTCCGGGGTTTCCTCCAGCTTGTTGCGGATGTAGATGGCCACGACGAACAGCAGGGCGGAGACCAGGAACGGGATGCGCCAGGCCCAGCCCAACAGCACCTCTTCACCGGGAAGCGAGACCAGGAAGAAGCAGATGGTGGCCAGCGCGATGCCCAGCGGCGGGGTCGAGAGCACCAGCGAAGTGTAGAAGCCGCGCTTCTTGGGTTCGGAGTACTCGGCGACCAGCGTCATGGCGCCGGTCAGCTCGGCACCGGCCCCGAAGCCCTGGACCAGGCGGAAGAGCACCAGAAGCCCCACCGACCAGGCGCCCCAGGACTGCGCCGTGGGCAGCAGCCCGATGCCCACGGTCGCAATCCCCATCAGGATGATCGACAGCAGCATCGCCGGGCGTCGCCCGTAGCGGTCGCCCAGGTGCCCGATCACGATGCCGCCCAGCGGCCTGGCGACGAAGCCCACGGCGAAGGTGGCGAAGGCCGCGATGGACGCGGCGGAGTCCCCCGCGCCGGAGAAGAAGAGGGGGCCGATCACCACGGAGGCGGCGGCGCCGTACAGCGCATAGTCGTACCACTCGATGGCGGTTCCGAAGACCGAAGCGACAAGCGCCCTGCGGCGGTTGCGCTGCGCTTGGGCGCTGCCAGCTTGCTGAAGTGTGGTCACGGAAGTGGTCTCCTTCGTCCGGATTTCAGATGTGAGATTCCTGAAATATATTTCAATCCAGACTAAGGTGTTCTCGGGAGCAGAAGTGAACTGGATCCCGAACATTACAAAAAGTTCCGGTCGCGAAGAGCACCGAGAAAACGGGGACTCATGGCCGGTTCTATCTCCGAGCGACTGACCGTCGCCTTGCGCGACCGCATCAACAGCGGCGTGCTGGCCCCCGGATCCATGCTCGTCGAACCGGCGCTGGCCCAGGAATTCAATGTCTCCAAGACCCCGGTGCGCGAGTCGCTGCGCCAGCTGACCAGCGAGGGACTGCTGCAGATCCTGCCCAAGAAGGGCTATCTGGTGCGTGCCATCTCCATGAACGACGTCTACGAGGTGCTGGAAATGCGCCTGTTGCTGGAACCATACGTGTGCAGCCAGGTGGCCCGGATGCACAGCGCGCAGCTGATCCAGACCCTGCAAGGCCATCTGGAGGACCAGGAACGGCTCGCGGTCAGCGATCCGATCGCCTCGATGCATGCAGCCCGGCTCTTCCACACCGAACTGAGCCACGCGGCGCGCAACTCGCGGATCGTGGCGGCGCTGGACAGCTGCTTCGCGCAGACCGCCCGCGCCCACTACGTGCTCCCGGCCATGCAGCCCTACATGTCGCAGTCGGATGAACTCGCCGAGCACCGCGCAATCCTCGACGCGCTGGCCCGGGCCGATGCCGACGGGGCCGCGCAGGCCATGCGCTCCCATCTGGCCTCGATCCGCTCCGCCATGCTGGGGCCAGCCCAGTTCTAGTCCCGCAGGATCAGGCGCCCAGGCGCATCCACGCCGTGCCGTGCGAACGCACGAACAGCGTGACGCCGCGCGAGGCCATGTAGCCCAGCGAGAAGGCGACCCAGATCCAGACCAGGGCGCTCTGCGGATCCTGCGCGAAGCGGTGCACCGCCCAGAGCATCGGGGCGTAGACCGCAAGGTTCAGCGCGCCCACCAGCCCCAGGTAGCGGGCGTCCCCCGCGCCGATCAGCACGCCGTCCAGCACGAAGACCAGCCCGCACAACGGCTGCGCCAGCGCCAGGACCCACAGCCCGATGGTGGTCAGCGAGCGGATCTGCTCATCGGTGGTGAAGACCATCGGGAACACCCACGAGGTGGCCAGCAGGAAAGCCCCGGTGGCGAGGCCGAAGTAGATCCCCCACCGGCTCATGATCCCGGTCAGCTGGCGCACCTGCTGCGCATCGCCGCGGCCCAGTTCCTTGCCGATCATCGCCTGGGCGGCAATGGCCAGCGCGTCCAGCGCGAAGGCCAGGAAGGAGAAGACCGTGAACACCAGCTGGTGGGCTGCCAGGGTCTGCTCCCCGGAGCTGGTCGCCACCACCACGGTGAGCAACAGGGCCGCGCGCATGGTCAGGTTGCGCAGCATCAGCCAGGAGCCGACCTGCCCGGTGGAGATGAACCCGGACCAGCTCGGGGCCAGCGACACCTTTTCCCGGCGGATGCGCGGCAGGATCATCCACAGGTACACCAGCGCCATGATCCACTGCGCGATGGAGGTGCCCAGCGCGGCCCCGGCCACCGACATCCCCGCGCCGTACACCAGCGCGAAATTCAGCAGGATATTCAGGCCGAAGCCAGCGGTGGCCACCACGAGCGGCGTTTTGGTGTCCTGCATGCCGCGCAGGATGCCGGTGGCCGCGAAGACCAGCAGCATGGCGGTCAGGCCCGGCAGCGAAAAGAGGATGTAGTCGACGGCGAACTGCGCGACCGCCCCCTCGGCGCCCATGCCCCGCACCACCGCATCGGCGCCGAAATACCCGGCGGCCGTGAGCAGCACACCCAGCGCTATCGCAAACCACAAGCCATCGCGCCCGGCGGCCATGGCGCGGGCCGGCTGCCCGGCCCCGAGCGCCCGCGCCACCGCGGGGGTGGTGGCATAGGCCAGGAAGATCATCAGGCCCACCGCCGTTTGCAGCACCGTGGTTCCCAGTGCGGCGCCAGCCAGCTCGGCGACGCCGAGGTGCCCCACGATGGCCGAGTCGGCAATCAGGAACAGCGGTTCGGCAATCAGCGCGCCAAGGGCAGGCACCGCCAGCGCCAGGATCTGGCGGGAAATGCTGCGGTTGGATTCAACGGGCATAGGTGAGCTCACGGTCTCAACTCTACGAAGCCCCACCCCCAATCGCTATTTGGCGCCGCGCCGCCGTGATTCCGGCCGCGGGCGGCGGGCCTGCGGGAAGGCTGCGGCCATGCTCTTCCGCCGCCGCGCACCGCTGGGCATACTGGGGAGCAGGAAACACACTGCTCCCCCGCGAAAGGCTCCACGGTGATCGGCGACAGTCCAGCTCCCGCTGCTTCGATGGATTCCGCGGCGCATTGGCAATGCGCCGGATGCGCCGTCGAGTTCCCGCCCGGCCCCGCCCCGTGCGGGGATTGCCCCATCTGCACGGACGAACGCCAGTACGTCCCCGGCGGAACCCAGCGCTGGGTGAGCACCGAGCAGCTCGTCGAGGCGGGCCGCGAACTGGAATTCGCCACCCTGGAACCGGGCCTGACCGCGCTGACCGCGCCGGGCGTGGGCATCGGGCAGAGCGGCCTGCTGCTTGAGACCGACGCCGGATCGCTGCTGTTCGATATCCCGGGCATCATCACGGACGAGCCGGTCCGGCGGATCCGGGAGCACGGCCCGCTGCGCGCCATTGTTGCCAGCCACCCGCACATGTACGGGGTGCAGCAGCAGTACAGCCAGGCCCTGGGCGGCCCGCCGATCTACGTGGCCCGCAAGGACGCCTCGTGGGTCCAGTATTCCTCGGCTGCGGTGATCGAATGGGAAGATCCCTTCGAGGTGCTTCCGGGCGTCTGGCTGCACCAGGTGGGCGGCCACTTCCCCGGAAGCACCGTGGCCCTGTGGACGGCCGGCGCAGAAGGCCGGGGCGTGTTGCTGGCCGGAGATGCAATCTTCCCCGTGGCCGACGGCAACGTGACGTTCCTGCGCAGCTATCCCAATCGCATCCCGCTCTCCGCCGCGGTGGTGCGCCGTGTGGCCGCCCGGGTCGGCGCGCTGGAATTCGACCGCCTCTACAACAATTTCGCGAGCGCAGTGCCCAGCGATGCCCACCGGATCGTCCAGTTTTCAGCCGAGCGCTATGCCCGCTGGGCCTCCGGGGACTTTGACCACCTGACCTGAACCGAGGACCGAAATTTCATATTCCATGCTCGGAATATAAGGTTTTGCTGCTGGTCAGCTGGTTTTGGCTGGTCTCAGGAACCAGGCCAAGAGCATTGCTGCCACCTGCAGGCCGCCGACGCACAGCACCACCACCGGCCAGCCATAGCCCATGAACGGGATGCCGATCAGCCACCCCAGCAGCGAGGAGCCGATGTAGTAGAAGAGGTTGTACAAGCTGGCGGCTTGCGCGCGGGCCTGCGAGGCCAAGACCGGAACCCATCCGCTGGCCACCGCGTGGGCGGCGAAGAAGCCCGCTGTGAAGATCAGAAGCCCGGCGATGATCAGGAGCAGGTTTTCGCTCAGCGTGATGGCCAGGCCGAGCGTGCTGGTAAGCGTGCTGCCCAGCAGGGTGTTTTTCCGGCCGAATCTGAGAACGAGCTTCCCGCTGGCGACCGAGGTGTAGGTGCCTGAGAGATAGGCCAGGAAAACCAGTGCGGCCAACGAGGTCGGGATCAGGAACGGCGGTGCTTCCAACCGGAAGGCCAGGTAGTTGTACACGGCGACGAAGCCGCCCATGAGCAGGAAACCCTGCGCGTAGACCAGCAGCATCCTCCCGCGCAGCGCTTGTCCGAACTTGGCGCCGATGGAACGCAGGTTCTGGTTGCGGATCGGAGTGAAGCCCTGCGCGGCGGGGGCCTTGGCGAGGAAAAACAGGGTTGCCAGTGCCGCCATGAGGCTGACCGCCGCGACGCCCCACCGCCAGCCGGCGGGTTCGCCCACGAAGCCGGCCAGCAGGCGCCCGGCCAGCCCGCCGAGCGTGGTGCCGGAGATATAGGTGCCGCTGGCCACCGCCACCGTGGTCGCACTCACCTCGTCGACAAGGTAGGCCAAGGCGCTGCCGGGCACCCCGGCCAGCGCGAGGCCTTCGAGGAAGCGGATGGCGACCAGCCATTCGAAGCTCGGCGCCGCGGAGCTGAGCAGTCCCAGGACCACCGAGGCGACCAGCGCGATGGCAATGACCTTGCGCCGTCCGATCCCGTCAGAAATGATCGCCCAGGGCGTGACTGCCAGCGCGAGGCCCAGGGTCGCAGCCGAAACGGTCAGCGCCGCATCCGAGGAGGACACCTCGAAGTATCCGGCGATGGCCGGAAGCAGCCCCTGCACCGCGTACAGCTGGGAGAAGGTGGCGACGCCGCCGGCGAAGAGCGCCAGCAGCATCCCCCGATAGGCCGGGGTCCCCTGTTCGTGGCCGCTGAACTCCAAAAGCTAGATCCCCTGTGGCAGCAGCGGGTAGACCAGGTAAACCATCAGCAGCGCGATGGCGTTGTTGATGACGTGGAGCATGTAGGCGTAGGCCATCGATTTTCCGGAGAGGATGTAGGCCACGGACATCATCACGCCCAGCATGAGATATGGAAGGATTTCGGTCCAGTTCCCGATGCCGGAACCGATGAAGTGGATGCTGGCGAAGGCCAGCACGGAGATGGCCGCGCACACCCAGACGTTGAGCTTGCGCGAGAGCTTGCCGATCAGCAGGTGCCTGAAGAGGTATTCCTCCACGAAGGGCCCGAAGAGGGCCGTCACCGCCAGCATGACCGGCAGCGGCACCGCGTTGGACATCTCTTCGAGCATGGCCTGGTTTTCGCTCGTGGCCACCTGCCCGACAAGCATCGAGATCACTGCGGTGGAGATGATGGTGACGAGCCAGCCGCCGGGCAGCATCAGCCATTTGGCCCAGGGGTAGTACCTCATGGTTTTGAACGAGTCGAAGAACTGCGGCCCGCACTGGATCATCGCCAGCACGAAGAATGAAACGTAGAGGATCAGGTTGATGCCGAAGAGCGCTTGCTGCTCGGTCTCGAAGGCGCCAACATAGCCGGGGATCAAGCCGATGAGCCCGGCTCCGCCGAGCACGAAGAACACGATGTAGGCTAAAACGGTGAACAGATCGCCGCGGGTGAACCGTCCGGCATCGAAAACACGCTGTCTGCGTCGTGGAACAACAGGATAGCTCGGGTACTCAGGCAGCTGGTGCATACTGCTTAGCCTATCTGGCGGCGCTGGGGATCCGCCGTGTTTGCGGGTCCGTAGATATTTCACCGGGTTTGCCGGGGTCCTGTCCCGCCCGGACGGTGCGGCTCCATGGCGCAGCTTCACAGTGGCTGGGTTCTTCGACGTGGCCCGCCGAATACATACCGCCTCGGAATTTGACGTTCAGTCGGAGGCAACTCGGCCGCCGGCGGCTTGGCCATAAGGCCCCGCGTACTGTTCCCGGGGCGGGAATACCGCTTTCTCATGATCCGATAGGCCTTGGCTAGTGCTCTGATGCCTGCGCTGCTTGGCTTGGATAGAATCTAGGAAGCCTGCGCCGCAGGAGAGATCACCGTTATCGAGGTCCATGAAAACCAACTCTTCCCGCTTTGAGATTTCGGTGCTTCTAGGCACCCAGACACTCTTCAATATCGGTTTCTATGCAGTTGTCCCTTTTCTCGCGGTTGTCCTTACGCAGGACTTCCTGCTGGCGTCCACGGCGGTTGGGCTGATCCTCGGAATCAGGACCTTCGCACAGCAGGGCCTCTTCCTGGCCGGCGGGAGCCTCGCCGACCGATTTGGCGCCCGGTTCATGATCCTGATCGGTTGCGCAGTGCGCGCTGCGGGCTTCCTCATGCTGGCGGCCTCGCTTTGGAGCGGGAGCCCAATGCTTTGGCTGTTCATCCTTGGAACCTTGTTCACCGGATTCGGCGGGGCGCTCTTTTCCCCGGGTCTTAACATCTTGGTAGCCGCCGCCCAGAGCGCCCGCGATCAGCAGCGAACCACCGAAGCCAAACGCGCTACGCTCTTTGCCTGGTTGAGCATCACCGGCGAGATCGGTGCCGTCACCGGACCGCTGGTCGGTGCCGTCCTGTGGGGTTGGGGATTTTCGACGGTCGCAGGTTTTGGGGCCGCCTTTTTCGTCGCCATCGGCATTTTCCTTGCACTGGCCCTGCGAAAGCCGGCGCCGGCAGGCCGGCAGCGCCGGCCCGCCGCGCACACATCCGCGGCACCACGCCGACCCGGCAGCTGGCGCCAGTGCCTGAAGGACCGGCGGTTTCTCGCATTCTGCGGGCTTCATGCAGCGGATCTTCTTGCATACAACCAGCTATACCTCGCTATTCCGCTGGAGCTTGAACGGTTGGATTACCCAGCTCAGTGGCTGGGAATGATCTTCGCGTGGATCTCCGTCCTGACCCTGACCCTGCAACTTCCGGTGTCGTGGATTGCGGCGCGGATCGGCGCTCGGGCCACGTTGCGCTGCGGCTATTTGCTCAGTGCGCTGGGGTTCGGAGTTTTTGCCTTCATTCCAGCCTCGCTCTTCGGACAGGACGCGGGAATGCCGCGAATTCTCTGTGCCATCACCCTGCTGACGCTGGGGCACATGAGCGTGCATCCCACGGCGCTTTCGCTGGTTCCCCAATTTGCCGGCGAGCGCCCGACCGGTTCATATTTCGGCCTGCTCTCCAGCTGCGGCGGCCTCGCCGTCCTGCTGGGAAATATCCTTATCGGCTGGCTGCTGGTTCAAGCAGGGCGGCAAGCTGTGCCCAGTTTCCTGCCGTGGCTTGTGCTGATCCTGCCCTTGTTGCTGGCTTCCTGGCGGGCGGCCGACGTTGTTCGCGGCTTGGGCACGGCAATACGCCGCTCGTGAACCGCGACACACTGTGCAGGTGGAGCGCAGAACCTCCAGATTCCATATCAACTTCGCACTACTCAATATGGTTTTCAAATGACCCCGGATCGACACTCGATCCGAGACCGGACGGTTCGCGGTAATGCGGCCCACCAATCGGGGTAATTAGGATAAGCTTACCAAGGCTCTATTGCATTAGAAGCCAATTCATCACGTAATGCCGAAGGACTTCCATGAAACTTGGACGACTGAGCGCAGCCGCAGCATTTGCGGCCTTTGCCCTCGCCTTGACTGCCTGCAGCTCTTCCCCCGCGAGCACCGATTCCGATCCGGTCGTGGACCACGAAGGCCGCGCGGTAGTAGCGAATTTCCGCGCCCCGGTCTCCAACTGGGCCTTGGAAAGCGACGACGCCTATGTGCTTTCCATCGCCGGATGCCTGGAAACTCTGGTCAAGTACGATTCGACCACGCAGAACATCGAGCCGATGCTCGCCGAGTCATGGAAGCAGTCCTCGGAAACCGCATGGGATTTCACGCTGCGCAAAAACGTCAAGTTCCAAGACGGCACCGCCCTTGATGCCAAGGCCGCGGCAGCCTCGCTTGACCACGTGCTCAAGGCGACCGCGCCGGCCCGCGCCGTCAACCCCAAAACCATCACCGAGGTGACTGCGGTTGATGCCAACACCGTACGAGTCACCACCCCTGCCGCCGATCCGCTGCTGCCCTACCGCATGGCCAGCGTAAACGCCGGCATTCTGGCCCCGGCGGCTTACACCTCCAAGGGCATTGATCCCTTCGGACACTGCACCGGCCCCTTCACCCCGGTCTCGGAAAAGGCCGGCCAGTCGCTGAGCTTGGACCGCAATGAGAGCTACTGGGGCGGGCAGGTCCAGCTTGCCGGCGGCGAAATCCGCTACATCACCGAAGGCCCAACCCGCGCCACCCAGGTGCAGACCGGCGAAGCCGACATCTCCATGTCCATTCCCGCCACCAGCCTGGCCGCCCTTGAAACCGACAGCTCGGTGACGGTGCTCAAGACCGACTCTCCGCGCACCGCGACCCTGTACCTGAACAATTCACGGGCGCCTTTCGACGACGTGAAACTGCGCCAGGCCGCGACCATGGCCCTGGATCTGCCGGCCATCGCCGCCAGCGTCTACGAGGGGGCCGCGCAGCCGGCCACCGGCCCCTTTGCGCCGAGCGAAAGCTGGGCCAACCCGGATCTTCAGGTGCCGCAGGTGAATCTCGAAGAGGCCAAGAAGCTGGTTGCCGACTCCGGCTACCAGCAGAACAAGCCGCTGGAAATCATCGCCATCACCGAACGTGCCGAGTTCGCAGGGGTGGGCGCCATCATCCAGGAGCAGTTCAAGCAGATCGGCCTGCAGGCCAATGTTGTCACTAAGTCCTACGGCTCGGTGGAGCCCGAGGTCCTGGCTGGCAACTATGACATGATCCTCAGCCAGCGCAACCGCATGATCGACATCGCAGACCCCATCGGTTTCCTGCAGTCCGACTACACCTGCGACGGCGGCTACAACCTGAGCCACTACTGCAGCAAGGACTACGACGCCCTGATCCAGAAGGCGTTGCCGGAAACCGACCAGGCCAAGCGCCATGACCTCTACCGTCAGGCGGGCGACATTCTGGCCGCGGATGCAGCCAATGTCTGGCTGGTCAACGAGCAGGCCATCGACGCACTGGGCAGCTCGGTCCAGGGGTACGTCCAGGATCCGCTGACCCGGTACGTGCTGACCAAGGACCTGGCGAAGACCAAGTAAATTGGTGCATTTCACCACCGCGCTGCGTCGAGTCCTCGGGCTCGGCGCAGCCGTGCTGCTTTCATCCTTCGCGGTCTTTTTGGTTCCCTTCGTCTCCCCCGGGGATCCGGTGCGTTCGCTGTTGCGCGCCCGTATGGACATCGGTACTGCCGACGAGGCAACCGTACAGGCCTATGCCGAGCAATTCGGGCTCCACGACCCCATGCTGCTGCAGTTCGGCCGCTGGCTCGGCCGCTTCTTCAGCGGAGACATGGGAATCTCCTACATCAGCGGCACTCCGGTAGCCGACCAGGTGCTGCCCGCCATCGGCATTACCCTCTCGCTAGCGGGATCCGCGTTGCTGGTGGCGGTGCTGGTTTCCATCGTCCTGGGAGTCATCGCCGCCCTGCGGGCCGAAAGATGGCAGGACCGGATGATTACTTCCGCCACCCATGCGCTAATCGCCATCCCGGAATACGCCTTGGCCCCGCTGCTGGTGCTGCTCTTCGCCGTGCGTCTCTCGTGGCTGCCCTCGGCAGGCTTCGACTCCCCCGCGTCCATGGTGCTGCCGGTAGTGGTTCTCTCGCTGCGCCCGATCAGCTTCTTCACCATTGCCGTGCGCTCGGGCATCTTGCAGGCGCTGGACTCCGAACATGTGCTGGCCGCCCGCGCCCGCGGGTTGAGCGCTAGGCGCACCCTGATCCGCCACGTCGTCCCGCACGGCCTGCTGCCGCTGTGGACCATGGTGGGCGTGTGGTTCGCCGGGCTGCTGGGCGGTTCGGTCATCATTGAAGTCATCTTTGCCATCCCGGGCATGGGCCGGCTGATCTTCGACGCCATCGTCGATGCAGACATCCCGGTGGCCCAGGGCGGCGTGGTGGTAGCGGTGGCCTGCGCGGTGCTGGCCACCGGAATCATCG
Organism: Glutamicibacter protophormiae; assembly: GCF_016894325.1. Lineage (NCBI taxonomy): Bacteria > Bacillati > Actinomycetota > Actinomycetes > Micrococcales > Micrococcaceae > Glutamicibacter > Glutamicibacter protophormiae. The sequence goes on from NZ_CP069806.1 coordinate 3,267,732, forward strand.
ATCTCCTGCACCGCCGCGGAGATCCAAGAGTACGGATAGGGGCTAGCCGTGGCTAGGAAAACGCTGCGTTCGATCTTTGTCAGCTGGCCAGCCGCCATCTTGCTGCTGGTGCTGCTCATGACGCTCCTGGCCCCGTGGATTTCGCCCTTCGACCCGGATGCCCAATCCCTGGCTGACCGGCTCCAGGCTCCCAGTTGGACGCACCTCATGGGCACCGATTCCCTCGGCCGCGACACCTTCAGCAGGGTCCTGCACGGCGGCCGCTTCTCCTTGTCGGTAGCACTCATCACCACACTGTTTTCGCTGCTGGTGGGCACCGTTCTCGGACTCCTCAGCGCGCTGCGCGGAGGCTGGCTGGACGAGTTGTTCCTGCGCGTCAACGACCTGTTGCTGGCCCTGCCGGAGATCGTGATTGCGTTGCTGGTCATCGCGGTGATGGGACCGGGATTTTCCACCATGGTGCTCTCCGTGGGAGTGGTGGCCTGGACGCCCATCGCCCGCCTGGTGCGCTCCATGGCGGCCCAGGCTCTGGCAACCCACCATGTCGAGGCCTCCAGGCATGCCGGGGCTTCGCGCTGGTTCATCCTGCGCCACCATGTGCTGCCCTACGTTGCCGGGCCGGTGCTGGCCCAGGTCGCCTTGCGATTCGGTCTGCTGCTGGTGTTGCTGGGTTCGCTGTCCTACCTGGGCATCGGGGTCCAGCCCCCGCAATCGGACTGGGGCTCCATGCTCGCCGAGGCGCAGCCGCACGCGCTGCGCGCTCCCTGGGGCTTGATCGCGCCCGGAGCTGCAATCTTCGTGGTGAGCTTCTGCGTCACCCTGCTGGGCAACCGCATCACTCGTTCGTTGAACGGGCAGGATGTGCTGGCCACCGAGACCAAGGCGGATGCCAATGACTGAATCGCTTGAGTTCTCCGAGTTGTCGGTGCGCGGCAGCGGGAAAACCCTGCTCACTGCCATGTCCGGAACGATCCGCGCCGGCGAATTGGTAGCTGTTGTGGGCCGCTCCGGCTCGGGAAAGACCTTGCTGACCAAGGCAATTCTTGGGTTGCTCCCGACGCAGCTGCACGCCGAGGGGCAGATACTGCTCAATGGTGGACGCATTGACCAGTTGGAAGGCAAGGCCATGGATGCGGTGCGCGGGCGGCGCATCGGCATGCTCTTCCAGCAGCCCAAGCGGGTGTTGAATCCGCGAATGAGCATTCGTGCACATCTCCTGGAAGCACTGGGAGTCTTCGGCCGGAGCAAGTCCAGGAAACACGAGGCCAAGGTCCTGTCACTGCTGGAAGAGGTCAGGCTCTTTCCCGCCGCCGGCATTGCAGGCAAGCGCCCGGACCAGCTCTCGGGCGGGATGGCCCAGCGGGCCATGCTTGCCATCGCCTTGGCCGCCGATCCTGAATTCATCCTGGCCGATGAGCCGACCTCCTCGCTGGACTCCATCCTGAAGGCGGAAACGCTGCAGCTGCTGCGCAGCAAACAGCTTGAACGCGGCCTGGGCGTCTTGCTGATCACCCACGACATTGCCAGCATTCAGCACATCGCCGACCGCGTTCTGGTAGTCAGCGATGGAGAGATTGTCGACCATTGCCTGACCTCCCAGCTTTTTGCCAAGGACAGCCACGCCAAGCGGCGTGAACTGATCGAGGCCTCGCTGCCGGCAGCGCACGAGCCGCGGGAGTTTGCGACCAGTCCGCTGCTCCAGGCCGTCGGCGTGGGAAAAAACTACTCCCGCAAGGCCAAGGGACCCGCCGCACTGCAGGCCACCACACTGAGCCTGCATGGCGGAGAGGTCCTGGGCGTCATCGGGCGTTCGGGCTCGGGGAAGAGCACCTTCGCCAGATTGCTCGCAGGCCTGGAAAAGCCCACGGAAGGACGGATCCTGGCTCCCGAGCACGACGGGAAAAGCACTGCAGTTCAGCTGATCGCGCAGGAACCCTATTCGTCCTTTGACCCGAGACTGCCGTTGCGCACCAGTTTGCTTGCAGCGGTGCACCGGCTGCCCGCCGACCGCGCCTCGCAGGAGATTGACGCAGCCCTCAACCAGGTCGGGCTGCAGGTCGAACTATTGGACCGCAAACCGGGTCAATGCTCCGGCGGCCAGCTGCAACGCGCAGCCATCGCCCGGGCCCTGCTGGCTGCGCCGCAGGTCCTTGTCTGCGATGAATCGACCTCGGCGTTGGATTCGGTGGCGCAGCGCCATGTTCTCGACCTCCTGTTGGGGCTGCGCGCCCAATTGGGCTTGTCCTTGGTAGTGATCTCCCATGACATGGGCGTGATCCGCTACGTCAGCGACAATGTCGCGGTGTTCTACGAGGGACAGCTGGTCGAACACCGCCGGCTCGACGATTTCATGTCCAGTCCGGAGCACCAGCACAGCAAGGATCTGGTGGCGGCGCTGGGCATTTCCGCGCCGGTAAAAGCCTGACCGGGCCGGGACTTTTCCGGTGCCATAAGATTCGAGGCCCGGCTGTCCGCAGCCATCTGCTGCCGTAAGGCCTGGCGCGTTGCCGTCCTCCGGAACGGTGCAGCGGCCGGCAGCCCCCTGCATGCCGTCTCGATTCTTGCAGCAGTCCGGGACGGGACCGCAGCACGAACGACGAAGGGCCTTGGAACCTTCACACACGGTGTGAAGGTTCCAAGGCCCTTGCGGTCTGCGGTACTACCGGCCTACTTCGGGTCGTAGCCCTCGCGGGTTGCGGCCTTCACCGAAGGCTCAAGCAGCTTGTAGGTGGCGCCGGCGATGATGGCGCCGATGATCGGAGCCACGAGGAACAGCCAGACCTGGCCCAGCGCCTCGCCTCCGGCGAACCATGCCACGCCCAGCGAGCGGGCAGGGTTGACCGAGGTGTTGGTGATCGGGATGGCCACCAGGTGGATCAGGGTCAGCGAGAGGCCGATGGCCAGCGGGGCGAAGCCCTTCGGAGCGCGGCGGTCGGTGGATCCCAGGATCACGTACAGGAAGATGGCGGTCAGCACGATCTCGGCGACCAGCGCGGCGGTCATCGAGTATCCGTCCGGGGAACGCTCGCCGTAGCCGTTGCTGGCGAAGCCGGATTCGACGGCGTTGAATCCGTCCTTGCCGCTGGCGATCCAATACAGCACCGCACCGGCGGCCGAAGCCGCGACAATCTGGGTGATGATGTAGGTCGGAACGTCTTTCCAAGCCGTGCGGCCCGCAACCGCGGTGCCCACGGTGACGGCCGGGTTGAAGTGTCCGCCGGAGATGTGGCCCACGGCGTACGCCATCACCAGCACGGTCAGGCCGAAGGCGAGGGCTACGCCCAGGAAGCCGATGCCCATGTTGACCGTTCCATCGGAAATCACCTTGGCCGCGAAAATCGCCGAGCCACAGCCGCCGAAGACGAGAACGAAAGTCCCCAGGAATTCGGCGGTAATCTTGGCGCCGGTACTCGGCGCAGACGTATCTGACATGTCTTGTTCCGTTTCTCAAAAGATGAAGCGAGTTGCACGACAGTATGAGCCGTGCCCCAAGGGTACTGGGAGAACTCTCGAATGAAAAGATATCTGACATTCATTTGGACGAATGTTTCATTGCGGTTCACGACATGGGAATTATTTGCCGACATATTCGAAGTGCCATGCTTCGGCGTAGGGGTTTCGGCTTCCGTCAGCGCGGAATTCTTCCAGGTTTTTCCGATGGATCCAGTTGTATTTTTTCGAGTTCGCCTTCAGCCATTTGTAGTACTTGCCCTTGAACGAGTAGTTGTAGCTCTCGGGCACGTCGATCGCCAGGCCCCAGCCGTGGTTCGAGGTCCCCGGCTTGGCCGCGATATAGGAGCCGAGCTCCTGGTAGAGGAATTTCTGCGTGTCCAGGGTCCGGTAGGCCAGATCGATCTCCAGGTTCTTCCCGAACTTCTTCCTGAAGGCCGCGTTCAACCGGCCCAGGTCCGCCGCGGCCGGCGCGGCGATGAGCGTCTTTTCCTTGTCCCAGCTCAGGGCCACCAGCATCGACTCGGGCAGCTTCCCGTTGGCCTGCTTCTGCACCTTGCTGCGGGTGGTCTTGGACGTGTTGCTGGTCTTGGCGCTGGTGCTGCGCTTCAATGCCGAAGCCTTCATCCAGCCGTCCGCCCCCTGGGTGCGGACGTAGTACCAGCCGGCAACCGGGCCGGCCTTCTTTTCCCACGCGGCGTCCCGATAGACGATCGAGTTCCGCGGAATGTCGCCGATACGCTTCTTGCCGTTCACCGAAGCATGCAGGTCGGCGCCGGCGGACTTGGTGAAGTAGCGGTCGGACAAGCCGGCGCGGTTGGTCGTATACGGGCCCGCGTCGATGGCGCAGCCCTTGGAGCAGGTGGTGACGTAGGCACCGGAGACCCACCCGGTCTTGCCTTGCGTGGAGATCTTGTACCAGCCGTTGGCGGCCTTGGACGTGGCGTAGGCAGGCTGTCCCTTGTTGATCTTCCCGACAACTGCGTGCCCGGTTCCGGCACCCTTGCGGATGTTCATCGTCGACTTCGGGGTAACCCACAGTTTCACGGTTTTCGCGCTGTTCGAGGCGCCCCCTGTAGTGGCGGTCTTGGAGACCTTGGTGTATTTGTTGGAAATCCACCCGGTCTTCTTGTTGTACGTGACCTGGTACCAGCCGTTGGAAGCCTGGGACTTGACCGGTACGGTCTTGTTTTTCGGGATGGTCAGGATGACGCGGGACTTGGTGCTGGAACTGGAACGCATGTTCAGGTTGCTGGTGGTCTTGACCTGCGTGACCCGCTTGGCGGCGGCCGGCGCCAGGGTTCCCGGTACCGCGGCGGACGCGGCCAACGCAGCGGACGGAAGCGTCTGCGCAGCGCCGGCAGGGGCCAGGCCTCCGATGGCCAGCGAACCGGCCAGCAGCACGCCGGCGGTTGAAACGGCGAAACGTCGAGTTGAACTTAAAGGTGTTTTCACGGCAGTGGATTCTTCCAAGAGGCGCGGGGCTTGACTGTTGTCCTGCGCAAAGCCGTTCCCGGTGCGAGCGAGATTCCCGATTCAACGCCTGACGTAGTTAATGATGCTACGTCCACGCCGAATTCCGGGTATCGTCAGCGAGGTCTTCGGTCGAAGAGCAACGCGCCGAGGATGCCGGCCAGCACCCCCAGGAGGTTTCCCGCGGCCCGCTCCCAGAGCACGTCCGCGTTCACGCTCGGGTCGGCGAGCTCCAGCATCAGCATGATCAGCGGGGTGAAGAAGCTCAGTGCCAGCCCGTAGTTGCGCGTCATGTAGCCCTCGGTGGGGAACATCAGCGCGATGATCACCAGGCCCAACGCCAGTTCAGGCAGCTGCAGGTAGTAGATGCCCAACAGCACGACCAGCCCCGCGACGGTGCCGGCCACGCGGTGCGCTCCCCTGCTCAGCCTGCCGCGGGCGTTGCCCGCCGCGAGCGGAACGACGGAGCCGGCCATGACCCATTGCAGGTGCTCCAGCTGCAAGCCGATGGCCAGCGCCCCGGCCAGCAGCACCACGCTGGCGTAGCAGGCGGCGCGGCGCAGTGCGTCGGGCCAGCTGACCGGGTCGTGCCCGGGAAACCCCCGGGTTGCGGTGCCGAAGCGTGCGGTCTGCCCCAAAACGATGCAGAACAGCGCCGTCAGCACGAAGGCCGCCAGTCCCGCCGTGGACGGCGACTGCCCGACGGGCAGGCAGGCCAGCGCGCCGAAGGCGAATACCGGGAAGAACGAGCCACCCGGTTTCAGCCCGTAGCGGTCTGCCGTCAGCGAGCTGGCGCAGGCCCAGAAGATGCCTCCGGCGAGCAGCGCCCACCCTTCAGGGCCCCAGGGGGCGATGACGATGCCGCTGACCCCGGCGCACAGCATCATGGCGCCGGCGAGCACCTGGTCCTTGAGCCGCTGCATTCGGTGCGGGCTGCGGCCGTACATCCCGACCACCGACCCGAAAACTGCGTACACCATGAGATCCACGTGGCCCAGGAGGATCAACGCGGCACCGGGGATCGCCAGGCCGAAGCCGACACGCAGGGCGGGCCGGATCTCGGGACTGTGGGACAACACGAGGCGCCGCCAGACGGCGACGGCCGGCGGCAGGGCGGGACGGTCGGCCTTCGGGGTGTCCGCCTGCTCGGTTGGCATCTGTGGATGGTTGCTCATGATCGCTCCTGTGGCATCGCGCAGCTTCCTGCGGCAAGGAACGGGTCTGCCTGTTCAGAGTTGCATCAATGCCTTGATCATGTCCAAGAATTATTTCTGATGGTTCAATCGAAGAAACCTATCAAACCAAGTCAAAGTCCTTTGTGACGGAGGGATATACGTCCCCTGTCGCAGAGAGTAATGCGCGTAACATCAGCGGCAGCGGCTGGTGCTCGGTGATCACCAGGCTGATCTGGCTGGTGATCACCGGGTTGACCAATGGCGTCTGGACCAGTCCGGCCAGCTCGCCCAAGGGCGCGAGCCACTGCGCCGGAACCACGCTCGCCCACCGGCCGGTGGCGACCTGGGCCAGCAGCGTGGTCATGGAGTCGCATTCGATGCGCGGCTCGGCGGTGCGCCCGTGGGAGGCCAGGACATCGTCCAGCAGCTGGCGGCCGCGCATGGACGAATCCAGCAGGCACAGCGGCAGCGAGAGCACCTCGTCCACCGCGGTCGGCTGCCCGGCGCCCTCGAACATGCCCTCCTTGGTGACGAGCACATGTTCCTCGCGGTACAGCGGCACCGCGAGCAGCCCGCCCAGCTCCGCAGGGTCCGCGTAGACCAGCCCGGCATCGAGCTCGAAGGAGCGCACCCGGGCAATGATGTCCGTGGAGCGCAGACTGCCCTGGATCTGGACGCCGGCCTTCGGGTTGGCGCGGGCGAAGGCATCGGACAGTCGCGCCACCGTGGAGGAGGCGGCGGGTACCACACCCAGGCGCAGCGTCCCGGTCAGCCCGGCCTGCAGCGCCGCCACTTCCTGGGCCAGCGCATCGCGGTCCGCCAGCAGGCGCTGCGCCCAGCGCAGCACCGCTTCGCCTTCCGGGGTCAGCCCCTGGAACGCGTGGCCGCGGCGCACCAGAGACACCCCGAGCCCGGCCTCCAGCTTCCGGATGGATTCGGACAGCGCCGGCTGGGAAATGCGGCATTCCTGGGCGGCCCGCGCGAAATGCCGTTCCCTGGCCAGCGCCACGAAGTACTCCAACTGCCTGATCATCACCAGTCCATTGCACCACGGGCACCCGCCCAGCGCCCCTGAACCAGAGCCGGGCATGCCGAAGCCGGCGCACCGCAGGTGAGTAATCCTGCGGTGCGCCGGCTTCGGCTATCGAGTTCTCCGTCCGGAGCGAAGTCCTATTTCGAGATCTTGCCCGACATTCCGGCCAGCGCCCGGATGACCACCGGCTTGCAGGCGAACCAGGCTCCGGCGGTGGCGGCCACGGCCACGGCGAACAGGATGACACCCATCCAGCCGTCGTCGCTGCGGGCGGCGAACATGTGGTTCAGGTTCGCCCGCGCACCGGTGAGCAGCACCAGCAGCACGTGCATCACCAGGAACCCGACGAAGAACAGCATGGCCGGGAAGTGCACCTTGCGGGCCGCTTCCATGGGCAGCGCCTTGTCCAGCTTGGCCGGCCAGGCCGGGGACATGCGCAGCCCGGTGATGGCGGAGACCGGCGCGGCCAGGAACACGATCGCGAAGTAGGCCAGGACCTGCAGCGCGTTGTAGTTCAGCCAGCCGTTCTCGCTCGGCCAGTCCAGCGACAGGTACTGCACGCCGGCGCTGAACGCGTTCGGAACGATGTCCCAGCTGGTCGGCACGATGCGCATCCACGCCCCGGTGGCGAACAGCAGCACCATGAACACCACGCCGTTCACGATCCACAGCACGTCCAGGCTCAGGTGCAGCCAGATTTCCAGGCTGATCTTCTTCGGCTTGGTTTTGGTCTTGAACAGCCCGGTGTTGTTCCGGGTCCAGTAGGCCTTCGGCCGCGCGGTGGTGCGGATCAGCCAGCCGGAGCGGATGATCAGCACCATGAAAAACGCGTTCAGGAAGTGCTGCCAGCCCAGCCAGGCCGGGATGCCGGTCGGCGCGTGCTCCGGCAGGGCCGAATGCCCCGGGTAGGCGGTGATGAACTGCTCCCCCGCCGCGGTTCCACGCCACCAGCGGGCGGCCAGCACCAGCAGGGCCAGGACAACCACCACGCCGGCGGTGATCCAGATCTTCTTCAGCGCCGGGTTGGCCGCGGTCTTGGCGGCGCCGCGGGCGCCGTCCTTGGTTGTCAGCGACATGGAAACGACCCCCTGATCTAGCCGGCGGTGACCGGCTGCTTGGCCCCCAGCAGCTCGGTGAGCTGCGGGAGGATCTCGAACAGGTCCCCGACTATGCCGAAGTCGGCGATGTCGAAGATCGGCGCGTCCTCGTCCTTGTTGATGGCCACGATGCGCTTGGCGGTCTGCATGCCGGCCAGGTGCTGGATGGCGCCGGAGATGCCCACGGCCAGGTACAGGTCCGGTGAGACGCTCACGCCGGTCTGCCCGACCTGGTGGCTCTGCGGGATGTAGCCGGAGTCCACCGCGGCGCGCGAGGCGCCCAGGCCAGCACCCAGCGAGTCGGCCAGCGCCTCGACCAGGGCGAAGTTCTCCTTGGAGGCCAGGCCGCGGCCGCCGGAGACCACGATCTTGGCGGCGCGCAGCTCCGGGCGGGAGGATGCGGCGGCCAGCGGGGTCACGGATTCGATTTCGGCGGAGGCGGCGGTGGCCACCTCGATGGCAGCTGACTGCAGCTGTGCGGCGGCGGCCGGCAGCGGCTCGGCGCCGCTGGAGGCCACGGTGACCAGCGGGATGCCGGAGCCCGCGGTGGATTCGGTGATGTAGGTGCCGCCGAAGACCGAGTGCGAGGCGATGATCCGGCCCTCGCGCTGTTCCAGCTCCACGGCTTCGAGCACGACCGGGTTGCCGGTGCGCGCCGACAGCCGGCCGATGACCTCGCGGCCCACGGCGCTGTTGGAGGCGAGCACGGCGGCCGGGGCATGGGCCTCGATGGCCGACTGCAGGGACGCGACGGCGCTGGCTGCAGGATGGGCGGCGGCCTGGGCGGTTTCGCCGATGAAGACCTGTTCGGCGCCCTGCGCGCCGATGGCGGCGGCGGCCTGTTCAGGGTCTGCGGCGGCCGCGACGGCCACCGGGGTGCCCAGCTGCGCGGCCAGGGCCAGCAGGTGCGCGCCGCCGGCGGTCGGGATGCCGTGCTCGGTCAGTTCGATGTGTACCAGGATGTTCGTCATGTCGTTCGTTCCTTAGATCAGCTTCTCGGCGGCCAGGTAGGCGGCAAGTTCCTGTGCGGCCTGTCCCTCGTCGATGATTTTCACGCCGGCGGTGCGGGCCGGGCGGGCGGCGGAGGCCAGCACCAGGTTGCCCGCGGCGTGGTCCGTTGCGCCCAGGCCCAGCTCGGCGGCGCCCTGCACGGCGACCGGCTTGCGCTTGGCGGCCAGGATGCCCTTGAACTTCGGGAAGCGGGCCTCGCCCATGGCCTCGGCCACGGAGATGACTGCCGGGGTGGACGCGCGCAGCGCGGTGGTGCCCGAGGCGTCGGCGCGCGAGCCACGCACGGTGCCGCCGGAGACCTCCAGCGTGCCCAGCGGGCCGAGGAACGGAAGATTCAACAGTTCGGCGATCATCGCCGGGACCACGCCGCCGCGGCCGTCCGTGGACTCGTTGCCGGCCACGATCAGATCGGCCTGGAGACCGGACAGCGTCTGGGCCAGCGCCCGGGCGGTGGCCAGGGCGTCGGATCCGGCCAGCGTGTCGTCCTGCACGTGCACGGCCTTGTCGGCGCCCATGCTCAGTGCCTTGCGCAGCGCTTCGTTGGCGGCGGCCGGGCCCATGGTCACCACGGTGATCTCCACCGACTTGTCCGCGTCCTTCTGCTTCAACGCGGCTTCCAGCGCGCGCTCGGTGATCTCGTCGATCACCCGGTCGCTGGCGTCGCGGTCCGCGCGTCCGTCGGAGGTGAGGTGGCGGCCTTCTTCGGTGTCCGGCACCTGCTTGATCAGCACTGCAATCTTCATGGTTTGCTCTTTTCTCGGTTCGGTTCCGCACCGTCCGGCTCCTCTGCCGGGTGGGGTGCGTTCACGGTGTGGCCGCGGGCTCTGCCCGTGCGCCAATGCCCTTGCGCGTGGCGCGGGTCACGTTTCTGAAATACTATAACTAGATTCTAGTTTTTGTCTAGGGGCGCGGCGCGTAAGGAGGGGGCCGTGCTTCCGCGCCCCGCCCCGTCCCTTGCGTCAGTCCTGCGGGGCCGGGCGCTGGCGCGGCGGCAGCCACAGCCCGCGGGCCTGGGCGACCACCTGGCCGCCGGCCTCGATCCGGCCCCTGACCCAGATCTTGCGTCCGTCGATTTCCTCGACCCAGGCGCTCAGCTCCAGCTCTTCGAACAGCGGAACCGCGTGGTCGTAGTCCACGGTCAGCGACCGGGTGAAGATCCACTGGTCCACGGTTCCGGCGGCGAATCCCATCAGGTGGTCCAGCAGCGTGGCCACCCACCCGCCGTGCACCCGGCCCGGAGGGCCCTGGTACGGCAGGCCCAGCCGGGTGGTGGTGCGCACGCCGTTCTGCCCGTCCATGCGCAGCACCACCGGAGGCGCCATCGGGTTCAGCACCCCGGAGACCGGCGAGCGGTCGAGGTAGTCGCCGGAACGGTCGCCGAACGGATCCGCGACCATCGCGCGCTCGTCGACGATTTCCCCGCGCAGCAGTTCCAGCACCCCGTCCAGGCGCTGGGTCAGCTCGGCGGCCGCCTCGGTGCGCACCGGCAGCCGGACCATGGCGTCCAGCAGCTCGCGCACCTGGCCGGCGGCCTGCAGCAGCTGCTCCCCGCCGGCCTTGCGGACCTTCGCCCCGCCGTCCGGCAGGGCCACCTGCCTAGTCATTGCCCAGGATCAATGCGCTGGTCGGGACGCCGGTGCCGGCGGTGACCAGCACGTTGCGCGCGTTTTCCACCTGGTTCACCGCGGTGCCGCGCAGCTGGCGCACGCCCTCGGCGATGCCGTTCATGCCGTGGATGTAGGCCTCGCCCAGCTGGCCGCCGTTGGTGTTGATCGGCAGGCGGCCGCCCAGCTCGATGGCGCCGTTCTTGATGAAGTCCTTCGCCTCGCCGCGGCCGCAGAAGCCGAATTCCTCCAGCTGGGCCAGCACGAACGGGGTGAAGTGGTCGTAGAGCACCGCGGTGTCGATGTCCTCCGGGCGCAGCCCGGTGTCGTTCCACAGCTGGCGGGCCACGTTGCCCATCTCCGGCAGCGCGCGGTCGCCGTCCTTGCGGTAGTAGCTGACCATGGTGTGCTGGTCGTAGGCGGCGCCCTGGGCGGCGGCGCGGATGGTCACTGCCTTGCCCGGCAGGTCCTTGGCGCGCTCCGGGGTGGTGATGACGAACGCCTGGCCGCCGTCCGACTCCTGGCAGCAGTCCAGCAGGTGCAGCGGATCGGCGATCCAGCGCGAGTTCTGGTGGTCTTCCAGGGTGATCGGCTTCTCGTAGAACCAGGCCTTCGGGTTGGTGGCAGCGTGCTTGCGGTCGGCCACTGCCACGCGGCCGAAGTCCTCGGACGTGGCGCCGGTCAGGTGCATGTAGCGCTGGGCGAACATGCCGACCCAGGAGGCAGGGGTCATCAGGCCGAAGGGCAGGGTCCAGGCGTAGGCGGCGGCGCGGGCGTCCGGGGCCATGCCCGCGGTGCTCATCGCCTGCCCGAAGCGGGCGCCGGAGCGCTCGTTGAAGGCGCGGTAGCAGACCACGGTCTTGGCCACGCCGGTGGCCACCGCCATGGCCGCGTGCAGGATGGTGCCGGCGGCGGCGCCTCCCCCGTAGTCCACGTGGCTGAAGAAGTTCAGCTCCTTGCAGCCCAGGCCGCGGGCCACCTCGATGGCCGGGTTGGTGTCCATGGAGTAGGTGACCATGCCGTCCACGTCATGCGGGTTCACCCCGGCGTCGCGGCAGGCGGCCAGCGAGGCCTCCTGGGCCAGCTGCAGCTCGGAGCGGCCGGAGTTCTTGGAGAACTCGGTGGCGCCGATGCCTACGATGACTGCCTTGTTCAGCAGGTTGCTCATGCCGATTCCCCTTTCGATGGGATCACGAGGGCTACGGTGCCCGTCACGTGCGGGCCCAGGGAGTTGGTGCCGACGACCTTCACCACGACGTTCTGGCCGTCCACGGAGTCGACGGTGCCGGTGAAGACCATTTCGTCGCCCGGGAAGTTGGTGGCGCCCAGGCGGATGTTGATGCGGCCCACGCGGGCGGCCGGGCCGGCCCATTCGCCCACGTAGCGGTTGACCAGCGCGTTGGTGGTCAGGATGTTCATGAAGACGTTCGGGGTGCCGGCGGCCTGGGCGACGTCCTTGTCGTGGTGGACCTTCTGGAAGTCGCGGGTGGCGATGGCCCCGGTGACGATCAGCGTCGCGGTGATCGGGATGCGCAGCTCGGGCAGCTGGGTCCCGGCGGCGATGCCGGTGCGGGCGGCGGTGTCGACGGTGCTCATGCCGCGCCCCCTGCCGGACGGGCCACCGGGAGGACCAGGTCGGCGTCCATGCGCTCGGCGGTGACGTGCAGCGGCATGCCGATCTGCACTTCCTCGCGGGCGACGCCCTCCAGGTTCATGACCACGCGGGCGCCCTCCTCCAGCTGGACCACCGCCACGATGTAGCCCGGCTCGAACGGCGGGACGATCGGGTGGTACATGACCACGTAGCTGTGCAGGACGCCGCGGCCGGACATGGTCTTCGGGGACCAGTGCAGCGAGTGGCATTCCGGGCACATCGGCACCGGCGGGTGGCGCAGCTCGTTGCAGTCGTCGCAGTTCTGGATGCTCAGTTCGCCGCGTTCGTTCAGGGACTCGAAGAAGAAGGCGTTGTCCAGGTTGATGGCCGGGCGGGGACGCAGGGCCTGGCTCTTGGCCGTGGCCTGGGTCTCGGTCAGCGTTTCGCTCATTACGAGTTCCTCTTTTCAGGGTTGTACCACAGGGTGCGGAAGCGCATGGTGCCCACGCGTTCGCCCTGCTGATCGGTGTAGGTGGTCAGGGTGGTGATGAAGTAGCCCTCGCCCAGGCCCGTCTGCTTCGGGCCGACGAAGGACTCGACCTTCTCGCTGGCGGTCAGCAGGTCGCCGGGGACCAGGTAGCGGTCGTATTCCTGGTCGCAGTTCACTGCCACCACCTTCGGGTAGCCGCAGTCGGACAGGTGGGCGTAGGCGCGGTCCACGTCGGACTCGATCACCGGGTCCGAGGGGTTGATCATGTTCCAGACCTGCAGCGCCGAGGGCGGGGCCACGATGTCCGGGTGCCCGGCGGCGCGGGCGGCTTCCGGATCCAGGTAGATCGGGTTGGTTTCCTCCATCGCATCGCACAGGTGGTGGATCATGGGCCGGTTGACCTCGTCGCGGGCGACGCTGATCCTCTCGTTGCCGGCGGCGATCATCTCGCCGATCAGGACATTGGGATCCTGGCTCATACTGTCTCCTTAATGGGGGTTTCGGCTGGCTTCAGCGGCAGCAGGTGGGCGCGCCCGTTCTGCTCGAACAGGGCCTCCAGGCGCGCCAGGGCGTTGTCGTCCAGCACCTCGAAGGCGATCTCCCGTCCGGGGCGGTGGAACACGTTCTCGTTCAGCAGCCAGGCCTCGCGGCGCAGGCTGGGCTTGTTGATCTTCTGGGTGGCGGTCACCGGCACGTCGGAAACCACCGCCAGGAAGCGCGGGGCCCACTTGGTGCCCAAATCCGGCTGGGATTCCAGGAAGGCGGCGAAGTCCTGCGGGTCGAAGCTCTCCGGGTCCTCGAACTGCAGCGTGGCCATCACCTGGTCGCCGGTGCGGGCATCGGGCACCGGGTAGACGGCGGCCAGCGTGACCCCCGGGTAGCGCGAGAGCACGCGTTCCACCGGGGCGGCGGAGAAGTTCTCGCTGTCCACGCGCAGCCTATCCGAGGTGCGCCCGGCGAAGTAGAAGAAGCCTGCCTCGTCGCGGTAGGCCAGGTCCCCGGTGAGGAACGCGGTGCCGCGCAGGCGCTCGGCCACCGCCTCGGGGTTCTTGTAGTAGCCCTCGAACAGGGCGGCGCCGGTGAGGTTCACCAGCTCGCCGATGGCGTCCTCGGCGTTCAGGATGCGCCCGTTCTCGGAGAAGATCGCCGGCGGGCACTGCTCCATGGTGTCCGGGTCGACCACCGCGGCGTCCATGCCGGCGGGGGCCGTGCCCAGCGCGCCGGCCGGGCTGTCGTCGGTGCGCTTCAGGGTCAGCCCGCCCTCGGAGGCGCCGTAGCTTTCGGTCGGCCACACGCCGAAGCGGCGGTGGAACTCGGCCAGGTCGAACTCGCTGGCCTCGGTGCCGAAGCAGGAGCGCAGGTAGGTGTCGGCCTCGACGGCCTTCTCCGGCTGGGCCAGCACGTAGGACAGCGAACGGCCCACGTAGTTGAAGTAGGTGGCCTTGTAGCGCATCAAATCCGGCAGGAACCCGGAGGCGGAGAACTTGCGGGCCAGGGCGAAGGTGCCGCCGGTGTACAGCGGGTTGGCCCAGCAGGCGAAGATGCCGTTGCCGTGGAACAGCGGCATGGAATTGTAGCTGACGTCCTGGCGGCCCAGGCCCATGTGCTGGAATTCCGCGGTGCGGTACAGCCGACCGGTGGTGCAGATGACCGCCTTGGGATCCCCGGTGGAGCCGGAGGTGAACAGCAGCAGCAGCGTGGTGTTCGGGTCCCCGGCGGCCTCGGCGTCCGGGCGCGGCAGGTGGCGCAGCGAGTCCAGCTCGCGGGCGTATTCCGCGGTCTCGATGTAGCGGGTCTGCGCGGCCGGCACCCCGGAGTCCACCGAGTTGAAGTAGCCTTCCAGCTCGCGGGTGGTCAGCAGGATCTCCACGTCGGTGTACGCGATGTCGCGGGCCAGCTCCTCGCCGCGGCGGGTGAGGTTGATGCCCACCACGGTGGCGCCGGCGTAGGCCGCGCCGCCGATGGCGAAGATGTACTCCGGGTCGTTTTCCAGCATCACACCCACGTGGAAGGGCTTGCCTTCTTCGTGCAGCGAGAGCATCAGGTGGGCGCGGACCTTGCATTCTGCCACGACTTCCGCCCAGGTCCAGATGCGCCCCTCGAAGAGCAGGCCGGGGTGGTGGTCCTCGGCTCGCAGGTCAAGTAGATCTCTGGTAGTTTGAAGTTTCGTTTCGAGAACGGTGTTCATTGCTAATCCTTAAGGGTGAGGTTGGAGACCTGTGGCTTGCCGCCGACTGCGCCTGGCTGCTTCGTCGCTGGAATGAAAAGGACCACGACGATGGTCAGCAGGCAGGTGGCGATGAGTACGCCCACGACCAGCAGGAAGCCGGTCATCGAGACGAACGTGTTCTCGCCTGCTGCAACAGGCGAGAACACGAGCAACAGGCCCACGACCGAGGCGGCAACCGCCTGGAAGGCCGTACGGGTCACTGCATTGACGCCCGTGGCGGTGCTGGTCTGCTCGGGCAGCACGCATTCGACGATCACGGTCGGCATTCCTGAGTAGAGGAAGCCGGTTCCGAAGATCACCACGACCATGCCGGTGATGACCACCGCGATGCTGGTCGGGTCGATGCAGATGACCAGCAGGCCGATGATGGTCAGCAGCGAACCGATCATCAGGCCCATGCGGGCCCCGAAGCGGCTGGAGATCCGGCCGATCAGCGGGGAGATCGCGAAGGCCGCGGCGGCGGTGATGAATCCCAGCAGGCCGGTCATGGTGGCGCTCAGCCCCAGGCCCACCGGCAGCTCCATGATGCTGCCGTCCGCCAGCGGGATGCTGTTCGGATTGCGGTAGATGGTCACGGTGAGGATATTCGTGGTGCCGATCGGGCCGATAGCGATCAGCGCGGTGGCCAGCATGCCCAGGGCGAACTTGCGCTGGGTGAACATACGCACGTCGATCATCGGCTCGCGGGTGCGCAGCTCCCAGCGGACCCACAGCGCCAGCAGCACCAGTCCGCCAATCAGGAAGAGCAGCACCTTCGGGCTGGTGAAGCCCAGGCCCTTGCTCAGGGTCAGGCCGTACAGGGCGCCGGCGATGCCCAGGCCGAACATCAATCCGCCGACCCAGTCCACGTGCACCGCGGAGGCCAGCGAGGCCTTCGGCTCGCGGGCGATGCCGAAGTGCATCAGCAGCGCGGCCACGCAGGCGAAGATCGCTGCGGTCCAGAAGATCCAGTGCCAGGTGGCGTAGTCGAGGAACAACCCGCCGCCGAGCATGCCGCCCGCGCCGGCGATCAGCGCGGAGGTGGAGACCACCGCGATGCCGGTGCCGATCTTGCGCTCGGGGAAGGTGGAGCGGACCATGCCGATGGCCAGCGGCAGCACCGCGCCGGACACGCCCTGCAAGGCGCGGCCGGCAACCAGGATGCCGAAGCTCGGGGCCACGGCGCTGATGACCGAGCCCAGGGCGGAGAGCAGCAGCACCCAGACCAGGATCTTGCGCCGGCCGAACTGGTCGCCCAGGCGTCCGACGAAGCTGGTGGCCAGTGCCGCGACCAGCGAGTAGGAGGTGACGACCCAGACCAGCTGGGAGAGGTCGGAGGTGAAGAATTCGCCCGGCGTGTACAGCAGCTGCACCGCCATGGAGGTTTCGAAGGCCGCGACGACCTCCGCGACCACCAGGATCGCCAGCACGGCGGCCACGCTCTGTCCGGCGTGGGTGCGGGCCTTGCCCGCGACGGCTGGTGCGCTCATGCCTTGTCTCCGTCCAGGATGACTGCTGCGAGTTCTTCGGAGACCTGGCCTGCGGTGCCCCAGAGCACGTCAAGTTCGCGCATCCACACGAAGAAGCGGTGGATGTGGTTGTCCAGGTCGGCGCCCATGCCGCCATGCAGGTGCTGGGTCGTGTGCACCACGCGGAAGCCGGCCTCGCGGGCCAACCAGGAGGCGCCGAACGCGGCTTCCGCCCCGTCGCCGTCGTGGTCCAGCTGCCAGGCGGCGTCGATGGTGGACAGCCAGGTGGTCTCGGTGTCGATGAACGCGTCCGCCGCACGCAGGGCCACACCCTGGTTGGTGGCGATGGCGCGTCCGAACTGCTTGCGTTCGTTGGTGTAGGCGGCGGTGCGGCGCAGCGCCTCGGCGCCCACGCCGGACATCAGCGCGGCCGCCGCGGTGAGCAGGCGCGGACGGATCCAGGCGGAGACCGCGCCGGCCGGCTGGTCCGCGCCGATCAGGTCAGCCGCGGCGACCTGGACGCCGCTGAAGCCCAGCTCGGCGTGCTGCTGGCGCGACAGGCCGCGGTATTCCTCCAGCGCGATGCCTGCGCGGTCCGCCTCGATGAGCGCGGTCAGCTGGCCGGCTTCGGTGTGGAACTGCACCATCAGGTGGGTGGCCGAAGGGACAAGGTAGCCCAGCTCGATGGCGCCGTCCAGCACCCAGCCGGAGCCGTTGGCGGTGCCGTTGACGCGGCGGCGGACCTCCGGCTGCAGCGCTGCGATGCGCACCGAGCCGGCGGAGATGCCTTCGAGCAGCTGCTCGTGGCCGCCGAATTCGGCGATGGCCAGGGCGGCGACGGCGGTGGTGATGAACGGGATGCGGCCCAGGGTCCGGCCCTGTTCGCGGGCGACGAGCGCCAGCCCGGCCATGCCCAGCCCCGGCTCGTCCTCGTCCATCGGCAGCAGCGCGTCGATCAGCCCCGATTCCACGACCTGGCCCCAGAGGGCTTCGTCGTAAGCGGCGCCGGCCTGTTCCCCGGCGGCGTACAGCTCGTCGGTGCTCAGCGAGGAGAAGATCTGCGCGGCCAGGTCGGTCAGGCCCGCCTGCTCCTCGTCGAGGGAGAACTCCATGCTTGGAGCCTCGATGGTGCTATTAATGCTCACGGTGCTCAACGTGCGCTCCTTGCCATGCCGAGGGTGGTCCAGGCGACGATTTCGCGCTGGATTTCGGCGACTCCCCCGCCGAAGGTATTGATCTGGGCGCTCAGGTTCATCAGCGCCAGGCGTCCGGTGTCGAAGTTCCACGGGGCGTCCGAGATGCGGGTGGCGTTGCCGCCCACGATCTCCAGCAGCGAGCGGTACACATCGATCACGGTTTCGGTGGCGAAGACCTTGGCCGCGGAGGCCGACCCCGGATCCAGCGATCCCTGGGCGGTGGTCTCCACGAGCTTCCAGTTCATCAACCGCATGGCGCGCAGCCGGGCGGTGGAGGTGGCCAGCAGCGAGCGGACCCAGGCCTCGTCGGCCAGCGGGGTGCCGTCGGCCGTGACCTGGTCCTTGAGCCATTCGCGCACGTCGTCCAGCTGGCCTTCGCAGATGCCGCTGAAGGCCGCCAGGCCCACACGCTCATGGTTCAGCTGGGTGGTGATCAGCTTCCAGCCCTCGTTTTCCTTGCCCACGACATTGGTGACCGGCACGCGGATGTTGTCGTAGTAGGTGGCGGTGGTGCTGAAGCCGCCCACGGTGTGGATCGGGGTGGCGGAGAAGCCCGGGTCGGTGGTCGGCACCAGGATCAGCGAGATGCCCTTGTGCTTCGGGGCATCCGGATCAGTGCGGGCGGCCAGCCAGATCCAGTCGGCGCCATCGCCGCCGGAGGTGAAGACCTTCGAGCCGTTGATGACGTACTCGTCGCCGTCGCGCACCGCGCGGGTGGTCAGCGAGGCCAGGTCGGTGCCGGCCTCCGCTTCGGTGTAGCCGATGGATACGACCAGTTCGCCGGCGAGGATCTTGGGAAGGAAGTAGTCCTTCTGTTCCTGGCTGCCGTGGCTCATCAGGGTCGGACCCACGGTGGTCATGGTGATCATCGGGATGGGTGCATCGGCGCGGTAGGCCTCGTCGTAGAAGACGAACTGCGCGGCCGGGCCGCGGCCTTGGCCGCCGTACTCGACGGGCCATCCGATGCCGAGCCATCCGTCCTGGCCCATCTGTCGTTGCACTGCGGAGTGGACCGGACCGCCGGCCTCACCTTCTTGCTTCAAGCCCGCGCGCACCTCATCGGTGAGAAGCGCTGCGAAATAGGAGCGAAGCTCCTCGCGGAGAGACTGGATCTCCGAGGAAGAACGTAAATGCATTACGTTGCCTTTCGTCTTTGACTAGGCGTTGACCGTTGGAAACGGTGGAGTGTGATTCAGATTACTTACCGGCCGGCAAGTAGTCAACGTCTTGTTTTACGACTCTTCTTCGGCTACCCGGACCCGCCGCAGCGGCGGAAAAATTTCTTCCCGGAACGGAACACGCGCACAGATAATCACTGATTGGCGAAGAGGAATTGCAGTTCTTTCCACGCGCCCCCGACTGGACCATGAGCACAGAATCCCGCGCGGCCTCCAATCCGGCGCTTCCGGAGGGTCCGCGCAATGGCGTCAATGAAACGAAAACTAGATTCCTGTTACAGTTCAGGCGCGAAAATACGGCCACTGCGCCGTGGATACGCCCCCGAGCGCCGAACGAATCCCGCGCCCGCAATGGCAGCTCTCCAGACAGGCCCGAACCATGGCCGCCGGGGTGCCGCGGGAACAAAGAATTGACGATCTTTCAGCGGCCCCACGGCGCAAATATCCCGCGCAGCCCTGCGGGGAGCACGGGCCGGAGCGCCGCAGTCCCGACCACCGGGACGAAAAATCCCCCGGAAATTTTTCCGGGGGAAGATCGGTGGCAGAAAACTGCCGAAACCAAAACAATCGACGGCGTTCTCCTCGTAACAAACCCGTCGATTCGAGCTTTCGGAAGGTGGTCCGTGTTGCTCCTCGGGCGTACGCCTTCCGGCGGCTCCCGCTGGCCGTCAAGCGCGGTGCCCTGGACTACTCGTTCGCGCGCACCGGCCAGCGGTTCGGCAGTTTCTTTTGCGCTCGGCCAAGCGCCGTGGTCCGTTGCTCAGCGACCGGCAGCGGTGGACTCCAGGGCCTCGCGGATGAAGTCATAGACGATTTCACGGCGGCGCTCGGGCTTCATCCCGGGGACCACCATGCGGTCATCGGTGAAGACGATCTCGCGGTGCAGCATGTCCATGATCACGATGGCCTTCACCTGGTCCTCATCGCTCATGTCCGGCAGCATGGCCAGTTCTATGGTGCGGTGGCGGTGGTACTCGATCCGTTCCTTGATCTCGTCCGGCAGCCACGTATTGCTGCTGTTGATCGCCAGCACCTCGACGGCCCGTGAATGCGAGAGCAAGACCTGGGAGTAGTTGTAGAGGAATTCCCAGCGCTGCTGCGCGTCCGGGAAACGCTCGGGAGCCTGCTCCAGCAGCTCGTCAATGGTGTCCAGCAGGGGCGAGAGGATCCCGGAGAGGATATCGGCCTTGCTCTTGAAGTGGTAGTACAGCGCGGCCTTGGTGAAATCCAGCTGGGCGGCAATCGCACTGAGCGGGGTTCCCGTATAGCCGTGCTCGACGAACAGGTCGGTGGCGACATCGAGGATTTTTTCGCGGCTGCTCTGCTTGTCGCCGGCCTGCCTGGTGGTGCGTTGCTCAGTCTTCACGTTCATGATTCCTATGCTGTGGACTCTGAACCCGATCATAACCGGTGCAGGGGAATGTCACTGATTCATCATTCGCTTGCAAAATAATTCGCCGCACCCGGCTTGCCCTCAAGGCGGCCGGGTGCGGCGCATGGTGCGATCGGCTGCCGGCTACTTCGCGGCAGCGTCCTGGAGCTCGGCGGCGTCTTCCGCAACGGCGGCGGCCGTGGCGACTCCGCGGTCCAGCACGATCTTCCCGTCGGCGAGCACCTGGAACAGCGCGCCGTCTGCGGTGTTCCAGATGCGGGTTTCCAGCACCTGCCCCGGGAAGACGGGAGCGGCGAAGCGGGCGTTGATCGCGCCCAGGCCGCGTTCGGCCAGCAGCTGGGAATTGCGCACCAGCGCGAGGGCCGCCATGCCGTAGGTGCACAGGCCGTGCAGCACCGGGCGCGGGAAACCGACCTTGCTGGCCATCACCGGGTCCGAATGCAGCGGGTTGCGGTCGCCGTTCAGGCGGTACAGCAGCGCCTGGTCGACGCTGGTCGCTTGCTCGAAGACGACGTCGGGCTCGGTGGCCGGGTCGCTCCAGCCACCGGCGCCGTCCGGGCGCGGGCCATAACCGGTTTCGCCGCGGATGATCATGGAGATCACGGTCGTGGCGACAGGTTCGCCTTCGGGGTCCACCAGTTCGGTGGTCAGTTCGATGATGGCGTTCTTGCCCTGGTCGTAGACGGCGCTCATGTAGCTGCGCGGGGTCACGGTCCCCTTGGGGGCGAGTTCCCGATGCAGGACGAGCGATTGGCCGCCGTGCAGGATCTGGTGCAGCTTGAAGTCTCCGAGATCGTCCATGGAACCGCCGCTGCCGCCAAGGACCACAGGGAAGGTCGGGAAGACCTTTTGGCGCACGCCGAAGGAGTTCTCGGTCGTGTATTCGATGCCCTCGGTCGCGTCGGGGCGCCCGGCTCCGATGCTCAGCGCATAGAGCAGCGCAGCATCACGATCCCAGGTGACAGGTTCCCCTACGCTGACCTTGCCGATATTCTCAGTAAAAATTGCCATGCCCTTGCCCTTCCAGCCCGGCCGCCTATGACGCGGGTCACTCATTCCTACCAAGACTATAACTAGATTCTAGTTTTCGTCTATGGGTTGAGTGGAATTCAGCTGCATTGGAATCGCAGGGGATGCCGACGACGCTCCCCGCGGACTCCGCCCGCCCTCGCGCAGCATGAATGCGCCCGAAAGCCGGGACTGCCGCAGTGAGCACAGGCCTCAGCGAAGCGCGCCTGAGCTCCCGCTCCTGCCGTAGACGATTGCCAGCGCCATCCACGACAGCACGGGGGCGGCCGCAAGCTGCGCCGCGACGGGCATCGGAAGCGGCGCACCCGCCATGCTCACCGCCGACGCCGCAAACAGGGTCATGGTGCATGCTGCGATACCCACCAGGAATCCAGCCGAGTTCGGACCGCGGCTCACCTGCGCGGTGGCCACGGTGCCGATAGCTACCGCTGCGCCGGCCGCGATCCACGATGCGATGCCTGCCCCGAAGGTACCCAACGCTACTGCACCGGCAGCCAGGACCGCCGCCATCACGATCTTCGTCATCACCGACACGTTCGTCGCCCCTCTTTCCGCATGCTTCATCAATGTGTCCTCTTGATGCATCCACGGAGATCCTGCTCCCTGGATGCACCCTTCCTTTCCAACGTATCTAACTTGTTTTGTTTATTCCAGAGCATTTCAACTACGATTTCTGGATCACCCTCATACTTAAGTAGGGTCGCGCAGACGCCGGGAATTTGATAGGTCCGCACCAGGCGGCACCCCGCCGGCAACGGCAAGACCGCGCCGAATTCCCCGGGAAGCCTGTCGGCTGCGACTCCCCTCCGCCTCCTGCGCACGGCAAAGGCCGGCCCAGCCCCGTCGTAAAACGGAGCTGGGCCGGCCTGATCCGGTGTTGCAGCAGTCCTGGAGGCGGCTAGACCAGATCACCTGCCGGTTCGGACTTCTCAGGCAGCTTCATGGCGGCATCCTGCGGCACCCAGACCTTCGGGGTGCGGCTGAGCATGAATGCGATCACCAGCGCGGCGAGGCCGAAGACCGCCACGAAGCCGAAGGCCTCGAAAACGCCCTGCTCCCCCACCGCGGTGGTGACGGGATCCTGGTGGCGGGCCAGCAGGTAGGCGCCGACGGCGGTGGCTACGGACTGGCCGATGTTGCGCACCATGGTGTTGGTGCCGGCGCTTTCCGAGGTATGCGATTCGGGGACCGCCTCGATCAGCACGTTCGGCAGGGCACCGAAGGTCAGTGCGATACCCACCGCATTGACCGACATGGCCACCAGGAAGACCATCATGTTACCCAGGGTGAACATGATCGTGGCGACCGCGAGGACCATCAGCAGCAGGCCGATGATGAAGACGAAGCGGGCGTTGAACTTCTGGGCGAGCTTGCCGCCCAGCGGGGAGAAGAAGTAGCCCAGCAGCGCGGTGCCGCCGCTGAACAGGCCTGCGGCCGACGCGGAGAATCCGAGCCCGAAGCCCATTTCCACCGGGTACTGCAGCACGTACTGGCTTGGCACCGACATGCCGCCGATGGGTCCCACGGCCGCGAGGAAGGTCGCGGTCATGACCAGGGCGATCTGGCGGTTCTTGAACATTTTCAGGTTCACGATCGGGCGCTGGGAATGCAGCTCCCACCAGACCCACACCGCAACGATCACCAGGCCAGCGAGGAGCAGCCCGCCACCGGCAAGCGAACCCCAACCGGCCTTCGCGCTGTTGGACAGGCCCAACAGGATGCCGGAGGCGCCCAACGGCAGCAGCAGTGCGCCGGCGATATCCATGCGGCCCATCGAGGTCCCGTGCGGCTTGTCCTTCGGAAGCACCACGAGCACCGCAATCACCGCCAGTACCGCCAGCACGCCGGCGAACAGGAAGATTCCGTGCCAGGAGAAGGAGTCGATCATCAGCCCGGCGATCAGTGCGCCGCCGGCGCCTGCGATCAGCGCGGAGGCGCCGATCATCGAGACGCCCACGGGCAGGCGCTTTTCCTCGAGGTGTTCCCGAGCCAGGCCGAAGGCCAGGCCCATGACCGCGCCGGCGGCCCCCTGGATGCCGCGACCCAGGATGATCATTTCAAGGCTGTTGCCGACCAGCGAGATCAGCGAGCCGGCGGCCGCCAGCGTCAGCACGACCACCATGACCCGGCGTCGTCCGTACAGGTCGCCGAAGCGGCCGCCCAGCAGCGCCGCCGAGGCGGAGACAAGCAGGTAAATGGTGACGACCCAGGCCACGGCGTTCGCATCCACCTGGAAGTCGGCCATGAGCGTTGGGAGGGTTACGTACATCATTGAAAGCTCGAACGCTGCAACAATCTCTGTGAGCACCAAGACCGCGACTACCGCCACGAATCCCGGACTCGATGCACGCATCGCACTCAGCTTTGGGGGTCTAGCCTGAGACATCTTTGTCCTGCCTTATCCGCGCCGGTTGGGCGCTTTGAGGGGTCACCTAGGCACCCTCCGGACAGGACGCCCGGGCAAGGCCATGCGGTGATGTTCTTGCCCGAGCGGGCAGCTGTTTAGCGGATTGCGATACCCACCGACTTGGTCCAGAAGAACTCTTCCAGACCTTCAAGTCCGCCTTCGTTGCCGATGCCGGAGTGGCCGATGCCGCCGAAGGGGCGTTCGGCCGTGGCATTGAAGGCGCCGTTGACTGCGATCTCGCCGGTCTCCATTGACTCGGCCAGGCGCAGCCCCCTTCCCAGATCCGAGGTCCAGATGTACCCCGAAAGTCCGTAGTCCGTGCCGTTGGCGATCTGAAGCGCATGCGCTTCGTCGCGGAACGGGATCACCGCCAGCACCGGGCCGAATACCTCGTTCTGCGCCAGCGCCCCGTTCGGATCCACATCCGCCACGATGGTCGGCGGATAGTAGAAGCCCTCGGCGAGTTCCCCGCCAAGGCGCTGGCCGCCGGTGACCAGTCGTCCGCCTTCTTCCAGCGCGGCACCGAGCATCGAGTCGATGCGGTCGATGGCGGCCTGGTTGATGACCGGTCCGCACATGGTGTATTCGCCGGCCGGGTCGCCGATGGGGAACTGCGCCGCGGCCGCGGCGACCTTCTCGATGAACTGCTCGTACACCGATTCCTGCACCAGCAGGCGGGTCGGCAGCGCGCAGGCCTGGCCGCTCATCATGCCGAAGGCGAAGAATGCTGCGTGGCCTGCGGCCTTGTCCAGGTCGGCGTCCTCGAAGACCAGGTTGGCGGACTTGCCGCCCAGTTCCAGAATCATCGGCTTGAAGGTCTTGGCGCAGGAGGCGGCGATCGCCTGCGCGGTGGCAGGCCCGCCGGTGAAAGTGACCTTCTTGACCAGGCGGTGCTCCACCAGCGCCGCTCCCGCGGCCGGGCCGCCGGGCACGATGTTGATCACGCCGTCCGGGATCCCCGCCTCGCGGGCCAGGTCCGCGAAGACCGTCGGGGTGAAGGGGGTCAGCTCGCTGGGCTTGATGACCACGGTGTTGCCCGCGGCCAGCGCGGCCGGGACCTTCATGGCCAGGGACATCAGCGGCGCGTTCCAGGTGATGATCGCGCCGATGACGCCGTAGGGCTGGCGCAGCGTGTGGCCGAAGGAGCCGCCGGCCCCGCCGTTGCTGGTGATGCGGCCCAGCGGCAGCTTGTCCGCCCAGCCGGCGTAGTAGCGGGTCCATTCCACCGCGGCGCCGACCATGTTGCCGGCGGTGATGCGCGGGGCGCCGTTGTCCGCCATGCCGGCGGCGGCCAGCAGCTCGGTGTTCTCTTCCATGAGCTCGGCCAGCTTCATCAGCTTGCGGGCGCGCTGCCCGGCGGGCAGCGCGCTCCAGACCAAGAAGGCCTCGTGGGCCACCTGCACGGCCTGGTCGACCTGCGCGGTCGAGGCCATCGGCACCAGGCCGTTGACCTTCCCGGTAGCGGGATCGATGTGCTCGTGGGTGCTTTCGCCGTCCAGGAGTTCCTGCGCGCCGATACGCAGGGACGGTGCGGGCAGCTGAATTCCAGTTTCGATGCTCATGAGTTGGTCTCCGGTTCGTAGCGCAGCATGGTGATGTCTCCCTCGGGGTGGTCGCAGAAGACCGGGCGGACCCGCATGCCGATCTTCAGCTGTTCCGGGTCGGCGTTGATGATTTCGGTGGAGAACTTCGGTCCTTCGTCCCACTGGACGATGGCCAGAATCATTTCCCCGGCCGAGGCGAAGTGCGCCGCCGGCGGGCGGGTGGCAACGGTGTAGGTGTAGAGCGTGCCGGCACCGGAGATCTCCCGCCATTCCAGGTCGTCGGCCAGGGTGCGGGGGGCCAGCGGCCGCGGGTAGAAGACGTACTCCCCCAGCGAGGGCGAGTACTGGATGCGGATCTTGCGTTCGGCGAGCGCGTCCCAGAAGGGGCGGGTCAGCGGGGTCGGAACCGGCAGCGGCCGGGTCAGCGTTTCGGGGGTGTAGGTAGTCATTTTCTCTTCTTCCCTTTCTAGTCGCCCTGCAGGATCAGCGCGGTCTGCTCGCTCATGATGCCGCCGTTGCCGCTGACGAACGCGCGGTGGCAGTCGGCCACCTGGGCGGCGTTGGCGCGGCCCATGATCTGCCGGGCCCCGTCGATGACGTGGTGCATGCCTCCGGCAACGCCCGCCTGCCCGAAGGACAGCTGGCCGCCGGCGGTGTTCATCGGGAAGTCCCCGCGGAAGGTCAAATCGCGGTTGGCCACGAAATCCATGCCCTTGCCCTTTTCTGCGAAGCCCGCATCCTCCAGGCTCATCAGCACGGTGATGGAATAGCAGTCGTAGATCGAGACCATGTCCACCTCGGAGCGGGTGATCCCGGCCATGGAGAACGCCTGCTCGGCGGCGTGCACCATCGGAGAGGTCATCAGGTCGCGGGCATAGGTCGGGGTCTTGTACGGCACGCGTTCGCCGAAGCCGGTGATCCACACCGGGCGGTTCTTGGACTTGCGGGCCAGATCCGCATTGCCCACGACCACCGCGGCGCCGCCCTGGCAGGGCATGACGATTTCCAGCATGTGCAGCGGATCGGCGATCATCGGCGAGTTCAGCACATCGGCCACGGTGATCGGCTGGCCGTGGAACACCGCCTCCGGGGTGGCGCAGGCGTTGGTGCGCTGGTCCACCGCGATCTTCGCCATGGCGCGTTCGTCGTAGCCGAACTCGTAACCGTAGCGCTTGGCGATCTGCCCATAGGGGCCGTTCTGCCCCAGGTTGCCGTAGGGGATCTCGAACTCGGCCTGCGGGGAGCCGAAGGCGTTGGAGGAGGCGCCGAAGTGCATCTTGTCGTCCATGACGAACGGCTTGCGGTCGTCCATCGGGAAGTGGTGGGTGCCTGGGAAGGTCACCAGCACCGCGTCGCACAGGCCCAGCTCCACGGCGGCCGCGGCGCGCCAGATGCCGGCGGCGGATCCCGCGCCGCCCAGGTCCACGATCTCCGCGAAGTTCGCGTCGATGCCCAGGTATTCGGTGACGGTGGACGGAACGAACATGTCCGCCTCGCCGATCAGCGGGGTGATGACGCCGTTGACGTCGGTGGCGGACAGTCCGGCGTCGTCCAGCGCGGCCTTTGACAGCCGGGCCCACTGCTCCAGGTTGAACGACGGTTCGCGGGTGAGCTTTCGCTGCGGTGGAAGTTCGCAGTAGCCGAGGATGGCTGCTTCGCCTCTCAGTCCCATGGGGTGACTCCTTAGTGCTAATTCTTGCGTAGTTGAAGTTCGTGTATCAGCCGGCGTGAGCCGGGTGTCCGGTGAGGATGTCCAGGCCCAGTGCCTCGAATCTGCGCCCGGAGCCGCGCAGCGCCTTCAGATACCCGCCGTCCATGATCGGCGCGGGCAGGGCGGGGTCGGTGAAGGACAGCGCCTGCAGGCCGGGCTCGGCGTGCTCGTCGGTTTGCAGCACCAGGCTGGAACCCAGCGGCCAGGAGAACACGAGGGTCCGCGGGTCGTCTTCCAGGCTCATGGACTGCCCGCCGAGCACCGTGCTCAGGACCAGCCGGGCCTGGGCCGCGTCGCGGATGCGGCCGGCGATGAAGTCCAGCCGCTGCGGCGGATTTTCCGCCGGGGGCTGCTCGTCCCAGGGGCAGGCGACCGCGCCGGGGGCGGTGATCTCGTCATTGCCGTCCAGCGTCAGCTCGGTCTGCACCAGCTGCACCAGGAACCCCAGTCCGGTGTCCTTGGGATGCAGGAACAGCTCCTTCCACCACTGGTTGTCGAGGTTTTCAAGGATGGTGCGCACCCCGGCGGCGCGGGCGAGGGTCATCGAGGCATGGATGTCAGCCACCTTGAAGGTGATGTGGTGCGGGTTGGCCCCGCCATTGCTGCGCTCCAGATGCTCGGCGATGAATCCGCCGCCCTGGGCCGGAGGCGCCAGCAGTTCCAGGCGCATGCCCTCGGCCAGCTCCAGCTGGCAGGGGCTGAAGGAGCCCTGGTGGAATCCCGAGACCCAGCGGGCGCCGAGCGTGCGGTGCACGCTGTCCCCGGCGGAACGCCAGGAAGGCACGGCGAAGGCCACATGGTCCAGTTCGTGGGCGCTCATGGGGCACCCCCGAGGCCGGAGGCGGAAAGGGAAGGGTAAGGGCTGAGGCCTAGGCTTCGGCCTGCTCCAGACGGTGCTGGATCAACGCCACGAAGCGGTCCAGCACCCCGTAGGCCTGTTCCATGGTCATGTTCTGCAGGAGCACCCGCGAGACGACATCCAGCAGCAGCGCCCACACCATCACGGTGATGTCCGCGGCTTCCGCGTCGTCCAGCACGCTCATGTCCTCGCGGATCGGGGCTTCCAGCACCTCGCTGAGCCTCGCCATGACCGGGGCGACGTCCTCCGCGGTGCTGCTGCGCAGCTGCAGGATCGCCTTGTAGAAGTACGGGTGCTTCTCGAAGCTGCTCAAGGCGTTGCGCAGCCTGCGGGAAATCACTTCCGTGGTGCCCAGCCCGGCCTCCGGCGCGATGGTCCGCTGGGCGAAGGGCATCGCCCAGTCGTAGACGACGTTCGCGTACAGGTGTTCCTTGGAGTTGAAGTACCGGTACAGCGTGCCCAGCGCGACGTTCGCTTCCGAGGCCACGTCGCGGATCTGGATCGAGTCGTAGTCCTGCGCCCGCAACAGGTCCTTGCCCGCGTCGATGATGCGCTGGCGCCTGACGACCTGGTAGGCCGGAAGCTCTACCTGCTCCGTGGAAATGGTTCCTGCCATGATCTGCCTCGTAAGTGGTGTGTTCCGTGAATTCCCACGGTATCACCAAGTTTTGGGCGAGTTGCCTATCACCGGTATGCATTTACCGGTCCTTCCAGCGGATCAGGGCGTCCAGCGCCTCGATCTGGTTTCCGGCAACCCGCAGCGGATTGATTTCAAGTTCTTCAAGGTCCTCCCCCAGTCCCAAGGCCACCTGCGTGATCTGGAAGATCACCTGGGCCAGCTCGTCAAGGTCCGTGGCTTCGCTGCCGCGGAAACCTGTCAGCAGGTCGATGCCGCGCAGCGAGTCCAGCATGCGGCGAATCTCCTGCGGGCTGACCGGCAGCAGGCGCAGCGCGGAGTCCTTCAGGATCTCCACCAGCACCCCGCCGAAGCCGACGGCCAGCACCTTGCCCCACTGCGGGTCGGTGATGATGCCGACCAGCAGCTCGTTGCCAGCCGGGCGCATCGGCGAGACCGCCACGCCCTGGACGCGGGCTTCAGGAGCCAGCTTGGCCACGGAATCGACGATGAATTCATGGGCTTCGGACACCTCGGCGGCGTCCTTGAGCATCAGGCGCACGCCGCCGACCTCGGTCTTGTGGGCGATGTCCTCGCTGGCGACCTTCAGCACCACCGGGTAGCCGATCTCCTGTGCGGTGGCGACGGCCTGGGCGGCGGAAGCGACCACACGTCCCGGCACGTAGGGAACCCCGTGCTCGCGCAGGAAGTCGCCGGTTTCGATCTCGGTCCAGCCTTCGGCGCCTTCGAGCTTGGCAATCCGGGCCGGCGCGCCAAGCTGCGGCTCGGCGGCCAGCTGCGCGGTGCGCTGCCCCCACCAGACGCTGTGCCCGGCGGCCTCGATGCCGCGGTCGAAGGAATCCGAGGCGTGCGGCAGGGAATGCTCGGCGGCGAAGTTGCGGGCGAATTCGTTGACTTCGGTGGGCAGGAAGCTCATGGCCACCACGGGTTTGGCCGAAGCCGTCAGCTGGCGGTGCAGCCCCTCCTGGGTCGGCTTGCCCAGATCCGCCATGAACTGGTTGGTCGGCCAGGAAGTATTCAGCACCACGAAGTCGAAGTTCTCGTCATTGATGAACGCGTCCCCGGCCTTGGTGAGAATCGAGGGATCCACGGAGATGTAGCCGGTGGTGTCCATCGGGTTGTTCACCGCGGCGAATTCCGGCAGGCCGTCCTCGCGCAGCTGGCGCACGGTGGCCTCGGCGGGGCTCGGCAGCTGCAGGCCGGAAGCCTCGGCCTTGTCTGCGACCAGCGCGCACATGGCGCCGGAAGCGGTGACCACGCCAAAGCGCGGGCCGGGCAGCGCTCCATAGGATTCCAGGATGCCGGCGGTGGCGACCAGGTCCTCGATGTTCGCCACGCGGATCACCCCGAACTGCCGGCAGACCGCGTCGAAGATCTTGTCGTCGCCGGCCAGCGAGCCGGTGTGCGCGGCGGCGGCCTTGGCCGAGGCCTCGGAGGCGCCGGCCTTGAACACGACGATCGGCTTGCCGGCTTCGCGGGCCCGGCGGGCCACGTCCAGGAACTGCGCGGTGTCGGTGACCTGTTCCAGGTAGGCGGCGATGACCTTGGTATCCTCATCCTCCACCAGCAGCGACATGACGTCGATGGCGGAGATCATGGCCTCGTTGCCCACGGTCACGCAGAGCGAGGCGCCCACCCCGCGGCTGGCCATGTACGGCAGCAGGTAGATGGTCAGGGCGCCGGACTGGCTGGCGATGCCCACCCCGCCGGCCACCAGCGGCAGCTGCGTCATGTGGGCGAAGGCGGCGACCTTGGAGTGGAAGTTGATGAAGCCCAAGTTGTTCGGGCCCAGGATCAGCTGGTCGGCTTCGCGGGCGCGATCCACCAGCTGCTGCTGCAGGGCCTGGCCTTCTTCCCCTGCTTCGCCCAGCCCGGAGGCCAGCACGATCAGGTTGCGGATGCCCTTGGCGATGCACTGCTCCTGGATCTGAGGCAGCGAGTTGGTGCCGGTGAGCACGATGGCCAGCTCAGGGGCTTCGGGAAGCTCGGCGATGCTCGCGTAGGAGGCCTGTCCGTGGCATTCCTCGGCCCGGCGGTTGACCAGGTACAGCTCGCCGGTGAAGCCGGCGGCCAGGAGATTCGAGTGGGCGAAGTGGGACCAGGTGGACTTGCTGTTCGCCCCGATAATCACGATGGAGCGGGGTTCGAGCAGTTCGCGCAGGCGCTCGGTGCCGACGGAGCTTTCGGTACGGAATTCATTGGTCACAGCGGTCATGCCTAAGTTGTCCTTTCACGGCGCGCCCGCCGCCATTGGCGGGCGCGGTCCGGGCCCTGGGCCCGGAGGAATACTGGAGGGTCGAGCTCTGGAAGTGGTACGTGGGCGGGCCGCGCCTAGCTGCGCGGCAGCCCCAGGATCCGCTCGGCAATCACGTTGAGCTGGATTTCAATGGTGCCTCCGCCGATCAGCGCCGCCGGAACGGAGAGCTGGGAGTTGACGGCGGCGGCCGGAGCGTGGGCGAAGAGCGCGGCCGGACCGGCGAGCTTCAGCAGGTCGCCTGCGGTCTGCCGGGCCAGGCGGCCGTGGGCCACCTTGGCCAGCGAGGAGCCGGAGCCCGGCTGCAGCCCGTTGACCTGGCGCAGCGTTTCGCGCAGGTTCATCGCCCCGATGGCGGTGCTGATGGCGGCGGCGCGGCCCAGCACTTCCAGCGCGTGCTCGCGGGTTCCGACGAAGTTCTCGCCGGTGATCAGTTCGCGCAGCCCGTCCTCGGTGCCGACCGAGACCCCGGAGGAAATCTGGGTGCGCTCGTTCTGCAAGGTGGTGGCGGTGATGCGCCAGCCCTGGCCTGGTTCGCCCAGCAGGTAGTCGTCCGCGACGAAGACCTCGTCCAGGAAGACCTCGTTGAATTCTGCTTCGCCGTTGGACTGGCGCAGCGGGCGCACATCCAGTCCGGGAGCGGACATGTCCACCAGGAAGTAGCTCAGGCCCTTGTGCTTGGCGACCTCGGCGTCGGTGCGGGCCAGGCAGATGCCCCAGTGGGCTTCGTGGGCTCCGGAGGTCCAGACCTTCTGGCCGGTCAGCTTCCAGCCGCCGTCGACCTTGACGGCGCGGGTGGAAAGGCCTGCCAGGTCGCTGCCGGCTCCGGGCTCGGAGAACAGCTGGCACCAGATCAGTTCGCCCTTCAGCGTGGGCAGCGCGAACTGCTCCTTGATCTTCTCGGAGCCGAAGGCCAGGATCGTGGGCATGGCCCACTCGCCGATGACCGAGGATGGCTGCAGCAGGTCGCGGCGGGCGTACTCCTGGGAGATGATGACCTGTTCGGCCGGGCTGGCGCCCAGTCCGTAGGGGGCCGGCCAGTGCGGCGCGGCCAGGCCGTGCTCGGCCAGGAAGCTGCGCCGCGAGCCGCGGGAGTACCAGCGTCCGGCTTCGTGCTCGTTGCGCAGGGACGCGGCGGTGTCCAGCAGGGCGGCGATGCGGGCGCGGAAGCCCGGATCCTGCTCATCCAGCTCCACCTCGATCTTGCGTTCGGTGTGCAGCGCGGCTTCGCCGGCCGCGGCCAGCTCGCCGGACAGCGGGGCGTTCAGCGCGTTCAGGCTGATGGCGCGGCGCCAGTACAGGTGGGCGTCGTGCTCCCAGGTGAAGCCGATGCCGCCGAGGATCGTGATGGCCTCGGTGACTGCTTCGATGGATGGGGCAATCGCCGCTTCCAGCGCGCCGGCGGCGGCCAGGTGCTGCTGGGCTTCGTCCTGCCCGACCGATACGACCGCGGACCAGGCCGCGGAGGTGGCCATTTCGGCGGCGATCGCCAGGTTGGCGCACTTGTGCTTGATGGCCTGGAAGGAGCCGATCGGCACGGAGAACTGTTCGCGGATCTTGGCGTATTCGGTGCTTTCCTCGCTGGCCCAGCGCATGATGCCGGCGGCCTCCGAGCCGGTGAGCCCGGCGTGCAGCGCCGCGATCTGGCTGGCGGTGACGTTGCCCAGCACCGCGTCGGACGGGATGACCACGTGGTCCAGCACCAGGGTGGCGGCGTCGCGGCCCAGGTCGGTGCCTTCGGCGGGGACCAGGGATACCCCGGCGGCCGCGGCCTCGATGACCGCATAGCGGGTGGCGCCTGCGGCGGTGAAGCCCAGCACCAGGTACTTGGCGGCGAGCGCGCCGATGACCTGGATCTGGCCGGCGACGGCCCAGCCTTCGGCGATCTGGACGACCTTGAGCTGCTCGGTGGCCAGCATCAGGGTGCCGGTGGCGCCGTCGGCGAAGTCTTCCAGGATCGGCTGGTTGCAGGAGTTCGGCTCGGCCAGGGTGACGGCCGCGCTGGCCAGCACGGTGGGCAGGAAGGGCCCGGAGACGTAGCGGTGGCCGAATGCCTCGATGACGATGGCGGTTTCCACCAGCGTTCCGCCCTGGCCGCCGAGCTCCTCCGGGATGTGCAGCGCGTGCAGTCCGGTTTCCAGCATTTCGGTCCAGAAGCTTGGAAGTGCACCGGTGGCCAGCTTCTCGTGCTCGTCCCGAGTGGTCATCGTGTCTACGCTGCGGCGGGTGAAGTCAACCACCGCCGAAGCGAGATCAATCTGTTCCTCGGTCAACGATAAGGCCATGTCCGGTGCTCCAATCAGGGAACTGCGCAACCCCTGGATCAGTGTGATCGGGATTACCTATAGCTAATAACTGAAACTAGACTCTAGTTTACGTTTGTTACCTAGGCAACACCTTTTTCGAAGAAAAAATTGCTTGACAATTGAGCGGAATCGAGGGGACTTGGCAAGGCCGTCTTCACTAGTTCATTCGCCGCGACGGTACGCTAGCGCGGCCTGCAGATGCCAGCGGATTTCGGAGGAATCGTCGATCCTGAACTTGGCGAATTCGCCGCCTATATGGGTTCCCGCGGTGCGCAGCGAGACGCTGCGGGTGGTGCAGTTAGCAGGGCCCGAACACCCCGGGCCAGTGGCTCCCTGGTGATCGGAGTTCTCCCTCCCGAGGGGATTCCCAGCACCGGGGGTGGATACGGCAAAGGGCAGCGAAACCCTGGAACTACTTTCCAGCGGTTTCGCTGCCCTTCGCCGAAACAGCGTCAACAACTAATCCCTACTCGGGTAGATCCCCTCGAGGGCAATGACGTACCTCATCGCAAGAAATGGCGACCTGTTCTCGGCAGGCTGCCCTCCTCCGACAGCCGAGGTCGGAGACCCCTCGCCAGACGCAGGCCCATAGGAGCCTCCGGGTGCAGGATATACATCAGGGCCCGGCCGGTCGGTAGTTTGCTCTTTAGCGTATTTGGTTCCATGCACATGCTGTGGCAGATTACCCGAAGTGAGTGTCACGCTCTCTGAACCGCCAGATTCGCCAAGAGTATAGCTACTGAGCCCAGGGCCGTACCCAACATGGATCGGCGCCCGGCCACGCAGATCCGGCAAGGCGAAGGTAGTCCTTCCGTCGCCGCCATACGTCGTACCGAGCAAGGAGAAGAGTGCCTGATTTTGCATGATGGGGAGCAGCTGCCCGTCGCAGGCAGCCCATCCCCGAGGAACAAATGTGAAGCCAACGAGCATGATCTGACCTAGTATCGGGTCCATTATTTTCCTTCGGTGGATGAGTTGAAAGTGAAGATTGCCGTATTACCGTGGACAGTTCCAAAAAGGTTCACTGTGCCGATCTTTTGATGGGATACCTGCATCAGCCGCTCCGAAAGTCCGGAAGCCTCGACCATGACGTGGAACGCGCTCCCATAGCCAGCGTCTACCGAACGCACGAGGTGAGGCGTACCGTCAATCTGTAGGTATTCACCTGTCAGGGAGCGCCAGGTGGTGATGGAATAGGCATCGGCGTGCGAGGTCGCCTGCGTCGGCATTCCGAATGCGATGGTTGCCCCGACAGCCCCGCCAAGTCCGAGCATGGCCCGGCGGGATACCCGCGGTGACTTCAGGTTCATGGCGTGTTCTCGAATCCCAAGGCGAAGCGCAGATTCTTCACTGCCTTGCCCCCGCTGGCCTCATAGGCGAAAACGATCGGCTGGCCGCTCTGCACTTCGACAGCTTCCCCGCCAAGTTCGCATTCCGGATCCGCACTGGTGATCTTGCATGTCAGCGATGTGGGCTCTCCATCCACCAGCAAGCTCAACTCAGCAGATGAAGCTGATCCCAGGTCCGCGGTGACGCTTAGGCCGCTCAACGTGGTGTCCCTGGGAACGCTGATCTGTGCGCTCAGCTCACGGGCAACAACCTTGGTTCCCGATAGGCCCAGGTAGCCCTTGGAGTCTTGCGCATCAATAAAGTCGACGAATCCGAACTGAATCGGTGGCGCGCCTGCAACGCCGCGATCACCTTGCGCTCCTTGTTGGCCTTGCGCGCCCTGCATGCCTCGTTCGCCTGCAGCACCGTCTTGTCCAGCGGCTCCGGTCTGCCCGGTTTCCCCGCGTTGGCCAGTTTCACCCTGGATTCCCTGCTGACCTCGGGGGCCTTCCGGTCCGATGGGACCCTGGGGTCCGATCAAGCTTTGGGATTCAGTTGGCCACTGGCCTTCGGCTTTTGGACCGTAGATCTGAAAAGTCTGGGTATCCATATAGAAGTCGCCATCCTTGCCTACGCCACCTGTCGGCATTCCCGTGGAATTCAGAATGCTGTTTCCATCAGCGCCAGGCAACCCGGTGGCTCCGGTTTCGCCCTTCTCACCGGTTGCCCCGGTAGCGCCGGTAGCGCCGGTAGCGCCGGTTTCACCCTTCTCGCCCTTCTCACCGGCAGCACCAGTAGCCCCAGTTTCGCCCTTCTCACCGGTTGCCCCGGTAGCGCCGGTTGCGCCGGTAGCGCCGGTAGCGCCGGTAGCGCCGGTAGCGCCGGTAGCGCCGGTAGCGCCGGTAGCGCCGGTTTCACCCTTCTCGCCCTTCTCACCGGCAGCACCAGTAGCCCCAGTTTCGCCCTTCTCACCGGTTGCCCCGGTAGCGCCGGTAACGCCGGTAGCGCCGGTTTCACCCTTCTCGCCCTTCTCACCGGCAGCACCAGTAGCCCCAGTTTCGCCCTTCACACCGGCTGCCCCGGTAGCGCCGGTTTCACCCTTCTCGCCCTTCTCACCGATTGCCCCGGTAGCGCCGGTAGCGCCGGTTTCACCCTTCTCACCGGTAGCACCGGTAGCGCCGGTAGCGCCGGTTTCACCCTTCTCGCCCTTCTCACCGATTGCCCCGGTAGCGCCGGTTTCACCCTTCTCACCGGTAGCACCGGTAGCGCCGGTAGCGCCGGTTTCACCCTTCTCACCGGCAGCGCCGGTAGAGCCCTTCTCGCCCTTCTCACCGATTGCCCCGGTAGCGCCGGTTTCACCCCTCTCACCGGCAGCGCCGGTAGAGCCCTTCTCACCGGTTGCCCCGGTAGCGCCGGTTTCACCCCTCTCACCGGCAGCGCCGGTAGAGCCCTTCTCACCGGTTGCCCCGGTAGCGCCGGTTTCACCCTTCTCACCGGTTGCCCCGGTAGCGCCAGCCTCGCCCTTCTCACCGGCAGTCCCGGTATCACCAGTCGCCCCGGTTTCGCCTTTGTCGCCCTTCTCGCCTGGTTCCCCCTGTTCGGCAGCTAGTCCTTGACCAGCCGAGCCTGCATCTTCAACTGCCCTCAGTCCACTGCTGGGAGCGCCTTCGGCCGCCCACGAAACGGCAAGTTGGCTATTGCCACACTGCAAGTCACTAGAGCCGTCCACCAGCTGGATTTCGGTGAATTTCAACGTTTCCGTGTCTATGCATGCAGCAAATGACTGGGCCGCAGCTGCCTGCGGCGTTGAACAAGCAGAAAGCCCAAGCGGAATAAGTAAGACCAGAGCCAAGGCGCGCGAACGCCGGGAAACTGCAGGAAGGCTGCGCAAATTACCCTCTTTAATTGTGTATCGGTGCAATGAGTGAAGCTTGTGAGATACATCGACACTATTCAAAAGACCTGTCGGTCCCAGTGATGTCAGCGTCTGTGCAAGCGTTTTTTAGTTTATGTGGCGATTTGCTAGCACAGCGTCAGGAATCAGAAATATTGCTACGTATATTTCGAGTATCAATACCTGTTTTTCCGCCCATCTGGCCTCCTTGCAATCTGCTGCGTTCCAACCACAGGTTCAAACAAAACAACGGCCGCGGTCGCGGAAGGAAAATCCTCCGCAGCCGCGGCCGTGGTTCACACCCGGAACTCTACGAGTCGAGCGCCCGTCCTGTCTCCGGCGCAGGTGCGCCGACCACCGGGACCCCGCCGGTGGCGGGAATCATCGAGGTATCCTCAGTGGCGTCGACGTCCTCGGCCGGACCGGAGAACTGCGACTGGTACAGGTTGTAGTACGCGCCCTTGGCGGCCAGCAGCTGCTCGTGGTTGCCCTGCTCCACGATGCGGCCGGCTTCCATCACCAGGATGGTGTCGGCATCGCGAATCGTGGACAGTCGGTGCGCGATCACGAAGCTGGTGCGGTCGCTGCGCAGCGCGGCCATGGCCTGCTGCACCAGCAGCTCGGTACGCGTATCCACCGACGAGGTCGCCTCGTCTAGGATCAGCAGCGAAGGGTTGGCCACGAACGCACGGGCGATCGTGATCAGCTGCTTCTCGCCGGCCGAGACATTGGTGCCTTCCTCGTCGATGACGGTGTCATACCCCTCGGGCAGCGCCCTCACAAAGCGGTCGACGAAGGTCGCCTTGGCGGCTTCGACGACTTCCTCGTCCGTGGCGTCC
Organism: Glutamicibacter protophormiae; assembly: GCF_016894325.1. Classification (NCBI taxonomy): domain Bacteria; kingdom Bacillati; phylum Actinomycetota; class Actinomycetes; order Micrococcales; family Micrococcaceae; genus Glutamicibacter; species Glutamicibacter protophormiae. The sequence goes on from NZ_CP069806.1 coordinate 3,304,913, forward strand.
AGCCGGCCGTAGCGGATGTTCTCCATGATGGACCCGCCGAACAGCCACGCGTCCTGGAGCACCATGCCGACCTTTGAGCGCAGGTCCGCCCGGGAAAGGTCGGTCACGTCGATGTCGTCCAGCAGGATGCGCCCGGAGTTCAGCTCGTAGAAGCGCATCACCAGGTTCACCAGCGTGGTCTTGCCCGCGCCGGTCGGCCCCACGATGGCCACCGTATGCCCCGGGTCGGCCTCGAAGGACAGGTTCTCGATCAGCGGCTTCTCCGGGGTGTAGGAGAAGGTCACGTTCTCGAACGCCACATGGCCGTCGGTGCGCTCGGGCAGGGCAGTTGCGGCTTCGTCGGGATCCTGCTCCTCTGCATCGAGCAGCTCGAAGGTGCGCTCGGCCGAGGCGACGCCGGACTGCAGCATGTTCGCCACCCCGGCGATCTGGCCCAGCGGCTGGGTGAACTCGCGCGAGTACTGGATGAACGCGGTGGCGTCACCCAGGCTCATGGTGCCCGATGCCACCCGCAAGCCGCCCACCACGGCAATGCCGACGTAGGCCAGGTAGGACACGAAGTTCATGACCGGCATGATCATGCCGGAGACGAACTGGGCGCCGAAGCTTGCCTTGTACAGTTCCTCGTTGCGCGCGGTGAAGCGCTCCACCATGTCGTCTTCGCGGCCGAAGACCTTCATCAGCTCGTGGCCGGAGAAGGACTCCTCGATCTGGCCGTTCAGCGCACCGGTGTTCTTCCACTGCGCGGTGAACAGCTTCTGCGCCCGGGTGCCGATGATGCCGGCGGCCGCCGCGGACAACGGCAGCGCCACCAGTGCGATCAGCGCCATCTGCCAGGAGACCACGAACATCATGACCACGATGCCAATCACCGTCATGACCGACTGCACCAGTTGGCTCAGCGCCTGCTGCAAGGCGTTCTGGATGTTGTCCACGTCGTTGGTGACGCGGGAGAGCAGGTCGCCGCGCTGGCGGGTATCGAAGTAGTTCAACGGCAGGCGGTTGAGCTTGTCCTCGACATCCTTGCGCAGCTTGTAGACCACGCGCATCACCAGGCGGTTCAGCAGCCAGCCCGAAGCCCAGGAGAAGACCGAGGCGATGAAGTACATGGACAGCACGATCAGGATGTACTGCGACAGCTGCGTGAAGTCGATACCCTGGCCGGGCACGAAGTCCACCTTCGACAACATGTCCGCCTGCGTTCCCTGGCCGGAATCTCGCAGCTGCTGGATGATCACGTCGGTTGGCGTGCCCGCTGGAATATTCTTGCCGATCATGCCGGCGAAGATCACGTCCATGGCCTTGCCGAGGATTCTCGGCGCAATCACTGACAGCACGACATACACGGTGATCAGCGCGAACACGATCACCATGCCGAGCTTGTACGGAGACATCAGCCCGATCAGGCGTTTGGCCGAAGGCCAGAAATGCTGCGCCTTGCGGACCGGGGCGCCGCCGCTCCAGTCATCTGCACCGGCCGCCGCGTCGAATTCATCCACGGCCGCCAGCTCGGCATCCAGTTCGGCTTCCACGCCGGTGTTCGGTGACGGCGCGTTGTTCTTCGAGTGCTTTTTCGCCATTTAGGCCACCTCCTCCACGCTGAGCTGGGACGTCACGATTTCCTGGTAGGTTTCCGAGGATTCGAGCAGCTCCTCGTGGGTTCCCCTGGCCACGATCTCGCCGTGGTCGAGCACCAGGATCTGGTCGGCATTGGTAATGGTGGAGACGCGCTGGGCAACGATGATGACCGCCGCGTCCCGGGTAGGTTCAACCAGTGCCGCGCGCAGCTTGGCATCGGTGTTGACGTCCAGCGCGGAGAACGAGTCGTCGAAGAGATAGGTCTTCGGCTTGGCCGCCAAGGCGCGGGCGATGCACAGCCGCTGGCGCTGGCCGCCGGACACGTTCGTGCCGCCCTGGGACACGCCGGATTCCAGTTGGCCGTCGCGGTCAAGCACGAAGTCCTCGGCTTGGGCGACACGCAGCGCCTCCCACAATTCCTCCTCGCTGGCGTCCTGGGCCCCGAAGCGCAGGTTGCTGGCGATGGTTCCGGAGAACAGGTACGGACGCTGCGGCACCGCGGAAATGTTCCTGGAAATGGTCTCGCGGCCCAGCTGCTTCAGCGGCATGCCGCCCACCAGGATCTCCCCCTCGGTGGTGTCGTACAGCCGCGGGATCAAATTCAGCAGGGTGGTTTTGCCAGAGCCGGTGGACCCGATGATCGCGGTGGTCTGCCCCGGCTTCGCGGTGAAGGAGATGTTCGACAGCACCGGCGCTTCCGCGCCCGGATAGCCGAAGGTCACGTTCCGGAATTCGACGGTGCCAGGCTCGGGGAGCGGGGTGTCGTGCTCCCGGGCGTCGCGCATGCTCGGATCGGTGTCCAAGACTTCGCTGATGCGGTCCGCGGAGACCATGGCGCGCGGCACCATCATGGCCATGAAGGTGCCCATCATGACGGCCATCAGGATCTGCAGCAGGTACTGCAGGAATGCGGTCAGTGCGCCGATTTCCACGTCGCCGTTGTTGACGCGGTGTCCGCCGAACCACAGCACCGCGGCGGTGGACAGGTGCAGGATCATGGTGATCGCAGGGAACATCAGCACGAAGAGGTTGCCGACCTTGACGCCGAGGTCAGTCAGCTTCTGGTTGGCGTCCGCGTAGCGTTCGGTTTCGTGCTTCTCGCGGACGAAGGCGCGCACCACGCGGATGCCGGTGATCTGCTCGCGCAGCACGCCGTTGATCCCGTCGATGCGCACCTGCATCTCGCGGAACAGAGGCATGAGCTTGATGACGAGCAGCCCGACGACGATCAGCACGATCGGCACCGAGACCCAGACGAGCCAGGACAACCCCGGATCCTCGCGAATGGCCATGATCACGCCGCCCACCGACATGATCGGCGCATTGATCATGAAATTCAATGCCATCAAGGTCAGCATCTGGATCTGCTGGACATCGTTAGTGCCGCGGGTGATCAAGGTTGCGGCGCCGAACTTGTTGACGTCCTGGGCGGAGAAGGTGGACACCTTCTCGAACACTGCCTGGCGAATATCGCGTCCGATACTCATTGACGTCTTGGCGCCGAAGTACACGGCGGCGACCGCGGTGGCAACCTGGACCAGGGCCACGATCAGCATCAGGCCGCCGGTGCGCCAGATGTAGTCGATGTCCGCGTTGACCACGCCGACATCGATGATCTTGGCGTTCAGGCTTGGCAGATACAGCGTGGCCATCGTGGTGGCCAGCTGCAGGATTACGACCGCGGTAATCCATCCCGCATAGGGTTTCGAATGTTTCAGAATGAGCTTTAGAAGCATCGGGTTTGTCCTCGCTAGCATCGGACTCCCAGCCGCCTTGTCCCTCCGGGTTAAGGGCACGACGAAATAAGAGCGATTGCTAGTCTAACCCCACCTATCGACATGTGAAGTCATCCCTGCGATTGATTTTCACCAATTAGTTAAAACCCCCGGAATTCCGGGGAAAATCACACCTGATTTTACTGTGAGTTAGGCAATGGGAATTACCCCTGGCGGCCTTCCCGTTCGGCTTCGTCGAGCGCGGAATCCGCCTGCTCGACAGTCTCCCCATCAGGGTTCCTGCCACGTCGAAACCACAGCCAGAACACGACGGCGGCCAGGACCGCCAATGCCGCGACATCCACCAGCGGGCTCGACAGTGCGGCGCTGTTTTGCTGCAACCAGTCCTGCACCTCGAGCGGCACCAGCTGGGGAGCGGAAATCAGGCCATTGGTCAGCCAGAAGACCACCCCGACCACAATCAGCAGGATGCCAGTGGCCATCGAGATCACGTGCAGTTCACGCCCGAAGAGCTTCACGGTGCGCCCGCGCAGTTTGCTGCGGCCGCTCGCGCCAAGGCGGTTCCAGATCCGCGCCAGGATGAACATCGGCACCACCATGCCCGCGCCGTAGACGGCCAGAAGCACTCCACCGGAAACCGCATCGCCCTGGACCGCGGCGAGGGTGAGCATTGCCCCGAGGATCGGACCCGCGCAGAAGCCGGAGACGCCGCCCACGGCGCCCAAGGCCAGTGTCTTCAGCAAGCCCTTTCCCCCGCTGGCACGGTGCTGGAGCTTGGACATTCCAGGAATCCAGCGGGCCAGGTCGAACCCGACACCGAAAAAGTACAGGATACCCATGATGATGAGCATCAGTGCAGCAATGAGGACAATCAGATCTCGTTGGGTTGCGAGGAACAAACCCACCGCTCCCATGCCCAAGCCTGCGGGAACCAGCACCAATGCGAGACCGAGATAGAAAACCAGCCCGTGGATATAAAGGCGCGGCCCGCTGCCAACAGTGGAGGCGAAGAACGCCGGCAGCAGCAGCGCGCTGCATGGGCTGAGCAGCGCCAGCATTCCCCCGAGGAACGCCGAGAGCAGGCCGATATCCATTAGTTGGCGTCCTGAGCGGCCAGCGCGGACTCGATCTTGTCGATGAACACGTCCTTGGGCTGGGCGCCCATGACCGGCTCGCCGTCAATCAGGAATGCAGGGGTCGAGTAGACGCCCAGTTGCAGCCCGAGCTGCGCATTGCTCTCGATCACGGTTGCAGCTTCCTCCGACTTGAGGTCCTTGGTGAATTGTTCGGCGTCCAGTCCGAGCTCGACCGCGAGCTCGGTCAGCGACTTTTCGCTCAGCTCCGCGCCCTTGCGAATGGCGCTTCCGGCAAACAGTTCGTCGTGGTATTCCCAGAACTTGCCCTGTTTGGCAGCCGCATAGGAAGCCAGCGATGCCCGCTCTGAATCCTCGCCGAAGATGTTGACGTCGCGCCATTCGACGCGAACCTTGCCGTCCTTGGCGTAATCCAGGACCTGCGGGAGGGTTTCAGTCGACCACTTTGCGCAGAACTTGCACTGGTAATCGGAGAAGACCACGATCCCCACTGGAGCGTCGACCGGCCCGGCAGCCAGCAAATCGTCAGATGCGCGCAGCTCGAACTGGGCCAGATCCGGCATTTCCTCCGTTGCGCCGGTCTGCTCCCCCGGCTGTTGGATGGCCGGCTGGTCATTCGGTGCGGCTTGTCCATCGGGCTTGATATTTCCCAGATTCAGGGCCACGAAGACCAGTGCGGCGATGGCCACCAAGGCCAGGACCAGGCCGACCCACCGGCGTTTCGGCTTAGCCTCAGTCTGATTTTTCATGAGCTCTCCTTGATGTCCAGGCCCCGCGGATCCCGCGCCTGCCATAATTTACTATGAAGCATAGTCGACTATGTGTCATAGTAAATAAACGGCGTCCGGTCGCACCGATCAATGGGTGCTATCGTCGACCCACAGGACAACGTGAAATTCTCTTGGATCGGAGCGCAATGACTAGCGAGCCCCAGCGGCTGGGACCACTTGAATCCCAAGTTCTCGACGTGCTGTGGCAGGCCGGCTCGTGCACCATTCGGCAGATCATCAATCACCTTGAACGCGACTTGGCGTACACCACCATCGCCACCGTGCTGGGAAACCTTGAACGCAAGGAACTGGTCGTACCGCTGCGCGGCCAGGGCAAATCCGTCAGCTTCCGGGCCGTTGTCGGCCGTGAAGAGCATGCGGCGAGCGTGATGTCCCATGCGCTGGAGACCAGCGGGGACCGTGCAGCCTCCATGCGCTTTTTCGTTCAGTCGATGTCCGCCGAGGAAATCGAGCTGCTCCGGGGATTCCTCGACTCGCCCCAGCCCGGGACCGACGCATGACGGCGCTGGCCATCGCGCTGGTCTTGGCCGCCGGCCTGATTGCGCTGGGCGCATGGGGACCGAAGCTCATTCATGCCGCTGGACCGTCGTTCAGGCGCCGACCCCGGATGGCTGTCGGGCTGCTGGGAACCGGCATATTCCTCTGGATTGCCGCCGCCCTGTCGCTGGCCCCGCTGCTGGTCTGGGCAGGCACCGGCCCGCAGATCCTCCCGGACCGCGCTTCACAGATCTGCGTCAGCTGCCTGCAGGCGACCAACCCGTTCGCATCCGCCCAGCTGCCCTGGGCCCCTCCGGCGTTGCTGACCATTTCATTCTCGCTACTGGCCTTGGCCGGATTGCTCGCCATCGGTCTAGTGCGCTTGGTCCGCACCGAGCGCAGCACCGAACAGCTGTCCCGGGATCTTCACGCCCAGGGAGAGTCCCGAACCATTGCCGGAGCCAAGGTACTCGTCGTCTCGGATTCCCGACCGCTGGCCTTCACCTTTCCTGCACGCAAGGGTGGAATTGTCCTCTCCACGCAGACTTTGCAGCGGCTCGACGACAACGAACTAGCCGGGGTGCTTGCCCATGAAAAAGCGCATCTGTCCCAGCGGCACCATCTCACCAGCCAGATCCTCGAGGCATTGCCGCCGCTGGTACGTCGCATCCCGCTGGTTTCAGCCACGCTTCAAAGCATTGCGGAACTGCAGGAGATCGCTGCTGACAACGCCGCACAGCGTGAGGTCGGCACCGTCGCCTTGGCTTCGGCACTGTTGAAGATGGGTGGCGGTTCCGCTCCCTCCATGTCCGCTGAACGGCAAGGCGTGGCAGTGCTCAACGCCGCAGGATCCGGACGCATCCAGCAGCTAGTCGGCGCGCACGGCGGGAAGGTGAATTTCAGGCCTGCGCTTGCACTGACGCTCAGCTTCGCGTTGCTCGGCGCCGCATGGCTGGCGATCTCCACCCCCTACCTCCGTGCGCTGCTCCAAGGCTGCTGGTAGCCCGCCTGTTCACACAAGGCCGCCGCCGGTTCACAAGGCCTTTCGGGAAACGAGAGGTAGATTCACCAGCGCTTGAATGGACAAGAACTTAACTTCAATGGAACTTGTTCGAACAAGCCCCTTTTCACATTGTCACCGGGCCTGAAGTGGCTTCACTATGGTTTCGGCTCGCCGGGATTCCGACGGCCGCATCCCCCATTTTCACAAAATCTGGAGACCATACAGTGAAGTCATCCTCGCGCGTCCGCGCTTCAATTGCAGCCTCCGTTCTCGCTTTGGCCGTTGTCGCACCAACCGCGGCCACCGCATCACCGGCCCCCGCTCCCGAACCTGCGCCCGTGACGGCAAAGAAGTCGACCCCCGTGTACGAAGGCCTGCCGTCGGGCATCAACAAGAAGAAGACCCTGGTCATCGGCCTGGACGGCGCCGCACTGGCGCAGATCAACAAGAAGAACACCCCGAACATGGCGAAGCTGATCAGCGGCGGCCTGGTGTCCGAATCGAACCTGTACGCCAACCCGATGGCTCCGACCGTCTCCGGTGCCGGCTGGTCCACCATCGCGACCGGCGTATGGCCGGACAAGCACGGGGTGCCGGACAATTCCTTCTCCAATCCGAACTACGACCAGTACCCGGACTACCTGACGCGTTTGGAGACCGCTCGCGCGCAGAGCTCCACCCTGGTGGTCGGCACCTGGTCCCCGATCCCCGACATGGTGTTCGCCCAGGGAGCCGACCTGAAACTGCGCGGCGGCAACGACGCCGGCACCACCGCCAAGGTCGTGGACTACCTGTTGAACGGCAACCCTGACAGCACCTTCGTGCACCTGGACGAGATCGACGGCGCCGGGCACAGCAACGGCAGCGACTCCATCGCCTACACCCGCGGCCACAGGACCGCCGACCAGCAGATCGGCCAAATGCTGCAGGCCATCGAGCAGCGCAAAACCTACACCAAGGAAGACTGGGTCGTCATGGTCACTTCCGACCACGGCCACACCCCGGGCGGCGGCCACGGAGGCAGCAGCATCCGCGAACGCGCCACCTTCGTGATTGCCAACGGCAAGCAGTTCAAGGCCGGCACCGAACGCCACGACGTCAAGATCTCCGACATCGCTCCCACCGTGCTGAAGCACCAGGGCGTGCGCATCGAGGACGAGTGGAACCTGGACGGACAGAACATCAATTCCCTGAAGGCCGATGATTTCGACACCCTGCGTCCGCACCTGAAGAAGGCCAGGGACGAGGCCAAGCTCAGCGCGAAGACCAAGGGCTGGACCACCACCGCCCCCAGCGGCTGGACCATCGACAATTCGGCCATGCCGAAGGGCGGAGTGCGCGAATGGCGCGGCTGGTCCTTCACCACCGATGAGTTCTGGACCAACACGGATTTGAACCAGGGCCGCGAAACCAGCGTCCACAACCGCAACGTCTTCGCCGTCGCCGATTCGGACGAATGGGACGACAAGGCCCATGACCCAGGCCAGTTCGACTCCACTCTGATCAGCCCGGAGTACAAGGTCAAGGGCGGGCAGCGCGCCACCCTGGGCTTCGCCTCGAACTACAAGATTGACGGCCCGCAGTCCGGCGAGGTCTTCGTCAGTTTCGACGGCGGTGAGCCGGTCTTGGTGAAGTCCTACGACGAAAACTACAACGGGGTGGAGAGCATCCAGATCGATGTTCCGATGAAGGCCAAGAAAGCCCAGGTCTCCTTCCGCTACACCGGCACCAATTCGGCGTTCTGGACCATCGACCAGGTCTCGCTGAAGAAGTAGCCAGCATTCACCAACGTATGGCGCTAAGTGATAGTAAGAATCTTCCTTACTATCACTTAGCGCTCAAGTGATAGTAAGATGGGTTGGTAACTATCACTTGAGGAAGTGCAAAAGCCATGGAGTTCGAGCAGATCAACAGCTTCGTGGAGATTCCTGCCCATGCCTCGGAAACGCACCGCTGGCGCCCGCAACACCCCCAGATTTTCTCCAATGCACAAGTTTCCAGGCAGACCGGCGAATACCAATCAGCGATTATTCCGTCGATCTCCAACTGGTCACCCGATTTTTCAGCATCGCTAATGTCCGAACTCGAAGAAGCAAACGATGCCTTGCGCCTATTTGATGCCTATGCGTTCCTTTTGCTAGGGCAAGAGAACCCGGCACTCGGCCCTATGTCGAGCATTCTCCTGCGTACAGAAAGTGCTTCAAGCAGCCAAATCGAACAGCTTTCCACCTCCGCCCGGCAGCTAGCGCTCTGGGAGATCGACGAAAGTGAGAAATCCAATGCCCGCACAGTTATCGGCAATGTGCGGGCTATGGAAGCCGCGTTACTGCTCTCTGAAGAACTCAACGTCAGCAGCATTTTGTCCATGCATCACGAATTGTTGCGGCATCAAGACGATCTTGCGGACGAAGCGGGAAGGTTCCGACAAGAACTTGTATGGATTGGAGGCAAGGATTCTGCCGGGCCCCGCGGCGCCAGTTACATTGCGCCCCAGCATGAACTGATTTCAGGGGCGTTGGCTGATCTTGAAACGTTCATTCACCGTCAAGATCTACCCTCCCTCGTCCAGGTTGCCGTCGCGCACGCCCATTTTGAGAGCATCCATCCGTTTGTCGACGGGAACGGCAGAACCGGACGCGCCTTGGCCCACGCCATGCTTCGCCACCGCAAGGTGACCACCCATTCGACTGCGCCAATTTCAGCAGGCATCCTGAGGGACACCGCTGGCTATTTCGATGCGTTGACCGCCTATCGACGGGGCAACGCGTATCCAATCATCAAGATCTTCATCGATGCTTCGATCTACGCAGCGACGACGGGGCAAGTGCTGTTGCAGGCTTTGGCGGACGCGCTGGAAGATTCACGCAAACTGCTGGATGGTCTCCGGTCGAATTCGACTGCGTTCAAGGTGCTACCGCTGCTCATAGCTCAGCCAGTCATCAACGCCGGCTATTTGAAGGCCGCCCTGGACATTACAGACGCTGTCGCGCATCGTGCCATCGCTACCTTGGGCAATCGCGGGGTCCTGAAAGAGAAATCGGGTTTGCGAAGAAACCGTGTCTGGCAACACGACCAGATCCTGCGGATTCTGGATGACTACGCTGCGACGATTCGTCGAGACTCGGTGCATTAGACACAAGCTCCCGCCCTGGTTGAGTGCACCGAACAGTCAGGATAAAACCCTGCGATTTTCATATCCACTAGGGGATTTTCACTTCAAGGATCGGCTTATCGATGCAGAGTTAAGTGCCTACATGGCATCTTTCAACCAGCTGGCAAACCTCGCTGAAGAACTCATAAGCGATACTGCCACGCTCACCCGAAATTTCTTGGACGGGACCAACGATCCCGAAGTTGATTGCATCGAGGATAACGGTAGCGTCTCCTCCTTCGGCTGGGTGTCGGGCTGTGCCGACCACGAGGGTGTACCCAGCGGCTTCGAGATGGACACCGACGCCGATTCCAGCGAAACCGAGAAGACATAGGACCAACGCTATGCACCGGGCCCATGGGGTCGCCGGCACGGCGGGGCCAAGCTGCCACGGGACACCGTGACAGCTTGGCCCCGCCAGCATTCTCAGCTCATTTGCGGCACCGGGGCTGCGCTGATGAACTGCGCCAGGGCTACGCTGGGACGGGCAACAAGCATGAGCGGCGGAAATGCTTCCCATTCTTCGGGCACCAACTGGACGATATGTTCCGGATACGGCCGCTCAATGCGCTTGAAGCCGCCGCCCACGCCATCGGCTTTCTGCAGCTCGATATAGCTTTGTCCCCATCGCGGGTTGGGCGCAAGAACGCCCAGCCGCCGCAACCGCTGCTCCAGCCCATGCTCGCCAGCTGTTCCCACACAGCGCCGGCGGGCACTTTTCACCGCTTCGCCAAGCGACTCGTTGAGCGCCCAGTACAGTTCCGGAGTGAAACCGGCGGCGATCCACCGGGCAATGTACTCATCCACGTGATCGAAATTGTTGCCCAGCAAACCGGCGGCAAATTTAGAAGCCTCATATGCCTGGTATCCGGCCGATTGGAATTGCTTCTGGCCGCCAAAATTGGGGTAGCTCATGATGACGCTGCGCCACATTCGCTCCAACACGGTGCCTTCGGGACGATCCACCGAATACTTGCTGTTCTGGGTCATTGCTTCTCCCCCTTTTGTGGAGGATTCCCAACGCGCGCAGCGCCGGAAGAATCCACCGACTTACCCGAAACTTTTGTCCGAGTCAGTTCTTCCCCTGGGGCACCCCGCTCGATGAGGAGGGTTGCCGTGCGACCAGCCAGGTACTTCCCGTCGCAGCTCTTGAACTTGGAATAAAGCATATCCCGAGGCCACCGACATAATGGAGCCGGGTTCCGAACACGGCCGATCCGGCGCCCATGCCTTTGCAAGTACGGGCACCGGATCGCAGCCGATTCTACTGGAGAAATCCCCTCTTATCCCATTGTCGGCTCCGGGTTATCGGTCGGCCTCGGTGCAGATGCAGAATCGGTTCCCCTGGGCGTCGGTGATCACCGTGAAGGACGGCGCTTCCGCCGCATCGACGTGCGTCCCCGACGCTTCCAATTTCTTGAGTACCGGTTCGCTTTCCGAATGCGGAACCCAGATGTCCAGATGCAGGCGGTTCGGATTCGGCGTTTCCGTTTTCTGGAACCAGATGGCCGGACCGCGTCCATGCGGATCGGCAAGGCTGCCGTCCTCCAGCGCTTTATAGCCAAGTCCCGCAGCCCACTGCGCCGCGATAGCTTCCGGGTTGTCGGTGTCGATGGCAATCTCCACGGCACCGATCAAGTCGACCCGCGGCTTGGCGCCAAGGGCCTCGGCCCGTTCGGAGATCTTGCTGGCCAGCGCGATGTCGCGTGTGGTGACCTGCCCGCCGGCATCATGGGAGGTCGTCGTGACGAACACGCGGTTGTAGCGCCAGTCCACGTCGGGGTGGTGGTTGTCCATTTCGGCGGCACCCGCGATATCGCTGAAGAGCTCAATCGCGGCGGCCGAGGTCTTGGTTTCGAATACAGCGGCAATGGCACCGGGAATTTTACGCCAATGCGGCATTCCATTGAGGTACTCGTTGAGTTCTTCCTGGGCGATCACATCATTTGCAGACATGCGGTTCTCCTTTCTCCGGCAACCTTCCCACCCGTCGAGGCGAAGTTCAATGAAACTGCGCAGACTTCCAGAAACCGCGACGTGCTTGTGTACTGAAAGTGGCCTGTGAACCTTCATAGGCCCGAGACAATGTTCGGGTTCACGGCTAGCCTCAACGCACATGAGCACGAGGAGTTTTTGATGACTAACATCTACAACGCCAAAGTCTCTGATTCCACGCTGGCCGATGTCATTGACGCGGAGGCCCACAAGACGCGGCGCTTCCTGGGGCGAATCATCATTCTCGCCGCCGCGGGGGTCGTCCTTGCCGCGGCGCTCGGAGCGTTCGACATGGACACCAGCGCTGAACGATCCCAGAAGGGCGTGGACGTGAAGGTGGGCTACCCCGCAGTAGCCCGGGCAGGCAATGAGATCGATCTGGAAATCCTTGTCAGCTCAGAGGAACCGCTGCCAGAGACCTTTGCAATTCATCTCACCGAGGACTACTTGCTGTTCTTCGAGGACCTGGCCGTGTTCCCCGATCCCGAGTCGCAAAGCTCGGATGCGACCGGTGCCGTTGAATTCGTCGTCGCTCCGCAGCAGGAGGCGAGTCGGATGCTCGTCCGGATCAGCGGCAGGGCCTCGGATCGCTGGGATCTGCGCACCAGCGGAAATCTGCGAGTCCAGGCTGGTTCCACAACCGTGAATGTCCCGATCTCTACGTGGAGGATCCCGTAATGGAAATCGTTGTTCGCGCCGCCATCGCCTTTGTGATCCTGTGGCTGGTAACCCGCGCTGCAGGCCGTTCGACCTTGGGCGAGCTGAGCTCATTCGAGCTGATCCTGTTCGTGGTGCTTGGAGATTTGGTGCAGCAGGGCATCACCATGGAAGACCGTTCGCTGACCGGAAACCTGTTGGCCGTGCTCACCATGATCGTCCTGGCGGTCATTCTGTCCTATGCCAATATGCGTTGGCCCAAGGTCGGAAAAATTACCTTGGGCCGGCCCATCGTGCTGGTGCGCGACGGCATCATCGATCGGCGGGCACTCAACGGCGAGCGCATCGGCCTCGATGAGTTGAGCATGCTCGCCCGCCAGGCGGGAATCGAGAACTACAGCTCGATCAGGCTGGCCATCCTGGAGTCCAGCGGCAAGGTCTCCTTCTTCACCCAGGAAGCAGAGGCAAAGCCATGAGCTTGAATACCGAAAGCAAGCTGAAAAAGGGGATTACCGGACCCCTGCTGTATTTGTTCATTCTCGGCGACATCCTTGGCGCCGGCGTCTATGCGCTGGTGGGCGAAGTCGCCGCAGAAGCCGGTGGCGCCATCTGGGCACCGTTGCTTGTTGCCCTGGTCCTGGCCCTGCTGACTGCAACCTCCTACGCCGAACTGGTCACGAAGTACCCTAAGGCGGGCGGCGCGGCCATCTTCGCCGAGCGGGCGTTCAAGAAGCCGTTGATTTCTTTCCTCGTCGGGTTCTCCATGCTGGCGGCTGGGGTGACCAGTGCGGCGGGTCTGAGCATCGCCTTCGCCGGAGACTATCTCTCGGTGTTCTTCGAAGCGCCCACAATCCCGGTGGCACTGGTGTTTTTGGCCTTGGTCGCATTGCTGAATGCACGCGGCATCAAGGAATCCGTGCGTGCCAACGTGGGCATGACGGCCATCGAGCTTTCCGGCCTGATCCTGGTGATCGCCGTGGCAGCCATGTTCTTGGGCGGCGACAACGGGGATGCTTCGCGGCTCACCCAGTTCCCGGAGGGGACCACGCCGGCCGGCGCAATCTTCGCGGGCTCGTTGCTGGCCTATTATTCGTTCGTCGGCTTCGAGGTCTCTGCCAACGTGGCTGAGGAAGTCATTGACGTGCCCCGGGTCTACCCCCGTGCGTTGTTCGGAGCGTTGCTCACCGCCGGCGTGGTCTATATCGCGCTGGGCATCCTCACCGCCATCGCCATGGACCCCGGGGCGCTGTCCGGTTCCTCCAGCCCGTTGCTGGATGTCGTGATGGCCACTGGCGCGGGCATTCCCAACTGGTTGTTCAGCCTGGTGGCCTTGGTGGCCGTAGCCAACGGCGCGCTGCTGACAATGATCATGTCCAGCCGCCTGGCCTTCGGAATGGCGGAACAGGGGCTGTTGCCATCGGTTTTGGGTCGTGTGCTGCCCAACCGCCGCACCCCGTGGGTGGCGATCATCGGCACGACGTTCATCGCCATGCTGCTGACCGTGACCGGAGATCTGGCGACGTTGGCCAAGACGGTGGTCCTGTTGCTGCTGGTCGTGTTCACCAGCACCAACATCGCGGTGATCGTGTTGCGTCGGGACAAGGTAGAACACCAGCATTTCCGTGCGCCCCTCGTCATTCCGTATCTGGCGGTAGCTTCCTGCATCGTGCTGCTCATTCAGCAGGAGGGCGGGATTTGGTTGCGGGCGTTGGCGCTGCTGGCGTTCGGAACCATCCTGTATTTCGCCACCCGGTGGTTCTCCGGGCGGCAGGCGAGTCGCTCCGCCTAGGGCGCCGCGGAACCGGGGCCGGGAGGCCACGGCCAGCGCACGCTGCGCCGCGGAACTTCGGCATGAAAGGTCCGAAGGCCCGCAGCAGCTTCATGCCGTTCCCGACTAGATCTGGTCCGGGCTCTCACGGTTGTCCGGAAGGTTGACATGGCGCTCGTCATCGGTCCCGACATCTGCTGCTGCCTCCTGGTCGACCGCGGGTGCTTCATCCACGGGCCCGGGCAGGAGCGTTTCCGGGGTCAGCTGCAGCGGGTCGGCATCATGGGCGTCCAGGATCCGGTCCGCACCGCGCAGTGGGTCCTCGGCGTCCAGGCTCTGCGGTGCGTCCGAAGACCCTTCGGCAGGCTGGCTGTCCCGGCCGTCGAACGGCTCGTCGGCGTCCAGGTCGCGGCGTACATCGTCAAATTCGGCATTGTTCAGGGTCATGTTTTTACTCCTTGGTCGTGCGCGGGCATCGGAGCCGCTGACAGTCCCTCAACCGGCTCTTGCGCGGTGCAGGTCCGCCGGCGGTGGTGTTCCTCGGTGAGTTTCACCGTCATGGTCTCGAAATGCGCGTCGGGAGAGGCTAGCGCGTAGCGCGCGGGAAAGGTCGGAAGATCCGGGCGGAATACGTTGATCGCGGTAGCTGCGACCCATATTCCAGAGGACACGTCCGCAAAGACCAGCGAGCCGACCCGCCGTTGCAACTACAGGGTCTGCAGCTCGGTCCAGCGGAACGCGCTGGTGTGCCGCTGGATGAGCACGATGCTTTGCTCGACGGCCAGCTCCCCCGGGGTCCGCGCGTCATCGGTTCCCTCGCAATGGAAACCCTGGTCGTCTTCCAGCATCGTCAGGGTTCATGCGGGCTCGCCCTTCGTGTGCCCGGCACCCACCAGAATCACGCAGCCGCCAGGCGGGCAACACCCTGCAACATCACGGACGCTGCATTCACCATCGGCATGAGTTCCCGGCCGACCGTTCACGCCCACGCTGCTCACCTGTTCGGAAGGTGCTCCAGCAGGCAGTGCAGGTCGGCCTCGGGCGGCATCTTTCCGCTCATCCGCCGCCACGCTGGTGGACGGCCGTTATTCCTTGTTGTATTGGTCGTCGGCGGAGTTGTCCAAATCAGGATCGGGACCCTGGATAGGGTCAAGCTCCAGTTCCGGATCCGTCACTGTCTCCTGCCCGATACCCAAGTCTTCCGGTGTTTCCCCGGCTGGCCAGTTGTTCTCCACCACGTCCTTGTCCGGGTCCTTAATCCGATCTGCTGCGTGGCTAATGGCTTCTTTGGCCTTGTCTAGAAAACCCATGGTGTTGTTCCTTTCGCTGGCCACTGCCTGCTGGCAACGGCCTTGGTTCTTCCGATTATCATTGGCGGCCACAGCGAGTACAGGGTTAATCAGCTCCTGCCAGATTCCAGCCGGGAGGATCGTGAAGTCCGTGAGCCGTACTGGTTGACGGGCCCCGCCATATCCTGTGGACCGGTGCACCGCTAGCGTCCGTTGGCATCCGTCCCGCCGCGCCGGTGGTCCAGGCTGCTAGGTCCTTTCACTGCACGGTATAGGCCGTAGAGGAAGACCAGGACACCCCAGCCGACGACGATCCATAACGGTCCTGGTGAACTGTCTGGGGAAGCGAGAAGGGCGTAGATGGCGAAACCTGCCGCAATCAATCCACCGATGGCCATCAGCCAGATTCCTGGCCGTTTCTTATGCGATGCTGCCTGCTCGTACGACATGTGTTCCTCCCTGTAGTAGCTGATGGTTAACCAGCGTCGAATCGTTCGCCGTCTTCGACCGGGCCGTCATCGGTCGAGGTATTCCCAGAGATCTGGCCGCGCTGGGCCACTTGTTCGTCCTCGGCATGCTCCGGGTGCTTCCCTTGGCGGTCCGGCTGCGTGGTCCGTGCAGAGTCATCCGGGTTTCGTTTCTGATCCATCGAGTGCTCCTTTCAGGACTACGAGTTGCGCAACGCTTCGATCAATTCGGCCTTGCGCATTTTGGATCGGCCTTCGATGCCGATTTCACGGGCTTTATCCATCAGGTCGGTGACGTTCCAGTCCTCATAGCTGCCCGCCTTGCCACCTCGCTTGCCAACGGCCTCGCGACCGTCCCTGGCTGCCGCGTTGGCAATACGCGCCGACTTCTGCTTGGAGTTGCCTTCTTCGCGGAGCTCTTCGTACAGTTCCTCGTCCTTGATACGGCTGCCAGATGTCTTGACCATGAAAATCCTCCGTTTCCGGCATCGATCCCCGGGTGCGTCCGGATGGGGTCCGGGCTTGGAACTCACGCTAGCCACGATTGCCGGACACCGAAAGACCCCGTTCCCGGCTTTGCGGGAAAACCCAGACTTCGCAAGTAGCACACAGTACGCATCGGACGCCGGACGCTGAATTGAACCCGTGAGAAAGCTGATCCTTACCGTCAAACGCCCTGCAGGGGTTTATCAAGCACACGGTGAGGCGAACACTGGCCTCGTACCGCACGAGGCACCAATGGCATAGGCCGGTGCCTCTTGGAACTCCGGAAGGACTCTTCATGACCGAGAAATCCCAGCCAGAACACACTGAACCCGTGAACAAGGAACGCATCAGCCCTCCAAAGCAGCGCCAGCCCGAACCAGGCCTGGACAGTGAGCTGACTCCGCAGGCAGACCACGGCGAGCGCAGCTACCAGGGCCGCGGGCGGCTGGAGGGCAAGCGCGCGTTGATCACCGGCGCAGACTCCGGGATCGGGGCGGCAGTGGCCATCGCCTTCGCCCGCGAAGGGGCCCAGGTCGCCTTGGCCTACTTGCCGCAGGAGCAGCGCGACGCGATGAGCGTCGCCTCGGTTCTCGAAGACGCTGGTGTGGAAGTCCACCACTTCCCGGGCGACCTGCGGAACCGCGAGTACCGCCGCGGACTGGTGGACGATGCTGCCGCCGTTCTCGGCGGGCTGGACATCCTGGTGAACAATGCGGGCAAGCAGATCAGCGTGGAATCTCTGGAGGAACTCAGCGATGAGCAGGTTGAAGCCACTTTTGACGTGAACATCTTCGCGATGTTCTCCCTGAGCCGGGCCGCCCTGAAGGTGATCGGTGAAGGCGGCTCGATTATCAACACGACCTCCATCCAGGCGTTCGACCCCTCGGCCCACCTGATGGACTATGCGGCCACCAAGGCCGCGATCAGCAATTTCACGAAGTCGCTGGCCGAACAGGCGGCACCGAGAGGCATCAGGGTCAACGCCGTGGCCCCGGGACCCATCTGGACTCCGTTGCAGCCATCGGACGGCCAGCCCATCGAGGCGCTGCCCGAGTTCGGACACGATACCTGGTTGGGTCGGGCCGGGCAGCCCGTCGAAGTCGCCCCGGCGTATGTCTTTCTCGCCAGCGACGACGCTTCCTATGTGGTCGGTTCCACCGTGCATGTGAACGGCGGCAAGAACCAGCCATAGGAGCAACCCATAGAAGAAGCGCGGGTGCCAGCCGGTCGGCTGGCACCCGCGCTTCTTTTCTTGCCTACAGTTCGTCCACGTTATCCAGAGTGAGATTGCGGCGCTCGTATTCGCGCTGGCTGAAGGTCGCGC
The DNA here is from genome assembly GCF_016894325.1 of Glutamicibacter protophormiae. NCBI lineage: Bacteria > Bacillati > Actinomycetota > Actinomycetes > Micrococcales > Micrococcaceae > Glutamicibacter > Glutamicibacter protophormiae. The sequence continues at coordinate 3,322,729 of NZ_CP069806.1, forward strand.
GTTGCACCGACTTCACATCATCGAAGCTGGAGCCAATGGCGCCGCCTAGTGTTCCCAGCGAGGCCGCGAGCCATGCGAGATTCAGGTACTCCGTAATCGACACCTCATGGCCCAGCTGCGAGGCAAGGAACTCCTGGTCGATCACCACCAACGACGCCACCAGCAGCGTCAGGAACAGCAGCACATACATGGCCGCAGCGGCCAAGGAGACCGTCAGGACCGTGGCCACGTTGTAGATGAGCATGCGCTCCTTGCGTCGATGCCCGCGGGGCTTTTCCCACAACCTGTTATGGAACAGAAGCCAGAGCGAGAGCGTGGCAATGCTGGCCAGCGTAATGAACCCCAGCCTCGCGCTGGATAGATAGTCGGACATCGACCAGATGCTCGTATAGAACACGCCGAAGGCTCCCGTGGCCGCCGCACCCGCCATGGCGGAAGACAATTGCGGTACGAGGCGCCAAGGGCGGTTGATCCGGATCATCCCCAGAGTGAGCAGCACCCGCCCCCGGAATCCCTCGATACTGTCAATCCGGGAAGCCCCTTCCTCCCCGGCACGCAGACTTCCACGCACGCTCAGAGCCTTCCCCAAGGTTGACGGGGGTGCGTCTGGAACATCCCCGGTGGCCAGCTCGCGCAGAATTTCACCCAGGGAACGAGCGACAGTTTTCAAGGTGGCCAATCCCAGGGTGGGCAAACTCAGGGTCGCGGTACCGTGCTCCGGGCTGAGGACCGACCGCACCGGGCGGTCTTGCTCATAGTGCGGGGCATCCGTGAGATAGATGATGTAATCCCACGTGTATTTCTCCCGAAGCCGCGGGATATTATCGTTCAGGATCACGCTGCCCGACTCGCTCAGCGGCAAGCTCATCGGATCGATCATGACCTCCCAGTTGAATTGCCGCTCCTCGTCATGGTTGAGCTGTTTTTCCAGTCGCTGGTGCACCTTGTTGGCCATCCGCTGGGCGATGCCCTGATCGGCGATCAGGCCCACCACCTTCACGGGTCTGGTATCTTCGTTCCCGCGCTCGTCCATGAGTTGTCCCCTTTCACTGCCTGCTGCACCCTGTCTATCTGCCTCACCGTAGGCAGTCGCTTCGGCCCTTCCAACCAGCGCACAGCCCGCTTGCAGGTTCACCGGCCTCACGACTGCCGGGACACCTGCAACCGGGCGCAAACGTTGACATCCAGCTCCAACGCGAACCCCTTCGCGACGTGGGCTGGAGCGTGGGGAATCGCCGGGTTCGCACGAACTGCGAGGCTTGTCCGCTGAAGAAAAGACACAGCTTGGACATCTTCCCAGAGGTCTCAGGATGCCACTGGTCCCGGTCAGGATCACGCGCGCCGGGAAGCGGAGAGGGAGTGGCTCCCGGTACCTGACCTAGGCCGCGGTCGGCCGGACCGAAAATGCACGGCATGCTCCAAACGAAGCAGGAGCGCTGCGTCATGGTTGCCGCCAAACAGGGACCCAGCTCAGGCGGACTTCTTGGAACGGGAGGAAGCCTTCTTCGGGCTCGCCAGGGAGGCGTCCTGCTTCCGTGTCCGGGACCCGGATTTGCGGTCGGAGGACTTGCCGGTTGCGGCGATGCTGCGTTTCAGTGCCTCCATCAAGTCCAGCACGTCCTCTTCATCGCCGGAGGGCAAGCTCCCGAAGGTCGCTTCGGTATCCAGATCATCGCCCTGCTCGATCTTGGCGTCAATCAGCTGCCGCAGCTGGTCCTGGTAGTTGTCCTCGTAGCCTTCCGGATCGAAGTCCCCGCTGTAGGATTCCACCAGCGCCGCGGACATCTTCAGTTCCTGCGCACTGATCCGCACCGATTTTTCCGGTTCGGCGAATCCTTCGTCCCGCAATTCATCGCTCCACATGATCGACTGGAGCACCATGGCCTTGGACCGGACACGCAAGACCCCGAGCCGCGTTTTCTGACGCAGCGCAAATCGCACCACCGCGAGTTTGTCGGTCTCATCCAGGGTGCGCTGCAACAGCTCGTAGGCCTTGGGGGACTTGGAATCAGCCTGGAGGTAGTAGCTTTTCTCCAGCATCAGCGGATCTAGCTGCTCGCCCGGGATGAACTGGACCACTTCGATCTCGCGGCTTTTCCCGGCCGGCAGCACCTCCAGATCCGCCTCCGTGAGCACCACCGTACGTTCCCCGTCGTCATAGGCCTTGTCCAGGTTCTTGTACTTGATCTTCTTTCCGCATATTTCGCAGCGCCGTTCGTACTTGATACGCCCGCCGTCCGCCGCATGCACCTGATGCAGGTTGATGTCGTGGTCCTGCGTGGCGCTATAGGCCTTGACCGGGACATTCACCAGGCCAAAGGCGATTGATCCAGCCCATATTGCTTTCATAGGCTCAGTGAAGCACCGCCCGCGCACCAGCGGCAGGGGACGGGAGATCTTGCCAGCGGGTATCAAGGTCTGCTCCGGGCAAGCGCAAAGCTCCCTAGGAACGGTGGATTCCGCGGCCGCAAAGAGGAAAGTTGGTAGCCAACATCAAGGGAAGGGGTGAAGATGGCTCGCAAGGATCACAGCGCCGCTGTCGGCGGACACACCCTGAAAGTCAGCAACCTGGACAAGGTCCTGTACCCGGAAACGGGAACCACCAAAGGCGAAGTCATCGACTACTTGCAGCGTGTGGCACCGGCACTGCTGCCGCATGCGGCATGGCGTCCGGCCACCAGAAAACGCTGGGTGGATGGCGTAGGGACTCCTGATCGTCCGGGCAAGGTCTTTTTCCGCAAGGATCTTGAAGATACCGCGCCCAGTTGGATTCCCCGCGCCCAGTTGAAGCACAAAACCCATTCCAATACCTACCCCTTGGCAAACGATGCAGCTGTGCTGGCGTGGTTCGGCCAGGTCGCGGCCCTTGAGGTCCACGTTCCCCAATGGCGCTTCGACACCTCCCTGGAGCAGCAGAATCCCGATCGCCTGGTGCTGGACTTGGATCCGGGTCCCGGCGCGGGACTGGCCGAATGCGCCGAAGTCGCCCTGCTCTGCCGCGACATTCTTGATGGCATGGACCTTCAGTCCTATCCGGTCACTTCAGGTTCCAAGGGAATCCACCTGTACGCCGGGCTGGATGGCACCTCCACCTCCGAAGAAGTCAACGAGGTCGCCAAGGAACTGGCCTCCTCCCTGGAGAGCAAGCATCCGCAGCTCGTTGTCGCAAACATGAAAAAATCCCTGCGCGAAAACAAGGTACTGGTGGACTGGAGCCAAAACAACGCCTGTAAAACCACCGTCTGCCCCTATTCCCTGCGCGGCCGCGCGCATCCGATGGTGGCGGCCCCGCGCACCTGGGAAGAAATCGAGTCTTCCGATCTGCAGCAGCTGGACTTCCACCAGGTGCTGGACCGGCTGGCGGACGGCATAGATCCGCTCAAGGGTCTGGCCTGGCCATGGGAACAGGATGCGGATCGACTCTCGGCCTACCGTTCCAAACGCAATGCGAAGCTCACCCCGGAACCTGTTCCCGATCTGCCAGAGAACTCAAGCACACAGGAAGCAGCAGATCCAGCAGCGGGAGATCCGGTGTCCTTCGTAATCCAGGAACACCATGCCAGCCGGTTGCACTGGGATTTCAGGTTGGAGCACGAAGGGGTTCTCGTCTCGTGGGCCGTGCCGAAAGGGCCGCCCCTGCAAAGGGGAATCCAGCGGCTTGCGGTCATGACCGAAGACCACCCGCTGGACTACCAGACCTTCGAGGGAACAATCCCCAAGGGGCAGTACGGAGCCGGCAAGGTGGCGATCTGGGATGCAGGCGAATGTCGCATCGAAAAGTGGCGGGGCAGCCAAGAGATTATTGCGGTGCTCTCCGGACGCGAGGACGGAGGACTCGACGGCATACCGCGGCGCTTCGTGCTCATCCATACCCCGGGCATGGGCGATGAAGACCATTGGCTGCTGCAGCTGGCCAAGGAACAGCCTTCGGGCAGTTCTTCCGCACCGGGAGTTCGCTCCGAGGATGAGCTCCTGGCCGATATTCCACAGCCCATGCTTGCCAGCTCCGGAAGGCCGGAAGACATCATCGAGGGAGACGACTGGTGCTTCGAAATGAAGTGGGACGGCTACCGCGCCCTGGCCAAGGTGGAGGACGGGGCGGTGAAGCTGGTCAGCCGCAACGGCAACGACATGACCGAAGATTTCCCGGAACTGCAGGAACTCGCGGTGCTAGCTCCCGAAGGATCTATCCTCGACGGGGAAATTGTCGCCCTGGACGGCTCGGCACGGCCGAGCTTTTCACTGCTCCAGCAACGGGTGTCGCATCGACATAAGAAACGGCTGCGGCAAGCGCAGGCCATCAAGCTGAATTTCATGCTTTTCGATGCCCTGCAGCTTCCCCGCAGTAAGGGCGGAAAGCCGCAGAACCTGATCCGGGAACAGTACGTCGACCGCCGGAAATACCTGGAACATGCGGTCTCGGACGGACAGCACGTCAAGGTGCCCCCAGCGCACACCGGCCCCACCTTGAAGGCGGCGCTGAAAACGAGCCTCGATCTGGGCTTGGAAGGTGTGCTGGCCAAGGAATGCACCGGTGACTATGAACCAGGCCGGCGCAGCGGCAGCTGGATCAAGATCAAGCACCTGCTGGATCAGGAAGCTGTGGTCATCGGCTGGACCAAGGGACAGGGCAGCCGCGCAGCGAGTGTCGGGTCGCTGCTGCTGGCCGTCCCAGTTGGCGACGGTCTGGAATTCATCGGCCGGGTCGGAACGGGATTCTCGGATCTGCAGCTGGAGGAAGTCCGGGATCGTATGGAGAAGGCCGAACGCAAGACGCCGCCGGTCAAGCACATCCCCGCCCGGTTCCAGCGCGATGCGCGCTGGGTGACACCAAAATACGTGGCGGAGGTCCGCTACAGCGAACTGACACAAGACGGGCGGCTCAGGCATCCGGTCTGGCGCGGTTGGCGCGAGGACAAGGACCCTGCCGAGGTGCGCTGGGAAGGACCCGGCGCGCCATTCAAATAAGCGTCACAAGCAATGCATGACAACGAAAGGTAAAAATTATGAACATCCTGGTCAAGCTCTTCGGTACGGCTGTCTCCCTTGCCGCCGGCTGGGTCGGTACCAAGCTCGTGAGCACCATCTGGAAAAAGGCCACCGGTGATCTTCCTCCGACCCTGGCCAACCCCGAGCAGCAGCAGCAAGAAAAGCTGGGCAAGGTGCTCACCTTTGCCGTGGTCTCCGGCGCCAGCGCCGCAGTGATCCAGGCCGTGACCAAACGCTGGACGCGGGGTCTGGAGGACAAGGTCCGGGCGCACTAACGCATGGATAAAAGGCGGTGGCGTTTCCGGTCCGGAAACGCCACCGCCTTCATGGAAGGACGGGAATCTGGCTACCGGTTGGAAACCTTCACCAGCTTGCGGTTGATGAATTCCTCCATCCCGTACTTGCCCAGTTCGCGCCCGATCCCCGAACGCTTCACGCCGCCGAAGGGCAGCTCGGCGGCCGATCCGGACGGTTCATTGATGGATACCATGCCGGCCTGCAGCTGCGCTGCAATGCGGTGGGCGCGCTCCAGGTCCTGGGTGTGCACCGAAGCGCCCAGGCCGTAGTCGCTGTTGTTGGCCAGGGCAATCGCTTCCTCTTCGCCGTCCACCTTGTAGAGCACCGCAACCGGGCCGAAGAGTTCCTCGGAGAAGGCACGCATCTGCGGCGTGACATCCGCCAGGATGGTCGGCTCGAAATAGGCGCCGTCGCCGGTCACCGGCTTCCCGCCGGCCAGCACCGTCGCTCCCTTGGCAATGGCGTCCTCGACCTGGGACGCCAGCCCGGACTGCGCTGCCGCCGAGGACAAGGGGCCTAGGAAGGTGTCCTTCTGCGTCGGGTCCCCCGACTTGATGCCGGCGACCTGCTCAGTCAGTGCCTGGGCAAACTGGTCGTAGACCGAGGAATCGACAATGAACCGCTTGGCCGCGTTGCAGGCCTGTCCGGTGTTGCCGAAGCGGGCCCGCATGCCCAGCTTGGCGGTGCGCGCAATATCGGCGTCCGGAAGCACGACAAAGGGATCCGATCCGCCGAGTTCCAGCACAACCTTCTTCAGGTTGCGTCCGGCGATTTCCGCCACGGCGGAGCCTGCGCGTTCCGATCCGGTCAGCGAAACGCCCTGCACCCGGCGGTCGGCGATAACGTCAGCGACCTGGTCATTCGTGGCAAAGATATTCACGTACAGGCCCGCGGCGGCGCCGGCGTCCTTGAAGATCTGTTCCATGGCGAGGGCCGACTCCGGGCATTGCGGAGCGTGCTTGAGCAGGATGGTGTTGCCGATCATCAGGTTGGGAGCCGCGAGCCGGGCCACCTGGTAGTACGGGAAGTTCCACGGCATGATGCCCAGCAGCACACCCACCGCTTCCTTGCGGACCACGGCGGTGCCGCCGCTGGCGACCTCCAGTTCCTCGTCCTCCAGGAATTTCGGACCGTTCTTGGCGTAGTAGCGGTAGATGGAAACGACCAGCCCGATTTCGCCCAGGGACTGGCTGATGGGCTTGCCCATTTCCCGGGTGATGATGGCGGCCAGCTCCGCGGCGCGCTCCTCGTAGATGTCCGCGACTTTTTCCAGCAACGCCACACGCTGTTCCAACGCGGACCGCGACCAGTCCGCATAGGCGGCATCCGCGGCAGCCAGCGCTTCCTGGATCTGCCCGTCGGTGGCGGTGGGGTAGGTTGCCTCGACAACTCCGGTCGCCGGGTTGGTCACTGCATACTGGCTCATGATGCTCCTTGCTGACGTTGGCTGCGCTCGGATTCCCGAGCTGTGTTCCCCAACCAGCGTTCCATGTTCAGGCAAGAAGAGACAGCTTTCCGGGCGAATCCGATGCCCTGTTCGCAACCAATGAAATCCCGGCCGTGCCGCAGCCGGCGCGGCTGGCGCTCAGCGGGCTGCCGGCGCAGTTGCCCCTTCTCCGGCGAGCGCGGAAAGATAGTCTGCGAAGCCGGAACTCAATCGGCCTTCCAAGCGCCCCGAGGTCAGTGCGTGCAATCGATCGGTAGCTTCCACCCGGTATCCGGCGTGTCGGGTTCTGTCGACAAGATCGACGTCCTCGTGCGCGGCCAATGCCTTGAATCCTCCGACCTGGAGGTAGGTCTCCGCGCAGATCCCGAGGTTCGCACCGTGGATGTGCGGGTGGTGGGGCGCCAGCAGGTACCGCTCGCTCCACCGTCGGTACAGCGGCGCAGTCAGTTCGGTGCGGTCGGGTTCCACCGTGCCGGTCACGGCATCCGCCCCCGCACGGTAGGCCGAGGCGAATTCCTCCAGCCATTGTTCCGGCACCCTGGTATCCGCGTCGGTGCAGGCGATCCAGGTGGAGGCGGGAGGACAGGAAGCCGGCAACCGCGCGAGCCCCTGCGCAACCCCGAACGCGCGGCTTCGGCCGACATTGCCGAACGGCACCTGGAGCGCTGAATAGCCCGAATGCTCGGCGCTGAAGCCGTTGGCCAGCTGGGCGGTCCGGTCGGTGCAGGCATCGATCACCACCATGACGTGCACGGTGATCTCCGGGTGGGAGGCCTGCAGCTCCGCCTTGGAACGCTCCACAGCCTGCAGGCAGCCGAGGAGGTATTCCTCTTCGTTATGGGCGGGGATCACGATGAGCATGCCCCGCAGTTTCCTATCCATGGGTTGTTCCGGGCTTGCCCAGGATTTCCAGCAGGAAGTCCCGCTCTTCGTGCATGACCACACGTTCCCAAGGGCGGCGGTGCGCAATCCGGTGCACGGTGCGGCCGTCCAGCGGCCATCCTTCAATGGGGTGGAGCCAATGGCACAGCAGCAGTTCTCCGCCGGGGGCCAGCGCGGACGCGCAGAGCCCCAGCAGCTCCTCGAGTTCGTCGGCGGCCAGGAAGTAGCCGATTTCGCTGATCACCACCAGATCCACCGTGCCCTGGCCGAGCTGCGGCCATTGCCCCGGCAGCAGGAGCTGTTCCAGCCGCACATGCTCGAAGCGCGCGGTTTCCCGTGCGGCTTGCTCCAGCGCGGTCCGGCTTGAGTCGACCGCCAGCAGGGAATCGCAGCGCTCGGCCAGCGCCGCGGTCTGGATGCCAATGGAGCATCCCAGTTCCAGCACCGTGCCATAGCGTTCCCGGGTGAGCGAGCTGAGCACGATCCGGCGTTTGCGCTCCTCGTATCCGCTGTCCCGGTAGTTCCAAGGATCGGGACGTTCGAGGTAGAGGTCCTCGAAGACCGCGGCGGACATCGCGGTGTCCTTCTCCCCCGGACGGGTCAGCCGGAAGACCTCTTGCGGTTGCAGGAAAAGTTCCATGACTTCCGCGCTGAGCATCGCCTCATCGCCGGGTCTTTCGGAGAGCGGCTGCGTCTGCGAGCGGTGTTCGGACAGGGCCGTGCGTTTGGCCGCCACGGAGGCTTCGTCCAGTTCGAGCTTTTTCCAATGCCACCAGCGCCCGTCTTCGAGCGGTGACGCCCAATGCCAGTACCAAATGGGGAATTCCAGGTGGAAGAGCGAGAGCTGGTGGGCGATGCCCGCGGCAATGAGCCCGAGGACGTCGTGGTCCCCGTGGGCATCGCCGCGGTAGGTGCTGGCCAGCACGCACCGCGACCTGCGCGCACGTTCAAGCAGGAGCTCGCGCAGTTCTTTCCGGTGCTCGGCCAATCGGCCGTCCGGCAAATGCAGCCGGTCCACCGTGATCTCGGCAGTGGTTCCGGCGTTCCGGTGCAGCTGCCGCATGGCCTGGGCGACTTCTTCCCCGCGCAGGCGGGCGAGCTGTGCGGGAGCATGGGTCGTCGAATCCGGGTGCGATGCTTCCCCGTCGGTGCACAGAACCACGTCGACCGGGATATTGCGCCGCAACGCCTCCTGCACTATTCCCGCGGCGCCGAGCGTCTCGTCATCGGGGTGGGCGGCAAGCACCAGCAGCCGTTGCGCGGAGGCGAACAGCTGGTCCAGCGGCAGGGGTTCCAAATCCCCGATGCCGCAATCATGCCAGGTTCGGGCGGAGGTTCCCTGCTGGCGATGGCTGAAAGTCACCATGGCGCGTACTCCTTGCTGTGGTTCTCCAGGACCATGCGGCCCAGCGCCGCATCATCGCGTGCCGCGTGGTGCTGGCGGATGTAGATCGACAGGTCGGCCACCCGGCGCGCGTGCTCGTCATCCATGGCCATCGGGCCGGGGCCGGTGGCGTGCCCGCTGAGTTGGATCAGGCGCTCGCAAATCCGGGAGATTTCTCCCCTGGTCTGCAGGGCCTCGCGCGGCCCCAGTTCACCTTGGTCCGCAAGCCCCGCCGCCCGGCCAAGCAGGCCGGCGCCGGAGGCCAGCAAACGGTCAGCCTCCCCCAGCCAGGCTAGGGCCAGCTGGTCCGGTTCCCGCCTGCGCGCAGAGGAGAGCAGATGGCGGAACAGCCCTACCGCGCCCCCGAACCAGCAGGCGGCAACGCCGACTCCTCCCACAGCGAATCCGGGGCGCTCAAGGTACCAGCCGGTTTCTCCGACGGGTTGAGCTGGCGTCTGCTGGCAGCGCAGCGGCCCGCTGGGCACGCCGCTCAATCCCCGGCTGACCCACTGTGCATCGACGACATCAGCGCTCGGATGCCCCAGCTCGATCATGAACAACCGCCGTCCCTGCTCCGTGTGGGCGCTGATCAAGGCATGGGTCAGCTGCCCCGCCAGGGAACACCACGGCTTGGTCCCCGTCAAGCTCCACTGTCCCGCGACCTGGCTGGCTTCCAGCCGCGCCCCGGGGCCCTCCGCGGCGAAAACACCCCAGGTCGACGCCTCAGGCCAGGGCATGGATGCCTGATGCAAAATGGCGGCGGCATCGAAGTGCGGTTCAAGGGTGCGCGCCGCCACCAGGTCCACCGCGGCAATCGAAGCGAAAAACTCCCATAGCTGCTTGGTTGAGCCCTCACCGGGAACCGGCAGTCCTTCTTCGGCCTGTTCCAGCGCGCGGAGGATCGGCCCGGGACGCCCCTTGCATTCGGCGGCTGCGCGCAGGAGGCGGGATGAATCCGGCCATTTCAGTCCACCTTGCGCCTCGCCTGATGCGGTCCCACCCTGCGGAAATACGATCAGCGACGGTTCCATAGCTACTCCTCTCCGTCTTTGCCGATCAGTGTAGGCGAGCTTCATGCGAGCTCTAATCAACCTGAAAATTCCCGCAATGCCGACACCCTGTCGCGGATTCCGCACCACGCCCTTCCCCGCTCCTGTCGAGTACGAAACAATGAAGTTCTTTCCGGACTTCCGCTAGCGGGAGCCGGATGAGGTGCATAGAATGAAAAGAAATTACCGCAATACGAAAGTAGAGATCATGACCGAACGCTCCACTCCATTGATCGTTGGCCAGAAAGCCCCTGGGTTCTCCCTGCGCAACGCCGATTCCGAGATTGTTTCGCTGTCCGATTACGCCGGCAAGAACGTCATCGTTTACTTCTACCCGAAGGCGGCGACCCCCGGCTGCACTACCGAAGCCTGCGATTTCCGAGACAATCTCAACTCCCTGCGCGCGGCAGGCTACTCGGTCCTGGGCATTTCACCGGATGAGCCGGAGGCCATCAGCCAGTTCGCCTCCGACGAGTCGCTGAACTTCCCGCTGCTCTCGGATCCCGACAATGCCGTCGCCAAGGCCTATGGATCCTTCGGCGAGAAAACCTTCGGCGAGAAGACCTTCATCGGCACCCTGCGTTCGACAGCAGTCGTGGATCCCGAGGGCCGGATCAGCCATGTCGAGTACGGCGTGGAGGCCAAGGGCCACGTGGCCCGCCTGCGCGACAAGCTGGGCGCCTGAGCCGCGCGTGGCCGAAAGGTCGGAAGGCAACTACTTGGCGAAAGCGCGGGACCGCAGGACCCCGCGCTTTCGCCTTGCGCAATATCGGCACAGCCCGAGCACGCCTAACCGAATATCCTAGCTCAGCTAAAATTTAGCTAAGCTAGAATTATTTCCACTGCAAAAGGAACCGCATGCCACGCACCTCCGATTCGCCCCAGCTGGTCTGGTTCCGCGATGACTTGCGCACCGCAGATCACCCAGCACTGACGGCCGCCCTGTCGGCAGGTCCCACCATTGCCGTCTACATTTTCGATGAGCAGTCCCCGGGACTGCGAGCGCTGGGCGGTGCCGCACGATGGTGGCTTCACCATGCATTACTCGACCTCGACGAGTCGCTCTCGAAACTGGGAGTTCCACTGATTCTGCGCAGCGGCCCGGGGGCCCCAACGGTGGCCGCCGTGGCCGAAGAAAGCAATGCCCAGGGCATCCACTGGATGCGGCGTTATGGCGAAGCCGAACGGGAGGTCGACACCCTGGCCAAGCAGAAGCTGCAGCGCGCGGGGCGCGAAGCGCACAGCTACGCCGGCGCATTGCTGCACGAGCCGTGGCAGCTGCGCACCCAAGAGGGCAATTCCTACAAGGTCTTCACGCCTTTTTACAACAAGCTGCGCGACCTCGAGCTGCGCCCGGTCTTGCCGGCCCCCGAAGCGCAGGGTGTCGTGCGCTGCGCCTTGGACAGCGAGGACTTGGAAAGCTGGAACTTGTTGCCCACCTCTCCGGACTGGTCAGGTGGATTGGCGCAGCGGTGGACGCCCGGAGAAACCGAAGCGCAGGCACGGCTCCAAGAGGTGGTGGAATCCATCGCCACCGACTACCCGGAGCATCACGACCGGCCTGATCTGGATGGAACCAGCGCCTTGTCCCCCGCCCTGCGCTGGGGACACCTGAGCCCGCATCAGGTCTGGGAAGCCTTGGGCCGGCACGCGGTTTCATCCCCGGGTGCGGCAGAGGGTGCCGCCGCGGTACAACGCCAGCTAGCCTGGCGGGATTTCTGCTGGCACCTGCTGTACCACCACCCTTCGCTGCCCACCAAGAACCTGCGTGCCGAATTCGATGGTTTCGACTGGTCGTGGCCGGAGGAAGACCCGCAAACCGCGGCGCATGTTCGCGCGTGGCAGCGTGGTGAAACCGGTTTTCGCCTAGTTGACGCGGGAATGCAGCAGCTGTGGCAGAGCGGATGGATGCACAACCGCGTGCGCATGGTGACAGCCAGCCTATTGGTCAAGAACCTCGGGGTTCATTGGAGCGTGGGAGAGCAATGGTTCTGGGACACCTTGGTGGATGCCGACCTGGCCAGCAACAGCGCCAACTGGCAGTGGGTTGCCGGCAGCGGGGCGGACGCAGCGCCGTATTTCCGCGTCTTCAACCCGGAATTGCAGGCCAAGAAATTCGATCCGCAGGGATCCTACGCGGCGCGGTTCGCACCGGTGGCTCATGAACCCATCGTCGATCTGAAGCAGTCACGCACCCAGGCGCTGGAATCCTACGACCATATGAAAGCCCGCCAGAAAGGCTAATCGCCTGAGAGGCGGTTGGCGATCCGCGTGTCGATTTCGGCCGAAAGTGCGTCAATCCGAAGCAGGGAACTATCCGCACGTTCAATGGCATCGAGCAGGTCCGCGGTTTCATCCGCGCCCTGCGCTGCGGTCCGATGCGCCCGCACGATCGACAGATCATAGCGGACGTTGGCGCGGGTACCTGAGACCGCAGCCCGCAATGCCCCGAGCGCGACAACGATGTCAGCAATCAGAGCCGGGTTTCCATGTTCTGCAAGCCAGTGGAGATCGTCAATCGCCTCGGCAGCCTTCCTGCCTATTTCGGCAGAAGACTTGGCAGCCGCCAGCGCCGCCTCGCGGATCGCCGCCGACCGAGCAGGTCCCTGCGGGGTGCTGAAAGCCTCCCCGAACGCTTTCGAACAGGCAGCGTCCTCATCAGCCAGGCGCAGCGACTGCCCGCGGAGAACTTCCGCGCGCAGCTTGAGCCGCTCCGTTTGGCCACCGCAGTCAGCGTCTTCGCTGTAGCCCGCCACCATGGAGGTCAGTGCCGCCGCCATGGACAGCATGACACCGCTTCGGCTCCTCCGCCGGGCCTCCCCGTGGCCTGCGCAAGCTTCTGCGTCCACTGCGCGACCGTCAGGCGATCCGTGGACACGTGCTCTTGGTTCTCCATGCCACCAGTGTGCGCACGATCCCACGAAGGGCGCCGCACCCTGAAGGAATGCTGGGATCCAACTAGGCTGCGACCCGATCTGCCGCCGCGCATCACCAGCCCTTGCGCCCCGAGCCCGGCCGCACCCGACCCTGTTGAGGGAGAACATGGACTTGAAACCAGAGTGACCCGGGCAACACGGAACCTCAAAGCATCCCGGGAGGCCTTGCCAGATTCGAGGTGATCAATTAGCAGCTCACCGACTCTGGAAATAAAATCACATTAGAGCGATTGACTTGGTCATTTTCAACCACCCACAAGGGCCAAAATTCTCTCAAAACATCAGTCTCACAAGGACGTTATTGGGCAGACTGCCAGCTAATCCGAATTTTTCTTCATGTTCCGGGACAACTCGATCCAAATAGGTTAGAACTCTATAGGTGACGTAAAAGCAGTGGATTTGAGATGCAGTAGTTTGAGTGCAGCGACAGACTCACGTTGAAACTGCACTGTGTTCCACAGAAGTACGGGATCACCCCCGACGGGTACGAACAAGGTGGAGGTAAGACAGATGCCAGGACGTATAGTCAGGACGAAAACGGCCGAGCGGGTCTCGGAGCTTCTAGGATCTCGCGAGGGCCGCAGGCACTTGTCGGAATTTGGATGGGTGCAAGGCATGCCCATTGTCATGACGGTGTCGACAGAATCAGTTAACGACGTGATGGGCCTGGTGAGCATGCATGGCCGTCCTGTCCTTGTCGCCATGATCGAACCCGTATCGGACGAGCTGAAGTTCCTGTACGTGGCCATGCCCAATCCGGCTCTCGAAACCGTAGCCTGCGAAAAGGACTCCGAGCTGATTTCGAACCTCTTCCAGCGAGCAGAACTGAACGGTCTAGTGACTTTCCGGTCGAAATACTGGGAGTCCAGCACAGTGACCCACCCAATCCCCACTTTCCGCGGGGCACCAGTGACACGGGTTTACGCTCAGCGATTCGGCAACTGACAATGCTTCCGCGCGGTATGTTCCCGGTGTTTGGTTGCTGGGCAGAGGCCAGTAATCGGCCGCTCAGCCGCACCAGCACTTGGGAACGTACCGGCGGGGCCATCAGCAGTCGGACATCAGCATTGCAATTCCCCGTTTCGACAAGGCCGTAACGTCTTGGCGGTTATCTCGTTTCGTCGTCACGGCCGAGATGCTGGACCATGACGATCAGCTCTTGGACCTCGTTCACGCGCCCGCCCCAGTAGGGTGCGCCAAGGCCGAAGCCATTCGCCGCTTCCTCGGCTAACCCCTGGAGATAGTTCCGATGGCTCTCCAAGGCGCTGAGAAGATCATCGAATTGGTCGTCGGAGAGAGACAGATGCAGATCTTTACGGTGTCGGGGGTTCATCACGAAGTCCTGTAAGTTCAGCGGTTGGCCATGGGTTTGACCTTACGCCGATGCGTTCTGGCGCAAGTCGGTTGCCAGGGTTTTAACCGAAAGCCACCAAATGCACCGTGCTGGATCGATGGCAGGAACCATTACTGGCCACGACCAAGCTTCTTTCCCCCACAGCAGGGAGGGTGGATCTTGAGCCCGGGACGAATCGATTCCTGAGCTGCCCGCCACCCAAAGCACGCATTCAAGACTTCCACTCAACAATTTTCTTGGAGGGATATATGAGCACCAATAACGTAGCCAAAGTCGTCAAGATCATCGAGGGCATCAAGGTGGGTATGCTGACCACCCGGTCGGGACTGAACCTGCTCAGCCGGCCGCTAACCGCGGTGCAAGTCACCGACGACGGCGACCTATGGTTCTTCATCGCTACCGAATCCGAAATCGCCCAGGAAGTCGCGAAGGATGAGAACATCAATGTCTCCTTCTCCGACAAGACTAGTTGGGTCTCGGTGCGCGGCACCGCAGAGGTCGTGCGGGATGTCGGCAAGAAGGAAGAACTGTGGAATCCAGCGGTGGAAGCCTTTGCCCGCGGCGGCGCCAAGTCGCCCAGCGTCGCGCTGCTTCACGTAAGTTCCGAATCAGCTGAATACTGGGAAAACCCGGGAGGGCCTGTCAGCTTGGCGGCCAGCTGGGTGAAGCACAAACTGACCGGGGAACAAGCCCATCCAGGCAATTCAGGGGTGGTTGACCTCTAACCTTGGCGGCTTCCACCCCATGGTGTTGTGGCTGTCCACATCGCAGATCCAGCGGTCCGGGTGATTCATCCCGGGCCGCTGCTCCGTGCAGCATGTCCCGCGGATCGCCTCCCCGGGGCAACTCGCCGCAGCTACCGCGCTCGGCCCGTTTCAGTCGGAGCCTGCACGCTGCCGATTGCGGATATCGATGATCCGCCGTTCGTAGGACAAATACAGGCCGGCCACAAGTCGCGCTTCGGCCATGTTTCCGCCCAGGAGCTCGGCGGCCTTCTTGATCCGGTAGCGCACGGTGTTCTGGTGGACGAACAGCTGGCTCGCGGTCCTGGAAATATCCTGGTCCAGCGCCAGATAGGCAACGAGCGTGTCCTCCAGCTCCGGCTCTTCGCGCAGCGGCGCAATGAAGCGCACCAGCCGCTGCCGGTCCAGCGGGCTGTCGATGCGCGCGAGCATCCAGGTGGCCGGGTCCAGGTCATCCGCCCGCAGCAGCAGGCCTTCGCCTCCCGGCTGGTGCTCGGTGTCGCGCAGCGCCACCTTCGCCGCAAGCTCCGCCCCGCGCAGCAGCTCCGGGATCCGCGACAGCGAGCCCGAGGCCTCGCCCAGCCCTACGGCAAGGTTCTCGCACTGCTCCCCAAGCCAGGCGATGCACTGGCGGGTGTCCGGGATCAGCGCGTTGAAACCCGCGCGGATGTCGTTGCTGCGCCCATTCTCCGCGAACAGCAGCGGCACCCCGGCCCGCTGTGCCGAGGCGAGAAGCATTTCCACGCGGCGCGGGCCCAGGCTGCCGTCATGCAGCACCACGGCCGCGACGCTGCGCACCGGCTGGTAGGACTCGAAGCCGAAGGGCTTGACCAGCTCCCAGTAGCGCAGTTCCCGGGAGACCTCGATGCCGTCCTGCAGGCTGGTGAGCAGCTGCGAATTCTCATGCCGGCGGCGCGAGGCGTCAAGGTGCTGCAGGCCCTTGATGGCGCCGAGCATCTTCTGCGTGGTGTCCAGCAGCACGTCCCCCACCTCTGCGAGCACCTGCTCGTTGCGGCTGGCGATGGCCAGGTGGTAGCCGCGCCCGCGCATCACGATGGTGCGGTACATGACCTGCCAGCGCCCGATGCTGATCTTCTCGTAGTGCACCCCGTGGTTGGTGATGGCCTGCAGCACCAGGTGCACCGGCCCGTCCCCGTTGGATTCCACCAGCTTGCCGGTGTCCTCGTAGAGCATCGCCGCGCCGCGGCAGTTGGCCGCAACCCGCTGGATCAGCGAGGCGATGGGCTGGTCGGAGGCGATGGAATCCAGCAGGTCGTTGGTCAGCCACATGGCCCGCTTCATGCCGTAGTCCTCGGCCACCGGTCCCAGCGCATTCACGTACTTTTCCACGTGGGTGAAGGGCACGTCCCGGGCCACCGTGAGCAGGTTGACCTCCGCGTCCCGGCAGGCCTCGACGAGCTCCTGCGGCACCTGCTCGAAGTAGATCCCCAGCCCGAAGCACAGCGCGGAGACCCGCGCACGGCGCACCGCCGCGGCCAGATCCGCGACCACCTGGTCGCGGCCCTGCTCGGCCTCCAGGCGCAGTCCGGTGGTGAGCATGATGTTCCCCGGATCGAACCAGCGCCCCGGCTCGTGGATCTCGCTGGTGTGCGCGCCGCTGACCTCGATCTCAGGCTGCGGGAGCACCACCGCTTGCAGCCCCAGCGACCTGACATCCAGCAATTCCTGCACCGTCAGGGGTTCGCGCTCGCCCACCGCACCAACTTTCTCGTCGTTCAGACTCTTCGGATTCCCGGCGCTCCGGGGCTGTTGTAGAAATTACAATCTACGCGTGCCGAGCTTTGAATTCCACCAATGACAGAGATGCCCGTCACACCCCACAGTGGATAGCACACGTTCCAAGCGTCACCCAGAGGAGAGATCATGGCCAACCTAAGAGTCGCCGTAGATGTTGGAGGAACCTTCACCGACGTCTGCATCTTTGATGATGAAACCCAGAGCATGCGCGTCACCAAGGTTCCCTCCACCCCGCATGATCCGATGGAAGCGGTGATGAGCGGCGTGCGCCGCGCCGAGGTCAACCTGGCCGACGTCTCGCTGTTCTCGCACGGCACCACGGTCGCCACCAACGCGCTGATCACCCGCCGCTTCCCGAAGGCCGCCATGGTCACCACCCGCGGCTTCCGCGACGCCATTGAAATCGGCGACGGCACCAAGGACGACCTGTGGGACGCCTACCACGACGTCACCGGCCCGTACATCCGCCGCCGCGACCGCTTCGAGATCACCGAGCGCACCGACTACGCCGGCAATGTCCTGACCGAACTGGATGAAACCGAGGCCCGCCAGCTGGCCGCCCTGCTGCGCAAGCGCGGGGTCACCACCGTGGCGGTCTGCTTCCTGAACTCCTACGCCAACCCGGCCAACGAAATCCGCATGCGCGAGATCCTCGAAGAGGAGCTCCCGGACACCGCGGTCTCCGCCTCCGCGGAGATCCTCCCGGAGATCTTCGAGCACGACCGCTTCAACACCACCGTCTCCAACGCCGTGCTGGCCCCGCTGGTCACCGGCTACGTGGACCGCCTGGCCACCGAGCTGAAGGCCGGCGGCTACCAGGGCGACCTGCTGCTGCTGCACTCCGGCGGCGGCTCCATGACCCCGCGCATGGTCAAGCGCTACCCGGTCCGCCTGGCGGCCTCCGGCATCGCGGCCGGCGCCATCGCCGCCAAGCACGTCGCGGCCCAGTGCGGCTTCGAGAACGCGGTGGGCCTGGACATGGGCGGCACCTCCACCGACATCTGCCTGGTCTCCGGCGGCGAGCTGCGCATCACCAAGGAATGGCAGGTCGAATACGGCCACCCGATCGTTTTCCCGTCCATCGAGGTGCTGACCATCGGCGCCGGCGGCGGCTCGCTGGCCCACCTGGACATCGCCGGCTCGCTGCGCAACGGCCCGCAGTCCGCGGGCGCCGCCCCGGGCCCGGCCTGCTACAACACCGGCGGCGAGGCGCCGACCAACTGCGACGCCAACGTGGCGATGAACCGCCTGGGCACCACCCTGGCCGGCGGCGCCCGCGAGCTGGACCGCTCGCTGTCGCTGGAAGCCATCGACCGGGTCATCGGCAAGCCGCTGGAGATGAGCACCGCGCAGGCCGCGCACGCCATCGTCCAGGTCGCCAACGCCAACATGGCCGACGCGGTCCGTCTGGTCTCCATCCGCCGCGGCTACGACCCGCGCGACTTCGCCCTGATCGCCTTCGGCGGCGCCGGCGCGCTGCACGGCGCGGAGGTGGCCCGCGAGCTGTCCATCCCGACCGTTGTGGTCCCGGCCAACCCAGGTGTCACCTCGGCGCTGGGCTGCCTGCTGGTGGACATCCGCCACGACCTGTCGCTGATGTTCAACGCCCCGGCCAACCAGGTCGACCCGAAGGACGTGGAAGCCGAGTTCGCCGCCCTGGAGAAGGAAGCCTCCGCCCGACTGCGCCACGAGGGCGTGGCGGACGAAGACGCCCTGCTGCAGCGCGAGATCTCCATGCGCTACGCCGGCCAGTGGCGTTCGCTCGCGGTGCCGATGGGCCAGGGCCCCGGCGCCCTGGCTCAGGCGGTGGAGACCTTCCACCAGCAGCATGAGAAGGAATTCGCCTTCAGCCAGGAAGACCAGCCGGTGGAGATCTACCAGCTGGGCCTGAGCGCCATCGGCAAGACCCCCAAGCCGGGCTTCGTGCCGGCCACCGAGCTGAACGCGGATCCGGGCGCACCGGCCTCGCGCCGCGAGGTGTACTTCGGCGCCGAGGGCTGGGTGGACACCCCGGTCTACGAGCGTAGCCTGCTTCCCGCCGGCGCCACCTTCCTGGGCCCGGCCATCATCGACCAGCTCGACTCCACCACCGTGGTTCCGCCGAACACCACCGCGGAAATCGACGGCTGGGGCAACATCCGCATCCACCTGCACAACCTAGAGAATTCTTCGGAGGGTTAAAGTGACTCAGATAATCCAGACCCCAGATGTCCGCAGCACCGGTCCGGCGCTGGACCCGGTCACCTTCGAGGTGCTGAAGAACGCGTTCGCCACCTCCGTGGACCTGATGAGCGAACAGATCCTGCGCACCTGCTACTCGTTCGTGATCTACTCCCGCGACTTCTCCTCCGCACTGTGCGACGCGCAGGGCAACACGGTGATGCAGGGTTCGGGCGACATCGCGGTGCACGTGGGCACCTTGCACTTCCAGTGCAAGGCGGTGCTGGAGCAGTTCGGCACCGACATCCACGACGGGGACGTCTTCGCGATCAACGACCCGTACCGCGGCGGCACCCACTTCAACGACGTGTCCTTCATCCGCCCGATCTTCTCCCAGGGGGAAATCATCGGCTTCGCCCAGAACAAGGGGCACTGGGCTGATATCGGCGGCAACGTGCCCGGTTCCTTCGACGTGAACGCCAAGGAGCACTTCGGCGAGGGCCTGCGCATCACCCCGGTGCGCGTCTACTCCAAGCACGTGTTCCTGCACGACGTGGCGCAGCTGCTGGTCTCCAACACCCGCGCCCCGGAACAGGCCATGGGAGACCTGCACGCGCAGTCGGAGGCCACCGCGGTCTGCGAGCGCGAGATCCTGCGCTTGGTGGAGAAGTACGGCAAGGACACCGTGGTCACCGCGATGCAGGAAACCCAGGACTACGTGGAGCGCATCGTGCTTCGCCAGCTGGAGGACCTGCCGCGCGGCACCTGGGAGACCACCGACTACCTGGACGTGGACCCGGGCAAGGGCGAAGGCCTGGTGCCCATCAAGATCAAGCTGACCCTGGACGGCACGGGCATCCACTACGACCTGTCCGAATCCGCCCCGGCGGTGGCGACCTTCCTGAACTCCGGCTACGGCACCAGCCACTCGGCCATCTACGCGGGAACCAAGACCTTCTTCCCCGAGGTGCCGCTGAACTCCGGCTTCTACGCCGCGGTGCAGGCGGAGATCGGCGAGGAGGGCTCGGTGGTGAACGCCGGCTGGCCGCACGCGGTGACCGGCTTCTGCTCCGGCCCGTACGAGAAGATCATGAACGGCATCTTCGAGCTGTGGAGCCAGATCATGCCGGAGCGCGCCATGGCCTGCGCGTTCAACCTGGAGTACCTGCTGGTGGGCGGCCGCGATGCCCGCACCAGCGATGACAACTACTTCATGTGGTACGACTGGATGGCCGGCGGCTGGGGCGGACGCTCCTCCAAGGACGGCTCGTCCGCCACCGCGCCGGTCTTCGGCCCGGGCCTGGCGGTGCAGCCGGTGGAAGGCCAGGAGCGCCTGTCCCCCGTGCTGACCACCAAGCACGAGATCGCCATCGACTCGGCCGGACCGGGACGCTTCCGCGGCGGACTGGGCATCGAAAAGGGCGGCATGCTCACCGATGCGCACTCCACCGTCATGAGCTACTGCTGCGACCGCTCGCGCTCCATCACCTGGGGCATCGAGGGCGGCCTGCCTTCCATCCCGCACGGCGTGTGGCTGAACCAGGGCACCGAGGACGAGCGCTTCCTGGGCTCCATCTTCTCCTCGGTCCCGATCCAGCCAGGGGACGTGTTCACCCGCCCGTCCGCCGGCGGCGGCGGCTTCGGCGACCCGCTGGAGCGCACCCCGGAGGAAGTGCTGGAGGACATCATTGACGGCTATGTCTCCATCGACCGCGCCGCGGCCGACTACGGCGTGGTCATCGAGGAAGTGGACGCAGAGTTGGATGACTACCGCGTCCTGGCCGAGGACACCGAGGCGCTGCGCACCCAGATCCGCGCCAGCCGCCGCGGCTGGCTGGAAGAGGACGCCGAAGCGGTGGCCGCCCGCTACCGCGAAGGCACCGTGGACATGCTGGATGTCATCCGCCGCCACGGCGTGATCCTGCACTGGGGCACCGGCGAACTGCTGGAGAACTCCACCACCGAGTACCGCCAGCTGATGCAGCGCCGCTCGGCCGCCCACTGGGACGCCTAGCCCCCACTGAATCCGCAACATTGCACCACCCATTGCACCATTAGGTGCAGCCGAGGCGGTGCGGGGAAGATCCCACGAAGATCATTCCCCGCACCGCCTCAAACACCCGCCGACACTCGCGGCACACCGTTCGACACGCTTCACCCGGCCACCCCGCCCGGACATTCTTGGTTCCCCGCGGCACCGGCAGTTCTTCCTTGCATCACCCACATCAGGCCCAGGCCATACCCGCGCACTCGCTTCGGGATGTGATGGCTCGCGCCATATTCAAAGGAGAAGTTCCATGTCAACAAACTCGTCCACCGATCTGCCCGAGGTGGAGCAGCCCACCGGGGAGAAGATGAGCGCAGGCTCGCTGTCCATGGCCTGGTACGGCCTGGTATCGGCCATGTTCTTCATCTACATCGGGGCATCGCTCGCCCAGGCCTACGGCACCATCGATACCCTCATCGGCCTGGCCATCACCATTGTCATCTACGGCGCCATCAACCGGATCCTGGCCGGCTACGCGCTGCGCAGCGGGCTGACCGTCGCGCAGTTCTCCCGCACGCTGCTGGGCCGCAAGGGCGCGGTCCTGGCCACCCTGATCTTCGCTGCCACCGCCATCTACTATGCGGTCTTCGAAGGAGCCATCCTGGGTTACGCCTTCCAGGCGCAGTTCGGCGGACCGATCCAGCTCTGGTACGCGCTGGTGGTGCTCTACACGCTCCCGCTGATTGCCGGAGGCATTCAGCGCTGGCTGGACAAGATCAACGGCTGGCTGCTGCCGATCTATTGGGGCGGCCTGCTCACCGCGGTCATCTGGGCATCCATCGCCCACCCGGGCGGCAGCTCCTGGCTGACTCACTCCACCGGTCCCCTGCCCTTCACCGCCGGCGGCCCCGGCTGGCTGGCCACCTGCGCGGCGTTCATGGGCGTGTGGATCCTGATGATGTACACCGTGGACTTCGCCTCGCTGGGACGCGCCAAGGACGTCAAGGTCCACCAGCGATACACCTTCGGCTGGCTCTTCTACACCCTGGCCTTCGGCGCCAACTCGCTGATCGGCATCTACCTGACCTTCACCATCCCAGGTGCAGAAGCCACCGAGACCGGAGTCGCCGGCGCACTGGTGCAGCTCATGGGACCGCTGGGCCTGCTGGTCATCTTCGTTTCCCAGACTCGCATCAACACCGCGAACTACGCCCTGGGCATCTCCAACCTGAAGGAATTCGGCTCCCGGGCGCTGGGCCTGAAGCTGCCAAGCCTGGCGTGGGTATTCATCGGCGCGGTCATCATCTACCTGCTCATGCTGCTGCCAGTCGTCCAGTACCTGTTGTTGGCACTGTCCTGGCAGGGTGCGCTGGTCACCGGCTGGGTCGCCATCGCCCTGGTGCACATCCGCTACGAGAAGAAGTTCTCGCTCCAGCCGGACAGCCCGAGCCTGCCCGACCGCGCATTCCCGGCATTCAACGCCGCAGGCGTCAGCGCCTGGGTCATCTCCGCAGCGGTAGGCATCGCCATGGTCCAGTCGGGCAGCGCATGGGGCGCAAACCTCGGCGTCTTCATCACCCCGGTCCTGGCCTCCACCATTTACGCGATCTGGACCCCGGGCGCGCGCGCCAAACGGCACCATGATGCGATGACTTCGCTCGATCGGGCCTAACTCGTGCAGGTCGATAACCGTGTGCCTTAGATTACCTCGGGCCTTACCACAGGCAATTCAACGCTGTTGGTAAGGCCCGTATCACCTTAGTCGCCACTCGCGTCAGCCCCAACGTCCCAATATCCGCAAAGTGACTGTTGCCAGAGTGATCAATTATTGCGCACAATGGATCATGGACATCATGTCTGCTGCACAACGCTCGAAGCTTATGTCGCGGATTCCCAGCAAGAACACCCAGCCGGAACTTGCTTTGCGACGACTGTTGCATGCTTCGGGCTATAGATTCAGATTGCATGGAGCCTTGCCAACCAAGATGTTAGCTACGCTCAAACAAGAACACCAAAAAATCCATATACGCGGAGGCCGGTTGCCTGGCTCTCCAGATCTGGTCTTCAGTGCCAGACACAAAGTGATCTTCATGAATGGCTGTTTCTGGCATGGGCACGATTGTCTTGTGGGCCGACATCGGCCATCATCGAATACGGAATACTGGAGTCCGAAATTAGATTCTAACATTGTCAGAGATCAGCGTATTCGACAAGAACTGACAATTCTTGGCTGGGAATCACTGACAATTTGGGAGTGCCAGCTGAAATCACTGGACGACGTTCTGTGCAGAGCAAAAAAATTCCTCGGTCCACCACGCGTTTCGCAGTATGTTAAATAAACGTTTTTGATAATCCTGCTATGGATGTTCATCGGTAGATTCATCGTCTACTCGCTCATTGTGCGATCGCTGTCCAGAGTGGGCACAACGGTCGAAGACTGGGCAGCCAATGTCTAGGCGGACATCCCCGATGAAAAGTAGTTCTCACTCTCCGGGGACAGTCAGGGCCCGCTTCAGCTAATACCTCAGACGTCCAGGAGAGCGTTTCCGCGCGCGTATCCAAACCGTAGTAGACGGCGTTGCCATGGATCACGCGAGCAACACTTTGGCCCAAATCTAACACTCGTATCTCGAAACTTACCACCGCAATCCACGTGATCTAGAATCCATGCGCCCGAATCCAAAGTCAGCACGATTACCTGTCCTCAGCAATACAGCTGCAGGAACTACACGAACCGGAAATTCGCTGTGCCGAAAATCTCGCTCTTCCAATACGGCTCAAGACACCACATGGTTTACTAGCCGAATCGGAGCGACAGCCACGGACACGTAAGCCTGACAAGGGATCCAAAGGCGAAGCAACGCTCACAAGGTTGCCTGCCATTGTCAAAATTTACAGATCTCAGGCGCTTCAATGTGTTGTTCTGAACACGGTTGAACCATACTGTCCGTTGTTTGAGGGAGAATAGAAGAGTGTTGAAATACGTTGATCTGTTTTCCGGATGCGGCGGGCTGTCTCTTGGTATCGAAGAGGCAGGCGTCAAACTCATTGCCGCCGTTGAAAAGTCCGATATGGCCGCAAGGACTTTCTTCCACAATTTTGTAGATGATGCGAGTGACCCGCTCGCATGGTCGAAGTATGTAGATCTCAGCGTTTCTGAGCAGATCGATAGCAGAGTCATCGTCAACGAGCTGGGCAACGTACTTGCCGACAAGGAAGCGATGGACAAGCTGAGTCTTGAGAATCTGGACATAGTAGTTGGCGGACCCCCTTGCCAAGGATTTTCACTCGCAGGACGACGAGACCCCTCAGATGCTCGAAATTTACTTCCGTGGCAGTACCTGGAGTTCGTCGCCTACACAAATCCTAAAGCGGTTGTAATCGAAAATGTAGTTGGGATGAACCAGCGATTCGATACAGAAACTGAATCCGCATTCAGCCAGCTTCGAATTGCGCTCAGTGAAACCGGTGAGGGATACGTAGTCCAAGAAGTCCTGGTAAATGCCATGCACTACGGCGCACCGCAACATCGCCCGCGACTCATGCTGATTGCGCTGCGCAGAGACATTGCCACCGCCAAATCTGTAACTGCCTCCGACGGTATCTGGAAGTCTGGATTTACGGATGAAGTCACTCAGATTCCACGATTGGCTCCCTCGCCAGTCGTGTCACGTTCCGAACTCCAGACAGTAAAGTCAGCTGTTTCGGATCTCAAAATGAATGATTCCCAGCGCGCAAATTCATATGTAAAAAATCTCAACGAGAAGTTCTCAAGTACTACTCGAAAAAACATTCAAAATCAAAAACTAAATCACGTCGAACGCAAACACACCGAAAGAACGGTTCAAAGATTCAGGCTTTATCAGTACCTTGCAGAAAATGACATCAAGAGAAGCGTTATTTCAATAGCCAACGGCGACTCGACATCAATCAGAAAGATTATTGGGGAGCAGCTCCGCAACGCTAAGTATCCTGCTGTGGCTCCAGATGGAACAATCCTCGCCAAAACACAAAACGAACTTGTTGACCTCATAATAGACTTGAGGACGAAAAAACACTCCCAAAAAGTCCTTGCGTGGAACGAACCTGCACGGACCGTCGTGACTCTGCCAGATGACTATGTCCACCCTTCAGAGCCCCGGATCTTCACAGTCCGCGAGATGGCAAGGTTCCAAGGATTCCCGGACTCGTTCGAGTTCCTAGGAAAAGAAACAACCGGTGCCCAGCGACGTAAATTTGAGGTCCCTCAATATTCTCAAGTTGGCAACGCCGTCTCACCATGGCTCTCAGCGGCCGTAGGTAAGATGCTCACGTCGATACTAAATTAACTAATTTCCAAATGTTCGTAAACTCTCTCCATGATTCAAAGGAAAACCATGGAGAGAGTCTACGCATTTATACGGATTCTAAGTAAATTTAGTCAAAAACTAGATCAAATTTCAGTTGCTCCGGGAAAAGACGCCCAAAAGACTGAGGCCTGATCTTGAAAAGCGGGCCCTGCTCAGAAACTTTACCGTTCTTTCGAGAAATTAAATGGTCCATGTAGACCATACGGTCTTTTAGCATTGGGATAAATTGGTCAAGCACGGGTTCCGAAGTGTACTGGGCCTCCACAAATTTAATTTGCTCACGCCCGTGCTCTTTTCGGGAGATTCCCTGCACCCACATCGTACGCTTATGCTTTTCACGGAGCTTCTCAAGCAATCCATCGATGGGCCAGATAGCAACTACGGGTACATTTGGGTCATTTGAAACCTCTTTCAGAAATCCCAGATCATGATCGATTTCAAATCCAAGTCCTTGAGTATTAAAACGATCATACTCGACTGAACAGTTTAGGCTCCGTACGGCTTTCCCTTTAGAATCAATTCGTTCGTAACCGAACTTGTCGAGAATTTCTGCAGAGCTCTTAAGTTGGCTAATTTTCCAATCTGCCACGCGTGCGAAGAGTGTCTTTCCACGCGATACCTTGGTACGCGTCGCCTTTAGCTCGATCGCATTCCCGAAATCAGGCGCTTGAGCCGAGTTAGCTTCTATTCCCAGTTCAGTTTCAAGCAAGTGCCCAATTCCAGTCGGTCCGTCACGATAAACATCGATGAAGCCACGAGACGAAATGTCTCGAAGCCGTTCAACGAGGTCATCTCGAATCGCATCGAGCGCCAGTGCAGCCTGAAAAACCCTCTCCCCGCTCAGGCTTAGCGTCTTCAGCTGATCAAGGTTCAGATTCGACAAATTGAGGATCAGCAGTATTGAACCAGCATTAACGAACATTAGAATATCGTCTGGCTTGCAGTGATTTGCAATTCCATAGATATGAAACCTAGGATCACCGGATTTGGTCGGCGGTCGATACATGGACATACTCGTCTTCTGCAAATTCATATCTGGGAGAACCAAATAGACTTCTGAAATCACTTTATGAGCTTCGCCCTGAGATTGCTTCCGATAATCATGCAAGCCCATCTCTAGAAAAAGCTCACGCACTTGAAAGGTCGCATCCGAAATCGACTTGCCAAGCATTGTCGATGTCATGTGCACCAGGGCATAAGGCTTTTCGGCATCACGAGCTAGAGCAACGAATTCAACCTCGCGCTCAGTCAACGTACGCATTTATATATTTTCCTTAGTCTCTAACCGCTGAGAACGCTCTTCTCAAAAACTAGAATACCAATTCACCAAGTCAAGCACGTAAATCCCAGTCCAGAGTGTACGTTGAATTGTCGTCTAAAAAAGGTCTCGGGCTTCGATTTCGAATCATTCGACGACTATTCACCGATTGCTATCACTGGATGCGTTCATCAAACACAAGCGTTCAGATGAAAAGCCAGAATCGCGCAGCAGAAACTCCCCTGAGCGTCGAGGGCGCCAAATAGCGTCACTGAGTAGTGCTGTTCTGACGACTTGGTCGCGCTGGCCCGGATATCTGGTAGTGCTCGGGACATTTCCCTGACGAAATTGACTGGATGTCGCGTACTCCGGCTTGACGAAAAGCTCACGGAAGAACGACGCTGAGAAGTTAGTCCATCTTCTCGTTTGCCCTAACTGTGAGCTGGAGCTAAACGGTAAGTGCCCCTGCTGCGAGATCCGCGCACGCCGTTGAAGTTACAGCGAAATACCTCTGGCTTTGGTATGAATCGCTCACATCCAAATAGCGGTAGTTAGTTGTGGAGATTTCGAGAGTCTACGTCTGGAGCGAAGACCTACAGTCATCTGGAACCGAGACAGGCGCCATGGTTACATTCTAGATCGAGAACTAAACCGGGTGTTTCATGGCGGCCCACGTCATTAATGGTCGTTAACAACGAAAGAGTGCTCTCAAATGGGAAAATAAAGGTGTCTAGGCCAGAATTCCATGAGTTCAAAGGATCACTCTTTCGGTGAACAACTCTACCGGTCTCTACCCCCAGCTCCCAACCGTGACCACGTCCCAGAATCTGGTGTCCCACGCAGCTCTACTCCCGTTGCCCCGACTGCTGAACAGCCTCGGATTCCGCCAACTGGCCGAGGATCGGCTTGGCCAGTTCGTCCCCGCCACGGCGCCCCACCGGCAGGGGAAAATGATCAGCGACCTGGTCTTGACCCTGGCCGCCGGCGGGGAGCATGGCACCGATGACGACCAGCTACGCACCGCCCCAGGGATCTTCGGTCCGGTGGCCTCCGAGAGCACGTTCAGCCGGTTCTTCACCCGGCTCACCGATCATCCCGGCGCGTTCGACTATGCCTTCGCCACCATGCAGCGCGAGATCCTCTCCCGACTCTGGGCCGCCGCAGGCCAGCGCAGCCCCTCCATCCGGGCGACTCGTGCCTATCCCTTGACCGTGGATATCGACGCGTCGTTGGTGCACGGGCACTCCGACAAGGAGCACGCCAAGGGCACCTATAAGCGCGGGTTCGGGTTCGCTCCGATGATCGCCATGGCAGAGGACAGCCAAGGCCACAGCACCGGCGAGGTGCTGGCCGTCAGGATGCGCCCGGGAAACAAGGGAGCCAATTGACGCGGCCGACCATATCAGCATCTTGGCTGAGGCCTTGGCTCAGCTACCCGATCATTTCTACGACCAGGATGGGAACCTGCTCGGTGAGAAGATCCTGGTCCGTACCGATAGTGCCGGGGCGTCCCGCGAGTTCTTGAAGCACGCGCACGCTTTGGGTCTGCAGTTCTCCACCTCGTATGCGCTGCCCGTGGCCAACGAGCGGTTCATCGGGTGGATCAACAAGAAGAAGTACTGGGAGCCGGCCCTCACCGCCGACGGAAGGTCAGGAAGGACGCGTGGGTGATCGACGCGTCGAAGGTCATCGAGCTGAGGGGCTATCCGCCGGTCACCAGGATCTACCTGCGCGCTGAACCGCTGCATTCGGGGGCGAAAGCAAGCTTGTTCGATACCGACTGGAACCGGGTGACCGCGTTCCTGACGAACAGCCCGCAGTTCGATCCGGCGTTTCTGGACGTGCGGCACCGGGCTCGGGGCCGCTGCGAGAATCGGATCAAGTCGCTGAAGTCTGCCGGGTTGGGGAAACTGCCGTTCGTCGCGTTCGGAGCGAACCAGGCGCGGGCGAATCTGGCGATGTTCGCGGTGAATCTTGTGGCGTGGGTGCAGTTGGCGGCGCTGCCCGCCGGGCATGATGCCGGGCGCTGGGATCTGAAACGGTGGCACTACCGGGTGTGATCGCTGGCCGGGAAACTGATCACTAGCAGACGACAGGCGCGGATCCTGATCAACCAGAACGCACCGGAAGCTGGTCTGGTGATGCTGCTGCACGAGAGCATCAGCATTCTAGCTGACCGGTGGCGTCAGGGGCATTCGACGGCCTGAGCTACTGGTTTCTGGTCCTAGAATCCTTCAATAGAAAGTCGATCATCCGGTGGGTGGTGACTGGTGCGTGCGTCCGTGGGTGGCGCTGTTCGTTGTGTTCTCAAACGGGAAGCCCACCCGCGCTTGGCTCATGACGGCTGCGGGTGGGTTTCTGAATCGCCTTGAAAAAGCTGGGCTAAAGCATCAGGTTACTGTCCCCAGCTCGTAGCTGGGCTAAGTTTTGTACAGCAGCCGTATTTGGAAGCGTCTGTGCGCATATCAGATAGCGCCGATGTAACGATCGGGTGTGTAATCTCGTCACTTCGTGGACACTGAAACTCAGCACTTCGTGGACAGGTGCTACCAAATACCTCTGTTAAACACACGGGGGCGGGCAAGACGTACCTTGTTTGCGCGATCGGTATTGCTGCCTGCCACACGGAGTATTCCGTGGCTTACACGCGGATGGACGACCTGGCCCGGAAGCTGCTCATCGCGAGAAACGACGGGGTAGGACATCAAGATCTGTTGCTGAAGCTTTGCGATGTTGACCTGTTGATTATCGACGACTTCCTCACGGTGGCATCGATCAGAATGTTGCCAGTGACTTGTTCGCGATTTTTGCTGAACGTGAGAATCGGTTGCCTACGATTATCGCGAGTCAGACTGATCCGTCGTATTGGGTGCAGGCCCTGCCCGATCCGTATTGCCGGCGATTCGATCGTGAACCGGTTGGCGACGAATACCCGGTGGATCGTTCTGGGGAATACTGACATGCGGAAGTTGAAGCATGACGAGGCCCGAGCAGCTACCGATTATTGGGAGTAGTTTCGACGCAACCCACAGATAGGTAACGCTCAGGCGCTCGCTCATCATCGTACTGGCTCAGGCTGACGCCTGAGCCAGTACCATCTGACCGGAATCCGGGTACCGACTGGCCGGACTGTCCTGTCTCATCACTTTGTGGACACACGATCTCATAACTTCGTGGACATGATGTCTCACCTCTTCGTGGACATTTACAACGTGACTTTCTGGCACGCTCATGTGTATGCCTAACGCACTTTCTCCACGCCTGCGCGCGATGATCATCAGCTTCGACCCGACACAGCCCGAGGCCCTGACCATCAGCGAATTCTGCAAGACCCAGAAAATCTCGCGCAGCATCTTCTACCGCATCCGCGAACGTGCCACCCAAGAATCAGCCGGCGCGCTCCACCCGCGTTCCAGAGCCCCAAGGGAACCTTCCAGACGCTATGGTCCCGAAGTGATCAACGAACTGGTCAGGATCCGTAAAGAACTCAAAAAAGACGGTTGGGACTACGGACCGAAAACCATCCACTACGAAGCAACTATCCAGGATGATTTTCCTGGCGGACAAATCCCATCCGTAGCGACCATTGCCAGGTTGCTGGCCTGTGTCGGTCATGTTGAACGCAGCCCGCGCAAGCGCCCTAAATCCTCCTACGTCCCCTTCGTACGCTCCACCGCTATGGCCCTGTGGCAACTCGACGCATTCGAGTTCAGAACGCTCTCCGATCAGGTGGTGACCGTCTACCAGCTGATCGATGATGCGACGCGATTCGATGTGGGTTCCAGCGCGTATGCACGGCACGAGAACAGCGGCGATGCGCAACAGGTGCTCGCTCAGGCCATCAATGCATACGGCCCTCCCAAGGAAGTCCTCAGCGATAATTCCAAGGCGTTCAATCAGCTTCGCGGTGGAACCATCGGCATCGTTGAGGCCTATCTAGCTTCTCAAGGAAGCATGCCGATCACCGGACTACCGGGCAGGCCGACGACTCAGGGCAAGAATGAACGCTCGCACCAGACCCTTCAACGGTTCCTCAAAGCCAACAAACCCCAAAATCTTGCTGACGTGCAGAGGTTGCTCCGTCGTTACCGTGAGCATTACAACCAGCGCCGCCCACATCAGTCCTTGAATCAGGCAACCCCGCAAAAGGCTTGGGAGCTGCTGGAGCACACACCGGCCACCGAGCCGATACCGATGGTGGTGCTGGAAGCCAAGGCGGCTGAGTACCTGATGAAGCGCCGCGTGGGCAGCTCGGCGGTGAATCGCGCTGACCTTGTCGTTTCGAAAACCGGGGACATCTTGGACAAGCTCACGGAGCAGCACGAGCCTGCCATGGATCGGGAAAGCCATCAGTTACTGGTTCGGGTCAATAGAGACAACTGCCAAGCGTATTATCGGGGCAAGCAGATCTCGCTGCCGCAGACCTATGCCGACCGACAGTTCCTGAGAACCATCACCGATGACGAATTCATCTTGTCGGATCCCGATACCGCGGAAGTCGTGTTGAGCTTCCCGTTGCCACTGGTGGCATTGCGTGTGCATCAGCGGTTTGTGGCCTCGTACTCGATCAGAGGAATTCACTTGGCGCACCCGACCAAGCAGTGGAGCCGGAAGGCCGCCGAATGCCAGGCCCAGTACGAAGCGCGGGAAGAAGACATGCCAGAGGTCTTTGATTACCGGTAGTCAGCCGTTGCCGGCGGCTCCGGAATGGGCACCGCCGGTAGCTGTGTACAAAGTCATGAGATCGGTTGTCCACGAAGTGCTGAGTTTCAGTGTCCACGAAGTGACGAGATTACACATCCGATGCGCGCACAGGCGCTTCCAAATACGGCTGCTGTACAGTGCGATTCCGGCACGTAGGTAGTGTGGCCAGCGGACGAATGCTGCGTTCTGGGAATAGTTGCAGTCAACCCATGGACTGTGTGCAGCGCGATACATGGCCAAGTCACGATGCGTGGACAATAAACTGACACTTTAGTTGTCGCTCTAGAGGACAACCATTGCACCGGCGTTGGTCCCGGGTTACTCGTGGTCGTCGCTCCCGGCGCGGACGCCCGACGTTTCCACAACTGACTACCGCCGTTTGGTTGTGAGCGATTCAAACTAAAGCCGGAGGTGTTTCACTGTAGCGTCAACGACGTGCGTGGATCTCATAGCAACGGCAACCGCCATCGCGATCCCGCTCACGGTCCGCACCAGTGAGAAGTCGGGCTAACTTCTCGGCCCCGTTCCCCAATGAAGTTGTCGCCACTCTGGAGCATGCAGTATTCAGCCAATCTTGCAAGGGAAATGCCACGGACACTACCAAGTATCCGGATCAGCACTTCCATGTCGTCGGAACAGCGCTACCCACTGACGCTATTTTGCACGTGGATTGAATAGCACCTGCCGAATAGGGGTTGAAGGTACTTCTGTTCCGGCGAGTTGGTACCGCTATTCCGCCCTCATGGTGTTTTATCTCGCAACATCGTAGACACTGAAGCTCATGGCTTCGTAGACAACCGATCTCATGACTTTGTACCAGGTCGTCGGAACGGCACTACCCACTAACGCTATTTGGCATGAACTGCTGCCCATGAACCGGATCGTTGGGAACACAATCGGAACGGCTGGATAAGGCGTTGCTCTATGAGCAAGCCTCTGCTTCAGATCCCAATAAAAGCGCACACCTTTGTGCTTACGTAACATCGACGGCTACGCACCTAGGCCAGACGCGCACCTGCTTTCTACCTGAGTGGCCAGATCTTCAATGAACGCGCGAGCCATAGCAGAAAAGGGTTTAGTCGGTTCAGCTGAACGCCACATATCCGCAATAGTTCTTTTTGCGGAACCCAGAGCGAAATCGATTTCTTGTTGCGTTGCTCCGACTCGCGTGATTTTCGCAATATCTTCGACAACTCGAATGCTCTGGATGCGCAATTCGTCTAGGACTTCAGTACGCAACCTTACTAACTCAACCCTGTTAAGCGCCAAACAGACTATAGTTTCTTTTCCCATATCGCTTTGACCACCCTGAATGTCGGAGGCCTCAACCACGCTGTATCGAATATCTGACCGCCATTTCAATTCTGGCTTAGGATCCATTCTGGTCGGATCAATCAGTAATGCTCCCTCAGAAAAATGATCATTATCTGGAGGAGTTAGACGTTTGTTCCTTACTGGAAATTTGTCAAATTTTCCGTATGATTTTGCAGGTCTGTTTAATTCAAGATCTCTGATCTGCTGAACTGTCATTTCAGCTGTCACGATATGCTGACGGAGCCGCTTATTACAGGGTGGGCAACTCGGCAGAAGATTGGACCATTCAAGCGCGAGCCACCAGTATCCGGAATGCGTAAGGTCATCAACATTGCCTTTTGGACGATAGTGTTCAACTTCCAAAAATCCCATTGAAATCTTTGTTTCACAATACGCACATTTCATATGAGACATGCTCAAAAGATCTCTTTTTATTTCATAAGTATTATAATGCTTGAAGCCTGTGAATATTCCTTTAGCTGGTTGCATTCCGGAGTAATGTTCGAATGCCCAATCTCTCTCTGCGTTTGTAGCAGTATCGCTCAGACAAAGAGGAGCTGTCCCCCTATTGAGTTTAATCATCTTATTTACATATTCCTCAGCGCATTTAAGACCGCATCGACAGCTTCTCCGCTTATCTCTGGACGAAGCCTCTCAACAGGTCGTTCCCGCTCTGCAATAAACCTCCCCATCGCCTCTCGAATAACTCGCTCCTGTGAGTCGTTTCCCATTGTTAGGTGGGAAATTAGACGATCAGCTTCAAGACTTAGCCCTTCGGGAGAACTACTTACGGCTTGAACATACCGCGCCATACTTAGTTCAGTTGCGGGGTCAGTTGTACTGGACAGCCCGAAGTAATCTGATGTCAACAGTTGGTCTGCTCGCATGCCCTTGACGCTGGGCAAGTTCTCCAGTTTCCTGATCGCACCGTCGGCCATGCGTTGAAGGACCACAACCTCTCCATCGTCCATGCCGTGAAGGCACAGAGGATCATGTGTCGTTGCTATGAATTGCACGCGGGGCAGCGCATCCCGCAAGGCCGACATAATCCGCATCTTCAATCGCGGATGAAGGTGGGTCTCTATCTCATCTATCAGAACAATAGCCTCTGCTTCTTCGATGATCGGATATCTTGATAGAAGTTCACGCACAATATCAACTACCATTGATATTACTGATTTATATCCGTCGCTTAGCCGCTCAAGTGGAATCGGTTGACCGTCAAACTCAATGCAAATGAGATTTTCTGAACTGCGTACAATTCTGTCATCGTTCTTTAGCGATAGGACGGCTCTAATAACTTGAGCGACTTGGGCAAACTCCTCTGAGCTGAGTTGGCTTAGCCATGAGCCGGGATGCGGAATTGTTGCCTTAGGGTTGAACAAAGTCACAACTCGTGCTGAGGCCTTCCCCGTTCGCTTCGAACCAAGTGGATCGAAGTATCTGCGGGGGCCGTAGCCGAGCACGATTGTGCGCACTTGATCTTCTCCTATGATCTCATTCTGGCCGGCATCATAGTGATAGATTGCGTCTACACCGAATCGAAAACTAAGTGTCGTGACTGGATCTGGTGGGGTGAGCTGATCCCATCTTCCATGCGTTTGGCCACTCAGGAAATCTCTGGACTTTAGCTTCAGCCTTTTAGCCTCCGACGCTCCCAGTAACGCCAGTGCGATGGCTTGCAGAACGCTGGTTTTACCAACCGAATTTTCTCCCAGCAGCATTAGACAAGGCGCCGCTCCTGTTCCAACGTGCGGCGATATTTCTAATTTTAGTGCGCTAATTCCCTTAAAGTTATTGATTTCAATATTTGAAAGTCCACCATTTCTCTCAACACGAGACCAGGGGCTTACCCCCCTCCGAGGACGAGGAGTATCTGAAACAGACATGGCGCCATCCCATCGGCGCCGTCTGCTGTCATCGCCGGGTAGGTCTTCAATTTGCTGAAGCACTCGTCTTTTTTCGTTTTCAGATACCTCCCCTAGCGCCTTTCTATTCAACGCAAACGGAAAGTTTATGGATTGGAATTTATTAGTTAAACCAGACCCTTTGAGTATTCGTTTTAATATATTGAGACGAACTCCAGCGAATTCCTTTTGGTAGTCTATAACATTTTCCAGTCGATCATAAGCTGATGATGAATTGAACAATTCCATCAGTTCGATCGCAAATCTTCTTGCCTCCACTTCTCTCTCTGCGATCAACTCTTCACGATTTAAGTTGAGGATAGAAATCGTGGCTTTTCCGCGATAAGTTTTCGGTTCAAACCATCCGTCAAACAAGCATTCCAAATGAGTGCTAATGTTGTCATTATATGGATTAATTAAATGTCGGTTTTCAAGTTCTTCGACATCATTAAGCCTCATTGAAGAATCTGCGCGTCGCCCTTCAACTGGGAAGAAATTGCTTTTATTGAATTTACATTCATCGCAAGTAAGGATTAAATTATCAAAGTCATAGGCAAGCCATGTGTACGAATCCGGAAAATTTGTCCCATCCAAGGCCCGAGCATTTCTCAGTGGTCTAAAGTGGTCGACACCACTCGTTGCAGTAACTCGTCGTTCACAGAAAACGCACTTGCTCATGCACCGATCGCGCACAACTCGTGATATTTCGGTTAGGTAGAAGACTTCCTTGTGGATAGGAGCCCGTCTCAGACTTCGTTCATCATCGTCGAGTCGCAGGTACTTTACGAGTTCCATCCGCGGAGCACGAAGTATCTGGAGACTCGTCGTATCATCGGCCCTGAAAGGAGGTAACTGGAGCACTTTGTTCCTTTTCATGCTTGTCTAGGTTTCAATGAATCTACCGGATCTGGATTGGCTGATGTTACTTGATCAGTCTTAATGTTGTGAGACACGCGGTCGTCGTAGAATGAGTGCATGTCCGAACGTCAGAAGTTCGCCCGGAGTGAACCGTTCCGGAAGTCATGCAGCCAATTTAGTAGCGGCGACACCGTGTAAAACGCTGGTGATTTCACCATAATAGAGTTCCTCAAATTCCACTGAACTCCGGTATCCCAAGGTCGGCTGCATTCAGGCACGGTTATGCCTATACACTCAGTCCACAACGGCATCTGCGACGTCAGAATCCGATGCCAGCGGACCGCAGCGGAACGGGGGGATCCCTTACCACGGCCTCGTTCTTGAACAACCGCATCACCGCCTCGACAGCGGCATTGTCGAATGCGTCCCCGAACGAACCGACCGACAGGACCAGCCCTCCTTAGCCAGCGTCTGCTTACACCGCTGCGAGAGATATCCGGCGCCGGCATCTGATTTTAGCCGATGTCGGCTTAACTCAGACCTAGGTGTAATGCCCACATAGGTTAAGAACACACGGCGTGGCACAGTGACAAAGAGAAGACCCCTGAGTGAAGTGGTGTTTGCGACAACATTCACGACAACCCAGAGGTCTTCTCCATGTCCCATCCTAACGCCACCCTCACCCCCAAAGGCCGCACCCTGCTCGCCCGCTGCATCGTCGAGGACGGCTGGTCCCTGCGCCGTGCCGCTGAACGCTTCCAAGTCTCCGTCGGCACCGCCAACCGCTGGGCCACCCGCTACCGCGAGCACGGCGCAGCAGGCATGCACGACCGCTCCAGCCAGCCACACACCAGCCCGCACCGCACCTGCACCCGCACCGAACGACGGATCATCGCCCTGCGCGTGAACCGCCGCTGGGGACCGGCCCGCATCGGCTACCACCTGGGCATCCACCCTTCCACCGTGCACAAGGTCCTCTCCCGGTACGGGTGCTCCCGCCTGTCCTTCCAGGACCGGGCTACCGGCCGGTGCATCCGCCGCTACGAGCACAAGGCGCCCGGGGACATGATCCACGTGGACATCAAGAAACTCGGGCGGATCCCCGACGGCGGCGGCCACCAGGTCCTGGGCCGGGCGGCCGGGAAGCGGAACAAAACCCGGACCGCCGCCAACAGGAGGCCTGGCTACGCTTACCTGCACAACGCGGTGGATGACCACTCGCGCCTGGCCTATACCGAGATCCTGAAAGATGAGAAGAAGGAAACCGCGGCCGGGTTCTGGGAACGGGCCAACGCCTACTTCGCCTCGCT
The DNA here is from genome assembly GCF_016894325.1 of Glutamicibacter protophormiae. Classification (NCBI taxonomy): domain Bacteria; kingdom Bacillati; phylum Actinomycetota; class Actinomycetes; order Micrococcales; family Micrococcaceae; genus Glutamicibacter; species Glutamicibacter protophormiae. The sequence goes on from NZ_CP069806.1 coordinate 3,359,415, forward strand.
GGGCATCACGGTGCGTCAGGTGCTCACCGATAACGGGGCGTGTTACCGGTCCCACGCGTTCAGGGACGCGCTGGGGGCAGCGGTGAAGCACCGGCGCACGCGCCCGTATCGGCCGCAGACCAACGGCAAGGTGGAGCGGTTCAACCGGACGATGCTGGAGGAATGGGCGTATGCCAGGTCGTACCGCACGGAGGCTGAGCGGGTTGCCGCGTTCCAGGGGTGGTTAGACTATTACAACTACCGTCGAGGACATACTGCACTGAAGGGTCTGGCGCCGGCTGATCGTGTTCTCAACCTCCGTGGGTAATACACCTATGCCGAGGAAAATATCAACGTCCGCGGTGATCATGACTAGTTCTCCTTTGAACTAGTTTTTTGTTCACGGTCGACCAACCGTCGGTAGCAACGTCTTACATCCACGTTATGACAGGCATCCATTTTCTGGCGTCGCGCCCCTCATCAGCAATCACCCTGCTGCCTTCAGTCTTGGTGGCACCCGCCTCGGATCATTGGTTGGACAGGGGCAAGACACCATGCCCAGGCTGGTCGGCCGACAGTCCCTACGATCCTCTGTGTAGGGACTGCCAACAACATAGCGGGAGCACTCATGCTTCCCCAGCGGTTAGCATATCCCTCTGCTGGTAGGCAACCACAGGGTTCAAAATTTCGTAGGAACGGCACCTGCTACTGATTCATATGGGGCCCAGGCCATTCCTTGATAAGCAGTTCGGCCATGGAGGCGCTTCTTTCATCGATCGTTGATTCGTCAAAAACACTAGGGTAGTCACTGACGAGGTGCGCGTTGAGGCGCAAGGCACTGTGTTTTGAGAGTTCTTTCCGCTTTGATTCCCAAGGGTCGTTGCCAAGGGATGGGTTCAGGCTCGAGGTGACCAAGGTCAGGTTGCCGATGCGATGGAGATGTTCTTTCCTGCTGTCCTCAGCTTCGGGGCTGGTGGGCGTCGGCAGGGGCCAGGTATTCTTCCATGTTTGCGGGATGATGTGTTCGATGGAGAGCTTGGCGGGCAGTATGAGTTTCTCGGTCTTGGATGAGAAAAGTCGGGCTTCGACGGCCTTGAGCAACATGCGCACCCGCGCTTGGGGCAGCCACTTATACAAGTCTCTGGTAGTCAGGTGGTTTAGGAAAGCTTCGTCTGTGGGCCACCAGCCGCTGGTGGTTTCTTGGTCAAAGGATTTCAGGTGCCCGATGATCGACCCGACCGGATCAGCCGCACCGTGCGTGGCTTTCAGCAAATCGAGCATGATTCTGTTGTAGTTCTTAGTGGTCAGCCTCAACGTCATCCGGCGAACCAACCATGATTCCAGTGCTGTCAGGGCATCATGGAGACGGTTCCGGGAGATTTTCTCCTGCTGCATGCTGCGCCACAATCGCATGGCAACGGGGTAAACAACACTGATGTCTAGAACGTCCCGCCGAGAAAAGAACAACCGTTCCTTGGTGCCTTCTTCAAGGGCATGGAAGCTGCGGTAAATTTTGGCGTCAGAGACCAGGTCGTCAGTGAAAGCTCTGACGCTTTCAGGCGTAGTCGCGTAGGTACCGAAGAGACGGCTGAATTCAACGAAGAGTCCAGTAGCGGAGATTTCCGAATTAGTTTTTTCCGTGAGCCAATGCATGAGGAACAGTTCGGCGCGGGGTCGCAAGTAGCGTCCCTGTTTGGTGTTTTCACGCCACCATGGTTCCCCGAACGTGGCCTGCCATACCTCACTGTCGAGTTTGTCCAGATCGAGGCCGAAAGTCTTAGCGCTACGGAAAACGTGATTCTTGACCAGGTCGATGGCCAAGAGTCGTTCTCCTTGCGCGTTGAGAGACTCGAAAATTCCTTGCGGATTATCTCCTGGCTGGAGTTCTATAACGACAAACAACAGCTGCTCGTACAGGGTGTCCCGCAGGGCATCGAAGTACTCATCAACCCGGTCTACAGGCAGTTCTGAAGCCCATTCTTGGAGGCTGTGTTCGAAGAATTCCCATGCTTTCGAAACCAGCATTTGTGGTCCTGAATGGTGGTCACTGGACTGCATGATTTCATTAAAAACCTCACGGTCGTGTCTTGTTGGCCGGAGCTTGAACACGTCCGCTTCGTCGACATCGACGTCATCGTCTTGTGTCCAAAGTCTGCGCAGTCGGGATGCGTGCTTGGGCTTATCTCTCGCGGCGCAGACGGCCGTTGCCGCGGACAGAAGCAGCTGGGATGTAGTAAGTCGCTGCTGACCGTCGATGACTTCCTGTGCCACCACCCCTCCTTTACCGGTGGAGGGTTCACCGATCACCACGGCTCCGAAAAAGTGCGGTGTCATGGGTGCCACTTTTGTGGGATCACCTGCCTGTTGTTCAAGATGGCGGTGGTCCACTAGTCGGTCAACGGTCTGCTTGACGTCATCCCAAAAGGGGCCAAGTCTGTCATTCTCCGGATCGTCTTCACGATGCTGCCAGACATAGGGACGTTGGTAGAGCGGAACCTCGTACCGCACTGAACCCTGGAAAATACGTTTAAGAGACTGCGATTCGGCTTTCACGTCATAAGCCTAACCAATGTCAGGGGCTAGTGATTCACAACTTCTCAGCGGACGGTCCGCGGTGTGTCTTTTGGGTTGCGATGCCTGGGGTTTGGCGCCGGCCACGACAGATCATCGAGGATCTTCCAGAGCGCGGCGTTCTTCAATGCGGTTCGCCTAATGTCCTGACACATGCCGACGTCAGTGACTACAATAACCGGGGCGACGCTAATTCGCGGTCTACCAAAGTCACTGGCCATGGTTGGGAGTCAGCAGAACGCGTACGCGAGTTCTTCCACTTGCGCCCCACCCAAGTTCGCAGAATAACTATCCCTGTGTTTCACACTAGACATTTCTCGTTCAATGACACATAGATGGGCATCACCCACATTCCGTGGAACAATCCCTTGGGGGTTCTCACAGCATGAAACCTGATGCCGGACCCGAACGAATAAGGAGTCCCACCGGTGTCCACAGCGTCGCAGCCAGTTCATCAACGAACTAACATCGCCTGGATTATCATCGTGGCTTCTGGAGTGTTTGCCGGCCTCCATATCTGGAAACTGGCACCAGCCTTGCCCGTCATCCAGGAGCAGCTGGGCTTCTCCCTGCTCTTCGCTGGAACCCTTCTCGGCGTTGTCCAAGTCGCTGGCATGCTCGGTGGCCTGGCAGTATCGCTGCTTTCAGAAGTCATTTCGCAACGGCGGACGCTGCTGCTTGGTCTACTATTGCTCGTCTTCGGCTCAGCCCTCGGCGGAGCTTCCCAAGACGCCTATGTCCTTCTGACAACCCGCATCATCGAGGGAGCCGGTGTCATCATGACCACCGTGATGGGCCCGGGACTGGTTCGTTTGCACGCACCGTTGAAGAACCTGAACATGGCTGTCGGCTGGTGGGCAGCCTACATGGGCATGGCGACGTTCCTCGGAGTCTTCAGCACCGCATTGGTCCTTCAGCACCTGTCGTGGCGCACCTGGTGGTGGATCCTGGCGGCCCTGACGTTGTTGCCGATTCCGCTGGTGCTGAAATTCGTAGGCCCCGATACCCCAGCAGGCGCCGCTGGAATGCGCGAAGCCGCCCGTCGCATCGGCATCACCGCCAAGTCCGGACGCGTCTGGGTCAGTGGTCTGATCTTCGGCTGCTACACCGTTCAGTGGATGGCAGTCGTGGGATTCCTCCCCACCATCTACGAAGGCTTCGGTCTCTCCCCCGTCACTGGTGGTCTGATCACCGCAGTGGTCGGCGGACTGAATGCGGTCGGCGCAATCATCAGCGGCTCGCTGCTGCACAACGGAGCCAACGGCAGATCCATGCTCTTGGTGGGCTTCATCCTGATGGCCGTGACGTCAACACTGACATTCATCTTCGACTACCCGACGCATCTTTTGTGGATCCAGATGATCGCTGTCGGTTTGTTCTCGATCAGCGGGGCCACCATTCCAACCACCATGACCCGCGTTGCCGTCGATCTGGCCCCGGCTGGCGGATCCGCACCGGCCTCCATGGGCCTGATCCAGCAGATCTTCAACATCGGCAACTTCACCGGCCCCATGTTGCTAGCCGGCATTGCAACGCTCACCGGCGGATGGAACTCGACATGGTGGATCACCTGCGGATTCGCCCTGGTCGGCATCCTCCTGACCATAGGCCTTTCGCGTCGGAACTCGCCGTTCGCGGCGATGAACTCCCACCAAGGCTGAGCAATGCTCACCTGCATCTTCAAGAGATCTCGCAAGACCGTCCAAGAAGATTTACTGCAGGATTCTGGACTTCATATTGAATGGGGCGGAGAGGGTTGTACTAATCCATCTCGCATTTTCACTGGCGATCAGTTGCACTGTTCGGTTAGCTGCCTGAGCGACGAACGAATCGTCGTGGCTCGTGAACAAAATGCCATGGCCCTTTGACGTGCAGGCTTCAAGTATTTCGCGAAGAACCCTTACTCCGTTTTCGTCCAATCCCTCTGTTGGTTCATCCAGCAGTAAGATCTCCGGTTCATGCAAAAGAACGCTAGCAAGAGCCACTAGCTTGCGTTCCGACATAGACAGTTCGTATGGGTGCGTTTCCGCTTTGTCCCGGAGATCCAACCGTTCAAGCACCGCTGCCACCTGCTGTTGAGATTTAGCGCCAGATCGAAGTCCGTAGCCGACTTCGTTGAACACGGTTCGTTCGAAAAGTTGGTCATTAGGGTTCTGCAGCAAGAGACCCGGCTTTGCGCTCGTGCGCACTGTTCCGGCTGCTGGTTTGAGCAATCCGACCGCAGCTTTAAGGATGGTCGTTTTGCCTACTCCGTTGGGTCCCAAGAGTCCCAAGCATTCGCCGGCGCGAAGCTTGAGGTTGAATCCACTAATGGTCGGTGGTGTTGATGATCCGTAGCCGAGGTTTGTTCCGGCAAACTCCAGAAGCACCCGCGAGCAATTTCTCCCAGTGGATTGGGGTGGCTTCTTGTCCAGATTTGGTTCTAGATTCAATGGGAGAGATTTTCGCTCAAATCGTGATAGTTCGCCGTCTTCAAGTCTGAGGACTTCATCGGCAAGATCCGCGCCATGTACATAGTTCCGGGTCAAGATGACAATCGCTTTGCCCAGCAATTTCAATTTCTGGATGGCGGATAACTCCATTTTTCGGGCGTTCCTATCCAATCCTGAAAATGGCTCGTCCAAGACGAATACTTGCGGGTTATCGACCAGGAGTGCGCCCAAAGCAACGATTCGTGCTTGCCCACCGGACAGTTTGCCAACGTCCTGGGCGAGCAGATGTTTGATGTCCAGCATGTCAGCGACTGCAAGTATACGAGTCAGCATGCCCTCTCGTGGCACTCCATGATTCTCCAGCGCGAACGCCATCTCTTCAGCAACAGTTGCCCTGATTCCTGATAAATAGTCGTTAGCATCTTGCGGGAGGAACGAAATGTGCTGTGCCCAGCCAGAAGGATCAATTCGAGGCCTTTTGTCCTCTGAGAATTCAATGCGCCTGCCACCAACGGTTATTGCGCCTTCAAACTGGTCCAAACCAGTTCTAGGCAATATTCCGGCCAGGATTGCACCTAACGTAGATTTTCCTGACCCTGAACCACCGCTAATAACTGTGACGGTCCCAGGACTAATGTTCAGCTTGATGTCTTGGAGAACGTCGACCTCAGCATGCGCATACCTGAAGTACTTAAGATCAATGTCGAGGCCTAACCCCGTTTTCAAGTTTCCAATGCTCAATTCACTGGTCATGCGAAATCCATCCAGCTTGGAACAAGCAGCAGAGCTGGCAATAGCAACACGCAAAGCACTGAAACATGGCGGATCCGACGTTGCCCATTGGAGTCTGGGACTTCCCGCAAACGAGTCATCCTCTTGCCGGCAGGGAAGCCCCGGGCGGCCAAATGCGGTGCCCGATTAGCCGTTTCTTCCATAGACGAAAGCACCAGGGGAACGGCCTGCAGACGAACCTTTTGGAACCAACCTCGTAGCCCACTACGGAACTTCACCTGTCGCAGCATCTGCGCTTCGTTGATGACTCGCTGCCGCTCAGCAAGCTGGGGAAGCAGAAAGAGTGTCGCTGCCACCAGATATCCAAGTTGCGCAGGTGCTTTCGATAGGTCAATCGCCGCTACCAATTGATGGCGGTCAATGACCAAGGCGCACAGCAGCCCAACCACGACTAGCACAGCCGTGCGCAGGCCCAGCTCTGCGGCTGTTTGCAAGCCAGCTTGTGTTAGCCCGAAGCTCCCGTTGGAGGCAAGCCCGTGGATCATCAGCTGCGAGGCAAAAGTTGGCAGTACGATCGCGCTCGATAGGCCAACAAGTTTTACGCTCTTGCCAACGATCCAGGCCACAATCAACGCGCAGGCAATCACCGTGCAGCTAAGCCACCAGAGCCCAGCAGCCGTAGTAGTGGTCACCACGGCAGCAGCCACCGCCAGAACTGTGAATGGATGAAGCCGTTGAAACCGGTTCATGCCCTTAGCCTCGTTCTCCGCCCCGCCGTCCAAGTACCCGGTAGCGACGCACGAACTCATAGCTCTGGGACATCCTGTTGGGAAGGGCATAAACGAGCAACGCAGCAATGAGGAAAACGATTGCCTTGTCCCCCGGGTCGGAGAGCAATGCTTGCTTGGTGACCGCTGACAACAATGAGTCGCCCATGGAACGGAATACCGTCACAAGAGCACCGGTGCCCACACCCGAGGTCCCGCCGAAGACAAATGCCGCCACAGGCGCAGAGATCGCCCCTACGAGAACACCGGAGACAAGACCCGCAATAGGAGCCAGATATACACGTCGAACAGCACCGAAACGAGCCGCCGTGCCTGCAAGGAAGCCAATGAGCGCCGCTCCTGCCGCGAACGGAAGTACCGTCGGGGCAAACAGAGACCAGATCAAGGTTCCCAGGACTCCTGTTGCCGCACCGGCGCGACGCCCGGCCAGGAATCCGACCAGCACCGTGCCGATCGAGTCCAGATACAGGGGCACCATCACCGAGCCCACAAACTGCCCCAAGAGGATATTCAACGCGAGCGCCACAGGAATCAAAGTCAATGTCGATACAGGCAAGTCCCGAAGGACAGCCGCCAGGAGCAGCAAGGCAGAAAGCAGGTACGCGGCAAACGTTGCCAGAGCCACGCCCTGGCCCAGCCCACCGGTGAGATCTGTCGGTTGGGTTATCACGAGGACTGTATAGGTCGTAACGAGCAGGAGTGTGCCTGCAATAGCCAAGAGGTTACGACGGAGCTTGCTGCCGGTCGATTCGTCGGCAAGGAGCAAATTGGGTGACATGGTGAAGAAAATCCTCAGATGCAGTGCATGGATCGCGTCCCGCAGATACTGCTGGACGCCCGATTACCGGACCTATGTCACCTTGGCCCGGTTCATGAGTTTAGCCCACGAAGTGTCTTCTCGAAGATTCTCTTTACATTCGGCCGGCCAATGCAGCCAGCTTCTCGCGCAACTCGTCGAACCCCCGTGCCGGATTATTTTCCGTGACCACCTTCGCGTTTGCGGGTTTTCCCCACAGTCCGCGGAAGTCAGCGACCGTTGTTCCAAAAAGTAACGTGGACTCGGTTTCCACATCCACCGTCGCAAGCTTGGTTTGATACTCCAACGTGCCTGCGGCAACACCTGCTGCGAAGTAATCGTGAACGTGGGCGATGTAGCCTTGGTCGTAGTTTCTATGGAACTCAAAATAGAATCGCAAAGCATCGGAGACATACCGGAGCAACGGGTTTTCCGCTTTACTCCGGGTACCCTCTGGATCTGTTTCCCGAACATGTTCTTCGTCAAGCTCGGCGCTCATGGCCAAGTCGTTGACGAATCCCGGTCGCATCTCAAATCGCTCGGTTGTTTCCAATGCACACACAATCGGCAGCTGTTCTTCGGGAAGCCCCGCCTCCGCGGCTGCGGTGTAGGCTGCAAAGACTTCCTTCGCGGCATGCGGGTCCACATGCGTATTCCATTCGGCGGTTGGGGTTGTATTTCCTTGGTAGTAGAACGCCCCACCCATGATCACGACCTTGCGTAGCAACCATGGCAAGCGAGGTTCTCGACGCAGCGCCAAGGCGAAATTGGTCAATGGTGCGCACAACAGCACCGTGAGTTCGCCAGGGTTCGCCCGGGCAGCATCGATCCAGAAGTCCACGGCGTCTCGGTCTTCGCCCTCCCCCACTCCGGCGTCTGGCAACGTCGCATAACCGACGCCCTGGAGCCCATGGGTCTCCTCCGTGGTGACTAGCGGAATTTCCAAAGGCTTCCGCGCTCCGATCAGCACCGGCACTTCCGGTTTGCCACAGAGGGTCAGCAGTGCACGGTTGTTGGCAGCGACTTGGTCAGCGTTCACATTGCCCGGGGTGCTGGTGACCGCAACAATGTCCACGTGGTCACAGGCGCAAAGGTACGCCAGTGCCAACGCATCATCGATTCCTGTGTCATTGTCGATTAACAGGCGGATCTTTTCCAAAGCGTCGCTCCTCATGTTTGTTGGCCTACCCCAGGTCCACTGTGTAATGCACCATTGATGCAGCGGCAATCACAGATCATCCCGTTAACGAAATGCTAGCGTTCTGCGACTCGATAGATACTTCTCGTCAATGAAAAGTTGGGTGGTCATTTCCATACCGTGAAGCAATCCCCTTTGGTTTCTTCATCTTTAGGCCAGAAGGTGGACGCGAGCCAAGAAAGGGCGCGCAGATGCCTGCCGCGGTGGAACAAGTCCACCTACGCACGAATATCAAGCGGACCACGCTCGTTTCCTACGGCGAAGCTACCGGCGAATATATCCGCCAAGTAACTCCAGCGCTGCCGCGTTGGTCCGAGACTTGATACTTGATATCAGCAGTTTGTGTACTCGGGCTTCAATGGCCAGTGCATGCACTCCGGGCATCACGTTGTTTAGGTTTTCGTCGATACCCAGCGGTTCAGGTTCGCCGTAACTACAAACGGCACTTCTCTTCCGCGAGAGTTTCCCCAATGGTTCATTGGCTGGGATGCCCGGCTGAAAGGCAGGTTGTCCGGGATGGAGGATAGTTCGACTTTCAAAGATTCGGAACTTGTACTCACAGGAAGCGATCCGACCATCTTTGAACGCCAAAACTCGCAATCAAATAACTTTTTTTCCTAATATCTCACTTATCGTGAATTCAGCTACCAGAAACACCTTAATTCATGAATCTCGCTTTTCAAGATAATTTTCGAGAAATATCGATTTCCTAATCCATTATGCGGCTGCCAACCCCAACCTAACCCACGTGACAACATCCCGATAACTCACTAATTCCTAATTTGACTTGCGAATATGCACCAAGACTCAACCCGCCTCACCCTGTAGGGCGCCCGACAAAAGCGCCAGCGAGACTGGCAGCCTTGAATTTAGAATTAATCATTTACCCGGGCGCAAGTAGAGGGTAATCTATGTCACACTGAGCCTGCATCCCGCAGCTTCATCCAGTTTTTATGATCATTCTCGATAGCAGAGGAATGTGGGTAGAGTGGATAATTTTAATACGAATAGAGATTTGCCAGTGGAGGATTTGCAGATTGCCGATTGGTCGGATCTCGGCCAACAATTGTGGTCCTACCTGACCGGGCGTGGTGCAGCTGTGAACTACACACTTGTGGACATGATGGTTGAAGTGCCGAGGGACATCGGTCCAGATGCACCCCGGGCTACATGGAAGTTCAACGGCACCCTGAGGGTCACTACGAGCGATGACCACTCACTGGGTTCAGATCAGTACCGCGAGTGAACGGGTAGCCTGATGCGCTTCGACATTGACCTGAATTTCACGGTCGACCAGCCACTCGTGGGCACTGATGACTCGGAACAAGTACATGGAACTATCACGGCCGAAGGCCGGATCATCCATATCAAAGCCGATTCAGACTCAATATTCCGAGTCTCTAGAGGTGCCAGCCGCCCTGCACTAGACCAGCTTGCGCATCGCCTCAAGAGCTCTGGAATCCAGATTGTGATCGATGGGCCGAAGGGGAATATCGTCACGCTCGGTGATATCAAGCCCAATTTGACCGGTCGCATCGCGATGAAATCGAACGCCGTACGGATTGGTTCGTTGAAAAACGTCAAAGGGCTGCTGCAGAAGGATAGAAGGAATGAAAGTCTGGGCATTCCGAGCACCCTGTTTCCGTTGTTCCCCACCTTCCAGAGGAACCAGCGCATGCGGCCTACCACCACGCATTATGCCGATCGTGGCGGCAGGCCGAGGCTCATCTTCGTCAAGGACAGCGAGTCGTGGGATGGGAAGGCGCCAAAAGTGCTTAACCTCGTTGACGACGTCTTGGTTATTGGCAGTGCCCAGGATAGCGGACTGATATTAGAAGGCCTGGAACCTGTCCATGCACGAATCGTCAGGGACGACCTCGACGAATACGTCCTCCAAGCAGTCCATAGGGTTGGGGGAAGCGCAGGGTTGAATGCTGGTCAAGAGTACGTCCTGCGAAGCGGCGCGAGAATCGAGCTTGGAGGCTGGCGGCTGGTTTTCTACCGGGAAGAGTACGCCGATCACGGACGGCCTTATGGCGGGCGCAATGGCGGAGAACTGGCCTATCAGAGGCCTCAAGTGAATCCGCGTACCGGCATTATCGAGCGCGACTCCACCGATTAGTCCGTTTAGTCCGTCGCTGGCTGCCGCAGATTCTGCGTGGTGTACGGGAATCAGAATGGCCCCGGAAGTCAGTCCTCGGCCAACCCGATGGATTTTGAATGCGCGAATGGAAACCGCGGCGGCCTGCACAGGAGCGCCACTGCGGTACTTCAGAGAAGTGATCCATCCATGAAGCGTTGAATGCCTGAACGCCGGGCCCGGAATCCGCAAACGGGAACGGCGGGAATGGCGTTCGACTCTCTCCGCGCTAGCTAGCTATTGGCGGCAACCGAACCACTGGTCAAGGTGTCTTCAATGAACGGTTCCCCACGAATGCCAAGGTACTGGAGTGGAAGTTTCGGAAGGCCAAGTCGGGAGGCAAGCCTTCAGGTAGTCAACGAGTTGATGTCTGGCACGCCTAGCGGAGACTTGGTGTCCCCACGAAGTCCCCTAGCCCCCAGCACTCGATCAAACCTGCAATGCACCCTGATGGGCACAGCACACAGTCATCGGCTCACCCTCGGTATTCAAGCTCCGTGCTTCGATCAACAGGCGCTAAGGTCCTGCACCGGCACCCTGCGTAGGGTGGGCTTTGCCAGCATCGGCTTAGGACAGGCCGACCGCGTTTCCGTTCTCGTCCACGTCCATGTGCATCGCGGCGGGCACCTTAGGCAGGCCGGGCATGGTCATGATCGCACCGGTGATAGCCACGATGAACCCAGCTCCGGTCTTCGGAATGAGGTCGCGCACCAGCAGCGTGAAGCCCTCGGGCGCGCCCAGCAGCGTTGGGTCATCCGAGAAGGAGTACTGCGTCTTGGCCATGCACACAGGCAGGTTGTCCCAGCCGTTGGCATGGATCTGTTCCAGCACCCGCTTCGCAGCGGGAGTGTAGTCCACTTCCGCCCCTCCGTAGATCTCCTTCACCACGGTGAGGATCTTCTCCTCCACCGGCTTCTCCAGCTCATACAGCGGGGCGAAGTCGCTCGGTGCTTCGATGGCGCGCAGCACCGCCGCGGCCAGGTCCCCGGCTCCGGCGCCGCCTTGGCCCCAGACATCCGCCACGGCACATTCAATGTTGTTTTCCGCGGCCCACTCGGTGACCACGGCCAGCTCGTCCACGGTGTCGTCGGTGAACTTGTTGACGGCGATGACCGGATGGATCCCGAACTTCCTGACGTTGGAGGCGTGCCGGGCCAGGTTCACCATGCCGTCGCGCACTGCCTGCACGTTCTCGCCCTTGAGCTGGTCCTTGGCTACTCCCCCGTGCATTTTCAAGGCGCGGATGGTCGCCACGATCACCACGGCGGATGGCTCGCACCCGGCGTAGCGGGCCTTGATGTCCATGAATTTCTCTGCGCCCAGGTCCGCGCCGAACCCTGCTTCGGTGACCACGACGTCCGCCAGCGAGCGGGCGGTGTTGGTGGCGATGGCCGAGTTGCAGCCGTGGGCGATATTGGCGAACGGGCCGCCGTGGATGAACGCCGGGGTGCCGCCGATAGTCTGCACCAGGTTCGGCTTGATGGCGTCCTTGAGCAGCATGGTCATGGCGCCGGCCGCGCCCAGGTCGTCCACGGTCACCGGCTTCTTCTCATAGGTGTACCCGATGGTCATGCGTCCCAGCCGGGTGCGCAGGTCTTCCAGCCCGGTGGCCAGGCAGAATACCGCCATGACCTCCGAGGCCACGGTGATCTCGAATCCTGCCTCGCGCGGAACGCCCTCGGTCGGGCCGCCCAGGCCGATCACGATATTGCGCAGGGCGCGGTCGTTCATGTCGATGACGCGCTTGAAGGTGATCCGCCGCGGGTCGATCCCCAGGGCATTGCCGCGGTGCAGGTGGTTGTCGATCAGTGCCATCAGCAGGTTGTTGGCGCTGGTGATCGCATGGAAGTCGCCGGTGAAGTGCATGTTGATCTCGTCCATCGGCAGCACCTGCGAATACCCGCCGCCGGTGGCCCCGCCCTTCATGCCGAAGATCGGCCCCAGGGAAGGTTCGCGCAGTGCAATGAGCGTCTTGGCTCCGGCGGCGGACAACGCATCACCCAAGCCCACCACGACGGTGGATTTCCCTTCGCCGGCGGGAGTCGGGGAAATTCCGCTGACCAGCACCACCTTGCCGAGCTCGGTGTTGCGGGCAGGAAGATGCGACGGGTCGATCTTGGCCTTGTACTTGCCATAGGACTCGACTGCTTCTTCCGGGATCCCCGCGGCTTCGGCGATCTGCGAAATTGGCTTGAGCACCGCGCGTGAGGCAATCGCGAGATCGCTCATATCGATTTCTGTCGTCCCTGACATCGTGTCCAGCCTGTCTGTCATCCAATATTCCGGCAGCCGGGGAAAGCCAATCCTGCCGGGTTTCCTCGATTATTCTTCAAGCTATCATCCCTACGGCAGTAGGTGCTGTCACGGCGTGATGGCGGGTTTCCGATTGGCGCCTCCATGCGGCGGATGCGGTGGCCTCTGGGCATCGCGGGTAAGCTCATCCACGAATCGTTCAACAATGAAAGGACACCATCATGCGGCTGTCGAACACCACAAGGAAAAAGGCAGGACATCGCGCCGCATGAAACTGTCTATCCTCGACCAAGTTCCACTCACCGAGCATGCGCCCACCCGCTCTGCCGCGCTATCCAGCGGCCTGGCCTTGGCTCACGATGCAGACAGGCTGGGATACCACCGCATCTGGTTTGCCGAACACCACAACTCCCGATCATTTGCCAGTGCCGCGCCGGAAATGATGACTGCGCTGGCCCTTGAACGCACCAGCAGGATCAGGGTCGGCACCGGAGCAATCCTCCTGCCGTACTACCCGGCACAGAAGGTCTCCGAAACGATGGGGCTTCTTTCTGAAGTTCATCCGGGCAGGGTGGATACCGGTCTGGGACGCGCCGCGCTGAATGATCCGAACTACGCCGCGAAAATCGCATCCCTCGTGCAAGAATTCGGCGCGAACCACCCGCAGCCAGAGGGCGAACCGGTGGGCGGCATCTGGGTGCTGGGCGCCGGAGGTTCCTCCGCGCCGCTGCCGGGAACACTGGGCGCCGGGTACGTCCATGGCCACTTCCTGCGTCCTGTCGGAGGGGAAGCGGCAACCAGCGCCTACCGGGAAGCGGCCGCGCAGTCCGGGCATACGCCACACACCGTCTTGGCGGTCCGCTTCGTCACTGCCGGCACCGAGGAGCGAGCCCATGAACTGGCCGACGCCCTGCTGCTCTGGCGTGTACGCAAGGATTTCGGGCACGACGGCCCGATCCCCTCAACGGCAGCTGCCGCGAGCTACCAGTGGAGCGCCCAGGAACGGGCCCGTGCCCAAGAACGCAGCCAGGCACTGATTGTCGGAACCCCTGCCACGGTGCGCGCTCAGCTCCTGGCCTTGGCCGAATCCCACGAGGCCGATGAGCTGATGCTCAATACGCTGGTCAATGATCCCGAGGACCGCCTGAATGCCTACCAGCTGATTGCGGACTGTCTCATCGGCTGACCGGCCCCAGGGCGTCACTCCGCATGGCGGTGCGCACGAGGCACGGGGTGGATTAGGCGCCGCAACGGCGCTTCGAGCGCCCGAGCCGCCCCCCTGCTTTCCCGGTTCCCGGAAAGTGGGCATCCACTGGATGGAAGACATGGCTTCCCGTGACGGGGCCCCGGTGGCAATATGAGCCCCATGACCAAGCTGCAGCCTTTGGCCAACCACTATGGCCACGACGTCGGTAATTTCATTCCGCCCAAGGAAACCGACGTCTTTGAACAGTTTCCCCTGCTGGCCCGGTTGTGGGAGAAAGCCAAAACCTATCTTTCGGTGCGCAGCAATGACGCCCACACACTTTATTCGCTGTCACTCGCCCAGTCGCTGCTCAAGCATCATCCGCAGGCGGATCCGCTGGTGGTGCTGCCGGCAATCCTGCTCCACGACATTGGCTGGTCACAGGTGGATCCGCAGCTGGTCTTGTCCGCCATCGCCCCGGGAGCCGGCAACAAGGAACTGGTGCTGCAGCATGAAAAGTCCGGCGCGGAACTTGCCGCAGAACTGCTGCACGACGAAGGATTCGATGCCGAACGCAGCGAGCGCATCGTGTTCATTATCGACGGGCATGACTCGCGCAAGGAATCAACCAGTCTGGAGGATTCCTTGGTGAAGGATGCCGACAAGCTCTGGAGGCTGACCCCGCACGGTGTGGACACCGTGATGGACTGGTTCGGCCTCACCCGTTCCGAAGCTTTCCAACTGGTCGAGTCCCGGGTGAGCGATCATCTCTTCACGGATGCCGCGCGATTCATGGCCAGCGCCTTCGCGGCAGTGGAAAGCGCCAATCTCTTTGAGCAGAGACTGGCGCTTTCCGACTGACCTTCGGCAGCTATTTGGAAAATGCCGGGGTTGTGGCCGCGCATTCCACGCGTTCGCCGGGAGCCGAGGTTTCAGCAGCGATCTCCTTGACGCCGTCAAGCAGGATGCGGCAGGTGGCCGTGGCCTCTTTTCCCGGCATGGCGGAAATGGCCGCGTCCTTCTGCGCAGTCACGATGCTTTCAAGGCTCCAGACTGCGTTCTCCTTGGCATCAAGCGTCGTTTCCCCGGAGGGCAAGGTCAGTTCCGTACCGGCTTCACCGCGCTTTTCCGATTCAAGGTACTTGATATCGGTGATCCTGCTGGCGTCGCCTCCGGAGACCATAATTTCATAGGTCACCGCCCAGGAGTCCGAGGTCGCCTTGTCGAAATCCTCAACGGCGCCGCACCCGGCGGTTCCCAGGGCCAGCGCCATGGCGGCTCCGCCCAGAGCCAGTTTCTTGGCGAAAGATCCACGGATGGCGGTTGGTGGTACAGGCATTCTTCGTGCTCCTCGGGCGGTGATGTCAGTGCGGTCGATGCGGTGCGGACGTTTCCAGCCTACTGATCGCCCGCGTTCTTTGGTTCGCCCGAACGGGGTAGATCCGGACTGCTCCATCTCCACCCTGAGTCGTAGGCCTCGGTGCGCGGTGCACGGCCATTCCCGCCGGTGGACCGGCCATTGCAGAATCTAGTTCTGGCCGATAATGACCACGTTGCCCTTGAAGCTGAAGGCTCGAAGGGCCTGGATCGCTCCCAGCACCATGAGCGAAATGCCGAGGATGAGCCACAGGATGGAAGCAAAGGTAAACGGTCCGAAGAGCACCAACACACCGGCAATCACGCAAAGCACTGCATAGCCGCCGCTGACCAGCCGGTTTGGCGATCGGCTCAAGGTTGTCAGCGCCACCACCCCTTCGGCCACCCAGACGATGCCGATCATGATGGCGACGAAACTTGCCAGCAGCACCGTGCTGTTGTCCAAATCGGTGAAGGCCAGGATGCCCGCGGCCAGGAACATGGCACCCAATACACAGTTCAGAATGCGTTTCGGGGTGCTCTGGGTCCGCGAAAAAATTCCGATCCCCAGGTAGATTACGCCTGAGACCAGTGCGTAGAGCGCAACAATTGCGGTGATAATCGATGCGGTTTTCATGGGCGCAATCAGGATCAGGAGGCCCAAAACCAAGGCGACAATGCCGCTGATTCCGAAGGCGACCCTCACTCCGTTGCTGAAGGAATTTACCTGCGTAGTGATCTTCTGCTTGTTCATGCCGAATGCTCCAATGCTTGGCGTTTGGCTACTCTACGGTCTTGCGACCAGCTATGAATTCAGACGATGTCCGATAGTTATGGACCGGTCAGCGGCGATGGCGCCGGATGTTGTTTGGAATGGCCATGATTCCCGAACAATCAACCACCTGAATCCAAGAAAAATTCGGACGTGGAATTCAATCGGCTTTCCCGAATTCAGGTTCAACCTTTTCGATGACCATGAAAAACATTACATGACCAGAATTTTCTCCTCAGCCCGCGTTCGAATTTGGCGGATTTGTTAAGCGGCCAGGAAAATGCTTCCTCACACGCGCTTTGTGGATTCGTGTTTCATTTCCCCGGTTCGCGACTCAAGCCATTCCCACCTGCAGGTCTGGAATTCGCGGCTGGCACTGGGCCGCCGCGCCGCCGGTGGTCACGCAGCGCTCCCCGCCGCATTCATTTGATCCGCTGGCAACCAAGAGTGCCATGGCCTGCCCAGCAATCCTGCTGCATGCTGCGCAGACCGAATTCCGGGATGTCGCGTCCGCGACAGGACAGGTATTCTGAGTTGTCGCCGTCGGGTTGACCCGACCCCGATTCACTACCATTGCCTCGGAGGATCCATGGCCGGAGGAAGCTCACAACCAGGACGCAGCGTCACGTCCAAGATCTTGGCGATTCTCTCCGCCTTCGAAACCACACGCAGGTCCTTGAACCTGACCGAAATCTCCAAGTCGGCAGATCTTCCGCTGTCCACCACGCACCGCCTGGTCGGCGAGCTGGTCGACGCAGGGATCCTCAGCCGCACCGGCAACGGCGGCGTCCAGCTGGGCCTGCGGCTGTGGGCCATCGCCCAGAACACCGGCCGGCAACTGCGCGATACCGCGCGCCCTTTCGTCCAGGACCTGTTCTCCCTGACCGGGGAAACCAGCCAGCTGGCCATCCGCGACGGAAACATGGCGCTGTACATCGACCGCGTCTACGGCAGCAAGAGGGTTGCCCGGGTCTCCCGGGTCGGCGGGCGTCTGCCGCTGCACGCCACCGCGGTGGGCAAGGCCATCCTGGCGTTTTCCGAGGACTGGGTCATGGACGCCTACCTCGCCCAGCCGCTGGAACCCATGACCGCGCACACCCGGAGCAACCCCGTGCAGCTGCGCAACGAACTGAACCGCGCCAAGCACAACGGCTACGCGATCACCCGCGAAGAGGTGCGGCTGGGAACCTGTTCAATCGCCGTTCCGGTCTACCACACCGGCCGGTTGGGCTGCTCCATCGGGTTGGTCATTCCCACCTCGCACGCCGCGAACATGGAGCGCCACCTGCCCGTGCTCTATGGAATCTCCAAACGAATTGAGGCCGCCACCTCGCATATTCCGCTGGAGACGCTGCTGGGCATCATTTCCGGGCCTGACATGAACGTGCCCGAAAGCGAGGGCTGAGCAGGCCAAAAAACTAGGCTTCCACTGAGTGGAAGGGATTGCTTCCCTTCCGACTGTGCCATGGACAACACTGGGTGTCGATCAATGTTGCACGGGTCACACCGTGACTCGTCGACTTCCCCAAGGAGCAGATTCCATGACCAGCACCCCAGCCGTCTCCGGCGGATGCCCAATGGGTTTCGGAGCGCAAGCCCCGGCAGACCACCACGGGTACGAGCCGTTCGCAATGGAGAACCCCTTCCCCGCCTACGCACGGATGCGCAGCGAACAGCCGGTGATGTTCGACGAACGCACCGGACTGTATGTCATCACCCGCTATGACGACGTGAAGTCGGTCTTCGAAAACTGGGAGACCTTCTCCTCGGAAAACGCCCAGGCCCCGGTGCGCAAGCGCGGCCCGCAGGCCACGCAGATCATGACCGAGGGCGGATTCACCACCTACTCGGGCCTGTCGGCCCGACGCCCGCCGGAGCACACCCGCATCCGGGCCGTGGCGCAGAAGGCCTTCACCCCGCGCCGTTTCAAGGCCCTGGAGCCGATGATCAGGCAGAACGTCAAGGACTCCATCTCCGCGATGCTCGCCAACGGCACCAACCACTCGGACATCGTGGCGGACCTGGCCTACGCGCTGCCGACCATCACCATCCTCACCCTGATCGGCGAGGACGTGGGCATGGTGGACACCTACAAACGCTGGAGCGACTCCCGCGCTGCCATGACCTGGGGAGACCTCAGCGACGAGGAGCAGATCCCCCACGCGCACAACCTGGTCGAGTACTGGAACCGCTGCCAGGCCCAGGTGGCCCAGGCCCACGCCGCCGGCGGCGACAGCCTCACCGCGGACCTGGTCCAGGCCCAGAAGGACGGCGCTGACATCACCGACCACGAGATCGCTTCGCTGCTCTACTCGCTGCTCTTCGCAGGCCATGAAACCACCACCACGCTGATCTCCAACTGCGTGCGCGTGCTGCTGGAGCACCGCGAAGCCTGGGAAACCGTCGTGGCGGATCCCAAGCAGATCCCCAAGGCCATCGACGAGGTGCTGCGCTACTCGGGCTCCATCGTGGGATGGCGCCGCAAGGCACTGGCGGACACCGAGGTGGGCGGCGTGCAGATCCCGCAGGGTGCGGAACTGCTGCTGCTCATGGGCTCGGCCAACCGCGACGAATCCCGCTTCGAGAACGGCGAGGACTTCGACATCACCCGGCCCAACGCCCGCGACCACCTGTCCTTCGGCTTCGGCATCCACTACTGCCTGGGCAACATGCTGGCCAAGCTCCAGGCCAAGATCGCGCTGGAGGAACTGGCCGCCGCGCTGCCGAACCTTGAACTGGTCGACGGCGGTGCCATCACCTTCCGGAAGAACCTGTCCTTCCGCGTTCCCGACTTCGTCAACGTCGAGCTGAATGCCGACTCCACTTCCCGATCTGAGGCTTAACGATGAGCAACAACGACTTCATTGAATTCTTCGACGGCGGCAAGGAACCCACCTTGGACAGCCTGGGCGGCAAGGGCGCCTCGCTGGTCACCATGACCGCCGCCGGCATGCCGGTCCCTCCCGGATTCGTGGTGAACACCGCCGCCTTCCGCGCCTTCATGGGCACCGGGCTGGAAGACAGCATCAAAGCCCAGCTGGACGGCCTGGACCCGGAGGACATCGCCGCGGTGGACGCCGCCAGCGCCGCCATCCGCGAGCTGATCACTTCCCGCCCGGTTCCCGCCGACCTGCGCGAGGTCACCCGGGCCGCGTACGACGCCTTGCAGGCCCGCTTCGATTCCGAGGCCCCGCTGGCCGTGCGCTCCTCCGCCACCGCCGAGGACCTGCCCGATGCTTCCTTCGCCGGACAGCAGGACACCTACCTGTGGCTGACCGGGTTCGATTCGGTCGGCGAGCACATCCGCGCATGCTGGGCCTCGCTGTACACCAGCCGCGCCATCCTCTACCGGCTGAAGAACAACATCCCGGATGACGGGCTGTGCATGGCCGTGGTAGTGCAGAAGATGGTCAACGCCAAGACCGCCGGCGTGGCCATGACCCTGGATCCCACCAATGGCGACCGCTCCAAGATCACCGTGGACGCCTCCTGGGGCGTGGGCGAGATGGTGGTCTCCGGAACCGTCACGCCGGACAACATCCAGCTGGACAAGGTCACCCTCGCGGTGATCACCGAGCACATCGGCGACAAGCATGCCGAAATGATCCCCGACCCGGCCACCAACACCCTAGTGGAAAAGGATGTCCCGGAAGAGCGCCGTACGGTGCGCTGCCTGAGCAACGACGAGCTGTCCGCCGTGGCCCAGCTGGCCAAGCGGGCGGAGAAGCATTACAAGTCCCCGCAGGACATCGAGTGGGCCATCGACGCCGACCTGCCGGATGGGGAGAACCTGCTGCTGCTCCAGGCCCGCCCGGAAACCGTGCACTCCTCCAAGCCCGCGGCGCCCAAGGCCTCCGCCGGAGGCTACGCCTCCTCGCTGGGATTCGGCGGCGTCTCCTCGATCACCGCCTCCCTGTCGAAGATCGTCAGCTGACCCACGTATCCACGCTGTTTCCACGCTCCACCCCACACCTCGGCCACTCGCAAAGTGCCGAACCTTCTGAGAAAGGGTGCACGACCATGACAATGAAGTCCTTCCCCAAGCCATCCGACCTGCCGGTGCCCGCCGGCGCCGAAGGATGGGAAGAGATCTACCCCTACTACCTGGTGTTCCAGGACGCACTGAAGGAGCAGGAAGACGCCAAGTTCTGGTTCTGCGATTCGCAGCACTGGCCCACCGTCTTCAAGCCCTTCGAAACCATCGGCGGCGAATTCGCCGTGAAGTGCCTGGGCCAGTACAACGCCCGGCACCTGATGATCCCCAACGCCAACGGCATCGACTTCCGCATCCACCTGGGCTACCTGTACATGTCGCCCATCCCGGTCCCGGAAGAGCAGATCGCCGCCCGCGTGCCGGACTTCGAGGCGCGCATCGGCCACTACTTCGCCAACTGGGAGACCAAGCTGGCCAACTGGCATGTGAAGGTCAAGGGCACCATTGCGGAGATGGAGACGCTGTCCTTCGCACCGCTGCCCGAGAAGGTCCCCTTCGAGGACATCGAGAACGGCGTGGGCAAGGACGGCTCGGAAGTCCTGCTGGAAAACTACGACCGGCTGATCCAGCTGGCCTACCAGAACTGGCAGTACCACTTCGAGTTCCTGAACCTGGGCTACATCGCCTACCTGGACTTCTTCAACTTCTGCAAGGAAGTTTTCCCGAACATCCCGGACCAGTCCATCGCCACCATGGTGCAGGGCGTGGACATGGAGCTCTTCCGCCCGGACGACGAGCTCAAGGCGCTGGCGCTGCTGGCCGTGGAACTGGAGCTGGACGAGCACTTCGCCAACACCGACGACCCGGCCGCCACCCTGGCATCCATCGCCGCGGCCGCCGGCGGCGAGCGCTGGATGGCCCAGTGGGAGCAGGCCCAGGACCCGTGGTTCAACTTCACCATCGGCAACGGCTTCTACTCGCATGACAAGTACTGGAACGTGCACCAGGAGATTCCGCTGGGCTTCATCGCGGACTACATCCGCCGGGCCCGCGGCGGGGCGCAGATCCTGCGCCCCACGCAGAAGCTCATCGCGGAGAAGGAACGCATCGTGGAAGAGTACCGCGAGCTGCTGGATCCGGAGGTCGCCGAGGTCTTCGACGCCAAGCGCACGCTGGCGGCCACCGCCTACCCGTACGTGGAGAACCACAACTTCTACATCGAGCACTGGACCATGGGCGTCTTCTGGCGCAAGGTCCGCGAGCTCGGGCGCATGCTCAGCGACGCCGGGCTCTTCGCCGAGGCCGAGGACATGCTCTACCTGAACCGCAACGAGGTCCGCGACGTGCTCTTCGACCTGGTCACCAGCTGGGGCGTCGGCTCCGGCACCCCGATCGGCGCGGTGGTGCTCCCGGAGAAGATCGCCCACCGCAAGGGCATCGTGGACGCGCTGAAAACCGCCCGCCCGGCCCCGGCGCTGAACACCCCGCCCCAGTCGATCACCGAACCATTCACCCGCATGCTCTGGGGCATCACCACCGAACAAGTGCAACAGTGGCTGGGCGCGGACGAGACCCAGGACGGCAGCACGCTCAAGGGCATGGCGGCCTCCCCCGGCCAGGTCGAGGGCCCGGCCCGCGTCATCATGCACGCGGACGAGCTCACCCAGGTGCAGCCCGGCGAAATCCTGGTGGCTCCGGTCACCGCGCCGAGCTGGGGCCCGATCTTCGGCAAGATCAAGGCCACCGTCACGGATATCGGCGGCATGATGTCCCACGCGGCCATCGTCTGCCGCGAATACGACCTGCCGGCGGTCACCGGCACCGGCAGCGCCTCCACCACCATCAAGACCGGAGACCTGCTGCGGGTTGACGGCACCAAGGGCACCGTGGAAATCCTGGGCGCCGAGCCGGCCCTGACCGGGCCGGGAGCCCACAGCCACTCGCACGCCTGATCCCCGGGCGCCGCAGACCGGTTCCGGAGGTTCCCCCAAGCTTCCGGAACCGCAAGGGTGCCGGCCGGTTCCTTTCCCCCGATCCCCGGCCGGCACCCGCAACACCACAGTTCTCCACCACTTGAAAGGCACATTCCATGAACAGCTCTCCTACGGTGCTCATCACCGGCGCCGCCGGCGGCCTGGGACGGGCCTTCGCCCTGGGCTTCGCGGCCCGCGGCTACGCCATCGCCGCCGCTGACATCGACGCGGCCGGCACGCAGGAAACGGTCCGCCTGGTGCGCCAGGCCGGAGCCGAGGCGGCGGCCTTCACGGTGGATGTCACCGACACCGCATCCACCGACGCGCTGGCCAAGGACGCGGCGGAGTTCGCCGGCGGCAGCATCGCGGTGCTGATCAACAACGCCGCCATCTACGCCACCGTCACCCGCACCCCGTTCGAGGAGATCAACCCGGACGAGTGGGACAAGGTCATGAATGTGAATCTCAAGGGCCCGTGGATGGTTTCCCGCGCCCTCTCCCCCTTTCTTGGAGCGGGCTCCCGGGTCATCAACCTGGCCAGCGCCACCGTCTACTCCGGCTCCGAGCAGTGGGCCCACTACGTGGCTTCCAAGGGCGGGGTCATTGCGCTGACCCGCGTCATGGCCAAGGAGCTGGGACGCCGGGAAATCACCGTGAACACCATCGCCCCGGGCTTCACGTTGACCGAGGCCAGCCTGGGGCTCATGGAGAACGCCTCCAGCTACGGGGTGGACCGCGGGGCGCTCAAGCGCGCCAGCCAGCCGGAGGACATCGTGGGCGCCGCGCTGTTCCTGGCCGGCGAGGACTCCTCGTTCATCACCGGTCAGACGCTCGTCGTCGACGGCGGACGCCAGTTCATCTAACCCAGCTTTACGCCTAACCGTTCAGGAGGAACCATCATGGCGACTATCAACTTCACCGACTTCGAAGGCCAGACCCGCACCGTGGACGCCGCCGCCGGCGACTCCGTCATGGAAACGGCGGTCCGCAACGGCGTGGCCGGGATCGTGGGCGAATGCGGCGGCTCCCTGTCCTGCGCCACCTGCCACGTGTTCGTGGCCCCGGAAGACTTCGAGTCGCTGGATCCGATGGGCGAGATGGAAGACGAGATGCTCTACGGCACCGCCGTGGACCGCGAGGAGAATTCCCGCCTTTCCTGCCAAATCAAGATGTGCGAGGGCCAGACCCTCAACGTCGCCACCCCGGAAACCCAGGTCTAGCCATGAACACCGCAACACTCCCCTCCACCGGCGGCGCCCCGGCCCCCGCGGCGGGCACCGCCACCGGGCTGCTGATCATCGGCGCCTCGCAGTCCGGGGTCCAGCTGGCCATCTCGCTGCGCGCCCTGGGCTACACCGGGCACATCACGCTGCTCGGGGACGAGGACCACCGCCCCTACCAGCGCCCGGCGCTGTCCAAGGAATTCCTGCAAGACAAGGTGGGCAGCGAATCGCTGATCTTCCGCTCCAACGACTACTGGATCGAGCACAACGTCACCCTGGTCAAGGGCGAACGCATCGAAGACATCGACTCCAACCCGGACGGCTCCGGTGTGGCCACCGGCCGCAGCGGGGCGCGGTACCCCTACACCCGGCTGGCGCTGACCGTCGGCGCCCGGCCGCGCGTGTTCGAGGTCCCGGGCAGCGAACTGGACGGCGTGGTCTACCTGCGCAACGCCGACGATGCGCTGAAGCTCAAGGAGCTGGCCCCGGCCGCCACCGACGTGGTGGTCATCGGCGGCGGGTTCATCGGATTGGAGGCGGCCAGCTCCCTGCAGGCCATGGGCAAAAAGGTCACCGTCATCGAATACGGCCCGCGCCTGGTGGGCCGCGCCGTCGGCGAGGACACCAGCGCCTACTTCCTTGAGCAGCACCGCGCCCGCGGCCTGGACATCCACCTGAATGCCAGGGTCTCGCGCATCGCAGGAGACGGCGCGGTCCGCGCGGTCCACCTGGAATCCGGGGAAATCATCCCCGCGCAGATCGTGCTGGTGGGCATCGGGGTCATCCCCAACACCCAGCTCGGCGAGCAGCTGGGACTTGAGGTCGACAACGGCATCGTGGTCGACGAGGCGGCCATCGCCTCCGACGGGCACACCCTGGTGGTCGGGGACGTGGCGAACATGCCCAACCCGGTCCCCGGCGCCCCGGACGGCGAGCGCATCCGGCTGGAATCCGTGAACAACGCGGTGGAGCACGCCAAGGTCGCCGCCTACGCCCTGATGGGCCAGCGCGAAGCCTATGCCGGCATCCCGTGGTTCTGGTCCAACCAGGCTGACATGAAGCTGCAGATCGCGGGCCTGTCCATGGGCTTCGATTCAACGGTCAAGCGCGAGGTCCCGGAGAAGGGCAAGTTCACCGTGCTGTACTACCGCGGCGGGCAGGTCATCGCCGCGGACTGCGTGAACGCGCCGCTGGACTTCATGGCAGTGAAGCAGGCCCTGGCCGCCGGGAAGAACATCGACCCGGCCGCGGCCGCCGACCCCGGCACCATGCTCAAGACGCTGATTGCCTGACACTTGTTTTCCCCACAACGCCGATTTCCCACGACTTGATAGGCCTGAGGACACCATGACAACCCTGAACGACGCCCGGCCGCTGCCGGCCACGGGCCCCATCAACACCGGCCCCATTGCCCTGGACAACCACGCGGACGGCCAGCTGGAGGCCCTGTGGGCGGCGGTGGTCCCCGAGACCCGCGCCCGCGGCAACGACATCCACCTGCCCATCTCCCTGTCCTTCGCCCGCCGGCTGTGCGACGCGCACCCGGAAGCGGACCGCACCCTGGTGCTGGTCGCCACGCTGCTGCACGACACCGGCTGGGCGCATGTGGACCAGGAGAAGATCATCTCCGACGGCTTCCGCGGCGAGTGGCGCACCGCGGATATCCGCTACGAGCACGAACGCGAGGGCTGCCTGGTGGCCCGCCGCGTGCTGCCCGCCCTGGGCTACGACGAGCAGTTCATCGACGAGGTCTGCACGATCATCGACGGGCACGACACCCGCCCGAACGCCTACACCCTGGAGGACGCGCTGATGCGCGACGCGGACCGGCTGTGGCGTTTCGACCACGCCGGCATCGCGCTGGCCTCGGGCTGGTTCGGGCAGGATCCGGCCGCCTACACCGACCGGCTGGAAACCGAGATCATTCCCGAGCTGATCACGCAGGCAGCGGTGGACATGGCCACCGCAGACCTGGCCCGCTCCCGGGCCCTGCTGCGCACGGCGGTGCTGCGATGAGCACGCGGGCAGGCGCCGCGGCCCGGCGCGAGGAACTGGTGCTGCCCTACCGCCATGTGGACACGCACTTCATCGGCGGCGGGTGGACGCGATCGCGGGGCACCGGCCGCATCGAGGTCACCGACCCGGCCACCGGCGCCGTGTGGGGTTCGGTCCCCTCCGGCGACGCACAGGACGTGGACGCCGCGGTCCGCGCCGCCCACCACGCGCTGCATTCGGCGCCGTGGAAGGGAACTTCCCCTTCCGAGCGGGCCGAGCTGCTGCTGCGCATCGCCGCGGAAATCGAGCTTCGGGCCGCCGAACTGTCGCTGACCAATACGCTGGAGAACGGCTCGCCGGTCTCCGAAACCGGCGGGGCCGCGGCGAATGCCGCGGGCATCTTCCGGTACTTCGCCTCGCTGACCCCGCTGCTGGAGAGGGAGGACCTCCGTCCGTTCCCCAATGGGGCCGGAGAGTCGCTGGTGCGCCGCGACCCGGTGGGCGTCTGCGCGCTGATCGCCCCGTGGAACTTCCCGATCAACCTGATGGTCATCAAGCTGGCCCCGGCATTGCTGGCGGGCTGCACCGTGGTCATGAAGCCTGCCTCCCCCACCCCGCTGTCCTTCCGCATCATCATGGATGCACTGGACACCGCCGGGGTCCCTGCGGGCGTGGCCAACCTGGTCACCGGTCCGGGGCGGCTGGGCGATGAGCTGGTGCGCCACCCGCTGGTCTCCAAGGTGGCATTCACCGGGTCCACCCCGGTGGGCCGCAAAATCGCCGCGGCCTGCGGCGAGCTGCTGCGCCCGGTCACCCTGGAACTGGGCGGCAAGTCCAGCGCGCTGGTGCTGCCGGATGCGGACCTGGGCCTGCTCGGTTCGAGGCTGATCCGTTCCTGCATGCGCAACACCGGGCAGACCTGCTACATCTCCACCCGCATCCTGGCACCGGCCGAACGCTATGACGAAGTGGTGGACGTGGTGGCCTCCACCATTGCCGAGGCCCCGCAGGGCGACCCGCTGGATCCTGCCACGGTCTTCGGCCCCTCGGCCAACCGCAGCCAGTACCAGACGGTGCTGGGCTACCTGGAAGCCGGCCATGCCGAAGGCGCCCGCGCGGTCACCGGCGGCGCCACGGCGCAGCTGGCCGGAGACCTGGCGGACGGGTTCTTCATCCAGCCCACGGTCTTCGCTGACGTCACCCCGGACATGGCGATCTCGCGCGAGGAAATCTTCGGTCCGGTCATCACGGTGCTGAAGTATTCTTCCGAGGACGAAGCAGTCTCCCTGGCCAACAACACCGAGTTCGGCTTGGGCGGCCTGGTGTTCGGCGCGGACGAGGAACATGCCCTGTCCGTGGCCGAGCGCATGGACACCGGCAGCGTCGGGGTGAACTTCTTCGCCTCCAACCATGCTGCGCCCTTCGGCGGGCGGCACGATTCGGGGCTCGGCACCGAGTACGGGCCGGAAGGCCTGGCCGCGTACCTGAGCTACAAGTCGATCCACCGGCAGGCGCGGTAGATCAGGCTGGTACATACTTGAAGGCGTTCATCCGGAGTTGTGGCCGGATGGACGCCTTCATCATTTTGCAATTGGGCACAGCATTGCTCAAGTGCCTAGGGTCGCTTCTTTTTAGAAGCGTATCTGCCGCGGAAGATCCATAGATTCATGAAGAAGCCTGGCTAACTGGATGCATTCAGGATTCACGCGATAGAAAAACACATGGCGAGGTGTCCAGACAATTTTTGTGTCGCTACGTACATGGAAGCGGCTGGTGTCCAAGAACTGGCTGCAACTTCCCATGTCTCCTTCCACGACGACGCTGACGGCCCTGATATTCAGGACCAGCGAGAACAACTTTCAGAACACCAATGAGCAACGCTGCGGTTCCTTCCCGGTCACTTCACCACGTACCGTTCAAATCATGTCAACGCACCAACGCCGTCCGTTCTGACACTGCAGCGGAGAATGAACAGCACCTAGCGGCAAGTGTCGATCCTGTTTCGGGAACTTCCAGGCCCACCTTGGCACTCAGGACCAGATTCTCGTCGGCGCGCGCCTCGGAAAGACCTCACTTGTCGCCTTCTGCCACGCCGAGGCAGGTGGGTCGGCACAGAGCTTCCGGCATCAGTGCGCGGAGGGATCCATGCTGTTCGACTACTCGCAAGGCTTCGCTTGCGCGCAGATATGTCGCGGAAGCCGCCAAGTCCTTGAGTAGTTCAAGTCAGGCCGACCATCCCCGACTAGATTTTGCGCCTCTTGGTCCTCCCACCGAGGTCAATTCAGAAGACAGAGTATTAGGAAATGTTTATTTCTGATTTCTCCAGAGAGACTAACAACTCATAACCAACTGAAAAAATGACGTCAATTGTCTATCCATAACAGAGCGTGACCTCAGTGGTCGAAGTGAGAAACGCGCCGTGCATTCAGAAGCTTGCGCCTTCTAATGTCAATCCTGATGATTCACACTTCTACAGCTTCTTGAAAGGGCACCATGACGACCGATTTGAACACGAAGGATTTGTTGCCGGGTACCGATTTTGGTTCACTTGCAGCGCGGTTCTCCCCGCTGTTTGAGTCAATTGGCCAGGACGTCCTGGAACGTGAACGCAACCATGTGTTGCCATACGACCAGGTCCGCTCCTTGCAGAAAGCCGGATTCACTTCACTTCGAGTCCCCCGCGAGTTCGGTGGAGGCGGAGTCGC
This sequence comes from Glutamicibacter protophormiae, assembly GCF_016894325.1. NCBI lineage: Bacteria > Bacillati > Actinomycetota > Actinomycetes > Micrococcales > Micrococcaceae > Glutamicibacter > Glutamicibacter protophormiae. Next base: position 3,387,448 of record NZ_CP069806.1, read on the forward strand.
TCTCGATGTGTTCCTCGAGCTTTTCTTGGAGCTGGCATCCTTGGATTCCAACGTGGCACATCTGCTTCGAGGCCACATCGTACAGGTGGAAAGCCTGCTGTTGCAGGAAGACGGGCCGCACCGATCCCGGTGGCTACACCGCATCGCCGACGGAGCTCTCATCGGCAATGCCGCGTCCGAGCGAAACACGCTAACCGAGATCACGACCGCGCTGAGCCGGACCGGAACGGATTTTACGGTGAGCGGGACAAAATACTACACCACCGGCAGCATCTACTCCGACTGGATTTCGTTGAGCGCTGCCCGTGACGGAGAGCGTTATGGAGTACTGGTCCGTGCGGATCATCCCGGGGTATCAATCCAGGATGACTGGGACGGATTCGGCCAGCAACTCACCGGTTCGGGATCATTGACGCTGCATCAGGTGCCGGTAGACCCCTCCGACATCATCGTCGTTGACCCCGCTGACCCGCATCTCGCTTTCCGCACGGCGTTGTTCCAGAGCATTCTTCTGCTGGTGGCCTCGGGAATTGCACAAAACGCTATCAATGACGCCGTCGCGTTCGTCAAGCCTCGCAAACGCACTTTTGCCGTGGCCGGAGAACGCATCCCGGCGAAGGAGGACCTGGTCCAGGTCGTCGTGGGCGAGGCGGCTGCCAAAGCCTACGCAGCGAAGTCCACGGCACTTCGTGTGGCCAGAGACCTGTCCGACTACGCCGCCAGCACCGGCCGGGCCGTCACTGGCGAGCAGCTGGTAGTGGATGCATTCAAGGCCCAGCAGGTGGTCTTGAAGCTGGCGCAGGAAACCGCCAGCGACATCTTTGAAGTCGGGGGAGCTTCAGCAACCAGCACCGATTTGCTGCTCGACCGGCACTGGCGCAATGCACGCACCGTTGCCAGCCATAATCCCGCCAAATATCGTGCCCGGCTGGTCGGCGAGCACCTGCTGACCGGAACCTTTGAACTCTATGCATCCCGCACCTAGCTATTTCCGAAAACACCGTCGACAAGGACACATCATGAGCTCCACTCAATCGCACCGTATTTCCGCCCGCTTCGCCGCCGTCTCGCTCTTGGCCATGGGTGCCCTGCTTTTCACCGCCTGCGGGGGAAAATCCCAGGCGGCGGATGCCGGCCTGCAAAGCGTCAGCATCGGCAGCGGAGAACTCTCACCAGTCAACGACGTGATCAGCGAGGTGGCCAAAGAAAAAGGAATCAAGATTACCTGGCAGCCCTTCTCCGACTGGACGTTGCCGAACCAGGCACTAGTCAATGCGGAGACCGACATCAATGCCTTCCAGCACCTGGCCTTCCTCTCCGCATTCAACTCCGCTCAGGGCACGGACCTCACACCAGTCGGTTCCACACAGGTCACCACGTGGGGACTGTACTCAAAGGAGCATGCCAACGTGAGCTCCCTGCCGGATGGCGCTACCCTCGCCATCCCCAACGATCCATCCAATGGCGCACGCGCGCTGTTCCTCCTTCAGGCCGCCGGCCTCATCGAGCTGGACGAAAACGTCGGCATTTATCCCACCGTGGATGACATCACCCACAACCAGAAGAACATTGTTTTCAGCCCGATCGTGGCCCAACAGCTGGTGAACGTCTACCCAGACGTTGACGGCATCGTGGTGGGCGCTGCCACCATCGACAAGGCCCTCTCAATCACCAAGGACCAGGCGCTGGCTCTGGACGACCCGAACTCGGACACATCGCTTCCATATGTGAATGTGGTGGCGGTTCGCGGCGAAGACAGGGATTCGGAAACCTACGCGAAGATCGCCGACTTGTGGCAGGACCAGCGGGTCAAGGACGCGATCGCCGAGGAAACCAAAGGCAACAGCATCACCGTGGACATCGACGTGGAAAAACTCAGGACTACGCTAGCCGAGCTGGAGGAACTGGCAGATGACATCGAGCAGTGATATTTTGACTCCCCCGCGCGTTGAGAACGCGGACGCCACGCAGGCCATCCGTTTCGAACAGGTCAGCAAGACTTTCGCCGGCCGGGACGGTGCCGTTCATGCCCTCATGGATGTAAATCTCAGCATCGAGAAGGGCGATATCTTCGGCGTTGTGGGGTATTCCGGAGCCGGCAAATCGACCCTCCTGCGCACCATCAACGGTCTGGAGCTGCCAACCAGCGGCAAGATCATTGTCAATGGGCAAGACATTGCCGCGTTGGGAGGCAAGGAGCTAAGCCGAATCCGGCAACGAATCGGAATGATCTTCCAGCAGTTCAACTTGTTGCTCTCCCGCAACGTGTTCCACAACGTGGCCTACCCCCTGAGACTGGCTGGAGCTTCCAAAGCCGAAACCAAGCAGCGAGTCACAGAGTTGCTCGAATTCGTGGGCCTCGCAGACAAGGCCAAGTCCTATCCGGAACAGCTTTCGGGCGGTCAGAAACAGCGGGTGGGCATCGCCCGGGCTCTGGCGAATCACCCGCAGGTCCTCATCTGCGATGAAGCCACCAGCGCCTTGGACCCGCAGACCACCGGCGAAGTACTCGCCTTGCTCCAGCGGGTCAACCAGAAATACGGCATCACGATCTTGCTGATCACCCACGAAATGGATGTCATCCGCAAGATCTGCAACAAGGTCGCGGTCATGGAAAACGGCCGGGTGGTCGAGCATGGAAGCGTCTACTCGGTGTTCTCCGATCCCCAGCAAGGGGTCTCACAGCGTTTTGTCTCGTCCGTGCTGGACCACCATCCGGGTGATGAAGCGATCGAGCACATCCGCAAGGTGCACCGCGGCCAGCTCGTGCAGCTCGAGGTCCACGACCGCGAGTCGTCAGATCCGTTCCTCTCCCGCATTGCCCGCACTCGCAATGTAGATTTCAACATCGTCTATGGCGGCATCAATGAACTGCAGTCCCGACTCTTCGGTTCCCTGACCGTGGAACTGCTCGGAAGCCGCCAAGACATCGACCTGGCACTCCACGATCTGCAGCAGATCACCACAGCACGAAAGGTGGCATGACGTGGGTACTACAGATTGGTCGAGCCTCTGGCCAAAGATTGGAGCCGCTTCGCTCCAAACCCTGCAGATGGTCACCGTCACCATGATTCTGGCGACCGTCTTTGGCCTGCTCATCGGGCTGGTGCTCTACAGCACCCGTCCGGGGCATATCCTGGCCAACCGATTCGTATTCGCCGCCTTGAACAGCCTGATCAACATCATCCGCCCCATCCCGTTCATCATCTTCATCGTGGCTATAGGCCCACTCACCCGCGCAGTCATCGGCACCACGATCGGCACCGAAGCCGCGATCTTCGCGCTGACGATCGTCGCGTCGTTGAGTATTGTCAGGATCGTCGAGAACAACCTGGTGGCAGTTGATCCGGGGGTGATCGAAGCCGGACGAGCGATGGGGGCTCGGCCATTGCGCATTCTGTTCACCATCGTCGTTCCGGAAGGACTGGGCGCCTTGATCCTGGGACTGACCTACATCGTGGTGGCGCTGATCGATGCCACCGCGGTGGCGGGAATCGTGGGCGGAGGCGGCCTAGGCGATCTAGCCATGGTCTACGGCTACCAACGCTTTGATTCCACGGTCATGTTCGTGATCATCATCTTCCTGATTGTCCTGGTGCAGCTGGCCCAATGGGGCGGCAATGCACTCTCACGCAAGATCCTTCGAAGGGGATAATTTCCATGAGCGCACTCCGCGCAACACTGCCGCAGGTCCAGCTTGGACATGGTCTGGTCGTCTCGTCCCAGGGCTTCGGGGCCATGGGGCTGAGCCACTCCTACGGCACTGCCGACGAAAAGCAATCCCTGCAGACCGTGAACCACGCCATCGACGCGGGCATCACCCTGCTTGATACGGCCAACGTCTACGGCGACGGGCACAACGAGCGGCTGCTCGCCAAGGTCCTCAAGCACCGCCGCGACGAAGTGGTCCTGGCGACCAAAACCGGCATCCTTCCGCACGCGGCACCCGGTGCGCCCAAGGCCCAGGGCGACCCGGCTCATATCCACCGCAGCATCGACGAAAGCCTGTCCCGGCTGGGCGTCGACGAAGTGGACTTGTACTACTATCATCGAGTCGATCCACGGGTTCCCATCGAAGAAACGGTCGGTGCCTTCTCCGAGCTGGTCCAGGCCGGGAAGATCAAGCATATCGGCCTGTCAGAAGTAACCAGCCAGGAACTGCAGCGCGCCCATCTGGTCCATCCGATCACTGCGGTGCAAAGCGAGTACTCCCTGTTCAGCCGAGACGTGGAAGACCAGTTGCTCCCCGCCGCCCGCCGCTTGGGTGTCGGATTCGTGGCCTACGCGCCGCTGGGACGCGGATTCATCAGCGGGCAAGTCCAGGATCCCCGGCAACTTGCCGAGGCCGATGCCCGACGCAATTTCCCGCGTTTTTCCCCTGGACATCTGGAAAAGAACCTCGACTTGCTGGCCACGATTACCGCGGTCGCGGCGTCCGAACGGCTCACCAATGCGCAGGTGGCGCTCGCCTGGCTGGCGTCACGAGGCCTGGAACTCGGCTTGGGCATCGTACCGATCCCCGGCACCCGCAGTGCCGCGAGAATCGATGAGAACCTTGCGGCGCTGGGCAATTCCCTGTCCAACGATTCCCTGGCCACCCTCGATACGCTGGCCGTCCGGGTCCACGGGGAACGTGCCGACGACGTCCATTTCATCGCCAAGGGCCGCGAAGCGCAGCAACTCGCGGAGGCCGGGTCATGAGTGCCGGAAAGAAACAACTGGTCGTCAACCTCTTCGAGATGGCCTGCGTCAGCCATATTACTCACGGATTATGGGTGTTGGAGGGCAACAACCGCCACCGCACCGCAGAGCTGGAGTACTGGCTGGAACTGGCGCAGGTCGCTGAAGAAGCCGGGTTCGATGCGATCTTCCTGGCCGATGTCATCGGGGCCTACGACGACTTCCGCGGCGGTCCGGAAACAGCCATTAGGGAAGGATTGCAGATCCCTAACCTGGACCCGCTCAGCGTCATCCCAGCCATGGCCGCAGTGACACAGCATGTCGGTTTCGGCGCCACCTACTCCACCACGTACGAGCCGCCATTCGCTTTCGCCCGACGCGCTTCCACCTTGGACCACCTGACCAGCGGCCGCTTCGGATGGAATATCGTGACTTCCTATCTGTCCAACGCAGCCCGGAATTTCGGGTTGGACGAACAGATAGAACACGATACCCGATACCAAATGGCCGATGAGTACCTGCAGGTGTTGTACAAGCTGTGGGAAGGGTCCTGGGATGACGAGGCCGTTCTCAACGACCGGGCCAGGCGCATCTATTCGGATCCGGACAAGGTTCGGTACATCAACCATGTGGGAGAGCACTATTCGGTGGCTGGCCCCCATCTGGTTGCCCCGTCGCGGCAGCGCACCCCGGTGCTGTTCCAAGCCACCGGTTCACCGGCAGGTATCAAATTCGCGGGATCCCATGCTGAGGTGGTGTTCACCGGCGGGCGCAGTGCTGCAGATTTTCGGACCAATTCCGGACGGATCAAGGCGGCCGCAGCACAGCAGGGCCGCGGCCCCGAAACGGTGAAGTGCATTGTGCAGGCCGGCGTGATCGTGGGGCGGACCGAAGCAGAAGCGCAGCGCAAATGGGATGAATACCGTTCGCTGACTTCCATAGACGGCATTCTGGCCCACGGCGGATTTGCCATCGATCCCACCGCCTACCCTGCGGCCACGCCGGTCCACCAAATCCTGGCTAGTGAGGGAAAGCTGGATTCCCCCTTGGCTTCCAGTCTCGCCCCGGGGACCACCGCCGGGCAGCTGGTCGAACAGCTGCGCGCAGGACGGAATGAACGGTATTTCGTGGTCGGTACCCCGAAGGTGGTCTGCGACGAGATCGAGCGCTGGCTGGATGAGGACGGGATCGACGGCATCAATCTCCGCCAGTACCACTCATTCGATACGGCCAGGGACTTCGGTGAACTGGTGATTCCCGAATTGCGGCGGCGTGGCCGGCTCGACGAGGGGTACACCCCGGGGCACACCCTGCGCGAGCGCATTTTCGGATCCGGAAACGCCCGCCTTCCCCTGACCCATCCCGGCGCCCGATACCGGCAGGGAGCTTATCTCGATGGCCAGCCGGCCGGTCATGGTTTACTGGCGTAGCTGAACGGAAACATCCGCATCATCCCTGTGCATTGGCCGAAGGAACTGAGGAAACTTGTCCACCCCGTCTGCCTGCCCAGGACCGGATCGCGCGGAAAGCACCTACGGCTCATCGTCCGTGCAACATCTGGACCGTTGCCTGCGGCGCCGCCGGCCGAGTCAGCTCGATCAACGGATGGGAATCGTGTCTTGCCTCGCCAACAGATTCGTCCGAAAAACAGCCCGGCGATTGGCCAGTCCACCGGGGCTTGGAATTCCGCCGAGGAGTGCAACGATGCCGACACAGGACTGGTTTGTCCGAAACTGGAACCTGAGGAACCCGGGCGGTCAGCGGGAAAGTCGACGTCTGTGCATTCCCGCATGTCTTGTGCCTTTCCGCCTGCGCGGCTGGCCACTGACAAGTTGCGCTCCGTGGCAGGCGCGTTCAGGATCGACGTGATACAGCAGGAGGGGACCGATTCATGGTGAATCGGTCCCCTCCATATTCTCCGAAGGCCCGTGGTGCCTAGGAACCGGCCACCCGAGTTTCTTTGCGGACCTGCCCCACGAGCTCGGCCAGCATGTCCTCCAGGGTCACGATGCCGGTGACTTTGCCGGAGGCGGTGTCCTTCACCAGCGCAAGGTGGGCGCCGCTGCTCTGCATCTGCTGCAGGGCCGTGCGCACCGACTGCTGGGCGGTGAACTCCGGCAAGGCACGCACCGCATCCTGCTCCAGCACCTTGGAGCGTTCGGCGGCGCCGCGTCCCAGCACGTCCTTAATATGCACGTAGCCCACCGGGTTTCCGTCCTGAATCAGCGGGAAGCGGGAGAAGCCCTGCGCCGCGGCCTGTTCCACCTGGGCTACTGTGCTGCTGCGCGGCAGGGTGCGGACCTTGTCGAAGTCTATGGCCACCGAGTCGATGCTGTGCGCATCGAAGTTCAGCGCACCCATCAGCAGCTGCTCGTCATGGTCATCCAGCAGCCCGCCGGAGCGCGACTCCGCCACCATGTCCGCCACCTCGTCACGGGTGAATGCGCTGGCCACCTCGTTCTTCGGGGTTACGCCCAGCAGGCGCAGGAACAGGTTGCCCAGCGCGTTCATGGTCCACAACACCGGGCGCAGGATCTTCACCAGCACCACCATGCTCGGGCCTAGGATCAGCGCCATGCGCTCCGGTCCGGCCAGGGCCATGTTCTTCGGCACCATTTCAGCCAGCACCACGTGCAGGTAGGTCACCAGGATCAGGGCGATGGCATAGGACAGCGGATCGATCCACGACACCGGGATGCCCATGGCCTCGAACGGCCCGGCCACCGCGTACTTCACCAGGGGCTTGGTCACGTAGCCCAGCGCCAGGGAGCAGACGGTGATGCCCAGCTGCGCGCCGGCCATCACCAGGGAGACATTCTCGATGGCCCACAGCGTCATCTTGGCACTGCGGCTGCCCGCCTGCGCCTTGGGTTCGATGATGCTCCGGCGGGCGGAGATCAGCGCGAACTCGGCGCCGACAAAGTAGAAGTTGGCCGCCAGCAACAGCACGGTCACGATGATTCCGGTCAACTCGCTCATCGCTCCTGCTCCTGTTCGTCCAGCTCCACCGCGGTCAGTTCCACCGCGGCGATCCTCGAACCATCCATTTCAACCACCGTGAAGCTCAGTTCCTTTTCGGGCTGCCCCGGAAGGCCCGGGACCACCAGCGTCGCCTGGTCGCCGACTTCGCCGAGCTTGCCCAGCTGCAAAGTCACGAGGCCTGCCAGGGTTTCGTAGTCCGCGTCGCGCGGGATCTGGCAGCCGACTAGTTCGTTGGCTTCATCGGGGCGCAGGGCGGCATCCAGGATCCACGAGTTCTCGCCCAGCACAGTGACGGTGCCGTCTTCCGGGTCGTGCTCGTCGCGCACTTCGCCGACGATTTCCTCCACGAGGTCCTCAAGGGTCAGCAGTCCGGCGATATCGCCGGTCTCGTCGATCAGCACGGCCATCTGCAAATCCTGGCGGCGCAGCTGGTCCATGAGCTCGTCCAGTTCCACGGTGTCGGGAACCAGCGTGGCGTCCTCGGCCAGGGTGCCCACCGCGGCGGTCTTACGCTGCTCGTAGGGCACAGCCAGCAGGGTGCGGATGCGCACCAGGCCGTCGACCTGGCGGCCGTCGTCGCTGAGGATCGGGAATCGCGAGTGGCCGGTCTCGGCCGCGAGCTGGAGCACTTCCTGCACGGTCTGCTCGGCGGCGATGCTGACCATGCGCGAGCGCGGGGTCATGGCGTCGTGGCCGCGCCGGTTGCCGAAGGCCACGGTGCGGCGCATCAGCTCGGCGGTCTGCGAGGGCAGCACGCCTTTGCGGGCCGAGTGGCCCACCAGCGCCACCAGTTCCTCGGAAGAGCGGGTCGAGGCCAGTTCTTCCTGTGGCTCGATGCCGAAGCGGCGCACGATCCAGTTGGCGTTGCCGTTGAAGAACAGCAGCAACGGCTTGGTTACGGTGCTGAATCCTCGTTGGAAGCCCACCACGGCCTTGGCGGTGGCGAAGGGCTTGGCGATGGCCAGGTTCTTGGGCACCAGCTCGCCGAAAACCATGGTCAGGATGGTGGCCAGGACCAGGGCGATGGCCACGGACACCGAGCGCGCCAGCGTCGGATCCAGGCCCGCATCCTGCAGCGGGCCGACCACCAGGGCCGCGATGGCAGGCTCGGCCAGGAAGCCGATGCCCAGGTTAGTCAGGGTGATGCCCAGCTGCGCGCCGGACAGCTGCGTGGACAGGGTGCTCATGCCCTTCAGCACGCCGGCGGCCCTGCGGTCTCCGGCATCCGCGGCCTGCTTGACCTGGGTGCGGTTGACCGTGATCAGGGAGAATTCGGCCGCCACGAACAGTCCGCATCCCAGTATCAGGATGACGGCCAGCAGCAATGATATCCACTCCATTATTTACACCCCCTGCCGCAATGCGTCTGTACGGCATCCTTGCCGGGCAGAGGGTTAGGCCTGTGACATCTACTGTCGCCTGAAGCGTCCATCATTCCCTTCCGATCGGAACGTCTTCCTCCGATCCAAATATTTGAATATTAATTATGCTGGATGCCGTAAGCCGGAAAGGCCAGATTTGCAAGAGTTTGCCAGATCCCCTGCCGGCTCACAGCCAGCTCAAATCTGCGCTCTGCGCCGACTGGCCGTGACCTGGCAGAGTTTGCCCGATGGGTCCTGACTGGGGTTCAGGCCCGGTCCGCCGTCCCCGCCGCGGACCTCCCGCTGGCCAGGGCGCCCTGGATCGACGGCTGGGTGGTGTCCCCGGCCAGGGTGACCCCGGGCAGATTGGTTTGCAGCAGCTCTCGGCCCGGTGCCAGGGCCGGCAGGGCCTCCGGGATGTCGTGGCGCACCAGCAGCCGCCACTGGGGGCGCTTCTCGCCGAGCATTTCAGCCGCCTGCTCCAGCGCCGTGCTCTCGTCCAGCCCGTGTTCCCCGACGGCGGTGGCCTGCACCAGGTGCCAGCCGGCCGGAGCGTAGGACGGCGCGATATTGGAGATCACCGCCGCATGGGTGAGCAGCGCGCCGTCCCGCACGTCCAGATGCAGGAAGGGCAGCGTCGAGGGGCGGCGCGGCGCCGCAAACCACCAGGTGGTCAGCGAATTCATGGGCGGTTCAGGCTGCCCGGACAGCCGAGCGCTGTGCTGCGGCCCGGCGGCGATGATGACGTGCTCCGCTGCCAGTTCGCGTCCGGAGGCGCAAAGCACCCGCACCCGGCCGGGTCCGTCCACGGCAACGGACTCTACGGGAGTCGACAGCTGGATGTGCTCGTGCAGCGGTTCGGCCAGCTGGTGCGCAAGGGCCGCCATGCCCTGGGCTGGCAGTGAGGGCCTTCCGACGGCGAAATACCACGACAAGAGGCGGGCCAGCGTGGCTGGCGCCCGCAGCTGGGGATCGGCCACGACCCCGGAGAAGAACTTCTCGATCACCTCCCGGAAGGGGGCGGAGAACCCTGCCTGGTCGATGGATTGGCGCAGCGTGAGCGACGGGTTGCCGGCGATGCGGATCCACCGCAGGACCGCCGGGATATCCCGCGCTCCCACGGTTCCGCCGAGCAGCTGCGCGGCATGGGACGGGTGGCGGAAGGGATCGGCCAGCACTTCCAGCGAGGACTCCCCGCGCAGCGCCACCCCCTTGCCGAAGGGCTGCAGGTCCAGGTGGCGCAGCGACACGGCGCGCTTGGCGTCCGGATAGCTCGGGTTCAGCAGCTGGAACCCGCGGTCGCAACGGAATCCGTCAATGATCTCGGTGGCCACCCGGCCGCCAACCCGGTCTGCGGCTTCCAGCACGGTGACGTCGTGCCCTTGCCCGAGGGCCACCCCGGCTGCCCGCAACCCCGCAAGTCCTGCCCCGACAACTACCAGCTTCACGAGCTTCTCCCTTGTTATACGGTCCCTGGGACCAGCAGGTACGGGGCGCCAGCGGCCCCGCGGTTGCTCCAAGGGTAGCCACGGGGTTTTGCGCAGTCACCTCCTGCGCCACTCAACCCAGCCCGCGCCAAGAAACCTCAGGACAAAGGGAAACGCCCCGGCACTGTCAGGTGCCGGGGCGCAGTTCAGCTGGCCGTGCCTAGAGTTCGACGACCTCGAATTCCATCAGGTCCGCGCCGCTGGCGACCGGCTTCTTGCCGTCGTTGTGCGCATGGGCGGCGCCCGAACGCTTGTCGCGCCAGTTCTCGAAGTCTTCGCGGGTGGCCCACTGGGTGTAGACGAAGTAGCGGTCCTCGCCGTTCACCGGTCGAAGCAGCTGGAATCCTTCGAAGCCCGGTTCCTGGTCAACGGAATGCTTGCGGGCGGCGAAGCGCTTTTCCAGTTCCGGCCCGGCTTCGCCCGGAATCGACAGGGCATTAATGACAACAATCGACATGTCTCACCTTTCGTGACCCGGCAGAATCCGGGGATGAATGCTACATTTCCCAGCCTACGCCCGCGAACTCTTTTCCCGCCGCGCATGACGCAGCAACTGGCCTGCTCGCTCCGGCCTCACAGCTTCGCCACCGCCTCGAAGAGCAGTGTCCCGTAGGCGGCGCTGCCTTGGGGGCCGGGGTGGATTGCGTCCCGGGCAATATCGCCAACCCCCGGCGCGGCTCCGGCCCAGTCAACCAGGTGGGTTCTGGCGTCGGACTCGGCAACGGCGCGGAATTTTTTGTTGACGCTGCCGATCCACGGCCGCGGAGCATACGCCGTGACCAGCAGCAGTTCCCGCTTCGGCCCGAGGATTCGCCGGACTTCGTCCATGGTCCCCGCGGGCAGGTCCCCGTTGGTTCCGAGGCCCAGCACGACCACTGTGCGCAGCCTGCCAGCGTTCTCCAGCTCCCGCAACCGTGCCGGAGCGTCCCAGATCTGCGCGCCGACCGAAGCCTCGATGGAAATTCCCGGCAGCTTCTTCAACAGCTGCTGCGACGAGGCGAGCATGACCGAGTCCCCCAAGGCAGTGACATCGTTCCCGGTGAAGGTCTGTGGATCGCGATCGGAATTTCGGGCTTCCTGCTGCGGCGCAGTAGCGGCTGCCTCCGCTGGCCCGGCACCGCTCGCTTCAGGCGCCGGCGGGAGTTCCTGCTGTTCCGCCAAAACGTCCTGCGCCTGGGCCAGCTGCTGCTCCAACTCGCTGTGCGCCGGCGAGGCAAGGAGCACGGACACCGCGCACGCCGGAACCAGCACCAAGGCCAACAGCGGAAGCACCGCGGAAAAGCTTCCCGTCGCGCCATTCCACACCCGTTTGACCCGATCGGCGACGCGGTGGTGCCAGTCGGCAATGGCGGCTCTGAAACCGTGACGCAGAATCGGCTCCTCGACAAACCGCCAAGAGAATTCGGCAGCCAAAATCACCAGCGGAATGGTGCACAGCACCGCAGCGGTCGCCGCCTGGGGCGGGAATACCGTTGTGGCAAGCAACAGCAGCGGCCAGTGCCACAGGTACAGCCCGTAGCTCCGGCTGCCCCACCAGCGCAGGAATTTCAGGCTCAGCAGCGAGTGGACCAGGGTCCCGGGCATGTTCAGCGTGAGAACCAGCAGCGTTCCAAGTAGGCAGAAAAGCGCCATCCCTCCCCGGTAGGCCATGGCAGAAGTATCCGGAAGCAGGCGGAATCCGGCCAGCATGGCCACCAGCACCAGGACCTGGGACAGCTGGATCAATGTCCACTTCCGGCGTGGAACAGCGACAGCTGCGGACCCGCTGCGCTCGCCGAGGACGGCGCCCGCGGCTCCAAGCAGCAGGCCGAAGCCGTGCGTCCAGGTTCCGAAATACAGCACGCTTGAGTCCTTGGAGGGGTCGAACCCCCAGGCCATGCTCGCCGCGGAGGCCGCGGCCAGGACCAGGATTCCCCCGGCCAGGGCCCGGCGGCTGCGCAGCAGCCAAGCCAGCAGGGCCAGCACCAGCGGCCACAGCAGGTAGAACTGCTCCTCGACGGCAAGGGACCAGAAATGCTGGAAATACAACGGTTCCATCGAGGCGAAATAACTGCTGCCCTGGGCGATCTGCATCCAGTTGCTGGTGTAGGTCACGGCGCCCACCCACTGCCAGCGCAGCCCGGCCGGAAGCTGCCCCGCAGCCAGCAGGGCCAAGGCCGTGGAAACCACCAGCACCAGCATCATGGCCGGGAGCAGGCGCCGGGCCCGGCGGCTGAAAAAGCTGCGCAGGTCGGGGAATCGACCGCTTCGCGCACCCCGGCGCAGGCCGCTGGTGATGAGGTACCCGCTCAAGACGAAAAACAGGTCCACCCCGAGGAATCCCCCGGGCAAAACCCCGGGCCAGAAATGGTAAGCGAGCACGGCAAGCACCGCAATGCCGCGCAGGCCGTCCAGGGCAAGGTTGCGGGCCGGCGCCTGTGCGACGGGGTCGATTGCGCCCGCTGTTGAAGCTGCGAGGGAGACTGGTTGATTCACGGTTGCCATGTTTCCAACCCGCAACGACGGGCGGCTCCCGACCGCCTATCGGCATTCCATCGATTTTGTTACACAATCGACAGATTGAACGACGGCAGTTTCAGGCGTCGCGGCTGAAAGGTACGGGCATAATTGGCAATGCCGGTCCGCACGCAGCGGACTTCCAGCAGACCATCGAAAGGGATCCTCGTGGCCTTAAGGCGTGCACTCGGCATGCTCTGCGCACTGCTGCTGTGTCTTGGCGCCAGCGCGTGCAGCACGAACGAGCCGCTGCGGATCGAATCCCCGGCGGCCCCGACCACGCCTGCCGCGCAGTCCTCCATCCCCAGCACCAGTGAGTGGCAGGCCTGGGAACAGCCCTTCTCCCCCGCGCAAGTGCGGGAGGTCCTGCTGGCCACGGACCTGAGCGCCGTGGGCACCCAGGAGAACTCCGAAGCGGACATCCGCGAATACCTGACCGAGTGCGACAAATGCCTGATCGCTCTGCCCGGCTACGAAACGGCGGGCGAAAAGTTCCAGATCTATTCCGTGGGCACCGCCGGGGACTCCTACAGCTTCGCCTCCTTCGCCATCCGCGACGACCGGGGAAAACCGCAGGTCGCGCTCGCAGTCGGCGGCTCCGACGTGTACCTGAGCGCGGGCAAGGAAGGGAGCCTTGTCGCGCAGGAAGCGGTCTACAAACCCGACGACCCCATGTGCTGCCCCTCGGGCTGGTCGGTACGCATGTTCCGCTACCAGGACGGGCACTTTGTCCAGGGCGACTCCTTCTCCAGCCCCTTCGATCCGACCCAGGAGCAGGGGGCCGAGCAGTGAGGGCCCCGGGGATCCGCATCCTGATGATCGAGGACGACGCTGTCATCCGTGAGGCCACGGGCATCGGCCTTGAACGGCTGGGCTACCACGTCCTCGGCGCCGAGGACGGCCTGGAAGGACTGGAGCTCTTCCGGCGGCTGCAGCAGGAGGACCCGGTGGATGCTGTCCTCCTGGACGTGATGCTGCCGACGATGAATGGTACCCAGGTCTGCCGCCAGCTGCGCGGCTTCAGCGACGTACCGGTCATCATGCTCTCGGCGCGCGGCGACGGCCTGGACATGGTCACCGGGCTGGATGCCGGAGCGGATGACTATCTGGCCAAGCCCTTCGACCTGCAGGTGCTCGATGCCCGCCTGCGGGCGGTGCTGCGGCGCACCGCGATGCGGCCGTTTGACGACGGCCCTCGCGAAGACCCCGTGCGGGGACCGGAGCGGCTGGACATTGATCCGCACCGGCTCGTGGTGGCGCTGGACGAGCGTGAGATCCACCTGACTCCGACCGAGATGAAGATCTTGCTGATGCTCAGCGAGGACCCGGGGGTGGTCGTGTCACGCAGCGACATCCTCTCCGACGTCTGGGGTTACACCTGGGATGCCGACCACCGTGTCATCGACGTCCATGTGCAGCGGCTGCGCCGGAAGATCGGCGCGTCCCGCATCGAGACCGTTCGCGGTTTCGGCTACCGCCTGCAGGATGACCCGTCATGAGCCTGCGCTGGAAAATCACCGGGATGACCATCCTGTCGGTCCTGCTGACCCTGGTCGTCTCGGCTCTGCTGGTGCGCCAGATGATCACGATCACCGAGGAACAGCGATTGCGCGACGAAGCCACCAGTTCGCTGAAGCAGGCGGTGCGGATCCTGGACGAGACCGGCATCAGCATCCTGGGCGCCACGGTCAACGACCCGCAGCTGCCGGCCGAAGCCCGGGACGCCGCCGTGGCCGGCCACTACATCACGTACCGCGCGAAGCTGGAGGGCCAGGACGTCGTCTATGCGGCCGCACCGGTCAACCTGGGCACCCAGCCGGCGGTCCTGTCCCTGTCGGTGTCCTGGGCCAACAGCCAGCAGATGCGGCACAGCGTTGACACCGCCCTGATCTGGGCCGGCATCGCGACGCTGGTGCTGGTGTCGGCATTCGGCACGCTCATTGTTTCGCGTCTGGTGCTCAGGCTGTCCAAGGGTTCCCAGGCGGCGCGCGCCATCGCCTCCGGGCAGCGCCGGGTGCTGGTGGAAGACGCGATCGGCAAACCCTTCGGCGGCAAGGACGAGGTTGACCAGTTCGCCGAGGCCGTGGACGCCATGGCCCAGAAGCTGAATGCAAAAATCGCCGCCGAGCAGCGTTTCTCCGCCGATCTTGCCCATGAGCTGCGCACCCCGCTGACCGGGCTGGTCACCGCCGCCAGCCTGCTTCCCGAGTCGCGCCCCACGCAGCTTGTCCAGGACCGGGTCGCCAAGCTGCGCAGCCTCGTCGAGGACCTGCTGGAGGTCTCGCGGTTGGAGTCCCAGGTGGAATCGGCCCGGCTCTCCGAGCTGGAACTGGATTCCTGCGTCGCCGAAATCATCGGGCGGATCCGTGAACGGCGCCCCGAGCAGTGCGCAAACCTCGAGCTGCGGCTGCAGGCCGGCGGCAGCACGGTGCTGGTTGAGTCCAAGCGTCTTGAGCGCATCCTGGAAAACCTGATCAGCAACGCCTCGATCCATGGCACCGGGGCCATCGTCATCGGCACCCGCGGCAGGTCCATCAGCGTCCTCGACCACGGCACAGGTTTTCCGCAGGGCATCCTCGAAACCGGTCCGGAGCGTTTCGCATCCAAGGGCGGCGGCATCGGTTTGGGATTGACCATCGCCAGCGGACAGGCGCAGGCCATGGGCGCTGCGATGAAACTGTCCAACCACGGCGGCGCCCTGGTGGAGCTGGAGCTTCAGGCTCCCGCGTCAATGCCGGGGCCTTCACGCCCCGTGCGCGACGACTAGCGACCCGCCAGGCAACGACGGCATTCCCCGGAAGGTTCCGGGGAATGCCGTCGCCGATGTCGAATACGCCAGTGTCCAGCTAGCAGCGGCCGCACATCGCAACCGAAATGCCGCTGGCTCGATTGACAGCGGCATTTTTGGCATGCCACGGCGCTGGCTTGTCGGGTGGGCGTCCCGTCTCCAGCCAGGTACTAGTAGGCGCGGTCGAGCAGGCTGCGCACATCTCCCTGGAACCCGAGCTCTTTTCATATTTACTCCAAGAGCGCATATGCTTTTCCCGATCTCCACGGTGACCTGCGTGGCGGCCAGCTTCTACGCACTGCTCGCCAACTGCTTCTTCAGCCGGGCAGTTTCTGCTTGCTTCATGGTTAGCTTGCCCTTCTTGGGACCGGTCTTGCCGCTGTTGCTGACGGTGTTGTTGGTGCCAGGGAATCCAGCGTCGCGCAACCGGCGGCACACGACAATCTGCGGGGACTAGAAAACTTGGGCGCAGAACGACGGCTTGCACCGCTACATATTGCGTGCTGACCCCGCTGGGTCGCACCAATGAATTCCCTCCGCTCTACCGGAGCCTCTCGAAACGACTGGCGCGACCCTTCAAATCCTTATAACAATCAGATTACGAGGGGTTACATCTCCTTTAAGCTCCGCAATTCCTGAGAAGATTTGCCCTTTGCAGGATCAGTAGGGTTCACTCCCCCAACGATAGGCACAGTCTAAACTTAAAAGCCGGATTGACTAGATATTATATGGAGACATCTTTTTGCCTCCCCCGGTCTTTGAATGATCCGCGAAGAAGTTTTGACACCATGCTTTAACAGTTTGACATGTGCTTTTATTCATCGTTAGTGAAGCAACTATCCCTGTTACTTCTAATCTCCTAGGGTATAAATGACACCATATGCAGGCAGGATGAAAGGTAGCCGGCGTACATAGTGACTTGTTCCAAGCTGATGGGGATCACTCGGAAGACTCAAGAGCACAGTGGAGGTAGTACAAATGCCAGGACGTATCGCACGAACCAAGACCGCGGAACGCGTGAGCGAAATCCTCGGTTCTCGCGAGGGGCGCCGTCACCTAGCAGACCACGGCTGGGTACAGGGAATGCCGATCGTCATGGCTGTCCCCACGGAACCGATCAACGACGTCATGGGCCTGGTCTCCATGCACGGTCGCCCGGCACTAGTAGCCATGCTTGATAACCAGCTCGACGTGCTGAAATTCTTGTATATTTCCACCCCCAACTCCGCCCTGCGCGCAGTTGAGGTCGAGAGAGACTCGACTCAGATCCAAGACCTTTTCGACCGTGCCGAAAAGAACGGATTAGTCACCTTCCGAGCTAAATATTGGGACGCTAGCTCAGTGACCCACCCGGTTCCTGTGTTCGGCCCGTCCAGCGAGAGCATAACTTACGCCCATCGCTTCGGCGCGTAGCCTCGACCTGAGCGGTAAAGCAGCATGCGGCAGCTATGAGCACCCAAGGCATCAAGGCCAGTTATCGGTCATGCCTACAGTAACGGCCGGGCCGTTCTAGAAATCCCGGCCACTCGCTCTGTTTCCCCGTGATCCGCAAAGCAGTCCGGCAGCAAAGTTTCATTGGAACCGACCCAGAAGGGCCAACTCTCTCGGCCGTGCTTTAGCCCGCGTACCATCCTTGACCCCTGTTTGGCGGCAACCTCCGAATACCCTTCGTTGCCGTGCATTGCTGCCATTCTTGCTGGGCAGTCCAAGGATTCCCACCCAATGCCATGAGATGCACCGGGTTGGGCAACCATTGCACCTCGGCAACCCGTTGAGCCCAGAACGCGTCGCCACGGTGCCCGACCCCACTTCTCAATGCAGAAATCAGGGCTTGGACACGGACTCGAAGGGCTTCTAAAGCAATGGTGAGCCCGATGCACGGATAGCACGTACGCAAAGATGGATGCCCTTATGAGGGGTGCTGGTTATAAGTTCCCAGAATATTCGCCAGGTCTCCAACTTGTCGCCCCTACCCGCCGGTGACGGGGCCAGGGCAAGGGGTACAGATTTGCCCACCGTCACCCCAAGTACCTGCAGGCCGGTATCGATTGAGGGAATGAGTAAGCATAGCCCCTGCCTTCCTGCATTTCCCGAGGAAGACAGAAGCAGCAATTACCTAGGATGCCCTCGTGCAGCCCAGGTATTGCTTCTCATGCTTGGGAACCAGGCATCGAATCCTGATCCCGTGCCGGAGCAGAGTCCTTGCACTCCTCCGCTTCCGTGGAGCAAACTTCGTCCCCCTCGAACTCCTCAGTGCTGTGTTCATGCATCGACTTACGAAGCCCCTCGACCTCGTGGGCCCTGCCTGCCCAATATGCGGGGTCTAAACCGAAACCATTTTCCGCCTCCTCAGCCATCCTCTTGAAACCATCACGGTGGTCTTCCAATGCGTTATTGAGGTCTTCGAACTCGTCGTGGCTGACACTGACATTAAGATGCTTCCGAGGCATTCGAATCACCCTAACTTGCTTGAGAGGCTAACTACTTTCACAATGCTTCCAACTTACGCCCCCGCGCTGTGCGCGCCACCAGCCACAAGGTTTTCATCAGGAACTGAATACAAAACCCTCAGCTCTCGTCTGGGAATACTCTGGTACACAAGCTACAGAAATTCTCGCCGAGACCATGCCAAGCAAAACACTAGGGATTGAGCCAGCGAACGCGGCCATTAGGCCCGAGGAATCCTATGCGTTATCCGGCTGGATAGAAGGAATAGCGCCTTCTGCTAGCCCGGACGATTGAGTACCTTTTGGGGCGGGGGGTTCTGTCGGGCGATCAGCGATCTCGACACTGCGGATCATAGCTTCCAGAAATTTGGCCGCGGCAATACGCTCGCGTTCAGATAGCATGTTCACGGCGTCCATCATGCGCTCATGCATCTCATGCAGGGTTCCGCGCACCTCGGTGTCACTATATTGGGTCGGAATAATGCCAACGGACCGACGATCAGAAGGATGCACAATACGTTCCGCGTACCCATCCCTACATAACCTGTCGATCAGCACAGAGATTGACGCGTGTGAAATCCCCAGCTCCTCGGCGAAATCGCGTTGCCGGGGAATCACCCCTTTGCGATGCTCGGCGAGCAGGAAGCGCAATGCGGACATATCGGTCTCATTCATCCCCATTGAGTTGCGGGTTTGGGCCCTCATCTTTCGTTCTGCTTCGCGGAATCTGCGCATAAGATTCAACAGGTCCACAGCTCCTGGAACTGAGGTTCCCTTGTCGTACCAATACCCACTTGCCCTATAACTGCTCATGAGAACTCCTCCCGCTGGAGACAAACACGAGGCTCGTGATTCCCGGCTTCCCTTCGCCCTCTCGAATGAGGCTCAGCTTGCCTACCAGAAAAAATATAATGTAACGTAGCTAATAGTTAGCTTATCTACATATATTCTACTACGAAACAGCTACACAACCGGAGTGAAAGATGAAAGAGTCCTTAGCAGTTCCTGTAGAAACAGCCACGCACCAAGCGAAAGCGTGGAGGGCAAGGATGCAGAAAATCGCATCTTTTGGATCCCAGCAATGCCAGCGCAAAGACTCGGTGCATTCAGCAATTTGCACTATCACGGGATCTCCAGATGAGCTGGTCGTCAATGTGGCCTGCACTGCGAAAAGCGAAGAGCACGTTTCCGAGCTGATGCAGTACGTCAATGATGCTCTCCTGCCGCAGATGGAGAAGTTCCTTGGCATCCAATTCGAGGTGCGGAACTTGCAATTTGCCGTCGCTGGCCACGAGAGCTTGGCCGCAGCCCCCTCGCCGCTTGATGAGGTTGCACACCCGACAAATTGGCTGGATCATCCCTTCTCCACCCCCACGCTAACCCCCACTAGCGGCTTAGAAATCGCAACTGGCGAGTCCCCGACGGATTTAAACATGGCCTAAAACCCAGAACAGTCCGCCGTCCGACCAGAAGCGGCGGCACAAGGGAGGACCAGCCCCGAAGCTTAGTTAGCAAAGTTTTCCTATCACTACGTCATTATTTTCGTGAGCAGTGCAAGAAAGGGAAGTATCTTCAATGCCAGGTCGAATCGCCAGAACCAAGACCGCAGTCAGAGTCGCCGATTTTCTCGCCACCCGTGAGGGTAGAGCCCATCTATCAAAATATGGATGGGCTCCCGGAATGCCGATCGTCATGACCCAACCAGCCGAATCACTCACTGATGCGATGGGGATGGTTTCAATCCATGGACGCGCAGCACTGGTGGCAATGCTCGATTCGCAGACGGACGAGTTGCAGATGCTGCATGTCACCACCCCGCAACCTGCCCTCAAGATAGCGAAAGTATCCGTGGATGGACGCACCATGGGAGATTTTTTCGAAGACCTTTCATCCACGGGCATCACGGAATTCCGCGTTAAATTCTGGAAACACACGGCTGTCGCCCACCGCATCCCGTCCTGCACAATAATGCAATCTCAGAACACCACAGTTGCACGCTATCCTCTATCAACCCACCAACGTTGATCGACACCAGCCTGCGCAGTCAATAGCAGGTAATCACCTCATTAACCCGTTCTGGCTCATGACCTGTCCAGCCAACGGTCTCATTCATACCTTTGGTGAGCCAGAACCCGGTTATGCGCGGCTGAATTAGCGCACCGTTGCCGCATGCCGCTCTGTCCCGGGCTTGTGCGGACAAGATGAAGGCAGGTTCATCGACCCGGCCAGGCACCACCGATTGAGTCAATTTTTATGAATTCTTCGACCAGTTCGGTGGCGCCCGGCACGGGGTGCCAGCCGACAGCCACCGGCGGAGCAAGTGGTGGAAATTCAGTCCATGCGTTGGCGCCGCGGGCGAGCGGCAAGCTTCTCCCGCAACCCGTCATTTTCGGCTTCCAGTTCCAAGATAATGCCAATACCAGCCAAATTCACGCCCCGCTCGATGAGGTCAGAAATTTGCCTCAGCCGGGCTAGATCATCCGCACGGTACCTGCGAGTACCGCCGCTGGTCCGCGCGGGGGTGATCAAACCACGCAACTCGTAAAGCCTGACGGTTTGGACGCTTACCCCCACACTCTGCGCGGCGGTAGCAATGGAATGCGTTTTGATGGCAGCTTCTGGTTGTGCAGGATTTTTTGTCATTTTTTACCTTGAGTAGCTTGCATCTTCTCGGATCTCCATGCTATAAAATCTACATCGTTAGGTATAGATCTAACGGAAAGTGAATTGCACCATCATAGAGTGTCACACCAGAAAGGAATGAGTTCAGATGATGCAGACCGAGGTACTTCGCGATTTTGACCGCTTGGTACAGCGTGCTTTCAACACCCAGCTCAGCTCCGAGCCCGTCCACCGGATGCCGATGGAGGCATGGCGGGACGAGACCGGCTTCCATGCTGAGTTTGATCTTCCAGGGATCGAAGCCGACAAGATCGACATGGCCGTGGAAAAGAACATCCTGACCATTCGGGCGGAACGCGCCAAGCCCGAAGGCCGCCAGCATGTTACCGGTTCGGAAAGACTGTGGGGCCACTTCACCCGTGAGCTGGTGCTCGGGGAGCATCTGGATACCGAGAGCATCCAAGCCTCGTATGCCGATGGTGTGCTGAGATTGGATATCGCCGTGGCCGAAAGTGCCAAACCACGCCGGATTCAGGTGGCTGTCAACCGCGGCGGGAAAGACCCCAAGGAATTAACCAGCTAGTCAAGGATGCCCCTGCGGGGAATGCGCGGAGATGATGTGTCATGTCTGCCCTCATTGATCCGGTGTTCCAACCGTTGGTCATTGATGACGAGTTGCTTCTGGCCATATACGAGCTCGAGTTATCCACGGCACCACGTCAGGACCAGCCGCCGCGAGCGCATCTACGCACCGCGCTCGACGGTGTTCCGCGGCCCAGTCAGCGGTGTCCGGAAGGACAGAACGATAGCCGAGTAAGTGAAGGGTCGGTACGCAGCCTCGAACCTGCAAGGGTTTACTCCCGCTCGCCTCCGATAAACCGTGAGCCTTGATGGAGAACCTCAACAGAGTGGCTAACCGGGTGCGCCCGAACCGAAGACCGGGCGCACCCTCGGAAAGGATCTACTGAAGAAAGAAATTCCACGCAGCAGTTGATGGGGTGCGTCCGAACCGAAGATCGGATGCACCCCTGAGGGATCGGCAGAAGGGAGTTGGTACCATGCGTAAGTCATTGCTGAGCATTCAATTGGATGATGAGCAGGTCGATGAGCTCGTTGCTGCGCTCTGTGCGTACCGGGATCACTTCATTGAACTCATTGAGCTAAACGCTGAAGTAGTGGGCCCGCACGCCCGTGAGAACGATAAACAATGGCAGAGCAAGGTCCACCAGGTGCAAGAAATGATCGATCAGATTAATGAGTCGCTGTATGGGGCACCCGGTCGGGGCCCCCTCGGGTAACTGCCGCGATGCTTCCCCGTTCTCCGTCGTTTAACAAGGCGTTCGCTGCTTTCTCTATATAGACCGTCACTGCTGGCTATCGCCTCTTGGCCAATAGAGAAGTGGAAAGCGGGAAGGTCGAGGACGAGCTCTCCAAAACATTGAAACTAGGCTCTCGGTGTAGGCCCAGCCGCGAATCAAGTGAGATTTCCCATCGCTCATGGGAGACGTCGTACTGCCATGGCTCACCTTGTAGAGCGCACGCGCCCGCTCTTTGGAAGTCGTGCCCCATGTTCGAAAGCTGTGAATTATAGATCGTTCGCGCTACGGAGGATATTGGCGTTCTACGATGCGAAGTGCTTCAGATATCGGAGTAGTCGAAGGCTCGGCACTGGCGTTTTAGGGCAATGCGAGGTTACTGGGTCTCATCGACTCCGTCTAACCAAGAGGAAGAACGATGCTTCACCAAGAATTGCGTTCGCATACGGCTGAGGAACTTGGGAATCTTTTAACTTCATCGCATGCCCAGGCTCATTTACGGCGAAATGGCTGGGGTCCGGGAATGCCTGTAGTCATTGCTGCCCCATATGAAACGCTTGACACCGTCATGGGGCTAGTTTCCATCTATGATTCCGCGGTTCTCATTGGATGCTACGACCCGTATTTCGATGAACTGACGCTATGGCATGTTTCTGGCACGGGCACCGGGGATCACAACGCACGAGAAGGACAGTGCGTGGACCTTAAGCGGAATGAAGCTTTCACGTTCCGCGAGATGTGCCAGAAGGCCATGCA
The DNA here is from genome assembly GCF_016894325.1 of Glutamicibacter protophormiae. Classification (NCBI taxonomy): domain Bacteria; kingdom Bacillati; phylum Actinomycetota; class Actinomycetes; order Micrococcales; family Micrococcaceae; genus Glutamicibacter; species Glutamicibacter protophormiae. Next base: position 3,410,383 of record NZ_CP069806.1, read on the forward strand.
TTGCTCCTCAGTGCGTTTCTCGCCTAAGGGCTGGGATCACGCGGTACGCATTCGGGAAATACCGTTGTTTGCACGCAGTGATCGTTTGACATGCAGCGAAGGAAAAGCTCTCCAGTTTGCCTAAAAGAGCTCCCTCTGATGCCAAAGGCATCATGCTTCAGGTGCTGCTTGGGCCGGCTGGTCGTTTGCTGGTATTCAAACGCACACATTGTTCGCTTGCGGCTTCAAGGCAACACCAATCCTCGAACGAAATGTGCTAGCTAGAGCTACAGCATCGATGCTGCGGCATGAAAGAGATCGGCCACAGGAGGTTCACCCAGCTAACCACTATCCCATGCGATGAGACCTACCACCTGCTTAATGGTGCGCACCGCCAATGGGAACCGAGAGCGTGGGAGGAAGATGCCTGTGAGCCTCAACTGGCTGGGCTGCTACGCGCAGAAGCTTCGAAGCGCCACATCGCCAGACCAGTTTCCCAACGGTCCTATCACACCAGTTCCAGGTGGTCGCCGTTACGTTCTTCGAGCCCTCGATGCCATCATTCAGGGCTTCGATCCCTTTTCTTTTCTGCCTATTTTTCGCATCACGTCGAGTCATTTCACAACGCACTCAGGCCAGCTGCCTGCACGCTCTCGGACTCCACGGTGTTCAGAATGCCCGGATGCAGCGGGGTCTCCTTTGAAGCATGAAATCCCGCCGAATCTGGAAAAGGTTGAATGACGGACTGTTCCGCCGCATCCTCCCATGCCGACCTCTGCCCCTTGCCCTTCCTATACGGCAAGGCAAACCGGCGCCGCGTCCCCGCCCATTGGCTGACGGAGACGCGGCGGCGGAATTCTCCGTAGCTACTACGCCAGCGTGAAGCGCAACGGCACCTTGCCCCAGCCGCGCAGCACGTTGTTGTGGGAGTACTCCACCGGACCGGCCAGCTCCACCGTGGCCACGCGCCGCAGCATGACTTCCAGCAGGCAGGCGGACTGCAGTCGGGCGGCATGCTGTCCCACGCACTGGTGCATGCCCATGCCGAAGGCCAGGTGGCCCGACGCGTCCCGGTTCAGGTCGAACTTCGTCGGGTTCTCCCAGCGTCGCGGATCATGGTTGGCGGATTGGAAGGACAGCAGCACGCGGCTGCCCTTCGGGATGATGAAGCCCTCGATCTCCACGTCGGTGGAGGCCACGCGGAAGATCTGCTGCACCGGCGAGACCACGCGCAGCGACTCGTCGAAGGCCACGCGCGCCAAGCCCGGGTTGGCTTTCAGCGATTCGTACTGCTCGGGGTTGGTGGCCAGCGCGTGCATCGCCCGGAGATGCCGTACACCGTGGTGTCCATGCCCGCTGAAAGCAGCGATCGGGTGAGCAGCGGGGCATGCTCGTGCAGGATGTCGCCGCGGTCGGCGGCGGCCCAGATGTCCGCGCCGAAGCCTTCGGGGGCCAGCGCGTCGCGCTGGCACTTCCCGGTGGCCCATTCGTTCAGCTCCTTGGCCTGGCCTGCGCCCTTCTCGAACAGCTCGTTGCGCGGGCCCAGGCTGTTGAAGATGTGGTCCGCATACGGCACCAGCTTTTCGCGTCCGGCAGGGTCGATGCCGGAGGCGTCCGGGAAGAAGTTCACCGGGAACACCGCGCCGATCTGCTGCACGCCGTCCACCAGCACCTCGCCGCCGGAGGGGACCCCGTCCAGCAGTTCGTCGAAGAGCGCTTCGGCGCGCAACATGCAGTTGTCCTTCATGGAGCGCAGCACACGGGCGGAGAGGATTTCCTGCAGCACCTCGCGCGGGGTGTCGTGCTCCGGCGGATCCATCTGCAGCAGGCCGCGGGCACGGTTCGGCGGCAGCAGCCCGACGCCCTCGCCACTGGTCAGTTCCTGCCAGTTGGAGACGGCTTGGGACATGTGTTCGTAGCGGCCGATGGCGTAGGCGCCGTACTTGCTCAGGTAGGCCACTGGGCCTGCCTCGCGCAGGGCCTCTTGGAAGGGCAGCGGGTTCTCCAGCGATTCCGGGGAGAACGGGTCTTGATCCAGCACCGGGATCTTGCCGCCGGCCACCGGGCACTTGGTCATTGCAGTCATGAGGGTGTTCTCCTAGAGGTCAAGGACCAGGCGGTCTGAAATTGCGCGGAATACGCAAACGAACATCCGGTCGTTCTTGGCGCGTTCGGCGTCGTTGAGCAGGGAGTCGCGGTGCTCCGGGGTGCCGCGCAGCACGCCGACCTCGCAGGTGCCGCAGACGCCCTCGTTGCAGGAGGAAAGCACCGGCACGCCGGCGTCGTTCAGCGCGCCGAGCACTGTCTGCTGCGTGCCGACGGTGACGACTTTGTTGGAAATCGCCAGCTTCAGCTCGAATGGTTCGGTGCGCACCGGCTCCGGCAGCTGCGCAGGGACGAAGCGCTCGAAACGCACGGTGCCCGCAGGCCAGGCCTCGGCCGCGCCGGCCACCGCGTTCAACAGCGGCTCCGGGCCGCAGCAGTACACGCGGCCATGCTCCGCTGGTTCGGCCAGGAAGGTGAGGTTCAGGTGCCCCATTTCGTCCTGCGGCCAGATGGTCACCTTGTCGCCGTAGGCTTCCGGCTCGGGCAGAAAGGCCATGGAAGCGCGGGAGCGTCCGCCGTAGTGCAGGTGCCAATCGATGCCCAGCTGCGCCGCCGCGGCGATCATGGTCATGATCGGGGTGATGCCGATGCCGCCGGCAATGAATTCGTAGCGCTTGGCCTGGGCCAGGGAGAAGTTGTTGCGCGGGGTGCCCACGGTGAGCATCTGGCCTTCGACCAGCTCGTCGTGGATGTAGTGCGAACCGCCCTTGGAATTGGGCTCGCGCAGCACCGCCACCTCATAGGAGGAGGCCTCCCAGCGGTCGCCGGGGTGGCGATCTTGATGGTCTGGATCTCGATGTGGGCTCCCTGCGTGTCGGTGGGCAGCACCAGTTCGATATGCGCGCCGGGGGTCCAGTCCGGAACCCGGAAGCCGTGACGCCTGCCGGCACCTTGGCTTCGCGGGCAGCACGCTGGCGCTTGAGCTCGTTGCGGGCCAGGGCGTTCTTGTGCACCCCGTCCGGTCCGTCGGCAAAGCGCAGGGTGCGCGACTAGGCGAAGCCCTCGGCCAGGAAGAAGTCCTGGGACAGTCCGCCGGCGCCATAGGTCTGGATGGCATTGTCGAAGATCCACTCCACGGCCGCCGGGGTGGCGATCTTGATGGTCTGGATCTCGGTGTGGGCTCCCTTGTCGCCCACGGTGTCCATCAGCCAAGCGGTCTTCAGCACCATCAGGCGCAGCATCTCCCCGCGCCATCAAGCGTCCCTCCGTGGTGCAGGACTATGTGGGTCCGACCCGCTTCTTCCTCTCCGAGGGAGCCGGGTTCGTCTCTGGGCAGACCCTGGTGGTCGACGGCGGTTCCATCCGCCGCTGATGCACCGCGCCGCGGGCGGCGGGTGCCGAGGATTCCTCGGCGCCCGCCGCCCGCCGTTAACACCTCATATGAGTGTGATATGACCGTGATAGCTATCGGGGCATCACTGTTAGCGTCCCGCTCATGGCAAAGTCAATAGCATGGCCCTTGATGAACCACAGCGAACAAATACGTCGGAGCAATCCGCTCCCGCGCCGGCAGGCAACGACGCCTCGCCGAAACCTTCCGTCATGACCCGGATCGGCGGCTTCCTGCCGGGTATCATCCTCTGCCTGGCCATGGGCGGCGTCGCCTTGGCCGCGGCACGGCTGCTGCCGGGCATGAGCCCGCTGCTGATCGCGATCCTGCTTGGCGCCCTGTGGCGCAACCTGGCGCCCGTCCCGGCGGTTTTCGGCCCCGGCGTGGCGTTCTCCGCGAAGAAGTTGCTGCGCACCGGCATCGTGCTGCTGGGCTTCCAGCTCTCGCTCGGCGCGATCCTGGCCCTGGGCCCGGGTGTGCTGGCCATCGTGGTGCTCTGCGTAGGCGTCACCTTCCTGGCCACCGTGTGGATCGGCGGACGCCTGGGCATCGAGCTGCCGCAGCGCCTGCTGATCGCCGCTGGGTTCTCCATCTGCGGCGCGGCCGCCGTGGCCGGCGCCGAAGGCGCCACCCGCGCCAAGCAGGACCAGGTGGCCACCGCCATCGGCCTGGTGGTGCTCTTCGGCACCCTGATGATTCCGCTGACCCCTGCGCTGGGCGCGCTGCTGGGCCTGAGCGAGACGAACATCGGCGTGCTGATCGGCGCCTCGACCCACGAGGTGGCCCAAGTGGTCGCCGCCGGCGGCGCCGTGGGTGCCACCGCACTCAGCGTCGCGGTCACCGTGAAGCTGGCCCGCGTGGTGATGCTCGCCCCGATCATGGCCGGACTGTCGCTCTACATGAGCCGCAAGCACAACGTCGAGGGCGGCAAGAAGCCGCCTCTGATTCCGCTGTTCGTGGCGCTGTTCCTGGTCGCCATGCTGATCCGAACCATGGGACTGCTGCCCGAGGCGTTCCTGCAGTTGGCCTCCACCGCCCAGACCATCCTGCTGGCCGCCGCCATGTTCGCCCTGGGCCTAGGCGTGCACCTGAAATCCATCGTGAAGTCCGGCGGGCGCTCGTTGCTGCTGGGGCTGCTGTCCACGCTGATCATCCTGGTTATCGCCGTGGCCGGCGCACTGCTCTACAGCCCGATGCCGTAGGCCAGCTGCCTCACGAAGGGGGAGAATCAGCGAATTCCGGCGGCCAGCAGATCTCGTCGCGTTCAAGCAATAGCTCCTCGCCCGGCTGTGTGGTCTGCTCCGGCGTCCAGTCGCGGCCGATCTCTGCCTGGGTGCGCGTCCAGTATTCCCGGTGCACCCGACGCCAGTACTCCAGCGACAGGTCTCCCTCGCCTTCGGCGGCGGCGAAGTCGGCGGGCACGTCGAAGAAGCTGGAGCGCTGCACCGAAACCACGCGCTGGATGATCCGGGGCTCTCCCCTGCCGTCGCAGACGATCCAATGGTCCCCTTCGCGGGGCTCACGTTCACCGTAGTGGGCGTACTCGTTCGCCAGCGAGGATGTCGCGCGCTTGGAGCCGTGCATGACCTCATGCAGCAGCTCATCGGCCAGCGCGGCGTTGTCCCCGTAGCATTCGACTACATGGTGCGGCGCGGCGCCGGGCTCAATGGAAGACGCGGCGAGGTACTCGCGCCACATGGCTTCGGCGGCTTCCAGGTTCAGTTCGGGCAAATCGCTCATACGCAGATCCTACTTGCGGCGTCCCATGTTGAACTCCTTGCGGAAGTCCGGCTGTGACGGCATGGTGAATCGGGCTTTCTGGTTGTCCCGGTCTATGAGCACGCGTACCTTAAGCACCGCGTCTCCAGTGCAGGACAACGATATGCGGCCGAATCCCCTACCGGATTGCTCGCAGTTCTTGCTTGCATTCGCCCAGCTGATCTCGGCGCGTTCGAATTCAAGCTCCAGCACGTACTGTTGCTCCGGGTTGCTTGGAATGACCGTGAACTCATAGATAGGCAGAACCCTTCCGCTGACCCGCTGCATGGAAATCTGCACTGGTTCAGCTGATTCCTCATCATCCGGTACTTCTGGTTCTTCCGATGGGTCGGATGTCGGCTCGTCGGTAGGCTCCGCCGACGGTATCTCAGTGGCTTCAGGAGAGGGTTCCGAAGTCGGCTCCACCGTGGGCTCCACAGTCGGTTCTACCGTCGGTTCCACAGTCGGTTCTACCTTCGGTTCCACAGTCGGCTCCACCGTGGGCTCAACCGTCGGTTCCACAGTCGGCTCCACCGTGGGCTCAACCGTCGGTTCCACAGTCGGCTCCACCGTGGGCTCAACCGTCGGTTCCACAGTCGGCTCCACCGTGGGCTCAACCGTCGGTTCCACAGTCGGCTCCACCGTGGGCTCAACCGTCGGTTCCACAGTCGGCTCCACCGTGGGCTCAACCGTCGGTTCCACAGTCGGCTCCACAGTCGGTTCTACCGTGGGCTCAACCGTCGGTTCCACAGTCGGCTCCACCGTGGGCTCAACCGTCGGTTCCACAGTCGGCTCCACCGTGGGCTCAACCGTCGGTTCCACAGTCGGCTCCACCGTGGGCTCAACCGTCGGTTCCACAGTGGGCGAGGAGGAAGGTTCGGTCGTCCAATCACCCACAGGCTGTGTTCCATCGGTTGTTGGCTGGGCGCTCGGTAACAGCATAGTAAAGGGTGCAGCTGTTGATGCCGCTTCCGATGGCACATTCAAGGACGCTGCAACGAGCAAGGGGACTTCCCTATGCTCGATGTCCAACACAAATTTGGAAAAAGACGGACGATCTCCAAACGCGTTCCGGGCATGACCCCCGCTGGGTGCAGTGAATGCTTGAGCACTCGGGATCGGACTTTGCGCCACGTCGTTAGCGGCCAGTGTAGCGTCTCGATCAGTATCGGAGACCCTGAGTGGTAGAAACCCGGCGGCCGATGCGGCGACTGCGACCGTTGCCAATCCGGCTCCAACGCTCACTCCAATAGCAGCGATACCGCCCCCGGTAATACCCGTTCCCAAACCCGTCGCTGCTGTCGCAGAGACCGCCGGCGTGGCTCCTGATCCAGCTGAAAGGGCAGCAACTGACCCTGCGGAAACGACAGTGCCGGACAATACGCCACCAGCAGCAGACAGTCCTAGGGCAGTCGTACCTCCAACAATCAACGGAAGAACGTACGCCCGCAGCTTTATTCCGATCTGGTTCAATTCACCATAAACTGCAGAACAGCCACTACAGCCAGCAAGGTGCGCCTTGGCAGCACGGTGATGGCGGTTGCTGGCGTTTCCTCGGATGATTGCCGGCAGTAGCTTTCGTACTTCCACACAACCGGAAGCCAGCTCAACTTGCTGGTTAAGATGTGCGGCTAAATAAGCCTCGCGCAAACCTTCACGTGCACGCACCGCAAGCGCGGAGACAGCGTTGGGCGTGAGCCCCAAGAGCGGCGCGATGTCCCTGGGACGCATGTCTTCGACTTCCATATGCCAAAGAACTGCCCGCCAACGTTCAGGCAATGATTTGAAGGCGCTTATTACAAAAGTTGCTTCAGCACGCTGCAGCACCTCATCGGCATACCGATCCCCCGGCTCAAACTCGCGAACATCATCGGTCACCACGTGTTTGGATGCAATTGCGTTCCGGGCAAAAGCCTCGCGAGAAACGACGGTGAGAAGATAGGCACGGAAGAACTCATCGGGCCCTGCACCACAGCGAAGGCACTCGAAGACCCTGAGGAATGACTCTGAAACAACATCTTCGGCCTCGGTAGGCGTATCGATATGGCGGTAGGCAACAGCCAAAGCCAACTGTTTATGGCGTCGGTACAGCTGTGCTTCCGACTCCCGATTTCCATTTCGAACACCAAGAATCAAGTCTGCATCGCTGACCTCGCCGAAGCGTTTGCCTGAATCGATCGTCATTGCGCCCCATTCGCCTCGTTTAACTCAATGCGACTTGCCGTCTGCTGGATTCCCTTCCGCGAACTTGGCTACCCTGCTTATCCCCAAACAAGTAGCGAAACCCAGCTTTGATGACTATACCGAGAAACCGACAAACGTACGAAACGTCCGTTTGAAAAGCGATTCGGTATTCAACATGAGCTACATAGAAATATGGCACCTCCGCCGGCCGTACGCATTGCATCCCCCATGTATCAATGCAAGTCGTTCGGCCGCCGCGGCGCTTCTAACCATTGCGAGTGGTTCGTGTAGGCGATGAAACGAGAACTGCTTGTTCAACCGCCTGTATTGGTTAAGAGTGCGACCGATCTAATTCATGACGCGATTACGCAAAATTTCTAGAAAGATTTTTCTGGACGAAAAGCAAAGAGCGCCGGATGAGCAGTCCCCACGAATGGTTTCTGCGCATCCGGCGCTCGATCAGCCGTTAGCCGTGATTAGCTGTGGCGACCACGGCTGCGGCGAGTGATCAGCACACCCGCTGCGGCCAGCAACAGACCGGCAATCAGGACAGCCAGCGCAGTGAAGCCCGTGCTTGCCAGATTGTCCTTTCCTTCGGCAGTTGGATCTTCAGAAGCATTCGGCTCCTGTGGATCCTCCGCCGAACCACTCGAATCGCCAGAGCCAGATGGCTCAGACGGAAGCGGCTCAGTCGGCTCAGACGGAAGCGGTGGCTCGATCGGAGTCCATGGCAACGGCTTCTGGAAACCGAAGTCCAAGGTTGGATCACGGTCCCCGTCCTTAGCTAGGCCCTCCGACTTAGCTTCCCAAGTCGACGAATCCTTATCACGATCGCCACGGTTCTCCGGAGTCGGCACGTAATCCTTCAGCGCGTCCTTCGAAGCTTCCTTATCGATCTTGACGGTGTACGACTCGCCATCCTTCAGAACCGGAAGGTTCTCGAAGGTGTACTTGCCGTTTTCATCGGTAGTGATTGGGCCGACAGGGTTGCCGTTCACATCAGTGACAGGCTCGCCATCCGGACCGACGATGATCAGCACGACACCCTTGATACCGTTTTCATCGTCATCCTGAATGCCATCCGCATCCTCGTCGAACCATACGTAGTCGCCCACGGAAACCTTCGGCTTCACGAAGCCGAAGTCCAGAGTGTCGTCGCGCTGGTTGTTCTCGGTCAGTCCTTCAGACTTGGCTTCCCAAGTTGAAGAGTCTTCGCTGCGGTCTCCCTCGTTTTCAAGGGTCGGAATGTACGGAGCCAGCGGCTCCTGCGAAGCCTCACGATCGATCTTGACGGTGTACGACTCGCCGTCCTTCAGAACCGGAAGGTTCTCGAAGTTGTACTTGCCGTTTTCATCGGTAGCAACAGGGCCAACCGGTTCACCATAGATATCGGTGACTGGCTTGCCGTCCGGACCAACAATGGTCAGAACGACATCCTTGATGCCGAGCTCGCCGTCATCCTGCTTGCCATCCCGGTTGGCATCAGCCCAGACGTAGTCGCCAACCGAAACCTTCGGAACAATGAAGCCGAAGTCCAGGGTGAGATCTTCGTCCTTATCCTTGGTCAGACCCTCGGTCGTAGCTTCCCACACCGACGAGTCATTCTCGCGGTTGTCATCGGTCACGATCGTTGGCACGTATGGAGCCAGAGGTTCCTTGGATGCTTCTCGATCGATCTTGACGGTGTACGACTCGTCATCCTTGAGGACCGGCAGGTTCTCGAAGATGTACTTGCCGTTCTCATCGGACGTCACCGGGCCAACAGGGTTGCCGAAGACATCGGTCACGGGCTTGCCATCCGGACCCACAATGACCAGAACGACATCCTTGATGCCCTTCTCGCCCTCGTCCTGGATACCGTCGCGGTTCTCGTCGACCCACACGTAGTCGCCCACGGTGACCTTTGGCAGCACGAAACCGAAGTCCAGCGTGAGGTCTTCGTTTCCGTCCGTGGTCAGGCCCTCGGACTTAGCTTCCCAAGTCGAGGAATCCTGATCACGGTCGCCATCGGTTTCGATGGTTGGGATGTACGGAGCCAGTGCTTCCTTCGAGGCGTCCTGGTCGATAGTGACCGCGTACGACTCGTTTTCGCCCAGAACCGGGAGGTTCTGGAACAGGTACTTGCCGTGCTCATCGGTGGTCACCGGGCCAACCGGATTGCCGAAGACATCGATCAAAGGATTGCCATCCGGACCGGCAATGGTCAGAACAACATCCTCGAGGCCATTCTCGTCAGCATCCTGGATACCGTCACGGTCCTCGTCAACCCAGACGTAGTCACCCAGAGCCGGATCAAGCAACCATCAATGCCGAAGTATCAAACGAAGTACCGTTGAAGTTGCAGAATACGGCAATCACAATCGCAACGTACGAGTCATTGCCGGGCCCTTCACCCTGCTTTGGTGACGGGTGGCTATGGCAGCTTTGGGCGAGCGCCTGTGGCTTGAAGTCTTGTTGTGCCCGTCCCCGTTGACACACTGATACCCCGGACTCAACATTTCGATTCCGGGGCACCAGCCATTATAAACTTTTGGGTCAAGACTCGATGAAGAAATATCCGCCGTTTAGGCCATCCACGATGACCCGGTAGTTTCTTCCCTGGATCCGGACGTCCAGAATCCAGTTGGGTTTCCAGACTTTTTCTACGGAAGCAGTTTCCTTCACGCCGCCTTTCCACGCGAGACGGGCCTTTCTCAGCGCAGCCGTGGACAAGAGTGCCTTCGCACGCTGGCGTGCTGTTTCAAACGAAATACTATTCCAGCTTGGGTCGGAGACCGCTTCCACGTCGTCGACTTCAAGGACTGGATCGCTCTCCCAGCGATCGCTGATAAACGCCTTGCCGGAATAGTAGTCCACCAAGGCGCGGGCAGTTTCCCCACGACCTGCGAGCGCAGGTACGTGGAACTCAAACCCGGCGAAGGGGTGACGTCTCAGGCTGGCCGAAACAACCTCAAGGTCCGGTGCCTTGGCCTGAAGAACTTTCGCAGCGTGCTCAGCGTCGACAATGGTCTTCAGCAGAATTTCATTCATGACGCCCAGCCATTTCAGCCTGCCCTGCAAGCAGCTGGTCCTGACCCAGCAGAAGCTTCGCCGGGATAGGGCCGACCTTGGCGGTCTCGTCCAGGGCGCGGACAATACGCTCCGGAACTGGATGGGATTTTTGCGATGCCAACGAGCCGATGATCATGGCTGCGGTCGATGCAACGATACCCGTCACCATCGGGTCGATGCCCGTAGTGTCCGGCAGACCGGAAACCTGCCAGAAGACGGAAACCAAGGTACCGGCAATCATCGACGAAATCGCGCCAACAGTATTGGCCTTCTTCCACCAGACCGCGCAAACATAGGACGGCACAAACGCGCTGCCAAGAACGGTGGTGGAGAAGATCACGACGGCGGCAACAGCTGGCGGATCGAAAGCTGCAATTCCGTAGCCCACCAAGGCCAAGGCCAACACCGTAATGCGGGAAACCCACACCATCTGGCCATCGCTCATCTTCTTGTTGATGAACCTGGCGTAGATATCCTGGCTGGCAATAGTTCCAGCCTGCAGGAGGAGCGCGTCCGCGGTAGACATGATCGCTGCCATGATCGCGGCCATCACGATGCCCACGGCAAAGGTCGGCAGTACTGCATCTGCCACCGCAAAAATCGCGGTTTCCGGGTTCGCCAGATTAGGCAGCAGGATCAATGCGAACATGCCCACCAGATACGGCCCCGGGATGAACAGAAGGTTGAAGATCACCGAGTAGACACCGGCAGTTCGGGCCACCGAGGGCTTCTTCATCGCCATGTGGCTGACGACTACGTGCGGCCACCCCATGTAGCCGATGGAGAACACGAGCAGTGCGCCGAGGATGACACCCCACTGGCCCTCGAAACCGAGATCGGCTCCCCACATGGTAAGCATGTTCGGGTTGATTTCACCGATGGCATTGTTTCCTGCGGTAAAGCCGCCGATGGCGATCAGGGTCGCAATGAGGATCCAAACCATGCCGATCACCATGATGATTGCCTGCACGAAGTCGGTGTAAGCCACAGCCAGGTATCCGCCCATGAAGGTGTACAGCACGATGACGCCGATGGCGATGGCCAGGGCCACCGGGAAGGAAACGCCGGAGACCATCTCAAGTCCTCGCCCGCCGGCGATGAACTGAGCCAGCACGTAGAAGAACATGCAGAACAGCGCCACTGGTGCCGCGATGAGGCGGATCCACTTTGACGGGTAGCGGTGCTCCAGGTATTCGATCGAGGTGATGGAACCCAGGATCTGCGAGAGCTTGCGCATCCTTCGGCCCAGAACGGACAGGTTCAGGATGCCGCCACCAAGGTCGCCCAAGGCGTACCACATGCCGAAGTAGCCTTGGGTGTAGCCGAGCGATCCGGCGCCCATGAACATGTAGCCGGACATCGAGGAGCTCTGCAGGCGCAATGCGGTCACTCCGGGCCCGAGGCTGCGGCCTCCCAGAAGGAATCCTTCAGAATCCGCATTGCCTCGCTTCATTGCCCAGAACCCGATCCCTGCCATGGCGAGGAAGTAGATGATCAGGAAAACAATTTCAATGCTCACAGTTCATCCTTCGCATCTTCTCGTTTCCAACCACGGCTTAACCACATGAATCCGGCTGTATATAGGACCCATGCGGCAGGAACCGCAAGGATCACAAAGGTCGTGAATGCTGGTAACCCGAACATGACGACGTACCTCCTTGTACTTCAAACACTCTGTATCATGTGAAGCAGATCACTGATGAATCTAGTGATAGCAAGCTTTCCATAGAGCAGGAGGTCCCGAACAGTGGCAATCCGTGAGGATTCTTCGGCTTTCCATACAGTCTGTCCGGAAGGCTCCATGCTTACCGTTGAACAGCTGCTTCGTATGCCTTCCGTGCTTGTTGGCAGGCCACAGGTTTTTGCGACACCGGATGAACTGCTGCGCACCATTGGATGGGCCCACATTCTGGAAAACTTCGAAGCAGCTGAATTCCTTCGTGGCAATGAGCTAGTCCTGACCACTGCGATTGGTTGGGACGAAGATCCGGACTTCGAACGCTACGCGGCGAGCATGGCGCAGCTGAACGTAGCGGCACTGGTTCTGGAACTCAGCGAACGTTTGCCCGCTGTTCCCCAAGGATTGGTGGACGCCTGCAATAATTTCGCGCTTCCCTTGATCGTGATGCACAGGCCAGTCGCCTTCGTCGAAATTACCGAGGCGATCCACCAATGGCTTTTCGCCCAGCAAACCCAAAGGGTCAAAGCCGGTCGTGAAATTACCGAGCACTTCACGAAAAGCATGCATCAAGGCACTCCCACGGACGCCATTCTCATGGATTGCGCACGCATGCTATCCAGTACCGTGCTCCTTGAGGATTCCGGTTACAACATCCAGAACTATGCTTCCGTGGACATCCTGCCCAGGAATTACTTTGAGCAGTGGCAGCATCGTTCACGGGCATCCCACAATTCTGGCAACTCGGACAGGCATGCCGTTCCCATCCGAATGCACGGAAAGCTTTTCGGTTCGCTCATCTGCCCGAAGGAGGCTGCGCACCCAGCCGGTGTCGAACACGTACTGACCATGGCCGCCACCGCCATTGGAGCAGACCTCCTGCGGCGTCCTGAATCCCGGCTGTGGAGCTTGGGCACCGGCAGAGGGCTCCTCGAAGACCTGCAAAGCGGAATGGAAAGCAATCTGGAGTTCGTGCACGGACAGTTGGAAGCTGCCGGGCTTCCGATTGAGGATTCAGTCCTTCACGGATTCGCCATTCGGCTGGCCGGAGGCAGCGACTTCCAGCTTGCAGCAAACGAACTCGAGTCAAAACTTCGGCCGCTGGCCAACTGCCTGATCGGAGTAATCCGAGCACCTCATCCCAAGCTCTTTGGCATATTTTCCTACCGGCATGATCTTCGAGGTTCATTCGATCTCGCGCAACTACGCAAGATACGTTCAGCGGCCTGCTTCGACGGTGCACTTTACCTGGGTCCAGCCGCACGAGGACTCGCCCAAGGGCAGAACTCCATGAATCAAGCTGTCGCGGCTTGCGATCTAGGGCTGAATAGCCGTGATGAACTCGTTCATGCGGCGGACTACCCATTGGCTCTGCTCGCCCACGAGCTTCGTCATGAGCCCACCCTGCAGCGCCTTCCTCAGGAACAACTTTCCGGAATCCTCGCTTTGGATACCAGGCGCCGGATCGAATTTCTCCGTGTGCTCGAGGCATATCTGGCTTCTCCGACCAACAGGTCCCAGGCTGCGTCCTTGAGCCACCTGTCGCGTTCGGTGTTTTACCAGCGGTTGACTGCACTGGAACAACTTCTGGAGGCAGACATCAACGACGCACGTACGCTGACGATCCTGACCTTGAGCCTGCTGGTTTACCGTCAAAGCCATCAAGAAGCTTCGTAGCAGCCAACAGAACAATACCGGTTGACGGCTGCTTCCTGACCCTGTGACGAAGTCGCCGTTACGGTTCATCCAGAACGAGCGTGGCATGTTCTTGTTCAAGCATCGTAAAATGATCGGTCCAAGAAACGCCCAAATGATCACATGCCTCAGGAATCTTGATTCTCTTCCGCGCGCGATGATCGGGCTGTTCGTGTGTAGCGACAATGAGTTCATGAGCATGCGCGAACGCCACGAGATAACAGTCAGCCACAGATAGGAATTCGCTCGAGGCTGCCGGAGTGAATCGTCCGCTTGTTCTCGCCCACGAAGCAAGTTCACGAAGGCTCCTCACCATTGCAGCGTCCCCGCCAACGAATATCGGTGCGTTGTGTTTTGCCCATTCGGCCAGTTCGTCTTCACCCGCCGCGATCTCGTTATAGACCTTGTCGATGCTGCACACTGTTCCAGCGTCGTATTCCCGCTCTGGCCAACGCCAAAATCCCGGCGCAATTGCGAAACCATAGTGGTGGTTCTTCGCGGCGATAAAAACGTTGGCGTCAAGCAAGTACATGGCTATCCGACTCCGAGCTCTTTGGCCAAGTTCACGAACGTAGAAAACTTTTTCGTTCCCAGAAGCCGATAGGCGTCGCCTTGCAGTGTGCGTCCCGTTTTAGTGTCTCGAATAAGCGCTCTCGCGAATTCCCGGCTGACCCGCAATGGATGCGTCTTGTAGAAATTTCCACCACTTGGCTTGGGCTGTCTTTCCAGCAGCTCAGCCAAACGGAGTTTTTCTTCCCGATAGCGCGAGTCGAATTCGTCCCATTCGACTTTCCCCGCCTCGTAGACCCTCTTCGACACAATCAAGGTGCTCACCTTGAATTCCCTGGCCATGCGCTGGAGTTCTTCCAACGCAACTGAATTCCTGCAGGTACGCTCGAACAGCGAGGTTGGAACCAGGACTTCTGCGGCGACTCGACTGCACCAACGTTCATTGGCATAGCTGGACTCAGAATTCCCGCTCAATTCATCTAAGCCGGACTGGCCTAGCCAAAGGTGGCAGATCTCGTGCACCAGGGTAAATATTTGCGCGACCTTCGTATCGGCACCGTTGACGAAGACGACGGGTGCGATATCGTCGGATAAAACAAATCCGCGGAACTCTGAAACATCGAGTTTGCGACTCGTCGACGTCCCGACGATCCCGCTGATTATCACGAGCATTCCCGCCCGCTCAGCGGCCTCGACCAGCATCGAACGCGCGTCCGTTCAGGTTGTCCATTGCCTGCGCATGTCCTCGTTCAACCCGAGTTGGGCAGAAACCAGCGCCGCGGCTGTCTGCAGGTTGGTATTGGTGGTCAACGAACCAACGAAGGCCAAAGGCTCATGTCCATTATTAATCGCTTATCTCCGGTACCAGTCCTGCCGGCGCTCGCAAATGTATATGGAATCAAGCAAATTGACGCTTGGCGAAGACAGGTGGGCATCTGCGACAGTCCGGTAGTCGGGAATCGGCACGGTCTCAACGGGTACTTCCGCCAGTAGCAGGTCGCCAATGGCCGTATGCGTTTTCTGCGCCAAGTGTTCAAGCTGCGTCATTGTTGGATCATCTTCGCCGTTCAGCCACTGGGGCAGGGCATGAAACTGGCCCACGAGCTCATCAACCTTCAGCCCGGAGCGCGCCAAGGCCTATTCGATGAGTGCCGGTTCAACCGGGACTTTGAACGAGGTAGTCATGATGCTCCAAGGGTCCGCTTCCTTCAGTCTACGTTCGGAAACGATATTAATCGCCGAATCCAACACCTACGCGAATCCTCATCGCTGCCGGATTCCGGCCAACGGGAAGTCAGTTGCTCGGGGTTTCCAGCAACTCCGCGCCATGTCCGGATCTGGACATATCCACCTCCAGCACACCGAAGTCGTCCGCATCCGCGGTATCGCTGTCGGCAGTGCGGTACGCGCGGTAGCGCAGCACCGCAGGCGACTCGAAGGCCAGTTTCTCCGCAACGATTTCAGGCTTGGACTTGTCGCCCGGGGCGTCGAAAACCTTGCGCGCAAACTGGTACGGAACCCAGCGGGCGCCCAAATCGTCCTCGCCAGCAAGCGAGGCCTCATAGGCTTCCTCCCAGCGCTGGGTGATGCGCTGCTGCGAAACCTCGAACGGCACACGCACCTCCACGATCTCGACACGGTAGCCTGCCTCGTCCAACTCGGCAATCAGCTGCTGGGCTCCATCTGCCGAGTGCAGGACCTTGTCCACCACGATATTCAGCCCCTCGGCAATACATTGGCTGCGCAACTGGGTGGAGAGCTGGGAGGATTCTTCATGCACCAAGGTCGCCAGTTCCAGTGGGAAGAACTCTTCCCCGGCGGCTTCGCGCTGATGGACTTCTTCGGGTTTGATCGTGCTCTCGTAACTGCCGTCGGCTTGCGCTTGGCGCAATAGCAGCTCCTTGAACTCATCGGCATCGAGCACCAGATAATCCTCCAGGTGCTCGCCGAGCAGCTCCTTGAGCAAGGTGCTCTTCCCGGCCCCCGGTGCGCCAGCAATAATGACAGCGTGCCGCTCTTGCTTGGCCTGAGGCCACTTCCGGCGATATTCGGATTTCAACCGTTCGTGCAGCATGCGGCGCTCAGGCTTGGGCTTCATGGTGTCGCCTCCGTCCTGGTAGAACCAGTCGGGGTTGCTCACCGTGATGTTCGACGAATCCTGAGCCAGTGCCTCGCCCGGACGCGACATGCGGTCCACGGTGCGCCGGTGGTGTTCAATGTCCTCTTTTGCCGTCACGTGCATTTCCTTCCTTTTCCCAACACCGTAGCGGCGCCGCCAGCCATGGCGCGAAAACCTTGTCGGGAATTCCAGCCAGCATCCAGCAAAAACACCCCAAGATGCCACCGGCATCCGGCGGCATCCTGGGGTGTTCGGGTCTGATCGGGTCTGATCGGTTTTAGGCTTCGCCTCGGCGGATCAGCTTGCCTGTGGGGGTCTCGAAGTCCACGTCGTTGCCGGCAACGATCGAACGGCGCACCACGCCGGCCAGGGTCTTGCCGTGGTACGGGGAGATCGGGTTCTTGTGGTGCAGCTTCTTTACGTCCACCACGAAAGCGGCCTCCGGGGCGAAGAGCGCGAAGTCCGCGTCGTTGCCCAGGGCGATGGATCCCTTGTTCTTCAGGCCTGCCAGCTCGGCTGGCTTCACGGCCATCCACTGCACGACCTGTTCCAGCGCGATGCCGCGCTTCTGCGCCTCGGTCCAGATCAACGGCAGCCCCAGCTGCAGCGAGGCGACGCCGCCCCAGGCCACGCCGAAGTCGCCGTTCTCCACGTCCTTCAGGTCGATGGTCGAGGGCGAGTGGTCAGAAACGATGCAGTCGATAATGCCCTCTTCCAGTCCCTTCCACAGCAGCTCGCGGTTGGAGGCCTCGCGGATCGGCGGGCAGCACTTGTAGGCGGTGGCGCCGTTCGGAATCTCCTCTGCCAGCAGCGTCAGGTAGTGCGGGCAGGTTTCCACGGTGATCTTCACGCCGTCCGCCTTGGCGGTCTTGATCATCGCCAGCGCGTCCGAACTGGACAGGTGCAGCACGTGGGCGCGCACCCCGGTCCAGCGGGCGCGCTCGATCACCTGGGCGATCGCCACGTTCTCCGCGCCGCGCGGACGCGACTTCAGGAAACGCTCGTATTGGTCGCCCTCGGCGGCCGGGGCGTGGTCGATGGCGCTGGAGTCCTCGGCGTGCACGATCATCAGCGAGTCGAAGGACTTCAGGACCTCCATGTCCTCTTCCATCTCGTCCACGGTCAACGCCGGGAACTCGTCCACGCCGGAGTGCAGCAGGAAGCACTTGAAGCCGAAAACTCCGGCATCGTGCAACTCGCGCAGATTGCCCTTGTTGCCCGGGATCGCCCCGCCCCAGAAGCCGATGTTCACATAGGCCTTGGGCTTCGCGGCGGCCTTCTTGATCTTCAGCGCTTCCAGATCCACCGTCGGCGGAATCGTGTTCAGCGGCATGTCGATAATGGTGGTGACACCGCCTGCGGCGGCGGCCTTGGTGGCGGACTCGAAGCCCTCCCACTCGGTGCGGCCCGGCTCGTTCACGTGGACGTGGGTGTCCACCAACCCCGGCAGCAGCACCTCATCGGCACCGACGTCGATCACGCGTTCGCCCTGCAGGTTGTTGTCCAGGGGTTCGATCGCGACGATCTTGCCGTCGCGCACGCCGATTTCCCGCGCGGAGATGCCCGCGGTGGTCAAGATGCGCTCCCCGCGCAGCACCAGATCATACTGGGTCGCGGCGGATGACCGGGCGTCGTGTTCAACAGCTTCGTTGATGCTCATGAGGCGTTCCTACTCGTTTGAAATCTTTGCTCTGGTGCCCAAGCTCTCTTCAAGCTTAGTTGGTTGTGGCGCGGGACACACCCTTTTCGGTGAACCGGTGTCCCGCGCCAAACGTAGTGGTGACTAGGCAGTGACGACTGGCCTCTAGGCATCCACGGTGGCATTGTCGTCCAGCGGCACCAACGCGGTTGGCGCATCGCCGGGCTCCAATGCCAGGTCTTCAAATTCATTGACGGCATCCAGCTGCGCGCCCATCGCGATGTTGGTGACCTTCTCCAGGATCACTTCCACCACCACCGGAACCCGGTGCTCGTCGGCCAGCGCGTTGGCCTGCGCGAAGGCATCGGCCAGCTTGGCAGGGTCGGTCACGCGCACGGCCTTGCAGCCCAGGCCCTCGGCGACCTTGACGTGGTCAACGCCGTAGCCGTTGGTCTCCGGGGAGTTGATGTTGTCGAAGCCCAGCGAGACGTGGTAATCCATCTCGAACGGGCGCTGCGACTGGCGGATCAAGCCCAGGTAGGAGTTGTTCACCACCACGTGCACGTACGGCAGCTTGAACTGCGCGCCCACGGCCAGCTCCTCGATCATGAACTGGAAGTCGTAGTCCCCGGACAGGGCCACCACGCGCTCGCCCGGCTTGCCGCGCACCACACCCAGGGCGGCCGGTCCGGTCCAGCCCAGCGGGCCGGCCTGCCCGGCGTTGATCCACTTGCGCGGGCCGTACACGTGCAGCATCTGCGCGCCGGCGATCTGGCTCAGGCCGATGGTGGACACGTAGGTGGTGTCCTGGCCGAAGGCCGCGTTCATCTCCTGGTATACGCGCTGCGGCTTGATCGGGATGTTCTCGAAGTTGGTCTTGCGATGGCCTGTGGACTTGCGGGCGGTGGCCGCCGCGGCCCACTGAGAGTAGTTCGGCAGGGTGCCGGCGGCCTTGCGCTCGCGCACGACCTGAAGGATCTTCTCGATCGCCGCGCCGGCGTCGGAGGCGATGCCCAGGTCCGGGGAGAACACCCGCCCGATCTGGGTGGACTCGATGTCCACGTGGATGAACTTGCGTCCCGCGCGGTAGGTGTCCAGCGCCCCGGTGTGGCGGTTGGCCCAGCGGTTGCCCAGGCCCAGCACCACGTCGGATTCCAGGAAGGTGGCGTTGCCGTACTTGGTGTGGGTCTGGATGCCGACCATGCCCGACTGCAGGCGGTGGTCATCCGGGATGGCGCCCCAGCCCATCAGGGTCGGGGACACCGGGATGTTCAGCTCCTCGGCCAGCTCGACCAGCTTCCCGGAGGCGTTGGCGTTGATCACGCCGCCGCCGGCGATGATGATCGGCTTCTTGCCGCTGGTCAGCAGGTCGACGATCTTCTCCGCCTGGCCTCGGGTGGCCTTGGGCTTTTCCACCGGCAGCGGCTCGTAGGCGTCGATGTCGAAGTCGATCTCCGCCAGCTGCACGTTGATCGGCAGGTCCAGCAGCACCGGGCCGGGACGCGAGGAGCGCATGACCTGGAAGGCCTTGGCGAAGGTGCCCGGAACCAGCCCCGGCTCCAGGATGGTGGAGGCGTACTTGGTGACCGGCTTGGCGATGGACTCGATGTCCACGGCCTGGAAGTCCTCCTTGTGCAGCACGTGGGTGGGTGCCTGGCCGGTGATGCACAGCATCGGGATGGAGTCGGCGATCGCCGCGTACAGGCCGGTGATCATGTCGGTGCCGGCCGGGCCGGAGGTGCCCAGGCACAGGCCGATCTTTCCGGTGGCCCGCGAGTAGCCGTCAGCCGCGTGGCTGGCGCCCTCCACGTGGCGGTGCAGGGTGTGGCGGATGCCGCCGTGCTGCTTCATCGCCGAGTACAGCGGGTTGATGGCGGCGCCGGGCAGGCCGAAGGCCTCGGTGGCGCCTTCCTTTTCCAGAATCAGCACAATGGCGTCTACAGCGCGCATTTTGGCCATGGGGTTCACTTCCTAAGAATTTTCGGGTGCCCTGCGCCGGCGGACCTGGGCGGGAAACGCCGGCGGCGGGTCATGGGGAGAGAAGGAGGTAGTGTCCTGCGGCGAGCCCCCGGGCGCATGAGTCACCATGACTTCGCGCCCTTGAGCATCGGATTCCGGCACTGAACTGGAACAGAGCTCAGTGCGCGCCGCTGATGTTTTCTTGTGCGGCGCCGTGTCATCACCGGCAGCAAGTCAGCAGCATCTTCGGGATCGGCGCGCGGCCGGGGATCCGAGGGGTTGAAGGTGCCCGGAGGGTCCGCCGCAGGAAGTTTTCAGTCGGCTAGGCGCCGACGGTTGCTTCGACCTTGCCCGACAGGCGCTGTACGCCGCGGAAGAGGCCCGAGTGGTCCAGCGCGCCGTCGCCGCTGGCCACGGTGGAAGTCACCAGCTGGGCGACCAGTGCGCCGAGCGGCAGCACCACGCCGGCCTCGCGGGCGGCCGAGGTGACGATGCCCATGTCCTTGTTGTGCAGGGCCAGGCGGAAGCCCGGGGCGAAGTCGCGGTCCAGGATCTTCTGGGCCTTCTGGTTGAGCACCGCGGAGCCGGCCAGGCCGCCGCCGAGGACCTTGATCGCGGAATCGGTGTCCACGCCGTAGGCCTCCAGGAACACCACCGCTTCGCTCAGCGCCTGGATATTGGCGGCGACGATCAGCTGGTTGGCGGCCTTCACCGTCTGCCCGGAACCCGAAGGGCCGACCAACACGATGGTTTTGCCCACCGCGCCCAGCACGGCCGCGGCGGCGTCGAAGTCAGCCGGTTCGCCGCCGACCATGATGGACAGCACCCCGTCGATCGCGCCGGCCTCGCCGCCGGAGACCGGGGCATCCAGCGGGCGCAGTCCCGCGGCGCGGGCGTCGGCGGCCAGGCGGACCGAGACGTCCGGGCGGATCGAGGAGTTGTCGATCCACAGGGCGCCGGCCTTCGCGTTGGCGAAGACTCCGTCCTTGCCGGAGACGACCGCTTCCACGTCCGGGGAGTCCGGCACCATGGTGATCACGACGTCCGCATCCTGCACCGCTTCGGCAACGGATCCGGCGCCCTTTCCGCCGGCTGCGGCCAGCGCGTCGATGGCTTTCTGGCTGCGGTTGTAGCCGGTCACGGTGAAGCCGGCGTTGACCAGGTTCTTCGCCATTGGCAGGCCCATGATTCCCAGGCCGATGAATGCTACGTGCTGCGACATGTCTCTACTCCAAAAGTCGTGGTGGTGCGATGGGTGCTTAGGCGCTGGCGGAGGCGGTCTTCAGCCAGTCGAAGGCGGTGGCCGCGTCCTGCTTGTATTCAAGGGAGACCTTGCCGGTGTAGCCCAGCTCGCGGGAGCGGCTGATCCAATCCAGCAGCGGCAGGGTGCCGGTGCCCGGCGCGCCGCGGCCCGGCGCATCGGCGATCTGGATGTGCCCGAAGTCCTTGGCGTGCGCCTCGATGATGGCGGCGACGTCGTCGCCGTTGACCGCCAGGTGGTAGAAGTCCGCCAGCAGCGCGATGTTCTTCCCGCCGGCCGCCGTGACCGCGTCCACGACCGCGAGTGCGTCCGCGGCGGTCTTCAGCGGGTAGGCCTCGGTGCCGGAGACCGGCTCGATCAGCACGGTGCCGCCGATCTTGGCGACTCCCGCGGTGGCGGCGAGCAGGTTCTTCACCGCCAGCTCGTCCTGCTCCGCCGCGGTGAAGCCGTCCAGGCGGTTGCCGTACAGGGCGTTGAAGGAGGTGCAGCCGGTGGCTTCGCCGATGGCGGCGACCACTTCCACGTTGTCCTTGAATTCTCCGCAACGTCCCTTCCAAGAGACCAGACCGCGGTCGCCGGCCGGCATGTCGCCGGCGAAGAAGTTCAGTCCGTCCAGTTGCACGCCGGCGTTCTTGATGGAAGCAACGAATTCGTCGACCTGCTTGTCGGTCGGAACGGCTTCCGCGAAGGGCCACCAGAACTCGACGCTGTCGAAGCCGGCGGCCTTGGCCGCCGCGGCGCGCTCCAGGAGGGGGAGTTCGGTGAGCAGGATCGAGCAGTTCAGAGTGTACGACACTGGTTTTCCCTTCGAGACCTTGCCCCAAGATTCCGCTTTATGGAATTTGGGTTTTGCTTTATGAAAACTGTAGGGCGAGATCCGCGTCACTGTCAAGCGCCTTCCCATTCATGGCGCCGCACCACGTTCCGGGCGACGAAATCAGGCCCCAACCAAGCTTCAACAGGACCCCCTCGGGCTCGAATCTTCCGCAGAACTTCCGCCAGTCGGATAAAACACGTCGGGATTTTTCCGTCAAGACCGCCTAAATCCACAGGGGCATCGCAATCCGGATCCACCAACCCAAGGAAGGCGGCGAGCTCGCTCACTGCCTCGACAGCTCTCCCATCAGCGCAAACCCTAGCGACTCCTCCACTCCCCTTGGTTCCCGCAATGCGGAATCGATATTTTCTATTGCGATAATGTGACCCAGCGCATACAGTTAATTCACCAAGCACGATTGGCACATATCTCGGAGTCAGAATTAACGCTCAGGAGCAGCCATGCAGAATTATTTCAGCACGGAGCACAGCATGAACCCGGACTACGGAACCCCGCTTCCGGTCCTGTCGTTCTCCGGCACGCCTGCCGAGTTCTATCTGAACTTCGGCATGCCGATCTACCCGTAGCGCGTTTCCCGCAGCCGTCGAACCTCCACGCGTTCAGACCCGCCGCGCACGCCTACCAATAGATCCCGCCGCCTGCCACCGTCCAGGCTTTCCGCCTCCCGGCCGCGGCCCCTGTTAAAGGATGTCCATCATGGCGCAGAACACGCCTCAAGCTTCGCATGCCGTTCCGGCAGAAATCGGGCACGAGCGGTCGGGAATCGACCGCGCCAACCCCTATGAGCTCAGCCCCTCGCTCTACAACCAGGACCTCGCCCCGACCACCCGCTCCGGCCGCACCTGGAGCGCCTACAGCATCTTCACCCTGTGGGCCAACGACGTGCATTCGCTGGGCAACTACGCCTTCGCCATCGGGCTCTTCGCCCTGGGCATGAGCGGCTGGCAGATCCTCGGAGCGCTGGGAATCGGCGCGATCCTGCTCTTCGCGCTACTGACCCTCTCCGGGTTCATGGGCGAGAAGACCGGCGTGCCGTTCCCGGTGATGAGCCGCATCGCCTTCGGCATCACCGGCGCACAGATCCCGGCGCTGCTGCGCGGGGCCGTGGCCATCGCCTGGTTCGGCATCCAGACCTATCTGGCCTCCCAGGTGCTCTCCGTCATGGTCATCGCCGTGGCGCCAGGCGCCGCGGGCCTGACCGAGACCAACTTCCTGGGCCTGAACTCGCTGGGCTGGATCTGCTTCGTGGCCCTGTGGGCCATCCAGCTGGTCATCGTCAGCTACGGCATGGAGATGATCCGCAAGTACGAGGCCTTCGCCGGGCCGATCATCCTGGTGACCTTCCTGGCGCTGGCCATCTGGATGCTCGTCGAATCAGGCTTCAACGTCTCGATGCACACCGGAACCCCGAAGTCCGGATTGGACATGTGGCTGGGCATGCTCGGCGCCGCCGCCCTCTGGGTCTCCATCTACGGCACCTTCGTGCTGAACTTCTGCGATTTCACCCGCGGCGCACGCTCGAAGAAGGCCATCGTCAAGGGCAACTTCTTCGGCATCCCGATCAACATGCTGTTCTTCGGCGCCATCGTGGTCGTGCTGACCGGCACGCAGTTCTCCATCAACGGGGAAATCATCAGTTCGCCGTCCGACGTGGTCGAGGCGATCCCGAACACCTTCCTGCTGCTGCTGGCCTCCGGCGCACTGCTGGTGCTGACCATCGCGGTGAACCTGATGGCGAACTTCGTCGCGCCAACCTACGCACTGACCAACCTGTTCCCCAAGCACCTGAACTTCCGCAAGGCGGCGCTGATCTCCGGGGTGATCGGCCTGGTCATCCTGCCGTGGAACCTGTACAACTCCCCCGAGATCATCAACTACTTCCTGGGCGGCCTGGGCGCTCTGCTCGGCCCGCTGTTCGGCATCATCATGGCCGACTACTGGCTGGTGCGCCGCGCACGCATCAACGTCATGGACCTGTACCGCGCGGAGCCCGGGGGAACCTACTACTACACCCGTGGTTTCAACTACCGTGCGGTCGCCGCGCTGGCCATCAGCTCCATCATCGCGCTGCTGTTGGCTTTTGTCCCCGCCCTGCACGTGGTCGGCGCCTTCGCCTGGTTCCTGGGTTCCGGCGCCGGCGCGCTGGCCTACCTGCTGCTGGCCAAGCGGCACCAGAACCTCGTCGACCTGGACGGCGAAGCCATCGCCGTCACCCCGAAGCACTAAGGAGCCGAACATGCGCATTCTCGTACTGAACGTGAACACCACCGCGTCCATGACCCGCGCGATCGGCGACTCCGCGCGCCAGGTCGCCTCCCCCGGCACAGAAATCGTGGAGCTGACCCCGGACTTCGGCGCCGACAGCTGCGAGGGCAACTTCGAAAGCTACCTGGCCGCGCTGGCCGTCATGGACAAGGTCGCGAACTACACCGAACCCTTCGACGCGGTCATCCAGGCCGGCTATGGCGAGCACGGCCGCGAGGGCCTGCAGGAGCTGCTGGACGTTCCGGTCGTGGACATCACCGAAGCCGCCGCCTCCACCGCCCAGTTCCTGGGCCACAAGTACTCGGTGATCACCACCCTGGACCGGGCCGTGCCGCTGATCGAGGACCGGCTGAAGCTGGCGGGGCTGACCGACCGGCTGGCCTCGGTGCGCGCCAGCGGGTTGGGGGTGCTCGAGCTGGAATCCGACCCGCAGCGCGCGGTGGAAGCCATCGTCGAGCAGTCCCGCGCCGCCGTGGAACAGGACAAGGCCGAGGTCATCTGTCTGGGCTGCGGCGGCATGGCGGAGCTGGAGGAACAGGTGGCCGCGGCCACGGGAGTACCTATCGTCGACGGGGTCCGCGCTGCGGTCACCATCGCCGAATCGCTGGTCCGCATGGGGCTGAGCACCTCCAAGGTGCGCACCTACGCCCCGCCGCGTCCCAAGCAGATCACCGGCTGGCCCATCACCCGCCAGCCCTCCGACGCCGGGACGCGCGCCTAGCAAACAGGGAGTCCCGGCCTAGTTGCCGCACAGAAACCCGTCCTAGACTCGTAAGTACCTCATGAAGGTGCGAGTGATGACATGGAATTCCCCGCTGCTGACGCAGCGGGGAATTCCGCTCTTAAGCCGCTACCCCGTCAGCCGAAGAAAAGTTCCCGCCGCCGTGCCAGAACCGGCCCAGCGACCAGCCCGGAAGCCAGCAGCACCAGCACCCCGATGGAGAACGGCCCGTAGCTCTCCTCCCCCACCAGCAACGGCAGGTTGGCTAGGATGATGGCCAGGAAGCCGAGCAGCCCGACCAGGCCCAGCCCGGGAGCCACCCGGCGCTGCCAGCGGGGACCACTAGGTTGCTGGCGTGCGAAGAAGGCCAGCACGGCTACCGAGGTCAGCGTCAACAGCAGCACGATACCCACCGAAGAGATCCCGCCGAGCCAGGTGTAGAACTGGCTGATCGGATCAAGCCGCAGCACCACGGCCGCCACCACCAGCAGTCCGACGACAAGCGAGGCCAGCAACGAAGCCGCGGCCGGAGAGCCGAAACTCGGGTGCGGCCGGCCCAGCGCCGCGGGCAGCACTCCCCGGTTCCCGAGCTGGAAGAAGTACCGCGAGGCAATGTTGTGGAAGGACAGGATGCAGGCGAACAGGCTGGTCACGAACAACAGCTGGACGATGTGCCCGCCGGCGGCTCGGAGGTAGGCCTCGGTGGTGCTCTGCAGGATGGTGCCGGGGTTCTGGGCGACCTTCTTCACGATGTCGCTTTCGCCGTTCGCGCTGATCAGCACCCAGCTGGAAATCGTGTAGAAGGCGCCGATCGAAATCAGCGAAATATATGTCGCCCGCGGAATGGTGCGCTGCGGATCCCTCGCTTCATCGCGGAACACGGCGGTGGCCTCGAACCCCACGAAGCTGAGGATCGCGAACAGGATTCCCATGCCCGGCGCTCCGGAGACGATCTGCGCAGGCGTCACGAACCCGGTGGCAAAACCCTCGGGTCCGCCGCCGGAGAGGATCACGACCGCGTCAAGCACCAGCACGATTGCCACCTCCGCGATCAGCAGCACCGCCAGCAGCTTTCCGGACAGCTCGATGTTCAGGTAGCCGAACAGGCTGCCGACAATGAAGCCCGCCGCGGCCCACACCCACCAGGGCAACACAGGTCCTCCATAGGACTGGACAAGTTCAGCCAGCCCCGGGCCGAAGAGCCCGAAAACACCGGCTTCCAAGGCAAGGTAGGCAAGCAGGGCCACGAATGCCGCGCCCAGCCCCAGTCCCTTGCCCATACCGGTTCCCACGTAGGCATAGAACGCACCGGCGTTCGGCACGAAATGGGTCATCTGGGTGAACCCCACCGAAAACAGCAGAAGAACCACGGTCGCGATGACGAATGAAAAGGGGAAACCGGCCCCGTTGCCCGACGCGATGCCCAGCGGGACCGGGCCTCCGATCACGCCGAGGGGCGATGCCGCCGCCACGACGATAAAGACGATGGAAGCCACCGAGAGGTTACCGCGCAACCTGCCGCGGTTTTCGCGGCCGGTCGCGCCGGCGGGAGCAAGTGTTTGAGTCATGGCCGAGGTACTTTCAGTGATGCAGAATCGAAGGTTTTGGCTCAACAGTAGGAGCCGTTGCCGCCCGGACGAAGGCACCCGAAACCTGGGGTCAACTACTGTCACATCCACTAGGCCCGCCGGTCATATTCACCTTGGTTCTGCGTCGCAGGCGACCGCCTGCCCGTCTTCCAACGTCTCGCAACGACATAGTCCCAACATGCAGCCATCAGCTCCCGGCGGGCGGAATCATCCAAACCGACCCAAGGAGCAGTGGGCCGCAGCCGCAGATCGGCGATCACCTGGCAACTGCGAGCCGATGCGACGGCAGAACAAAACCCCCGTGGAATTCACGGGGGTTACATGTCCTGCAGATAGGGGAGCGCTAGCTCCAGGCTTCCTCCATCGGGGTCTGCCCGTCGAAGAAGTTCGCTGTCTGGCGGATGAGCAGGCCCTTGTCGATCACCAGTGCAATCGCCTCGGCGACGTTTTCGCGGGAAGTGTCGGACGAGGCAAGATCGCTGCCATCGATCTTGCCCGACTCGTCGGCAACATCGACCTTGCCCGTCGCCGGCCCCAATGTGAGCGCGCCCGGGCCGAGAATCGTATAGTCCAGGTCCGAGTCGCGCAGCGCTTCGTCCGCATCGTGCTTGGCACGGGCGTAGGGGTAGAAGGAGTGCGCTGGATCGAGGTTGTCGGCGTCGACCAAGGCGCGAGCGTAGGACACCATCACAAATCGCTTCACACCGCTTTGCCGGGCCGCGCGGATCGCTCGGGTTGCCGCCTCGAAGTCCACCGCGTTGGTACGGCGGGGATCACCGCCCCCGGCCCCCGCGGAGAAGACGATCGCCTTCGCGCCGTCAAATACGGCGGCCAGCTCGTCCATCCCCGCACGTTCGATATCGAGCAGCACGGGGTTGGCCGATGCGGCCTCGACATCCGAGGCATGCTCCGGATTCCGGATCAGCGCGTCGACTGCGAACCCCTTGGCCTTCAATTTGGGGGCAGCCAGCAATGCGATCTTGCCATGTCCGCCAAGGATGACTACTCGTGGTGATTCGGTCATGAACCGTCCCTTCCTAGTTGGTCTTCACGTCGCATAACCTCACGGTTCGCCCCACTATTCCATAGCCGCGAGCAGTGGAGGCCCGATCCGGACAGAACTCCCGGCTCCCGCTCGGACTTCAACCGGGCAGCCCCCATGAACGGTTGCTCCCTCCCTGCCCGGCTGGTTCAATGGCCGTAACCACCAAGGAGATTGCCATGGCACACAGATTCAAGGTCGGCGACCACGTCTCGTGGAATTCCGAGGCCGGTCGCGTTTCGGGCCGCATCACCGAAATCCACGAGCAGGACTTCGACTACAAGGGGCATACCCGCCGGGCGTCCCCGGACGATCCGCAATACGAAATCAAGAGCGACAAGACCGATCACATCGCGGCGCACAAGGGCCAGGCGCTCCGGCTGCTCAAAGACGACTAGACCATGCCGGAGCCGACCATACTGACCATTGGCCATTCGAACCACAGCATCGAGCAATTCATCGAACTGCTGCGCGAGAATGAAGTGCAGACCGTCGTCGACGTGCGCAAGCTGCGCGGATCCACCAAGTATCCGCAGTTCAACGCCGATGCCCTGGGCACCTCGCTGGCGGAATGCGGAATCGCGCTGCAAGCCTCCCCGGCTCTCGCCGGCCGGCGCCCGGTGAGCACGACGGTTCCGTTCGACACCAATGCATGGTGGGACAACAGGAGTTTCCACAACTACGCCGACCATGCGCTGAGCCAAGTTTTTGTCGACGCCGCGCAGGATCTGGTGGCGCGGGCCGAGCAGGAGCGCTTGGCGCTGATGTGCTCCGAGGCCGTATGGTGGCGATGCCACCGGAGGATCATCGCCGACCACCTGCTGGCGCGTGGAGCCAAGGTCTTGCATCTTGTCGCTTCAGCATCGGAAGCAGAACTCACCTCGGGCGCGGTGATCGGCCCGGGGCATCGGGTGACCTACCCTAAGCGGTGACCAGCTCGCCCCATTCATCGGCCAGCATCGCGTACACCACGCCGTCCATCCATTCGCCGTTGCGGTGCAGCCCGTTGCGGCGGTTGTAGGACTCACGGCGCATTCCGACGCGCTCCATGAGTTTCCACGACCGATCGTTGGCCGCGAAGCTCTCTGCGACCACGCGGCGCAGGCCAAGCGCGCCGAAGCTCAGTTCGAGCACCGCGCGAACCGCCTCGGTGGCATAGCCTTTCCCGGCGTAGGCCGGGTCGAAGCTCCAGCCGATCTCTGCTTCAACGCATCTGGTCTGGTCCAGAATTTCGCTCTGGCCCCAGCCGTCGTGCACCTTGAGCATGACGGTGCCGATCAGCACCTTGTTGCCGTCGTCCCCAGCGATCTCCACCGCGACGTCGCGGTGGATCCGGCCCTCGGAGAGGAAATGCTCCCGATACTCCCCGAAGGTCGCAGGAGCCGCGGTGATCCATTCGGTGACTTCGGGAAGCTGGCGATACCGCCAGGTGGCTTCAAGATCCTCGGATTCGAGCCTGCGCAGGGACAGGCGTTCGGTCGCCACGGGCCAGGCCACTTTGTTCAGGGAATCTTCCATACCAAAAAGCCTAATCCATGGGCCGATCCGGCCGGTTTCGCCGGCGACCAGGCCCGGTGCGCGCAACCGCAAGTCACAAATAGCCAACTTTTCCGGTTGCAATTAGCAACTAATCATCTTAGGTTCATCTACCAAAGCCCGGAAATCCGCGGATTTTGGCTCAGATTAGCCAATGCGAACCTACTTTATGTGTCCCACACAACAGGACAGCGGCTTAACGTATTTACTACAGCTAAGGCTAAGCTAATACTTAGATCACTTGTTCCAGCAACCGCGACGGTTGCCTCGACACGAAGGAAACCATGGCCTCCATGAAGCTTCGCGCAGCAGCCTTGCTGAGCATCGCAGCCCTGTCCCTGACCGCCTGCGGTTCAACCACTTCAGCCGCTTCCGGCGACACCGACAGCGCAGCCAAGACCGTCACCATCACGGACAACGAGGGCGAGAAGAGCGTCGCCACTCCGCCGGCTTCCGTCGTCGCCACCGACAACCGCACCTTCGAAACCCTGTCCGACTGGGGCGTGGAGCTGAAGGCCGGCGCCGTTGCGCTGATGCCTGACACCA
The DNA here is from genome assembly GCF_016894325.1 of Glutamicibacter protophormiae. Classification (NCBI taxonomy): domain Bacteria; kingdom Bacillati; phylum Actinomycetota; class Actinomycetes; order Micrococcales; family Micrococcaceae; genus Glutamicibacter; species Glutamicibacter protophormiae. The sequence continues at coordinate 3,440,189 of NZ_CP069806.1, forward strand.
TCGCCTACACCAAGGACGAGAAGATCGTCGACCTGGGCAGCCACCGCGAGCCGAACCTGGAAGCGGTCGTCGCAGTCCAGCCCGACCTGATCATCAACGGCCAGCGCTTCACCCAGCACGCCGACAAGCTCAAGGAACTGGCGCCGAAGGCCACCGTGGTGAACCTGGATCCGCGCGACGGCGAGCCGCTGGACACCGAGCTGGAGCGTCAGACCACCGTGCTGGGCGAAATCTTCGGCAAGCAGGATGAAGCCGCCAAGCTGGTCGCCGACCTGCAGGCCGCCGAGAAGCGCGTCACCGACGCCTACAACCCTGAAGACACCGTGATGGGCCTGATCACCTCCGGCGGCGAGTTCGGCTACTCCGCTCCGGGCACCGGCCGCACCGTCGGCCCGCTGTTCGACGTGCTGGGCCTGACCCCGGCGCTGAAGCTTGACGACTCCTCCACCGACCACGAAGGCGACGACGTCTCCGTGGAGGCCATCGCCAAGTCCAACCCGGACTGGATCATCCTGATGGACCGCGATGCGGCCGTCGAGGCGGACGCCGAAGGCTACAAGCCGGCCAAGGAACTGCTGGAGAACTCCGAGGCGCTGAAGAACGTCACCGCCGCCAAGGAAGGCCACGTCGTCATCATGCCGGCGGACACCTACACCAACGAAGGCATCCAGACCTACACCGAATTCCTCAACGAATTCGCTGACGCCCTGGAAGCGGCGAAGTAATCACACCGCGCATCACAGCGTAGAAGTGGCGGGACCGAACACGGTCCCGCCGCTTTGCACCATCACCACACATTCATCGGCGGCCTCATGACTACCACGTTGTCCACACCCCGCACCAAGGGCAGGCTCTTCAGCTGGCAGCTGCTCCTGGGCATCATCGGTGTGCTCATCCTCCTGGCGTTCTCCCTGTTCACTGGCGTCTACGACATCTTCGGCGCCCAGGACGGCGCGCAGATGTTCGCCATCACCCGTATTCCGCGCACCATCGCACTGGTGCTGGCCGGGGCGGCGATGGCGATGAGCGGGCTGGTCATGCAGCTGCTGACGCAGAACCGGTTCGTCGAGCCGACGACCACCGGCACCACCGAATGGGCGGGCCTGGGCCTGCTGGTGATGCTGGTGCTCTTCCCGCAGGCGACCCTCCTGTCCAAGATGGCAGTGGCGATCCTCTTCGCCTTCGCCGGCACCATGCTCTTTTTCCTCTTCCTGCGCCGCGTCTCGCTGAAGGCCTCGCTGACCGTCCCGATCGTGGGCATCATGCTGGGCTCGGTGGTCGGGGCGTTTTCCACGTTCCTGGCGCTGACCACCGACAAGCTGCAGTCGCTGGGCATCTGGCTGGCCGGCTCGTTCACCTCGGTGATCCGCGGGCAGTACGAGGTGCTGTGGATCGTGGCCGCCGTGGCGGTGGCGATCTTCATCGTCGCGGACCGCTTCACCGTCGCCGGGCTGGGCGAGGAGATCGCCACCAACGTGGGGCTGAACTACCGCAACGTGATGCTGCTGGGCACCGCGCTGATCGCCGTGGCCACCGGCGTGGTGACCGTGGTAATCGGCAACCTGCCGTTCCTGGGTCTGATCGTGCCGAACCTCGTGTCCATGGTGCGCGGCGACGACCTGCGCAGCAACCTGCCGTGGGTGTGCCTGCTGGGCATCGCGATCACCACCGTGTGCGACCTCATCGGCCGCACCATCATCATGCCGTTCGAGATCCCGGTATCGCTGATCCTGGGTGTGGTCGGCTCCGTCGTCTTCATCATCATGCTCCTAAGGCAGCGCAAACGTGGCTAATCTGATTTCACTGCCGGAACTCGCCGGCCACCATTCCTCCCGGGCCTCCGGGGCCATGCCCACCTCCAAGGTGCGCAAGCGCTACTGGATCACCTTGGGGATCATGATGGCGCTCGCGCTGCTCTTCGGCTTCGGGCTGCTGGCGTGGGACAACCCCATGCCGGTGGGCACCGAGGGATTCTGGATCATCGCGAAGATGCGGGCCGGCAGCATCCTGACCATGGCCGTGGTCGCCGCCTGCCAGGCGATCGCCACCGTCTCCTTCCAGACCGTGACCAACAACCGCCTGCTCACCCCGTCCATCATGGGCTTCGAGGCGCTGTACCGGGTGGTGCAGACCGGCGCGGTGTTCTTCCTGGGCATCGCCGGCATCACCTTCTTCAGCGGCATCGGCCAGTTCGCACTGCAGGTGGGCATCATGGTGGCGCTGTCCGTGGCGCTGTACGGCTGGCTGCTCTCCGGCAAGCTGGGCAACATCCAGATCATGCTGCTGGTGGGCATCATCATCGGCACCGGGCTGGGCTCGGTGGCCACGTTCATGCAGCGCATGCTCACCCCCAGCGAGTTCGACGTGCTCACCGCGCGGCTGTTCGGCTCGATGACCAACGCCGACATGAGCTACATGCCGCTGGCCATCCCGCTGATGCTCGTCGCCGGCGGCTACCTGGTGGCCAGCTCCAAGAAGCTGAACATCCTGGCGCTGGGCAAGGAAACCACCATCAACCTGGGGATCAACCACCGCCGCGAGGTGATGACCACGCTGTTCTTCGTCTCCATCCTGATGGCCGTGAGCACCGCGCTGGTCGGCCCGCTGACCTTCCTGGGCTTCCTGGTCGCGACCCTGGCCTACCAGCTGGCCGACACCTACGACCACCGCTTCATCTACCCGATGGCGTTCCTTGCCGGCTTCGTGGTGCTGGCCGGGTCCTACTTCATCATGAAGAACGTCTTCTACGCCCAGGGCGTGGTCGGCATCATCATCGAAGCCGTCGGCGGCATTACATTCCTCATCTTCATCCTGCGAAAGGGCCGGCTGTGATCACCCTCAACGAAGTCCAGAAGAAGTACTCCTCAGAAGTCTCGATCGGCCCGGTGACCCTGCAGATCCCCTCCGGCGGCATCACCGCGCTGGTGGGCCCGAACGGCGCCGGCAAGTCCACCATGCTGACCATGGTCGGGCGCCTGCTGGGCATCGATTCGGGCAGCATCGAGGTGGCCGGCTACGACGTCACCAAGACGAACTCCAAGGACCTGGCCAAGATCGTCTCGATCCTGCGCCAGGAAAACCACTTCGTCACCCGCCTGACCGTGCGCCAGCTGGTGGGCTTCGGCCGCTACCCGCATTCCAAGGGCCGGCTGACCACCGCCGACGAGGAGATCATCTCGCGCGCGATCGACTTCCTGGACCTCTCCGAACTGGAGGGCCGATACCTGGACGAGCTCTCCGGCGGGCAGCGCCAGCGCGCCTACGTGGCGATGGTGCTCGCGCAGGACACCGACACCGTGCTGCTGGACGAGCCGCTGAACAACCTGGACATGAAGCACTCGGTCATCATGATGCGCCACCTCAAGCGCGCCGCCGCGGAACTGAACCGCACCATCGTGATCGTGCTGCACGACATCAACTTCGCCGGGCACTACGCGGACTACATCTGCGCCATGAAGCAGGGCAAGGTCGTCGAGTTCGGCACCCCGGAGCGCATCATGTGCGACGAGATCCTCACCGATGTGTTCGAAACTCCGGTGCGCGTGATCGCCGGCCCGGAAGGCCCGCTGGCGGTGTACTACTAGCCGGCTGCCGGCTCGGTCCTTCAGTAATTATCGCTGGCGTTCAATGAGACTGGTCATCGCGGGTACGGTAAACGCGATGCACCCACGCTGCGGTGCATAAATAATCCCCTTAGAAATCAGCGAAGCCCTTGACGGCGCCAACGCCTGTGCAGATTTTCCAGACGTTGAGCGATGTGCGCGCTTCGTGGAGCCGTCATCTCTTTCGACAGCCATGGCCTTCATATACTCACGTTCCGCCGGGGTGGCGCGCTCCCAGCGCGATGGGAAGAATCCTGAGTCCAAACGTGCCCTGCCGAGTTCTTTGGCGGTCTGGGCGTTCTGCAATGAGAAGGGCGAACCCGTTGCGACCATCCATATCGCACTGCCAAAGTCCTGCAGAAAATACGGGCAGTTACCCGCTACATTAACAATGTGCATCCAAGACATCCTCAGAATAAAACTGGCCCATTTGCCGGGCAGGTTTCGCAAGGGATTCTCGTGCTGCCTCTTCGTCCAGTTCCTGCATCTCATCAATAAAAAATCATAAGCGCGCCATGTTCATGCCTCACCGCAAGCGAAATGTTTTCTATTACATCTTGCGGATCAAGCTCCAGCAATCTGAGTCAATGCCGCGATGTCGTTATCGCGACCCGTTAGTACCTTTGGAACCATGCCAACGCAAGGACAATAAGGATTCAGGTCTGGATCCGCTCCGGCTGCCCTCGCTATAAAAAAGTATATGTGTGTATAAGATTTTTTATACTTCGTTATATTCGGGTAGGCACGAGGTCCCCTGATACAGACGACATTGACAAATTGGCAGCAGAAAGCGTCGCTAACCCTGTTTCAGCGACGTTGGAGATGTGCTTCCAGCTGTCACCCATGTCCGACGAAGTCAGCAGGAGCACCGGGTTGGCCGTGCCGGCCTGGATTACGCGGCGCAGCCGGGAGATGCACAGCTGAATTTCCCCCGCATTCGCTACGTGCTCCGAGCCCCAGATCCCGCCAACCCAATTCCCATGACGGCTCCTATCACCAGAGCCTTTCCCCGCATGCCCGGGACCGACACGACCTTCGAGCGGCTCGCCATGCCGACCGCGGTGCAGCACCAGGCGATAGAACTGATCAGTAGACAGTTGGAAAAAATTCAAGCCGTAGCCGTAAACAGAAACAGGGGAACGCTGGGATCCTCGCAATTTTTGCGGATCCCAGCGTTTTCCTTAACATAACTCCAGCTCAGAACCGCATAGGTTCGTCTCCATGCCGATGAGCCGGACCGAAGTCAAACATGAATTCACACGAGATCCTCTGCAACCGGTTCCAGAATACGGAAAACTTGGCTATCGGCTTATGGCGGCTGCCATTTCATTCGGAACGCCGTCGAGCGTGACACTCGCAGTCTTTTCGCCCGTTGCAAGGTTCACCGCATGGACTTGCTTGTTATGCGGATCAGCCACGTAGGCCGTGTCTCCGTTCACGGTCAGCGCCGGGTGCGCGTCCTGCCAATTCTTCGGCCCTTCCCATGGATCGATCACAGGGTATTGCCCGGTGACTTTACCGGTGGCCGGATCCAGGACATGAATCGACCCGTCGGTCGCGAGGATATAGGCACGATCCTGCGGGCCGCGAACTACTCCTCTCCACGTGTATTTGAGATCCCCCGGCAGGTCCAGGACCTTGTAACTTTGCTTTTCGGTATCGATCAATGCCACTTTTCCCAGCAGGTACCCCTCATCGTCCGGGTCGTTCTTGTAATCGCCGATAATCAACGGGCTGGATTCGGAGACGAAGGCATTGCCCATGCGTCCATACTTATCTGGTGCGGTGAACTTGTCGAAGCGTCCATCATGATAGAGCAACGCCCCGTCCTCGCAGCCGAAGACCACTGCTTCGCCGGCGGCAGTGCCTTCTCCGTGCACGCCCGGACAATCCTCGTTCCGAGCGATCTCGTTCCCCTGTTCGTCGAGCGCCTTGGCTCCGCTACGTGATTGCGCGGTGCCCACTGTTGTCACCAACGTGCCGTCCGAGAGTTTGACTGACACCCCATGATGCGCCTCCTGGCCTGCCACGACATCGGTTTGGGGCAAATCGTTCCCGCTACTTGCAAGACTGGAGGATTCGAAAAACGTTGTGTCTCCGGTGCCATCGTCAAACAGGATGGTCTTTCCATCGTGGCGCACCACGTGCCCCGGTGCTTTCGCGGCGAAGGTCGCTTGGCGCATTTCCGGAGCCTTGGTGTCGAGCACCTGGAATCCTTTTGATGTCGTCACAAGCACGCTGCGTCCGTCTCCGGCTGCGTTCAGGCGCGTAAACGCCTCGCTGTCGAAGCTTTGCCTGACTTCCAGGCTCTGGCCGTCGAGTACCGCGATGCCGTTTTCATAGGAAACCGCCAGCGCAGCGGAACCAGCTGTTTCTTCTGGCCCCGCGGAGGAATTGGAGGCCGCATCGCTGGTTGACGCGCACGCTGTGGCGGCCAGCGCAAGCACCGCAAGTGAGGAAAGCATGCCGAAAGATCGGCGGTGTGTCTTGTACATATGGTTCATTACCTTTCTTGTACGTGGATCAGGAGCATTGGTAGGTTCCTGAACACTTTTTCGTTCAGTGGGGTCGTCAGCCGAGCCCTCGGGTGATACGTTCGGTATTCGTTGTCATCATTTCCAGATAGTTGGAGGCGCCCTGTCCGGACTCGGTCAGGGATTCGGTGAACAACTCGATGACCGCGACCTGGACTTCGGATTCCCTGGCGAGAGCTTGAACCAGCCGATCCGGTTGTGAGGAGTCAGCGAAGATCGCCGGGACCTGTGCCTTGCGGATCGCATCCGCCAGGTCTTTCAGATCAGCGGCACTTGGCGAAGCGAGCGTGGTACCACCAGGAATCACGGCACCGATCACGCGGAAATCGAAGCGTTCGGCAAGGTACCCGAAAACGTGGTGGTTGGTCACCAGCGCACGGCGTTCGGAGGGGATCAGCGCAAAGGAATCGGACATTCGCCGATCTAGCTGCACCACTTGCTCGCGGAACGAAGCAGATGCACGTTCCAATTGCTGCGGGTCCACACCATCGACGGCGCGTAATTCTGTTGTCAGGGCGTCAATGACGTCGAGCATCCGAGCAGGATCCGTCCAGAAATGGGGATCGGGTGTGTTATTGCCCGCTTCGGAGTTATAGGCGATTGGCTCCAGGTGATCCCCCGCCACAAATCGCCGCGTTCCCGAAGCAGCAGCTGATTCAAGGTGCTGCTCCAGCCCTTCTTCAAGTCCCATTCCATTCGATATCAGCAGATCGGCGTGCGATAACTCCGAAGCTTCGCGCGCAGAAATTTCGAATGAATGGGGATCGGCATTCGGTTTCATCAAGGTGCTTACCTCAGCGGCGCCCCCAACCAAGTTTTTGGTTACGTCGCCGAGAATATTGGTGGTGACCACAATGCGCGCAGTGCCATCCGCCGTGCCCTCGGGAACACAACCTGACAACAGGAAGCTGGCCAGCACCATGGCGAAGGCGCCGAATGTACGAATATTGCTTTTGTTCATCGTCCGGTCACCGCCATGAAAACCGGTTTGGCAGCAGTGTCAATCTTCCTGGCAATGCGTGCCCCATCGGCAAAGGCAATCTCATGCACGGTTCCGGCCGCCGGATCATTGACATAGGCTCGCTGTTGGTCCGTCACCAATTCGACACCGGCGAGCGATTCCTGATCTTCGAGGGATTTGGCCAGCAATGGCTTGGAGACGTCGGGTCGGTCATTGCTGTTGAGCTTCTGAACGTGGATACGTCCCGACGTATCCACTGCGACTACGTGCCCTTCCTTGTCGTCTACCGCGCTCACCTTCAGCAGCGGAACATCGGCCAGAATACGCCGCCATGTTCCTTCGCGCACGTCAAGCACCCATGCGCCATGATTACCGGCCACTGCAGCGACACTGGTGCGTCCCTTGCGCCCGTCGAAACGCTCTGCCCGATCTTCCGCTTTGGTCCCCGTGGGGTAGGAGATGCGCTGGTAGTGCGGTGCGCCGCCGCTGGCCTCGTCCACGGTGGCGACCAGGGCACCCCCGGCGCAGCCGATGACCAATCCCGCAGGCGTGTTGGCAGATCCGCTGGCGTCTTCGCACTCCGTTTCAGTTCCAGGGACAGGCTGTCCCGAGGATCCGATGAACTGGACTGCCAATGATGTGCCGTTGTCGCCGGCGACCGTAACCACTGCTCCGTCCCCCAGCGGCGCAACAAGACCCTTGTGTACGCCCGCGTCGACCTCGAAAACGGACTTCAGGCGCCCTTCGGCAAGTTCCGCGTTATCCAACAGCACGGCTTTTCCAGTGTCTCGGAAGAAAACACCCGTGCCGCCGGAGGTGGACAACGCCGATCCGGTGACCGTTGCTTGTGCTCCCCCTTGCAGTGTTCCCACGCTTCGAGGCGCGGCCCGGTAATAGTGGAAATGGTCTCCATGAGCCCAGCTCCACATCCCACTGTCAATGATCGACAGCCCGTCGCGCGTCGAGGCGAAGACGTATCGTCCGTCGCTGGCGAGTGCGGTTGGTACACCGAGAGTTTCCAAACGAGATTCCGTGCCATCCAGCAAATCGGTAGTACTCGCGTGGCCCATGGCATCAACGGCAACGACGTTCAGCGGTGCTTCGGTGCTCTCTTGGGCCCCCTGTACCGTGCCATGCATGGAATCATCGGGGTAGCTCGCACCCGTCACTGGTTCAGCTGGTGGGGGTTGTTCTGTGGACACAACGCAGCCAGTCAGCGAAGCCAGGGCTACTGCCGTCACGGCGAAGGATGCAAAGACGCGATTCATGTCGTTCTTTCGAATTCGGGAATGGATAGTTCAGAAGCTGCACGAGGTTCAAGATTCGTGGCGCGCAGCCGGTTGGCCGCAATTCGGCAGAAGGCCGACAACCCGGCGATGAGGATCGCGCTACCTGCAATCGTGGCCCCCGCAGCGGTGCCGAAGTACCACGACATCAGCAGGCCGCATACAACGGAAACGGCACCGAAAATGGCAGCCAAGCACATGGTGGTGTGGATGCGAGTAGACCAGCGGTTTGCTGCCACCACGGGAGCCAGCAGCAGTCCGACCACCAAGAGTGTTCCCACAGCTTGGAAAGACGCCGTAACCGCCAACGTCACCAAGCCCACCAAGACCACCTGCGTCAGCCGAGGTCGCAGTCCCAACGTGGCAGCAATGCGCTCGTCGAAGGCCGTAGCGGTGAAATTGCGGTGGAACTTCACTGCGATGAACAGCGCGATACCCAGCCCTGCACACAAAATCAGCAGGTCCGTGTCCTTAAGTGCGAGAATGTCGCCGAAAAGCATGGTTGTCGCGTCCGTGGCGAAGCTACGCGAATGGGAAACCACGATGACACCAATCGAGAGCATTGCCACGAACAACAGACCGATACTCGTGTCGAAAGACATCCGCCCCCGTCGTTGCAGTACCCCGATGGCGGCACTCATCGCCGCAGCGCTGACAGCGGCTCCGAGAATCAGTGGCAGCCCGAATACCGTAGCCAGGGCAACCCCGGGAAGCATTCCATGGCCCAAGGCTTCTCCGAGGAAAGCCATTCCCCGGATCACCACCCAGGTCCCAGTGATAGCACAAATCGTGGCTGCTAAGGTTCCACCTATTACCGCTCGAAGCATGAAGTCTGTCTGCAGAGGCTCAATCAACACAGCAAGAAACTTATCGTTAATGAGAATCATTAGCAATTTGATAGGGTGGGAACATGGATGACCTGCCTACAATCACCGCAGAAAAACTGTGTTTTTCCTACACCGATACAGACGTCTTGCATGACGTCACCCTCCAGTTAACTCCGGGGAGCATCTTGGGGATTGTCGGCCCGAACGGATCGGGCAAGTCGACACTGATTTCTCTGCTCGCCGGCCTGCGGCGGCCACAGCGTGGAGACATCCAATGGCGAGGAGCAGTGGCATTGGTCGTACAAAGCAGCCAAGCCCCCGACTCACTGCCCCTGACCGTGGGTGACGTGGTCCGCATGGGCACTTGGCGCTGCCGCATACCGCGCCGTCTAGCGGATAAGCGCGCTGCCACGGCAATGCACCGCGTAGGAATGCAAGGACTCGAAGACCGACCATTCAATGCGATTTCCGGGGGCCAGCGCCAACGCACCCTGCTGGCCCAGGCACTAGCCCAGAACGCCCCTACGCTGATCTTGGACGAACCGACGACCGGGCTGGACAAGGAAAGCCGTCGGCGGATCTACCAAGCAGTGGTCGAAGAGGCTGCAATGGGCCGGGCTGTCGCTCTGGTAAGCCACGATAGTCACGGGTTGGCGATCTGTGATCGGGTCATGCTTCTGGAAGCTGGTCGCATCGTCCCCGATACGATGACCGCACCTGCCGAGACCGATATCTAGATGGTTTCCGCAGCGTCAGGACGGGCGGCCCAACCGAGATCACGCCGCACCTGCAGCGCGCCTCGACATATTCAGATTCGGGAACAATCCGTCATCGCCAGCGTCCTTTCTACCGAACGCTCCGGGCTTGCCAGCGGCTTGCCCCGGCCGGCCCAAACACTCTCCGTCATCCGGGGTGCGTCCGCGCAATCCGCACTAAACGTCTGCGGGACCCCATGCACCCGGGCTGGATAGGATAGCGCGGAGGCATTGGGCCTACTCGACCGGCAATCGCCGTCGGCCGACGAATGAAGGGCTGCCGATGGACGGGAACCATTCCCTGCTGAATACCGGGACAGGCATGTGGATCATGCTGGCCCTGCTCGCCGCGGCGACCGCCGTGGTGGCCAGCCGCTTCCTGATGCTTCCGGCCCGGGCCATTCTGTTGGCCGTGGTGCGCGCGCTGGCGCAGATGATTCTGGTGGCCCTGCTGATTTCCCAGGTCTCCCGTTCCGCGGCGCTAACCGCGGAGTTTTTGGTGCCGATGTTCGCGATCGCGACGCTGACCTCCACCCGGCGCATCGGGACGCTTTCCTGGTGGGTCCCGGCGGCCGCAATGGCCGGAGGCGTGCTGCCGGTGCTCGCGCTGATGATCGCCTTCGGGGTACTGCCCTTCTCGCCGCTGGCGATGATCGCAATTGCTGGCCAGCTGTTTGGCGGGGCGATGAGCGCGGTGAACCTCGCTGGGCGACGGCTGCACCAGGAAATGGAACGGCGCACCGGGGAGGTCGAAGCCGCGCTCGCCTTGGGTTTCAGAATGCGGGACGCGCGTAGCCTGGTCGCCCGGCCGGTGGCCGCGGAGGCGCTGCTGCCGGGACTGGACCAGACCCGCGCCGTGGGCACGTTGACGCTACCCGGCGCGTTCGTCGGGCTGGTGCTGGGCGGGGCGAGCCCGCTGGAAGCCGGGCTGGTGCAGCTGATTGTGCTGGTGAACCTGATGGCGGTTCAGGCGGTGGCGGTGAGCCTGCTGGCAGAGCTTATCGACCGGCGGGTCGGCGTGCGCGCAGCACCGGCGAGCAGAGCAGCACGATCAGCCCGGCGATCGGCACCACCAGCAGGCCCGCGCGCAGCGAGAAATTCTGCGCGATGAATCCCACCAGCGGCGGGGAAAGCAGGAAACCCAGCCGCATCAGCCAGGAAACGATGCTCAGCCCGGTGCCCGGGGCCAGGCCCGGGATCCGGTCGGCCTGCTCCATGGCCGCCGGCACCAGCGTGGCCACCCCGAACCCAGCGGCGGCGAAGCCCAGCAGGCTGCCGGGAATGCTCGGGAAGGCCAGCGCCAGGCCCATGCCGCCTGCCACCAGCACCGCGCCGAGCTGCGCGATGAGCCGCTGGCCGAAGCGGTGCACCATCGAATCCCCCAGGATGCGGCCGATGAACTGGGCCCCGACCAGCGCGATATAGCCCGAGGCGGCCAGCGCGGACGGCGCGCCCAGCGATCCCAGATACAGCGTGGCCCACGAGTTGCCCGCGTCCTCCACCATGATGCCGGCCGAGGCGATCAGCACCAACGCCGCGATGACCACGGTGATCCGTGCGCGCGACGCCGCCGGCACGGGCTCGGCGGCAACAGAGTGCTCTTCCACCGGCTCGACGGGCCCGCGGGCCGGCAGGCAGAATTTCCACGCGGTCAGCGCCACGGCGGCGAAGATCAGCCAGGAGATCGCGAAGTGCGCGCCCAGCGGCAGGCCCAGCGCCATGGCGCCGGCCGCCATGAGGCCGCCGAGCACCGCGCCGACGGACCACAGCGCGTGGAATGAATTCAGGATCGGGCGGCCGTAGCGCCGCTGTACCTGCAGGCCGTGCGCGTTCTGCGCGACGTCGGTGATCGCGTCCATCGCCCCGCCGACGACGAAGGCCGCCGCCACCAGCGCCAGGCTTCCGGCCGAACCGGCGCCCAGCACCGCCAGGCCCGTGGCCAGCGTGCCGAGCACCGCGACCGCTGCCGATCCGAAACGCCGGATCAGCGACCCGGCGGCCAGCCCGGCGACGATCGCGCCCACCGGCCAGGCGGTGACCAGCAGGCCGTAGGCTCCGGCTTCCAGGCCCAGCTGCGCCTTGAACTCGGGCAGTCGCGGAGCCATGTTGGCGAACAGCGCCCCGTTGGTCAGGAACAGCGCGGCGACGGCCCCGCGGGCGCGGCGGTTCTCGCGGGTGTGAAGCATGGGCTCCTTCCAGGTCGCGGGATTCCATCATGTCACGGCGCTTCCCCGGCGGCGGCGCCACGGCTTAACCGGGAAACCCAATCAAGTGATTGACATCACTTGGCGGCGTGCGGTGTACTGGGGGTCAATCGATCGATTGGGAGCGGCATGCAACTGGGACAGATCCACAAGGCGGCGGTGTCCTGCTTTGCGCGGCAGGGGTTCGCGGCTACCGGGATCCGGGAGCTGGGCGCCGCGGTCGGGCTGAATTCGGCGACCCTCTACCACTACGTCGGCGGCAAGCAGGAGCTGCTGCTGGGCGTGATCCGCAACTGCCTGGACGCGATGATCGACGGCGCGCAGGACGCCATCGAGGACGCCGACCCCGCGCAACGGCTGGCCTCGCTGGTCGCCTTCCACGTCGGCTTCACCGCCACCAACCCGCAGACCGCGCGCGTGGCCGAATACGAGATGCGCTCGCTGTCCGGCGAGCACCGCGCGGCCATGCAGTCCCTGCGCGACGAGTATGAGCAGCTGTTCACCGACGCGCTGGCCGACGGCGAGCGCGCGGGCCTGTTCCACGCCCCGGATGCGGGCATGGCGCGGCTGGCCATCATGGAGATGGGCACCGGCGTCGCGCACTGGTACCGCCCCGGCGGGCGGCTGGCCCTGGCCCAGGTGCAGGCGAACTTCATCGAGATGGCCCTGCGCATCCTGGCCGCCGACCCGGCCGTGCCCGATCAGCTGCCCGTCCCCGCCCGGCTGGACAGCGAACCGCACGAAACCGAAGAACCCCGCGACCCCGAAGGAGCACGATGAAGACCCTGCCCACGCACGTCGACCCGGATTCCGCGGAATTCGCCCGCCGCCGTGGCGAGTACGAGCCGCTGGTCGAACAGCTCTACGAGCGCCTGGCCCGGGCCGCGCGCGGCGGCTCGGAGAAGTCGCGCCAACGCCACGTGGAGCGCGGCAAGCTGCTGCCCCGCGACCGCGTGGACCGGCTGCTGGATGACGGCTCGCCCTTCCTGGAGGTCGCGCCGCTGGCCGCGGAGGGGATGTACGACGGCGCCAGCCCCGGCGCGGGCATGATCGCCGGCATCGGGCTGGTGCACGGCCGGCACGTGATGGTGGTGGCCAACGACCCCACCGTCAAGGGCGGCACCTACTTCCCGATGACCGTGAAGAAGCACCTGCGCGCGCAGGAGATCGCGCTGGAGAACCGGCTGCCCTGCGTGTACCTGGTGGACTCGGGCGGCGCATTCCTGCCGATGCAGGACGAGGTGTTCCCGGACCGCGAGCACTTCGGGCGGATCTTCTACAACCAGGCCAACCTCTCCGCGGCCAGGATCCCGCAGCTGGCCGCGGTGCTCGGCTCCTGCACCGCCGGCGGCGCCTACGTGCCGGCGATGAGCGACGAGACGGTGATCGTGCGCAACCAGGGCACCATCTTCCTGGGCGGCCCGCCGCTGGTGAAGGCCGCGATCGGCGAGGTGGTCACCGCGGAAGAGCTCGGCGGAGGGGAACTGCACGCGAAGACCTCCGGGGTGGTGGACCACCTGGCGGAGAACGACGAGCACGCGCTGGTGATCCTGCGCGACATCATCTCCACGCTGGAGGACCCGGCGCCGCAGCCCGCCGCCGAATTCAGCGAGCCGCTCTACGACGCGGCCGAGCTGGCAGGCATCGTCCCGGTGGACGTCAACGCCCCCTACGAGGTGCGCGAGGTGATCGCCCGGCTGGTGGACGGCAGCGAATTCCACGAGTTCAAGGCCGAGTACGGCGCCACCCTGGTCACCGGGTTCGCGCGGCTGTACGGGCACCGCGTGGGCATCGTGGCGAACAACGGGGTGCTGTTCTCCGAGTCGGCGCTGAAGGGCGCGCACTTCATCCAGCTCTGCGACCAGCGCGGCATCCCGCTGGTCTTCCTGCAGAACCTTGCAGGCTTCATGGTCGGCCGGGACTACGAGGCCGACGGCATCGCCAAGCACGGGGCGAAGATGGTCACCGCGGTGGCCACCGCCCGGGTGCCCAAGTTCACCGTGGTCATCGGCGGCTCCTTCGGCGCGGGCAACTACTCGATGTGCGGGCGCGCCTACAGCCCCCGCTTTTTGTGGATGTGGCCGGGCGCGCGCATCTCCGTGATGGGCGGGGCCCAGGCCTCCAGCGTGCTGGCCACGGTCAAGCGCGACGGGTTGGCGCCCGGGACCCAGTGGTCCGCGCAGGACGAAGAGGCCTTCAAGGCGCCGATCCGCGAGCAGTACGAAACCCAGGGCAGCCCCTGGTATTCCACCGCCCGGCTGTGGGACGACGGGGTCATCGCCCCCGCCGACACCCGCCGCGTGCTCGGCCTGGCGCTGGACGCCTGCGCCGGGCCGCTGCCGGACACCACCTTCGGCCTGTTCAGGATGTGACCATGTTCGACACAGTACTCGTTGCCAACCGCGGGGAGATCGCCGTGCGCGTGATCCGCACCCTGCGCGCCATGGGCCTCCGTTCGGCCGCCGTCTACTCCGACGCCGACGCCGGCTCCCCGCACGTGGCCGCCGCCGACGTGGCAGTGCGCCTGGGCCCCGCCCCGGCCGCGTACAGCTACCTCGACATCGAGGCGATCCTGTCCGCCTGCCGGGCCGTCGGCGCGCAGGCGGTGCACCCGGGCTACGGCTTCCTCTCGGAGAACGTGGACTTCGCCCGTGCCCTTCAAACCGCCGGCATCACCTTCATCGGCCCGCCGGTTCACGCCATCAACCTGATGGGCGACAAGATCCGCGCGAAGAACCACGTCACCGCCCACCAAGTGCCGACCACCCCGGGCATCGCCGAACCCGGGCTCGACGACGCCGCGCTGGCCGCCGCCGCGGCGGGCGTCGGCTACCCGCTGCTGATCAAGCCCTCGGCCGGCGGCGGCGGCAAGGGCATGGTCGAGGTCCGCTCCCCCGAGGACCTGCCCGAGGCGCTGGCCAGCGCCCGGCGCACCGCCGCCGCGGCGTTCGGCGACGACACCCTGTTCCTGGAGCGCCTGGTGCCCAGCCCCCGGCACATCGAGGTGCAGATCCTGGCCGACGCCCACGGCACCGTCCTGCACCTGGGCGAACGCGAATGCTCGCTGCAGCGCCGGCACCAGAAGGTCATCGAGGAGGCCCCCTCCCCGCTGGTGGACGCCGCGCTGCGTTCCCGGCTGGGCGCCGCGGCCGTCGCGGCGGCCGCCTCGGTGGGCTACGTCGGGGCCGGCACCGTCGAGTTCCTGCTCAGCGACGCGAACCCGGACGAGTTCTACTTCATGGAGATGAACACCCGGCTGCAGGTCGAGCACCCGGTCACCGAGCAGGTGGTGCGGGTGCGCGGCGAGCGGCTCGACCTGGTGGCCTGGCAGGTGCGCATCGCCGCCGGCCAGCCGCTGGACTTTGGCCAGGAGGAGGTGGGCTGGCAGGGGCACGCGATCGAGGCGCGGCTCTACGCGGAGGACCCGGCCGCCGGCTTCCTGCCCTCCATCGGCACCGTGGGCAAGCTGCGGCTGCCCGGCCACGTGCGCGTGGACGCCGCGCTGCGCGAAGGCCAGCAGATCAGCCCGCACTACGACCCGATGCTGGCCAAGGTGATCGCCGACGGCCCCGACCGCCCCGCCGCGCTGCGCGCCCTGGACCGGGCGCTGGCAGACACCGTGGTGCTGGGCGTGAAAACCAACATCGAGTACCTGCGCCTGCTGCTGGCCGATCCGGACGTGGCCGCCGGCAACCTGGACACCACGCTGATCGAGCGCCGCAGCTTCGAGTTCCGCCGGATCTCCGCCGCCGAGCTGGCCCTGGCCGCGCACCTGCTCAGCCCTGCGCCCGGCACCGGCCCCTGGGCAGCCGACGGCTGGCGGCCGGGCGCCCCGGCCCCGCGCCGCCTGCAGCTGGAAGCCGACGGTGAGCTGGTCGAGGTTGACTTGGCCGCCGGCGCCGCGCTGGTGGATGGCGAGCCCCACCGGCTGCTCGACACCCCCAACGGGGTGCAGGTCGACGGGCAGCTGGCGCGCATCAGCTGGGCGCGCGAGGGCGACACCCTCTGGCTGGGCTCGGCGGGCTGGAGCACCGCGGTGCGCCGCCGGGGCCGGCGCGAGCAGGTCCCCGAGGCCGCCGGCGCCGCAGGCATCTCCCCGCACGTCAGCTCCCCCATGCCCGGGACCGTGATCGCGGTGAAGGCGGCCGACGGCGACGCGGTCACCGCCGGGCAGGTGCTGCTGATCGTGGAGGCGATGAAGATGGAGCACCAGCTGGCCTCCCCCGCCGACGGGATCGTGCGCATGCCCGCGCTGAAACCCGGCGACCTGGTCACCACCAAGCAGACCCTTGCCACCATCGAGCCGAGCACCGATGATGGGCATACGCGAAAGGACCAACATGGCTAACCGCATCGTGCAGCGCGGGCTGTACCTGGACGAACTGACCGCCGGCGAGCTCTACGAGCACCGCCCCGGACGCACGATCACCGAGTCGGACAACGTGCTGTTCACGACGCTGACCATGAACAACCAGGGCCTGCACCTGGACGCCGCCTGGGCCGCCACGCAGCCCTTCGGCAAGCCGCTGGTCAACTCCCTGTTCACCCTGGGCACCATGATCGGCCAATCGGTGCCGCAGCTGACCGAGGGCACCATCATCGGACAGCTGGGGCTGGACGCGGTCAGCTTCCCGCACCCGGTGTTCCACGGGGACACCCTGTACACCGAGACCGAGATCGTCGAGGTCCGCCCCTCGAAATCCCGCCCCGGCCAGGGCATCGCCACCCTGCGGCACACCGGGCGCAACCAGGACGGGGTGGTTGTCGCGACCGCCACCCGCACCTGCCTGATGTGGACCAAGGCCGCCCACGAGGCGGCGCTGAGCAAGGAGAAGTCATGAAACTCGGACCCGCCATCCTGTTCTGCCCGGCCGACCGGCCCGACCGCTACGCCAAGGCCGCCGACCGCGCCGACACCGTCATCCTGGACCTGGAGGACGCCGTCGCCCCGGAGCGCAAGGAAGCCGCCCGGCAGGCCGTGCTGGACAGCTCGCTGGACCCCGAACGCACCATCGTGCGCGTGAACCCGTTCGACACCAACTACATCGTCGCCGACCTGCGCGCGGTCAAGCAGGCCGGCTACACCCGGATCATGCTGCCCAAATGCGAATCCGCCGAGCAGGTGCTGAAGCTGGATCCCTTCGAGGTGATTGCGCTGTGCGAAACCGCCCGCGGCATCAACGCGGCCGCGCAGATCGCGGCGGCGGCCAACGTCTCCGCCCTGATGTGGGGCGCCGAGGACCTGACCGCCTCGCTGGGCGGCACCTCCTCGCGCCACCCGGACGGCGGCTACCGGGACGTCTCCCGCTTCGCCCGCGCGCAGGTGCTGCTGCAGGCGGCCGCGCACGGCAAGGGATCCATCGACTCCGTCTACCTGGACATCGCGGATCTGGACGGGCTGCGGGTTGAGGCGGCCGACGCCGCCGCCAGCGGCTTCACCGCCAAAGCCAGCATCCATCCCAGCCAGATGCAGGTCATCCGCGACGCCTTCGCCCCTTCGGATGAACAACTGGACCGGGCGAGGCGGCTGCTGGCTGCCGCCACCGGGAACTCCGGCGCCTTCACCTTCGAAGGTCAGATGGTCGACGAGCCGTTGCTGCGGCAGGCCCGGGCCATCGTGGAGGGCGGAAAGTGACGGCCTGTTAAGCACACCGGGAAAGCGCGCCCCGTACTGGCCTCCGACATGGACCGCGGAGCGTTTGGCCGCCCATGGCTCCTGCGCCTAGCGTTGATGATGCGCCGCCTGGACAGGCCACGCGGCTCGAACGCTCAAAGGTAGTTCATGTCTTCCACTCGCAAGCCCGGCTATGACACCTTGGTCTTTTTCTGGTGCGCCATCATCTGCTGGGTCTTGGGCATTGCATCCAGCGGCGCCAACGCTTACTTCATGCAGAACGGTGCAATCACCATCAACTCATGGAGGCTGACGGTGGCCTCCATGTCGGCCATCGGCCTTTTCCTACTGGCCGGAATCTTCTCCATCGTGGTCCTGCACAAGATCATCGCGATGCTGATCTATCTGGTCCACCGCAAGCCTTAGGGATCCCCCGGGATGCAAAAATCGGCATCGGAAGCGACTTCCGATGCCGACATTTTCAGCCTGGCGTTAGGCGACAGCGACTGCCTGCGCTTCGGTATGCAGTTTCTTGTTTCCGTAGTGCACGGCGAAGAACCATGCAACACCGGTCATGACGTGGATGATGCTCAGCGTGAAGGCGGTGGCGACATCGGCGGAGTTCATGATCGGGAAGGCGATCGACGCCACGGCGATGACCAGGCCGATCCACTGGGCCACCTTGGTGACGCCCTTCTTGGCCCGGCCGAGCAGGAACACCACGAAGCCCAAGACAACTATCGAAGCCCAGGTGTAGCCCAGAACCTGGGCGAAGTGCACGACGTCGTGCGAAGTTTCACCGATCTGCATCGTGGCTCCGGCCGAGCCGCCGATGAAGAAGATGATGACGTTGAGGTAGCCTGCGCCGAGCGCGGCGATGGCTACCTGGATGAAGTTGAATGGGCTGTTTGGGGTTCCCTGCGGGGCCATTGGCGTTCCCTAAAATATCGTTGACAGTTCTCAACGATTCTATAGTCGAACACAACCGGCCAAAACCCTTGGGCCGGGTGACTTCCGCAACACCCGGCCCGCACCGGTTATCCGCGAGTTGGCACGCCCCCGGAACGTGCCAAGCCCAATCAGCCGGCCATGGCTCGCTCGTTGGCCTTCTTGTTGGAATTGTTCACCGCGATGTACCAGCTGGCGCCGACGATCACGTGCATGATGGCGACCGCGATCGCGCTTCCCGCATCCTCGGCGAAGAACAGCTGCGTCACGGCCGAGAGGAGCAGCAGGGCAAGCCCGATCACCTGGGCGATGCGGCAGAATCCCGGACGGCCGCGTGCGATGAGGAAGGTCAGGAAGCCGAGCACCACGATCGGAGGCACGGTGAACCGAATGATGTGGATGAAATCGAAGTTCTGGAACATCCCGTCGGAGAATTTCATGGACGCCCCGGCGGCCTCCGCGATGAAGAAAGTGAGTGCGCTCAGGGCCATGGCGCCAAAGGCTGCGATCAACACCTGGACGAAGTTAAACGGCATTTTGAATTTGACGTCAGCTTGCATGGCTGACCATCTCCTTTGATATGAAAAACCGAACACCCGTCCTTTCACTGTACGCCCGAAAACAACGTTTGGACCCGGCGATTTTCCGGCTCGCGGTTTCGCTCGCCCGGGCGCGCTCAGGCCTCGGCGATGGTCACTTCCAGCTTGCCTGCTTTCCAGAGCTGGGTCGCTTCAGCGGCCCAAGCCAGGGCGCGTTTCGACTCGGCAGGCGTGAGGAAGTGAGTGTTGATGTGAAGCCGTTGCTCGGGGTCCACGCTCTTGGGCAGCAGCACCATGGGCCTGCTGCCTTCGACCTTGACTGCGTGGAACAACCCGCAGTGGCGCCCGATGTGGTGCACCGTGCAGTAGAGGTCGCCGCGGTCGATGTCCGTCCGGCCTCCCTTTTCCCACGCGTCCAGATGGTCGAGTTCGCAGCGTTCGGCGGGCATGGTGCACCCTGGAAAGGCGCAGCCGCGCCGTGCGGTGCGCAGGGCCTTGGCCTGGCTCTTGGAAAACAGCCGCTGCGAGCGGCCGAGGTTGAGGATCCTGTCGCGCCCGTTCAGGACCACCGGGTAGATGCCTGCGTTGCAGACCGCCGCCCTGGCCTCGCCGGCGGAAATCGGCTTGCCCGTGATGGTGACCGCGAAATCCTGCCCTTCTTCGACCATCTTGTCGTAGTCGATGATGATGCCGACCTCGGTGGCAGAGCCTCGGCGCTTGCCGGTTCCGGAGGATCTGAGCGTCGCAAGCAGGCCCATCAGGTGGCGCAGTTCGGGCCGCATCTCCTCGAAGGGAACCAGCAGCTCGGCGGCCTCAGCGCCTGCCGAAGGTTCGTCATCGCCAGGCTCCCGATCGGGGTCCGGATCGGAGTCCGGCTCCGAGTCCGGGCAATCGCTGGCATCTTCATGCTCCGTGTCGCCGGTATCCGGGTATTCGTGGTGCGGATCCTCAGTGGCGGCGTCGTCGGCTTCCTCGGGGTCCTGCGCCCAATCGGGCATGGTATCCGAGTCATCCCAGTCCGGCGGGGCGGGGTCGCCGTTTTCGGCGGCGAGATCCTCGGCGGCCTGGCGGTGGAGGTCCTCGCGGTTGCCGGCCTCGGTTTTGGGGTTGTCCACCTTGCGCAGGTGCGCGTCGAGGACCTCGGCCTGCGAGGGCAGCAGGCGCAGCAGGTAGTTTTCCAGCCCCTTGCGGCGGCCGAGCTTGAACAGGCCGATCTCCGAGAGCAGCGCGCCCAGCGGCCGCTTGCCGGATTTGAGCTGGTGAATCAGGTCGGCGACGTGCTTGCGGGCGGTTGCGGGCTGTTCGCGGATCAGCGCGACGGCCTCGGCCTGGATGCCGGCGCGGGCCCGCTCCCCGGCGGGGCCGGGGCCGAAGTCCTTCTGGGCGCCGTGGATCAGGCGGGAGGCGGAAAGCACCAGGCGCGGGTCGGAGCGCGGGGCGGTGAATTCGGCGGCCAGCTGAGGCAGCAGCGGCTGCGCGCGGTGGCCGGCGGTGGTGACCTGGGCGATGAGGCAGTCGGCCTGGGCCAGCCGGTCGCGGGCGGTGCCCAGCGGGATGCCCAGCCAGTTGTGCAGCAGTCCGACGGTGTTCTTGTAGGGCGTGCGGCCCATGGTGGTGCGCCCGGCGGCGCGGGCGAGGTCCTCGGCGGAGGGCTGCGCGCCGACATCGGCGATGGCTTGGAAGGAGTCGGCGTCCAGCTGGTGGGCGCCGGTGCGACGCAGCAGGTCGGCGGCGAAGAGCTGGGCGCGGGCGAACTCCTGGCCCAGCTGTTCGACAAGCAGCGCGAAGTAGGCGGCGTGGCCGGCGGGGAGGTCCGCGTCGGCCGCCTCCGCCCAGGCCGCGGCGATGAGGCTGCGGGCCTCGGCCAGTTTCCCGACCGCTTCGGTGCTTGTGGTGTGCTCCATGTCCCCAGCCTGCGGCGGGCGCCGAGGGGGCGGACCGCCGCAGCTGCGGATTGTGGATTACTTCGAGGCGCCGATCGCCCAGACGCGGGGCAGCTGCGTGCCGTTGACCGCGAGGTCGCCGATCAGCCGCGCCTTGAACACCCACGGGTTGTGGTTGCCGGCGGTGCGGGCGTTGCGCCAATGGCGGTCCAGGTTCTTGGACACGCTGGTGGCGGAGGCGGCGAGCGCGTCGAAGGCGTGGGTGAGCGCGGTGAGCACCAGCGGGGTCAGCACCACCTGCCCCTGGGCGGAGGCGAGCTCGGCCGCGTCGTTGGCGGCCTCGTCGGCTTCCGCGCTGCCGCCGGAGTGCAGCGCGAGCGCCGACTCGTAGGCGCCCTGCAGCGCCGTGGAGACGCGCTCCACGGTGGCCGCGGCGGCGAAGGCGGCGGCGGAAACCTCGCCGATGACCTGCAGCAGCTGCGGATCCTGCCCGGCGATATTGGCCGCGGCGTGGCTGAAGGTGCGTTTGCGGGCCGCCAGCTGCGCGGCGAATTCGCGCTCGGCGGCCCGGGCGGAACCGGCGAGCACCGCCAGCAGCACCTGCTGGTAGAACGCGGTCTGGTACTTGAAGCGGGTGTCGAACTCGATCAGCTCTTCCACGGCCGCGCCGGTGAACGTGGAGGTGCCGGTGCCGGTGGTGCGCTGGCCGAAGCCGTCCCAGTCCTCGGACAGGGCCACACCCGGCTGGTGGCGGCGGACGGCGGCGATGACGCGGGTTTTGGTGTCGGTGCGTTCGGCGTAGGTGTCCAGCCAGTCGGCGAAGATCGAGCCGGTGGAGTAGTACTTGGCGCCGGTGATGCTGAAGCCGCCGGCCCCGTCCGGGCTGACCTTGGTGATCACCTCGCCCACCCTCACGGCGCCGACCTCGGTCCAGGAGTTGCCGACCAGCTCGCCGGCGGCGAAGCGGGCCAGCCAGGTGTCGCGGCCGGGGCCCGGGGCGGCGACCAGGCGGTCCTCCACGAAGGCGAAGTGCGCGCGCAGCGCCTGGGCGATGTTGGAGTCGGCCGCGGCCAGCTCGGTGAGCAGCTCGAACAGCTCGGGCAGGGTGGCGCCGGCCCCGCCGTGGGAGACGGGCACGCGGATCGCGCCGAAGCCGGCGGCGGCCAGGTCGGCGACCTGCTGGTAGGGCAGGGCGCCGGTGCGGTCGCGCTCGGCGGCGCCGGCCGCGATCTTCTCGAAGTGCGGGGCGAAGCGGGCGGTGAGTTCTGCCAGGCGGGTGCGGGTGGCAAGTGCGGTCATGGTGCGGTCCTTTCAGGCGGTGGAATGTTTAGGTGTACAGCGACAGCGGCTGCGATTCGCCGCGCAGGAAGTACGCGCCGACCTCGATCTTCTTGTAGTCCACCGGGTCGTGCAGCGAGTGCGTGCGCACGTTGCGCCAGAACAGGTCCAGCCCGACGCCGCTCTGGGTGGAGGAGGAACCAGTGACCTCGAAGATGCGGTTGGCGACCTCCACGCCGGCCTCGGTGGCCACGACCTTCAGCTCCGCGATCGCCACGGCCAGTTCCGCGCGCTGCGGCTGGGTGACCGCGCCGGCCAGCGAGAGCAGCGCATCGAACCTGCGGCCCAGCTTCTCGGCCAGGGCGGCGACGGCGGCGGTGCGGGCCTTCAGCTCGCCCACGGTGCGCTGGAACACCGGATCCTGCGAGTAGGTCTCCGCCGCTGAGAGGAACCAGGCGTTCTTGCGCCCCAGCAGGATCTGCTTGCCGCGTTCCAGCGCGCCCTCGGCGATGCCCACGTAGAAGTTGGCGAAGGCCAGCTGGATGCCCGGGGTGAGCAGGGTGGAGACCGGCTCGTCGGTGACCGGGCCCAGCACGTCGGCCGGCTCGATGCGCACGTTGCGGTACACCAGCGAGTTCGACGCGCTCAGCCGCTGGCCCAGGTAGTCCCAGTCGTCGACGATCTCCAGCCCCTGCGCATCGCGCGGCACCACGAAGGCCAGCAGCTCGCCGGTGCCTTCGACCTGGGCGTTCACGACGATCACCTCGCCCACCCCGGATCCGGTGGAGAAGCGCTTGGCGCCGTTCAGCCGGTAGCCGGCGCCCTCGCGGGTCAGCACGAGGGTCGGGTCCACCGGGTTGACCGAGTCGCCCCACAGCCAGCGTTCCTCCACGGTGCGCCGCCACCAGGCGGCCTGCGCCTCGGCCGGGGCGTAGAACGCGATGGAAGACTGGTTGATGTAGTGGTAGGCCAGCAGCTGGGAGATCGACCCGTCGGCGGCGGCCAGGATGCGGATGACCTCGAAGGCGGTCTCGAAGTGCCCTCCGGCGCCGCCGAATTCGGCGGGGGCCAGCAGGTCCAGCAGCCCTGCCTCGCGCAAGAGCCGCACCTCCGCGAAGGGCTGCGCGTTGGCGCGGTCGCGGGCCAGCGCGTCGGCGGCCAGGGTGCCGGCGACCTGGCGGGCGATGCCGCGCCAGTGCTCCAGTTCGGTCTCGCTGGCGGTGCCGGCGTAGGGGACGCGGGGCAGTGCGGTGACGGTCATGATCGGGCTCCTTGGACATCGTGTTCCGAGGGATTCCGGGGTTCCCGGGCTCCATCGAACCTGGCGGTAGCACTGCCTGCGGAAGTGCAGGTTTGCTGCGGCGTCGCGGAGCCAGGTCTCTCAGCCGCTCTGGATGGTGTGCACCGATTCAAGCACGCCCCCGGAGCGCTCGGGAACCGCGCCGTCACGCGGCGGAACGCACCGCAAGACGGCGTCATATTCGGCCGGCGCGCGGCGGGCCGGAGCGCCGAACATGTCGCCGCATGACGCCTGCGGGACGCGGTGTGCCGCGCGCCGGGCACGGCGAAACCTCCGGGCGGCGGGGCCATCCGGAGGTTTCGAAGGGTTCAGCGGGTCAGCGCCCGCGCTTCATGAAGGCGTTGACGTCGTCGCTGTTGAACAGGTCCGGAACGGTCCAGCCATCCAGGTTGTATTCGCCCATGCACTGTTCGACCATGCCGTTCATCAGGCCGACGGCGCCGGACTGCTTGGCGTGCATCAGCATCTCGATGCGCACGTTCTCGTGGTTGCCCGAGTAGCTGCGCTCTTAGAGCTCGTGGCGGCCGCCGAATTCGGAGCCGGCTAGCGGGAGAGGAAGCCCAGCAGCAGGTCGTTGACCTCCTTGGCATGGGTCCACAGCAGCCCGTGCGGCGCGCCCTCGACCTCGTGGTACTCGGCGGCCGGCAGCGCCGCGGCGAAGCGCCGTCCGGTGACGTCGATCGGCAGGATTTGGTCCGCAGTGCCGTGCACGATCAGCGCCGGCACGTCGATCTTGGGGATGTCTTCGCGGAAGTCGGTCACCCAGGTCAGCTGGGCGGCCACCGAGGCGTAGGGCGAGGCCGCGTAGGCCAGCGCCTTGTTCGCGGCCAGCGCCTCCTCGCTCAGCCGGCTGCCCAGGAACGTCTCGGTGTTGAAGAAGTTCTCGAAGAAGCCGGTGAAGAACGCATAGCGGTCCTTCTTCACTGCCTCCAGCATCGGGTCGAAGACCTCCTGCGGCACCCCCTCGGGGTTGTCCGCGGTCTGCAGGATGAACGGCTCCAGCGACCCCAGGAACGCGGCCTTGGCGATGCGCCCGGAACCGTAGGTGGACAGATAGCGCGCCACCTCGCCGGTGCCCATGGAAAAGCCCACCAGCACGGCATCCTGCACGTCGAGGGTTTCCAGCAGCGTGTGCAGGTCGGCGGCGAAGGTGTCGTAGTCATAACCCGTGGTGGTTTTGGAGCTCTTGCCGAAGCCCCGGCGGTCGTAGGTGATGACCCGGTAGCCGGCACCGAGCAGCGCCGCGGTCTGCAGTTCCCAGGAGGATCCGTCCAGCGGGTAGCCGTGGATCAGCACCACCGGCTGCCCGGAGCCGTGGTCCTCGTAGTACAGCTCGATGTCGGTGGTGTTCTCTTCTGCCACTTTCACGGTTGCCATGCTGGCCCTTTCGCCGACGGGGTCGCGGCGTCCGCCGCGCTGCCTCCCACGCTAGGCATCGACCCGCGCCGGTGGCAAGGGTTTGGCGCAAAGCGCCAGCGGGGCCTCAGTTCAGATAGGTGCGCGCGACGCTGAAGGCCGTGCGCTCCAGCAGCGTCAGCGCGGCGGCGTCAGCTGCCGTCGGCGGGAAGAATCCGAGGAGGCTGATGCCGGTCGGGACCTGGAGGTCTTCGACGACGGGCCGGGCCTGGCCGACAGCGATTCCGTGGTTGAACAAGAATTCGCCGAAGCACTGGAGCAGGCATGAAGCAGCCTGGCCCGGCGCTCCCAGCAGCACGGCAGCACCTAGGTCTTGCCGTGCAAGTACTTGACCGCACCGGAGGTTGCCATCTGGGGCGCAGCAGGTCCGCCATGCTTCGTGAGCGCTGGGCCTACCCGGTTGCAGTTGGTGCCTGCCAGCCGCCGCCCACGCAGCCCCGGGGCATGTGCGTGCCGGTGGCCTGCTGGTCCTCGCCCCGGTGCTCCCACCCGTTCGCGGACCGGAAACCGCAAGCCCGGGCAGGGCAGCGTCGGGTCCGATGCAACGGGCCGCACCGGTGTGCGGCCCGTTTCAGGCAAGGTCTAGAGCAGCACCACACCCAGCACCAGCACGGTGGCAAAGGCCGCCGTACCCTGGATCGCGGTCGCCACGCTCAGGGTCTTGTAGGCGGTGATCACCGGAATGCGGCTGAGCTGGGACACCACCCAGAAGTAGGAGTCGTTGGCGTGCGAAACCACCATCGCGCCAGCGCCCACGGCCAGGACGCTGAGCACCATGCCCATATCGGAGTCCAGGCCCAGCGAGCCGAGCATCGGGGCAACGAGTGCAGAGGTGGTCACCATGGACACCGTGGAGGAACCCTGCGCCGATTTCAGCGCGGCGGCGATCAGGAACGGCACCGCCAGGCCCAGGCCCAGCCCGCTGAGCGAATCGGAGAGGAACGTGGTCAGCGCGGAAGCGGCCAGCACAGCGCCCAGGGCGGCGCCGGCACCGGTGATCAGCAGGATCGGTGCGGCGGTGCGCACTGCTTCGTGCATCTGCTCGTTGAAGTCCGCAAGCTTCTTGTCCCCGCGCAGCAGCAAGGTCGCGACCAGCAGGCCGAAAATCAGCGCGATCACCGGGGTTCCGATGAAGGAGAACACCTCCAGCGCGGTTCCTTCACCGAAGGGATGCGAGGGGAGCTTGGCCACCGAGGCGCCGCAGATCAGCAGCAACGGGACCAGGATCGGCAGGAAAGCCAAGAACGGGTGGGGGAGCTTGCCGAAGCTGGCGCGCAGCTGCTCGTAGTCCAGGTCCGCGAGGTCGTGCTCGTCCTCGGACGGCAAGGGGTCCACTTGGACTTGTTGAAACGGCTTGCATAGAACAACCCGGCAAGCGCCGAGACCGCGGCGACCGGCAGGCCCACCGCGATGATCAAACCGAGGTTGTCGGCAATGCCGATGCTCTCGGCGGCGGCCAGCGGGCCCGGGGTGGGCGGAACCATGGTGTGGGTGGCGTAGAGACCCGTCATCAGGGCGATGGAGGTGGCCAGCGCGGAGACTCCGGTGCGCAGCGTGATGGCCTTGCGCAGCGAATTAAGTACCACGTACCCCGAGTCGCAGAAGACAGGGATGGACACGATGTAGCCGATGATCGACAGCGTCAGGTTGGGGAACCGCGTGCCCAGGACCTTAATCAGCGCATCCGCCATGGAGATCGCGGCACCGGATTTCTCCAGGATCACACCGATCATTGTTCCGAACAGGATCACCAGACCGATGTTGCCCATGGTGCTGCCGAAGGCCGTGGTGACCGTCGAGGCCACGTCGGCCAGCGGAATCCGGTAGGCGAAGGCGGCCAGGATGGCGGCGCCAATGAGGGCGAGGAATGGACTGATCTTAAATCGTGCCGTGACCAAGACAATGGCCACAACGAGGATCAGCAGAACTAGCAGTTCATACACGGCGGGTTGGCTCCTTTGCCAATTACGGTAGTTCTCTGCGCCCATTCCGCAATGACGCAACCGCCGGATCAGTCCAGTCGGCAAAGCTGCTCAAAGCCTTGACTGTTGGACTAGATGCCTCTGTGCCGCCACGGAATTCGGGCGCAAAGATCGATCATCCTGCCAATATTAGAAAAACCCGCACCGATTACCTATGGGCACACGACAATAATTGCCCTCTTTCGATGAGGGTCAATGTGTGCAAATATCCCGATACTCCCAGTTCTGGCACCAGCACCCCAGTTCCCCGGCCCTAGAAAATATGCAGCTGCCCCAAGGCCTCTCTGGCGTAAATCGCATGCTGGAGTTTCAGGGACTCGCTGGACTGCCGGATGTCCACACCGCTGATCTGGCCGATCCGCTCAAGCCGTTGCACCAAGGTGTTTCGGTGAATATGCAGATCCGAGGCGGCTTGGCTCATCGATGCAGCCGTCGACGCCACCAAGAGAGTTTTGGCCTGTTCCTCGTTGAGCTGTTGCGCCGGAGCAGCAGCATGTTCCAGGCTGCGCGCTGGGGTCCGGGCGATAGCCACCGCAATTTCCCGGCTCCACATTCCGCGCTGAGCATGGCGGGGCACGAGTGACGGGTACCCCAGCAGCACGCGCAGAGCTTCGGTTTCGGCCATGAGCTCCGCCGCAGTTTCCACCGGCATGGACACAAGGAAACGTTCCTCGTCCATGCGTTCTTCAGCGAAAGCAGGCTCGTAGGCTGCGCGTAGCCTCCAGTATGCGCCGGACAGGCTGATCCATGACGTGCGATGGTGATCCTTGGCAGGTTCTTCGAGCAACGGATCCTCGACGCTTCGCGGGAGCCATGCTTCGGTGCACTTCGGCCCGCGCAAACCCTGGGCCGCCAGCGAGCGGTAGATGACTTCGGGGGCAACTCGGCCTGCGATCAGCGCAGAAATGATGTCGCGGGCTTCGGTCTCGCGGCGCGCGCTGCGCGAGTGATCGTCATCCTGGGCGAAGAGCAATTGTACAGTCAACGCAATCAGGCCGGCCAGCGGTTCCACCTCATGCGGAGCACCGGTCACGCCGACAACTCCGCATAGCTGGCCATTCAGCGTGAGCGGCACATTGGCCCCTGGCAAGGTTCCCGCGGAACCGTCGGCCTGGCTGACCCGGATGATGGCGTTGCGGCTGATCGCCTCGGCGCTGCCGTCGTGGTGGGTGCCGATTCGCGCGGCATCGGTCGAAGCAATGATAACGCCGTGAGCATTCATAATGTTCATGTTGCGGTTGATGGTTGGCGCAATCGTGTCGACAACTTTCTGCGCCAACGCGCTGGCCAGCCGCGGTTGCTCCTTTTCGCTTATGAGCTCATCCTATCGGCCCGGGAATGCGCGCAGCAGTCCCGGGCCAGGATCTTGCCGCTAGTCGAGCTTGACGGTGACCGATTTCAGCGAGGTGTAGGCCTCGATGCCCTCTCGGCCATTTTCTGCGCCCCACCCCGACTGCTTGAATCCGCCGAACGGCATGTTCGGATCCATGCCTGCGCCGGTATTCACCCTGACGTTGCCAGCCTGGATCTTCTTGGCGAACGTCAGTGCGCGTGAAATGTCCTGGGTGAAGATCACCGAGTTGAGGCCATACTCGGTGTTGTTGGCCCGGCGCAGCACCTCTGCCAGCGAATCTTCGTCACCGAAGGTGCTGACGGACAGCACCGGCCCGAAGATCTCGTCTTTGGCGATGGACATGTCCGGGCTGACATTCTTCAAGACTGTTGGCTGCACGAAGAAGCCTTCGTCGCCTTTGGCCAGTCCGCCAACAACCAGTTCAGCGCCATCAGCGATGCCTTTCTTGATGTACCCCAAGACACGCTCGCGCTGCATCTCTGAGATCAGCGGCCCCAGCTGGGTTCCTTCGTCCAGGCCTGCTCCCAGTTTAAGATTCTTCGCGAAACCGGCGATGCCTTCAATGACCTGGTCGGCGACCTTTTCATGGACAAACAGCCTCGACCCCGCAGCGCAGACCTGGCCCGAGTTGCCAAAGATGCTCATGGCGGCGGCAGGTATGGCCTTGGCCAGATCCGCGTCCGGGTAGATCACCACCGGGGATTTGCCGCCCAGTTCAAGGCTCAGCCGCTTGAGATTTCCTGCTGCCGAAGCCAACAGCTTCTTGCCTACTGCAGTGGACCCGGTGAAGGAGAGCTTGTCGACATCCGGATGGTCGGCGAGCGCTTGCCCTGCCACCGGACCCAAGCCCTGAACAACGTTCAGCACACCAGCCGGGATGCCTGCTTCCAGCGCAATCTGCGCCATGCGCACAGCGGTCAGCGGGGTCAGCTCCGCGGGCTTGAGCACCACCGTACAACCGGAGGCCAGCGCTGGGGCCACCTTGGACAAGGCAATGGTGAACGGGACATTCCACGGAACGATCAGTGCGGCCACACCCAGGGCCTGGCGCTGGGTATAAGCGTGCCAGGTCCCCGGCAGGGAAACCTCGCGGGTTTCGCCGTTGAGCTTGGTGGCCCAGCCAGCGAAGTAGCGCAAGGTCTCGATGCCCGCAGGCAGTTCGCCGAAGCGAGCGACGTTGAAGGGCTTGCCGCAGTTCAGGGATTCCAGCGTAGCCAGCTCATCGAGATTCGCTTCCAGTGCGTCAGCAAAGCGGTGCAGCGCGCGCTGGCGTGCCGCCGGCGTCATCTCGGCCCAGGGCCCGGATTCGAAGGCCGCGCGGGCAGCGGCGACGGCACGGTCGACGTCCGCGGCGGTGGCAGCTGCAGTCTCGGTCAGCAGCTGGCCGGTCGAGGGGTCGGTCACCGGCAGGTTTTCTCCGGAGCCGGCAACCTCCTGTCCATTGATGACCAGCGGCAGCGGCGTTGCCGCCAGGGTTACGCGCAGCTGCTGCGCCAGTGGAGCGACGGGAAGTTCTGTTGCTGTCATGGGATGTTTCTCCTGGTCTGCCCTGCGA
This sequence comes from Glutamicibacter protophormiae, assembly GCF_016894325.1. Classification (NCBI taxonomy): domain Bacteria; kingdom Bacillati; phylum Actinomycetota; class Actinomycetes; order Micrococcales; family Micrococcaceae; genus Glutamicibacter; species Glutamicibacter protophormiae. Next base: position 3,470,227 of record NZ_CP069806.1, read on the forward strand.
GTTTCGTCATCGGCATCAATTTGATTGTGAGTCTTGCCACACAATCATACTAAAGATATATTGTGATTCAAGGAATACATTTTGATTCTCAATGTGCTTCTTCTTCCGGGAGCCGAACCCGGTCGACAACTCGCAGCCTTCGCCTAGGCACCAAGCTTTCAAGGAGATCCTATGGTCACGAAACGACGTTCTGCACGGAAGGCCCTCTCAGCTCTCGCAGTCTCTGCCCTCGCGATCGGCTCACTGGCCGCGTGCGGATCCAGCGAGGAACCCAGCGCCGACGGCCCGGTGAAGCTGCGGGTGGCAGTCGCTCCGATCCAGTTCGAAACCGCATACATCGCTGAAGAGCAGGGCTTCTTCGAAAACCAGGGGCTGGACGTTGAGCTGGTCAACGGCGCCGACCCGGCAGCCCTGCTGGCTCAGGTGGTTTCCGGCGACGTGAACGTCGCCATCGGCTCGTGGATCAATGTCGCCACTTCCTTCTCCCAGGGCGTCCCGGTACAGGTCATCGGCGGCAACGGCATGGTCGATCCAGAATCCGATAACTCCGGCGTCATGGTGGCCAAGGACTCCGGGATCAAGGAACTCTCCGGTTTGAAGGGCAAGACCATTGGCGTGGTCGGCGTGAAGTCCGGCGGCGACATCCCGGTGCTCCAAGCGCTGGAAGCAGCCGGTGTCCCGGAAAGCGAAATCACCGAAGTTGCTGTTCCCTACGCAGGCATGGAAGCCGCACTGGAACAGGGCACCGTCGACGCGGTGGTCCCCGCCGATTCCTTCTACCACCAGATGCTGGAGAAGGGCTACAAGTCCATTTCCAACCCGGTCCAGGAATTCCAATCCAACATGCCGGTCACCGTATGGACCGTGCAGAAGCAGTGGCTAGAGCAGAACAGCGACACCGCTAAGAAGTTCGACGCGGCCATGGAAGAAGCCGTGGAGTTCTACTCCGACCCGGCCAACTTGGAAGAAGTACGCAAGGTCCATGCAGAAGCCAACCAGATCGATGTTGCCGATGCGCCAACGACCTTCGTCCCGGCCGACGTCACCTTCAATGTCGCCGAAGCCCAGTCCGGCATCGACGCCATGGTGCACTTCGGCCTGATCGAGAACAAGGTCGCCGTTGAAGAGGTGCTCTGGGATGAAGCCCCCAGCCGCGCCTCGGCAGACGCCAAGTAGCCTACGTCCAATTCACCCTGTTGGCGGCGCCACCCCCTGCGCTGGCGCCACCAGCACCCCCTAGCTCGCAACTGCTTACTCAAGGATTCCCATGAAAGAGTCAACGGTTTCACCGGGTCTGCTCTGGACCCTGCGCATCGCGGCCATCGCCGCGCTGCTGGGCATTTGGCAACTGGTGATTGCCTCCGGAACCATGCCCTCCATGCTCCCCGGCGTGGAAAAGATCTTCTCAGCCATCGCCGAAGCCCTTGGCACAGCCGCCTTCTGGGGCGGACTGGGCAAGACCCTGCTCGCAGCCCTTACCGGCTGGCTCATTGCCTCGGTGGTTGGCATCGTCCTGGGCCTGGTCATTGGATCGGTTCGCTTCCTCGACAACTCCACCTCGATCTTGATCGATTTCGGCCGTTCATTCCCGGTGCTGGCGCTGATGCCGGTGGTGATCATGCTGCTCGGCTCCAACACCATGATGGAAATTGTCGTCGTAGCGCTGTCCTGCCTGTGGCCAGTGCTGATCCAGACCATCTACGGCGCACGCCGCCAGGAAGCCGCGGTCGCCGACACGGTTGCGGTCTTCCGCATCCCGCCGATGCTGCGCTTCACCAAGGTCTTGCTGCCTTCCGCCCTGCCGCTGATCGCCACCGGCGTGCGCATTTCCTCGGCTATCGCCATTCTGGTGGCAGTCGGCGTTGAGGTGATCTCGCAGGCCCCGGGCATTGGACGCCAGATTACGCTGATGCAGCAGGCGCAGCGATGGGACCTGGCCTTCGCCTACCTGTTCTTCGCCGGCCTGACCGGATGGGCCATCGCCTTGCTCCTGCAGCAGGCCGAGAACCGTTTGCTGAAGTGGAAGAGGCAGAACGATGACTAACGCAACTTTGAACGCCCCCGCTGTGCGATCCCGCGCCGTGAAGGCCAAGACCCCGAGCACCTCGGCGCACGCCGGACGCAAGATCCTGGTATCTTCTTGGCTCATAGTCGCAGTAATTGCGGCATGGTGGTTCGGCTCGGCGAACTCCACGAACTTCTTCATCCCTTCGCTGCAGTCCATCCTGGAAGCACTGGTTCGCGACCTGGGCAATGGCGTGATCATTTCCGGCGCCTGGTATTCGCTGTCCAACCTCTTTGTCGGATTGGCCCTCGCTGCCTTCTTCGGCATCGGCGGCGGCCTGCTGCTGGGCGAAGTCCCCTTGCTGCTGAAGATCGTCGATCCGATCATCCATTTCTTCCGCGCTGTTCCGCAGGCGGCACTGGTTCCGATGATCATCGGCGTCTTCGGCATGGGGCAGGGCCCGAAAATGGGCACTATCGCCTTCGCCTGCATGTGGCCGATCCTGCTTAACACCATCGACGGCATCCTGGGCATCGAGCCAACGGTGCGCAAGTTCTCGAAGGTCTATCGAATCCCCCGCGGCCTGCACTTCCGCCGTGTGATCCTGCCCGGAGCCACCCCGCAGATCGTGGCCGGCATCCGCGTCGCGTTGCCGATTGGCATCACCGTGATGGTGGTTTCGGAAATGTTCGCGTCCATCGAGGGTCTGGGCTTCTACATCCTGAATTCCTCGGCCACCTTCAAGGTTCCCGAGACCTGGGCCGGGGCACTGCTGGTCGGTGTCATCGGCTACATCATTTCCATCCTCTTCGTGTTCGTCGAAAAGCGGATCCTGCGCTGGTACCACGCGTCCGGCGCTCAGTAGCCTCCGCTTCCCGACCGACTTCCCATCTTCTGACCAAGGAGAATCCCATGACCACCCAAGCACCAGTTGAAACCACCATGGAAACCAAGCCATTGCTCATGAAGGTCCGCGGCATGTCCATGAGCTACGGTGTTGGACCAACCGAAAACAAGATCCTGGAGAACCTGGATCTGGACGTGGAGTACGGCCAGTTCATCTCCATTGTCGGCCCCTCGGGAGTCGGCAAGACCACCTTGCTGCGCTGCCTCTCCGGATTGCTGAAACCCAAGGCCGGAACCATCGAGGTCTCCGGCACGAAGATCAACGGCCCGCACCCTGACCTGGCCGTGGTCTTCCAGGACTACTCGCGTTCGCTGATGCCATGGATGACCACCCGCGAGAACGTGGCCTTCCCGCTGCAGGGCAAGGGAGTCGGCAAGGCCGAGCGCAACAAGCAGGCCGATGAGCATCTGGCGGCCGTGGGCCTGGAAGGCCAAGGCGGCAAGTACCCGTGGGAGATGTCAGGAGGCATGCAGCAACGCGTGGCCATTGCCCGCGCGCTGGCCTACAACGCGAAGGTGCTGCTGATGGATGAGCCGTTCGCCTCGGTTGATGCGCAGACCCGCTTCGACCTCGAAGACCTGGTGCTGGACTTGCAGCACAAGCTGGGCGTCACGATCCTGCTGGTCACCCACGACATCGACGAAGCGCTGTACCTGGCCGACAAGGTCGTGGTGATTGCCGAGAAGCCGGCCACCGTGGTCGATGAGATCGTCACCGGGTTCGGTGATACCCGCGACCAGCTCGCCACCAAGGCTGACCCGCGCTTCACCGAAGCCCGCGCCCGCATTCTCGTACGCCTGCGGAAGGACTGATCCCCATGGCACTGCGTGCACGGGCGGCACTGGCACGGCATGGCGATGGCAGCTTCAGCATCGAGGACATCGAAGTCGATGCGCCATTGGGTGCCGAGGTGCTGATCGAGGTCAAAGCGGTGGGACTGTGCCAGTCCGATGCCCACCTGGCGGGCATGGATCTGGGCATTCCCGGCCCCTTGCTGCTGGGCCATGAGGTGGCCGGGATGGTCGTCGGCACCGGCGGCCAAGCCAGCGGCTTCGCCGCGGGCGACCACGTGCTGGCCACCTTGATCCAGTACTGCGCGCAGTGCGAACAATGCCTTGCGGGCCAGGAATACCGTTGCGCCAACCGGCCCAGCACGCTGCGCGCGGCCGGAGAACCGGCCCGCGCAAGCTGCGAAGGCCAGCCGGTGATGCAAATGTTCGGCACCGGGGGCTTTGCCCGCTACACCCTGGTGCACGCCAACCAGGTAGTTCGGATTTCCAAGGAGCTGCCCTTCGCGCAGGCCGCGGTCATGGCCTGCTCCACGCTGACCGGTGCCGGGGCGGTGTTCAACTCCGCCAAGGTGGCCGAAGGGCAAACCGTAGCGGTGATCGGCGCCGGAGGCATTGGCCTGAACGCGATCAATGCCGCACAGCTCGCTGGAGCCTCGAAGATCATCGCCGTGGACCTGAGCGACGGGAAGCTGGAACTGGCCCGCGGCTTCGGCGCAACGCACACGATCAACGGCGGCAGCACCGACGCGGTGGCCGCGGTCCAGGAAATCACCGGCGCAGGCGTGGACCATGCCTTCGAGATGATCGGCCTGCAGGACACCAGCTTGCAGGCGGTGCGCATGACCCGCGTGGGCGGGGACGCTTACCTGGTCGGGTTGCATCGGCCCGGCGCGCAGCTGCCGCTGGATGCCATGGCCGACATCATCGCCCCGCAGCGCAGCCTGCACGGGATCTACATGGGCTCTTCCAGCCCGCAACGCGATATCCCCGCATATACCGAGCACTACCTTGCCGGGCGGTTGAAGCTCGACGCGCTGGTTGCCCAGGAACTGCATATCTCGCAGATCAACGAGGGCTTCGCCGCGATGAGGGCCGGGCAGGGCGTTGCCCGTTCGGTCATCACCGACTTCAGCTGAATCCCTGCCGTTTCATACCCCTTCAAGCACGACGAGGTCATCTTGGGAATTACGTCTTCCGCACGCAAAGCACTCTCCCTCTCAGCTGCACTGCTTGCCACCACACTGGCTTTGGCCTCGTGCGGGACCGAACAGGGCGCTGATGCACTAGAGGGCTTGACCCCGCTGAAGGTCTCCGTGGCCGGGATCCAGTTCGAGCCGGCCTACCTCGCCGAATCCCAGGGCTTCTTCGAGGAGCATGGCTTGGACGTTGACATCGTCAATGGCGCAGACCCGGCCGCGCAGATTGCTTCTGCGATCTCCGGCGAAGTGGACATCGCCACCGGTTCCTGGGTCAATGTCGCCACCTCCGTGGCCCAGGGCTTGCCGATCGTAGCCCTGGCTTCGAACGGAGTGGTCAACCCCGACGTCGACAATTCAGGAGTGCTCGTCGCCAAGGACTCGGAGATTGCCGAGCTCGCCGATCTGAAGGGCAAGACCATCGGTGTCATCGGAGTGAAGACCGGCAGCGACCTGCCACTCTTCCAGGCCCTGGACGACGCAGGGGTGGGCGCCGACGAGTTCCGTGAAGTGAGCGTTCCCTACGCCGGGATGCAGGCAGCAGTGGAGACCGGGACGGTTGACGCGGTCGTCCCCAGCGACGTCTTCTACCACCAGATGATTGCGGCGGGCTTTGCCTCCTTGGGCAACCCGGTCCGCGAGTACCAGGGAAACCAGCCGGGTACCTTGTGGCTGAGCACCGCCCAATGGGCCAGCGAGAATCCGGATACCGCGAAGGCTTTCGTAGCAGCCATGGACGATGCAGTGGAGTTCTACTCCGATGATGCGAACCTCGAAGAAGTGCAGAAGATCCACGCCGAGGTCAACCAGGTTCCGATTGACAAGGCTCCGGCCCGGTTTGCCGTGGCCGATACCGCGTTCGATGAAAAGGCTTCCCAGTCAGGCCTGGATGCCATGACGCACTTCAAGCTCATCGACAAGCCCATAACCGTCGACGAAGTGCTCTGGGAGCATGCGTCACGCGGCTAAACGGCACCTGCAAATCCTTGGCCAGCCCCTGGCACGATGCTAGGCTCACTGGAGCACGTTCTGCCCACGGAAGGTTCACCATGAGTTCGGCAATCAGTTACCTCACCGGAGGATTTCTGGTGTCTCTGCTTGTCACCCTGAACATGACCTGGAACCAGCACCTGCCCGGCATCGCCGGGTCCGTGGCGGTTGCGCTCAGCTTCATCGGGTTGCTGGGCTGCGTCCTGTACGCCACGCGCGCACAGCGCCGCGCGCAGACCGGAGAGTAGCAGAACCCTTAGAACATGGAGCGAGGCCAGCAGTTCGAAAGAACTGCTGGCCTCGCTACGTTTCGCTGATAGTCTCAGGGACCTAGAAGGTGATCACGCTTCGAGCCACCGCGCCACCTCGCAGCTGCTCGTAGCCCTTGCCAATTTCGTCCAAGCTGATATGGGCAGACACCAACTCATCCAGCTTGAATCGGCCCTGCAGGTAGAGCTCAGCGTACATCGGGATGTCGACCTGGATATTGCTCGATCCCATGGCCACGCCGCGAATGCCCTTCTGGCGGCCCATCAGGTCGCCAAAAGGGGTGAGATTGATCTGTGCGCCGGGCTTGTGGACGCCAATCAGGTAGGCGGTACCGCCGATTTCCAGCATCGCAACCGCCTGTTCGCTGGTGGCCTGCAGCCCGATGACCTCGAAGGCATGGGTGACGCCGCCGGTGAGCTGCTTGACAGCTTCCACGGCGTCGCCCTCCGCCCCGTTGATGACGTCGGTGGCCCCGAAGATCTCGGCCAGTTCCAGCTTGGCTGGCTGCAGGTCGATGGCGATGATGCGGGTGGCGCCGGCTAGCTTGGCGCCTTGGATGACGTTCAGCCCGACTCCGCCGGCGCCGATGACTGCAACGGTGTCGCCCGGACGGATGCGGGCGGTGTTAATCGCTGCGCCGGCACCGGTAACCACGCCGCAACCGAGCAGCGCCGCACGGTCGAAGGGAATGGCGTCCGGGACCTTGATCACGGTGTTTTCATGGACCAGCACCTGTTCGGCGAAGCCTCCGACCCCGATGAACTGGGTCAGCCGCTGCCCGTCCAGGGACAGCCGGGGGTCCCGCTCGGCTCCGCGGTCGGTATGCGAGGGAACCCGGCACTGGTACGGCTTGCCGGTGCGGCAGCCCTTGCACGTGCCGCAGCTGTGCACCGGAGAGGTAACCACCCGATCCCCGATTTGCACAGAGGTGACGGCCGAACCGACGCCCACCACAAGCCCCGAGACCTCGTGGCCGAGCACTGCTGGCATCGGGAAGCCGACATGGGAGCTGGCCACGTGCAGATCCGAATGGCACAGCCCGCTGGCCTTCACGTCAATGAGAACTTCGTGGGCTTCGGGGTTGTCAATGCCGATGTCCAGGACATCGAAGGAACCGCCGACTTCGGTTAAAACTGCAGCTTTCATGTCTTCCTCCAGAAATAGTCGCGTAAACACGTGACGCAGAACACTAATAAAAATATACTATTAGAAAGAATGCATTTTTAGAAGCAAAATCTAGGGAAGGTCTGCCATGCGTGCAGCAGTCATCAATGCCATCGGTGAAGGTTTCGACATCGAGGACATCGAGGTCGATGAACCTCGTGGACAGGAAGTCCTGGTCAAGGTCGAGGCGGCAGGGCTATGCCACTCGGACCATATTGTCGCGACCGTTGATCGCGGCCGCCCACTGCCGATGGTCGTGGGCCACGAAATGGCCGGAACCATCGTGGGCCTGGGTCCCGAAGCCACCGATTTCGAGATCGGCGACCATGTGATCGCCACCGAAATCAGCTTCTGCGGAGGCTGCGAGGAATGCGTCAACGGAGCAACCTACCGCTGCCTCTCCCCGCAGCATGCGCTGCGCGGCCCCGAAGCCCCGGCCCGCCTGACGCGCAACGGCGAGCGCGTGGAAGGCTTCGGCGTCGCCGGCTTCGCCGAGCACACCGTGCTGCACCAGAACAAGCTGGTCCGCGTGCCCAAGGACATCCCGTTCGCCCAGGCCGCGGTCCTCGGCTGCGCCACCGCGACCGGCGTGGGCGCAGTGCTCAATGCCGCCAAGGTCGCACCGGGCGAAACCGTGGCGGTAGTCGGCCTGGGCGGCATCGGCCTGAACGTCATCCAGGGCGCCAAGCTCGCCGGCGCAAAGACCATTATCGGCATCGACCTGCAGCCGCAAAAGCTCGAACTGGCCAAGAAGTTCGGCGCGACCCACGTCATCAATGGCGGCGAAGAAGATGTTGTCGCTGCCATCCGCGCCATCACCGGACGCGGCGTGCACCATTCCTTCGAAGCCATCGGTTTGGCCGCCACGCAGCGCCAGGCCATGGAGGTCGCCAAGACCGGCGGGCACGTGTACTTCATCGGCATCCCGCAGGGCAAGCCGCTGGAAATGAATATCATGCTGGATCTGCTGATTCCGCAGCGCAGCCTGCACGGCATCTACATGGGTTCCTCCACGGTGCGCAAGGACATTCCCTACTATGCGGAGCTCTACCTGCAGGGGCGGCTGAACCTCGATGACCTGATCGCACAGGAGATCCCGCTGGACGGGATCAACGATGCCTATGCGAAGCAGGAGACCGGGGCTATCGCCCGCTCGGTCATCCGCTTCTAGCTTTCTGCGCGGCTGGCCGCAAGCCAGCCGCGCAGGACGCTACTTCTGCTTGCCTTCGGCGTCCTTGCGCTCAACCAGGATTGCCTGCACCTGGCTTTCGGTATCCGGCGCGAACCCATAGAGCTTTCCATCGGCCTGGTGGACCCAGAATCGTCCGCACAGATCTGTGGTGCTGGCCTGCGCGGTTTCTGGCCACCAGTCCGCCTCCAGGGTACGGGTCTTGGACATCTTCTCGGGCTCCAGGTTCTTCGTGCGCGAATCAGAGGCATAGGCCTGGGCAAGTTCGGCATCACTCGGCTCCCCCACGATTTTCAGCGGCTGGCACTGTCCACTATCCAGCCCTCCGTCGTAATCCATGACGAAGATCCGTTCACTGCCGGTATTGCGCTGCACCAGCTCGATATTGGTGCCGCCGTCGGGAACCCACGTTGGAAGCAGGCCATCGGCCACGGCATCCTTCGACCTCTCTGCGGTTCGGGTTGTGGATTCGTCGAGCTTGTCGCCAAACAGATCACTGGCGCTGCATCCGGTGAGCAGCAGGGCAAATGGAAGGGCCAGGGCGCCAGCGGCGAGGTACTTTTTCTTGAGCATGATTCCATCGTAGAAACCCGCTGGCACCGTGGCATCGGCGTCCCGGGGTAAACCTGCGCCGGCGGGCTCATACCCTCGGCTGAGTCCCGGCCAACCCTTTCTGCACCCGGTGCCAGATCGTCTCACTGGGCAAGAACTCCGTCCCGAAATCTCCCATCGACCTCACGCTATTGATAAATTACCTGCAAGCCCACCACTAAATAGGAGAGCGAACGTTGACCACCCTCGATCCCTCGAAGTCGGAAATCGAACTGCGCGACGCGGAAGACCAGCGTCTGGCAGCCATGCTCGCAGGCGACCTAGCCACCTTGGAAAGGCTGCTGTCCGCAGACCTGCAGTACACCCATTCCACCGGCCGCGTCGACGATCGCCAATCGCTGCTTGAGCTGCTGGACTCCGGCGCCACCAAATACCTGGCACTGCACCACGACTTCGATTCGATCACCCACGAGGGCAATGTGGCAGTCATCGAGGGAACCATGAAAATGCATCTGGTATCCGGCGGCGTGGAGAAGCACCTGGAAACGGTCAACCGCACGGTCTGGGCCAACGCCGATGGCCAGTGGAAGCTGCGCCTCTTCGTAGGTTCCAAAGCCGCCTAGCTCCGCTTAATGACCAGGCGGCGGCAGGTTGGATTTCCCCAACCTGCCGCCGCAACTTTTCACGCTAGGTCCCCTGAAGGCCTAGACCTGCCCGCCGTGGCGTTCCACCACTTCTCGCGCCAGGGTCTTGCCGAACTCGGTGTGGGCTGCCAGTGCCGCTTGGGCAGCCGGCGCATCTCCGGAGGCCAGCGCTTCGGTCAGCTCTGCGACGTGGCGGTGATCCAGCTGCCGCGACCACTGCTCTGCGGTCAGGGCCTGGCGCCACACGGTGCCGATGCCCAGGCGGCGGAAGGAATCCACCAGCTGGCTGGAGCCTGCTACGCCGACCAGTGCATCGTGGTAGGCAACGTTCAGCGCCAAGAACTCTTCCAGGTCGGATTCCGAGGTCTCGCGCAGGTCAGCCAGCTTCGCGGTGATCTCGCGCAGATTGGCGATGGTTTCCTCAGAAACCTTGCCTAGGTGCGAGGCGATCACACCGGATTCAATGGTGGCACGCGAATCATAGGCCGAGTCGGTCAGCTCGGCGGTGATCGGCTTCGGCTGGTACTTTCCGGTTTCGGTGCGGAAGACCAGGTGTTCGCTTTCCAGCTTCACCAGGGCGTTGGCCACATGATCAGCGTCGGCACGGGAAGCCGCGGCGATGGCATCGACATCGAGGTCTTCGCCCAGCGGACTGGTGCGCAGCAGCACCCAGTTGCGGGTGGCTTGGTAGGCGGCCAGTTCCTTGGTTGGCTCCAGGCGTCCCATGGTTCCGCGGTAGTAGGCCAGCGGTTCGCGGTCATGCGCTTCAGCGTGGCTGACCAACCCGAGGAACACCGTGTGGGTACCTCCGGTCGGTGTTTCTGCCACATGGCACACGATCGTGGCCAAGGCGCCGTCGATCAGCGGGATGCCTTCCTCGGAGAGCGTATGCGGCACGGTGGCGAACTTGTCCTCGCCCTTGCGGCCGAAGTGGAAGGCCAGCGCCCCCTGGTCCTCGGCCAGGATGTTGATGCCGAAGATGCCGGCTTCCACCACCCGGTCGTGGGTGGAGCTGGAGCGGTTCAGGCAAGCGAGCATCATTGGCGGTTCCATCGACAGCGAGGACACTGCGGAGGCGGTGGTGCCGTAGAGCTGGCCGTCCACAGCGGTGGTGATCACCGTGACGCCGGAAGCGAAGTGGCCTACGACGTTGCGGAAGATGTTCATGTCTACCGGGGTGACCGATTCAAGGTTGGTGATGCTCATGAGAGTTGCTCCTGGTAATTCGGGGTGAAGTTTTTGGAAGGGTCCAGCGCTGCGATCAGTTCATTGACGTCGCGGGCGCTGGCGAGGTGTTCGAGCTGGTGCAGCAACGCGTCTTTGCGCGCTGCCAGCTCAGGATGGGAGAACTCGAGATTCTTCGAGAACTTATCAACGACCTGGTCATGCTCCAGGGCTGTGCGCAGGATGTTTCCGTCCGGATGTTCCACGCGCACGTGGCGTATTTCGCCGTTGCGCAGCCGTGCGGTGATTTCAGCGGTCAGGCGCTGGCTGTTGGGCAGCGAGGCCACCAGCTCGATCCGTCCGAGCATCTGCGCCAGTACCGGATCGGCCAGCGCGTTGGCGGTCAGGTGCTCCGGGCGGACCGTTCCATGGATCAAGGCGATCGCCGCGGTGGCATGCACCGAGAACAGCGCTGCCACGGTGCGGGTGTCCCCGGCCTCGAAGCGCGCCCCCACGAATCCGTTCAGGGTCCGTTCGCTCAGGTGCACGGTCAGGCATTCGATGTCCTTGTAGTCCACCGAGCCATCGGCCACCAATTCCGCGCAGGCCTGCAGCGATGGCTGCGCTGCGCGGCAGCTGGCAAACGGCTTGATGGTGCAATCGCCATGGAAGCTTTCGCCCAGACCTTGAACTGCCAGTTCCGGCTGCGCGTCGATGCCGAACAGCTGGAAGTAGCCGTGCTTGCCGGTCAGCGGGTCAGCGGCTGATTCCAGGCCGGCCTTGGCCAGCTGCGCGGCGGCGATTCCGGATCGCGCGGCGAAGGCCATGGGCAGCTTGAAGCTGTTGGCGCCATCGAAGATGGCGGCCACGTTGCCCGCGGCCTGGTTCACCGCGATGCCTGTTGCATGCCGCGCCTGGGCTTTGGTCAGCCCGAGCATTCGGCTGGCGATGAACGCGGCGGCCAGGGTATTGAGCGTACCGGTATTGTCCTGCCCCGAGTACACATCGAAGCCGCCAGCGATGGCCAAGCGGGCTGCCAGGTCATCACCCAGCGCCAGCGCGGCCAAGGTTTCTTCGCCGCTCGCCCCGGTCGTTTCGGCCAGGGCCAGCACGACGGCCACGGTGGTGCCGGAAATATGGGCTGCCACCTGTTTGCCGGCTGGGCCTTCGGCTTCCACCGGCTCGAAGTCGAAGGACCGGATCAAGGCAGCATTCACGAAGGCCGCCGAGGTGGCCGGAAGCTTGATTCCGGTCCCCAGCACGGTGGCTTCTTCACCGCTGCCCCAGGCTTTGGCTACCTCGATGAGGCCCGCCGCATCATCGGCACGGTGGCCTGCTACCCCGACTCCCACGGAGTCGAGCAGGCGCTGGTTCACACGCTGGATCGTTTCCTCTGGCAGCTGGGCGTACTGGGTTTCCAGCAGGTGCTCCAGCAGCGCATCGAGCACATCGGGCGTCGGGTTAGCCATGATTTCCTCAGGCGCGCGTTGCCGCGGCGTCGAGGTCCAGTCCGGACTGCTCTGCCAGAACCGGGTCGATGCCCAACTCCGCGAACATCGCCTCGAAGGCACCGGTTTCGCCCTTCATCTGGGCCTTGCGGTGGTCCAGGCCGCGGGCACGGCCCACCGAGCCCAGGTAGAAGCGCTCGTAGAGCTCGATGCGGCTGCCCAGCGCGGATCCGGCGAAGTCCCACGCGGTGCGGAAGATCTTGGCGCGTTCCTCCGGCGCAATGCCGTTGGCCCCTGGCAGGTACTTCTTCAGCAGTGGGCCCAGGCGAGGATCCTCGAAGGCGGACGCGGTCGGGGTGGCCAGCAGGTTGTGCGAGCCCATCGACTTGATGATGTCGTTCACGCGTGCCATCCAGATTGGCATCATGGTGCGCAGCGCGGAGATGTCATCGTGGCAGAAGAACGCTCCGCCGCCCCATTCCGAGGCGTTGACCTCGGCCGAGTGGATCACGGCGCGGGCGATGCGCAGGTAGGAGTAGATTTCGCCGAGCATCGCAGCGGTGTCCGGCTTGGTATCGGTGGCGGTGACCTTGGCCATCTGCACGCACAGGTCATAAGCGAATTCGAGCTTCACCGATGCGCGGATGGCGGTCTGTTGCTGGGTGTTTCCGGTGGCGGTGCCGGCATTCAAGGAGTTGTAGACATCCAGCTGGCCGTCGATGAAGACGCGGTCCCACGGAACCAGCACGTCGTCGAAGATGATGACCGCATCCTGCTCGTCGAAGCGCGAGGAGAATGGCTTGTCCACCACTGGCTGGTCCACGCCGTAATGGTCGCGGCATACCGAAACCACGCCCTTGGTGGCGACCGGGATGGCGAAGGACAGCGCGTATTCCTCGAAGCCCTTCTGGATCGGCACGGCCGGGTAGACGTAGAGCTCGTCGGCGATGGGGCCCAGGGTGGCGAGCATCTTCGCGCCGCGCACGATCAGGCCTTCTTCGGTGCGGTCCACCACGCGCAGGGTCAGTTCTTCATTGATGCCCTGCAGTTCGCCGACCGACTTGTCGATGGCAGCGTGCACGATGGTGTGGGTCAGGGCCAGGTCCTTCTCCTGGACCAGGCGCCAGTAGTTCTGCAGGCGCTCGAAGTAGACCGGGTCCCCGGACTTGGCGAAGATGTCAGGGCGCGAGGCATGGCCGGCCAGCACGACGTTCACATAGTCCGGGGTGCGGCCGAGCATGCCGTTGGAGTAGCGGGCCAGGCGGTCGAATGCGCGGTGGCGGCGTGCGATGTCTTCCGCGTTCTTCGGGCGAAGCAGCGAGACGTTATGCTGCTCGCCGGTCTCTTCATCGACCATCAGGCAGTCATCTGCATACTTGTGCTGGTAGTCGAAGTACGCTGCCATGCCGTTGATCGATCCGGCAAAAGCCGGATGCTCGGTGACGTCAATGCGCTGATCTCCCAGCCAGACCTCGCGGGAATCCTTGAGCCCTGCCAGGTACTGCTCTCCAGTGCGTGCACTCATCTTTGCTGCTCCTTATCGGGCGTCCCGCCAAGCGGGTTCAAAAATATATTCTGTGCATCAGTTTATATAACCTCTGTGATCCAGATCAAGTCACTCGCTGAAGAAATTTTTCAAAACCGCTGAATTCCACGGTTTTTACCCGCTCAAGAAAATATTATTAGTCTTAAAATGCGTAAAAAGTGGACAGTGCGAGTGAAATAAGACACTATGGCTTAAGTCACATCAGCGAAAAGGAAGGGTTCTCAGGTGTCCTCATCACAGCAGAACCGCCCAGCACAGGCAATGGAGCCCAGCGACTCCCTCAATACCAAGGATTTGCGCCGCATTCTCGGTTCCAGCTTCTTGGGCAGTGTCATCGAGTATTACGACTTCATCTTGTACGCCACCGCGGCGTCGCTGATTTTCGACAAGGTTTTCTTCAGCAACCTGACCCCTGGCTTGGCTCTCTTCGCCTCCTTCGGCACCCTGGCTGTCGGATACATCGCCCGCCCGCTGGGCGGCATTGTCTTCGGCCACTTCGGCGACCGCTTGGGACGCAAGAAGATGCTGGTGCTGTCCATGATGATGATGGGCGTAGCCACCGTTGCCATTGGCCTGCTGCCAACGACCGCAACCATTGGCGTGGCCGCCCCGATCATCCTGGTCCTGCTGCGCGTGGTCCAGGGCGTCGCGGTCGGCGGCGAATGGGGCGGCGCCACGCTGATGGCACTGGAACATGCACCAGCTTCCAAGCGCGGTTTCGCGGCATCCTTCGCGAATGCCGGCGCCCCGGCCGGCGGCCTGCTGGCCACCTTCCTGGTCTCCTTCGTCTCCTTCTCCACCGGTGATGCCTTCCTGGAATGGGGCTGGCGCCTTCCATTCATCTTCTCGGCAGTGCTGATCATCATCGGTATGGTCATCCGCCTGAAGGTGGCAGAAACCCCGATTTTCCAGGAAATGGATGCGAAAGCGACCGAGCGCCAGCAGGAACGCAAGACCCCGATTTCACTGGTGCTGAAGAACCACTCACGCACGGTCATCATTACCCTGATCGCTTCGCTGGGGTTCTACACCTGCCAGGGCGTCTTGACCTCATGGGGCGTTTCCGAAGCCGCCGCCCAGGGAGTGGACCGCTCCTTCGTGCTGAACACCAAGGGCTACGCTGCCATGGTCACCATCGTGGTCTGCCTCTTGGCCGCCAAGCTCTCTGACAAGTACGGCCGCAAGACCATCCTGACCATCGGCGGCATCGCCGGCATCCTGTGGGCCTTCCCAGCAGTCTTCCTGATGAGCAATGGCACCGGCTGGGGCTTCGCAGTAGCAGTGATCGTCGGCAATGGCGTCATCCAGGGCATTCTCGCCGGACCGATTGGCGCTTACATCTCCGAGCTGTTCCCGGCCGAAGTCCGCTATACCGGCGCGTCGCTGGCCTACCAGGGATCCTCAACCCTCGGCGCCGGCTTCACCCCGATGATCTGCACCGCTTTGGCCGTCAGCTTCGGCATCACCGCGGTTGGCATCTTCTGGGTGGCGATCCTGGTGATCGGACTGATCGCAATCCGCATCAGCCCGGAAGGCGCCGCATTGTCTCCGAAGACCGCTGGCTCAGCATCGGCCGACGCAAAGCTGAACGCCTAACCCCACCGCCGGTCCGCGTACCTGTCGGTACGCGGACCAGTTTTTGACTTCTAACATCAATTTTTCTGAATGCTATGGCACAAAAGTTCTCTATTTACTACTTTATGGACTCTTGTAAACATGGATTCAGTGCTTCCCGTCGCATTCGCAGGAAAGGATGAGTTTCAATGACTCCCAAGAACCCCCAGCACATGGTGCTCACCACCTTCATGCTGCCAGCTGGCTACCACAAGGACTCGTGGCGCATGGACGGCTCGCGCTCCGAGGAGCTGGCCAACCTGGAATTCGTCTACGACCTGACCAAGATGGCTGAAGACGCCAAGCTGGATGCCATCTTCTTTGGCGACATCGTCCATGCCAACACCGTGATGCGCGGCGACATCAAGATGAACGGCTTCTACGAGCCCATCTCGGTACTGTCCGCACTGGCAGCACGCACCAAGAACATCGGCCTGATCGGCACCGTCTCCACCTCCTTCTCGGAGCCATACAACTTGGCCCGGCAGATGGCCGGTCTGGACCACATGTCAGGTGGACGCGCAGGCTGGAACATCGTGACCAGCTCCGATGGCTTCCAGAACTTCGGCATGGACAGCGCTCCGGATCCAGCTACCCGCTACCGCCGCGCCACCGAGTTCGTCGAGGTAGCCAACAAGCTTTGGGATTCATGGGAAGACGACGCCGTCACGAACGACAAGGAATCGGCCTGGTACGTCGATACCGACAAGATCCACCCGATCAATCACGAAGGCGAATTCTTCAAGGTCCAGGGCCCGATCAACATGCCACGCAGCCCGCAGGGCCGTCCGGTGCTGGTCCAGGCAGGATCCTCGGGACCGGGCATGGAGCTGGGTTCCTCGGTGGCCGACGGCATCTACACCGCGCAGCCGCTGAAAGAGCCTTCGGTCGAGTTCTACGCGAAGTTCAAGGCCATGGCCGCGGCCAAGGGCCGCAACCCCAACGATGTGAAGATCATCCCCGGCATCCTGCCGATCCTCGGCGATACCCAGGCTGAAGCAGATGAGCTGGCCGAAGAGCTGGCCAACCACATCCACTTGGAGAACGGCCGCGTGCAGGTTGGCGCCGATCTGAAGATGGACCTGTCGTCGCTGGACTTCAACGAGAAGATTCCAGCCGAATGGTTCTCCGATGACCCGGCGCTGGGTTCGCGCTACCAGATCTACCGCCGCAAGTCGGTGGACCAGGGCATGACCCTGCGCGAACTGATCGTCGATCTGGCCCGCTCCACCGGCCACCAGTGGATGGCCGGCACCGCCTCGGCAGTGGCCGACCGCATGATCGACTGGTTCGATTCCAAGGCCTGCGACGGCTTCAACCTGAACGCCCCGTTCAACCCGGGCGGCTTCAAGCTGATCTGCGACAAGCTGGTCCCGGAACTGCAGAACCGCGGCTACTTCCGCACCGAGTACGAGGGCACCACCCTGCGGGACAACTTCGGTTTGTCCTACCCGTCCTCGATCCGCTCGCGCGTCTAGCCGCTAGGCGCGCCGGCCTGCAGTCTCGAAGAGCTCAGCTGCCACTTCCACCCAGGCTTGGGCACGGGAGTTCAGCCGCGAAGTACGGGGCCAAGCCACCGAAACCGGAACGACTGCAATATTTCCGTCATCCAGTTTCAGCGGCTTGAGCACCACATTCAACTCTTCATAGGGCGCCTCCAGGGCCGGCTGCTGGAACAGCACCGCCACACCACGGCCGGTGCTGACCAGCGAGCGGACGGTCGCATAGGAACGCGAACGGTGCCGGATCATCGGCTCCAGCCCGCTGCCCTGATAAAGGCCGAGGATGCGCTGGGTGATCGGCTCGGATTCGAAGAGGACCAGCGGCTCCTCGGAGATTTCACGAAGCGACACCGAGGGGTTGCCCGCCAGCGGATGACCCGACGGCAGCAGGATCTGCGCTTCGGCCATCGCCACGGTGGCCGAACGCAGGGCAGGCGAGATCTCCGATCCGTAGAGGAAGGCGACGTCGATGGAACCATCGAGCAGCGCGTCCTGCATTTCCTGGTGGAATCCCTCCAGGAAATCGACTTCCACCTTGGGGCACTGCTGGGCGAAGGCGCTGAGCATCGGAGGAATGATGACCGGCCCCAGGGGCATGAAGCAGCCAACGGTCAGCGGGCCTTCCAGCTCCTCGCGAGTGCCCTGGCCCATGGTCTGCAGATCGTGGGCCCGGTCAAGCAGTTCGCGGGCCTGGAGCAGCACCATCTTGCCGCTCGCGGTCAGCGTCAGCCCCTTGGCCCGGCGCTTGACCGCCAGCTCGGCACCCACGATGCGTTCCAGCTCCGCGATGGACATGGAGATGGCCGAGGGCGCCAGGTGCAGCCGTCGGGCGGCTTCGGCCATGGTTCCTGCTTCGGCGGCGACAACGAAATGCCAGAGCTGGCGCAAGGTCAGCTGAGGGTGGGACACAAGACTCATGGCATCAAGCTTATTGATGATGGCCATGGGCAAAGCAAGTTTTCTAGATTAAGACAATGAGGCCGCGGCACCTGCCAACGGCCAGTGGAAGGGTGAATCATGGATCGTCGTGAAGAGTTTCTTCGGGCAGCCAAGGAAATCGTGGGCGCGGAGAACGTTGTTTCCCTGGGTGATTCCGAGGGGTATCTTGATCCCTACCCGCTGAACCCGGGCCGCACCCCCTGGCCCGGCGTCCGTCCGGCCAACACCGAAGAAGTACAGGCCATCGTCAAATTGGCCACCGAGCACGAGGTTCCGCTGTGGACCTTCTCCTGCGGCAAGAACCTGGGCTATGGCGGCCCGGAACCGCGCGATACCGGCATGGTGGCGCTGGATCTGAGCCGCATGAAGCGCATCATCACCGTCGATGACCGCCTGTGCTACGCCGTGGTGGAACCCGGCGTCACCTTCTTCGAGCTCTTCGAATACATCAAGGAACGCGGCCTGAAGGTGTGGATGTCGGTGCCGGCCCTGGGCTGGGGTTCGGTGATGGGCAACATGCTCGACCGCGGCTACGGCATGACCCCGCTGGGCGACCACGTGAAGTCCCTGTGCGGCATGGAAGTGGTCCTGCCCGATGGCGATCTGGTCCGCACCGGCATGGGAGCCATGGACCGCACCGAGCTCGGCCCGATCTTCCAGGGCGGCTTCGGTCCGACGCTGGACGGGCTGTTCACCCAGTCCAACTACGGCGTGGTCACCCAGGTCGGCCTGTGGCTGATGCCGGCGCCGCACACCTACGTCAACGGCGACATCTTCGTCGACGATGAAGCGCACCTGCCGCAGCTGATCGATATCCTCACCACCCTGCGCCGCGAAGAGATCATCCAGAACAATGCGCTGTGCGGCAACGTTGTCCGCGCGGCGACCATGCGCGGGTCCCGTGCCGATTTCTGGGATGGCGAAGGGTCGATCCCCGACTGGCGGCTGGAAGAAATGCGCCAGGAATTCGGCATTGGCCAGTGGAACTGCAAGTTCGCCTTCTACGGCGACCGCGAGCTGTGCGAACGCCGGCTGCAGATCGTCAAGGACCGAATCAGCGCCATCCCCGGTGCCCGCGTTGATGCCCGCTTCTACTCGGGCGAAGAGGGCCTGGCCTTGCAGCATGATGACATCGCCGCCCTCGACCGCACCCAGATGGCTGGCGTCCCGACCCTGAAGCCGCTGTCCACCGTAGGCTGGGCAGCCGAAAACGGCGGGCACATCGACGCGGCCCCGATCATCCCGGCCCGCGGCGAACTGGTGGCCGAGTTCTACCAGGAAGCCAAGAAGCTCTACGAGAAGCACGGATTCGATCTGTACATCGGGTACCACCTGTACCCGCGCCACATGGTCCACGTGACGATGATCTTCTTCGAGCGCGGCAACGAGGAAATGCTCCAGCGCGCCCGCGCCCTGTACTCCGAGCTGCTCGATGCCGCCCGCTCCCGCGGCTACGCACCATACCGCAGCCACGTGGACTACATGGACCGGATTGCCGACGGTTTCGACTTCAACGGCAACGCGGCCCGCCGCTTGCAGGAGAAGATCAAGGACGCACTGGATCCGGCAGGCATCCTGGCCCCGGGCAAGCAGGGCGTCTGGCCTGCACGCTTCCGCGAAGAGCGTTCAAGCGTCCAGAACTAGCACCTGGCGCACTAGCCACAGCAATTCCCCTTGCCGCAAAAGCGGCAAGGGGATTTGTTGTACCCGGACACGGACCGATTATCCGTTGCCTGGCATGGATTCTGGCCGAAACGGCTTAGATCGAACGGGCAACTCCACCGTCAACACGAATGTTCTGTCCGGTCATATAGCTGGATTCGTCACTGGCCAGGA
This sequence comes from Glutamicibacter protophormiae, assembly GCF_016894325.1. Taxonomy (NCBI): domain Bacteria; kingdom Bacillati; phylum Actinomycetota; class Actinomycetes; order Micrococcales; family Micrococcaceae; genus Glutamicibacter; species Glutamicibacter protophormiae. The sequence continues at coordinate 3,489,984 of NZ_CP069806.1, forward strand.
AGCGCACGGCCTTGGCAATCTCGGTGCTGCTAGCGGCACGGCGCAAGGGAATCTTCTGGACCCATGCTTCAGGCACCGTGCTCGGGTCCTCTTTAGTGAAACCCGGAAGCACATTATTCATGCGTATGCCTTTGGGACCGTATTCATCGGTGTACAACTTGGTGAAAGAGGCTAGGGCAGCACGGAAAGTTGCGGAGACGGGGTATTTGGGATTCGGCTCGAAAGGCGAGCTGGTGGAAATGTTCACGATGGTTCCTCCCCCATTGTTCTCTAAGTGAGGTGTGACGATGCGGCACATCCGGACCACGTTCATCAGATACATTTGCATGCCGGCTTCCCAGTCCTCATCGGTGATATCCAGGACGGGACCGGAGGCCGCGTGGCCCGAGCCGTTGACAACGACATCAATCCGCCCGTAGGTCTCCAGAGCAAGGTCAACCACAGCCTGCAGGTCTGCGGTCAAGCAGTTCGAGCCGGCCAAGCCGACACCGCCCAGTTCTTCGGCAAGTGCCTTGGCTTGGCCTGACGGCGAGAGGGCAACAATTCTATGCCCATCGCCCAAGGCCAATTCACGGGCTACCGCAGCGCCTATCCCGGAGCCTGCTCCGATAACAACAGCTACTTTCCGTGTTTCAGTCATTCAATCCCCTCATCGGATACCCGCTGAACTTCACGTGCAATCAACGCATTGACCGCGGCGGAAGAAAGCTCGGCGAATTCCATAAAATCAATCTCGTCGCCAGCAGAAGCGGCAACGTAAAATCCATCAGTGAGTGCCCGGCCGAGCACCACCATTTTTCGTGCGAAGGCCGGGTCGGCCTCCAGCACTTCATCTGGGATTTCCGGTTCAACCCGGGAAACCATCAGCTCAAACATTTCTTTTCTGACTTCCAGGTAGCGCTCACGCGCGGCATTGCCTTCCAACCGCTTTTCGAGCGCAAAGAGCAGTGCCAAGACCCAGAATGCTTCTGTCTCATTTTCGGGGTTGGTGGAACCACCGGCAGAACCTGCGATGCTGCGGCGCAGCAGGTCGCGGTTCGTTGGCCCGGTATGGTCGAGCTTCCACTGCTCAAAGCAGTAATCGATCAGGTTGGAAAATAGCTGCTCTTTATTGTTGAAGTGCCAATAGACTGAACCAACAGGCAATCCGGATAGTTCGGCGACCTTGGACATCGTGGTGCCTTCGTATCCGGCGTTAACTGCCAAAGTAAGCGCTGCATTAAGAATTGCCTTCTCGTTTTCGGGGGTTCCCTGGTGCGATCCATTGCGTCGGGCCACGAACTGCTCCTTCTCCTGTACTGCTTCAGTCAATACTGCAGAGACTACTGCACGCGGAAGCGCCCAACCCTCTTCCGCGTGCACCAAGTCATCACCGGCTCTTTTCAGCGCAGAAATTCATGCTCATCTGGACGAACGGATTCCGTTGCTTCCCAATATTCAATGTTGGTGAATGGCCAGACTTGGGAAACCCTGCCCTTGCTGTTCTGATACCACGTTCTGACATAGGGCTGACCCCACGCCATTTGGCGGTTCTCCGCGTCCACCCATGCCGTGAACCGACCCAGTGCTTCCTGGGTGACCGTCAGCGCTTTTGCGTCGCGCTTGAGCACTTCGTGAATGGCCTTGAGTGCGTACTCACTGGCTCGTTCCAGCATGAAGTGCAGACTACCGGCCACCACACCGCCAACGTTCGGTCCGTACACCATGAAGAAATTCGGGAATCCCGGAACCGTGACGCCGTTATGTGCCCGTGCATCTGCTTGCCAGTAGTCGTGGATGCGCAAGCCTTCACGCCCAACTATTTCAATACCGTCCAGGTAATCCGACGGCTTGAACCCGGTGGCATAAATGACGATGTCCACCTCGTGATGGACTCCATCCGCAGTCATAATGCCGGTTTCGGTGAATTCGGCGATCGGTGAGACTTCCAGTGTGGAGTGCTCAGCCTTGAGCGCTTGTGCCCAAACGCCGTTGTCGCGCAGCATCCGCTTGGCACCGGGCGGGTAGCTAGGGATCGCGTGCTTCAACAGCTCGGGATGGCCTTCGAACTGCTCGCGGAGCAAGTCGATGAGCTCTTCACGCACCTGGTGGTTTTTGCGCGAAACACTCAGCGGCGCCTGTGGCCAATTCTCTTCAGCACGCACGGTATGGAAGCGCCCCGGTATTCCCAAGACCGTCGTCCACAGGCGGAACCACTGGGCGTAATGCGGGACCTTGCGCACCAGCCACGAGAAGGTTTCACTGACTTCCTGGTGGTATGCCGGTGCTGGCAGCATCCATGGTGCGTTGCGTTGGAAGACCACGAGTTCTTCAACGTCCTGGTAGATCGCCGGAACAATCTGGTAGGCACTTGCCCCGGTGCCAATGACCGCGACCTTCTTGCCCCGCCAGTCGACGCTCGAGTCCCATTCCTGCGAATGCATCTGGATTCCAGCGAACTTGTCCCGATTCGGGAATTCTGGAATGTTCGGGATATCAAGCTGCCCCGAGGCACTGATCAGGGCGTTGAAGCGACGGGTCTCGGCCCCATTGCCATCTTGGGAAATCACGGCCTCCCATTGCCCCGCAGCTTCATCCCATGTGGCGCTGATCAGCCTAGTGCCATACTGGATTTCGCCGGACAAGCCGGCTTTGGCTGCCACCGTCTCCAGGTATTCCCGTACTTCTTCACCCTGTGCGAACTGGTGCGGCCAGTCGGCTTTCTGCGCGAAGGAATACGAGTAGCCGAAGGTCGGGGTGTCCAGCCGTACCCCTGGATATTTGTTCTTCTGCCAGGTCCCGCCCAAACGGGCGCTGGCTTCAATGATCTCAAAAGGCACCCCTGCCTGCGCGAAACGGTGAGCTGCCGCAATCCCTGCCACCCCCGATCCGACGATCAGCGCGGTGAACTCCTTGCCTGCGGCAGCGAAATCCTCATACTGCCACGTCGGTGCGCCGCTATTTTCAGGCAGTATCGACAGCTCGTGCTTGAGCATGTCGGCCCATTCGGAGTGGCCATTGCTCAGATAAGCCAGGATCTCTTCAGCGGCCTGCGGCTGCAGAGCTGGCGTTGCCGTGATCTGCTGATCGCGCAGCTGTATCAGTCCGGACAAGGCCACGGCCTTCCCCTTCAATACTGCTTCTTCACCCATGCCGCCATGCGGGTGGTTCTTGGTATCCACCGGGGTCAATGGGGGACGCAGCTCTTCGGCAAGGATCGCGGTATTCGACGTCGCGGCAGCGATGGCGGCCAGAAGCGCGGGCAGGTCCGCCTGATCCACGATTCGGGCCAGCTGCTCATCGCTTTCGGTGATCAGTTCGCTGTTCGCCTGCCAGAACAAGTCATCGGCTGCCGGTGCCAGGGTGTTCACGCTGTTCTCGCTCATGCCGCTGGTTCCTTGACTCGCAGGACGTCGGACTGCCCGTCGGTATTCGTCTTGGCCCGCTGGACTTGTTCGTAGACCTCCGAGCGCAGCTCGCCAAAACGGGCTTCGCTGCGGGTCGTCAGCTGGTTGCGGTCGACAGGCAAGTCGATCTTGATGTCGTTCTGGATGACGGTCGGTGAGCTGGAGAGCACCAGCACGCGTTCTGCCAAGTAGACGGATTCGTCGATATCGTGGGTGACGAACAGGATCGTCATGTTGTGTTGCTTCCAAATGCGGCGCACCAGATCTTCCAGCTCTGCGCGGGTTTGCGCATCCACCGCGGCAAATGGCTCATCCATCAGCAAAACGCTGGGCTGTGCGGCTACGGCGCGAGCAATCGCTACGCGCTGCTGCATGCCGCCAGACAGCTGCCATGGGTACTTCTTGCCGGCCTTCTCCAAGCCCACGGATTCCAAGGCATCCTTGACCCGGCGGGCCCGCTCGCCCTTGGCTACGCCGCTGGTTTTCAGCGGCAGGTCGACGTTGGCTTCCACCGTCATCCAAGGGAAGAGGCTACGCCCGTACTCTTGGAAGACCACGGCCATGCCCTTGGCCGGGCCATTGACCGGTTTGCCGTCCAGCACCACAGTGCCGGAGGTGGCGTTCATCAGGCCGGCGATACACTTGAGCAAGGTGGTTTTGCCACTGCCTGAAGGGCCTACAAGGCAAACGAATTCACCTTCATGCAGATCGAAGGTCAGCGACCTCACGGCTTCGAATTCATTGCCCGAGGACAGCTTGTAGATCTTTTGGACCTGATTGACCTCAAGCCGGACGCTGCTTTGCTGATTAGTCATTTTCGTTTTCCTTTAATCCTTCGTACCAAGCTAGGGTGCGCCGATGAACCCACCCGAAGATGATGGAGAGCACGACGCCGATCAGGCCAAGCAGGAATACTCCGCTCCACATTTCAGGGATGGCAATTCGGTTCTGGAAGTTGATGGTCCAATGGCCGATGCCGTCTGTGGAAGCGAACATTTCCGAGACCACCATCAGGATCAGCGCCACTGCCAAGGACTGGCGGATGCCGGCCATGATCTGCGGCGAGGCGCCGGGCAAAACCAGATAGCGCAGGCGATCGACTTTGTTCATCTGCATCATCTGTGCGGAGTTCTTCAAAACCTCGTCCAGCGAGGTGACGCCGGCTACCGTGTTCAGCAGGATCGGCCACATGCAGCTGAGCACAATCAGGGTGATCTTCATAGTGTCGTTGATGCCAATCAGCAGCAACAGCACCGGGATCAGGATGGTGGAGGGAACGGCTCGGATAAATTCGAACAACGGTTCCAGCAACCAGCGAAGCCACCGTACCGACCCCACGAGGACACCGAGCAGCACGCCAATGACGATTGAAATCCCCAGTCCGGCCAGCAGGCGGTAAAGGCTCGGGATGACATCCGATAAGAAGCGCTCGGCGAACCAGATGTCCACGAAGCGGTCAAAGAGCTCCAGCGGCTTCGGGATGAAGAAATTCGCGTAGAGATCCGTGTAGATGAACCACGTCGCAAGCAGAATGATCGGCAGGCCCAGCAGGTAGGCGGCCTTCTTGAGCAACGTCATAGCGAAGTGCCTCCTCGTACGCTTTGATGCCAGAACAGGGTCTTGCGCTCAACGAAGCGCATAATCATGTTGATAGCAATGCCCAGCAGTCCGCTGGTGATGATCAACGCATAGATTGCTGGTGCTGATCCATTGATCTGGGCGAAGGCCACTTCCTGACCCAAGCCCGGGGTGCCCACGATCAGCTCCACGCTGATAGCCAGGATCAGCGCAATCGTTGCCGACAAGCGCAGCCCGGTCATCAAGAACGGCAGCAGTGTGGGGAAGAGCAGGTAGCGCACACGCTGCGCGAAATTCATGCGCAGCGTCCGGGCTGTATCCACAGCAACCTTGTCCACGTCTGAGATCCCGTAGAACACCTGGATCAGCACCACCCAGAAGCAGGCGTAAATGATGATCATCAGCTCTGTGCCGATCCGTGGGCCGAAGAGCAGGGCCGCAATGGGAATCAGCGCCACGGCCGGGATCGGGCGGAAGAATTCCACTGTCGAATGGGTGGCCTTTGTCAGGATTCGACTCGAACCGATAATGATGCCCGCAATGATTCCCAAAACGGTGGAAATCGATACGCCCAGCAGCCAGGCCTTCATCGTGTTGCCCACGGCGGCCCAGAATTCCGCGTAGGCGAAATTCATCACGAAGCGTTCGAGAACTACGGTTGGCGGAGGCATGTGGGTTGCGTTCACCATCCCGGACACCGAGACCACCTGCCAGATGGCAAGGAACAGCAGGATCCCCAAGGTGCCCAGGGCAACCGGTCCCACCGAGGTCCACGAGACCCGCTTGCGCCTCGACGTGATATGTACCCTGCGAACCGATGCCGCAGGAAGCGCTGGATTACTCATGAGTTCCAGCCCCCTTTCAATTGTCGCTGGCTCAATCGCCAGGCGCTGAAGCTACTTGCTCCATACCGTCTGGTCGATGTCCGGACGTTCTTCCACGAGTCCGTATTCCTTCATCAGATCGGCGAACTGGTTCAATGCGTCTTTGTCCAGATCCGCGTGCCATTCGATGAAGTCGGTCTTCTCAGCGGCAGCCTCCGAGGTGCCCAGGACTTCCGGCAGCAGCGCCCGGACTTCGTCCTGATGCGCTTCGGCGTAGGTCAATGTCTTATCCAGTGCAGCAGTGAAGCCGTCAACCAGCTCCGGGTCTTCCTCGGTCAGAGCGCCACTGGAGACGATCACCAATTCCGCTCCGCCAAGCTTCGATTCCTTGATGAAGTCGCTGATGACGACGCCTCCGTCTGCAACAATTTGCTGCAGGAACGGAGGGCCGGCCATGCCGGCGTCAATCTGGCCGCTTTCCAGCTGCGCGGCGACTTCGTTCAAGCCCAACTGCACGAAGTTCACCTTGCTCGGGTCGCCTCCGTCCAGCGAAATCGCCTCGCGAATGCCGATGTCCCCGATGCTTCCCAGCGCGTTGATGGACACGGTCTTGCCCTCGAGGTCCTTAGCGCGCTTGATGTCTGACTTCGGACCGACCAATACTGCAACGGAATCCTCGATGATGTCCGGACGGTTCTTGGCATAGCCCGAAACGATCTTCACATCAAGGCCCTTGGTGGTGGCCACCAGAGGTGTGGTGGGGCTCGCCAGCATGAATTCCAGGCTTCCAGAGGTCAGCGACGGAAGCTGAGCCGCGCTGCCCTGACCGAGCAGCATTTCAAGATCGATGCCTTCCTCTTCGAAATAGCCCTTGTTGATGCCCAGCTGGATAGCGCCAACTGCGGAGGACGGGAACAGACCGATGGTCGCCTTGGCAAGGCCGCTGCCGGCGTTTGAGTCCGATCCCGTATCAGCGCCACCGGAGATGGAGCCCTGCGCGCAACCGGTGAGGCTAAGCGCTGCGATCAACCCGAGAGCGGACAGTTTGCGAGTGGTTTTGGTGTTCATGAGAGTTCTTTCTTTCGTGGATGGGGTGAGCCGTGGTTGGTCAACGAAAAGGAATTCGGCACCGGAATACGGCGGTGTCGTGCGGTGTGTCCGCGTCCTAGCGGGCCGGTTGGATTTCTGCGGCCTGCGCTTCAGCGATGGTGTTGCTTTCGTTCCTTCCAGCTGGAGCAATGCTGGCTTTGTCGAGAACACGATTCAGAGTCTGATCCAAGTTCTGAATGAGGCATTCAGCGGCGACCACGTGATCCGGGCGGACCACCACTGCAGAGACTGGGTGCTGATGGAACCATTGCTTCAAGACACCTGCGGGGTCGCCCACGACCTGGACTCCCGGCATGGCATTCTGCTGCGCCCAAGGAAGCTGGACGCTCGGAACTACCTGCACCAGGCTCGCCCCCAAGGCCTCGAAGCGGCGACGGCTCTGTTCGCTCAGGAAGTTCGATGGATCGTTGTTCCATGCGTAGATTCGCCAGCCGAGATCGGTAGCGTCATCCAGCAGGACCTCGCCGCATTCGCCGTCGATCACCTTGGGCTGCGGGAAGAGCATCCCGGTACTCGACTTCGCACCTTCTTCCACGGGGACCGCCTTGGAGTCCTGCGAGGTATCGTGCACCACTACCCCCCGCGTGTACTTGGGCATCGGCTTGAAGCCCTGACCCGATACGTAGGATTTGAGTTTTGGCAGATGGTCGATCACCGCTGCCGTGGCATCGCGCACCGCCGAGGTGATCTTGCTGCGATTGGTGACCACCTTGGACATGCCCACCGACAGGTCAACCATGGCTTTGACATGGTCACGCCGCTCATCCGCATAGGTGTCCAGCAGCTGATCGGTGGCCAAGCCGCGGGTGACAGCATGCAGCTTCCAGCCCAGGTTCATCGCATCGCGAATGCAGGAATTCCATCCCTGGCCTGCGACGACCGGCATGACATGAGCGGCGTCGCCGGCCAGCAGCACACGATCCTTGCGGAAGCTTTCGGCAACACGAGCATGGTGCGCGTAGACGCGGCGCCGGATGATGTCCAGGCTTGCTGGATCGTCCACATGGTCCTTGAGCAGCTTGTCCAAGAACTCGTCGCTGTCGACGAGTTCATCGCTCTCGTCTTCCATCAGCGAGAACTCCCAGCGGCGGATGCCATGCGGCAAGCTCAATGTTGCGTAGGCGCGAGATGGATCGCCGCCGAACACCGCGTGCGGGGTGCCCAGCGGATCATTGGCAACGTCGATCACCACGCCGCGCTGCGCACGGGTGGTCCCGGGGAAGCCAATGCCCAGCTTCTTGCGGGTGAACGATGCACCGCCCTCGCAACCGACTACGTAGTCTGCGCGGATGGTGCGTTCTTGCCCGGCATCCCCGATGGTGACGGTGACGCCCTGGGCATCTTGGACCAAGTCGGTGGCTTCCGCTCCAAAGCGGACGTCGACGCACTGGTAGCGGCTGATGCCTTCGAGCAGCACCTGGTCAACCAGCGGCTGCACGAAACCGTTTCGGCGAGGCCAGCCGAATTCCCGGGTGGTCGGATTGATGTTCGCGATGACCTTGCCCGACCCGTTGACGATGCGAACCTGCTGGTCCGGAACGGTGTGCACCAGCACTTGGTCAACTAGGCCCAATGTCTGCATGGCCCGCAGCGACTCGTCGTCGATGCCCACGGCCCGAGGGTAGTCGATCAGCTGCTCACGGGCCTCGATCAGGATGGTCTTGACCCCCAGCTTGCCCAGCAGATTCGCCAAGGTCAGGCCGGTGGGACCGGCGCCGATGATCAGGATTTCAGTTTGCTCGCTCATGCCTTTTCCTCCAATGCCGCGAGTGAAACCCGTGCTTGTTTTCCAACGTATAAAAGGTCGATGCCCAGTCCTGCGTAGGCCAGGGAATGGCTGCGCATGGCAGCCGCGGCAAAGGCCGGGTCGCTGCAGTACAGTCCCAAGCCGATGCCCTGCTCTTGCGTGATCGCCGCCAATTGCTCGACAGCCTCCGCCACCGGGCCCTCTTCCCAGTCCGCCCGTCCGGGCAGTCCGTAGGTCACGGCCATATCGGAGGGTCCGATGTACAGCGAGTCGAGTCCCGGCACCGCAGCGATCTGCGCGGCCGCTTCCACGCCGGCGGCCGATTCAATCTGCACGATGGCCGATACCGCTTCGTTGCCTGCTTGGCAGTAGTCCGCTCCCTGATAAAGGTTCGGGCGCGTCGGGCCAAGGCTGCGGCCGCCCAACGGCGGGTACTTCACCGCTTGCACCAGTGCACGGGCCTGTTCCACGGTTTCCACGCTGGGTGCCACGATGCCGCGTGCTCCGCTGTCGAGCAGGCGGCCAATTACTCCGGAGTCGATGCTGGCCACACGCGCGTAGACCCACTGGTTGCCGCGAGGGATTGCACGCAGCATGCTGCACGCTTGGTCGAGCCCGATCTCTCCGTGCTGCAGATCGATCATGACGCCGTCGTAGCCGGCGTTCAGCGCGCTTTCGACTACCGCCATTGAAGGGAGCGCAATGTGCAGCAGTACCGGTGCGTTGTCTGGTTCGCTGCTCATTTTTCTGAACCTGCGGCAATCTTCGCCGCATGCTTTGCGGCGTTTTCCGCTCCGAATACCGGGACGATCTCGCGGCGCTGGATCAGCCACTTGCCATCAACGTTGGTGTACTCCTCTTGGAATTCGCCAACACTTGCCGGATGCAGTGGATCTGGCTGGCTGTCGCGGAAGGTCATGTAGTAGGTGGTGCTCTTGACGACACCGTCCTCGACGTAGACGCGGGTGCCGCCGGAGAAGTGGCGCACGATTCCAGCGTTGATCTTGCTGCGGCGTTCGCCCCATGCCTTGATCGCTTCGCGGCCTTCCATCACGCCCATGGGGCCGACCGAACGTCCGTCTTCGGCGTACAGCTCATGCAGCTTGTCGGCGTGGCCGTGGTCCAGGAGCCAGTGGAATTCAGAGACCAACGCCAGGATTTCGTTGCGGATATCTGTGGTCAGTTCAGTCATTGCTGTTTTCCTTGCTGATCAGGGTCGCGGAGACTTCGCCGAAACCGTGCGAGTACTTGGCGGTGTAGGTGACGTCCTCGTCCCAGTCGACGATCATGCCGATCGATCCGGACAGCAGGATCTCGCCTGCGCGCAGCGGCTTGCCGGTGCGGATCGAGGTCTCTGCCAGCCATTGGACGGCGTTGATTGGTCCCTGCAGGACGTTGCGTCCCACGCCGCGGGTGACTTCCTCATCACCGCGATAGAGCACCATCTCCACCTCGTCCAGATCGACTTCGTCGAGCTTCTTCCGGGCTCCTCCCACCACCAGGCCTTCGCAGGCGGCGTTGTCGGCCACGGTATCCAGGATGCTCATCTTGTAGTTGTGGTATCGGCAGTCGACTAGTTCCATCGCCGGGACCACGTAGTCGATAGCTGCCCTGATGCTGTCCATGTCCGCTTCAAGGATGTCGTTCTTGAGCACGAAGGCGAGTTCGGCTTCGATCTTCGGGCGGATGAATGCCGAGCGCGGGCGGTCCACCGGGCTTTCGAAGACCATGTCATCGAGCACGATTCCATAGTCCGGCTGGTCTACACCTGCTTTCTTCTGCACCATCGGGTTGGTCAGCCCTACTTTGCGGCCCACCCTGCGAAGATTGAATTCTTCTTCGCGGCGCTTGGTGTTCAGCTCCGAGATCGCGTAGGCGGAATCCAGGTCGCCTTCCTCAAGCTGATGGCGGATGAAGTCGATGGAGGTGAGATTGGTGCGCGCCTCATACAGGGCATCCGCGAGCTTCTGGATAGTTGCCGACATGTTCAGCCCTTCCTTGAAAGAAAATCGATGGCTCGTTCGTTGAATTTCTTCGGGTCTTCCCACTGCGGCCAGTGCGCCGCATTTTCGATGACGAGCAGTTCGCCGTCGGGCAGGTGCGATGCGAGCTCGTGGCCCGTATCCACACCGCCAGTTGGCTCGTGGTCGGTCCAGACCAGCAATGTCGGGACTTTGGCCGCCGCATAGTCTTCTTCGGTCACCCGGTTCCGGAAGCGGATCTCAGAATTCTGCAGCACCAGAATGTGTCCGATGGACTGGCTGAATCCTTCACGTGAGTAGACAGCCTGCCGCATCCGAACCAGCTCGTCGGAGATCAGGTCTTCGTTGTGGATGACGACCTGCAAGCGAGCCTTGACGTTTTCGAATGTTGGGTTGTCGACGGCGTCGCGGGTGACCGAGCGTCCTTTGCTCATGGCTGGTTTACCTACGATGCGGCCCCCCGGTGCGCTGAGAATCAAGGTGTGCACGCGATCTGCATGCTTCTGTGCAAACTTCAGTGCAATCCAGCCGCCCAACGACTCACCGCACAGGTGTGCACGCTCCAGGCCGAGAGCATCGAGCAAACCGATAAGGTGCTCTTCATAGTCGCTGATTTCCAGATCGGCTGTCGCCAACGTCGAGAAGCCGTGTCCTGGGTAGTCGTAGGCTACGACGCGGTAGTTCTCGGCCAGTGCGCGGATGTTGTGGGTGAAGGCTTCGAGGTGACCACTGGTTCCGGCCAACAGCACGATGGTTTCTTCACCGGATCCGACGGTCAGGATCCGGGTGTTCCATTGGCCAATTTGCTTGTATTCCAAGGTGTGCGGGACATCGCCGATGGCCTGCCACATGGTGGTCATGCCAGTGTTCATTTGGCACCATCCGCGATTGCTGCAACGACGCCGAAACCGGCGCCCCACGTTTCCACCGGCCAGTACTTGTCTACTGCCATGGAGTAGCTGCCATGGGCGGACAGCGCAGCGAAGGCCGCGATCCAGGTACGGACTTCATGCGCGCCGCTGCCGCCTTCTGCTCCGAACCATTCGTTGGTCCACTGGTCTACCACCGACAGATCTCCGCTGCGCAGCACGTCGAGCACTTCGTTATCCCAGGCTTCGTTCAGCGGCTGGGTGCTGGCCTTGCCTTCAGCGAACTTGCGGATATTGGCAAGCATCGTTGATTCCTTGATCTCGCGCTGCTCTGGGGTCATGGTGGCCTCGATCAAGCGCTGGCGCACTTCGTCAGGAGCGTCGTCCCATACGGGGATCGGCGGATTGTGGGACAGGCCGCCGGACGCGAAGACCAGCACCTTCTTGTCCAGCTTCTGCGCCGCGCGCCCCAGTGCTTCGCCGAGCAATCGAACCCGGCTCATCGGGGTGAGCGGGAGGCCTACGGAATTCACGAAGATCGGGACAAATGGGTTGGTGAACCCGTGGCCGAAGACGAACTCGAGTGGCTGGAGCACACCGTGATCCACCTGGAGATTCTCGGAACGGGCAATGTCGATTCCATCTTCAAGGATCAATTTATGCAGTTCACGGGCGGTGTCTCCATCCACCGGCAGTGGACCGGCCGCAGTTCCCCAGTCGCCAACGCCGCTAGCCTGCGCGCCAACGCAGAACGGCGGCATCATTTCGTACATCACGCCATTGAAATGGTCCGGACCCAAGGCGATGGTGATGTCTGGAGCGAAATCTTCGACGAATTTGCGAACGTCTTCGATGGCTTCATTGATCTCGGCAAAGGTCGTCCCGCCTGGATCGACATTTCCAAACGATGGCGCGTGGGACATGGCAGCAACTGCAAGTGTCATTTTCAGATTCCCTCGGATACTTCGGAGCGCCCTAGCTCCGCGAATTCAACAAAACGTGATCTAGATCATTACTTCTAGAACCACGATTCTAGAGTCTTGCGTCACATAAGGCTAGCCCTCGGAATGATTTTGTCTCGCAAGAAAGGGTCCAAGTCAACGGGAAAGGCCCCTTTGGGCAAGGCTGTTATTCAGGGAAATAGCCATGGGAAAATCGTCTATTTATTTGTCGAACAATGCATAACTTGAGATCAAGTAGAGTTTCCCTAGAAGGTTTCAATGGCGCTCTCACGCCATGAAGACGATGCCAGGCGCGCATCGGCGTCTGATCGAAAATTGAAGAAAATTCTTCAAAAATAGTTCGCCCCTCTATCGCAGATGCGGCAATTAGGCTGCAGAGCCGCGCAGGAGGGCACTTGGAGTCGTTGGGGACAACAAGTTGGCAGCTCGTCAAGCCTGAGCGCCAGCAATGCTCGAAATCCACTGCGTGCCGCTATTAAACGGAACCGAAGTACACTGAAAACCGGCGGGGCAAGCAAGCGACTGCAGCTTGGGGCAGCTGGCGCGATGCCAGGAACCAGAGGCTCACCGACAGGGTCGAGCCATCCATTTCGCCCCTCGGCAAGAATCAAGGTGAGATGAAAGAACAAGCCGTACAGAGCGAACCGTATATCTTGGTTCAGCACACAGTGACGGACCTAGACGATTTCGTCGCGCATCCCGAAAACTACTTGGTCAGCATGTTCCAGGAGCCTGGACGCGCCGCCAGCATATGGCGGGATCGACTGAAGAGAAACCCTTACGGCAGTGAAGGTTTCCTTTCGCTGTCGTACCACGGGATCGAATTAATTCCAGGCGAGCTGTGGGATGAAGTGACCGGAATCTGGTTCGAGTTGATTGAACTTGTCGAGGAGTATCTGCACAAGGGATCAGCTGAACGGCTGTTTCCAGGCCAGCCAGTACCGCTGCGGCTGGAGGTGGAGGAACGGTCGACGCTATTCACCGTGAGCCAGCAGAAGAACCGTGTTGATCCCAGCGATTTCATTCCGGGAATCCTGGAAGAAGCCCACCGCTACTTCACTTGGGTCGAAGAAAACATCGGAACGGGCGAAGGCCAGGCGCTCCAAGCCATCGATTCCTTGCATACCGCTTTCTTGAATAGGCGCATTCCCACACGGCACTCTCGGTCCCGGCCTCTGGAACCGAGCTTCCGAGAATGACGGCGGGCCGCATCTTGCCTTGGCTGCGCCGCGCAACAGGCTCCGGCTACTTCAGCAGCTTCACGTGCGGCAGGCAGGCCAAGCCCGCCTCGCCGCCATTCTTGACTGCGCTGAGCGTGGTTTCGTAGTGGGCTCGCAACAATTGCCCTGCCAATTCGGCGTCACGGTCCAAAGCCGCCTTCAGGATGTCGCGGTGCTCCTTGTCCAGATCGCGTTTGGCATCACGCGTTGCCGGCCCGGCCCAGCGCCCGTAGAGCTGGATGAGATCCGACAGCGTTCGGGTCATCTCGGTCAGCAGTGGAACTCCGCAGGCTTCGACGAGCTTGTCGTGGAAGGTTTGGTGCGCGTGATTCCATTCCGGGGTGTGGTTATCCGGGTCTTCGTCCGAACGGCGCGGAGTACGTTCCAGGGTGTGGTGCGCGGCCATGAGCTCGCTCTCCCACTCCAATGGCGCGCGCTCGAAGCCCAGCGAGATTGCCAACTGCTCATTGACGCAACGCATCTCCACGATGTCCGTCAGTTCGGCCAGCGACAGCTCGGGCACGAAGAAACCCTTATTGGGGCGAAGGGTCACCAACTTGTCGCCTACCAGACGGGTCAACGCTTCGCGAATGACCGTACTGGAGGTTTCATAGTGCTCGGAAAGGTGGGTGAGCTGCAACCGGGCACCAGGCTCCCAGCGCCCATCGAGGATATCGGTGCGCAGGGTGTCACGGATGTGCTTTGACATCGTCTCTGAATCGGTGCGTTTGGCCATAACCCAGATCATACCAAAGTCGGTAAAGAATACATTTTTAGTTGACTTATGCATAACTTGGAGGTGACACTGGTTACATAACGCGTCTGCCGGCCCTGGCCGCGCACGGCCCGAAAAGACTTGCTAGGAGTAACCAATGAGCGAATCACTGATCGAGACCGCCACCACCAAACAGGTAGATGACCTGTACTGGCGTGACAACTACTCGGCGATCACCGAAAGCGACGAGCAGCTGCGACAGATCGTCGCAAGCACCGAACTGCCGCCGCTGATGGTGGCCCTGGCCGCTGCCACCGGCGATTACTCGATCCTGCGTGATGAGCTGCGCCCGCCGCAGCCGCCGGTTGACACCGTTGGCCAGCCGCACGGCGGCATGGATGCCGCAGCGCAGGAGGCAGCCCGCGAGCTGGCCTTCGAGGCGCTGCGCACGATCCGCGACGAGAAGATCACCTCGGTGGGCACCCTGGATGACGAGCAGGCCACCACGATCCTTGACTGGATCACCAACCAGGCCACCAGCGATTACCACGAGATGCTCAAGCACGACATGGCGCTGGTCCCGGAAGTCAGCGGCGCACCAGCCTTCACCAAGGAACAGGTAGCACCGACCCGCGACTTCACCGTGGCGGTCATCGGCTCGGGCGTGGCCGGCATGGCCGCCGCCTACCGCCTGAAGCAAGCAGGACTGGACTACACCGTCTTCGAGAAGGGCCACGAAGTCGGCGGAACCTGGTGGAAGAACACCTATCCAGGCGTGCGCCTCGATACCCCCAACTACGCCTATTCCTTCTCCTTCGCGCAGCGCGATGACTGGCCGCAGCAGTTCTCCGAAGGCGCCGAAATCCACAAGTACACCCGCGACGTGGCAGAACGCGCCGGCATCACGCAGAACATCCAGGTCGGCACCGAGGTCCTCTCGGCGACCTGGGATGAAGAAGACGGCCGCTGGGTGCTGTCCATGGTCGTGGACGGCGGCCAGGTGCAGGAACGCCGCTTCAACGCCGTGCTCACTGCCGTAGGCCAGCTGGACCGCCCGAAGTTCCCCGACACCCCGGGCCACGACAAGTTCGCCGGCATCCACGTGCACTCGGCCGAATGGAAGCCGGGCATCGAGCTGAAGGGCAAGAAGGTTGCAGTCATCGGCACCGGTGCCAGCGCCTACCAGATCGTTCCGGCGATCGTTGATGAGGTCGCCGAGCTCAAGGTCTTCCAGCGCTCTTCGCCATGGATGCTCCCGACCCCGTTCTACTACGAGGACATGCCCGAATCCGTGACCTGGCTGGTGGAGCACCTGCCGCAGTACGGCCAGTGGCTGCGCTTCTGGCAGCACTGGCTGGGCGTCGAGGGCCGCCAGCACACCACCGCCGCGGATCCGAACTGGACCAAGGAAGGCTCGGTTTCGGCGATCAACGAGCGCGTGCGCCAGCAGCTAACCGAGATGCTCAAGGAGCAGTACGCAGACCGCCCGGATCTGCTGGCGAAGGTAACCCCCGACTACATCGTGGGCGGCAAGCGCATGCTGCGCGACAACGGAGTATGGGCCGAGAGCCTGAAGAAGCCGCAGACCACCCTAGTCACCTCGGGCATGAGCGAAATGACCGAGGCAGGAATCATCGATGGCGAAGGCACCATGCACGAGCTGGATGTCATCATCTACGCCACCGGCTTCCAGGCCTCCGAATTCCTCGAGCCACTGCGCATCACCGGCCGCGACGGCCAGGACCTCCACGAATACTGGGGCGGCAACGCCACCGCCTATGCTGGCGCCACCGTGCCGGGCTTCCCGAACCTGTTCATCGTTTCCGGCCCGAATACCGGCCACGTGGTCAATGGCTCGCTGTTCTCCATGATCGAGTACGGCCTGACCTACATCCTGGATGCGCTGAACATCGTGCTGGAAAAGGACCTGAAGGCATTGGATCTCAAGCAGGACGTGCTGGATCGGTTCGTCGCGGATCTTGATGCCGCGAACGCCCAGAAGGCCTGGGGCCACCCGGAGGTGCATACCTGGTACAAGAACAAGTTCGGCCGCGTCTCGCAGATCTGGCCTTACCCCATCGTCGAGTACTGGAACATCACCCGCGCGGTGGACCCGTCGCAGTACACGGAAATCCGCTAGGCATGGGCGTCTACCAATACGCCCGGCGCAGCGCCGGCCGCTTCGGCAAGCTCAGGGAGGTCATGTCTCCTGTCGAAGCGCAGCCTGCCATCTTCCCGCAGACCCCCGGTTCGCTGGATTGGCTGCTGGGCCCTGCCCTGCAGGAACTGCCGCAGAGCGAGGACGCCTTCCAGCTCGCGGTGTTCGCACCCGCGGCGGCCAAGGACCTTCCGGTGATGGTCTTCCTGCCCGGCGGCGGCTTCGTTTCCGGCGCCGGCACGGTGCGCTGGTACGACGCGCAGAATTTCGCGGAGCAGCAGAACTGCGTGGTTGTCGTGGTCAACTACCGCGTCGGCCTGCTGGCGCATCGCGAGGCTGTGGGCGGCGGCAACCTGCCGGTAGAGGAACTGCTGCTGGCCCTGCTGTGGCTACAGCGCAACATCGCCCAGTTCGGCGGCGACCCGCGGGAAACCACGCTGGCCGGCCAGTCCGCCGGTGCCTTCTGGGCCTTCGTGCTGGCTCAGCTCCATGAGGCACGCGGCCTGTTCAAGCGCCTGTACCTCGGCTCGCTGTCCTACCAGCCGCCCATGAGCCAGCAGCTGGCCGATGAGCGCAATGCGGTCATTGCCCGCGCACTGGACGGCACCACCTTGGAGCAGGCCAGCACCGAGCAGCTGCTGGCTGCCGGCGGGGCGCTGGCTGCAGCCTGGGCCGGCCGCGGCCTGGGCCTCTACCCGAGTGCCGACGGCGCGGTTCCGGCAGACCTGTTCGACGCCCGCCAGGCAGCCTCCCGGCTGCACGTGTCCGAAGTGCTGGTCTCCTACACCGCCGATGAGGCCAACGCCTTTATCGGCATGGCTCCGGAGCAGGCGTTCAGCGTCGATGCGGTGCGCGGCTTCATTGCCGGCAACTTCGCGCAGCCGCAGGGCGTGTTCGAAGCGCTGGCCGCCGAGGCGCCCGATGCCACGGCCAAGCAGCTGATGGCCAGGGCCATGACCCTGCACCAGATCCAGCTCTACGCTGTGGAATTCGCTGATCAGGCCGTTGCGCAGGGTGCCAGCGTCCAGCTGCTCGGCTTCGAGCTCAGCTCCCCGCTGCCCAACGCCGGGTCGGCGCACTGCTTCGAGTTGCCATTCCTCTTCGGCAACCGCCAGGCATGGCATGATGCGCCGATGCTCGATGGCATCACCGAGGAAACGTTCAGCGCCGCGGCCGCCCAGCTTGGCGGTGCGCTCGGAGCGTTCATCCGCACCGGACGCGCCGCCAGCGCCTCCGGAGAGAGCCTGCCGCTGCATGCGCCAGGCGTCCAGTCGCTGACCGCGCTCACCGAATCCGGTTTGGTCCAACGCGAGATCGACCGGCGTTTCGCGGCCAAGCGCCAGGTGCTGGCCTAAGTATTTGCGCGCCCGTCCAGCAGACCCCGGTTCGCGCGGACGGGCGCGCAAATTTCTTTCGCAGTAACACTGGACAATCTAACTTAAAGTAAATAATCTAATTATCTAGATCACAATATTTTTATTGCCAGCAGAAGGGATCCACCATGGCTTGGGGATTAATCAGGGAAATGGGCCACGTGTCCATCCAGACCAATGACATCGAAGGATCCATTTTCGACGCCACGCAGCTGCTCGGCCTGCGCGTCACCGAACGCACCGGCAACGAGGTCTACCTCGCCGCCAACTCGGTGCACCACGAGCTGACCTACGTCGAGTCCGAGGTCAACGGCATCCACTCGCTGGGCCTGATCGCCCAGAACGGCGACGCGCTGCGCGAGATCCGCAAGCGCGTGGCCGACGAGAACTTCAAAATCGTCTCCGAAACCCCGGTATCCTTGGGCGTCCAGGACGGCTTCTCGTTCGTCGGCCCCGAAGGCTGGATCTTCGAGGTGTACACCGGCATGCAGCACAACGACCGCGGCCTGCTCTCCTTCGGTCCGGATCGCTACGGCCACATCAACTTCCACCCGCGCGACGTGAAGGGAATGATGGAATTCCTGCGCCGCATCTTCGACTTCCGCCTCTCGGATGTCATCGGCGACGACTTCGCCTACTTCATGCGCTGCAACCCGGATCACCACGGCATCGCGCTGATCAAGGGCCAGGGCACCTTCCACCACCACGCCTGGCAGGTCCAGTCCATCGGCGACCTGGCCAAGCTCGGCGACCGCCTGGGCGCAGCCGGCCGCGAACTGATCTGGGGCCCGGTCCGCCACGGCGCCGGGCACAACATCGCCGCCTACTACGTGGAGACCTCCGGCGCCGTAGTGGAGCTCTACACCGACCTGGAACAGATCTACGACGACGAGCGCGACCCGATCATCTGGGGCGAAGACGAGAACTGGTGGAACATGTGGTCCAACCGCCGCACCGAGGACTTCCGCACTTTCGGCATCCCGACCGTCACCGAACTGAAGACCTTCATCTAACCCGCAACGCATCGCAAACACTTTTCGAAAGGCAACACCACCATGCAGTACGTATCCTTCAAGGCAGCAGACGGCACCGAGACCTGGGGCGTGTCCATCGACGGCACCGTCCACGACCTGGGCCCCTCGGGCAAGAACCTCGCGGCAACCACCCGCGACGCCATCGAGAAGGGCATCTTCGGCACCCAGCTGGATCTTTCCGGCGCACCGACCATCGCCGAGGCCGACATCGAATTCCTGCCCTCGGTCACCAACCCGGGCAAGATCATCTGCATCGGCGTGAACTACCTGGCCCACCAGGAAGAGTCGGGCAAGACCGGGCAGACCGCGCCCACCGTGTTCACCCGCTTCGCCGATTCGCAGATGGGCCACCTGGCCCCAGCCGTGAAGCCGACCACCACCACCAAGTTCGACTACGAAGGCGAAATGGCGCTGGTGATCTCCAAGGAAGCCTTCCACGTGGAGAAGGAAGACGCCTGGGATCACATCGCCGGCTACGCCTGCTACAACGATTTCTCCGTCCGCGACTGGCAGAAGGCCGCCAGCCAGTGGATCCCGGGCAAGAACTTCCCGGGCACCGGCGGCTTCGGCCCCTACCTAGTACCGGCAGCCGACCTGGGCGACATCACCACCGCAGTGCTCGAAACCCGCGTCAACGGCGAAGTGCGCCAGCAGGCCCCCGTCGCCAACCTGGTCTTCGACATCCCGACCCTGATCAACTACGTCACCGGCTTCACCAAGCTGAACCCGGGCGACGTGATCGTCACCGGCACCCCGGGCGGCGTGGGCCTGTTCTACGGCCCGGACGGCCTGATCAACCACGGCGACGTGGTCGAGGTCGAGATCACCGGCTTGGGCATCCTGCGCAACACCGTGGCCGACGAAGCCTCGCTGCTGGCCGGCGCGCAGGCGACCGCTGGCGCCAGCGCCTAGCCTCGCACCACCCGACAGAAGCACGAACGCAAGCAAGGAAGTAGCGGGCAGTGGCACAATCCCATGAAATCGACGTCCTGGTCATCGGTTCGGGCCCCACGGGCCTGACCGCCGCCAACCTGCTGGCCGATTCCGGCCTGCAGGTAGCGCTGATCGAAAAGAACCCGGGCAGCGGCGATGAGCCGCGTGCCATCAGCGCGACCGATGAGACCCTGCGCGTCATGCAGCACTTAGGAATCATGGACAAGCTGGGCCCGGAGATGCTTATGGACACCGGAGCCCGCTACTTCGGACGGGGCGGCAAGGTCATTGCCGATGTCCGCCCGGGCAGCCCACGGCTCGGACAGCCCGGCAAAAGCCAATTCGACCAGCCGGTCATGGAGGGTCTGCTCTACGAAGCCGCTCTGGAGCGGTCGAACCTGTTCCTGCATTACAACACCGAAGCTACCGCGCTCAAGCAAGACGGTGAGTGCGTGATTGTCAGCGCGACGCGTCGAGGCGACGCCAGTTCCGGCTTCAATGGCGCCAAGGCCGGGGATCTGGGGCAAGGAGCGCACCCGGCATCGGCCAGCTCGGCCACCGAGCTCGAATTCCACGCCAGCTGGGTCATCGCCTGCGACGGCGGGCGCTCATTCACCCGCCGTGAGCTGGGCATCGGTTTGGAGGGCTCCACGCAGATGGAGCGGTGGATCGTGGTGGATCTGCTGGATGTGCCAGGAAGCCCCGAGCCATTCGCCTCGTTCCATTGCAACGGCACCCGTCCAACGGTTGTTGTCCCCGGTGTGAAGGGCCGGCGCCGCTACGAGTTCATGCTCTTCGACCACGAAGACGGGGACCAGATGCTGTCCACCGCTTCGATCACCGAACTCATCGCCCCGTACCAGGACATCAGCACCGTCACCGTGCGCCGCGCTGCTGTCTACACCGCGCACCAGCGCATAGCCGATCGTTACCGCAAGGGACGGGTGCTGCTGGCCGGGGATGCCGCCCACCTCATGCCGCCGTTCGCCGGCCAAGGGTTGAACGCTGGCATCCGCGACGCCGTGGGTGCTGCCTGGCGAGTGGCTGCAGTCGTGAAGGGCGAAGGGAGCATGCAGCTCATCGACGACTACGAACTCGAACGACGCCCGCACGCCGCTTCAATGGTAAAGCTCTCCAAGCGCATAGGATGGGTTGTCATGAACACCAATCCAGCGATCGCCAGGCTTCGAGATGAGGTCATAACCGGTACTCGTCTCGTTCCGCCACTGAACCGTTGGCTCACCGGCATGCGTTTCCTGAAGCAGCCCCACTACACAAACGGAACCGTGGTCAAGCCGATGGCCGGCACGCCACGTGCAGGGCAGGATCTCGTGGGACGCATGCTGCCGCAGCCTGACGTAATGGTTCAGGGTAGTGCCGTGAAACTCGACGACCTGCTGGCCGAGGGATGGAACACCATCCAGGTCGCCGCCGGGCAAGAGCTCATCTTCACGTCCCAGGACGGTGAAACCCGCAACGCGGTGGACACCGGCCGCGTCTTCGATGCAGCCGCCGGAACCGTGCTGCTGGTTC
Organism: Glutamicibacter protophormiae; assembly: GCF_016894325.1. NCBI lineage: Bacteria > Bacillati > Actinomycetota > Actinomycetes > Micrococcales > Micrococcaceae > Glutamicibacter > Glutamicibacter protophormiae. The sequence goes on from NZ_CP069806.1 coordinate 3,511,408, forward strand.
GCCCGGACCGCTACGTAGCCGGCATTGCTCCGGCGCACCAGCGCGAGACCCTGCTCAGGGCGATGGCTGCCAAGGCTCCCGTGCTGGCGAACTTCGGAAAATCCCCGCAGGCCGCCCATGGCTAAGGCTTCGGAAAACTCGATCTCCGGAATTCGCGAAGCCATCCTGGACGGCGTCTGGGCACCTGGCGCGCGGCTTGCGCCCCCAGAACTCGCCAAGATGTTTTCCACCAGCACCACGGTCATCCGCGAGTCGCTGACAAGGCTGGCCGGCGAAGGCCTGGCAGAGTCGATTCCCAACCGCGGATTCTTCGTGGCCCAGCTAAACCTCCGGCAATTGCGGGACATGACCGAGCTGCGTTGCGTCACCGAAGCCCTCGCCGCGTCGCTGGCGGTCCAACGAGGCGACGTCAATTGGGAATCCAAGCTCATCGCCGTCCACCACAAGCTCTCGAAAACCCCGCGACGCAGTCCCGAGAGTCCCCAGCAGTTCAGCACAGAATGGGGCCGGGTGCATCGGGAATTCCACCAACTGTTGCTCGCCCCCTGCGACTGCCCGCCGATGCTGGCTCTGTCTTCCAATCTGGCAAATTCAACATTGCTCTACCGACGCTGGGCCGCCCCCTCGTCCGCGGCCAGTTCCCGCAACGTCGAGGCCGAACATCAAGCCCTGCTTGACGCCGCTCTCGCGCGCGACGGCGAGCTGCTCGGACGGCTGCTCCGCACGCACTATGAAAGCAGCGTCCAGGTCATTCTCGACGCGGGGCTTTTCGACGCGGAAACGGCACCCACCTCATCGGGAACGACCACCGGAACCGCTGCATCATAATATCCATGTCCGTCGGGGCGGTACCGCTAATGGTGGCTGCCCCGACTCGCACGCGGTAGTCCTATTTGCCGAGGAACCCCAGCAGCAGGTCGTTGACCTCCTTGGCATGGGTCCACAGCAGCCCGTGCGGCGCGCCCTCGACCTCGTGGTACTCGGCGGCCGGCAGCGCCGCGGCGAAGCGCCGTCCGGTGACGTCGATCGGCAGGATTTGGTCCGCAGTGCCGTGCACGATCAGCGCCGGCACGTCGATCTTGGGGATGTCTTCGCGGAAGTCGGTCACCCAGGTCAGCTGGGCGGCCACCGAGGCGTAGGGCGAGGCCGCGTAGGCCAGCGCCTTGTTCGCGGCCAGCGCCTCCTCGCTCAGCCGGCTGCCCAGGAACGTCTCGGTGTTGAAGAAGTTCTCGAAGAAGCCGGTGAAGAACGCATAGCGGTCCTTCTTCACTGCCTCCAGCATCGGGTCGAAGACCTCCTGCGGCACCCCCTCGGGGTTGTCCGCGGTCTGCAGGATGAACGGCTCCAGCGACCCCAGGAACGCGGCCTTGGCGATGCGCCCGGAACCGTAGGTGGACAGATAGCGCGCCACCTCGCCGGTGCCCATGGAAAAGCCCACCAGCACGGCATCCTGCACGTCGAGGGTTTCCAGCAGCGTGTGCAGGTCGGCGGCGAAGGTGTCGTAGTCATAACCCGTGGTGGTTTTGGAGCTCTTGCCGAAGCCCCGGCGGTCGTAGGTGATGACCCGGTAGCCGGCACCGAGCAGCGCCGCGGTCTGCAGTTCCCAGGAGGATCCGTCCAGCGGGTAGCCGTGGATCAGCACCACCGGCTGCCCGGAGCCGTGGTCCTCGTAGTACAGCTCGATGTCGGTGGTGTTCTCTTCTGCCACTTTCACGGTTGCCATGCTGGCCCTTTCGCCGACGGGGTCGCGGCGTCCGCCGCGCTGCCTCCCACGCTAGGCATCGACCCGCGCCGGTGGCAAGGGTTTGGCGCAAAGCGCCAGCGGGGCCTCAGTTCAGATAGGTGCGCGCGATGCTGAAGGCCGTGCGCTCCGGCAGCGTCAGCGCGGCGGCGGATTGTCCGAGCCGCCCGATATGATGGCAGGAAAACGTTGTCATATGTCCCTCATCGACCGTGCGGTCGACTGGAGATGGAGTTGTCTTGTCGAAGAAACCGGTTTTGCTGTTCTTGCATGGTGTTGGCGACGGCGATCCGAACGACAAGTGGCGCGCCCATCTCAATGACTCCCTGCTCCGCCTGGGATATCCGGAATTGGACCTGGAACAGGTGTTGGCCCCCAAATTCGCTCACGCGCTGAAAGGCCTGGATGACAGCGTGCCGGTACCGCCGCTGACGATCAAGCAGCCCTCGCGAGATGCCGCGCGGACAAACCGCCGGGAGTTCGAACGCCGGATGGGATCCGTCGAGTTCCACCTCGGACGCCACAACGCCGGCAAAGGCACGTGGTTAGGCGACACCCTGGTCAACGCCACGGTCGGGTTCCCGTTCTTTAAACAGGCCGACAACTACCTGCACAATCCGGCGATCCGAGCTAACGTCCTGCAGCGCATCCTGGATCAGGTGCCGACGTCGGGCCAGGTGGTGCTCGTGGGCCACAGCCTCGGCTCCGTGATAGCCGCCGATTTGGTCCGCCGCCTACCAGCTACGGTCGAGGTTGTCGGCATGGTGACCCTCGGAAGCCCTCTGGCCAGCGGCAAATTCAATGTCGACGACCTGCGAAAGACCTTGAAAGAGCCTCCGACGAACCTGTCATGGTGGGTGAACTTCTGGAACGCGAACGATCCGGTATCCGCGCATCGCGGTCTCACCTCGGTGTTCCCATGGATCATCGATTTCCGGACGCACACCGCTGTGCTCCCGCATTCAGCGCATTACGCGACGGGATACCTCGGCGATGATGCCGTGGCCAGCGCCATCGGCTACGCAATGTTCGGGTCGTTGTCCAGGGAAATCGTTCTGAGCGAGACCGGCTTTGATATTCCGTTGGACTACCCCGAGCAGCTCACCCTGCTGGCGTTGCGCTACGCCTACCTGATCAAGGATCAGCTGGCAGGCGACAAGAAGCTTTCGGGCGACCTGCTCGACCGCTATGCGGGAGCGCTTCGGAATGTTCAGGCCACAGCGGTCGAAGCCATCAGGAAACGAAACCACGATGAAAACCGGCCGATGCCTGCCGCCATTGCCCGGTTGGCCTTTGACCTGTCCGATCCGCAGGCATTGGCCCCCGAGCCAATGCCAAGCCGCCATTTCTCCAAGGACGAAGCAGTGGTGCTGCTGACGGTCTTGGCCGCCGAGAACATCATCAAACCTTTCGAAATTTCGGTTCCCAAAGAAAAGCTCCAAGTAGCGTTACGGGATCTCACCGCCGAGATGGGACTGACCAGCCAATTCGGCGCCGATGTCTTCGCTGCCGCGAAGACCGCTCAGGAAACGTTGGGCGGTGGGCGCGGAATCAATTGGATCAAATGGGGAGCGCTAGGAGCTGGAGCCGCAGCCATCCTTCTGGCCACCGGCGGTCTGGCACTGGCCGCCGCACCGGGTCTCGTCGGCGCGGCTGTGATCACCAGCGCCTTGGCATCATTTGGCCCCGGCGGCATGATTGGCGGCCTGTTAACTGCAGGCACCCTGGTCACCGCAGGCGGAGGAGGCGTTGCCTACGGCCTTGCCAGCCCCGGAACATCAGCAGAAGCCTTCGAGGCGGTCGTCGAGCGCAGGCTGGCGGCCGAAATTCTGAGGGAACGCCAGCATCTCGACCCGGACCCGACCGCGTGGTCGACATTCACCGACATCGAGCGAGCGGTGCGTCGTGAAAGCGAGCGGCTCGACGAGTTCTCGGACGAAGGTTCCCCGGCACTCAAGGAGCTGAAGCGGAAAATCGAGGCAGTAGAGCGCGCCTTGAAGTACCTTCGGGACAAGGAGCTGGAGCCTGCGCTTCTCTCAGAGGACAGCTACTCCGCCGTCTGACCATGCAGATAGGTGCGCGCGACGCTGAAGGCGGTGCGTTCCAGCAGCGCGAGGGTGTCGGCAGACAGCTCGGCCAGGCTCGCCGGGCCAGGGGCGATCGAGTAGGCCGCGAGGATTCCGGCCTCGGCCAAAATCTGGTCCTCCAAGCTGACCGAGCCGGCGATCACGATGACATCTCCCCCTGCGGCCTGCAGTACCCCGGAGACTACCTTGCCCTGCAGGGACTGGAAGTCCAGCCGTCCCTCGCCCGTGATCACCAGGTCCGCGCCGCCCATGATGCGGTGGGCGTCCAGCACCCGGGCGACCAGTTCCCACCCGGGAACCAGATCGACTTGGAAGTAGCTGCCCAGGCTGAAGGCCAGGCCGCCGGCGGCACCCATGCCTTCCTGCTCGCGCAGCACCCGCCCTGTGGCAGCTTCCAGCACATCGGCCAGCCGGCCTAGCCCGGCATCGAGGGTTGCGATGTCCTTTAGGGAAGCGCCCTTCTGTGGCCCGAAGATCTCGGCGGCGCCGTTCTCGCCCAATAGCGGATTGGTGACGTCGCAGGCGATTTGCCACACGACGCCGGCGGCACGCGGGTCCAGCCCGCTTGCATCGATGCTGTGCAGGTCGTTCAGCGGGCCGCCGCCCGGCTGCAGCTGGTTGCCGCCTGCGTCCAGGAACTTGGCCCCCAAGGCGGACAGCAAACCGGTGCCGCCGTCGGTGGTGGCGGAGCCGCCCAGGCAGAGGATGATCTGCTCGGCTCCGAGATCCAGCGCCTTGGATACCAGGGCTCCGAGCCCGTAGGTAGTCGCCGTCAGCGGCTGGCGCGGCACATCCGCGACCTGCGGCAGGCCGGCGGCTTCGGCTGCTTCGACTACAGCGACCTTCCCGTCGGCAGACAGCCCCAGCCGCGATTGCACCGGCCGGCCTAAGGCGTCGGTGGTTTGCACCGGCATCGCGTCGGTGCCCCAGGCATCAATCAGCGCTTCCAAGGTTCCCTCGCCGCCGTCGGCGAAGGGCACGGCGGTCACTGAGATTTCGCGGTCCATGCTGGCGGCGCCGGCGAGAAATCCGGCGCTGATGGCCTCGGCGACCTCGCTGGCGCGAGCACTGCCCTTGAAGGAATCGGGTACCACTGCGATTTGGAGCCCAGCGGCCGGCGGAGAGTTCGGTGTTGTGGTCATATATTGATCCTATGGAGATTCCTCCATAAGTCCTATAGGCACAAGCCCATATTCCAACCGGTTTGGACTCTAGAATATGTGCATTTCGCCCAGTCGGGCCCGGGCGTAGATGGAGTTGAGCAGGGCCAGCAGCTCGCCGGGAACCCGCGGATCACTGCCGGTGACCTGCTTGATCCGGTCCATACGCTGGATCAACGTATTGCGGTGGACCGTGAGCCGCGCGATGGCTTCGGTCTGCGTCGCACTGGCGGCCAGCGCCAGCAGAGTGAGCGCATGGTCTTCGCTGATCTGGGCCGTGCGCCGGGCCAGCGACCGGCAGTGTGATTCCGGCGCCCTGGCCGCGGACAGCGCCATGTCCTCGTTCCAGAGCTCGCGGAGTCCGGCAGCTGGAACCAGTGCAGGCACCGCGCCTAAGGTCCGCAGGTTCTCGGCGTCGACCAGCAGGTCGCCGGGCTGCGTTCGAGGCAGCCCGAGGATCGCTCGTGCAGCAGCCGGAACTTCGATTGGGCCGGAGGACAAAACCCACCGGGCACTGTTGATCTTCAAGGCAGCTTCGTGCGGTTCGGGATCGTCCTCGTCGAGCAGCAGGCTCAGCGACCATGGCGCGGTAAAGCCAAGCTGCTTGAGCTGCCCAGCCAAGGCCTTGTCGGTCGCGGACCCTGACACGAGCCCGGAGAGCATGTCGCTGATCTGGGTAGCGCGCACAGTGCTGCGAACATGTTCTTCCTGCTGGGTGAGCAGCAGCTGCACGGTCAGCGAAATCAGTTGGGCCAGCGACGCAACCTCTTGCGGCGTCCCGGTTACCCCCACGACACCCTGCACGATGCCGCCTGCATAGAGGGGCACGTTGACACCCGGCTGCTGCCCGGACACCGGATCGGCTTGGGCGGTGAAGACCGTGCGGTTCTCCTCCAACGCCCTGAGCGCGTCCGGATGCGGGTTGCCCAAACGCTTCGGGTCGGAGGACGCGATGATAATCCCTCGCTCGTCCATGATGTTCAGCGGGTGGTCGATGCGCGGCGCGATGGTCTGGACAACACGCAGCGCCACCGCGTGGGTGAGTTTTCCGGTTTCCTTCTGCGCCATAATTGGTAGTCTACCCACCATCTGACCTCGCGTCTTTTGGCTTCGTGGAGGTTGAGCCAAGCTTCTGCACAGAGTCGCGAGGTAATGTCGTAGACACCTCCTTGAGGTGCGAGTGATGATCGTAAACTCCCGTCGGCTTCGGCCGGCGGGAGTTTTCACGTCCGGCCCGGAGTACACGGCCGGCGAAGACTCTTTGCCCACGCCGGGCTCGGGCAAAGCCGGGGCATAGCCTTGCTCCCTAAAGTGGAACTTACCTTCCTCAAGGTGCGAGTGATGATGTAAGTCTGGCTCCGTTGCGCACGGCAACGGAGCCAGTATTTTTTAAGACCCTCCGGCGCCGTACCCGTCCAACGTGTCGGCATTCTCCAGATGGCGCTCAGTTCCGACATAGGAACCGGCAATACAGTGAAAGTACCTCAAAAGGTGCGAGTGATGATCGAGAAGCCCCCAACGAAATGATTTCGGTGGGGGCTTCGAATTTAAGTCGTCGACCGGCGTGCCGATACCGCCGAAATGCTTAGCTTGCAGCTCGGAATTCCAAAGCTCGGGCACAGGGTGTGTTCCTAGAATTGAAGTACCTCATAAAGGTGCGAGTGATGATCGTGAAGTTCCCGTTGGATTTCCTCCCAACGGGAACTTTTCTTTAACCGTGTTTTCTATCGGGACTTCGGTGACAGTTCTGTATCAGGACATCGGTGACACTTCCACGATTAAAGTGGTAACACTTCACCCGGATCTTTAACCCCGGCAAAACCACACAGCCCGCCCCACGGCACAAGGCCAAAGGGGCGGGCTGGTGGACTGGTATTCGTGAAAAATGATCCAGTCGACCCGACAATACGCCTTGCCATCGCCCGATGGCCAGAGGACGCACCCAGAGGCGCTGTCACCGCGTTCTGCACCGAACACGACATCAGCCGCAAAACCTTCTACCACATCCTGAAACGGGCCCGCACCGAAGGGCAAGCCGCCGCGTTGGAACCGCGCTCCCGCCGGCCGAAATCCTCACCGAATACCACTAGTGAAACACTCAAGGATCAGGCCGTGGCCATGCGTAAGACCTTGGAGGATTCCGGGTGGGATCACGGGCCGATCAGCGTGCACGACAAGATGCTCAAGCTCGGCATGCAAGCCCCGTCGGTCGCCGTGTTGGCTAGGATCTTCCGCGAGCGCGGTCTGATCACCCCGGCCCCGCAGAAACGCCCCCGGTCCTCGTTTCGGTCGTTCCGCTATCCGATGCCCAACGCCTGCTGGCAGTTGGACGCCACCGAGTATGTGTTGGAAGGCGGACGCAAATGCGTGATCTTCCAGCTTATTGACGACCACTCCCGCCTGGCCGTGGCGTCCTTGGTCGCCAAGACGGAGAACGGCGCGGACGCGGTGAAGGTCTTCCGGGCGGGCGTCGCCGCCCGCGGTATGCCGCAGCGGTTGCTCAGCGACAACGGGGATGCGCTGAATCCGATTCGTCGGGGCATGACCAGTGAGCTGGTCGCCTACGCCAACAGTCTGGGCGTTGCCACGATCACCGGTAAACCGTTCAAGCCCACGACGCAGGGGAAGAACGAGCGGTTCCATTCGACCTTGTTCACGTGGCTGAAGAAGCAGCCATTCGCCAAGAATCTGGCCGAGCTGCAAGCGCAGATCGATGTCTTTGACCAGGCGTACAACACCCAACGCGGGCATCAGTCCTTGGAGGACCGGTGCACGCCGCAGGAGGCGTGGGATGCCACTGCGGTGGCCGAGCCGTTGGCGCCGGGTGAGTGGGTGAAGCTGAGCACCACACCTGCCCCCACCAGTGCAGCAGCTGCCTTCGCCGCCCTGCCGGAGGGCGCGGGCCCGGACGCGGGCAAGGACGCGGCGGCGAGCCCGGAACCAGTGAAGCTCAGCGCCACGCTACGGGCCGAGCGCATGGAACCTGCCGGTAGCCAGCTGATGAGGGTGAACAAGAACCGGTGCTTGCGGGTGGCCGGCGTCCAGCTCTATCTGGGCAAGCTGCTGCGCTCAACGAAGGTGGAGGTCCTCTGGAAGCAGGCGGAGTTGATGGTGGTCTCGATGGATGGCGAGCTGATCGCGAAATACGGTTTCCCCTTCCCCGAGGGGGTGACGTATTTGAGCCTGCAGCACGCGAAGGCGAAGTTCCAGAACATGCCTGACGTGGAGTGACTGTTACCGATGTCTCGATACATCAAGTGTTACCGATGTGGTGATACAGAACTGTTACCCATGTGTCGAGACATCACAACTTTTCTTTAACCGCCCTAGCCTTCGATATGCCAGCCCTTGCAGTGTTCGCACGCGTAGGTGCCCAGCTGCTTGCCAGTCACCTTGGAGTGCCTCAACGCGGCCTTGAGCGCGATCGCGTTATTGCGGTAACGTTGCTTCCCCGCGGTTTCGCAGATATTGATGGTGCGGTCGGTGGGATCCTTCGATGTGGCCATGACAGTAATCTAACAGCCCGCCGCCGTGCTGGAGCCTGCCGGGCAACTAGCCCAGTGGTTTCATGGCGGGCACGTCATTAACAGTCATTAAAACGAAAAAGTGACCCGGACTTGGGACAATAGGAGTGTCTAAGCTTCTAATCCACCAAAATCAAGGATCACCTTTTCGATGATCAATTCTACCCTGACTTACCCCGCGCCACGAGTTGAACTCACCGGCCAGCACTTGGTCGCCCACGCCGGACTGTCCACTCTCGGCAGCCTGCTTAACGCTCTGAACTTCCGGGCGCTATGCGAAGACCGATTTTCCCAGTTCGTGCCAACCGCCGCGAGGCATCGGCCGGGCAAGCTCCTCGCTGACCTGACGCTCATGCTTGCCGCCGGCGGCGAGCAGGCCTGCGATACCGACATCCTGCGCACCAGCGCAGGCGTGTTCGGGCCCGTCGCCTCCGAAGCTACCGTCAGCCGGTTCATGGGACGGATTAAAACCATGCCCCAGGCCTTCGCCTACGGGTACCAGACGATGAGCAAAATCTTGCGCACCAAGCTTTGGGACGCGGCGGGCAAGCGTAATCCCGCCAAACGCGCCACCCGCCTCAAGCCGTTGATCATCGACATCGATGCCACCTTGGTCCAAGTCCACTCAGATAAACAAGGCGCTGCAGGAAATTACAAAGGCGGGTATGGCTTTGCGCCGATGGTTGCCAGCGTGGATTACGGCCATGGCTGCGGCACCGGCGAGGTTCTCGCCGTGCTGCTGCGTCCGGGTAACAAGGGCGCGAACTCGGCTAAAGATCATATCGAGGTCCTCTCGCAGGCCCTGGCAGTATTGCCTGATGATCTCTACCAGGAGGACGGAACACTGCATGGTGAACGGATCCTGGTGCGCACCGATAGTGCCGGCGCCTCGCGGGAGTTCCTGAACCACCTCGAATCGCTGGGAATCCAGTTCAGTACCTCGTATTCGATGCCCGTTATCAAGGAACGGGAAATCGGGTGGATTAGCGAGAAGAAGTACTGGGAACCAGCCACTGACCAGCAAGGCAAGCAGTTGCCGGATGTGTGGGTGGTGGATGCCACCGCCGTGCTGAAGCTGAAGGACTACCCTCCCAATACGAGAGTCTATGTCCGGGCCGAACCTTTGCATTCCGGAGCGAAAGCCACGTTGTTTGATACTGACGGGAACCGGATCACCGCGTTTTTGACGAATTCTCCGTATTACGTGATTCCGGAGTTGGACCGCCGGCATCGGGCGCGCGGGCGGTGCGAGAACCGCATCAAATCCCTGAAGCATGCGGGCTTGAATAAGTTGCCCTACTGGGATTTCGCTGCGAATCAGGCCTGGGCGCTGCTGGCCGCGTTGGCTGTGAACCTGCTGGCCTGGATGCAACTGGTGGCCCTGCCTGCGGGGCACGAGGCAGGAATCTGGGATCTGAAACGGTGGCGGTATCGGCTGTTCAGCATCGCCGGGAAACTGGTCAGCAGTGGCAGGCAAGCACGGTTGCTGCTCCCCGAGAGTGCCACGGAAACCGGGTTGATCATGCTCATTGCTGATGCCTGCCGGGCGTTGCATCAGCGGTGGCGTCAAGGGCAGCTCGCAGCCTGAACCAGAAGTTGTTCTTTGACCGCGGCGAGATGGAGGACTGTCAATTTGTTTCGGGGAGGTGGACCTCGACGCCCGGAGGCTGGCGCACCAAGCCCGCTTCAGCATGCCCGAAATGCAAAATGACCGCTGAACCCCGGAAAATCCTGAGTCTCAGCGGTCTTTGGCTACATGATGAAAGCGCTGGGCTAGGATGCATAGGTACGGAATTCGGCGAGCCAGAGAACAGGTCCACCATGGGAACGGCGGCATTGACCCCACTAGAGCGGCAGTCGGTGTGGCGCACCCTGAAGTCTATCCGGCTGCTGAAAACCGAGCTGCTGGCCGGGCTGGTGGTCTCGCTGGCGTTGATTCCCGAGGTCATCGCCTTCACCGTCATCGCCGGGGTGGATCCGCGGGTCGGCATCTTCGCGTCGTTCACCATGTCGGTGGTCATCGCCTTCACCGGCGGGCGGCCGGCGATGATTACCGCGGCGGCCGGAGCCGTGGCCTTGGTGGTTGCTCCGCTGGTGCGGACGCACGGAGTGGAGTACCTCTTCCCGGCCGTGATCCTGGCCGGAATCATCCAGATCCTGCTGGCCGCGCTGGGTGTGGCCAAGCTGCTGCGGTTCATTCCGCGGCAGGTGATGATCGGTTTCGTGAACGGCCTGGCCATCTCGATCTTCCTGGCGCAGATGCCCGAGCTGGTCGATGTACCGTGGGCCGTGTATCCGCTGGTGGCCGCCGGGATCGCGATCGTATATCTGTTCCCGAAGCTGACCACTGCGGTTCCGGCCCCGCTGGTCGCCATTGCGGTGCTCACCGCGGTGACCGTGCTCGCGAAGATCGCGGTGCCCACGGTGGGCGAGAAAGGCGAACTGCCCGAGTCGCTGCCGGTCTTCACCCTGCCGACGGTTCCGCTGGACCTGGATACGCTGCGGATCATCGCGCCGTTCGCGGTGGCGGTGGCGTTCGTCGGCCTGCTGGAATCGCTGCTGACCGCGAAGCTGGTCGACGACATCACCGATACCCCGTCGAACAAGACCCGCGAGTCCTGGGCGCAGGGCGCCGCCAACGTGGTGACCGGCTTCTTCGGCGGGATCTGCGGCTGCGCGATGATCGGGCAGACCATGATCGGGGTGAAGGTCTCCGGCGGGCGCACCCGGATTTCCACGCTGTTCGCCGGGGTGTTCATGCTGCTGCTGGGGGTGGTGTTCGGCGACGTGGTCGCGCAGATCCCCATGGCCGCGCTGGTCGCCGTGATGGTGGTGGTCTCTGCGGCGACATTCAACTGGCACAGCATCCGGCCCTCCACCTTGCGGATGATGCCCAAGAGCGAAACCTTCGTCATGCTCGTCACCGTGGCGCTGACCGTGGCCACCGGCAACCTGGCCATCGGCGTGGGCGCCGGCATCCTCACCGCGATGGTGCTGTTCGCCAACCGGGTGGCGCATTTCGTGACGGTCGAACGCAGGGTGGATGCGGGAACCGCGGTGTACACGGTCACCGGCGAGCTGTTCTTCGCCTCCTCCAACGACCTGTACACGCAGTTCAGCTACGCGCAGGACCCGGAGCGGATCGTGATCGACCTGGGCGCATCGCACGTGTGGGACGCCTCGACCGTGGCGGCGCTGGATTCGGTGAGCGCCAAGTACGCCGGCTACGGCAAGCACGTCGAGATCCGCGGGTTGAACGAGCCCAGCGCCCGGTTCCGCGACCGGCTCAGCGGCCACCTGGATTAGTCGCGCCGCCCAGTCCGCTCGCGCTTGGAGATGTACATGGCGCGGTCCGCACGCAGGATCAGCATGCTCAGGTTGTCCTCCGGGGTCGCGGCGGCCACTCCGAAGCTCCAGCGGTGCTCGGAGGAGGCGTGGATGCGCTCCATGAGCTGCTGGGCCTGGTCGAACCCGGCGCCGGGAAGGATGAGCACGAATTCATCGCCGCCCAGCCGGGTCACCAGATCGCCCTTGCGCACCGATTTCTTCAGATGGCGGACCAGGCCGCGCAGCGCCTCGTCGCCCGCTGCATGGCCCAATTGGTCGTTGATCTGCTTGAATCCGTCCATGTCGACCAGGGCGACGCTGACCGGCTGGTTCTGCTTGCGCGCCTGCACCAGCGCGGCGTCGCCGTAGCGGCCCAGGGCCCGGCGATTGTGCGCTCCGGTGAGCACGTCCAGCTCGGTTTGCTGCGTGAATTTCCGCTTCACGTAGCTGCCGACGAACATGCCCACGACGGTGAAGAACACCAGGCTCAGGACGTTGAGCAGCCCGTTCTGGTGTTCGGTGCCGACCGCGGGGCTGAAGAGCATCGAATACCAGATGGTGAAAACCAGCACCGGGTAGATGGTGGCCCGCGAGATCTTCGGCGGGAAAACCCACGCCAGGTACAGGGCGATCAGCGGGAATTCCTGGAGCCTGAAGACGATCTGCTCGTGGTTGACGGTGAATCCCACGAAATAGACGAACGCCGTCAGCTCCACCAAGGCGCCGGCATACGCGATCCACAGCGGGAATGCGTCGCGCAGGACCACGATCAGCGCCACCACGGCTACCGCCCCGGCGAAGCGCCCGAACGCCACCAGGTGCAGCGCCTCGGAGGCGAAGGTATTGAACAGGTTCAGGCCGTAGAAGACGGTCAGGAAGCAGGCAACCATTCCGGTGACTGCGATCTCCATGTTGGAAATGCTGCGCACCCGGGCAGGAAGCAGCCTGGAGCGCCAGGAAGTACCTGACCTGCCTCGGCGGTCTACCTGATTTCCCAAGCGTCGTCACCCCATTGTCTGCATTTTGCTTCCCAACACGCCGCATCGGCGGGGTCGGCACTGTAAGATCTGCATCGGGCGTGTGCTCCGGCTGACCTTGGCCAGGCGCAACTCACGCTCCCTCACTCGTTAGGCAAAAAGTGAAGTTCGTTTTCCAGCCCCTCATTGACCTTCGAAACAAGACTCTACTGGGTTTCGAGGCTCTGACCCGATTCGACGACGGCCGCGGCCCGCAGGAGCATTTCAGCCAGGCCCGCGCCGAGGGCCGGCTCATCGACCTGGAACTGGAAGCCATCCGGGGAATCCTCGAGGCCAGCCGGGAGCTGCCCGACGGCTACCTTGTCACGCTCAACGCCTCCGGACCGACCATCGAGGCCTTCGCCGCCGCCGCGCTGCAGCTGGATGCGCGGCTGGTGTGGGGGCTGGAGCTGAACGAGGAATCCGAACCTTGCAGCTCCGGCCGCGCCCGGCAGTACGCCGACACCCTCGGCTGCCTGCTGCTGATCGACGACGCGGGCGTCGCCTACGCGAACCGCGAGCGCATCGAGTGCCTGCACCCCGACATCGTGAAGCTGGACCGCAGCATGATCACCAACTACGGCTCGTCCGCGAAGGTGCGCGGCATGGTTGCCAACCTGCTGGAAGCCGCCCGGGAAACCGGGGCCAAGACCCTGGCCGAGGGAATCGAGACCCCGGAGCATCTGGACCTGGTCGACGAGCTGGGCTTCAGCTACGCCCAGGGCTTCTACTACAGCCGGGGCCTGCCCGCACAGGAGCTGGCCGGTGCCATGCGCGAGTTAAACCGGCGCGTCGGGATCGATATTCCGGGTTTCTGAACGGCGCTCGCGCCCCTTGGAACCGCCGAAGCGGATCGGCGGCAGGATCTTGGTGATACCCAGGATCAAGTAGATCACCGTGTTGATCGCGACGAACGATGCCAGCACGCTGAACCACTGCGCGTAGAGCACCGACTCGGGCAGCAGTATGCCTCGCGGGACATAAATCGCCATTTCCATCATGACTAGGCTTCCTTTCGGGCCGGCACGTGCTCGACGTGCTTCCAGTCGGCGCTCTTGGCAAATGCGATGTCCCAGACACCCTTGAGGAAGGCCAGGTCCAGGAATGCGTCGTAGACCAGCTCGGGCAGCACCAGCGCCGCCAGCAACCGCGCCTTCCAGCCGCCGCCCCAGGCGGTGACCACGCGCTCCACCGCGAAGACCAGCCCGAGCAGCATCCAGAACGGGAACCACACCCAGGTGTCCATGGAGATGAGCATCAGCACCATCAGGAAGAAGTAGCTGAACAGGGCGATGACCCCGTAGCCGATGCCGATCTGCTGCGACCAGTAGCGCACGGTCTGCGGGGTGACGCCGTAGGCGCCCAGGTTCTCCAGCGCCCCGCGCTGCCAGCGCAGGCGCTGCGCCCAGAGCATCTTCCAGTTGGGCATCAGCTCGGTGACCACGGTGCACTCGTTCGGGGAGGTGATCAGCGCGCCCAGGGACTTCAGCGCGATGGTCAGCTCGTTGTCCTCGGTCAGCGCGGCGGTGTCGTAGACCTCGCCGTGCCGGCCCGGGATCGTGGTGCCGCGGGCGGCGGCCACCTCGCGCAGCGCGGTCGCGCGGAACACCGAGGCGGTGCCGGTGAGCACGAAGACGCGGCCGTCGCGGCGGGCGATTTCGCGCTGGTAGCGGGCGTATTCGTTGCGCTGGAACTGGCCGAGCACCCCGTGGCCTTCCTCGCCGTGGAACAGCCCGCCCACGGACATCAGCGCACGGTCGGCGGTGAAGCGGTCGCGGGCGGTGGCCAGGAAGTCGGTGCCGATCTGGCTGTCGGCGTCCATGACCATGACGCAGTCGTTCTCGCCCATGCCGGGCAGGATCTGCGCCAGCGCCTGGTTCAGCGCGCCGCCCTTCTTGTGCGTGTTGTCCACCGATTCGAACACGTCCACGCCGTGCGCGCGGGCGACATCCACGGTGCCGTCGGTGCAGTTGTCGGCGACCACCAGGATCCGCGAGGGCAGGAAGCTCTGCCCCTTCAGCGCGTTGATGGTATCTCCCAGCGAGGCTTCTTCGTTGTGCGCGGGGATCAGCACGGTAACGGTGACTGGCCCGGCGTACACGCCGCGGGTGCGCGCCATGATGCGCTTGGGGGCCAGCGGCCGGGAGGACTTCTGGATCGGGGTGCGGCGGTAGCGCAGGGTGACTACGCGTTCGCCGATGACGACGAACAGGATGAGGGCCAGGGCGATGAGCACCGCGCCGATGAGGATCGACAGGTCGGGCAGCTGGGTGCTGTAGAACGTGGACCAGATGCCGCCGAGCCGCACCTGGACCGGATGCCACATCTGCGGCGTCGTCCCGCTGGCGCTCAGCACCCACCACAGCAGCAGCGCTGCCAGCACCACGATGACGATGACGGCGATACCCACGAGGCGACCGAAATGCTTATGCATATCTATCTTTCGGAAATAGGAAAAAATAATCAGCTGTGGGACCCCAGCTAAAACCTATCCCATCGCCCGCGGATTCGTCCGGGAAACGCCGGTGGCACCCCGGCAAACCTTGGTTTTCCCCACCTAGGAAAGATGAAGCTGCGCCGCGGCGTCCTCGCGCAGCTGGTTCTTGCGGATCTTGCCGGTGACGGTGGTCGGGAACTCTTCCAGAATGCGCACGTAGGCGGGGATCTTGTAGTGCGCCAACTGCCCTTCGCAGTAGGCGCGGATCGCCTCGACGTCCAGCGGCTGGCGGCCGGCCTTCATCCGGAGGCAGGCGCAGATCACCTCGCCGAATTTCGGGTCCGGCACCCCGATGACCGAAACGTCCTCGATGTCCGGATGCTTGTAGAGGAACTCCTCGATCTCCGCCGGGTAGATGTTCTCCCCGCCGCGGATCACCATGTCCTTGATGCGCCCGACGATGGTGCAGTAGCCGTCCTCGCGCATCACCGCCAAATCCCCGGTGTGCATCCAACCCTCGGCGTCGATGGCCGCGCGGGTTTTCTCCTGATCGTCCCAGTAGCCGAGCATCACCGAGTAGCCGCGGGTGCAGTACTCGCCGGTCTGCCCGCGTTCCAGGGTAGCGCCGGTGGCCGGGTCGACGACCTTGATCTCCACGTGCGGGTGCACGCGGCCGATGGTGGCGGTGCGGTGCTCGAAGTCGTCATCCGCCCTGGTTTGGCAGGAGACCGGGCTGGTTTCGGTCATGCCGTAGGCGATGGACACCGCGCTCATGCCCATGTCTTCCACGCAGCGGCGCATGACCTCCACCGGGCAGATGGAGCCGGCCATGATGCCGGTGCGCAGCAGCGAAAGGTCGTAGCGGGCGAAATCCGGGTGGTTCTGCATCGCGATGAACATGGTGGGAACCCCGTACAGCCCGGTGCAGCGCTCCTCGGCCACGACCCGCAAGGTGGCTTCCGCGTCGAAGCCGGGCGCCGGGATGACCATGGTGGTGCCGCGGGCCACGCAGCCGAGGTTGCCCATGACCATGCCGAAGCAGTGGTAGAACGGCACCGGGATGCACAACCGGTCCTCTTCGGTCAGTTTGATCATGCCGGTGACCTGGTAGCCGTTGTTCAGGATGTTGCGGTGGCTGAGCACCGCGCCCTTGGGGTAGCCGGTGGTGCCGGAGGTGTACTGGATGTTGATCGCGTCCCCGGGCGAGGTGGCGGCCAGCCGCTCGGCCAGCGCCTGGTCCGCGACGGGCTCGCCCTGCGCCAGCAGCTCGTCCCAGTCGCCGGTGTCCAGGTAGACCACGCGTTGAAGGCTCGGGGTGTCGGCGGCGGTGGCCTGCACCATGCCGCGGTAGTCGCTGGTCTTGAACCGCGTGAGCGTGATGAGCATGCGCATCCGGCTGTGGTTCACGGCGTAGGCGTACTCGTGGGTGCGGTAGGCCGGGTTGACGTTGACCAGGATGACCCCGAGCTTGGCGGTGGCGAACTGGGCGAGCACCCATTGCGCGCAGTTCGGCGCCCAGATGCCCAGCCGGTCCCCGGCTTCCAGCCCGGCGGCGAGCAGCCCCTTGGCCAGGCGGTTGACGTCGGCGTCCAGCTCGGACCAGGTCCAGCGCCGGCTGGCGGCGGCATCGACGAGCGCCTCGCGCGCCCCGAAGCGGGAAGCCGTGTCCTGAAGCGTCGCGCCGATGGTCTTCTCGAGCAGCGCGGGTTCACTCTCGCCCTTGGCATAGGCCTTCATGCGTGTACTCCCTGGGTCTTCAGCGGATTGCAGGCAGCGGCGCCGTGGTGTCCGGCGTCACATTTCACACCCTAGCGCGCGGGCGGGGTCCAGCCAAGCAACTGCGGATTCCCGGCAGCCCGTGCGAGATGAAGGCTCCGGGTCTACCCTTCAGAAGGCAAGGAAAGCATCGGCGGACCCTGTGCAGGTTCGCCGATGCTTCCGTCATCGGGATCGGAGCTAGCCGGCCGCCTTGGCCACCAGCTCGCGGATCCGCTGTTCGGCGGACTCGTCCAGCGCGGTGATCGTCCAGGCGACCGGGTGCATGTGCGCGCCCTGCTCGAACGCCGGGTTCACGACCTCGCCGAAGCCGAACACCAGGTAGTCCTTGTCCGGCTTGATGTAGCAGATGTCCTTACCGTCCTTCACGTAGAACGGCAGGCCCCAGCGGAGGACGGGCTCCAGCCCGGGAGCGGTCTGCCGGATGATGGCGTGCAGGCGCTCGGCAATCGCGCGGTACGGTTCCGGGGACGCGGCGAGCTTGGCGAGGACCGCGTCATCGCCCTTCTTTCCGAAAATCATTGGCTGGCTCCTTCGGGTGGCTGCTGGAAATTCACGGGCGGGACTCGGCGGCGTCGTGCCCCGACGCCATCCTACGTCCTGCCGCCGGGGGCGCGCAGATGATTTTTTCGGCTCGATCAACCGTCAGGAATCCCCGCGGAATCCCGGCCGCCGAGGCCAGGAGCGGGAACCGCCAGCCGCAGCATCCTTGGTGCTTGGCAGGTTTCCCCGCTGTCCTGCTGACACTGTCGGTAGCTGTCCGTATCCTTTTCACTACCGACAAATGCCGCACCGACCCGAGGAATCGACATGAGCGAGATCCCGCAGGGAAGCGATGTTCATGATTCGAACCCTCCGGTTCCGGAGCATGGAATGCGCTCATTCCTGCATATCCTGATCAATACCGCCGTGGCCAACCTGACCACGAGCTATCTGTGGTTCGCACTGACCTTCTGGGTGTATCTGGAAACCGAGAACGTCATGGCCACCGGCATCATCGGCGGCGCCTTCATGCTGCTGATCGCGATGTTCTCCATGGTGTTCGGCAGCATCGTGGACCAGCACCGCAAGAAGACCGTGTTCGTCTTCTCCGCCGCCGTCACCGCGGTGATGTTCACCCTGGCCGGGCTGCTGTACCTGTGGCTGCCCACCGAACGGATCCTGAACATCGGCGGCTGGGAATTCTGGCTGTTCTGCATCGTGATCCTGCTCGGCGCCATCGTGGAGCAGATGCGCGGCATCGCGCTGTCCACCACGGTGACCCTGCTGATCCCGGTGGAACGGCACGCGAACGCCAACGGCCTGGTGGGCACCGTGCAGGGGCTGGCGTTCATTGCCACCAGCGTGTTCTCCGGGCTGTCGATCGGCCTGCTGGGCATGGGCTGGACGCTGGTGATCTCCATCGCGCTGGTGGTGCTGACCATGCTGCACCTGGTCACCATCTCCATCCCCGAGCACACGCCGCAGGCCGATCCGGCCGCCGGCACGGGGAAAACCGCGAACCTGCGGCTGGGCTTCACCACGGTCATGGCCATCCCGGGGCTGCTGGCGCTGATCATCTTCTCGATGTTCAACAACCTGATCGGCGGCATCTACATGGTGCTGATGGATCCCTACGGGCTGACCGTGATGTCCGTGGAGGCCTGGGGCATCACCTTCGGCCTGGCGTCGACCGGCTTCATCGTCGGCGGCGCGATGGTCGCGAAATTCGGCCTGGGCAAGAACCCGATCCGCACGCTGCTGGTCCTGGTCGCGTGCATGGGATTCCTGGGCGCGGTCTTCACGCTGCGCGAATGGGTGTGGCTGTATATCGTGGGCATCTGGCTGTACATGTGCCTGATTCCGGCGTGCGAAGCCGCCGAGCAGACCGTCATCCAGAAGGTGGTGCCCTTCCGGAGGCAGGGCCGGGTGTTCGGCTTCGCCCAGATGATGGAAGCCGCCGCGGCCCCGATCACCGCTTTCCTGATCGCCCCGCTGGCGCAGTACCTGATCATCCCGTTCATGAAGAGTTCCGAGGGCGACGCCGCCTTCGGCTGGCTGGTCGGGCAGGGGCAGGCGCGCGGCATCGCGCTGATCTTCCTGGTCGGCGGGCTGGTCATGATCCTCGTGGCGCTGCTGGCCATGACCACCGGCCAGTACCGCAAGCTCTCGGAAATCTTCCAGTCCACCGAGCCGTCACCGGCCGCCGAGCCAAGCTAACCCAAGGAGTCTTCCATGGCCACCGCCGCCAAAACCCAGCCCACCGATGCCAGCGTCGAGGACTTCCTCGCCGCCGCGACCCCGGCCCGGCGCCGCCTCGACGGAGAGGCGCTGGCCCGGATCTTCGGCGAGGTCACCGGCGCGTCCCCGGTGATGTGGGGTCCGTCGATCGTGGGCTATGGGCAGTACCGGTACGTCTCCCCGGTCAACGCGCGCACCACCGGCATCTGGCCAAAAACCGGGTTCTCGCCACGCAAAACGGCGCTGTCCATCTACGGGCTCAAGGACTTGCCCGAAGGCGCAGCGCTGCTCCCGGATCTCGGCACGTACACCGAGGGAGCAGGCTGCGTCTACGTGAAGAAGCTGGAGGACATCGACGAGGCGGTGCTGCGCCGGCTCATCGCGATCGCGTTTTCACGCGGCGACGATTAGACCGCTTCCTCGAAGAAGGCTTCCACCTCGCTGATGCCGGCGGAGATCACCGGGACCAGGCGCTCGTCGATGCTGTAGGCCTCCCCGGCGCGCTGCAGCAGGCCGAAGCGCGCGAGCGAGGCCATGGCCTCGGTGGCCTCGGGCAGCACCGAGTCGTAGATCTTCGCGCCGACGTTGCGGCGCAGGCCCTCCAGGTCGCCGTCGCGGCCGGTGGAGGCGGTGACCAGCAGGTTGCGCACCACCAGGTAGTGGGCTTCGTCGCGCAGGCTGCTCTCCATGGTCGGATTCAGGTGCGCCTGCACGCAGGCCACTGCCATTTCGAACAGCAGCTGGGCGCTGTCGGCTTCCTCGCCGTCCAGGAATTCGGCGAAGGCCTCCTCATCGCGCACGATGCTGTTTTCGTTCGTTTCCGCCACGGACATCATCGCGGCGTTCCAGATGTAGTTGAACATCAGCGGGGCCGGCTCGTCCGGGTCGATTTCCTGCGGATCGATGCCCATGGCGGCGAAGACCTTGGCCCGCGCGGCATTGGAGAATTCGCTGAAGTCGCTGATGTCGATGCCGTCGCCGATGGCCACGGCGAAGTTCTTCACCGCGTCGAACAGCTCGGTGCCGCGCAGCAGGGCGCAGATTTCGGCGTCGCCCTCCGCGAAGCCGTCCAGGGCGTCCTCCAGCATCTCGCGCGCTTCCTCGAGGTTCTCCGCGCCGCCCTCCCACAGCCCGCGGTCTTCCGCGAAGCTGAAGAAGTCCAGCCAGGTGGAGAAGATCGGCTCCGGCGCCACGTTGTCCGGCAGGTTGACCAGGAAGTCGGCCAGCGCCTGGCCGAAGACCTCCGGGTCAAGGTCGAACAGGTTGGCGCTGCGCGCGGTTTCGGCGTATTCCCCGCCGATGGTGCGGATGACGTCCAGCTGGATCTCCGCGGCCTGGGCGGCGTCCGCCGGGGAAAAGGCGGGAACCTGGGCGGCGACCCAGGCGACGTACTGGCCGCGCAGCGCGTCAACCGACAGCTCGGCCTGGATCTTGCGCACGCTGCGGCCGCGCTGCGCCGCCTTGGCAGGGTTTCCTGCGCCGGAGTTCTTTTTGCCTTGACGCTTCTTGCTGGCCATGAGCCGTCCTTCGCTTGGGTGGAGGTTTGCCATTAAGCCTACGGGCAATGGCTGGCCGCCTGCGACCCGGACGCTAGCGCAGCACCACGGTGCGGTTGCCGTAGAGGAACACGCGCCCCTCGCAGTGCCAGCGCACCGCGTTGGACAGCGCCTTGCATTCCGAGTCGCGGCCGGCGGCCACCAGGTCCTGCGGGCCGTAGGTGTGGTCCACCTCCACCACCTGCTGGGCGATGATCGGGCCCTCGTCGAGTTCCGAGTTCACGTAGTGCGCGGTGGCGCCGACGGTCTTCACGCCGCGTTCCCACGCCTGGTGGTAGGGCTTGGCGCCCTTGAAGGAAGGCAGGAACGAGTGGTGGATGTTGATGGTCTTGCCGGACAGCTCGGTGGCCAGGTGGTCGGAAAGCACCTGCATGTAGCGGGCCAGCACCACCAGCTCGGCGCCGGTCGCATCGATCAGCTGCAGCAGCGCCGCCTCGGCCTGAGGCTTGGTGTCCTTGCTGATCGGAATGTGGTGGAATCCGATCCCGTACCATTCCACCAGAGAACGGTGGTCGGGATGGTTGGAGGCGACCCCGACCACCTCGATGGGCAGGTCCCCCGAGTGCATGCGGAAGAGCAGGTCCTGCAGGCAGTGGTCGAACTTGGAGACCATGATCAGCACCTTGGTCTTCTCGCCGCGCTCGCGCAGCTGCCATTCCATGTCGAACTGCTCGGCGACCTCGGAGAACTCGCTGCGCATCGTAGCGAGCAAATCAGGGGCGCCGTCCCCGGCGAAATCGACGCGCAGGAACAGCCGTCCGGCGCTCATGTCGTCGTACTGCTTCAGCTCCACGATGGTGCGCTGCTGCCTGACCAGAAATCCGGTCACCGCATGCACGATGCCGATGCCCTCCGGGCACTGGAGGGTCAAGACGTGCCGAACCTGCTCGCTCATGGTCCACTTCCATTCAGATGTCTGGGGCGGAACGCGCCCTGAGGGGCCCGCCCCGCCGAAAAGTTTGGGTTTGGTTTCTTCGCCCGTGGTGTTTTCAGGCTACTCCCGCCGCGGCGGTCTGCGCCGTGAAGCCCCCCAGGCCCGGCGGCAACCATCAACCCGCCGGGCAGGGCCCGCTCAACGCTCCGCCGCCCGACCTCCCGAATCGGCGGCGGGGCGCAGTCCATCCCGGCTGGGCCACGTCGGCACCGGCCGACGGGTTCCCGGCACTGGAGGTGCCGGGGAAGCCGCCGGCCCCGAACCGCCCGGGGCCCGGGATGGAGGAATTTGCCTGCCTAGGCGACCGTCGGGGAGGCGAATTCGGTCATCGCGTCGATCAGCCAGTGCACGGTGTGCTCGGTGAAGGAGACGCGCGGCAGGACGTACCAGGACTGCTCGCCGGTGCGCCACAGCAGCACCGGGATATTCGCCAGCGTGGTGGCGATCGCCCGGTTGACGCCGAAGGCGCGCGGGTGCAGGTCCGCCGGGCAGCTCTTGCGCAGCACCAGCGGTGCGGCCGGTCCGGACAGTTCCAGCACGCTGCGGTTGGCCGACAGGTCGATGACCTGGCCTGGCTCTCCGCCCAGCGCCGCGACCAGTTCGCCGGCCAGCCCGGAGCCCTCCGGGGCGATGGCCAGGAACTCATCCGGTCCCAGCCAGAGCACCGCGGTGCCCTCGGCGGCCCCGGCGACCTCGCCAACCTGCTGCGGCAGCCCGGTGCCCAGTGCCGCGGCCAGCGCGGCATGTCCGGCGCTTCCGGGCACGGCGCGCACGCCGACCTGGGTGGCGAAGGCGATTTCCCGCAGCACCACCGCACCGGCGGTGGAGCCCTGGGCCATTGCCTCGGCCAGGTGCTCGGCCGGTGAACGGCGCAGGGAGGTGGATTCAATCAGGGTGTTGCTAGCCATCGCGACGGCTCCCTTCCGGGTCGAAAAGTACGAGATCGGATACCAGGACATCGACCAGCTGGCCGTTGACCGGGGTCTTGAGCACTTCGCCGATGCGGCTGCGCCCGTTCTTGATCAGTGCCAGGCCGAAGGTGCGGCCCAGCGCCGGCGAGTTGTAGGAGCTGGTGACCCAGCCCTCCATCGGGGTGCATCCCCCGGTTTCCACCGCGCCGTCGGCGACCAGGGCCGCGCCCTCGGCCAGCCGCAGCGTGGTGTCCACCGGCAGCACCGAGACCAGGTGCTTGCGGTCCTCGCGCAGGTTGTCGGCCCGAGCGAAGGAGCGCTTGCCCACGAAGTCCTTGAGCTTGGAAACCACCCATTCCATGCCGGCGTCCTGCGGGGTCACCGTGCCGTCGGTGTCCTGCCCGACGATGATGAAGCCCTTTTCGGCGCGCAGCACGTGCATGGTTTCGGTGCCGTACGGGGTGATGTTGAATTCCTGCCCGGCGGCGAACACGTCTTCCCAGACGCGCAGGCCATGCCAGGACGGGATCGCGATCTCGTAGGCCAGTTCGCCGGAGAAGGAGATGCGGCTGATGCGCGCCTCGATGCCCGAATCCAGGGTCACGTCCCGGAAGGACATGAACTTGAACGCCTCGTTGGACACGTCCAGCCCGCTGGCCAGCTTGGCCACCACATCGCGCGAGCGCGGACCGACCACTGCCACGGTGGCCAGCTGCTCGGTGACCGAGGTGCAGGTGACGTCCAGCTCCGGCCATTCGGTCTGCAGCCATTCCTCCAGCCAGTCGAGCACGCCGGCGGCGCCGCCGGTGGTGGTGTGCATCAGGAAGCGGTCCTCGGCCAGGCGCAGGGTCACGCCGTCGTCGAAGACCATGCCGTCGGCCTTGCACATCACGCCGTAGCGGGCCATGCCAACCTTCAGCTTGGTGTAACCGTTGGTGTAGATGCGGTTCAGGAACTCGGCCGCGTCCTTGCCGCGGATCTCGATCTTGCCCAGGGTGGTGGCGTCCAGCATGCCCACCGAGTCGCGCACCGCCTTGGATTCGCGGTAGACCGCCGCGTCCATGTCCTCCCCGTCCTGCGGGAAGTACCAGGCGCGCTTCCACTGGCCGACGTCCTCGAACGCCGCGCCGTGGGCCAGGTGCCAGGAGTGCATCGGGGTGATGCGCGCCGGGTCCAGCAGCGCGCCGCGGGTGCGGCCGGCCAGGGCCGCGAAGGACACCGGGGTGTACGGGGCGCGGAAGGTGGTGGTGCCGATCTCGGCGGGGTTCTCGATGCCCAGCACCGCGGCGATCACGCCGATGGCCGCGACGCCCGAGGTCTTGCCCTGGTCGTTGGCGGTGGAGATCGAGGTGTACC
Organism: Glutamicibacter protophormiae; assembly: GCF_016894325.1. Taxonomy (NCBI): domain Bacteria; kingdom Bacillati; phylum Actinomycetota; class Actinomycetes; order Micrococcales; family Micrococcaceae; genus Glutamicibacter; species Glutamicibacter protophormiae. The sequence goes on from NZ_CP069806.1 coordinate 3,535,453, forward strand.
GCTTGATGTGCTCCACCGATTCCAGGCCGGCGCCGGTGGCGCGCAGCACGTCGGAGACGGTCTGGTCGCGCTGCAGGTCCACGAAGTGGGTGGTGTAGTTCGCGGCCTGGTCGCCGTTCAGCGAGGGCACCAGCCAGACCGGACGGGTTTCCCCGGCCGGCACGGCCAGCGCCTGCGGCACCTGGGCGATGCGCTCGAAGCCCGCGGCGGTGGCCGCCGCGGCGCCCGTTGCGGCGCCGGTGGACAGCGCGCTGGCGGTGTCGAACAGGCCGGTCAGCGCGCCGGCCAGGTGCTGGTTGGCCACTGCCGTGTCCGGCACGAAGGCGTGGATGGAGGTGTCCCACACCAGCTTGCCCTGGCGCTGGGAGTGCAGGTGCACCACCGGGTTGAAGCCGCCGGCCACGGCCAGCACATCGGCCTCGAAGCGCTGCGGCGCACCCAGTTCGCGGTCCTCGCCCAGCTCGGCGACCACCACGGCGGACAGTTCGCCGGACTCGTTGGCCTCGGTGTCCGCGACGACGGAACCGGTGATCACCCGGACCCCGGCGCCGACGGCCTCGGCCGCCGCGGCGGAGACCGTGGTGCGGGCGTCGACGACGGCGACCACGCCGCCGCTGGCAGCCAGGTCCGCGACCAGCGGGTAGGCGGAGTCGTTGGTGGTGGCCACGACGATCCGCGTTCCGGCGCGCACGCCGTAGCGGTTCAGGTAGCTGCGCACGGCGCCGGCGAGCATGATGCCCGGGCGGTCGTTGTTCTGGAACACGATCGGGCGCTCGTGGGCGCCGGTGGCCAGCACCACCTGGTTGGCGCGGATGTGCCAGATGCGTTCGCGCGAGACGCCGGCACCGGAGGGCGCGTCCAGGTGCACGGTGCGCCGTTGCGCGGCGATCACGTAGTTCGCGTCATAGGAGCCGAGCACGGTGGTGCGCTGCAGGTGGGTGGTTTCCGCGGCCGAGGCCAATTCCGCGGCCGTCGCGTCGATCCACGCGGCGGCGTCCTGGCCGTCGATCTGCTCTCCGGCGGCGTCGCGCAGCGAGCCTCCGGCTTCGGCGCGCTCATCCAGCAGCAGCACGCGGGCCCCGGAACGGGATGCCTCGCGGGCGGCGGCCAGCCCGGCCGGTCCGGCGCCGACCACCAGCACGTCGGTGTGGACGTGCACATGGTCGTAGTAGGCCGGATCGGTGCTCGGGTCCAGCACACCCAGGCCGCGCAGCAGCGTGGCGCTGAGGTTCGCGGTCACCGGGACGGTGGTGGCGGCGAGCATGGACTCGTTGATGTCCTCCTCGTGGCGGGCGGCCACGGTCACCAGGGCGTTGGGCTCCTCGACCCCGGCGGAGAAGATGCCGCGCGGGCGGTCCAGGTACATGGAGTTGCCGCAGGAGCGCTGCCCGTTGGCGAGCATGGCGCTGGCCACGGTGTCGCCGCGGAAGGCGTCCAGCTGCTTCCCGTCGACGCTCAGGACCAGCGCTTCGCCGCGGTCGATGCGGGCGGCCGGGGACTGCTCGGCCGGCAGCCGGTAGGACTTGTTCTGGCTCATCGGGATCCTCCCTGGGTGTTCAGTTCCGGACGCGGTTCCCCGGCCCGGTAGACGGCCTTGAATTCATAGGTTGCGGTGTCGCGCAGGGCGTTGAACCACTTGCGGCACCCGCCGGAGTGGACCCAGCGTTCTGCGAAGATCCCCTTGGAGTTCCCGCGGTAGAACAGGTAGCGGGACCATTCCTTGTCGCTCAGGGTGTTCGGGTCCTCGGGGTAGGCCACGTGGGCCTGGCCGCCGTAGGAGAATTCGGTTTCGTTGCGCGGCCCGCAGTTGGGGCATTCAATCAGCATCATGGTGGCTGCTCCTAGTGGGCCACGGCGGCTGCGCCGTGTTCATCGATCAGGTGGCCGGTTTCAAAACGTTCCAGGCTGAACGGGGCGTTCAGCGCGTGGGCTTCGTCATTCGCGATGGTGTGCGCCAGGGTGAAGCCGGCGCCAGGGGTCCCCTTGAAGCCGCCGGTGCCCCAGCCGCAGTTGACGTAGAGGTTCTGGATCGGGGTCTTGGAGATGATCGGCGAGGCGTCCATGGTGGTGTCCACGATGCCTCCCCAGGTGCGCAGCACGTGCGCCCGGGCGAAGATCGGGAACAGCTCCACCGCGGCGGCCATCTGCTCCTCGATCACGTGGAACGCGCCGCGCTGGCCGTAGCCGTTGTAGGTGTCGATGCCCGCGCCCATGACCAGCTCGCCCTTGTGGGCCTGGGAGACGTAGACGTGGATGTGGTTGGACATGACCACCGTCGGGTGCACCGGCTCGAACAGCTCGGAGACCAGGGCCTGCAGCGGGTGGGACTGGATGGGCAGTTCGAAGCCCGCCAGTTCCGCCAGCACCGAGGAGTGCCCGGCGCCGGCCAGGGCGACCTTGCCGGCGTGGATGGTGCCGCGCGTGGTTTTCACGCCGGTGACCTTCTCGCCGTCCTTCAGGAAGCCGGTGACTTCGCAGTTCTGGATGATGTCCACACCCATTTCGTTGGCCTTGCGGGCGAAGGCCCAAGCCACGTGGTCGTGCTTGGCGATGCCGGCGCGCGGCTGGTAGGTGGCGCCCATGACCGGGTAGCGGATGTCGTCGCCGATGTTGATGATCGGGCAGACTTCCTTGACCTGTTCCGGGGTGAGCCACTCGGCGTCGACGCCGTTGAACTTGTTGGCTTCCACGCGGCGAATGGATTCGCGCACGTCGCCCAGCGTGTGGGCGAGGTTCAGCACGCCGCGCTGGGAGAACAGGAAGTCATAGTCCAGCTCCTCGGGCAGCTGCTCCCACAGCTTCAGCGACTTCTCGTAGATGCCCGCGGACTCGTCCCACAGGTAGTTCGAGCGGATGATGGTGGTGTTGCGGGCCATGTTCCCGCCGGCCAGCCAGCCCTTTTCCAGGACGGCGACGTTGGTGATGCCGTGGTTCTTGGCCAGGTAGTAGGCGGTGGCCAGGCCGTGGCCGCCGCCGCCGACGATGACGACATCATAGGATTTCTTGGGCTCCGGGTTGGCCCAGAGGAATTCCGGGTGCTCAGGCAGCAAATCAGCCATGGCTATTCTCCGATCTTTTTCAGGTTTGGGTACAGTGGGTGGGCTGCGGCCAGCTCCAGAACCCGGTCCTTCAGCTCCGGCAGTGCACCGGTATTGCCTTCGGCACCGGCAATCAAGGTCTGCGCGATAATCTCCGCGACCTCTGCAAACGCCGCCTCCGAGAAACCACGGGTCGCCAACGCCGGCGTACCGATCCGCAGACCGCTGGTGGTCATCGGCGGACGCGGGTCGAACGGCACCGCATTGCGGTTCACCGTGATCTCCACCTGCGCCAGCAGATCCTCGGCCTGCTGGCCATCCAGCTCGCTGTTGCGCAGGTCCACCAGCACCAGGTGCACATCGGTGCCACCGGTCAACACGCTGATCCCCTTGGCGGCCACGTCATCCTGGGTCAAACGCTCCGCCAGGATCCGCGAACCGGCCAGGGTGCGCTCCTGGCGCTCCTTGAACTCCGCGGTCGCGGCGATCTTGAACGCCACCGCCTTGCCCGCAATCACATGCTCCAACGGACCACCCTGCTGGCCAGGGAACACCGCCGAATTCAGCTTCTTCGCGATCTCCGCATCATTCGAGAGGATGATGCCGCCGCGCGGACCGGCCAGGGTCTTGTGCGTGGTCGAAGTGACCACATGCGCATGCGGCACCGGCGAAGGATGCAGCCCCGCAGCCACCAGGCCCGCGAAGTGCGCCATATCCACAAACAGGTACGCCCCGACCTTGTCCGCGATCTCGCGGAACCGGGCGAAGTCCAGCTGCCGCGGGTACGCCGACCAGCCGGCCACGATCATCTTCGGGGAGTGCTCGATCGCCAGGCGCTCCACCTCGTCCATGTCCACCAGGTTCGTCGCCTCGTCCACGCCGTACGGGACGATGTTGAACAACCGGCCGGAGAAGTTGATCTTCATGCCATGGGTCAGATGCCCGCCGTGGGCCAGGTTCAGGCCCAGCACGGTATCGCCCGGACGCACCAGCGCGTGGTACACCGACGCGTTGGCCTGCGCCCCGGAGTGCGGCTGGACGTTGGCGAACTTCGCGCCGAACAATTCCTTCACACGCTCGATGGCCAGGGTCTCGATGACGTCGACTTCTTCGCAGCCGCCGTAGTAGCGGCGGCCCGGGTAGCCCTCGGCGTACTTGTTGGTCAGCACCGAACCCTGCGCCTGCATCACGGCCTGCGCCGTGTGGTTCTCCGAGGCGATCATTTCCAGGCCGCGCTGCTGGCGGGCCAGCTCGGCGTCGATCCGCGCCGCGACCTCTGGATCCAGCTCAGCCAGGGACTGGGTCAGCGATTCGGCGACAAGCGATTGAGTTTGAAGCACCACATTCTCCCTAAAAGTATGAATTGCCGACAACTGATATATCAATGTCTGCGTCTTAGCGTATGATGTAAGCCACACACCGTCAATGGGTGGAGCGAAAATTTCTTTACCGGCCCCGCCCACGGCACAATGGACTTCGACAAAGGGGCGTGAAATGACAAGCATGACCGGAGTATTGGCCGGCGCCGAATCCATGGCGGATCGTTCGTATCGCATTTTGCGCGACCGGCTCATCATGATGGACATCGCCCCCGGCGACCCGATCAACGAGGCGCAGCTGGCGGTCGACCTGGACATGGGCCGCACGCCGATCCGCGAAGCGCTCAAGCGCCTGGAGGTCGACCACCTGGTGGTTTCCTACCCCCGGCGCGGCACCTTTGCCACGGGCGTGGACATCACCGAGCTGGCCGCGATCTCCGAGATGCGCCTGGTGCTCGAGCCTTTGGCCTCGCGCCGTGCCGCCGAACACCGCGGGGGCGCCTACCGCGGGGAACTCGAACGCACCATGAGCGCGATCCTGTCCCTGGACCTGACCGGCGATCGGCGCGAGCTGATGGAATACGACCTCGAGGTCCACCGCCTGATCTACCGCGCGGCGCAGAACCAGCACCTGGAGGAAACCCTGGTGCGGCTGGACAATCTGGCGACGCGCATCTGGTGCATGGTGCTGGACCGGCTGCCCGACCTCCACGTGCACATCTCCGAGCATGCGACGCTGATCAAGCTCATCCTTGATGGCGATGCCGATGGCGCGGAGCAGCTGGCAGCCAAACACGTCATCGGCTTCGAAAAGACCATCCGCAGCGTGCTGTAGCGCGCCGCAGGGAGCCTAGTTCCGCAGGGCCAGCCACGCGGCCAAATGCACCGGCAGCACCCTGTTGTTCTGGCGCGGGTCTCCCCCGATCAACGCAAAGATTTTCGCCAGCCGCTTGTGCAGCGTCTGGCGTTCGACATACAGCCGCGCGGCCGTGTCCGTGGCATGGCACCCGCTGGCAAGCCATGCTTCCAGCGTTCCGAGCAGCTGGCCGTCCTTGTCGCGGTCCTGCTCCAGCAGCTCGCCGATTTGCTCCGTGATGAATTCCTGCAGCTTCACCGGCTCGCCGAGCTGCGCAACCAGGCGCTGCAAGGCGTAGTCCAGGGCGTCGCGCACCGGCCCCTCCGAACCGACGGCCGGGCCCCAGGACTCGATGGCTTCCGCCTGCACCAGCGACCAGCGGGCGCGGGAAATGTCCAACGCTATCGGGCCCACGCAGCATTCCGCCTGTTCTCCGCGCAGCGCACGACGCAACCGCTGCACCAGCTCGGCCCGGGAACGGCGGGGCGCGGCGGGATCGAGGAGGCACAGCGCATACAGGCGCTGCGCCTGCACGTAGGTGAACACGCGCTGTCCGTCGGACCGCAGGTGGCGCTCCAGCTCTGCACGCCCACGGGAGACATCCACGCCTTGCATTACCATCATGCACAGCGGCACCCCCACGGCGATCTGCGCTTCGGCGGCCCGGTGCACAACGTAGTTCTCCCCGCCGGAATTAACAATCGACTGCAGCAGCGCCGACGATGCAGCCTGCTGGGCGCTGGGCTTGTAGTGCTGGGAGAATGCCAGCGTCACGATGCTTCCAAGCCTGTCCGCCATCAGTTCCAGGCGTTGCCGATGATGTTGCGCCTGCGCATGCAGCACCAGGCATGCCGCGGTATCTCCGCCGATGTACAGGTCCACCGAGACATCGAACTGCGCCGGCCCGTTCTCCTGCAGCCGCTGCCTCACCGCCCGCTGCGAGGCAGCGATCACGGCGCCATCCGGGTTCACAATCTCGGCCCCGAGGTGCAGCTGGCTGTCGATCATCTCCAGCAGCGGCACCAGCGCCGGGCCGGCCACCGCCAGGTGCTGCGCCAGCTGCTGCGAGATGGCATCGGCCTGCTGCAGCGCCGAGGCCTGTTCGGACACGATGCGGGTATTGATCTTTTCCGCCAGGGCCACGAAGGGCACCGTCTCCTGCAACTGGTACAGCGGCAGCTCCAGTTCCGCGGCCGCCGCCACGAAATCCGGGGGCAGCTGGGGGTCCGGCCCGACGGGCTCGACCACGAGCGCTGCCACATGGCATTCGGCCAGCATCGCCAGGTACTGCCGCTGCTGGTCGAGGGGCAGCTTGAACACGGACTCGCCGGTGGTCAGCAAGAGCTCCGCCCCGTGGATGAGTCCCGCCAGCTGCACCACCTCGCTGGTGTGCACCCAGCGGACATACACCTCGCTTTCCACCGTGCCCGGGGCCAAAAGCCGCGGCTTCGCTGCACGCATCAACGGGTCGGCCATGATTTCAGACAGGGTGATGAGCATGAATTCCTCCCGGCGAATACTGGTACCGCGCAGTAACCCTCAAGTTTCGAAGTTCAAGTGACTCTTTGTCACCTAGAACCATACATGTGACGACATTTTGCATGTATCCGTCATCACACTACGCTCCCTATGCTTTGAGTCAATGCACTTCCCTCACCTATTCCTTGCACGAATCGAGGCGATATGAAAAGCCAGCGAACAACAGCAACAGACCATTCCACACACGAGGTTGAAGACAGCCTGCAACCCATTCCCGAGGCTGTACGCACGACCAATCTGTCCGGGCAATTCTGGATCTGGGCCGGGGCCAACGTCGCTCCGATCAACTGGATCCTCGGAGCCCTGGGCATCCACCTGGGCCTGGGATTCGCCGACACGATCACGGTGCTGATCATCGGCAACGTCATCGGCATGCTGGGCTTCGGCTTCTTCGTGCTGCTGGGGCAGAAAACGGGGGCCACCGGAATGCTGCTGGCGCGAGGCGCCTTCGGACGGCGCGGAGCCTACCTGCCCGCGGCGATCCAGGCAGTCATCGCCATCGGCTGGTCAGCGATCAACACCTGGGTCATCCTTGATCTGGTGCTGGCCCTGTTCGGCAAGATCGGCTGGGTGGATCCGGCGCAGCAGAACATGCTCATCCGCATCGGCGTAGCCGCGGTGATCATGACCCTGCAGGTCATCATCTGCTATCGAGGCTACCGCGCCATCTCCAAGTTCGAACGGCTGACCATGCCGCCCACCGTCCTGGTGCTCGTCGCCATGTCGATCATCGCATGGACCCAGCTGGACATCGATTGGGCCTATGCGGGGCCCGAAGGCGCCGTGCTCACCGGCATGCCGCGCATCGCCGCCATGAGTTCCATCATGACCGCCATCGGCATCGGCTGGGGCATCGGCTGGTTCACCTACGCACCTGACTACTCGCGCTTCGTTTCCAAGAAGATCAAGCCGCATAAGCTCTATCTGGTCAGCGTGCTGGGACAATTCCTTCCGGTCGTCTGGCTCGGTGTGCTAGGCGCTTCGCTGGCCACCAAGAACGGCACCGCAGACCCCGGGGCGCTGGTGGTTGAAAGCTTCGGCGCCCTGTCCATCCCGGTGATCCTGCTGGTCATCCATGGGCCGATCGCCACGAACATCATCAACATGTACACCTTCGGCGTGGCCGTGCAGGCACTGGACATCCGCGTCTCGCGCAAGAAGATCTCCATTCTGGTGGGCGTTCTGGCCATGGGCGCCGTCATCCTGTTCCTCTTCGCCCATGATTTCGCGGAACTGCTGCACAACTTCATCGCCACCATCGCAGCCTGGGTCGCCACCTGGGGCGGCATCATGGCCGTGCACTACTTCATCTTCGAACGCAGGCACAAGGATTTCTCCTACCTGTTCATGGATCCCCGCTCCAGCCGCCTGAAATCGATCAATGCGCCGGCGTTCATCGCCTTCGCCGCAGGCATCTTCATGACGTGGATGTGCATGTACGGCTCGGTTCCGGTGCTGCAAGGCCCGATCGCCACCGCCATCGGCGGCATCGATTTCTCCTGGCTGGCCGGAACCGCCACCAGCGCCACGGTGTACTTCGCCTTGGGCTACCCGCGTTTCAAGGCACGCATCAACGCCGGAGTGCCGCTGGGCCTGAAGCTCGAATTCACCGACGAGCAGTTCCTGCAGCAATTCGGCAGCGCCGAGCACCTGCACGCAGACCAGCAGGTCGATGCGGACGACCCCACCCCTGAACCCGTCCGGGTCAACGGATAGACCCACCCCGATGAAGGAGTTCATCGCAGCCAATTCGACGCTGTGGAACGAAGACATCGCTGAGCAACCCCGACCACGGACCGCCCAGTACCCCACCACCCGCTAGCCAAGGAGAGAACGTTGCCTTCTGTTTTCCTCGAGGAAATCGACGCCCAGAGTTACGCGTCCTATGTATCGCGCATGGATTCCACGGTCATCATCCCGACCGGAGCCACCGAACAGCACGGCCCGCACATGCCGCTGGGCGTGGATGCCATGCTGTCCAAGGCCATCGCCGGAGCGGTGGCCCAGCGCATCGGAGCGCTGGTTGCCCCCGTTTTCAGCTACGGATACAAGTCCCAGCCACGCTCCGGCGGTGGAAACCACCGGATGGGCACCACCAGCCTGGGCGCCGGCACCCTGATTGGACAGATCGAGGAGGTCGCCGCATCCTTCTTGGCCCAGGGATTCAAGAACGTCGTGGTGCTCAACGGCCATTTCGAGAACTACCAGTTCCTCTACGAGGGCCTGGACAAGGCGGTGTCCGGCGCACTGCACGCCGGATCAACCTCACGCGCGGTGCTGATGTCCTACTGGGACTTCGTCGACGAGCAGACCCTGGAGCAGGTGTTCCCCGAGGGGTTCCTGGGCTGGGATATCGAGCACGGGGGCGTGCTGGAAACGTCGCTGATGCTGTTGCTCCATCCGGAGCTGGTGCAGATGGATCGCGTGGTGGACCATCCCCCGGCGGTGCTCACCTCCTATGACGTGTTCCCCGAAGACCCCGCGCGAACCCCGGACAGCGGATGCCTGTCCAGCGCGAAAAATGCCACCGCCGCCCGCGGCCAGCTGCTGCTCGATGCAGTGACCGCCGCCGTGGGAACCGCATTGAGCACGGAACTCAATCTCGCGGTCCAGATGGTCGAGGTGGAATAGCATGGCCACCGACCGCGTGCCGGCACGCACGGAAAACTCCGCGAACCCGCCGGTGGAACTGCCGCGCTTCATGGGCCGGCACATCCCTCCGCTGGACCGGCTGCTGATCCGGGTCATCCCGCCGATTCTCATCGTGGCGGTGATCATCTGGGTGCTGGCAAACCCCGTTGGCGCTTCGGCGGTCATCTCGGACCTGCGCACCTTCGTAACCGGGAAATTCACCTGGCTGTTCATCCTGTATTCCGTGTTCGCGCTGGCGGTGTGCATCTGGCTGGCTTCCAGCAAGGTGGGAAAAATCCGCCTCGGCGGGCCCAAGGCCAAGCCGCAGCACAGCAAGTTCGCCTGGTACTCCATGCTCTTCGCCTGCGGCCAGGGCATTGGCCTGATCTTCTGGTCCGTGGCCGAACCGATTATGCTGCGCGACGAGAACCCGGTAATTCCCGCCGGCCCCGACGGCGCATCGGAGGGCGGGATCATCTGGAGCTACTTCCACTGGGGCTTGACGGCCTGGGCCATGTACTGTGTTGTCGCAGTCTGCCTGGCGTATTCCCACCACAACCTCGGCAAGACCCTGACCTTCCGCGAGGCGACGGTCGACATCCTGCCGAAATGGTCCCAGCGCGGGGCCGGCGTGGTCGTGGAGCTGCTGGCGATCATCGCCACCGTGCTCGGTCTGGCGACATCCTTCGGCTTCGCCACGATGCAGTTCAGCTCGGGGCTCACCTCGCTCCTCGGCATCGAGGCTTCCCCGATGATGTGGATGATGGTCATCGCGGTGTTCACGGGCATTACCGCCATCTCGGCCATCGTGGGAATCAACAAGGGCATGGCGCGGATCTCCAGCCTGAACTCGATCCTCAGCATCGTGCTGGTCGGCGCCGTCTTCGTTTTCGGACCGACCTTGTACATCATCTCCACGTTGTCGCAGACCTTCGGCGGCTTCATGGCGAATTTCGTGAACATGAGCCTGTGGACCGATGCCGGGATCACCGCGCAACCGCTGGATTCCTGGCAGGACAGCTGGAACGGCTGGTGGACGGTCTTCATCTGGTGCTGGGTCATCGCCTTCTCACCGTTCGTCGCCGGATTCATCGCGCGCATTTCCCGCGGCCGCACCATCCGCGAATTCGTCATCGGCGTGACCGTCATCCCGACCTTGATCGTCATGATCTGGATCGGCGTGATTGGTTCGGCCGCGATCTACTACGACGACCAGAATAATCGCGGTATCAGCGACGCGGTCGCCACGGACACTTCGGCCGGCCTGTTCGCGATGCTCGACCACATCCCGTTCGTCGGCGCCATCCTGCTGGTGGTCTCCACGATCCTGGTGGCCACGTACTACGTGACATCCCTGGATTCGGGAATCTACGCACTGAGCGAATTCGTCTCCGCGCCGAACAAGTCCGGGCCGGTCTTCCGAGTGGTGCTCGTGGTGAGCATTGCGACCGTTGCCACCGTACTGCTGACGCTGGGCGGCACCGCCGTGGTGGACACGGTCCAGACCGGCACGATCATCGGTGCGTTCCCGTTCTCCTTCGTGATCCTGCTGATGATCGTGAACCTGATCCGCAGGCTTCTCAAGCGCGACAGGGCGATCAAGCAGCTGGAGAAGGACATCAACAACCCCGACCCGTCGCTGCTTTTCGTGCCCGATCCGAGCGGCGCTGGCGCGATCAGCAAAAAAATCACCGACGGCGCCGAGGAATCCTAGATATTCCGGCCGCTGCTTCATTCCCAGATTCCCACCCCGGATGGATGGCGCCAGGCACTCAACTCTTGCGCCAAAACCGAAGCTGACCTGCGCAAAAAAGATTCTTCAGCCAACCACTTGACAGTGACCTGAAACACAAATACTCTGGGTGCAACAGCGTTGCAATCAACGCAACTCGATTGTTCCCGGTTTTCCAAACACCCCAAATTACTTCCAAAAGGAGTCAAGCAATGACCACTTCCTCGAACATCGCCACCAACGTCTCCGAGCTGGCCCGCCTGAAGACCCTGCACAACGGCGTCAAGGAGCAGCTGACCTTCTCGGATGCGGAGTTCGAGCGCCGCTTGGCCGGACTGCGCCAGATCATGGCAGCGAAGTCCCTGGACGCGGTCATCCTGACCAGCTACCACGGCATCAAGTACTACTCGGACTTCCTCTACACGACCTTCGGCCGCAACTACGCGCTGGTGGTCACCGCAAAGAACTCAACCACCGTCACCGCGAACATCGACGCCGGCATGCCATGGCGCACCAGCTACGGCGAGAACATCGTGTACACCGACTGGAAGCGCGATAACTTCTACTACGGCCTGCAGGAAGCCCTGAAGCGCGACGGCGTGAAGGCCTCGCGCATCGGCGTCGAGGACGACTTCCTGCCTGGCCTGACCCGCCAGAGGATCCAGGACGCCTTCTCCGGCGCCACCCTGCTCGACGTCTCGCAGGACGCCATGCGCCAGCGCATGATCAAGTCCGCCGAGGAAATCGAGGTCATCAAGCACGGCGCCCGCATCGGAGACCTGGGCGGCGAGGCCATCAAGGCGGCGATCCGCGAGGGCATCTCCGAGTACGAGGTCGCGCTGATCGGCACCGAAGCCATGGTGCACGAGATCGCCAAGACCTTCCCGCACCGCGAAGTGCGCGACACCTGGGTCTGGTTCCAGTCCGGAATCAACACCGACGGCGCCCACAACTGGGCCACCACCCGCAAGCTGCAGCGCGGGGACATCCTGTCGCTGAACTGCTTCCCGATGACCTCGGGCTACTACACTGCCCTGGAGCGCACCTTGTTCCTCGGCGAGCCGGATGCCCGCAGCCTGGAACTGTGGAACGTCAACGTCGAGGTCCACAAGCGCGGCCTGGAACTGATCAAGCCGGGTGCGGTCTGCAAGGACATCGCCGCGGAGCTGAACGAAATCTACATCGCCCACGGCCTGCTGCCGAACCGCACCTTCGGCTACGGCCACTCCTTCGGCGTCCTGTCGCACTACTACGGCCGCGAAGCAGGTCTTGAGCTGCGCGAGGACATCGATACCGTGCTGGAGCCGGGCATGGTCGTCTCCATGGAGCCGATGATCACCGTCATGGACGGCGAGCCGGGCGCCGGCGGCTACCGCGAGCACGACATCCTGGTGATCAACGAGGACAACACCGTTGAGAACATCACCAAGTTCGGCTTCGGTCCGGAAAACAACATCATCGACGCCTAGGCCGATCCGCCCCGGGGCCCGGATGAGCGATTCCTGCGCTCGCCCGGGCCCCGAACGCGGCTTTCGCCGCTTTCATCTTGAACCGCAGCGGAGCAGACTCCGCTCCGAAGAAAATAGCTTTTCAGTATCCACAGGGCATTGCAGGCCCCCAGCCTGCCGAGAATGCCAGCGGCCAGCCAGGCCGCACCGTTGCAGGGCCGCCCACGCCGCCCGCCAGGGATTTCACCGCGGCAACTCAACCCGCGAACACTCAATGGCGATGAACTTGCGCCATCCGTTTATTAGACACCTCCACGCCGCAGCCGCTGCGGCGCAAAACAAACATGGTGGTACATCCAATGACGAACGAAAACTCATCATCAGGAAACGGGATTGCTCCCAAAATCGATTTGGGGCCAACACTCAGCGGCCAGAACCGGCCGAACCCCGAAGGGGTCGGCTCGGCAACCCGTCGCAAGGTCGTAGCAGCCAGCTTCATCGGCAACTTCGTCGAGTGGTTCGACTACGCGGCCTACGGATACCTGGCTGTCACCATCTCGGTGGTGTTCTTCCCCGAATCCGCACCGGAAACCGCACTGCTGCTGACCTTCGCCCTCTTCGCAATTTCCTTCCTGGTCCGCCCGCTGGGCGGCTTCGTCTGGGGGCACATCGGAGACAAGATCGGCCGACGCGAAGCGCTTTCCTGGTCCATCCTGCTCATGTCGGGCGCGACCTTCTGCATCGCCCTGCTTCCCGGCTACGCCACCATCGGCCTCGCGGCTCCTCTATTGCTGCTGCTTCTGCGTCTGGTCCAGGGCTTTTCCGCTTCTGGCGAATACGCCGGCGCTTCGGCCTTCCTGGTGGAATACGCCCCGGCCAACAAGCGAGGCCTGTACGCGGCCGTCGTGCCGGCCAGCACCGCCACCGGCCTGCTGCTGGGTTCGCTCATGGCGGCGCTGCTCACGGGCCTGCTAACCGCCGAGGACATGCAGTCCTGGGGCTGGCGCATCCCGTTCCTGCTGGCCGCGCCAATGGGCCTGATCGGCCGCTACATCCGCACCAAACTGGAGGATTCGCCGGTCTTCCGCGAGCTCTCCCAGGAAGACGAAGTCATCAAGGCACCGGTCAAGTCCCTCTTCCGCGACCACTGGCGTCGCCTACTGCTGGCCGCGGGCGCGGTATTGCTGAACGCTGTCGGTTTCTACGTGATCCTTTCCTACATGCCCACATACCTGTCCCAGGAACTCGGCCTGGATGCAACCTCCTCCTATGTGGCCACCACCGTGGCGCTGGTGACCTATATCGGCTTCATTTTCCTCACTGGCATGCTTTCGGACAGGTTCGGGCGCAAGCGCGTGCTGATCAGCGCGTCCATCGCGTTCGTCATCGCAACGGTTCCCGCATTCATGCTCCTGAACACCGGGAATTTCCTGGTCATCGTCCTGGTGCAAATTCTGCTTGGCGCGATGCTGACCCTGAACGACGGAACCTTGCCGAGCTATCTGGCTGAAATGTTCCCCACCAAGGTCCGCTACTCCGGATTCGCCGTATCCTTCAACCTGTCCAATGCGCTATTCGGCGGGACCGCGCCCTTTGTCGCGACCCTGCTCATCGCCACCTCCGGGAACCTGCTGGCTCCGGGTTGGTACCTGATGGGCGCGGCAGTGATCTCACTGATCGCAGTGGCTTGCTCGGTGGAAACCAGCCGCAAACCCCTGGACTGAGCGCCCTCAATCGAACCGCAACTTCGGCAGGTGCACGTCGCATGAGGCAATCGCGACGTGCACCTGCCGTTGTGCTTGAACCCCAATTCAGCGCCACCCCCGGAGCCCCGTGCGGCGGTTCCACCGAGGGCCGGCTGAAAACTTTCCCCGAGCCCCTTGACTGTGAACTGGGGCACATCTAGCATTAAGCAACACGGTTGCATTGATTGCAACTATCCGAATTCCCTCCAACCGACGGCGGTGGACCATGACCGAGCATGACCAGTCCCAAGGCTCGCAGACCCGGCTGCTTCCGGCAGCACCCGGCGCAGGCACGGCGCAGATCGACCCAGGTGTTCGCCGCAAGGTCGTCGCGGCCAGCTTCATCGGAAACTTCGTCGAATGGTTCGACTACGCGGCCTACGGATACCTGGCCGTCACCATTTCCGCGGTCTTCTTCCCGAGCGAAGACCGCCAGCTTGCCCTGATGATGACCTTCGGCGTCTTCGCCATCTCGTTCCTGGTACGCCCGCTGGGTGGTTTCATCTGGGGCCACCTGGGCGACCGCATCGGTCGCCGCACCGCGCTGTCCTGGTCGATCCTGCTGATGACCGGCGCCACCTTCTGCATCGCGTTGCTTCCGGGCTATGCCGCCATCGGCGTGGCCGCGCCGCTGATGCTGCTGGCGCTGCGCCTGGTGCAGGGCTTCTCTGCCGCCGGAGAATACGCCGGGGCCTCGGCGTTCCTGGTGGAATACGCTCCAGCCGACAAGCGCGGCCTGTACGCCGCGGTAGTCCCCGCCAGCACCGCCACCGGGCTCCTGCTCGGTTCGCTGATGGCTGCGGTGCTCACCGGGGCGCTGAGCGCCGACCAGATGGAAAGCTGGGGCTGGCGCATCCCGTTCCTGCTGGCCGCCCCGATGGGCCTGATCGGCCGCTACATCCGGACCAAGCTCGAGGATTCACCGGCGTTCCTCGAAGCCTCCGAGGAACCGTCGCAGGACAGCTCCCCGGTGCGCGACCTGTTCCGCAACCACTGGCGCCAGCTGCTCCAAGCGGCCGGTGCGGTGCTGCTGAACGCCGTGGGCTTCTACGTGATCCTCTCCTACATGCCGACCTACCTCTCCGAGGAGCTGGGACTGGATGCGACCCGCTCGTACCTGGCCACCACCGTGGCACTGGCCACCTATATCGGATTCATCTTCCTGACCGGCATGCTCTCCGACAAGTTCGGCCGCAAGCGCGTGCTGATCTCCGCGTCGGTCCTGTTCATCGTGTTCATCGTCCCGGCCTTCATGCTGCTGGAGACCGGCAATTTCCTGGTCATCGTGCTGGTGCAGATCCTGCTCGGCGCGATGCTGACGCTGAACGACGGAACTCTGCCCAGCTTCCTGGCCGAGATGTTCCCGACCAAGGTCCGCTACTCCGGATTCGCCGTCTCCTTCAACCTGTCCAACGCCCTGTTCGGTGGAACCGCACCGTTCGTGGCCACCCTGCTCATTGCCACCTCCGGCAACCTGCTGGCCCCGGGCTGGTACCTGATGGGCGCCGCGGTGATCTCCCTGGTCGCGGTGGCCTGCTCTGTGGAAACCAGCCGCAAGCCGCTGAGCTGAAACAACCCAAGCTAGCCGGGCGCACCTGCCGCCCGGCTAGTATCTTTTAAAGGACGAAATAATCCAAGGAGTTCAGATGACAGCGGTAGAACACGACGAGCGACAGAACGCCCGCGTCGACCAGCCCGGCGAGTCGCGCGGCGCCTCGGTGATCGTCAACGTCATCGACGTGCTGCGCTGCTTCAGCGTGGAACGCCCGGTCCTGGGCGTCACGGACATCGCCGCCGAGGTGGGGCTGCACAAGTCCAGCGTCTCGCGCATCCTGGCCACCCTGGAGCAGGAACGCATCGTCGAGCGCGACGACCAGACCCGCAAGTACAGGCTGGGCCTGGCGCTGATCGCCATTGCCGGCCCGCTGCTGGCCAACCTGGATGTCCGGCAGGTCGCCTACCCGTTGCTGCAGGAGCTGCGCGACTCCACCGAGGAGAGCGCCATCCTGAGCATCTGGGACGGCAGCGAATCCGTCTCGGTGGAACAGCTGCCCTCCGCCAGACTCGTGAAACACACCTCCGTACTGGGAAGCCGCTACCGCACCGGGCTGAGCGCGTCGGTGCAGATGTTCCTGGCCCATCAGCCCACCGACACCGTGCGTGCCCTGATCGACGCGGGGAAGATCCAGCTGCCCCAGGTCATGGCCGCCGAAGACTACCTCCCGCGGTTGGAAGCCGTCAGGCGCCGCGGCTACTCCATCAACTACGGCGAGACCTCCCGCGACGAGGTCAGCGTCGCCGCCCCGGTCTTCGACCACCGCGGCGACGTCGTGGCGGCCGCCATGATCGCCGCCCCGTACTACCGGGTCTCCTCGGAGGAGCTGGACCAGCTGTGCACCCAGACCGTGCGCACCGCCAAGCAGATCAGCGCGCGCATGGGCTACCAGCCGCAGGACTAGGCTAGAACCCCATCCGGGGAACCGCCCCAGCCCCCGGACGCACTCTGCGCTCACGGGCGAAGGACCCTGCTGGGGTCACGCGCTCACGGGCCGGACCGAAATATTCGCAACCAGTGCTTCGCGCGACATAGCCAGTTGGATGACGCGACTCGCTTTCCGCGGCCTTGAAGCGATCCGCGCACAGCGGCAGGCCGACACTGCCGGGGTGCGGGCATCACCATCTTCACCTCATGTTTTGCCCTGAACTCGCATGACGCAGCACCCCTGGATCCGACAATTTCGGGCATTAGTCAGTATTGTGTTCTACAACACATGCTTCAGGTGGTGCGTGGTCTTTCCCGCTCAGGTGGAGACGGGCCCGCGGCCACCGGGCGGCACACGGCGCTGATGCAAGGAGAGATTGATGAAGATCGCTGTTCTGATCAAGGAAGTCCCCGACACGGGGGCGGACCGGCTGCTGAATCTGGACACCGGATTGGCGGACAGGGCGGCGTCCGAGGCAGTTCTCGACGAAATCGGCGAGCGCACCTTGGAAGTCGCGCTCAAGTACGCCGACGGGACCCCGGGAACCGAGATCACCGTACTGACCATGGGGCCGGATTCCGCCCAGGCAACCCTGCGCAAGGGGTTGGCCATGGGAGCTGCGTCCGCCGTCCATATCAGCGACGAGCAGCTGCTCGGCGCGGATCTGCTGCTGACCGCCGACACCCTGGCCGCCGCGCTGCGACGCGGGGGCTACGACCTGATCCTGACCGGCAACATGTCCACCGACGGGGCCGCCGGGGTGCTGCCTGCCATGCTGGCCGAGCTGCTGGACCTGCCGGCGGCCACCGGGCTATCGGAAATCCGGATCGGCCCGGAAGCCGTGGAGGGATCCCGCGAATTCGACGGCGCCGCAGCGCAGATCCGCGTGCCCCTTCCAGCCATCGTCTCCATTACCGAGTCCCTGCCCGATGCCCGCTTCCCGAACTTCAAGGGGATCATGGCCGCCAAGAAGAAGCCGATCGAGGTGCTGGGCCTGGCAGACCTGGGTGTCGACCCGCTGCCCGCGGACACCGCCCGGACCATCATGCTCTCGGTAGCGCAGAAGCCGCCGCGCACGGCGGGCACCGTCATCACCGATGACGGCGAGGCCGGCAACGCGCTGGCAGACTTCCTGGTCAAGAACAACCTGGCGTGATTGGAGAACACCCATGACAACTTTTGCCACCGATTCGATTCTCGTTCTTCTGGAAACCGCGCCGGGCCCCGCTTTGGCCAAGAACCACGCAGAGCTGCTGGGCGCCGCGGCATCCGTGGGCACCCCCGTGGCGCTGGTCGCCGGGCCGGCGGATGCCTTGCCAACGCTGGCCGCGCAGGCCAGCGCCTCCGGCGCCAGCCGGGTGCTGACGGTGCCGCTGGAGGGCCGGCCGACCGTGCAGCTGGTGGATGCGCTGCAGGCCGCCGCCGCGCTGGTCCAGCCGCAGGCGGTGCTGGCCGGGCATACCGACACCAGCCGCGAAATCGCGGCCCGCTTCGCCGTGCGCGCACGGTCCTCGCTGAGCGTCGACGCCGTGGGGGTTTCCCGGGATGAGCAAGGTGTCCTCGCGTCCCATGCGATCTACGGCGGAGCCTTCTCCACCACCAGCGCCCCAACCTTCGGCGCCCCGGTGATCACCGTACGGGTGGGCAGCATCGAAGCCCGGGCCGAGGCCCAGCCGGAACTGTCCTCCGAGCTGGAGGTTGCCGCCAGCGGCAAGCCGGACGTCGAGGTCACGGACCTTAAAACCGTCGAGTCGACCTCATCGCGTCCGGAACTGCGCTCGGCCGACCGCGTGGTCTCGGGCGGCCGCGGCCTGGGCAATGCGGAGCAGTTCGCACTGGTCGAGCAGCTGGCCGATGCGTTGGGGGCCGCCGTCGGCGCATCGCGCGCCGCGGTGGATGCGGGTTTTGTTCCCCATGCGGCTCAGGTGGGCCAGACCGGCGTCTCGGTGTCCCCGCAGCTGTATGTGGCGCTGGGCATCTCCGGAGCCATCCAGCACAAGGCCGGCATGCAGACCGCCAAAACCATCGTGGCCATCAACAAGGACGCCGATGCCCCGATCTTCGACATCGCGGACTTCGGCGTGGTCGGCGACGTGTTCACGGTGGTTCCGCAGCTGATTGCCGCGCTGGAAGCCGCGAAGGGCCGGTAGCCATGAGCACCCCGACCCGTACGCTGCGCCAGGGGCTGCCGCGCATCCCCGGCGGCGAACCATGGCCGCCCGCCGGCTTCCCGGCCGCGGTCTCTGAAGACCTTCCGGGCAATTCCAGCCAGCTCGACACTGCGCAACCACCGGCTTGCGCCGATGCTGTCGATAATCCCGTGGCGCAGGCCCCCGCGTCGCCGACACCGGTGGAGCCAGCTGTCCCGGCCGCACCGTTGGTTCCCACTGTTCCAGCACCGGCCGTTGGAGGCGCCCTGCGCCGCGGTCTGCCGCGAGTGCCGGGAGCAGAGCCCTGGCCCCCGGCCGGAACTTCCATCGCGTCTGCCGGTACGGTTGAAGCTGCTGCACTGCCGGCACAAGCCGCGCCCGCCGCGGACCCGGAGGCCATCCCATCGGTCGGAACAGTCGCGACCGCGACCCCAGCCCCTGCTGTCCAGGCATCCACCGATCAGGCCGCTGAAACCGCTTCGGCAGGGAATCTGCGCCGCGGGCTGCCCCGGGTCCCCGGGGGCCAGCCATGGCCACCGGCATCGGCCGCCCCGGCCCACGCGGCTCCAGCGGCTTCCGTCGCTAAGAGCACTTCGCCCATACAACCTGCAGTCCCAGCCGAGCAGGAATCCGCGGCGCCGGCCGCGCAGACCAAACCTGCTGCTGCCACGCCATCGGCACCTGCGCCGCAGCCCGAAGCACCCGAACCCAAGGCAAAGCCGGCACAGCCCGCTGTGGTGGCGGCCTCGGTTGCCGAGCCCGCTCCGGCCAAGCCGACTGCGGCACCACAGCCGCGCAAGCCACTCGCCCCGGCAACTGCCCCAGCAAGGCCTGCCGCGGTGGCACCCAAGAAGTCCGAACCGAAGCGCCACGGCCCGCTGACCACCAGGCAGTGGGTGCTGGCCGGGGTGCTCGGCGCCTTCTGCGCACTGGGCATGGCCACCGCGGTCGTCCTGCTGGCCCGTTGGTTCGTCGGGTTCGACGCGATCTCCAGCTTCATCGCCCGCTACCCGGGCGAATACCACCTGCCCGAGTCGGCACCCGTGGGAATCCCGGGATGGCTTGCCTGGAACCACTTCTTCAACCTGTTCCTGATGGTCTTGATCATCCGTACAGGGTTGCAGGTCCGGCATCAGCGCAAACCGCCTGCCTATTGGTCCTCGAAACGCAGCCCCAAGGTGAGCATCAACCTGTGGCTGCACCAGAGCCTGGACCTGCTCTGGCTGGTCAATGGCCTGGTGTTCGTGGTCCTGTTGTTCGCTTCCGGGCACTGGATGAGAATCATCCCGACCTCCTGGGAAGTTTTTCCCCACGCCATCTCCGCCGCGCTGCAGTACATGACGCTGGACTGGCCCACGGAGAACGGCTGGGTGAACTACAACGCGTTGCAGCAGCTGGCCTACTTCGCGACGGTATTCATCGCCGCGCCGCTGGCGGCCGCCACCGGATTCCGCCTCAGTGCCTTCTGGCCCAAGAACGCGACGGCGCTGACCAAGCGCTATCCGATCGAAGTGGCCCGCGCGCTGCACTTCCCCACCATGCTCTACTTCGCGCTGTTCATCGTGGTGCATGTGGCGCTGGTGCTGTCCACCGGGGCGCTGCGCAACCTCAACCACATGTTCGCAGCCCAGGGATCCTCGGATCCAGCCGAGTTCGCCGACAACTGGACCGGCCTGTGGCTGTTTGCCGTGGCCATCCTGGCCACCGCGGCCGCCTGGGCTGCCTGCCGGCCGATGATCCTGGCGTCCATTGCCCGGCTCTTCGGAAAGGTCAGCGCACGGTAGGCAATGTATGGGTTTTTGCCGGTGGCGCAAACCGCCTCGCCCGGCCCGCCGCATGCGCCTAGGATCGTTGATGAGGACCCATCGGCTAGGAACTAAAGGGGAATGCAGGCATGGACCACCATCACGATACCGAGGAGCTTCGCGGAGTCGAGTTCTGGGAGAAGCACTACGGCGGCTCCGAGCGCGTCTGGTCGGGCAAGGTCAACCAAGTCATCGAGCGACTGGTCGCTCCGCTGGCCCCCGGCACCTCCCTTGACCTGGGCAGCGGCGAGGGAGGCGACGTGATGTGGATGGCCTCCCGCGGATGGCAGGCCACCGGTGTCGACATCTCCCCGACCGCGGTGGAGCGTGCCCGGCAGGACGCGGCGAAACACGGCTTCACCGAGCCGCAGGCCACTTTCATCGCCGCGGACCTGTCCGAGTGGAGCACCTCCCAGACCTTCGACCTCGTGACGCTGAGCTTCTTCCAGGCGCCGTTCGAGTTTGCGCGCGCCGAGATCCTGCGCAAGGCCGCGCAGCTGGTGGCCCCCGGTGGGCATCTGCTGGCGCTGTCCCATGCCGCACGGCCTTCCTTTGCCCCGGCCTTCGATGGCGAGGTTCCCGCCTTCCCGCAGCCGGATACCGAGCTCGAAGCGTTGCAGCTGGATTCCGATCGGTGGAACGTCCTGCAGGCGGAAGTCATCGAACGCGAGATCACCGATCCCAACGGGAACCCGGCCACGCTTGAAGACACCGTGGTGTTCATCCAGCGCAAGCAGTAGACGCCAAAACCAAAGAACCCCTTGGACCTGCGCTGCAGCAGGTGCAAGGGGATCTTTGCCGGCCGGACTCACGGCCGAGACCTAGATGCCCACACGGATCTAGGCCAGACTATGGGTCCTTTCAGGCTGGTAGGTTTCCAACTTGACCGAAGCGCGGACCATTTCCCGCAGGTCCACTTGGCTGCCTGACAGCGTGCGCAGTTGAACCAGCACGTTACCCAGAGCGGTGCACTCCACAGGCCCGGCGACCACCGGAACCCCCGCGAGATCCGCGGTACGCTGGCACAGCAGCCTGCCCTGCGACCCGCCCCCGACAACATGGATGTTCTCCGGCTCGAAACCGCCGAACGCCGCAGCAGCAAACGCTTGGGTTGCGAAGCTGGATGCTAAGGACTCGATGATCACGCGGATCAATTCCGCACGGGTGGACGGTGCCGCCCCTCCTGCAGCAACCACAGCTTCGCTGACGCGCTGTGGCATCCGTCCCGGTGCCAGGAATCTCTCGTCCTGCGGGTCGATGAGCACCGCCGGGACCGGCAGGGTCTCGGCTTGGGACAGCAGCTCTTCAAGGTTGGCTTCCGGCTCTCCGGACTGGGCGGACTGCTCGTTCCAGTGCCGGATGGACTCGCTGAGCAGGAATGTCCCAGTCACGTTCTTGAGGAATCGAACGCTCTGGTCCAGCCCCAGCTCATTGGTAAAGCCAGCATGTTGCGCCTCGCGGCTGAGTACCGGAGCATCTAGTTCTACACCGACCAGCCCCCAGGTTCCGCACGACACGTACGCCGAGCGCGGACCTGCCAGCGGAGTCGCGGCCACAGCACTGGCGGTGTCGTGCGAAGCCACCGCTACCACCTTGACCTCCGACCCAGCACCTAGCTCGGCAGCCAGCTGCGGGAGCAGGGTCCCGACCACGTGGCCGGGGTGGATCAGCTCAGGCAGCTTGCCGTCCACACCCAGATGGGAGGCGAGCCGCTCGTCCCAACCGCCGGTGCGCTGGTTGAGCAGTCCGGTGGTGGACGCGTTAGTCCACTCGCAACGCGCGGCTCCGGTCAGCAGCCAGTTGATGTAGTCAGGAACGAGAAGCACTGACTGCGCATCCCGCAACCGTGACTGTGCACGCTCCGCCTCCAGCTGGTACACGGTGTTAAAGGGCAGGAACTGCAGACCGTTTCGCTCGAAGAGCTCAGCCCGCTCGAAGTGCTTCTCCAGCTCCGGCACCGCACGCACATTACGCGGGTCCCGATAGTGGCGCACCTGCCCCAGTCGCTGGCCGTCGGCCAGCAGCGCATAGTCCACGGCCCACGAGTCCACGCCGATAGCGGCGATATCCGGTCGTCGCGCGAAGGCCAACGTCAAACCCTGGCGAATCTGCACCCACAGTTCGTCGATGTCCCAGGACAGGTCCTCGGCCTGCGCTCCCTCCTCCAGCGAGGCCAAGGGCACCGGACCGTTGGCAAAGCGGTGCACCAGCTCCAGCTCGAGCTTGCCGTCCACCAACGCTCCGATCATGACCCGTCCGCTGGTAGCGCCCAGGTCAATGGCGGCGACCGGTGCCTGAAACTCGGGGTTCATCGCAGGAACGCCGCCGCAACGCCGGAGTCCACCGGGATGTGCAAGCCGGTAGTGCGGGTCAGCTCCGGCCCGGTGAGCACGTACACCGCATCTGCAATGTTTTCCGGGACGACTTCGCGCTTGAGGATGGTTCGGTTGGCGTAGAACTGGCCGAGGTCCTCTTCAGCTACGCCGTAGGTCGCGGCGCGCTTGGCACCCCAGCCCCCGGCGAAGATGCCCGAACCACGAACCACGCCGTCAGGGTTGATGCCGTTGACACGTACACCGTGCTCACCCAGCTCGACGGCCAGCAATCGCACCTGGTGCGCCTGGTCGGCCTTGGTAGCCGAGTAGGCAATGTTGTTCGGGCCGGCAAAGACCGAGTTCTTGGAAGAGATGTAAATGATATCGCCTCCCATTTTCTGGTCGATGAGCACCTTGGCTGCTGCCTTCGAGATCAGGAAAGATCCCTTGGCCATCACGTCGTGCTGCAGATCCCAGTCAGCTTCGGTGGTTTCCAACAAGGACTTTGACAGCGAAAGTCCAGCATTGTTGACCACCAAGTCCAGCCCGCCGAAGGCCAGCACTGCCTGGTCAATGGCGGCCTGGACCGCAGCGGCGTCCGCCACATTCGCAGCCACGCCGACAGCAACATCCGAATCACCAAGCTCTGCGGCTGCTGCTTGGGCCTTTGCAAGATCCAGGTCGGCAATGACAACACAGGCACCTTCGGCAGCCAAGCGCTTGGCGACTGCCTTGCCGATGCCTGAAGCTGCGCCCGTGACCAGCGCAATACGCCCCGCATGCGACTTCGGCTTGGGCATTCGCTGCAGCTTGGCCTCTTCCAGAGCCCAGTACTCAATGCGGAACTTCTCTGCGTCGGAGATCGGGGTGTATGCATCCAGCGCCTCGGCACCGCGCATCACGTTGATGGCGTTGAGGTAGAACTCACCTGCCACGCGAGCGGTCTGCTTGTTCGCACCGTAGGAGAACATGCCTACGCCGGGCACCAGGACGATCAGCGGATCCGCGCCGCGCATGGCCGGGGAATTCTCGTCCTTATGCGCGTCATAGTAGGCCTGGTAGTCGGCGCGGTATTCGGCGTGGAGTTCGTTCAGCCGATCCAGCTGTTCTTCCACGCTGGCAGTTGCCGGCAGATCCAGCACCATCGGCTTGACCTTGGTGCGCAAGAAGTGGTCCGGGCAGCTGGTGCCCAGGGCAGCCAGCCGCGAAAGCTTCTCACGCGAGAGGAAGTCCAGCACGCGCTCGTCATCGGTGAAATGGCCGACCATCGGCTTGTCGGTGCTGGCAAGCCCGCGAATGGTGGGGGCCAGTGCTGCGGCCAGATCATTACGCTGTTCAGCAGGAAGCGCCTCGAAGCCAGCCACGATCGGCCCGAAAGGCTCGGCGGCCCCATGCTCCTCGATGTACGCGGCGGCGGTGTCAATGATCCACAGCGAGTTCGCTTCGGATTCCTCGGACGTTTCGCCCCAGGCGGTGATGCCGTGGCCGCCCAAGATGCAGCCAACGGCCTGCGGGTTGGCATCCTTGATCGCGGCGATGTCCAGGCCCAGCTGGAAACCCGGACGGCGCCAGTCCACCCAGGCAACCTTGTCGCCGAAGATCTTTGCGGTCAGTTCGCGGCCGTTGGCGGCCGTGGCGATCGCAATGCCCGAGTCCGGGTGCAGGTGGTCCACGTGGTTCGCGTTGACCAAGCCGTGCATGGCGGTATCGATGGATGGCGCGGCGCCGCCCTTGCCGTGCAGGCAGTAGTCGAACGCAGCAACCATTTCGTCTTCGCGCTCCACGCCCGGGTAGACGTTGACCAACGAGCGCATGCGGTCCAGGCGCAGGGTGGACAAGCCATTTTCGGTCAGCGTGCCCAGGTCTCCCCCCGAGCCCTTGACCCAGAGCAGCTCAATTTCCTCGCCGGTGACCGGGTCGGTGGCGGTGCCTTTCGCCGAGGTGTTGCCACCGGCGTAGTTGGTATTCTTCTTGTCGCTTCCCAGGCGGTTGGACCTGGCAATCAAATCCGCCGCGGCATTGGTGGTGGTTGAGGCAATGCTTTGAGTCATGATGCTCGTTTTTCTTTCGATGTCGAAAATGGTTTAAGCGTCGGCCTTGGCCCCGTAGCGGGCCAGCTCGATTTCTTCCAGGGTCTTTCCGCGGGTTTCCGGCGCCCAGATGGTGCCGATCAGCAGCGCCGCAACCAGCAGCCCGATGATCAGCAGGCCCAGCTTGGCCAGACCCATGCTGGTGAGCAGGACCGGGAATACCAGCGAGAGCAGGCCGACCATCACGCGGGCCAGCATAAACAGCACGCCCTGGGCGCTGGCGCGGTACTTCGTCGCAAACAGCTCGGCGGTCCACAGTCCGTAGAAAGCCTGCGCGCCGATGCCGGCAGAGATGCCCCAAGCCACCGCATAGAACAGCAGCGAGAAAGCGCCTGGAGGTGCGAAGATCAGCACGACCCAGGCCACGACGCCCAGCAGGGCGCCGGCGAAGTACAACCAACGGCGGGAGATCTTGTCGCCATACTTCATGAAGCCGAAGTAGGTGGCAGCCGCGGTCAGCACCCACACCAGAACCTGCAGCAGATTCTGCTGGGTTGCCGATTCGACGCCGGCAGCCTCGTAAACCCGCGGCTGGAAGATGCCAGCTTGACCGGCAACGGTGTTCCACAGTCCATAGACACCCAGCAGGAAGAGCAAGGCTCCCCAGTTCTTGCGCTCGGCCAGCAAACCGCGCATGCCGGAGAAGAAGGAAACCTTCACACCGCTGGCCAGCTCGGCTTCGCGCTGTTCCTTCCAGCGAGTCGATTCGGGCAGCCCGCGGCGGACCCACCAGGTCACGGCAGCGATGACGAACAGATGGAAGAAGATCATGCGGGAGCCGTTTACGCCCCACGGCTCCACCAAAATAGCGAGGGCGAAACCAATGGCTGGGCCAATTGACCAAGCCAGCTGGGCAGTGCCAACGTGGGCGGCCCGCGACTCACTCGGAGCTTCCTCCGCGATGTAAGTCCACGATGCAGGCACACCGGCACCGACTGCGATACCCATCAGCACTACGCCAAGGATTAGGAGTCCCGTGCTAGCAGTGAAGGTAATCATCAGCGCACCGATCATGAACAGAATCAGATCGTAGGTGTAAATGAACTTGCGTCCCAGACGGTCACACAGCGGGCCGCCAATCAATGCACCAAGCGCAGCGCCGAAGGCGTTTGCCGAGACCGCGGCGATGACGCCGACTAATGAATCGTCGAAACCAAACGCCTCTTGCCACAGCGTCAGGCTCGTGGCCAAAGCGATGATTGCTCCGGCTTCAATGTAGTTGCTCATCGCAACCGCGATGGTGGCCTTCCACCCGGTGATGCCGCGCTTCTTTGCAACGGTAGTCATCGTTATGCTCCCCAGCTTGCCTGTACGCCGCCAGCGCGTTCATTTTCAATAGTTGATTGGTAGTCCGAGACGCGGAAGGCCTCCATCGGGTCAGCAGGCAACCCACGCGAGGTGCGCCACTGGGCCAGTTCTTCTCGTACGTCAGTGTAGAAAGCATTCATGAAGATCTCGTTGGCCTTTAACACGTCACCGGATAGCTGGGCCTCGGTAAGCGCGACCCTGTCGATCAGCAACGCACGCGCTGTCATTTCCTGCACGTTCAAAACACTTCGAATCTGGCCCAGGATCTTGTTCTCGACATTGTGGCACTGGTCGAGCATGAAGGTGATCGGAGTATTCACTTCGAGTCCACCCCCACGGTGGACCTCGGCCATGATGCGGAAGAGCTGATACGGATCGGCCGCACCAACGATGAGGTCGTCGTCCGCGTAGAATCGCGAGTTGAAGTCAAACGATCCCAGCTTGCCAAGACGCAGTAGCTGCATCACGATGAACTCGATATTCGTGCCCGGTGCGTGGTGGCCGGTGTCCAGACAGACCATGGCTTTCTCCCCCAGTTCCGCGACCTGAGCGTAGGAAGTACCCCAGTCCGGAACATCGGTGTGGTAGAAAGACGGCTCGAAGAACTTGTATTCAAGCACCAGGCGATGGTTCTCACCCAGACCGGAGTAGATCTCGGACAACGAGTCGGCAAGTCGGTCCTGACGGCCGCGCATGTCTGCCTGGCCCGGGTAGTTGGAACCTTCGGCCAGCCAGATCTTAAGGTCTCGCGAACCGGTGGCGTTCATGACGTCGATGCATTCAAGATGGTGGTCGATCGCCTTGCGGCGGATCTTGGGATCCTCGTGGGTCAGCGCACCGAATTTGTAATCATCGTCTTGGAAGGTGTTGGAGTTGATAGTACCTAGCTCAACGCCAAGGTCCTGGGCATGGCGGCGCAGGATCGAGTAGTCCTCCACTTTGTCCCAAGGAATATGAAGGGCAACGGCGGGGGCGAGCCCGGTCAGCCGGTTCACCTGGGCAGCGTCGGCAATCTTTTCGAAGGGATCGCGCGGGGTGCCCGGCGTGCCGTAGACCTTGAAGCGCGTACCGGAATTGCCATAGGCCCATGAAGGGACTTCAACGGCCAGGCGTTCAAGGGTGGTTAGGATCTCGGGGCTCAACTTTGCGCCCATGGATCTCTCCGTTCTGTCGTGCGTTGATAGAGGTGGGAAGTTTTTCTGGCCTGACTGCTAGTCCGCAGTCGGAACGAGTGCGGCCATCTGGGATTCAAGATTGAAGACTTCTCCCAGCCGAAGCGCACTCTGGTCAGGTCTGCCGTCAAGGGAGACGAAGAAGTCGGCCATTTCGGCCTCCCACTGTGCGGTCCGAGGATCCGCGTCCAGTGCCACTTGGGCCGCCTCGTCGTCATCGGTCTCGTAGTAGCCGATGAGAAGACCATCCTCGCGGAGGAACAGCGAGTAATTCCTGCGACCAGCGTCACTGATGGCTTGCAGCATCTGCGGCCAGACAGCGGCATGGCGGCGCACGTACTCCTCCAGACGATCCTGCTTAACCTGAAGCTGGAAGCAAACTCGCATTGCCATCGGCCCTCCTCGTTGAAATGTGCCTGATCAGTCGCAGGACACCAAGTCCCATAGACCATAAATGAATCGTTTCAATTGATGCGACTTCACCGAGTTTAGATTACTTGAACCGCATTATTCAAGAGAGACCTCGCGTGATTGTGCAATATTTTGAAACCTTTCAATCAAGGATGCCCAGAGACCTTCAACCACGCGGAGGATATACTCGCAAGGAGCAGTGAAAAGCAACGGAATGGAACACCTGTGACAGTCAGCGTGAAGGAAGTCGCCGCCGAGGCGGGGGTTTCCGTGGGCACGGTCTCCAACGTGCTCAACCGTCCGCAGGTCGTTTCCGAACGCACGGTCGCCAGAGTTACGGCAGCTATCGACAAACTCGGGTTCGTCCGCAACGATGCTGCGCGCCAGCTGCGCGCAGGACGTAGCCGCAGTTTCGGACTCATCGTGCTGGACACACGCAACCCGTTCTTCATGGACGTCACCCAAGGTGCCCAACACCGGGCACTGGAGAACGGCTATACCGTCCTGACTGGCACCAGCGACAATTCATTGAGTACCGAGCAGCAACTACTTGACCTCTTCGAGGAGCAACGGGTGGCCGGCGTGCTCATCTCCCCCATGCACGGAGACATGGGCAAATTATGGAAATTGCGCAACTCCGGAACCCCGGTAGTCCTAGTGGACCGCGGTAGCGGCGACCGCAGCTTTTCCTCGGTGTCGGTGGACGATGTGGAAGGCGGTCGTCTGGCCGCATCCCACCTGGTCGGCCTCGGACGGCGCCGGATCGCCTACGTCGGAGGACCGGATAGCATCGAACAAGTACGCCACCGGCTGGAGGGCGCTCGCGAGATCGTTGCAGGAACCCCCGAGGCGATTCTCGAATACATCCCCACCAAAAAACTGACCGTCATGGAAGGTCGAGCTGCCGGCGAGCGCATTGCCGCCATGGAGCCAAGGATTCGACCTGACGCTGTATTCGCTGCCAATGATCTGCTAGCCATGGGCCTATTGCAGGCCTTTGTCATGTCCAGAAAGATTCGTGTTCCCGAAGACATCGCTCTGATCGGCTACGACAATATTGATTTCGCGGAATCGGCCATCGTGCCGATCACCACGATCAGCCAGCCGGCAGCCGAAATCGGGCGCACCGCAGTGGACGTCCTATTGCGTGAAGCCGACGCCGGCGAGGATGCGGTCCGCGAGCAATTCGTGTTCGCTCCCAAGCTCGTGGTGCGCGCATCCACCGCAGGAATCAAAAACACCTAGTCCAAAGCCAGATTCCAGAGACGGACTACGCCCTAAAACTCCTCCATCAGCCGTTCGTTGACCGAATCAATGGTGAACTCCGCTGGATCCGGGATCTCGAAATACATGTCGTCCAGCCACTCCCGGACTTCCTCGTGCTCCGGATGCCCGGCATCCCGGATAATTTCCATTTTGGCGTCCCATCCCTCGGTTCCGCCGGAATCCTCCAGCGGCGAGAAGCGCCGGCCTCCGGTACAGCGCGGCAGGAATCCCCCGTCCGCGTCGAGGACCTTCTCGACATCGATGCGCACCCGCCAGTCATCCCCGAAGTCATAGCTGTACTCCAGCCTGTCCTTCTCGGCCTTGAGGACTTCCGACACCAGGGCAGCGGTTTCATCGACATCGACTTCCGTCTCGGGGATGTCCGCCCCGTAACTGGTCCCGTCGTAGAGCCCGGTGCGGAAGATGTGCAGATGACTGTTGTCCCAGTTGAAGGCGGCCTGGATGATGTCATGCAGGTCGCCTAGGTGCAGATCCATGGGCACCAGCACCCGGCGCCAGATCGGCGGCTTGGTATCCCGCAGTCCCAGCTTCAGCTGCAGGACTTGCCCGGTATACGGCTCGGTCCGCTCGGGGCGGAACAGCTCTTCTTCCTCCCAGTCTGCAGCGTCACCGTAGAGTGTTTCCTCGTCGGCGTCGGGACCCAGTTCCTCGTCCTCCAGGTCCGCCAGAATGGCCTGCACCACGGGTGGCACCGTGTAGAAGTCGCCGGATTCAACGATTCCCAAATCAATCATTTCCCGCATCCGCGCGTGGGCCTTCGCCCAGACCTCCTCGCTGCGGTCCGGGTATCGATCTCCCGCCACCAATTGAGGCTCGCCGTCCTGAGCCGCGGTGAGCCAGCCCAGCGTCAGGTCCCACACTTCGTCGGCCTCCTCATCGCCTTCTTCAGGAGTCGCGATCAGCAGCTGGATTACAGAACGCACCAGCAGATAGGTGGCGCCCAGACCCACATCCCCCTCGGCCGTGGCGAATCCCTGGGCATTGTCGATAAGCTGCGGCTGGCCGAAGTCCAGACTCAGCACCCCTGCCATGGCCAGCCCCATGAAGACGTATCCCACGATCACCTCACGGCGTTCGCCGGTGATCCCCTCCGGGATCGACGCCGCCAGCTCCTGCACGGCGGATTGGATGAAAGGCTCGGGATTCTTGGAGTCCCACTCGCGTTCAGGCGCATTGGCAACCCAGTCGGCCATCGCATGCCCGAGCGCGACTACCGGCATGACATCGAACTGCGCTTTCGCAACGGCCTCGCGTTCTTCCGTGCTCAGCTCGGCCTCCGGCTCGAAGATCCCGCCGATTCCAGGTCCCCCGTTGAACGCAAACTGCGCGCTGTGCAGGCCTTCGCGCAGCATCTCCAGCTCTCTGGCGTGATGCTTCCATTGCCCGGATTCTTCGAGGAACAGGCTGTAGGAAATCCAGGCTTCGGAAAGGATCCTGCCGAGGTGCTCCTGGTCCTCGCGGCGTTCTTCGCGTTCGACCAAGCCGTGGACAATGGCCACAACAGCTTGGGGGTCGAAGTCCGTGACGGAGTCCAAGCCGACGAGATCCGCGTAGAAGCTCAGCGAATCGCGCACCGCCATCAGGTCCATCTCCACCGCGCCGGCGCCCTGATAGGTCTGGTCGAACCATCGCACGTAGTCCGGAGTCAGCGCGTCGAGCCCCCGTTTGACCTTCGCATGGGTCAGCGAGAGGACATTGGCGTTGACTTTCGCCGGATGCCCCTGCTTGCGCTGCGGCTTCTTCTTTTTCTTGGCCACTGCAGCCACCTCATTTCAGCGTCGCCTTGCTTTTCCTCAAGGCTACGGCGGGTCGAGGCCCAACATCACGTTATTGCCTCGCGCAATGCCGAAAGACGTGCAATGCTGCCAGGCATCCTCCATTGGATGCCTGACAGCATTTGGCGGCCATGACCGGGCGGCTTGAGAGTAAGCCAACGAGCGCCGGAGCGACTGGCGAATGCCAGTCAGGCGGTCATCGAAGCCGGGGCACTGAGCGCCTCGGAGATTCGATGCGCGGCCTGCTGAACCAGCGGAGCCACCAGCTCCATGGAATCGCGGCCTCGGCCCACCAGTGACAGCGCGGCCACCGGTTTGCGGCGAATGCGGATGGCCGAGGCAACGCAGGTGATGCCTTCGTAGCTTTCACCGGTTTCATAGGCCAGGCCCCCGCGGCGGCGGATGCGCGCCAGCTCCGAGTACAGCAAGGCCGAGTCGGTCAACGTCTTGCCGGTGACTCCCGGCAGGCCGCTCGCGAAAATCTCGTCCAGGTCTTCCGGGTCCATCCACGCCAGCATCGATTTGCCCAATGCGGTGCCGTGGGCCGGATTGACGCCGCCCACGCGGGAGGGAATGGTCACCGCAGTCGGTCCACCCAACTTGTCGAGGTAGCGGATATTCGCGCCCTCCAGCACCGCCAGATGCACGATCTTGCCGGTGCGGATCTGCAGATCGTGCAGCAACGGCGCCGCCTCTGCGCGGATTCGGCTGCTGATCGAGTCGTTGTTGCGGTACTTCAGCGAGCGCCATCCCATGCCGTAGCCGTCCGGGGCGTGCTCCAGCCAGCCCAGCTGCACCAGCTGGTCGAGGATGCGGTGCGTGGTTGACCGCGGCAACCCGGCGCGAACCGTGATTTCATCCAGAAGCAGGCGCGCATCCTGGGGCTCGAATGCCTCCATGATCATGGTCATGCGGGAGACCATGGACGGAGCCTGGCTGGCCGTCTGCATAGCCGGCATAAGGGTGGGGGCAGAGGTCAAAACGCTCATTTGGAAACCTTCCTGGGAAAAGGGATTCAAGTCTTCTGCTGCGCATCGTTGCGCAGGTCATGCTTGTGTCCGGATCACCGGAAGCTGCTGCAAACTTCCATGTGACATGAACCACGTCTTTGTTTTCATTCACTGTACACGTCACTACAGAGAAAAACTAGAACTAGTTTCAATTTATTTATCCCGCTCTCTGAGACAACCGAATCACGTCCCGAAGCGAGCTGTGGATACTGGAGTTTCACTTTGGAGGACGGATGACTACACACACTCAAACGGTTCGCGCACAGTCCACGGCACTGGCGGATCTCGCCCTGCGTCTGCGCGAGGCTGAACTCAACGGCGTTGCCATCAGCCCCATCCGCGATGAGCTCGCCGCCGGCGGCATCGAAGCCGCCTACGAGGTCCAGCGGCTGAACGAGGACCACGCGATCAGCGCCGGACGCCGGGTCGTCGGCCGCAAGATCGGCCTGACCTCCCCTGCCGTGCAGGCCCAAATGGGTGTGGACCAGCCTGATTTCGGGGTACTGTTCGCAGACATGTGCCTGGCCGACGGCGAGCCGCTGGCCGCCAACGCGGTGCTGCAGCCGCGGGTCGAGGCGGAAATCGCACTGGTCCTGAACAAGGACCTGCCGCACCCGGACACCACCATCACCGAACTGATCTCCGCGGTGGACCACCTGCTTCCGGCCATCGAAATCGTCGGCTCCCGCATCGAGAACTGGGATATCTCGATTCTGGACACGATTGCGGACAACGCCTCCTGCGGGCAGATCGTCACCGGCACGGTGCCGGTGCTGCCCACGGCGCTGGACCTGTCGGCCGTCGGCATGGCCATGGAAGTCAACGGCAAGGTGCGCTCGGTCGGATCCGGCGCCGCCTGCCTGGGCCACCCCTACCGCGCCGCGCTCTGGCTGGTGCGCCGCATGGCATCGCTGGGCCGGCCGCTGCGCGCCGGAGAAATCCTGATGACCGGGGCGCTGGGCCCCATGGTCGACTTCCCCGCCGGAGCCAACGCGGTGGCAACCATCCAGGGCCTGGGACAGGTCCGCATCACGCACGAGGAGAACTAATGGAACAGCACAATCGCTGGCCGGTGGCCATCATCGGCTCCGGCAATATCGGCACCGACCTGATGATCAAGGTCATGCGCGGCTCGACGCGCCTGGAAATGGGCGCCATGGTCGGCATCGACCCGGAATCCGACGGCCTGCGCCGCGCGGCCAAGTTCGGGGTGCCCACCACCGCCGAGGGCATCGACGGCTTGCTGGCCCTGCCGAACTTCAAGGACATCAAGGTCGTCTTCGACGCGACCAGCGCCGGCGCGCACCGCGCCAACTGGGAGAAGCTGAAGGATACCGGGGTCCGGGTGCTGGATCTGACCCCGGCGGCCGTCGGTCCGTCCTGCATCCCGGTGGTCAATCTGGAAGACCACCTGGATGACTCGAACCTGAACATGGTCACCTGCGGCGGCCAGGCCACCGTGCCGATGGTTGCGGCCATCAGCGCCGTCGCCCCCGTACGCTACGCGGAAATCGTCTCTTCGGTCTCCTCGAAGTCCGCCGGCCCGGGCACCCGCGCCAACATCGACGAATTCACCGAGACCACCTCGCAGGCGCTAGTGGACATCGGCGGCGCGGGCCGCGGCAAGGCCATCATGATCCTGAACCCCGCCGAGCCCCCGATGCTCATGCGCAACACCGTCTACGCGCTGGTCGAGGGTGATCCGGACGTGCAGCAGATCGAAGCCTCGATCCTGGACATGGCAGCCAAGGTGCAGGGCTACGTCCCCGGCTACCAGCTCAAGCAGGCCGTGCAGTTCGAGACCTTCACCGAGCAGAACCCGCTGTACCTGCCGGAATCCGGCAAGTTCACCGGCGTCCGCGTCACCGTGATGCTGGAAGTCACCGGCGCCGCGCACTACCTGCCGGCCTACGCGGGCAACCTGGACATCATGACCTCCGCGGCGATGGCCGTGGCCGAACGCTGGGCACAGCACCACTCAACCACCGCAGAAAACCCAGCACTCCAGGAGGCCCGGGCATGAGCAAGCTCTACATCTCAGATGTCACCCTGCGCGATGGCATGCACGCCATCCGCCACCAGTACAGCGTCGAGCAGGCGGTCGCCATCGCCACCGAACTGGACAAGGCCGGGGTCGCCTCCATCGAGGTCGCCCACGGCGACGGCATCAACGGCTCCTCCTGCGTCTACGGCTTCGGCGCCCACACCGATCTGGAGTGGATCTCCGCGGTCGCCGCAGCGGTGAAGAACGCCAAGGTCGCCACCCTGGCGCTGCCGGGCATCGCCACCATCACGGACTTGAAGGCCGCCAACTCGGCCGGCGCCACCGTGGTGCGCATCGCGACCCACAGCACCGAGGCGGATGTCTCCGCGCAGCACATCACCGCCGCGCGCGAGCTGGGCATGGACACCGTGGGCTTCTTGATGATGTCCCACATGACCGAGCCGGCCGAGCTGGCCCGCCAGGCCAAGCTCATGGAAAGCTACGGCGCCACCTGCGTGTACGTGGTGGACTCCGGCGGCGCGCTGACCCCGAAGGGCGTGGCCGAACGCGTCGACGCCTTCCGCCAGCTGCTGGACCCTGCCACCGAGATCGGCATCCACGCCCATGAGAACCTCTCGCTGAGCATCGCGAACTCGCTCACCGCCGTGGAACACGGCGCGAACCGCGTGGACGCCTCGCTGGCAGGCATGGGAGCTGGAGCGGGCAACGCCCCGCTGGAGGCGTTCATCGCCGCCGCCGACAAGTACGGCTTCGAGCACGGCTGCGACTTGCCCACGCTCATGGACGCGGCCGACGACCTGGTCCGCCCGCTGCAGGACCGCCCGGTACGCGTGGACCGCGAAACCCTGTCGCTGGGCTACGCGGGCGTGTACTCCAGCTTCCTGCGCCATGCCGAAGCCGCCAGCGAGCGCTACGGCATCGCCACCACCGACATCCTCATGGAACTGGGCAAGCGCCGCATGGTCGGCGGCCAGGAGGACATGATCGTGGATGTCGCCTTGGACCTCATCGGCCAGAAATAGCTGCGCCAGCGAAGCACTGAAAGGAAAAGACCGTGAATGCAGTAGCACTGGGGGCACAGACCCCGCCCGTCTCAGATCCGATGGCGTTCCGCAACGTCCTGGGACACTTCCCGACCGGCGTCGTGCTGATCACCGGCATCGCCGATGACGGCGAGCCGGTCGGCATGATCGTCGGCTCCTTCACCTCGGTGTCGCTGGATCCACCGCTGGTGGGCTTCCTGCCCACGGTGGCGTCCTCCACCTTCAAGAAACTGCGCACCGCCAGCTCCTTCTGCGTGAACGTGCTGGCCGCGGACCAGGAGGAGCTGTGCCGCCGCTTCGCCGGCCGCGCGCCGAACAAATTCGAGGACATCGACTGGACCCCGGCGCCATCCGGCGCCCCGGTGCTGGACGGCGCGGTCGCCTACATCGACTGCACCTTCGAGTCCATCACCGACGCGGGAGACCACTACATCGTGGTCGGCGCGGTACAGGAGCTGCAGGTCTGCTCCCCGGTGGCCCCGCTGCTGTTCTTCCAAGGCGGCTACGGGCGCTTCGCCCCGTTGTCGCTGCATGCCCCGTTCGAAACGGACCTGATCCGCGGGGTGCGCCGCGCCGAACGCCACAGCCCGACAATGAAGCAGCTCGCCGCATCGCTGGGCGCGGATATTTCCACCATGGCGGTCATCGGCGACGAAATGGCGGTGATCGTCTCCGGCACCGGGGAGTTCCATGACGGCCAGCGCCTGGGCGAACGCATCCCGCTGATGCCACCCATGGGTGAGATGTGCCTGGCATGGGAGGACGAAGAGACCATCGACCGCTGGCTGGCCCGCGCGCTGCCCTCGGACGAATGCACCCCCCAGGACTACCGCGCCAGGCTGCAGGTCGCCCGCGACCGCGGCTGGTCGGTGACCATGCGCGGGGACTACGCGGACGACGAGGTCTACTCGGTGCTGCGCGAGTACTCCTCGGGCCTGTACACCCCGGCCCAGGAACGCAGGCTGCGCGAGATCATCGCGCAGACCTCTTCCGGCTACGCCCCGGTGGACTTCGCCGCGGAGGACACCTATGACGTGGACTCGCTGCTGGCCCCGGTCCGCGACGCCGCCGGCAAGGTCCGCTTGGTCCTGCGCGCCTCCGGCCTGCCGCAAGGCGTTTCCGGAACCCAGGTGCTGGCCTGGTCCCAGGAGCTGGTGCGCACCGCAGAAGAAATGAGCGGCGCCGAAGACTAGGAAGCCACAACCGCCAAACCGAGCAGACCCCCGACGGAATTTTCCGCCGGGGGTCTGCTCGTCCCGTTCCGCCGTCCGGGACTGCGCCACGCGCCGGAAGCACCGCGCCCGCAGCCAATACCCCATAACGCCCTGCCGGAAGTCGAAAAAATCTCGATACAAGGAATTCATTGGCCGTAATCCATGCTGGATGTCGAATGTTCGATACGGGAATTTGGGCGTATTGTCAGAGGAACACTCCACGATGATCACCGAGCGCCGTAGGCGACACCCGGGGATTCCTGCTGGCAACCACTGCAGCAGGATTTCGTGGGCAATCACCTTTCGGAGAGCTGCCATCAGCGGAGGAAAATATGGACTATCCAGAGCTGCGTTCGCGCACGAGCCAACGGGTCAGCGAACTTCTCAGTTCTCCTGAGGCCAGACGCCATCTCGCCAGTTACGGCTGGACCGAAGGGATGCCCGTCGTGCTGGCGGATCGCGAGGAGCTGCTTGAAGACGTGATGGGGTTCGTTTCCATTCATGGCCGTGCGGTCCTTCTGGCGCTCTGCGAAGCCGAGAGCGACCATCTGGAACTTTGGCACATCACCATTCCCAGCCCGATCTTCACCAGGGTTGCGCCCCTGCCGCCCGAAACCACCCTGGGCGACTTATGCGTGCGGAACCGGCAATCCCGGCTCTCGCCGTTTCGCGTGTCCTTTTGGGCGCACAGCGCGGCGATCCACGAGGTGCCGTGTTTCATCCGTACGGATATGAGCTTCACCAGATCCGTTGCGCCCGCAGAGCCGTACTAGGCCCGCACCGGACCAGAGTTCCCTACGCTATGAGTCTTCCCGGTCTGCCGAGTAAGACTCGATGCTTCCGCTCTCGGCCTCACGGTGCACGGTGTCGAGCAAATTCTGGACATCAGCTACCCGGCCGTCCCAATATGAGGCATCCAGTCCGAAACCGAGTTTTGCATCGGCTGCCAGTTTTCTTAAGCCGTCGCGGTGCGCTTCCAGCGCACTGGTGAGATCGTCCAGCTGGTCGTTCGTGAGCGACAAGTGGATGTCTTTGCGCCGGTTAGTCATGATCTCCTCGGTACTCCAATAGATTCATGTCCCTTTGACCTTGCGCCCTATCTGGTTTTAGAATCGTGGGCTCTTGGTTGCCTTGGATCAGTCCGTGGGCAGGATCGCAACGGCAGCCAGCTTTTCGTTCCATGCTGATAGCTCGACGGGGAATATGAACATTCTCCCATTGAGTATAAACGTCTTCAATAAGTCACTGCATATCAACAGATTTCCGCGCTGTCATATTTTGCGATCAGTTTTCAGCTCACTTGGTGCTTTGCAGCAATTCACTCGTCCTTGAAATACGACCAAATGAACTGGCGAATGATTCCGCGATCCCCGAGCCTTGGATAGTCTTTTGCTTCCTTGCGGATCAGCGGATGTTTTATTCGCGTTTTCCAGAGCCGCGCCCTTGCGGCCCACACAGCGTGAGGCTCCGGAGAAAGCTTCTTGGCCATGGCTTGGTGGCGGGACCCTGAACCGTGTCATTTTCCTGAGTAATTTTAGGGGCGAGGCATCGGGTGGCCCGGAAGGCGCAAAGAAATGGGCGGCAACCCGGAAGTTTCCCCGGCACAGCGGGGATCAGACCTACGCAGCAATTCCTCTTCAAAGCCTAAAACTTGCTGGTATTGAAAACATGGTTCAGGCTCAGAGCCTCACGCCGCTTGGGCTCCCCGCTGTGCAATCTGCACGATGGCATTGCTGATCAACGTAGCCAAAAGCTGTGGGTCGTAAAACTGGTCCACCACCCGGCGTCCGATCAGCATCCCGTCGAGCAGGCGGAACAGGCAGATGGCGACATCCTGGGCGTGGCGGCGCAGCGGCCCGGATTCGGGGCCCAGTAGTGAGGAGAACCAGTCGACGGTCGCTTCGAAGGTCTCCTGCAAGACTCCTTCAAGTTCGTTGCGGCCGGCATGGACATGCTCGGCGCGTTGCAAAAGCAACAGCAGGCTCATCGGCACCGCGCCCTGGCCGTGCTCCGTGCCTTTCAGGGACGGCAAAATGAACGTGCGCACCTGCTCGGCCCAGTGCTCGCCTGGCGGCAGGGCGAATTCCTTCTCGCGCAGCTGCTTCCAGCCGGCGCACGCGTTGGAGATGACGGTGGACAGCAGCTCCTCCTTGTCCTTGAATGACCAATACAGGGAGCTGGCGGGAAGCCCTGCCCGCTCGCAGACCTTGGCGATGCTCACCCCGTCGTATCCCGACTGCCCGATAACCTCCTGCGTCGCGCGCAAGATGGCCTCGCGGCCCGACTCGGCGTCATCGGCGCAGGCCACGAGCGTCATCTGCGGTGGGGTCGGGGTGGATGGCGTCAGGTTGCTGGTTTCAGCTAAGGTCACCAGCTGTGCAGCCACGGCGTCCAGCGCCGCGGCGACCATCTTGGTCAGCCGGGCGGTGTCGGTAGTCCGCGGTCCGCGAAGCTTCAGGAAACTGCTTTCGCGTTCGGCGACCGTGAAGTTTCCCATGAGGCGAGCGGCTTCCCGCCGCTGCGGCATGTTTTCCGGTAGCGTTCGTTCCCACCAGTCCGCCGTCCACTCGATGCCTTCGGCGCGGATCTGCAAGAACCTGTCGCGGGCCGGTATCGGTTCTTCGGGCTTGGTCAGCGCAAGCTGCAGTCCTACGCGCCAGTACCCCATCTCCCCTTCGCCATTGGGCGAGTGCATAAGCTGCGAATAGAGATCGTTGGCGCGCGAGGAGGAGGGAGGGGTATCCAGCCAGTTCGGCAGCCGCTGGGCCTGGGAACGGTAGGCGTGTTCCAGGGCGGCCGCAACCAGTTCCTCTTTGCCTGAATAGTGCCAGTAGATGGAACTTGCCGATACGTTGCAGGCTCTGCGCACCATGCTGAGGCTGGTTCCCGCATATCCGTGGACCGCGACCAGCCGCATGGTCTTTTCAAGAATTCTGGTTCGGGTTTCTTCGCCCTGCAGGTTCTTTCGTTCTGTCTTGCGCTGTGCCAAACGTCTACTCGTTTCTCAATCCTGCCCGGTCCCCAACCCGAAATGATGGACTCTCGATATTAAAGTGAACCCCGCGCGCCGCAACTCTGCAAGGGCAGTCCCACTTTCACACCCACAAGAATCAGTTATCGGCTTGCCATTCCGCCGGCAACAGCAAAGGACCGCCCCGTCGCTGATAAGCGAGGAGCGGTCCTTCCAAGTGCGTCGGCTAGCGTCCGACCTTGCCGAACAGCGAGGCCAGCGGGGCCAGCAGGATCGGCCGGGCGGCGAACCAGCCGCCGACGATGACCAGCAGCGAGGCGAAGAAGATCCAGAATCCAGTCCAGTTCACCGCGTCCTGCGCCGCGTACATGTGGTTCAGGTTGCGCAGCGCCCCGGTGGAGAAGACCAGTGCCACGTGCACCACAATGAATGCCACGAAGTAGAACATCACCGGCAGGTGGATCGTCCGTGCGACCTCGATCGGGTAGGCGCGCGACAGCTTCTCGGCCTTCGACGGCCATGCTCCGGACATCCGGAATCCCGTGGCCGCAGCCAGCGGCGCGGCCAAGAAGATGGTCGTGAAGTAGGCCAGCACCTGCAGGCTGTTGTAGTTCACCCAGCCATTCTCGGTCGGCCAGTCCAGGGACAGGTACTGCAGGGCCGCCGAGAGCGCGTTCGGGAAGACTTCCCAGCTGGTGGGCACCACTCGCATCCACTGCCCGGTAGTCAGCAGCAGGATGACGAACACCGCGCCGTTGACCAGCCAGAGGATGTCCAGGAACTGGTGGAACCACAGGTTGATGCTGATCTTCTTGGGGTTCTTGCCGAACTTCGCGGTCCAGCTCGCCGGCGGCCGGCGCTGGGTGCGCACCTGCCAACCCGAACGGATGATCAGCACCATCAGGAAGATGTTGAAGAAGTGCTGCCAGCCCATCCAGGCAGGAAGCCCCACCGGGGCGCCCTCGGGCAGGTGGGTCTCCCCCGGGTACCGGGTGAGGAATTCCTGCACCGATTCCATTCCGACCAGCCAACGGGCCAGCAGCACTGCGGCGCCCAGGAGCACCAGCAGGCCCGCGGCCAGCAGCACGGTCTTGCCGATTGCGGTGGCCCACAGCTTGGCCAGCGCTCCGGGCGGGGCCGGAGCCGGTTTGGCTGGTGCCGCAGTGGCCGCGGCTGCGGCCTGCACCTTCGGGGCCGCGGCTTCTGGCTTGGCAGGGGCTGGCGCATCCGCCGCAGCCGGGGCGGCGGCCGCCGGCGCTTGAGACGCAGCCGGCGCGCTTGCGGCCCCGGGACGCGGAAGCCCGCGGCGCCCGGTCGCCGCGGCGGGCGCGGCAGCTACCGGTTCGGCCACCGGTTCGGCCTCGACCGCCGCAGCGGAGGCAGCTGGCTGCCCCGGAGCTGCTTGGGCCACGGACGATTCGGCAGCCGCTGGTGCGGCCCCCGGCCGCGGCAGCCCGCGGCGCACGCCGGTCGAGGCGGCCGGCGCCGAGGCCGAGGTCGAGGCGGCGGGTTCAGCTGCCTGCTGCGGCGGTTCGTTCTCCTGCACCGGTGCCGGCGGCGGCGCCTGGGCCGCCCCCGGGGTGCGCGGTAGTCCCTGCCGTGCCATTAGTTCGCCCGCTTTCCTTCGATGGCCTCGACCAGCTGCGGGACCACGGTGAACAGGTCGCCGACCACGCCGAAGTCAGCGACGTCGAAGATCGGGGCTTCCGGGTCCTTGTTGATGGCGATGATGGTCTTGGAGGTCTGCATGCCGGCCCGGTGCTGGATGGCGCCGGAGATGCCCAGCGCGATGTACAGCTGCGGTGCCACGGTGACACCGGTCTGGCCCACCTGCATGGTCTGCGGCACGTAGCCTGCGTCCACCGCGGCGCGGGAAGCGCCGATGGCGCCGCCCAGGGCGTCGGCCAGCGACTCGACCAGGGAGAAGTTCTCTCCCGAGCCCAGGCCGCGTCCGCCCGAGACCACGATGTCCGCTCCGCGCAGGTCGGGGCGCGAGGACTCGATGACCGCCTCTTCGCGGGAGGTGGCCACCGCATCCGGCGCTCCGGATGGCTGCACGGCCAGCGGTTCAAGCTGGACCGGCTGCGCCTGGGCGCGGGCCTCGCTGGATCCCTGCCGCAGGGTGACGACCAGGGCTCCGGTGCTCGCGGCCGAGTCGACCAGGTAGGCGCCGCCGTACACGGAGTGGTGCGCGATGATGCCTTCCTCGTCGCGGTCGATGCCCACGGTGTCCACGGCCAGCGCCAGGCTGGCGCGGGCGGCGAAGCGCGCTGCGGCGTCGCGTCCGCGGATCGAGTTCGGGGCCAGCACGGCTTCGGGCTGCACCTGCGCGTAGGCGGCGGCCAGCGCGTCGACCAGCGGCGCGATGACCTCGGTGCCGAAGGCCTCGGAGCCGGCGACCAGCACGCGCTGCGCGCCCAGCTCGGCCAGCTCGCCGGCCAGGCGCTCGGCCTGTCCGGACGGCGCAACGGCCAGCGCCACGGCGCTGCCTACCGAGGCGGCCGCGCCGAGCAGTTCCGCCGCGCCCGCGCGCAGCTGCCCTTCAGGCGAGGTGTCCACCAGGACCAGAATCGGGTTCCCGGAATTGCTGCTCATCTTAATGCCCCTTGATCAGTTGGTTCTTGGCCAGGAATTCGGCGATCTGCTCGCCGGCGTTGCCTTCGTCGACGATCCGCGTGCCGGCGCTGCGCGCCGGACGGGCGGCGGCGGAGATCACGATGGACCGCGCGTCCTCCTCGCCCGGCGCCAGGCCCAGGGCCTGCAGGTCCAGGGTGTCGAACGGCTTCTTCTTGGCGGCCATGATGCCCTTGAAGTTCGGGAAGCGGGCATCCGGCAGCGCCTCGGTGATCGAGATGACCGCCGGCAGGTCGGCGCTGGCGTCGTAGCGCTCCACGTCGGTGTTGACGCGCCCGGCGACGGTCAGCTCGTCGATCTGCACGCTGGACAGCGCCGCCAGCCCGGCCACGCCGAGCAGTTCCGCCAGCATCGACGGCAGTGCGCCGCCTCCGCCGTCGGTGGAGACGTTCCCGGCGATGACCAGGTCGAAGCCGATCTGCTTGGCCGCGGCGGCGATCACCTGGGCGGTCAGCGTCAAATCCGCGCCGAGCAGCGCCGGATCCTGCACGTGCACCGCGCGGTCCGCGCCCATGGCCAGTCCCTTGCGCAGGGTGGTCGGCAGGCTGCCTTCCGGGCCCACGCTCAGCAGCACCACTTCGGTGCCCGGCTGCGCCTCGCGATGGCGCAACGCCACCTCCAGCGCGCGCTCGGTGATCTCGTCGAGCACCGGCTCGGCCTCCGTGCGCTTCAGCAGCCCGGTTTCCAGATCTATGGTGCGTTCACCGTAGGTATCCGGGACTTCCTTCATCAAGACGATGATTCTCATGTGTTCCCTCTTTCAGCTTCCGTGGCGCTGCCCGCGCCCCGGTCTTCGGCACTGCTCAGCCGAAGACCGCCAGTCCGTCGGCAATTACCGTCCGGTCGGCCACTGCGGCCTCGAATCGTCCGTTGTCCCAGGTCTTGACCTCGATGCGGTCCCCGGGGAAAACCACCCCGGAGAAGCGCCCGCCGAATTCTGTCAGGTCCGCCGGGTG
Organism: Glutamicibacter protophormiae; assembly: GCF_016894325.1. Lineage (NCBI taxonomy): Bacteria > Bacillati > Actinomycetota > Actinomycetes > Micrococcales > Micrococcaceae > Glutamicibacter > Glutamicibacter protophormiae. The sequence continues at coordinate 3,578,390 of NZ_CP069806.1, forward strand.
CGCCCCGGCCAGGTCTGCCAGCGGCAGCGTGGTCGCGGCCAGGGAGGCCAGCCCGTGCAGGATCGGACGGTCCTGCCCGATGCGCGCGGCGGCCTGCGGGTCGATGTGGATATGGTGCTTGTCCCCCAGCAGCCGGTACAAGGCCGCCTGGTTCTCGGCGCTCTGCACGCTGGCGGTTCCCACGGGCGGCGTGTCCGGGGCGGCGGCGCGGCCCGGGCCGCGCTCGCCGTTGAAACCGCCGAAGCCGGGGGCGAAAATCTGCCAGGTGGCCTGGAAGTAGTCGCATTCGACGATGACGTTGAAGACGGCCGCGCCGCCCTTGTCCCAGACCTCGCCCACCCGGGCGTTCAGCGCCAGTTCCCCGCTGCGCGGCAGCGGCTTGGAAACCAGCAGCTCCTGCGCGCCGTGCACGGCGCGGTTGTCGAAGGCTCCGCGGTCGGCCAGCACGTCCGGGGCCCACTGGGCCAGAGTCAGGCCGAAGGACGGCAGCACGCGCAGCCGGTCCTCGAAGACCAGGTCCAGGTCCGCGGGCTTGGCGCCGACGGCGAGCGCGTACAGGATCGCCTGGTCAGCGGTGTAGCCGACGGTTTTCTCCCCCAGATGCTGGCCGGCCCAGGCGCCGGCGGTCATCGGGTCGACTGCCGCGGCGCTCATGATCCGTACACCGGTTCCGGGACGGCGGCCTGGGCCAGCAGCTGCTCGATCTGGGTGCCGACGGCGGCGGCGTCCCAGCGCGCTCCGGCGTCGACCTGCGGGCCGTGGTTCCAGCCTTCCTCGATGCATACGCGGCCGCCTTCGACCTCGATGACGCGTCCGGTGACTTCGCTGCCGGCGCTGGCCAGCCAGGCCACGACCGGGGAGACGTTGGCCGGGTTCATGGCGTCGAAGCCCTCTTCCGGGGCGGCCATGGTCTCGCCGAAGGCGTCCTCGGTCATGCGGGTGCGGGCGGCCGGGGCGATGGCGTTCACGTTCACGCCATAGCGGGCCAGCTCGTGGGCGGCGACCAGGGTCAGGCCGGTGATGCCGGCCTTGGCGGCCGAGTAGCTGGCCTGCCCGACGCTGCCCTTCAGGCCTGCGCCGGAGGTGGTGTTGATGACGCGGGCCTGCGGGGTGCGTCCGGCCTTGGCCTCGTCGCGCCAGTACTTCGAGGCGTGGCGCAGCGGGGCGAAGTGGCCCTTGAGGTGCACGCGGATCACCGCGTCCCATTCCTCTTCGGTGGTGTTCACCAGCATGCGGTCGCGCACGAAGCCGGCGTTGTTGACCAGGATGTCCAGCCGGCCGTAGGTGTCGATGGCCTGCTGCACCATGGCGCCGGCCTGCTCGAAGTTCGCCACATCGGCGCCGTTGGCCACTGCCTGGCCGCCCGCCGTGCGGATCGTCGCCACGACTTCGTGGGCCGGATTCGCCGGGTCGATGGCGCCGCCGAGGGTGGTGCCGAAGTCGTTGACCACGACCATCGCTCCCTGGCGGGCCAGTTCTAGTGCATGTTCGCGTCCGAGTCCGCGGCCTGCGCCGGTCACGATGGCGACGCGGCCACTCAAAATGCCAGTCATGGGCTATTCCTTTCGTCGATGTGGTGCTTATGGATTGCCAGTGTACCTGAAACCAAGCAAGTGCTAGGGTAACAAACAAGCAAACGTTAGGTACAGGGAGATCCCAATGTCGATTACTTCAGCAATGCACTCCAACGGAGTCCGCGTCATCACCATGAACTACCCGCCGGTCAACGCCCTTCCGGTCGCCGGATGGTTCGGCGTCGCCGACGCCATGAACGAAGCCACCAAGGACGCCAAGACCCGCGCGGTCATCCTGCGCGCCGAGGGCCGCGGCTTCAACGCCGGCGTGGACATCAAGGAAATGCAGTCCACCGAGGACTTCAACGCCATCCTCGGCGCCAACCGCGGCTGCTTCGCCGCGTTCAAGTCCATCTACGAATGCGCGGTCCCGGTCATCGCCGCGGTCAACGGCTTCTGCCTGGGCGGCGGCGTGGGTCTGGTGGGCAACTCGGATACCATCGTCGCCAGCGACACCGCCTACTTCGGCGTGCCGGAGGTGGACCGCGGCGCCCTGGGCGCGGCGACCCACCTGGCCCGCCTGGTGCCGGCCCACATGCTGCGCACCTTGTACTTCACCAGCAAGAACATCAGCGCCCAGCGCCTGGCCGAGCTGGGTTCCGTGGCGGAGGTCGTCAGCGCCGACAAGCTGGACGAGACCGCGTTCTCCTACGCCAACGAAATCGCGGCCAAGGATCCGCGCGTCATCCGCGCGGCCAAGGAGGCGCTGAACTGCATCGACCCGATCGACGTGAACCGCAGCTACCGCTTCGAGCAGGGCTTCACCTTCGAGCTGAACCTCGGCGGCGTCTCCGACGAGCTGCGCGACGACTTCGTCGCCACCGGAGCCTAGCCATGTCCGGCAAGGTCATTGACGCCGCGGCGCTGGGCGGACTGTTCGAGGACGGGATGACCATCGGAATCGGCGGCTGGGGCTCCCGGCGCAAGCCCATGGCCCTGGTCGCCGCGCTGGTGCGCTCCGGGGCCAGGGACCTGCGCATCGTCAGCTTCGGCGGCCCGGACGTGGGCACGCTGTGCGCCACCGGGCAGGTGCGCGAGGTCGTCCACGGGTTCGTCACCCTGGATTCGATCGCCGTGGACCCGCACTTCGCGGCCGCCCGGCAATCCGGGGCCATTGCCACCACGGAGCTGGACGAGTCCATGCTGGTCTCCGGGCTGCGCGCGGCCGGCCGGCGGCTGCCCTTCGAGGTGACCCGCACCGGGCTGGGCTCTGACGTGCTGACCGTCAACCCGCAGATCCGCACCATCACCTCCCCCTACGAGGACGGGGAAACGCTGGTGGCCATGCCGGCGGTGCCGCTGGATCTGGCGCTCATCCACCTGAACCGCGCCGACGCGCTGGGCAACGGGCAGTGCCTGGGCCCGGACCCCTACGTGGACGACCTGTTCGCCCGGGCCGCGGCACGCACCATCCTCAGCGCCGAATCCGTGGTCGGCACCCGCGAACTGACCGAGGGTGCGCACCCTGCCACGCTGCTGCTGAACCGCACCATGGTGGACCACGTGTTCGAGGCCCCCGGCGGGGCCCACTTCACCACCTGCCTGCCGGACTACCCGCGCAATGAGGAACTGCAGCGCGAATACGCCCGAGCCGCCTCCGATCCCGCACTGTGGGAGCGGTACCGCGCCGGGCATCTGGACAATGAGAACATCTGGCGGAAGGAGGCCCTGAATGCCTGAGACCCTTGGCGCCACCCGCGCGGACATCGCCGTGGCCGCCTGCAGCGACCTGTTCCGCGGCCAGCGCGACATCCTGGCCAGCCCGGCCGGCGTGATTCCCACGCTCGGCGCCCGGCTGGCGGCGCTGACCCATGCCCCGTCGCTCATGCTCAGCGACGGCGAATCCACGATCTACGGGGACGTCCCCGCCCTGGGCGAAGACAGCGAGTACAGCGCCGGCTACCTGCCCTACCGCGAGCTGTTCGAGCTGATCGCCGCCGGCAAGCGCCACGTGGTGATGGGCGGCGCGCAGATCGACCGCGAAGGCAACCACAACTTCTCCGCCATCGGGGACCACTTCCAGCCGCACCGCCAGCTGCTGGGGTCCCGGGCCGCGGCCACCAACACCGTCAACCACGCCACCAGCTACTGGATCGCCCGGCAGTCCAAGCGCAGCTTCGTGCAGGACGTCGACTTCGTGACCGGCGTGGGGGCGAACCGCGCCCGGGCCGCAGGAACCGGCGCGGCGCGCTTCCACCACGTGCACCGGGTGGTCACCAACCTCGCCGTCTACGACTTCAGCGGGCCGGGCGGCACCATGGCGCTGCTCAGCCTGCACCCGGGCGCCAGCCTGGACGAGGTCCTGGACGCGACCGGTTTCGACCTGCACGTGCCCGAATCGATCCCGGCTACCCGACTGCCCGACAAGCAGGAGCTAGAACTGATCCGCGAGGTCCTGGACCCCGCCAACCGCAGAGAACAAGAGGTCCGCCCTTGAGCACCACCAACCGCATCCGCACCTCGCTGACCGAACTCACCGGGATCCAGCACCCCGTGGTGCAGACCGGCATGGGATGGGTTGCCGGCCCGAGCCTGGTGACCGCCACCGCAGAAGCCGGCGGCCTGGGCATCCTCGCCTCCGCAACCATGACCTACGACGAGCTTGAGAAGGCCATCGTGGAGACCAAGTCCCGCACCGACAAGCCCTTCGGCGTCAACCTGCGCGCCGACGCCGCGGACGCCATGGACCGGGTGAACCTGCTGGTCAAGTACGGCGTGAAGGTGGCATCCTTCGCGCTGGCACCCAAGCGCGAGCTGATCGACAAGCTCAAGGAAAACGACGCGGTGGTCATCCCCTCGGTCGGCCTGCCGCGCCACGCGGAAAAGGTCGCTTCCTGGGGCGCCGACGCGGTGATGATCCAGGGCGGCGAGGGCGGCGGGCACACCGGCGCCACCCCGACGACCCTGCTGCTGCCGACCGTGCTGGACGCGGTGGACATCCCGGTGATCGCCGCCGGCGGTTTCTTCGACGGGCGCGGCCTGGCCGCGGCCCTGGCCTACGGGGCGGCCGGTATCGGCATGGGCACCCGTTTCCTGCTCACCAGCGACAGCGCAGTGCCCGAGCACATCAAGCAGCGCTACCTTGAGTTCGGGCTGGACGGCACCGTGGTCACCACGAAGGCCGACGGCATGCCGCACCGCCTGCTGCGCACCGAGTTCATCGACGGCCTGGAGTCCGGATCGCCGCTGGGCCGGCTGCTGGGCACCGCGCGCCGCACCCTGCAGTTCAAGGAGCTGTCCGGGCAGTCCTGGCTGGGCCTGGCCCGCGACGGGCTGAGCATGAAGCGCAGCACCGGACGCAGCTGGGGCCAGATGATGCTCGCCGCCAACACCCCGATGCTGCTCAAGGCAGGTCTGGTCAACGGCGATACGCAGGCCGGCATGCTGGCCTCCGGACAAGTCGTCGGCGCGATCGAGGACCTGCCGACCTGCGAGCAGCTCGTGGACCGCATCATCGACGAGGCCGTCGAGCGCCTCTCGGTGGTTCCGGGCTTCGTGCAGATCAGCAAGGACGCCGTCTCCTAGACCCGGCTTGCAGGCCACGCCGGCCGCCGTGCGGGCAGCGGGAATCCGCTGCCCGCACGGCTGCTTTCCATGCATCCGCGGCCCGCCGCGCCACCGCCGGCCCCGCTCCGGCCGCCCGAGACTGAAGAAACGCTGATAGCCCTTGCGCCGCGCGGACTACGCCGACAACCTGTCGTTGCGCCCCGGGCGCCGCCGCGATAAGCGTTCTGATTAGGCGTTTTGCCCAGCGGGATCGCGTTCTTGAAAAGCGTCCGCGGCGCAGGAGCAACCGAACCGGCCGCGCGCCTGCGGAGGGCGGCTTGGAAGTTGATCCGAATTTCCGTCACTCCATGCCGGCCAATGCCGCATCACGTAGAGTTGAAAAGACACTGTGCAGCATCATGAGTCCTCCCTGCAAATGGACGACGCTGATGCGCGCACCGTGACTGATGGGGACACTCGGAAAGTTACGAACAAGGTGGAGGTAGTACAGATGCCAGGACGTATTGTCAGGACGGAAACTGCTGAGCGTGTCACAGAGCTGCTGGGTTCCCGGGAGGGACGCCAGCACCTCAGCGCCCACGGATGGGTTCAGAACATGCCGGTGGTCATGACAGCGGCGAAGGAATCCGCCAACGACGTCATGGGCCTCGTTTCGATGCATGGGCGAGCTGTCCTCGTCGCAATGATCGATCCCCAGTCCAGCGAGCTCAAGCTGATTCATGTTTCCATGCCGAACCAGGCGCTGAAGCCCGTGGAGGTTGAAGCCGAAGAGACCCGGATCCGTTCACTTTTCCAGCGGGCCGCCCGAGAAGGGTCGACCACCTTCCGGGTCAAGTACTGGGAGCACAGCGCGGTGGCGCACCCGATTCCGAGCTTCCAGCCGGCCTCGGCATCCACGCCGACGGGCCGCCCGCAAAGGCTCGCCGTCTAGGAACGCTTCCCGCGGGACGCGTCCGCGGCCGGCCAGCACGAGGGCCGCTCCATCACCGGATGGAGCGGCCCTCGCGCTGCGCCCCTGCGCTCCGGAACAACCCCGCCGCTCGCGGAGCTGGGAGCCTCTTCAGCCACCGCCATCCGCTACGGCCGGGGAAAGTTGCGCGAAGGTTTCTCCGAGGCGCCCTTGATGCTTTCAGCGCTCTCCCCCTCGGCCAAACGGCGCACCGCGTCCAGCAAATTCTGGACTTCACCGGCCCGTTCCGTCCAATAGCCGGCGCCCAGCCCAAACCCGTTGGAGGCTTCGCCCGCCAGTCGCCGCAAGCCGTCACGGTGGTCTTCCAATGCGGTCGTGAGGTCGTCATATTGATCTGTCGTCAGGGACAGGGACAGGTCGTAGTTTTTGCGCTCGCCATCATTCATCGTGAACTCCTCGCTGCTCAAAATACTCAACGGTCGTCCCGAGACTACGCTTGGTTACGTTCGACTTCGACGCAACTAAGGATTCATTCAGACTTCACACATGCTTTACCGTTCGCCAAGCCGGAGCAGCTCGGGAAACCGGCAAGGCCAGGCCTCAGCTCAAGTTCTTGGCATCACGGAAGTGCTCGATCGCCCCGTTATAGCGACGCAGCAGCTCGGCAAAGGTATTGACGTCCTCGACGGACCAGTCGGACGTGATGGCATCCAGGTCGCGGATATATCCCTTGCGGACCGTTTCAAGCAGGGCACGGCCATGCGAGGTCATGATCAGCTTGCGCGCGGCGCTTCCGCTGGGATCCATGCTCCGCTCCAGCAGTCCGTCGCGCACGACCGCGGTCACCTGGCGTTGCAGGGTGGACACGTCCAGGCGAAGCGCTGCGCTCAATTCGGCGATTGTCATCGGCCCGCGGGCATCGATCTGGCTGAGGAGCAGATAGGCGCTGCGGTCCAATCCGTTTCCGCCGCGGTGCTGCGCCACGAAGTAGCGGCTAAGTAGCATCTGCTCGTACTCGATATCTGCCGTGCGTCGCTTGATGATATTCACGCCCTTTCAGGTCTTCCATAGTACCCCTCAATGTGTATTATGAATACTGTATGTATCTTACACATCCCCCTGAAAGGACCCCTTGACGCACCGCGCCAAAAAATCCGCCACTCGTCCGGGAACTGCCGTCGGCATCCTGGCAACAGCCGGCATCGCCTCTGCGCTGACGCAGACGATGGTTGCACCACTGATCCCGCAGCTGCCCGAGATCTTCAATACCTCTGCCGACAACACCGCCTGGATCGTGACCGCAACCCTGCTGGCCGGGGCGGTGGCCGTTCCGATTTCCGGACGCCTGGGCGACCTCTTCGGGAAGCGCAAGATGCTCCTGATTCTCGCGCTGCCGCTGATTCTCGGCGGGCTGATCTGCGCCTTCGCGCCCAACGTCACCATCATGATCATCGGCCGCGCACTGCAGGGCTTCGGCTCCGGCATGATCCCGCTGGGCATTGCCATGCTCCGCGACCTCGTCCCCAAGGAGCAGCTCTCCTCGGCCATCGCCACGGTCAGCGCCACGTTGGGCGCCGGAGGCGCCATCGGCCTGCCCATCTCCGCCGCGGTCATCGAGTTCTACGACTGGCGCTCGCTGTTCATCGGCGGCTCCGTAGTCACGCTGATCGTTGCGTTGCTGATCTGGAAGTTCATCCCGGGCCAGAAGGCCGGGGCCGCGGGACAGCGCTTCGACTGGCTGGGCGCGATCGCGTTGTCCGCGGGCATCCTGTCGCTGATGCTGGCGATCTCCAAGGGATCTTCCTGGGGCTGGGCCTCGCCGATGACCCTGTGCCTCTTCGGCCTGTCGCTGCTGGCCTTGGTCTTCTGGGGCTTCTGGGAACTGCGGACCACCGATCCCCTGGTCGATTTGCGCACTGCGGTCATCCCCCGCGTGCTGCTGACCAATATCGCCTCGATCTTCGTCGGCTTCGGCATGTACGTCAGCATGCTGCTCATGCCGCAGATCCTGCAGCTGCCCGCAAGCACCGGGTACGGTTTGGGACAGTCCGTCCTGGCCGCCGGCCTGTGGGTCGCCCCGGCCGGCTTCATGATGCTGGTCCTTTCCCCGGTGGGCGGCAAGCTTTCCGACAAGCTGGGCGCCAAGTTCACCTTGATGCTGGGCATCTCCATTCTGGCCGTCGGCTACGTGGTGGGCCTGTGGGGCATGGGAAGCACCTGGGGCCTGCTGCTCACCGCGACGCTCGTGAACAGCGGCGTGGCCTTCGCCTACGGCGCCATGCCGTCGATCATCATGAGTTCCGTGCCGCGCAGCGAAACCGCTGCCGCGAACGGCTTCAACACGCTGATGCGCTCGCTGGGCACCACCGGCAGCGCCGCGGTCATCGGCCTGGTGCTGGCCCAGATGTCCACGGACTTCCATGGCACCATGATCCCGACAGAGCAGGGTTTCCGCACCGCGCTGCTGCTGGGCGCCGGGTTCTCCATCGCCGCCGTCATCCTGGCGGCGTTCATTCCGAAGAACCCGCCGCACGGCGAATTGGAGCCAGTCGACGCCCCGCTGTCGGTCAACGCCAAGTAATTCCCCGGCCAGCGCCGACGCCCTGCATAGGGCGGGCACAGTTCCGGACCCTACAGTTATAAGTACCTCATAAAGGTGCGAGTGATGATCGAAAAGATCCCCGCCGGGTTTTCCCGGCGGGGACCTTGGGTTAAGCGGCTGCTGCCTGGGTGCTAGAGGCGCTCGATGATGGTGACGTTGGCCTGTCCGCCGCCTTCGCACATCGTCTGCAGGCCATAGCGGCCGCCGGTGCGTTCCAGCTCGTTGAGCAGGGTGGTCATCAAACGCGTGCCGGTGGCGCCGATCGGGTGGCCCAGGGCAATGCCGCCGCCATTGACGTTGACCTTCTGGCGGTCGATGCCCAGCTCATCCATCCAGGCCAGCACGACCGGGGCGAAGGCCTCGTTGCATTCGAAGAGATCAATCTCATCCACGCTCATGCCCGCGCGTTCCAGCGCGTACTTGGTCGCGCGGATCGGGCCGGTCAGCATCCACACCGGATCGTCGGCGCGCACCGAAATGTGGTGCACGCGGGCGCGCGGGGTCAGTCCGTGCTCTTCCACCGCCTTTTTCGAGGCAATGAGCATGGCGCTGGCGCCGTCGCAGATCTGCGAGGCCACCGCGGCGGTCAGCCGCCCGTCTTCGGTGAGGGTGTTCAGCGACGCCATCTTCTCCAGCGTGGTGCCGCGGCGGATGGTCTCATCCTGTGCCAGCCCGTTCAGCGGAACGATCTGCGAATCGAAGCGGCCCTCGTCCGCGGCGGCGGCGGCGCGCTCGTGGCTTTCCAGCGCGAACTGCTCCATGCGCTCGCGGGAGATGTCCCACTTCTCCGCGATCATCTCGGCCCCGCGGAACTGCGAGACCTCCTGGTCTCCGTAGCGGGCCACCCAGCCCGGGGATTCGGCGAACGGGGTGGTGAAACCGAACTCGGCTCCGGCGATCATGGCCGCGGAGATCGGGATCTTCGACATGTTCTGCACGCCGCCGGCGATGATCAGGTCCGCGGTGCCGGACATGACGCCCTGCGCCGCGAAGTGCACCGCCTGCTGGCTGGAACCGCACTGGCGGTCGATGGTCACGCCGGGCACGTGGTCCGGCATCCCGGCCACCAGCCAGGCGGTGCGGGCGATGTCGCCGGCCTGGGAGCCCAGGGTGTCGGTGCAGCCGAAGATCACGTCGTCCACCGCACCGGGGTCGATGCCGGTACGCTCGACCAGCGCGGAAATCACGTGGGCGCCCAGGTCGGCCGAGTGCATCTCGGCCAGCGAACCGCCGCGACGACCCACCGGGGTGCGCACGGCGTCAATAATGTAAGCCTCAGTCATGTCATTTCTCCTTTAGGCCTGCTGGCTGCTGACGGGAACCACTTCACCGGTCATGTACGAGGAATAGTCGCTGGCCAGGAAGACCATGACGTTAGCGATTTCCCACGGCTCCGCGGCGCGGCCGAAGGCCTCGCGGGAGGTCAGCTGCTCCAGCAGCTCATCCGAGGTGACCTTGGCCAGGAACGGGTGCATGGCCAGGGACGGGGCCACCGCGTTGATTCGGATGCCGTGCGGCGCCACGTCCATGGCGGCCGAGCGGGTCAGCGCCATGACGCCGGCTTTCGCGGCGGCATAGTGGGCCTGGCCTTCCTGGGCGCGCCAGCCGATGACCGAGGCGTTGTTGATGATGACTCCGCGGGTGCCGTTCTTCACCATGCGCTGGCTGGCGGCGCGCACCGAGCGGAAGGTGCCGGTGAGGGTCACGTTGACGACCTTTTCCCACTGCTCGTCTTCCATGTCCAGGATCGAGGCGGTGCCGCCCAGCCCGGCGTTGTTGATCATGACGTCCACGCCGCCGAATTCCTCGGCCACGTCCAGCAGCGCCTGGACCTGATCTTCATTGGTCACGTCGCAGACGGCAAAACGCACGCGCTCGGCGCCGAACTCGGCACCCAGTTCATTGGCGGAGGCCTCCAGCCGGCCGGCGTGGGTATCCCCCAGCACCACCAGCTCCGCACCTTCTTCCAGGCAGCGGCGTGCGGCCGCCGCACCGATGCCGGCGCCGGCCGCGGCGGTCACCACGACACGGCGTCCGGCGAGCAGACCATGGGCGGGAACATATTCGGGCGCCGGCTGGGCGATGCGCTGGATGGTCATACTCGTGCCTCCTTGGGCAGGCCGAGCACGCGCTCGGCGATTACATTGCGTTGGATTTCGTCCGATCCCCCGTAGAGGGTGTCGGCACGGCTGAACAGGTACAGCGCCTGCAGCTCGTCGAGCTCGTAGGGCGCCTGCGCGACGGTCAGCCCGCCGGCGCCGGCCACGGCCATGGCCAGTTCCCCGAGCGAGCGGTGCCACGGCGCCCACAGCAGCTTGGTGATCGAGGCTTCGATGCCTTGCTCGCCGCTGAGCGTGCGCAGCCCGTGCATGCGAAGCATATCCAGCCCCATCTGGGCCTTGACGATTTGGTCTTGGATAATGGGATCCTCGATGGCGCCGTTCTTGCGGGCCAGGTCGATGATCAGCTGCAGTTCGCGCTGGAAGGCGATCTGCTGGGCGAGCGTGGACACGCCGCGCTCGAAGCCCAGGGTGCCCATGGCCACCGACCATCCGGCGCCGGGTTCCCCCACCACCAGGTCCTCGTCGGTTTTCGCTCCGTCGAAGAAGACCTCGTTGAATTCCGAGGTTCCGGTCAGCTGCAGGATCGGGCGGATCTCCACCCCCGGCTGGTCCATCGGGACCAGCAGGTAGGACAGGCCGCGGTGCTTCACGGATCCGGCTTCGGTGCGGGCGATGACGAAGCACCAGTCAGCGGTGTGCGCCAGTGAGGTCCAGACCTTCTGGCCGTCGACCACCCATTTCCCGTCCTCCAGACGGGCCTTGGTCTTCACCCCGGCCAAATCCGACCCGGCGCCCGGCTCGGAATAGCCCTGGCACCAGAGTTCCTCGACCGCAATGATCTTGGGCAGGAAGCGGGCCTGCTGCTCGGGAGTGCCGAAGGCGATCAGGGTCGGGCCCAAAAGCTCCTCGCCCAGATGGTTCACGCGGGCCGGGGCGTTCGCCCGGGCGTACTCCTCGTGGAAGATGACCTGCTGCTGCAGGCTCAGCCCGCGGCCGCCGTGCTCCTTGGGCCAGCTGACGCAGCTCCAGCCGTGGGCCGCCATGTGGCGGTTCCACTCCAGACGCTCTTCGAATGCTTCATGCTCGCGCCCCGAGCCGCCCAGTCCGCGCAGTGCGGCGAACTTGCCGACGAGGTTCGCTTCAAGCCAATCCCGGAATTCCTGCCGAAACGCGTCATCTTCCGCCGAATAATTCAGATCCATGACAGCTCCCTCACTCTCGATTTCCATTGGTCTCTCGGTTGATCTTCGCTTATGCTAGCAAACCAAGCACTTGTTTGGTTACTGTAGTCTCAAGCAAGTTTTCACGGCTGGGCTCCCAGCCGAAATGCGACACAGGAAATGGAGGCCCGCAATGACACTGAACGACAGTGACGGCGTTGTAACCTACGAAGTGCGCGGCACCACGGCGATCATCCGGTTGAACCGGCCCGAGTACCGCAACGCACAGAACTCCAAGATGACCTACGCCTTGGACGCGGCGTTCACCCGCGCCGTCGAGGACGACGCGGTCAAGGCCATTGTGCTGGCCGGCAACGGCAAGCACTTCAGCGCCGGACACGACATCGGCACCCCGGAACGCGACGCGGACCAGAGCTTCGAGCGCAAGGCCGTGGTCTGGTGGGACCATGTCGGCGCGGAGGGCGTCGATTCGCGCTTCGCCCGCGAATCCGAGGTGTACCTGGGCATGTGCCGCCGCTGGCGCGAACTGCCCAAGCCGGTGATTGCCATGGTCCACGGCGCCTGCATCGCCGGGGGCTTGATGCTGGCCTGGTCCTGCGACTTCATCGTGGCCAGCGAGGACGCATTCTTCTCCGACCCGGTGGTCCGCATGGGCATTCCCGGCGTGGAATACTTCGCCCACCCGTGGGTCACCAACCCGCGGGCGGCCAAGGAAATGCTGTTCACCGGCGACCGCTTTACGGCCCGCCGCGCCTACGAACTGGGCATGGTCAACCACGTGGTGGAGCGCGAACTGCTCGAGGAGCACACCCTGAACCTGGCCGAGCGCATCGGCGCCATGCCGCGCCTGGGCCTGGCACTGGCCAAGAAGGCGGTCAACCAATCCGAGGACCTGCAGGGCCTGCGTGCCGGCATGGACTCGGTCTTCGGGCTGCACCACGCAGCCCACGCGCACAACGCAGAGGTCGGCAAGGATTCCCTGGCCGGCATGGGAGCCAAGAACATGGCGGAGGCGGCAAAGTAAATGGATCTTGACCTGACAGAAGAGCAGCTCGCATTCGCTGCCGAAGCACGCGCCTGGCTGGCCGAGAACGTGCCGGCCACCCCGCTGCCCTCCATGGACACCGAGGCGGGCTTCGCAGCCCACCGCGAATGGGAGGCCAAGCTGGCCGCCGGCGGCTGGTCCGTCGTGTCCTGGCCGGAGGAGTACGGGGGCCGCGGAGCCGGACTGATCGAATGGGTGCTCTTCGAGGAGGAGTACTACCGCGCCGGCGCCCCGACCCGCGTGGCGCAGAACGGCATCTCGCTGCTGGCCCCGATCCTGTTCGGGCACGGCACCGATACGCAGCGTGAACGCTTCCTGCGCGACATGACCGATGGCACGCTGATCTGGGCCCAGGCCTGGTCCGAGCCCGGAGCCGGCAGCGACCTGGCCTCCATCCGCAGCACCGCGAAGCGCGATGACGAGCGCGGCGGCTGGATCCTGAACGGCCAGAAGACCTGGAGCTCGCGCGCCCCGTGGGCCGACCGCGGCTTCGGCCTGTTCCGCTCGGACCCCGAGGCGCAGCGCCACCGCGGGCTGACCTACTTCCTGTTCCCGATGGATGCCGAGGGCCTGACGGTCCGCCCGATTACCCAGCTGGACGGCACCACCGGCTTCGCGGAGCTCTTCTTCGACGACGTCTTCGTCGCGGACGAGGACGTGCTCGGTGCCCCGGGCGACGGCTGGCGCGTGGCCATGAGCACCGCCGGCAACGAACGCGGCCTGTCGCTGCGCTCCCCCGGCCGCTTCTGCGCAGCCACCGACCGGCTGATCGATCTGTGGCAGAAGAACCAGGACCAGGATCCCTTCGCCCAGGACGCGGTGGTGGACGCCTGGATCAAGTCCGAGGCCTACCGCCTGTACACCTGGGGCACCGTCAGCACCCTGCAGGAAGGCGGGGACATCGGCGCCGAAGGCAGCGTGAACAAGGTCTTCTGGTCCGAACTGGACATCGCGATCCACCAGACCGGCCTGGACCTGCTCGGCCCGGCCGCAGAACTGCGCTCCGCCTCCGCGGAAGCCGGCGGACGCTGGGTGGATGACTACATCTTCGCCCTGGGCGGCCCGATCTACGCGGGCACCAACGAAATCCAGCGCAACATCATTGCAGAACGCATACTTGGCCTGCCACGCGGCGGCGACGGACGGAAGGCGTCATGAAATTCGTAATCAGTGAGGAACAGCGGGCGCTGGCCGAGGCCATCGACCAGGTCATCGAATCCTTGGGCGGCACCGCCGTGGCCCGCGCGGCCTCGGAAGGCGATGCGGCTCCGGCCCGCGCCCTGTGGGAGCAGCTGGCCGAGCTCGGCCTGCTGGGCTTGTGCATCGACGAGGCCGACGGCGGCATGGGCGGCACCCCGGTGGACCTGATCGTCGCCTTCGAACGCCTGGGCTACCACGCGGCTCCGGGCCCGTACCTGGAATCCGCGGCGCTGCTGCCGGATCTGGTGGACCCTGCGCTGCGCGAATCCCTGGCCGACGGCTCGGCCATCGCCACCGCTGCCATCCCGGGCTTCGTGCCCTACGCACTGGATGCGCAGCTGTGCGCGCAGCAGTTCATCGTCACCACCGATTCCATCACCCCGGCCGAGGCCGGGGAAGGCCAGGAGTCCATCGACGCGGCCCGCACCCTGCATGAGCTGACTCCTGCCGGCACGGCCGCCGCGTTGGATCCGCAGGCAGTGGCGCTGGCCATCGACCGCGCCACCCTCGGCAGCGCCGCCATGCTGCTGGGCGCCGGCGAACGACTGCTGGAAGAGGCAGTGGCCTACGCCAAGCTGCGCGAGCAGTTCGGCCGGGTCATCGGCGAATACCAGGGGCTGAAGCACCAGCTGGCCAACGTCCGCGTGGCACTGACGTTCACCCGCCCGCTGCTCAAGGGCGCCGCCCTGGACCTGGGCACCCCGTCCGGCGAACGCAGCGTGTCTGCCGCGAAGGTCGCCGCCTCGGACGCAGCCATCCTGGCCGCGCGCACCGCACTGCAGGTGCACGGCGCCATCGGCTACACCCAGGAGCATGACCTGAGCCTGTGGCTCACCCGCGTGCATGCGCTGGCTTCAGCCTGGGGCACCACCCGCTACCACCGTTCGCGCATCGCCGCGTCGATCCTGACCCCCGCCGCGATCCTGTCGCCCGCCAGCTAGAGGACATCATGGACTTCTCACTCACCGACGAACAAAACGAACTGGCCAAGACCCTGCATGCGGTACTGGCCCGCCACGCCGACCCGCTGGCCGTGCGCAGCGCGGCCGAATCGGAGCTCGGCTACGACCCGCAGCTGTGGCAGGTGCTGGCCGAGGAAATCGGCGTCGCGTCCCTGTCCATCCCGGAGGAATTCGGCGGGGCAGGGTGCGGCTGGCTGGAAACCGGACTGGTCCTGGAGGCCCTGGGCTACCATCTGGCTCCGACCCCGCTGCTGTCCTCCGCGGTGCTGGCCACCGCAGCGATCCTTGAATCGGGCAACGAGGAAGCCTGCGAGCGCCTGCTTCCCGGCCTCGCCGAGGGCTCAACCCTGGCCACGCTCGCTTGGGCGGATGCCAAGGGCAGCTGGGATCCCGCATCCAATGACATCACCGCAGCCCGGCAGGGCGATGGCTGGGAGCTGAACGGCGAGGCCACCTTGGTGATCGACGGACTGACCGCCAGCCTGGTGCTGGCCGTGGCTCAGACCGAGAACGGTCCGGGCATTTTCGAAATCCTGGATCCGGAAGCAATCCAACGGGTCTCCACCCCTGCGGTGGACACCACCCTGCGCTTCGCCGCCTACACCCTGAACCAGGTGCCGGCCCGGGCCCTGGTCCTGGATGCGGAAGCAGTCCTGTCCAAGGTCCGCGACATCGCCCTGGTCTCGCTGTCCTGCTGGCAGGCGGGCACCGCCCGGCGCGGCCTGGACATGACGGTTGAATACTCCAAGCAGCGCGAGCAGTTCGGACGCGCCATCGGATCCTTCCAGGCGCTCAAGCACCGCATGGCCGACATGCTGGTGCAGGTGGAGACCGCGCGCACCGCGGCCTGGGCCGCCGCCTGGTCCGCCGGCACCGGAGCCGACGACCTGCCGCAGCGTGCGGCATCCGCCGCGGCCTGGTGCTCGGACGCGCTGGACCACATCGCCGCGGAGTGCGTGCAGCTGCATGGCGGCATCGCCATCACCTGGGAGCACGATGCCCAGCTGGTCTTCAAGCGCGCCCATGCCACCAGCCAGCTCTTCGGGCAGGCCCGGACGCACCGCCAGCGCCTCGGCGAACTGCTGGGCCTGACCGCGGCCTAACCGCATCGGCCTCGCAGCAGCCATCCCGTCCGCCGCAGATTCTCGGCGGACGGGATGGCGTCTTTTTTTGCCTCATGCCGGAGCCATAGCCGGCCCATCGTTCAAATTGTGCACACAGGAGCACCCGTTAGACTTGGGTGGGTTCTAAACGGAGAACCGACTTATTCGCAATCCCGAGGGACAGAAATCAAGTTATGTCACCACGCACCCTATTCCGCATCGTTGCCCGGGCCGAGGCTGTCACCTGGACGCTTCTGATCATTGCCATGCTGTTGAAGTACGTGGTCAAGGTGGGCGACTGGCCGGTTTCCATTGCCGGATTCATGCACGGCTTCGTGTTCCTGTCCTACGTCGCCACCGGCGTGCTCGTCGGCATCAACCAGCGCTGGACCAAGCGCTCCATCGTGCTTGCCGCAGCAACCTCGATCGTCCCTTACCTGACGATTCCCTACGAACGCCGCTTGGAGAAGCAGGGACGCCTGGAAGGCGAATGGCGCACCACCAAGAGCGACCACCCGGACGATGACAAGTGGATTGACACCCTGTTCCGCTGGATGGTCGGCCGCCCAATCCTAACCGCGGTGATCGCAGTCGTGATCGTCGCGCTGATCTTCACCGTCATGCTGATCTTAGGCCCTCCAGGAGGCCGCGCCTAGCCCCGGCTTTCCCCGGCAACAGCGCCTCTAGCTACGACAAAGCCCCGTCATTTGGCGGGGCTTTTCGTTATGCAGTTATTTGTCCGGGACGAACATAATTTGCCAGGGCAATAATCGCGTCGCTTGGCCTCTTACCGTCCAAGGTAGCCAGTTGGTAGGCTGACTTCGCCCCGTCCGTTATGTATCGAAAGCTGTCGGCGGGATACCTTGCAGTCAGTGGCTCATTGTTCTGGCCGAGCACAATGTAGTTGTCCCCAAGTTTAACCACGCGAGCCTTGGTCGTCGGCTGAATAACCGTATCCGTCGCCTTCTTTTTTGGGCTCACCTGCTACCTCATCTCCCATGCTCATTCTACGGCCGGACCCATGATTCGGCTGAGAAGTTTTGTTTTTGGCAGTTGACGTTTCTATCGTCGCATCACTTGGATCAGGGTTCTCCAACTGGGCGGCACACGATCTCTTATCCTCTTTCTCCTTAGCTTCTAATTCTTCGAGCTCCTTGTCGGTCAGGGAGTCCGGGGCGCTCCCTTCCAAAGCACTTTGAAGAATTCGATTCAGCATCTCTTTCTCATCCTCCGACACCCGCCGGCCGTAGGATCCAGCTCGCTTGCGCGCTTTCCTTGCCTTCTTCACCCGGGCACCGTCCTCGGCGTTTTTGAGCCAAGGACCGAGAAGCGTCTTGATGAGGTCACTCCCCGCAGCCTTCTGCGCGGCAGTCCCGTGAACCAGATCGATTCCGTATCGCGCTCGTTTCCACCACTGATCCGCGTCGTCAACACGGGTCCTGTAGCGAAGTGTTCGATAAGCGAGGAATGATGCCGTGCCTACAGCTACCAAGGTGCCAATAGGTGCGACCGCCGCCAATGCCTGAGCACCGGGGTGCATCCATTGGAACACCCCGTTTACATAGTCGGCAGGCCTCGTAAAAAACCAAAACAGCCCACACACCGCCAGTGTTCCTGCGACCAGCCAAGCAATTTTCCTCTGCCCATGCGCAAATCGTAGTTTGATCTCCGTCATGCCGGCAGTACTCTCCACAGGCAAAACACGCAACCGTCGGCCAGATAATTTCGGCAATTGGCCTACTTCTCGTGGTCAGCCACGCAGCGATGCAATCTACGGAGATGAATACAACGGAGCACCCAAGAGAATGAACCGCAGTGCAGGAAATGAACCCACTCTTGGGCAAAAGCGGATTATGTTGGCAATTCCGGATCCGTCCCGCACAGAATGCCCAGCTCGGGCTCGGCAGAAATCGTCCGGGACATGCCAATACGTTTTCACGGGCGATGCCGCGCCAAATCCTTCGATCCAGCCGTTTGGCCTGCAGATCGCTTGGCCGACCCAACCAACGTTGGAATGTTTACTCGGGATTCAAGCACCGCTTGGTACCTTGCTAGGGCTTGCCGCATCTGGCCAAACTGGAGCAACTACGTTGCGACCGCAGGCTTCACACTGATGCGAACCTCATGAACCATGAATCAAGTCAACATGCATCACGGCTGCTAACCGATGGGACTGCCCTGACTAATTCATTTCATTCATGCTAGCCTTACAACCAAGCGAGCGCTAGGTTTATTATTCGTTGAAGAAATGAGGGAAACCCAATGCCTGACAAGCGATTGGAACTCAGTGACGCGGTAGCGTCCATCAAGTCTGGAATGACTATCGGCATCGGCGGCTGGGGCTCGCGGCGCAAGCCCATGGCCTTCGTCCGCGAACTGCTGCGGACCGACGTCAAGGACCTGACCGTGGTCTCCTTGGGCGGCCCGGACGTCGGATTGCTGGTCGCAGCCGGCAAGGTCAAGAAGCTGATCTACGGCTTCGTCACCCTGGACAGCATCCCGCTGGATCCTCTGTTCACGGCAGCCCGTGAACGCGGCGAGCTGGAGCTGCAGGAATACGATGAGGGCATGTTCGTGACCGGCCTGCGCGCCGGCGCCGCACGTCTGTCCTTCCTGCCGACCCTTGCAGGTCTTGGCTCCGATGTCCTGCCAGCCAACAAGCATCTGAAGACGGTCAAGTCTCCGTATTCGGACGACGAGTACGTTGCGGTTCCGGCCATCCGCATGGATGTCGCGCTGATCCACGTCAACCGTGCCGACGCAGCTGGCAACGTCCAGTTCCTGGGCCCGGACCCCTACTTCGACGACCTCTACGCAATGGCCGCTGACCGCACCTTCGTGAGCACCGAGAAGATCGTTCCGACCGAAAATCTGCTCGATGAAGGTTCGTACCACACGTTGATGCTCAGCCGCATGTACGTCACCGGCGTCGTCGAGACCCCGCGCGGCGCGCACTTCACCACCTGCGAGCCCGACTACGGCCGCGACGAAGTCTTCCAGAAGCACTACGCTGCATCCGCCAAGGACCCGGCGGCGTGGGATGCCTTCACCGCAGAATTCCTGGCAGGCGACGAGGCCGCATTCCATGCAGCCGTCGAGCGCTTCCACGCAGAAAAGGAGAAAGCCAATGTCTAACGACGTCACCATTGCCGAGATCTGCGTTGCAGCCTGCTCGGACATCTACCGCGAGTCCGGTGAGCTGCTGGCCCATGCGGTGGGCATTGTCCCATCCATTGGCGCACGCCTGGCCAAGCTGACCCATTCGCCGGACATCATCCTCAGCGACGGCGAAGCATTCATGATGAGCGAGGCCTCCCCGCTGGGCAAGCCGGCCGCTGCTGGCGGCGTCATCGAGGGCTGGGCCCCGTTCCGCCGCATCTTCGACATCGTGGCCACCGGCCGCCGCCAGAGCATCATGGGCGCCAGCCAGATCGACCAGTACGGCAACCAGAACATCTCGCTGATCGGCGACTGGGACAAGCCAAAGCGCCAGCTCATCGGCGTGCGCGGCGCTCCTGGCAACACCGCCAATCACCGCGTGGACTACTGGATCGCGCGCCACGGCGCACGCCTGTTCGTCGAGTCCGTAGACATGGTCTCCGGCGTGGGCAACGACCGCGCGAAGGCCGCAGGGCTGAAGCACCACCACCTGGGCGTGATCATCACCAACCTCGCAGTACTCGGCTACGACGAGAACGGCCGGGTCAAGGTGCTGTCGGTCCACCCAGGCGTGGATCCGCAGGAAGTCACTGACAACACCGGATTCCCGTTGGATGCCTCCAACGCGCCGGAAACGCGCCTGCCAACCGACGAGGAGCTGCGCCTGATCCGCGAGGTCATCGACCCTCGCGCGCTCCGCAACCGCGAGGTTCCGGTACCGCAGCCAGTTGGCTAACCTATAGAATCGCGAAGCCGGGCCGGGAAGCTGTTTCACAGTTTCCCGGCCCGGCTTTTAATGTGTCGGTACTCCATGGGAACATTCGATAGGTTGACAGTTTCAAGGAGGACAATGGATCCGCAACTCCCCCTCAGGATTTTGGAAGCAGTCAGGCTGCTTCACCGTCTCGGGTACCGGGGCTTGAGGATTCTGCCCGGATTGAACGCTTCGGGCACCGCTTGGCGGATTATCGTCTTCAACGTCACCGAGTGGCGCACCGGCGACGAGTTTGGCGCTCCCTACGACGCGAAAGAGTCATGTCGGTATTCAACTGCCGACGAAAATGTCTTCAACGAATCTATTCAATTCCCCGCCGACGTGAGCCACATTGACGTTGCCGAAGCCATTATCGATGCGATGCCTTCCCTGAAGCGAAGTGGTTTCGAAGAAACCGGAAACCGCGCCTACATGGACTGGTATTCACAACTCATGAGCCAGGTCAGCAAACTTACGGATCTACCCATCGCCTACAGCGATTACGGGGACTTCGACGAAGCTTGGGGGTTAGGTTTGGGAACAGGCCGGTATTTCCCCAATCCACCAAAGTACACGCCCGAACCGCAGTTAACATCGAAACGGGCAAAAAGCGATGAGTACTACGTTCTCAAACTCTGCAATGAAGTGCTAGGTTCTGGTTGCCAGCAACAAAAGACATTCGATTGGCTTCTGGGACTGCCTTCGAAAAATACCGGGCTCCGAGCATCGCTCCCGGTCGATGGCTATTGGGAAGACTGGGGACTCGTGGTCGAGTACCACGAGAAACAGCACTCAGAAGCCGTCCCGTTCTTCGATAATAAGGTCACCGCATCGGGGCACCTGCGCGGTGAACAGCGCAAGCTATACGACGCCCAAAAGGCGACAATGATTCCTGAGCAAGGATTGACGCTGCTCATCATTGACTACCGTGATTTTGAGAACGCCAAGGGGAAAATAGTTCGCAATCACGAAAAGGATCTACTTGTCGTGGAAAGAATGATTAAGGATGTGCTGCAGCAGCCCATCGGCGATCACCGTTAGCCGTCTTCGGGAGAACCATGGGTTGCTATAGATTCAAAGCCACAAAACTTCAGTGTGACTCTGGATCGCCACAAAAAGCAGGGCCGGGCTCATACATGCAGACGACACCGCGCACGCCTCGGGAATTTTCTCCCCAGGCATGCGCGGTTCTGACGGTTCTCGTGGATTGGTGTTAGTTCAAGCGCTCCAGCACCAGCGCCATGCCCTGGCCGCCGGCCACGCACATGGTTTCCACGGCGAACTGCTCGTCGCGTTCCTGCAGCGCGTGGATCGCGGTGGTGGTCATGCGGGCGCCGGTCATGCCGAACGGGTGGCCCAAGGCGATCGCGCCGCCGTTGACGTTGACCTTGTTCGGGTCGATGCCGATGTCGTCGATGGACGGCAGCACCTGGGCGGCGAAGGCCTCGTTGAGCTCCATGATGTCCATGTCCTTGATCGACATCCTGGCGTTGGCCAGGGCGCGCTTCACCGCATCGACCGGACCCAGGCCCATGAGCTCGGGGGTCATGGCCGCCACGCCGGTGGACACAATGCGTGCCAGCGGTTTCAGGCCCAGTTCCTTGGCCTTGGTATCACTCATGATCACCAGTGCTGCGGCGCCGTCGTTCAGCGGGCAGCAGTTCGCGGCGGTCACGGTGCCGTGTTCGCGGAATACCGGGGCCATGGTGGCGAGCTTCTCCAGCTTCACGCCGGCGCGCGGTCCGTCATCGGTGGACACGACGGTGCCGTCGCCCAGGGTGACCGGGGTGATGTCCTTTTCCCAGAATCCGCGCAATCCGGCTGCTTCGGCGAGGTTCTGGCTTCGCACTGCCCATTCGTCCTGGGCTTCGCGGGAGACGCCGCGCAGCTGTGCGACATTCTCCGCGGTGTCGCCCATGGCGATGTAGATGTCCGGCAGCTCGCCCTTGGCGCGCGGGTCGCTCCAACGCGAGGAGGCGTCCTCGTTCAGCGCCTTGGTGCGGTCCATGGCCGCGAAGAAGGCAGGGTTCTTGGTGTCAGGCATGCCGTCGGATTTGCCCAGGCCGAAGCGCGACACGGTTTCCACGCCGGCGGAAATGAAGACATCGCCTTCACCGGCCTTGATGGCGTGGAATGCCATGCGGGTGGTCTGCAGCGAGGACGAGCAGTAGCGGTGCACGGTGGTGCCAGGAACCGAGTCCAGGCCCAGCTGCATGGCGACCATGCGGGCGATGTTGTAGCCCTGCTCGCCTGCTGGCTGCGCACAGCCCATCATCAGGTCGTTGATGGTGTGCGGGTCCAGTTCCGGCACCGCACTGAGCGCTGCCTGCACCATCTGCGCGGCCAGGTCGTCGCCGCGCATTTCGCGCAGCGAGCCCTTGTAGGCTCGGCCGATCGGCGAACGCGCCGCTGAAACAATAACTGCCTCTGCCATTAGAGTGCTCCTTCTACTTCAAGTTCAAGTGGTTTCAGTTCATCGGCATTCGGGGTGTGCGCCAGGAAGGCCGGCCATTCCCCGCCGCCGTCCACGTCCAGCACCGCGCCGGTGATGTGGGATGCCATGTCCGAAGCGAGCATGACGCAGGCCGCGCCGATCTCGCTCGGGGCAGCGAGCTGCCCGCGCGGGATGGTTGCAGCTACGCGTGCGAAGCTTTCCTCGTCGCCGTAGTGGTCCACCGCGCCCTCGGTGGCGACCAAGCCGCAGCTGACCGCGTTGACGCGGATATGCGGAGCCCACTCCACGGCGAGGCTTCCGGTCAGGCTCTCCAGTGCCGCCTTGGCCGCGCCGTACACCGCGGTGCCCGGGCTCGGACGACGGGCACTGATGGAGGTGATGTTCACGATGGAACCCTTCTCCGGCTGGCGCATCATCACCGGCAGCACAGCGCTGGCGACGTGCGCGGCCGAGAGGAAGTTCAGTTCCGTGATCGCCTGCAGGTAGCGGGCCGAACCCTTTTCGAAACGCCCGAAGGGCGATCCGCCGGCATTGTTGACGGCAACGTCAATGCGGCCGCGGCGGCTGTGCACGTCGGCAACCCAGTCCTGGACCTGCTCTGCGTTGCGCACATCCAGCTGGGTGAAGTGCACCGAAGGATGTTCGCTGATTCCGTCGGCCGCCGGGAGGCTGCGGCCGCAGATCTCCACGATTGCCCCGGCGGCGAGAAACGCCTGGGTGATTCCGGCACCGACTCCGCGGGCGCCGCCCGTAACGAGCACCACCCGGTTCTTAAGGTCAATAACGACTGACATCGCTTTCCCACCTTTCTCCTTGCCGCGAGACAATGTGCGACAACCAAGCAAATGCTTGTTTTTATGTTGACATGATTATAGTTTTATCGCCAATTGGCACGACGGCTCAATGGGATTGAGTAGCAATTCTTATCTACTCCGACATCTGCTTCGCAGGCACTGATTCACTGGTGCCGAAGTACGCTTCTTGGAGTTGCTCAAGGGTCATTGACGAGGCCGGGCCAGCTAGGGATGTCCGACCCATATCAAGCACGGAAACTTCATCAGAAATCTCCAGCGATTCCTGAACGGCCTGCTCAACGAGCAGAATCCCGAGCCCTGTGGCTTTGAGCGAGTGCACGCGCTCCATAACTTCTTTCATGATGGCAGGAGCCAGGCCCTGACTCGGTTCGTCAAGGATGAGAAGTTTTGGCTTGGCCATTAAGGCTTGGCCGATGGCTAGCATCTGCTGCTGCCCACCAGACATGCTGGACGCTGGGAGGCTTCTCTTGTCGCCGAGGATCGGGAAGAACTCGTAGATCTCCTGAACGGCCTCCAGCAGCGCACGCTTCTTCGACTTCGTTGAAAAACCGCCAAGCAACAGGTTCTGTTCAATCGTCAGTTCGTGGAAGACCCTTTTACCTTCTTGAACATATGACATGCCCTGTGCAACACGTCGATGAGCAACGGTCTCACCCAACTTCTTTCCAAGGTACCGGACCTCACCGCCGTAAGTTCGGTTCAGTCCCGTTATTGCTCGCAGGGTAGTAGTTTTTCCGGCACCGTTGCGTCCCAGGAGGACCGTGATCTGGCCACTGCGAACGGTCAAGGAAACATCACGCACGACTTTCAGGTCGCCGTAGCCAGTCTGCAGGTGTTCGACTTCGAGCAGGATATTCTCTTCAGTCATTTCATGCTCCTACCAAGCTAGTTCCATCAGAGTCCGAAACAATGCCCAGGTACTCTTCCATGACCCGCGGGTTCTTCTCAATCTCGGCAGGTGCGCCGTGAGCCATCACCGAGCCTTGGGCAAGAACGTAAATAACATCCGCTAGCCTCAGTACTAACTGGAAGTTGTGCTCGACGATGACAACGGTCAAGCCTGCCTCGCGAAGCCGCAGAATGAGATCAGCAAGGACATCAAGCTCGTCTTCATCCAGCCCCGAGGCAACCTCGTCCAACAAGATAACCTTGGGCGAGCCAATCAAACTACGGGCAACTTCCAACAACCGACGGTTGCCGAGCGGGAGCGAATCGGCATCAGCATTGAGCTGCGATCCGAGACCCACGAGGTTAAGCACACGTTGCGCTTCGGAACGATCCTCACGGCGAATACGGCGGAATTTTGGAGTGCGAAGGACTGCTTGAAGGATCGAAGCCCTCTGGGTCGAGTACCTGCCAGATTCGACCGTTTCAATGACGCTCAGATTCTTCGGGATATTGGGCGTCTGGAAAGTTCTCGAAACGCCGGATCGAGCGACCTTATAAGAAGGCAGTCCCTGGATCTGCAAATCGTCCAGCGCGATAACGCCTTCATCTGTTTCATAGTATCCAGAAATCATATTCAGCAGTGTGGTTTTGCCAGAACCGTTCGGACCAATAATCGCTGTAACAGCTCCGGGCTTTGCCTCGAGACTGACCTGAGACAACGCCTTGTTACCCCCAAATGCCTTTGAGACCGTTTGCACAGACAAATTTGCACCTTGCAGCACTTCCACATCCGCAACGGCATTCTCCGCAGAGTTGCCCTTTGAACGTCCGACCTGCTCCGCTGCCTTGTAGTCCAGCTTGCGGACAATCTTCTGCGCCACACCGGCGATTCCTCCGCTAAAGAGGACTCCGCCAAAGAGCAGGAATCCACCAGTGATAATCAGCCCATATTCTTGGAAGTTGGTTGCTTGGTTCAACCCGAATTGGAGAACCCCAGCGCCCACCAAGGCACCGTATACACTGGCCGAGCCTCCGAATACGGACGCGGCCAGAACGGTCATGGCCACGGTGAAGGTAAAGGCTTCTGGGGAAATGAACATGTCAAGATTGGCAAAGAGAACGCCGGCCAAGCCTGCCGGAATTGCACCCAGTGCGTAGGCAGAAAGTTTCATACGGAACACAGAAATGCCTACAGATGAAGCAAGCACGGGGCTTTGCTTGAGCACTTGAAATGCGGTTCCGTGCCGGGAAACCACAACGTTGCGCATGAAAGCAAACCATAGAATCGCTATTACGACAACGAGAATGTAGTACTGATTCTCCGTTACCGGCTCCCCGAAAAGCGTGGGAATGGCGATTCCCGTCAGTCCATTGCGTCCACCGGTCGACTCCTTGAAAATCGAGAGGACGTCCGGAATCAGAAGGATCAGGAAGAATGATGTCATGGCCAAGGACCAGCCGCCGAGTCGCAGGCCCGGAATTCCCGAAACCAGTCCAACGACTAACGCAGCCAGGGCTCCGGCAAGAAGCTGGGCCCAGATTTCGGTGATTCCAGCCTTACTAATAAGGCCAGCCGTGTAGGCACCCGCCGCGTACATTGCGATATGCCCCATCGCCAATTCCCCGGCATAGCCCAAGTTGAGGTTCAGCCCCGAGACAATGAGAGCCAGCAACAAAGTGAGGATGACCTGTCGGGTCATTCCATAGTTCAGACCCAAGGAGGGCAATAGCAACAGCACGATTCCGAGAAGGAGCGGCAACGCCCATGTCGGCAGTGCCCGGATTTTCAGCCAAAGTGCTAACACGTCATACCGTCCGTTCTTTTTGCCGGCTAAACAGCCCCGAAGGCTTCGCCATTAGAATCACGACCAAGATCAGGAATACGCTCAGGTTCGCAAAGTCAGCACCGATGTATCGGCTGGCGAGCGCTTCTGTGAGCCCTACGATCAGTCCGCCAGCGAGAGTGCCGGTCAACGATCCAAAACCACCGATGGCAAGTACCACGAATCCTTTGAGTGCCAGTGACGCACCCAGCGTTGCTACCGCATAAGTTTTCGGG
Source organism: Glutamicibacter protophormiae (assembly GCF_016894325.1). Lineage (NCBI taxonomy): Bacteria > Bacillati > Actinomycetota > Actinomycetes > Micrococcales > Micrococcaceae > Glutamicibacter > Glutamicibacter protophormiae. Next base: position 3,604,667 of record NZ_CP069806.1, read on the forward strand.
CCGACAAAGAGTCCCAGAAATCCTGCCAGAACACCAGTGAAGGCAAAAGCCAGGAATGCGAAACGTCGAACATCCACACCGCGCAACTGCGCAGCTTCACGGTCTTCGCTCATCCCCATAAGGGCAATGCCGATCAGGCTGTGCTTGGAGAACTGGTTCAGGCCGATGACCAGGAGAATCACCACTGCAACCAGCACAAGTTCTACGGGGTAAACGTTGCCGCCAAACAAGCTGATGACCTGATCACCAGCAAAGAAGGGAACTCGGTAGGGCTCTCCGCCCCAAATCAGCTGCGCGACTCCCTGCAGAATGATCGAAGCACCCAAAGTGGTCACCAGCAGATTATGCATGTCCTTCACAGGACGAATCGCAATCCGCTCTTCAAGGGCAGCTATAAGTCCAACAATGATGGCCGCCATGATGCCAACCAACCACCATGGCAGCTGCATTACTACGATGCCCACATAGGTGATGAAGGCACCGAGCATCATGAGAGAAGCTTGAGCAAAGTTGAATGTTTTCTGCGAAATAAAAACAATGTTGTATCCGATGGCAACCAGTGCATAGACGGCACCAATCGCCATACCCGACCAGATGATTGTCATGAGCGCTCCTGTTCTAAAACCGGATCAGGCAGGGGCCACGCCATTTTTGCAGCGTGGCCCCTGACGATTTGAATCTTTACTGGAACTGGCCGTTGACCATTTTTGACGGGGAGATAAAGATCAGATGTTCTGGTTCCATATGCGGGGCGTGGGATTCGCTCGTAAATGCGTACTTGGGAAGAATCTGCGTTTGCGCGGCTTCTTGGACTTTGCTATCCAAAAGTGCTTCGGCGATGTTTTTGGCCTCAAGGGAGTTCGAGGACTCCGCAGCCGACTTCAGCAGCCACATCGCATCGTAGTTGTAAGCAAGAATAAGCGAGGAGCCAATGGTGCCCGTCTCGGCCATCAGCTTTACCGCCGCGTTGAGCTTTTCGTTCTTTGGATCGAATTTGGTGCTCTCAAAGACCTGCATTGTCAGGTTTTTGACCTGGGACGTACCTAGGACTCCTGCGGGTGGGTCCGTGGCTACCAAGCTAGTGGCAGCTACCGAGTTGTTGCCAATTACTGGAATATCCCAGCCAAGCTTTTCAATTCCCTGCAGCACATATGCCAGTGGCGCACCATAGGAGTCAAGGACCAGCGCATCAGGATTACTGATCTTGAGCTTTTCCAGTTGGGGCGTCATGTCCAGGGCCGCATTGTCATAGCCCTCGTTACCCGTGACCTTCAGCCCCGAAGAGGTGAACGTTTGTTCGGTAAGTTTGCCGAACAGCTCGCCTGTCGCACTGGAGCCATGAAGAACAGCAACTTTTTCATACTTTTTCCTCTGGATTTCCGGGACAAAACCATCGATATAGTCCTGCACACTCGGTGAGAGATCAAAGTTGAGCGGGTTGACCGATGGATCTGTCGACGTTTCGGTTGGCCCGATGTTAAACGAGAGAATCTGCTTCTGCGTCAGAACCGGCAAGATTGCCTCCGCTACCGTTGACGGACCGGAGTTCATAACTGCAACGGGCTTTTCGCCATCAGCAAGCTTCTCACGCAATTTTGTCACAGCCACGGTAGGGTCAGCCCGATCATCGATGACTTCGATCTCAAGCTTCTTGCCCAAGATTCCGCCGGCTTCGTTCACAGCTGCAACGGATGCTTCCGCGGCTGTTACCGAAGTCGCCGCGTTGTTCGCAAGAATGCCTTCAGCGCCAAGGCCTCCCAGAACCAGCACCTTCAGCGAACCGTCACCGTCGCCTGCACCGTCGGCAGAAGATGCCGAATTGGCGCAGCCAGTGAGCGCCAAACCTAGCACTGCCATGGATGCAACCAACGATTTTGCCTTACCAAAACGCATAGCGCTCTCCTTACATAACAATCAGATAATCAACAACCTAACGCTTGCTACATAGAGCATAAGGCCTAGCGACACAGATACCAAGCATTCGCTTGCTTGGAACTATTCATCCAAAGCTGGTAGCTTGCACGGCATGACAAGAAAAGCTGCCGCCGGCACCAGGCAATCGGGAATTTCACTCGTCACGGGAGGCTCCGGAGGAATCGGTACGGCGATTGTCCGCCGCCTGATTAGGGGAGGAAAAAAGGTTGCATTCACCTTCCAGCACTCTGACCCGTCTGCACTCGTGGAACAGATGGGAAACAAGGCGACGGCGCACCGTGTCGACCTCCTAGATCCGCAGGCTTGCAGGAATCTGGCCGAAGACCTCATTGCACAGCACGGTGCAATTGAAAACTTCATCCACGCCGCAGGACCGCACGTCCCAATGGTGCACCTTTCGAAAGTCTCCCCCGAGAATTTCGCCGAACAAGTCAACGCTGATCTCGTTGGATTCTTCAACATCACTCATGCGGTACTCCCTTCCCTCCGAGCCGCATCTGGATCGATCACCGCTGTAACTTCGGCAGCCACTGCTCGCTACCCCAAAAGAGATGGCCTGTCGGCGATTCCCAAAGGCGGGGTCGAGTCCATGATTCGCGCATTAGCTGCCGAAGAAGGCCGCTACGGTGTACGAGCAAACTCGGTTGCTCCGGGCATGCTGAGTGACGGGATGGCCGCGCGGCTTATCGATACTGGCGAACTGGATAGCAACGCCCTGCAGGTCACCATGGATAACATCCCCTTGAGAAGATTTGGCACTGCGGCAGATATCGCCGAGGCTGTCGCCTTCCTAGTTTCAGAAAAGGCAAATTTTATATCCGGCCAGAAGCTGAACGTGGACGGCGGATATAGCGTCTAGGATCGGTTCTTCCCGTTCACTCGGATCCGGCAAACTGCACCGAGCAAATGCTGGGTAATGTTTGCTTGCGCTCCATACAAATCGAATTCAGGAGGGACTTCCAGCAATGTCGCTCAATTTTGATACCGAACTTTCCACACCGGTCCACGAGCACACCCAACGATTGAGCTACGCGGACACGGACCCCGCCGGAATCCTCTACTACGCCACCTGGTTCCCTCGCATGGAAGCGCTGCAGACCGAGTGGCTGCTGCTGAACGGATTCCGCCAGGACACCCTGCTCGAACGCTTCGGCTGGTGGACGGTGTCCCGGGCCACCCACTGCGACTATCTGCAGGCGGCGCGGCTCTTCGAGGAAATCACCATTGAGCTGCGCGTCGGGGAAATCGGGAATTGCTCGGTCCGCTTCGATTTCCAAATGTGGCGGCGCGAAGACCAGACCCTGGTGGCAACAGCATCCAACTGGTTGGTAACCGTCAGCCCCGAGCAGAAAGCCATCCGCCTGCCGGACGTCTTCCGCACCTTCCTTGAATCCAGCGCCGCCCAATGACTTCCATCGCCGTAGCCAGCCCAACCGCCGGCGAGCGCCGGTTGCTGCCATGAGCGCTACCCGCAGCCTCGAAACCGGCGAGCCCCAGGCCAAGTGGGCCGCCGCCCGGTGGCCCACTGTCCTCCTGCTTGCCGTCAGCGGCATGCTCTCCTCCATGCAGTTCACGTTGGTCGTCCCGTCGCTGCCCAGCTTCTCCGAAGACCTCGGGGTCTCGGCGGAGGATGCTTCGTGGCTGGTGACGATTACCCTCCTCGCCGGGGCCGTGGGCACCCCGGTGCTCTCGCGCATGGCGGACATGTACGGCAGGCGGCGCCTGCTGCTGGCCGCCTTGGGACTGCTGGTGGCCGGTTCGCTGACGGCCGCGGTGGGGCCGGGCTTCGGCTGGGCGCTGGCGGGCCGTGCCCTGCAGGGCTGCGCCTCCTCCATTGTTCCCATCGGCATCAGCCTGCTGCGCGGCATCATGCCGGCGGGCCGTGCCGGTACCGCGATCGCCGTCATGAGCGCCACCGTCGGACTGGGGTCGGCCACCGGGCTGCTGCTCTCCGGGATCCTGGGCAGCAGCGCCCTGGGCACCTCTGGGATCTTCGTGTTCTCCGCCGCCGGAGGGATCCTGGCCATGGCCGGCGCACTGGCATTGGTCCGCGATGCGGGCGCCTACCCCGGCGGACGGTTCGACGTGCTCGGTGCGCTGGGATTGTCGGTGGTGCTGGGCAGCGTTTTATTTGTCCTCTCGAAGTCCGGCTGGTGGGGCACGCATCCGCTGCCGCTCGCGGTGATTTCAGGCCTCGGGATCCTGGCGGCCTGCCTGTGGGTTCCGCAGCAGCTGCGCAGCGCCCGCCCGGTCGTCGATCTGCGCACCGCCTTCCGCCGTCCGGTGCTGCTGACCAACATCGCCACCTTCTTCGCCACCGCCGGAATGTTCGCCAACCACCTGCTGACCGCCCACGAGGTGCAGGCCCCGGCGGACCTCGGCTCCGGGCTGGGCCTCAGCCCGGTGGACGCCGGGCTGGTCATGATCCCCGCGTCGCTGACCATGGCCGGGCTTTCACCGGTGGCCGGCATGCTGCTCAACCGCATCGACGCCCGCAAGGTGCTGGCCTTGGGCGCGCTGGTCATGTCGCTGTCCTTCGTCTTCCGCCTGTTCACGCACGGCTCGCTCACCGCCATCGTGGTTGGCGCGGCGCTGGTGGGGGTGGGCACGGCACTGAGTTTCGCGGCCATGCCCGCACTGGTCATGGGATACAGCCCGGCGCAGGACGCCGCGGCGGCGAACGGCATCAATTCGCTGGTCCGCACCTTCTCCGGGGCCGCCGCCAGCGCCCTGTTCGCCGTTCTGCTCTCCGGCTTCGCGGTGTCCGCCGGAGGGTCGCAGTTCCTGACCCAGGCCGGCCTGACGCTTGCCTTCGCAGCCGTCGCCGCCAGTTGCCTGTTCGCCTCGGTGCTGGCCCTGATGCTTCCTTCATCGCGGGGCACCGTACGGCACTGAGCTGGCGGTTCCGGGAAATGGGACTGGCGGCCCGGGCCGTCCGGCTGCTCGGTAGAGTGCTGGCATGACTATTGACGCGCGCACAGCAAACCCCGAGGAGCGGGCGCTCTTCACGCCCCTGAGCATCCGCGGCACCACGCTACCCCTGCGGGCAGGGGTCTCACCCATGTGCATGTACGCGGCTGTCGACGGCTTCGTCAGCGACTTCCACCTAGCCCATCTGGGGCGCTTCGCCCTGGGCGGCGCGGGTCTGGTCATCGTCGAGGCGACGGCCGTCGAGCCGCGCGGACGCATCTCCCACCACGATCTGGGCCTGTGGGACGACGCCCAGGTGGAGGGAATGACCCGCATCGCCAGCCTTCTGGACGCCCACGGCTCCGTCCCCGGCATCCAGCTGGGCCATGCAGGCCGCCGCGCCTCGGTGCGCGAACCGTGGCATGCAGGCGCCCCGCTGGACGAAACGGACGCCCAGGCCGGCAACCCGCCATGGCAGACCATCGCCCCCTCGGCGCTTCCGGCCGGTCCGGACTGGCCGGTACCGACCGAGATGAGCGAAGCGGAGATCGCCGAATCCGTGATCCAGTGGGCGGCCGCCGCGCGCCGCGCCGCGGAGGCCGGCTTCCGCTACATTGAGCTGCACGGCGCCCACGGCTACCTGCTGCACTCCTTCCTCTCCCCCATCTCCAACACCCGCACCGACGGCTACGGCGGGGACACCGCCGGGCGCATGCGCTACCCGCTGGAGGTCATCCGCGCCATCCGCGAGGCGATCGGCGACGAGATCATCCTGGCCTACCGGGTGTCTTCGGTGGACGGCGTGACGGACGGAGGCTTGGGCATCGAGGACATCGTCGAATTCTCCCGTCACGCGAACGCCGCCGGCGTGGACGTCATCGACACCTCCTCCGGCGGCATCACCACCGACCGTTCCAGCGACACCCGCGTGCGCCGCGGCTTCGGCTTCCACGCCGACTTCGCCCGGGCCATCAAGGCCGGCACTGATGCGCTCGTGGCCTGCGTGGGCTTCATCGTGGATCCGGAGCAGGCAAGCCGGATGATCGAGGACCAGGACGCGGACATCGTGCTGCTGGGGCGCGAGATGCTGGACGACCCGAACTGGGTGCACCACGCACGGCGCGCACTGGCGGCCGACGAGTTCGACCACTGGGACATACGCTTCGGCAGCGCCCTGGGCCCGCGCCTGTCCACCCTGCAGCGGCTGGCAGAGTCCGGGGAAACCCCGCTGACGCGCTTCGAGCAGTACAGCGGAGCCTGATCAACCTCCGCATAAACCAGTGATGCTCCCGGAAAGCCGGGAGCATCACTGGTTTAATTCGAATAGATGCCGCTAGTTCTCTCCAATAAATACGACATTGTGGACATGACCCGCGTGGGTACCGTTTGGGCGCATGACGGGCAAGGCCTCATCGGGGAAGAACCGTCCTAGTGGTGGAATCCGCCCTCGTCCGTGACCGATATGGAAACCGCTGGACAGCTCGCGGACGTGTTCCTGGCCTCGGCCACCGACGCGGGCGCCAAGCAGGACGCGTATTCCGAGTCCGACGGCAAACGGTTGCTCTCGCACCTGCTCTTCGCCGCCACTGTGGGCTGGCGTCCGATCACGGACGTGTTTGGTTGGGCGCAAGATCCTGAGGATTTCACGGCCCGCGACCTGCTCAAAGACCACGGCCACTTGTCTCCGGCTACCTCGTTGGAAATAGCTACCCCTAGTTCGAGACTCCACCATGCCAAGAACAGGCTCCCTGTTTTCCTTCAGCAGTGGATATAGAACCGTCATTACACAACACGGCACTCCCCCCATCACGCAAGTACAGCTCCGAGCTTCTCCACTCGTCGGAGGTGACAGGTTGAGATCCCAGTTCACTCTTTATCCAATCAGCCGTCGCGTCTTTTCCATCAACCGCTAGCTTGAAAAACATACGTCGAAAGAAATTGTCTGCCTCATCGTTATTCGTATGGCTACATTCGACGTTCGTAGCGTATGCATAATTTAGAGCGATGGCTAAATCAATGGTTACTTCGTCTCCGGAAGATACGCTCTCGGGGAGATAAAGTTTTCCGTCGCCATTGGATTCAAGATCAGAACAGATTTCTCTACCCAGATAAACGATGTCTACATCTGAGATTGGGTTCAATCCATCGGTACTTGAGTATGCATTAGCGACATATCTTTTGATATTTTCATCAAAAGAATCAACTGGATCTTGCTTTCTGGCAAGAGATTTTGTGCCATTTGATCCTTCATTGCTGCGGTTTTCAGCACCATACTGGTCAGGGGTGGCATGGATCGAAACTCTCCATACTGTGATCGCCAAGATCACTAAAAGTATCCCTAAAATGATCGCCCAATACCCTCTGGCTGATTCCATACCTACTAGGTTCCCCTCGTTCACAATATTTCCATGCAAATCGCACCAAAGCGACTTCCAGTTTTTTGAACTTCACCGTATCCCAAAAAACTCCGACGACCGTTAGAGTGCTAAAAATCATTCTATGTTGAGATATTACGGTCAAATATAACGGCCCAGAGCCACTTTCCGTTCGGGCCTATCTCCCACCTCAATCTAGCCCTTTGAAAAGTCGCCCGCATGGAGGATGTCTACCCTGCAACGCCTAGGCGAATCCGGGGAAACCCCGCTGACGCGCTTCGAGCAGTACAGCGGCACCTAGAACAAAAGGAATGTTCCCGGCCTGGGCCGGGAGCATTCCCTATTCAACACCATTAATTTATGACCCTCGCTGGCAGATCCGGTGCGGTTGCGGCTAGTTGCTGAACAGCTCCCGCGCCCATTCGCTGCCGGTCAGCAGGCGGTTCTCGCGCTTAGCAACTTTCCAGCCCTCGGCTGTGCGGGTGAGCTCCCAGCGGTTGGCGCTAACGCGCTCGGCGGTCCACGGCTCGCCGCGGCGGGCGAAAACCAGCGAGTGGTTCGTGGCCACCGCGGCGTCCCCGTCGATGCGCAGCGATGGCGCGGTGCCGACGTGCGCACAGCCGGCGGCCATGAAGTCCTTGTGGGTGTCGAATTCGACCAGCCCTGCCAAGTCTTCGTACTGCAGCGTGGTGGTGTCGAAGGAGTAGGTCCCGCCTTCGGCCCAGAGCCGCTCGATGGCCTGCGCGTTGCCGGAGTCGGCGAAGGGTCCGTAGCTTGCGATCAAGTCCAGGATTTCAGCCCGGTCTTCCAGCGCCTGCAGGCGCTCTTCAATGCTTTTCACCAGTCCCTCCAAGGAATGATTGTGCTCAGTGTCGAGGAGAAGAGGACTTCTCCGGCCTGTGGTGCCGAGGGTTCGGCGGCAAGCTGATGTTCGGTGCTGCGGATGGCGGAACCGGTCATTCGCGGTTCCCCGTCCAGATACAGCAGGCGGATGCGCAGCTCACCCGGCTGGTGGCTGACGGTGTCCGCAAAAGGCAGCGTGGTGTGCTGCTGGGCGTGGCTGAAGGAGAACGTCCAGCCGCCGGCAACCCCGGGGACCTTCAGCAGTTCCGGCATCAGTTCGGTGTCTTCCCAGCGGAAGCTGTCGTGCGCGTCCAGCCCGTGCGGCTCCGGGTAGCGGGTGAGCGTGATGTGCATGCCCTGGTTCGGGCGGAACGGCAGCACGTCGGGGCTGACCAGTGCGTGCGGCGCGGAGTAGCCCTTGACCGGGCGGAAGAAGGCCAGCAGTTTGCGCTCGACTCCCGGGATGATCGGGCCGCGACCCCACTGGAACGACGCTTCGCCCAGACGGTCCCAGGCGTCGACGCTCTGCTCTACCGGGTCACGGAACCAGTACATCGCCACGAAGTCGGTGTCCGCGAATGCCGAATCCGCCGCGTGCGACGTTTCCTGCTCGCGCACCCGCGCCCAGCGGTCTCCCCAGGCCACGCCGGGCAGGGCCAGGTTCTCGGGGCGGTGGTCCAGTTGGTGCCAGCGGTTGTACTCGCCATGCAGCGAGGCATCGGCCAGCTGCACGAAGGAGAAGAACGCCAAATCGGAGAACATGAAAACCCTTACTCCGGAAGCTTCCGGGTCGCCGCGCGGGCCCGGTGAGGGTCCCCGCCCTCCATGCTCGCCCAGCCCCAGCCGCCGGCGCCCGAAGGATCCCGGAGAACGGGATCATCTCACGCCTGCCACTAGGACTTTTTTGTAACGTGACAGGCAAGAGGCACGCCGCGGGCCTGCCCCCAGTAAACCCTGAGCTAAGGAAGCCGATTTGTCTGCAGAAAAGATCGCCATTCTCGATGGCGCACGCACGCCCGTAGGCCGCTACGGCGGAAGCCTCAATTCGGTTCCGGCCCATGAGCTGGGCCAAGTTGCAGCCCGCGAGGCGCTGTCCCGCAGCGGGGTCTCCGCGGAGCAGGTCGACGAGGTCGTCATGGGCTGCGTGGGCCAGGTCGGACCCGACGCCTACCTGGCCCGACGCGTGGCCCTCGGCGCCGGACTGCCCGACTCCACGCCTGCCTTCACCGTCAACCGGCTGTGCGGCAGCGGGCTGCAGGCCATCTGGTCCGGAGCCCAGCAGCTGGCCTGGGGCGGCTCGCAGTTCATCCTCGCCGGCGGGGCCGAGTCCATGTCCCGCATGCCGTTTCTGGACTATGACGCCCGCGGCAACTCGCGGCTGGGCAACCGCACGGTGCTGGACGGCACCGTGGCCATGCTCACCGACCCGTTCTCCGGGCAGCACATGGGTGTCACCGCGGAGAACGTGGCGGACAAGTACGGCATCAGCCGCGAGCAGCAGGACGAGTTCGCCGCCGAAAGCCAGCGCCGCTCGGGCACCAGCGAAGCCCTAGCCGCGTTCGCCGAGGAAATCACGGAGGTCACCACGGGCGGGCGCAAGCCGGTGACCGTCAGCCTCGACGAGCATCCGCGCCCGGACACCACGGCGGAAAGCCTGTCGCTGCTCAAGCCCGCCTTCCGGAAGGACGGCAGCGTGACCGCTGGCAACGCCTCGGGCATCAACGACGGCGCCGCCGCGGTGCTGCTGGCCAAGCAGTCCACCGCGCAGGAACACGGCCTGCGTTCGCTGGCCACCATTGAACATGTCACCACCGCCGCACTCGACCCGGCCTACATGGGCTATGCCCCGACCTTGGCCCTGCACAAGCTGTTCTCCGAAACCGGCCTGTCTCCGCAGGACATCGACACCTTCGAAGTCAACGAGGCCTTCGCCGCGCAGGCGTTGGCAGTGATCCGGGACGCCAAGCTGGATCCGTCGCGCGTGAACCCCTACGGCGGGGCCATCGCCCTGGGCCACCCGATCGGCGTGACCGGAGCCATCCTCACGCTGCGTGCGGCCAAGGACCTGGTGCGCCGCGACCTGACCTATGCGGTGGTCACCATGTGCATCGGCGGCGGGCAGGCGCTGGCCGCGCTGATCAAGCGCAGCGGCGCCTGAGAGACCGCCGCACCGCGAAAAGAGAAGCCGGGGAGGGAACCGAATGATGGTTCCCTCCCCGGCTTCTTGCCTTCAGGTGCTGTGGTGCTTAGCCTTCGACGGCTCCGACCAGATCCTCGTCACCGGCGGCGGCCTGCGCGTTCTTCTTGTCGCGGATCAACCAGGACACCAGGAAGCCGACCAGGCTGGTAGCCAGGATGATCACGTAGGTCAGGGTGTAGGCGGACTCGCTCGGCACCCCGGTGCCCTCCACGGTGGAGGAAGCCAGCGCCATGGTGGTCACGGTGGTGCCCACGCCCATGAAGATGGTGCGGGTGACCGTGTTGATGCCCATGCCCTCGCTGGTGTTCTCCACCGGCACCGACTCGGCGACCAGGTTCGGGAACGCGGTGTAGGCGAACATGGTGCCGATGAACACCACGTTGATCGCGATGATGTAGGACAGCACGTTGTACTGCGCCCAGAACAGCGCACCATAGCCGATCAGGCAGACGACCACGCCGATCAGCAGCGAACGGCGCGCACCCACCTTCGCGGCGATCTTTCCGCTGATCGGCGAGCAGATGAACGCCACCGATGCGGCGCCGAAGATGACCAGTCCGCCCATCGTCGGCGACAGGCCCAGGCCCACCCCGGGGCCGGCCGGGGAGAGCATGATCATCGGGCCGATGATCTGCGCGGCGACCAGCGGGCCGACGCTCAGGATCGCGGTGGCCAGCTGGGTCAGCGCCATCTTGTTGGTCTTCAGCAGGCGCAGGTTGATCATCGGGTTCTCAACACGAAGCTCCCACCAGATCCACAGGGCCGCGACGGCCAGGCCGCCGAGCACGAACTGCAGGGTGCGGGCATCGGTGATGCCCCAGGCGGTGGAGTTCGAGACGCCGTAAAGCACCATGGCGACGGCCGGTGCGAAGAGCAGGCCGCCGATGTAGTCGACCTTCTTGCGTTCGGCGCTCAACCCGGTGGAGCGGTCCAGCATGGTCATGGCCATGACGGCCGCAACCAGGCCCAGGATGCCGGAGACCATGAACAGCCCCTGCCAGTTGCCCAGGTCCAGCAGCACGCCCGCCACCAGGCTGCCGCCGGCGCCGGCGATGAAGGACACCGCGGCGACCAGTGCGATGGCGCCGGGAACCTTGTCCTTCTCGATGCCCGCGCGGGCGATGCCCAGGCCCAGCGGCAGCGTCGCACCGGCGGCGCCCTGGAAGGCGCGGCCGATGATGACCCCTTCGATGGAGCCGGAGGTGAAGCTGATGATCGAGCCGACCACCGAGATGAACAGGACGATCACCAGCATCTTCTTGCGTCCGTAGATGTCTCCCAGCCGGCCGCAGATCGCGGCGGAGGCCGCGGCGACGAGCAGGAAGGAGGTGGCGGCCCAGCCGGCGGTGGCCGCATCGGTTTGGAATTCAGCCATGAGGCTGGGCAGCGCGATGAAGATCATCGCGGATTCAAAGGTGCCCACCAGCTCGGTGGCGATCAGCACGGTGATGATCTTTGCATAGCTGGCCCGGGTGGCCCCGGGGTTTTGCTTGTCTAGAAACGACGCCATCGTGTTTCCTTTGCTGTTGTCAGTGCATGGGTAGGACAGCGCCCGGGAACCGGGCGCTGGGTAATGCGTACTGAAAGAAAGTCCGGAACGGCGCGCGAGATTTTGTGATGCGCCACCGGCGGACGGGTCCCCGCCCCGGTCGGCTCGATGCTTCGAGCGGACCGGGGCGGGTGGTCTGCGACGGGGCAGGCAGATGCCGGGCCCCGGGAAAGGGTTGCGGGTACTAGGCGCCCGCCACCTGGGCTTCCGCGGCGTCCTGCGGGTCGGCCGCTTCGGTGCGCGGCGCGTCCTTGATGCGCAGCGCCAGGAAGAATGCGACCACGCAGCTCGCGGAGATGATGAGGTAGGCGGTGTTGAACCCGGCCTCGGTGGAGACCATGGTCCCCTCCACGGTCGAGGAGGCCAGCGCCATGGTCAGCACCGTGGTGCCCACGGCCATGAAGATGGTGCGGGTGACCGTATTGATGCCCATGCCTTCGCTGGTGTTCTCCAGCGGCACGGATTCGGCGACCAGGTTCGGGAACGCGGTGTAGGAGAACATGACGCCGATGGCGATCACGTAGGTGTTGATGATGAAGGTCGGCAAGGTGTTGTCCGCCCAGAACATCAACGAGTAGCCGATGAAGCTGATCACGATGCCGATCAGCAGCGCACGGCGGGCGCCCACCGCGGCGGCGACCTTGCCGCTGAACGGCGAGCCGACGAAGCTCAGGGTCGCGGCGCTGAAGATGACCAGTCCGCCGACGGCCGGGGAGACGCCCAGGCCGGCGGGATCCGTGGCGGGCGCCAGCAGGATCAGCGGGGTCAGGATGCCCACGGCCACCAGCGGGCCGATGCCCAGCACCGCGGTGCACAGCTGGGTCAGCGCCATCTTGTTGGTCTTCATCAGGCGCAGGTTGATCATCGGGTTCTCAACACGCAGCTCCCACCAGACCCAGATGGCCGCGACGGCCAGGCCGCCGAGCACGAAAGCCAGGGTCTTTCCGTCCAGCAGCCCCAGGCGCCGGCGTTGGTCAGGCCGTAGAGGACCAGTGCGACGGCCGGGGCGAACAGCAGCCCGCCGACGTAGTCGATGCCGCGGGCCTCGCCGCGCGGGGTCGGGGAAGCCTTGAGCAAGAAGACCACCATCAGCGCGGCAATGGCGCCCATGATTCCGGAGACGATGAACAGCGCCTTCCAGTTGCCCAGCTGCAGCAGCACGCCGGCAATCAGGTTGCCGCCGGCGCCGGCCAGGAAGGAGGATCCGGCGATCAGCGCGATCACGTTGGGCAACTTCTGCTGGGGCAGTTCCTGGCGGGCCAGCCCCAGGCACAGCGGCAAGGTGGCCCCGGCCACGCCCTGCAGCGCACGGCCCAGGATGACCCCGCCCAGGGTGCCGAAGGTGAAGCTGATGATGGAACCGACCACGGAGATGGCCAGCACGATCGCCAGCAGCTTCTTGCGCCCGTACATGTCGCCCAGACGTCCGCAGACCGCCGCGGAGGCGGCGGCCACCAGCAGGAATGCCGTGGTGGCCCAGCCCACGGCGGCCGCATCGACGTTGAATTCATGCATCATGCTGGGCAGGGCGATGAAGATCATCGCGGATTCAAAGGTTCCGACGAATTCGGCGACCAGCAGGACGCTGACGATTTTCGCGTAGCCAGGGAATTTGGCCTCTTTCTTGATGGCTTGCCGCCTGGACGTGGTCATGGCGCTTCCTCTTCTGCGCGTGTGAGTGATGTACGCCCGTGGTGTATCGGTGGTGCCCCGGGGCTTTCTCCCCGGTTCGCGCAGGGCCTCGGAAGGCAACGTGCGCGCGGCATTCAAACGTGTGCGGGAGGCGCGGGCCGCAGGCCCTGATCCCCGAGCGTGAAATCAGTATGTTGCGGATCAGAAAACCGCTCCGCGCAAAGTCCCAGACAGTGGGATATGAGGAGATCCCGGTCACATTCGCTTGGCACACTGAGTGCGGAAGTGTTGGCAACGAAAAGGAGCAGGCATGGGTGTACTCGACGGCCGGGTGGCCTTGATCACCGGAGCGGGCCAGGGCATTGGCCGCGGCATCGCTCGCGCATTGGCATTCGAGGGCGCCCGCGTGGCGCTCGCCGGACGCACCGCGCAGAAGGTTCAGAACGTGGCCGCGGAAATCCGCAGCGAGGGCGGCGACGCCCAGGCATTCACCTGCGATGTCATCGACCCGGAACAGATCGAGCAGCTGGTCCAGGACGTGGTGGAGCATTTCGGCGGACTGTCCATCCTGGTCAACAACGCCCAGACCTCGGTGCACGGGGAGCTGCTGGACCTGCCGGAGCAGGACTACCTGCGCGGCATGGAATCCGGTCCGCTGGCCACCTGGCGCCTGATGCGCGCCTGCCACCCGCACCTGCAGGGCCAGGGCAGCATCGTCAACTTGGGTTCCGCCGCCGGCGTGCGCTGGAACCCGACCGGCTACGGCGGCTACGCGGCCGCCAAGGAAGCGATCCGGGTGCTCACTCGCACGGCAGCCTGCGAATGGGCTAACGACGGCATCCGGGTCAACGCAATTCTTCCGCTGGCCACCTCGCCTTCCCTTGAGCATTGGGAGCGCATCAACCCGGAGGAAGCCCGCGAGTACATCGCCACGATTCCGCTGGGGCGCATGGGCGATACCGAGAAGGACATCGGCCCGGCGGTCGTGTTCCTCTGCTCGGAAAACTCCCGCTACATCACCGGGCATTCCCTGCCGGTGGATGGCGGACAAGTGCTCATGCGCTGAGCAAACCTGCAGAACCCCCAGCTCGCTGCACCAACAGGCCTTCACCGATGATGGCCCTGCCATCGGTGCGCAGCTACCCTTCGGCGGCACCTCACGGGTCGCCGGCACCACACCAACGAAAAGGAGAAGCCATGTCCATTGACATGACCGAAATCACCGATTCCGAGCAGTTCGACGAAGTCCGCCTCATCGATGCGGGCAGCAACCCGACCCGCTTCGCCCGCGGCTGGCACTGCCTGGGCCGCTCCAAGGACTTCCGCGACGGCAAGCCGCACACCATCAAGGTCTTCGGCACCAAGGTCGTCATCTGGGCCGACACCAAGGGCAAGCTCAACGTGCTGGACGCCTACTGCCGCCACATGGGTGGCGACCTGTCCAAGGGCGAAATCAAGGGCGACGAGATCTCCTGCCCGTTCCACGACTGGCGCTGGGGCGGCGACGGCAAGTGCAAGGACGTGCCGTACGCACAGCGCGTGCCGCTGCGCGCCCGCACCGCCGCCTGGGAAACCATGGAGGTCAACGGCCTGCTGTTCGTCTGGAACGACCCGCAGGGCAACCCTCCCCCGGCTGACGTGACCATCCCGGAGATTCCGGGCTTCGGCACCGACGAGTGGAGCGACTGGTCCTGGAACACCTTCCTGGTCGAGGGCTCGAACTGCCGCGAGATCGTGGACAACGTGGTGGACATGGCGCACTTCTTCTACGTGCACTACCAGATGCCGCAGTACTTCAAGAACATCTTCGAGGGCCACGTCGCCGCGCAGCACATGCGTTCGACCGGCCGCGACGACATCCACACCGGCGTGCAGCTGGACATGCCGGATTCGGAGACCATCTCCGACGCCGCCTACTACGGCCCGTCGTTCATGCTGGACACCGTGTACACCGTTGCCGGCGACACCACCGTGGAAACCAAGCTGGTCAACTGCCACTACCCGATCTCGCAGGACTCGTTCGTGCTGATGTTCGGCACCTCGGTGCACACCATCGACGGCGTCACCCAGGAGCAGGCCGACGCCATGGCCGACATGTTCACCGAAGGCGTGGAGACCCAGTTCAAGCAGGACGTGGAGATCTGGAAGCATAAGACCCGCATCGAGAACCCGCTGCTGACCGCAGAAGACGGCCCGGTCTACCAGCTGCGCCGCTGGTACGAGCAGTTCTTCGTTGACGTCGAGGACATCACCGAGGACATGGTCGCCCGCTTCGAGTTCGAGGTGGACACCACCAAGGCACTGGAAACCTGGAAGGTCGAGGTCG
This sequence comes from Glutamicibacter protophormiae, assembly GCF_016894325.1. Taxonomy (NCBI): domain Bacteria; kingdom Bacillati; phylum Actinomycetota; class Actinomycetes; order Micrococcales; family Micrococcaceae; genus Glutamicibacter; species Glutamicibacter protophormiae. The sequence goes on from NZ_CP069806.1 coordinate 3,620,437, forward strand.
CGGAGAACGTGGCCAAGGGCGTCGTTCCGGAACAGGATCCAACCAAGGCCAAGGCCAAGGCCTAGCCTCTACCGAAATTCACGCACCCGGCGCATCGTTGCGGGGAAAGTACTATCGGCCCGGACACGGGCCAGCGAGGAGCACCTCATGAAACAGATCGATTGCCAGCAGTGCGGGACCGCCGTCCTGGTGGAGAAATACAGCATCCCGCACACCAGTGTGCAGTGGGTCAGTTATGCGGCGACCTCGTGCCCCCGCTTCGCCGAAGCCACGGCCGATGCCCGGGACAGCGTGTGCGGCACTACCGCGCTGAGCTGCTCGTCATTGAGCCAGAGCATCGACGACGCGGTGCGCGACGGAAGGCTGGAAATCAAGTCCCGCGTTGAGCCGGTCATCGGCGACGCGCTCGTCGAGGACGCCTTCTAGGAAGACTCGGCGCACCCGGCAAGGGGCTCCCACCACGGTCCACACCATGGTGGGGGCCCCTTGCCCTGTTTGTTATTCCCTATCCCATTGCCCGGCCTCGCGCCGTGGAAAGGAAGAGCATGACCACCACCATTCCCGATCCGTTCGCCCCGACCACCCTGGGCCCGGTGACGCTGCGCAACCGCATCATCAAGGCCGCCACTTCCGAGGGCCGCTCCCCCAAGGGCCTGGTCACCGACGACCTGATAGATTTCCACCTTGGCTTCATCCGCGGCGGCGCGGGGATGACCACCGTGGCCTACTGCTGCGTCTCCCCGGAAGGCGCTTCCGCGCCGGGCCAGATCCTGATGAGCGAGCAGGCGCTGCCCGGCCTGCGGCGGCTGACCGACGCGATCCACGCCGAGGGCGGGGCGATCAGCGCGCAGTTGGGCCACGCGGGCATGGTCGCCTCCAAGAAGATCACCGGCGTGACCTCGATGGGGCCGAGCAAGTTCGTGAACCCCTCCTCCATGGAGTACTGCCGCGCCATCCGGCGCGAGGAAATCACCATGGTCATCGAGCAGTTCGGGGCGGCGGCCCGGATCGCGGTGCAGGCCGGCTTCGACGCCGTGGAGCTGCACTTCGGGCACAACTACCTGCCCAGCTCCTTCCTCTCCCCGCTGCTGAACCGCCGCAAGGACGACTACGGCGGCAGCATCGAGAACCGTTCGCGCTTCGTGCGCGAGATCGCGCAGCGCGTGCGCGAGGAAGTCGGGGACAAGATCGCGGTCATCGCGAAGATCAGCATGGACGACGGGCTGCCCGGCAGCATCTGGCTCAATGATTCGATCCGCACCGCGCAGCTGCTGGACGAGGACCGGAACCTGGATGCCATCGAGCTGACCCAGGGGTCCTCGATCATCCGCCAGATGTACCTGTTCCGCGGCGATGTTCCGGTGTCCGACTTCGCCGCCGTGGTGAAGGAGCCGATGAAGACCGGCGTGCGGTTGTTCGGCAAGCTCGCCCTGGGCAGCTTCCCGTACAAGGACCTGTACATGCTTGACGCGGCCCGGCAGTTCGTTCCGGTCATGAAGCACACCAAGCTGATCCTGCTCGGTGGCATCACCAACCGCGGGCACATCGACACCGGCATGCGCGAGGGCTTCGACTTCGTGGCCATGGGCCGCGGGCTGCTGCGCGAGCCGGACCTGGCCAACCGCATCCGCGAGGATTCCACGGTGACCAGCCGCTGCATCCACTGCAACAAGTGCATGTACACCGTCTACGGGCGCACCCACTGCGTGATGGAGCCCAATGACCACCATGGCGGAGCGCCGGCTCACGACTCCCCGTACGCGGTGGACCGCGCGCGGCTGCTGCCGTTGAGCAGCGTCGGGTAGCCGTCCGCTCCACAAGCACCGTGCAGCCGCCGCGGCATGGCTACCGCGGCAGCTGCACGAAGCCCTTCATCAAGATCCTTGCGGTGCGCAGCAGCGAGGTGTGCACCAGCGCGTCGGCGGCGTCGAAGTGGGCGGCGGCGGACACCGCGCCCGAGGGGGTGCCCAGCCTGATCACGTCGCTGTTCCTCCGCCCGGCCAGCGTCGCGGCGATGCTTCCGGGAATCTGCGCGGCGGCCGCCAGGCACATGGCCCCGGTGCCCGGAACCGCCTTGTGTGTCTGCCCCATGGAGATCACCCGGACCAGCAGGTCGCAGTCCCCGGCCGGGCTCAGCGAGCCGTCCAGCAGCGTCGCGGGAGCCGGCGCCGCGGCGAGCACGATCTTGGGCATGACCTGCGCCGCGTCCTCGGGAGCCGTGCACAGCCCCATGGCCACCGCCCCGGCCCGGCGGATCTTTTCCAGCAGCGCCATCACCGGCCTGTTCGCATCGATCTGCTCCGGGCTTTCGGTGCCTTCCAGACCCAGCCGCGCGGCCTCGATGACCACCGTCGGCAGCGCGGCGTCCACCAGGCTCACCGGATACTCCTGCCCATCGACCGGCAGCACGTCCACCGGGTTGCCGGTGGGCAGCAGGCCGGCGCTGCGGCTTCCGGCCGGGTCGGGGTAGCTCAGTTCAATGGGTGCGGCGGCGCCGTGTACCCCGGGCAGCGACAGGTCGCCCTCCACGGCGGCGCGCCCTTGAACTACCTGCAGGCTCACCTGAACGATTTTCGAGGTATTCGTGTTGAACAGCGTGAAGGCCTGCCGCCCATCCGGGACCCGGAGCAGCCCGGCTTCCAGGGCGAAGGGCACCACCCCGGAGGACAGGTTGCCGCAGTTCCCGGCGTAGTCGGTCACCCCGGTATCCACCGCGACCTGGCCGAAGGTGTAGTCCAGGTCCACGCCTTCGCGCTGCGAGCGGGAGACCACCATGACCTTGGACAGCGAAGAGCTGCCGCCTCCCATCCCATCCAGCTGGCGCCCAAAGCGGTCCGGTGAGCCCAGTGCTTCGGCGAAAACCCGATCCCGGGCCGCGCGACCTTCGGGAAGCCAGTCCTGGGCGAAAAACAGGCCCTTGCTCGTTCCGCCGCGGACGAATGCGGCCTCGATCCACTGCACACGAACTCCATCTTTGCCGTCTTCGCGGGCCGCGTCGCGGTCCCTGCCCTGCGGCAATTCTAGGTGCGGCGCAGCGTTAGACGCTCACGCGGTCCATATCGTGGAGGAATGCAAGGAAGTTCTCGGTGACCTCCGCAGCGCGCTCCATGGCGATCAGGTAGCCGCCGCCGGGCACGGTGGCCACCGAGCGCACGTCCCCGTGCTGCGCGTCGAGCTGCGCCTGGATGCCCTCGCCGTACTGTTCGGCCAGCTGCAGGTCGGTTTCCGAGCCCAGGAAGTAGTACGGAACCGTGCTCTTCCCGGCGGCGCGGTCGTTGCGGTACTCCCAGTTCAAATCCGCCACCCGGTACCAGTTGATGCCGCCGCCGAAACCGCTGCGGGCGAAGTCGCTGACATAGGCTTCCAGCTCCCATTCGCCCAGCCAGGACCAGGGCAGGGCCGGCGGCTGCGGCAGCGCCTGGCGGTAGGGTGTGCCCGCAGGGTTGGCGTACACCGCGGCGAAGTCTCCGTCGGTGGACAGCACGTGGAAAATCTTGGCGATGATCTCGCGGGGGTGCGCGTCGTAGTCCGCCCGGGCGCCCTGGGGATCCACATGGTAATAGGCCATGTGGTTGAATGCTTCCTTGCCGCGCTCGATCTCGGTCTGCGATGGCAGCGCGTCGTAGTGCGGCAGGCCGGCGTATTGCAGGCCGATCAGCGCGCGCACCCGTTCGGGGTGTTCGGCGGCCAGGTCGTAGGCGGCGAACATGCCGTAGTCGATGCCGGAGACCACCGCCTGCTCCTCGCCCAGGTGGTCCAGCAGGCCCACCAGGTCCGCGGTGATGACATCGGCCCGGTAGGCCGCAAGCTCCTCGGGCGCTTCGGTCTGCCCCATGCCGCGCAGGTCCGGTGCCACCACGCGGTAGCCGGCCTCGGCGAGCGCGGTGATCTGGTGGCGCCAGCTGAACCAGGTGTGCGGGAAACCGTGCAGCAGCAGCACCAGCGGGCCCTGGCCTTCTTCCACGTAGTGCATCTGGATGCCGTTGATCCGGGCGTAGTGGTGGGTCCAGTTCCTCATGGGCTGCTCCTTCGGGGAAAGAAATCGACGGCGGTTACTTCGCGCCGCCCACCATTACATCCCGGCGCCATGGCGGGCCGAGCGGTGCATCCCGATGGCCGGGACGCGCCCCGCGCCAATAACGAGCGCTTGGTTAGTTGTTAGGATGGAATTCGACTCCGCAGCGCCCGGCGCGCGGTGAATACCCGGAACCTCCTGCACCTGCACCTTCTGCGAAAGAGCGACATATGGCTGAAAAGACCGCCCCGGCCCGACGGACTGTCATCCTCGACAACGCTGCCCGGCTCTTCGCCGAGCAGGGCATCGGCGGCACCTCGGTGCGCGAAATCTCCGCCTCGGTGGGCATGCTTTCGGGCAGCCTCTACCACCACTTCGCTTCCAAGGACGAAATGGTCGAGGAGATCCTGACCGAGTTCCTCGAGGAGCTGCAGGGCCGCTACCGCAGCGTCACCGATTCGGGCACCGAACCGCGTGAGGCGCTGAACCAGCTGATCCGCATCACCCTGGAAATTATCCGCGACTTCCCGTACGCCACGCAGATCTACCAGAACGAGGTCGCGTACATCCAGAAGCTGCCCAAGTCCACCGGTGCGCGCGCCATCAGCAGCGACATCGCCAAGCTCTGGGTGGAAGTCATCGAGCAGGGCATCGCCTCCGGCGTGTTCAAGAAGGACCTGGATGCCCACGTGGTGCACCGCCTGATCCGCGACGCCCTGTGGCTGACCGCCCGCTGGTTCTCACCGTCCAAGAAGTACACGCTGGACCAGCTGACCAAGGACTGCAGCGCGCTGTTCCTCGACGGAATCGTGGCCTAGGTTTCCGCTGCTGCGCCCGGCTCCATGCGCAGCTCGTACAGGACCGTGTCGATCCACTGGCCCGCCAGGGGGCCTGCCGGCGCTTGGGCAATGCGCTCCCGGTAGCCCACTTCGCGGAATCCCGCCTTGCGGTGCAGCGCCCTGCTCGCGTGGTTCTCCGCGAAGATGGCGCACTGGATCGTCCAATAACCCCGCGCCCGGGCCCGGGCGCCCAGCGCTCCGAGCAGGGCGGTGCCCACGCCCCGGCCCGCCTGCGCGGCGTCGACGTATACCGAATGCTCGATCACGCCGCGATAGGCCCAGCGTGCGGACACCGGCGACGCGGCAATCCACCCGATCACGGCGCTGTCCCGGTCGACCGCGACCAAGCCCAGCTGTGCAATTTTTCGCGCCGAGAAGTCCTCCCAGGAAGGGACGGTGCTCTCGAAGGTGGCCAGCCCGCCGGCGACGCCCTGGCGGTAGATGCGTTCCACCTCCGGCCACTGCCCAGCGGCCATCGGGCGCAGCTGAACACCGGCGGGCGGCTTCACGCTCAAAGCTCCGAGATCAGCGCGGCGGCCTTGTCCAGCGACCCCGGAACCAGGGTGTAATAGGCCCAGGTCCCGCGCTTCTCGCGGGCGAGCAGCCCGGAATCCACCAGGATCTTCAGGTGGTGCGAGACCGTGGGCTGGCCCAGCTGCAGCGGTTCGGTCAGATCGCACACGCAGGTGCCGTCCGCGGGCCCGTGCTTGACGATGGACAGCAGCCGCAGTCGGTTCGGGTCGGCAATTGCCTTCAGCAGCCGCGCGGCCTCGCGTGCCCCGGCTTCGGCCAGCGCCGGCGCGGCACAGGCGGAACAGCAGGCCGCGCTCGCGGCGTCGTCCGCCACCGGGGTTGCCGTCATTTGGAGCACCTACCTAAATTGACATTCTTCGATATAAGTCATCATACTCGAACCGGAAACCTATATCGATGAACATCAATATTACCTAAGGATGCTTCGTGCCACCAACGACAACTCCCGCTGCGCGCCGGGCTCCGGGGAAGCTCTCCACCCTGGACCGCTACCTGGCGGTCTGGATCCTGCTGGCCATGGCCCTGGGCCTCGGCCTGGGCCGGCTGGTCCCGCAGCTCGGCCAGATCGTGGATTCCGTCCAGGTCGCCGGCGTCTCGCTGCCCATCGCGCTGGGACTGCTGGTCATGATGTACCCGGTCCTCGCCAAGGTCCGCTACAACGAAACCGGGCGCGTGCTGGCCGACAAGAAGCTGATGATCACCTCGCTGGTGCTCAACTGGCTGCTGGCCCCGGCCTTCATGTTCCTGCTGGCCTGGCTGTTCCTCCCCGACCTGCCCGAATACCGCACGGGACTGATCATCGTGGGGCTGGCCCGCTGCATCGCCATGGTGATGATCTGGAATGACCTGGCCTGCGGCGACCGCGAGGCCGCCGCCGTGCTCGTTGCGGTCAACGCGATCTTCCAGGTGGTGGCCTTCGGCGTCCTGGGCTGGTTCTACCTGCAGGTCCTCCCCGCCTGGCTGGGCCTGCCGACCACCAGCGCGGAGTTCTCCGTCGGGGCGATCACTCTCTCGGTCCTGGTGTTCCTGGGCATCCCGCTGCTGGCCGGATTCCTCACCCGCACCGTGGGCGAAAGGGCCAAGGGCCGCGACTGGTACGAGGGCGTCTTCCTTCCCAAGATCGGCCCGTGGGCGCTGTACGGGCTGCTGTTCACCATCGTGCTGCTCTTCGCCCTGCAGGGGGATGCGATCATCAGCAACCCCTGGGACGTGGCCCGCATGGCCCTGCCGCTGCTGATCTACTTCGTTGTGGTGTTCGGCGCCGGGATGCTGATCGGGCGCGCCCTGAAGCTGGGCTACGAGCGCACCACCACCCTGGCCTTCACCGCCGCCGGCAACAACTTCGAGCTGGCCATTGCGGTCGCCATCGCCACCTTCGGCGCCACCAGCGGCCAGGCCCTGGCCGGGGTGGTCGGCCCGCTGATCGAGGTGCCGATCCTCGTGGCGCTGGTCTACGTGGCGCTCTTCTCGCGCAAGTACTTCCCCGCACCGGCACAAGAGCTGAAAGGCTGACCCATGAATACCAAGCCCTCGGTGCTGTTCGTCTGCGTCCACAACGCGGGACGCTCCCAAATGGCCGCCGCCTACCTGCAGCACCTGGCCGAAGGCCGGATCGAAGTCCGCTCGGCAGGTTCGGCCCCGGCCGACCAGGTGAACCCGGCCGCCGTCCAGGCCATGCAGGAAGAGGGCATCGACCTTTCCTCCCAAACTCCGAAGATCCTCACCACGGCGGCCGTGCAGGCCTCCGACGTCGTCATCACCATGGGCTGCGGGGACACCTGCCCCATCTTCCCCGGCAAACGCTACGAGGACTGGACGCTGGATGATCCAGCAGGCCAGGGCATCGAGCCGGTGCGCAAGATCCGCGACGAGATCCGCACCCGCATCGAACATCTCATCAGCGAACTTCTCCCACAGCGTTAGGAACCCCCGTGAACAACAGCCATCCCATCGTGATCATTGGCGCAGGTCCCATCGGACTGGCCGCCGCCGCACACCTCAGCGAGCGCGGAGAGCAGTTCCTGGTCCTCGAAGCAGGCGAAGCTGCCGGGGCGTCCATGCATGAATGGGCGCACATCAAGCTGTTCTCCCCGTGGAAATTCAATGTCGACGCGGCCGCCCGGCGGCTGCTGGAAACACCGGCGGGACGCTGCCTGGGCGACTGGGACATGCCGCGGGAAACCTCCCTGCCCACCGGCGGCGAACTGGTGGAGCACTATCTGTTGCCGCTGGCCGCGCACCCCGCCCTGGCACCCTCGATCCGCTACCTGCACCGCGTCATCGGCGTTTCGCGCGTCTTAGACGACGGGATCGGCCTGGACAAGACCCGCACGGCAGGTCGCGACCAGGCGCTGTTCCTTGTCCGCACCCAGTCCCCCGAAGGCATCCGTGACGTCACCGCCCGTGCGGTGATCGACACCTCCGGCACCTGGAATACCCCCAATCCCGTCGGACGCGCGGGGCTCGAAGCCCCGGGCGAGGCAGAAGCCCGCGCCCGCGGCGCCATCACCTCGCCGCTGCCCGATCCGCTGGGCGCGGACCGGGACGCCTTCGCAGGCAAAACGCTGCTGGTGCTCGGCGCCGGGCATTCGGCGGCGAACACCCTGATTTCCTTGGGCCGGCTGAAGAGCGCCCAGGCGGACACGAAGATCCTGTGGGGACTGCGCGGAACCGCCAACCCGGTCAAGCTCTACGGCGGAGGCGCGGCGGACCAGCTCCCGGCCCGCGGGCAGCTGGGCACCAGCCTGCGCCGCCTGGTCGATACCGGGCAGGTCGACCTCATTGAAAACCTCTCCATCGTGCGCCTGGAAAACGGCGAGCGCACCCTGGTCGTAGGGGCCGACGGGCGGGAACTGCACGTGGACTACATCGTTCCGGCCACCGGCTTCCGCCCGGATCTGTCGATCCTCTCCGAGCTGCGCCTGGAGATGGACCCCGCGGTGGAAGCCCCGCGCGAACTCGGGCCGCTGATCGATCCGGAGTTCCACAGCTGCGGCACCGTCAGCGCGCACGGGGAGCGCGTGCTGTCCCACCCGGAGCCGAACTTCTACATTGCCGGAATGAAGAGCTACGGCCGCGCCCCGACCTTCCTGATGGCCACCGGCTACGAACAAATCCGGTCCATCGCCGCCCATCTGGCCGGCGACCTGCAGGCCGCCGCGAGCGTCCAGCTCTCCTTGCCGGAGACCGGGGTCTGCTCCACGGATCTCGGCGGATCCTGCGATGCCCCGGCCCAGGACGCCTCGGGCTGTGAAACTGGCCAGCCGGAGCCCGAATCCTGCTGCGCGACGCCGCAACCGGTCACCTTGGGTTTCCCGACCGGCACCCTCCATGGAAACAAGGGCCTGGTGAAATAGGTCCGCTCTCCGAAGCTCCGCTGGATGAACCATCGGCCGGCATTGCTTGCACAGCCGGACCGCGGCTTGCCCGACTCCCGCCCACCGGGACAGCTCCCGCGTTGCATTCCCAACCTCAGTAGCCTCAAACTATTTCCCCCGCGCACGCCCCGACAGGCTTGCCCGGGGTGAAGTTCCAGCTGGATTACGCCAATACAGAGCGTCCCAACAGTTGAGGACGGTGCTGCGAAAAGACAAGGGAGCCACGTGCATGCAGAGCCATGAGCAACCGCAAACCATCCCCGCCCTGGTGGCCTACGCCGCCGAGCATTTCACCGACCGGGAAGCACTGGTCGACGGGCCGGTGCGCCTGAGCTTCGCCGAGCTGGCCGAGCAGGTCCGCCGGACCTCCGCGGCGCTGATCGCCAGCGGCGTGAAGCACGGGGACAAGGTCGCCATCTGGGCGCCGAACACCGCACGCTGGGTGATCGCCGCGCTCGCGGCCACCAGCGTCGGTGCCGCCATGGTTCCGCTGAACTCGCGCTACCGCGGCATCGAGGCGCACCAGATCCTCTCCCGGGCCGAGGCCCGGGTCCTGTTCGTGGCCGAAGGCTTCCTGGACACCTCCTACACCCGGCTGCTCGTCGAGGGCGCCGCAGAGCTCGGCTACACCGACGAGGCCCACGTGGTCCCGGGCCTGCCGAAGCTGAAAACCCTTGTCAGCCTGCCAGCTGGGGAGTCCGGTGCCCCGGTGGACACCGCGGTGCTCCCGCTGTCCGGCTGGGACGACTTCCTGGCGGCCGGCCTCGGCGCGGATCCGGCCCTGGTGGCCGAACGCGCCGCGCAGGTTACCGCGCAGGACATCGCGGATGTCATCTTCACCTCCGGCACCACCGGGCGCAGCAAGGGCGTCATTTCCGCGCACCGCCAGTCCCTGGGCGTCAGCTACGCCTGGGCCGACCACGCGCAGATCACCGAAGAGGACCGCTACCTGGTGGTCAGCCCGTTCTCCCACACCTTCGGCTACAAGGTCGGCATCCTGGTCTGCCTGGCCACCGGCGCGGCCATCTACCCCATGGCGACCTTCGACCTGGATGCAACGGTCCGGCTGCTGCGCGAGGAGAAGATCAGCGTGATCCCCGGCGCCCCGACCATCCACCAGTCGATCCTCGACCACCCGAACTTCCCTGCCGCCGAGGAAACCAACTGGCGCCTGGCCGTGCTCGGCTCCGCCATGGTCCCGGACCGGCTGCTTGAGCGCCTGCGCACCGAGGCCAGGGTCCAGCAGCTGACCACCGCCTACGGGCTGAGCGAGGCCGTGGTGGTCACCATGTGCCGTCCGGGCGACAGCGCGCACACCGTCACCAGCACCGCAGGCCGGCCCACCGCCGGCTTCGAGGTGCGTGTCGTGGACACCGCCGGACGCAACGTCCCGGCGGGCACCGCCGGCGAAGTCCTGGTCCGCGGCGAGAACGTCATGCTCGGCTACCTGGACGACCCGGAAGCCACCGCCAAGGCCATCGACGCCGATGGCTGGCTGCACACCGGGGACATGGGCAAGCTCAACGAGGACGGCTACCTGAGCATCGTGGACCGCATCAAGGACATGTTCACCGTAGGCGGGTTCAACGTCTACCCGGCCGAGGTGGAGAACACCATCGGATCGCTGGACGGGGTCTCCGCCTGCGCAGTGCTCCCCCAGCCCGACGACCGCATGGGCGAGGTCGCGCACGCGGTGGTCGAGGTGCTGCCGGGCTCGCAGCTCACCGAGCAGGACGTGATCACCCACTGCCGCAAATGGCTGGCCAACTACAAGGTGCCGCGCAGCGTGGAAATCACCGCCCAGCTGCCGCGCAACGCGGCCGGCAAGATCCTCAAGCGCAGCATCCGCCCGCTCGCACCGGCCTCGGCAGGTGCCCGTGCCTAGCTTGCGACTCATTGGCACCACCGCCGTGCTGGATCTGGGTGCGGATCAGAACCGCCAGGGCGTCATCTGGCTGCAGGAAGTCAACGACCTGCTCGATGAGGTCCTCGCCTCACCGGCCACCTCACTGGTGACCACCGGCACGGGAAAGTTCTATTCCAACGGCCTGGACGTGGCCGAGGCCGAGGGCCCGGTGGAACTCGACCCGGACTACGTCCGCCAGCTGCAGGCGGTGTACCGGCGCGTGCTGACGCTGCCCATGCCCACCGCGGCGGCCGTCAACGGCCACGCCTTCGGCGGCGGGGCGCTGCTGGCCATGGCCCACGACTACCGGGTGATGCGCACCGAGCGCGGCTTCTTCTGCTTCCCCGAAGTGAACATCGGCATCGCCTTCACCGAAGGCATGGCCGCTCTGGTGCAGTCCAAGCTCAGCGCGGCGCAGGCGCGCGACGCCATGCTGACCGGGCGCCGCTTCGACGGCGGCCAGGCCGCGGCCGCCGGACTGGTGGACGAGGCAGTACCGGTGGATCAGCTTGTCGAACGAGCTGTCCAGCTGGCCTCCGCCCACGTACCGGCCCACCCCCAGACGCTGGGCGCCGTCAAGGAAATCATGTACGCCGACGCGGCGTCCGCGCTGGAACGTGGGCACCGCCCCGCCGGAGCGCTGGCGGGCTAACGCAGCCAGCCGCCTGAACGGGCGCGAGGAGGGCCGGAATCCACAGGGATTCCGGCCCTCTTCGTTGGTGCGCCCGCCGCCGTTGCACCGGCCAGGTGGCGCATTCGACAGGCATGCCGAAGGCCGGGGCCGGCGGGAACACCATGCTGTTCCCGCCGGCCCCGGCCCTCATGCTGCACGGTTCCGGAGGCTAGCCGACCTGCGCCTGGACCGGAGCCTTCAGGGTCTGGGCTGCGCGGTAGGCGAAGACCATGCCCGAACCCAGCGGGGTGCCCGGACCCGGGTAGAAGCCGCCGGAGAAGGAAGCGCTGGTATTGCCCACCGCGTACAGGCCCTCGACGGCGGTGCCGTCCTCGCGCAGCACGCGGGCGTCCACGTCGGTGCGCAGGCCGCCCTTGGTGCCCAGATCGCTCAGGACCATGCGGGCCGCGTAGAACGGCGCCTGGTCGACCGGGATCAGGGTCGGGCCCGGGCCGTAGGCCGGGTCGGCGAAGAACTGGTCGTAGGGGTTCTCGCCGCGGTGGAAGTCCTCATCCACGCCGGTGACGGTGAAGCCGTTGAAGCGCTCGATGCTGGCCTGCAGCGCGTCGGCCGGTAGGCCGGTGGCCGCCGCCAGCTCGTCGAGGGTGTCTGCCTTGACCCAGGTGCCGGCGTCCAGGTGCTCCTGCGGGGTGGTGTTGAACGGGCGCATAATGCCCGGCAGTTCGCCGCCGAAGCGCGAGTCGAAGATGAACCAGGACGGGATGCGCTCCGGCGCGGCGGCCAGCACGCGGCCCATCTGGTCGTACGGCAGGCATTCGTTGGCGAAGCGCTGGCCGTTGGCGTCCAGCCACACGCCGCCGCGGAAGCCCAGCGCGAAGGCCGCATTGCCCTTGGGCTGCGCCGCGCCCGGGCACCACCAGGCCTGGTGCAGCTGCTCAACCACGCCGCCGGCCTTCTGGCCGGCGCGGATGGCGGTGCCGGTGTTGGCGCCGGCGGGGGCCATGGTCCAGCCGGAGTTGCCCGGGGTGCCGTTCAACGTGCGCAGGTCCTGATTGGCCTCGAAGCCGCCGGCACCCAGGATGACGCCCTCGGTGGCGCGGATGCGGCGGGTGCCCTCGGCGTTCTTGACGATCGCGCCGGTCACGCGGCCGTCCTCGGAGACCACGTCCACCAGTTCGGTCTCCAGCTGGATGGTGCCGTTGCCGGTGTTGGTCAGCGCCAGCAGCAGGCGGCCGACGAGCGCCTGGCCTGCGGTCAGCGGTCCGTCCGGGTGCGGCTGGTTGTAGCGGTCGTATTCGACCAGCGGACGCACCAGATCGGCGAGCTCGGCGATTTCCTCGCGCGGCAGGTCCACCGGCATCATGGAGCGGCCCAGCGGCTTGCTCTCATGGGCGTTGAAGTAGTCCGGGAATGCGGTCCAGTAGAACTGGATGGCAGGATCCGACTCGAAGAATTCAACCAGTTCCGGGGCGGTGTCCACAAACGCCTCGCGGCGTTCAACCTCGTGGTCACCCATGACGGCCTGCAGGTAGGCCTTGGCGGACTCGCCGGAGTCCTCGACATCCGCGCGCTGCTGCACTTGGGTGCCCGGCAGCCAGCAGGAGGCGCCGGAGTAGGCCGAGGCCCCACCCAGAAGGTTGGTCTTTTCCACGAGCAGGGTCTTCAGGCCGCGCCGTGCCGCCGTGTAGGCGCCGGCCAAGGCCGCAGCGCCGGAGCCGACAACTACGACCTCGTATTCATCGTCCCAAACCTGATTGTTGGACATAGTTTCTCCTTTGTCGTCCACATGGGTGTGAGCGCTACCCAATCAGACCCGGCAGGATGCGCGGATGGCGCATCCCATCCAGTAGGACAATTCGGGACAAACCCAAGCCGGCGGTTTTTGTGACGTCCCGCACACCGGGATTCACCGTTTCCAAAACGGAAATTTATGGCTAGATATAGATTTACGCCTTCTCCGGGACCAGGTCTCCGGAGGAGCGTCTCTAGGTCAGGTGTGACGAAGGAATGGGATGCACATGGTTCGGGTCGATCCGCAGCCGCTTGGCGATCAGCCGCCGAACGCTGTTCCCGCGCGCTACGCGCGAGGCTGGCACTGCCTTGGCCTGTCCCACAGATTCCGCGACGGCGGCGCGCACCGCCTCGCCGCCTTCGGCGCAACCCTGCGGGTGCAGGCCGATGGCCAAGACCAGTTGGCGGCCCGGCTGGAGACCGAACAGTCCCCGCAGGAGCTTTCCTGCCTTGAGCAGGACGGCCTGTTCTACGTGTGGCACGACCCGCAGGGCAATCCGCCGCCGCAGAACCTGGCGATCCCCCGCCTGCGCAGCGGCACTGGCGCGGAGGATGACGAGGACCTTGAATGGTCGGCTTGGGCGTGGAAGGAAACCACCCTGGCCACCAGCACCGGCCAGGTCATGGAGCACGTGGTGCATCTGGCCGATTCGCCCCACGTCACCAAGGGCGAGCAGCTGTACTTCAAGAACGTTTTCGAAGGACAGCTGGCCACCCAGTACTTCGAGGGGCCGCTGCACCACAGCTACCAGCTGAAGGATCCGGCGCCCAACGCCGCGGCGATCCAGCTGGCGGACTCGGTGGCCAGCTACTACGGGCCGGCCGTCATGATTGCGCAGCTGGACTATGTGATGGAAGACCGCAATCTCGATGCCATCGTGCTCACCGCGCACTACCCCATCGATGAACAGCACCTGGTGCTGATGACCGGGGTTATGGTCCGCACCGAGCAGCCTCCGGCCCCTGAATTGAAGACCGCCGCCGCCGGGCACGCCACGCAGATCCTGCGCTCGATCACCGGGGCCGTGCGCGCGCAGCTGGACGACGCAGCCGCAACGGGCTGCCGGGCCGCACGCGGGGCCAGCAGCCCCGTCGCGGCACTGCACCGCTGGTATTCCCAGTTCTTCGTCGACGAGCAGGATGTCTCCCCGCAGATGACCGAGCGCTTCGAATACGAGGTGGACACCACCATGCCGATGGACCTGTGGACCAGGTCCTCGGCCCGCAACCTGATCCTCCGCCGAGTCAACGGAAAGCAGCTGGCGTAATGTCGAACCTCGAGCAAGAAAAAGACGCCGCAGTGCAGCAGGTGCGCTGCATCGAATGCCTGGCCAAGGTGCAGGTGCGCAAGAGCGCGTGGGAGCAGACCAGCGTCCAGTGGAACGACGAGGCGCTGGACCTGTGCCGCGAGCGCCCCGCCCGCTCTACGGGCAACCTGCCGCGTGACCAGTTCGTGGGCTGCGAGACCCTGCGCGCGGCGGTGCGCGATGAGACGGTTCAAGGCAATCTGAAGCTCGCAGATCAGGCCGCTATCTCCTGACCGGGCCCGGCTGCCGCGGTTGCCCGGGGACTACCTCGGCCTGCCGCTGCGGCCTCGCTGTAACCCGAAGTCATATCACCAGTCCCAGCGCCGCCACCTGCCTGGCGACAGGCCACGGATCATTCCCCTCGGCGAGCCACTGCGCCGGAGTGCAGTGCCACCCTCCCGCCACCAGTTCCGTATTTTCCGACGTGAAGAACCCTTCGGCCGCCTGCGGGTGGACTCCCACCGGGAGTTGCGCCAGCACGTGGGAGAGCCCTGGCAGCACTCCTGAACCCGCGAATTGCCAGCGGGGAAACCTCAATCTCCCTTTGTGGACAAACGAACAAAGAGCACCGGCTGCGCTGTAGCGCCCAACCGTGGACTGGCCCAGGCCAAGAAGCTCGGCTGTTTCCCTGGTCGACAGGGTGGAGTGCAAGAATTGGGCGCGAGCGACGACATTCCTTGCAGATGCCTGTGCAACGTCGAGTTTCTTGCCGCAAAGACCCTCGTCCCAAAACTTTCTGCTCCTTAACGCCAAGTCCTGCGGTGTCGACGTGGGCGGCGAATTCGCGCACCGCGTCCACGAGTGCTGCCCCGTCGGAATTGGCGCGAAATGCGGCCATCAGGGCCTCTGCATCATCATGAATTTTCTATTCGACCGCGTACGGCACGTGGGGCATCGAGGTCATTGGAATCCTCCCCTTGCGCACACTGGACAACAGCGGGGAACGCTGCGGGAACCCTGCCCCTCAGGTTTCATGCCAACTGGACCCCGGTAGAAGAATTTCAGCTAAAACAGCAGATGCCCCGCCAATGGCGGGGCATCTGCAGATGGTTCTAGCCCTCGTAGGTGATCTTCACCTTCGGGCTCAGCGCCTTGGCCTGGCAGGCCAAGATCAGGCCTTCTTCCAGGTCCTGCGGTTCGAGCACCTCGTTGCGCTCCATCTCCACTTCGCCTTCCAGCACGATGCAGGTGCAGGCGCTGCAGGCGCCCTCGCGGCAGGAGAACGGCGCGTCGAGCCCGGCGTTGAGCAGGACGTCCAGCAGCTTGTTGCCGGCCGGCCAAGCGACGTTGCTGGTCTTTCCGTCCAGCTCCACCTCGACCTGCGCGGTTTCGCCCTCCGCATCCTGGATCAGCGCCTCGACCGGAGCGAACGGGTCGGCATCCAGCGACACGAAGCGCTCGATGTGCACCCGGCTCTGGTCGGCGCCCAGGTTCTGCAGCACGGTTTCGATGCAGTCCATGAACGGGCCGGGGCCGCAGATGAACGCCTCGCGCTGCGCGTAGGGCTTGGCCAGCGCGGTCATCGATGCGAGGTCCGGAATTCCCTGGACGCTTTCCAGCCAGTGGATCACGGTCAGACGGCCCGGGTAGGCCTTGGTCAGGGCCACCAGCTCGTCCTTGAAGATCACGTTCTGCTCGTCGCGGTTCGCGTAGATCAGGGTGATCGAGCCGGTTCCGGAGATCAGCGCCGACTTCAGGATGGACATCACCGGGGTCACGCCGCTGCCTCCGGCGAACAGCAGGAAGTCGGAGTCCAGGTTGGAGGGCACGAACGTACCGGCGGGCTTGAGCACCTCGATCTCATGTCCGGCTTCCACGTTGTCGCAGATCCAATTGGAGGCGTATCCGTCGCGCGTGCGCTTGATGGTCACCTTGAGCATCTCGTCCTGCTCCGGCGAGCTGCACAGCGAGTAGCAGCGCGCCGCATCGTGGTCGCGGTCGCTGGGGATGCGCAGGGTCAGGAACTGGCCCGGGCGGTAGCGGAAGCTGTCGGCGTGCTCCGCCGGCGGTTGAAGCACCAGGGTGTGCGCGTCGGCGGTTTCCTTGATCACCTCGACGACTCGGGTGCGCAGCGCGGTGATCCGCGGGCTGCTGACCGTGCTGGTCATGACGCGTCCTCCTCACGGTTCAGGAATTCTACGACGACGCTCTCGAAGGCCTGCTTCTGCTCGATCATGGCCCAGTGCCCGCACTTCGGGAACACATGCAGTTCCACGTCCGGGATGGTGCGCATCGGGATCAGCGAGGCGTCCATCGGGGTGACTCGGTCGTCGCGGCCCCACAGGATCAGGGTCTTGGCCTTGACCTTGTGCAGCATCGACCATGCCGGCGGCTGATCGGATTCGGCCTGCGCGGCGATCTGCGCCTTCATGGCCGCGGCGCTGTACATGCGGCGCGCGCTTTCCAGGGTCTTCGGCTCGGTGGCCAGGGCCCAGCGCTTCTCGATCAGTTCCTCGGTGACGGTTTCCTCGTCGAACACCATGGAGCGCAGCCACTGGATGAGCCGTTCGCGGGTCGGATCCTCGGTGAAGGCGATCAGCAGGTTGATGCCCTCGGCGGGGAACGGCGCAAAGGCGTTCAGGCCCAGGCCGCCCACGGTCACCAGGCGGCGCACGCGCTCGGGGTGGCTCATGGAGAACAGGGTGCCGACCATGCCGCCCATGGAGTTGCCGATGATATCGACCTTGTCCAGGCCCAGCCCGTCCAGCAGGTCGATGACCGCCTGGCTGGCGGCCGGCATGGGGTGCTTGTCGGTCGGGTCGCTGACGCCGAAGCCGGGGAATTCAATCACATAGCAATGGAAGTGCTCGGCGAAGGCCGGCAGCACGTCGCCGAAGTTCTGCCATCCGCTGACGCCCGGCCCCGAGCCATGCAGGAACACCAGCGGGCGGCCTTGGCCGGCTTCCCAGTAGCGCAGCGTGCCCTGCTCGGTGGGCAGTTCACGCAGGATTGCGTCGACGCCGGATGCAGGCGATCCGCCCGGCGCATTGCGAAGTTCCGTAGTCATCTGATTGGCTCCTCGATCTGCGGATACAAATTGGTCTTTGGTGAACCTTATTGCGGTGGCGCGGGGCAAAACAGGCCGGATCCCGATGACCGGGATGCCGTATTCCAGCCCGGGAAATCGACGTGAAACCAACAATCCCAATGGCTGAGACATAGGTCACGTTCGATCGATTCTGCGCCTAGATTTTAGCCAGCAGCAAAGTTTTACGAGCTTGATTAGGAAGCGAGAATTCCATGACGATTACCACCGTGAGCGACGTCCTCACCACCCGTGCCGATGAGCTGCGTGCATTGGCCTCCGTCAACGAAGAGCTGGGCAAACTGAGCGATGAGACCGTGCAGATCATGCGCGAGTCCGGCGTCATGAAGCTGCTGGCACCGGTGGAGTACGGGGGAACCCGCGCCCACCCTACTGAATTCGCAGAGACCGTCATGAAGCTCGCCAGCCTGGACGGCTCGGCCGGCTGGGTTGCCGGCGTGGTTGGCGTGCACCCCTGGGAGCTGGAGCTCATGTCTCCGAAGCTGCAGGAAGAAATCTGGGGCGAAAGCAATGAAGTCTGGGTTTCCTCCCCCTACGCACCGATGGGCACCGCGACCCCGGTCGAGGGCGGCTACCGCTTCAGCGGCCACTGGCAGTTCTCCACCGGCACCGACCACTCGGACTGGGTCATCCTGGGCGCCTTCCTGGGCGACTCCGAGGGCAACCCGGTGCAGCCTCCGCAGTTCCTGCACGTGGTGGTTCCGCGCAAGGACTACACCATCGTCGAGGATTCCTGGGATGTCGTGGGCCTGAAGGGCACCGGCAGCAAGGACGTCATCATCGACAACGTCTTTGTCCCGGAGTACCGCGCCATCGACCAGGCCGAGCTGTTCGCCGGCGAGGTGGCCCGCAAGGCCGGCAAGAACGAGCCGATCCACCGCCTGCCGTTCTACAGCATCTTCCCGGTTGGCCTGACCGCCGCCGTCATCGGCATCGCCGAGGGCGCGCTGCAGGCGCACCTCGACTACCAGCGCGAGCGCGTGCAGATCAACGGCTTCAAGTCCGTCGAAGACCCGTACACCATGTACGCGGTCAGCGAGGCCGCCGGCGAGATCAGCGCTTCCCGCGACACCCTGCTGGCCAGCGTCACCCGCCTCTACGACACAGTCGCAGCCGGCGGCGAGATCACCCTGGAGCAGCGCGCCCTGGCCCGCCGCACCCAGATCCAGGCAGCATGGCGCGCCACCAACGCCATCGACATGATCCTGTCCCGCTCGGGCGGCAACGGGCTGCGCATGAACAACCCGGTCCAGCGCTTCTGGCGCGACGCCCACATGGGCCTGGCCCACGCGATCCACGTCCCGGGCCCGAGCTACCACGCCGCCATCATGACCCAGGTCGGCGTCGAACCACCAGCGAATCTCGCAGCCGGCGTCTAGCCGCCCGGCAAGGAACTGAAAGGAAAATCCCATGGCACGTCAAACAGATTGGAAGAAGCTCGCGGGCAAGCGAGTGGAACTGCGCAAGGGCGGACAGGTAGTCCGCACCGGCTTCGTCAAGGATGTCCTTGACTCCGCCGATGTCCTCTGGCTGGAGCCCGAGCGTTTCCGGCAGCGCACGCTGATCGACAAGAGCATGGGATTCACCATTCGGCCGATTGCCGACCCGTCCCTGAACTAGCGGCCCCTGGCCGCCCATCGGGAACCGGCGGGTGCCACTCGCACCGCTCACCAGCACCCGCCGGTTCCTAGGCAACGACATCACCGGGCACCGCCCGGCAACTCACTAGATACGAACAAGGACAGATAATGACTCATATCCGTGGACTTGGATACCTCAAGGTTCAGACCCAGCACATCGCGCGCTGGCGTGAACTGACCGTCGAAGCCCTGGGCTTCGCAGAAACCGTTGGCCCGAACCCTGACGCCCTGTACCTGCGCATGGACGAGCGCGAAGCCCGCCTGATCGTGCTTCCGGGCGACGTCGACCAGGTCGTGGCCGTGGGCTGGGAGGTCCGCGACCAGTTCGCGCTGGCCGCCGTGGCCAAGGACGTGGAGGCCGCAGGCATCCCCGTGACCTGGCTGACCGAGGAGGAGAACGACGAGCGCGGCCTGGAGCAGGTCATTACGTTCACCGATCCAGCCGGCCACCCGGTGGAGATCTTCTTCGGCCCGCGCCTGGACCACACCCCGCTGATCACCGGCTACGCGCAGAAGTTCGTCACCGGTGCGCAGGGCATGGGCCACGTGGTGCTGCCGACCACCCAGATGGAGGAGACCACCTCCTTCTACACCGAGGTGCTCGGCTTCCTGCCGCGCGGCGCCGTCCGCCTGGGCCCGGAGCGCCCGGCCACCCGCTTCCGCTTCTACGGTTGCAACCAGCGCCACCACTCGCTGGCCATGGGCCCGGCACCGCACGGCGAGGCACCGGGCCTGGTGCACCTGATGGTGGAGGTCGAGGACCTGGACACCGTGGGCCGCGCCTACGACAAGGTGCGCCAGATGGACTTCAACATCACCGCATCCCTGGGCCGCCACACCAACGACCACATGGTTTCCTTCTACGTCCGCGCACCGGGCGGCTGGGACATCGAGTACGGCACCGACGGCATGCTCGTCGACGAGTCCTACTACACCGCCGAGGAAATCACCGCTGAGAGCTACTGGGGCCACTCGCACGAAGGCGCCGAACCGCTGGCGGCCTTCATGCCGCCGGCAGCAGTCGCCGCGGCAAACTAGTCGCAGACGCGCATGACGCTCCCCGGTGCCTGGTTGGAAACAGCCAGGCCTCGGGGAGCGTCTTTTTGTCCAGAAAGACACGTAGGGCTGATGCGGCGCACCGCTGACTGCTGGCAAGCTGGAAGCATGACCGAAATCAGGCTCCGCCGCTCCGCGTGGCACGCCTTGCTGCCCTCGCTGGCGCTGGGTGCGGTGCTATTGCTCGGTTCTTGTACCCCCGCCGCGGCCCCTCCGCCTGCCGACAGCGGGCAAGGGTCCGCGGGTGCCCACGACCAGACGGCCGCACTTCAGACAGCGGTGGATTCCGGAAACCTGGCGGCGGCGCAGGCGGCCATCGCTTCCGGAGCGGATGCCAACGCACGCTTCGCGGACCAGACGCCGTTGCTCGTGCGCGCGGTGAAAAACGAGGATACCTCGATGGCTGCGGTACTAGTCAAAGCCGGCGCGGACGTGAACGCCAAGGATCCCATTCAGGATTCGGCCTTCCTCTATGCGGGAGCCGAGGGCCTGGACGAGATCCTCGAGCTCGCCATCGCGCACGGGGCCGACGTCGCCAGCACCAACCGCTACGGCGGCACCGCGCTGATTCCCGCCGCGGAACACGGCCATACAGAAACCATCAAGATCCTGCTGGAAGCCGGTGTTCCCGTGGACCACATCAACAACCTGGGCTGGACCGCCCTGCACGAGGCCATCGTGCTCGGCGACGGCGGCCCGGGACAGGTCGAGGCGGTGCGTTTGCTGCTGGCTGGCGGTGCGGATCCCGGCATCCCGGATGACAACGGGGTTTCGCCACGTGATTTGGCAAAACAGCGGGGGTATGAGGACATGGTGAAAGCCCTCGACGAATACCTGCCGTAGTCTGGCGCTTGGCTTCCGTTAGCGTTGGAGGATCTTCGAATTCTGGCGGGAACGTTTCATCTCCTGTTGAAACGCCCGGTGTCGTGGAAACCTGGAAACGAGCATCGTTGCGAAGTGTTCAGCTCCGCTCTGGTCCGAAGTCAAATAGCCGACTTCCAAACGGCTAGTGATCAGATTTGCGGCCGACGCATAGAGTGGGCGATTCCGGCCGCCGACAACCTGTACTACGCTCCGTTCAATCAATGACTCGGCTGCTCGAATACGCGCCGCACGCTGCTCTTCGGAGAGCTGTTCAACTTTAATTCTCTCCATAAGAATCGCGGCAAGCGACATATCGTTATTACGATCTAATTTTGCTACCTCACTCGAAGAATCGAAAAAATCAGTGCTTTGAAGGTTCCAAAGAAAAGAATCAATTTGGTCAATTCCAGTCCACAACTGTGCCAGCCAGCTGCCTGTAGTGGGAAGTACACTCGGTTTCTCCAGTACGGAAAGCAACAAGAACGGCAGGAGAATTTTCTGTCCAGCTTCAATATTTCGTCCAGCACCCGGAATTGCCTCGACAACATTTATAGCTTCTTCCACCTGACCCGCGAGGATCAGCAATGCTAAGTACGTTGCAGGCGAAATTTCAGTCGCACGCCTTTCTGAACGGAAGAAGTCGATCTCATTGCGCATGCTTTGCGCCGGATTCGTACGCTTTGCTTCTTCCGTATGGAGAATTACCAAGCGGCATAGATTCGGATCCGATCTGAAGGCCTCTCGCCTGGCCATCAGCCGTTGGCTTTGGTCGCAACTGCTCAAGGTCGCCAGAATATCGGCGATTTCGGCCCTGGTCCTTCCGGGTTCGGCGAGGATGTCCAATGCTTCACGCGCGGTTGCAACGGCCACTTCGTCCTTCCCCAATGACTGCACCAACACGACCCAATCTCGGTATAGCTCTGCCTGTGCAACTCTTGCATTCCGGGCAAGTTCGGCCAATGAGTCCAGTCCGCCGCTGAACAAGGTTGCTTCAACTAACAGCTTGCGAACGCGACTATTAGGGCGTTCCTGCATTCGCGCTTGCAGCTCGTTGATCCAACGAGGCAAGAAGGTATCCATATCCACAAGATCAGACTCACGGCATCGGTCAACATCTTGCAGAGTTATCGCATCCTCGAAGTCCGTGTTTTCAAACCATGCATGGGCAACTTCTGAAGCGCGTGTGTTTTCTGGCGTCAGTTCGTAGACGCACCTCAGATATTGTGTCCGGTTGATGGCAAGGTCTAGATCGAGCATGTCCGCAGCACACAATGGCCCGCTGAATATTCCAATCTCGCCATCCAGATCGAGGATTGCGAAAAGTCGTTCATAGGCTTCCTTCGCTTTGTCCAGTTCACCGGTACTGAATAGCTCGCTAGTCATGCTGAACAGGTCAGTCAATTCCTCCGCCCAAGATTCATCGCCGAAGGACCGCTCATCGTAGATATCTTCATCCCATCCGAAGCCGTCGAAGTACTCCCCCTGTTCGAGTCGGCTATGTAGCCCGGCGATGTCTTCGAGTAGATTTCCAGATGCTATTCGTGACGCTAGAGGCTGATACCCCAGCGATCCGGAAGCATGGGCAAATACCTCGGCAAAGCCATTTCGTTGGGACGCCTCCATCTTCTGCGCATAGTCCAATATTCCTTGACGCAGGTCACCGATGGAAAGCTGGAACAAATCTCGCGTCAGCCCATCCAGGAACTTCTGCTGTTCGGGATCTTCAAGCATCGAATACTCGCTTAACTGGTCGTGGATATGCTGAACGGACCTGCCCAGCCTATCTGTTGGTCTGGCATCCCCGAGCGGAACGAAATGGCGGTATAGGTACCGAGTTTTTCACACGCTATGGGTTCCTGCTGGACCAAAATAACGATCGAAATCATAATCATCACGAGACAAGGGAAGCAGATTGGCCGTGTCCGGAATCTTTTACCGAGGACTCCTCGGACAATGATCGAGGACGCCGCGCCTACCACACACCATTTTTCCTCAAGCGACTTCATGACATTCGCAGAGCTGCCAGTTGCAAGGCACTGGGGGCTACAGCCAGATTGGTTGTTGCACCCACTTTCGATTCTCAAAACCACAGTAGACTCCGTGAAGCTACTACTACCGCTCGCGGTACGGAATGCCAAGATTCGTATGGCATGAGACAATTAAAGATTGTCAATGCGACTGAGGAAACCGAACGAAAGTTTGCGAACCTCGTTGCCAAAATTGAATACCACAAATCGAGCTATTTCTTCGGGATCAGTGGACTCGATAACTTCGTCCTGGCTTTGCAGGAATGCATTTTCAAAGGAGAACAATAGATGACGACAAGCAGCGAAGCTCCAACAACGGAGGCTTTCGAATCAGAAGTTCCGATTTGGCCTGTCTTCGTGCGCCACGTTCTGTCTGTGTTGTCTGATGGAAGTACTCTGCACCGTCGTGACCTCGTCAGCAGAGCCATCGACTCCGCTCAACTCTCGAATTCAGCACGAGAAGAAACGCTGAATTCAGGCGGCCTACGATCAGAGCAACGTCTTGGATGGGCGATTAGCAATCTGTTCAAGGCTGGATGGATAGAGCGACCTGTCCGGGCGAATTATCGGATTACTGAAGCTGGCAAAAAATGGTTCGGCGATCATCCCGACGGCATTTCCAGCTTCGCCGTTGCCCAACGGACCTTTGCTGCGTACTGGCCACAGGCCCAAAAAGACTCCGCTCCAGCCGAGACTGAGGGCCCGGATAAGGAGTCCACTGATCCGATCGAACTAATCGAAGAGGGAATCAATCGCATTTCATCCGACGTCGGCGATGCTCTGCTAATACGCCTACGAGACAGCCACCCTGAATTTTTCGAGGAAGCAGTCGTCAAACTACTACTTGCGATGGGCTACGGAGGAGCGGAACAACGCGGCCGGAGAATTGGTGGCACGGGTGACGGTGGAGTGGATGGAGTCATTGACCAGGACGCACTTGGTCTTGACCAAATCTATGTGCAGGCCAAACGCTACGCCGAAGGTAAGTCGATCAGCCGGGAAACAATTCAAGCTTTCATTGGCGCACTTCACGGATTCGGCGCCAGCCGGGGCGTGTTCATCACGACCAGCCATTTCACCCAGCATGCCCGCGAATACGCAGCAGCCATTCAAAATCGTATCGTCCTCATCGACGGTAAGCGGCTAGTATCACTCATGATCAAGTACCGCGTGGGGGTTCAGGTGAAGCAAAGCTACGATGTGGTAGACATCGATGAGGATTTCTTCGAGTAGACCACATATCCGGTCAGATATTGTGGCTTTCTACAGAAACAAATAGTCAAAGAGCCCAAAGTGTCGTAGCTGACATTTTGGGCTCTTCAACTTCTCGGCAATATTAACCGTACGGATGCGGACAGCAGTGCCGGATGAATTTCAACAGCTAAGTAGCGTCTTTGGATGATTAGAGGTTGGTTAGGTACCGTCTAAAATCCAGCTTTCGTGCCGGCCAGATTAAGCGCTTCTTGCCGGGCCGAAGAAGGCTACTCTCATGAAAAGTTCTCTGACCCATTTGCCATGCTCCCTTCACGCCCGAACGGCAGGGGTTGTGTCGACGAGTAGTGATCAAGCTAAGCGATGCATCGGCAGCTCGTCATCATGAATTTGCTTCGCGCTCCTGCTGGATTTTCTCCACCGTGCCGATCGCATCCGGCGCGAAGGCATAGAGCTTGCCGCCGCTCTGGCTGACCCAGAACCGTCCGCACAAATCTGTGGTGCGGGATTGGGTTTCCTCCGGCCACCATTCTGCGTCCAAGGTCCGCGTTGTTGAGATCTCTTCGGGGTCCATTCGCTTGACACGCTCGTCGGAGGCGTAGGCGGCGGCAAGTTCCTCGGCGCTCGGAGCGCCCGTGGTTTTCACCGGAATGCAGGATTTCTTCGGCAGCTCCCCGTCATAGTCCATGACGAAAATGCGTTCACTGCCGGTGTTGCGCTGGATTAATTCCACAGCGGTTCCGCCGGCGGGAACCCAGCCCGGCAGGATGCCCTCCTTGACTGCTTGTTCCGAGGTGGCAGCACTGCGGGTGGTCGATTCATCGAGACGGTCTTGGGCCAGTTCCCCGACATCGCAGCCGGTCAGCGCCGCCGCCAGCGGCAGGGCCAGAAGTCCGGCAATCACAAACTTTTTCTTGAGCATGAATCAACCCTATGAAGACTCGATGTTTCGAACATCGGCGCCAAGTACCAACTGTTCCGGGTGGCTGTCCTACCCTGGGTGGACAGCGCCGCCGTCCGCGACGGAAAAACCGGGGCCAGCACCCTGCGACAACCCGTACGCCGATTCACCATGCCCGAGCAAAAGAAACATCACTGGAACATGAGGTGGACGTGGTGCGCCGACGAGCGGCGGGTTCTCGCGGGTGCTGGCCCCGGCGGTCTGAAAAGCTATCGATTACAAGGTGATCTGGCGGTTCTGGTCCTTGTACAGCAGGTAGCGGAAGTTGCTCGGTCCGCCGGCGTAGCAGGCCTGCGGGCAGAAGGCGCGCAGCGCCATGTAGTCGCCGGCTTCGACCTCGACCCAGTCGTCGTTCAGACGGTAGACGGCCTTGCCGTCCAGCACGTACAGGCCGTGCTCCATGACGTGGGTTTCGGCGAACGGGATGGATGCACCCGGCTCGAAGGTCACGATGTTCACGCCGAAGTCGTAGGCCAGGTCCTGCGGATCCAGCATGCGCGTGGTGCGCCACTTGCCGTCGGTGTCCGGCATGTGGCCCGGCTCGATGTCCTTCTCGTTGCCCACCACGGCCTTCGGCGCCGAAACGTAGTCCAGCGCCTCGTAGCGCTTGCGGATCCAGTGGAAGGTCACGATCTCGGACTCATTGTTCTTCAGCGACCAGACGGCGTTCGGCGGAACGAAGGCGAAGCCGCCCTCGTCCAGCACGTGCTCCTCGCCGTCGAGCGTCAGGGTCAGCGCACCGCCGACGACGAACAGGAAGCTGGACACCCCCGCCTGCGGCTCGGGCTTGGTTGCGCCGCCGCCCGGGGCGATCTCCACGATCACCTGGGAGAAGGTGGTGGGGCCGCCGGCGACCGGGCGGTTCAGCACCCAGGCGCGGGTGTCGGTGAACTCCGGGAACACGCTGGTGACGATGTCGCGCAGCACACCCTTGGGGATCACGGTGTAGGCCTCGGTGACGATCGCGCGGTCGGTCAGCAGGTCGGTCTGCGGCGGATGGCCGCCGTAGGTGTTGTAGTACGGGCTCTTCACCTGGGCTGGAACGGTCATGGGAAAATCTCCTAGTTTGCGTGGGAGCGATTCAGCGCGATCGCTTCCAGTTCGGCAAGTGTAATTTGGGCAAGATCGGTGACTTCCTGCGCGCCCACCGCGCCGCAGGCCACCCCGCGGTGGATGTAGCGCGCCAGGGCACGGGCGGTGGCGGGCTCGTCCATGATGGCCGATTCGATCTTGTGCACGTAGTTGCGCAGGCGGGTGCCGGCCGCTTCCAGCCCTTCGCGGAAGAAGGCGAAGGTGGCCAGGTAGCGGGTCACCAGGTGGTTTTCGTGCATGTCCCAGCCCTGGTAGATGCCGCGGGTGAGGTGGCGGGTGACCAGGCGGGCGTGCAGCGCCCAGGCGGCGGCGATGTTCTCCGGATCGCCGGCCGGGATGATGTTGGTGGAGCCGTCGGACAATTCCACGCCGGTGCCGGCCACGGCGACCTGCATGACATCCTTGGCGAAGTCGGCCACCGGATGCTCCATGGACTGGTAGCCGGCGGCCACCCCCAGCGAGGCCGAGTAGTCGTAGGTGCCGTAGTGCAGAGAGGAGACCCGTCCCTGGCCGGCGTGGATCAGGGCGGCGACCGGGTGGCTGCCGTCCGCGGCGATGATCACCTGCGGGGTCTCGACCTGCACCTCGAAGCGGATGCGCCCGTCCTCCAGGCCGTGCGCTTCCTCCAGCTTTTCGGCCAGGAAGACCATGGCTTCGACCTGGTCCACGGTGGTGACCTTGGGCAGCGTCAGGCGCAGCCCCTCGGGAAGGGGGCCGTTGGCGAGAAGCCGCGAGATGAACAGGTCCAGGGTGCGGATGCCGCGGGCCCGGGTGGGGGCCTCGAAGCACTTGAAACGGATGCCGATGTAGGCCGGGGCCTTGCCGGCGGCTACGGCGGCGGATACCGAGTCGGCGGCGGCCAAGGCCGCTGCATCCTCCTCGGCATCCGGCCGATTGCCGTAGCCGTCTTCAAAGTCCAGACGCAAATCTTCGATGGGTTCGCTCGCCAGCTTCGCGGCCACCAGCTCGCCCAGGCGCTCCGGTTCGGCCAGGTTCAGCTTGGCTGCCAGCTTGGCCAGCCCCGCGGCGTTGCCGGCGGCGGCCAGGGCGTTGGAGCCCCAGGCCTCCGGCAGGCCGACGGTGAACTTGTCCCCCGGCACGTACACGGTGTGCACCGGCTGGCGGGCGCCGGAATCCCCCGGGTAGGCGGATGCCAGCAGCTGGTCGGTAGCGGCCAGCTTGGCCTCTACCGCGGCGAGCGTTGACTCATCGAAGACGTTGCTCATGGCTTGGTCACGTATTCCTTTTCCAGTAGTTCGTAGGCGCCGGTGGTGAGGAAGTCCGCGAAGTCCTCATCGCGTCCGGACACCAGGGTGCCGATCAGCGTGGCGGCCGGCTCGTAGTACTTCGCGAAGCGCTCGGCGTCGTTGACCTCACCGCGCAGCTTCTCGACCTCTTCGGCCAGGATGGTTGCCACCAGTTCGGCGGTGATGGTGTTGCCGGTGTCGGCGGCCACGACCTTGTTGCGAATCTGCTGCCAGATTTGCGAGCGGGAGATTTCCGCGGTGGCGGCGTCTTCCATCAGGTTGTGGATGGCCACGGCGCCGTTGCCCGAGAGCCACACGGCGGTGTAGGCCACCGCCACGTAGAGATTCAGGCGCACGCCGGCCTCGGTGACCGAGCCCGGGGCGCTGGCGATGTCCAGCAGCTGCTCCGCGGTGACCTCGACCTCGGGGCGCTGCTTGTCCAGCTGGTTCGGCTTGCTCCCCAGCACGGAGTCGAAGACCTCCATGCAGGTGCCGACCAGGTCCGGGTGGGCCACCCAGGAGCCGTCGAAGCCGTCGTTGGCCTCGCGGGTCTTGTCCGCACGGACCTTCTCGAAGGCGGCGGCGGTGACCTCCGGTTCGCGGCGGTTCGGGATGAAGGCGGCCATGCCGCCCATCGCGAAGGCTCCGCGCTTGTGGCAGGTCTTGACCAGCAGCTCGGTGTAGGCGCGCATCATCGGCGCGGTCATCGACACGTCCGCGCGGTCCGGCATGATGAAGGCATCGCCGGCTTCGCGGAAGGTCTTGATGATGGAGAACAGGTAGTCCCAGCGTCCGGCGTTCAGGCCCGAGACGTGGTCGCGCAGCTCGTAGAGGAACTCGTCCATCTGGAAGGCGGCCGGGATGGTCTCGATGAGCATGGTGGCGCGCACCGTGCCGTACGGGATGCCCAGCTCGGCCTGCGCGAAGGTGAAGACCTCGTTCCACAGGCGCACCTCCAGGTAGTGCTCCATCTTCGGCAGGTAGTAGAACGGGCCCTGGCCGGATTCGGTGAGCACCTTCGCGTTGTGGAAGAAGTGCAGGCCGAAGTCGACCAGCGCGCCGACGCCCGGCTTGCCGTCGATCAGCACGTTGTTCTCCGGCAGGTGCCAGCCGCGCGGGCGGACCACCACGGTGGCCAGCGGCTCGTCGGTGCGCAGCGCGTAGGACTTGCCGCTCTTCGCATCGGTGAAGGCCAGGTTGCCGCGGGCGGCATCCGACAGGTTCTTCACTGCGTCGATGACGTTGTTCCAGCTCGGGGTGGAGGCGTCCTCGAGGTCAGCCAGCCACACCTTGGCGCCGGAGTTCAGCGCGTTGATGGCCATCTTGGCCGGGGTGGCCGGGCCGGTGATCTCCACGCGGCGGTCGGTCAGCGCGGCCGGGGCCGGCGCGACCTTCCAGTCGCCGTTGCGGACCTCTTCGGTCGCCGGGTCGAAGTCGATGCTGCGGGCATCGGAGAACTGCTTGCGGCGCACGTCGCGCTGGGCCAGCAGCTCGTTGCGGGTGCCGGCGAACTTCTGGTGCAGCTTCTCGATGAATGCCAGCGCGTCATCCGAAAGGATCTCTGCCGCGCCCTCGAACTGGGGAATGCGGGATAGTGAAATGCTCATGTGGGTTGCTCCTTAACCTCTGTGCTCTGTTCCAGTGATGCGGCCCCGAAGGGCCAGGGGTGACGAGCCCCGGGTCTTGCCTAGTCCTTTTTCGCAGCGAGTTCCACGGCCACGGCTACGTCGGTGGCGACCTGTGGGTCGAACACCGAGGGAATGATGAAGCCGGGATTCAGCTCATCGTCGCTCACCCGGGCGGAAATCGCGTCTGCGGCGGCCAGCAGCATCTCATCGGTGATGTCTGCGACGCCGGCATCCAGCAGGCCGCGGAAGAAGCCCGGGAAGGCCAGGACATTGTTGATCTGGTTCGGGAAGTCACTGCGCCCGGTGGCGACCACCGCGGCGTGACGGCCCGCAACCTCCGGATCCACCTCTGGATCCGGGTTGGCCATGGCGAAGACGATCGCGCGCTCGTTCATCGCGGCAATATCGGCTTCGTCCAGGACATTCGGGGCGGAGACGCCGATGAAGACGTCCGCGTTGACGACGGCTTCCTTCAGCGATCCGGAGAAATTCTCAGGGTTGGTGTTCTGCGCCAGCCAGACCCGGTGCTCGTCGGCGTACTGCTCGTCGCGGGTGATCGCGCCGTTGCGGCCGCAGGCGATGATGTTCTTCGCGCCGCGCGCCGCCAGCAGCTGGATGATCGCGTTGCCCGCGGCGCCCACGCCGGAGACCACGATGCGCACGTCCTCGATCTTCTTCTCGACGACCTTCAGCGCGTTGTCCAGGGCGGCCAGGGTGACGATCGCGGTGCCGTGCTGGTCGTCGTGGAAGACCGGGATGTCCAGTTCCTCGCGCAGGCGGGCTTCGATCTCGAAGCAGCGCGGGGCGGCGATGTCTTCCAGGTTCACGCCGCCGTACACCGGGGCCAGGGCCTTGACGATCATGACGATCTCGTCGGTGTCCTGGGTGTCCAGGCAGACCGGCCAGGCATCGACGTCCGCGAACTGCTTGAACAGCGCGGCCTTGCCTTCCATCACCGGAAGCGCGGCGGCCGGGCCGATATTGCCCAGCCCCAGCACGGCGGAGCCGTCGGTGACCACGGCAATGGTGTTGCGCTTGACCGTCAGGTTGCGGGCATCGGCAGGGTTCTCCGCGATGGCCATGCAGACGCGGGCCACACCCGGGGTGTAGGCGCGGGAGAGGTCGTCGCGGTTGCGCAGCGCGACCTTGGGGACCACTTCGAGCTTGCCGCCCAAATGCATCAGGAAGGTGCGGTCCGAAACGTTGCGGACATTCACGCCGTCCAGCTCGTTCAGCGCGTCGCGCACCTGCTCGCCGTGGGCGACATCCATGGTGTTGCACGAAACGTCGACCACCATGTGGGTGTGGTGGGATTCGGTCACGTCGAGGGCGGTGATGTGGGCACCAGCCGAGCCAACCGCTGCAGCCAATTCGCTGGTCGCGGTGATCGACGCTGGGGTCTCCACGCGAAGCGTCAATGAATATCCCGGGCTAGGTGCTGCCATGAGGTCCTCCTGTAAAAGTTTCCGTATAGTGGATACTAATATCCTCAAAATGAAAACGCAAGGTCATTTTGTGCAGTGTGACACAACTTTTCACACTTATTTTTTTCGCATCATGGAATCCTTGCTCGCCATGGGGCTATTCTTAGAGAAAAGATTTCGCATCGCAGAAGTTAACTACCAACAACTTCCACGATCCAGAGGCTACGAGGAGTCATAAATGACGCAGACAACCAGCAAGTCGACGACCGGCGGCGTCCAGTCCGTTGAACGCGCGTTTGAACTCCTCGAAGTCATCGCCCGTGCCGGAGGGGAAGCGGCCCTGAGCGAACTGGCCGCTGACACGCCATTGCCGCTGCCGACCATCCACCGCCTGCTGCGGACCCTGGTCGGTGTCGGCTACGTGCGGCAGCTGCCCAACCGCCGCTACTCGCTGGGCCCGCGGCTGATCCGCCTCGGCGAGGTCGCCAACCGCCAGCTGGGGGCCCTGGCTTCCCCTGTTCTCAAGGAGCTGGTTGCCAAGCTGGGCGAATCCGCGAACATCGCAGTGCTGGACGGGGACATGGTCACCTACATCGCGCAAGTCCAGTCACCGCACTCCATGCGCATGATCACCGAGGTCGGCCGCCGCGCCATGCTGCACAACTCCGGCGTCGGCAAGGCGGTGCTGTCCGTCCT
The DNA here is from genome assembly GCF_016894325.1 of Glutamicibacter protophormiae. Classification (NCBI taxonomy): domain Bacteria; kingdom Bacillati; phylum Actinomycetota; class Actinomycetes; order Micrococcales; family Micrococcaceae; genus Glutamicibacter; species Glutamicibacter protophormiae. The sequence goes on from NZ_CP069806.1 coordinate 3,651,733, forward strand.
CGACGACGACCGCGTCCAGCGCCTGGTGGCCCAAGCCGGCATGCCGCCGAAGACCGCGAACACCATCACCACGCTGGGCAAGCTGTTCACCGATGTCGAAGCGACCCGCGAGCGCGGCTACGCCATCGACGAGGAAGAGCAGGAGCTGGGCGTGCGCTGCATCGCCGTCCCGGTTCCCGGTGCGCCGACCCCGATGGCCATCTCGGTGTCTGGGCCGGTCACCCGCGTGGACGAGGCCTTCATGGCGCACGCGGTGCCCGAGCTCCAGGAGGCCGCCCGCGAGCTCGGCCGCCAGCTCGTTGCCGCCGCGGACTAGCGCATCGGATCCTGCTGCCCGGGCTGCCCGCATTTCACCATGCGTGGCTCCCGGGCAGTTTCTCCTTAATGGGCGCGAAGCTGGATTCGCCCTACTTGAGGATCTCGCTGGCGAAGCTCACAGAGCCCGAGCCGCTCTTGGTACTCCACGCCAAGGCCTTGTCGTTGCCGAAAATATTCTCGAAGTTGTTTTCCGGGCTGAAGGCAAAGAGCTCGCCCGTCGCCGCATCGAGAGCTACCGCTTCATTGCCCAAGGCCCCCAGTTCATCCATCTGTTCTGCAGACCAGGCAATGAAGGAGTAGGATCCCGAGGTTGACTGCCCGAAGGGGATCCGGCCATCCGGTATCTCGATGAGCCAAGCCTGTTTGGTCTCGAAATTCAGCACGGCCACGTCGAAGCTGTTTTCACCCCTGTCAAGGTTGAAGCTCATGCTGGAACCGCCCTTCATGATCGGCCTCGGGCTATACGGGTCGCCGCTAAATCCTCCCAGTTCGAACTCGTCCGTGGCACGAAGCAATTCGGTGCCATCGAGAAGCCGCACGCCGCCGATTTGGTTCATTTTGTCCGCGGATCGAGGCTCTTCCTGCTTGAGCACGGCGATGCCCTGGTCGGTGCGGTAAACGGCCCCCGCGTTCTCGGCTTCTACTTTTTTGCTTCCACCGGCCAAGGGGATCGAAGCCACGCGGTAGGCATTCGCGTCCGCTTCGCTCCAGTACACCTTGCCGCTGTCCAGGACGAGGGACTCGCTGTTCGAGTCGCTGACCTTCTGGAAGTCCCTGATCTCCTGGATCCCGCCCTTGTCGTCGTAGGCCATCAGGGTGGTGGAGCTTCCGTCGCCGCCGCGGACTGTTGCCACAACGGCATCGCCGTGGATGGACCACGAGGTGTCGTCCGTGGCGGCGTCTCGCTTGGCATCGGACCAGTACAACGAGTACGTGCCTGATTCGTCGACGGTGTAAGGCAGACCCTTGCGCATCACGACGGGGCGGGCATCACTCAAGACGCCCAGCAGCTGCTCTCCCTCGGGAAGATCGTGCGCTGCGCGATCGGCGATTTCGTCGTCTGGCCGCTTCACCGCGTCCCCCACCGAAACAACCGAAGCTTCAACCGGAGTGCCGTCCGCCCAGCTCAGGCCCTCGATCCGGCGTCGCTGTTCAGCCGCAGGCGGGCTGGCATCCTGCGTAGTCGGGGTACTCGAAGCACTGGAGGAAACGCTGGGAGGATTCGAGGCTTCCGCAGACTGCTCCATGCCGTTTCCTCCGGTGGAGCAGGAGGCCAGCAAGAGTCCAAGTCCGCATAACCCGGCGATAACAGCCGGAGGGCAGAATGTTCGAGTCGATGGTGGCATGGATGGATTACCTCCATAGATATCGGAAGAGGTCCGTTCCGCCCATCGTTCATTAATCTATCGATGTTTGCAACCCCTTGCCGGGAATCGGGATCTTCGCGCTGCCGCACGATCATCAGCGGCCGGCCGACGAGCCAGCTCCCTGTTGGGGAGGCGGCGCCGCACCCCTATAGGACAGTTCCCCGGTCGTCAGGTTGCAAATCCCTGTTATCGGGACTGCACTTCGGACAGGGCTGTCGCTTGGCTAGCATGAACTAACTCAGGGCTCACGCCCGGCGTCGTTCATAGGAGACCGCTTCATGGCATCGAAAACCGCTCTTGCACCCGTCAAAATCGACCAGCTCGAAGTCGACCTGCTGGTCATCGGCTCCGGCACCGGCCTGGCCACCGCGTTGGCCGCCAAGGAACTCGGCTTGAACGTAGCCGTGGCCGAGAAAACCAAATACGTGGGCGGCTCCACCGCCCGTTCGGGCGGTGCCTTCTGGATTCCCGCCAACACGGTGCTCAAGCGCGACGGAGCCGTCGACTCCCTGGACCGCGGTGAGAAGTACATCGAGTCCGTCGTGGACGGCTCGGGGCCGGCCGAGCGCTGGAAGGCCTTCCTGGAGTACGGCGACGAGACCGTCAAGATGCTCGAACGCATGACCCAGCTGAGCTTCTTCTGGTCCAAGGGATACTCCGACTACCACCCCGAAAAGCCAGGAGGCAGTGCCGCGGGCCGCTCGGTCGAGTCGCGCCCCTTCGACCTGAACAAGCTCGGCGACCAGCTGCGCCGCTTCCAGCCGGCCACCATGGCCGCTCCCATGCCGATGCCGGTGACCGGCGCTGACTACAAGTGGATGAACCTCATTGCCAAGGCGCCGCACAAGGCATTCCCGCTGATTGTCAAGCGTCTCATCCAGGGTGCCGGAGGGCTTTTGATCGGCCGCAACTACAGCGCCGGGGGCCAGGCCATCGCCGGGGGCATGTATGCCGGGGCGCTGGATGCAGGCATCCCGGTCTGGACCGAAGCAAAGCTGGTGGATCTGGAATTCACCGACGGCGTTGTCACCGGGGCGCTCCTGGAGCAGGCCGGCGAACGCGTGAGCGTGCGCACCAAGTATGGCGTGGTGCTGGCCGCCGGCGGCTACGACCACAACATGAAGATGCGCCAGGAGCACCAGAGCCCCTCCCTCGTCGAGGACCTGAGCCTGGGCGCCAAGGGCAACCACGGAGATGCCATTGAAGTGGCGCAGAAGCACAACGCCCAGCTGGCGAGCATGCAGCAGTCCTGGTGGTTCCCGGCAGTGTCGCCGCTCAAGCCCGGATCCTCGGCAAAGATCCTGCTGGCCGAGCGCTCGCTGCCCGGATCCTTCATGGTCGACCAGTCGGGACGCCGATTCATCAACGAGTCCACCGACTACATGAGCTTCGGCCAGGAGATCCTGCGCCGCGAAGCGGAAGGCGACCCGGTGGGCCAGATGTGGCTGATCTTCGACCAGACCTACCGCGACAGCTACATCTTCGCCGGGCAGTGCTACCCGCGCATGGCACTTCCCGAGTCCTGGTACAAGGCGGGCGTCGCACATAAGTCTTCGTCAATCAGCAAGCTCGCCAGCAAGATCGAGGTTCCCGTGCAGGCTCTGGAGAAGACCCTGGATGCGTTCAACGAGGGGGCAGGAACCGGCATCGACGACCAGTTCGGCCGCGGCGAGTCCGCCTACGACCGCTACTACGGCGACCCGACCCAGCACCCGAACCCGAACCTGCGCGCGTTGGACGGCAAGACGTATTACGCGGTGAAGATCGTGCTCTCGGACCTGGGAACCTGCGGCGGCGTGATGACCGACGCCCATGGCCGCGCACTGGACACCTCGGGCGACGTCATCGAGGGCCTTTACGCCCAGGGCAACACCGCCGCGAACATCTTCGGCAACGTGTACCCGGGCGCCGGCGCCACCATTGGGCAGGGGCTGGTCTTCGGCACCATCATCGCCACCCACGCCGCGCAGAAGGCCCGCGACCTGGTCGCCAGCGCGTAGTCGTCGCCCTGCACCACGGGCAGCTGCGCGAGATGTGCGGCGGCGGACATGATGGAAATCGGCCGCGCTGGGCTGGACTGGCAGTAGCGGACGTTGGATCTTCGGACCCAGCCTCCGCTGCCGCCGCTCCGGCCCAGCGCGTCTGCGCCGGCAGGGCAGACGGCTTCCGGGGCCGGCGGGAATGTAATTGCCGCCCGAAGGATCTGCAATCATCCTTCGGGCGGAAAACTCCACCTTCCCTGCAAATACACGGATCCGCAGGGGCCTGCTGAACGTAGCGGGTTCGCCGGTGGTAAATAATGCAGAATCTACTGGGCGAACTGCGTCTCGTAAAGCTCGGTGTATTTCCCGCCCAGGGCCAGCAGCTCGCTGTGCGTGCCGCGCTCGATGATGCGCCCGCCCTCGACCACCAGGATCTGGTCCGCGGAACGGATGGTCGACAGCCGGTGCGCGATGATCAGCGCGGTGCGGTTCTCCAGTGCCTCGGTCAGGGCAGCCTGCACCGCCGCCTCGTTCGCCGAGTCCAGCGCCGCCGTCGCCTCGTCCAGGATGACCACCTGCGGGGCCGCCAGCAGCAGCCGGGCGATGGTCATGCGCTGGCGTTCGCCGCCGGAGAGCCGGTAGCCGCGCTCTCCCACCACGGTGTCCAGCCCGTCGGGCAGGGCGGCGATGACCGGCTTCAGCCGGGCGCGTTCCAGTGCTTCCCAGAGCTGCGAATCTTCGGCTCCGGGGCGTGCGAGCAGCAGGTTGGAGCGGATCGACTCATGGAACAGGTGCCCGTCCTGGGTGACCATGGAGACGGTTTCGCGCAGCGAATCGAGCTTCAGCTCGCGGATGTCGGTTCCCGCCAGTTCAACGGTCCCGGAATCCACGTCGTAGAGGCGGGCCAGCAGGGAGGCGATGGTCGACTTGCCTGCGCCCGAGGAGCCGACGAGCGCCACGGTCTGCCCGGCCTTCACCTCGAAATCGATGTCGTGCAGGACTTCCTGTCCGCCGCGGGTATCCAGCACCGCGACCTCTTCCAGGGAAGCCAGCGACACCTTGTCCGCGCTCGGGTAGGAGAAGTTCACGTGGGAGAACTTCACCGGTACCGGCCCGGGTTCCAGGCGGCGGGCGTTGGGTGCATCCTTGATCAGCGGTTCCAGGTCCAGCACCTCGAACACCCGGTCGAAGCTGACCAGTGCGCTGGTGATCTCCACCCGGGCGTTGGCCAATGCAGTCAGCGGAGCGTACAACCGGGTCAGCAGCATTCCCAGGACCACCACGTCGCCGGCGGCCAGTTCCCCGCGCACCGCATACATGCCGCCCAAGCCATATACCAAGGCCAGAGCCAAGGCGGCGACCAGGGTCAGGGTCGCCACGAAGTAGTACTGGCGCATGGTCATCTTCACGCCGATGTCCCGGACACGGCCTGCGCGCAGCGCGAACTGGTGGGATTCATCCTTGGGCCGGCCGAAAAGCTTGATCAGGGTCGCGCCGGGCGCCGAGAACCGCTCGGTCATCTGGTTGCCCATCGCGGCGTTGAGGTCCGCGGATTCCCTGCGCAGCATCGCGACGGATCGCCCGAAATGCCGCGCGGGAAGCAGGAAGAGCGGAAGCAGCACCAGCGCGATGGCCGTGACCTGCCAGGAAGTCGTGAACATGACTGCCGCGGTGAGGATCAGCGCCACGGTATTGGAAACCAGTCCGGACAAGGTTCCCGCGAAGGCGGCCTGCGCGCCGATCACGTCGTTGTTCAAGCGGCTGACCAGCGCGCCGGTGCGGGTGCGGGCAAAGAACGCCACCGGCATCTTCTGCACATGGTCGAACACCGCCGTGCGCAGGTCGAAGATGATTCCCTCGCCGAGCTTGGAAGAGAACCAGCGGACCACGATGGAGACGATCGCGTCCAGCACCGCCACCGCCGCGATGATCAGCGCCAGGTTGATGATGATCCGAATGCCGCTTTGGGCCACAATTTCATCCACGATCCGGCCCGCGAGCACGGGGGTGATGACCGCCAGCACCGCCGAACAGATGGAAAAGACCACGAAGATGAGCAGTCGGGTCTTGTAGCCCGCGGCAAATTTCAGAACGCGTTTCGGCGTCGTAGGGGCGTAGGCCTTGCCCTTGTCCCCCGACAGCCTCCAGAGGGAATGCCAAGCGGCATTTTCCATGCTCATTGTGTCTTCTCGCGTTCCTACTCGGGCCAATGCTGCAACTTACCTGCTCATGGTGTCAGCAAGCGGGCCGTTGCTTCCAGCTAGGGTCAGCTTAGGCGACGACCTGCATTCCAGGAGCTCCTGCCTGAGGAATTATCCAGACGCCCATCCGGAGCGCTCCCCCAGCCGCACGCAGGGCGGCTGCCGGGCGCAGCCAGCCTCGCAGGCTCCGGCAGATGGGCGACGCAATTCCCGTGCCGCTCCGGCGCTCCCTCCAGGATCGGCTACGCAGGCAAAAGAGCCCTCTGACTTGACGCCGCGCATGTCGCAGCAGCTTCCCGCCCGGGACGGCACGGCGCGCCATTGGCCTGTTCCTGGCTATGCCGTTCCACGAAACTCCGTTGTCAACCAACCCGCTGGCAACCACCCACGCCGCGCGCCGAGACCCGCGTTCCAGTTCATTTCCGAGATTCGGCGCGATTTTTCATGCCGCTGAGGCTGAAGCCCGAGCCAGGTCCGCGGCCCCGATCAATCCGGCCAAAGAGCCCAACTGCGCGCGGCAGACCTGCGCGAAGGGGCGGAATCCCCGCCCGGACAGGGTGCGCCGGTAGTGCGCTTCGGCCACGGCGAGCAGCTCGGTCTGCGCCGAACCCAGGCCGCCGCCGATGACCACCATGCCCGGATCCAGCACGGAGACCAGGTTCGAGATGCCAAGTCCCAGCCACTGGCCCATTTCCTCGACCAGGTCCCTGCAGGCCAGGTCACCGCTGGCCGCGAGCTCGGTCACCAGCGCGCCGGTCACCGCCTCCGGATCGTCGTTGCATGCCTCGCGCAGGTTGTGGGCGATGGGAGACTTGGATCGCACCAGTTCAGCGCCGTCGCGGCCCAGCGCGTTCCCGGAGGCGTACTGCTCCCAGCAGCCGCGGTTTCCGCAGGCGCAGCGGTGTCCGCCGGGCACGATCACCTGATGGCCGAACTCGCCGGCGATGCCTGAATTGCCGCGGTGCACCTCGCCGCCCAGGATGATCGATCCGCCGATCCCGGTGCCAAGGGTCAGGCAGACCACGTCATTGACGCCGCGGGCGGCGCCGAAGCGGTATTCGGCCCATCCGGCCGCGTCCGCGTCGTTGACCAGGGTGACCGGCTGGCCCAGCTGGCCTTCCAGCCGGTCGCGCACGGGCTCGTCGCGCCAGGACAGGTGCGGGCTGAACAGCACGCGGCTTGAATCGCGGTTCATCCACCCTGCGGCCCCCACGCCCACGGGGCAGCGCAGGTCCCCGTCGCCCAGCTCCCGGACGAGCTCCACGATGGCCCGTTCGGTGGCGGCCACGTCCCGGGCCGGCGTGGGGCGGTGGATCTGCCTGGTGACGGCGCCGCTGGAGTCAACCAACGCAGCAAGGATCTTGGTTCCGCCAATGTCGACGCCGATGGAAGGTTCGGAGGTTTGCATAGTCACACAGCATAAACCCGGCCGCGCCCAACCCGGAAAGCGGAGGATGCCCTTGAGCCGCTACCCGGCCGCTGGGGCCGCGGCGGACTCCTCCTGCTCGCGGACCCCGGAGGCCTCGATCAGCACCACCAGCAGCACCATGACTGCCGCGGCGCCCAGCACCGAGATCACCGCAATCTGGACGTCGGATTCGGCGGTGGGCGTCAGCTGCGCCAGCAGCGGAGCGCCGCCGATCAGCAGCGCGCCCACGGGGAAGAGCCACTTATACGCCCCGCGCAGGCACAGCCGAAGGATCAGCGCCCAGACGCCCAGGAGGAAAACCGACACCGGAATGCTCAATGTGGCCACCGCCGCGGCGGAGCTCAGCCCGGAGCTGCCGGCCTCATGGTCGAGCAGCACCTTGACCCCGGCGGAAAATGCGCCGGCGGCGGCGAAGACAAAGTAGTGGCCATAGCCGAAGATCATCGGCGCCCGCCGCGTGCGCAGCCAGGTGCTGGCGTTCGAAGAGAAGTACACCCACCAGAGCCCGGCGGCCAGGATGAATCCGCCCACGCCGAGCAGCGAAAACTGGAGCAGCTGGTTGGCGTTCTCGACCGCGTTGGCCGCCGCGACGGTGGAGGCCAGCACCGATTCGCCCAGCACGATCAGCGTGAAGCATCCGTAGCGGTCGGCGATGTGCTCCGGATGCCACGGCGTCTGGCCGCTCCGCTCGGCGATCAACGGCACCAGCAGCTCCAGGGCGACCAGGAGAAGGAACACCGGAATGGCCCATCCGGCGGGAGTCAGCGGATAGCAGACCCAGAACACCTGCACCACGGCGATGCCCACCGCATAGCGCAGGGCGGTTTTCCGCAGCCCCGGGTGGCTGCGCGATGCCCGGATCCACTGCGCCACCAGCGCCAGGCGCATCACCACATATCCGGCGATAATGAGGTGGAAGTTCCCGTCGGCCATCGCCGGGGTGGTTCCCACCGCGAGAATCACCACGCCGGCCATCTGGGTCAGCGCCAGCACCCGGTAGAGCCAGTCATCCGCATCGAAGGCGCTGGCGAACCAGGTGAAATTCATCCAGGCCCACTACACCGCGAAGAACACCATCAGGTAGGCCCGCAGCCCGCCGGCGATATCGGCGTGGGTTTCAGCGGCCACCAGCTGGGCCGATGCCAGCGAGACGGATACCGCGAAGATCAGGTCGAAGAACAGTTCCAGCGGACTGGAGGACCTGAAGATCTCCGAGGGATCCCTCGGGCGCATGCGCTTGACCCGCAGTTTGCCCGGGGCGTAGGGATGATTGTCCGGCACGTCGACCACGCTTCGTTCCTGAGTCTAAAAAATATCTGGTGCTCAAGAATACGAAGCACGGCGGCAAATAATCTACGGCTTGCGCAGATAAGCTACTGGGCCTCGCCGAGCAGCACGTCCTGCGCAACTTCCTGCGCACTCTCGTGCACGGCGCCGATGTGGCTGAGCCTGCGTCCGGCGAGGGCGAACACCAGGATGGACATCGCCACCGCGCCGGCGCCCAACCAGTACGGAGCCGCAGCGCCCAGGGCTGCCGCCAGCGGGCCCGCGACAGCCGGGGCCACCGCGCCGCCGAGGAATCGCACGCCGGAGTAGGTGCTGCTGGCCACGTTCCGCGGCAGATCGGTCGCTTCCATGACCGCTTCGGTCAACGCGGTGTTCATGACGCCAAGCACCAGGCCGGCAACGATGACCAGAATGACCAGCGTCGTCAATTGCTCGTGGAAGAGCGCCATCGAGCCCAGCAGGGCGGCAAGCAGACCCAGCATCGCGAACAGCACCGGACGCAGCCCGAATTTGCGGGTTGCCGGCGGCGCCACCAGCACCGAGGTGATCGCCAGCGCCAACCCCCAGCCGAAGAACACGAGTCCGAGCTCGGTGGCGCCGAAGTCCAGCCCGGCAGCATGCGCCGCGGCTTCCAGGGGGAAGGGAGTGTAGGCAAGCAGGATGAAGAAGCCGAAATTGTAGAACACCGCCGTGAGGGACAGGGCCAGCAGGGCCGGATTGCGCAGCGCCTTGAAGCTGGCGGCGATGGAGATCTTGGCAGGTGCAGGGGCCCCGGACGGCAGCTTGAGGAAGGCGAGGATCGCCACGAGGGCGATGCCCATGAGCACCGCGGTGCCGAAGAACGGGCCGCGCCACGACAGGTTGCCCAGCACTCCGCCAACCAGCGGCCCGACGGCCATGCCGACACCCAGCGCCGCCTCGTAGAGGACGATTGCCTGGCGGCTGCCCCCGCTGGCGGCGCCGACAATGGCGGCCAGCGCGGTGGAGATGAACAAGGCATTGCCCAAGCCCCATCCCGCGCGGAATCCCAGGATCTCGTTGACGCTGGAGCTGGCGCCGGCCAGCGCAGCGAATGCGACGATGAGGACCAGCCCGATGACCAGGGTTTTTTTCACACCCAGATGCCCGGACACCCAGCTGGTGAAGAACATCGCAATGCCGGTGATGAACAGGTAGCTGGTGAACAGCAGCATGGTTTGGGACTGGCTTGCCTCAAGCGCCCGGCTGATGGCCGGGAGGATGGGGTCGACCAGGCCGATGCCCATAAAGGAGACCATGCAGGCAAAGGCGATGGCCCAGACCGAGCCCGGCTGCTTCAGCAGCGACGTCCGTGTGCTTCCGGCTTGCGTCATTCGATCGTTCTCATTTCCCGCTGATGCGATGTCTTTCTCTTGCGCGCGATCTGCGCTCTTCGTGAATATTCATGGCGGCTGCCCCGGCACCGCCCACTTGCCGACCCGTGGAGCTCAAGGGCAATGAGCTATTACATAGTGACACTATACATTCGCTCACATAGCTTGGCTATGTAAAATCTGCAGGCTCTCAGGGGCCTTCGACGCGCTTCCTGAGAGCGGGCGCGCAGTAAATGTGGATCAGTGCACCATAAGTGCACTATTATGCATCCATGGACGAGAATACCCAGAGGCTTGCCAATTCCATTGGCGCGAGGGTCAGGCAGGAGCGCCTGTCCCTTCAGTGGACCTTGGACCAGCTGGCGGATCATGCCGGCATCAGCCGGCGCATGCTAGGGCGTGTCTCCTAAATCTAGTTGTGTGCACGCGCCATGATTGAGTCGTGGCACAAAGGTCTAGATTTACGCAGTTCACGAATGCGCAATGGGAACGAGTCGAACCACTCCTGCCATCGAACGAAGGCCGTAAAGGCCGTCCCTTCAGTGACAACCGCCGCGTCGTAGAAGGCATCATCTACCGTTACCGGACCGGAATCCCGTGGCGTGATCTCCCTGACCGGTATGGCCCTTGGCAGACCGTCTGGAAGCGGCATCGCCGCTACGCAACCGACGGCACCTGGGACCGCGTATTCGCGCACATCCTCGCCGAGGCCGATGCCGTAGGTGATATTGACTGGAACGTGTCGATTGACGCGACGATCAGCCGTGCTCACCAGCACGGCACGAACCTTCCGCGTCCGGACCAGGACACAGGGGGCTCTATCGAATTACAAGAATCTGCCGTTATGCGAGGTTGAACCGGAAGGTCATGGGATAGGGAGATCGCGCGGAGGGTTGAGCACGAAGGTGCATTTCGCGGTCGATGGGCATGGCCGCCCATTATCGATTGTGGTCACGGGTGGGCAACGTCACGACGGCGCGATGCTCCAGGAAGTAATCGGCGATATTCGAGTGCCAAGAACCGGGTCGGGGAACGCGCGGACGCGCCCCGAGTCGCTGCTTGCTGATCGTGGTTACACGTCACGAGTGAACCGCACGTACCTGCGTAAGCGGGGCATCACTGCTGTGATTCCGGAGAAATCTAACGAGATCGCTGCCAGGAAGCGTAGGGGTCGCGCGGGTGGGCGCCCGCCGGGGTTCGATGCTGAGAAGTATAAAGATCGCAACGTGGTCGAGCGGGCGTTTGGATTGATGAAGCAGTGGCGGGGGCTTGCGACTCGTTATGACAAGCTTGCGGTCACGTATCGTGCGGGAGTGGTGTTGGCAGCGATTCTGGTCTGGCTACGGATATAAGAGACACGCCCTAGTCAATGTCGAGCAGGGAGCCGCGAACCCCAGCGTCGGAACGCTGCTCCGACTCAGCGACTCCCTCGGGGTCGGCCTGCCTGCGCTGGTTGAGCCGCCACAGCTCAAAGCCGTCAAGATCACCCGCCGGGGTGAGGGCGCGGTACTGTGGGCCGGCAAGCACGGCGGCCGCGGCGTGCTTCTGGGTGGCACACGCTCCCCCAATGTCATCGAGCTCTGGGACTGGACCCTCAAGCCGGGCGAAAGCCATGACAGCGACGCGCACGTCGCGGGCACCGAAGAGCTCCTCCAGGTACTGGAGGGCGAACTCACGGTGCGGGTAGGCACCGAAACCCATGTGCTCGGAGAATCCGATGCACTGTGCTTCCCGGGCGACGAGCCCCACGCCTACGAGAACAATTCAAACGCACCATTGCGCTTCACGCTGACCGTCTTCGAGCCGGGGGTCGGAACGTCCCACCGCCAGTTGGGCTCCGATGCACCTGCCAATTAACTTCATCCGGGCTACGGCCGGGAACCGTTTGAGGAGTCGACGATGACGGCGCGCCTTACCGGCAACAGCCTTCCTCCATGGAGCATGGCGATCGCCGCCATGCTCTCCATCCAGCTGGCCAACGCCCTGTCCGTGGGAGTGCTGCGCGAAGTCGGCCCGGCGGGCACCGCATGGCTCCGGCTCTGTTTCGGCGTTGTGTTCCTCTGGATCATCTCCCGCCCGGCGATCCGTTCCATCCGCCGCAAGGACCTTCCCTCGCTGCTGATTCTGGGCACCGTCACCGGCTTCATGACGGTGTTCTTCCTGGGAGCAGTGGAACGCATCCCGCTGGGCACGGCGGTAGCCATCGAGTTCCTCGGGCCGCTGGCAGTTGCCGGCATCATGAGCGGCAACCGCAGGGCCCTGATCTGGCCCGCCACAGCACTGGTCGGCATCATCCTGTTGACCGAGCCCTGGTCCGGTTCCTTCGACCCCATCGGTGTCGGACTGGCTCTGGCCGCAGGCGCATGCTGGGCTTTGTACAACATCCTCACCCAGCGCGTCGGCGACCGATTCGCCGGCATCAGCGGCTTGTCGCTGACCATTCCCATCGCCGCGCTGGCCACCCTTCCGGTCGGGCTTCCCCAGGTAATCAACGGCAATCTCGTCTGGTGGGTACTGCCCGCGGCGGCCGGGATCGCCTTGATTACGCCGGTCATCGCCTTCGGGCTGGAGATGCTGGCGCTGAAGCGCATGAATCATACGTCCTTCGGCACGCTCCTGTCAGTCGAACCGGCTTTTGGCGTGCTCATCGGCCTGCTGGTTCTCGGCCAAGCCCCTTCGACTTACCAGGCTATTGGCGTCGTCATCGTCGTGATCGCCGGCGCCGCCGCCCAATGGGATGGAGCGCGAAAGTTCAGCGGCGAACTCACCGAAATCGCGGCCCCCACACAGGGCCCGCAGTAGCGTTCGCTCCCGGAACACCCCTATCGCACCGTCACAGCAAGCAAGGATGACAGCATGAAACCCAGCGCCCTGATCACCGGAGCCACCGGCGGCATTGGACACGCCATCGCCGGAGCGTTGGCACCGACCCATCACCTCTTTCTGGCGGGGAGGAATATCGAAGCGTTACAGCTCGTTGCTGCCAGCTTTCCGTCCGCCACGCCACTGCTCGCCGACCTCGGGTTCCCGGGCGGCATGGATCAGCTCGCTGCGCAGATCTCCTCCCTTGATGTCTTGGTGCACAGCGCCGGGATACTTCGCATGGGAACCGTGGAAGAGACAGCTCAGAATGACTGGGAGCAAAGCATGCAGGTTAATGTGCTTGCTCCGGTAGAGCTCACCCGCGCCCTACTGCCAGCCCTGCGCAGGGCGCACGGCCATGTGTTCATGATCAATTCAGGCCTCGGGCACCGCACCATTGCAGGGTCGGGTGCATACAGCGCCAGCAAATTCGCCATGAAAGCGTTTGCTGACACCCTCCGGCTCGAAGAAGCTTCGAATGGCCTCAAGGTCACTTCCATCCATCCGGGGCGTGTTGCCACACCGATGCAGGAGCAACTGCATTCTTGGGAAGAGAAGGCCTACGACGCGGAAAACTGGGTCCGCCCCGAACAAGTTGCTCAGGCTCTCATGACCGCGCTTGCTTTGGGTGGCCGCGCGAACTTGGATTCGATCGACATCAATCCTTCACCGCGGCCAAAAGCCTAAGGTTGCCGCGCGAAGTTGAACGAAAAATTTGTTCATCCTTGCCGGACTTCTACCAATGGCCCATCGGCGAATTGATCAAAAAATTTGTTCAGATGAGACTCAGCTCGAACACCCACCGATTGGCGGCTTCGAATCGGGCATCAGAAACCCTCCCGCCAATGCAACTGGCATTGGCTGGGCCGCTGGCAACGGAATCTGATCAAAAAATTTGTTCAGTGCGGTTTTCTGCTCGCGGATCGACACCCCCAACGAAAAGTCACGCTGATTCCACAGGCAGCGACCACTGAACAAAAAATTTGTTCACTTCAGTGCTTTCTGAAGGGTTTTCAGAGTAGTCTGGCGAGATCTGAACCCGCATCTCACGGGAACTGCCACCAGATCAAGATGAATCTAGAACAACAATGATGCAGTTAATTCGAATTTTTCACCACATTTTTCTTCCTATTTCGCATCCCAGTGAATTCTGCATCGAACGGTTACACTCGTTGTGATTTCGAATTCTCGACGTATTCTTTGGATGGCAACGTGACTGCTGATAGGAACCATGCGCTCCCCCGTGTGGGGTCGCCCTTTGGCCAGCAACGCCCCGACAGCGCTGAAACCCCGGTTCTCAACATCGAGCTGCCAGCTCGGCACCCCTTTGATGCCCGGGGGATTTTTTCGTTCCTGGAAGCAAGGGCGATAGCTGGGGTCGAGATTGCGGATCTTTCACAGCAAGACAAATTGATATATGCAAGATCATTCATACTCCCAAGTGGGCCCGCCGCCGTTCGACTTGTCGCACGCAATCATGGATCCGAAGGCTGGTCCCTGACTGCCGAGCTTGAACTCGCGGATTTGTGCGATCAGGCTGCTGCAATCTCCCGGATACGACGCCTCTTGGATCTTGACGCCGACTCCAGCGCCATCGATGCAGCGCTGCAGGAAGACCCCGCACTGGCTCCGAGTGTTCTTCGTACCCCGGGAATCCGGGTGCCAGGCGCGATCGACCCGCATGAGCTGGTCATCCGAGCCATTGTCGGCCAACAGATTTCGGTCAAGGCAGCTCGCACTCATCTCTCCAGGCTCGCAACTCAAGCCGGCGCCCTCTACACGTCGAACTTCGACGGTTTGGACAGGCTCTTTCCCACCTCCCGGGAGATCATTGAAACCGTGCCCGAACCGGCAGCAGAAACCCCGCTGGATCCCCAGCGCGTTCTGCGGCTCCCCCGCCGGTCGATCTCCGCACTTCGCGGTGCAGCCAGTGCGTTGGAGAGCGGTGAACTGGCTATCGGGTTCGAAAGCGATCCCGAACTGCTGCGGCAGAACCTGCTTCGCACCCCTGGCATCGGGCCGTGGACCGCCGCCTATCTCTCCATGCGCGTGCTCGCTGATCCAGATGCCTGGATGCGCAACGATGTCGCATTGGTTTCAGGAGCGGCACGCCTCGGCATTCTGGAGCCGCCGCATTCGAAGAGCTCCAGCCACCGATTGCTCGAGGACTACGCCCAGCGTTGGTCCCCCTGGCGCTCCTACGCTTCCATGCACCTGTGGCAGGCAGCTTCAGGCTGATCCCGGTCGCCGCCTACCGATATCTTGCCGCCGAAAGTGACGCTGTCCGCCCAAAGCCTCGAATGGCTGGATACGCGCTCGCGTCCCG
The DNA here is from genome assembly GCF_016894325.1 of Glutamicibacter protophormiae. Taxonomy (NCBI): domain Bacteria; kingdom Bacillati; phylum Actinomycetota; class Actinomycetes; order Micrococcales; family Micrococcaceae; genus Glutamicibacter; species Glutamicibacter protophormiae. The sequence continues at coordinate 3,666,857 of NZ_CP069806.1, forward strand.
GGCGGTCGGCGAGCGCCAGCAGGACATCTATTTCTGCAGTAGGCCGAACTACTGCGTTGACCTGCCCGGTGCAGGGTTCCGCGGCGGATCAGCACCAAATTGCCCGGAGCTCTCCGGCCAGTTCCCGGCCTTGGCGAAATCCCTCGCGGGCAGCCGCCGGGCGGAGTGCCTGGTTCATGGCGTTGACTCCCAGATGGGCTTCGGCGGCGGCATCCGGCACGATGACCTGGACCTGGCTTCCGGATGCGCGAAGCTGGTCCACCTGCGCCGACAGCTGCATACCCCAGCGCTCCGGGTGCAGGCTCCGCCCGCCGAGCGGTGAAAGCACCAGCACCTTGCCGTAGCCCTGCGCCAGATCGGCGTTCTCATTCCGGCGGTAGCCGCCGTCAATGTACGCGCGTTCCCCGAGCCAATACGGCGGACCGCTGGAACAACTGGCGGCCACCGCATCAACCAGCGGAACCCCGCTGGAGTTGTCGAAGACCACCGGCTCGCCGCCCTGCGCCTGCACCGCGGTGAGGTAGACCAGCCGCTGCGGCCAGTCCGTCTCCTCCATGCGTGATTGGACGATGGATCTCCAGCGAAGGCTCAGTTCCCTGTCGCTGGCACCGGGCAGATCCAGCGCCGCAGCACCCATCCTGCGGTGCATATCCCCGGGGCCGGAGGAAGCTGCGCTGATTGACGTGATGCGGGACAGCTGGTCGGGAACGCGGACCGAACCCGGCGCGGCCGCAGGACGCGGGAATGATGCAGATGGCGCCGGGCTGCCGATGATTGCCTGGTAGAGCTCTGCCGGGGTGGAGCTGGCCAGCTGGGCGGCCGCGGTGGAGCCGGCGGAGGTTCCCACGGTCAACTGCGGTGTGCTGACGTCCAGGTCTTCGGAGGCCAGACCTGCAAGCACGCCGATGAGCCAGGCGTTCCCCGTGGCCCCTCCGCCGCCGAGCACCAGGGCTCGTGCGCCGGTGGTTTCGGGCAGGTGGGAAAGGTAGGGGTACGCCGAGCTGGCGCGGGATGTCGGAAAGGAGAAAAAGTTCATGGCGGGTGCCTTTCGGAAGAAGTCCTCGGGCTCACCAGCGGCCGCGGCTAGGAGTGCCGGGCCGTCGTACGGGACAGGGGTGCGCCCACGGTCGGTCGTGCGGACATCGGGCACCACCTCCATGCAACGAGTACGAACTGCGTGCATTCATCATAAGTCCGAATCCGGCGCGCGCGACTGGCCGCATTGCCATTTTTCAGCCCGCCTACGTAGAGTCGAAGTAGATGCGGCGCGCTTCAAGCGCCGACGGCGAAGGGACAGGAACATCATGAAGATCGCGCTGGCACAGGTATTGAGCACCGGCGATCCCCAGCGCAATCTGGCGATCATCCGCGACCATGCCAAGCAGGCCGCCGAGGCGGGCGCGTCGCTGATCGTTTTCCCCGAAGCCATGCAGGTCGCGTTCGGCAACCCCGTGGAAAAGTTCGCCGAGCCCGTCAACGCCCGCTGGGCCGGGCTGCTGCGCCAGCAGGCGCGCGACCACAACATTGCGATCGCCGCTGGCATGTTCACCCCGGGCGAGGGCGGCCGGGTGCGCAACACCCTGCTGGTGGCCGGCCCCGGCGTGGACACCCATTACGACAAGATCCACCTCTACGACGCCTTCGGCTATCTGGAGTCGGATGCCGTCACCCCGGGCGACACCCCGGTGCAGTTCGAGCTGGACGGCGCCACGATCGGCCTGGCGATCTGCTATGACCTGCGCTTCCCGCAGCTGTTCGTGCGCAACGCCCGCGCCGGCGCGCAGATCAACATCGTCTCCGCCTCCTGGGGCGGCGGAGAGGGCAAGGCCGAGCAGTGGAAGGCGCTGGCCCAGGCACGCGCGCTGGACACCACAACTTTCGTGATCGCGGTGGACCAGGCGGATCCCGAAAGCGTCGGCCGCCCGCTGAAGGGCGCCGCGCCGCTGGGCGTGGGCTACTCGATGGCCGTCGACCCGCTGGGCCGCGTCATCGCGCAGGCCGGGCGCGAGCCCGAGCTGCTCATCGTGGACCTGGACCTGAACCTGGTCGATGAGGCCCGCAGGAAGCTTCCGGTGCTGGCCAACGCCGTCGACCTGTAGTCCTTTGCGCTGGGTACCCGCGGATAACGCGACGGAGCGGGCACCAGTGATAGTCAGATGCCCTCCCCAGAAGAGAGCTGCATGGATCACGGGTATGGCCTTACCCGGGCAGGCGATGCTCTCCCGCTACTCGGATAGATCCAGCATTGGTGCCTTGCGCTTGAATCCGCCGGTGACGTAGCCGAGGTAGGCAAGACCCAATACAATCCATGCCAAGCCGATCTGGAGAGACAGCGGGCTCAGGCTGGTCCAGAGCCAGATGGTCAGGCACAGGCCGACCAGCGGCAGCAAAAGGTAGTTCACGGTCGAAGCCAGACCTCGCTGACGGTGTGCTAGGAAGTAGTACTTGATCACGGCAAGGTTGACTGCGGAGAATGCAACCAAAGCGCCGAAGCTGATCATCGCCGACACCATTTCCAGGCTGGCGAACAAGGACGTGAGCGAAATGAGCGAGACGATCAGGATCACGAAGGTCGGTGTCTTGAATCGTGGGTGCAGATAGCCGAACACCTTGCGCGGGAGAACTCCATCCCGGCCCATGCTGTAGAGAATACGCGCCACCGAAGCCTGCGAAATCAGGGCGGATCCGAGTGCGCCGCAGATGAATCCTGCCGTGAAGAAGATGGTCAGGAAGTCTCCGCCCGCCGCGAAAATCACCTCGATCGATGCGGAGTCAGCATTTTCGAATTCGTGGCTGGGGTATACCAAGTGAGACAGGTAAGCCAGGCCCACGAACATGAGTCCGCAGATCAATGTGGTCAGTAGAATTGCCCGCGGCATGTCCCGTTTCGGGTTGCGTGCTTCTTCGGCGAAGGTCGTGATGGAGTCAAACCCGAGGAACGACAGGCACAAGATCGCTGCTCCCGCAGCCAGTGGCGCGAAGCCGCCGAGCTCTCCGTTCCCCCGGAACGGCGCCCAGAGATCCACGGAGGCCTGCTCCTTGAGGTAGGCAACCGAAAAAATGACGAACAGGATGATGAAGAGAAACTGGAAGCCGATGATAACGATGTTCGTCCGCGCCACGGAGACAATTCCAACGACGTTCAGCACCGTCACCACTACCATTCCAGCCAGCATGAACGCCCACGGCGGGACGGCCGGGAAGAACTCATGCATGTAGATCCCGAGCAGCAGGTAATTGATCATCGGCAGGAAGAGGTAGTCCAGCAGCAGGGCCCAGCCGGCCATGAACCCTATATTCGGGCCGAAGGATCGCTGCGTGTACACATATGCCGACCCGCCGACTGGGAAGGCCCGCGACATCAGACCATAGGAGCGCGCGGTGAAGATCATCGCCACCATGGTAATCAGGTACGCCAGCGGCAATCGCCCGCCGGTAATTTCGGTGACGATGCCGTAGGTGCTGAAAATAGTCAACGGAACCATGTAGACCATGCCGAAGAGCACCAGATTGGGCAGGCCTAGAACCCGGTTCATCTGGTCGGTGGCAAGCACTGCGCCACCCGGTGGCTTGAGTAGAGATTTCGACATAATGGGCACCTTTCCGTCCGCTACCCGGCATAATGCACCTGCTAGAAGTGCAGGGGCTGGAAGCCAAGGGCCAGATTTAAATGAAGAACGTTCACTAAAGGTAGTGACTGGAGTCACTTGGCGCAAGGGCGAGACTGGCGCCATCAGCAGCGCAAGGGGTCTCGGAAAGCCCGTCCAGCATAGTGAATGTGGCGCTCAATTCAGGGATAAAGGGCATTCGACTAGGTGAAACAGAGGATCGCCGACGCTAGAACCGGCCGGCTGAACACCGAGTGCGCGCCCGTGAAAGAAAATTTATACTGTTAATTTACACGCAACATTGGCGTTACATGCCGCCGCGATCTCGCTGTCCCACTTCTCGCTCAACGGCTGCGATGATGGCGCGCAGCCCGAAGTCGAACGATTGCTCGCTGACTGTCGAGCGCGCTTGTCGCGCAAATTTCCCACCCAGCTCCAGGACTTCCGCATGGCGGGTCTCGCGGGCTGCAGAATTCCCCTCGGGCACCACTGCAACATGGGCTCCGGGAGCTACGATGTCCAGAGCTGCGCCAACCACAAGGGATTCAAAGGCAATCATGATCATGAGGATCCGAGGAACGGCCACTCCGGCTCGGCGAAGAATGCCACCCAGCTCCTCATAGATGAGACCCGATTCGGATTCTTCCGTGATCGGCGTGGCTACTATCAGCTCGACGGCCGCAGGAACCCGCAGCAAGGCGTCCCGGAACAGCTGGCCGAAATGGAACAGCGCTTCTGGCCACGGGAGCACCGCGATCAGGCTCTGGTCAATGGAGCGAATCATGTCGCGACGCATGAGGTTGATCAGGTGCTGCCGGTTGTCCACGTGGTTATAAAGCGCCGGTGTTCGCACGCCCAGCGAACGGGCGAGCTTACCCATTGAGAAGTCTTCGGCCCCACCCTCATCGAGCAGCGAGAAGGCGGCCTCGACGATGCGTTGCTGAGTGAGGATCGGCTTGGCCGGGCGTCCGGCAACACGATGCGGCGTAGAAGACATGCACTAACTCCCTTGGTTATTTCCTATCCAATCATGGACAGCAAAGGACCCAGTGGTTAGACTCAACGATAATTAACACCATTCATTTAGGAGTCGAGTTGACGCAGACGCCCCAAACCGTGATCTTCGCGGACACCATTCACAGCCTGGACGGCGAAAAGCAGTACACCGCCATGGGCATCACTGCGGGAGTAGTGACGCACCTCGGCTCCCGCTCCGAGGCAACTGAGTGGTCGGGACCGGACACCAAGTTGATCGATCACGGGACGGCAACCATCACCCCAGGTCTCGTCGATGCGCACATTCATCCGATCTTCGGCCAGTCGGTCGCCCGCGGAGTATTCCTGGGCGATGCGAAGGATCTGGACGACGCACGCGAGATTTTCGCCCGCCATGCCGAGGCACAGTCCGGAGATGCACCGGTGCTCGGCTACGGCCTGAACGTAGCGGTCTTCGGCGAAGCCGAACCCCACGGCGGGCTGCTCGACGAGGCAGCTCCCGGACGGGCCAGCTACGTCACTTGTTTTGATGCGCACTCGGCTCTGGCTTCGCAGCCCATGCTGGCAGCAGCCGGCATCACCGGCACGGAGACGTTCGACGATGCCTCCAGCATCGTGGTGGATTCCGAGGGTCGGCCTACGGGTTTCATCCGCGAATTCTCCGCCATGGCCCTGGTGGAAGAGGCTCTGCCTCCACTGACCATCGAGGACAAGGTCGACGGACTGGAACGCCTGTTGCGCGGCATGGCCGCCAGCGGCCTGACCGGCGGTGAAATGCTGGATCTGGCGGATCCCGACTCGCTGAAGATCCTGCGCAGGCTCGAAGAACGCACGGAACTGCCGATCAAATTGCGAGTCGCTCCCTGGATCATGGCCAGCGACGCTCCCGAGCAACTGCGGCATCTGATCGAGCTGCAAGGACAGCACGGCAGGCGCTGGCAGGTGCGGGGCGTGAAGCTGATGATCGACGGTACCGTCGACAACGGCACCGCCTGGCTCTACGAACCGGACACCGAGGGCGAGTCCACCGAGTCCCTGTACCTTGAGCCCCAGCGGTACGTCGACAACCTGCGGACGCTGGCCGAAGCAGGTATCACCACCACGACCCACGCCATCGGCGACCAGGGCATCGGGTTCGTCATCAAGGCCATCAGCGAGCTGCCTGGGAATGGCGTCCTGCACCGGATCGAGCACCTGGAGGAAATGAACGACGAAGACTTCACCGCACTCAAGTCCAGCGGCGCCACGGTGAGCATGCAGCCGACCCACTGCACGCACTTCGTGCGCGCCGACGGTTCGGACGCCTGGTCCCGCCGGCTGGGCGACCACCGTGCCTCGTTTGCCTTCCGTCTGCGAGATGTGCAGGACGCCGGGATGATTCTGGCTCTCGGTTCCGACTGGCCCATCGCCCCGTACGACCCGCGGCTGATCCTGGCCGATGCCCAGACCCGCCGGCGTACCGAGGTCCCGGATAGCGATTCGGCCCAGCCCCGTCACAAGCTCAGCGCACGCGAGGCTCTGGAAGGATACACCGTGAACGTGCACGCCAGCACGGGTTCTGTTGGCGGACGGCTCGTGCTCGGCGCACCTGCGGACCTGACAGTCTTCGCGGAAGATCCGCTTTCGCTGGCTCCCGAGCAGCTTTGCACGGTTGGCGTGCTGGGAACGTACGTCGACGGGCAGCCGGTCAACACCGGCGACCCGCTGCTGACCGCCTGAGCATCGGCAGGGTGCCTGCCGGCGAGCGCGCATGGCCGAGGTGTGATGGCCTAGTCTGGGCAGATGAACCGTCTGCGCCTGATGCATCCTTCGGAGCTGCTGTTCCCGCTCTTGGCACGCGGAACCTCGGCAGGTCTTGCCGTGGCCTCGTTGTGCATCGCGGTTCTGACACTCATTGAGAATGACGGCTACGCTGTCATCTCAATCCTGTATGGCGTACCTTTCGGGGCGCTGTACGGGCTGCTGGTTGCGGGCGGGATCTACGCCGTCCTCGCCTTCCGTCATCGCCGCAGGCCCGACGGTGTCATGCAGCGGCTAGTTCCGACAGCCGCCGCAGCTGCGGCGGTCCTCTGCCTTCCTGCGGGCATTCTGGTAGCCGGGCTCGTCGGCTGGGAAGGCGCAGGTTTCCTGCTGCCGGCCGCGGCGTTCGTCGCCTTGGGCGCAGCGGTCGCCGCATGGCGCACGCAGTCGGCACTACGCGCCACCGAGCATAGGCTGAATGCGGGGCGCCCGGAACCGTTTCCGAGTCGCACGGCCCGGGGCTAGGCCTGCCGTGGCATTTCGGCCAGCCCTTTGCTCCCATCAGAACAGACAACGCCCGCAGGCTTGGGGCCTGCGGGCGTTGATTCCGCTCAGGATGGATCCTTGCCGGTCTCTTCGCGGTCGTTCCGGTCCTGTTCGGGTTCTCCCGGGTTCGACTCAGTGTTCCGAGTTCCCGGCGAGCCTGGGTGCAGGCATCTGTATCGCCCCGGTCTGGATCTTCTCGTAGTCCTCGGAGGTGACCACCGGAATCTCGTAGCCGTCCTTGTCAATCAGCTTGCCGCCCTCGAAGTGGTCGCCATCGATCAGGCCGCAGATCTCCTCTTCCCTCACCATACGCGGCGGGGCCGCGGCGAAGACCGAGTTGTTTTTGGTGTTGCCAGCCTTCAGCACGTTGAACAGCAGGTTCAGCAGCACGGCCATGACCGCGGCCGAGGAGATGCCCGAGTGGAAGATGGTTTGGAACCACACCGGGAAGCTCTCATAGAAGTCGGGCTTCACGATCGGCACGCAGCCGAAGGCGATGGACGCCGCCACGATGATCAGGTTCTTGCCGTCGTACTTGACCTTGGACAGGGTGCGGATGCCCGAGGCGGCCACCGTGCCGAACAGGACGATGCCCGCACCGCCCAGGACCGGGGTCGGGATGGCCGCGACCACGCGGCCCAGGATGGGCAGCAGGCCGAGGACCACCAGGATGCCGCCGCCGGCGGCGACCACGAAGCGGCTGGTAATGCCGGTGATGGCGACCAGACCGACGTTTTGCGCGAAGGCGGATTGGGTGAAGGTGTTGAAGATCGGCGCGATCGCGGAGGAGGCCATGTCGGCGCGCAGGCCGTCGGCGATGCGCTTGGAGTCGACCTTGGTGTCCGCGATTTCCCCGACGGCCAGGATGTCGGCGGTGGTCTCGGTCAGGATGACAAGCACCACGATGGTCATCGAGATGATGCCGCCGATTTCGAAGATCGGCATGCCAAAGGCCAACGGCTGCGGGAAGGCGAAGATCGCGCCGTTGCCGACCTTGGAGAAGTCCGCCATGCCCAGCAGCGCGGCGGCGACGGTGCCGATGACGATCGCCAGCAGGATTGACATGCGGGAGATCGCGGCGTTGCCGACCTTTGAGAGCAGGATGACTACCAGCAAGGTGCCGGCGGCCAGGCCGATGTTAGCCAGCGACCCGTAGTCTTCCGCCTTGGCGTTGCCGCCCATGGCCCAGTTCGCGGCCACGGGGGTCAGCGAGATGCCGATCATCGTGATGACCGTGCCGGTGACGACCGGCGGGAAGAATCTGACGATCCTTGCGAAGAACGGTGCGATGAGGAAACCGATGAGCGCTGCGACAAGGACCGCGCCGAAGACCGCCTGGATGCCGCCTCCGCCGTTGACGATGGCGACCATGGTGGCCACCGAGGCGAAGGACGTGCCTTGCACCAGCGGGAGCTGCGCGCCGAAGAACGGGATGCCGATAGTCTGCAGGATGGTGGCCAGGCCGCCCACGAACAGGCAGCTGGCGACGAGCAGGCCGATTTCTTCGGGTGAAAGACCGGCTGCGCTGCCGATAATCAGCGGCGGGGCGATGATGCCGCCATACATGGTCAAGACGTGCTGCAGGCCGTAGGCGAAAGTCTTGCCTAGTGGTAGCTTGGCATCTTCGGGACGCGTCCCTTTGATAGATTCATCTTGTGTAGCGCTCATGGCTGACCTCCTAAGTCAGTCGCTGCCAAGGGTGTGCCGATGTGTCCGCACCGGCACACCCTCGCCGCTTTTCAGTTAGATAAATGCCGGAATGTTGGCCCAGATCGGGTGCTTGGCCGCGCCGCCCTCGCGGGTCACCGTGGCTTCGATCAGCCCGTAGGGGCGGTCCGCGGCGAAGAACACTTCATTCGGGTTGTCCTGGCCGAAGACCTCGAGGTCGACCAGGAAGTGGTGCTTGTTCGGCAGCGAGAACTTGATCTCGGCGATCTGCGGGTTGGCCTCCAGCGCTGCCTTGCCCATCTCGAACATGGTGTGCTGCAGTGCCAGCGAGTGGGTGTTGGCAAACAGCGTCAGCAGCTGCTCGCGCACCGAGGCGTAGACCGCGTTGAAGTCGATTCCCGCCTCGATGGCCTCCGAGGTGTAGCGCCAGCGGGCGGTGACGTCGGTGGCCAGGATGCGGTCGCTGGTTTCCTTCAGGGTGGTGTAGCGGTCGACAGGGAACCCGTGGAACTCGGAGCCGGTGGACTTCAGCACGGTCAGGTCCTCCAGGCCGGCGACGATGCTCTTGGAGCCGTCGTCGGCGATTTCCAGCACCGCGGTGCGGACCTCGTTCTTGTTCTTCGAGAAGGCGTGGTCGTGGTCGTTGATGCGGTCCCAGAAGTACTGCTGGGCCGCCCAGCGGCCGCCGGCAATCCACTCGAACTCGCCGGTGAAGTGCGCTCCGAGGCGGAGCAGGAACTCCTCCGGGCTGTTCACGCCGTCGCGGGCCAGGCCGTAGACGGTGTTTTTCTGGGTGTCGGTCGGCACGACCTTGCCGTTGTCGCCCTCCAGGTGGGCTTCGGTGAAGTCGCCGTGCAGCTGGCTGGTGACGTTCAGGTCTTCAATCTGGTGGCGGGCGGTGTCGCGGGTGATCTTGACCAGGCGGACCTCGGCCTTGCCGTACTGGTTCTCGCCAAGAACGATGCCGGTGGATGCTGGGGCGGTGATTTCGGTAGTCATTTCTCTAACTCCCTCGGTACGTGGAATATGCAAACGGGCTGATAAGAAGAGGTACGTGGTAGTGCTCATCGACGTTGTTGACGTAGAAGTCGATGGTTACCCCGGGGAAGAAGCTTTCCGTTCCCTGCTTCCCGAAGTAGTCCCCGATTTCGAATGAAACCCGGTAGTGGCCTGCTTCAACCTGAGCCGGTCCGAGGTTTTTAATGCGGCCGTCCGCATCGGTGATCCCCGAGCCGATTTCTTGCCAGCCGGATGCCGTCTTGGCTTCCAGCGTGGCCTTGACACCGGAGGATGGCCTCCCGGTCCCGGTGTCGAGAATGTGGGTGGTGATATGGCTGCGCTCTGCGCTGTCAGCTGCCATGTGTTCGTCTCCTGGCTAATGAGGTCGGTCGATGGAGGGAAGGTGGTCTGAAAATTAGTTCTTGACCGCATCCTGCAGCCGCAGCAGGGCAATTTGGCGCAGCTGGTCGGCTACTTCGGCCAGCTCGGCCTCGTCGGTGTTTTGCAGACGGCGCTGGCATTCAGCGAGGATTTCTTCGCTGCTTCGACCGGCGGCGCGGATAAGGAAGACGCGGTCGAAACGCTGTTCGTAAGCGCGGTTAGCTTCCGCAAGGCGTTCGACAATGCCCGCGTTGAGGTCCAGGGCTGCCTGCTCGCTACGGGAGAGCGCTGCTTCCTGGCTGTTTCCGCCGGCTTGTTCTCCGATGCGCGGGTGGTGGGCCAGGGCCGCGGCGATTTCGTCGCGGCTGAATGGGGCGGCACTGCGGGTTGCAGACTCTTCGAGGTCCGCGAGCGAGGAGAAGGGGCGAGCAGAAACCAGATCATTGATCCAGCGCTCAACATCGATGCATGGACGCAGAACTTCGGCCGCTTCAGCGGCGGAGACTTCATTGAATACGTTCAGATGCATCGGGTGCTCAGCTCATTTCTAACTCAGGGGTTAACCCAGGGAGCCTTAGCTGAACACCCTTACCACCGAAAAATTCGGCTTCGACTAGATGTTGGCTCCGTGGAACTTGTTCACCACTGTAATCCAGTTCACACCATGGCCGTCAAGTGGGGCGTCGAAAAATCTTGGATATGTCAGACTTTAAGGATTCTTCCGCACCGTGGATAAGTTTTTTTGCCTGCGGCTATTGCCATCCGACCCCAACGGGTCCCATACTGGTTTCGTAAAGCAAAATAAAACTTCCACCATTCGGAAGTTGAATGATCTGAAGGAGGGTCGCAATGACCGCTATCAATCCAGCCAATTTCAACTGCTCACCGGAGGGACAGAGCCTGGTCGCGGCCACCGAAGCACTGCGGACAGGGCTCTTTCAACCGATCGAGAACCTGGACCCCGACATCGCTCCGCGCATTCGCATCACCCCGCAAGCGCCGAGCATCTGGGCCAAGCTCTTCGGCCGGTAACCAGCACTGCACCTGAGGTGCACCCAAGAACTGCGTAGAGACCATTCTCCTGAGGCGTCGGGCATGGTCTCTACGTTATTTAAGGAACAGTCAACGTCCGCTTTTGGCCACACTCAAGAGAATGCTCGATTCCTCCAAGGCAGTGACCTGGATGCGGCCGCTGGGAAGAATCAACAGATCCTGGCTTCGCCCTTCCCACTGCTCGCCGCCGGAACTGACACGGATCCTCCCGGATATCACCAGGATGGTGGCCTCGCCCGGGTTTTCATGCTCCTGCAGTTCGGTGCCCTGCGCCAGCGCCATCACGGTTTGCCGCATGACGTGCTCGTGCCCGCCGAAGACCGTGCGTGCTGCACGGCCATTGCTGGCATTCACGGCTTCGCGCAATTCGCTGCGCGCAATGGCTGCGAGTGAAAATTTCTTCATGTTATCCCCGTTTCAGGTATCAGGGAGCCTAAGCGCCCGACGCCGCCGGCATTCCGCCCCGCGACGTTGGATAACAGCATGTCCCGGAGTTCTCGGGCGGTCAAGGAATTCGCGTAAACAGGGAATCGGGGGCCGACCCGCGCCGCACCGTGCGGGGCTTAGGAATGGGCCAGCAGCTGCAGCGCGATAACCACGACGCCGACAAGGCCGAGCACGAACATCAGCCACAAGGTGCGCCAGAATCCGAGCTTGCTCCGGCGCAGCGAGAGCCACGCGAAGAACGCCAACGCAGCCACGAGCATCCACTGCCCCCAGATCAGCGCCGTGGAGGTGGAGAAGACCCCGAGCGCGCTGAGCCCCAGCAGGACCAGCGGCCCCACGATGGCTCCGCCAGCTCCCCACGCGACCTCTAGCTGATGGCGCAGCTCCGCCCGCGTGGGCAGCGACGAATGGACCGTCGAGTGGGAAATCAGGTCGGCCACCAGCCCGGCCAGCAGGATTGCAGCCACTGTCACCACCAAGCTCACGGCCGAGGCCCCGGGCTTCGGGTCATGGCTGTGCAAATTCATCGCCAGCAGCACCGCGAGCGCGGTGAAGGTGACGTAAACGCGCTCCTTCAGCCTGCTGGCCAGCTCCTGGGGCGAGGACTGATCATCGCCTCGGGATTTTCCGTAGCTTTTCATAGTGCCCTTCGATAAGTGGGTTGATCTGCAGCCTAATTTTCCGCGCCTACCCGAAGGGCGGGTCGCCGAAATCGAGGAAGTCGGATTTCGCGGTGCTCGGTGCCGCGACCATGCCCACGATCGCATCCACCAGAAAATAGCCGAGCTCATCCCAGGTGGCTTCGCGCGCACCGTCGGCGACCTGTCGTTCGAATTCAGCGCAGATCCCGAGCGTCATGTAGCCCAGAATTCCCGCCCGCGCGCGGATCACCGAGGCCGGGATTCCCTCCAGCTCAGCACGGGTGCGTCCGACCAGATCGGCCTGGAGCTCATCGCCGCTGAGCAATTCCGTGCCGATATGCGACAACCCGGGATAACCGCGCACCTGATAGAGGAATTGCGCCCGGCAATACGGCGCAGGCTGGTCGGACAAGTAGTAGATCCACGGGAGCACCCGGTGGGTCACCACCTCGCGCAGCCCGCCGTCAAGGTCCTCGCTCACCGGCAGTCCTGCACGGAATCTGGACACCTCGGTGATGGCGCGCCGGATCAGCGCATTGAGCAGGTCGTCGCGGGTCCCGAAATGGTATTTGATCGCCGAATGATTCGCCGTGCCGGCATGTTCGGTGATCCTGCGGTTCGAAACGCCGTCGATCCCGTGGACGGCGAAGAGTTCTTCCGCCGCATCCATCAGCGCTTCGCGCGCCTTCTCGCTATGCCGGCTCATGCCCGCACACCCCTTCCCCGCGCCACTTGCTTCGGTCGCCAAGTCTATCCCCATGACCTTCACAGGAAATTTTACGCCATGTGGCGTAAATTAGTTGATAGACTGCAACGAAGGCGTTATTCGAACGCCGCCGAAAACGATCAACATCGAGGAGCACGACAGCTTGAGCAACCACACCACCGGCCCCGGACACCAGGCTCCGCCCCGGCGGAAGTCCAGGCGGGAGGAGGAAGCCCCCGATCCGCAGGCTGTCGCCGCCAAGCGCGCCAAGGCCGAAAAGATCGGGCGCACCGCAGCCGTGTTCATCATGCCGCTGCTGATCGTCGGCATGATGATCTGGGGCTACCTGGGCGCCATGCACCACCAGGAAGCCCGTGACATGCCGGTGGCGATCGCCGCCGCCAGCACCACGGAGGCCGAGGACTTCGCCGCCGTCCTGGAGCAGGCCAACGGCCCGGCCGTGGAGGCAAGCATTGTCGGCTCCGAGCGCGAGGCCCGCGACGAGGTCTACAACCGCGACGCCAGCGCCGCAATCTATCTGGACGGCAAGACGGCCGTACTCTACACCGCCAGCGGCGCGGGTGTCTCCGCCTCCGCCGCCGTGGAGTCGGTGCTCACGCCGGTGCTGCTGGACGAAGGCCTGAAGATCTCGGCTGAGGACGTCGCGCCGCTCCCTGAGAACGACCCGAGCGGCATGGGCGCCATGTTCCTCGCCACCGCGATGGTCACCGCCGGCTACATGCCGTGGTCGCTGGCGTTCTCCAACTCCCCCGAGCTGTTGCGCCGCCGCCGCGCCTTCCCGCTGCTGGCCGGCTGGTCGGTCCTGATGTCCGCGCTGGGCGCGCTCATCGCCGGCCCGATCCTCGGTGTGCTGGACGGCGCGCAGAGCCTGCAGGTCATGGGCGTACTGGCCCTCGGCGTGTTCGCCGTGGGCGCCGGGCAGCTGCTGCTGACCCGCTTGTTCGGCGCAATGGCCGTGATCCCGGGCATGTTCCTGTTTATGGTGCTCGGCCAGCCGGCCTCCAACTTGGGAATGTCCATCCATGTGCTGCCCGAGTTCTACACCTTCCTGCACCAGTTCCTGCCGATGCCGGCGCTCGGCGAGGCACTGCGCTCGGTAATGTATTTCAACGGCGACGGCGCGGGAATCCACCTGCTGATCCTGGTCGGCGGAGCCGTTGCGGCACTGCTGCTGACCAACGTGCTGGACGCGGTGCGCACCGCCAAGGGCAAGAGCCCGACCCCGACCGAGGTCAATGTGGCGGGCCTGCATGGCGGTCCGCGCCCGAAGCGCCGCGCCTGGCGCTACATCACCCTGGGCGCCATTCCGCTGGGCATGATCGGCATCATGCTGACCTTCATGCTCGGCGCCATGCAGTCCACTGCCGTGCGCGACATGCCCGTAGCCGTAGTCGGTTCCACCATCGAGCAGGCCGAGCAGACCGTCGCCGGGCTGGAAGCCGACATGGAGGGCATGTTCGACTTCACCGCGCTGGATGACGCCGGCGAAGCCGAGGCCCTGATCCGCGAACAGGAGCTGGCCGGCGCGTTCGTGCTGCCGTCGCAGGAGAACCCGCAGGCCGTGCTCTACACCGCACAGGCTTCGGGCAACTCCGCGGTGCAGGTGCTGACCACCGTCTTCGGACAGGTCGCCGGCGCACAGCAGCTGCCGCTGGATCACCAGGAGCTGGCCCCGCTGCCCGAGGGAGACAACGTCGGCATGGCCGCCATGTACCTGGGCATGGGCTGGATCATGGCGGGCTTCATGGGCATCATCGTCGGCGACACCGCCGCCCCGCACGCCCGGCGGCTGAAGAACCTGCTGCCACTGGTCGCAGGCTACTCCGCCTTCATGTCCGCGGTGCTCTACCTGATCGCCGGCCCGTTCACCGGCGCGGTCCAGGGCCACTTCTGGTCCCTGTGGGGCACCGGCATGCTGGCGATCAGCGCCGTGGCCATGTTCAGTACGATCTTCAGCCGGCTCATGGGCATGATCGCCATGCTGCCCATCCTGGCCGTGGTGATGTTCCTGGGTGTGCCAGCCTCCAACGCGTCGCTGTCGATCTACATGGTGCCCGAGGCTTTCGGCCGGCTGCACGGCATTCTGCCGATGCCTGCCGCAACGGAAGCCATCCGCTCGATCCTCTACTTCGATGCGGCCGGCCTCGGAACGCACCTGACCACCCTGGCCATCTGGGGTCTGGCCAGCCTGGCCGTGGTCATGGTCCTGGACCAGCTCAAGCCGGTCGTCGATTTCTTGCACCCGGTGCCCGAGGAGGAGCTCGCTGCCTTGAAGGGCGGGAAGCACCAGCCCAAGGCCGCCGAGGCCGCCGTGTTGCCGAACGGGGTCGACGCCGAGGCCGGCCAGCCGGCCGGAACCGAGCGGGAGAAGGAGCCGCTGGGCGTCTAGCCGCATTGCCGCCAGCCGGGCCCCGGGGATTTTCCCCCGGGGCCCGGCTGCTTAAGCCGCTCCGGGCGCAACATCCCGGGCGGTTCTGGGACTTGGGTGCCGCGGTTCCTAGGATGAGAGCAGACGCCTCACCAATGTCCCGCTGAACACTCCAAGGAGAATTGATGACCCCGGCACCCGAGAACCCGTCGGCCGCCCGCACCATCGTGATTACCGGCGGCGGTACCGGCATCGGCAGGGCCGCTGCGCGGCTGCTGCTGGCCCGTGGCTGGAATGCGGTGCTGGCAGGTCGGACCGAAGCCACTCTGGTCCAGGCCGCCGATGGCCACCCCAATGCCCTGGTGGTTCCCGCCGACGTCACCAACCCGCAGGCGGTGGACTCGGTGTTCGCGCAGGCTGCGCAGCGCTTCGGCCGCGTGGACGTGCTCTTCAACAACGCCGGGATCTTCGGCCCGGCGGTGGCCATCGACGAACTGACCTCCCAGGCATGGGACGAAGTCTGCAGCATCAACCTCACCGGCGCGATGAATGCGGCGCGGGCGGCCTTCGCCCACTTCAAGCTGCACGGCGGCGGACGCATCATCAACAACGGCTCGATCTCCGCACAGGTTCCGCGGGTGAATTCGGTCGCCTACACGGTGACCAAGCATGCAATCGCCGGCTTGACGAAGTCGCTGGAGCTCGACGGGCGTCCGTATCGAATCCGGGCAACCCAGCTGGACATCGGGAACACCGCCAGCGACCTGCTGGATGATTTCGGGGCGACCCAGGGCGCGCTGCAGCCCAGCGGCCAGCGCGTGGTCGAACCGACCTTCCCGCTGGCCGAAGCGGCGGATGCGGTGGCCTACATCGCCCAAATGCCGCTGGGAACCTCAATCAACCAGTTCACCATCACCGCCGGCGGCATGCCGTACATCGGGCGAGGCTAGCGCCAGGGCCGGGCCGGCGCCCTCGGTCCGGGCTAGAAGAACTCGGACAGCAGGTTCTCCAGTTTGGAGAACGCCGAGTTCCAGGCCTTGGTGCTGGATTCGATGACCTCGTAGGGCAGCGGGCCCTGCGTCAGCGTAATGCTGGTCTTCCCGGCGAATTCACGGAAGTCGACGCGGGTGCTGATCACCAGGTCCAGGGTCATTTCGTGCGGCCCGTCATCGCTGACCAGGCATGTGTACTCGTCAAAGGCGGTGATGACCGCCTTCAGCGGGACCTTGGCCTCCGGGTTGTCGACCTGCACCATGGTCAGTTCATGGCGGCCGCCGACCATGGGTTCGAAAATGATCGAGTCATCTTCGATGGTCCAGCCATGGGGCCCCCACCACTGGCAGATGATTTCCGGTTCCACGAAAGCCGCCCAGACCGCGGTGCGCGGCGCGGAAAATTGGCGGGACAAAACCAGTTCAGTCATCGAATCCATGCTTAGTAGATTATCGCGTTCCGCCGGCCCCGGTCGATGTGAGATCTACTGCCCTGGGCGGCGACGAGGCTCCATGCGGCTGGCGGTATATATGGTCAACTCATCGGCCTGGGTGCCAGCAGCCTCGTGGGCCTTGAGCACCCTGTAGGCGCGGTCCCATTTGTGCCGTTCGCGCGGGCTGTCGCCGAGGTTGCGCTCGGCCGGGCCGAAGATGCTCAAACCAAGGTACTTCAGACGCCACAGCGCCCGATAACCCAAACTCAGGCCCGTGGTGTCTTCGATGATGGGCAGCGGGGACTCATCCATGATGGTCTTTCCTCTTCGGTGTTATCGGAAACGCCGTCAGCATCCCCTGGTATCCCAAGTCTACGATATTAGTTGGTGCACCAACTAATTGACGGTTCACTCCTTCGGGGCCGCCGAACCGGCGGCGATCATCCGGTCCAGAATCGTGCGGAGCTCCACCGCGTCCTCCAGACTCAGGTGCAAGCGCTTCATCATTTCCTTCGGCACCTTCACGGCCTCGTTTCGCAGCGCCGCGCCCCGTTCGGTGGTCGTGATGACGATGGCCCGCTCGTCGTGGGGATTGCGGGTCTTGGTGATCAGGCCGGCGGTCTCCAGGCGCTTGAGCAGCGGGGATAGCGTTCCCGGATCCAGGCGCAGCTGGCCGCTCAGCTCTCGCGCGCTCATCGGCGCGAACTCCCAGAGCGCCAGCATGACCAGATACTGCGGATGCGTCAATCCCATGGGGTCGAGTACGGGCTTGTACGCCGAAATCACCGCACGTGAGGCGACCGCCAAACCGAAGCACACCTGCTTCTCCAGCTGCAGCAGTTCCTCGTCTTGCAGATTCATGCTCTCCACGGCCTCTACTTCTCCTCGTCACGACGCTGTCCTTCTAATGATCGTACGCTGTTGCCGGGAATTGGCGACCGCGAATCTTGCCGCCAACGGCGCCTGAGACCCGCCGCCACGCCGCCGGCCAATAGGTAGCGAAAGCCGGTTCCACTGCATAGCCTTATGCCTATGAGCAACCTTGAGCAGGCACCGGCAGAAATCGACTGCTGCGCGGGTCGATCCCCGTCCGAAATCGAGATCCTCGAACCACGCGAGGTTCCCTTGGGTGGGTTGCGGGCCATGACGGTATTCCGCACGCTCCCCCAGAAGCAGCGCAGCCTCATCGGCGCGTGGTGCTTCCTCGACCACTACGGACCGGACGACGTCAAGGTCACCGGCGGCATGAATGTTCCACGGCACCCCCACACTGGGCTGCAAACCGTCTCCTGGCTCTTCAGCGGCAACATCAACCACCTGGACTCGGCAGGCTTCGCGGCCACCGTCCGCCCCGGCGAAGTGAACCTGATGACCGCGGGGCGCGGCATCAGCCATTCGGAGATCCTCACCGAAGGCACCACCATCCTGCATGGGGCCCAGCTGTGGACCGCCCTGCCCGACAGCGCGCGCAACATGCAGCCGACCTTCGAGAACTACCGCCCGGAACCGCTGCAGGGCGAAGGCTGGTCCCTGTCGGTATTCCTGGGCAGCCATGCCGTCGGCTCGCAGCGCTCCACCTCTCCGGTCAAGACCCACACCGAACTTTCCGGCGCGGAGCTGCGCCTGGAACCGGGAGCCGAAATCGAGATCATGGTTCCGGAGCATCACGAGCACGGCATCCTGCTGGATTCCGGCGGCCTGGAAGTCAACGGGCACCAGCTGGAAGCCCGCGAGCTGGGCTACGTGCGATCAGGCTGCAGGTGCCTGCGCCTCAAGGCCGGGAATGAACCCGTTCTCGCCCTGGTCATCGGCGGCGAGCCGCTGAACGAAGACATCTTGATGTGGTGGAACTTCGTGGGACGCTCCCATGATGAGGTACTGGCGTTCCGCGCGCAGTGGCAGGCGGAAATCGGCGCCGAACCCGGCGACGCCAGCGAAGACCGCTTCGGCCCGTTCCCGCCGGATACCCCGGCAGCACTTCCGGCGCCGGCGCTGCCGACCGTCAAGCTGCGCCCACGCGTCAACCCGTCCTAGTACCTCTGCAAAGGAAACAAAGTCATGAGTGAAATCAAGCCCGTATTCCTCCCCGAGCGCCAGCGGTTTGCCCTGGACGACAACGGCAAACGCATCGGCGCGGCCCACTACCGCGACTACGACGGGTCCGACGGGGTGGAACGCGTCTTCTTCCACACCACGGTGGACGAGGAGTACGGCGGGCAGGGCCTGGCCAGCGTCATGGTGAAGTTCGCACTGGAAAATACCATCTCCAGCGGGGCGAAGATCGTGGCCGTCTGCCCGTACGTCAAGGGATACGTCGCCAAGCATCCGGAGTACCAGGCGCATCTGGTGCAGCCTGCCCCGAGCCACTTGGGGATCCTGCCGCGCGGTTAAGCCCGGAGTTTCAGGGGTTCATCTCCAGTCCGCGCGCGGCCAGCTCTTCGCGGAGAATGCGGATGGCCTTCGGACCGACGCCGTGCAGCGCAAGCAACGCCGCGGCGCCGACCTTGCCCGCCTGCTCGAGGCTGGTGATGCCGGCCTGCTCGAAGGCCCTGGCGGCGGGGTTGCTGGTTTTCGGAAGGTCGGTGTCCATGGCCCCAGCGTAGTCAAGCGGAAGGCTGGGCGACAGGTTTGGTGCGCGGCGAAATGAGGATGAGGAGCAGCGCCAGGATCAGGCAGAAGCCGAACACCGAGATGAAGCCCCACCCGGCGGCGGCCGTGGCGAAAATGACTCCGCCCAGCGCCGTTGCGCCCGCGGTGCCCAGCGAGTCGGCCAACGTCATGGCCGAAGAATTGAAACCCTGCTCATGCTCGGCCGACAGCTTGAGCATGTTCACGTTCTGGCGCGGGTAGATCATGCCCATGCCGAAGCCTCCTACCGCCCAGCCGAGGATCAGCACCGCAACCGGCGGGTGGTACACCGCGGTGAGCAGCGCCGTCGAAATCGCGACGGTGCTGGCCAGCGCGCCGATGGTGATGCTGCGCGGATTCGAGAGCCGCTCGCCCAGCTTTCCCTGCAACCACGAGCCCACTGACCAGCTCAGCGCCGAGGCCGTCAACACCAGCCCGGCGCGGTCCGGGCTCAGGTGGTAGTCCTCGCGCAGCAGGTAGGGCAGGTACACCTCGACGCCGAAAAATGCGCCGGCCGTCAGCGTCCGCGTGCTCATCGTGGCCGGCAGGCCGCGGCGCGCGCTGAAGGTGCCCTTGGGCAGCAGCGGACGGATGGTGAACAGCGCCAGCAGCAGGGCCGCAAGCAGGGCGGGCAACGACCAGGAACTGCCGCTGCTTCCCAGCAGGTTCATGGCGATGACCGCCGCTCCGGTCAGCCCGGCCAGCAGCAGGCGTTTCGCGGAGACCGGGCCCAGCTCGCTGTGCGACTCCCTGGGCAGCCGGTTCAGCGCCGGGACGATGGCGCAGAAGGCGAGGGCCACCAAGCCCATGACGCCAAGGAACACCCAGCGCCAGCCGATGAACGTCGCAATCATCCCGGCCAGCCATGGGCCGATCAGCGCGGGCAGCACCCAGGCGGTGGCGAAGAGCGCGAAGATCTTCGCGTGCAGGCTGCCGGGGTACGCCCGGGCGATGAGCACGTAGATCGCCACGGTGATCGCGCCACCGCCGATTCCCTGGAGGATGCGTCCGGCGATCAGGATCTCCATGCTGGCCGCGGTGCCGCACACCAGCAGCCCCGCCAGGAAGACCGCTACCGAGGCGAACAGCGGAATCTTCGGGCCCCAGCGGTCGGTGATTTCTCCGGCCGCCACCATGCCCAGCATGCCGCTGGCCATGGGCGCCGCGAAGGACAGGGCGAACAGCCGCTCGCCATCCAGGATCTCGCTCACCAAGGGCATCACCGTGGTGACGGCCATGGCCTCGAACGCGACGAGGAACACCAGGATGAACATGCCCAGGGTCGTGGACAGGTACTGCGGCGCGTAGATGGTCTCGAGGCCGGGCACACCGGTGCGGGAGCTCTTGTTCAGGGGCATGGGTTCATTCTCGCAGAACCGCGAAGGCTTCATTCCGCCCCCGGGACCGGCGGCTATCCGCCGATGGCATGCAGCGAAAACGCGCTGAGGAACCCGGCGGTGACCAGCAGCCCGGTGTAGTCGTGGTCCACCGCGTAGGCCTCGGGAATCATGGTGTCGGCAATCATCGTAAGGATGCCTCCCGCCGCCACGGCGGTGGTGAAGGCCAGCACCTCCGCAGGCATGCCCTCCAGGGCGATCGCCCCGATGAAGGCGGCCAGGCCGCTGGCCAGCGCGATCGACGCCCACAGGGTGAAGACCGAGCGTCCGCTGCGCCCGGAGGCCTTCATGTCGGCCGAACTGGCCAGTCCCTCGGGAATATTGGAGACGAAGATGGCGATCAGCATCGTCGGATTCACGCTGGCCCCCGCGACCAGCCCCAGGCCCAGCGCCACGGATTCGGGGATGCCGTCGATGAGCGCGCCGACGGCGATGGCAGACCCCGAGGAGGACTCGGCTCCGCCGGCACCCCGCGCACGCCTTTTCCTGCGGCTGCGCTTGGCCAGCAGCGTGTTGGCCCCGAAGTAGAGCAGGGCGCCGGCCACGACCCCGGCGACGGTCGCGGCCAGCCCGCCCAGGGTGAAGGCTTCCAGCACCAGCTCGAAGCTCAGCGCGCTGACCAGCACACCGGCGCCGAAGGCCATGACGGCGCAGACCCAGACCCGGGAAATTCGCAGCCACCAGGCCGCGGCCGCTCCGATCAGCAGGGCCGATCCGGCCGCGGTGCCCCAGAGCAATGCTTGGAGGGAGACGAACATGGCACCCACTATAGTTGGCGGTCAGCCAACCCAGCAGGTGCCATGGAATGTTTACTTGCGCCTAGCCCTCGGAGGACATGTTGCTGAAGCGCGAGTAGTGGCCCTGGAACGCCACGGTAATGGTCTTGGTGGGGCCGGCACGGTGCTTCGCAATGATCACGTCGGCTTCGCCCGGACGGTTTTCCTTGTCGTAGACGTCGTCGCGGTGCAGCAGGATGACCATGTCGGCGTCCTGCTCGATCGAGCCCGATTCACGCAGGTCCGAGACCATGGGCCGCTTGTCGGTACGCTGCTCGGAACCGCGGTTCAGCTGCGACAGCGCGATCAACGGCACATCGAGCTCCTTGGCCAGCAGCTTGAGGTTACGCGAGAATTCGGAGACTTCCTGCTGACGCGATTCCACGCGCTTGCCCGAGCTCATCAGCTGCAGGTAGTCGAGGATGATCATGCGCAGCTCGTTGCGCTGCTTCAGTCGTCGGCACTTGGCGCGGATCTCCATCATGGACATGTTCGGCGAATCATCGATGAACAGCGGGGCCTCGTTCAACCGGCCCATGGTGGTGGCGATCTTGGTCCATTGGGCGTCTTCCACCGAACCCTTGCGCAGGTCCTGCAGCTGGATGGACGCTTCCGCAGAGAGCAGGCGCATCGCGATCTCGTTGCGGCCCATTTCCAGGGAGAAGAACACGGTGGCCATGTTGTGCTTGATCGCCGCGGACCGGGCGAAATCCAGCGCGAACGTTGATTTGCCTACGGCGGGACGGGCGGCGATGATGATCATCTGCCCGCCCTTCAGGCCCTGGGTCAGTTCGTCGAATTCGTAGAAGCCGGTGGGCACGCCGGTGATGCCGTCGCCGGCGTTGGCGGCGTTCTCGATCTCGTCGACGGTGCCCTCGATGATCTCGGACAGGCGCACGTAGTCCTCGCTGCCGCGGTTCTCGGAAACCTTGTAGACCTCGGCCTGCGCCTCATTGACGATGGCGTCGACCTCGCCATCCGGCGAGTAGCCCATCTGGACGATGCGTGTGCCGGCGTCCACCAGACGGCGGAGCACGGCGCGTTCGCGCACGATTTCCGCGTAGTAGCCGGCGTTAGCGGCGGTGGGAACCTGCTGGATCAGGTTGTGCAGGTAGGCGGCGCCGCCGACGCGCGAAATTTCATTGCGCTTGGTCAGCAGGTCGGCCACGGTCACGGCATCCGCGGGTTCGCCACGGCCGTAGAGGTCGATCACCGCTTCATAGATTGCTTCATGGGCGGGGCGGTAGAAGTCGGTGCCGCGGAGGACCTCGACGACGTCGGCAATGGCATCTTTGGAGAGCATCATGCCGCCAAGAACTGACATTTCCGCTTCGATGTCCTGCGGCGGCTTGCGCGCCGCATCGGATCCTCGTTCTTCGTAGATCGGCTCTGCACTCATTACAGACACTTCCATCCCCTATGTACACGCTGGGAAACCACTCTTGCCCCGACGGCAACTGCCTATCGTTTCAGTACCAACCGACAATTAGGCCCAAAGCCCTTGTGGATAGTCGTTCCCAGTGCCAACACTAGGTGGGTTATTAACAGAGGTAAACCCTGATATCCACAGAATGTGTGGATAACACACCCCTACCTGTGGATTCCCCTGTTCACTACGTGGGGATAACCCTGTGGATTACCCCACTTAATGGGCCTTAAATACGCTTTGACTTGGATATTCCTGTTCTCACAGCTGTGGATAGAGGGTTAATTTTTTCTACTACCCACAGGCCCCCAAAGCGTTATCAACAGCCAAATACCCGGAATCTAGGCGTTTCTCACAAGTTATCAACCCTATTCAACAGGCTATCCACAAAGCTGTGGATAGTGTTGTGGACAGCCGTTCTGTCACAATCGCTCGACTGGCCATGAAAACCAGCGGCTCGGCGCGCGGTCGGCGATGAAAATCATTCCATCCCCGTGGGCAGCCGTCACGCCCGATGTTAAATGACGCTGCGGCGCGAAGGTTCTCCCTCCGCGCCGCAGCGTCAAGTGATATCAGTTAAACGAATTCGGGCACTGGCAATGAGTGAAATCGCGAATCGTGGAAGATCTGCGGGGAATGGTTGGAGAAATCATGGCCATGCACCTCCAGGAAGATCACCCAGTGATCTCCGGCTTCCACTTCGTTGTAAATTGAGGTCTCCAGCCAAAGGGTGGACTCCTGAATGAAAAGTGCCCCCTGCTCCGTTTCGTGGGTTTCCACGCCGGCAAAACGGTCGCCGTGCTTGGAGGCAATCTGCCCGCAAACCCCGTCATTGCGTTCACTGAGCACCGAGACGCCGATGCGGTCCGCGGTACGCAGCTTGGGCCAGGTATTGGAAGTCTTCTGCACCGCAAACATGACCAGTGCCGGCTCCAGCGATACGCCGACGGTAAAGGATGATGCAACGAGGCCGGTTTTCTCTCCGTCGAGAACGGTGCATAACGCGGCGACACCGGATGGATGCTGCGCGAAAACCTTGCGCAAGGTCAGCGGGTCAAGATCCTGATTCAAAGACATGGCTCGATTCCTTCGGGTCGTGCCCAGCGAGCGTGAACGTCCGGCGGTGGCGCACGGACTCCCCTGCGCGATGCCAGATGTTGGCACACTCGATGTGCGGTACTTGTGCCACGCGTTCTTGCGTGGAACCGAATCCTCACCTGGAGCACCCCACTACCGTTGAGAGGGTTGCCGGCCAGCAAGCCAGGGCTTATAGCTGACGCTCTTGATTCTGGTTAGAACGATATGGGCGGTTACGCCATATGGTCAAATATTTCGCTTCTTAAATCGAAATACTCAAGTATTCATTCGACCCGAACCAAGCTGATGCGTTCATAATCATTCATTTATTCGCCAGCGGTTGGAATCGACGTGCATTCGTGCTGGGCCCGCACTTCCACGACAGCTTCTTGCGCACGGTCGGATCCGAGCTGGGGCAGCCGTTGGTTTTGCCGGTCCGGTGATCGTCACTTTAAAATATGCAGAATGATGCGAATTTCCGCGGTGCGGCAGTATGTTTCGATCAGCCGCCAGGAAACCGCGTTGCTTGCCATCACCGCTGTCTGGGGCTCGACCTTTCTCCTGGTCCATCTGGCCATGCGCCACAGCGGGCCGATGTTCTTCGTCGGCGTCCGCTTCCTCGTGGCCGGTCTGGCTGCGGCGCTGGTTTTCCGCCGCTCCATGCGCGGCATGACACGGCTGGAACTCGGTGCCGGCACGGCGATTGGCCTGATGATTTTCCTGGGCTACGGCCTGCAGACGCAAGGGCTGCAAACCATCAACAGCAGCACCTCGGCGTTCCTCACCGCACTCTACGTCCCGCTGGTTCCACTGCTACAGTGGGCCGTCTTCCGCAAGCGCCCCGGCGCCATGATGCTGTCGGGCGCAGGCTTGGCGTTCGTCGGGCTGCTGCTGCTCGCCGGCCCCGACGCGGTGCGCACGGGACTGGGTCCAGGCGAATTCGCCACCTTGCTCAGTACCCTTCCCATGGCCGCGGAAATCGTTCTGATCAGCGCCTTCGCCCGTAAGATCGATTTGGGGCGGGTTACCGTGGTGCAGCTGCTGGTCGCGGGCCTGTTGGGCTTCGCTGCGATGCCTGCCGTGGGCGAGGCAGCGCCGGCCTTCTCCTGGTACTGGGTGCTTCCAGCTGTCGGGCTGGGTGCCGCAAGCTGCCTGATCCAGGCCACCATGAACTGGGCACAGAAGTCGGTCTCCCCGACCCGCGCCACCATCATCTATGCAGGTGAACCGGTGTGGGCTGGCATCTTCGGCCGTCTGGCCGGGGACCGGATGTCCGCTCTGGCGTTGTGCGGTGCTGCGGTGATCGTTCTCGGCACGCTGGTCAGCGAGATTCGGTTCCGCCCGGCCAACGGCACGCCGGACGTCGAACAGATACCGAATGAGAATGCCAGGGCCAAAGCCGAATAGGCAGTAATGCATCCCCAAGTTTCAGTAGCAACCCCGGATTCTTGGATCAACGGCGCAACCGGTGCAAGTTGCCGCCCTTGAACCACGGGTTCTCAACTCGAACTGGCTTCCATATATTGCACAGCCACCCGGCCAGGTCAGGGGCTCGTGGCGGAACCCGCGCCCAGGTCCCAGCATTTGTTCACCTCGTTGGTGACCTCATCCGAGTTCAGCGGGTGGACCAGTCGTTCATTGAGTCGTAGCCGACGCATAGGCCGCCTCCTTGGCTGGGCATAAGAATGGTTCCCATCACCGCGGTGTGTTTGGGGGTGAATGTGCCCGGGGTGGCTGAACAGGTGTTCGCGGGATCTGGAATAGCCGCTTGGTTTGATCATTGGGCGCTTCCCGTGTCGCCATGACAATGCATGTCACACCAATATTGGGAGAGTTGCTCGGAACCCAATTCTTAGCCGAACCGCTGGTAGGGACTCTCTCCTCACGAGCTTGCCAATCGTCCTCTCATGTACTTTCCTGAGCGGATATCAACCTTCAACTGTAAACAATTTGGTAGCGGCGCGAAGGTGGCGGGCAATTTCGCTCCAACGCCACCAACCTGATCGTTGGATCTCTCGGATCCGACATCCGCGAATGCGGTTCTTGCGAAGTCCACTGTCTATCGTTGAGAAAAGTGCAGGCCGTGAACCAAGTGGTTCATGGCCTGCACGAGCGTTATTCTTCCTGAATTCTTATATCCGAACTTCCTCCATCAACTAATAGGATCAGTCGATGTCCGCTAGGGAATCCCAACTGGGCGTTGTGGGCTTCTGCTGTCTTCCCAAGCAGCAGGTCGTTGAACATGAACCGCTGCCAGGGCTCAACGGACCCTCGGGGGTGACCGCCGGAGCATCGACAGGCTCGCCACGATGCTGGGCCGACCGTTCCAGCGCGGCGTCGACAAGTCCCGATACGAACACCGGGTCAACCCCGACAGTCGCTGCACGCACATAGACCAGCCCTAGGTCCTTGGCGGTTTGCGCGGCCTCGGTATCAAGGTCGTATTTTACTTCCATATGATCGGAGACGAATCCCAACGGAACGACGACAACCCCCTCCGTCCCGGCGGCGGCGAGTTCCTCGAGGCGATCGTTAATATCAGGCTCCAGCCAGGGTGTTTCAGGGGAACCAGAACGGGAACAGAACACCAACTCAGCGCTCAACGGTTGCTTTTCTCCAAGTTCCTGATCGATCCACTTAATCAGTTGTAGGTGCTGCTCGCGATACCCGGCGGTCTGCCGTTCAGAAGCTTGCTGCATAGACAGTGGAATGGAATGAGTGACATAGAGCAGGCGATGCTTCTGTGGATCCAAAGGGCCGACTTTTTGGATCAAATTGGTTAGTCCACGATGTACGCAGTCCAGTTCTGCGTACGCAAAACCAGGGTGATTGTAGTACTGGCGGACCTTCTCGAAAGACACTGCCAGTCCTTCTTGGGCAAGGACATTCCGAGTGTTGGCGAAGTCTTCGCGATACTGGCGGCATGATGAATAACAAGAGTAGGCGGAGGTATCGATAGCAAGGAATCGCGAGCCTCCCGTACGCTTAGCGAAGTCACGGACAGTGTCCGTGAGGTATGGATCCCAATTTCGGTTTCCCCATAGTACTGGAGTCGTGATTCCACGTCGCTCAAACTCCCGACGCAGGGCATCAAGCAATCGGCGGTTCTGGTCGTTGATGGGTGATTTACCGCCAAACCCGTAATAGTGTTCACCGACTTCAACCAGGCGATCGTCGGGAATACCCCGCCCTGCGGTGACGTTCTGGAGAAACGGAAGAACATCTTCGTTTTTCTCCGGTCCACCGAAGGACATTAGGACGACCGCATCAAATGGCGTTAAATTCTGAGTTTCCATACCCCGAATTTTACAAGCTGTAGAAAATCAAAGCCCGCCCCACTCAGAATGTCTTCAGGTTCCGAGAGGGCTCCCCGCAACTTCCAAAAGCTGGGCGGCAGCCCATGGCCGTGCCCCGCCCCATTGCACTCTCGCATGGAGGACAAAAACCAATAATGAGGCAAGTTCCGGATCGCTGCGAAAAATTCTCTTACTCTTCCAGCAGAATCTCGAAAACATGACTACGAGTATTTGGTGGGGTACATGAGCGATTACTCCTCAGGATCGCACTGCGGCATACCGCTTCAAGGAGTGAAGGAACCAAAACGCGCACTCAAGGGGTGGTGGAGCCTCGAATCCGTGAAACCCAATTAATAAACTTGGAGAATTCCGTGTATTGCTACAACCGATCGGGGGTGAGTATTGTCGAGAGCCAGAGTCAGAACCCTCGCTGCTAATAGGCTCCGACTTTTAAGACCACGTGTGCGTGTAGCGGAAGGAGTGCCGAATATCGTTTCTAACATTCCAAGGGATTTCATGAATCACTGCGTTCTCCGCCCACCCAGCCAAACGAAAAAGCCCAGATGATAGTCCCCGCATGGTCTGGCAGAATTCGCGGATGGTGATCCCCCGCGGCTGAGCTTGTACTGGCTTATTTACAGCCGTAGAGCGCGAGACGAGCCACAGACTCAAATCATCCGTGGCTGCATCAAAAACAGCGAGAATTAGAGATGGTTTGAGCTTAAGTGATTTTCCTAGGACGCCAGTTAGGAGCTCATGCGGTGGAGTAAAAATTCTCGGTTTATCGGCTAGTCCGCCATGAGTGGCAAGATGATGCCGTGTTTCTGGACCGTCGAATAGTTGGCGAAGTTCTTGGGTAATCCGAGCTGGTGGCTGTATCTGGAACATGCGGGTCTCCGTTGTTTAAGGCTTCAGAGAAAGATGCCTCTGATTGCCTACCGTCGATGACTTCCTACATGCCGTATGTTAAAACAGTGCGAAGAGCCCATCGATGGGCATCCTTTGAGCATACTCCTCTTCGCATGAGGTTCCTACCCCGCGCGTTGACTCATAAAAACCCCCGGCACGAATACTATGGTGCTTCCCGAGATCCCTGGCGAAGTGTCTCTTTCATGAGCTAACCGTATATAAGAAGAGACCCTGTGGAACCAGCGTTGGCGGCGATCTTAACTGGTAGAGGGTGCCCCAAAAATGGGGCACCCTCAAAATAGGAGCTTTCCAAAAGCTATGGTTGAGTTGCTCGAATCGCGTCGCTTATCGAAGCCTCTGGGTTCTGACGACGATATTCCTTCAGTTCCTTGGGATCCACCTTCTTCGTGATCTCTACAGAAGGATCATTTTCCTTCCCGAAGAAGGCCCAGAGCATCACACCGCAGGCCGCGAAGAGCAGCGCAATAAGGATGTTGTTGAATGCGAAATACGTTACTGCTGCAGCAACAACGCACAGCAACGTAAGAACAGGTCTGATGTAGTTCTTCATGGCGATTACTCCTTAGGTGCAAGCAGTTTTGATGGCAGCAATGCCTAGAAGCTCGGCTCCGAGAGCTGCGGCGGCTCCGCCTAGTGCCTGGAGCTTCTCGTAGGAGAAACTTGCTCCCCACATGATCTTGATGGCCTCATTCACGCCGCCGAGAGAGTTCATGAGCTTCTTGATCTTGAGAACCTTGGCTACGGGGATCGCAGTAGTACCGATGGCAAGAAGGATAGCTCCCGAGCACTCAAGGAAACCTGCTCGCGTGGCAACTCCCTCAATGTTGCTTCCTTGCACCAGGTGCTCTGAAATCCACTGACGCGTTGCTTCGTCTCCCTGCAAGAGCACCGACTCTGGAATGTCGTCGATGATTCGAAGCAGTTCCTCCGCCTGTTTCTGATCCTCAATGATGTTCTGAGCTTCAACAGTTAACGAAGCTGAGTTCTGTACTGGCGCTGCGTTAGCTGGAGCCGCAAACGTCGCTGCTAACGCAGCAGCTGCAAGGATAGCGATGGATGGCCTGGTCAGAGTTTTTTGTGACAAGATGTTTTCCTAACTATCGTATGGATTAATCTCTCACCCCGACGCTAACAGCTCCTATTTTCGCTGTAAATCGAACTTAAGTAGGAGGGCTCCAACGGCTCGCCACAGGTGACGGTCCTTACTGCCCCGGGCTAGGTCTAGCATTCTCTCGTCAAGTATGGGCTGATGGTGTTCAATCGTGATAGACGATGTCCTCAGCAAAACACCAGATGCCGAAAAGCTCGCCGGTGTCATCGTTGGCGAGGACATAGACCAGCCCTTGGGCGCGCTTGGTGGCTTTCGCTTCCAGGCACACGTTGGCACCCAAGATGGGCAGTGTTGCCGATACTTGTTTGAAAGGGGAGTAAGAGACCGTCGTGGCATTCACATTGGGGTTGAAGCGCAGTACATCGTAGGTGACACCGTGGTATTGGAATTTGCGCTCACTTGGGTCCTCAGCGGGGGGCGGCCTCATTGGATTACTCACTCCTGGAACTGTAGGCCTGCAATTAGGAATCTGCCCCCCACTCGGAGGTTATGCACAGCTACAACACCAGGGTCGTTATGCAGCACGCCTTCACCGGACAAGAATACGAAGCTTATAAGGTTCAATATCCTGCTAGGCTCAAGAAGCCGCTGACGTTACGCCGCAAGTACTGAAGAATCATCCGATTTCATCTTCATCGACGGGAATATCTCATGGGCAATAGCCCTGAAGCAGCACTAGGAATTGCACTTCTCACTTCACTTGTGCGCCAAGACCGTGAAGCCTTCTTAACCATCGCTTCCGAGCTCGATGGCGGTAATGCTCAAGCCGTGGCCATCCTCGCGCGGCTAGGCGAGGCGATGGTTGCCATGATTGCTGACCTGCTGCAGATCAGCAATGAGGAAGCGCTCACGCGTATTGCAGCTTCCATCGCTCTGAGCAACAACTAGCGCCAAAAATCGGGGTCAGAAACAGAACCTCCACAAGTGAGAGCTGGGTAGCCTTGCTGCGTAGCATTGAGCACAGACTCGGCGTGCACCAATCGATCGCGGTCTTTTCAAAGACTGCGATTCTATGATGGTCAAAATGAGTCTGGCGCTATCGTAAAGCTCCTACGCCCGGCTAGACTGTAACCTACTGGCTCCGAATCTTGCTCAAACATTTTCAAGACATCGCGAGTCGCCCCTATCAAGGACATTATTTGCCTCGCAGTTCTCTGCTGGAATCTCCAGCTCCCACCGTAAAACCCGGTGATCCCAAAAGCTTCTTCCACGTCAAACAACTCGTCAGCCAAGCAGGACTGATCCGCCGCCGCCCCGGACACTACCTGGGCATCAGCATCGTCCTGACCACACTGCTAGCCGGCACCATCACCGGCATGGTACTGCTGGGCGAGAGCTGGTTCCAACTGCTCATGGCCGCCGCCCTGGGACTGCTGCTCACCCAATTCGCCTTCCTGGCCCACGAAGCAGCACACCGCCAAATCCTGGCCTCCGGCAAAACCAACGACAAACTCGGCCGCTTCCTGGCCAACATCGTGGTCGGCATCAGCTACCAGTGGTGGATGAACAAACACAACAAACACCACGCCACCCCCAACACCATCGGCAAGGACCCGGACATCGAATGGGACACCATCTCATTCCAGCCCGCCGACGCCCAACGCCAACGCGGCCTGCTCAAATGGATCACCCAGCGCCAAGGCTACCTCTTCTTCCCGCTGCTGACCCTCGAAGGGCTGAACCTGCACGCCCAGTCGATCAAGTACCTGTTCCTCGGGGACCGCGTCAAGCACCGCCGCCGCGAAATCATCTCGATCTTCACCCGCATCGCCCTGTACCTGGGCGCGGTCTTCCTCTTCCTCCCGGTCGGCATGGCCTTCGCCTTCCTCGGCGTGCAGCTGGCCGTCTTCGGCGTCTACATGGGAGCCTCCTTCGCCCCCAACCACAAGGGCATGCCAATGGTCCCCGCCGACGCCCGCATCGACTTCTTCTCCCGCCAGGTACTCACCGGACGCAACGTGATGGCCCGCACCGGCTTCGGCAACAGGGTGCTCTCCCACGTCTACGGCGGCCTGAACTACCAGGTGGAACACCACCTGTTCCCCTCGATGCCACGCGCCAACCTGGCCGGGGTATCGAACATCGTGCGCGCCTACTGCGCCGAGCACCAGATCCCCTACACCGTGGCCAGCGTGCGCGAATCCTACGCCCAGGTCATCACCTACCTGAACAAGGTCGGCCTCTCGGCCCGCGACCCGTTCGACTGCCCAATGGTCTCCGGCTACCGGCTTTCCTAACCGAATCTGCAGCCCCGGAGGAGAACTTCACACGCGGCTGAACGCCGATAGCCGCAAAAGGACACTCAGACTCTGAGGCTTCTCAAACTTCTGGTCCTGGAAACATGGTAAAGTTGTAATTAACAGATTCAGCAACGCGAACTAATGACTCGCGGTTTTGGATCTACTTTGGATTTTTAATAAGCGCCTCCTCGGAAGACAATTCCACGAGAGCGAATAGCGTCACTTGAAATATTCGTCCCTGCTTCTCACGCAGGGCATTCGAACGGACATACAAGGCCTAACCGCCTAGTTCGATCGACCATGCAATTATCTCCCCTGAAGCATTCTTGCTACCCAATCTCAGGAATCGACGATCGGGAAGCCTTCAAGCTTTCTCAAGCTTCACTGAATCATCAAGAGATACATCAAAGACTCACACTGCGCAGCGATAGCGGCGCAAGCTTAGACAGTCGTTATTAACGACGAACGAATAGGAATACACATGGCTACTGGCACCGTAAAATGGTTTAACTCCGAAAAGGGCTTCGGCTTCATCGCACCATCCGATGGATCCGCCGATGTTTTCGCACACTACAGCGCGATTCAGAGCTTCGGATTCAAGAACCTTGAAGAAGGCCAGACGGTTGAATACAAGCTGGAAGCTGGCCCCAAGGGCCCTCAGGCCACTGAGATCCAGGTTCGCTAAACGCACCTAGGTAATCTTAAAAGCAAGACGGGATGGGCTAAAGCCCATCCCGTCTTGCTTTTAATCTTTTCCGGCTACCGTCGCGTCAATGCTGGTTGAAACCTCCAGCCAAAAATTTTCACCCTTCAGACATAGGCAGCACCACCTCCGATGCCTACGTGGATCCAAGGTTTTGCTCCCGATGAATTGCCGTCCTTAAAACGGTGGAAAGCTCAACGTAACGCTCGTCGCGATCACTCTGGAATTCGAGACATTCCTCACTGACCGGCCCAAACAGGGTTGAAGGGTCGTCGAGGTCAAGATCGATACGAAATTCATCAATGACGTAGTCCTGCGGCACACAGCAAACGCCTGGAACGATCGCTCCAACTCCCAACGTCTACCTCCAGCGGCGCTGCCCCGGACAACCGTAACTGCTGCGACCAAAACCGAGTCCAGGGCAAACACCATATCTGAGCCCTGATCGCGCGGGCGCATCACCCGCTGGCAGTATTGATCGCAATCATCCCCGACGGGCCACCTGGGCGACGTTTCCGCGTTGAGACGTATTTGACTTTTACCTAGCCGGGACCGTTTGCCAGCCTTGGCGTTGCACAGCGCGGCGGTCATCGTTGCCGGCACGCTGCTCAGCGAAATCCCGCCTCGAGCGGCGAACGGCCAGCAGTCCCCCAGCGGGGCTCGTACGGGGACGCCTTGGCCGCGAATAGGCCGGCGAGTTTCTCCGGACGCAGCCCACAGCCCGCCCGGTCGCACCATGAACCGGGCGGGCCGAGGACCCTTCGACGCATCCCCGCGTCAGAGCCTATGGAAGCTTTCGGCGAGCGCGTATACCGGGGTGTCCAACCCCTCGTAACGGGCCTTGAGCTGCAGCCCCAGGTACTTGGAGTAATGGCGCGACTGGTGCAGGTTGCCACCATGGAACCACAGGTTCTTGACCCTGGTCGGCTTCCACATGTTGCGCAGCTCTCCCTCCCACGGGCCGGGATCCTTGGTGGTGCCCGAACCCAGACCCCAGCATTTGCCCACCTCGTCGGCGACTTCCTGGGAGATCAGCTGCGCGGCCCAGCCGTTCATCGAGCCGTAGCCGGTCGCGTAGACCACCGCGTCGGCGGGCAGCTCGGTGCCGTCGGCCAGCACCACTGAATGCTCGGTCAAGTGCGAGACCTCGCCCTTGGCCAGCGCGATGGACCCGTCGGCCACCAGCTCCGAGGCCCCGATGTTGATGTAGTAGCCCGAGCCGCGGCGCAGGTACTTCAGGAACAGGCCCGAGTCGTCATCGCCGAAATCCAGGTCGAATCCAGCGTCGGTCAGCGACTGGTAGAACTGCGCGTCGTCTTCCCTGATTTGCGCGAAGGCGGGCTTGTGGAACTCGGGAAGCACCTTGTAGGGGATCGAGGCGAAAATCAGGTCGGCCGTATTGTGATCGATCCCGTTGGCCAGCGCCTCCTCGGAGTACAGCGGGCCGAGCACGGTCTTCATCAGCGATTCGGAACGCACGATGTGCGTGCTGGAGCGTTGGACCATGACCGGCTTGGCGCCGTTGTGCACCAGGTCCGCACAGATGTCGTGGGCGGAGTTGTTCGCGCCGATCACCACGACGTTCTTGCCGCGGTAGGCTTCGCCGCCCGGGTGGGTCGAAGAGTGGTTCTGCTCCCCGGCGAAGAGGTCCTGGCCAGGATACTGCGGCAGGTTCGGGATGCCCGACATGCCGGTGGCCATGACAAGGTGCGTGGGGCGCAGGGTCAGCGGCTCCCCGTCGCGGATTACCTCGACGATCCAGCCTTCGCCCTCGGGGTCCTTGCGCACGCTGACGGCCTCGGTCAGGGACCAGTAGTCCAGTTCCATGAGCTTGGTGTAGCACTCCAGCCAGTCCCCCATCTTGTCCTTCGGGGTGAACACCGGCCAGTGGTCAGGGAACTCGATGTACGGCATATGGTCGTACCAGACTGGGTCGTGCAGGGCCAGAGAGTGGTAGCGCGAACGCCACTGGTCGCCGGGCTTGGGGTGCTTGTCGATGATCAGCGCGGGCACGCCCATGCGCTTCAGGCGCGCCCCCAGCCCGATACCGCCCTGGCCGCCGCCGATCACCAGCACGTAGGGCTGCTCCGTGATGCCCAGGGACTGCTGCGCCTTCTGCCGCCGGTCCAGCCAGTTCTCCGAGACCATGGCCGCGCCGTGGTCCGCACCCAGTGCGCGGCGCGGGCCGGACGGCTCGGGGAAGTCGCGCAGGTTCTGCGCGGTGGAGAGCATGGTCCAGCCCAGCGCGTCGCGCAGCCGGAACAGGCCCTTGCCCTGCATCGCATTGTTCTCGAAGGTGTACCAGGCCTCGATGACGCCGTCGGCTTCCGAAGCGCTGGTCACCTGCAGGTTGCGCGGCCAGGCACCGGCGTCGATGCCCAGCAGCATGGATTGGATGCCGTCGCGCCCCTCGGCGGTGTGCAGGTTCCAGGTCAGCGAGGTCAGGTCGCGCCAGTAGGATTCCTCGCCGAACAGCTGGGCCGCGGCGGTGGAATCGCCGGCCGCCAGCGCCTGCTGCAGCTTGGCCAGCCATGCTTGCGCCTGGACTTCCGGGGAGTTCTCAGCCATCGTCATCACTTCATTTCTTCCTGGAACCGTTGGGATGGTGCGGCGATTTCTGTGCCGCGTGGAATCCAGAATATGATGTGGGTCACAATTTGAAAGGGTTGCAAAAGGTTGCAGCCGAGTTGAGGTGCTTCCTTTTGGGATCATCGGCATCCTCAACCATTGAGCCTCTTGGATGCCAAATTCACTCGACCCTCTGAAGTTCAGAAAACCAGACAGCCACTGTCGAAGTACTGCGGATCATCGGCAGGCGTACTCGCCCTCGGCATTGTCGGTGTGCTGCTGTGGACACCTGAGGCGATCCACGGCCTGCCCCCAAGCAGCTCTTGATGGCGCGCATGGAACTATGCACCCAGATCAGCTTTATGACTCCTACGGCAACTACATCTTCGGCCAGATGACCGAAGCTCCGTATTTGGTCTTTGAATTCCACGAAGCGCAGGACCACTCGCTGTTGGTGAAAACTGGCGACGTGGCAGAGAAAGGCACCCCACTGGGCAAGCCCAGAACTTACAAGCCTGGTAAAAAGCCAGGTCCATCGACCTCAACGTATTTTTATCGTTGCTTGGCAGTCGTAAACATATATTGGGGTGATATTGCCCCGAACTGCGTAGGTCTTGCTCGCGGACTTGCTAAAACATATAACGCAACGAAGCGCTATAACAACGGACAGTATCCAGAACCAGAAGTGATTGTACTTGCCAGCAAGGTTATGGAATACCTTGTCCGGCTGATAGCACTGCATTTAGTCGACACCAAAGGTAACCTACTCGATAGTTTCAGAAAGGAGCCGGGCCTTCTCCGGATATCCGCCTTGCACCGGCACCTCGCGGTTTCGTTTGATGAAAACGGAACAGTGGTTCCATACGTGGTTTCGAGCGTTAATGAGCAGGAGCCCGAGGGGTAAAGAAAAATTTTCATGTGTCGCTATTCAATTAAGAGATTGCGCCAATAGGGACGGCACATCCCCAGTAAGTATTAATGCCAGCGTAATTAACCACGTCAGGCACGTCATTAAGCAGTGAAGCAGGCACGGACAGTGTTAAACAAGGTTTGTCTAGAACCGTTTACACAAGAAGGTCACGTGCCTGCCCTACCATCTTCCATCATCGAGCCCCTCTGGCGCCAATTCGAGGCACTGATCCCCGAACGGCCACGCACCCACCCGCTGGGCTGCCACAAACCAAGGATCAGCGATCGGATCATCTTCGACAAGCTCATCCACGTCCTCGTCCTGGGCGCCGCCTACGAGAAAATCAGTGACACCACCTGCTCGGCCACCACCATCCGACGCCGCCGCGACGAATGGATCAGCTCAGGGATCTTCCGCGAACTGGAGCAGATCTGCCTGGAGCCCTCCGGCCGGATCATCGGGTTGGACCTGGAGAACCTCGTCATTGACGGCTGCCTGGTCAAAGCACCGTGCGGCGGCGAAGCCGCCGGGAAATCCCCGGTAGACCGCGGCAAGCAAGGCACCAAGCGCTCGCTGATGACCGACGGGAAAGGGATCCCTGTCGGTTGTGTCATTGCCGGAGCGAACCGGCATGACTCCCCGCTGCTGCGTCCTACCCTAGAACGTCTTGCCCGTTTCGGTTACCGACTGCCCGAACAGATCACGGTCCATCTGGATGCTGGCTATGACAGCCGCAAGACGCGGGAGCTGCTTACCGAGCTGGGTTGCGGTTGGGAGATCAGCACCAAGGGCGAACCCCTTCAGGCCGGAGTGCGCTGGGTGGTGGAACGAACTAATGCGTGGCACAACCGAGGGTTCAAGAAGTTGGCGATCTGCACCGAGCGTAAGGTCCGGGTCATTGACGCGTTGATCAGCCTCGCGAACAGTGTCATCGTGATCCGCCGGCTGATCGGAGAAGCATGGGTGACCCATCGGTGGGATGCGAGGCCTAATCGAAAGCCTTAAGAACCAGTTGTTCCCTATTGGTGCGGATTCTAAGATTACCGATAACCTTAGAGCGTTTGTATGACTATCAAACGCCAGCCGCGTGGAACACTCCACGAACCCACCTCCATTGGGTGGAAGGTCGAGAAGGCAAGCAAAGATCGTTTTGCTGAGCTTGCCGAGAAATCTGGGTATACCAGTTCCGCGTTTTTGACCTTATGATGAAAACGGTCGAACTTGATAGTAGAGGAATCCCAAAGTGGGTTCCTGCTGAACTCGAAAAGGACCAGTTGCCTATCGATAAGCCTTAAACGGAAAAGGCCGCGCAGTGCGCGACCTTTTCTAAGAAGCCGAATCTAGATCTGCTCTACTCGCCAAAGTTTTCAGATCTAGATTGACCAGCAGCTTCCGGTTACCAAGCCGAACGCTCCCTTTCACTCCCAGATCATCAGCAATCCGAGTGCGCAAGGCTCCGTCGTTGGCGAGGTTGAACCAATACAACGCTGCCAGATCATAGCCCCCGGTGCCTAACCGGGCCTCGGCCATCGGTTGGTTCTCCAGGCGTTGCGCGCACGCACGAAACAGACCAGGTGAGGAAATGAACCCGGGCCTTTTCCCGTCCGAGGGGGAAGCTGGTGTAAGGTCTGCGAAGGCATTAAAGCAGGCCAGCTGCGTCAACGGGTCAAGGCCGAGGCCCCGGGAGATCGCCGCGATCGTCGCCGGAGCGATATTGCCTCGAGCGAGATGCTGCTTGACTCGCAGGCGGGGCAGATCCGCGAGGGCGGCGAGGCGCACGGCACTGGTGCCTGGAGAGACCTCATCCAGCCACGCTTGAACTTTATCGCGTCCTAGCTTCACTCACCGCTCATTCACTCATGCTCTAATGCAAGCTCGCAACGCGCCGACGGCGCAGTTCATGTGCCAACCCGTCCTAATTTATCGCGCCCTGAGGTTCTTTGAGCCAAGTTCAGGGGCGGGGACAAGACACAATCCGGCCACAAAACATTCGCCCGTCTGGAGAATTGGTTAACAACACCCAGTTTTGCATGCCATAGGCACTGAATAGAGATTTGGCGATCGATGACGGGCGCTAAAGAATCTTCTGCTTCGTTGAAAGGTGCTCGCTGGACTCCAACCGATGATGAAGTCTTTGATCGCTGGAAGCAGGTTGAAGTGGACCTGGGCCATTGGTGGGGGAGCTCCACAGTCCTGGCGCCACACGGAGACCATGTTTAGGCGGGGAGGGAGACGCAGAGACGAGTCGTAGGAGGCGATCAGTCTTCAGGGTTCAACTAACATTTCCCCCGCCACTTCATGATTTCTTTGCAACGAATTAGTAACGAAAATGGATTTCGCCGATATCCGTTCAATTTTCATCACTTGATGAAATAAACTCTCTGTAATTCAGGTCTCAAAAGTGGTAGCCGGTAGTAGGATTCCCAACTCAGTGATGACTTGAAGGCTCATCAACTTCACCTCACGGAGGAATCTTTGAAAAACGGCAAACGGCGAATTGCAGCTATAGTTACCGCCATTGGGTTGGCTTTGACAGCTTTGGTAGCGACGCCTGCGTATG
Source organism: Glutamicibacter protophormiae (assembly GCF_016894325.1). Lineage (NCBI taxonomy): Bacteria > Bacillati > Actinomycetota > Actinomycetes > Micrococcales > Micrococcaceae > Glutamicibacter > Glutamicibacter protophormiae. Next base: position 3,705,079 of record NZ_CP069806.1, read on the forward strand.
CGGCTGACGGTGAGTCATATCTAGGTGGCGGAGTAGCCACTCCTGCCGCTATTAGCTACGGTGGTTTTTCGGGCACCTATTACACGGTAAACAACGTCACTAAGATCAAAAAGGTGACCCATGCTAGCAAGCATTACAACGGTACGAGCAGCAATTCCAAGGCATCATACTCCTCTGCCAAGCAGTCAACGCTAACTGCCGGTTTGACTTATTCGACCGGTGGGTCGGCCAGCTTTAATACTGTTCTGGCCAAGCTTGAAGGTAGCAGCCGATTGGACTTGGCAGCTTCGGGCTCTAAGACGAGCAGCAGCACGCTCTCAATCGATGCGACAATTAAGCCAAGAAAGTACGTTGTGGTGACGGCTGGAAACACAGAGGTCACAGGCAAGTGGAAGAAGAACTATTGCGCATCTGGCAATGCTGGGCTCGTGGTTAAGGCCAGCGGAACCGGCAAGTCTCACGCAATTCGGGAGACTGCAACCGTCCAGTGTGACCTATCGCAGCCGAAGGGATCGCTTGCTGCCCTGGCCAAATCGCGTTATTGCTAAGTTAGGTGGGCTCGATGAATCGAATCGCCGTTGTAGTTACTTTGTCTTGCTTAACCTTGGGACTCGCTTCGTGCACTAGCGCAGGAACGAGTGGGGTGCCCGAAGCGCCTACATTAAATTCGCCTTCAGCTTCGTCGTGCGATCGACCTTACGTCGTCAGTGACGGAGAGAAGAGAGCCGCCGCCGAGTTTATTCGCATCGATAGCTTCTATGACCAGGGGCTAAGCAGGACATTGCTCGACTTGAAGGCAACTTCAGCGCTTGAATGGGATCCAGATCCAAGTTGGGACAATACCGAGGAAGTGATTGATGCTGTCAATGAGGTCTCGCCCGACACTGTGGTTGCGCAGCCTTTTCCGTACGTCGAGGGGCTTGAATCCATGATGGAGACCTCTGAGCAGTCTCCTGGTTTTCTGGGGTATTACGCTGCTACGCCCTTGACTTATAGCTTTAGCGTTGAATGCCAAAATGATCAGGGAAATTGGTACAAGCTGAGTTTCTCTACTTGGACTGACTCCGATTTGGGCCTTATTGATTGCAACTTGAAGCTGGATTCGAAAGCGCCAGACGTCGCGCGCAACGCATACGGGAAGTACTGCGAGAAATCGTAAATCTCCCCAGTTGAAAGTGAAATGGGTGAGGGGACCAGTGCCGCTTTGGCACTGGTCACTTTTGGGCGGACTGCTATGGAGTACTGTCCCATGTCAGAGAGCCATGCAAAAGTTATGCATGAGCATTTGGTAATAGATCGCAAAGAACCCCGCCTATTTGGTGCTGGTGGCTTCTCGTTCCTATGCCCGCCATCGGGACACTGCGGTGAGATGTTGGATGGTTATGAAATCAATGGGCAGTTTCTATTGCCCAACGCCTGGTCGCGACGCATCGATGACGTCAACTGACTGGTGTATATCGCGGACGACCGAGCCATAACGATTCTGCAGACAAAATACCACCACTGACATGACCTTTTGTGCGTTTTAATCTGCTTTGGGACGTACTCCCCTAAGCTGATTTCAACTGGCATGCGCGGTTATTCGTGAACCGGGAATAGGCGGTTTTCCGGGCCGTTTGGGAACGTTGTTCGTCAGGTTCGGCGTGCTTCAATGTAACGGGCGTAGGCTGCGGCTGAGTCCACTGCGTGGCGTTCGATGGTGTCAACGCTAGCTGAAAATTGACCCCCTACCGCCAATCGAAAATTGACCCCTCCCCACCCAATTTCTTCTATGCCTGCTCAGCGTTGCTCAGCAGATCCCGACGGTTCTTCACCCGGTACGAATCACCAGACAACGACAACACCTCCGCATGATGAACCAAACGATCAATCATCGCCGAGGCAACAACATCATCACCAAAGACCTCACCCCACCGGCCAAAAGGCATATTCGAGGTCACCAGCACCGACCCCTGCTCATAGCGATGAGCAATCAGCTGAAACAGCAAATTCGCGGCCTCCGCATCAAACGGCAGGTAACCCACCTCGTCGATGATCAGCAACTTGTACCGCTTCAGGCGCCGCAGCTCATCGTTCAATTTCCCTGCCTGATGCGCTGCGGCCAGCCGTTGCACCCAGCCCGCAGCTGTCTCAAAAAGCGTCGGGTACCCCTGCTGGCAGGCTTTGACCCCCAGCGCGATGCCCAGATGGGTTTTCCCCACCCCGGGAGGCCCGAGCAGAATCACGTTCTCGGCCTTCGGGACGAACGTGGTCGTGGCCAGATGCGCCAGCACATCACGACGTAGCGAGGGCTGGAAATCACAGTTGAAATCCTCCACCGTCTTCATCGAGGGAAAATGCGCCCCGGCAATCCGCAACGCGGTGCCGCTGGCCTCCCGATCCGCGACCTGACGCTGGAGCACCGCGGCCAGATACTCCTCATGAGACCATCCCTCATCGCGCGCTTGATCGGCCAGCTGCTTCCACGTCCTGCGGATCGTGGGCATCTTGATGGCCCTGGCCAAATGCTCAATCGTTGCTTCCAAAGAACTCATTGCGGCTCTCCTAGAAAGTCCTGGCCGTCCAGGCCGAAGATTTTGTCGTAGTCGGATAGTTCGCGTGACTCAACCACCGGTTCGTTCACGTGGCTGGTGGTAGTACGGCGGATCTTGTTGAACGCCGAACGCAGCGTTGCAGCGACCTGCACATGGTCCGGGTCGGTAATGACCTGGTGCTTGGCCCAGCACCGCGGATGATCAGCCACCACCTGCTGATCGCAGACCCCGATGACCCGATCCATGGTGAGGGTGAAATCAACAAGCCGGCCAATCATCGAAGGGTCCACCGAGTAGTCATTGCGGTCCAGCCTCACGTAGTAGTCCCTGCTCAGCCGCACCCGATGGGTAAACCCGGTGGCCGGAGGCAGCGGCGGCAGGGCCGTCATCGCGGCCAGGTCCGTCGGGAGCCTGTCCAGGGGGCGGCCCTGGATTGAGCGGACCGTGCGCGCATTGGCTTTCGGCAGCCACCCGGACAGCTGCTGGTTGAAATCCTGCGGGGAGTTGAACTTCCTTCCCGGGAGGAAGGAGGTTTCAAAGAACTGGTTGTTGCGTTCTGTTTGCCCCTTGAACTCAGGATCCCGCGGCGGGGCCAGGAGGATCCTGGTCGCCAGCGTCCCGGCAAACGCCGCGGCGATTTCGGTGACTTTTCCCTTGCCGCCGATGGCTGACTCACGGTCCCAGATCAGTGTTTTGGGAACCGCGCCGGCCTTGTTGATCAAGCTCCACATTCCCGCAGTCAGGTCAGGGCCCTGCCGGCTGGGCAGCATCAGCGCGTCGAGCACCCTGGAATAGGACAGCGTCATCACCAACACCGGCAGCATCATCGACTGCCCGAACCCGACGGGAATACGCGGCTCGGGGAACCAAAGGTCCATTTGCGCCGCCTGACCTGGTTCGTGGACCAACCGGTCCGCGGGGTCCACGCTGGTGTATTCCGGTCGGATCAGTGCGACCCGGTTCTTCAGGGTGGAGATCGAATTCGTCCATCCGATCCGTTCGGCGATGACGGTTGCCGGCATGCGCGGGTATTCGCGCAGCAGCTTGCGGATCTCCGGTTCAAAATCATCGGCGATGGAACCACGCGCCGCCCGCTGGTATTTCGGCGGCTCGGTGGCTGCCAAGGCTGAGCGTACGGTATTGCGTGCGATGCCAAGGCGCCGCGAGATCTCTTTGATTGGCACGCCTTCTGCTCGATGCAGTCGACGGATCTCTGCCCACTGTTCCACATTGATCACTCCCTCAGAATGACTGTTGAATGGACCGGGTGGGGTCAATTTTCAAAAGTCGTTCAAGGGTCAGTATTCAGTTAGCGTTGACAGATGGTGGCCGGGGAGTATCCGAGGGCTTCAGCGATGATGGCCACTGGTGCCAGCTTGGTGAGTTCGTGGAGTGTTCCTAGCCGTGCGGCGCGGATGCTGAAAACTTTTCTAAGACGACCTGTGAGGTGTCCCGGGTTGATATGACGGCCGGGAAAACTTCCTCGGAATACCCAGTTGGTGTTGGGGTGCGAGGCGGTCAGATCATGGCCTGGCTTTGTGGCGAGTTCCCGCCATGGCTGGGCCAAGGGATCCGGCAGGGCGATTTGGACGTTTGCGAGTTGAATGGTGACTAGGGCGTGTCTCCTAAATCTAGTTGTGTGCACGCGCCATGATTGAGTCGTGGCACAAAGGTCTAGATTTACGCAGTTCACGAATGCGCAATGGGAACGAGTCGAACCACTCCTGCCATCGAACGAAGGCCGTAAAGGCCGTCCCTTCAGTGACAACCGCCGCGTCGTAGAAGGCATCATCTACCGTTACCGGACCGGAATCCCGTGGCGTGATCTCCCTGACCGGTATGGCCCTTGGCAGACCGTCTGGAAGCGGCATCGCCGCTACGCAACCGACGGCACCTGGGACCGCGTATTCGCGCACATCCTCGCCGAGGCCGATGCCGTAGGTGATATTGACTGGAACGTGTCGATTGACGCGACGATCAGCCGTGCTCACCAGCACGGCACGAACCTTCCGCGTCCGGACCAGGACACAGGGGGCTCTATCGAATTACAAGAATCTGCCGTTATGCGAGGTTGAACCGGAAGGTCATGGGATAGGGAGATCGCGCGGAGGGTTGAGCACGAAGGTGCATTTCGCGGTCGATGGGCATGGCCGCCCATTATCGATTGTGGTCACGGGTGGGCAACGTCACGACGGCGCGATGCTCCAGGAAGTAATCGGCGATATTCGAGTGCCAAGAACCGGGTCGGGGAACGCGCGGACGCGCCCCGAGTCGCTGCTTGCTGATCGTGGTTACACGTCACGAGTGAACCGCACGTACCTGCGTAAGCGGGGCATCACTGCTGTGATTCCGGAGAAATCTAACGAGATCGCTGCCAGGAAGCGTAGGGGTCGCGCGGGTGGGCGCCCGCCGGGGTTCGATGCTGAGAAGTATAAAGATCGCAACGTGGTCGAGCGGGCGTTTGGATTGATGAAGCAGTGGCGGGGGCTTGCGACTCGTTATGACAAGCTTGCGGTCACGTATCGTGCGGGAGTGGTGTTGGCAGCGATTCTGGTCTGGCTACGGATATAAGAGACACGCCCTAGCTCGCCTGTGATCGTCACGTCCTCCCAGGTCAGGTGTGCGATATTTTCGGCCTGCTGTCCGAAGACGAGGATGAGGATCGCTGCGGCCCGGTCACGGGTGTCTATTTCGTTGGTGTGGATGATCTGCTGGAGCGCTTGGTCTTGTCCTGCTTTGGCGAGTCTGGGGCTGGTGCCGCGACGGTGCGGAACGATCGCGAGCCCGGGTGGGGCAACTTTGGTCTTGATGGCCCACTTCAGGAATCTTTCTGCGACGCGACGGGTGGTCGGGCCTTCGGCTTGCCAGACGTCAAGATGGGACTGCTCTAGTTCGGGTAGCTTGATGCCGTGCTCAGTGAGCCAGTTCAGAAACTCGATGGCAACGGTGACTTCCTGTTTCGCGCGGAGGAAAGTGCCCCTGGTGATTTCGTCCATCTGGTTCATACGTCGCTGGTGGTTCCAGCGAATATACCGTCGGACGATGTCTCGGTTCGTGGTGCCGTCGATACGGTCAACGGCTTGGGTTGCCCAACTCTCGTAGCGGATTTTCAGTTCGTCGCGGCGGGAGAGCGCCCCGTGTTCGACGAGGAGGCCTCGAACGTATTCGCGGGTGGGGGAATCGGACAGTTTGTCGAGGGACTCATGGGTGATACGGGGCGTTGTTGCGAGGTTTCGAAGGAACTCCGTGACGTGCTTTTGGCGGATCCAAGTCAGGCCGCTATTAGCCCGTTTCATCGTCTTCAGTGCTACTGCCAGCGCGATCAATTCCGTAGCCATGGATCCCGTGGCTGGGTCCGTCAGTAGGTTGTCGACGACGTCGCTGAGCGTGCAGCTCCAGCAGCGTCCGCCGCTGTGGAGTTCGTCTTCGGCTCCGCAGCTCTGGCAGTCAACGTTGAGCCGGACTCCTGAACAGGTGCGGCATGCCGGCTGCTCATCGATGATGCCGGGCAGGACGCCTTCGTGGCCGCAGGCGCAGATTCCTCGGGTGCGTTTCGCCTGCTGATAACAGTAGGTACAGACTCCGCCGTCGGGCCAGCGTGCGACGGTTTGATAGTACTGGCCGCATCGGCTGCAGGGGAACGGCCAGCGGATCGGGTCCTCTGGCTGGCGGGGCCTACTCATCGTCCTCAGGAGCTATGAGACGGACGCGTTGGGCAATCGGGTTTCCTGGTTGGATACCGAGGTCTTCGCTCCGTTTCGGGGCGTTGGCTGTCGCCGCAGCACGCATCTCGAGGAAAGGTTCGAATAGGTCGTTGGGCGTGCAGTCCAGAATGTCACACAGCGCCGCGAACGTCTTGGCAGGGATACGTTACGGCGTGGACGTGACCAGGCGATACACCTGACTCTCGGAGAGATTGATGCCACGGGACTTCAGAAGTGGCATCAGTTCGGTGGTCTTCCACAGGTTCTGCTTTGCCATCAGTGCACGCAAGTTCCAGCGGTAGCCAATCCGGCGTTGTTCAGGCATTGGGATCCTCCAAGTTCGCGATGCGGTGCGCAATCATCCGTTGCACGGCTTTCTGCTTGAAGTCCGACGATACCGAGGTGTAGAGCCCGGTTGTTGAAGCATAGGCGTGTCCGACCTGTGTTTGCACGAAGGCGGCGTCGTAGCCGGCTTCGATCAGGTGGGTCACGTAGGAATGCCTGAGGCAATGCAGACCCAGCTCCGGGGGCAACCCGACGGCATCCCGTGCCGCCGCAAACGCGTCTCCAAAGGAGCCCAAAGACATGCGGGCGCCACGTTCACTGGGCCAAAGAGCCGAGGACCGTTCTGCGGTCGGGAACTGTTGCCGCATGCCGCCTGATATCCAGGCTTTGAGCTGATCTACGACCCAGTCGAACTCTGGCACAGTGAGAACCGTGCGCCGCCTGGGTCCTGAGCCTGCGGTACCTTTGGCGAACCGCACCTGGACTGCCCCGAAGCGGCTGTACTCACTAACATGGGGGTTCGGAGTGAAGTCTTCCAGGTCCAGCATGGTCAATTCACGCCGGCGAAGCCCGTAGGCGTAACAGACTTTGAACGCCACCGAGTCTCGGAACAGGGGGAGCCAGCGCTTGCTGCCGGCGGCATATTCTTGGTCCACCAGATCGTCCAGGTAATCGAACAGTCGTTGAAGTTCCGCTTTGGTGAATGAGCGCTTTCGGGCAGGCACGGCATCATCGGTCGTGTGCCGGGGCATGTTCCACTCGAAGCAGATCTGACTCGGGATGTCACCGAAACTCCGTTCGCAGAACTCGCCCCAGCCATAGCCCGGATGCGTCAGGAAAGCGCAGAACATCGCCACGGCATTGCTGTACGAACGCAACGTTCTCAAGCTGATCGGTTTCTCACCTGAACGCAGATCAGCCAGAAACTCATCAATGTCAGCAGGACGCCATTGCCATGGGAACTCACCCGTAAACCGTTGGAACCGTTCCAGAAGCTGGTAGCGCTGTTTGATGGTCTGAGTGGTGAGCCCGCGGGCCAGCATCTGTGCCTGCCACCCATCCAGCATGGCAGTGAACACCCGTTCGTCTGCCCGGAACAGCCCAATGTCCGGATCCACCAGCATCCGCGGGACGAAACCAGGAACGACATCACTCACGACGACCCCTAAACCATGGAAACATGCATTAGATGCAGGAAGCCTACGCCCGCAAGAGCGCCAAAGGCAAGAGCAGCCGCCGGCCCTATGAGCGACGAAGCATACAAAGTCCGCCTGACATACAGATACGGTGGATTCACTGATGGACGGGAGTTCTCGCAGCTACTTCTATTCCCGTAAGTTTCCAAACGGCAGCAGCAGTCAGAGCAAACATCTCAGAGCAGACCTTTAGGCGCATCGAAAAAGGAGACACGGAGGGACGTCAAACCCCTTGGACGAGTCGTCTGTGCGGTCGCTTAAATGCTTCCAATAAGTACCGGCACACAATTGGGACGCTTGGAAAGTTCTCCAGACGTCCCAATGGAAATATTTAGCTAAACGTTCCGATGGTCTGCGCTATGGCAGCAATCAGGAAGCAAACCGCGGCTATTAGTAGAGCCCAGCTGAGATAATCGAACGTGGCGATGAATCCAGAAATTCGTTTACTTAACGGTGCTTTTGCGCCAGTTGTTTGGTCCGCGGCCTGGACCGGCTGGAGTTTCCGCGCGGTGTAGAAAACGATGAAAAAAAGCAACAAGGACATAGCCCAGGTGATGATGAGGTTCATGATACGTAACCTTCGATGTAGTTGTTCACTATTTCCAGACTTCCCTTACGACTTCAAAGCAGGATTTTACACCGAAGACACTGGCCACCACGAGGCCGCCTTCTCTCAAGAGAACCAGCATAGCTGCGGATTTGGTGCTCTGCTTCCTGTGCTTCGCAAAGGCCGAGGACGCGCCCTTCTTGACGACGTCTTGAGCGAAGTTTTTTGCCCGTGCAATCAACTCGTTGAATTTGGCCTTATTTGATGTTCCGAGCTTGTTCCATGCGGCATAAGCTTTCCCAAGGCTGCTTGTTTTGGATGCTTTGCTCATTTTGGTTACAAGTTTGGCTATGCCCAGAGAGATTTTGGCGTATCCGAAGGCTCCCAGAGTTACGAGGCTGCCAACGCATTTCGCACCTTTTTCTGCCCACCACGTCCAACTTGGATCGGCAACCACGGGAAACACTGTGTCAGCTCCGACTTCCACGGTTTGCGTCAAAGTATTGCCGTCCAGGGTGTAACTGGTATTTACCGCATTGCCGGCGCCGTCTACTGCCCAAGGGGCTTCAATCGTTGCCAGTGGCTGCATCTGTGTGATTGTTTTCGTTTCAACATCTGGGATGGATGCGAGTTCATCGAATTGTTCATCGGTGATGTTATCGAGGTCATCTAGCGAGGTTATTTTCGTACCAAACACTTCGGCAACGGCAGCTTCAATCCTTTGGTCTTCACCAGGGAGATCTACCTCAACGTTGGTCGGAGCGGAGATCTCGATCGATCCATCGTCTAGCTGCTTAAGTTCGGACCCTTTGGGTAAATCCAGTTCATAGCTCAATTGTGTTGGAGCCTTTTCAGATCCTAGAACAGTGAGGAATTGCTCCCCTTGTGCCGTTGGACGTTGCACGAGGTCGAGATCTTCTGATTTGTTGGTGCTGATAGCTAGGTTGTCTACAATCTCGACAGGTTCAGTTTCTCCGATGAACTCAATTCCTGCGTCTCCGGAGGCAGCGTTCCCTTTGCTTTCGTTTAGGTCGAATTCGGCCCATGGGTTGTAATCAATTGTAAGTTCCGATGCGGATGCGTCATGTGGTGCGACGGCATCGATGAGAGCGGCGATGGAGCTTGCCTCTCCGGTTTCATGGTTCGAAACGGCCTTGTCATGCTCCTCAGGGTTGATCTGTTGAGCAATATCCACGGACGGTTGGGTTGAAATGTCAGTGTTATCGGCCATGGCTGGGGCACTGAGACCGATTGAAGAGACTACTACAGGTATGGCCACTGCAAACCCTATGAAAGAGTTTCGTCGCCGCCTTTGCAATGTGGGCATGGCTACTTTCGGGAAGGGACAATTTTTGGGCTCTTCTCAAAACAGCGGAGGAAGCATTTTTCGTCAGTTCTAGCGGTCCGACACGGACCTATAGGATTTATATCACTTCGTTTGGTGGGTTGCAATGGATAAATCAAAATAGGGTATGAAATGGCTTTTTATCCATGCAAAAGGGGGTGATGCAAAGCGCTTCCGCCAGCTGGAGGCACATCGCTGTCGAATGCGGAGTCGAAGAAGAAGCTCTGGACGCTCTCAGCAACGCTTCCGAATCTACAAATCGGCAGAGAGCTAAAGAGCTGGGCCGAGAGCAGGAGCCGAATGCCGAAACCACCGACGTAGAAGTGTGGGTTCGTGAGCACACCCGAAACGGAATAAAGATCGACGGACACTTCAGAAAGAGCCAGAACGGAAAATAATCGGCGAACCAAGGTGGCGCCGCCGGCTTGCTTGGGGTTGGTACTTTTCGACCTCATGGAAACTGGTCTGAAGCTATTGACCCCCGGATTCTTGTTCCGGGGGTCTTTTGGTCTCTTATCTCACCGACCATTTTGTTCGCATGGTTCTGCTTATGTGGGGAGCCCGCGGGCCAGCATCTGTGCCTGCCACACATCCAGCATTGCAGTGAACACTCGTTCGTCTGCCCGGAATAGCCCAATGTCCGGATCCACCAGCATCCGCAGGACGAAGCCAGGAACGACATCACTCACGACGCCCCTAAACCATGGAAACATGCATTAGATGCAGGAAAACTACGCCCGCAAGAGCTCGAGAGGCAAGAGTAGCCGCCGATCCCATGAGCGGCGAAGCAGACAAAGTCAGCCTGACATACAGATACGGTGGATTCGCTGATGGACGGGAGTTCTCGCAGCTGCTTCTATTCCCGTAAGTTTCGCGCCGATAACCTATCTTATGTAAAGCTGAAAAGACTTTATTTGCTTCTACTGCACATAATGCACTTTCGGGCAACCCAGCTCATTGATTCAATTCCGATTTTGACTTGAGGTTTATCACTGAGGCCTGTGCTTCTGACGCGATATGACAGGAAGGATCTGCTCAGTTTGGATCTTCTAGGACATGCGCGTCGCAGATGCTCGGTTAACTCTGTTTTTGTAGGCGACGACCTTACGCATCTAGCGTGCCGGAAGTCGGCGCACCAAGCCGCGCGGAGACTTGCTCGGCCGCGCGTATTGCAGCCTCGGCGAGAGTTTTTCGGCTGTTCAGCTTGTATACGCGTGACCGAGGCGCGCTGACTGTGATGCATCCTACCGCGACGCCTCGATAGTCCCGTACTGGAGCTGACACGCCATATTCTTCATCCGTGGTGTACCCATCATTGACCGCGTAACCGTCCTTGCGCAACTGCTGGAGGTGAGTGTCGACCGGTTGCGGCGCCTTGCTGTCCTGATCGGTCGTAATATGTTCTGCTTTCAGAAGCTGCGATACTTCGGTCTTTGGAAGTTCGGCGAGCAGAATGCGAACCGATGAACTCTCATATCGAGCGTAGCGAGTGCCGATGGCGGCGGTGTGCTTGACTTGGTGAGGACTAGCCACTTGTTCAACCACGATCACTTCCTTCCCGTTCCACACCGAAATCGCAGATGTTTCATGAACTTCTGCGGTCAAGTTCTCAAGATAAGGGAGAGCAGCACGCCGAACGTCCAGATCTGCTAATAACGGACCCGAGAGCATGAGCAAACCTAGCCCAAGGCGGAAACGCCCAGACTCTTCATCACGCTGGATATAGCCAGTTTCAGTTAACCCGTTGAGTATCCGGGAAACGGTGCTCTTATGCAGATTTACTCGGTTCGCGATCTCTGTGACACCCAGGACAGGACGGTCAATCGAGAACGCTTCCAGCACCGCTAAGCCATTGAGAAGCGATGCGGCCACACCCTGGGTGTTCTCCGAAGTTTTTTGTGCCTTTTCCACAGCATCCCTCTCTGCGGACCAACGCCGCTTCATCAATAATCATCGGCAATCTGAGATGTAGATCGTCAAGGTCGATCAACCGTTGCCGATTATCTTTTTGCGTCGACGAAGGAAATCACCCTTATCTTGCCTGTTGTTGCTTATTTAGCAACTATATTCCCTCTCAAGCCCATGCGGTGGATACTTGCTCGCACATGGCTCTGCAAAGAAGTTCATGTGGCATGGCATCTATTGGTAAGCCACCAGCTGCCATCGGTAACCCGGGGGCGCCCGATGTTTAAAATGGAATGTCTCTCAAGGCTCCTGGAAAAGTCCTGGACAGGATGAGTCTAGGCTTCCGGTTAAAGCCGGAACGACCGTTGCACATCCTGAAAATCAGGGAGTTGCAACGGTCGCTTCGGTCCAACTTGTTTTTCATTCTGGGAATGATTACTGCTGGTCAAGTACTCACGAAGTCATGAAACTGTCCGTTTTGTCGGTTCGCTTTTCGATTGTGCAGAAGTGGCCACGTCGTCATGGTATCGGCGTAGAGGGCGTCCAGCAGTCTCTGGAATGAAGAATGTTGCCACGAGGAATGACACGACTGCTATAGCGGCGACGTAGATCGCTGGGGAGAGCGACTGCCCAGTAGCGGCGACGAGCCACGTTGCCACGAAGGGCGCCGTACCACCGAATAGAGCGTAAGTAATGTTGTAGCAGGCACCGGATGCCGAGAAGCGTACATCTGTTGCGAACATTTCGGACATCAGAACCGAAGTCACAACGTTGGCTGCCACGGTACCAAGGCCGATCAGTAGCTGGCTTGCGATAGCGCTTCCGAAGGTTCCTTGTTCGGCGATGATGTATGCGGGAATCGTTAGTGTCGCGAGAAGTCCAGCAGCAATCTGCATTGTGATCTTACGTCCGATGCGGTCCGAAATGCGGCCCATGATCGGGGTAAATGCTGTCGCCAAGGTCAGGGATATCAAGCTGGAAAAAAGGGCCAGGTGTTGAGGTAGGCCGACTACCTTGATGAGGAATGTCGACATGTAGGTTGAGTAGATGTAGAACGAGAGGGCCGTCAGCATAACGAACCCTCCCAGCCGTAGCATTGCGCCCCACTGCGTGCGGAAAACTTCTGTTAGCGATGGAACGGGACGCGAGGCCGAATTATCGAGCATCGCTTGGAACTCTGGTGACTCGTGAAGCTTGGAACGAATATAGAAGGCGATTAGCCCCATGGGCACCGATAGCATGAATAGCACGCGCCAGCCCCAATCACCCATGGCTGCAGCGGGCAAAATGAAGCTCAATAATGCTCCAAGCCCCGCAGCAAGGGCGAATGAGGAGAACGTCGCGGCTGACATAGCCGATGAATAGCGAGCTCGACGTGTATCCGGGCTGTGCTCGACAACATAGATCGTTGCGCCTGCGTATTCGCCACCTGCGGAGAATCCCTGCAAACACCGGGCCAGCACCAAAAGTATGGCGGACCATAAGCCTAGAGTCTCGTGACTCGGTATAAGCCCGATTGCGGCCGTGGAGCCGGACATGAGCAGGACGGTCAGTACCAGAATCTTTTTGCGCCCTAACCGATCGCCTAGGTGTCCAAAGAAAATGCCGCCCAGTGGCCGAAGGCAGAATGCCACCGCGAATACGGCGAATGTTTCAAGCAAACCAATGACAGGATCCGTGGAGGAGAAAAAGGTTTCAGCAATGTGCGTTGCCATATAGCCATAGATGGCAAAATCAAACCACTCCACCACAGTTCCGGCGAAAGATGCACTTACCACCCTTCTGAGGCGCTCCGGACTCACCTTTTCTAGTGCATTGTCAGCAAGGTCGCGTTCCATTTTGTCTCCATTCGAGGGATCGTCCGTACCTTTGATGCTCTCCGTTTCAGCCCAAACTGCTAATAGGTCAATACAAACACGGTGAGCTGGATCACTGTTGTGCAAGCAACAACCTAATTCTTTACTTAGCAACAAGTCAAGGCTTTTCCTTGCCCCCTGGTCGCAAATGCAGCTTTCATCTACCAGTTCGTCGAAGCGGTGAAAATTCACTCCTTCAGAGGCTAGTCTTTTCCGGTGATCTGCATTACTGTATCGAATACAGCAACGATGTTGCTAGGGAAGAAACCATTGAACAGGGAGAGATCATGACTGAAGCATCAGGAACCTTCAACGACATCGAAGCCCGCCTGGCAGCAGTGCTGGAGGAAGCCTTCGAAGCCGGAACGAGCATCTACAACGAGCGCGGCTTCAAGCGCCGGATCGGCTACGGCAACCGCCCAGCCGTCATCCACATCGACCTCGCCAACGCTTGGACCCGGCCCGGGCATCCGTTCAGCTGTCCTGGAATGGAAACGATCATCCCGAACGTTCAGCGAATCAACGAAGCCGCACGCGCCAAGGGAGTCCCGGTCTTCTACACCACCAACGTGTACCGCAACCGCGACGCCAGCTCCGGCACCAACGACATGGGCCTGTGGTACTCGAAGATCCCCACTGAAACATTGCCGGCAGACTCCTACTGGGCTCAGATCGATGACCGCATTGCCCCCGCGGAAGGCGAAGTCGTGCTCGAGAAGAACCGGGCCTCTGCCTTCCCCGGCACGAACCTGGAGCTCTTCCTGACCTCTAATCGCATCGACACCCTCATCGTGACCGGCGCAACCGCGGCTGGCTGCGTGCGCCACACCGTCGAGGACGCAATCGCCAAGGGGTTCCGCCCGATCATTCCACGCGAAACCATCGGGGATCGCGTGCCAGGTGTTGTGCAGTGGAACCTCTACGACATCGACAACAAGTTCGGCGACGTGGAGTCCACGGACTCGGTAGTGCAGTACCTGAACGCCCTGCCGCGCTTTGAGGACACCGTCCCGAAGACCTTGTCCGATCCTCAGCCAGAGGTCGAAGCTCCGGCCGATCCGGTTTTCGCTGACCAGCACTAACCCCAAGCAGCGTTCAAAAATCGCAGAGCATGCAATTAACGGTCCGACACCCGCAAGCGGTGTCGGACTGTTGCACGTTGGAATAGAACGAACCGAAAATTACAGGCAGAAACTTCATTCACAGCAAGTGGAAGAGAACATGGGGACGTCTTGTAAGCGAAGAGTTGCAAGACGTCTCAACGGATACCACTCCCCCGGTGAAAAATCCGCGGAAACTCAATGGTCCAAAATTCTCGCAACTATGTGTCGCAACCAATGACGTAAAATCATGTCTGCGCCATTGGTTGCGAGACACTTTTTTAAAGGTGTTTTCTATCGGGACTTCGGTGACAGTTCTGTATCAGGACATCGGTGACACTTCCACGATTAAAGTGGTAACACTTCACCCGGATCTTTAACCCCGGCAAAACCACACAGCCCGCCCCGCGGCACAAGGCCAAAGGGGCGGGCTGGTGGACTGGTATTCGTGAAAAATGATCCAGTCGACCCGACAATACGCCTTGCCATCGCCCGATGGCCAGAGGACGCACCCAGAGGCGCTGTCACCGCGTTCTGCACCGAACACGACATCAGCCGCAAAACCTTCTACCACATCCTGAAACGGGCCCGCACCGAAGGGCAAGCCGCCGCGTTGGAACCGCGCTCCCGCCGGCCGAAATCCTCACCGAATACCACTAGTGAAACACTCAAGGATCAGGCCGTGGCCATGCGTAAGACCTTGGAGGATTCCGGGTGGGATCACGGGCCGATCAGCGTGCACGACAAGATGCTCAAGCTCGGCATGCAAGCCCCGTCGGTCGCCGTGTTGGCTAGGATCTTCCGCGAGCGCGGTCTGATCACCCCGGCCCCGCAGAAACGCCCCCGGTCCTCGTTTCGGTCGTTCCGCTATCCGATGCCCAACGCCTGCTGGCAGTTGGACGCCACCGAGTATGTGTTGGAAGGCGGACGCAAATGCGTGATCTTCCAGCTTATTGACGACCACTCCCGCCTGGCCGTGGCGTCCTTGGTCGCCAAGACGGAGAACGGCGCGGACGCGGTGAAGGTCTTCCGGGCGGGCGTCGCCGCCCGCGGTATGCCGCAGCGGTTGCTCAGCGACAACGGGGATGCGCTGAATCCGATTCGTCGGGGCATGACCAGTGAGCTGGTCGCCTACGCCAACAGTCTGGGCGTTGCCACGATCACCGGTAAACCGTTCAAGCCCACGACGCAGGGGAAGAACGAGCGGTTCCATTCGACCTTGTTCACGTGGCTGAAGAAGCAGCCATTCGCCAAGAATCTGGCCGAGCTGCAAGCGCAGATCGATGTCTTTGACCAGGCGTACAACACCCAACGCGGGCATCAGTCCTTGGAGGACCGGTGCACGCCGCAGGAGGCGTGGGATGCCACTGCGGTGGCCGAGCCGTTGGCGCCGGGTGAGTGGGTGAAGCTGAGCACCACACCTGCCCCCACCAGTGCAGCAGCTGCCTTCGCCGCCCTGCCGGAGGGCGCGGGCCCGGACGCGGGCAAGGACGCGGCGGCGAGCCCGGAACCAGTGAAGCTCAGCGCCACGCTACGGGCCGAGCGCATGGAACCTGCCGGTAGCCAGCTGATGAGGGTGAACAAGAACCGGTGCTTGCGGGTGGCCGGCGTCCAGCTCTATCTGGGCAAGCTGCTGCGCTCAACGAAGGTGGAGGTCCTCTGGAAGCAGGCGGAGTTGATGGTGGTCTCGATGGATGGCGAGCTGATCGCGAAATACGGTTTCCCCTTCCCCGAGGGGGTGACGTATTTGAGCCTGCAGCACGCGAAGGCGAAGTTCCAGAACATGCCTGACGTGGAGTGACTGTTACCGATGTCTCGATACATCAAGTGTTACCGATGTGGTGATACAGAACTGTTACCCATGTGTCGAGACATCACAACACTTTTTTAAAGGGCCACTAAGGAAACTAGACGGGACGTCATCGAGGTAATCGAAGAGAACGACACTAGCAATGTAACGCCACTGCAATACATGATTCTTGATTTCACTCGCCCCATGCACAAGATCCGCCTCACCGCCATTGGCCGCTGGCCCATGGACCACCTCCATCTAAGCGACCTCGCAGCGCATTGCGCGAACGCTGAGCAATGAGGCTTCCTGTTTACCATGCGCACATAGCGCTTTGCCAGCTCAACTTCGACTTTCCTCAGCCATGGGCATTGCGTCCTGCAACAGGACCGCTCCGGTCAGGACCGAAAAAGCACGTACGATTCTGCGAGTGTTCGCGGTAACCGCGATGGGACCGTAGCTACACGTCAATTACCCACGTTGACTCAAGAAAACCTCCGGCGCCGCTCACGATAAACGCTTTAGAACAGGACACCGCCTACGACAGCGCTCGCAGCGATCAGCAGCCACATCGCAATCATGGTCAGCAAGCGCAGGCTCGGTTCCAGTCATTCCGAGAAGACCACCGGCACGGTCAGCCGGTAGGGGCGCGCGGCGATGATCCCGCCGAGCTTGGCCCGCAGCCGAGAAACCTCCGCGCGCACCGTCACTGGAGTAACTGGCTCGGACCAGAGTTCGCGCAGCCCGGCCGCGTCCACGCCTTGCTCGCGGCGGGCCAGCAGCTGCAAGATCCGCCAGTGCCTAGAGTTCAGCGGCACCTCGGTGCGCTCGGATCCCACCCAGATCACCGCGCGCGGCAGCGGGCCGGGACACAGTTCCAGCACGGTTTGCTCCGCGACGGGGCGCAGCATCCACCCGCCGGGCACCGGCGCGGCGCGCATGGCGCCCAGGCCGCGTACCCAGACGCTTCCCTCGTGCAGTCCGCCGATCACCGAAAGCCGCGCAGGGCAGTCGAAGCCGCGGCTGGCGGCTACCGCGTACTGCTCGTCGACCAGCACGTAGCCCCCAGCCGGCTGGTCCACCGCGCCGCGCAGCTCGTTCAGCTTCAGCTGGTGCAAACGCAGCAGCTCGCCCTCGGCCTCGCGGGCGGTCGCGGAGACGAGCGCGAGGGTGTGCGGATGCGCAGTGCGGAATGAACCGGCCAGCGTCACGGTGGCGGCCAGCATCCCGGTGGCTGGATTGACGATCGGCGCCGAGGTGCACACCCAGGCATGCTGCTCCTCGCGGGCGTGCTCCGGACCGAAAACCTGCACGGGAATCCGCTCGGCCATGGCGGTGCCGATGCCGTTGGTTCCGACATCCGCTTCGCGCCAGCGCGCGCCGGCCACGAAACCGATCCCGTCGCTTTGCCTGCGCACCGCGCGGGGTCCGAGCACCGAGAGGATGTAGCCCTCGCCGTCGGTGATCACCAGCTGGTTTTCCGCCTGCCCCGCCATGGGCAGCAACCGGTCACTGAGCAGCTCACCGAGGATCGACAGCTCGCTGTTCTCCCGACGGAGGGCTGCCAGCTCGCTGCTCGGCAACGGGCGGGATTCCCCGCCGCGGCCCGGCGCCCGCTCCCAGGAGCGCGCGATGACCGGGCGAACCTCGCGCTGGATGCGCGCACCCTCGGTCCAGCTGCGGTGCAGCGGCAGCAGCTGGCGGGCGTAACCCAGCGGATCCACTCCGGCGCCAAGCGCAGCCTGGAGGCTCGGGGCGGACGGCGGGCGAACAGGTGTCATTCATAGAGGATGACACGCATTCAAGCGCAGGAAAAGGCTTGCATTTCCGCACCGCACCTCCCCCGCCGCGGCCCGGAGACCCCGGTGCGTTAGGCGCTGCATTGCCCCCGCTCACCGACATGAAACTACGTTTCTTGAATTGAACCTGCGTTTCATGCCACGATATTTGTTGGACGTGCGCCAGCTCACAAGATCGCGGGCGGTGCAACGTGACAGGTACAGAGATCAAAGGACGTCACCCCCATGGCCATGACTCACGCTAACCACTCCGAGCTGACTCCGCTGCGCTTCCTGGAGCGCTCCGCCGAGGTCTACCCGTCCAAGCAGGCTGTCCTGCACGGAACCCGAAGCTACACCTATGCGGAACTCGAAGCCCGGATCCACCGTTTCGCCCAGGTCATCCGCGAACGCATCAATCCCGGTGACCGCGTGGCCGTATTGGCTCCGAACACCCCCGAAATGCTCATGGCCCACTACGCCGTACCGCTGGCCGGGGGTGTGTTGATCGCGCTGAACACCCGCCTGTCCGCCCACGAGCTGCAGTACATCATGGACCACTCCGAGGCCAAGCTGCTCTTCGCCGACACCGAGCTGCTGGGCAACACCAAGATGCTGCGCGCCGAGAACCCCACCTTGCAGGCGCTGATCGAGCTCACCGACGACCAGTTCACCGGGCAGCGCCCCGACGTGGCGGTGGACGCGGTGCTCGACGAGCTGCTGGCGGAGGCCAGCGATGCGAAGCTGCCCTATTCCGTCGAGGACGAGCGCGCACCGATCACGCTGAACTACACCTCGGGCACCACCGGCAAGCCCAAGGGGGTGCTGTATTCGCACCGCGGCAGCTACCTGAACTCGCTGGGCGAGGCCATGCACCAGGGCATGAACTCCGCGACTCGCTACCTGTGGACCCTGCCGATGTTCCACTGCAACGGCTGGTGCACCCCGTGGGCGGTCACCGCCGCCGGCGGCACCCACCTGTGTCTGCGCGCGGTGCGCGAGGACTCGGTATGGGACGCCATCGAGAACTTGGGCACCACCCACCTGTGCGGCGCCCCGACCGTTTGCTCCATCATCGCCGATGCTTCCCGCGCCCACGAGCTGGACGAACCGCTGCGCATCACCACCGCCGGGGCCCCGCCATCGCCGGCCATCATCTCCAAGCTGCAGAACCTTGGCATCGAGGTGGTCCATGTCTACGGACTGACCGAGGTCTACGGACCGTACACGATCTGCGAATACCAGGATGCCTGGGACGAGCTGGCTCCGGCCGAGCGCGCCGAGCGGCTCTCGCGCCAAGGCGTGGGCATGATCACCGCCGAATCCGCGCGCGTGGTGGATCTGGACATGAACGACGTGCCCGCGGACGGGGAAAGCATGGGCGAAATCGTGCTGCGCGGCAACAACGTGATGATCGGCTACTACCGCGACCCGCAGGCCACCGAGCAGGCGTTCGCCGGCGGCTGGTTCCACACCGGGGATCTGGGTGTGATGCACCCGGACGGCTACATCCAGGTCCGCGACCGCGCCAAGGACATCATCATCTCCGGCGGGGAGAACATCTCCACCATCGAGGTCGAGCAGGCGCTGGCCGCGCACCCCGAAGTGCTGGACCTGGCAGTGGTCGGCGTGCAGGACGAAAAGTGGGGCGAGCGCCCGGTCGCCTATGTGATCCGCACCAGCGGCTCCGAGCTGGATGCCGAGGGGCTGATCAGTTTCGCCCGCGAGCGCTTGGCCGGGTACAAGGTGCCGCGCACCATCGTCTTCCCGCAGGATCTGCCGCGCACCTCCACCGGGAAGGTGCAGAAGAACGTGCTGCGCGCACAGGCGCTGGAAGAGGCCGCCGGATAACTTTCCCCGCAGGCTTCCGCGCCGCACGGCATCGGCGTAGAGTGGGCGCACCAAAAACCCGCTCCGGGAGGTCCGCCATGTCCGCAACCTATACCTTCGACGTGTTCAGTTCCTTGGACGGCTTCGGCAGCGCGGGAGGCGACTGGGGCGGCTACTGGGGCAAGCAGGGCCCGGAACTGCTCGAGCGCCGGCTGCAGCTGTACACCCCGGCATGCCGCATGGTCTACGGCGCAAACACCTTCCGGCTCTTCGAGCGTTTCTGGAGCGAGATCGCGGAGAACCCGGAGGTTGAGGACCCTTGGGGCGTCGCCATGCACGAGCAGCCCGCCACGGTCGTCTCCACCACCCTGGCCGAGCCGCTTGCCTGGCCCGACGCGGTGCTGGAGCGCGAGGACGCGCTGGCGGTGGTGGCCCGGCTCAAGGCCGAATCGCCCGTGCCGCTGCGCTCCCATGGATCCCTGGCGATGAACCATTCGCTGCTGGCCGCCGGGTTGGTGGATTTCATCCAGGTCACCGTGTTCCCGGTGCTCACCGGGCGCAGCGGCGCCTCGCCGGTCTTCGCCGGGGTGGACGACTACGATTTGGAACTGGTCGACTCCCGGCTGCTGGATGGCAGCATCCAGGAACTCACCTACCGCCCGACCCGGCACGGCTAGCCGCGCCGGGCCTGCAAGGAGGAGATCCAGGTGGCATCGGAAGGGGCAGCACCGCCTCCTACGCGGTCCACGCGGGCCCTGCACGTTATGGGACTGCTGACGGCCGGGGCGCTGGCGTTGGCCTCCTGCTCGATTCCCAACGATCCTGCACCGACCGGTCCAGTGTCGACCAGCGAGGCGCCGACCGGCGACGCCCCCATTGGGGAGGATACCGCCCAGAGCGGCACCCTGCGGACGCTGGCCGCTGAACTGGACGCCCCGTGGTCCGTGGCGGATACCGGCGATGCACTGCTGGTCAGCGAACGGGATTCCGGACGCATCGTGGAGGTCCTCGATGACGGAGATGTGCGCGAGGTCGGCCGGCTGCCCGACGTGGATTTCGGCGGCGAGGGCGGGCTGCTCGGCCTGGCCTTCAAGGCCCCGAACCGGCTCTATGCGTATTCCACGGGCCCTGAAGGCAACCGGATCCAGCGGTTCACCCTGGCCGGGTCCGCGGGAAGCTACACCCTGTCCGAGCCCCGGACGCTGCTGGACGGGCTTCCGGCCGCATCCAACCACAACGGCGGGCGGCTGGCCTTCGGGCCGGACGGCATGCTGTACGCCAGCGTCGGGGACGCCGGGCGGCCGGACAGCGCGCAGGACCCGGGCAGCCTGGGAGGCAAGATCCTGCGGCTGGAAGCGGCTGGCGGCGTCCCGGCAGACAACCCGTTCCCGGGGTCGTATGTCTACAGCTACGGCCACCGCAACGTGCAGGGACTGGCCTGGGACGCTGACGGCACCATGTACGCCAGCGAGTTCGGGCAGAATACCTGGGACGAATTGAACAAGATCACCGCGGGCGGCAACTACGGCTGGCCTGAGGTGGAGGGCGGCGCCGGCACGCAGGGCTTCACCGACCCGATCGCCCAGTGGCCCACCGACCAGGCCAGCCCCAGCGGCATCGCCATCATCGACTCGGAGCTCTACCTGGCCAACCTGCGCGGGCAGCGGCTTCGCGCGGTGGACCTGGCGGACCCGGCACGGCAGCGGGAGCTGTTCACCGGCGAGCTCGGACGCCTGCGCGACGTCGTCCCGGGAGCCGGCGGAAACCTGCTGCTGCTGACCAACAACACCGACGGGCGCGGGAACCCAGCTCCGGGAGATGACCGGCTCCTGGAGATCCCGGCACCCGGCATGGGGTAGCGCAGACGCCAACGGCCGGCACTCCCCCGCGAAGGGGAATGCCGGCCGTTGGCGAACCGCATGCGGCTGGTGCCGGAGGCTACCGGGCCGGGCGCATGTCCCCGGTCTCCTGGTAACGCTGGTGCCAGGACAAGGCCTCGCCCAGCAGGTGCGGGGTGTGCTTGCCGTAGCTTTCCTTGCGGGCGCGGTCGAAGTAGTCCTGCAGCAGCGGACGGTAATCCGGGTGCGCGCAGTTGTCGATGATCGTCTGGGCACGCTGCTTCGGCGACAGGCCGCGCAGGTCGGCCAGGCCCTGCTCGGTAATCAGGATCATGGTGTCGTGCTCGGTGTGGTCCACATGCGAGGCGAACGGAACGATGCCCGAGATCTTGCCGTCCTTGGCGGTGGACGGGGACATGAACACCGACAGGTAGCCGTTGCGGGCGAAGTCGCCCGAGCCGCCGATGCCGTTCATGACGTGCGAGCCGAGCACGTTGGTGGAGTTCACGTTGCCGTAGATGTCGGCCTCGATCATGCCGTTCAGGGCAATGCAGCCCAGGCGTCGGATGATCTCCGGGTGGTTGGAGATTTCCTGGGCGCGCAGCAGGATGCGGTCGCGGTAGTGGTCCACGTTCTTGTTGAACTCGGCGATGCCGGCCTCGGACAGCGAGAAACTGGTGGCGGAGGCGAACTCGATGGTGCCGTCCTTGATCAGCTCCAGCATGCCGTCCTGGATGACCTCGGTGTAGGCGGTCAGGCCCCTGTAGCCTCCGCGCGACAGGCCCGCGAGCACGGCATTGGCGATGTTGCCCACGCCGGACTGCAGCGGCAGCAGCTTCTCGCTCAGGCGGCCGGCGCGGATCTCGTAGTCGAGGAAGCCGAGCAGGTGGTCTGCGATCTTCTCGCTGGTGGCATCCACCGGGGCGAACGGGCTCAGGCGGTCCGGGGCGTCGGTTTCCACCACGGCGACGATCTTGTTCACGTCGACGTCCAGGTACTTCTGGCCGATGCGGTCGCGCACGGTGGTCAGGTCGATCGGCTTGCGGTGCGGAGGCAGCGCGGTGCCGTAGTAGATGTCGTGCATGCCGTCCATGGCAGAAGACTGCTGGGAGTTGACCTCGATGATGACCTTGTCGGCCATCTCCAGCCAGGTCTTGTTGTTGCCCACGGAGGAGGAAGGGATCAGATCGCCCTCGGCGGTCACGCCGACAACCTCGACGATGGCCAGGTCGATCTTGCCGTAGAAGCCGAACCAGGCGTGCTGGGCGACATGGGACAGGTGGATGTCCATGTACTCCATGTTGCCTTCGTTGATGCGGCGGCGGAGCTCCGGGTCGGACATGTACGGAAGACGGAGGTTCATGCCCTCGGCCTTGGCCAGCACGCCGTCCAGTTCCGGAGCGGTGGAGGCACCGGTCAGAACGTTGATCTTGAAGTCTCGGCCGGCATCGTGCTCGTCGCCGATGAGCTTTGCCAAAGCGCCCGGCACGGCTTTCGGGTAGCCGGCGCCGGTGAAGCCGCTCATGGCCACGGTCATGCCTGGCTTAACGAAAGTGGCAGCCTGTTCTGCGCTCATCAGTCGTTCGGTGAAGGCGCGATGGTGAATACGCTGGTGCAAAATAGCCCTTTCTCACTTCTTTGTGATCCACGTCTGTAACGAGTATCTCAACCTAATACTCTAGTGTTGCTTTCGACCCTTCGGGGCCAGCTTCTAGGCTCTATGCCGAATAAAGCAGGGGCAAAGCGGTGACCTGTCCAGAGTTTGCGATAACCGGTCACCGGAAATTCACCTTCTGCGACTAATATTCTCCCGAACACCACGCGCATTGCAGTTTCAACCACGTTCTAAGTCCATTGACAGACTCGGTGGCTAGGTTGGGTGGAGATGACTACAGCACGAGCCGCCGCACCCCGGCACCGCATCTGCGCGGTGCTGGGCCTGTTGCCGCGTGCCTTGTTTCTTGCGTTGCTGCTGATTGTCGGCCTGCTCTTAATGCACGGGATGAACCTGCACAACGAGCATGCCTCCAGCACTGGCGCCGTGACCCCCGCCAAGACCGCCCATGGGCACGCGGCGGGACCCCTGTTGCAGGGTTCGGGGCTCGTCGCCACGGGCAGCCAGCATCTTGTCGACCAGCCGAACGCGCTGGCCTGCACCGACTGCGATGAGCAGGGCGCACAGGCGGCCGCCGCCGGATGCGTGCTCGCGTTCATCCACTTTTTCCTGCTACTGCCCCGCCGCGGCAGCGTACTGGTTCGCCGGGGCTTCCCGTCGCGAGCCGGGCCGCGCCGCTCCTGGGCAAGCTGGAGCGTGCTGCGCGCGCCGAGCCTGATCAGCCTGTGTATTAGTCGAACGTGATGACCGGTGGCGGCCAGCGGCTCAGCGCTGATCCCCTGGCCGCACCCCGGCAAACCGGCGTGATTTGCGCGCCATCGACAGCACACAGGAGATCTTCCATGAAGTCCACCCCTCTGACCCTCAGCGCCCTCGGGGCGGCGGCAGTACTGGCCCTGGCAGGCTGCTCCGCGCCGGAACCGAACAACCCGGCGGAGCATTCGACCCACGACATGGGCACCACCTCGCCTTCCGACGCGTCCGTGGACGCCGCGCAGAACGAGGCCGACAAGATGTTCACCTCGATGATGGTGGTGCACCATGAACAGGCCATTGAGATGAGCGACATCCTGCTGTCCAAGCGGGGACTCGCTCCGGAAATCCAGCAGCTCGCGCAGGACATCAAGGATGCGCAGAGCCCGGAAATCGAGACGCTGCGAACCTGGCAGGAACAGTGGAATGTCCCGTCGGAACAGCCCCATTCGATGGGCGAGGATGACGGAATGGTCAGTGAAGAGAATCTGGAGAAGCTGCGCCAGGCCGAAGCGGATGAAGGCACCACACTGTACCTGGAGCAGATGATCGCCCACCACGAAGGCGCCGTCGAGATGGCAGAACAAGAGCTCTCAGAAGGACGTTTCGCCCAAGCCAAGGACATGGCCCAACGCATCGTTGACTCCCAGACCGCAGAAATTGAGCAGATGAATGACCTGCTCTCCACACACTAAGTCCGAAGGAAACAATGAACTCCACCGAGAAACCAAGCGCCTGGAGCCGCCAAGCGGTGCGGCTCACCGCCCCGCTGGCCATGCTCGCCATGGTGCTCAGCGGCTGCTCACAGGCACCGTCCCCATCCCCTGCTCCGGTGGCCCAGTCCGGTGCCGAATCCTCCGCAGATTCAGGCGAACTGCTTGAGCAGTTCGGGCTCCAGGGATTGGACGCGGCGCAGATCATCGACCAGCTGGAGCAACTGCCGGTCACCGAGCGCCCCGCCAACCTGATGGCCTCTGTCCGGCCGGGCCAGCTGGTGCTCAGCGACGAGGCCGGTCGCCAGGCCGCCATGCAGCTGCCCGAGGACAAGTTCTACCTTTCCGTCGCTCCCTACGAGAGCCAGACCCACGACTGCCACTTCCACAGTCTCACCACCTGCCTCGGGGAGCTGCAGAATGCTGACGTCATCGTCGATTTCACGACAAACGATGGCACAAAGGTTCTGGACGGCAAGAAGCTGGCAACCAATGACAATGGGTTCGTCGGCCTCTGGCTCCCCAGCGGGGTCACCGGTGAACTGACGATCACCGCCGATGGCAAAACCTCGATGCAGTCCATCTCCACGGCAGGGTCCGAGGACGCCACCTGCCTGACGACCATGCAGGTCGCCTAGGGCCGGATCCCCATGGCCAGATTCGGCACCGCAGGGCGCTGCGGTGCCGAACTGGTGTGGGCAAGAACCCCAAATATGCGGTTTCATGCCCGAGTTCGGGCGCATTACGGGCTCGCGTGGCGCGAAAATCACCAAGCTCCTAAGGAAATCTGGCCGTTACCGTTTTGTCCCCGAATAGCCGTTGACCGGCCATGGGGGCGCTCCTACATTTAAGGTGACTCCCGTCGGGGGCCCTCTGAAATCTCATGTTGGAGGTCGGATTCAAATGAAGAAATGGACTCGGTGGCAAGACTGGGTCGGTGTCGTGGCAGGTCTCTATGCCGCAATCGCATCCATCTGGCTCAATGGAACAACAACATCCATGACGCTGATGATGGTCTTCGGTTTGCTGATGGTCGTCACCGCAGTGTGGAGCGTTGCGATGCCGCGTCTCGTTTCGATGGAATGGGCACTTGCCATTTCCGGTGCGCTGCTCTTCGCATCACCGTGGATGGGACAGTTCACCAGCTATTCCATGAGCACTTGGGTGTCGTGGATCTGCGGTGCCGTTGGTGTCGCCGCCGGCTTGATGGCTCTGGCCCCGGCCATGGAAATGCGCCATGCAACAGGGGGATCGAGCACCGCGCACTAGATTCCACGCATACGATCTGTGAATTCGCATTGCCTGGGCTCCGGATGAATTACGATCCCGAGCCCAGGCAATGGTTCGTCACGAGTTCAGGCGCCTTCAGCGGTGAAAGCGGCATCGAGCTCAGGGATACCCTCAAGCAACCACTCAGCTAAATGCTGCGTGGGCGCCCTCTGCGATGTAGCGGAGTTCCAGATGGCAGCCGATGGCTTCCGCATGCCGGCGCAGGGTGGCCAGCTGGATGCGGTCCAGGTCTCCCGACTCAAGCTTCTGCACCCGGTCGGTGCTGGTCTTGAGTTTCCCGGCGAGCTCCTTGGTACTCAAGCCTGCAAGTTCGCGAAGTTGTGCCAGTGAATTTTCCTTTGAAGATTTCTGGGTTCGAGCTTCATGCTGGCGGCGATGGACTTCTAGGTCCTGTCGTTGTTGCGCCGATAGTTCGCGCGGATCAAGGAAACCGAATCCCATGTGTGCTGTTCTCCCTCGAATGATCGAACATCTGCCAACCTAAAGCCAGTGTAGGTTCGGCAAGTTGCCCGAAGATTGCGGCGCGGGGGCTACAGCATGAACGCGACTTGCGGTTCGGGAGCCAAGCTGCGCGGGCGGCCAACACAAGGTTTCCTAACGCCCCAACCAACAACGCTGCTGACGCGGGCGCAGGGGAGGATACGTCGGCTGCTGGCTTCGGCGGTTGGGCAGGATGATCTGCGGGCGTGTCCGTCGTGTTTCTAAATGCGACCGATTCGGCGTGCTTCGAGCCGCCGGCGTACCGCGGTTCCGGCTTGTTCCACGGAATCGGCGATGTCCAGACCTTGATGCAGCCCTGCCACGATCGAGGCGGCCATGACGTCCCCGGTTCCCTTGACGCGCACGTCCAGGCGCTCGTAGCCGATGGCGGCGACCTCGTCTGCTGTCACCACGAGATCCTCACCGTGTTGCCTGTCCTGTCCGTCCAGGCCGGTGGCAACCACCCATTGGCAGCGTCCGGGCAGCAGTCGGCGCGCGTCCTTGATGATCTGGTCGACGGGCTGGTCGCGCTCCGGGGAACTTTCAAGCAGGTGCTGCAGTTCAAAGAGGTTCGGAACGATCCCGGTCGCCAGCGGGAGCAGCTCCTTGCGCAGGGCCGAAGCCACCTCGGGATCGGTGTAGGCGCCCACGTCGTAGTCCCCAAGCGTGGGGTCGACGACGACGCGCAGCTGCGGGCGGCGTTCCAGCAGCACGCGAAGCCAGCCGGCTACGGCGATTACCTGGGCCGGCCCGGCGAAGTACCCGGTGTAGACGGTGGAGACCTCATCTGCGATGCCGAGCGCGGTCAGGTCATGCAGCGCGTCCGCAACCCACGGACCCGACAGATCGGCGGCATGTACCTGCGGGTAGTGCGGCAGGTTGCTGAGCATGGCGGTGGGCAGCGCCGCGACCTTCAGGCCGCGCTCCGTCAACACCGGCACCGAAGCGCTCAGGCCGACCGTGCCGTAAACCACCTGGGAGCCGATGGCGATGACATCCACCGGGCGGGAATCCAGTTCCCAGCGTTCCCGCGACAAGGCGCTGTTCTCATCCAGTTGTTCCACACCCATATCTTAACGGGAGAGGACCCATGACGCTCATTCGGAGTGTTTCGATTAAACGCCAACGGGTGGCGCACTCCCCTTGCGGAGAGTGCGCCACCCGTTGAACAGAAAGCAGGTCTAGAAGACTTACTTCTTTGCAGCAGCAACAACCTGCAGGCGCAGGTTTGCAACGACGTCCTCGTGAATGCGAACGGTTGCGGTGTAGTTGCCAGTCGACTTGATGTGGTCGCTGACCTCAATGTTGCGCTTGTCGATCTTGCCCAGACCAGCGTTTGCAACAGCAGCAGCAATGTCTGCGGTCTTCACGGTGCCGAACAGGCGGCCGTTGGAGCCAGCCTTGACGGTAACCTTGACCGGCTGGGACTTCAGCGATGCTGCAAGAGCCTGAGCTTCCTCAAGGTTTGCAACGGCGCGAGCAGCGCGAGCAGCCTTGATGGAATCAACCTGCTTCTCACCGCCCTGGGTCCAGACGATTGCGAAACCGCGTGGCAGCAGGTAGTTACGGGCGTAGCCGTTCTTTACCTCGACAATATCGCCAGCAGCACCGAGACCGGATACTTCGTGAGTCAGAATGATCTTTGCCATTTTGCTATCCCTTCTTCCTTAGCCTCGGCCAGCGCCGGAGTAAGGCAGCAGGGCAACTTCACGTGCGTTCTTGATTGCCTGTGCGATCTTGCGCTGTTCCTGCACGGAAACGCCGGTCACACGACGAGCGCGGATCTTGCCGCGGTCGGAGATGAACTTGCGCAGCAATGCGGTGTCCTTGTAGTCGATGACGGTGATGTCAGCGGCCTTCAAGGGGTTGGACTTTGGTTTGGGCTTACGGATTTCAGCCTTAGCCATCGTGGAGCTCCTTTAGTTTTGGAGCCCGCAGATTCTTCTGCGGGATGGTGAATAAATTGTGGTTAGAAAGGCGGTTCGTCGTTGCCCGGGTTGCCCCAGCCGCCACCGTTGTTTCCGCCAGTGCTCCACGGGTCGTTGGCTGGAGCGTTCCAGCCGCCACCCTGCTGCGGCTGCTGTTGCTGCGGCTGCTGCTGTGGTGCATTTTGCTGTGGTGCGTTGGAGAAGCCTCCACCGCCAAATCCGCCGCCGCCACCGCCGGAGCGCTGGGTGCGGGTTACCTTGGCGGACGCAAAGCGGAGCGACGGGCCGATTTCATCGACTTCGAGCTCCATAACGGTGCGACGTTCGCCTTCCTTGGTGTCGTAAGAACGCGAGCGTAAACGACCCTGGGCGATGACGCGCATGCCCTTGGTCAGCGTTTCTGCAACGTTCTCTGCAGCCTCGCGCCATACCGATGCACGCAAGAACAGGGCTTCCCCGTCCTTCCATTCATTGGTCTGGCGGTCAAAGGTGCGAGGAGTCGAAGCGATCGTGAAGTTCGCTACGGCTGAACCGGACGGCGTAAAACGCAGCTCCGGATCGGCGGTCAGGTTTCCGATAACGGTAATAACAGTCTCGCCTGCCATTGACTCTCCTTAGAAAAGTTTGAACGTTTGTCCTACGACGGAAGTACTTGCGTAATTAAACGCGAGCCTCTTCCGGACGGGTGACCTTGTGGCGCAGGATCAGTTCGTTGATCTTCAGCTGACGCTCAAGCTCAGCCGAAGTAGCTGGATCTGCGGTGTAGTTCACCACGATGTAGGTGGCTTCTGCCTTCTTCTTGATCTCGTAAGCCATCTTGCGACGACCCCAGACATCAACCTTGTCGATGGTGCCACCGTGGGAGCGAACAACCTCGAGGTACTTCTCGATGGTTGGCTCTACGGTGCGGTCATCGACCTCTGGATCGATGAGGACCATAAGTTCATAAGCACGCATGTGAACCCACCTCCTTTGGGCTAAACGGTCGCGGCATTTCCGCAACAGGAGGTTCTTGCGTTGCCTGAGCCGGACACACCCAAGTTTCGGGCATGCGGTAGCACAGACCTTCCAAGCTTACCCGAGGGGAGCCGTCATGCAGTAGTCATGGTGTCGCAGATCATGAAATGGGTGTCATTCCAGGGTTTACCGGCAACGTCCTAGTTCCCCAGATCCCGGTCGATCAGCGGCTGGATCCGCTCGATGAACTCCGGGGCCACGGTGCGCATATACGTATCCGAGACATGGTGCTTGTCCCGGTACACCAGAACGTTGCCCACGAGCGCAGGGCAATCTTCGCTGGTGCAGAATTCATCGGTGAGGTCCAGGACCTGCACCCGCGGTTCCAGCCTGCCGGCTTCTTTAGTGACGTCCCCGGGCGGAAGCGCCTTGGCCCGCGGGGTCGCACACCGCTGCGGATCCCCGGGATTCTCCGCCAAGCAATCCCTGGCGTAGCCCTTGAGCGCCGGGCGAGGTGTGTCAACCAGCGAGATGACGTTGATCCCGGCATCTTCGAGCTCGGACCAGGCCTCGGCGAAACCTCGTGCCGGGTCCGAAGTGTAAGCCGGTTCAGCCCAATTGGCGGTCAGCACCACGTCGATGTCGCCGCGTTCGGCCAGCCGCCGCGCGGTCTCCGTGTTGGCCTCGCTGCAGGAAATCGATCCGTCCGCCTCGGCAGTGCGCTGGGCCGTGGAGAAAGGGCAGGAGTCTTTCAGATAGGTGACCAGCTTCCAGTCGTTGGCATCAACCAGCGCCTGCACCGCCTGATACCAGTGCGTGGCGTGCGAATCGCCGACCAGCGCAATGGTGGTCTGGGCTGACGTGTTGCCGAATTCGCATTCCTTGGATTCCTCGGACTGGGGCTTTTGCACACAATCGCCGATCTGCGGGGAATCACCGCTGGCTTCACTGAGCATGGGAACGATCTGCCGGTTCTCTCCCAGATAGGCCGGCGCCCCTTGGGCCAGCGAGGCGGCGCCGAAACCGGGAGGAGGATTGCGGGTCAGCTCGGCGGCTTGCTCGTTCTGCTTCTCGGCAAGGGCGGACTGCGCCTGCTGCGGGACGAACCCCAGCGTTGCGACAAGCCCCACGGCGGCAGCCCCGGCCAGCACTGTGCGGCCGGCCCCGCGCGACAGCGCTGGCCAGCGGCGCACCGGATTCTCGACATAGCGGAAGCTGAGCTGCGCCAGCAGCAGCGACAAGGCGAGCAGCCCCACGGATTCCAGCGGGCCGGGATCGCCGCCCATGAGCTGGGTGGCGAAAACGATCAACGGCCAATGCCACAGGTACAGGGAGTAGGACACCGCTCCGACCCATTGGATCGGGCCGCTGTCGACCACCGGATGCAGCGAAAGCCGTCCTTCGGTGCGCTCCGCAGAGATGATCAGGACGGTGGCCAGGACCGGGACCAAGGCGGCAATGCCGGGAAAAGCGGTGGCGCCGCTGTAGGTAAACGCCGCACCGGCAAGCGCGGCCAGGGCGAAAAGAACCAGGACGTTGCGCAGCACTGCGGGGATCCCTTCCAGAATTCTCTGCCCGGAGCGTGCTCGCCGCGCGGCCACCAATGCCAGCAATCCACCGGCCGCCAGCTCCCAGACACGGGTGGTGGTGACGAAATAGCCGCTGGGATCCCCGGTGAAACCCAGGTAGGCCGAATAGGCCAGCGAAGCCAGCGCTGTCGCGGAAAAGCCGATCCACAGTGCACGGGTGGTCCAGCGGCGACATATGCCGGCATAGGCGGCTACAACCAGCAAGGGCCAGAACACGTAGAACTGCTCTTCAACTCCCAAGGACCAAAAATGCTGCAGTGCGCTCGGCGCCTCCTCCGCCGCAAGATAGTCCACCGACGAAGCCGCCAGCACCCAGTTCTGCACCGAAAGAGCCGAAGCCACAGCCTGAATTCCGAGCGACTTCCACATGGTGCTGGGCAGGATCAGCAGCGCACCCGCCACTACCACCACGATGACCAGCAATGCCGCTGGAAGGATTCGCCGAACCCTCCCGGCGTAGAAGGAGAGCAAGTCCATGCGGCCGGTGCGTTCGGCTTCGCGCAGCAGATGGGAGGTGATCAGGAAACCCGAGATAACCAGGAAGATATCCACCCCGATATATCCTCCCGGCAGGATCCGCGGCTCCAGATGATAGATCACCACCAGCAGGACCGCCAGGGCGCGCAACGCCTGGATCTCGGGTCGGAAATTTCTGATCGGGGCGGCAAACGAACTCATAATGATTGATCGAACCAGCCCCGGGTAAACATCCGGTGAGCACCAATCAACGGGCCCAGAAACGGACGGTTTGAAATGACTGGAAGAGCGGGCGTAATTCAATTGTTTCGCGAGTCATTCGTCGGTAGCGTTGCCTGATGTTCCGTTGATTTTCCGCGCCACCCGACGTAAGGACATGCAATGCCCCAAACCAAGTCGTTTGCAGTGGTAGGCGCCGGGATTATCGGCGCCGCTGTATCCCGCGAACTGCTGACCAGATACCCCGAGGCAAGCATCACTATCGTGGAAAAGGAACACAGCGCGGCCGCGCACCAGACTGGACACAACTCGGGCGTGGTCCACGCTGGCCTGTATTACGAGCCAGGGGGCCTGAAGGCCAAGCTGTGCCGCCGCGGAGTCGAATTGCTCAAGGAACTTGCGGTGTCCCGCTCCCTTCCCTATGAGGAATGCGGAAAACTCGTGGTTGCACTGGACCCCGAGGAAGAACAGCGGTTGGAGAACATCTTCGAACGGGCACAGGCCAACGGGGTACCCGGGATCTCCATGCTCGGCCCGGACGGCATCAAGGCCATTGAACCCAACGCTACGGGGCGCATGGCGCTGCACTCCCCCGGTACGGCGATCATCAGCTATGCCGCGGTGACCGATGCGCTGATTGACGAAGTCCGCCTGGCGGGCGGCGACGTACGATTCGGCTGCACTGTCGAGCGCATCGAGGAACTGGCCACCGGGGTCCGCCTGCACACCAGTACAGGGCAGATTCGCGCGGATCACGTCATCGTCTGCGCAGGTTCCCAGTCCGACCGCCTGGCACGTGGTTCCGGCGCCAGTGCCCAGCCGAGCGTGGTGCCGTTCTTCGGGCAATATTTCCAACTGGAGGAAAGCTACCGCACCATCCTCAACGGGCTGGTCTATCCAGTGCCGGATCCGAAATACCCGTTCCTCGGTGTCCACCTGACCAAGCGGGTGGATGGACAGATGATGGTGGGGCCCAATGCATTCCTCTCGCTGTCGCGGGAAAAGTACCGGGGACTTGGCCTGGATTTCAAGGACCTCGGCGAAGTTCTGGCCAACACCGGCTTTTGGAAGTTCGCCGCCCGGAACATGCCGACCGCGGTGCGTGAAGCCCGCACAGTGATCTCGGAGCAGTTCTTCTTGAAGGAAGCCGCCAAGTATGCTCCCTCCCTGGAGGGAGCCAAGGCAACCCGGCTAACCCGCGGCATCCGCGCCCAGGCCATGGACGCCGATGGCAAGCTGCTTGATGATTTCGCCATCGACTACCGCGAACATGCCACGCATATCCGCAACGCCCCGTCCCCCGGCGCCACGAGCTCGCTGGCCATCGCCGAATACATCGTGGATTCGCTGGCGCGCAAGAGCATCGCCTAGTCGCGCTTTTGCTTCTCCCGGATCAGGTCCAGGGCGAGCACCGAGCCGATGCCCACCAAACGATGGCCTGCCCTGATATTCGGGGCGAACCGCACCGAGTAGGTGGATTTGCCCATCAAGGCGTTGCCCAGGCCAGACCAGTTGCGCGACACCGTCGCGATGACTCCGTCCGGTGCGCTGATCTGGAACTCGAAGTCCCAGAGATCGCCGATCAGATCGATCTGTTCACCCTGGAATTCCACGGTCACCCGGGTCTTGAACATGGTGATCCGTTTAACCAGGCTGGCGACCGGGCGGCCTTGGCCGTCCAGGATCTCCATGCGTTCACGCCCCAGGGTCATGGTGTCCTTGACCTGGAGGACCGGATTGCCCGGGCCGTCGAACACCGTCAGCTGCCGGGAACCGGCGAACATGCGACCCAGTGCGCTTCCTCCGGTCTCCACGTGGGCGACCTGCATCCCCTCGCCGTCCAGGATCGCAAAATCGTTCTTCATAAGGTTCTTGGTCTGTTGGATGACCAGCACGTCCGGTTCGAAGATCGTCATGCCAGCGATTATGCCATCAGCACTTGGCCGCCACAGGCCAATCGGGACCGTTTGACCTCGCGCGGTTCGCTGCGAGTCAGCCAAGGATGCCGCGGTCGGCCTTGGATAGCGGGTACCGCTCGTCGAGCTTCGGATCCAGTGCCAGCCGGAAGACCGCTTCCAGCACCAGCCGCCCGGCACCCCAGTACACCGGGATCACCAGCCAGCTGAACCAGCCCCAGTTCATCGAGAAGGCAAGGACCACCGTGGCGAAAACCAGCACGATGCCCACGCCTCGATAGATCAGCACCACGCCCTTGGTATAGGAATCGCGCTGCTCCTGTTGCTGGGCCATCCGTTGCTCCAGGCCGTCGACGGATGCCTGGAACTGCGGAGTCTGGACACTGGCAAACAGCTCGCCCACCGGCACCTGGAGGGCGGCGGCGATCCTGGAGAGGGTGTCCATGTTGGCGTCCTGCCCGGCTTCGAGCCGCTGGATCGTCCGGACTGTGACCGAGCTTTGGGCCGCCAGCCGTTCCTGCGTCCAGCCCTTGGAACGGCGAATTTCTGCAATTCGTGATTCATTCATGCCAGTCACCCTAGCCATACTCGGCCCGACAGCACCACGACTTCGACCCGACAACTACCCGACAGCACCGCGACATGGCACGGAAGAGCGGTCCGACAGACCCCAACTCCCACTATATTCCTCAAAGGGCATAGATCCTGGCGGTGCCTGCCGCGGCAGGATTCCATGGACGGGAGTCCTGCCGCGGTCTGGATGCCGCTACTCGCCGAAGAAGACGCGGGCCACCTTGGACAGGTACCACGGGTCGTCCACGCCGCACATCTCGCGAGCCGAGTGCATGGACAGCAGCGCCACGCCCACATCGACGGTGCGGATGCCGATGCGGGTCGCGGTCAGCGGACCGATGGTCGAGCCGCAGGGAACCCGGTTGTTGGAGACGAACTCCTGGTAGGGTACCCCGGCGGCTTCGCACCAACCGGCAAATGCGGCGGCGCCCACGGCATCGGTGGCGTAGCGCTGGTTGGCGTTGATCTTCAGCAGCGGGCCGGCGTTGACCTGCGGGCGGTTCGCCGGGTCGTGGCGCTCGGCGTAATTCGGGTGCACTGCATGGCCGGCGTCGGCCGACAGGCATACGGAGTTGGCCAGCGCGCGGGCGGTGTCCTCCACCGAGGCGCCCAGCGAAGCCTGGATGCGCGCCAGCAGTTCCTCCAGGAACGGGCCGCTGGCGCCCGAACGCGACTCGGAGCCCAGTTCCTCGTGGTCGAATGCCGCCAACATGGCGATGCGTCGACCCTCGGGCTTGCGCGCATAGTCGGTCAGCGCGATCAGGCCCGCGTGCACCGAGGACAGGTTGTCCAGGCGCGAGGAGGCGAAGAAGTTCTTGCCTTCCCCGAACACCTCGCCGTGCTGCGCCGGGGCGGTCAGCACGTCGTAGCCGGCGATGTGGGCCGGGTCCACGCCGGCTGAGGCGGCCAGCACGGCCAGGATATCCGCGTCGGCCAGATCGCCGGCGCCGAAAATCGGGTTGGTGTGGGTCTGGCGATCTAGGGCCAGTCCGTCGTTGACCTGGCGGTCCAGATGGATGGCCAGCTGCGGGATGCGCAGCAGCGGCTCGGTCTGCGCCAGATGCACCGAGCCGTCGCGCAGCACCAGGCGGCCGGCGAGTACCAGTTCGCGGTCAAGCCACGAGTTCAGCAGCGGCCCGCCGTAGACCTCGACCCCGGCCTGCCACCACCCATTGGATCCGGTGGTCGGCTTCGGCTTCAGCTTGAAGCCAGGCGAGTCGGTGTGCGCGCCGAGAATGTGGAAGCCGGTCGTGGCGGTGGCGCCCTCGGGCTGCACCCAGGCGATGACCGCGCCGTCGCGCACCACATAGTAGGCGCCGGACCCGAGGTTCCAGGCCTCGGCTTCGTCCAGCGCGGTGAATCCAGCGGCATCCAGCCGCTTCGCCGCGCTCGCGGCGGCGTGGTAACTCGACGGGGAGGTCGCTACGTATTCGGCCAAATCTGCAATGTGTGCCATTGCCGCGGCTTGTGCCATGACTGGATGCTCACTTCTTTCGAGATCGGTTGTCATCAAGTGCTGCTGCCCGACGGGATCTGCCGGGTTATCTCCAGCTTAGTAGCCTGCGCCGTGGAATGGCTCGGTGCACGGCCCGGACCGCGCCAGCCGGGGAAATGCCCGCGAATTGCGCCACCGGGCTTGACGTGGACCTCGCTCGGCGTAAATGCTGTGATCAGGCCTACGCCGACCAAGAAAGCGAGTACAACATGCCAAAGACCAACCGCACGCCCGAAGATTTCCCGGAGCACCGTGAATCCCTCGAGCCGCAGTCGGAGACCGAGGCCGGAGTAGACCTTGAGCCGAGCACCACGCTGAGTTCAGGCCCTGCAACTGTCGACACCGAGCCCTACGTCCCGGCGGAACCGGACCCCGAGGGGCTGCTTCCGCTGCCGGTGCAGGACACCGAGGACCGGGCCCAGTCGACCAGGCTCGCCCGGCTGTGGACGGCGACCGTCATCAGCGTGCTGCTGCTGATCCTGCTGATTGTTTTTATCGCGCAGAACCAGAATCCCGTGACCGTGCAGTACTTCGGGCTGCGCGGCGAAATCAGCCTGGGGCTGGCCCTGTTCATCGGGGCGCTGGGCGGCGCACTGGTGGTCGCGGCCATCGGGGCGGCGCGCGTGATCCAGCTGCGCGCCACGGCCCGCAAGAAGCGCAAGGCCGAGCGGAAAAGCCGGTAGCTAGAAATCCAGTCCCTGCGAGGGGATGACCAGCCCGGTCTCGTAGGCGTAGACCACCGCCTGCACCCGGTCGCGCAGGTGCAGCTTGGTCAGGATGCGTCTCACGTGGGTTTTCACCGTCGCTTCCGAGAGGAAGAAACGGTGGGCGATCTCCGCGTTGGACAACCCCTCGGCGAGCGCGCGCAGCACTTCCTGCTCCCGAGGGGTCAGATCGTCCAGCAGCGGGTCGCGCTGCGGCGTGGCGGCGGTCTGCGCCTTGCCGCCGTTGCGCACATAGGTCTCCAGCAGCCTGGCGGTCACGCGCGGCGCCACCACGGCATCGCC
This sequence comes from Glutamicibacter protophormiae, assembly GCF_016894325.1. Classification (NCBI taxonomy): domain Bacteria; kingdom Bacillati; phylum Actinomycetota; class Actinomycetes; order Micrococcales; family Micrococcaceae; genus Glutamicibacter; species Glutamicibacter protophormiae. Next base: position 3,741,798 of record NZ_CP069806.1, read on the forward strand.
TGAGGCAACCAAGCGCACGGCGGAGACCAGCTCCTCCGGGGCGACGTCCTTGAGCAGGAAGGCGCTGGCACCGGCCTGCAGCCCGGAGAATGCGTATTCGTCCAGGTCGAAAGTCGTCAGGATGATGATCTTGGTATCCGGGTGCGCCTTGGCGATGCGGTCGGTGGCTTCGATCCCGTCCATGTTGGGCATGCGCACGTCCATGAGCACCACGTCCGGGTGCAGGGCCGCGGTCTGCGCCAGCGACTCCAGCCCGTCGGCCGCTTCGCCGACGATCTGGATGTCGTCCTCGCCCTCGAGGATCAGGCGGAAGCCCATCCGCAGCAGGGGTTGGTCGTCGACCAGAAGCACCTTGATTGTTTCGTCCATGTCCTACCCCTTTGCAGCTTTCTGGTTACCATTCTTCGCGCTGCACTCGGGCAGCTGCAACATCGCCTTCACAATCCAGCCGCCGCTGGCCACGGGGCCGGCGTCCACCGTGCCGTCGAAGAGCTCGGCGCGCTCGCGCATGCCGCGCAAGCCCCGGCCGCTGCCCACGCTCGGCACCCGGGTGGCGTCCCCGTTGTCCATGATCTCCAGCCGCACCTGGTGCCTGCCGCGTTCCAGGCGGACCTGGACGTCGCTGACGTTGCGCGCGTAGCGCAGCGAGTTGGTCAAGGACTCCTGGATGATGCGGAAGATGGTCAGCGCGAACGCCTTGTCATCCGGCAGCGGCTCGCCCACGTAGGTGTAGGTCAGCGGCAGGCCGGCGGCCCGGAAGCCCTCGAGCAGGTGCTCGATGCCGCCTGAGGTGGGCTGCGGGGCCAGGTCCCCGCCCTCGCCCTCGCGCAGCACGCCGAGCATCCGGCGCATGTCCGCCAGCGCGGCGCGGCCGGTGCCGGACAGCTCCGCAAGCACCTCCTCGGCGCGCTCCTGATCGCGGCGGCCCACCACGCGGGCGCCTTCGGCCAGCGCGATCATCACCGACAGCGAGTGCGCCACCACATCGTGCATCTCGCGGGCAATGCGGTTGCGCTCCTGCACCTGCGCCAGCCGCGAGACCTGCGAGGCCCAGTGGTTCAGCTCGGCCTCGTGGATGCGGGCGTTGCGGATGTACACGCCGATGGCGGCCGCGGTGACATAGAAGCCGATGAGGAACGCCGCGAACACCCCGATGATGACGATGGCCAGCGTGGATTCGCTGATTCCGTCCGAGGGGTCGATCTCCATGCCGCTCATGTCCGGGAAGCCGACCAGCACCATCAGCACCATCTGGAAGCTGCCGGCCAGGATGGCCAGCGGAATCGAGCGCCGGGCCGAATAGCTGGTGGCCACCATGTAGAGGGCGATCATCATGCCCAGGCCCTCAGCCCCGTAGACCGAGCCGACGTCCAGGATCGAGATGCATTCCAGGGCGAACACGATGCACAGCACCGTCATGGGCGCCCGGCGGCGGAACAGCAGCGTGCCGGCGGTGGCCAGGGTGATCAGCAGCAGCACCAGCCCGTGGTTGCCCGGCATGTCGGCCATCAACAGCACCCCGGGCAGGGTTCCGAGCAGGTAGAAGATCACGACGCCGACGGACACCAAACGCGGATGGGTCCTCAGGTACCTGCGTACCCGGCCCATCCGCTTGGCGGCCAGTTCGTCGAAGGAGGCTACCGACTCCTGCAGCGAAAGGTTGCTCATGGTTTCCAGTCTAGTTTTCCGGTTCCTACTTGATATCGCGGCTCTTGAGCAGGATGCCCGCCAGCAGCAGCGGGAGCACGATCCATCCGGCCACCCCTGCCAGCTGCTGCCAGCTTTCCAGCGTGCTCGGGTAGCTCAGCGGCAGGGCCAGCCCCAGCCCCAGCTGGTCCGGCATGAACCGCGCGTAGTCCTTGAACCAGTCGGTCACCGCCATCAGGATCTGCGCGATCAGCGGCAGCACGAAGAACACCGCCACCAGGCTGGTGATGCCGCCGGCGGAGTTGCGCAGCAGCAGGCCCAGCGCCAGTCCCAGCAGGGAGGCCATCACCACGGCGAGCGCCCCGTACCAGAGCACGCGCTGGAACGCCTCGCCGCCCAGGTCCAGGGTCAGCGAGTAGTTCTCGGCCAGCGGGCGGCACACCAGGTAGGCGGCCAGCGTGGATACCAGCTGCACCACCGCGCTCAGCCCGGTGATCACGATGATCTTGGCGGCCAGCACGCGCAGCCGCTGCGGGCTGGCCAGGAAGGTGCTCACCGCAGAACCGGTGGTGAATTCGCCGCTGAACAGCAGCACGCCAAGCACGCCGAGGATCAGCTGGGAGAACATTAGCCCGGAGGCCATGGTTTCCACGGTGAAGTCGGCGGTGCCCATGCTTTCGGTGCCAGGGATCTGCCCGGCATCCGGTGCGCTCTGCATGAAGGAGCCCACGCCCCATACGCCGAGCGCGGCAATGCCGACGTACACGGCGATCGAGACCAGGATCAGGATGCGCGTGGAGTTCAGGGAGAAGAAGCGGATCATTTCACTGCGCAGCACACCGCTCAGGGTGACCTTTCCGCCGGTGCGCGGTGCGGCCGCTGCCGCAAGTTCGGTGCTCATGGTTTCCTACTTCCCAGCCGGATTGTCGTTGGACATCTGCGAGCGGTACTCGATGGCGTCGCGAGTCAGTTCCATGTAGGCGTCTTCCAGGGTGCGCTGCAGCGGACGCAGTTCGCTGAGCACGATCCCGGCTTCCAGCGCACGGCGGCCGATGTCCTCGGATTCCGGCCCGGTGACCTCCAGCGTGGTGGCGTCCAGCCGGCGCAGCTGCACCCCCTCGGCCGCCAGCGCGTTCATCAGCAGTTCGATGTCCCGGGCGCGGACCACCGTCTGGGCCAGCCCGTTGTCGATGAATTCGCTGATCGGGGCATCGGCCATGATCCGGCCCTTGCCGATCACGATCAGGTGGTCCGCGGTCTGCGCCATCTCGCTCATCAGGTGAGAGGAGATGAACACGGTTTTGCCGGCGGCCGCCTGCTGGCGGGCCAGGTTGCGGACCCAGGCCACGCCTTCGGGGTCCAGTCCGTTGACCGGCTCGTCGAGGATGAGCACCTGCGGGTCGCCCAGCAGGGCGGTGGCGATGCCCAGGCGCTGTCCCATGCCCAGGGAGAAGCCGCCGACCTTCTTGCGCTGCACCGGCCCCAGGCCGGTCAGCTCCAGCACCTCGTCCACCCGGGACTTGCCCAGGCCCGCGGTGGCCGCCATGGCCCTCAGGTGGGAGCGCGGGGTCAGCGACTTGTGGACCGATTTGGCTTCCAACAGGGTGCCGACCTCGGTCAGCGGGTGGGTGGAGGACTTGAAGTTCTTCCCGTTCACGAGCACCTGCCCGCGGGTGGGGTTTGCCAATCCAACGATCATTCGCATGGTAGTTGATTTGCCTGCGCCGTTGGGGCCGAGGAATCCGGTGACGATCCCCGGTTGAACCGTGAACGACGCGTGGTCGACCACGGTTTTTGCACCGTAGTTCTTGGTCAGTTCCTGTACCTGGATCATATATCCAGCATAGGAACCCGCCGGGGTTGGCGAACCGCCCGGAATGCTGATCTTGGACCTCCCTCGAAAGGAGGATCCGCATCCGCCCCGGCGCCGTTCCATGCACCCGAGGGTGCATTAATCGAGGTGTGCTCCGGGTTTCGGGGTGCGGCTCCTAGGAGACCGAGGTGGCGACGAACAGCGCGCCGACAATCATCAGCGCGAACGGCAGGCCCAGGAGGAGCATGAACTTCAGGTTGTCGCGGGCGATCGCCACGCATTCGCGCAGGAATGCGCTGGGACGGTAGTAGGCGGCGGTCTTGCCGCCGAACGAGCGCGCGTCCAGCCCCAGCGTCCGCGAGGCCAGCCCTGCGCGCAGCGCATGGTAGTCGCTGGTGACCAGCCACAGGCGCCCGTCACCGCGCTGTGCCCGGACCAGCTGGTTGGAGAATTCCAGGTTTTCGATGGTGTCCTTGGCCCGGTCCTCGACCAGGATCTGCTCCTGCGGGATCCCCTGCTCCGCCAGGTAGCGGCCCATGCTCACGCCTTCGGGCTCGATCTCGTCGCGCCCCTGTCCCCCGGTGGGAACCATGTAGGGTTTCGGGTCGCGCTGGGACCGGTAGAGCTCGATGCCCTTGTCCAACCGCCCGCGCAGCAGCGGGGTGACCTGGCCGTTGATGGTCCGGGCACCGAGCACGATCACCGCGGCGCCCCGGCCCTTGGCCGGGAACCTGGCGTTCACCCACGAATACAGCAGCAGCATGGCGAAGATGCTGGCGCTGAACACGGAGGCGAAGAACATGATGAATGCCAGGGACAAGCTCCACCATTGGGAGATCATCACCAGGCCGAGGGCCGCCACCGGTAGCGCGAACACCAGGATTCCCGCGATCAGCGAGAGCAGGTTGGGGATCTTCGCGCCCTCGCGCCGCCACATCAGGATGCCGTTGTAGATCAGCGCCCCGCCGAACACCACCAGCATCAGCGGCATGAGCACAACCAGGATCGCCATCAGGAACCCGAAACCGGGCACGAAGCTCGTGAGCATTTCGGAGATCGTGGACAAGGTGAGCAGCACCAGCGGCAGCAGGGCCGCGGCGAGCACGAGCCTGCGCGGCTCCTTGCGGTACAGCAGGATGAATGCCGTCCACAGCACCGCGAGGAACGCCAGGGAAATTAAGTCGTAGCCGAAGTCTTCCATCACGATCCAGCTTAGAGATCGCGCCAATAGGAGTGAAACATCCGCAGTAAGTATTAACGCCAGCGTGATCAACCACGCCAGGCACGTCATCAGGCAGTGAAGCAGGCACAGACAGCGTCAAGCAGGGTTTGCCGGGAACCGTTTACACGAGAAGGTCACGCGCCTGCCCTCCCGTCGTCCTACATCGAGCCCCTCTGGCGCCAATTCGAGGCACTGATCCCCGAACGGCCACGCACCCATCCACTGGGCTGCCACAAACTCAGGATCAGCGACCGGATCATCTTCGACAAGCCCATCCACGTCCTCGCCTTGGGCACTGCCTACGAGAAAATCAGCGACACGACCTGCTCGGCCACTACCATCCGACGCCGCCGCCACGAATGGATCACCTCAGGGATCTTCCGCGAACTGGAGCAGATCTGTCTGGAGCCCTCCGGCCGGATCATCGGACTGGACCTTGGAGAACCTCGTCATCGATGGCTACATGGTCAAAGCACCCTACGACGGCGAAGCCGTTAGGAAATCCCCAGTGGACCGCGACATGCAAGTCACCAAGAGCTCGCTGATGACCGACGGGAAAGGCATCCCGGTCGGCTGCGTCGCCGTAAGCGCGAACCGGCATGACTCCCCGTTGCTGCGTCCCACCCTCGAACGCCTTGCCCGTTTCGGCTACCGACGGCCAGAGCAGATCACCGCGCACCTGGATGCTAATTATGACAGCGCCAAGACCAGGGACCTGTACACCGACCTGAGTTGCGATTGAAGGATCAGCACCAAGGGCAAGGTCCGGGTCAATGATGCCATGATCAGCCCCTCGAACAGTGTCATCGTGATCCGCAGGCTGATCGGGAAAGCGTGGGTGACGCATCGGTGGGATGCAAGGCCTCATCGAAAGCCTTACGAACCAGCTGGGCCCCATTGGCGCGGTCTCTAAGTTCATCGTGGACCGAATCAAATGTTTCCCTGATTCGGTCGATCGATCACGTGCACCCAGTGACGTGCAACTCATGAACGGCACGTCACTGATCCTCCTACGAAAGCATGATTTACAGCTCAAGTTAAGCATGTATAAGGTCGAAATGAAGATTAAATCTATCAGGTGGTCCTCATAGCATGGTCTCATTCAAAAAATTACTTCCACTTCAATCGCCGTTGTCGTTTCTCTTGCACTTGCTACAACGATGTGCATGCCCGCAAAAGCGGCTCCTGCCGTCGTTGCTTCAGGTGAAACTGCTGTGACAGCAGCTTCTCAGCCTGAAACCAACAATCTGGCAGAAAAAATGAGGTCTCTAAAAAATGGGGAGTCTTCCACCTACTCGTCGCCTACTGGCGACAACTTCAAAATCATTAACATTAATGGCCAATTGAATTTTTACGCTAGCGGAAATCCATCGATTGTCTCACCCTGAGCTAGATGATTAATTTCTAATGATCGCCCCGCGTCCTCAATGGTCATACGCGACCAGAGAGCGCTTGCGCGGGGCGCCAATCTTCCAGTTGTGCCAGATCCCTGCCGCCATGGCCAACAGCTTGCACGCCACCCTCGCCATCACCCCCTCCAAGGTCCGGGCCCCGTGGCGTTCCAAACCCAACTGCCCTTTGAGGGTGTCGAAGATCGACTCGACCCACTGGCGGATCCCGCCGAAATCCCCAAACCGCGGCTTCTCATCCTTCCGATCAGGGCGCAGCAAATGCGCTTTGAGGTCCCCGCTGATAAACGCTTCGAACTGTTTGCCGGAAGCCCTTGTCCGCCAGGATCACCTGCCCGTCGGCCACCAGGTCGCTACTGGCATCAAGCATCGTGGCGATCGCTTCACGCTCACCGATCTTCGGATTGGCCAACCCCCAGATCACCGGCATGCCCTCAGGGGTGGCGACCAGGTAAAGCCGGAACCCCAGAAATACCGTGAATGCGAGGCGCAGTACCCGTAGCCGGCCTGCCCGGCCAGGTCCGAGCGTTTCACCGTTTCGCGTGACTGGCCGCAGGGCACCGGGGTGGAATCCAGCAGCCGCAGCACGTCGTTCCAGGTGGGGACGTCCTTGGCCAGGACGCTCAGGGTATGGGACACCAGGGGCGCGGCGGCGCGGATCCTCTTGTTGTATCCGGATTGCTGGGGAATATGCGGGAACATGCCAGCCAGGTGGGTGCGGGCGTAGCGGATCCACCGGGACTCGGAAGCGTCCCCGTGCAGCAGGTGCTGGGCCACAGCCAGGCAGAGCAGTTCCGCGTCGGTGAGTAATTGCCGTCGTCCTCGTCGTGGCCTTGCGGGCATGGTTGGGATGACATGGTCGGTGACGAACACGTAGAGTGTTGTCAGGAGGGTGTTTAGGTTTTTGTTCACACCATAATTCTTAACACTCTCCGCTAAGCATTAAAAGGCCTCCTGACCAGATTTTTGATCTGTTTCAGGAGGTCTTTTGTGTTGGAGTAGTTTAGGACTTACTCATCTAGATCGTTTGAAAGTTACCGATTTAGGCACCCTCTGCTCGTTCAGAAATTCGGACACGCCAGTTTTGCAGAAGCTTCCTGCGCCTGTGAATACCTCGAAAGGACACGCCAGGTGGTCTGTCTAAGACCCTGTGCTACGTGTGAGTTTCTACGGATAAACAAGGCACCAGGCACACAGGTGACCAGATGCTCCAGGCCGGTGAAAGCGGTGAGGGCTGGTGCAGTGAAGGTAAAGTAAGCAACGTCAAGGTCTCTCGAAAATGGCAAGTGTGGTAACTTCCATTTTTCTGGAAGACCTCGACTTTTTCGTGCTTGGGCAACATGCCCGGATTCCCGTGGGCTGGTTTTCTTTGGTCACACTCTCAATCTTGAAGATCCGCTTTAGTTCTTATAAATTCACCGATTGCTTCTCCAGCGCAAACTCGGAGTACACTTCCAGCAGTTCTGGATCATCCACTGCACCCAGATCTGCAACCTTCTCAAGCGGGGTCCCTTGAAGCATCCGCTTGACCGGAACCTCGAGTTTTTTGCCAGTACGAGTATGCGGAATAGCTCGCATGAACACAATCTCATCTGGTAGGTACCGGACCGATAGATTCTCCCGGATGGACCCGATGATTGCATCCTTAGCTACCTCTGGATCTGCCCCATTGGTCAATTGAACGAAAAGCGGCATATAGTACTCGGTACCCAGCTCCACCCCAACAACCAAGGCTTCGACAACCTCAGGCAGGGATTCAACAGCAGCATAAATATCTGCTGAGCCAAGTCGCAATCCATTACGGTTGAGCGTTGAGTCTGAACGACCATGGATGAGGATGCCTCGACGGGTGAACTCAATAAAGTCTCCATGGCGCCATACTGCAGGATACGTACTGAAGTAGCTCTCGTGATACCTAGTACCGTCATCTCCCCAGAAACTCAGGGGCATTGAAGGCATCGGCTGAGTGACTACTAGCTCGCCCTTGCCCGTAGTCGGGTCGCCTTGCTCATCCCATGATTCAACCCGCACGCCCAACGCTGGCGCTTGGATATACCCAACGTGGACAGGCATAGTCGGAGATCCACCCACGAATATCGAAGCAATATCCGTTCCGCCGCTCATAGAAGCCAGCCAGATGTCTCCCACATGTGCGTAGACCCAGCGGAATCCATCCGCGGACAGCGGAGAACCCGTAACTTGCAAGCTCTTCAAGGACACAAGATCATGCTGGCTCTTTGGCACCAAATCCGTGTTGGCACATGCATGGACAAAGCCCGCACCCACACCCAGAACCGCAACACGCTCGTCCGCAGTAATTTGCCAGACCCTATCCAGTGAAGGGAAAACCGGGTTGCCGTCAATAAGCACGGCCGTTGCTCCCACACCCAGAGCACTGACCAGTGCATTCCAGAGCACCCAGCTGGTCGAGGCCACGTTTAGATAACGATCTCCTGGCCGCAGGTCAGAGTGAATCAGAAGCATTTTCAGCTCCTCAAGCAAGGCTCCGCCATGACCGTGCACAATACCCTTAGGAATACCCGTAGTACCGGAGGAGAACAGCACCCATAGTGGGTGGCTGAACTCAACGTCCGCAAAACGCAGTTCTGCAGGTTCGGCTACCGCCTTTTCCCAGGTGCTTGCCGGGATCTTAGTGTCGAATGTAGGAATCGAAGTGTGTCGCTCAACCCAGATAAGCTGTTCCACGGTGGGCAACTGAGCGATAATTTCATTCAGTTCATCCCGACGGTCACGGTCCTTGCCACCCAGCATGTAGCCAGGCGCTGCAAGCACTACTTTCGGTTCCAGCTGAGCAAAACGCGAAACGACTGCGCCGGCACCAAACTCGGGGGCGCAAATCGACCAGATGGCACCAAGCGAAGCTGTGGCGAGCAGACCCACCACTGCTTCGGCGACATTCGGGAGGATCGCAACAACACGATCACCCTGACCCACGCCTTGCGTACGCAAGTACTGTGCGAGGGCCGCAACTTCGCCGCGCAAAGACTCCCAACTCGTTTCCTCACGCCCGCCATCTTCCGAAATGGCAATTAACGCGGTGCCCTCATGACCATGAAGCAGGTGCCTGGCAAAATTCAGCGTACGTCCGGGGAACCATTTTGTGTGGGGCATTGGGTCTTGGCTTACAACGTCACCGGCCACACCCCCAAATTCCACTCCAGCGAATTTGGCAAAAAGTTCCCAGAATTCTGCAGGCTCATCAACTGACCACTGCCAGAGTGAATCATAGTCATTTTTGGAGTCATGGCCATGCTGCGCAACGAACTCGGCAAACCGTGCGACACCGGTCTGCATAATTCCTGCGCTATCCGGCTGCCAAATCATTTCACCATCTGCTGCGGCGATATCGATAATCATGATGCATCCATAGACGTTGAATTTACTCGACGCTGACTCGCAATCTCTGAAGCCGAGATCGGTTCGGTGCCAATCAACACAAACAGGACTCTTGCAGTTTTGTCAGTTCGATTTGACCATGCATGACTGGTAGCTCGCTGTACCGCCACGTCTCCGGCTCGCATCGTGGCCTCACCATCATCAACGAGTAGAGTGATTTCGCCTTCCAGAACTACCGCGTAATCCAAGGATTCGGTGCGGTGGAACCAGAAGTGCTTCCCTCCGCTGCGTTCAGCACCGACTTCCGCTTCCTCATGGCCGTCCAACTCGTCAAAGATCGCCGAATTTGCTTCCTTGGGGTAGACGGAATCAGGCGGAAAATCCGCGATCCGCATAATCGTCTCTCCCGGGGCCGGGAAACTTGGAATTTCCGTGTCAGCACTGGCCATGTCAGTATCGCTGACGTGGTCGATAACGCCGGCCTTGGTCATCCACGGAACCGTGGCTCCAAAGCCTGGAATCGCGTCCGAGGAGAAATGGTGCGGTGCGTCTGCGTCCGACAGTATGACTGCGAGACCTTGGTCATTGTGGCCGGTAACTATCCGGCGAACTGGCGGGCGGGACATTACGCAACCCAGTTTTCGTGTGGGTACTGGCGTGGTTCTGGCCACCAAGGAGCCTTCTCGCGTTCCTTGGATATTGGGGTTCGCAGCGTACCAACGCCCTCGACCTCGAGCTCGATGACATCGCCCGGCTTGAGGAACGTACCGATTTCTGCACCGGCACCGAAGCCCATGGTGCCGGACCCGATGAGGTCCCCTGGCTGCAGGCGGTCCGAGATCGAGACGTAGGCCAGCAGTTCCGCGGGGGTGTAGACGAAGTCCTCGACCTTGGTGTCCGAGAGCACCTCGCCGTTGACGCGGACCTGGCCGTGCAGTCCCTCGAGGGAGTCGATTTCGTCCATCGTGGTGACCCAGGGTCCGATGCCGTAGCCGAAGTCCTTGCACTTCTGCGGGCCCATGCCGATGGGCATTTCCGCGCCCTGGATGTCGCGGGCGCTGAAGTCGTTGAAGACGGTAATGCCGAAGAGGTGCTCCATCGCGTTATCCGGGGTCAGGTTGCTGCCGGACTTGCCCACGACGTAGCCGATCTCCAGTTCCCAGTCCAATTGTTCGGTGAAATCAGGGTAGGGCAGTTCCTGGTTATGCCCGTAGGACATGGCGGTGGTGCCCTTGAAGTAGCCCGGGCGGTCGTAGATCGAGCGTGCCGGCTGCGCCTTGGCAACAATCCGGTGGAAGTTCTGGATGTGCTTCTCGAAGGTCAGCCCGTCGCGGATGACCGGGGAGTCAACGGCCGCGCGCCAAGAGACTTCATCAATGGCGAAAGAAGCATCATCAGCTGCACCCAAGGCGTCATGCGCGGCGTCAAGGAAGATAGAACCTCCCCCGAGTCCCGCGGCCAGGCTTCCGGGAAGTACCGCCAGAGCAAGTTCTCGGGCGCGCTCTGGTTCGGCACCTTTGCGCTGCAAGGTCAGTGCGTATGACCTCGCCAGATCGATAACTCGGCCGGAGTCCGGCTCCGCGGCAACCAGGCGAATCTGTTCACCATCGGGGGTGTCTACTGCAATGCGCCCAAATTTCATGGCTTCTCCTGCTCTGTAATAGATTCGATACGTATAGTATCGCATTAAGGTTACGAAAATGCAATGCTTCAAAAACTCATGGTTCAGCTGGCCCGCAGCAGCGGCCCAGTTTCGCACAATTCCGCCAGCGGCTTGCGGCCTGAGAGCATTCCGAGTCCACGGCGAATCTGCGTGAGCAGCTCCAGGCCCATGGGATCCACCGATAATGTCCTCGCCCGCGCAGCCCATGCAGTTGCCGCGGCGGACTGATAGCCATGACGCTCAAGCAGCGCCACGCCGGCCTGCTCGTCCATCGATTCACCGGACGCGGCACCGCGTGCCAGCGCACGCATGTATCCGGTGAGCTCCTCAGATCCCAATAACTCAGTACGCACCACCAGACCTTGGCCCGGCAGCTGCGGCAGAAGTTCGTTCACCTCTGACACACACCTCATACCGGCTTGTTCAGCAAGCTTGTCGAATGGCGGGCCGAGCAGGCTCGCGTCGATTTCTCCGGCTAGCAGTGCTTCAAATCGTTCGCGTACCCCGCCGATCACCACATAATCCACGTCGATTCCTGCGCCGCCCAGCAGATGCCGTGCAAGTAGGGCAAAACCGTTATCCGGGGCGTCCACGGCGAACCTGAATCCAGCCAGATCCGCCATAGTTGCCATCTCATCACGCGCATAGATGCCCAGCGGGGTGGTCGCCTCGACTTGAGCAATGAGACGCAACCGAGCACCGGCCCGGTCCCATTCGAACAAGTTATCCATGGCGGTGATGGCCACGTCAATGGTGCCGTCCAGCAGCCCGGCGAGCTGCTCCGCGCTGGAGGTGGTCCGGGTGGACTGAACCTCAACGCTATCCAAGAATCCCAGCTCGGTAGCCAGCAGGTAGGGTACCGGCGGAACGAAGTGGCTTTGGCGCAGTATCACGAGGCTGCCCCACCGGCCGCGGCAACCGCAATCGGACGGTCTGCGTACCAGGGAGGCAACTGCCCGGAAGGTCCGCGGACCGTCGAGCGCTGGGCCCCGAGACCGGTGATCTCCGCTTCCATCACATCTCCATCACGCAGGAACCGACCCCAATGCGAACCATTGCCCGCCGGAGAACCGGTGATCAGCACATCACCGGGTTGCAGTACCGCGACAGAGGATGCGTAGGCGATCAGGCTCGGGATGTCGAAGAGCAGGTCATCGGCCAGGGCATCTTGCATCAGCGTGCCATTGAGGCTCAATTGGATCCGCAGCTTTGCCGGGTCCGGCACATACCGCTTCGGCACCACATAGGGCCCTGTGGGGAAGAAAGTCGGCTGGTTCTTCGACCGGAACCAGTCGGTACCCATCATCGCAATGTCGGTGCGCGGCACGAGAGCGCGCGAAGTGACATCGTTGACGATAGTGTACCCGGCGACGTAATCCATGGCACCTGCTGCCGCAATCCGGTGCGCCTTACGACCGATGACCACACCCAGCTCCAGCTCCCAGTCGACGTTGCCGCCGACATCGGGCAACTGCACGTCGTCATATGCGCCACAGACAGCGGAGGGGATCCCGGTCCAGACGTACGGATCACCCGTACGGCCACGTTCGTCGATTTCGGCCGCGGCGTCGGCCGCCAACTGATTCTCGTCGGCACCTTCTTTCCCCAGCTTGTGGGCAACGCTCATCTGAATGACGTGCTCACGGTAGTTGGCCCCGGCGGCGATGATGGTGCCCACCGGCTGCAGCGGCGGAAGCACCCCCAACCCCGCCAGCGGGCGTGCACCTGCGGCGGCAGGGTCGAGGAACTCGATTAAGTCCAGATTGTTGTCCCAGTCGGCAAACAGGTCCCCGATCCGGGTGATGCCCGGCAGCACGCTGCGCAGGTTCACGACCTGGTCCTCAAAGACGGCCCCGGGAAATTGCTCCGTGCCATCCTCGAAGGTGCCCAGCTTGAATCCGCCGATGCGAGTTTCCTTCATGGCTCCTCCACGTTCCATCATGTTCTTGCCTATACCGGTGGCGGGACAAAAAGACCTTTGTCCTTGTCGTTGAACATTTCCTTGGCAATGAATTCATCCATATCCCCGCCGGTGCCCCACTGGTCCGAGGTCATCGGATCAGAAGTGTCGTAAATGCTCGGGTGCCAGGTGTCCTCGTCGATCGAATCAAGTTCGGTGGTGAATTCCATGGTGTTGCCGTTGGGATCGTGGAAGTAGGTGAAGGTGTTGTCCCCGGCGCTGTGGCGTCCCGGTCCCCAGATTTTCTTGAATCCCGAGCGCAACAGCTTGCCGCTGCCGCGCATGTACTCGTCGATCCCGCGCAGTTCGAAGGACGCGTGCTGCAGCGAGGCGTGCGGGCCGCGGGCAATGGCGATGGAGTGGTGCTGCGAGTTGCATCGCAGGAAGTAGAACAGATCCCCCACGCGCGGGTGGTTCAGTGTGTCGGAGAGCCGGAAGCCCAGGTGCTGCTCATACCAAGCGAGCATCTTCTCCGGTTCCGGGGAGTTGAGCACCACATGGGATAGGCGCACCGGGATGGCTTCGCGTTCCTCGATTTTGCGGTGCTTGCGCACCTCGACATCCGAGGAGACCTCGATGGTTCGTCCTTCCAAGTCGAAGAATCGGAAGCCGTACCCCCCGCCAAGCGTTTTGAGGTCATCGGGTTCGCCAATGAGCTTCACCCCCTTGGCAATGAGGTCCGAGGCAAGCTGGTCCACCGCGGCATTGTCGGCAGCGCCGAACGCGACCATGTCAAGGCGCTTTTCATCGGCCTCGCGGACGCGGACCGAGTATTGCTCCGGGGAACCTTCGGCGGCAAAGTAGGTCACTCCGCCGTCGTCCTGCATCTCGGTCAATCCCCAGTGGTTCTTGTAGAAGTCAACCTGTTTTTTGTAATCGGGCACCGCGATATCGAAGTGACGCAGGTGTGTGATTGGGCTGAAGGCCATGATTTTCTCCTGTAGTTCTTTCCGCCTGGGCGGAGGTGTGTCTTGAGAATTTTTGGGCTAGAGGTTCGCCGGCACGTCGTGGCCGACCTTCGGGATGCTGGCAGCGATGCGTTCGAGTGCTTCGGGGGTATCCCCGAGACCCAGGATGTAGCGGTCCGGACGGACAACCACGACCTTGGCACCGGCGGCTTCAAGAATCCGGCCGGCCTTGGCAGGATCAAACAAGACGACAACGAAATCGTTGTCCTCGAGCTGGCTGCGCAGCCCAGCCGGCACGGCGGAATAGATCTCCGGAGTTGTTGCCACCAAGAAGCGGGAACCGACCATGTCATCCAGGCGCACCCCGTCGGCGAGGATCGGCTGCGTGGCCAGATGTCCGGCGCGGCTGTCGATTTCCCCCTCGTGCAGACCCGGCCCCAGTGGGGGTGCGACGGGTGCCGAGGCCGCGGGATTGGCGCGGATGAAGGCATCACGCTGCTTAGCGACCTCTGCATCGGTGGTCTGCAGGAAGCCCGCGGCATTGGCAGCCTGCTCCACCCAGAACCGTGCGTGCGGCAAGCGTTCTGACTCATAGGTGTCAAGCAGGCTGTCATCGGCAGCGCCGCGCTTGACTGCGTCCAGCTTCCAGACCAGATTGGCGACGTCGCGCATTCCGGCGCACAGGCCCTGTCCGAAGAGCGGTGGAGCCTGGTGGGCGGCATCGCCGGCCAGGAAAATGTTGCCGGCACGCCACCGCCGGGAAATGCGTCCACGGAATGTGTAGGTCGCCAGGCGGTCTGCAGTGAATTTACCTGCCGGCAGCACTCCGCGGCTGAGGCGCTCAAGGCCCGCCGGGGTAGTAATTTCCTCGGGGTCGTCCCCCGGCATGAGCATAAACTCCATGCGCACACGTTTGCCGGGGAGCCGTATCCACAAAGCAGGGCGGGTATGGTGACCCAAGAAGATCATGTCCGAGGACAATCCGGGGCTGTCTTCAAGGATCCCGTCGGCAACCAGCCATTGCGCATCCTCGCCGATTTTTTCGGTTTCGATGTTCAGCGCTTTGCGGCTCTGCGAGCGGGCTCCATCAGCTGCGATGGCCCAACGGGCGCGGATCAAGGATTCCTCGCCATCCTCGTTCTGCACCGCAACTTCGACGCCTTCGGCAACATTGCGCACTGAAAGCACCGTCATGCCGCGGCGCAGCTCAACGCCTGGCAGTTCCTCTACGACCTCATGCAACAGGCATTCGATCTCAGGCTGGTGGAAGGTCAGATCGTCGTGCCATCCCTGCGCCCCGAGCTGGCCGGTTGGCACGGCAATCAAGACTTCGCCCGCCTCGTTCTCGATATGCATCGAGGCCATCGGCAATGTGGCCTTGGCGAAGCGCTCTGCCACTCCCAAGGATTGAAGAGTGCGGAAGATCTCTCCATCAAAATGCACAGCGCGTGCCGTCGGCCACGCCTGAATCTCGCGCTCTACCCCAACGGCGCTCAGGCCGGCGCGACCCAGCAAGGCCAATGCAGTAACGCCCACCGGTCCACCGCCAACCACCACCACGTCAACTTCAACGATCTTTGCCATCCCACTCCTTCAAGTTCAGTACGTATCGTTTCGAATAAATGTAACACCCGTCACGACCGCACACAAGTGGCCAGGCCGGCAGGACTGAATGAATGCTCCCGTCTAGGCCTTCCATACCGTTTTGAGGTTGCAGAATTCGCGAATACCTTCGGCGGCCAGCTCGCGGCCAAAGCCCGAGCGCTTAATCCCACCGAATGGCAGCTCTTGATTTGAGACCGTCATCCCGTTGATGAACACCGCTCCCGCCTCGAGCCGCTCCAGGAACCACTGCTCTTCGGCGGCGTCATTGGTCCACAGCGCGCTGGAGAGGCCAAAGGTGGTCTGGTTGGCAACCTGCAGTGCTTCTTCCCGGTCCCGGACCCGGTATAGCGAGGCAACCGGGCCAAAGGCTTCCTCTTGGACCAGCCGCATTTCGTCACTTAGCCCGGCAATTACCGTAGGCAGGTAGAAATACCCTTCACCCTGCGGGGCTGAGCCCCCGACAAGCACCTGTGCACCCAGGGCCACCGCGTCATCCACGAGACCGGCCAATTCGTCGCGTCCATCGGCGGTGGCCAGTGGACCAACTTGCGTCGCCGGATCCATTGGGTCGCCCACCACGAGCTCACCCATCAGCCGTGCAAATTCAGCAGCAAATTCGTCATAAACATCGGTATGCACAATAAAACGCTTTCCCGCGATGCAGGATTGGCCATTATTGCTAATCCGCGCCCTCACTGCAGTAGCCGCCGCAGCAGGAACGTTGGCCGAATCCATGACAACAAACGGATCCGAGCCACCCAGTTCGAGCAACGACTTCTTCACATGATCCGCAGCAATCGAAGCCACCGAACGCCCTGCAGGTTCGGAACCGGTCAGGGTCACGGCCTTAACCCGCGGATCCGCGATAACCGGGGCGACCGCGCTGCCACCGATGAGCAGCGTGCGGAATGAGCCCGCAGGGAAGCCCCCTCGTTCAAAGAGAGTGTCCAGGTAGATTGCCGACTGCGGCACATTCGAGGCGTGTTTAAGCAGACCGGTATTGCCCGCCATCAGCGCAGGAGCTGCGAAGCGGATGACCTGCCAAATGGGGTAGTTCCACGGCATCACCGCAAGCACGGCGCCTAATGGCTGATAAGTAGTCCATGCCTTTGAAGCGCCAACAACCGACGGGTCTTCCAAAGGAGTATCGGCCAAGAACTTTTCGGCATTATCAGCATAGAAATGCATCGATGCCGCGGACTTGCGCACTTCGGCGACCGATTGCGCGATAGGCTTTC
Source organism: Glutamicibacter protophormiae (assembly GCF_016894325.1). NCBI lineage: Bacteria > Bacillati > Actinomycetota > Actinomycetes > Micrococcales > Micrococcaceae > Glutamicibacter > Glutamicibacter protophormiae. Next base: position 3,758,620 of record NZ_CP069806.1, read on the forward strand.
CCATCTCCAGGGTGATCAGCCTTCCCAGCTCTTCAGCTTCAGCTTCCAGGAGCTGGGCGGTTGCTTTCATCCATTCGGCCCGCCGCGCGTAGCTGGTTCCACGCAGGATCTTCGCTGCCTCGTCGGCACAGGCGATGCGGCGCTCCACTTCTTCGGCGGAGTGGGCCTCAAAGACTTGTTCGGTGACGCCGGTGGTTGGATTCACTGTTGAGATTGCCATGGTTTTCAATTCCTTTGCTGGGGTACGTTTTCGTCATTTTCGAAAACCTGTTGCTCCGAGTATATGAGATACGATTCGTATCGGATAGTATTTATCCTAACGCCATGTGATGTGATGCACATGACTGAGCATGCTTCGTCATGTTCCAGACTTTCAAAGGAGTGAACGCCCATGAGTGCAGAAGGAAATCTGCCGCAGGACTTTCCGCTGTTCCTGACCGACGCTGATGTCGCTCACCTCTCGGATTGGTCCAGTGCTATTGAGGCAATTCGCGAGGCCTACAGCACCGATAACGACGAGCTGCGAACCCCGGGACGAATTTTTGCTCAGTCCCCGCAAGAGTGGTTGCGCATCATGCCGTCGGCACCTGCCAGCGGTAAGGTCTTTGGTGCTAAGTCCATCGCCGGGTCATTCACCGATGGGCTCACCGTCAGCTACCTGATCTCCTTGTTCGATAAGAACACCGCAGACTTGGTGGCACTGATAGACGGCAACCGGGTAACCGGTTTGCGCACCGCCTCAACCACCGCTGTTGGAGTTTCCACTATCGTGCCGCAGCGCGCAATGCGCGTAGGCATTATCGGCTCGGGATTCGAGGCCCGCTCCCACCTCACCGCCTTCTCCCACCTGATGAAGTTCGCAGATATCCGCGTGTTCAGCCCCACTGTGGCCAACCGCGAAGCTTTCGCGAAGGAATTCGACGGTGTTTTTGACGCTCCGGCACTCGCTGTCGGCTCGGCTCGCGAGGCTGTCGAAGGCGCGGACCTGATCCTCTGCGCCGCCCGCTCGCGCAATGAATCGCCCACCGTGCAAGCCGACTGGGTTGGCGCCAACGCTTCGGTTGTCTCCATCGGTTCCACTACCCCGACCCAACGTGAACTACCCGTCGAATTGATTGGCCGGGCAAGCACCATCGTGGTGGACACCTATGAAGAAGTAGTCCATGACAGCGGCGACATGATCGCCGCGCGCGCAGCCGGAATCGATGTAGATGCCGTAGTACTGCCATTGCAAGCTGCGCTGGGTGCTGAGAGGCAGATCGACACCGAGACGGGGATCAGGATTTACAAGTCAACGGGCTCTGGCCTGCAGGACATTGTTGTGGCTGAGATGCTGCTGAACCGAGCACGCACTGAGGGAGTAGGCACGGCACTGCCCGTCGGCATCGTTACAAGCCGCAAATAACTAACTTTTTAAGATACCAACCCAAAAACAAGGAGTACCTCATGGTGGATTACGCCAAGTCCGAAGCTCGTTCCTGGGCCCGAGAGAATTTCACCGGCACCGTCGCGGTGACCCACCCGTCTTTCACGCCAGATTTTTCTGCAATCAATGAAAACGCAATTCGCCATGACATCCTGCTGCTCAAGGAACGCGGTTATGCCGGTTCGCTGATTGTGGCCGAAGCGAATGTGACTCCGGAAGAAAACGCGCGGATCACCGCGATTGCCCGCGAAGCGGCCGGTCCGGACTTCGCGTTGTTCTTCCACGCGATCTTCGGCACCCTGGAAGAGAACATCCACGCCGCAAATCTGGCCGAAGCCGCGGGCGCAGACCGCACGCTGCTTGCCTACCCAGCATCCTTCTGGCCAACAAATTATGATCAGGTGTTCGACTACACCAAGAAGTTCACCGATGAAACGAACATGGCAGCCATGCTCTTCCCGCTGCCAGCGTGGGGATTTGAACGCATCCACCCGGCTGGCATGAGCGTTGAGTTTGTGCGCCGCATACTGGACGCGATGCCAAGCATCGTGGCGATCAAGGCAGAACAGGGTTACCCAGGCATTCCCGGCGTCATGGAGATGTACCACCACTTCCGTGATGAGGTCGTCATCTCCTGCCCCATCGAGTCCGAAATCATTCCGCTGATGTCCGTCTTGGACATGCAGTTCTCCGGTACTGCGAATACCAACTGGATGGGTGACTACTACCCACGCGCGTTCGAGCTGGCCCGGACCGGCAAGTGGGAAGAAGCCATGGAACTGTACTGGAAGGTCCAGCCAGCTCGCGCGGCAAACGGCGCAGTTTCCGCGACCTCCACCCCGGGTACCAATATGATCAACCGCACCCAGTGGAAGTACCAGGAATGGCTTTCGGGCTTCAATGGCGGTGCACTGCGTCCACCTGCAGCCAAGCTTCCTGACCGCTTCATGAAGCAGCTACGCGCAAGCCTGGAAGCTTCCGGCCTTCCGGTCACCGACTCACCGGATGAAGAATTCATGCGCGGACGCGTCTCCGCCTAGCAGCCAGCGCACTGCAGCACGAGGGTTCATAAGCCCCCTGAGGAAACGCAAACCAGCTCTTTGGATTGCATACTTCCCCAGGGGGCTTTCAGTGCGTGGCAGCAACACATGACCCAGGCCGGAACACCGTTTTTGCTATGCCTGATGCGCGTAGCCATGCGCGCAAAAAGACTCCCGTTGCAGCGAAGTATCGTGAAGATATTTCGCCGCAACGAGAGCCTCAAAGCTCGCTCGGACTATGCGCCATTGATCAGTGGGTCAGTCCCCCACGCTTTGCAATGGTGTTTTTCTTTTCGGTCCTGGTTTGGCAGCGTTCGAACCATCAAATGTTTCTTCCGCTGCTTGGAAGTGCCGGGACTGCTGACGCAATCCAGCCAACGCGCCAAGCAGGACCCCGATAGGCAATAACAGCACCAAAAAGATACCAGACAAGCCCATACCGGTGGCGATCAGTGTTCCTCCAACTACCCCGCCTGTCGCGGAGCCGAGTCGGCCACCGAATTCAGTGACTCCCATGCCCAAACCACGCGCGCTCTCCGGGAAGCTCATGGCCGCAAGAACTCCACGAGTTGGCCCAAAAGAACTGGGCAAAATAAAGCCGGTAATCCCCAGAATGACTAGCAATGAACCAAAACTTGGTTCACGCGCCATAGAAACCACCAGTGCCATGACCGCGGCCAGACACAAGGCACCACCAATCACCGTGAATCGGGAGCCGCGTACCAGGAGCAACCCCAGTACGATGCTTCCCAGCACGCTGGTGAACCCGTAGAGACCCACAATGGTGCTGCTTTGCACCGTGCCCAAGCCAGGAACGGGCAACTGCAACAGTGTAGGCAGATACTGTGCAATGAGCAGCTGAGTGCCCAACGAAAAGAAGCCAAAGATCCACAGCAGCAAAGTGGTGGTCACAAACTTCTTCCCCAGGTCACTGCGGACCGAGACCCGATCTTTTGCCAGCACTTTCACCGGTATATTCCCAGCCAGCTTCACCGCACGGCGCGCCGGTGACTCGGGTACTACGAAGGCCAGTACAACGATAATCACCAGGGGAATCACGCCGCCAACTATCAGCAGCGCCCGCCATCCTACGGTGGGCAGCAGGAAGCCTGCGAGGGTGGCGCCAATGGTGGTTCCCAGTCCAACACCGGCATAGGCCGCTGCGAGCAGGGCGGCCCGACTACGTGCCGGAACCAGGTCCGCCAGCAAGGTGTTGCCGGAGGCCATCGCAGCACCCATTCCTACACAGCCAAGAAGACGCCAGATGACAAATTGCGTAAAATCTGCGGACGTACCTCCCAGCGCGGTGGCGGAGCCGAAAATAACGACACTGAGGATGAGAATAGTCTTGCGTCCCCACCTCACTGATAAGGCACCGGAAATAATGGCGCCCAAACCCATCGCGAGGAATCCCACGGCGACGACGAAGGCGATGCCGCCGCCCACCGAAACTCCCCAATCTTTGATGAGCGTGGGGAAAACGTGGCTGACTATCGTCACGTCCATGCCGTCAGTCAACAGCACCAGCGTAATCATCGTGAAGTAGAGCCAGTGGCGCCCAGTCAGACGCTCACGGGGTGCATGCGCAGCAGGCACAACATTTTCAGTGTCGTGATTCATGCCTAGTTCGCCTTATTTGCCGGGATTCGAAAAGAACTGGTCAAGCTTCTCGGTGGGCAGATAGTCATCCGGGCTTCCGGCCAGATCGGTCAGATCGCTAGGTTCCCACGCGGCGTCAGCAACCTGCTCAAGGTTCTCGCGCGTCACAAGCACCGAAGGCTCCACAATCTGGTTGATCTTCGGGCCTTCACCCTTCAGTATGCGCAAGGCCACCTCAACGGAAACTTCGCCGGTGCGAACTGATGGAGTAGTGGTTCCAAAGTACGGGTACTCGGGATTGGCCAAGGCCCAGGAGGCAAAGCCGTGGCTTGAACCGTCATCTGCAATCGGTGGAACGTCCATGCCAGCTTCTTCAAAGGCATTGCGAATACCAACACCCATGGTTCCGGCCTGCATGACCGCATCAACGCCCGCCGGGTTAGTGGCAAGGAACTTCTGTACCTCAGCCTGCGCGGTGGCCGGCTGGAAGAATCCGGTCACCGAACCAACGACCTTTACATCCGGGCAAGTCTCCAAAATGGCGTCCATGCCAATATCGGCCAAGGTGGAGCTTGGAATGCCTGGGATACCGGCAACTCGAAGCACGTCGCCCTTGCCGCCAATGGAACGCATAGTTCCGGCGGTGACTTCGGCAATCGCCAATGGCACATTGCGCGTTACGGTGACGGCATATTCGGAGTCGATAGGCACCTGGGCGGCAACCAACGGGATACCGGCATCAAAGGCCTGTTTTGCCAGTGCAACCGATGGTTCCGGAGCGATTGCCGTATAGATGATGACATCCGGCTTCAGGGCAAGGGCCTCATTGAACTGCTGGAGTTGCAGTGGCACGTTGGATGGATCATCCGGAGCAAATTCGCCCAGAACCTCAACGTCCGCCTTCTTCAAGCTTGCACGAATCGACTCGGACATGGAGGCAATAAAGGGGCTGGCAGGTGGCATCCCCACCACGGCGGCGGTGAAGCCCTCGGTCTTCTTTGACTTATAGTCGGCCCACGCCGACGTGCGTACCTCGTCCGGATGCAGGGAGTACCCATCAGCGATTTCTGGCGAGAAATCTTTCAACAGACCGTTGGGATCATTGGCTGCACCTTTGGGAACCGAACCACATGCGCCGTCTGCGACAGGCCCGGATTGGTTGCTTGCTGCCGCACCGTCGGCGGCAGGATCCGCACTGGTGCCTCCCGCACAACCCGTCAATGCCAGGGCACTAATTCCCAGAATCGCTGCCCCAAGCTTTGAGATTCGTGGAATTTTGGTGTTTTTCTGCATATCGAACTCCTCATCGAGTGAAACGCTTCGTAGCGTATCGCATAAGACTAGACACATGCGGTACGGTTCGTCTAGTTTCGAATGTAGCGGGCATCACAAATTTTCACAAAAGGGGACCACCAGTGACACATCAGCCAGCAGGCCTAGAGCTCAAAGGGGTGAGCAAACGCTTCGGCGCTACACAAGCACTGAGCGACGGCCAGCTCCACCTCCGACCCGGTGAGATTCACACACTCTTGGGCGAAAACGGTTCGGGCAAAAGCACCCTCGTAAAGATCATTGGCGGGGTGCACCGGCCAGATTCGGGAACCCTGACTTTTAATGGCGAACCGGTCTACAGCCGCTCACCCAAACAAGCGGCGGACTTGGGAATCGCTACGGTATTCCAAGAAGTCTTAACCGCCGGGAGCCAAACGGTACTCGACAACGTCTGGCTTGGTTCACACGGCATTTTTCGACACAAATTAAGCCGCACCAAACAGCGCATGCTTGCCCAGGAAGTACTCACCCGCATCGTCCCAAACATTGATTTGGACCAGCCGGCGGGACAACTTTCACTGTCCGAACGTCAAGCGGTGTGCATCGCCCGGGCACTGGTCCGAGGCCCGAAAGTTCTTGTGCTGGACGAATCGACGGCATCCTTGGATGTACAAACCAGGGACCGTCTCTTTGCTGAGATGCGTCGACTCACTACACTCGGCACCGCGATTCTCTTCATTTCCCACCGGATGGACGAGGTGGCAGAAATTTCGGATCGAGTCTCAGTGCTGCGCTCAGGGCACAGCGTCTTCACCGTTGAACGCGACAACCTGTCAATCGACGCCCTTATTTCCGAAATGACCGGGCGCTCCGATCACGAGGTGACGGTACGCCAACCTCATACGCCCGGAGAATTGCTCCTTCGAAGTCTTGACCTGCGGCTGACGCCCACGTCGACAGCCATCAATCTGGAACTGCGCGCCGGTGAAATCGTGGGACTGGCCGGGCTCGAAGGCCACGGCCAAGATCTATTCATCAAACGCCTCGCAGGTGTTGCCTCCGGTCCGGGAACGGTAGTGCGCACCGGGGAGAAAGATACGCAGACACCGCTGACTGCTCGTAATGGCGACCGCCTCGGCGTGGCTTATCTGCCACGTGAACGCCGCGGCGAATCGCTATTCGAGTCGATGTCCATCCAAGAGAATTTCGCTCTGCCCACGTTGCATCAAGATCGCCACCGCGGGCTGCTGAACACTAAGAGCATCTCCCAGAGATTCAACGCATTCGCCCAATCGCTGGCACTTCGCTTCGGCACCGCCAAAGACGCGATTTCCACCCTCTCCGGAGGCAACCAGCAAAAGGTCTTGCTCGCCCGATGGCTCGCCACCGACCCCAAGGTATTGCTTCTGAACGACCCGACTCGCGGAGTAGATATCGGCACCAAGCGGGAGATCTATGCAATCTTGGACCGACTCAGCGCCGAAGGGCTCAGCGTAGTGGTGCTCTCCAGTGAAGTCGACGAACTCGTTGACCTGGCGGACCGAGTTTTGGTCTTCCGCGATCAGCAAGTATTTGCCGAAATCGCCCATCCTGAGCTATCCACCGAATCAATTGTCGCGGCCTACTTCGGCCAGAAATCAGAGGTGCACTCATGAGCCGCGTCCAACAGCTCCTCCAACGCTGGCCTTTCGCCTTTGCACTGCTGCTTGCACTCGTTTTGCTGGGACTGAATCTCCTTATTTCCCCGTCCTTCTTATCCCCGCAACGGCTTCCCGCCACGCTTTCCACACTGGCCCCGTTTGTGCTCGTAGGGTTTGCCTCAACGCCGGCCATCCTCTCTGGAGGCATCGATATTTCGGTGGGCCCGCTGGCAACTTTCATCAATTGCTTCTTTGTCGCCATCCTGATTCCCGCGGGGCTGGGCAACTGGCAGGTGGCTGCGCCCCTCGTGCTATTGCTGGCCGCAGCCATCGGGGCAATCAATGGGGTACTGATCGCAGTTTTGCGCTTGCACCCCGTGGTCGCCACCACCGGAATGCTCTTCCTGCTCATCGGATTGTCGCTGACCATCGCGCAGAACCCGATTGCAGCCCCGGATAACTGGACCGAGGTCTTCGCAGGCAGCGTTGGAATCATTCCTGGCGCACTGATCTCCATCGGTGCCGCCGCTCTGATTTGGTTTGGACTACGCCGTACTGCCTTTGTCAGCAACCTGCTGGCCACGGGCGAAAGTGATATTTCGGCGTTCGGCTCTGGAGTGAATACCACCGCGGTGCGCATTCTCGCCTACTCGGTAGGCGGCTTGTTCGCCGGTATCGCCGGTATCGCGCTAACTGCCATTGTGCAGTCCTCACAGTCTTCCTTGGCCACCACCTACGCGCTGCTGGGATTGGCGGCTGCGGTGCTTGGCGGGACCAGCCTGGCCGGAGGCCGAGGCGGGTTGCTCGGCGCACTGTTCGGGGCCATCTGCATCTACCTGCTCCAACAGCTGCTGACCGCCTCCGGCGTCGCACCTAGCCTGATTCAGTTCGCCTACGGCGCTCTGCTCGTCGTAGGTGTCGTCTTGGGAGCCACGTTACTTACTCCACGGTTAAAGAAGGTTTGATCATGAGCAAGAGCACCACCATCAGAAAGCAAACGGCCTCGGCAGAACGACGCCTCGGCCCGAAGATCAAGCGGATACTTGTTGAGCTGCCAGTATTGCAAGCCTTGGTCTTGCTCGTCTTGGCGGCTTGGCTATTAATCAGCATTCCCTCCATCTTCAACCCACGTTCGGTGACCTCGTTGCTGTTGATCGCATCCTTGCTGGCACTAGCGGCGATGGGCCAAACATTGGTCGTCATTCTTGGTGGATTGGATCTTGCAACGCCTGGCTACATACTCTTTGGCGCCTTCATGGCAGCCAATGCCACGGGCAAACTGGGCCTGTCGCCAATGCTGGCAATACTGCTCACCATCCTCGTGTGTGGCGGCATCGGCGCCCTGATTGGCTGGATCTGCCATCGTTTTGCCGTCCAACCACTGGTAGTCACTCTGGGCACCGGCGCAGCTCTAACCGGCGCCACGCTGTTCTTGGCGGATGGCGATTATTCCTCGGTACCCCATGATTCGCTGCGTTCCCTGGCCAGCCTTCGCGCAACGACCTTCGGGCTTCCGTTCCCACCAATCATTCTGATCGTGTTGCTGCTCGGTGTCGCCCTGTGGGTCTTCTTGAACCGCACCACCGCAGGACGCCGGCTTTATGCGACGGGAGTTAACTTCAGAGCCGCGGGACTGACAAGAATACGAACCTCAATCGTCTGGGTTCTGGTCTTTGCCGCTTCCGGTGCCTTCGCTGGCCTTGCCGGGGTATTCATTGCCGCCTATGGTTCGGGCTGGTCACAGACCATCGGCGATCCCTACCTGTTTTCCGGACTAGCGGCGGTGCTGGTTGGTGGAACGATCTTCGGCTCAATCCACGGCAGTTATACCCGCACGCTGCTGGGCGCACTGATTCTCACCTTGCTTTCGACGATCATTGTGAGCAATGGATTATCCGAGGCGCAAAGCCGCATCGTGTTCGGCGTCATCATCCTCGCCGTGGTTTCGCTCTATGGACGCGAACGGCACGTACGCAACAGGTTCTAAGCAAAGTCTCGTTTTCGCACAATACAAAGCAGGCGGTTGCCCAGGCCATTTGGCCTGGGCAACCGCCTGCTTTGATTCGTCTGCTATAACTCCCGCGGTTTGCGGGATCCCTTAAGAGAGCCCACACCAAAGCTCATGAAGTTCAGCCCCAACGATGAGCAGCCCGAATTCCCCTGCTGAGACTTGCCCCATAGCGAGAACGGAGTATCGACCGGAGCAAGATGGATTAGGACCAGATGCTTGGCCCCGGCAATTTCCGCCACGTCGCGGCCACGGTTGTAACCGAAGCCATCAGCACATTCTGAAGTTCATCATTGAGCAGAGAAGGACGACAGTCACAGCGGTTTGGATGATCGTTGGCATGGCATCCAGTCCTACTTCCTTGAAGAAGCCTTGCACCTTGGCGACATCCACGTGTGCGGCGTCGACTGTGGTGGTGACTCACACGGCGAAAGGCACTGTTTCTGATTCGGTGGTCGAATGAGCCTGCTCCGGCAAAACATCCTTCCATCAAATGCGCCCCGGCGGTTAACGCAAAAGAGTGGGTGGAGGCTAGCGGCTTAGGGCACATTGTCAACGTCGGCCCCTTGCCCCTCCGGCGAATTGAGGCCATTACCCCAAGTCGGCGATTCGTTGGCCCATTTTCTGCCAGCTGAGCGGAAGTCTTCAGCAGGTCATAGTCTGAAAAATTCTCGAAAATGATATGCACCAGGTCACAAACGCGATACGATACGAAACGAGTCGAATTCAATTACTGATGAGCTTTCCGAACGTTTGCAGTCCTTTCAAGGAGAAAAATGTCTACCGAGACCAGCACCGTGTCCGCCTCCAAGGTTCTTTCCAGCTCCTGGAAAATCGACGGGCTGACGATCAAGAACCGCTTTGTGCTCAGCCCGATGGCAGTGCTGCAGCCAACCAAGGACGGAAGTCCCAGCGAACAGACCATCGCTTTCCTCACCACCCGCGCCAAGGGCGGCGCGGGTCTGCTGATCGTTGGCGGCACCGTGGCCACCGAAAGCGGATATGCGGAGGCACCCTTCCAGCCACTCATGCGTTTTGATAATGACCGGTTCATTCCAGGACTCAAGAAGATGGTAGACGCGGTCCACGCGTACGATGTGCCCCTCTTCGCGCAGATCTTTCCGGCCTTCGGCGCCATGGGAGTACCGGGAGAGGGACGCACCACCCGCGCCGCCAGCCCGAAGCCGGTGCGCATGGCGGCACCGCGCTTGCCCCATGGAATGTATATCCCCGGCGGACGGACCAACCCAACTCCTGAAGAAATCACCAGGGAAGAGCTGCTCGAGGTCCAGAACGAGACCGTCGCCGCGGTACTGCGCGCCAAGGCAGCGGGGTTCGACGGCATCGAGATCGGTGCCCATATGCGCTACCTCTACTCATCCTTTTTCTCCCCCCGCACCAACTGGCGCAGCGATGAGTACGGTGGCAGCGCGGAGAACCGCGCCCGCTTCCTAGCGGACACCATTAGAGCGATCCGTGCCGAAGTCGGCCCCGACTACCCGGTGGGCGTACGCATGAGCGTGAACGACCACCTGCCCGACGGCCAGGGTCCGGAAGGTTTTGCCGAAGTCATGACCTATGTCGTCAAGGAAGGTGTCGGGTACATCGCGCTGACCGATGCGAATTACGAGTCGATGGACGACAATCTCCCGTCCTCTTCAGGACAGATGCTGGCGCACAGTGAGCCGCAGATCTTCCGCAAACATTTGCCGAATGTACCGCTCTTGCTCAGCAACACCTACGAACCGCAGCAGGCTGCGCAGGCAATCGAGGACGGCTATGCCGACGGAATTATGCTCGCCCGCCAGCTGCTGGCCGACCCCGAATTCCCCAATAAGGTACTCGAAGGCCAACAGGAAAAGATCAACTGGTGCGACCATGACAATTCATGCCTGCGTCGATTGATTCTCAACGTCCCGGTTCGTTGCCACCTGAACCCTGCCATGGGTCGTGAAGCGGCACTGGCCGGTGCCGACGAATCCTTGGCTACCAAGCTGAAGCGTCCGGTAGATGCCTTTGTCATTGCCGCGGCAGGGTCGCCCTCGCTGATGGGCCTTGCCGACAAGCTGGCCAACGCCAAGATGGCCAAGGACGCCAAGAAGTAGTCCACTAGGAAACTGCGTCCGGATTCCAGACGGAACTCGGGCGCAGTTTTGCTATGTGCTTCTGGTCATTGAAGTACAAAAGGCACCCGAGGAGACTGAGCATTCTTCGGGTGCCTTGTCGTTGGACATTACATGGTCGGTTCGGTCCCCGTGCGCAATGCTCGTCCACTGCCCCGATAAACTGCCACGGTCCGCTTTCCGGCACGCACCAGGACGTCGACAATCATTCGCCGCCCTTCATGGAAAGTCACTTCGGCCTGAGCCACCAGCTCTTCGCCAATATGGGCCGGGCTGAGATAAGAGATATCGGCCTCGGCCGTGGCAATGCCCGCGCCGAAGGTGTTCGCAGCCATGGCAAAGGCGGTATCCGCCACGGCAAAAACGTAGCCACCGTGGGCAATGCCGTGTCCGTTGGCCATATCGGCTTCCACCTGCAACACCGCGGTGGCGCGCCCTTCGCTGGCGCTCAACACGCGGATCCCCAGCCGTTCCAGACTCTTGTCTGCGGCAAGCATCGAGTGTGCCGGTTCGGCAATCTGGGCTTGTTGACTCATGATAAACGCTCCACAACCATCGCCATTCCCTGGCCGCCACCCACGCAAAGCGTCGCCAAACCGAGAGTTCCATCCTTGGCTTGCAATCCATTAACCAGAGTGCCCACAAGCCTGGCACCTGTGGCACCAAATGGGTGACCCAGAGCGATGGCACCGCCAAAGGGATTGACCCTCTCCGGGTCGGCACCCAATTCCCGCACCGTAGGAACTACCTGTGCGGCGAATGCCTCGTTGAGTTCCACAATGTCAATGTCATTGATTCCCAAGCCCAGTCGCTGAAGCAGGCGCCGGGAAGACTCCACAGGTCCTAGACCCATAATTTCAGGGGAAAGTCCGCTGGCCGCGCTACCCAGAATACGTGCCAGCGGGGTCAATCCCAATTCATCTGCGCGTTGTGCGCTCATTACGACTAGCGCGGAGGCTCCGTCGTTCAACGGGCTTGCATTGCCGGCGGTCACCGTGCCGGATTCATGGAATACCGGTTTTAGTCCGGATAGCGTTTCCAAGCTGGTGCTGGGCCGCGGCCCGTCATCATCTTTCATCAGCATGCCGGCAGCGGTGGTGAACGGCGTGATTTCCCGTGCGAAGTACCCCTCCTTAACTGCTTGGGAAGCGCGTAGTTGAGAGTTCAGCGCCCATTGATCTTGGTCCGCTCTTGTCGTACCTGTTTTCCGGGCAACAAATTCTGCGGTCTTGCCCATGGAGATGTAAATATCAGGCAGTTGGCCTGCGGTTCGCGGGTCGCTCCACTGCGCACCGGATTCAAAGAGCTCGTCAGCACGGTGGGCGGATTGCGCGAACCCGGGGTATGGAGAGTCGGTGATCGGTGGGGTGCTGCTCGTTGACTCAACGCCTCCGACCACGAACACCTCTCCATCCCCTGCACGGATCGCTTGGGCTGCCATAGCGGTAGCTTGCAACGAGGATGCGCAAAATCGATTCACCGTCGCCGCGGGTACATTGTCCAGTCCGGCGAGCACCATAATTCGGCGGCCCACATTATCCCCTTGCGCGCCCTGCGGCATGGCGCAGCCGAAGTAGGAGTCGGCGATATGCTCGCCCTGGAGCTGCGGGAGCTTGGCCATAGCACCGCGCACTGCGGCTAACCCAAGATCTTCCGGGCGTTCCCCCGCAAGGGAACCCTTGCGTGCACGACCGATAGGCGTCCTGCTATAGGCGACTATCACCGCATCATTCGCTGCAATGGCTGTACTCACGTTGACGATTCCTTTCATGGCGGCAGCTTGCCGGGTTCAGCTCCGCAGACCGCGTGAAATGTTTTGATTGGCATGAAAATAGCTCAGGCCTGCGCCATAGAGTAGAAAAAGTTCCATCAATGCGCTCAGAAATAAATATATACGAACCGTATCGTACCCCACAAGAATAATGATCGTTTATGGCTAATGTGAACTACTTTTCTCATGAAAAAATCCCTGCACCTTCACGAGCTGAGCTCGTGAAGGTGCAGGGATTTCTTGAGTCTTATCTTCTCACCGCGAGACCCTTCAGGGCGGTTTCCAAAATCTCGTTAACCGCGGCCGCGTCCAGAGGTCCAGACTCAACAAGCAGTCGGAAGTACACCGGAGCATAAAGCATCTCGGTCACCATCATCGGATCAAGGTCCGAGCGCATCGCACCCTCGTCCATAACCCGTTCAATGAGCGCCCGTACCGCTGCCGCACGCGGATTCCAGAAACGTTCCTTGAACTCAGTCAGCGCCGCGTGATCCTGCTGGCACTCACCGACGAGCTGGGCCACCAGGCGACCCTCGCCGCCGGCGTAGACCTCCGTCAGGGATTTGAGGTGCTCACGCAGAGCATCGATAGCCGGGATATCTTCACGAACCGGAGTGCGAGCTACGTGATTATCCAAGAACGTATCAATGACCACCGCAACCTTGCTAGGCCACCAACGGTAAATGGTGGTTTTGCTGACTCCGGCCTCGCGGGCGATACGCTCGATTGATAGTTTCTGAACGGAAACACCGGCGGGCCCTGAATTGTCGAGCAACTTCATGGTTGCTTCGAGAATCGCTCGACGACTACCTTCACTTCTAATTGCCATGGCACAACCATACGCGTTTTCGCATTCAATACGAAACGTACACAATCACTCTGGCGCTTCCAAGATTTTGAGCTTCCGTCTGTTTCCACAAGGAAGAACCCAAACCAAACATCCGCGATAATCCGATCAGACGGCTCCTGCAATAACTCGCGCCCGATTTTTCAGCGCGAATCCTGCTTCTTCGGCCTCGGCGCGGGTGATGCGGGTTCCTGCTCCGATCACCTTCCGGGCTGCCAGATGATCTGCCGGCAAGTTGACCGATTCGACCGCCGCCAAGGCCTCACCTCGGAAACACAGCACCGAAAATTTCGCGGTCTGGGGATCGCCGAGCACCAGGGTATCGTCACCAGCTTGGCTGAGGCCAGCTATTTGCAAGCGGTAAGATCCTTGGGTGGACCAGAACCATGGGAGATCCGCATAAGGGCTCTCGTCGCCGAGAATACTGCCGGCTAAATGCCTAGCTTGGGTTCGTAGCATTTTGCACCGATTCAAGCCGTGTTCGGCCCGGCGAATGCACATTAGGGAAATTGGCGCAGTCGCCCAAGGCAAAGATGCTGGGGTCCGAGGTGCGCAGGCACTGATCCACCACGATTCCGTTCAAGGTCTCGAGCCCGGCATTTTCAGCCAGAGCTACGTTGGGTAAAACGCCAACGCCCACTAACACCAGATCCGCCGGGTATCGCTGCCGGGTGCTCGAGACCGCAGCCATTACTTCTCCCCGTTACCTTTTTAGTAGCCCCATAAATAAGTAGGATTTGGGGTGGTTGGCCTGTCGGTCCCGGCATGATTAAGTCCCCCAGTCATCAATGATCCGGGGGGTGTTGTCACCGGGATTCGATAGGCGCCAGGGGATCGCTAATGGGGACCGGACCAGCACAATGAACCGCCGTGCAGGTCAGCCGTAACGTGGATGCCGAGCCTTGCCGCCGTAGGACAAGCCAACACCGAAATGAATGACACTATTTCTGGGAGGTTTGCGTTGATCAAGAACCACGAGGACGTCGATATCTTCATCGGCGTCGATGTCGGTAAGAGCAATCACCATGCGGTCGCGATCGACCGTACGGGCAAGAAAATCCTCGACCGTGCACTGCCCCAAGACGAGGCCAAACTCCGTGCCATCATCAAGGCCGTGGCCGGCAAAGGCACCGTGTTGTTGGTCGTTGATCAGCCCTCGACCATCGGCGCCCTGCCCGTTGCTGTGGCCCAGGCCGAGGGAATACTGGTCGGCTACATTCCCGGGCTGGCGATGCGCCGCATCGCGGATTTACATCCCGGAGAAGCCAAGACAGATGCTCGAGACGCTGCCATCATTGCTGAAGCCGCCCGAAGCCTGCCACACACCCTGCGTTCCATCGTCGTCGCCGATGAGCAAGCCGCCGAACTATCGATGCTCTGCGGTTTCGATGACGATCTGGCGAAGCAGGCAACGGCAACCTCGAACCGGATTCGGGGGTTGTTGACCCAGATCCACCCGGCACTGGAGCGGGTGGTGGGAAAGCACCTCGATCACCCCGCCATGGCCGAATTGCTGATCAAATATCCGTCTCCGGATAAGCTCCGCAAGGCCGGCCAGAACCGAGTCACGGCCTTGCTTTTGAAGTATGCGCCGCGGGCTGGGAAACGCTGGGCTACCGAGATCTTCACCGCCCTAGATGAGCAGACCGTGGTAGTCGCTGGAACTGGTGCCGCGAGCATCGTATTGCCGCAGCTCGCTGCCATGCTCAAGCAGCTACGCACGGCCCGTGACGAGCTCCTCGTTCAGGTTGAAACCCTCGTGGAGGATCACCCTCTTCATGCCGTCCTGACCTCTATGCCGGCGGTCGGGGTCAGGACGGAAGCCCGCATCATCACCGAAGTTGCGGGTAAGGAATTCCAGACCTCCGGCCACCTCGCCTCCTACGCTGGGCTGGCCCCGGTGACGTGGCGCTCCGGAACCTCGATCCGAGGCGATCACCCCTCCAAGAAAGGGAACAAGTCCCTCAAGCGGGCTTTCTTTCTCTCCGCGTTCGCGGCTCTGAAAGACCCTCTCTCACGGGCCTACTACGACCGGAAACGCGCCGAAGGCAAACGACACAACCAAGCCCTCATCGCCCTCGCGCGCAGGCGTTGCGACGTTCTCTTCGCGATGCTCCGGGACGGCACATTCTACGAAGCCCCAACCCCGAAAACCGCCTGACCGTTCCGAGCTGTCAGCTGGCGGACACGCACCGCCAGCCACCTACCTCTGCCCAAAAACAGTGGCCCAAAAAACTTTGAAGAAAATCCCTCCAAAGCCTTGACGAAAAACATAGGGACACCCCCCCACCCGCCGCTTCGAAACTTTCGATTCCCTCGTTCAGCCGCAACTCGACACCAAGGTCCCGGTGAGCTTGTGCGAACCACTGGCTCATCGGCTCACTGAGCGCACGGGCCATTGGGCGTGCGGCGAATTCCAGTACCGTCACATGGCAGTCGTGGGCTCTGGCACCCGCAGCAAATTCGAGCCCGATAAATCCCGCCCCAACGACCACCACATTTTTGGCCGCGGGCAACGCAGCGTGCAGATCCTGTACATCGTCCAACGTGCGCAGCGAATGCACGCCATCGAGCTTCGAACCCGGACATTCAATGAGCCTGTTACGTACACCGGTAGCGAGTACCAAATGCGTATACCCTAGGGAGTTTCCGTTGGACAATGCCACCTGGCGGTTCGGGCGGTCGATGTCGATGGCGCTAACGCCGTCGAGCAGGTTGATGTTCTTCTGCGAAAAGAAATTTTCACCACGCAGCGGCAATGGCTTGGGTGTGCCTTGCGGAGAGAGGAAGTCCTTGGACAACTGTGGCCGTTGGTATGGAAGCCCGGCCTCATCGGCAACAATTGTGATCTGCTCGGTATATCCGTTGCCGCGCAGCGAATCTGCAACCTGCAGCGTGTTGTTTATGAAACAGAAGTAATGGCGGTGCTTGCGCAGTCCGATTCGCTGGCTAGTGCGCAGTCTATCGATCTGGCCGATTTGGCAGCCAAGCCGTTGGTCATGCTCGATACCGCTCCAAGCTCTGATTACACGCAATTACTGTTCTCTCAGCGCGAGCTGACCCCGATATTCGGCGCCATCGTTCCGCAGATCGACCTCGTGCGTGCATTGGTCGGGCGCGGCCTTAGCTACAGCCTGCTGATGTCACGTCCCAACCATACCCCGGTGTCCAGCGAGGGGCTGGGCCTGGTGACGCGCCACCTAAATCCGCGCAGCGGAGTGACCTCGGTGGTTGCCGTCTGGCCAACGGGATTTACACCCAGCGCTCGCGCCCCAACCGTCATCGATTATGCCATCGAGGCGTTGGAGGTAAGCGAACCAAGCTGAATGTCCCCGTTCAACTCAAAGACAAACTTTCCTCAAAGCGCGCTGAGTCCAGGGCCCACTCATTGCTTTAATGTGTGACCCGAATTACAATCGAAACGATACGAATCGAACTTTTGGGGAAAGGTCATGCCAACCATGCTCATTTTTTCCTTCGGGGCCCAACGATGACCGGCGTACTCGACACCCGTTCGGTGCCCGCCGCCGAGCGCCAGGATTACTGGTCCGCCGGGATTGCCGAACGCTTCTTCCCCATGCGCGTCGAGGAATTTGTGTCCCCGTCTTTCGAAGCACGCTTGGCCAGCGGCCAGCTCGGCTCGGTGGCAGTGCAATCCATCCAAGGACTCGCACACCGAGTGGCACGCACCCAGCAGATGATCGCTGCAGCCGACCCGGAAAGCATCTTGCTCTATTTGCTCACTAAGGGCGAGATTCTCATTGGGCAAGATGAGCGCCAATGCCTGCTGCGACCCGGCGACTTAGCCTGCCAAGACACCTCAACTCCCTCAATCTTTGAAAGCCGCGGGGGATTCGAAGTGCTCGTATTCAGCGTTCCCAAGTGGTTCATTGGGACTCGGGCTGAAACCATCGTCGGCCAGACCGCCATTCGGGTTGGCGGCGGCAGTAGAGGTGGCCTGACTACCTTGACGGCACCGTTCTTGGCGAACCTGGCACGCACCGCGCTCGGCGGCAACTTGGATGAACGGGACGGACCAAGCGCCGCACAAATGCTACTGCCCATGCTGGCCAGCATGTTCAAACGAGAAAACCCTTCGGCATTAGCCACCCGGCCGCAGACCCTCCTGGCGCAGATGCAACGCTTCGCGCTGAACCAACTCCACGATCCGCAGCTCGGGCCCGAACTGATCGCACAGGCCCACTACGTTTCGACCCGCTACGTGCACAAGCTCTTCGCGCAAACCGGGCTAGGCGTCTCGGCATGGATTCGCGAACGCCGACTGGAAGGCGCCGCCGGGGAACTACGACGTTTCCCGGAAAGTTCCGTTGCCTCGATTGCGGCCAAATGGGGATATCTGCACCCGGCAAGCTTCAGCCGGGCGTTCCGCGAAGTACATGGTTACTCACCACGGGATGCCCGTCTAGCTGCTTAGCGTGAAACCTTCTCAGTCACCTATCTGTAGTTCCCCGGGACGTTGTGAACACTAGATGAGTAAGTCCTAAACTACTCCAACACAAAAGACCTCCTGAAACAGATCAAAAATCTGGTCAGGAGGCCTTTTAATGCTTAGCGGAGAGTGTTAAGAATTATGGTGTGAACAAAAACCTAAACACCCTCCTGACAACACTCTACGTGTTCGTCACCGACCATGTCATCCCAACCATGCCCGCAAGGCCACGACGAGGACGACGGCAATTACTCACCGACGCGGAACTGCTCTGCCTGGCTGTGGCCCAGCACCTGCTGCACGGGGACGCTTCCGAGTCCCGGTGGATCCGCTACGCCCGCACCCACCTGGCTGGCATGTTCCCGCATATTCCCCAGCAATCCGGATACAACAAGAGGATCCGCGCCGCCGCGCCCCTGGTGTCCCATACCCTGAGCGTCCTGGCCAAGGACGTCCCCACCTGGAACGACGTGCTGCGGCTGCTGGATTCCACCCCGGTGCCCTGCGGCCAGTCACGCGAAACGGTGAAACGCTCGGACCTGGCCGGGCAGGCCGGCTACGGGTACTGCGCCTCGCATTCACGGTATTTCTGGGGTTCCGGCTTTACCTGGTCGCCACCCCTGAGGGCATGCCGGTGATCTGGGGGTTGGCCAATCCGAAGATCGGGTCTGCTGAAGGTTTGGTTGACACTTCGACCGCATAACCCAGCTATGGTTATGCTCAAACGAAGGAACAAAAACCATGCCAAGAATCTTCACCGAAGAATTCAAGAAGGACGCCGTCGCTCTCGTAGAGTCGGGGATTCCTCAGAAGCAAGTCGCTGCGGATCTGGGAGTATCCAAAACAGCGCTGCAAACTTGGGTCCGCGATGCCAGATTCCAATCCCACGGAATGACCCCAGCCTCTGATGCTGACGAACGCAAAGAAATGTCCCAAGCGCTCAAACGCATCCGCGAATTAGAAATGGAGAACGAGGTGCTGCGCAAGGCCGCAGCCTACCTTTCCCAGTCGCATATTCGTTCCCCAAAATAATGGGCCCGCTCGTCCAAGAATTAGCCGCTCGAACAGGCAGGAAACATATTCGAAGTGGCGGTGACGTGCCGGGTTTTGGGGTTCAGCACCCAGGCGTACTACAAGTGGCTGAAGAACCCTGTCTCTGCCCGGGAAATCGAAGAGCAGGAGCTGATCGGCAAGCTGCATGAGCTTCACGAGGAAGATCCAGAGGGCGGGTACCGTGTGCTGGCCGATGATCTGGAAGACGCCGGATACCAAGTTTCCGAGCGCAGGGTCTGGCGGTCATGTCGCAAGGCAGGGATCCGTTCAGTGATCAGCAAACGCCAGCGTAAGTACTCACCAGCTGGTCCACCGGTGCATGATGACCTGGTGCAGCGGAACTTCACCGCCGAGCAGCCTAACCAGCTGTGGCTGACCGATAACGCCCTCGCACCCTACGAGCGAAGGAAAGCTGTACCTGTGTGCGATCAAAGACGTGTTCAGTAACCGGATCGTTGGCTATTCAATGGATTCGCGGATGAAGGCCCATCTGGCCGTCAATGCCGTGGAAATGGCAGTTGCGCACCGTGGCTACCCACGTGGAGTCAAGGTCCACAGTGACCGCGGCAGCCAGTTCCGGTCCAGGAAATTCACTCAAACGCTGGAACGTCACGGGCTGATCGGTTCGATGGGCCGGGTCGGGGCAGCCGGTGACAATGCGGCCATGGAGTCGTTCTTCAGTCTGTTGCAGAAGAATGTGCTGGACCGGCGCTGGTGGACGACCCGTCAGGAGCTGAGATTGGCGATCATGACCTGGCTGGAGGGGAAGTATCACCGCAAGCGCAAGCAACGACGTTTGGGGAAACTGACCCCGGTTCAGTTTGAGGCTAGAATGATCGAGTCTGTCGCTCTGGCAGCATAAACCTTGGTGTCAACCAAACCTTCAGCAGACCCAAACGTCAGGGTGCTAGTCCCCACTCTGACGGCAGGGGCTAGCACCCTGAGTTCGCTTAGGCCTGCGGGAATCCGGCTTCGCGCAGGCGAGTGCCCCAGATCCCCGACTTGCCCGGAGCAATGATCCCATTCGGGTCAAGGGTGTCCTTGATCTGCTCGTTGAAGCGTCGCAGCGCGTGGTCGTTGAAGCCGAACTGGTCCGCCGCCAGGTCCATGAAGGACAGGTGCGCCCGGTATTCGCCGTATCCGCGCTTGCCCGCCTCGGCCACCATCCGCTTGGCCAGGGCGTAGGCGTTAGCGACTTGTTCTGGGTTCTTCGTGTCGAAGGCGATCACGTTGATGAACGTGGTCGACCGCGCGTTGATGGGGAGCATGCCGCCGAGGAAATCAAGTCCCGCCTCGGCGCACATTTCCCGCATCATCTTCTGCGCGGCAATCGCATTCTTCCCGGTGAGCGGAATGACCGGCGAGAAATCGACGTGGCCGCCTTCTTCGCCGCCGGACCAGCCGGCCATTTTGTACAGGTCTTGGCTCGGCACCCCGATCTGCACCCGTTCGTGCGGATTGGGCAGCGTCTCCCAGGCTTCTTTCCCATGTTTTTGGCCTACCAGGTCAACGCTCGGGATCTGCAGGAAACGCGCCTTAAGCTTGGCGAAGTTATAGTCGACCACAGCCTCGTCGCCATAGAGCGCAAAGCGCATCATCCAACGCCCAAGTCCCATCTCCTTGGCGATCTTGTCGATGACCTCTTCCGGCATCGGGCCCTCGCCGGCGTACCACTCGGCGCGGGTGGTGAGCATTGAAGCCATGCACAGCGTGTTGGACAGCTGCGGACGCATGTCGATGGTGCCGTCGAGCATAAGCTCGCGCAGCGCGTCCACCACTGCTGGCATCTGCTCCTCGTCCCAGACGCGCAGCCACAATGGCATGTACGTTTCAGGCTTGGGCATCAGCCAGTAGCCCATCTTGGTGACGATGCCATAGTTCGACTGCATGAACATCTCGGTAGAGGTCGGGCCTAGGCCGCGCTTGTACAGCGGCCAGGTCGGGTTGTTGTCCATGGCGCCCGAGCCGGTGCGCATGAGGTCCCCGTTGGGCAGCACCACCTCGAAGCCGCAGTGCGAGGCCTGGTCGATCGAGTACGGCATGTAGGTCAGCCCGTGCTCCAGCGTATTGGAGACGACCCCTCCCCAACCGATGTCCACGATGGAGGCCACTAGGTTATGCCCGCCGGCCTCGATGGCGTCGTGCAGGTCGTACCAGCTCACGCCCGGCTCCACGATCGCGTAGCCGAGTTCTTCGTTGATCTCCAGGACTTTGTTCATCTCCCGGAAGGAGAGCATCACCGAGCCGCGCACCTGCGGTGCCGCACCGCCGTAGCCGTTGTTCTTGCCGCGGCCGATGGGCCACAGTGGGATGTTGTATTGGTTGGCAATCTTCACGATCGCCTGCACGTCCTCGGTGCTCCGGGGACTGACAACGCCGGAGGGCACATTGGTGGCAGTGCCCGGGTCTTGGAAGGGATCCTGGAAGTCTTCCAAAGATTCAGCGTCGGTGGCTACATTATCGGCTCCGATGGCTTCAGAAAAAGCTGCCAAGGCGTTGTCCAGGTCGGCTTCGGTGACGCCCGGAGGAAGCGGACGAGTAGTGGTCTCAGAGGTATTGCTCATCTTTTCAGGTCTCCTAAATAGCGCTGAAGGTGAAGCTATTGTGTGAGTTCCATGGTGCGCCAGCTTGCCCCCGTGTGGGGCAGCTCTCACTCGATGGTGCAGTGCGTGCACAGAAGTGTGCACGCACTGCACCATCGGTGCCTTGTGGGTTCCACCGGTGAAAAGAAGGTGATTGCATAAAGTCAGCTACAGGCATCTAAGTAAATGGAGAAATCATCATGACCGATGGTCGTCTAGCTGGAAAAATTGTCCTGCTTACAGGTATCGGCGGTGGCATGGGCCGGGAAACCGCAAGGCTTTTTGCCCGCGAAGGCGCCACAGTGGTCGGCTGTGATCTCAACGAGGAAAGCGCGGCAGAGACGGTTCGGCTCATCGAAGCCGAAGGTGGAACTATCGATTCCAGCGCTCCGGTGGATCTGGGCCAGCGCGAGGCAATCGATGCCTGGATCAACGGCGCCGTCGAACGCTTCGGCAAGGTTGATGTGCTCTACAACAATGCGAGCATGCCTAAATTTGCGCCCTTCACCCAAATGAGCGGTGAGGATTACCGCTTCACCATCCAGAACGAGCTGGATCTGGTCTGGCATGCCTGCCAGAGCGCATGGCCGCATTTGGCCAAATCCGGTGGCGCAATTGTGAATATCGGTTCGGTGGCCGGAGTCCAAGGCGCGCGCGCCTTGCCGCAGGCGGCTCACGCCGCTGCTAAGGGTGCAGTCATTGCGGTGACCAAGCAGCTAGCCGCGGAGGGTATCGCGGTGGGCGTTCGAGTCAATTGCGTCAGCCCCGGCGTCATGGCCACCCCACCGATCCTGGCCATGTATGCCGAGCTGGGCGATAGAGCACCGGTAGCGCCGATCGTTGAACGCACGATCTCCGGCAAGCCGGGCGATCCACTGGCAGTTGCGTACGCCGGACTTTATTTCGCCTCAGATGAAGCCAAATGGGTCACTGGATCCCACCTGGTCGTAGACGGCGGAGCGCACGCGGTGATGTAGAAAGTTTACTCCCGTGCAGAAGATCCCTTTGGCCGGTGGGGCGAGGTCTTTGGCGATGATGTTGTCGCCTCAGCGATGATTGATCGTTTGGTTCATCATGCAGAAGTGTTGTCCTTGTCCGGTGATTCGTACCGGGTGAAGAACCGTGAGGATCTGCTGAGAAACGCTAAGCAGGTATAGAAGATTTTGGGCTAGTGTTCCGTGTTAATTATTTGGTTGGGTTTCATACAGCTCCAACACGTTAGCCTTGGCCTTGCGAATCATCTTGCCCAAGAGGTGATCCGCGGTCTTCGTCCAGGCAAACGGCTTCGCGTCCTCGTTATACCGTTCGATATACCGGTGCACCGCGGCCTCCAACTCGGGAATCGACGCGAAGTTTGACCGCTTCAAGCACTGGCGAGTGATGATCCCGAAGAAGATCTCCACCATGTTCAGCCAGGAGCAACTGGTCGGAGTGAAATGCAATATCACCCGAGGGTTCGCTGCCAGCCAGTCCTTCACGTTCTGGTGCTTGTGCGTGGGGTAGTTATCGCAGATCACGTGCAATTCGATCTCCAGGTTCGCGTCGGCGACCTGCTGCAAGAAGTCCACGAACTGGGCATTCGTGTGCTTCTGGTAGAACTTGCTCGCGCTCAACTTCCCGGTGAGGACATCCAACGCGGCAAACAGCGTGGTGGTGCCGTTGCGCCGGTAATCATGGGTCTGCTGCAACGGATGCTCCGGGGCCAACGGCTGCACCGGCTGCGTGCGCGACATCGCCTGGATCTGAGTCTTCTCATCAATGCTCACCACCACCGCGTTCTCCGGTGGGGACAGGTAGAGGCCGACCACGTCGCGCAGCTTGGCTTCCAGTTGCGGGTCGGTGGAGAACTTGAAGGTTTCAATCCGGTGCGGCTGGATTTTCCAGCGCCGCCAGATCCGGGCTACCGAGGAGAAGGAGACCTGATGGCGTTCGGCCATGATCCTGGCTGACCAGTGGGAGATCCCCAGTTCGGCCGGGGGAACCCCGTCGTTGGCCAGGGTGTCGGCGAGGATGGCCAAATCGTCGATCTTCCGCGGCTTGCCTGGGCGGGGTGCGTCGCCCAGGCCTTGAATGCCGGATTCTTCGTAACGGGTGCGCCAGCGGCGCACCGTCGGTTCCGAGAAGCCGGTGGATTCAACGATGCGGATATTCGGCACCCCGTCGGCGGCCAGCAGGACGGTGCGGGTGCGCAGGGCCAGTGACGCGCTGGAGCCCATTCCACCGGTCCGCGTTGCTCGGTTTTCGCGTCGGGATGCTCGGCGCGGTAAGCGCGGACCCAGTTACCCAGGGTTCCTTCGTTGATGCCCAGCGATGCTGCGACCTCGATCAGGCTTTTCTGGGATGAGATCACCAGTTCGACCGCTTCGGCACGGAACTCCGGGGTGAATTTCTGACGTTTGGACATGCATTCATTCTCCTGCGAACGCGTGTCTCACAAGATCATGACAGCTCACCCGCTGCTACTTGGTGTGCGACTCCTCTAGCAGCAGTTCTCTTCGGCATCGGTGCTACTGCGTTGGCTGCGGCGACAGTTGCAACTGGTGGCGGAAGTGTTGTTATCGCAGGCATTACACTAAGTGGCGCTCAGCTTGGAGGTCTGGCAGCAGTAGTTGCATCGTTCTCAGCTCTAGGAGCTTATATCGATAGCAAGATCTGCTAATTAGGAGGCGGCATGAAGAAGCCTTACGGAAAATGCACCGTTGCGGGGCTAACGCTCGATTCCCTCTCTACCTTTATTCCTTGGCTTGTTCTAGGAGTTCCGGCCACGTTAACTTGCCAAGTAATCGGGATGCTCACGGTTTTGGCCTTTGGGCTATTTTTTGTTTACGCAGCCCACCTGTCTTCTTCCCCCGACCAAAAGGCGAGAAATAGGAAAACATCTTTTGTGAAAGCGGTTTAAACCGGCTTTTCGATTTTTAGCGTGGTGACCCCAAAATAAGTAAGGCTCGCAGTCCTCTGCGAAGATGGATGTCGACTAAAACAAATTCATCTGCAAGGAACTACGAGCCGTGTTCAAGGATACCGGGCAAATCGACGCTGCGTCGATTCTGCTGAACCTCACCGACTACCACGTCATCACCGCCACCCACGAACCTGCCGGACGGCAGGTCCTCATCGAACCGGTCGCCACCGAAGCAGCCTGCCCCTCCTGCGGGGTGCTGACCACCAGGATCCAGGCCAGACCGGTGCACCGGGTCAAGGACCTTCTCGCCGGCGGTGACGGCCTGCAGATCTAGGTGCGCAAGCGCCGCATGGCCTGCCAGGAACCTGCCTACGAACGCCGCTCGTTCGTGCAAACCACCGCGCAGATTCCCTTCCGGGCCAGGATCACCACCAGGCTTTCCCAGCGCCTGGTGGACGAGATGAGCTGCGAGCTGCGAGCTGCGCGCCGTTTCCCGGGTCGCCGCGGCGCACGGGTGTCCTGGCCTGCGGTGATGGCCCGGCTGAACGCTGTCGGGGAGTTGGTCGGGGACGTGGACCGGATGTTCGTCCGGCGCCTGGGCATCGACGAGCACAGGTTCCGCAAGGTCCGCTACGCCCGCGGCCGGAACGGGAAAGTCGTGCGGATCGAGCCGTGGTCCATCGTGTTCACCGACCTGGATACCGGCAAGATCCTGGATATCGTCGACGGGCGCCGTGGTGCGACGGTGCGCAAATGGTTGAAGTCCCGGCCGCGGTACTGGCGTCAAAGGGTCCAGTTCGTGGCCATTGATATGTCTTCAGAGTTCCGCAAAGCGGTGCGGGAAACCCTGCCCAAGGCGAAGATCAGCGTGGACCATTTCCATGTGATTGCCCGCGCGAATTTGATGATCACCCAGGTACGCCGGCGCCGTTCCCACGAGGTGCATGAACGCCGAGGAAGAGCGGCGGATCCGGCCTACAAGTACCGGAAATTATTGACCTGTAATCTGGAGAACCTGTCGATCACGCAGGTTGAACGCCTGAAGCTGATCCTCGAATCAGATCCCGAACTGGGGGTGATCTACGGGATCAAGGAGCACGTGCGGCAGCTGTTGAAGACCAGGGATATCCATGAGTTCCAGTCGAGGTGGGCGGTGCTGGAGAAATCCGTGAGAGCAACGAAAATGGTTGAGGCGAAGTCGCTGTTCCGCACGCTCACGGCCTGGCGCAGCCAGCTGCTGGTCTTCATCCGAACGAGGCTGACGAACGCGCGGAGTGAGGCGGCGAATCTGACGGCGAAGAACCTGAAACGGATCGGTCGAGGCTACCGGAATCATGGTCATTATCGGCGTCGGATATTGTTGTATACGGCGGGGCTACGGCCGTGCTGAACATCCTGCACCACGCTGAACTTTTAAGAGCCTTTAAACCCATGTCATCGAATGTTTCATATGGGATCATCTGCATGGTTGCAGGCGCGGCGTTATTGCTCACTTTGAGCATTCTCGGACAGTCTCGTTCAAGCTCCGATTCGAGTTCTAGCGAACGTGTTCGCGGAGCCGTGATGTTGCCCAGGTGGCTCGGGATTCCAGCATTATTTCTGATCGCCGCTGGCACGAGTTTCTTCACCGTGAACATGCTCAGCTAAGAGATCGCGCCAATAGGAGCGAAACATCCGCAGTAAGTATTAACGCCAGCGTAATTAACCACGCCAGGCACGTCATCAGGCAACGAAGCAGCCACGGACAGCGTTAAGCAGGGTTTGCCGGGAACCGTTTACACGAGAAGGTCACGCGCCTGCCCTCCCGAGATTGTCAGGTTGTTTGCGTAAGCCCCTAGTCACGTCCATGCTGCAGGGCTTCGTCATCCTCATCGGTGGGAGGCAAGGCCCAATCGAAAGCCTTCAGAACCAGCTGTTTCCTGTTGGCACCGTCTCTTAGATGGAATCCTCCCAAGTGATGCCGAATTCTCGTTTCAGCATCGACTTGGCGCCGATGAACCCTCCCATGCCGTGGACCGATGGTCCGGGCGGGACTGCCGAGGAGACCAGGTACAGCCCCTTGCTGCCCAGGTACCAGGGATCGGTTGAAATCACTGGACGGCGGATGCTGCCCAACAGGTCCATGGTGCCGCCGGACAGATCGCCGCCCACCAGCGCGGCGTTCTGCGCTTCCAGCCCCTGCGCGGTGACTACATGGGATTCGATGATCAGCTCGCTGAATCCCGGGGCGGCGGCCTCGATCATCGAGCGGATCTGTCCGCTCATGTCCGCAGGGGAGCCCAGCGGCACATGGCAGTAGGCCCAGAGAACCTGCCGGCCGTGCGGCGCGCGCGAGCCGTCGAAGACCGAAGGCTGGGAAACGATCATGAACGGCTTGCCCGGCGCGCGGTGCTTGGCTTCGCGCTCCGCGCGGCCCACCTGCGCGGCTGTCCCGCCCAGGTGTACGGTCCCGGCCTGCGCCAGCACCGGGTCTTTCCAGGGCACCGGCTCCGAGAGCACGTAATGGACCAGGCAGCTGCCCGGAGACCGACGTGTGGCCGCCAGCGCCTTGGACAGCTTGGACGGCAGCCGGTTTCCGGCGATCTGCCCGGCCATCTCCGCGGACGTGTCGAACAGGACGATGTCTTCGGGCAGCTGGCCGAGGCTGGTGACCCGCTGGCCGGTGCGCAGGCGCCCACCGCGGGCCTTGACCTGTTCGGCGAGCGCATCGGAAATCGCCTGGGATCCGCCGCGCGGAATGGGCCAGCCCTTGGCATGGGCCGCCGCCGCAAGGAACAATCCCGCACCCGCGTTGGCCGGGCCGCGCGATCCCCCGGCCACGTGGGCGGAACAACCGGCGTACAGCGCCGCGGCCCGTTCGTGCTTCGAGGAGAACAGGTCCTTCAGCCCCATGCCGCCCAGGGTGCTGGCGCCGAAGGCGGCCAGCGTCACCGGGTGCGAGGGGACCTTCAGCAGCGGGTTGAGCAGGGTGTCGCCCAGCTCGTCCATCCGCTGCACCAGCGGAGACAGCAGCCGGGAGTACAGCGCCCCGCCGGCGCCCAGATCCTGCGCGGTGCGCTCGAGGTCCCGCCAGGCGTAGGCGGTGCGGTCGTCGAGCACATGGGCGAAGGACAGCTCCGGGATGATGAAGTCCACCGCGTCCAGCACCCCCAGCTCGCGCATCGCCGGGGACTGCAGGGCCATGGGATGCACCGCGCTGCCCAAATCGAAGCGGACCGCCGACCCGCCCAGCGGCTGGGTGCGTGCCGCCCCGCCCAGGGTGTCGTTGGCCTCGTACACGGTGACGTCCAGCCCGGCACGGGCGGCGACCGCGGCGGCGGCCAGCCCGTTCGGGCCGGAGCCGATGACCGCTACGGCGCTCATGCGGTGGGTCCCGTGGTGGTCGATGCGGGTTCGGGATGGCCTGTGGATTCCACTGGTTCCTTTTCTTTCTGCGGGTTCCGGGCCCCGCAGGCCCTCGAGCCGCGCAGGGTGAAGGCGTCGGGCATGCCGGCGAACGGGCCGGCCAGCGGGTCGTCCTGTCCCACTGCGCGGATGGGATCGCGGCGCGGATCGAGCACCGAACGCGCCACCAGGTACATCAGGTACGCCAGCATCAGCATGTGGGCGAGGACCAGGAAGATGTAGCCGTTTTCCGGGAACACCTTGTGGATGTCGTCGGCGTCCAGCGAGTCCAGGTAGAACCAGAGCCCGTAGAAGTGGGCGACTTCCACCAGCATCCAGATCGCGAATTCACGCCAGCGCGGCAGGGCCAGGGCGAACAGCGGGATCAGCCAGACGACGAACTGCGGCGAATACACCTTGTTGACCATGACGAAGGAGGCCACGATCAAAAATGCCAGCGAGCCCAGCCGCGGGGTCCGCTGCGCGGCCAGGCCGAGCACCGCGATGCCCGCGCAGCACAGGAAGAAGATGGCCAGCCCCCAGAAGGACATCTGCTCGGCGTTGACAGGCTCGAGCACCTCGGACTTGCCGGCCAGCAGGTTCCAGACGTGCCAGAAGCTGGAGAAGCCGGCGCCGCGTTCGGAGGAGAAGGCGAAGAAGTGCTTGAACGAGTCCGGGTAGGCCAGCGCATAGGGCAGGTTGACCAGGGCCCAAGTCAGCGTCGCGGTGCCGGCCGTGACCCAGAAGGGTTTGAGTTTTCCGGTGCGCACCGCGATCACCAGCACCGCGCCGAGCACGAAGAACGGGTAGATCTTCATGGCGGCGCCCAGGCCGATGAGGATGCCTGCCAGCACGGTGTGCCGGCGCGCGAAGCTGAGCATGCCCAGGGCCAGCAGGGCCACGGCCCACATGTCCCAGTTGATGCTCCCGGCCAGGATGATGCCCGGGGCAATGGCCACCATCGCGGCGTCCCACGGGCGGCGGCCTCCCATGCGCAGCGTGCAGACAACCGTGACGATCCACAGGATGGCCACGAGGAGCAGGTTCATATCGAAGTAGACCAGCGAGCGGTTGGCGGCCCCCTCGGGCACCAGCCAGGCCACCACGGAGGCGACCGCGCTCATCAGCACCGGATACTCGAACTGCGCCTGCGCGGAGAAGGGCACCCACGGGTTCTCGGCGAAGCCGCGGGCGCCGAAGAGCGGCACCCAGTCGCTGTAGCAGGCGTAGACATAGGGGTTGCTGCCGCCCCAGCCGTTGAGACGGCAGGGGTTCTTGGCCAGCAGCATCAGCAGCGATGCGGCGACGGTCATCAGGATCAGCACGCGTTCCACCGTGAAGAATCCGGGATTCACCCGTCCGGGGTCGCTGTGCCTGCCCAGCGGGCCGCCGATCACTGCGGTGAATTGGCGCAGGAAACCGTCGGCCCTCGAGGGCACGGTGATCCGCAACGGGCCCCGGGCGGACTGTGGCTGCTTTGACTCGCGCATACCCTCCAGCCTAGTAGCTCGGCCTATTTGAACGGTGCTGCCAGCGACTGTTTCATCACTTGGGTTCACAAAATTACGGAGGGCGCGGCGTGCAGGACACCGCAGGGCCCGACCGGTCCTGCGCGGGCGGGCAGGAGCCGCCCGAACCCCGCCCCTGCCCCCGGAACATGGCATCGAAATGGTTGCTGACAAGGCTTTCAGCAAACCAGCAGGTAATTAAACCCGCACTTCACCCTGCGTTTACCCGAGTGCCCCCGGATGGTTAACTCCGGTGATTAACGTCGAACCCGTGAGCAACACCAACCAGCCGCAGGTCCTGGCGATCATCCCCGCACGGGGAGGGTCCAAGGGCATCGAGCTTAAGAACCTACGCCGGATCCATGGCAAGTCCCTGCTGGGACGCGCCATCGAATCCGCCCAGGCCGCAGCGTCAGTCAGCGATGTTGTGGTGAGCACCGACCATCCCGGGATCAAGGCCGAAGCCTTGTCCTACGGGGCCCGCGTGGTGGACCGCCCGGCAGAAATCGCCGGCGATACCGCCACCAGCGAATCCGTCCTGGTTCACGTGCTTGAACGCGAACCGGCCTTGCCGCAGGCGACCGTCTTCATCCAGTGCACCAGCCCGTTCATCGATCCGACGGATCTCGACGCGGCAGTCAACCGGGTGCTGCGCGGCGAGCTGGACGTCAGCTTCGCCGCCGTCGCGGACCATGGATTCCACTGGTCGCTGGATTCCGCCGGGCTCGCCCAGGCGGTAGGCCACGACAAGTCGGTCCGTCCGCGCCGCCAGGACCGCGAGCCGCGTTTCCGCGAAACCGGCGCGTTCTACGCCATGGATTCTACGGGATTCTTGGCAGCAAACCACCGATTCTTCGGCCGGGTCGCGATCCAAGAGGTACCCGCCGAGCACGGAATCGACATCGACACCGAAGCGGACCTGCTGCTGGCCTCCCTGCAGGAGGAACAGCATCCGGACCCGGTGCTGGTGGACGCGGTCGTCACCGATTTCGACGGGGTGCACACCCCGGACACCGCCTACGTCGACCAGTTCGGCACCGAAACCGTACGGGTTTCCCGTTCGGACGGCATGGGCGTCTCCCGGCTGCGCGCCGCCGGGGTGAAGTTCCTGATCCTGTCCAAGGAGACGAACCCCGTGGTCGCCGCCCGCGCCGCCAAGCTGAAGGTCGAAGTGGCGCACGGCATCGAGAACAAGGCCGAATACCTGGCCCGCTGGCTGGCCGACGAGTCGATCAACCCGGCCCGCGTGGCCTACGTCGGCAACGACGTGAACGACCTGGGCGCCATGGCCTTGGTCGGTTGGCCGGTCGCCGTCGCCGACGCCCAGCCTCGTGTCGCCCAGGCGGCCCGACTGAACCTGTCCCGCAACGGCGGGCACGGGGCGGTGCGCGAGGTGGCCGAGCTGGTGCTCGCAGCCCGCAGCGACGCCGAAGCCGCAGCCAAAAGTTTCCCAAGTTTCACCCACTGAAAGGCAATACCATGACCTCTATTACCACTGACATCAAGCCGGTAGCCATCGGCGAAAACCTGCTCGGCGCAGGACAGCAGGTCTACGTGATCGGCGAGATCGGCATCAACCACAACGGCGACATTGAAATCGCCAAGCAGCTGATCGACATCTCCGCCGAGGCCGGCGCCAACGCGGTGAAGTTCCAGAAGCGCACCCCGGAGATCTCCACCCCGATGGACATGCGCGACAAGATCCGCTCCACTCCGTGGGGTGACATGACCTACATGGACTACCGCTACCGCGTGGAGTTCGACGCCGCGCAGTACAAGGAACTGATCTCCTACGCCGCCTCCAAGGGCCTGCACGCCTTCGCCTCCCCATGGGACGTCCCATCGGTCGAGTTCATGGAGGAGCAGGGCGCGGTGACCCACAAGGTCGCCTCCGCCTCGGTCACCGACATTGAGCTGCTCACCGCCCTGCGCGAAACCGGCAAGCCGATCATCCTGTCCACCGGCATGTCCACCATCGAGCAGATCGACAAGGCCGTGGAGACCCTGGGCACCAACAACCTGGTGCTGATGCACGCCACCAGCACCTACCCGCTGCCTCCGGAAGAGGCCAACCTGCGCATGATCGAGACCCTGCGCGACCGCTACCAGGTTCCGGTGGGCTACTCGGGCCACGAGCGCGGCCTGCAGATCTCGCTGGCCGCCGTCGCCCTGGGCGCGGTGACCGTGGAGCGCCACATCACCCTGGACCGCACCATGTGGGGCTCAGACCAGGCGTCCAGCCTCGAGCCGAAGGGCTTCGCCGCGCTGATCCGCGACATCCGCATCCTGGAAGAAGCCATGGGCGACGGCGTCAAGAAGGTCTTCCCGGGCGAGCTGGCACCGCTGTCCCGCTTGCGCCGCGTCGACGGCTAAGCAGCACACGCACCGCATATCCGGCGGCCGGACCATCCCGGTCCGGCCGCCGGATGCTACCCACCGACGTCAGCACCGAATACAAGGAAGCCGAGCAGCAATGACGAGCTTGACCCCCGGCCGCATCTCCGTGGTCATCCCGGCCTACAACCAGGAGGCGTATATTTGCGATGCGCTGGCCTCGCTGGCCCGGCAGAAGCTGGGCCGCTGGGACCTCGAGGTGCTGGTGGTGGACGACGCCTCCACCGACGCGACCGCCGCGCTGGCGGACAGCTTCCGCGACTCGCTGCCCGGGATCCAGCTGATCCGGCTGGAGCAGAACGCGGGTGTCTCCGCGGCCCGCAATGCCGGGCTGCAGCGGGCGACCGGCGAGTACTTCACCTTCCTGGACCCGGACGACTGGTACAGCCCCGAGCACCTGTCCGTGCTGGCCGACGCCCTGACCGGGCTGCATGTGGACTTCGTGCGCAGCGACCACGTGCGCGTCACCGGCACCAACCGCGTCATCCACCGCGCCCCGCAGGCGTTGCGCGGCATGCCGCTGAACCCGGCGGACGACATCGAGCCGATCGATTCGCCTTCCATGGTCGACTACGCGTTCGTCTGGGCGGGCATGTACCGCACCGAGTTGATGCGCCAGCGCGGCCTGTTCTACTTCGACGAGGACCTGAGCAGCGCCGAGGACCGGCTGTGGCTGTGGAAGGTGCATCTGGACACCGCCCGCTACGCCGTGGTCTCCTCCCCCAGCGTGTTCTACCGCCGCGGGCTGCCCGGTTCACTGACCCAGGTGTTCGACGAACGCCAGCTCGGGTTCATCCGCGCCTACGAGCGGATCCTGTCCGCCGTGCGCAGCCACCCTGACGCCGAGCGCCACCTGCCCAAGGCGCTGCGCCAATTCTTCGCGATCGTCTGCCACCACGAGAAGCGCGCCAAGCACTACCCGCCGGCGGTGCGGCTGGCCATGAAACAGCGGCTGCGCCAGGTCTTCACCTCGATCGACCCGCAGTCCGCCCTGCAGGTGGCGCTGGAGATGGATGTGGCCCGACGCCGGCACATCCTCTCCTTCCTGCAGCCCGGAACGATCGGAGCCGCAAAGTGATCGCATTAGTCGAGGCCAGCAGCTACTTCCAGCTCGCCTCCCTGGCCGCCATGGCCGACGCCGGCCTGCTCCCGGCCGCCGACGAGCGCATCCTGGTGCTGGCCAACGGTTCCCAGGTGCCGGAGCTGACCACCCCATTGCAGGACGCCCCCGGTTTCGAGCAGCTGGCCTCCCGCTTCGACCGCGTGGTGGACTACGCCCAGCTGATGGCCCCGCGCCGCCCCGCGCAGTTCAACCCGCGCGAGGACGAGCTGCTGGTCTTCGAGCGCCTGCTGCGCGACGCCTGGGACCTGGACGACGAGCCGCTGGTACTGGTGCTTGAATCCATACAAGTCAATCCATCGCAGGCACTGGCCAGGATCTTCTTCGACGCGGAGATCTGGGTGCACTCGGACGGGCTGATGTCCTACGGGCCAACCCGCAACCGACTGGCCATGCCGTTGCGCCAGCGCATCACCCGCACCCTCCACGTTGACCTGGTGCCGGGGCTTGAACCGGCGCTGCTGGCCGAGCTGAATCCGCTGCGCGAGGTGCTGCCGGCTTCCGCGTTGGCCGCCGTGTTCGAGCAGCTGGCCGCGCAGGCGGCCCTCGAGCTGCCGCAGGGAGCGGCGCTGGTGCTCGGGCAGTACCTGGGCTCCCTGGGCTTGCTGGATGCCGAGGAGGAATTCGAGCTGCACCTGCAGATGCTGCGCGAGGTCGGCCACGCCGGGCTCGGCACCGTGCTGTTCAAGGCCCATCCGTCCGCCAGCCCCACCGCCGCCGTCCGGCTGGCCCAAGCCGCCGCGGACCTTGGCCTGGAATTCCGACTGCTGCGCACCGACCACCTGGCCGAAACCGTGATCGCGCTGGCCCGGCCGCAACTGGTGGTCTCCTGTTTCTCCACGGGATTGGCGACCGCCCGCTACATCCTGGGCACCGAGGTGCGCGCAGTGGGCACCGGCATGATGCTGCAGGCGCTGGCGCCGTACGAGAATTCGAACCGGATCCCGCTGTCAATCATCCATGCACTGTTCGTCCAGGACCTGCCGCTCCCCCGCGACAGCGGAATTCCTGCCGGAGAAGACATGCTGTCGCGCCTGCTGGCGGCCGTTTCCTTCTGCATGCAGTCGGCCCGGGTCCCGCACCTGCGCGAGCAAGCGTCCGCTTTCCTGGACGAGCACTACGCCGAGTATTCCGTGCATTTCAAGCGGCGCCGCATCACCAAGCTGGAGCTGCCGCCGCGCTGGGTCCACCTGCCCACCCGCCGCAGCCTGCCCTCGAAAGTTCGCGGGGCATCGCGCCAAGTGCTGCGCCGCGGCTCCAAGGGGTTAGACTCCTTGTCCAAGTCGCTGAGCCGCCTGGCCCAATGACTTCCGCCGTCCGCAGCGAAGGAATCGCCTGTTCCATGTCCATGAACCTGTCCCGCCGCGATACCTCCGAGGTGCCGCGACCGCGCTTCGGTGCGGCCGCGGTCTGGGTGGAGTCCCCGTTGCAGCTGCTCTCCGCGGTGGAAACCCACGCGGCCGGGCTGCTGGGCCACGAGGTACGCATCGTGCCGAGGCAGGGCATGCCGCTGGAAGCCACGACCCAGGCGCTGCTGTCGAAGGCCCCGGCCGGCGTGGAATTCATGCGTGCTTCCCGCAGGCCGCCTGCACCGAAATACTCCACTGACCGCTTCGTCGCGGGGGATGCCTACTCTGGCAAGGTCCAGCGGGCACTGCTGGCCGGGGTGAAGGCCAAAGAAGTCATCATCATCGATGACGGCCTGGCCACGCTGGCACTGATCAACCAGCTGGTGGCCGGGGAACCGACCCCGCTGGTCCGCGCTCGAGCGAGGAATTCCGCGGCGCGCAGCGCCATGGGCCTGGCCATGTGGCATCGGCTGCGCCAGCTGGCCCGCGAAGGGCGGCTGCTGATCGTCTCCGCGCTGCTGGTTTCCCCTGCGACCCAGCGCCGCATGGCCGAGCTGGGCATCAAGTTCGCGCAGCACAAGTTTGAATGGCTTTCGACCCAGCCGGTGGCCGAACGATTCACCGAGCCGACGCTCCTGATCGGCTCCGCCATGGTCGCCGACGGGCTGATCCACGAGGAGCCCTACCGCGAATGGATCAGTTCCATCGCCGCCGACGGGCCGGTCGCCTATTTTCCGCACCGACGCGAAAGCACGGAATTTCTGGAGAAAATCAGCCAGATCAAGAACGTTGTTCCCAAGCAGCACACGGTTCCGATCGAAATGCGGCTGCGTGAGCTGCGGCCCGGCCAGGAGATCCGCGCACTGCCTTCGACCGTCATCCCGTCCTTGCGCCTTCTGCTGGGCAAAGACGCGCGTCAGCTCTACCCCCAAGCAGTCCCGGAATCATGGTGGACTGAGTCGACCCCGGTGACGTTGCGCGAACACCTTTCCAGCTCCTTGAAGGTTTGACATGTCAGCGAATCACTCCATTCTCGCCATCGCCGATTCAGATTCCTACCTGAAGCTGGCCGTGACCTTTCTCGACCGGCTCGGCCCGGCATGGGACAGGCGGGTTGCCTTGGTGCGAACGCCGGTAATGCCTACCGAGGAACAAATTGCCGCAGCGTTTGACGGCACGAGCCTTGATCCGCAGGATTTGCAGTTCATGACCCTGCATCAGCTGAATGCGGAGTCGATCCCCGAAGACATCGTCTTCGCTGCGGCCACCGGTCCGGTGGTTGCCGATGCCTATGCTCGGATCCTGCGCACGGAGCCGGCGCAGGCCCGCCGTACCGCCCTGATCTCCGCACTACCGGGTGTCGCCTACCCTGCGACGGCCAAGGGGTGGAACTACCGCCGTGCCGGAGATGCGTTCATCTGCCATTCCCACGCAGAAGCCCGGGATTTCTCCTTCATGACCGAGGAACAACCAGGACACCAGCCAACGATCATGGTCAGCAAGCTGCCCTTCCTGCATTCGTCGGGTTTCCCACCGGAACCGCATGGGGAGATCCAGAGGGTCGTTTTTGCTCCGCAGGCGAAGGTGCCTTTCACCCGCGAGGATCGCGAAGCGATCCTGTTGACCCTCGAGCGGACCGCTCGGTTGAACCCCGGCCTCGAGGTGATCGTGAAGTTGAGGGCCCGCGCGGGAGAACCGCAAACCCACCTTGAAGCTTTTCCCTATGATCAGCTCTGCAACGAGTTGCAGGCTACCGGCAGGCTGGGACCGAATTCCCACCTACGGTTCGAAACCGGCACCATGTCCAATGTACTGACACCCCGCAGCGCTCTGGTCACCGTGTCATCGACCGCCGCACTCGAATCACTCGACCGGGGCCTTCCGACGATGATCCTCTCCGATTTCGGAGTGAACGAGCAAATGATCAATGAAGTCTTCCGCGGCTCGAATATTCTTGGATCCATGCAGGATCTTGAAGCGCTCTCTTTCGCGGTTCCCACCAAGGCCTGGTTGCGGGAGAACTATTTTCACCGCATGGACGGCAGTTTCAACGAGTCGATGGCGATTTTGGCCTCACAAGCCCGCAAAGGACGACTGACGACCAACCCAGAAGTTCTTGCACTTATCAGAAACCCACCGATGCGTCAGCGGCTGCGAACGGTGCTTCCCACGCCCGTAGTGCGCATGTTGCAGAAAATAAGAAGATTCCTGAACAGCCAGGGCCGAAAGAATCTCAGATCCACGTCATGAACAAAAATAATTTTGATACTGACATTGATTTGACCTTGAATTCCTCGGCAGTGTCATTATTAAACTTATTTATAGCCCTGTACAAAGTACCTTTGAAACGCCGTCATGGGCAACTACAACATTGATCTGATCTGACCCGTGTTCAGGGCACGATTCGTTGACCTACTGTGATTACCGGCAATTCCGGGAATGTTTCAGGGCCCTAAGGACTTAAGATCAATAGGGGCATATCTCTGTGCCGCGTCTTCTGCGCGCCCAGTTGCCCGGAGGTTTATACATTTCAATAAGGAGTTCATGTGTCGGCGAACCCGATTCGCGTTGCCATCGTTGGCGTAGGCAACTGCGCCACTTCACTTATCCAAGGTGTCGAGTACTACCGGAATGCCGATGCAAATTCCACCGTTCCCGGTTTAATGCATGTGCAGTTCGGCGAGTACCACGTCGGCGACGTGCAGTTCGTCAGCGCCTTCGACGTTGACGCCAAGAAGGTTGGCCTCGATCTGTCCGAGGCAATCCTCGCCAGCGAGAACAACACCATCAAGATTGCTGACGTCCCGACCACGGGCGTGACCGTTCAGCGTGGCCACACAATGGATGGCCTGGGCAAGTACTACCGCGAGACCATCGAAGAGTCGGCGGCCGAGCCGGTCGACATCGTCCAGTCGCTGAAGGACGACAAGGTCGACGTACTGGTTTGCTATCTGCCGGTTGGTTCCGAAAAGGCCGCAAAGTTCTATGCCCAGTGCGCCATTGACGCCGGCGTCGCCTTCGTCAATGCCCTGCCCGTCTTCATCGCAGGCACCCCTGAGTGGGCCCAGAAGTTCACTGATGCAGGCGTCCCGATTGTTGGCGATGACATCAAGTCCCAGATTGGCGCCACCATCACCCACCGCGTGATGGCGAAGCTCTTTGAAGACCGCGGCGTGGTGCTCGATCGCACTTACCAGCTGAACGTCGGCGGCAACATGGACTTCAAGAACATGCTCGAGCGCGACCGCTTGGAATCCAAGAAGATTTCCAAGACCCAGGCCGTCACCTCCAACACCTCGGCCGAACTGGGCGAGGACGACGTGCACATCGGCCCGTCGGACTACGTTGCTTGGCTTGACGACCGCAAGTGGGCGTTCGTGCGCCTTGAGGGCCGCAACTTCGGCGACGCCCCGGTCAACCTGGAATACAAGCTCGAGGTCTGGGATTCCCCGAACTCCGCCGGCGTGATCATCGACGCTGTGCGCGCCGCCAAGATCGCACTGGACCGTGGTATCGGTGGACCAATCCTGTCGGCATCCAGCTACTTCATGAAGTCGCCACCAGAGCAGTACGACGATGAAAGCGCCCGCCAGAAGGTCGAAGCCTTCATCCGGGGCGACATCGAGCGCTAAGCCTCATTGAATCAGCAGCCGGTGCCGGGATCATTGATTCCAGCACCGGCTGCTTTTTTGTTGCCCGCAACCCCCGAATCAAAACCATGGCTGGTCTATTTCCGATTGGCGGCCGTATTTGGCACTTAATGCGGGAAGCCCGCCGGCTTGCAGGCCGGCGGGCCTCTGAGAATTGATCGGCGAGTTCATGATGTACTCCTAGGTTCAATGGTGCTGATAACGGTAATGGCGTTATCAGCATCTATCGAATGCGGAAGTACATTTCTGGCGGCACGTGGTTCTTCAACTCACGCTGGCGCATGTTGCGGCTGAATTCGGCGCTGTCAAGGTAGTTGATCTTGCGCTTGTCCTGGCGTTTGGTCATTTGCTTTCCCTCCCTTCGCGCAGCATCAAAGGGGCAGGAAGATCTTGACGGGTAGTAGAGATTGCACGAGCCTTCAGGCTTTCCGGTCCAGCGAAGATTAGTTCCGAGGTCCGAACTGCACGTTGGGCTGCCGTGGCGAAAAGTGGAGCAGACATGAAAAAGTTCCTAAGGTGGGAGTCGATTACTGACTTTCAACCTCAGGAACTTTGTCTGGATACCTAGATGATCTTAGGAGTCCG
This sequence comes from Glutamicibacter protophormiae, assembly GCF_016894325.1. Lineage (NCBI taxonomy): Bacteria > Bacillati > Actinomycetota > Actinomycetes > Micrococcales > Micrococcaceae > Glutamicibacter > Glutamicibacter protophormiae. The sequence continues at coordinate 3,797,323 of NZ_CP069806.1, forward strand.
CTGTTCCGGAGGTTGGGGAGACGAAGCGATGGCCGTTGGGCGCAGAAATGCCTTTGCCGAATCGCACCGGGCGATCGATCACATAAGTCTGATTCATATTCATCGTGTCCCACCTCCTAAAATCTGCTCTGAGTCAATCGCGTGCAACGCGAGACTGTGTTCGGATAACTTTTCGATTCGAAATTCTCATTGAGACTTCCCAATCACAATATTCAGCATACATGCACGACGAGACGCACGCTAGCTATTTCAACATTTTATTTAAGAAAATTTCAGCCGCGCATGCGAAGAGCCGGATTCCCTGTGGGGAATCCGGCTCTTCGCTGCTGAACTAGTCAGACGCTACTATTCAGTAACTCCCGCTTGCGCCTCCGGTTGCAGTGCCCACCATTGACGGAGCCGCTCACCGGCAGTTTCCTCACCAAGCACGCCTTCATCAAGACGCAAATTAAGCATGAATTTATAGGCCCGCCCCACGACGGGGCCCGGGCGAATTCCGAGGATGGCCATGATCTGTTCGCCGTCCAAGTCCGGGCGGATCGAATCAAGCTCCTCCTGCTCCGCAATGGCTGCAATGCGTGCCTCGAGATCGTCATAGGCGAAAGCGAGCCGCTCTGCCTTCCTACGATTGCGCGTAGTGACATCCGAACGAGTCAGGCGATGCAGCCGCTCCAGCAAGCTGCCGGCATCCGTGACATAGCGGCGCACCGCCGAGTCGGTCCACCCGGCATCGCCGTAGCCGTAGAAGCGCATGTGCAGTTCGACCAAGCGGGCCACGGCCTTTGTGGTGTCCTTGTCGAAGCGCAGGGCGCGCATGCGCGCCTTGACCAGTTTGGAACCAACCATGTCGTGATGGCGGAAGGACACCGCGCCGCTAGGCTCGAACTTCCGGGTTGCCGGCTTCCCCGCATCGTGCATGAGCGCAGCGAAACGCAGAACAAAATCCGGGCCCGGAACGGCTCCCTCCGCGTCCGTTTCCAGTTCCATGGCCTGTTCTAGCACCGTCAGAGAATGCTGGTACACGTCCTTGTGGCGGTGGTGTTCGTCGATTTCCAGACGCAGGGCGGACACCTCGGGCAGGACGCGATCGGCAAGACCGGTATCCACCAGCAGGTCGATGCCAGCACGGGGATCCGCTCCGTTGATCAGCTTGACCAATTCATCACGCACGCGCTCTGCGGAGATGATCTCGATGCGGTCGGTCATTTCACTCATGGCCTGGCGCACTTCCGGGCTCACTTCGATCTTCAGTTGCGAAGCGAAACGTGCCGCTCGCATCATGCGCAGCGGATCGTCCGAGAAGGAGATATCCGGCGAACCGGGAGTCCTGATCTGTTGGTCGGTCAGCGACGAGACACCGTCGAACGGGTCGACCAGCTCTAGCTCGGGCAGACGCAAGGCCATGGCATTCATGGTGAAGTCGCGGCGGAAAAGATCATCATGCAAGTTGTCGCCGAAGGCCACTACCGGCTTGCGTGAATCCTTGTCATAGGCATCAGCTCGGTAGGTCGTGACTTCGAGCGTGTATGTGCCCTTTTTGAAGGCAATGGTGCCGAACTCCCGACCCACATCCCACGTATTGTCTGCCCAGCCGGCAATAATTTTCAGGGTATCCTCGGGCCGTGCACTGGTGGTGAAGTCGAGATCGGGTGAAACCCGGCCGAGGTACAGGTCGCGGACCGGACCGCCCACCAGGGATAGCTCATGACCTGCCCGGACGAATCGGTCGGCGAGCTCAAAAATGACCGAGGGCAGGATTTGACGCAGTGCGTCATGAGTGGGGAGTACATGCATAGTTCCTTAAGCGTGCCAGAAATCCCGCAAGTTTGCTTCAAAAATCAGTGACATTGCCAGCGAGATCACTTACTTGCCCACGTCGATAAGGCGAAGGAGGGCACTTTCTAGATAGAGTGGATCCATGAACCGACCGATCCCGTCTGCCCCAAAGCGCACGCCGTTGACTGCGTCAATGGCCCGCGCGCAGGCAACTGGCGGTCATACGAGTCTGCCGACCGTCGAGGAAGTCTCCTCCGGAGGCATCGTCATCGACTTCGAAAAACCGGATTTTCCGGTGGCGATCATCGCTCGGTATAACCGCGGCGGGCGCCTGGAATGGTGCCTTCCCAAGGGGCACCCGGAGGGCGAAGAAACCAACGAGGAAGCGGCCATCCGCGAAATCGAGGAGGAAACCGGCATCGCCGGCAAGATCCTCGCACCCTTGGGTTCGGTTGACTACTGGTTCACCGTGACTAACTACCGGGTGCACAAGACCGTACACCATTTCCTATTGGAAGCCACCGGCGGGCATCTGACCATCGAAAACGATCCAGATCACGAAGCCGTGGATGTTGCCTGGGTGCCGCTCGATGCCCTGGGCAAACGCCTGTCCTTCCCTAATGAGCGCCGGATCGCAGAACTGGCACGCGAGGTTCTAACGAAGTATGTCTCAGGTTCCTAATTCGTTTCAGGGCTCCGACCAACCGGTAACAGGAGCGTTGGAAATGGTTCCCGAACCAGTGGCCAAAACCCCGGCTGCCTCCGGCGGCTCCAGGTCAAAGGTCTATGCCCTGATGGCCTCCGGCACCTTGGTGTCCAGAATCCTGGGCTTCGTGCGCACTGCCCTGCTGGCCTTGGCCATCGGATCGGTGACATCGGTGGCGGACATCTTCGAGAAGGCGAACGTCATCCCGACGATCATCTTCATGCTGCTGGCCGGCGGCATCTTCAACGTGGTGCTGATCCCGCAGCTGATCAAGGCATCCAAGGCCGCGGACCGGGGCGCCGCCTACACCTCCAAACTGATCACCCTCACCATGGTCGTCATGGGCGCGATGGCACTGGTCCTCACGCTGTTCGCCAGGCCCCTGATCGTGGCGCTGACCCACAACTGGACCGAACCGATGATTGTGCTGGGCACGGCCTTCGCGTACTGGTCGCTGCCCCAAGTCTTCTTCTACGGCCTGTATGCCGTGCTCGGCCAGGTGCTCAACGCCAACGGCAGGTTCGCCGCATTTATGTGGGCCCCGGCGGTCAACAACATCATCCAGCTGCTGGTCATCGGCGCATTCATCATCACTTTCGGCGCCTATTCCTCCGGGGACCCGATGGATACCTGGACCACCGGCAAAACCATCTGGCTGGCCGGCGGCGCAACACTGGGAATCATGATGCAATCGGTAGTGCTGCTGTGGCCGTTGAAGAAGACCGGCCTACAGCTCAAACTCGATTTTTCCTGGCGTGGCATGGGCCTGCGCCACGTGGGCAAGCTGGCCATCTGGACTCTGGCAGCCATGGTCATCGGCAACGTCTCCTCGCTGCTGTACTCGAAGATCGTCTCCGCTGCGACGGCCGCCCGAACCGAGCTGCCTGCGGAGCAGGCGGCCTCCGTGGCCGGCGAATACGCGCTGAACACCTCTCAGTTGATCACCGTGCTGCCGCATTCGCTGTTCGCGCTGACCGTCGCCACCGTGCTGTTCAACGACTTCACTCGGGCCTTCCACGAGAACCGCCGGCATGACGTGGGTGGGCTGCTCAGCCAGGGAATGCGCTCGACAGCCATACCCATCATCTTCTGCACGCTGGTTTTCATCGTGCTCGCTGGTCCGCTGGGGCGTCTCTTCGCCGGCAACTCCGAATACGCCGCCCAGGCCGCCGGAGCGCTGGGCCAGTTGCTGGTGCTCACTGCGCTGGGCCTTCCGTTCAAGTCCCTGCAGTTCTTCATGCTGCGCGTGTTCTTCGCCGATGAGGACACCCGCACCCCCATGTTGATCCAGACTGCCACCGCCGCCCTGGGTCTGGTGCTCGCCTTCACCGCGGCCGCCGTGGTCGACCCGCTGCACATCGCCGCGGCCATCGCCTTCATCTACGGCCTGACCAACGTGCTCGGCGCCATCGGCACACACTATTTGGTCAAGCACAGGTACGGGGACTACGGCATCACCCGGGTGATCGACACCTACGTGCGCATCGGCTGGATGGCAACCATTTCCGCATTGGTGGGCTGCTTGGTGCTGTGGTTCATGGGCGGTTTCAACTTCGGATTCGCCTACGATTCGCTGATCACCGCCATCATCACCGTGATCGTCGTGGGTGGCGTGATGGCCGTGGTCTTCATCGGTTTGCTCTACAAGACCAAGGTTCCGGAACTGGACGGGTTCCTGGGCCCCCTGCTGCGCCGAATCCCGGGACTTAAGCGCTAGCAGCGGCGCCGCGAAGAACCAAGGTGATTCTGCCCAAATAGCCACCAATCCGCCGACATCGGCAGGTAACATGGCAGATGGCGGTGCCTCACTGCCATCGAACCGCAAACCAACCCCTTGGAGATGCACGTGTCGCAGCCAATCGATGTCGGCTCCGTTCTCAGCGGCCGTTACCAGGTCACCGAGACCGTTTTGTCATCCGCAGAAGGCGATCTGGTCCTAAGCGGCATCGATCAGGTGCTCAACCGCGCGGTGAGCATCATGGTGGCTTCGGTTCACAATTCATCCCAGCTGGCCACTAGCGCCCGTGAAATCGCCATGGGCGAGCGTACGTCCAATGTCCAGGTTCTTGACTTGGGCATCACCGATTCAAATCAGACCTATCTGGTCGCCAACGTGGCCCGTTCGTCGGACATGCTTGATCTGGTGCTGGAAACCGACGAGGCGCCGTACGTGGAGCCGTTCTTCACCGACACCCTGGGCACCGAGATCTTCGGCGAATCGCGCCAGTCCGTCCCGGAGACCTACGCGGACGATGACGAGTACTACGAGAACCTTCGCTACGAGGACGCGTCCGAACAGCAGGGCAAGGTCGGCACCGCGCTGTCCAACGGCTTCGCCGGCTTCAAAAACCGCTTCGGCAAGAAGAACCAGCAGCAGTCTGCCGAGGACGTCTACGACGATTCCGGCTACCAGGAAGACGACGGCCAGCAGTATGCGGCTCCGGCCGATATCGACGACCAGACCGCTCCGAATGTCCAGGTGACTCCGACCGCCGCTACCCCGGTGGCTCCTGCGCAGCCCGAGGCTCCCAAGCCGAAGGTCACGCGGCTGGACGACAAGGTCGAGCCCAACGTCACCGCAACCGCTGCCCTGGCCGCCGCGGCACAGTCCAAGGGCCAGGCTCCCAAGGCCAAACCGGAAGAATCCAGGCCCCAGCAGCAGAAGCAGCAGCCCCAGGCCCAGCAGCCCAAGCCTGCCGCTACCTCGAGCGACGCCAAGAAGAAGGCTGCAGCGGCGGCTGCCGGCGTTGCAGCGGGTGCGGCCAGCGCAGCTGCACCCAAGGCCTCGACTTTCCCGGCAGCGGCCAAGAACGCTCCGGTGCAGAACCAGGCCGTCGAACAGGTTGACGAGGAGGAGAGCACCTCGCGCGGCACCCGCCTGCTGGTCGGTGCCGTACTAGTGATCGTTCTGGTCATCGGCGTGGTCTTTGCCTTCAACTTCCTGGGCGGCGACAAGGACAACCAGGCGGATGACAACGGGGCCCCGACCGTCAACGAAGCTCCAACCACCCCGGGTGAGTCCAATACCCCGGAGGAATCCGAGACCCCGTCACTGCCGGCTCCTGCTGTCGCCGACGTCTCCCGACTGGTTCCGGGCAATCAGGAATTGAATTCGGCAACCGACGATACTTTGTCGAAGATGACTGACGGGAATGCCTCGAGCAGCTACAAGTCCTTCTCCTACACGACAGGCAACTTCGGCGGATTCGCCTCGAACATGGTTTTCATCCTCGAGCTTGAAGAAAAGTCGGCTGTTTCCGAGATCTCGCTGGATGGCCTGAACGCCACCGGTGGCGCCTACGAAATTCTCGTGGGCAGCTCGGATGATCTGGGCAGCGCCACGTCTGTGGCCAAGGGTTCCTTCTCCGGCCCATCGGTCACCGTCCCGGTCAAGGATGGGGACAAGGACTTCATGGAAGGCCAGTACATCTTCCTGAATGTCACCGATCTGCCTCGCCGGGCCTCGGGTGCCAATCCTGATCGTCCATACGGTCTGCAGATCGGCGAATTCTCCGCCAAGTAACACGCGCGGAATTTTTTACCAAAGCAATGCGTTGAGGTGGATAGTGAGGTTAGCCCTCGCTATCCACCTCGCATTATAAGAACGAAAGGGTTCTACCCCCGTGACTTCAGTACAGAACGATGAAATCCGCGACGTAATCATCGTGGGTTCCGGCCCTGCCGGTTACACCGCTGCGATCTACACCGCGCGAGCAAACTTGAATCCCTTGGTGATTGCAGGTTCCGTAACCGCCGGTGGCGAGCTGATGAATACCACGGACGTGGAGAACTTCCCGGGCTTCCCGCAGGGCATCATGGGCCCGGACCTGATGGACAACATGCAGCAGCAGGCAGAGCGCTTCGGTGCTGAGATCCTCTTCGACGATGTCACCGAAATGAATCTAGAAGGCGAGATCAAGACCCTCTCGCTGGCCGACGGCACTGTGTACCGTGCCCGTTCCATCATTGTTTCCACCGGCTCCGCATACCGCGAGCTGGGATTGGCCGATGAGAAGCGCTTGTCCGGACACGGCGTTTCCTGGTGCGCTACCTGCGACGGCTTCTTCTTCCGCGAACAGACCATCGCCGTGATCGGCGGTGGCGACTCGGCCATGGAAGAAGCACTGTTCCTGACCAAGTTCGCTTCCAAGGTCATCGTCGTGCACCGCCGCAGCGAGCTGCGTGCTTCCAAGATCATGGCTGACCGTGCCCTGGCGCACGAGAAGATCGAGTTCGTCTGGGACTCCGAGGTTGTCGGCATCAACGGTGAGGACAAGGTCAACGGACTAGTCGTCAAAAACCGTAACACCGGAGAAGAGTCCACTTTGGACGTCACCGGTGTCTTCGTGGCCATCGGTAACGACCCTCGCGTGGATTTGGTCAAGGATCAGCTTGAGCTGACTGCAGAAGGCACCATCGCCGTCGACGGACGCAGCTCCAAGACTTCGCTGCCAGGCGTGTTCGCCGCGGGCGACGTCATCGATTCCACCTACCGTCAGGCCATCACTGCTGCCGGCTCAGGCTGCGCAGCGGCGCAGGATGTCGAGCACTTCCTGGCCAACGTCAAGACCCCGGCAGAAGCCGCAAACTAATTCCTCAGAAAGGGGTTGCATCTCATGAGCAACGCTAAAGCAGTTACCGAAGCAACGTTCCAGGCAGAGGTTCTGGAATCCGACAAGCCGGTCATCGTAGACTTCTGGGCAGAATGGTGCGGTCCATGCCGCCAGCTCGGCCCTATCCTGGACCAGATCGCTGAAGAGCACGCTGAAAAGGTCACCGTCGTGAAGCTGAACATCGACGAGAACCAGGCCCTGTCCGCCAAGTACGGGATTACCTCCATCCCAGCCATGTTCGTGTTCCAGAACGGCGAGCACGTAGCTTCTTCCCTGGGTGCCAAGCCCAAGGCTGTCATCGAGAAAGAATTTGCAGCCTACCTGTAGCCAGTAGCCGGCATTTTGAGTGGTGCGGCGGGAATTGTTCCCGCCGCACCACTTTTTTGTCTAAAAGGGATCTCAACTGCCCTTACCATTGTTCGAGTGAGCGAGGCGTTCTATCTTAGACACGTTACGCGCATCATTCCGGTTAAACATATTCATACGCTTGTTTTTCATTGAACTACAAGAGGTGATCCTTTATCTCTCGTTGTCGTCCGTGCCAGCTGTGCATAACTGTAAGCAGTTGATGCAGGCTTTCACCAAAGTCGACAGAACCTCGTCCGCCAGTCGTATAGGAGATTCTGATCCGCGGCTCCAATCCGCAGGCAGCCGAATCTTGGTGAATCGCATTGTTCTGATCTCGAACTGGCAGGATGCTGATTGTATTGGTTCGGAATGCCCTGGCCCCTACGAGCTACCAACTCCCGCCACCGTCGAGCGAACACTCCGTCCGGATATCTGAACAGTCGATATCGGGACCTCCCTGCCGCCATTCCAAGCGGAAAAGACCCGTACCTGCAAAGTTAGCCATGACACCAGTAAACGATTTCACTCAATCCCATAGAGCCTTTGCGTCCTAGGGCTTGCCCGCACCACCCCACATAACTGGAACACAATTGAAAGAGAGCGGAATTTCTTAGGCCATCAAAACGAAATCATTCTGGGTCCGGAACTTGTATGCCTTGAGCAAAGGCTACCGAAACTTGGTCACTCAAGACGCGACCAAGCCTGCAATCCTCAGCGTCATTGTATCGGTGCCCGATGGCTCAACACCGAGTTCATATAATTGGCAGCAATTAAGATCGTCGGCCCAAAGATTCCCCGATGCGTGAATATTCGAATCGTCGAGAGCCATCAATATTGCCGTTCATGGCCAGTAGCGGAGAACAACATTATTGTCGGTGAGGGGCACCAGATGTTCTCTTTAAGAGCCACCACGCGCCGCTGTTTAGACTCCTGACCACTGTTCCCCCAAGCACTGACTGCGCAGGAGATTCCGACTGCCACTGCTTCCGTGTGATTTACAGCGAAAGCGATGAGAGTCCTTGCATCTGCTGCCGCAGGAATCTTCCTAGACCTTAGGAGTGGTCTTCGCGCGCCGGCACAAATCTATCGACCATCAGTGATGGGTATTTTCATGCCCGTCGTTGGGCAGAAACCAATCTCCAATAAAAATGGCCAGGTCGGCAGCTGCGAGTCAATGTGCACACATGGGGATCGGTGCGGCTCAATAAGCGTTTGGGCTTCCGGAGCGCGGATATCGTTGAGTCGAGTCGGTGCAATGTCCGCCGAGTCTTTTGCGAGTGCATAAAGTGGGCAGGTGGCTCTGAACGGCAGTATTGGTGGTTCGCAAACATCCTAATATTCAATACACTCGTCGAGTTTAGCGAATACTCACTTTTGACCCGGTGACGCGTGCAGAATGCCTACGCCTTCTGCGTACGGTCTATGCAAGCATGAAAACTGCCACCGAAGAACTCGTTGTCACCCTGGTATTGAAATCTGCTAGTCATTTGCCGCCTTCCACAACAAGACGTATGCACTCCCGTTCTTGGTCTGTATCCTTTTGAGGTTTCTGGGAAACTGTCGCTGGCAACGCTGCAGCTCTAGGCTCAACATGGCCCGCACAGCCTTCTGGACCGAAACTCTCCTCAAGCAATCTATCCAAATATGAGTTCCCATCTCCTGTGCAGGACAAGGTCGTCGCCGCGAACCATCGAAATCCTCATTGAGTTCGCCTCATGCACGTTGGCACGCTCGCGGCTTCGACAACGCTGTCGGGATAGGTGAATCTGTTCGTTGCCGCAATTCGATGTTTGCTGTTGAATGGCACTTCCAACCGTTGGCATCGCATTCATACTTACGGCAACCATTCATTCCATCATGATGCCCAGTGTGTGTGGCGATAAGCTTCTATGGATTAGTTCCAGGCTGTCCTGCGTTCGGTGATTCGCAAATTTGACGACATGTACACCTGTGTCCTTATGGCGACTGCTACCTTGATTGGCACTCATATTTCGCATCATTCGCGCATTTCAAGTGTTCATAGGAGTGGACCTATGTATCTGCCTATGTTGACCGGACCCTTAGCTTCTCTTGCTAATGGGCCATTCCCCTGCATTGTTTCACGTGAAACACGATTGACGTCGATACCTTATTGGCGCATGCTGTGCACGCTCAGTCACGATTGCTTCAACGGATCTGTTTCACGTGAAACATGTTTCGGGCCAGACCGGGGCTGCGGGAATGATGATGTTTCACGTGAAACTCCTCGCGGAAGACTAGCCGGCCGCCGGCACCTCGCCGTGTTGTTTCACGTGAAACATGCTCTGATTCAAATGGCAGCATAGAGTCTCCGTCCTGAACCAGTAGGCCAGTGCCGCGCACCGCGGATCGGCACCTCGGAGCCTCGGAGCCTCGGAGCGCCATGGTGAAGGTCAACCACTCCCCCAAGCCCTGGCGGAAGGCTGTCGAGGCGGACTGCATGTACAACCACACCTTGGGAAGCTCGCGGGCTTCACGTGCTGCGCTGGGAATATCGTGGATCGCGGCGCAGTCGCAAAATGAGTCACGGGTGCCGGATCCTCCCGCCACCATTCCAAGATATCGCTTCATGGGCCGCCCATCGTTCCGCCCAGAAAGCTACCCAGCAGCCGGCAAGGTACTAGCCTTCTTGGCCTGATTTCCCGCGGGATGCGGCTGCCGGCACCACCGCAACTGTGAGGAAGTCTCGGAGTCAGCCGTATGTTGGCCGCCAGATTCCCCGCATTGCAGGCGTCAGCCTACTTCCGGTCGTTGGTGTCCGCGCAGAAAAGCCAATCCTACGACCAGCCGCAAGCAAGTCGGTTCGCTGTCGAAACCTTCTTTCCACGGAGATTCTCTCCTGCGCGCAACCTAAGCCAGCCGTGTCGATCATAGTTAGCGTCATCTCCTTGAACCAGAATTCTTCCCATCTCCGGCTGTTCCAAAACGTGATTCCCGATCGAATTGCTTCCTGAAATTACCCGCTGGTCATACCAGCGGAGAGCCCGATGCAGGTCGAATACCAAAGCAGCCCTCTCAGCCCGCCTGAGTGCTCCTCTGCGATGTTTCAGGCTCCACTGCTAGGGGAAGGCGCTACGAAGCGCTCAGACGCCGCAGATCACTCTCCACGAGCTTCTGAGCGCGACAATGAATATTAAGAGGCAAACTAATGAGCACGGACAGGCTACGTTGAAGTTCAAATATCCACCTCGGGTAGATCTGATGTAGTTTGTCCTGGCTACGACTCCATCTGCTTCTAGTCCAACTCAGCACAGCACTCGCGTGGCCACAGTAGCTCATTTCTAAATCAGCTCCCCTTTGCCCATCATAAAGATTCCTTGGGATCTCTCTCCCATCAGAAGTTGCCAAACTGAAAAAGGAAACGCGCGTAGGCAACGGGATCTACACAACGGAGCAGTCTTCATAATTTTGTCCCTGAACCGGTATGCGCATGTAAGTTATCCAGGCCTGCGAATTTAGCAGGAAATGTCGGTCCAACAATAGCGATGGTAGAGACGGCCGCACCCGGAATAACTTATCAGCGATCTTTCTCTTCGCATTTTGGAAGCTAGGCGGGCAGCAGTGAGAGAGGCGAACTTCTAGTGGCCCGATAGCAGCAATCGCTGTGTCCGATTCACAGACACAACTCAACCAAGGCACCAGCACTTCTTCTGTGACTCAGTTAGCTGAACACGGCAGAAAACTCCCTGGCCAGTATCTCGTAAAATTCGTACCTCTTTTTGCGTGGCCAGTCTTGAACGAGATGAAAGACTGCCCGAAGAAGACCGACCATCTCATTTCCATAGTTCGCTTCGGTTACCAACAGCATTCAAAGAATCGATTTCCTAAGGTGAGGGGGCATCACTCATCGGGCTGGCAACCGATATGCGTTCATCCCTTCAGATCAATGGAAGTTGAAACTCATGTTCGATTCTTAAGAACGACTGCCGAAAACATCAACTCCATCTTCGGGGCGGAGGCAATCTTCTAACGGAAGATTCGCGAAGCCGTAGAGTTGCCAGCGGGAATGCGGCATATGGTGTGCCGAGCCCCACCTGATAGGCCAAACTCATCAGACCGCCAAAAGGAACTCATTGAATTTCACAAGACTATCTACCAGAGCTCTTGGTTCTGTGTATTCGAACATCTCTGGAATCTTCGGGTCGTAATCCACCCCTAGTAGCCCAGATGAGCATTGTTGAGATACCTTCCTTCAGCAATACCTGCAGATGTTCACTGCAAAAGTCGACTGCTCAAAAAATTGCTTCATTATGCAAGGATGCTACTTCCACCGTGCGCAGGAAAGAATCTCGCTGGCGTGGCCGAGCGATGTCCTGCGCTGAACAGTTGGAGATACTTGATACGGGCAGAAGCTACCCCGTCGGGTAAATGTGAGAGGTTCAGAATGCGTTGGATTGATGGTGCCAAGGCTACTCCCCTGCTGTCAGCATCTCCCCTCCAAATCTTTTCCAATGTGAAGGAGACTGAATATTCGAAGCTTTGAGAGCCACCATTATTCCCGATCAGAGCCACCCGTTATTACGGTTCGGAGCCACCCATATATTGTTGTTCAGATCCACCTGCTTGATTGGCACGTTGGCTAGCGAATTGGCAGACATTGCACCGGACGAATGAAACGGTACTCGTGCTACGGAAGCGCGTAGGCCACTTGTCTCGCGCCGCACGCTGCAATGACACGTTTGCTCACTGTGGCCTACCTGTCCTTGTTCAGGGGAATGGTTTCGTCCTAACAACGGGCAGGAAGAATGCTCGCTGAAGGCCACTAAAACTGCCGAGTCGAGCGTAGACCGGCGCTCAGGCCTTGGGAGACCGCTAGTGCTGCAGATGTAAGGCCCTTATCACCTTGACTGCAAATCACACGGACGAAGTGGTACCCCGCGTCTCCTACGCAGGCCGTGTTAGGGACACTGACACCTACGGAGAGAAAACAGCGACAGAAAGCGGATCGGAAAGTCAATGCTGGGTGGCACTCACGGGCAATAATACTGTTCTCCGCTAGTGGCTCTGAACGACAAAATTAGTGGCTCTCAATGAGTCAAATATTCAGCAGTGTCTAGCCAGCGAAATATTTGAAGAGGTACTCATTGCCGAGAGGATGAGTCCATCTTTACTGCTTTGATCTTGGCTTCATAGTCCACTGTGGAAGTGCATCATCTTGGGAAGAATCCAGAGAACTCTACTCAACTAGTAATTGCCCCTGCTATTTTGCCGCTGTTATTTCGACCTGGGTTGACACCAGTTCGGTCTTCATCCGTGGCGGGCTTACGCCAAATTGCGCATGAAACTGAGCAGCCCAAAGCAAGGCCCGAAGATGCTCCGAAGTCAGTTCTCGATCATTTTGGTGGTGAGCGGGAAAAGCGTCAGCGTTACCCAAAAGTTGATGGAATCAGAGGATGCCGTATCGCCTTCCAGCTAAGCAGCAACTCCCTGGGCGACGCATAAGGACGGCAACACCTTGCTGTGCGGCTCAGGAGGCCGCTGAGGGCCCCTGGACGCCCTCAGACATGGGGTTGGAGGCTTTGGGGATCGTAGTGGCGCTGTGTGCAGTTCCAGTGGCCCTCGGGGCAGATTATGGTACAAACTCATCCGAGCTTCACTTAAAGGTAGTAGCGCCATGCATGGAAGATTCGACAGAGCAACTACATGCATGGCCGGCGGTACTTTAATTGTCCGGTGTATCGCGCAGGTCAGTCGACTCGCCAACCGTAGCTACTCTCCCCTGCCTTATCCGATGTCTACATCTTTCGTGCGGGCCGGTGTTCCACTTACGGTTAACTCTTCATCCGAGAAATTTACTGTCGATCAGCAGAGTTTGTTGCCAGCTACAGCGCGCTCCTCTGTTTCGGTGCCGCAGACTAATGTTCGAGGGTGCGTCCTGCTCGACCGACAGCATCTGCTTCTGACCAGATGGCAGCTTTCCAGCCTGGTTCATGCGTCAAAGTGCCCAAGGAATAAGACCCGCACTAGCGACGATGAACGTTTCCGTTTCCCCCTTCGGTAGTCCGAGCTGATTCGGTCAGGTTTAGTCAACCAGGTTCGGCTCGATAGACACGTCCATCCCCAAGGTCGTGCTGTTTGCAGCTGGCAGCTTCTAAAAGTTTTCGCAGCCGTGATGGCAGTTTTCTCCAATGCAGTAAGCCGATCTCAAGATCATGAACGTCGGATCATCCGAGTCGTGGAGTGCGGGCCGATTAGCCGGATTGCTCTCCAGCAATACAGCAAGTAATGCAATCACGCTCGCACTAACCAACGACCGCGGAAACAGTTAGTAGCGGATTGCGCACGTTACGTCAGCCGTTGAATCTGCACTTTTGTCCCGGCAGACTGGTGACCATTTAGAGAATTGTGACTGCAATGTTCGGAGCCCTGCTTGTACCAGTTGCCTTGGTCGCTGCAGCAAATGCCATGCTCGCTTTCCATCCTTCGTGGTCGCTCCCCCGAAGGTAGGAAGTGGAGATCTCAGATGACTTGGAAAGGCGTACCCACTAGTCTGTGTTGCGTCTTTAAGTTTTTTTTCGATCAGGGTGTCAAAGTAGAATTTTCAAACCAATGATCCATGGCCTCGCCGCGTCGAAGCAGTTCCTTCGACAGCGTGATAGTTGTTTCACGTGAAACACGGTTCATTCAAAACGCTATTAAGGCAATCAGGGTGTATGTTTCACGTGAAACATACACCCTGATTAGACTGGCCTACTAAGCTTTCATATTCGGATCGAGAACTTCCATGATTCGATTCAGATCTTCGACAGAGGCGAATTCGATGCTGACTTTGCCCTTGCGGCTGCCGAGCTGGATCTTGACGTTGGTATCGAGTCTGTCGGCAAGCGAAGTTGCGATAAAGTCGAGCCGCTCGTTCCGTTGCGTCTCGCGTACCTTTCGACCCTTCGGTTTCGGCTTGTCATCGCTCAAAGCGACTGCTTCTTCCGTGGCGCGCACGGACAGGCCTTCGTTGATAATGCGCTGGGCGAGCTGCTCAATCGCCTCATTATTGGAAAGCCCAAGAAGCGCGCGGGCATGACCTGCAGAAAGCACTCCGGCGGCAACACGACGCTGCACCAGTGCCGGCAACTTCATGAGGCGGATCGTATTCGAGATTTGCGATCGAGAGCGCCCGATACGTTCAGAGAGTACTTCCTGAGTGCAATTGAACTCTTCCAACAACTGCGAGTATGCCGCAGCTTCTTCCAAAGGGTTAAGCTGCGAACGATGCAGGTTCTCCAAAAGAGCGTCACGCAAGAGATCAGTGTCTTGTGTGTCCCGAATGATCGCTGGAATTGTCGAGAGGCCTGCTTCCTGGGTTGCCCGCCAACGGCGTTCACCCATGACCAGCTCATATGGTGCCTCGTTGTTTTCTCGTGACGGACGCACCACGATTGGCTGCAGGAGACCAATTTCGCGGATCGAGTGGATGAGTTCATCCATGTGTTCCTGATCGAAATTGCTACGCGGCTGTTTGCGATTCGGATGGATCTGCTTGACGTCGATTTCGGCAAACTGTGCGCCAGGAACATCGACGAGCCCATCGGTTTCAGGCTGGATACTGGGTTCAGCAGGCTTCGGCTTAGTTGAAGCTACCGTGGAGCTGAGCCCCGGCATCGTTGCTCGAGGCTTCTTAGTGGAACGCGACGATGTACTCCCAGTTCCCGATGAAGAAGATTTCCTTCCCGGTTCGAAGAACATATCTACGGGTCGTGCAGGCTTAGTTTTAGACGGTGGAGCAGTCGTTTCTGTCGCGGTCGTTTCACGTGAAACATCTACATGTTCTTCTGGAACAGTCGCTGCCGGCGAGCTGGAGATCAGCGCACCCAGCCCCCTACCCAAGCCACGTTTCTTCTCAGCCATTTAATGCACGCCCTTTCATCCCGAATCTCAGCCCACGACTAGTCTACTGTTACCTGCGTTAAGAGTTGGGACGCGTAGTACTGAAAGGTGAGTGTTTCCGTCACGTCCGGAAAATTGACCCAATACTTCCGTCTTAAACAACTAAAAGCAGGAGTTTTCCTGCTTTTAGTTTCTGAAATGCTTCGTGTTACTTTTTGGCCCCTCGATCAGCGATTTCCTGTGCAGCCTCCGAGTATGAAAGCGCACCAGTAGAATTCGGATCGTATGTAATAACGGTCTGTTGATAACTTGGTGCCTCAGAAATACGGACAGAACGAGGAATCACTGCTTTGAGAACCTGTTCGGGGAAATGCTCACGAACTTCGTTGGCCACTTGGGCTGCCAAGTTCGTTCGCCCGTCGTACATGGTCAGCAAGATAGTGGAGACTGTGAGGCGAGAGTTCAGATGCTTCTGAATCATCTCGATGTTCTTCAGTAGCTGACTCAGGCCTTCCAAAGCGTAGTACTCGCACTGAATCGGGATCAATACCTCGCGTGCTGCAACGAACGCGTTAACTGTCAGCAGCCCGAGGCTCGGTGGACAGTCGATGAACACGTAATCCAAACGTGGCTGCCCCAAGCGCTGCCGGGTACGGGCATAATCGTCCAGTGCGCGCTGAAGACGCTGCTCTCGGGCTACAAGGGACACTAATTCAATTTCGGCGCCAGCCAGGTGGATAGTCGCAGGCGCTACCTGAAGCGAAGGTAAATCAGGGCAGGTGGCTACAACGTCGGCCAGCGGTACGTCGTTGATGAGGACGTCGTAGATGCTTTCGACCTCGGCGTGATGCTCAATTCCTAAAGCGGTCGAAGCGTTGCCCTGCGGATCAATATCGATCACCAGGACATTCAAGCCACCCTTCGCTAAAGCAGCAGCCAGGTTGACGGTCGTAGTTGTCTTACCTACGCCACCTTTTTGGTTTGAGATAGTGAAATAACGGGTCTTGTCAGGCTTGGGCACCTTACGGGCCTCCAAAGCTTCGCGTCGACGATGTTCACTCGCCAGCTGGCTGGCTAGCGGCGAGGAAGAGTCATTAAAGTCAAAAACACTGCTCGACGAATCCTTGGTCTTAGACAAGGTGAAACTCCTCCTCATGAAAAGATGCAGTCGCAGTTTCCGACTGTCATCGACAATGTTTCACGTGAAACATTCAAAACAAGTCCTTAAGATTGCAATCCGCTTTTCAGTGAAATTTATTCAACAAAACGCGTCTGGCGCACCTAAAGCTGTTTTAAGCCTAACTTGTTGGACTAGCCAACCTTGATACGAACCACCGTAGTGGGTTCGCTGAGCAGACCTTCCCCGATCACGAGTACCTCGGTCTCCTTGCCACCCAGCTTACGGATAGCCTTCGATGCCTTGTCGATTTCCTCAGCAGCGGAACGACCCTTAATGGCGATGAGCTCCCCTGAACCGTGGAGCAGCGGAATCGTCAGCCCAGCAAGATTAGTCAGCGCTGATACAGCGCGTGCGGTCACGTAACGGGCGTTGACGACATCGACCATCTGTTCAGCGCGCCCCCGCATTACGGTGGCGTTGGTCAGTCCGAGGTCATCGATGACCTCGGAGAGCCAGATGCAGCGGCGCTCCAGAGGCTCGATGAGCGTCAGATTCAGGTCCGGGCGGGCGATGGCCAGGCAAAGCCCTGGCAGGCCAGCACCGGAGCCCACATCGGCCACCTCGGCGTCCTTCTCCATAACTGACTCGATGACCGCACAGTTCAACACGTGACGGGACCACAGACGGGGTACTTCCCGCGGGCCAAGCAGGCCGCGCTCGATGCCGGAGGTGGCCAGGTGCTCTACATATCGCTTGGCAAGATCGAGGCGGTCGCCGAAGATCTTTTCGGCGGCGAGTGCCTCTTCTGCGGTAAGGCTGAGATCCTCAGTCATTGCATGGTCCTTTGCTTGTTCACGTACGCTTGTGGCCAGCGCGGCTTAATTGTCCAGCGTTGACACAACGATGTGCCGGCGGCCCGACTCACCCTCGGATTCGGAATGCAGTCCAGCGTCGGCGATCACGTCGTGCACCAACTTGCGCTCATACGCGCTCATTGGTTCAAGATGGACTTCTTCGCCGGTCTCCCGGGCTTTTTGGATAGCTTCATCCGCGATTGTGCGCAGCTGATCAGCACGATCCGAACGGTAACCTGCAATGTCCAGAACCAGTCGCGATCGCTCTCCGGTGGCATTCAGAACTGCTAGGCGGGTGAGCTCTTGGAGCGCATCCAAGACCTCGCCGTCCTTACCTACAAGGCCGCTCAGGTCCGTCCCCGCTTCATCGGTCACGATGGAGATGTAGGTGCGACCGCCGCGGATTTCGATGTCGATGTCGCCATCGAGATCCGCGATATCCAGAAGTTCTTCAAGATAGTCGGCGGCTACGTCGCCCTCGTCCAGAACTTCCTGCTCGGAATCGACCTGGTTTTCCAGATCGGGCACTTCAAAATTTTCGGCTGCAGTCATGGCTATTTCTTCTTCCGGCGGTTCTTACGCTGTGGCTGCTCTCGCTGGCCCTTGGCCTGCTCAATGACAGGCTGCTCTGCTTCTGCGGTCTTTTTCTGGCCAACTGGCGGCAGGCCCTTGGCAGCACGGCGGGCGTTGAGCTCACGCTCTGCTTCAGAACCCGGGGTTGGGTTGTTGTGGATAACCCAGTACTGCTGGCCGAGGGTCCACAGGTTGGTGGCGGTCCAGTAAATCAGCACACCGATTGGGAAGTTGATGCCACCGATGCCGAAGACCAGAGGCAGGATATACAGCATCATCTTCTGCTGCTGCATGAACGGGCCCTGCAGGGCTTCCGCACTCATGTTCTTGGTCATCAGCTGCCGCTGGGTGAAGAACTGCGAAGCGATCATGGCAAGGATCATGATCACGGCGACAACAACAACAGCCCAGTTGGTGTTGCCGGAGTTGAAGGTGCCCAGGAAAGTCTCGGACAATGGGGCACCGAAGATAGATGCCGAGTCGAAGCTGCGGATGTTCTCGACCGACAGCGCACCGACGGACTGATTGGTCTCGCTTGCATGCGAAGCGTTATTCAGTACGCGGAACAGCGCGAAGAAGAACGGCATCTGGATCAACAGCGGGAGGCAAGAAGACAGCGGGTTCGTCTTGTGCTTCTTGAATAGCGCTTGCTGTTCTTGCACCATGGCCTGACGCGACATCTGGTCAGTCTTGCCCTTGTACTTCGCCTGCAGCTTCTTAAGATCCGGCTGCAGTGCCTGCATGGCACGCTGAGACTTGATCTGCTTGACGAAGACCGGGATCAGCAGGGTTCGGATCAGCAGCACGAGGAAGATGATGGACAGGGTCCAGGTGACGCCCGAGTCCGGATTCATGCCAATGATCGTGAACAGTTCGTGGAAAGCCCACAGAACCCAAGACACCGCATACGTAAACGGAGTCAATATCGTGTCTAGGAAGTTGTTCATCAGAGGTCGCGCTCCTTGCGGCCGCTATCCGCGGCGTCTTCATCGTCGGGAATCACAGGATGATTCAGAACTATGATCCTCGGCAGTTTACCTTCTGGCCAAATCCTCGGTCCCTCGGGAACGTGGTCGACACCACCGTGGGACCACGGATTGCATCGAAGGATTCGCCATGCAGTTAGCCCGGCCCCTTTAACGACGCCATGCTGGGTAACTGCTTCGAGCCCATAGGCAGAACAGCTGGGGAAATATCTGCATACATCGCCGTACAACGGCGAAATGATTTTTCGGTAAATCTTGAGCAGGCCGATGAGGATATTGCGTGGCAGGTCAATAACGAACCACACAACACCTGTACGGGGTGCTGAATCCTTGCGCATCAGCGTGCCTCGGCTTTTCTAACCGCAGAGGCGAAGGCCGAGGAAACCTGCGAATGAATTTCATCCCAGGAAATTTCTGCAGCTCCTGGAAGCGCACGTACGACGATGTCCAGATTTCCATCTGCACGCCGAAGCTCATGGGCGATTTCGCGCATTCTCCGCTTGGCAAGGTTCCTTTTAACGGCAATACCTACAGCCTTGGACACAATGAATCCAAATCTATCCCCCGATTCTTCATCAGTCCGGGGTCGTGCATATAGCACGACGTTCCGGCGTCCGCTTCGGACGCCGGAACGTACAGTGGCTGTAAGGTCCTGCGCTAGGCGCAGTCGCTGATTCTTTGGCAACATGGGATTTCCTCGTGACTCTTAGTCGAGTCCAGGAAAACTATGCTGCCAAGAGCTGTGTCGCAAATTTATGCGGACAGCTCGCTGCGGCCCTTGCCACGGCGTGCCGACAGAATGGCACGACCCGCACGGGTACGCATACGAAGGCGGAAACCATGCTTCTTGGCACGGCGACGGTTGTTTGGCTGAAAAGTCCGCTTGCTCACGGTGATACTCCAAGACGATTAGTGATACGCCCTACCCGTTGCTAGCTAGCTGGATAACAACATTGGTGACGCACATTTATTTTTGAAAAACGCGAGGCTCCGCGGGCTCTTCTAAAACTGAGCAGGTCGCAAAACGCACGCATGGGACTTAGTAACAATAGAAAAAACTGCGCGCCAGGTCAAATTGGCACAGCTGTACCTCCCCGTTTGAACCAGCGGGGCAGTGCCTGTGAATAATCTACCCCAAACTTGTGGATTATCGGTGGACTTAACGAAAGAAAGTTCACATCCAGACCCGTGCTTCCATGTCATCGCGTGCTTGAAAACGCTTGATCTCAAGGGAAAAGTAGTTTTCCACAACCAAAACCTCGAGTTTTCCCACCGAGCTGTGCATAACCATGTGGATGACGGATAGAATCAGGGGAGACGATGCCGCTTTGGCACCATCGGCGGCACCCATTTACGGAGTGTTAAGTGATCAAGATTGCATTAATTCGACGGAAAGCGGGGCGCCCTTA